>NZ_CM174468.1:0-2350154 GCF_057838485.1 Epilithonimonas sp. KH_059
ATGGATCAAGATTTATCATTGATATGGGAAAAGTGTCTGCAATTCATGCGGGACAATCTTAATGCAGCAGAGGATATTGACGATCTGAAGAAATTGGAAAGATCGTTTGATCTATTGTTTGATAAAGTGGAGCCTCTTTCTTTGGTAAACCACAATCTAACCCTTTTGGTTCCAAGTGATTTTTACAAAGAATACATCGAGGACACCTATCTCTCCCTTTTGTCGGCCGCTTTAAGAAAGAATATTGGAAAAGGCGTGAAGCTTTGGTATTCTGTCATGGAGAACAAGCCTTCAGGAAAAGAAAAACCCATCGTACAAAACGTAAAAGGAAATTCCGTACCTGCCCCGAAGATTCAACAGGCCATGCCTAAATCTTCGAACTTGATTAATCCTCGAGTGGCTCCAGGAATTCAAAAAATAAACATTGATTCAAATCTGATTCCTCATTTGTCCTTTGATAACTTTGTGGAAGGTGAGAGCAATAAATTTGCATCCACCGTGGCGAAATCTATCGCGAAACGTCCTGGGGGTACTGCATTTAACCCTTTGTTTTTGCATGGAGGGGTAGGCGTTGGAAAGACGCACGTGGCCCATGCGGTTGGACTGGAAGTGAAACAGAATTTTTCCGATAAGGTCGTTTTGTATCTCTCCTCAGAAAAATTCATTCAACAATTTGTGTCTGCGGCAAAGGCCCAGAACAAAACAGAGTTTCAGAACTATTACCAAATGGTGGACGTGCTGATCATTGACGATATTCAGTTTCTGTCTGGAAAAGCAGCGACACAGGATAGCTTCTTCCATATTTTCGATTATCTGCACCAAAACGGAAAGCAAATCATCTTAACCTCAGACAAAGCGCCTGTGGATATCCAAGATATTCAGGAGCGAATTGTTTCACGTTTTAAATGGGGACTTTCAGCAGAAATTAAATCTCCAGATTTTGAAACGAGACGCAAGATTATCGTAGACAAATTAAGCCGAGATGGAATTGTCCTAACGGACGATATGGTAAATTACCTTGCGGGCGAGGTGAAATCAAACGTAAGAGAACTAATCGGAGTAATCAATTCTGTGATTGCCTATTCTACTATTTACAAATCCGATTTAAGTCTAGAGCTTTTAAAAGATACCATTAATAAGATTGCCTCCACTCAGAAGAAAGTAATTAACATTCCTTACATTCAAGAAGTGGTGTGCGAGTATTTTGGAATTAATCGGGAGCAGTTGCTTTCTAAGTCCAGAAAAAGGGACATCGCACTTCCAAGACAATTGGCGATGTACTTCTCAAAGGAACTTACTTCGAATACATTCTCTAAAATCGGGGAAGAAATGGGTGGAAAGGATCACTCTACTGTGATGTACGCTTGTGAAACCATCAAGGATACTTCCAAAATTGACAAAGAGATTAAAAAATACGTAAAGGAGCTCTCCGAGAAAATTAAAAAATAGATTCTCCGAGGTGAATATAAGTTAAAATGAAGAATCCAGTGTTCTTCATTTTTTTTTTAAATTCGCTTCTAATTCTGATTTAAAAAGACTATGAAAATTCTAATGCTTTGCCTTGGCAATATTTGTAGAAGTCCTCTTGCAGAGGGCCTATTGCGATCCAAATTACCCAGTAATTTTGAGGTGGCTAGTGCGGGCACCAGTTTTATGCACCAGGGAAATCCGGCAGATAGCCGTATGATTCAAACGGCAAAAAATAGAGGTCTAGATCTTTCTATGCATCGAGCACAAGGCTTTAAAAAGGAGCATTTGAATGCGTACGATCGGATCTACTGTATGGACCGATCCAACCTCGAAAATGCACTTCAATTGGCTGAAAATAAGGAGCAGACTCGCAAAGTGCAATTGCTTCTTGAAAATAGGAGTGAGGTACCTGACCCTTATTTTGGAGACCAGGAAGGATTTGATGAAGTTTATGATTTGCTCGATAAGGCTCTTGATGAGCTTGCCGCTGAACTTAAAAGAACCCATTAATAGAAGGATATGCTTATACTTTTACCTGCTTACTTGAGCGAACTTACACCGAAGAGTCATTTTGCGCCGGTGATCTCAGAGTATATCGCAAAGATCGATTGCTATTTTGTTGAGAATGAGAAAACAGCTCGTCGCGTTATTAAATTCTTTTGTCCTGAAAAAAAACAAAGTGATCTTAAGTTAATTCTTCTTAACAAGTACACCCAGACCGAGGAGTTGGGGGAAGGACTTGACTGGTTGAAAGAGGGAACGGATTGTGGACTTTTGTCAGAAGCGGGTCTTCCTTGTCTTGCCGATCCGGGCAATATCCTCGTTTCTTGGTGTCATGAAAATGGAGTTCAAGTAGTGCCTATCAATGGACCCTCTTCGATGATTTTGGCATTGATTGCAAGTGGATTTAACGGTCAACAGTTTACCTTTAGCGGGTATTTGCCGATTGATAAAGCAGAACGCAGGCATAAGATTGTGCAGCTTGAGCAAACGGTTCTTAAAACGGGAACCAGTCAAATCTTCATGGAAACTCCTTACCGCAACAATGCGATGCTAGAAGATCTATGCAAAACACTCTCCCCGCAGCAGAAGCTATGTGTTGCCTCCAATATTGGGCATCCTACCGAGGAATTCATCCAGACTTTGAAAGTCTCGGAGTGGAGAAAGAAAAAGACAGATCTTCACAAGATTCCTACGGTTTTTGTGATCGGACGTTAATCTTCAGATTCTAATTTCGAAATCAAATTCTTTTTTACCTGCGTTAGGCAAAGGTCTTTTGCTTTTGCGTAAGAGATTTCATAGTGGCGATCGATTCGAGTGAGCTCCGTTGGAAATTTCTCAAGAAGTTGATCATAATACCGGTCTAATTGCTCCTTAGTGGGCATGTGAAAGGAAATATGCACTTGAAACCTTCTTAAAATAGCGGTGTCGACAACCTCTGGATGGTTGGTAGCCGCAATTAGAATTGCTTTTTGTGGGAAGTAATCGATGAGTTGAATTAGAGAGTTTACAAGTCGTCGCATTTCTCCAACCTCCTTATCCTCTAAAGACCTAGCTTTTCCAATGTGGTCAAATTCATCCAGGAATAAAATCGCTTTGTCTCGGGAGGCTTTGTCAAAGATTTGTTTTAGATTTTGAGCCGTTTCTCCGATGCGTGGACTCACGAGATTGCTCAGATTTAAGATGATTATTGGGCGAGAAAGCGCATGGGCAATGGCTTTGGCAGCCATGGTCTTTCCAAGACCCGAAGGGCCTGTGAAGAGAATTTTATTGTTTATTTCAAGTCCGTAGTGAGTCAGTTGCTCAGTAAACTTTTGTTCTTTCAAAAGCTGCTCGAGGGCCTCTTTTTGATCTGCCTGCAATTGCATGTGTTCAAGCCTTGCGCCTGGGTCCGGAGCTAAAATTAAATCGAATAGGTTCATTTGGAGTGGGGTCTATTGCAAAGATAACGCTAGTTTCGTAGAATACAAAGCAATGGGATTCTCGTTTTCTTTCCTTTCGTATTTAGAGGATACTTAAAAATAGTAGAGGAGTATTTAACTAATTTCTGTACTTTTAAAGTCTAATTTTTCTTTGTGGAATCGAATGGTGGAACTGATTTTGTTTCGTTTCGAAAGAGAAAGTAGGGTTTCCACCCTTCGATGCAAGCTTAGATTTATAATTTTATGTATGAAATATAGTGCCCTACTGTTTGTTTTTATCAGTGCCTTCGCCTTTGCTCAGTCAACCGCAGAGCGTTTAGAAAGGCAAGTTCAATCTCTTTTGAATTCTTCTGCCGCTTATTCGGCAAGTTTATCCTTTTACGTTGCAGATGAAAATGGAAATTTGCTCTATGAGCACGAGGGTAGAAAGGGGCTCTCAAGTGCCTCCACCCAAAAAATTTTTACCGCAGGCGCTGCTCTAGAGTCTCTTGGAAGTGATTTTAAATGGAAAACGACTTTGTCCTATGAGGGGCAAATTTCAAATGACGTTTTAAACGGTAGCTTGTATGTGTTTTCCAATGGAGATCCTACGTTAGGCAGTTGGCGTTATTCGGATCATAAACCCGAGGATTTTGAAAAGGCAGTGGTGTCTGCGCTAAAAGAAAAGGGAATCAAAAAAGTATCTGGAAACCTTTGGATCGACGATTCTAATTTTGATTTTCAAACCATACCGGGCGGTTGGCCATGGAACGATTTAGGCAACTATTATGGTGCAGGTGTATTTGGTGTCAATTGGCGAGAGAATCAATTTGACATGAAAACGTCCGGAAAAGAAATCCGGGGATTCAATATGGATTTAGAAGGAGTAAAATGGGTGAACGATTTAAAAGCGGGTGGGAGCTCCGATCAGAGCCTTGTGTTTACGGCCCCTTTTTCGAACGTCGCTTATGTGAATGGAACCCTACCTAACAAATCCATGACCGTGTCCGGGGTTATTCCCAACCCTCCTTTGCAATTGGGTTTGGAGTTAAAAGCAGGGCTTAAAAAAGCTGGAATTGAGCTGGAGGGCGAAGTTAAAACTTCGTCGCTCGAAAGAATTGAATCGGGGGATAAGCCGCGGGTTCCCAAAGGAACTCTACTGCTTGAATATAGATCTCCCTCTTTAGAGCAAGTGGTTTACTATTTTATGAAAAAAAGTGTCAACCTTTATGGAGAAGCACTTGTGAAAACCATGGCCAAAGAAAAAACAAATTCCGATTCATTTGACGGCGGGATTGCCTACATGAAGGATTTTTGGAAAGGCAAAGGAATTAATTCAAGGATGATCAATTTTGCAGACGGAAGCGGGTTATCCCCTCAGAATTATGTGTCTGCAGAGGCAGAAGTAAAAGCGCTTTTGTGGAGTAAAAAACAGGGGTGGTTCGATGCGTTTTACAATGGGTTTCCGGTGCAAGGCAACGGCATGAAAATGAAAAGTGGAACGATGAAAAACACGAAGTCTTTTGCGGGATACCACCGCAGCTCCAGTGGAAAATCCTATGTATTTGCGGTCATTTTGAACAACTATCAAGGAGGAAATATTAGTCAGGCTTTGTACGATGTACTCTCTCCTATTAAATAAAGAAAAAAAGGCGAGAACAGGAATAGAAAAAGCATCGCATGAGAAAAACTCGTGCGATGCTTTTTTAGGTCTTAGAGCTTTTTCTTTTTAAGAAGTTTTAAGTTCTACTTCGAGGTAATAGTTTGGACTCACTTCAAAGGTTTCTCCTTTTGAAAGTTTGATGCTTTGCCAAAGAGCCGTTGGGGTAATCGTACGATTTTTATTCAAGTGAATAGGTAAGGAGAAATTTGGAACTGTGTTTTGAAATCTAAATTCAAGGGTCCCTTGCTTTTGATTGTGCACAAGTTCTAATTTCGGAACCTTCACTCCGCGTAGGTACTGATTAAAGACAGGTGAGAGATCCCTATCTAGTAGTTTTGACATCTCGTTTTCAATTTGCGCAGAGCTAACCATCTGATGGTAGAAGGTTTTGTTAAGAGCTCTAAGCATGTGGCGGAATTTCGTATCGTCGTTTACGGCTTCTCGTATCGTATGCAGCATACTTGCTCCTTTGTAATACATATCGCCACTTCCCGACACGTTCACGCCATAATGTCCAATGATGGGTTTGTCGTTTTGAATGGCTCTTCGGGTCCCAATTTGGTAGCGGTCCGCTGAATCCGGGTCTAAATAGTTTTCGGTGAAAAGCGTTTCCGAATAGCTAGTGAACGCTTCTTGAATCCACATGTCCGCTTTTTCACTTGCCGTAATGTTGTTGGCGAACCACTCGTGTCCGGTCTCGTGAATGATAATGAAATCCCACTTGAGACCGACTCCCGTTTGGGAAAGATCGCGTCCTAGGTAGCCGTTTTCGTAGTTGTTACCATAAGCGACATTGCTTTGATGTTCCATTCCCAAGTAAGGAGTTTCTACTAGTTTGTAGGAGTCCTCGTAAAAAGGATAAGGACCAAACCAATATTCAAAGGCTTTCATCATAGGCTTTACTTGCGCAAATTGCTTTTTGGCTTTTTCTAGGTTATAATCCAAAACCCAATAATCTAAATCCAAAGGCCCTTTTTCTCCTTCATAGGATTCTCCAAAATGGACGTAATGGCCTATGTTTGGGACCATGGAGTATCCATTGATTGGGTTTTTTACTTCCCAAAGATAACAAGTGAAATCGCCCTTTTGGGTTTTGGAAACTAAGCGTCCGTTTCCAACACCCACTAGGTCGTTTGGAGTTATAATCTCCATGGTCATACCTTCATCAGGCTCGTCGAGCCATTGGTCTTTAAGGGGCAACCATAAAGAGGGTCCTTCGCCTTCCTGAGCCACGCTCATGAAAGGACGGTTTTTCTTGTCTTTTGCAAAGACCCAGCCTCCGTCCCAGGGTGCTTTTTTGGCGATTTTTGGTGCGCCAGAGAAACCGAGGGTAAGGGAGTATCTTTGTCTTTTTTTTAACGGAACTTTTGGGGTAAGAAACAGAAAGTCTCCTTCTCTTTTTTCGGAAAGCGAACCCAAGTTGTGTTCAAGGACCTTATAGTTCATAGGGGATTGAAGATCGATTTGCAGGGTCGTATTTTTCCGATCCTCAGTCACTTCAAATGTGATGGTGTTTTGGCCTTCTAGGGTTTGGGTTTCAAACGTCGGCTTTACAACAATATCGTATTTTTTGACATCCCAAAAATCACGGAATTCCGTATTGGACCCTTTGAGGGTGTCTTGCCGTGTGAATGTTTGTGCGCTTAAAAGAGCGCACGAAATAGAAAGTAAAAACGTAAGGAATCTCATATCTTGAATTATAAGACCCAAAAGTAGTAAAAAATGGTGACCTTTTTAAGGGATAAGGCGGTTTTCTGTAGCTATGAATCTAAAAACTACGCGACCTTTTGAGCTCGTTTTTGCATTTTGTTATACGTACGTTTGCAAATGCCAATGCTGAATTCGTAAAGGACTAAAAGAGGAAGGGCAGCCATGGACATGCTCAGTATATCGGCAGGCGTAATGACGGCTGCAATGACCAAAATCACAACGATCGAATGTCGACGGTACGTTTTAAGAAAGGTAGGGGTTAAAATACCAATGGCAGTCAAGAAATAAACAATGATGGGAAAAAGAAAAACAATTCCCATACCGACTACAATCTGAAAGAACAAAGCGGCGTAATCCGATAGGTCATACAAAGGTTCAATAATTTCCGATATTTTAAAAACAGCACCAAAATTAATCGCAAAAGGAAGGATCAGATAATACCCACACAAGATTCCTAAAAGGAAAAGGATCCAAACGGAATTAATAAGCAGGGAAGAGTTTTTTCGCTCTTTGGGATGAAGTGCAGGAGAAATAAACCTCCAAAGCTCCCAAACAAGATATGGGAAGGAAAGAACCATCCCTCCAATAACCGACACGCTCATCATGACATTGAACTGTTGATAGAGCTTTTGCACCCGTACCGGGAAATCCGCTGGCAGTTCAATTGCGTTGGTGCCTACGAGTTCTTGAGAAAGATAATTGATGGCACGAAACGTAGGGAAGTCATTTTTCACGGGGCCAAAGAAGATCTGGTCAATAATCCATTCGATGTTAAAACCTACCACAAAGCCACACAGGATAATGGCGATAATGCATCGAATTAAATGGCCTCTTAGTTCTCCAATGTGCCCAATTAAGGACATGTCTTTCTCGCGATCCACAAGCTTGATTTATTTTGGTTTTGAAGTTGCGAAAATACGCAATAAGTTACAATTCGCCTAGCGAAACAAAAGGGGTTTGAAGGGCAGGCTTACAGAATGCCTTCGTCCAAAAGACGATGAATATCAATAATTCCGTAATAGCTATTCTCATCGGTCACAATGATTTGACCAATATTGCGGTCTTTCATCAGCGCCATTGCCTCTTTTGCAAGAGCGTTTTTATCGATGGTCTTCGGATTTTCGCTCATAATGTCTTTGGCAAAAATTTGGGAGATGTCCTCCGTATTCAAAAGCATTCTTCTTAAGTCCCCGTCAGTAATCACCCCTGTGATTTTCTCTTGGTCGATCACCACGGTCACCCCGTGCGAGGAAGCGCTAATCGAAATGATGACTTCTCGTATGCTTGCATTGGGGGCTACTTGTGGTTTTTGAGTAGATAAAAACTGCTCCACGGTAGCGGTCAAATTTTTCCCTAAGCTACCGCCTGGATGAAATTTCGCAAAATCTTGCTCTTTGAATCCATTTAGCTCCATAAGGCATACGGCAAGAGCGTCTCCTAATGCCATTTGAACGGTGGTGGAGCTGGTAGGGGCTAGTTTAATAGGACAGGCCTCTTTTTCCACATGCGTATTAAGGACCACATCAGAGCTTTGTGCTAGTTTGCTCTCTAGATTTCCAGTCATAGCAATTAGGTTGCTAGAGTACGATTTTAAGTAAGGAAGAAGGGTGACGATTTCGGGGGAATTTCCGGAATTTGAAATGCACAAAACCACATCTTGTTTTTGGATGAGTCCTAAATCTCCGTGGATTGCCTCTGCCGCATGAAGAAACTGTGAGGGGGTTCCCGTAGAGTTTAGCGTCGCTACAATCTTATTTGCAACATGGGCGGATTTTCCAATTCCGACAATAATGAGTTTTCCACTCGCTTGGTTAATGAGTTGGGCGGCCTTCGCAAAACTTAAATCGATGCGCTGACTGAGTAATTCAAGTTCAGAGATTTCAATGTCAATGGAGCGTTTTGCTAAAAGGATTAGATCTGAATTTTTCAACTTAAAGTAGTTTTAGATAATTTACCCAAGATAAGATTGCCTTTTAAGGGATTATTTAGTAACTTTGGGTAATGTGCAAATTTAGCAAACAAAATTAGATGGGGACGAAAAACACGGATTTATCGCGTGAATTGAAGAAATATTTTGGGTTCTCGACTTTTAAGGGACACCAAGAGGAGATTATTGAAACGCTTTTGGACGAGCAAGACGTTTTCGTTTTAATGCCCACCGGCGGGGGTAAGTCACTATGCTATCAACTTCCCGCACTTATTTCACCCGGGACGGCAATTGTCGTTTCTCCCTTAATTGCACTGATGAAGAACCAGGTCGATGCGGTCAATGGACTTTCTTCCCAAAAAGGACTAGCGCACGTATTAAATTCTTCCCTTAACAAGACCCAAACCACACAAGTATTTAGCGATATTAGAAGCGGGGTTACCAAACTTCTTTATGTGGCTCCTGAATCTCTTATTAAAGAGGAGTATATGGAGTTTTTGAAGGAGGTACCCATTTCTTTTGTGGCGATTGACGAGGCGCATTGTATCTCCGAATGGGGACATGACTTTCGCCCGGAATACAGGAACCTCAAATTAATTATCGATAAGATTGCAGACGTGCCGGTTATCGCCCTTACTGCAACGGCTACGCCGAAGGTGCAAGATGACATTCAAAAAACGCTTGGCATGAGCGATGCAAAAGTCTTTAAATCGAGTTTTAATCGAGCCAATTTATTTTACGAGGTTCGTCCTAAAATCAACATTGATAAAGAGATCGTTAAATTTATAAACGCTCGAAAAGGAAAATCAGGAATTGTCTACTGTCTTAGCCGTAGAAAGGTGGAGGAGTTCGCGCAATTGTTGCAAGTCAATGGCATTAACGCGAGACCTTATCATGCGGGACTGGATCAAAAAACCAGAGTCGCGAACCAAGACGGTTTTCTAACCGAAGATTGTGATGTGATTGTAGCAACCATTGCGTTTGGAATGGGTATTGACAAGCCCGATGTGCGTTTCGTGATTCATTACGATTTCCCAAAATCCCTAGAAAGTTATTACCAAGAAACAGGTCGTGCAGGCCGAGACGGAGGCGAGGGCTACTGTCTTGCTTTTTACGATCCAAAAGACATTGAAAAACTAGAGAAATTTTTAGCGCAGAAGCCCGTTTCAGAACGAGAAATCGGACTGCAGCTTTTAAACGAAGTGGTCGGTTATGCGGAAACCTCAATGAGCCGAAGACAATACTTGCTTTATTATTTTGGCGAGCGGTTTGATCCCGTGCACGGAGATGGGGCGAAAATGGATGACAATGCCGTAAATCCTCCCCCTGTGGTGGATGCTTTCTCGGATTTGAAAAAATTACTTGAGATTGTAAAAACATTGGGAGAGAAATTTAAATCACGAGATTTAATTAGCCTGATTATGGGCAAAGAAAACTCCGTCACCAAATCCTATAAATTAGAAACAACCAAATTTTTTGGAATCGGAAAGGCGCATTCCGACAATTATTGGAAATCGATCATTCGACAGGCCAATGTGCAGGATTATCTAACCAAGGATATTGAAACCTATGGAGTTCTTAAACTCTCAAGCAAGGCACTATGTGTTTTAGCCGGTGAAATTGAACCCGAATTTAAGATAGCACAAGACCGGGAGTATAATTTAGAGCAGCTTCGAACAGAGTCTGACAAAAGCGATGTACTGGCCGCAGGCAGTATGGATGAGAATCTTTTCTCTCAGCTTAAGGAACTTAGAAAGACCGTTGCGAAAAAGCATCAAATCCCTCCCTATACGGTCTTTATGGATGCGAGCCTTGAAGACATGACCATTCAGTATCCAGTTACCTCTGAGGAAATTTCAAAAATCTATGGGGTGGGCGAAGGAAAAGCTCGTCGGTATGGAAAAGAATTTGCGGAGTTCATCGCTAAGTACGTCGATGCAAATCAAATTGAGCGTACGCAGGATATGGTACTAAAGCAGGTGGCTAACAAATCGAGCCACAAAGTCTTTATCATTCAGAGTACGGACAAGAAATTAGACCTAGAGGACATTGCTAAAGCAAAGCATCTGACCATGGATGCCCTTCTAAAAGAAATGGAAAGAATTGTCTACCAAGGCACGAAGTTAAATATTGATTACTACCTCGAGGAGTTAATTGACGAGGACATTGTGGAGGAATTCATGGATTTCATGAAACAAAGCGATAGCGATAGTATGAAAGTCTTGACAGGAGAATTTGGTGAGGACCTAAGCGACGAAGAGATTCGTATGCTCAGAATTAAATTCATTTCAGACATCGCAAATTAATTCTTTTTCTTGATTCTATGCTTGAGATTTCAGGGTAGGTTCTTTTTCGATAATCCATAGATTTTGCCGCTCTTTTTTGTTTTTCTGAGAATTCAAAAACAGATTCCCCTTTTAATTTCTGTACACTTTTGAGGTTTTGTAAAAATACATCTAGCTGTTTTACAGCTGAATAACTAAAAATATTTGTAAACTTTTTGTAGTGTAGCGGATTTAATGTACATTTATTTCATTAAATTATTTAGATCCATGGAAAGTTCAATCGCCACCAAAAAAACAAATCCTATTACATTTGATTCCGCCACTTCGAAAACCCTAGAGTACTTCAAAGGGGACGATCTCGCGACGCGTGTTTGGGTAAGTAAGTATGCATTAAAGGATTCTCAGGGACATCTTTATGAGTCTACCCCCGACGATATGCACTGGAGGATTGCAGACGAAATTGCGCGAATTGAAGATAAATATCCAGATCCCCTCTCTAGAGAAGAAGTCTTTGAACTCATTCGAAATTTTAAATACATTATCCCCCAAGGAAGTCCCATGACCGGGATTGGGAATCATTTTCAAATTGCCTCTTTGTCCAATTGCTTTGTGATTGGCAATGGAAGCAATAGCGATTCGTACGGAAGCATCATGAAAGTGGATGAAGAGCAAGTTCAGCTAATGAAAAGAAGAGGCGGAGTCGGGCACGACCTCTCGTACATTCGTCCGAAAGGGTCTGCTGTGAAAAATTCAGCCTTAACTTCCACCGGACTGGTTCCATTTATGGAAAGGTATTCCAATTCGACAAGGGAAGTGGCACAAGACGGACGTCGAGGTGCTCTTATGCTTTCTGTATCGATTAACCACCCGGATGCAGAAGATTTCATTGATGCGAAATTAGAACAAGGAAAAATTACAGGAGCGAATATATCTGTCCGAATTGACGATGCTTTTATGAAAGCCGTAAAAGAGGACTCAAGCTATACACAAAGCTATCCTATCCATAGCAAAGAGCCCAAAGTAAAAAAAGAAGTAAAGGCCAAAGAGATTTGGAATAAGATCGTTCACAATGCTTGGAAGTCTGCCGAACCCGGTATCTTATTTTGGGATACGATTCAAAAAGAATCGGTGCCCGATAGCTACGCAGATTTAGGGTTTGAAACAGTTTCAACCAACCCCTGTGGAGAAATTCCACTGTGTCCTTACGATTCTTGCCGACTTTTAGCAATTAACCTTTATTCCTACGTTCAAAATCCTTTTACCCCAAAGGCGAAATTTGATTTTGATTTGTTTAAATCCCATGTTCGTTACGCGCAGCGTATGATGGACGATATTATTGATTTGGAGGTAGAGAAAATTGATGCCATTGTTGCAAAAATTGATTCCGATCCGGAATCGGAAGAAATCAAAGGAACCGAAAGGTCTCTTTGGTTCAAAATTCGAGAAAAAACGCTACAAGGTAGAAGAACTGGGGTAGGAATTACTGCGGAAGGAGATATGCTCGCAGCCCTTGGTTTGCGTTATGGCAGTGAAGAGGCCGTTGCATTTTCTGTGGAAGTTCATAAGACCTTAGCCCTTGAAGCCTACCGTTCGTCTGTAGAGATGGCCGCGCAGAGAGGAGCCTTTGAGGTGTACGATGCCAAGCGGGAAGAAAACAATCCGTTTATCTTGAGAATAAAAAAAGAAGACCCTGCTCTTTACAAGGAAATGGTTAAACACGGGAGACGAAACATCGCGCTCCTTACGATTGCACCGACAGGAAGTACCTCACTAATGAGTCAAACGAGCTCAGGAATTGAGCCGGTATTCATGCCGGTATACAAACGACGCCGGAAAGTAAATCCAAACGACAAACAAGTCCGAGTGGACTTTGTGGATGAGGTGGGAGATTCTTGGGAAGAATATGTGGTTTTCCACCATCATTTTAAGACCTGGATGGTAGCGAATGGAATCGATACGGAGGTAAATTACACGCAAGACGAAATCAATGCACTGATTGAAAAGTCTCCTTATTATAAAGCAACATCCAATGACGTAGACTGGTTGAGCAAAGTAAAAATGCAAGGCGCAATTCAAAAATGGGTCGATCACTCGATTTCAGTCACGATCAACATCCCGAACGAAGCGAGCGAAGAACTTGTGAATGAGCTTTATTTAACCGCTTGGGAAGAAGGATGCAAGGGGGTCACTGTGTACCGTGACGGTTCACGTTCCGGCGTACTGATTTCCAATGAAGAGAAAAAAGAAACGAAAGAATCCACAAGCGAGCTCAAGCCGGGATTCCCTACGAAGCGCCCCGTATCCCTAGAGGCGGACGTGGTACGTTTCCAAAACAACAAGGAGAAATGGATCGCTTTTGTCGGTCTTATCGACGGGAAACCCTATGAAATTTTCACAGGTCTTGCTGATGACGAAGAAGGAATTCTATTACCGCGTTGGGTGAACGAAGGAGTCATTATTAAGAACCGAGATGACAATGGAACCTCACGCTACGATTTCCAATTCAAAAACTTACGAGGATATAAGACGACCATTGAGGGTCTTTCGCATAAATTTGATCCTGAATTCTGGAATTATGCAAAACTTATTTCGGGGACTCTTAGACATGGACTTCCCCTTGAGAGTGTTGTAGAACTTGTAAATAGAATGGAACTAAACCTCGAGTCAATTAACAATTGGAAAGCAGGAGTAGCTCGCGCCTTAAAAAGGTACATTCCGGACGGAACCGAAGTACAAGGACAAAAGTGTACCAATTGCGGTTCGCCGGAGGTTATGTACCAAGAAGGCTGCCTTACCTGCAAGAGTTGTGGAAGTTCCAAATGCGGTTAAAAGCATTTTTCATACTCAACTACGATCCTATTTGAAAAGTAGGAAGCTTTGCGAAGTTCTTGCTTGAAATGTAAGGGGATGACGTAAATTTTTGTAATTTTGTGAAAACGAATATTTAATTCTAACAAAGAGAAAATGAGTCAATTTGATGTTACCGTAATCGGTTCAGGTCCTGGAGGATACGTTGCAGCTATCCGTGCTGCACAACTTGGATTTAAAACAGCTATAATCGAAAAATACCCAACCATGGGGGGAACGTGTCTGAATGTCGGATGCATTCCGTCAAAAGCTTTATTAGACAGTTCAGAGCATTTCCACAATGCGACTCATAATTTTGCGAATCATGGGATTTTAGTCGATTCTCCAAGAGCCGACCTAGAAAGAATGGTAGCCCGCAAAAACGAAGTAGTTGAGCAAACCACCAAAGGAATTGAATTCCTAATGGATAAAAATAAAATCACCGTATTTCAAGGGGTAGGTAGCTTTGAAAGCCCGACTCAGGTGAAAGTAACCAAAGAGGATGGATCCTCTGAGGTGATCGACACGAAATACAGCATTATTGCGACAGGATCTAAACCTTCAGTTCTTCCTTTTGTTACTCTTGACAAGGAGAGAATTATTACTTCCACGGAAGCTTTAAGCCTAAAAGAAATTCCAAAGCACCTTGTGGTTATTGGAGGAGGGGTCATTGGTCTTGAACTCGGATCTGTGTACAAGAGATTAGGAGCAGAAGTAACCGTTGTTGAATACCTTGATAAAATCATTCCAGGAATGGACGGTTCCCTTTCGAAAGAACTTCAAAAAGTTCTTAAAAAACAAGGAGTGAAATTTATGCTTTCTACTGCGGTTTCAGCCGTGGAAAGAAAAGGAGATAACGTGGTGGTTACTGCAAAAAACAAAAAAGACGAAGAGGTTAAAATCGAAGGAGACTATGTTCTTGTAGCCGTAGGTAGAAAACCCTACACTGACGGACTTGGACTTGAAAAAGCGGGCGTAGAATTGGACGAACGCGGAAAAGTAAAAGTAAACGAACATCTTCAAACCAACGTGCAAAATATTTATGCCATCGGAGATGTAATCAAAGGGGCTATGTTAGCTCACAAAGCTTCTGAAGAAGGAGTCTTAGTGGCAGAACAATTGGCGGGACAAAAGCCTCATATCGACTACAATTTAATTCCAGGAGTAGTTTATACTTGGCCAGAAGTAGCGGGAGTTGGAAAAACTCAAGAACAACTTCAAGAAGAAGGACGTAGTGTGAAAGTAGGGAACTTCCCAATGAGAGCACTAGGTAGAAGTAGAGCTTCTGGAGATATTGATGGATTTATTAAAATTATTGCAGACGAGAAGACAGACGAAGTGTTAGGCGTTCATATGGTCGGAGCTAGAGCTGCGGATATGATTGCCGCTGCGGTCACAGCTATGGAATTTAGAGCTAGTGCGGAGGACATCGCAAGAATGTCTCATGCGCACCCGTCGTATGCAGAAGCCTTTAAAGAGGCCGCACTTGATGCGACTGCTAAAATTGCGATACACATGTAATTCAAGTTTTCATAATAAAAGTAGAATGGCGATCCGTAAAGGATCGTCATTTTATATTTAAAAAGAGTACATCCCTTAGAAAAGTGGAGAGAAATGATTTCCTTTTTTTGATTTTATGTTCCCAGAGGCACGCCCTTACCAATTAAAGTTTAAATTTGCAGTAAATATTAAATATGGACATCGGAAAAATACAAACCCTAAAAGTTTCTGAACAAAACTCGTCAGGCTATATCCTTGAAGACGATCTAGAATGGAACGCTTTTTTACCCAAATTATTTGTCAAAGATCCCTTGAATGAGGGGGATGAGATTCAGGTATTTGTATTTCAAGACGACGGACGACTTAAGGCAACGACAGAGACTCCCTTAGCCCAAGTGGGTCAATTTGCCGTCATGCACTGTGTACAAAGTCTTCCTAGTGGGGCTTTCATGGATTGGGGGATCATCAAGGATCTCTTTGTTCCGTACAAACAACAAAAATCCAAAATTGAAGAAGGCAAACGCTATCTGGTCTATGTGTATATTGATGAACCGACCGGTTTAATCACAGGAACCACGAAATTCAAAAGAAACCCACAATACGAGGATCTTCCTTTTGCGCCTGGAGATAAGGTAGAACTCCTAGTGATGAACGAAGGAGAGCTGGGATGGAATGTGGTAATTAACCAAAAGTACATAGGGCTAATTTACGCCTCCGATGTGTATAAAAAAATGTATCCACTTTCCACCGAGGTAGGGTATATCAAGCAGTTAAGAGAGGACGGTAAAATTGATGTTTCCTTGCAAAGGGAAGGCTACGAACACATAGATGAATTCCAAAAGGTCATTCTCGATAAGCTTGAACAAAATTACGGTCTTCTTTACTTAACCGATAAATCGACTCCAGAAGAAATTAAACTCGAGCTCGAGATGAGCAAGAAGAACTTCAAAAAAGCGATTGGTGGACTTTACAAAGACAAAGTCATTGAAATTTCAGAAGACAAAATTAGACTGATCTAATCTCCACTCTAAAAGGGTCCTTGCTGCCTTATCTGAAATAGCCTTACACGTCCTTTTTCTAGGATTTCATAGCCTATGTCATAGAGAACTCTACGGGTCGTTCCATCAGAATACATTTTTTGCTGCGTAAAATACTCGAAATTGAAGCCCTCTGCGCTTAATTTTGTGGTCGTCGTTGCGGCCTGATTTTCTACAAAAGAATAGCTTTGAAGGATTCTATAGTTGCGTCGCAACTGAGAATGGATACTTCGCATGAGGTTCGAGGTGTCCTTATTGTTTTTGTTATTGTAAGTATTGCGACAAGAATCGTTGCAAAATTTTTTATCTGAGCGCCCCACAAGGCGCTCTCCACATTCTAAGCAGTTCATGGTTTTTTTTCAAATATAAACATATTCTTCTTTATTCGATTGCAAACGACTACAAATGTAAGTAAGTGAGTACGAACCGAATCCCTTCTAAACGATTTTGAAACTTTGCTTCCAAGTTAATGCCCGAGAAGGGTGCAAAGAATTGTTTAACCAAAATTACAGTATTATGTCTATTAGAAATCGAGTGAGTTTAATTGGCCGCACAGGAAGCGATGTTGAAATTGTAACCTTTGAAAACGGAGGTGTGAAAGCTTTGGTATCCCTGGCCACAAACGATTAGTACATGAACCAAGAAGGGGAAAAAGTGGAGGAAACCCAATGGCACAATTTGATTGCCTTTGGGAAAACTGCGGAGATTCTCCAGAAGTATGTTTTTAAAGGAAAAGAAATCGCGGTCGAGGGAAAAATTCAGTACCGCAGCTATGAAAATTCCGAAGGGCAGAAGAAATCCATCACGGAAATTCGGCTAAGCGAAGTGATTTTACTAAGCTAGTTCCACGGACGATGAAACTTAAATTGTTCACACTTCGATCGGCTGAAAAACTGCTTCAGGAAGATCAAACTTCGATCAATGCATTTTTTGAAGAGCACCAAGTATTGCAAATAGAAACCGCTTACATTGGTGTGGGAGATACCCTATGGTCGGTCGCTGTTATTTATGAGGTTCCTTTTCAGGCAAAGAAGACAAAAGGTTTGAAAGAGGAAGTAGAAGACTCTAAGCCTCTTTCTGAGCTCGATGGGGTTCGGCTCGAAGAACTCAAGAGGTGGAGGACCGCCCACGCTCGTAGTCAAAACGTTCCGCCTTATCGCGTAGCGACGAATCGGGAGTTGCAGGCCGTTCTAATCGAGAAACCTACAGATTTAGAATCCCTTCGATCCGTTCGAGGGTTTGGAGAGGCAAAAGTAAATTCCTATGGAGAAGATCTTTTGCAGGAATTAAAAAGAATTTTTCAGGTATAATTTTATATTTTTTTTTTTTTTTTTCGTGTTTTTAGGGTTGCGCTTTCTGCTTTGGTGGAAAGCGCATTTTGTATGGATACTTAAATCCAGTAGTCCTTTTCAGGGGAGAGAAGGGAACTAAAGGTAAAAATCCGTATTTTTGCCCGGTGGCTTTGTGAAAGCCAAATCCCATTGAATTACTATCATTATGAAACCAAGTTTAGCAAAAGGAACGCGTGATTTTACAGCAGAAGAGCTGCAAAAGAGAAGATATATAATTTCTGTACTTCAGAAGAATTTTGAACTCTTTGGCTATATGCCTTTGGAAACACCGAGTTTTGAAAACTTAAGTACACTGACAGGAAAGTACGGAGAGGAAGGGGATCGATTGATTTTTAAAATTCTTAATTCTGGTGATTTCTTGTCGAAAGTGAATAGCCAAGATTGGGAAGGGAAATCGAGTCAGAAATTAGTAAGTCAAATTAGTGAGAAGGCACTTCGCTATGATTTGACAGTGCCTTTCGCACGCTTTGTAGCCATGAATCAAGGAAAATTAACGTTCCCATTCAAGCGTTATCAAATCCAACCGGTTTGGCGTGCTGACCGTCCGCAAAAAGGTCGCTTCAGAGAGTTTTACCAATGCGATGCGGATGTAGTAGGAAGTGAAAGTTTATGGCAAGAAGTTGAACTTGTGCAGCTTTATTCCAAAAGTTTTGAGGATTTAGAACTTCCGGTTGAAATTCATCTGAACAACCGCAAGATTTTAATGGGATTGTCCCAATTTGCAGGAATTGAAAGTCAACTGATTGATTTTACAGTCGCCTTAGACAAACTCGATAAAATAGGAGAGCAAGGAGTTCGTAAGGAAATGATGGAAAAGGGGATTTCACAAGAGGCAATAGACAAAGTTGCATTTCTATTTAATGAGACCCTTACACAAAGCGAAGTTTTGGAGATTCTTACGACCTGTTTCGCCGAAATTCCTGAAGGAAAACAAGGAGTAGAAGAGCTTCTCTTTGTTTTGCAAGAATGCGAAAAAGTAGGACTTGCAAACAAGCTCGTCTTTAACATTACTCTAGCTAGAGGTTTAGATTACTATACAGGAGCCATTTTTGAAATTAAAGCCCTAGGGGTTGAAATGGGCTCTGTTGGCGGCGGAGGTCGCTATAACAACTTAACCGAAGTATTTGGAGTTAAAAATATGCCTGGCATTGGGATTTCCTTTGGGCTTGACCGAATCTATCTAGTATTAGAAGAATTAGGGCTGTTCACAAAGCACGAAGGGCCATCCACGGATTATCTTTTTGCAAATTATGGATCGCAGGAATCTTCAGCAGCACAAAGCGTTTTAGCAAAATTACGAGCAAAAGGCTATTCTTGTGAGCTGTACCCAGAACCGGCGAAGCTGAAGAAACAGTTTCTCTATGCAGAAAAGAAAGGAATCCAGAACCTTGTCTTTTACGGAGAAACTGAAATTCAAAACGGAAACATTTCGATTAAGGATTTAATTTCAGGAAAACAAAAGACCTTGAGTTTGCAGGAATTTTTGAAATAGAATTGGCGGCAACTTTTTCCCCATAAAAAATCCAACTAAAATCAATTAGTTGGATTTTCTTTGTATAATATGAATGTGAAATTAATCCATGTGGATTCTTGATTAGTTCAAGTCAGACTTAATGTCTTGCGCTGCGTCTTCTGCTTTTTTGGTGTATTCACCTGCTTTGCTCTGAACTTGTGAAGCGACATCGTTCGCTTTGTTTTTAATATCTGATCCCCATTTGTTCACATTGCTTTTCACAGTGTCAAGTTGATCTTTTACTTTTTGTTGGTCTTCTGGGGTTGAATTTTTGTATTTCCACCATGCAAAAGCACCTAATCCTAATAAGGCCAGTAAGCCATTTCTTTTATTACCCATAGTTGTATTTTTTTTTTAAATTAACTTTTGTTTTTGTATACCTACAGTAATGTAAAATACGTGCCAAAATTTGATGGCAGCTATTAAAATTTTGTTAAAGTTGAAGAAATGAAATGGAAAGGCTTTTTGATGTAAATTCTTACTCTCAAATCTTATGAGGAAAATATTGATTTAAGGTGTCCATTGGCCTCAAGTAATTAAGGTGCCTAGATTTGCTTTGCAATCGTAGGACAGTTCTTTTTACGCCATAATAGATAGCAAAGGGCTTTCCTGAAGAAAGGACACAGGAAGGATAAAAAGAAAGGATTTTAAGTTCAGTTCTTAATCAAATACTTGCAGATGGTTTCCGTCATAGGAGGCGTACACCATAGTGGGATGAGAATCCAAATGAAAGATATTTCCTTTGGCATCGATTCCAATCGCGCCTGCAAAGCCCTCGATTTTTTTAAGTTCCGTAAATGTTTTCTCAAAAGCAGTTTCAAGGCTCGCACCGTCACTGACTCTTGTGACAATCTTGCAGGCTGTAGCGTTGCTTACAATGTCTTCTCCCACACCCGTACAACTAACGGCGCAAAAAGAGTTTGCGTAATTTCCAGCCACAGTTGCTGAGTCTGAAACCCGACCTGGAATCTCAAAGCCTTTTCCACCGGTGGAAGTCGCTGCGGCTAGTTTTCCATTTCTGTCTAAAGCGACGCATCCAACCGTGCCTTTGCCTTCGCTTTTTTTCTTTTCAAGGTATTCCGCTCTACGGCTTGGAATTTCTGTGGAATAAGAATCAAAGCCTAATTTCTCGGCATAATGCTTGGCTCCCGGGCCGCTTAGAATTCGGTCCTCTACTTGGGCATCCATCAATTTTTTCGCCACCTCAATTGGGTTTTTAACTTCTTCTAAATTGATGACCCCGGACATTTTTTGAGTTTCTCCATCCATCAGTGCTGCGCTCATTCGAATGACCCCATCGCTTTGAATCTGTGAGCCTGTTCCCGCATTAAATAAAGCATCGTCTTCTAATAAACTCACAGCATACGTGCAAGTCTCCACTGCACTATGAGAGGAAAGGTATTCGTAGGACTTTTCAATGATATTTTTTAGTGCGGATTGCTTTGCTTTTTTCGTTTCTAGGCTTTGATCGCTTTCGGAGAAAAAGCCTCCGTGGATAAGAAGTTTCATAGACTTAAGCTTGAGGTTGGGTTTGGTACTGCGAATTGACAATGGTCATTTCTTTTGTCGTAAGATCGAAATGGTCATCTTGAGACATCACGTGCACCGTTAGATTGTCAATAGACACAGGTTGTCCGAGATGAATGTTGGTAAGGTTTGTATCTTTTATAAAGCGACCGTCCACAATAATCACCAGTCCGGAACCAACGGCCGTCATCACTCCATCATAAATATAAAGGCCGGTGTCTTCTCCAAGTCCGATCCCTAAGGTTCTTGGATTGTTGACCACGGATTGGAAAAGTCTGCCAATTCGACCTCGTTGGACAAAGTGAGTATCAATAATCACGTCATCAATAAAACCTAGTCCTTGAGTCGTTTTCACTTCCCCTTTTAAAAGAGCTTCACTGCTAGAGCCTTGATAGATCATATTTTCTGAAGCTGCTGCCGCACCTGCAGAAGTTCCCGCATAAACGAAATTTTCAGTTTGGTACTTGTTGAGAATGGCATCGTGAAAGCGTGTCCCTCCTAGAATAGAGGAGAGTCTAAGTTGATCGCCCCCTGTGAACATGACCACGTCAGCTGCATTGGCTCGAGCCACAATAGCATCGCTATTTGCCTGCTCTCGGTTTGTAATGTCTAGAATTTGAACATTTTTTGCCCCTAAGAATTCAAAGGCTTTTTTATACTCAGGTCCTACAATCTGTGCAATCTGGGAAGCCGTGGGAATGACCTCAATGACGGAGTCTTCCTTTAAGCGAGCTTCATTAATGATCTTTCGCAGAATTCCTTTTTCAAAAAAATTTAGATTTTGTTCTACATTGGAGTCAAAATCAGTTTCAGCGAAACTGCCTTTATTCACAGCGCCGCCAATGACTATCAGTTTTCCTAGTGGCTTCATGGTTGCAAAGTTAGAAATAATTAATTTCTTGAGAAATTCTAGGCAAGGATTATCGGTTTACTAGGCCATTTTTTAAGCTGAAATTAAATAAGTTAATCAGAAATATAAAGTTTAATTTGATTCTTTGTTGAAACCAAATTATTTTTGAATTATATTTGATTACAATTTAATCGTCAACCTACCACATTTAAAGATGAAAATAGAAAAGATACAAGTACTACGGGGACCCAATATTTGGAGTATTCGAAGAACAAAGCTCATTCAGATGAGACTCAATTTGGAAGAACTAGAAGATTTACCGACCAATAAAATACCCGGATTTCGAGAGGGAATTGAGAAGTTAATCCCTAGTTTACTGTCCCACCGATGCTCAGAAGGAGAAGTGGGTGGTTTTTTTCACCGTGTAGAAACGGGCACTTGGATGGGCCATGTCATTGAACATGTGGCCTTGGAACTGCAGACTTTAGCAGGCATGGATACGGGGTTTGGTCGAACAAGAGAAACCAAATCTCCGGGGATATATAATGTGGTATTTAGCTATCTCGAGGAGAATTGCGGTGTTTTCGCAGCCGAAGCTTCCGTAGAATTAGCACAAGCTTTGGTTAACGGAGAGTCTTACGATTTAGAGGCGACGATTCAAAAGCTAAAAGAAATTCGAGAGCGCGAACATTTAGGACCCTCGACGGGTAGCATTGTACAAGAGGCGGTTTCTAGAAAAATCCCTTGGATTCGTTTGGGGAAAAACTCCTTGGTTCAACTCGGTTATGGAGTGAATCAAGAGCGTTTTCAAGCTACGATCACAGGAAAAACCAGTTCGATCGCAGTTGACATTGCGTGCAACAAAGAGCTTACAAAAAAAATGCTTGACGATGCTGCGATTCCAGTACCTCTAGGAGGTTTGGTTCGCGATGAGCAGGAATTACAAGAAACCATTGATAAGATTGGGTATCCAATTGTATTAAAGCCCTTAGATGGAAATCACGGTAGAGGACAGTCTATCAATGTTACCACATGGGAGGCAGCCGCCGAGGGACTTGTAGAAGCGCAAAAAATATCAAGTCGTGTGATTGTTGAAAAATATGTCACGGGTTATGATTTTAGAGTTCTTGTCATTAACAATAAACTTGTTGCCGCAGCAAGAAGGGTTCCTGCTAGCGTGGTAGGGGATGGAGAAACGAGCATTCAAGTTCTTATAGAGAAGGAAAATCAGGACCCGAGGAGAGGGTTTGGGCATGAAAAAGTACTTACGGAGATTCATGTCGATCGAAGTACAGACGAGCTTTTAGATAGACTAGGGTACACGTTAGAAACAGTTCCTCAGAAAGGTGAGATCATTTATTTGAAATCGACGGCGAACCTTTCAACAGGGGGTACTTCGATCGATGTGACCGATATGGTTCATCCGGATAACATTACACTGTGCGAAAGGATTTCAAAAATCATTGGTCTAGACGTCTGTGGGATTGATATCATGGCTGAAAATTTAACCCAGCCTCTAAAAGAAACAGGCGGATGTGTCCTTGAGGTCAATGCAGCACCTGGATTTCGGATGCACTTGGCACCCAGTGAGGGACTTCCTCGTAACGTGGCTGCACCGGTCGTCGAAATGCTTTACCCTCCAGGAAAGCCATTTCGAATTCCGATCATTGCCGTAACTGGAACCAATGGGAAAACCACCACTACACGCATCATATCGCACATTGTAAAAAACAACGGGTACAGAGTCGGATTTACCACTTCCGATGGAATTTACATTCAAAACACGATGCTCTCCAAGGGCGATACCACAGGTCCGCTTTCGGCTGAATTTGTTCTGAAAGACCCAACGGTAGAGTTTGCGGTGTTAGAAACGGCTAGAGGCGGTATCTTACGCTCAGGTCTAGGATTCGGACTTTGTGATATAGGCGTTCTTACCAATATTAAAGAAGACCATTTAGGCCTAAATGATATTCACAATTTAAAAGATCTAGCGCGTGTGAAGCGCGTGGTTTTAGACAGTGTGAAAAAGGACGGTTGGTGTGTTCTGAATGCAGAGGATGAATACTCGATGAGAATGGTGGGAGATCTTGATTCCAATGTAGCCCTTTTTAGCCTTGATGAGAACAATCCGCACATCGTAAAGTACTCCAAACAAGGAAGAGTAACCTGCGTTTACGAAGAAGGATTTGTCACGATTAAAAAAGGAGATTGGAAAATTAGAATTGCCAAAGTGACTAACATTCCCATTACGATGGAAGGGAAGGCGAAATTCATGATTGAAAACGTTCTAGCCGCGTCTTTAGCCACCTATTTATATGGATTCGCGATCGAAGACATAGCTATGGCCCTGCGGACTTTTGTTCCGAGTGCTCAGCTAACTCCGGGAAGATTAAATATTTTTAAGTTCAAAAACTTCAAAGTTTTAATCGATTTCGCGCACAATGCAGCGGGTTATGAAGCTATTGAAGATTATTTAAGCAATGTCGAGGCAGCCAAGAAAATCGGAATTATTTCTGGGGTTGGCGATCGCCGCGACGAGGATATACGAGAATGCGGGAAAATTGCAGGACGTATGTTTGATTATATTATTATTCGAAACGAAAAGCACCTTAGAGGTCGAAAAGAGGAGGATATTAATCAATTAATCATCGACGGAATTACATCCTCAGGTAGAGATGTGAACTACGAATGCATCTCAAAAGAAATTGAAGCTCTTAAACACGCAATGGCTATGGCGGAAGAAGGAACCTTTATTACCGCATTAAGTGATGTGGTAGATAACGCCATCGAACTGGTGCAAGATTACCAATTTAGAGAACAGCAAGAAGAACAGAGTGGACTATAATTTTAATTGAGGTCCTAGATTTTAAACTTCTTTCTATTCATTCAGAGAACGAGGTACTCGATGAATCTTTTTAAAGTTTTAATAGATTCATCGAGCCTGTTTCGTCTACAATTTTATAATCGAGAGCCTTGGCTAATACGAATATTTGTTCTAGGTTTTCTCTTAGTTGCACTTTGCTTTCCTGCACTAATTTCTTTTGGTTGACCGATTTTAGTGCGTGGTCTTTTGCGGCTTTTTGGATTTTTTGCAAATCCTTTTGCTCGATACGATTGAAGAAAGAGTCGTCCACAGAACTAATCTCAACACTCGGAATGATTCGGATTTCTGGATCTGGAATTGCGCGAAGGGTTAAGGTTCGATTTGTACTATCCACCTCGACTTTGAGTTGATTCAAATCGTAAGAAACTTGCGCATTGGTTTTCGTGAAAGTAACGATTTCTTTATCCATTGTGGGTAGGAGTCTGCCTCCTAGAATCTCCGTACTCATTTTCGTACGCTGAATCGTAGAGAAATCTTGCTCCATCACGACCATTTTATTCATTTTCCGGATTTGATTTGTAATGACATAATAGGAGTTGTCGACCTTTTCATTTGAACTTGTAAAAAGATTTTTCAAAAGAAGTCCGATTAAAAGGGTCAAAAGTACGCCGATCAAAAATGCGGGAATATGTTTTGAGTAGTTGTTCACGAGTATAATAATTAAGGTTGGACGGTTTGTAAAATACGAAGAAGATCTTTCTCGAGACTCTCGGATTGCGGATGCTCTACGATGCGACCCAGTTCAACGCCGTTTTTGAGTAGGAGTAGAGTGGGAACTTTTTCAATCTGAAAATTTTGAATTTCTTTTTTAGGCTCTTTTTTCTCCTCGTCTATTGCATAGAGAGTCAGGCTAGAGGAGGGAAGTTCTAATCTTTCAAAAATTTTCATAAGCTTAGGAACTTGCTCTTGACTATCCTCGCACCAGGTTCCAAAAAACAAGACTTTTTGAATGCCTTTTATATCTAAAATACGTAGTTCATCTAGAATGCTTAAATCCAGGGGGTACTCGTCGTATTGCGGTTGAAACCACGAAGCAATAGCGGGGTGTTTAAATAGATCGTGAGATTGTATTCCAATGGAGTCGTACATAGCATTTTAATTGTGCGTTTAAATGAGATTACTTTAAGTATTTCCCTAGGTCTGCTGGAGAATAATTTAGGCTTTTTAATACTTTATCGTCTTGGGTTCTGTAGACGTTAAATTTACCATTTAATTCTTTTGTATAACAGGCAATTCCTTTATTTCTATACTGCTCGAGGGTTTGATTTGCCTCGTTTTGATCTTTGCAAGCTTTGGATAGGTTGGATCGATGAACTTCTTCAAACAAGGATTCAAATCTACTTGCCATACCAAATTCCAAAATCGCGCCATTGAGCACATACTGCAAATCGCAGAGCGCATCTGCCACCTCGATGAGGTCCTTTTGCGCAAGGGCTTCTTTTAATTCATCTAGTTCTTCCTGCAATAGCCGAACTCGCAGCTCAGCTCTTTCTTGAGCGGGGATTTGCGGACTGGTTAAGTGAGGGACTGAAAAAACCGAATGAAATTCGGCTACTTTTGAAAGGTTGTCATTAGAACTCATAAGGTAGAATATGGGGTGGTTTTAATAAAAAAAAGGCTGCACAAAAGAGTTTAAACCTCCTTTAACGCAGCCTGTATTTTTGTCTTTGTCTTAAATGTTAATGTGAGATTGCTCTACCAATCACAAGTCTCTGAATCTCGGAAGTTCCTTCTCCAATGGTACAGAGTTTAGAGTCTCTATAGAATTTTTCGACAGGAAAATCTTTTGTGTATCCGTAGCCTCCGAAGATTTGTACGGCATTGTTTGAAATTCGAACACAGGCCTCAGAAGCGTAAAGCTTTGCCATCGCGCCTTCTTTGGTCATTTTGGCTTTGCTGTTTTTTAAGGTGGCCGCATTTCGGATCAGAAGTTCAGAAGCCTCAATTTCCGTTGCCATGTCTGCAAGCATGAAGTTCACCGCTTGGAATTCATTGATCGCTTTGCCAAATTGTTTTCTCTCTAAGGAATATTGTAACGCGGCTTTGTACGCACCGCGAGAAATTCCTAGACTTAATGCCGCAATTGAGATACGACCTCCGTCTAAAATTTTCATAGCCTGTTTAAATCCTTCCCCTACTTCTCCTAATCTGTGGGAATCCGGTACACGAACCTTATCGAAGATGAGTTCTGCCGTTTCGGAAGCTCTCATTCCAAGTTTATTTTCTTTTTTACCGGAGCTAAATCCTGCCATTCCTTTTTCCAAAACAAAAGCGGTCGAATTGTTTTTGGCTCCAATTTCTCCTGTGCGGGTCATGACCACGGCAATGTCACCTGAGATCGCGTGCGTAATGAAGTTTTTGGCTCCACTGATAATCCAATCGTCTCCGTCTTTGACAGCAGTAGTACTCATACCGCCTGAATCAGAACCTGTGTTATGTTCTGTAAGGCCCCACGCGCCAATGGTTTTTCCTGAGGCGAGTTGAGGGAGCCATTTTTGGCGCTGCTCTTCGTTTCCGAATTCATAAATATGGTTGGTGCATAGGGAATTGTGTGCGGCAACAGAAAGGCCAATGGAGGGGTCTACCTGCGAGATTTCATCAAGGATGCTAACGTATTCTTGGTAGCCTAATCCAGATCCGCCATATTCTTCCGGGATTACAATTCCCATGAATCCCATTTCACCCAGTTGGTGAAACAATTCCTTTGGAAACGTTTGAGCTTCGTCCCACTCCATAATATTGGGGCGTATTTCTTTTTCCGCAAATTCTTTGGCGGTTTGTGCGATCATTTTTAAGCTTTCTTGCAGTTCTGTTTTCATAAATGTTGTTTGCGTAAATATAGACAAAATTGCGCTTTTTAGAAAATTCTTTTATCCTTTAGCTATGAGGTCGTTACTAGTCCTTTTCGGAAAAGTCCTTTCCCCTCGCGAAATGCATTGTTCTTTTAGTATTAGGTGTAAAGCTAATAATTGAGTAATATTAGGTGAATAGCTTATTTAAGCAGATATTAGACTTTTCACTTATATAGTTGTATTATTAGTTTTATTGCTTATTTTTGCTCTATGAAAGCGGTCATCACGGGAGACATTATTAATTCAGAAAGCACCGAGACAGAAATCTGGCTAAAGCCCTTAAAAGCTTTGCTCTCTCATTGGGGCTCAAGTCCCAAGGATTGGGAGATTTATAGGGGAGATGAGTTCCAAATCAAATGCGAACCCCAGCTCGCTTTTAAGTACGTACTTGCGATCAAATCCCTAGTCAAATCGATTGAAAGTTTGGATGTAAGAATGGCAATTGGCATCGGGGAGGAGAAATTCACGTCTGAAAAAATCACAGAGTCAAACGGATCCGCGTATGTTTCTTCCGGTAGGCTCTTAAATCAATTGAAATCCGACGGCAAGACTCTAGCCATTCAGACCCCGAACCTTGCGTTAAATGAGGAGTTAAATCTACTCTTTAAATGGGCCTCGATCGATTTTGATAGTTGGACGTGGGCCGTTGCGCAAATTCTACACGAATTCATTATTCTGCCTGGAATTACTCAAGAGGAATTAGCACAAAAATTTAGCATCACGCAGTCTTCCGTAAGTCAGCGACTGAAAAGAGCGAACCTCGATCTCATTTCGCAAACCGAACAATACTATAGACTAAAAATATCTCAGCTGTAACATGATACTCTCACTGCTCCTTCTGGCCCATTTACTCGGAGACTTCCTGCTCCAACCTAAATCTTGGGTACAAGCGAAAGAGCGGGATACGTACAAAAGTGTCTACTTATATGCCCATGTTTTCATACACACCCTTTTGGTTCTACTTTTCCTTCCATGGGAGTTTTGGTGGTTTTCCTTGGTGATTGGGAGTACACATTATCTCATTGATTTGTTGAAATTAAGGTTTCAAACGACCCGAACTAAGGTGAGGTGGTTTTTTTGGGACCAAGTCCTTCACTTGATTGTGATACTTTTGTTATGTGTGGGAATGGACCAGTGGAGCCTATCGAAAGAAACCCTACTGGTAAATACACCTTTAATTCTAGGCGCCGTCTTTGTTACGATTCCCTGCTCAGTGATGGTAAAGAGTTTGATCTCGAGCTGGACGCCGTTCACGCCTTCTGCTGAAAGCACACAGAGTGAATCTTTAGTCAATGCGGGCCATTATATTGGAATTTTGGAGCGTCTTTTGGTGTATATATTTATTGTGACTGGACATTGGGAAGGAGTCGGTTTTATGATTGCGGCTAAATCTGTATTTCGATTTAGCGACCTAGCTCAGGCCAGACAGAGAAAGCTAACTGAGTACGTACTCATCGGTACACTGCTTAGTTTTGGACTCTCAGTGGTAAGTGCACTGTTAGTAATTGGAATTTATAATTAGATCCTAATAAAATTTTTCCTTGACAAGGAAAAGCAAATGTAAAAAGTATGAACGTAAAAGGAGAGATGCTCTACGAGGGCAAAGCAAAGCAGATTTTTTTAACGGAAAATCCAGAAGAAGTCATTGTGCGTTTCAAAGACGATGCCACAGCCTTTAATGCACAAAAAAGAGGTTCGTTTGATCGAAAAGGAGAATTGAACAATGCGATTACCACCCTCATTTTTGAATACTTAAAAGAGAAAGGGGTAGAAACGCATTTTATCAAACAACTTGATGAGCGCGAACAACTCGTGAGAAAAGTAACGATTATTCCTCTTGAGATGGTGGTTAGAAACTATTCCGCAGGAAGTATGGCCCAGAGGTTAGGCGTAGAAGAAGGGATTAAATCACCCGTCACGATCTTTGATATTTGTTACAAGAAAGACGAATTGGGAGATCCCCTAATTAATGACTACCACGCGATCTTTTTAGGAGCTGCCACAAGAGAAGAATTAGATCAAATGTACAAGCTCACTGCAGAAATAAACGAGCATTTGGTAGCATTGTTTGAGCGTATGAACATTATCCTCGTCGATTTTAAAATCGAACTTGGAAAAACTTCCGACGGAAAAATTATTTTGGCGGATGAAATTTCGCCGGATACCTGCCGTTTGTGGGATAAAGATACGATGAAAAAACTCGACAAAGATAGATTTAGAAGAGATCTTGGAGAGGTTACAGAAGCGTATGTAGAAATTTACGAGCGCCTTCAAGCTGCGCTTGAAAAATAAGGACAACCAAAAGACGAAAGTCTAAAGTTAGAGAAAGTCAAATGAAAAATTTAAACAACCACCGAAAAGCCTATTTAGAGCAATTTAAAACCAGAAGTTACGGACGTAACCTTTTGCGTAGCCAAAGTGAGGAGCGCCTCGATGCACCTAGCGAAGAGTGTGGGATCTTTGCACTGTATTCCGAAGAAAATACGGATACTTTTTCCTTATCGCAATTCGGACTCTTTGCCTTGCAACACCGTGGACAAGAAGCTTGTGGGATTTCGGTGATGAACGATGGAAAGATTGTCAACATTAAAGACGAAGGTCTTGTTTTAGATGTTTACAAAGAAATTCGCAATCCGGAAACTTTTATGGGCAATGGTGTAATAGGGCATACCCGTTACACGACCGCTGGAGACAAAAAGAAATTCAATTTCCAACCCTTTTTTGCGAAGAATGAATACGACCAAATCATTCTCTCGATTGCACACAACGGAAATCTAACCAATGCCAGAGAACTTAAAAAGGAGCTCGAAGCGGAGGGTGTGGTCTTTAAAGCAACTTCCGATTCGGAAGTGATTTTAAGATTAATTCAAAAGAATTTAGATTTAGGCCTTCGCGGGGCTATTAAATCGACCATGGAAAAAATTGAAGGAGCCTATTCTGTGGTAGGAATTACAAGAAATAAATTCTTTGCGTTCCGAGATTTTCACGGAATCCGCCCGTTGGTCTTAGGAGCTATTGATGAAAAGACCTTCGTTGCAGCCTCTGAAACCGCTGCTCTCGATGCCGTAGGCGCTCAATATGTGCGAGATATCTTACCTGGTGAAATTGTTTACACGAGCGATCACGAGAAGGGATTGCAATCCTATATGGTGAGAAAAGATTGCGAGAGAAAGTTATGCTCTTTTGAGTACATTTATTTCGCACGTCCTGATTCCACCTTAGAAGGGATTAATGTCCATGAGATTCGTGAAAAATCAGGAGAGAAAATTTGGGAACAAGCCCCTGTGGAGGCTGATATTGTCATAGGTGTTCCAGATTCTGGAGTTCCGGCGGCCATTGGTTTTTCCAAAGTTTCTGGAATTCCTTTTCGCCCTGTTCTCATCAAGAATCGCTATGTAGGAAGAAGCTTTATCATCCCCACGCAAGACATGAGGGAGAGGATTGTAAATTTAAAACTCAATCCTATCAAAAGCGAAATTGAAGGCAAGCGAGTGGTTATTATCGACGATTCGATTGTCCGGGGAACAACCTCAAAGCGCCTTGTGAAGATTTTGAAAGAAGCCGGCGTAAAAGAAATTCACTTCCGTAGTGTTTCGCCTCCTATCATTGCGCCTTGCTACTTAGGGATTGACACGCCTTCGAAAGACGATTTAATTTCGGCAAATATGAGCGTAGAAGAATTGAGAGATTACTTAGGAGTGGACTCGTTAGAGTTCTTAAGCATCGACAATTTAAAAGTGATCCTAGGATCCGATAAGCATTGCTTTGGGTGTTTTACAGAAAAATACCCAGTGGCTAAAGGAGAACAAGTAGAACTGTTTGATTAAGATTCAGCCAAGTTTTACTTTAAATCTAATGAAAAGGCTCTCTTCAATACGAAGAGAGCCTTTTCTTATAAAAAGATTGATTGTTTCTAATTCAATTTAGAATTTAAAAGTAACCCCTGCTTGGAAGACGTTATTTTTGTTGTCAGCATCCGATCCGAAATCTTGATTGCTTTCGTCCGTTGCATCTGTGAATCCTGCTACGTAACGAGCATTAATTCCAATGTTGTTTGTGATGTTAAATCCAGCACCAAGTCCAACACCAAAGTTAAATGAGTTGAAGTTGTCTTTGTTTAGATCTGAAGATCCTTCAAAGCTACCTGATTCAACTTTTGATTTTGCTCCTACAAGGAAACCAAATTCAGGACCTGCTTCTAAGTAGAACTGAGGAACTACGTTATATTGGAACATAACAGGTACTGTAATGTAATCTAAAGTTAAAGTACTGGAAGCATTTCCGTAGTCGTATTTTGAACCTACACTGTTGTAAAGAACCTCAGGTTGAATACTAAAGTCTTCTGCAATCGGAGCATTCATAAATACACCTGCATAATACCCAGTTTTTGAATTGGTCTGTACATCGTTGTCATCAGAAATGTTGGAAACATTTACACCCGCTTTCACTCCAAATTGTTGAGCAAACGTTAATGAACTTACTGCAAGGGCAGCACCTAATAATAACTTTTTCATATTTTCTAATTTTAAATTTTACTTCAAAGTGAGTGGCAATTTGCATGCCAAAAACCGTGGATAAAGCTCGAAATTATTCTACAAAATATTATATATAGTTGATTATTAATGAGATAAATTTAAATAACTGTTTGGTTTTTCATTTGATTACAGAGCTCGATACGTATCCAAAACCAAGAGTATTTCGGAATCACTCACCCTTTGATTCACCAAAGAATTGCCAATTTCGCAAAGAAGTGTGAAGTTAATATCTTCCAAAACTTCGTTCTTTTTGTCATGACGCATAATTTCAAGGAGCGATTCGTTCGAAAAGGATTCAATGGGTAAAAGAGGATAGAGGGAAAGGATCTTTTGCTGAATGGAGTGAGCCTGAGACGAGTCTAAGATGCCTCGTGCAAGCGATAGCTCAGTCTCAATTACCATTCCGATGGCTACACAGTGACCGTGGGTAACTTCCATTCCTGATTTAAGGTAAAGACTCTCAATAGCATGTCCTACCGTATGACCAAAGTTGAGTGCTTTGCGAAGATTCTGCTCTTTAAAGTCCTTCTCTACCACGGACTGTTTTAATTCCATGGATCTCTGGATTAGAGGAGCTAGGGATTTCGCATTGTACTGCGAGAGAGTGGTGAGGTCCTCCCAGTGCTTGGAATCTAAGATTAAACCGTGCTTAAGCATTTCTGCAAGCCCACTTAAGATTTGCTCCTCAGGCAAGGTTTCAAGAAATTCAGGGTAGACAAAAATAGCCTTTGGAAATTCGAAAGTGCCAATTAAGTTTTTATAAAATTGAAAATCAATACCGGTTTTCCCACCGATGGACGCATCGCACATGGAGAGTAGGGTAGTAGGGATATGTATAAATGGAATTCCTCGCTTGTAGGTGGAAGCCACAAAGCCTCCTAAATCACTAATGACACCCCCTCCTAAATTAATTAGTAGGGCCTTGCGGTCCGTATGAAACTCAGCTAAAATTTCCCACAATTGGAGTGCTGAATCTAGGTTTTTCAATTCTTCTCCCGCTTCTATTTCAATGATTTCAAAAGGAATTTCAGTCCTTAGATTTCCCAAAAGGGTCGGTAGACAATGGTGATGGGTATTTTGGTCCACTAGAATAAGGAGTTGGCTCGGGGATAAGTCCTCAATCCAGTCATTTAAGGTCGTGAAGTCCTGGTCTAGAAATCGTATCATGAAATTTATTTTTACAAATGTACAAATATGACTTTTTTCATCTGATTGTTCGCTAAACAATTATTAAATTTGAGCACTTAATTATCTTTTACCATTATGTCCCCATTTAACGATACAAAAATTGCCTTTCAGGACAAATCTAGTGCTCAATTGAAGAAAGCGTACTGGATGTTTAAAGCTATTGAAAACCCCACACTTACAAATTTAGGAATCAATGTTTTAAATTTCACAATTAAAAATGAATTCCCATTTGTAGAATCCGTGGTCAAAAACACGCTTTTTGAACAGTTCGCAGGGGGAGAAACACGCGAAAAAAGTCTACAAGTAGTCAATCAAATGTATACGCATCACATTGGGAGTATATTTGATTATGCCATTGAAGGCAAGGAAGATGAACGTACATTTGATCATACCTGCGAGGAAATCAAGCAAAACATTAAGTTTGCTCAGGGCAACCCAGCCATCCCTTTTGTGGTGTTTAAACCCACAGGATTTGGTCGTCTCGAACTCTACAGTACTGTGCAAGCGGGTGGAGTCTTAACGAGCAGCGAGATCAAAGAATGGGATAAAGTAAAACAGCGGTATGAAGAAGTATGCGCCTTAGCCTACGAGAAACAGGTCGTGTTAATGGTAGATGCAGAAGAAACGCAGATGCAAGATACCGTAGACGAACTAGTAGCCGAAATGATGGCCCGATATAATAAAGAGAAAGCGATTGTATGGAACACGGTCCAAATGTACCGTACCGGCAGACTCGAGTTTTTAGATAAAGACTTGCAAAGAGCGAGCGAAAAAGGATACTACCTTGGCTATAAATTTGTGAGAGGGGCCTATATGGAAAAAGAAAGAGAGCGGGCGGCGGCCCTAGGACTTGCGGATCCTATTCAGCCTAATAAGAAAGCGACGGACGATAATTACAATGCAGCGATCGATTTTGTGGTGAATCACTTAGATCGTGTTTCGGGTTATTTTGGGACGCACAATGAAAAATCAACCGAGCTCATCATGGATAAAATGAAAGAAAAAGGTCTGGAAAACTCTCATCCAAATATTTTCTTTGGCCAACTCTACGGGATGAGCGACAATATTACCTACTACCTAGGGGAGAATAAATACAATGCTTCAAAATACTTACCCTACGGACCGGTTCGTGATGTGGTTCCGTACCTAACTCGTCGAGCACAAGAAAATACTTCTGTCAAAGGGCAAACCGGACGTGAATTAGGACTAATAGACCGCGAGCTTAAGAGACGGAAATCTTAACCTAATCGTAGAAAAGAAAAACTAAAGCCGTTTTGATGTTTAAATCTAGGCGGCTTTTTAAATTAAATTTCCCTTACTTTTGAACTTGTACTAAAATAGGATGGATTGGAATTTGTAAAAGTTATTTTGCCTCTGAATTTACCGGGAACCTTCACTTATAGGATTCCCGCCGCATTGTCAGGTTTAGTAAAACCGGGGCAGCGCGTACTGGTGCCGTTTGGAGGAAAGAAAATTTACACAGCCATTGTCCATGAGGTGAATGTAGAATCTCCAGAATTGGCCGTGGTGAAAGAGGTGATAAGTCTTTTAGATGATAACCCTATTTTACCTGAGCAGCAGCTCGCATTTTGGGACTTTTTAAGCTCGTATTATCTCGGCAATTTAGGGGAGATTTATCGCTTTGCTTTTCCGGGCTCTCTAAAGCTAGAGAGTGAAACCTATGTGAAACTTACACCTGAGGTCAAAATCGATTTTGAAAATCTGGATTCAAATGAAATGTATCTCATTCAGGCCTTAGAAGTACGACAGCTTATCAATTTTTCTGAAATTGAAGCTTTTATCCCCAAAAAAGAGATCGTAAAGACAATTCATAGTCTAATTGAACTCAGGTACATTGAGATTGACGAGAGAATTGCGGAAAAGTACAAGGCAAAGGAAGTCTTGTACGTGAAATTGGATCCCCTCTATTTGCAGGGGGAAAAGTTTACTCAGACTTTGGTCGAATTAAAACGCTCGAAAAAGCAACAAGCACTTTTTCTAACTCTGGCAGAAAAACAGACCGAAGCCCCAGAGGGTTTAATTCGAAAGTCGGTGTTAATGCAAAGTCAAGAATTTGGACAAGTACAGCTCAAAGGGTTAATTGACAAAGGAATTGTTCATCAATATCTCTTAGAGAAAGACCGTATTGAGCGTTTTGAAGGTGATTTACAGGAAATGGAATCCCTTAGTTTAGAACAGACCTATGCTCTAGATGCGATAGAAAATGCATTTTCGAAAGGATCCAATGTCCTCCTTCATGGGGTCACCGGATCAGGAAAGACCCATTTGTATATGGAGAGGATTGCCCAGACGCTCGAACAGGGAAAGTTTGCTCTGTATTTACTGCCTGAAATTTCCCTGACCAAGCAAATTATTCACCGTCTTGAAGTGAAATTTGGCTCCGCACTTGGGTATTACCATTCCAAACTTTCTGATTTTGAGAAAGTCGAGGTGTGGAAAAGGGTTAGTGACGGGACAATCCGATTGCTAATCGGGACAAGGGCCTCGCTTTTTCTTCCTTTCGAATCGCTAGGTTTAATTATTGTAGACGAGGAACACGACCAGGCCTACCGTCCGAAAGGAGTGCAACCTTATTTCAGTGCGCGGGAAGCAAGCCTAAAGTTGGGGCAGATTTATGGCGCAAATGTTTTGCTGGGTTCAGCCACGCCCTCCGTAGAAAGTTTTTATTTAACCCGAACAGGGAAGCTAGAGCTCGTCACTTTAAAAGAGCGTTATAAAGGCGTTGAAATGCCTAAATATAAACTCTTAGACTATAAAGAGGCGATGGATTCCAAGGCCGTTTCGGGTGATTTTGCCGAGAATACTCTTGTGGAAATGAGCCAGACTTTGGAAGCTAGCGATCAAATCTTAGTGCTTCACAACAGAAGAGGATATGCCAAAGTGCTGGAGTGTGAAAGTTGTGGGCATGTAAGCTATTGTAGCAATTGCGATGTGATCATGACTTATCATAAGTTTTCAAACGAACTCAAATGCCATTACTGTGGACATAAGGCGGCCAAACCAAAGAGTTGTCCCCGCTGTCAGTCACCAAAATTGAATACAAAAGGAGTGGGAGTGGAGCAGCTCTATGAACAGATCGTAAAGCTCTTTCCGCAGTATCAAGTTGAGCGTATGGATGTGGATTCGATGCGTCGTAAATTTGCCTATGAACAACTCTACGAACGAATAGAAAACCGGGAAACCGACATTGTCGTGGGTACGCAAATGATTTCAAAAGGCCTGGATTTCGATCATATTGAGCTTGTCGTCATACCGCGCGCCGACCATCTTTTGTACACACAGGACTACCGGGCTGAAGAAAGGGCCTACCAACTGATTACTCAAATTGCAGGACGCGCGGGACGCGTCTCAGGCAAAGGGCTTGTGCTGATTCAAACCTTTAATCCCGATCATGTGGTTTTCGATTTGATTGAAAACCAAGATACGGAGGAGTTATATGATCATTTTTTGAATGAGCGACGCAAATTTCAATACCCTCCCTTTGTAAAAACCGTACTAATCGAATTAAAGCATCGCAAAGAAGATAAGGTGGGTCGGGCAGCCCAATTTTTAGGATCTATTTTGAGGAAATACCTTCCACTGGATTGCGTTTTAGGCCCTGAAAAATCACCTATTGCCAGGATTAATTTATTGTATCAGCATCAACTTCTGCTTAAATTGCCCCGAGGTGCGAAGTACCAAACCTACAAAGATTTGATCCGTAAGAGTCTAGAGGAATTTGATGAGGTCAGCGGGTATAAATCAATCAAGAAGGAAATCATCGTTGATTTTTAACATTTTTTAACACTATTTATCCTTATTTAATGAGGGTAAACCTTTGGTTTTCAATTATAATTTCTATTTTTGGACGTTGGTTAAAACATAGAGATCTCGTTTTTAGAGCTCTAGGTCTTTTAACCACTCATGTGAAAATTAGATTTTAATGATTAGAGTAAAAAATTTAGCAGCGGCAATGATGCTTGCACTTGCGCCGCTGTCCTTTGCGCAAATGGGAGGTATGCCGTCTGATTTGTCGCAATTCGAGGAAAACCACTCAGGTGGGGCATCCCTCGAAAATAAAGCCGACCTTTGGTCTCTTAGTGCAAAACATCTCGTAAACAACTCAATAGACAAACTCCTTGATGATCCCGTTCTTAGAAATGCGAATTGGGGTTTTGTTTTGTACGATCCTTCCACTAAAAAGATTGTTAGCGCCTACAACGAAGGGGAGGCTCTCATTCCCGCCTCTACCACCAAGCTTTTAACGACCGATACGGCCCTTTCCCTTCTGGGTCCTGATTTTAAATGGAGCACTCAATTAGAGTATTCTGGAGAGATTAATTCTGAGGGTGTCCTTACGGGGGATTTATACATTGTCGGAAGTGCGGATCCTTCACTAGGTACAGGTAAAGCAGGTGCCCTTTCTTATGGGAGTCTAATTAATGAGTATATCGCCGCATTGTCCGATTTAGGAATTAAGAAGATTGAGGGGAATCTTATTTTGCAAAATGCTGTATTTAAGTCAAATCAACTTAGATCCTTGCCCGCAAATGTAGTTTGGATGGAGCACAATAACTATTACTTACCTGTGGGTTCTACTCAAAATATAGACCCTAGAAAAGAGAAATTAACCATTTCAAAGAAAAATCCTTTTGAGCAGCAAAAGCAATATTTTTATATTTCTCCTTACCAAGACAAACTTGTGTTTGCCGATGAATTTGACGGAAAACCCGTACATACCACGCTTCCTGACGTACCTCATTATTTAGGAAATACACTGAGAACCAATATGATCAAAAAGGGGATTTCGATTTCAGGAAAAGTAATTCCAAAGCCGATCGACAAGGATCCCGAAAACCGGAAACTGGTTATGACCTACCAATCTCCTAGTTTAAAAGACATTGTGTACGACACCAATCAAAGAAGCGACAATGCACTAGCCGAATCTCTATTGCGAATGGTAGGGTTCCAGAAAATGGGAAGCCAGAATTTAGCCTCAGGCAGAGAAGTGGTTGTGAAGCATTTAGATGAAAAAGGATTTGATACTTCGGCTTTAATCTATATGGACGGAAGTGGGCTTTCGCGTAACCATCGCGTTACTCCAATCTCCCAAGCGCTTTTCTTAGCCGACGAAATGTCCGAGCCATACTACCAAAGCTTTTTTGAGTCCTTGCCGATTGCTGGGCAAACCGGAACCCTTAAAAAAATGTTCTATGGTGCCGGTCATGGGCATATTTTCGCTAAGACAGGGACTTTAAATAAGGTCAAGACTCTGGCTGGATATGTCAAAACCACTTCAGGGAAAACCCTTACATTTTCACTCTTAATTAATAACTATAGCGGTTCGGTGAGTCAGGTGAAAGCCAAGATGGAAGAACTTCTTGATCCCGTGGTCGCGCTATAACGTCCATTTTGATGGATACGGTCCAAAATTAAAACATAGAAAACGGTTGTAAAGAAAGGCTTTACAGCCGTTTTTCAATTTTCAAGGCGGGATTTTAGTGAGATTTTTCATTTGCTGCTAATGGAACTCTGAAAATCTACGTTCTCGTTTTTCATTGGGTGCTTTTTCGATATACTACCCCGCATTTTTTTTTCGTAATTTAGCCTTTCATTAAACCAATATCAACTATGATTTCCACTGAATTTCTTGCCAATCTCCAAAAGGAGCTTCAAACGATTAAAGACGACGGTCTTTACAAAACAGAGCGTATTATTGAATCCCAACAATCCTCTGAGATTGTGGCCAATCAAAAAACGTTATTAAATTTTTGTGCGAACAATTACTTAGGGCTTGCAAACGATCCCAGAGTGATGAAGGCTTCACAAGAAATGGTAGACCACCGTGGGTATGGGATGTCTTCTGTTCGATTTATTTGTGGTACTCAAGATATTCATAAAACCCTGGAGGAGAAAATTTCAGCATTTTTGGGAATGGAAGATACCATTCTCTATGCGGCTTGTTTTGACGCAAATGGGGGAGTGTTTGAACCGCTTTTCACGGCGGAGGATGCTATTATTTCAGATGAGCTAAACCACGCTTCGATTATTGATGGAGTAAGACTTTGTAAGTCTGCGCGCTACCGTTATAAAAACAATAACATGGAGGATTTGGAAGCGCAATTAATTGAAGCCAACAAAAAGGATCACCGATTCAAAATTATTGTAACCGATGGAGTTTTTTCCATGGACGGAATTGTAGCCGACTTAAAAGGGGTGTGTGATCTTGCGGATAAATACAATGCGCTCGTGATGGTTGACGATTCTCATGCGACTGGATTCATTGGAAAAACAGGAAGAGGTACGCATGAAGCGAGTGAGGTGATGGGTCGTGTCGATATAATCACTTCGACTTTAGGGAAAGCCCTAGGTGGCGCACTCGGAGGATTTACCTCTGGAAAAAAAGAAATTATTGAGATGCTAAGACAGCGTTCACGCCCTTATCTTTTCTCGAACTCTCTTGCCCCGGGCATTGTAGGGGCAGCCATTAAAGTATTAGATTTAATTTCTGACGATACTTCCCTTCGAGACAAAGTGATGGACAATGCTTCTTATTTTAGGGAGCAAATGGTTCAAAGAGGATTTGATATTCCGCAGGGAGATGCAGCCATCGTTCCTGTGATGTTATACGATGCTCCTCTAGCGCAGAAAATGGCAGAAGAGATGATGGAAGAAGGGATTTACGTCATCGGATTCTTTTATCCTGTAGTCCCTAAAGGAAAAGCGAGAATTAGAGTGCAACTCTCAGCAGCCCATACAAGAGAACAGCTGGATAAAGCAATTGCGGCCTTTGAAAAAGTAGGAAAAAAACTAAACGTGATTTAATTCGGTCACAATAAGATATCGTTTCTCAGATGAGAAATTTAGAGTAGGGCCTTTCTTAGAGAAAGGCCCTAACTATTGAAATACTACTCATCAGAATGACCAATATTCCAATGACGACGAACATTTTTTTAACAGGTAGTTTTGCGGTGAGCATTGCAGAGAAAGGTGCTGTAATAATCCCTCCTAGAAGCAGTCCCAAGACAATGTTCCAATGCTGAATCCCGAGGGTAATAAAGAATGTGATGGCGCTAGTTAGGGTCAGGATAAATTTACTTACGGTGGAACTTCCCACGACATAGCGAGGAGTTCTTCCGTCTTTCATTAATGTACCGGTCACTAAGGGACCCCATCCGCCTCCTGCAAAGGAATCAATGAATCCGCCGACGAGTCCTAAAAAACCAAGGTTGGTGTCCGTTTTCGCTTTTCGCTTGTGTTCTTTTTTACGTTTGAAAGCATTTCTTAGGATATTGATTCCAAGATAAAGAGTATACACAGAAATTATAGGCTTTACAATATGAGCATATTGTTCTCCAAAAAAACTTAAAGCGAGCGCTCCAATAATAGCGCCCAGGATGGCCGGAAGGGCAAGTGCTTTTACTAATTTCTTGTTTACATTTTTGAGCTTGAAATGGCTTATGCTGCCCGCTGCTGAGGTGAAGGTTTCGGCGGAGTGAATACTGGCACTGACCACAGGCGGTGCCACATTTAGCATTAAAAGAATGGTGGTACAAAGTACCCCATAGCCCATGCCCATACTTCCTGCGACAATTTCGGCAATGAAGCCCACCAAGAGCATTTTGTAAAAAATATGGTGGTCCTGACTCAAAAAATTACCGATATCAGGAAAGAGTTTGAATTCGACTAGAATGTAGGAAAACAGGCCTAAAAGAACAATGAATCCAATGATTCCAAGGTATATATTTGCACGTCTCCTTACCGCTTTGACGACCTTGGAGAGGTTGTCAAACTCGGAATCTCGCAGGGTAGACTTCTGTTTTTGAGTCAGATAATCTTGGGTAAGCTTATCTAAATGTTGGAGTTCGTCCGAGATGTTCATCAACGGATGTTTGTGCGCAAATTTTAACCTTTCAATAAAAGGATCGATGTCTTGCGGCAAACTTTCTTTGATGATGCGACGAATTCGATGCTGTACCTCGGGAGCAAATTCTCCAAGCTTAATGCCCATGGAGAGCTGATCGGTTTGAAGTAAATCCGCAAACGAAAAGTCACTGCTCGAAGGTTTTCCCATAACGTGGATCAAAATTTTTCGATTTTGGATCCACTCAAGGAGTTCTTCTTCTAAAAATTCCGCTTTCGGACTTAAAATGACTAAGGTTCGGTCCTTTAAATCTTGGGATTCAATGGTTTTATTGAATAATGAAAGCTCGGGATGCTTATCGCTAAGTACCACGAGCTCTTTGCTAAATTCCAAATCGTAGAGTTCGATTGCTCTTGGAGAGGAAGATCGAAAATTCTCTCGAATCAACTGAAGGCTATGCGGTCCGCTTCCCACAAGTACCATAGCCCAACTTTCTGCATTCAAAAAGAGGGTTTGGTCCAAAGGGTTGTGCGGATTTTCCATTCTGTGTTTTATCGAATCATAACAGCCCCTACGGTACTGTTGCTGGTTTGGTCCACTAAAATGGCACTTCCCGTTTGACTGTTTTCTTCAAAACTATCGAAGACGAGCGGAGAGGCTGTTTTCAGCTTTACTCGAACCACTTCGTTTAATTTCACCGGACCATCTAGGCTATGACGCTCTAGTGTATTCACGTCAATAATCTCGGTGATTTCCTTCACAACTGCTTTTACGACGCGGCTTTTGTGTTGAAGGAAGTATTTATTTCCCTGTTGCAAGGGTTTGTTATCTAGCCAGCATACCAGCGCTTCTAACTCGTTTTCCATCTTCACTTCCTGGCTTTCTAAAACGAAAGAATCGCCCCGAGAAACATCAATGTCCTCTGCTAAGTGAATAACACAAGGTTGAGAAGCATAAATGGTTTCTACTTCTGAGCCTGCAGTTTCAATTTTCGAGATCGTCGTGGAGATTTCCTGAGGAAGGATTACAATGCGATCGCCTTTCGAGTAGGAACCGGAAATCACTTGGCCCGCGAACCCTCGGTAATCATGAAGTTCCTTCGTTTGAGGTCGGATTACATACTGAACTTGGAAACGACTGTTTTCGGATTCCTTGCTTTCTCGAATTTCAAGCGTTTCCAGATAAGAAAGAAGGGGTCCCTCCGTGTACCATGGCATTTCTACAGAGGATTCCACTATGTTGGCTCCTGTAAAGGCTGAAATAGGGAAGTATTTTACATTGGAGAGTCCGAGGCTTTGGGCTACCTTCTCATAGTCCGATTTTATTTGCTCATATTTTTCCTCAGAATAATCCACCAAATCCATTTTGTTCACCGCTACAACAACGTGCGGCATTTGAAGCAGCGATGCGATTATGGAATGACGTCGGGTTTGCTCGATCACTCCGTGACGAGCATCCACGAGGATAACCATGAGCTGTGAATTGGAGGCTCCTGTAATTAGGTTTCTCGTGTATTGAACATGCCCAGGTGCATCGGCTATAATAAATTTTCTACGGCTTGTATTAAAGTAGCGGTAGGCTACGTCAATTGTAATGCCTTGTTCTCTTTCTGCACGAAGTCCGTCGGTTAGAATCGCTAAATCGATTCCGTCTTTATTTTTGTTTTTGGATTGTTTTTCCAGCGCTTCTAGTTGGTCCACTAGGATACTTTTGCTGTCGTAAAGCAGGCGACCAATTAAGGTGCTTTTTCCATCGTCAACACTTCCGGCTGTTATAAATCGTAATAGGTCCATTTGTTTTCTCTTGCTTTAGGTTTAAAGTCTACCCTTAAAAGTATCCTCCTTTTTTTCTGTCTTCCATAGCCGCTTCTGTGGCTCTGTCGTCAATGCGAGTTTCGCCACGCTCTGAAATTCGCGAGGCCGTGATTTCTGTCACCACTTCGTCCAGCGTGCTTGCATTGCTTTCGACGGCCGCTGTACAGGTCATGTCCCCCACGGTTCTATAACGAACCCGTTTGGTTGAAATTTTGTCCTCTGGATCGATTTGAATGAAGTCCGAAACAGCGATGAGTTGTCCCTCGTGCTCTAAGACTTCCCGATCGTGTGCAAAGTAAATAGGGGGCAATTGAATGTTTTCCTTCTTAATGTAATTCCAAACGTCTAATTCAGTCCAATTGGAAATAGGAAAGACTCTGACGTTTTCTCCCTTGTGGATTTTCCCGTTGTAGATATTCCAAAGTTCAGGTCTTTGGAGTTTTGGATCCCACTGTCCAAATTCATCACGCACGGAGAAAAACCTTTCTTTTGCTCTTGCTTTTTCTTCATCACGACGGGCTCCCCCTAGGCAAGCGTCAAATTCAAATTCTTCAATCGTGTCCAAAAGAGTATGGGTTTGAAGCCAGTTTCTTGAGGCAAATTTTCCTTTGGGTTCGGTGAGGTTCTTTTCCCGAATGGTATCTTCCACTTGACGAACAATAAGGGTTGCCCCTATTTCCTTCGCAAGTTTATCTCGAAAGTCTAGGGCTTCTTTAAAGTTGTGACCCGTATCAATGTGAACGAGTGGAAAAGGAATGTTCATGGGTGCAAAGGCTTTTTGAGCCAAGTGTACCATCGTAATGGAATCTTTTCCTCCACTAAATAGAAGGGCGGGTTTGTCGAATTGGGCCGCTACTTCACGCATGATGTAAATGCTTTCAGCTTCAAGTTGCTCTAGATAATCTAAGCGGTATGGATTCATATAGTAATCTTTAGAATTAGTTTGAATGCAGTCCGCATTCTTTATGGGAGTCTTCCCACCACCAACGACCGGCGCGTGGGTTTTCTCCGGGTTCAATAGCTCTCGTGCAAGGTTTGCAACCTACACTGATGTAGCCTTGTTTGTGTAAGGGTAGTTCTTGGACTTTATGCTTCTCGATGTAATCAAGTACGTCTTGATAGCTCCAATGGATTAAAGGATTGAATTTGTAGAGGTTTCGATGGGAGTCCCATTCAATCATGGGCATGTTTTCCCGATTGTCAGATTGCTCTGAACGTAGCCCTGTAATCCATACTTTGGCTCCTTCTAGGGCCCGGTTTAAGGGCTTTACCTTCCGGATTTCACAGCACAATTTTCGGTTTTCTACCGATTGGTAGAACCCGTTAATTCCTTTTTGTTCAACGTATTGTTCCACTTCCTTTGCATCCGGAAAAAAAAGATTTGTGTCGGTCTTGTATTTGGCTCTGTTTTGGGCCAAAAGGTCATAGTGTTCATAAAACAATCGACCCGTATCAAGAGTAAAGACTTGAATAGGGAGTTGGTTTTTAAAAATGGCATCCGTGAGAACTTGGTCTTCCTGTCCAAGTGAGGTAGAGAACACAATACCAGAGGGATAAAGTTCACATACTCGCTCGAGGGCTTTTTCTAGGGAACTCTGTTCAATCTCTTTTATAGTTTCTAGCTCTAACATAGGTAGGTTGTTTTCGCAGCAAAGGTACTTAATTATTAAAAACCGACAAAATTAGTAGACTAATAGATAACGTTGCAGGGAAGGGTGACCAGCCAAGATTGGAGTCGTGAAAAGAAGGCGCGCAAATTGAGATTAAATCCTTAGCGACGGACTGTTTTAAGCGGTGGGAATTTCAAGGGTAGGACTCACTTCATGGTCCGCAAGATCGAGGAGTGATTTTTTCTCAAGCACGGCTAAGGTCGCATCTCGAACTTCTACAAATACATCGTGAAGACCACAGTGGGGTTCACTACAGTTCGCACACTTTTCGTAAAAATTTAAACTTACGCAGGGAATAAGGGCAATTGGACCGTTGATGAGTCGAATGATTCTTGCTAAGGAAACGTCCTTAGGATCGAGGTTTAAAAAATAGCCTCCACCTTTTCCTTTTTTGCTCTCCAGAATTCCATCACGTCTTAATTCTAGAAGTATATTTTCTAGAAATTTGAGAGGAATGTTTTTGTTTTGTGCAATTTCAGAGATCAGAATAGGCCCCTTTTGATGACGGTCTACGAGATACCCGAGGGCTTTAAAGGCGTAATGTGATTTTTTAGAGAGCATGAAACAAAATTAGTCAAAATCTTTGAGCTTCTCAAATGAACGCTTCGACTCTAAATTCCAAAGAAAAATCCCTAGATTTGAGACCAAAATAGACCTTTTCATGTTCAGTAAAGAAGAAGCTCAAAAATTAAGAAAAGAATTCTGGACTGCTTTTGGAAAATCATTTCCACGCAAATGGATTCTTTACCACACAAAGATCAAAGATTTTTCGTTCAAATTCCATGCAGATCCTTCTAGGGCTAGGGTGTCGATTGATTTGGAAATGAAGGATCCCGAACTTCAAGAGTTATATTATAACAAACTCTGGTCTTTAGAGGATCAATTGAAAGAAACCTGGGGGAGTCTCGAGAAAAGCGCTGAACTTGAGATTGAAAATGGAAAAATTCTCTCTCGCTTTTGGGTAGAATTAGAAGGAGTTTCTATTTACAACAAGTCCACTTGGCCTACTATATTCGAATTTTTCTACGACAAAATGGAGAAAGCAGAAATCTTCTTTTACGAATACGAAGATTTTATTCGAGACGTATAGGACTTACTTACTCTCTCTCTTTTTCTTGCCTTTGTTCACTAGCTTTACGGTAAGAGTTATGCAAATTACAAGGACTGCAAATCCGAGTAGAAGTTGCCACCAATAGGCAAAGATTGCCGATTTTAGAAAGACGGTAAATACGACCAAAAAGAGAATAAAGGTTCCAATTTCATTGAATTGCCTTAATTTTAAATTCGGGGTAGAAAGATCTGCGCCATGGATGGATTGAAGTTCTTTTAGCTTTTTATAGCACCAATAATGGTAAGCAAAAAGGCCAATGAGGAAAAAGGCTTTAATATAGAACCAGGAAAAAGGGTCGGTTCGTAGGAGAGGAAATTCTGGATAATGGACGCACAAAAGCGAAAGTCCGCTCAGCAGCATGATGGTAAAGGCAGGGACTGTAATAAGATTCCAAAGCCTTGTGGCCATAAAAAGATATTGTTCGCGTAGCACCTTTTTGCGATCAGCTTCGAAATCATCCGTGTCTTTGTAATAAACAAAGAGACGAACCAGGTAGAACAGGCCAGCAAAGTAGCTAACCATGAATATTACATGAATCGCTTTCAGAATTAAATAGAGCATGAGTTAGGCTTAGTTTAATATGCAAAGTTAATTGAAAAAATGAATATGAAGGTGCTCGCTTAAAACGATTCACCCACAGAGTCCGTAAACTCTACATACACACTCTCGCCTACATTGAGGCCAAACAAAGTTTTGGCGCCATTTCTCTTGTTTCCTTTGTAGATGCAGAGTTCAAGAAGATCCGCTTCGTTAAATACAGCCACAGCCTTGCCGTGGTATTCGTGTTCGTTTTTCCAATCGCTTACAAATTCAGTAGGATTGTTGTAGACGCAGGTTAATGCGAGGTTTCTAAACTTGATGGTGTAACTATGGTGGTTGGACTTTAATTTTTCAAAAAACTTTTTATGGATGTTTGAGACGAGATTCCCGAAGTTGTCGATGTACATAACTTCACCAATGATCATCTTTTCGCTTTCGTTGTGCACGGCGCGAGCAAAAGAAAGGGATTTAGGGTTTTTAATTTTTCGTCCAATTACTTCTGGGACGCCGCCTTGAATCAAATGGACGGCAGAAGGCACAAAGATATCCACGCCCATAGAGCGCACATCGTCGTCAAATCGGTTGTTTAGGGTCACCTCGTAGACGCCGTCCGGTTTAATATCAAAAAAGATTAAATCCAGAAGTCCATTGTCCGCACATAGAAAATAGTGCCCGTCCGCTTTGTATAAAACACTTCGCACATGCTTGCTATAAGAACTGTCCACGGCGATCACATGGACACTGCCGGTGGGGAAATGTTTGTACGCGTTTCTAACTACGTAGGCAGCTTGCAAAAGGTTGTAGGCTTCAATCTCGTGCGAGATGTCCATAATGATTGCATCGAGTTTTTGACTCAATATGCTTCCTTTTAGTGCGGCAACGCGGTAATCGACAAGTCCAAAATCAGAGGTGAGCGTGATAACAGGCATGGCGCAAAAATAGCAAATTTCAAGCGGACCTAAAAATAAGACTTTGTGGAAAACTAATTATTTTCGTGTGCTTTTTTTTGCTAATTTTAAACATCAATTACCAATTGCAATCTATGTTTGAATTAAATTATGAACTTTCTGGTATTGCCATGAAGGAATTTTATGGAGTCCAAAACCAGAATTTTAACCTGCTCAAATCGAGTTTCCCAACCCTTAAGATCACAGGGCGAGACCATTCGATACTGGCTTTAGGCGACCAAGAAACGCTTGATATTTTGAAAGGGAAGCTAGACGATTTAGTGGATTTCATCTCGCAAAACAATAGCATTAGTTTAAAGGATGTGGAGAACATTCTTAAGATTAAAGATGAGAATGAACGCAAATTAGTGTTCGATCAGCATATTATTGTTAAAGGCGTAAATGGAAAAGTAATTAAAGCCAAAACGAGCAACCTACAAAAACTCGTATACGAAACAGAGAAGAAGGACATGGTCTTTGCCATAGGACCTGCCGGTACGGGAAAGACGTATACCAGTGTTGCGCTTGCCGCAAGAGCCCTTCGGGACAAAGAAGTCAAACGAATTATTCTGACCCGTCCTGCCGTAGAAGCAGGGGAGAGCTTAGGATTCTTACCTGGGGATTTGAAAGAAAAATTAGACCCGTATTTGCAGCCCCTCTACGATGCGCTTCGCGATATGTTTCCCAATGAAAAGCTGGAGAGTTACATTGACAAAAAAGTAATTGAGGTGGCACCGCTTGCTTTTATGCGAGGGAGAACCCTTGACGAGGCTTTTGTAATTCTAGACGAAGCCCAAAACACCACGCACGCGCAAATGAAGATGTTTTTAACCCGGATGGGGATGAATGCCAAGTTTATTATTACGGGGGACCCAAGTCAAGTCGATCTTCCTTTAAGACAAAAATCAGGGCTTAAGGAAGCCATGAGAATATTGAAAGAGGTCAAGGAAATCGGATTTGTCCATTTAACGGAAGAAGATGTGGTTAGGCATCCTGTCGTGCGTAAAATCATTTTAGCCTACAATACAGAGGAAAAGCGGATGCGCGACGAGTAAGGGATAGTGTCATCCTTTTGCTATTCGGGAGTTTTCCTTAGCCTAAAAACAAAAAGAATCGCTCAAATGGGGGATTCTTTTTGTTTATCTAAAAAGTTTATGAGAGTTACATTTTTCCACCGATACCCGGTATGCCTTGTCCTCCTCCCATTTTGCCCATCATCTGCATCATTTGCTTTCCTTGTGGGCCTTGCATCATTTTCATCATCTTGCCCATTTGTTCAAATTGCTTCATGAGTTGGTTCACATCTTCTAGTTTGCGACCTGCTCCTTTAGCAATTCGTTTTTTACGGTTCATATCAATAGTAGAAGGTCGTCTTCTTTCCTCTGGGGTCATAGAGTAGATAATAGCTTCAATGTGTTTGAAAGCATCGTCTGAGATTTCTACGTCTTTAATGGCTTTTCCCACACCTGGAATCATTCCCATTAAATCTTTCATATTCCCCATCTTTTTAATCTGGGCAATTTGTTTAAGGAAGTCATCGAATCCAAATTCGTTTTTCGCAATCTTTTTATGAAGTTTTTTTGCTTCTTCTTCGTCAAATTGCTCTTGTGCTCTTTCCACTAACGAGACCACGTCTCCCATTCCTAGGATACGGTCCGCCATACGTTCTGGATAGAAAAGGTCTAAAGCCTCCATTTTCTCTCCGGTAGAAATGAATTTGATTGGTTTTTCAACCACGGAACGAATGGTTAGTGCAGCTCCCCCTCGCGTATCCCCGTCTAGCTTTGTAAGAACGACTCCGTCGAAGTTCAGGGCTTCATTAAAGGTTTTCGCTGTGTTCACCGCATCTTGTCCGGTCATAGAGTCCACCACAAATAAGGTTTCCTCCGGCTTAATGAAATAATGAACCGATTTAATTTCGTTCATCATTTGCTCGTCAATTGCAAGTCGTCCTGCGGTATCGACAATGACCACATCAAAATGGTTTTCCTTTGCATGTTTCACTGCATTCTCAGCAATCGAGGAAGGGTTGGTGGCTCCCGTTTCGGTATAAACTGGAACTCCAATTTGTTCCCCAAGAACTTTTAATTGTTCAATGGCGGCAGGTCTGTATACATCACATGCAACTAAGAGTGGCTTTTTCGCACGTTTGGTTTTTAAGTAATTGGCAAGTTTTCCTGAAAACGTAGTTTTCCCCGAACCTTGCAGTCCGGCAATTAAAATAACAGAAGGTTTTCCTGACAAATTAATCCCTTCTTGGGTTTTCCCCATCAAGTCGACTAATTCATCGTGAACGATCTTGGTCATTAATTGTCCAGGCGTAAGACTCGTCAGTACATCTTGTCCTAACGCTTTCTCCTGCACTCGTTTGGTAAGGTCCTTTGCTACTTTATAGTTTACGTCGGCATCGACTAGAGCACGACGGATTTCCTTTACGGTTTCCGCCACATTGATCTCCGTAATCTTACCACGACCTTGGATATTATGTAGCGCTTTATCTAATTTGTCCTGTAAACTTTGAAACATATAATTAATTTAGGGACTGCAAAAATAAGCAAATATTATAATTTTTTAAAACTTGTTTATCTTCGCGCCATGAATTGGATGGATATTCTTCTTTTAATGGCCTCTATTGGTGTACTAAATGGCTTTATGTACTGGGTGTTTACGCGGTTTTTTGTTTCAAAAGAAAATGGTGCGTTAAAGTTCCTAGTCTTAAATGTTCTAAAAGATTTTATTTGGGTGATTGTGGGGATCTCGATCATGGAGTTTAGTACGACTGGATTTTTGATCTTGATTGGAGTCTTCCTACTAGCCTCTTTTGTACTCTATTTTAAGGTAATTAAGCGCCTAAATAAATTATGATAAAAATCAATTTAAGAAATTGGCAGAATCTAATTAAATCGATATATTTGCAAACCGATAAAAATATGTCATGATTAAGAGATTTTCTTCTTTCTTTTTTGTTCTTTTATTAACGTTATCAGGAGGTTTAGCCTCGGCTGCGCAGGAAACGGATCAAAACGAATTTAGTGCAGTTGAAATGATTATGCATCATATCTCTGACGCAAATGAATGGCACGTGTTTACTCTTAACGAAGGCACGCCAGAGGAAAAGCATTTTTCGATTCCACTTCCTGTGATTCTGAAAGACCAAAACGGATGGCATACTTTTATGTCAAGTGAGGTTGCACACGGAGAAGTGATAGAAGGATACACAATGAACCATGGTGTTATTGAGTCCACTGAGGGAGTCGAACGTGCAGCAATGTTCAGCTTAATTGGAGGGAGTCAAAATTCACAAGATGTCTTTTTTGATTTTTCGATCACAAAAAACGTAGCAGGAATGTTTGTATCTGTTATCATTCTACTGTTTCTGTTTATTGGAACGGCAAGAAGTTATAAAAATGGCATTCCGACTGGAGTAGGTAAATTTTTGGAACCGCTAATCGTTTTTATAAGAGACGAAGTGGCGATACCAAACATCGGTACTACTAAATATAAGAAATTTATGCCTTACCTCTTGACGGCCTTTTTCTTTATTTGGTTTAATAACCTATTCGGCCTAATTCCTTTCGCACCGTTTGGAACCAACCTGACCGGAAATATTGCAACTACTGCTTTTTTAGCAATTGTGACTTTGGTTATTACAGTGTTTAGTGCAAATAAATATTATTGGAAGCATATTTTCAAGCCAGATGTACCTTTTGCGCTATATCCAATCATGGTGCCGATTGAAATCGTCGGTGTGCTAACAAAGCCTTTTGCACTTATGATGCGTCTCTTTGCGAATATAACCGCTGGACACATTATGATTCTTGCGATTATCTCTCTAATTTTCATCTTTAAAAATGCAGCTCTTGGACTAGCTTCGGTTCCACTTGCACTTTTCGTGTCGTTGCTTGAACTCTTAGTGGCGGCTCTACAAGCTTATATTTTTACAGTTCTTTCCGCACTTTATATTGGGATGGCTGTTGAAGAGCACTCAAGTCATTAATTGCGAACAATTTGAAGATATTTTAATTATCGCATTTTTTGGATTGTATTGGCAGATACAATTTATCTTAAGTGGCATGATTACTATAGAAGATTAAAAAAATATCACAAATTGGAATTAATTTTTTAGTGATTAAATAATCGGACATTTCCAATTAGGAATGGATTTAATGATATGAATATTAGTTAGATTCCATTTTTACATATGACGATTGTCACGATGTTGATATGAAAAAAAAACACTATTTTTGCAACGTTTAAAATCTATAAAATATGGAAGCTATGACAGGATTAGGATTAATCTATTTAGGAATTGGTTTAGCAGTACTAGGCGTAGGTCTTGGTATTGGTAAGATTGGTGGTCACGCTATGGATGCAATTGCAAGACAACCAGAACAAGCAGGTAAGATTCAAGCGGCTATGCTTATTGCAGCAGGTCTTATTGAAGGTGCTGGTCTGATTGCAATTATCTTTGGTGCGTTCATCGGAGGAGGAAAATTCTAAAGCAATTAAATCTTGGCAGTGAAGCGGTTGGCTGCTGCCAAGATTTTTTTTATTGTCGTAGTTAAATAACAATTTAAAAAAAATCAATTTTATGATAATCGAACCGGGAATTGGCTTACTGTTTTGGATGGGACTAACCTTCCTTATTCTTTTATTCCTTCTTACGAAATTTGCTTGGAAGCCTATTTTGAATATGGTAAACGAGAGAGAAACGTCAATCGTAGATGCATTGAATCAAGCAAAGTTGGCAAAGAAAGAAATGGAGCAGCTTAAATCGGATAATGAAAAAATTATTCGTGAGGCGAAAATTGAGCGTGATGCAATTTTAAAGGAGGCGAGAGAAATCAAAGACCGCATTGTAGGAGAAGCAAAAGATGTTGCGAAAGTAGAAGGAGACAAAATGATTGCTCAAGCGAGACAAAGCATCGATGCGGAAAAAGCTTCTGCAATGAATGAAATTAAGCAACAGATTGGAACTCTTTCTGTGAGCATTGCAGAATCTATTTTGAAACAAAAATTAGACAACTCTGAGGCTCAATCTACACTTGTAGAAAATTATTTAAATAACGAAACTCTTAATAAGAACTAAATGCTTACATCTAAAGTTGCAAAAAGATATGCTCAAGGGCTTTTGGATTACGTAAGTGAATCCGGGAGTGTCCAAGAGGTCTTTTCAGAAATGAAGGACTTGGTAGAGTTGATGAAACAGTCAAAAGAACTGCGTCAACTTTTTGCTTCGCCTGTGGTGGATTCGAAAAAGAAGATCTCGATTGCAAGTGAGATTTTTAAAGAGTTCTCTCCGGTAAGTCAAAATATTATTACCTTGGTGATTAAGCAAGGACGCGAAAGTCATTTGCAAGATGTTGCACAGGAGTATATTAATAAGGTGGAAGATTTGAACGGAGTTCAAAGAGCTACCTTGAGTACAGCAAGTACTCTTGATAAAGTAACGATTGATTCCATTGTTAAGAATTCAAATCTTGTGAATGTAGATTCCAAATTTGATTTGACCTTACAAGTGAATCCAGAACTTTTAGGAGGGTATGTCCTTCGTGTGGGAGATCAACAGATCGACCGCTCAGTACGCTCGCAACTAAATCAGATCAAGAAAGATTTTCAATTAAACTAGTATTTAAAAAAACCATAAAATGGCACAAATAAATCCGGCTGAAGTTTCAGCAATTTTGAAACAACAATTAGCAAATTTTGATACTCAATCCAATGTAGAAGAGGTGGGAACCGTTCTAACCATTGGGGATGGTATTGCTCGTGTATACGGACTTGAAAACGTACAATACGGTGAGCTAGTGAAATTTGAAGGAGGAGTCGAAGGCATTGTACTTAACCTTGAAGACGATAACGTTGGGGTAGCTTTGTTAGGCGAATCTAAACTAGTGAAAGAAGGGGACACTGTGAAAAGAACTCAGCGTATCTCATCTATTAAGGTAGGTGAAGGAATGCTAGGGAGAGTCGTAGATACCTTAGGGAACCCAATTGATGGGAAAGGCCCAATCGGCGGTGAATTGTACGAATTGCCATTAGAAAGAAAAGCGCCAGGGGTAATTTATCGCCAGCCGGTAAACGAACCACTTCAAACAGGAATCGTCGCAATTGACTCCATGATTCCAATCGGAAGAGGACAAAGAGAACTTATCATTGGAGACCGTCAAACGGGTAAAACCACGGTTGCCATTGATACGATTATAAATCAAAAAGAATTTTTTGACGCGGGTGAGCCTGTATACTGTATCTATGTGGCGATTGGTCAAAAAGGATCGACGGTAGCACAGATTGTAAAAACTCTTGAAGACAGAGGAGCCATGGCCTACACGGTCGTTGTAGCTGCAAACGCTTCTGATCCTGCACCTATGCAAGTTTATGCCCCAATGGCAGGAGCTGCAATCGGTGAGTTCTTCAGAGACACCGGTAGACCTGCATTAATTGTTTATGATGATTTATCGAAACAAGCGGTTGCTTACCGTGAGCTTTCTCTTCTACTTAGAAGACCACCGGGACGTGAAGCTTATCCTGGGGACGTATTCTACCTTCACTCAAGACTTCTTGAGAGAGCTGCAAAAGTAATTAAGGACGATCAAATTGCGAAGCAAATGAACGACCTTCCAGACGCGCTTAAGCCGTTAGTGAAAGGAGGAGGATCGCTTACAGCACTTCCAATTATTGAAACCCAAGCGGGAGACGTTTCTGCTTATATTCCTACGAACGTAATTTCTATTACAGACGGACAGATCTTCCTTGAGTCGGATTTATTCAACTCTGGGGTTCGTCCTGCAATTAACGTGGGGATCTCCGTATCTCGTGTAGGAGGGAATGCGCAGATTAAAGCCATGAAAAAAGTATCAGGTACTTTGAAACTAGACCAAGCTCAGTACAAAGAGCTTGAGGCATTTGCTAAATTTGGTTCTGATCTAGATGCAGTAACCCAAGCGGTTATTTCAAAAGGAGAAAAGAACGTAGAAGTATTAAAGCAACCTGTGAACTCTCCACTTCCTGTGGAAAACCAAGTAGCTATGATCTATGCGGGGACAGAGAACTTACTTCGTAATGTACCTGTAAGAAAAGTGAAAGAATTCATGACCGATTATGTTGAATTTCTTAAAACGAAGCACCCAGATACGATGGCTGCAATCAAGTCAGGAAAGATTGACGATCAAATTACCGGTGTTTTAAAACAAGCCGCAGCGGATATCGCTTCAAAATACTAAATTTATGGACTCAGGTATCGTATCGATGCCTGAGCCTTAACTTATATTAACCATTTAACAAAAGAATGGCAAACTTAAAGGAAATTAGAGGGCGAATTACTTCGATCTCGTCTACAATGCAAATTACAAGCGCCATGAAAATGGTGGCAGCCTCTAAGCTTAAAAGAGCTCAGGATGCTATTGTAATGCTTAGACCTTTTTCGCAAAAATTACAGGAGATTATTGAGAATGTAAATTCAAGTTCGGATCCCGATCAGATTTCTGTGTATGCACAGTCACGTGAGGTGAAACGAATTCTTTATATTCCCATTACTTCGAACAAAGGACTTGCAGGTGCTTTTAACTCTTCGATTATCAAAGAGCTAAATAGTTTACTAACTAAGAATGCTTCGAAAGAAATTGAAATCCTTGCAATTGGTAAAAAGGTTTACGATTCCGTTCGGAATTCTAAGAAAGTTTTCGACAACCAAAGCCCACTTTTGGATCATTTGAGTTTTGATTCGGTTGCAGGGGTAGCGGAAGTGGTCATGAATGAATTCCTTGAAGGGAATTTTGATGAAGTGCACATTGTGTACAATCAGTTCGTGAATGCGGCCACTCAAGTGGTGCAAACCGAGCAACTTCTACCTATCTCCATGCCGGAAGTTAGTGAAGAAGGAGAGAGCGAAACCGATTATATCTTTGAGCCGAATAAAAGTGAGATTTTGGACAATCTAATTCCTAGATCTATTAAAACTCAACTTTTCAAAGCGATTTTGGATTCCTTAGCCTCTGAGCACGGAGCCCGTATGACGGCCATGCACAAAGCGACGGACAACGCGCAGTCCTTGAAAAATGACCTTGTGATTTATTACAACAAGGCAAGACAAGCTGCAATTACCAATGAAATTCTAGAAATTGTATCGGGAGCGGAAGCGCTTAAGAATTCGTAGTACAATTCACTCATGTATAAAGGCATTAAATCGAACCCGATTTAATGCCTTTTTTTATTTTAGGGAGAATTTAAGTTGGGGGTTTCGTATTTAAGGGAAGTTAAGTATTTTTGACCTATGAATGTACAGGAGTTTTATAGTCTTTTTAAGCAGTGTGGGAAAGTGAACATCGATAGTCGCACGGTGGAGAAAGGAGATCTTTTTTTCGCTTTTTCTGGTGAGAACTACGATGCGGGTAAGGAAGCTGCTAATGCGATTGACAAGGGAGCACTTGGTGTTATTGTGGAGCGAAAGCAGTATGAAGATGTGGCAAACCGGGTGTTTTATGTAAAGAGTACCCTTCAATTCCTGCAGGATTTAGCTCTACACCATAGAGAGCAGTTGTCGATTCCTATCCTTGGACTTACGGGGAGCAACGGGAAAACGACCTCTAAAGAACTTGTAAGTTCTGTACTTCAGATGAAATTTAATGTGCAGTATACGAAAGGAAATCTCAATAATCACATTGGGGTTCCCCTTACTCTTTTGTCCATTCGAGACGAGCATGAAATAGCCGTAGTCGAGATGGGGGCAAATCACAAACGCGAAATTGAATTTTTATGCACGCTTTCAAAACCAACCATTGGATACATTACTAATTTCGGGAAAGCGCATTTAGAAGGATTTGGGGGCTTTGAGGGCGTAGTTGAAGGAAAGAGTGAACTCTATACTTATATTAAAGAAAATGGAGGTCTACTCGTGATCAATACGGACGATTCTATTCAAGTTGAGAAGTCTAATGGCTATACTTCGCTTTTAAGGTTTGGTTCCCAAGAGAAAGAGTACCGTTTTGAAAAAGTGGTTCAAGATCATTTTATAGGACTTAAGTATAAGCAAATGCAATTTCTGTCTAAGTTGACGGGAGATTATAACTTCTCAAATCTTAGTGCAGCCGCGACGTTAGGTCTTTATTTTGGAATCGGGTTTGAGCAGATTTCTGCAGCAATTGAATCCTATGAGCCTTCCAATATGAGATCTCAGGTGGTAAAAAAGGAAGATCGAACCCTCGTGCTTGACACGTACAATGCAAATCCAAGCAGTATGAAAGTTGCCCTGGAAAACTTTAAATCTTTTGAAGGCTCGAAAGCGATTATCATTGGCGACATGCTGGAGTTAGGTCGCGAAAGTGAGAAGGAACATCAGGAGATTTTAGAATTCGTCAAGAGCCTTTCTTTTCAACAGGTTTTTACGGTCGGCCGTGAGTTTAGCAAAGTAAATCCCAATGGATTTTTAAGCACTTCAGAGCTGGCCACTTGGCTTGAATCTAACTCTATCAAAGCGGATGCGATCTTATTAAAAGGATCCAGAGGAGTTGCCCTCGAAAAATTAATTCCTTTATTGTAGCGTAGGATCGGGTAGTATCCCACCCTGAGTTAGGATTAACTCAATGTTTTTAAATGTACTGGGAACCACCTCGCTCAGGAGTTCTTTTTGAGATTTCCACTCGGCTTTGGTAATGCCTTCTTCTGCTTGTGGAATAGGGGACTTGCTTCCTAGATAACTCATGTGAAACCAATAGGTGGTTTTTAAAATGCGAGTACCTGAACGTTCTGTATAGGTATGAAACGTACTGTTAATAAACTCTTCGAGGACGAGTTCTTGCAACGAGGTTTCTTCCTCTACTTCCCGAAGTGCCGCTTGTTCTAAGGATTCTCCTTTTTCAATTTTCCCTTTTGGTAAATCCCATTTTCCTAGTCTATGGATGCAGAGAATTTCTTCGCGTTGGTTTTTCACCAGTCCACCCGCGGCTTCAATGACTTTGTACATGTGGGTGAAATCTTCCCAAATTTCTTCTAAATCTTCTCCGTAAACATTAATTTCGGGGCAGGAGGTATTTTCGAGCAGATCAATTGCAATCTCAAGCGTAGCAAAGCCTTCATACCTTAGGTTTTTTTCAATGTCATAGGGATACCTACTTAAAGTAAGGCTTTTTTCGTTGATAAAAACTTTATACATTTGCAAGGCTTTTAATTAATCTTGCAAAAATATAAAAATGAATCTAGAAGGAAGAAAAATTACAATTAATAAATCCGTTAATGAGTTAATGGAGCTACTTAAAAACCCATCGGACTATGAGCAGTTGATGCCCGAAGGACTCCAGAAGTTTGAAACCCGAGAAGACGGTTTTAAATTTGGATTAAAAGGAATGCCTGAAATTGCCCTTAAGATTGATTCGGTGACGCCGGAGAAAGTAGCTTTGGTATCCGCAAGTTCTAGTTTAGACTTTGCTCTAAATGGAATGATGAATGCTGTAAATGAGAACCAAACAGAAGTTCAATTGCTTTTTGAAGGGAAGTTCAATCCTTTTATTAAAATGATGGTGGAAAAACCGCTTCAGAATTTCATTAATTCCTTGACTGATAAATTAGAGCAATTGTAAGGCAAGAAACTCTTTGCTTTCCTTAAACTCTAATTCCGATATAAGAAAGTACCCGCAGGGGTGCTTTTTTAGTTTGTAGTCATTAAGGAAAAGTCGGCAGGTTTAAAAAGGGTCCTTTTCTAGATTAAAAGTCCGCTGCTGTGGTCTTCCGTACTGCCGGTGACTGAACAAAGGACATTGTTCTCGCCTCGTAGTCTTAAAATCCCCATAAAGGCAAAAATTAATGCTTCTTTAAATTCAACTAACTCCCGAGGGGGTAGGGTGAGAGTTTTGCCTGAGAAAGCCTCGGTTTGTTCTAGCAAATAGCGATTGTAGGCTCCACCGCCAGTAATTAGAATCTTCTGTAAGTTGTTTTGCATTAAAACCTGAGACAGTTGCATGGCAGCATGCTTTGTAAAAGTGCTAATCGCATTCTCCGGACTTAAACCACCTAGCAAAGGAAAAATGTTTTTCACTGCCCATTCGATCCCTAAAGATTTAGGACCTTTCTTTTGATAATATTCGAGCGCATTTAGCCTATCGAGTATAGATGAGTTTATTTGGCCCTCTCGTGCTATATTTCCTTCTGCATCGTAGGGTTTTGATAGTTGGTTCGCAAAATGATTTAGGACAATGTTTAAAGGTCCTATATCAAAAGCAATCCGCTTATTTTCCTGTACAAAAGAAATGTTTGAAAATCCTCCAAGATTGAGACAGGCGTCGTACGAAGGAAAAAGCAATTGATCTCCGATAGGGACTAGAGGGGCTCCTTGACCTCCCATAAGGACATCCTGGCTTCTAAAATCATATACGACGGGCAAAGGATTTAGCGCTTTGATTGCACGCCCCTCACCGATCTGATATGTGAACCCCAGTTGGGGCTGGTGAAAGACCGTATGACCGTGCGAGGCGATCAAATCCACGGGACTTGCACCTAGGTTTTGGCGAAACTCCAATGTTTTTTCTCCTAGATAAAATCCATAACTCGAATTAAGTTCTAATAGAGATTCCGCACTTAAGTTTAGGGCATTTTTTAAGAGGGATTGCCACTTAGGCGAATAAGGAAGTGTGGCCGTTTTTAAGATTTCGTATTCCCAAGGAAGATCGAAAGGTTTTGTAAAACGAGCATAGCATAGGTCAAGTCCGTCAAGACTTGTACCAGACATAAGACCGATGGCGTAATAATGCTGCACTTTGCTACTTTTAGTGATTCTTGTGGGCTACTGTAGTCCCCAAGATAAAGATATTTAAAGAACTAAGAAAAAAAGAGCTCTATTTTCCTGCTTTGGGAATCTCCGTTGCGGGGAAACTTCCTGTATTGTTTGTAAAGGTATATTCTGAGAAATCATCCTTAGCTACCATTCCATTAGCACCTACAAGCATAGAGCCGTCTTTGTCGGAAACATAAACCGTGTCCGAGGTGTACATTTTTTGCTTGCGCCGATCCCAGTAAATAGATTGCATCGCAAAACTTTGGCCTTCGCTGGTGATGATTTTTACATTTCCTTTTGCCGTGTAAAACTGTCTTAGTTCGTTAAAACGAGCATAATCAGACCATATTTTACCCGGTGTTTTTGGATTTTTTTTATCAAAATATTCCAAATAAATTCCTTTGTTCGCCTCAATGTATGGAGAATCTATATATTCGTACTTTTCGATGATGGGGGCTCTAAACCGAAGATTGATTTGGCCACTGTCTCTACGAACAATGTCGGCATTGTAGAGAATCTGGGAAGCGAAATTGGGCTTTCTTTTGGTAGGTGTTTCTGCGATCGATTCGTCGCAGGATTGAGGAATAAAAAATATAGCACACCCAAATAGGATGGCTATATTTTTAGAGTATTTCCCGAGGCCTAAGCGCATGGGTTAATCGTATTGTCTTTTTTGGAACCATTTGTCGGCAAAATTAAGTCCGATTCTTAGGTTAACAAAGGTTTGGCTGATCATGTTGTTGTCCATGGTTCCTCGTTTTCCGATTTCAACGCCTACGTCCATACCGTTTAAGCGGTTCACATTGGCATTGGCGAAAGGTAAAAACATACCGCCGGTAACCGCAAATTTATTTACGTTGGTCGGGCTTGTTGAATTCTGAGGGGAAAGGCTTAAATCTCCTTTTTCGTAGTAAGCACCAAAGCGGTAGGTTACACGGGAGAAATAATTTCTAAAGTTGTTGTAGTTAGGTAGAATCCAACCCCCTGCAGATACTCGGTAAGAATCTTGGTAAGCAAATGGATGTCCGACAAAATCGATGGTTTCTCCTTTTTTGTAGTCGATCTGACCACTGTAGAACCATTTTCCATCTTTTCCGTATCCAAGTCCTAAAGAGGCTTCTTGAGGCAGTAAGTTGGTATCGTTATTTGTTCTCTCTTCAATGATGGACTCATTCAGATGCTCCTCAGAAGCTGCGTAGTAGTAGGTGCTGTTTTTATACCTAGCTAGTAAATCTCCAGTCGTACCAAAGGTATAGGTGGCTCCGACGGTTAGCTTTTTGTCGTTTTCTAATTTCTTCTGGTAGGTGGTTCCCGCTGTAAAGTTAAAAGAACTGATTCGGCTACTGGTTTCGAATCCACTGATTAACTCAGCATTCGAGTAGGTCAGCTCTTCAATGTCGTATAGTTTACCAAAATAGTAGTTGGTTCTTAACCCAAGGGCGAAGGCATCCGTAATGTTGTAAGACAAGGCAGCTTGCACAGTAGAAAGGGTTCCTTTTCCATGGAAGCGATTCGCTTGCACGACATCATTTTCTAGAGGCGTGTTTACTAAGATATCGTAATTTTTAGAACTGTACGGTTGGTACCCTAGTCCAAATTTCACTTTTTGAGAAATCGGAAAGGCTAACGAAATATTAGACAAATAAGTCGAATGCTTCGTGGATTTACCGTCTTGGTAATTGCTTTTAAAGTAATTATTCTCATTGCTCGCCTCAATAGTGAAGGAGGTAAGACCCAGATTTGCGTTCGCTGCCGGGTTTGAGAAGTTAAACTTGTTGTTGAAATCGTTGATGTACGCGGTGGAAATTCCTCCCATAGCGGCGATATCGATTGTGTTGTCGTATTTGATATCTCCAATTCCAAAAGCGGCATACGGCGTGTTTCCAATGGTTTGTGCAGAAATGCTCGCTCCCAATGCTATGAAAGACAGTACAAAAATTCTTTTCATTCTAGTTATATAAGTTCAGAAAGCAAATATCCTAATTATTACTGAAATCTGAAAATTTAGCGCAGTTAAAGTTTGTTAAGTGCAAAAGTTTTCTTTTGCCGTCTACTTGCGCAGTTGGAGCGAAATTAGGGTGATTAGATTTAAGAGATTTCAGTATATTTGAACCAATGAATTGGGAAGATATTGTAGGTCAACAAAAGACCATTGAGCAACTTCGCGCTTCCATAAAGGATGGGCGCGTAGGTCATGCGCAAATGTTTGTAGGAAAAATGGGGTATGGCACCCTTGCTTTGGCCCTCGCTTTCGCAAGGGAGATCCTCGGAAGTCAAACGCAAAATGGAGCCTCCAAGGTGGAGAGTCTCAATCATGTGGATTTGCATTTTAGTTTTCCTGTTTTCTCAGAGAAGGATAAAACGGTAAGTAGCCGTTTGTATAATGAATTTCGTGAGCTTATCCTAACCAATCCGTATGTGGATTATATTGATTGGATAGAGCAGTTTGACAAAAGTGCTCAGTTTTATATTTCCGTGAAGGAAGTCGAAGCCCAAATCGAAAAGTTCAATCTGAAAAGTTTAGAGGGAGGAAGTAAGATCCTTATTGTGTGGGGAACGGAGAGAATGAATAGGGATGCCGCAAATAAATTTTTAAAGTTTCTAGAAGAGCCTCCAAAAGACACCTATATACTTCTTTTGGCAGAATCTCTCGATGATTTCTTACCTACGATTCTCTCGAGGACTCAAATAGTGGAGATTCCACCTATTGAATCCAGTGCACTTTCAAAGTATTTAGAGACGCACAGTTCCCTCGATTATGCCCAGCGAGAGGCACTGCTTTTCAAAGCGCAAGGAAATTTGCGAGAGCTTCAAAACCTGATGGATTCTCAGCACAATGGATCCGAATTTGAAACATTGTTTATCCAATGGGTTCGAGAAGCGTTTCAAGTAAGAAAGAAACCAGAGATGCTACGCAACGTGATTTTGTGGGCGCGTCAGATCGCGGAGTGGAAGATCGAAAAGCAATTACGCTTTTTGCAGTTTTGTGCAGACACTTTTCGACTTGCTTTGCTTCAGAATTACGGGAATTCGGAGCTGGTTTATCAGAAGATCACCGAAGGAACCTTTCAATGGGAAAAGTTCTCTCAGTTTATTCACGGTGCAAACATTGAGGACATCTTAATTCAAATTAGTGAGGCCGATTATCATTTAAAGCGCAATGGCAATCAAAGTATCGTGTGGACCGATTTGGGAATTAAACTCTCTCGTTATATCCACCGAAAAGCGCAATAAGAGAGATACAAAAAAAGTTAAATTGAATAAAATAAAATAGCCCGAGTTAAAAACTCGGGCTATTTTTAGGTATAAAGAAAGCTTTTAATTAAGCTTCTTTTTCTTCTGTTGCTTCCGTTTCAGTTTCTTTTGCTTTTGCTGGTTTTTCCGCTGCTTTTGGAGCAACGACTACCGGAGCATCAGAAATTACGTCGAATTCATAGTTGTACTCAACATCTCTGTGCAATCTTACTAAAGCGCTGAATTTACCAGTTCTTTTGATTGTGTTCCCAGGGATTTTGATGTATTTTCTATCGATTTCAACACCTTTTTTAGCAAGTTCTTCAGAAAGATTTGCGTTGTTGATTGAACCGAATAATTTATCTCCTGATCCCACTTTCGTTTCGATCGTAAGAGAAGTTTTCTTCAATTGTTCGATTTTAGCTTGAGCGTCAGCAACTAATTTTGCTTCTTCTTCTTTTCTAGATTCAAGCGTAGCGGCTAGAGTCGCTTTGTTTTTTGGAGTGGCTAGTAAAGCGACTCCTTTAGGTAGTAAGAAGTTTCTTGCATACCCTGGTTTAACCGATACGATATCGAATTCAAGGCCTAAGTTTTCAACGTCTTGTTTTAGAATAATGTCCATTGTTGTCCTTTTTGTTTTTAAAGTTAGGTGCGCGATGCAACCAACAATTGTTAATGTTATTTAAGCATGTCTACCACGTATGGCATAAGTGCTAAGTGTCTTGCTCTTTTGATTGCAGCAGATACTTTTCTTTGGTATTTTAAAGAAGTACCTGTGTAACGTCTTGGTAAGATTTTACCTTGTTCGTTTACGAATTGAATAAGAAAATCTGCATCTTTATAATCTACGTGCTTGATTCCGAATTTTTTGAATCTACAGTATTTTTTCTCAGATTTTGTATTGATATCAACAGGAGTTAAAAATTTAACTTCTGATTCACCTCCTGCGGAGGCTTGTTTTGCCATGTCGTCAATTGCCATTGTAATAGATTTTTAAGGTTGAAAAATTAAGCTCTTGCAGATTTGTTTTTAGCCCTTCTTGTAACGGCGTATTCAATTGCATGCTTGTCAAGTTTTGTAGTTAGGTAACGAATTACTCTTTCGTCACGTTTGAAAGCAGTTTCTAAATCTGCTACTACAGTTCCTTCTCCTTTGAATTCGATCAAAGTGTAGAACCCGTTCTTTTTAAGTTGGATCGGGTAAGCTAATTTTTTAAGTCCCCAGTTTTCTCTAGTTACAATTTCACAGTTGTTTGACTTAAGTAAGTCTTCAAATTTTTTCACTGCTTCCTCCACCTGAGCATCAGATAGAACGGGAGTTAAAATGAAAACAGTTTCGTAGTTGTTCATAATGTTAATATAATTGATAAATATTTCGAGGTGCAAAATTAGTTATAAATTCTTAATCGCACAAAGTTTCTTTGTATAATATGAATTATTTCGCAGGTTTTTACCTTTTATGCATAAGAGTTAGGGGAAGGAGAGGGAGGAAACGATCAAATTTTCGCTAAATCCTCAATTTGAGACTCAGTAAGGCGATAGACGTCCCACTCTTCCATGGCAGAAGCACCTAAGGATTTGTAGAAGGCGATCGAAGGCGAGTTCCATTTGAGCACCGACCATTCCATACGTCCACACCCTTTGTTTTTTGCTCTTTGGGCTAGCTCTTTCAGAACCTTCTTGCCGTAGCCTTTGTTTCGATGCTGGGGTTCAATGTATAGATCTTCTAAATAGAGACCGGGTTTGCCTACAAAGGTGGAGAAATTAAAAAAGTAGAGCGCAAAACCAATTGCAGTTTGGTTTTCTTCTACTATAATGACCTGTGCATAGTTGTAATCAAACAATTGTTTTTCTAGTTCTTCGGGCGAAGTGAGCACGTCGTTTTCCATCTTTTCATATTGTGCTAATTTTTTAATTAGTTCGAAAATTAGGGTGGAATCTTCTTTTTTTGCTTCTCGTAAGTTTAACATAAGAATAAGGTCTAAGGGGATAAGGGAAAAAGCTACTGCCTTACGGTTAGGAAAGGCAGTAGAGTATCTATTCTTTAAGGATAAGGTGGGATTAAACCTCCGTATTCATATCCCAGTTTTCTAAATAATCGTTTACGTGCTTTAAGAATAGGCCTCCAAGGGAGCCATCCACCACACGGTGGTCGTAAGAGTGCGACATAAACATTAATTGACGAATCGCAATCACATCCCCGTCTGGAGTTTCTAAGACCGCCGGTTTTTTCACGATCGCACCAATGGCCATAATCGCAACTTGAGGTTGTGGAATAATGGGGGTTCCCATTAGGTTTCCAAAACTTCCAACGTTAGAAATGGTATAAGTTGCACCCTGCGTGTCTTCTGGTCTCAGCTTTTTAGCTCGGGCTCGGCTCGCAAGGTCATTAATTGCTTTTGCAAGTCCAGACAAGGAAAGTTGATCCGCATTTTTAATGACAGGAACAATCAAATTCCCATCCGGCATGGCCGTGGCCATACCAATGTTGATGTTCTTCTTTTTAATGATTTTATCTCCATCCACGGAAACATTGATCATTGGGAAGTCTTGAATGGCTTTGACAATCGCTTTCACGAAAATAGGCATAAAGGTAAGTCGTTCTCCTTCTCTTTGTTCAAAGAGGGCTTTGTTCTTCGCTCTCCATTTCACCACGTTCGTTACATCGGTTTCAATAAAGGACGTCACGTGTGGAGAAATGCGTTTGCTGTTTACCATAGCCTCTGCGATGATCTTGCGCACGCGGTCCATTGGGATGATTTCATCTCCTGCTCCCACGGGAATAGGTGCCGTTTTCACAACCGGACTTGCAGGCGCTTTTGCGGCGGCTGGCACTGAACTAGGTGCGGAATCTTTCGATTCTGCTTTCTTTTCACCTCGAGTGGAAATGTACTGTAAAATATCTTCTTTTGTGATTCTTCCCTCGAGTCCTGTTCCTTGTACAGATTCAAGTTCGCTTGCTTCTATTTTTTCTTGTTCCGCTATGGCTTTTACGAGAGGGGACAGGTATTGTCCTTTGCTTCCTTCCGTGTTTTTAGCGCTGCTTAATGGTTTTTCAAGTTCCTTAATCTCCTCTTCATTTAAACTTGGGATTTGCGTTTTCACCTCTTCCATCGGTTTTTGCTCCTGCGTTTGCTCTGCTTCGAGAGAATTCCCACCTTCGGTTTCTAGTATAGCAATGGCTTCTCCTACCTTTGCGATTTCGTCTTTCTGCTTAAGAATTTTGATTATTTTTCCTGAAACGGGGGTTGGGACATCTGAGTCCACTTTGTCCGTCGCTATTTCCACTACGGAATCGTCTTCTCCAACTTGATCTCCTTCGTTAAATAACCAAGTGATAATTGTAGCTTCCATGACGCCTTCGCCCATGCTTGGAAGTAATAATTTGTATTCTGCCATTTTTTTCGATTTTGGAATTTTACAAATATATAAATTTTCAGTTATAAAAATTGTGAAATTAATAATTCACAAAAGATTGTCTTTATTTTTAAATTTGAAGCAATTGGGAAATAAGGAATTACAATGGATGTAGGAGTAGGAAACTCAATTTAAAAACGGTTTTTTTTCTCAAAAATAGAAGGCAAAAGAAGTTGGATATTTGAACAGCAGTTGCCTAAAAATGAACGCTGGAGTTCCTAGGTCGCATTCCTAAAATAAAAAAAGCAGGCACTGAAAATCGAAGTTTTACGGCCTGCTTTAAATTGCTTATCGGAAAGAATGTCATTTTGGAAAGATTCAGAAAAATACAATCAAATCTCAGTTGACTTTGCGTGCTGCTCTGAGTAAAGCAGGAATTCCGACCCAAAAACATCGTTAAAATGCTTTTGAATTTTTTCTTTTACTTCAGCGATTTCCTCTAGGGTGAATTCTTTCTCTAGTTCTCTTTGTAAAGAGGTCACGGCTTTGTCTTTAATGCCGCATGGGATGATGTATTCGAAATAACGCAAATCTGTATTGACATTGAGGGCAAAGCCATGCATGGTTACCCATTTGGAGGTCTTCACTCCCATTGCGCAGATTTTACGAGCAAACGGTCTTCCCACATCAAGCCAAACTCCGGTTTCTCCCTCGCTACGTTCTCCTTTTAAACCGTATTCTGCGATGACACGAATAAGGACCTCTTCCAAATTGCGCATGTAGAGATGGATGTCCGATTTGAAATTGTCAAGATCTAGAATAGGGTAGCCCACAATTTGACCAAATCCATGGTAGGTGATATCACCTCCACGGTTCGTATGGACGAAGGAGGCATTAATTTGCTTCAATTTATCTTGGTCAATCAGCATATTGTGCTCATCGCCACTTTTCCCAAGGGTATAGACATGAGGATGCTCAACGAAAAGGAAATAGTTTGGAGTAATTTCCTGGATTCCGTCGGTGCGATCTCGGTTTTTTAATTTTAAATCAATAATGGATTTCATGAGGGTTTCTTGATACTCGAAGGCATCAGGGTAATCCATTACTCCTAGGTCTCGAAAGATAAGTTCTTTATTTTGGGTTGTCATATTCGCTATTTTGGGAACAAATTTATGAAAATTATAGTATGCTATGAATACGAATTGAGTAGAAAGTTGCTCACAATGGTTTTACCTTCAGACGTGAGAATGCTTTCAGGATGGTATTGTACGCCGTGCAAATCGTATTTTTTATGTTGCAAAGACATAAGGGTTCCGTGGTCATCCTCAGCTGTGATTTCTAGTTCTTCAGGAAGGGTAAGAGGGTCCACTGTCCAACTATGGTATCTTCCTACACAAATTGAATTGGGTAGGTTTTTATAAAGTTTTGCCTCTTGCCTCGTGATGTTTATCTGGGTTGAAATTCCATGGTATACATTCTGGCCATTTTGTAAACTTCCCCCAAAGCTCTCTGCGATCGCCTGCATGCCTAGGCATACGCCTAGAATCGGTTTTTCCTTATAAAACTCTTTAATTACCTCTAAAAGTGAACCGGCCTCTGAGGGGATTCCAGGTCCTATGAAGAGAACTATTTTATCGAACTTTTTTATAAGCTGTGAACTTAATTCATCGTTTTTCACAACGGCAATTCGCTGCTCAAGAATCCTTTCTATAAGCTGCGCGAGATTATAGGTAAAGCTATCGTAATTGTCAATAAGTAATACTTTCACTTTTAAAAATAGAAGCAAATCTAAGAATTAGATCGCAAGGGGGAAAGGACTCTCAGGATTCATTTTAATTCTTAAGGGAAATTAGGGCGTGGATACTTCGGTCTAAACGACTCGACATCCGTAAATTTTCCCTATTTTTGCATTCTCAAAATTCTTAACTATGTCATTATCAGAACAGGAAATTATCCGACGTGAAAAACTACAAAAACTAGGTGAGATGGGAATCGAAGCATTTCCAGCTGCAGAATACAAAATCTCCCATTCTACCAAACAGATTAAGGAGTCTTTTGAACCAGGTCTTACGGTGAGTGTAGCAGGTCGATTAATGTCTAGACGTATACAAGGAAAGGCAAGTTTTGCCGAACTTCAAGATTCTGAAGGAAGAATTCAGGTCTATTTCAATCGTGACGAAATTTGTCCGGGAGAGGACAAAACCTTGTACAATGAGGTTTATAAACATCTCCTTGATATTGGAGATATTATCGGGATTAAAGGAGAGCTCTTTAAAACGCAAGTTGGCGAAATGACCCTGATGGTTAAAGAATTTACGCTACTTGCTAAAGCACTACGTCCTATACCTCAAGCAAAAACGGATGAAAATGGGGTTACGCACGATGCGTTTAACGATCCAGAACTTAGATACCGCCAACGTTACGTGGATTTAACCGTAAATCCACATGTTAAAGAGGTCTTTATTAAACGAACCAAAGTGTATAACGCAATGCGTTATTTCTTTAACAAAGCAGGTTATTTTGAAGTGGAGACTCCGGTATTGCAAGCGATTCCAGGAGGAGCTGCGGCAAGACCTTTTACAACGCATCACAATTCACTTGATATTCCATTGTATTTACGAATTGCGAACGAACTCTATTTAAAACGATTGATTGTCGGTGGATTTGAAGGGGTTTACGAGTTTGCAAAGAATTTCCGGAACGAAGGAATGGATAGAACCCACAATCCAGAATTTACCATTATGGAAATCTACGTGGCCTACAAGGATTACAACTGGATGATGGACTTTACGGAGCAATTCCTAGAGTTTTGTGCGACGGAAGTGAATGGAGAGCCCCAGTCCACTTTTGGTGAACATCAAATTAGTTGGAAAGCCCCTTACCCTAGAGTGTCTATGACGGAGGCAATTTTAAAGTATACAGGATTTGATATTACAGGGAAAAGTGAACATGAACTTCGTGAATTCGCTCAGTCCATTGGGATTGAAGTGGATGAAAGCATGGGGAAAGGGAAATTAATCGACGAGATTTTTGGGGAGAAATGCGAAGGCAATTTCATTCAACCTACCTTCATTACAGATTATCCCGTAGAGATGTCACCTCTTACGAAAAAGCACCGATTCAAAGAAGGACTAACCGAGCGTTTTGAATTAATGGTCTGTGGAAAAGAACTTGCCAATGCCTATTCGGAATTGAACGACCCAATCGATCAAAGAGAACGATTTGAACAGCAGCTGTCTCTCTTAGAAAGAGGAGACGACGAGGCGATGTTCATTGATCAGGACTTTTTAAGAGCCCTTGAGTATGGAATGCCTCCTACGGCAGGACTTGGAATTGGGATGGACCGACTCGTTATGTTTTTAACAAACAACCAATCGATTCAAGATGTCCTATTCTTCCCACAAATGAGACCGGAAAAGGGGACCCCAACCGTAGAGCTAGGAGAGGACGAAACTCTCATTCTAGATCTTCTTAAAAAGGGCCCGGAAAGCCAACCTTTGCAAGATCTTAAAGTGGCAAGTCAATTGTCAGGTAAGAAATGGGACAAAGCCACCAAGCTGCTTACCAAAAATCATCTCATTAAAATTGAAAAAATCGAGGAGGTATTAACGGCCACTCTCGTTTAAAATAAAATCAGTAACGCGAACTGCTTCCTTTGGGAAGCAGTTTTTGTTTGCAGTAATCTCTTTTTTTTTTGTTTGAAAGGATATTGGTGAAAAACGATAGGTTCCTTTTTGCGACTTTGAAGGGATATTGTATCCGAAAAGCACTAGAAAGAGGCCTATAAAATGGAAAGCCTGAGAGGCGGCCTCTGCTTTTGCCACATTTGTTTTGATATTGCCTTATTCAGGTCCGATTTTCCTTTGAAAAAAGCAATATTTTTCGTAAATTTGCTAGTCTTTTCATTTGAAAATGAAAGGCGAAGTGGACGAAAAAAGTTTAGTAATAAATTTAGGTTTTTAAATAGAATATGAGTCAAAAACAATATACAGCAAGCAGTATCCAAGCCCTTGAGGGGATGGAGCACGTGAGGATGAGACCCTCGATGTACATCGGCGATGTCGGTGCGAGAGGTCTACACCATTTGGTTTATGAGGTGGTCGATAACTCTATCGATGAGGCGCTAGCTGGACACTGTGATCGAATTGAAGTGGAGATTCATGAAGGGAATGGAGTTCTCGTGACCGACAACGGTCGAGGAATTCCTGTAGACTTTCACGAAAAGGAGCAAAAATCCGCCCTAGAGGTGGTTATGACTAAAATTGGTGCCGGAGGGAAATTTGATAAAGATTCCTACAAAGTATCCGGAGGACTTCACGGAGTAGGGGTTTCTTGTGTGAACGCTTTGTCAAACCAGTTAATTGCCACCGTTCACAGAGACGGAAAGATTTACGAGCAAGAATATTCGCAAGGGAAAGCCTTGGCGGATGTAAAAGAAATAGGAACAGCCGACGATACAGGAACGACTGTGTTTTTTCAGCCAGACGATACCATCTTTCAGGAATTAGAATACAATTACGATACTCTAGCCACGCGTCTGCGTGAGCTTGCTTTCTTAAATAGAGGAATTACCATCACGCTAACCGATCAAAGAGAGAAGTTAGAAGACGGGAGTTACAAATCCGAAATTTTTCATTCGGAAGGAGGGCTAAAAGAGTTTGTTGAATACATCGATGGGAACCGTGAATCCATCATGGACAGTGTAATCTTCATGGAAGGGTCAAGAGACGATATCCCTGTAGAAGTAGCCATGCGTTACAATACGTCCTTTAATGAAAACTTGCACTCCTATGTAAATAACATTAATACTCACGAGGGGGGAAGCCACCTTACAGGGTTTAGAAGAGCTCTTACGAGAACTCTTAAGAAGTTTGCAGATGAACTGGGTCTTCCTGCCAAAGAAAAGGTAGAAATTACAGGGGATGACTTTAGAGAAGGTCTTACTGCAATTATATCGGTCAAGGTAATGGAGCCTCAATTTGAAGGGCAAACCAAAACCAAATTAGGGAACTCGGAGGTGGCCGGTGCGGTGGATAAAATCGTCGGTGAAATGCTTACCAATTTCCTTGAAGAAAATCCAAACGAAGCCAAGCTCATTGTCCAAAAAGTAGTCTTGGCAGCCAAAGCAAGACAAGCTGCGAAGAAAGCTCGGGAAATGGTTCAACGTAAATCTCCTATGGGGGGATCTGGACTGCCTGGGAAATTAGCGGACTGTTCTTCAAAAGATCCTGTGATTTCTGAATTGTTCCTTGTCGAGGGAGATTCTGCAGGGGGAACCGCCAAGGCGGGTCGAGATCGACATTTTCAAGCGATTCTACCTTTGCGTGGGAAGATCTTGAATGTGGAGAAATCGATGCTTCATAGAGTGTACGACAACGAGGAGATCAAAAATATTTATACTGCGTTAGGCGTTTCTGTAGGAACTGAGGAAGATAGCAAAGCTTTAAATGTGAGCAAACTTCGTTACCATAAAGTGGTAATCATGACAGATGCCGATGTGGACGGTGCGCATATTTCAACTCTGATTCTGACCTTCTTCTTCCGCTACATGAAAGAATTAATTGAACATGGGTATGTGTATATTGCTTCTCCACCCTTATACCTCGTTAAAAAAGGAAACAAAAAGCATTATGCTTGGGATGAGAAAGAAAGGGAAGAAAAAACCCTCGAGATAGCCCCAGACGGAAAAGGAGTAGATGTACAACGATACAAAGGTCTTGGAGAAATGAACGCGGAACAGCTTTGGGATACGACAATGAATCCTGAATCTAGAACTTTAAAACAAGTGACCATTGACAATGCAGGGGAAGCGGATCGAGTCTTCTCAATGCTAATGGGAGACGAGGTACCTCCACGTCGTGAGTTTATAGAGAAAAATGCAAAATATGCAAAAATCGACGTCTAAGATTTTGTATTGTATGTTGAGCGATAGAAAACAATGCTCTGCCTCGCGCAGAGCATTGTTTTTTTTATTCTAGCAAGCCCTATCTTTTTGGAGCATTATTTGTATGACTTAGAAGGAAACCGAAATAAAAAATAAATATGAAATCAATTTTTATCTCCGCATTTGCACTAGGTATTGCCCTGGTGTCCTGTACGAAAACGACTACCAGCGAAACCAATCAGGCCAGCGATACACTCGCTGTATTGGACCAAAGATTTGAGTTTGCTTACGATTCTCTAGTCGCTATGGATTCCCTCAATGTGAGCGATTCTGTAAGTGCGAAATTCAAGCAAAAAGTACTTGTATTTACAGGACTTGATAAGCCGGTTCTCGATAGCTTATACAAATCAGAGCTTTACGATAGCATTGCACCGGATGTTGCGTATTCCAGACCCGAAGTACAAAGCCTACTAGATGAAAGAAAAAGTCACTACTATACCCAGACCAAAGCCGATGTTTTGGACTTTAGACCCGGCTCTCATCAAGTTTGGGATCGAGTCTCTGAAATGGATGTGGTAGGAAATCAGAACGGATACCTTACCGTCCATTATAAGGGATACGGGTATACAGGAGGTGCGCATGGTTACGCCTACGATTTGTATAGAGTGGTCGACATCGAAAATCAGAAAAAATTAGAATTAAAAGACATCGTGGCTATCGACAAAGTAGATTGGAACAAAGTACTTCTAAAAGAAGCGGACGAAAGAAAAGAAAATTACTTTGAGCCTGAGAAATTGTCTTACAACAATAATTTTTTCTTTGATGAGAAAGGACTTAGCTTTACTTACAACCAGTATGAAATTGCAGCCTATGTATATGGTATCATCACAATCACGGTTCCGTACGAGGCTATTTCTTCTGCTCTAACGCCTGAGTTTAAAGAGAGAATGGGAATTCAGAAATAGGGTAGATCTTAACTAAAAATATCAAGTAAAAATCGTACTTTCCACCCATGGATCGCACTGTATTTATTATCAATCCGTTTTCGGCCAAAAGGCAGTCGGATTTGTTTATCCAAAAGCTTAAAACAAAGGTAGACCCTTTGCATTACTACCTTTCAGAATCGGTCGAAAAGACCACTGAGTTTATTTTGGAAACAAAAGATCAGTATGACGTGTATGTGGCCGTCGGAGGGGACGGCACCATTGCGTCAGTGGCTAAAAATTTAGTGCACTCCTCAAAAATATTAGCGGTGTTTCCGGCAGGATCCGGCAATGGGTTTTCGAATGAAACCCATTTTAATACGAATCTGGAGGTGCTCTTGCAAAAATTAAAGGCGCGCAAAAGCCGTAAAATCGATACCTTTAAAATAGGTCCCTATTTGTCGATCAACGTGTCTGGCGCCGGATTAGATGCCCGAGTGGCAAAAGAATTTGAAAGCACAACCCGAGGGTTTAAAAACTACATAAAAGTCACGCTTAAAACTTTTTTTAACTACCGCCCAATCCAAGTGCGTTTCCATACGAAGGAGTTAGAGAAATACAGTGGAGAGTATATGATGCTTAATCTAGCAAACACTCGGCAATTTGGTAATTTCGCGTACATAGCGCCGAAAGCAAGCAAAAGCGATGGACTTGTCGATCTCGTACTGGTTAAGAAATTCCCTTTGCCTTATTCCCTATTCTTTGCTTTTCGACTATTTACCAAAGCCTTGAAACAAGACTCCTATCTAACCTATATTCCCATATCTAAAGCGGAGTTCTCTGTAGATACCACTGTTTTTCAAATGGACGGCGAATTTGTAGAACTGAATTCACCCATACAAATTGAAGTCTTGCCTCAGAGTTTGAATATTCTGATTTAAGCCTTTACTCTCGTGAAACGGAATCGTCCCCTCGGGAGTCAGCAACCCCTACGGTGCTTCCATCTTGTTGGACCGCTATGATTTCGGTTCTGCCGATCTGGTTGACCGTTTTAAATACATAATTCTTGGATTCTAGGACCTTTAAAGGTGCTGTATTAAATCCTTTTTCCACTTGCACCGATTCGGGTAACCATTGGTGGTGGAATTTCGGTGCATTCACCGCGCGGTTTGGAGAAAGTTTAAAATCAATTAGTCCGACAATTGTTTGGTACACGGACGTGGGTATTGTGGTGCCCCCAGGAGTTCCTACGACTAAAAAGGGTTTGTTGTCTTTTAAAACGATCGTGGGTGTCATAGAGGAAAGCATTCGTTTGCCAGGTTCAATCGCGTTGGCTGCGCCTCCCACAGCGCCAAACATATTGGGTACGCCCGGTTTGATGGAGAAATCGTCCATTTCATTATTGAGTAGAAACCCGGTTCCCGGCGCAATGACTTTGCTTCCGTAGAGTCCGTTTAACGTGGTGGTCACGGAAACGGCATTGTGATCCCGATCTAGGATGGAGACATGCGTGGTTTCTGTACTTTCTGCAGGCAGCTTAATGATTTTCCCCACCTCCGCACTTGGCGTGGCTAAAAGGGGATTGAATGACTTCCATCGCTCTTTCAGATAGCTCTGTGAAATAAGACGCTCGGTGGGATCTTTGACAAATGCTGGATCCCCCATAAATTCCGCTCGGTCTGCGTAGGCGCGACGCTGCGCCTCAATCATAACCTGCATGGCTTCTGGCGATTGAAAGCCCATTTGATCTAAATGGGCATAGGAACTCATTCGTAGCATTTGGGCTAAAAGAATTCCGCCACTAGAAGGCAAGGGCATCGTGAGGATTGAGTATCCTTTGTAGTCGAACTCTAAGGGAGTTCTAAAGACTACTTTATAATTTTTCAGATCGTTAAGAGATAGTATTCCTTTTTGCAACTCAACTCCTTTTGCGACCTTTTCCGCGGTCGCTCCCTCATAAAATCCTTTGGCTCCCTCTTTTTTTATTTTCTTTAAGGTGGTGGCTAGATCCTTCTGAATCAAAAGGTCGCCTGGCTTCCAAGGCTCATTTTTCACGAGTGCAATGGGATGAGAGTTGTGTTTTAAAAATTGATCGCGATGCGCATTGAGTAAATCCGCTTCCCTTTTTGTGATGGCAAATCCTTTTTCTGCAAGCTCAATGGCAGGATCTATTAGTTTTTCCATTGGCAAGTTCCCGTAGGGCAGGGTTGCAAACATACCCGCAACAGAACCGGGAATGCCGATCGCAAGACCTCCGTCTTGAGACAAGCTCGTGTCTGCATTTCCGCTAGAATCCAGATACATATCCTTTGAGGATTTTTCGGGCGCTGTTTCTCGAAAATCAATTGTGAATTTTTCACCTGTGTTTTTCATTCCAACTAAAAAACCACCCCCGCCTAGATTCCCCGCTTGAGGATAAACTACAGCAAGAGCCAGTTGCGTGGCAATGGAAGCATCAAATGCATTTCCTCCCTCTCGAAGGATTTTGGCTCCCACTTCGCTTGCTAGCGGATGGGCGGAGACGACTAGCCCTTTGTTTTTTACATGGATTTCCTTGTAAATCGTATGCTCAGTGGCCTGTCCATAGGCGAGAGTCGAAACAAGGGAGAAGAGGAAAAGTAATTTTTTCATGAATTCAAATCGTTTTTGATCACTTCCAAGGGGAAACGAAGGGATAAAGATAAGAAGAAGTTTGAAAAAGGAATTAAAAAAGGGCAAAATCCAAAAAGCAGTGGTGCTTCTCGCCAGATTGAGTCGAAAGCATCGCCTACATAAGGCTTTGAAAGGTTTTGCTTTTTTTATAGGGCGTAATTTTCTACTTTTGTAAGAATAACTAATCAATTAAACTAATCCCCCGATGCAGGAAAAAATTCTTATTACAGGCGCTTTAGGTCAGATAGGTACAGAACTTACCAACCGTTTGGTAAGCCTGTACGGAAAAGAAAATGTAGTCGCTTCTGGTCTTGATCGATTCGACAAAAATTTAACTTCCGCAGGCTTTTACGAGCGAATGGACGTGACCAATACCCAGCTCATGCGACAAGTGATTCAAGAATATGAGATCACAACGGTATACCATTTGGCATCCTTGCTCTCGGGAACTTCCGAAAAACAACCTTTGTTCGCGTGGAAGCTCAATTTGGAGCCTCTCATTAATTTATGCGAAATGGCCAAAGAAGGACTTCTTAAAAAGATATTTTGGCCGAGTTCCATTGCTGTTTTCGGAAAAGGAATTCCCAAAACAGACGTAGGACAAGACGTAGTGCTCAATCCAACCACGGTTTATGGGATTTCCAAACTGGCAGGAGAGAAATGGTGTGAGTATTATTTTGACAAGTACGGAGTGGATGTACGAAGCATTCGGTATCCAGGTCTCATCTCTTGGAAAACCCCAGCAGGAGGAGGAACGACAGACTACGCAGTAGAAATATTCTACGAAGCGGTTGAAAATGCAAAGTATACGTCCTTTATAAAAGAAGATACGGCGATGCCTATGCTTTATATGGACGATGCAATCAATGCTACTCTTCAGTTAATGCATGCCGAAAAAGAATCTCTTAGCGTGAGAACTTCTTACAATCTAGGAGGGATGTCCTTTACACCGGCTGAGCTTGCAGAGGTGATCAAAAAAGAAATTCCTGAATTCGAGATTTCTTACAAGCCTGATTTCCGACAAGAGATTGCGGACTCTTGGCCTGCTTCCATTGATGACCGTATTGCCAAAGAAGATTGGGGTCTTCACTATGAATTTGGAATCGAAGAAATGGCGAGCGACATGATCAAAAACTTAAGGGATAAACTTAAAAAGTAATCCAAAATATACTTTAAGTACATAAGTTTATGATATTAAAAATCAGTTAATTAAATCAATTAACTGATTTTTACTTTAACTGATGTTGGTTTGAATGAGGAAGATAAATTCCACCTCTATTTTTTGCCCAAACCTGAAATTTAAGACTCTTTCGCTCGCTGGATTTTTGTGCACTTCTCACAGGATTTACGTTCTTGTGAGGCAAGCTTTTCTTTTCATTTTAGGATTTCCAAAGGAAATGGATCCTCTGAAAATGGTAAGGGATTGCATTGAGGTTGTTCGAATCTTTTGCAAGGTATAGGGGCTTTGTTATCTATTTTATCTTTCAGAGTAAAACCAAATCAATCGTTTTTAAGGAAATACCTTATCTTTGCCGAGTAAAACATGAGAAAAGAACTGCCACAAGTTCTTTTTTTTTAACTCTACTCCATGAATTTAACTTTCGCCGATTTCGATTTACCAGAGAAAATATTAGATGTTCTTGCGGATCTCGAACTTTTTGAACCCACACCTATTCAGACAAGAAGTTTCAAACCGATCTTATCGGGAAGAGACGTGATGGGCATTGCGCAAACCGGAACCGGGAAAACCCTAGCGTACTTACTACCGACTCTAAAACAGTGGAAGTATAACAAAAACGGCAACCCTACACTGCTTATTCTGGTTCCTACAAGGGAACTCGTGGTTCAAGTCGCTGAAATTGTTGAGAATTTAACTCAAAATTTGTCGGCAAGAGTCATTGGGATTTACGGAGGTAAAAACATTAATACGCAAAAGAAGCTATTTAATACGGGCTGTGATATTTTAGTAGGAACTCCAGGACGGGTGATGGATTTAGCGATTGACAATGCAATTTCGCTAAAAGAGGTCCAAAGACTGATCATTGATGAGTTCGACGAGATGCTTAATTTAGGTTTTAGACCGCAGCTCACGCATATCTTCGAAATGATGCGAGAAAAAAGGCAAAACATCCTCTTCTCAGCCACCATGACGGAAGCTGTAGATGATATGCTTGCCGAATATTTTGCGGGTCCCATGGAGATCTCACTGGCTAAATCAGGAACACCCCTCGAGAAAATTGAGCAAAGCGCGTACAAAGTAGAGAATTTCAATACGAAATTTAATCTCCTAAAGCATTTGCTTGAAACAAGCGAGGATCTTTCCAAGGTCCTTATATTCACAAATAACAAGAGACACGCAGACCTTCTATTTTCTAAAATAGAGGAAGTGCTGCCGGAAGAATTTGATGTAATCCACTCCAACAAATCTCAAAATTATAGACTTCGAGCTATGAAACGCTTTGAGGACCAAGAAGTAAGAGGGTTAATTACTACGGATGTTATGGCCAGAGGTCTTGATATCTCGGACATTACCCATGTAATCAACTTTGAGGTTCCTGCCGTACCCGAGCAGTACATTCACAGAATTGGACGTACGGGTCGTGCCGATAAAGATGGGAAAGCCATTACGTTTTATACCAAAAAAGAAGAGCCACAGCTTCTTGAGATCGTGGTTCTGATGGATAAAGAACTCATCGAGATGGACTTCCCGACAGAAGTGAAAGTAAATCCGAAGAAAATCGCATCCGAAGAGGACGAAGTCAAAATGAAGAATGCGCACACGGTGAAAATACAAGAAGGAGGTGGCGCCTTTCATGAAAAAAAGGAAAAGAACAGGAAAATCAACCTAGGAGGTCCAAGCAAGCGTAAAGTCCCAAAATCCAAACCCGGTGCAAACCGTGCACAGGCCAAAGCGAAATCCAAAGCAAATAGGAAAAAATAATTTCCCTATTGCTTTGATTCCTTGCATTCGTCCTTTGCAAATCTTATTTTAGATAAGGAGCAATGACCTTTGCCCAATTCTGATAGCCTTTTGGATTTAAATGCAAAAGGTCTTCCAAAAAGAGTTCGGTTCGTGGGTTTCCGTCTTTGTCCTCAATGGAGGGGTTAATTTCAATATAGGAAGAGTTCTCCTTGCTTTCTACAAACTGTTTGATTAGAGCATTTCCTTTTTCCATTTCGGGCCAAAGCGATTCGCGACTCGGCGAATGCTTCATGGAAATGTAATCGATTTGAGCCTCAGGATACCTCGTACGAAGGGTGTTGTAAAGCGTTTCAAATCTTTCTCGTACTTGCTCTGCACTTGCAGGTTCTACCTCGTACGCAATGTCATTTTCTCCACAATACACCAGTATTTGTTTGGGCGATGGAACCTCGAGTAGTTCCTTAATATAGAAGTTTACATCGACAAGTCTTGATCCTCCAAACCCGAAATTAATGAATTTTTTTTCCGGGAAATAGTCTCCAACATCTTGCCACATGGTAAAAGAAGAACTGCCTAGCAGCAGAATGGCATCAGAAGGCAAGTTTTCACTAGATTTCTTTGCATTAAGCGATTGGATTTCAGTCCAAAAGGCGGGCTTCTCCTGCGTAAAGGCAAACGTAAAACATAGCAGGAATAGAAAGGAGATGTATTTTTTCATTTTCATTTAATTTTAGCTCTTCGGCATAAGTTAATAACTATCCTCGACAATTTTTCGAGCGATTTCCGGGGTTAAATCCTTTCGTTCGCCTTGCAACAGCCACCCTCGTTCGGTAAAAGCTTTCTCCACCTTCTTACCTGTGTCTTGAAAATCGTTTGTATACTCTGATAATTTGGTTTGAATGTCTAAGGAATGGAAGAACTCTTCTAATTTTTCAATTCCCTCTTTTGCTTTCTCTTCAAGTGAACCTTGCGTTACATTCCAAACACGCTCGGCATATTGCGCAAGTTTTTCTTTCTTGTTTTCAAACATGGCTCTATAGTGTGAGGGAGCAATAATGGCAAGTGTTCTTGCGTGGTCAATTCCATACTGAGCCGTTAATTCATGCCCTATGGCATGTACAGACCAATCCGTAGGTACACCCTTTGCAATGAGTCCGTTAAGCGCCATCGTGCAGGCCCACATGAAATCCGATGCATTCTTATAATCAAAGGAACCTTTTAATAGAGGAGTGCTAACTTCTTGAAGAGTAAGGAGGATGCTTTCGCTAAAGCGATCTTGTAGTTTTGCATCCGTAGGGTAGGTGAGGTATTGTTCTAGAACGTGGGTGTAGGCATCTGCTATTCCGTTGGCTATTTGTCTTGTGGGTAGAGATTTAATGACGGTCGGATCAAGCACAGAGACCGTAGGAAAGAGACCCGGTCCCCCAGAAGATAATTTTTCGTTTGTTTCTTTTCTTGAAATCACATATCCGGAATTCATTTCGGATCCTGTGGCAGGAAGCGTTAAAACGGTGGCAAAGGGTAACGCCTCATTTTCGCGGGTTCTAACCCGCTTACTCACAAGCTCCCAAGGTTCCCCTTTGTAAGTCGCTGCCGCGGCAAGAAATTTCGTACCGTCGATCACAGAGCCTCCGCCCACGGCAAGCAAATAATCAATCGAGCTAGATTTAATCACTTCTAAAGCCTCTAAAAGTACCGAATACTCGGGATTGGCAGGAATGCCTTGGAATTCAAGAACCTCATGGGATTTCAGTGCGGATTTTACTTGATCGTAAATTCCATTTTTCTTAATGCTTCCGCCTCCGTAGAGAATTAAAACCTTAGCCTCTGCAGGAATTTCCTTTGCTAGATTTTCAATTTGTCCTTCCCCGAATAAGATCTTCGTCGGATTTTTATAGTCAAAATTTAACATTGTATCTTTTTGTTCAAAATTACGAAGTATTTTTAAGAATCTGTGGCATCCCTCGGTGTTTTTTAAAATCTTATTAAACCATTATTACTATACTACAACTATATAAGAACTATAGTAGAAGTTTATTAATAGATACGATTGGAAGTGGACTGAAAGTGTATGCATTAAATCATGGAATCTAGGAAAGTCTTAAGATTTTTTACGCTCTTGCGAGGCTAATTTCGATGTTCAATTCGAGGAGGGTTTTTCGTCTTTCCGGCAGTTCGACAGCGTATTTATCCTTTCAGTTCCAGGTATAGAAAATCAAGGGAGAAAATCCAAAGAAAATTTTCATACTTGCCTTAATAAACGTATTTTTGAGCAATTAAGACAGATACGTCGAAGGACGAACAGCAAAAAAAGAGCAAAAGATGAAAAAGATTCAAATGGTTGATCTCCAGAGTCAATACTTTAAAATAAAACCGGAAGTAGATAATGCGGTTCTAAACGTAATGAAGTCAGCAGCGTTTGTAAACGGTCCTGAAGTGGAATGGTTTCAAAAAGAACTGGAAGAATATTTAGAAGTAGGCCATGTGATTCCTTGTGCAAACGGGACAGACGCATTGCAAATTGCGTTAATGGCTTTAGGTCTTCAAGAAGGAGATGAGGTGATTACAGCGGATTTTACGTTTGCTGCTACGGTGGAGGTAATTCATTTGTTGAAATTGAAAGCGGTGCTGGTCGATGTGAATTACGATACGTTTACCTTGGATCCTGAGGCTGTGAAAAAAGCCATCACTCCTAAAACCAAAGCCATCATCCCTGTGCATTTGTTTGGACAATGCTGTGAAATGGAATCGATATTAGAAATTGCAAAAGCAAACCAGCTTTATGTCATTGAGGACAATGCCCAAGCCATTGGAGCAGAGTATACCTTCGCAAATGGCGAAGTAAAAAAATCAGGTACCATGGGAACTCTTGGAACCACCTCTTTCTTTCCCTCCAAAAACCTAGGTTGTTACGGAGACGGGGGTGCACTCTTTACCCAGGACGACGATTTAGCTTATAAAATTCGAGGCATTGTGAACCACGGTATGTACGAACGCTATTACCACGATGAGGTGGGTGTGAATTCACGATTGGATAGCATTCAAGCGGCCGTACTTCGTCGTAAACTACCCAATTTAGATTTGTACAATGAGGCTCGCCGAAAAGCAGCGGATTATTACGACGAGGCGTTTAAGGATCACGAGTCTGTTTTAATTCCTACTCGAAGTGAGAATTCTTCTCATGTCTTTCATCAGTATACGTTAAGAGTGACCAACGGCAAAAGAAATGAACTTCGTGAATTCCTAGCCGAGAAGGAGATTCCTGCCATGATTTATTATCCCGTTGCCCTTCGCAAACAAAAAGCATACTATCAACCTAGCAAGGACGAAGATTTCGTTCATACAGACCGTCTTTTAGACGAGGTGATTTCGCTTCCGATGCATACGGAACTTGATGACGAGCAATTGAAATACATTTGCGATAGCATTCTAGAATTTTTTAATTAAAGAACCTACACGATGGCAATTTTAGTGACCGGTGGACTCGGGTATATTGGTTCGCACACAGTGGTTGAACTTCTAAATTCTGGTTTTGAGGTCGTAATCGTGGACGATTTGTCCAACTCTGAGAAATTTATCCTTGACAATATTGAAGAAGTCAGTGGGAAAAGACCGGTGTTTTATCCCTTTGATTTAAAACGACGAGAATTGCTAAGCCAGCTTCTCGATGCGCATACCATTGAAGGCTGTATCAACTTTGCGGCCTTTAAGGCTGTTGGAGAGAGCCAAGTGAAGCCCATGGATTATTATGAAAACAATTTGTTTTCTCTTATCAATCTCTTGCAAGAATTTAAAGAGAGAAATATGGGTAATTTTATCTTTAGCTCTTCCTGTACTGTGTACGGACAAGCAGATCAAATGCCCATAGAAGAATCCACTTCGTTAAAAACCCCAGAGAGTTCCTACGGGAAGACCAAACAGATGGGAGAGGAGATATTGATGGATTTCGCTCGAGCGCACCAGCGCAAAGTATCCTTACTTCGCTATTTTAATCCGATTGGAGCTCATCCCTCTGCAAAACTTGGAGAACTTCCAATTGGGATTCCTAATAATTTAGTGCCGTTTGTCACGCAAACTGCCGCTGGAATTCGCGAAAAACTAATGGTCTACGGAGACGATTACCCAACCCCCGATGGAACCGCAATACGGGATTATATTTACGTGGTGGATCTAGCCAAAGCGCATGTCGCAGCCTTGCAAAAATTAATGCAGGACCCTAAGTCCACCGTACTTGATATTTACAATTTAGGGACAGGCAAAGGATCCTCTGTTTTGGAAGTAGTGCAAGCGTTTGAAGAGGCAAATTCAATCAAGGTACCTTACGAAATCACCGCTCGCAGAGCAGGCGATATTACTTCTGCTTACGCGGATGCGTCTAAGGCAGAGAGAGAATTAAATTGGAAGGCAAATACCTCTCTTAGCGATGCGCTTAAAACCACGTGGGAGTGGCAAAAATACCTCAAATCAAGAACAAGTGATAGCAGTGGGATTTCTTTCTAATCGAAAGTTCTCACTTCTTACAAATACGAAAACTGGCCTAGAGATTCTCTAGGCCAGTTTAGTTTTTGCTTGGCGTGTGCTTGCTAAAGCATTTGATTACATCGGTGGCATTTCGTCTTCACCAGCCTCCGCATTGCTATTAATGTCTTTCTTTCTCTTAGGTTGATCCACTCGGTCTCCTTCTCTAAATCGATACGTAAAGGATAGAGAGAATTGTCTAGGCTGCCATTGCATGTAAGATTCTCTTTGGAATCCGTCTCCGTACGTAAAGTTCGTTCTGTTTCTCGTATTGAAGATGTCTTGGATGTTAAAGCTAAAGGTACCGTTTCCGTTCCAAATGGTTTTAGAAGCTCCTAAATTAAGAGCGTACATTGCATCTCTTTTGGAAGTATCCGTTTCTTCACCTCCTCTGTAGAACCCTTGCAATTGTACATTAAGAGTCTTGTCAATTTTAAAGGTCGTGTTAAGTCTCGCTCTTTGTGAGAATCCTTTTCCGTTAAAGGACATTGAAGTTGGAGTTTCCACTCCATCAATTAGGGTTGTATAATTAAATTCTCCTTCAGAACGGTATCCATAAAGATCTAAACTACCCATTAGCTTTAACCAGCTGAACGGATCGTAAGTAAAGTTCATGTCTAAACCGTAGCGATCTTCAAATCCAATATTGTAGGGTTTGGTTTCAAATCGTTGACGCTCGAAATTGTAAATGTTGACCATTTGCGTTTCGTCTTTTTCGTGATTGTAATAAAGCGTCGGGTTGAAGGTTATTTTTGATTTTTGGAAACTGTACCCAAATTCAAAAGAGTCAACATAGGAAGGGTTCAAGTCTGGGTTCCCGCTAAAGATGTTATCACTGTCGTTGTAACTGTTAAACGGAACTAAGAACCAAGATCTTGGTCTGTTAATTCGTTTTGAGTAGTTTAATAGCAACTGATTGTTCTCGGTTAGGTTATAGCTTAAAAATACAGAAGGGAAGAAGTTGCTGTACGATTTACTAATGGCAGGTTCCGTATTGGTTAGACTTCTAAAATCCACGTCAATTTTTGAAAGCTCCGTTCTTAAACCAAGTTGGTATGCGAAATTGTCTCCAATTTTGCTTTTGAATTGAGCGTAAAATGCATTGAACATTTCTTTGTAGTTCGTCACGGATGTGAAATCAGGATTCACGACGCCTTCGTTCCATACAGCGTAATCGTAATCGTTGTTACGAGAGTCAAAACGGTATCCCGCCTCAATTTTTGAATACTCTCCGATCGGAAGCTCATAATCTACTTTTGCGACCACAGAGCGGTTTTTTGTTTCTTGAGCCGTTTGGTCCATTGTATTATACGCTGGAATTCGGGTTTCAAAAATATCGCTTGAGTTCGTGGACTCGTTATTTTGAAGACTTACCGAGGCAGCGATTGTGGATCCTTTGTCCCCAATCTCGTGGTCAATACCAAAATCCGCTTGGAAGGCGTTGTTGTTATTAATTCCACTAGTTCTTCTTTCTTTGCTGATCGGATACTGCGCCGTTGCGTTGTCCCTTGTAATTCCACTGTAATCACTTTCTGTTGAGATTACACTTTCGTTTTCTCCTTCGTAATGACGAAGAGTTACCGACCCGTTTACAGACGTTCGATCCGATAGGTCATAAACCAATCCAGCCGTACCGTTGTAATTTTTCATTTCGTTGTTGGTCACGGTATTGCTGTTGGAACGTAGAAGTTGATATAGGGTACCTCGATCGTCAAAGGTCGCATTGTTATAGCTGTTTCCTTCTGATTTACGGTATCCTCCTCCGCCATTTAGGAACCAAGTCGCGTTCCCACGTCTCCAGCTTAAATTGGTATTAAGACTCGTGTTAGGCAAGTACCCTAGCGTTCCGGTTACACTCCCGTTAAATCCAATTCTCTTGTTCTTCTTTAAGATGATATTTAAAATCCCTGCGGTTCCAGAGGCTTCGTATTTAGAAGAAGGGTTGGTAATGACTTCAATTCGATCAATCTGATCTGCAGGAATGGTTTGAAGAGCATTCGCCCCGTCGTCAATTCCTAGTAAAGCGGACGGTTTTCCGTTAATTAAAAAACGAATGTTTGAGTTTCCTCTCATGGAGACTGTTCCATCGGTATCCACAGAAACAGAAGGAACGTTTTGAAGAACATCCTGCAAGTTTCCTCCTTTGCTAATCACGTCGCTAGATGGATCGTAAGTTCTCTTGTCTAGTTCCACCTTATAAGGTTTTGTGGTGGCGGTCAGAGTAATTCCCTCAATGTTGGCTGTAGGCGCCATGGTCATGTTGCTTTCAGGTTCTAAAACGATCGATCCTAGGACTCCAGCATTTAGGGTTCGTCCTGAAGATACGTACTTTTTAAAGTCGATAGCCTCGACCGTGATATCGAAAAGTCCTGGGACGATTTGAAGCTCGTAATGACCGTTTTCATCGGTCAGCGTAGCATCGCTATATAATAAATCGCTTTTGCTAGAGAATGCAATTGAAGCATAGGGTACGGGGTTGTTTGCCTTGTCCACTACATTTCCGCTGACACTTACTTTTTCTTGTGCAAAGGCAAAAGCGGCCGCCGAAAGTAAAAGAGTTAACCCCAGAGTTTTTCTGGTTAGTTTTTGAGTAATTTCTGTCTGAATCATCAAGTTAATTTTACGCAAAATTCAATTGAATTTTGTTTGTTCTACATGTAAATAAGAGTAATTTTAATCTGCACGGATCGTTCCCGATTTCCGTACTACTCCCATTAGACGTAAGAATCCCTTAAATGTTAAAAACAAAAATTCTTAAAATGTGTTAAAGTTTATTTTGATGCGGTTTGTCGATCAAGCCAATGCTGATAATTTCGTGCATTTTGGGCATGTTCGAGGTCGCTTGAAGTGAAACGATGGAGTCCAGGACGCTGAGGATCAGCGGCCATGAAGATGTATCCATGCGATTCTGGATTTAGTACCGCGTCAAGAGAAGATCTATCCACTACGCAAATCGGACCGGGAGGAATTCCTTCGTTTGCATACGTATTGTAGGGAGAGGGATAGCGAAGGTGTTTGTAATAGACGCGTTTGATCTCAGTTTGGAACCCTGTGTCTTTTCGGTGTGCGTAAATTACGGTGGGATCGCTTTGAAGTTTCATTCCTTTTCGGTAGCGATTTAAATAGAGTCCGGCAATGGTTTTTTGTTCGTCTGGTTTTCCTCCTGATTCTTGGTAAACAATTGAGGCAAGAGCGTAGATTTGATTTCGGGTTAACCCAAGGGCTTTTTCTTTAGCGATTCTCTCAGGCGTCCAAAAGGAATTGTACTGGGTTTCAAATCGCTCAAAAAATTCCTGTGGGGTCACGGTCCAAAAGAAATTATAAGAATCAATTAAGAAGTATTTTTTTAAATCCTCGGCATTCGAAAGGCCTTTAGATTTTGCAATTTTATCAAATTCTCTAATGAAGGTAAGGGAATCGGCCTGTGTTTTTCTAGCCACACGCCCCATCATTTGGTACACATCGCTAAAATCTCCAATTCGAAAGGTAATGTCTACTTGGTTCCCATTTTTAAGCATTTGAACTAACTCTTGAGAGGTTTTTCCTTCCACTACTTTATATCGACCTGCGTGATGTCTTTTTTCCAAATCTTCTTTTTTGGCCACTTTTTCGAAGCGATCCATGTCTTGGATGAAAGGTCGAATGCTGTCTAGAATTTGTGCGTAGGAAGCGTTACTTGCTACATGAAAGTACCCTTCTTTTTTGACATTATTGGTTTTGAAATTTAAAAAATATTGAACTCCCCAGAAGGTAGCTAGAACCAGGACGAGGGCAAGAATTAGTTTGCTGTTTTTTTTCATTCGATTAAATTAAAAAGATCCTTACAATTGAATTTCGGTTTTAAAAACTCTAAGGGCAGGACCCTCTAACCAAATGTTAGAAAATTCAGTGCCATTCTTTTGTGCTTTTACGACTAATTTTCCTCCTTTGACCTTTATATTTACCTTTTCAAGATCCTGGTCTTGTAAATAGGTAAGGGCTGCGGCTGTGACTCCTGTTCCACAACTATAGGTTTCGTCTTCGACCCCTCGTTCGTACGTACGAACAAAGAGAGAATCACTTCCTAAGACTTGCACAAAATTCACATTGATTCCCTGGGTTTTAAATCGATCGGAATTTCGAATTTGACGACCCTTCTCAAAAACAGGGTACTCTTCTAACTTCTCTACGTAGGTTACGTAATGAGGGGAGCCTGTGTTCACAACGCATGCGTTTTCAAGCGTCTGAATTTCCTTCACATCAATCATCTTTAAAGTGACAATGTCACCGGCGATAGAAGCCTCGTGGTGTCCGTCAATCGCACTAAATTCACACTGCTCCTGAACAATTCCTAAATCCCTTGCAAAGGCAACGATGCATCTACCTCCGTTCCCACACATCGTGCTTTCACTGCCGTCTGCATTGTAATACACCATTTTAAAATCCAAGGCCTCATCCTCTTCCAGAAGGATCAGTCCGTCTGCTCCAATTCCGAACCTTCGATCGCACCATTTCGCAATGAGTGCTTTGTTTTCTTTAGGAAAACCGCCCTGGCGGTGATCCACAAGAATAAAATCATTGCCGGTTCCTTGGTATTTATAGAATGTAAATTGAGCCATCTTATAATATGCTATTTAGGGGGTAAATATACTAAAAAGTAGAGTTTTATTGGGGCGATGACTCTAGTGTAGTAGAAGTTTTGCTTAATGCTGCGCTTTTTTTCCACTCTAGATAGCCGATTACGGCCATTAGCGTGAAAACAAAATATTGGAAGGAGGTAATTGCAAGTCCTTTGTAGATGAAAATAGGAATGCAAATTAAATCCCCTAGAATCCAGAAAATCCAATTTTCTACCTTTTGTTTGGCCATGAGCCACATTCCCACTAAAAAGACAGAGGTCGTAAAGACATCAAGCCAATTGGCCCAATCCAAATGGTAGAGTCCCAAGGAGACTCCCTCAGTAGAGAAGCCCTTATCAATGGCCGGTTTGTAATAGTAAACGAGGGTCACAAGCACGAGGCTGAGAAGAAAAAGTCCAAAACTAAAAATCCACTCCTTTTTCGAAGTCCTTTTTACTTCAATGTGCACGTGATCATTTGAATTTTGGTACCAAAGAATCCAGCCGTATACGCTCATAAATGTATAATAGACATTGATCATCATGTCGCCCAAAAGTCCGAAGACAAAAAGAATGTACACATACATTGCGGTGGAAATAATTCCTGTGGGATACACCCAAATGTTTTTTTTAATGGAGAAGAAAACACTGAGAAGACCAAAGAATGCGGCTAGTATTTCAAGCACGATCTGGTAGGCTTCATAACTTTCGTAGGGGGAGATTAAAAGTTCGTAGAAATTCATTAGTCAAATATATTAGAATTTCTTTGAAATTGAATTATCAAACATCCGCAAAAGGGCAAATTCCTTAATCGAAACCAAAGAAATTATTCAATACCCTTCCCTCAATTTTTTTTCAATAATAATGGGATAAAATAGTTAATAGTTCGTAAAAATTTATACTTTTGGAAAATCAAAATATTTAAACATGTCAAATTTGTGGAGGACTAAACCTCTTAATCAACTATTAGCAGAGGCAGAGGAGTCTGAAAAAGGACTTAAGAAAACACTAACCGCAAGTTCCCTTGTAGCCCTAGGGATTGGTGCAATTATCGGTGCTGGATTGTTTTCGATCACCGGAATGGCAGCAGCCAACCATGCAGGGCCTGGAATTATGGTGTCCTTCATCATCGCTGCGTTGGGTTGTGCCTTCGCAGGATTGTGTTATGCAGAATTTGCCTCTATGATTCCTGTGGCCGGTAGTGCTTATACCTATTCGTACGCCACTATGGGTGAATTTATCGCCTGGATTATCGGTTGGGATCTTGTTTTAGAATATGCGGTGGGTGCTGCTACGGTCGCCTCGAGTTGGTCGGGGTATTTAGGAAAGTTCTTTTCCAATTTTGGAGTCGCACTCCCCGAGAAATTTATGATGACCCCCTTTGATATTACTTCCGCAGGAGAAGCCGGTCTGGTCAATTTGCCGGCTGTGTTTATTGTGGTGATTATGTCCCTGGTGCTCATCAAAGGAACCAGTGAATCCGCATGGGTCAATGGAGCGATCGTGATCTTGAAGGTAGCCATTGTGATTATCTTTATTGTCATTGGATTTAATTATATCAAACCTGAGAATTTAACTCCGCTAATTCCGGAGAATACCGGAAAATTTGGAGAATACGGCTGGTCGGGAGTCATACGGGCGGCGGCCATTGTTTTCTTTGCCTATATAGGCTTTGATGCAGTTTCCACTGCAGCGCAGGAAACCAAAAATCCGAAGAAAGCCATGCCTATTGGGATTTTAGGATCGCTTATTATTTGTACTGTACTCTATATCGTGTTCGCTTATGTGATGGTAGGAGTCGTGCATTACAAAGAATTTACCGCCGGTGGCGGTGGCGATCACTTAGCGCCTGTGGCCATTGCCATTGAAGCGATGGGTGACGTCGTAAATGGAGTGGTGGTTCCTGCTTATCCTTGGCTTAACACCTCTATTATCGTAGCGATTTTGCTTGGATATTCTTCCGTAATCCTTGTGATGCTCATGGGACAAAGCCGTGTGTTCTACTCCATGAGTAAGGACGGACTGCTTCCCAAAGCGTTTTCAGAAATACATGAAAAATTTAGAACTCCATTTAAAGCCAATTTGTTTTTCCTTGTGTTTGTGAGTCTATTTGCGGCTTTCATTCCGGGACGAGTGGTAGGAGAGATGACCAGTATTGGAACTCTATTTGCCTTTATCTTGGTTTGTGTGGGTGTACTTGTGATGCGTAAAACGCAGCCCGATGCGCCTCGTGGATTCCGAACTCCTTTGGTTCCCCTTATTCCAATTCTTGGTATTTTGGTATGTTTTGGAATGATGGCTTTCCTTCCTTTTGACACCTGGATTCGACTTGTGTGCTGGATGATGATTGGTCTGGATGTGTATCTATATAGAGGAATTCGTAATTCCTTCCTTGGAAAACAGAATGAAACGACGCACGATCCTAAAAATTATCGAATTACAGCGCTTTCAGGTGTGATTTTAACCCTTGCATTAGCGGTTCTCACATTCCTGCATCATCAAAATGCAGAAACGGACGATTCAGGTCTGATTATGTTCTCCGTAGGGATGATTGTGATCCATACAATCTACTACGCTTATCAGTACTTTAAAAATAGAAAATAAGTTTCACCTTAATGCAGTCATCCTAGCTCCTAAAGCTAGGATGGCTTTTTTAGTATGAAGAATAGATATCCAATTGGGGTAGTGGTGTTTTTACTACTCGTAAGCCAAGGCCTGTGGGCCCAAAAAAGCACTGTTCTTTTGCAGGACGACATCAGCATTCGAAGTATTTCAATATACAAGGGAAAGATTTTTTACGCGGGATCTAAATCCAAGATCGGGTATGTGAGCCTTCGAAGGCCTAGCGATCAAAAACAAATTCAGGTCTCTCAGCCCAACTTAGAGTTTCGATCTCTGGGGCGCCATGGGAAATTCTTTTACGCAACCTCTATCGATACGCCTGCTTTTTTTTATAAGGTAAACGCGAACTCGCTAGAAGCCACACTTCTTGGAAAAGATGAGTCAAAATCTGCATTTTACGATGCAATCCATTTTACAAACTCAGGAGAGGGATGGACCTTCAGTGATTCGGACACGAGGTGTCCTCGAATCGCAAAATTTAATTTCTCTACGGAAACTTGGGAGATGCAGTCTTGCGATGAGCTTCCTACAATTGCCATTGGAGAAGCTGCTTTTGCCGCAAGCAATACCAACATTGCTTCGAAAAAAGATCGGCTATGGATTGCGACGGGAGGAACGAGCTCTAGTATCTTGCGACGGGATAAGGGGGTATGGAAAAAGTTTGAAACGCCGTTTGTCCAAGGAATTTCTTCGAGTGGAATGTATTCAATTGATTTTTACTCCGAAACCCATGGAATTGCCGTGGGAGGAGATTACACAAACCAGACTCTGAATAAAGGGGTGATTGCAACGACGAGAGACGGAGGGGAAACTTGGGAACTCCAGGCCGAGGGAAAAAATGCAGGGTATTCTACCTGCGTGAAATATAGACCAGGGTCCAAAGGGAAACAAATTGTGGCCCTTGGAGACCAGCACCTTTCGTATTCTAAGGACGGTGGCAAATCCTGGCGTGTGCTTTCCAATGAGAAAGGACTCTACGCCTGCGAATGGCAAAATTCGAATACGCTGATTGCCGCGGGTCGTGGCAAAATTTTACAATTTGATTTTAAAGGACTCTAGGCAAACGAGTCCTTTTCTTGCATGAGGCTGATAGATGATATTATTCAGTTTTGAAATTGAGACTCTATTATAATTTGTATTTTTGCCTCATGAATCAAACGCTCATCGATAAATACAACATTCCTGGACCTAGGTATACTTCTTACCCAACGGTTCCTTTCTGGGAAGAGTCTGAGTTTTCCACTGAAAAATGGGAAAGCTCTGTGATTAAAGCTTACAAAGAAAGCAATGCCTCTGAGGGCATTTCTATTTATATTCACTTACCATTCTGTGAAAGTTTATGCACCTTTTGTGCTTGCCACAAACGCATCACGAAACAGCACACGGTGGAAACTCCTTATTTAGAATCGGTTTTAAAAGAATGGGATCTTTATTTGGACCTTTTTGAAGGGGAGGTGCCTATTATTAAGGAACTCCACCTAGGGGGGGGAACTCCTACGTTCTTCTCTCCGGAAAATTTAAAATCTCTTTTAGAAGGAATTTTTAAAAAGGCAAAAATTGCTGAGAATCCCGAATTTAGTTTTGAAGGGCATCCTAACAATACAACAGAGGCGCATTTAAAAACGCTTTACGACTTAGGATTTAGACGATGCAGTTTTGGAGTGCAGGATTACGATCCTAAGGTTCAAAAGGCGATCAATCGAATTCAATCTTATGAGAATGTGGAGAAAGTAACGCGCCTTGCGCGTGAAATTGGATACACCAGTGTGTCCCATGACCTTATCTTTGGTCTTCCTCATCAGAATTGGGAGAAAATGAACGACACCATTTTAAAAACCATGACCTTAAAACCAGACCGGATCGCATTTTATTCCTATGCGCACGTGCCATGGATTAAAGGAGTGGGACAAAGGGGGTTTGATGAAAATGACCTTCCTAGTGGCGAGGAAAAACGCAAATTGTATGAGAACGGAAAGAATCTCCTTGAAAACTTAGGCTACATTGAAGTGGGTATGGACCATTTTTCTTTGGAGAAGGACGATCTTTACCAGAGTTTGAAGTCGGGAGAAATCCACCGAAATTTCATGGGGTACTCATCGAGCAAAACCCAACTTATGGTGGGGCTTGGTATGAGTGCAATTTCTGACAGTTGGTATGCCTTCGCGCAGAATGATAAGTCCGTGGAGTCCTATCAAAAACGCGTGGAAGAAGGCAAACTACCTGTGGTGAAAGGACACATTTTAACCGCTGAGGATTTGCTTGTGCGTAAGCATATTTTGAATCTAATGTGCCGTTTGGAAACGAGTTGGAACGGGGATAACTACCTTCCTGAATTAGAAGATTCAAAAGAGAGACTCTTTGAAATGCAGCAGGACGGGCTGGTGGATCTAAGCGATAACAAGATTAAAATTACGGAAAAAGGAAGAGCCTTCACTCGAAATGTAGCCATGACTCTTGATTTAAGAATGCTTCGCAACAAACCGGAAACTAGGATTTTCTCCATGACCATTTAGAAGCGACTTTTTTTCTAGTTTCAAACGTTTTAAAAGCGTACTCGAAGTTAGAATCCAGAAAATCCTGCAACCGCTAGGCTTTCTGGATTCTAACTTTGCTTCTTTAACCGAGGGAACAAATCGCAAAAGTGCTGTTAAAAAATCCTTAATTGATTTGGAAATCATTATATTTGCCCACGAAAAATTAATGCTGTAATTAAAATGCAAGGAAAAGGACTCATCACACTCGTGGCCATTGTTCTAGGACTTATTTGTCTAAACGAGCTTTTGCCGACGTGGTACTCAGGAAAAATTGAAAAGCAAGCCGAACTAGTGGCGGGAGACGATCCGGTAAAATACCAAAATGAACTCACAAGGCTTTCCAAAGACACTTTAAATCTAGGTTTCACCAAATTATACTATTCCAAAGCGAAGGAAAAGGAAATGAAACTTGGTCTTGACCTTAAAGGAGGGATTAACGTGCTTTTGGAAATTAACCAGAGAGATCTGATTAACAACCTAACGAATTATTCCACCAACCCTGTGCTTATCGAGGCGCTTGACCGCACCGACGAGGCTCAGAAAAATTCGACCAAAACCTATATCGATTTATTCTTTGACCAGTTTGAGATCGTAAACAAGGAGAAAAACACGAATTTGAAGTTGGCGGATCCAGAAATTTTCGGGAACACCAATTTAACGGAAATTAAATTCAACTCAAGCGACGAGGAAGTTCGTAATGTGGTTCGTACTCGAATTGACCTTTCGACCGGAACTGCGTATGAAGTGATTAGAACCCGTATTGACAAAATGGGGGTGACTCAACCAAACGTACAAAGAGTACCGGGCACAGGAAGAATTTCTGTCGAAATGCCAGGGGTGAAGGACATTGACCGAGTGAAAAAAATGTTGCAGACTTCTGCAAAACTTCAGTTCTGGGAAGTGCAAGAAATCCAAGAGATTTTCCCGTATTTCCAAACCCTTAAGACTTTGGTGGCAACCAAAGGAGATTCCATGGGAGTTTCAAAAGACCTGAATTTTGAATCCTTACTGCAATTAAATACATTGAAATCCAATGGAGTTGCGAATGTAAAACTCTCGGATACAGCAAAAATCAATAAGATTCTTGCAAGCAAAGTGGCCAAGGACGCAAGACCTAACCATATTAAATACACGAAATTTGAATGGGGATACAAACCGGAAGCGGGAGACCAAGACAATTTGGTTCTTTATGCAGTAAGAGGAAATATCAACCAGAAAGCACCCGTAGACGGAGCGGTAGAAACGGCTAACATTAGCTACGACGAATTAGGTCGTATTGTGGTCGATATGCAAATGGACAGCAAAGGGTCTCGTGATTGGGCTACTTTGACGGAAAAGAATGTAGGAAAACCTGTGGCGGTGACGCTAGACAATTTAGTCTATACAGCGCCCAACGTAGTGAATAAAATTCCAAACGGTAGAACTCAGATTTCTGGGAACTTTACCCAGGAAGATGCGCAAGATTTAGTAAACGTACTAGGAGCCGGTAAACTTCCAGCAGGCGCAAAAATCGTGCAAGCAGAGGTGGTAGGGCCTTCACTTGGTGCTGAATCTGTAAGTTCAGGACTTTGGTCCTTTATCATTGCCTTTGGGATCGTCATTTTATATTTGATCTTCTATTACGGGGGTGCAGGGATATACGCTGTGATTGCCATGGCGATTAACCTATTCTACCTAATGGGAATCATGGACTCGGTGGATGCTACCCTTACCCTTCCGGGGATTGCAGGGGTCGTGCTCTCGATGGCCATGGCGATTGATGCGAACGTAATTGTTTACGAGCGAACCAGAGAGGAACTCTTTGCCGGGAAAAACATTAAAGAGGCTTACAACGAAGGATTCAAATTCTCCCTATCTGCGATTATTGATGGAAACTTAACCTCACTTTTGACGGCCGTGGTTCTATATATCTTTGGTACAGGGCCAATTAAAGGGTTTGCTGTCACCTTAGGGATTGGTATTTTAATGTCGATGTTCACTTGTGTACTTCTTACACGTGTCATGATCTTTAGTCGTTTGAACAAAGGAAAAGGACTTTCTGTATGGACTTCTTTGTCCAAAAATATCTTCCGACATACTTGGGTCGATTTCATTGGCAAAAGAAAATATGCCTACATCATTTCTGCAATTATTACCATTGTATGTATCGTATCGATTGTCACGCAAGGATTTAAATTTGGTGTTGACTTTAATGGGGGACGTAGCTACGTCGTAAGATTTGAAAAGCCTGTAGTAGCAAACGATGCCCAAACCAACTTGGAAGGGAAATTCGTCGATGCAGAAGGTGAACAAAACGCAGTTGATGTGAAAACCTTTGGGAACGATCAACAGCTGAAAATTACGACTGACTACCGTGTAAATGAAGAAAGTCTTGCAGCAGATCAGGATGTAGAGGCTAAATTGTACGAAGGACTCCAACCTTATCTTCCAAAAGATGCAACTTTGGAATCATTCCGTAGTTCAGGACAAGAAAAATATGGTATTGTTAGCTCTATTAAAGTAGGACCTACCGTGGCCGATGACATTAAGAGAGGAGGCGCACTCGCTCTACTAATCTCCTTAGTGGGTATCTTCCTATACATATTGGTTCGATTCAAAAAATGGCAGTTCTCTGCAGGAGCTGTGGCGTCCCTTATTCATGACTCGGTTGTGATTCTAGGAGCATACTCTCTTTTGAAAAATGTGATGCCGTTCAGTATGGAAATTAACCAGGACTTTATTGCAGCGATCCTTACCGTTCTAGGGTACTCCATTAACGACACGGTAATTATCTTTGACCGTATTCGTGAATACCTCCAAGATAAGAAGTCAGCGGATTTGAAGAGCCTATTTAACGATTCTATTTCAAGCACACTTGGTAGAACATTTAATACTGCCTTTATGACCTTCCTTGTGATTCTTGCTATCTTCATTGTGGGAGGTGAAAACTTAAGAGGATTCATGTTTGCCCTTCTTATCGGGGTCGGATTTGGTACGTATTCCACTTGGTTTATTGCCTCTGCAATATCCTATGACCTTTTCCGTAAAAAAGGGTTTAAGCCAGAAGATGGCGAGACGAAAAAACGTGTAAAATAAGTAAAAATCAAGTTCGATTTTTCTGCGCAATGTCCTTCGAATGAGGGACATTGTGCTTTGAAGAATTGAGCTTGAAACTGCAAGTGGAAAGCGATGCTATCCAATTAATAATTTTTTATATTTGTAAGATGGATTACAAAGAGTTAAATATCCGAGGGATCTCCTATAGCCAGACTCAGTCTGGAGCCTATGCGCTACTTTTGGAACACATTCCGACCAAAATTAAATTGCCGGTCGTAATCGGAAATTTTGAGGCGCAGGCCATTTCTCTTGGACTTGAAAAAGATATTCAGCCCCCTAGGCCCTTGACCCATGATTTGTTTGCGACTTTTGTCTCTACCGTGAATTATGAGATGGTCTCCGTGTTAATTTACCAGATTGTAGACGGCGTCTTTTTTTCCAATATGGTCTTTCGGGAATTTGGAACAAACAAAGAAATCGTGATTGATGCAAGAACCTCGGATGCCGTGGCGATGGCCGTTCGTTTTTCAGCTCCGATTTTTACCACCTCGCAAGTTCTCGAAGAAGCCGGAATCCTACTCGAAATTCAAAGAGATGAGTCGAGTGAACCTGAATTTAGTCCTTCTCCTAGTGAGTTAGGTTCTCAAGATATATACAACCTACCCCTAGCGGAACTAAAACTTCTTTTAGAACAGGCCGTGAAGGACGAAGATTTTGATACTGCACTTGAATTGCAAGAAGAAATCAAAAGAAGGAAAAAGAATCTAGATTAATGACCCAACGCCCTTAAGGCATGCTTTCTTTGAATTGATTACAAGAACGGCTGCCCAAAAGGGCTTTTTATTTTGACCATCTTATGAATGTAAAATTAAGACTTACCATTTTAAGTTTCTTGCAGTTTTTTGTCTGGGGAGCTTGGCTAATTACGATTGCCGTTTACTGGTTTTCCACTAAACAGTGGGGGGGAGCCGAATTTGGAGCTGTATTCTCAACCATGGGAATCGCTTCGATATTCATGCCGGCCTTAATCGGGATTATTGCCGATCGATGGGTGAATGCAGAAAAGCTGTATGGAGTGCTTCATTTCCTCTATGGGGGAAGTCTTCTGTTAATGCCTTCACTGGTCAATCCTGACCAATTTTTCTGGGTTATGCTTTTAGCCATGCTGTTTTACATGCCCACGATCGCACTTTCAAATTCGATTGCTTACAATGTATTGAAAAACAGTGGAAACGATGTGCTTAAAGATTTCCCACCTATTCGGGTTTGGGGAACCATTGGATTTATTGTCGCGATGTGGGTAACCAACCTGACGGGCAGTAAAGATTCTGCAGATCAATTTTACATTGCAGCAGTGGTGGCTTTTATCCTAGGGATTTATGCCTTTACACTTCCGGCTTGTCCACCTCAAAACAAAATTCCGAAAGACGCACCGCTAAGTGAAAAATTAGGGCTGAAGGCTTTTTCCTTGTTCAAGGATTATAAGATGGCTCTTTTCTTTTGCTTTTCCATGCTCCTTGGAGCTGCGCTTCAACTCACCAACATGTATGGCGATACCTTCTTATCTGATTTTGCAAACGATCCTAAGTTTGCCGATAGTTTTGTCGTGAAGCGGTCCACCATTATTATGTCCATTTCTCAAATTTCAGAAACGGTTTTCATCCTAGCAATTCCTTTCTTCCTTAAGCGATACGGAATCAAAAAAGTGATGCTTATCTCCATGTTTGCATGGGTTCTTCGCTTCTTGTTACTGGGATACGGAACGCCAGAAGGAATGGGTCTTGTGTTCATTATTGTTTCTTGCATCGTGTACGGAATGGCTTTTGATTTCTTCAATATTTCTGGATCTCTTTTTGTGGAAGGAACCACCGATTATAAAATTAGAAGTTCTGCGCAAGGGGTCTTTATGATGATGACCAATGGATTTGGAGCGGTGATGGGAAGTCTTGTCAGCGGATGGATGATTGACACGTACTTTACGCATCCTGGCGGAGGAAAAATGTGGCATGAAATATGGCTAGTGTTTGCACTCTACGCCTTTGTCATTGCCATTGCCTTTTGGGCGCTATTTAAGCATAAACACACCCCCGAAGCCTTAAAAACGATTACACACTAAGGCTTAATTTTAGAGCCGAAACACCTAAAAAAATACACTCTTTCGCAGTGTATTTTTTTTTGTATTTTAGAGCCGAATCAATTTTGACGAAAATTTATAATTTTAAATAGATAAAGAGCAATGAAAGAAGTATTTATAGTCGCCGCGGCAAGAACCCCAATGGGTAGTTTTAATGGAAGCTTATCAAGTGTACCGGCTACCACCTTAGGTTCGGTTGCCGTGAAAGGCGCATTGGATAAAATTAAGTTAGAGCCAAGCGAAGTAGAAGAAATTTTCATGGGAAATGTACTTCAAGCAGGCGAAGGACAGGCACCTGCCCGTCAGGTGGCCCTAGGAGCAGGTCTCTCAAACGAGACTCCGGCCACGACCGTGAACAAAGTATGCGCCTCCGGAATGAAAGCGATTTCCATTGGAGCGCAAACCATCAAGTCAGGCGATGCTGAAGTAGTGGTTGTCGGAGGAATGGAGAATATGTCTCAAGTGCCTCACTATTACCATGCACGAACTGCAACCAAATTAGGGGATGTGAAGATGCAGGACGGTCTGTTGACCGATGGATTGACGGACAAATATGGAAAAGTTCATATGGGCGTTTGCGCTGAGAAGTGCGCCGCTGAATATGAGTTCTCAAGAGAAGATCAGGACCGCTTTGCGGTAGAATCCTATACGAGATCGGCAAAAGCTTGGAGCGAAGGAAAATACAGTGAAGAAATTGTCGCTGTGGAAGTGCCTCAAAGAAAAGGGGATCCGATTGTGGTGAATGAAGATGAAGAATACAAAAATGTAAACTTTGACAGGCTCTCCACGCTTCCTACCGTTTTTCAAAGAGAAAACGGAACGGTGACGGCGGCCAATGCCTCCACTTTAAACGACGGGGCATCCGCACTGGTTTTAATGTCAAAAGAGAAAATGGAAAGTTTAGGGCTAACTCCACTAGCAAGAATTGTGTCTTATGCCGATGCAGCGCACGAGCCCGAGTGGTTTACTACGGCCCCTTCTAAAGCGCTTCCTAAAGCCCTTAAGAAGGCAGGTCTTTCCCTCGAAGAGATTGACTTTTTTGAATTTAACGAGGCGTTTTCCGTCGTGGGACTCGTCAACAATAAGATTTTAGGTTTAGATAGCGCGAAAGTCAATGTCAATGGGGGAGCCGTTTCCCTTGGGCATCCGCTTGGAAGTTCCGGTGCGAGAATTGTGGTCACTTTAGTAAATGTTCTAAAGCAAAACAAAGCTCGTTATGGAGCTGCAGCCATATGCAATGGAGGCGGAGGCGCTTCTGCGATCGTGATCGAAAACTTAGCGTAAAAAAGCTACACTCAAATTAAAAATCCATTAAGACTTAAAAAAAAAGATTGAGTTCTTAATGGATTTTTTACTTTTGTCTAAATTATACTAATTTCATGTCAAATTCCTCTCTCTCCCCACAAGGGGTTATAAAGAATAATCCTAAAATCATGAAGGGGTGGGCCTTCTACGATTGGGCAAACTCTGTGTATTCCTTAGTGATTACCTCGACGATTTTTCCAATCTATTACTCCACCCTTACGACGCAGTACGAAAGAAAGGAATTTTTAGCGGATCAGAACCGTTGGATCAACGTTCCCGTTCGTCATGAAATTGAACTCTTTGGACAGTCCTACCATCCCGATGCGATTTATGGGTATTCCTTAACGATTTCGTTTTTCATCGTGGTTTTGATCTCTCCTTTTCTCTCTTCCCTTGCCGATACTATAGGGAATAAGAAATCGTTTTTGCAATTTTTCTGTTATTTAGGTGCGACCTCGTGTATGGGGCTCGCCATGTTTACGGGAATGGAGAACGTGTTTTTAGGGCTTCTCTTTAGCATTACAGCGAGCGTCGGTTTTTGGGGCTCATTGGTGTTCTATAATTCCTTTTTACCCGATATTGCGACTCGGGACAAGCAAGATGCGCTTTCGGCGCGTGGTTATGTCTATGGATACATAGGATCCGTGGTTTTGGTGATTCTTTGCTTACTTCTTATTATGGTAGTGGCCGAGGGGCCGAAGGAGCAGTTGATTTATACCCGCGTTAGTTTCTTACTGACGGCCGCCTGGTGGTTTGGTTTCTCCCAATACACCTTTAAGCATTTGCCTGTCTTTGGGGATATCAAAGAAAAGCTACCGAAAGACTTAGTGCTTTTGAACTATAAAAACATCTTTAAAAAGCACCAGGAGAATGGAGGTTTCTTTGAAGTTTTAAAAGACAATGTGAATTTCTATTGGGACATTGGAAGACAAAGTTTCCGAGAACTTTTTAAAGTGGGGAATATGCTGTTTAAAGACACCAACCTTAAGTTCTTTCTTTCTAGTTTCTTCTTCTACAGTGTGGGAATGCAAACTATCTTTCTCATGGCAACGCTCTTTGGGAAGAGTGAAATCAATTTAGACCAAGGAAGATTAATTGCCACTCTTTTGGTCATACAGATTGAAGCGGTTATTGGGGCGATCTTATTTTCGAGACTCTCGAGACGAATCGGGAACAAGAATGTAATCTCCATTGCCGTAGGTCTTTGGATCGTGGCTTGTCTCGCCGCCTTCTTTTTGAACCGCGAAGATCCCAATGTAGAGTATCAATTCTATTTTGTAGCGGGTATTGTAGGACTTGTAATGGGTGGACTTCAAGCGATGTCTCGATCTACCTATTCGAAACTACTTCCTGAAAACTCAATGGACAATACCACGTATTTTAGTTTTTATGATGTGCTTGAGAAATTAGCGATCATTCTGGGGACTTTTATCTTTGCGACGCTGATAGAAGAATTTGACAACATGCGTTATGCAGCTCTTTCCATGGTTCTGTTCTTTGTGATTGGACTGGTTTTAATACGGTTCGTGAAGGGCAGTAACAGCGCAAATAAGGAAGTTCTTTAAAAAAGTGTAGTTGCAAAATTATAAAAAGCAAAACCTTCGTTATATCAGTGGATTAGCATGTGTTTAGGCCCGGTTTTTGCAGAATGCACTAAAAATATAATATCGTATCTTTGCCGCGAGGTTTAAGACCTCTAATTTAAGCGTATGTCCAGTCCTTTATTCTATGCAAAAATACTTCTCTTTGGAGAATACGGAATTATAGAAGATTCCCAAGGCTTAACGGTACCTTATAGTTTTTATAAGGGCACGCTAAAATTCTCTGATTTGGATTCTGATTTTGAAAAGCGTTCAAACGAAAGTTTGCAGCGCTATATGAAGTTTCTTGAAACTCTTGAACTGCCTGCAGAATATGAGTTAAAGGTGGAGGAATTCCAAAAGGATTTAAAGAAAGGTCTTTTCTTTGATAGCAACATTCCCCAAGGCTATGGAGTGGGAAGTTCTGGCGCCCTGGTAGCGGCCATTTTTGAGCGCTACAGCCGCATTAAATACCCAGCGGATTTAATAAGCAAAGACGAGCTAAAAGCGCTGAAGAAAGTTTTTGGACTTTTGGAGAGCTTTTTCCATGGCACCAGTAGTGGAATCGATCCTCTGATTTGCTATATGAACCTGCCCATCTTAATTGAATCGAAAGAAAGTGTTGATAAAGTGTCTCTACCTTCTCAAAGCGAAGGGAAAGGAGCTATCTTTTTAATTGACTCAGGAACCGTGGGAGAAACCGGTCCGATGATTCAAATTTTCTTTGACAAGATGAAAACGGAAGGGTTTAGAAAGACCCTGAAAGAAGAATTCATTCGCTATAACAACGCTTGTATAGAAGCGTTCCTAAAAAAGGATATGAATCCTTTTTTCCGAAACTTAAAGAAACTCTCTCTTTGGGCCTTTGATCATTTCAAGCCTATGATTCCTGAGAGTCTATACAAAGTTTGGAAGAAAGGCATCGATTCCAATGCTTACTATCTGAAGCTTTGTGGAAGTGGAGGAGGAGGCTATATCTTAGGATTTACAAAAGACTACGAGAAAGCTAGTAAAATGCTAAATGGATTTAACAAAGAAGTGATCTATCGCTTTTAAATCGAATCTGATAAAAGCAAAATTATCTCGCCCATGAAACAGAATAGCCCGCTGATGTACCGCGTATCTCAACTGGTAAGTCTCCTAATTGGGGCCCGGATTTTCATGCTGCTACTCTTTACCTTTGCCCTTTACGTATCTACTTTTTTTATCATCAACCAAGAAGAAACCTTAAAGCAATTTGTCTTTGATTACAAAATTCATGGGATTATCTTTTGTAGCATTCTGAGCATTGGTGCGGGAGGGATCATCAATCAATTTTACGACCTTGAGAAAGACCGGATTCAAAAACCCTTCGTGACGAAGCTGCAAGGTTTTTTGAAGCAAAAGTATTTTCTGTATTCCTATGTGCTATTAAATGCATTTTCCCTAGGCATCGCCTACCTTCTTTCCCCACGAATTTTCGTCTTTTTTCTACTCTATCAATTTATGATGTGGTTTTATAGCCACAAATTAAGCAAGATTGTGATTGTGAATAACCTTACGTTTGTAAGTTTGACCCTTTATCCTTTTTTTGGAATGCTTGTTTACTATCAGCATTTTTCGCTTAATTTATTTCTGATGGCTGCTTTTTTGTTCCTAATCCTTCTAGTGGTAGATGTATTGAAGGACTTCTTAACCCTAAGAGCCGATGTCCTATTTGACTACAAAACCCTGCCCATTGTCCTTGGCGTGAAATACACCAGTGTACTTGTGGCTGTACTCCTTGTGGTCACCATGGGGGTAGCCTTAGGAATTGTAGCACGAATAGAGTCCTTTAATTACCTTACCTTTTATTTTAGTAGCTCTATTGTTGTGCTACTTTTTGCGTGCATTCGAGTGTTTCGCGTTCGACTTGCAAGAATTCCACTGCTTTTAAACACCCTTAGGGTCTGGATTTTCATTGGAGTCGTGTTCATGCTAGCCAATGGGATTTACGAAAAACTTCATTAGCGATTTAATTCTACCTTTTTTATTGCGTAAAATGATTTAAATTTGCAGCCTTATTATGGCGAAGAAAAAGCAAAATTCCGCTGCCATGGGGTTTATTTTTATAACCCTTCTAGTGGACATAACCGGTTGGGGAATTGTAATTCCCGTAGTTCCGAAATTAATTGAAGAACTCATCAATGCAGACATATCAGAGGCGGCCAAGTATGGGGGTTGGCTCGGGTTTCTCTACGCATTTATGCAGTTTGTTTTTGCGCCTATCCTTGGTAACTTAAGCGACAAATATGGTCGCAGACCTGTGATTTTGCTTTCCCTCTTAGGGTTTTCCATAAACTTCTTTATTCAGGCTTGGGCACCCACCATTTTGTGGCTTTTCATCGGACGTATATTCTCGGGTATTACCGGGGCGAGTGTCACGGCAGCCAGTGCCTACATTGCAGACATTTCAGACGATTCCAATCGTGCCAAAAACTTTGGACTCATTGGGGCAGCCTTTGGACTTGGATTTATCATTGGTCCGGTCTTAGGTGGGGTTTTGGGAGTGTACGGAGCCAGGCTTCCCTTCATCGCAGCCGGTGTGCTTTGTCTGGTGAATTTCCTTTATGGAATTTTTGTTTTGCCGGAGAGTTTAGAGCCGAAATACCGTCGTGATTTTTCTTGGAAGAGAGCCAATCCCATTGGAAGTCTTTATCAGATTAAAAAACATCCTGAAATTTTCAAACTGCTTCTTGCCTGGTTCCTCGTGTATGTAGCTGCGCATGCGGTACAGACCAATTGGGCTTACTTCACCATGTTTCGTTTCTCCTGGGACGAACGAATGGTGGGAATCTCTCTCGGGGTGATGGGGGCTATGACTGCACTAGTGCAAGGGTATCTCGTGTCCAAAGTCCATCCACGCATTGGTAGCGAGCGCAGTATTTTGTACGGAATTCTCTTTTACGCGGTAGGAATGCTTTTGTTTGCCTTTGCACCCGAACCTTGGATGATGTTTGCCATTCTTGGAGTCTATACTTTAGGAGGCATTGCAGGTCCTGCTCTTCAGTCCCTAATTACCTCCAAAGTTCCTAAGAACGAGCAGGGAGATTTGCAAGGAGCCCTCACAAGCGTTGTGAGTTTAACCTCAATTATTGGTCCCCCTATGATGACCAATGTCTTTTATTATTTTACGCACGATACGGCCCCTTTCTCATTTCCAGGAGCTCCTTTTTTCTTAGGGTTTCTTCTTATGGGTCTTAGCGCTGTGTTTATTTATTATGTGTTTCAAAAACAATCCAAATAACCGAAGAAGAAGGCCGTTTTTTAAAGGCGATGTAGAAGTGGAATGGAAAATCTTTATTAATTTAGCGGCATGGAATTAGGATTCATGGAAATGGTCGTCATTGCACTGGCCATCATCGTACTTTTCGGACCTGACAAACTGCCTTCAATTGCGAGAGACCTGGGCTCAGGGGTTCGCAAAATGAGAGGTGCAATGGACGATATAAAAACCGAAATTCTTAAGGAAACCCACGAACCGGTTTCTGAGATCAAAAAAGAAATAGACAAGGTGAAAATGGCGGCCAAAGAGTATACGCCTGTGCAAGAAATAAAACAGGAAATCGAAGACTTAAAAAAGGCCACCACGATGGATACCAATTCTCTTATAAAGGAAGAGGGAGCTGAGAAAACGGCCCTTCCTTCTTTTGAAGATCCCACCCACGAGGGTCCGGTAAGCCGTAGATCATGATGAGTCTCTTAGAATACGATACAGAGCTCTTTCTTTTTCTTAATAATTTAGGAGACAGCTCTTTTGATTCCTTTTGGCTCCTTGTGTCCAAAACCTTTATTTGGATTCCACTCTACGTAATTTTCCTCTATTTGTTAAAATCCAATTTCGGTTGGCGAAATTTGGCTTTTATGCTTCTTTTTATTGCTCTGGGCGTGACCATCTCGGACCAATTGTCCAACGTCTTTAAATACGGAATAGAACGACTTAGACCCTGTCATGAGCCTTCAATTGAGGGACTATTTCGAGAAGTGAAGTGTGGAGGCCCCTATGGATTTTATTCGGCCCATGCCTCAAATACCTTTTTTATTGCAGCCTTTATGTTTTTGCATTTAAGAAAGCGAATTAAACCCTATGCGATTTTGTTCCTTCTTTGGGCAGGCGTCGTAGCGTACAGCCGAATTTATCTAGGCGTGCATTATCCACTCGACGTGATTTACGGAGCGCTCGTTGGGGGTTTGCTTGGAGGTACTTTTTATGCCTTAAGCTTAAAAACACTTAAGTAATTCTTCGGTGCGTGTTAGGCGTAACTTCCTCAAATTGAAATTAAAAAAATGTTTATCTTTGCCCCAATGTTTATTAACTTTTAAATGGACTCAGACTTAGTCAAGATTTTATTAGCCTTATTTTTAGTATTACTTAATGGTTTTTTCGTAGCTGCTGAATTTTCAATCGTCAAGGTACGCTATTCACAAATTCAGCTCAAGGCTGCAGAAGGCCACAAATTAGCCAAGCATTCCGAGCACATCATCAAGCATTTAGACGAGTACCTTTCTGCCACGCAGTTGGGAATTACGCTAGCCTCACTAGCCTTAGGTTGGGTCGGGGAGAGCGCGATGCACCATCTAATCGAAAAGGTCTTCATACAATTCAATTTGATAGCCGACCCGACGACCATTACCACCTTGTCGCTAGTGATTAGCTTTTTAATCGTGACTGTGATGCACATTGTCTTTGGAGAACTGATTCCCAAGTCCATTGCAATCCGGAAAGCGGAACCTACCACCATGGCTATTGCCGTGCCTCTTCGTGTGTTTTATACTGTCTTTAGACCTTTCATTTGGACGATGAATCAGATGTCGAATGCCTGTCTAAGACTCATGAAAATCAACCCCGCCTCAGACCAAGAAATACATTCCACCGAGGAGTTGCAGCTTCTTGTAAAGCAGTCTGCAGATTCCGGAGAGATCCAGGAGGAGAACTATGAGATTATCAAAAACGCATTTGATTTTACAGACCATTCTGCGAAACAGATCATGGTTCCTCGTCAAAATATTTTATCCATTGATCTAGAGGATTCCATTGAGGAAATCATCGAGCAGATTATGGACAGTGGATACTCTAGAATTCCTGTGTACGAAGATTCCATTGATAACATTGTCGGAATCTTTTACGCGAAGGAGATCGTAAGGGAGTATGTAAGAAGAAAAGCGACGATGGACCACGAAGTTCTACGTTCGCTTATGCGAGATCCCTTTTTTGTGGTGGGAAGCAAGAAGATTTCTGATTTGCTCAAAGTCTTCCAACAAAAGAAGCAGCATTTGGCCATTGTCATTGATGAGTTTGGAGGAACCGAAGGGATCATTACATTAGAAGATATTCTAGAGGAGCTTGTCGGTGAAATTCAAGACGAGGAAGACGATGAAGATAAGATTGTAGACCAAGTAGGAGAAAATATTTTCTGGGTTCAAGCCACCCAGCCTTTGGAAGAGATTAATGAGAATCTTCCGAAAGAATTTCCACTCTCCGAAGAAGGGGAATTCAATACCCTTGCCGGGTATATTTTGCACCAATTAGAAAACATTCCGGAAGAAAATCAAGAGTTTGAAATCAACGGGTATCAGTTTAAGATCCTAAAGATGAATAATAAAAGTGTGGAGGTCGTAGAGCTCATCTATGAAGACGAGTCTACCGACCAAGCCATAGACGAAGAAATGACAGAGTAAAAATGGCAAGTGAAAGACTTTTAGGGTCCCTTTCCCTAAATCGCGATTATAACGATCCCAAAAGAGAAAAAGAAGAGCAGCAAGATGTGCTGGTTTTAGAAGAAGATGAGTTTGAAAATAAGCTCGTGGTTTGGAACGACGATGTGAACACCTTTGATTTTGTCATTGACTGTCTTGTAAGTATCTGTAAACATTCTTTGATTCAAGCAGAGCAGTGCACGCTTCTTATTCATTACAAAGGAAAGTGCACCGTCAAGTCAGGTTCTTTAGAGGTTCTTAAACCCATGCATGAAAAACTTTTAGACAAAGGTCTCACAAGCGAAATCGTTTAAGACTTTTCGCGAAACGAAACAAAGAGAGCCCCACATTTGAAATGCAGGGCTCTTTTTTTTGGTTTCATTGTCTAGATTAGAACGGATATCCGAATGCGAAGTTAAGCGTAGGCTTAAACGGTTGCCATTTGCTAATCACCCAGCGGTCTCCCTCGGGTCGGTTGGGATCATGGACTTTCCATGCCGCATCGAGACGAAGCGTAATGTAAGCTACATTGATACGTAGTCCAAGCCCGGCACCCACTCCCATTTGAGAGATGAATTTGCTAAATTTGAACTGATCTCCAAAGCCACTGTCTTTTAGGTTCCAGATGTTCCCAGCATCCACAAAGGCAGCTCCCTCAAACATAGTACTAAAAGGCATTCTATACTCAATGTTGGTGGTTAGTTTGATGTTATCCATCACATAGGCCCTTACCCGTTCGTCTAATTGAGAGTCGGCAGGTCCTAGACCTCCGAAAACTCTCCAAGCTCGGATGTCGTTTGATCCTCCATTGAAATAAGAACGTACAAAAGGCATGGTTGAAGAATTGCCATAGGGAATTCCGATGCCTACGAATTGGCGAAGTGCGAGGGTGTGTTTGTTGTCAAAGAATTGATAGTACTTACGTACGTCAAAATCGAACTTTACAAATTGAGAATAGGGAATGTTAAAAATGGCTTTTTGCTCATTTTGCGCCGCGATGCCTTCACTTTGGGAAGCCTCTTTTGCAAGGATACCTAGGAGGTTTCCGGCGGTTTCTATTTTTCCATTAAAATAGAAAGGGTTGATTCTATCTTTCTTTCCAATCTCGTTGTAAATGAAATTGTAGATCACAGAGGAGATTAAAACGTCTTGGGTTTGTCTGTCCTTGTTTATTATCGATTGGCGGAAGTTATTGAATAGGTCTAAATCCGGTCCTGCTAAATTTTCCTGGTAAGGCAAATCTTGGAGAATTTGACTAGAGACTTCATCGGAACTCACTTGGCCCTGCATGAATTCTTCATAGAGCGTAGGGGAATAGAGTTGGAACATTTGGTCCCTGAACTCTCCGTCCTTTGGAAAGTACTCGTAATACCGGTCTTTGTTTTGGGTTAAGCTTAACTGCGTATTGAATAACGAAAGTCTGTGGGTCACCACATCGTTCACATTGGCGAAGTAATTAAGTCCCGTATTAAAAGAGATTCTACCCAGACCAATGTTATTCTGTACACTCACTCCTAAATTGACATTCGAAGTGGGAGAGTAGCGTTTTGGGAAAAGCTTATACGACCGGAAAGGAAGTAGTAGCCTAGGAAAACTAAGGGTTCCTTGCGCAGAGACTTCGTACGCCACCGAGCGTTTCTGTAAGTCTTTCGTGTCCTTTACGCTTCCCACAATTCCGGAAAGTCCCACCGTTAAGTTTTCCGCCCCGCCAAAAACATTTCGCGAGGTTAAATCGACAGAGGGAGCAAGACCAAAATTGAGGATTTGAGAATAACTCAAATCTAGGGCCGTTCTTAAATCGTATTTGGGGAGAGGAGCTAGGTAATAAGCTACGTCAATAATACTGTCTGAGTTCTTTCGTAAATCCTCTTCGTAGCTAATAATACTAAAGTTATTCATCGCCGAGAGGTTTCGTTTCGTAAGGTCTAGATTCCCTTGGTCATAGACTTCCCCATTTCGAAGAATAATAGGACGCCAAAGGGCAGGAGTCTTGTACTGATCGTCCAACTTATAGATATTGATTCCTCTTAGAGAGTCCTTCACGGTTAGAGGAACATCTTCCATGGTTTCTAGCACGTAGACCTTTATATCTCCTATGGTAGCCTTCTTGTAGGGAGTATTAAGAGAGTCCTTTTGGATCTCCATCACAAGGGGGATGTTTTTACGACTTTGAAGCGTGTCCGCTGTGAAGTAAATTTCCTCGTTGCTTGCGTTAAAACGGTAGTACCCTTCTTTACGCATCTGCTGCGTGATTCGATCGACTTCGTCCTCTAATTTGGTTTGGTCTAGTATGTCCCCTGTTAAGATTTTGCTTTTCTCGTATTGACTCTCGTACTGCGCCTTGATGTTTGGATCCGGTATGTCGTAATAGTACTCAGAGATTCGCGTAGGGTCGTTGTGTTTGATTTGATATTCTACTTCCGCTTTTTTAGCGCTCGAGTCCAACTTGTGGTGAAAATTGACATTGGCATCCCAATAGCCTCGAAAGACGAGTCGCTTCCTTATGTTGTCCGCACTGTTTTCGGACTGGCTTTGGTCTAGAATGACCGGTGGCTGTCCAATGGTGTGCAAAAAACGATCCATGAAAAGATTCTTTCCTACGTCCTGGGGCATCTCGTATTTTAAAAAGAGCGAGTCCCTTAGTTTTTGGTCGCGGATTTCAGAAGGGTAGGTCATGTACTCGGAGAGTAGAGTGTCGTATTTGGGTGTCGCTAAATTATAGGCCATCAGACCGATAGGAAATAGAAACAGGGCTTTTTTGTTAGGAGATTGACTCACATAGCCGGGAAGTTCACTCGCGTGTTCTTTCGAATCTATGTATTCAAATTTGTTTTTTACGAGTAAATATTCCCCATCGGGTACTTTTTTCGTCGTGCTACAGGCATAAAGAACACCCATGGATGTTGCGACAGAAAAAAATATGTGATACTTTTGAAAATATTTCTTGCAATGCTTACCGCTCATACTATAAAAGTTATACAGTCTTTAGACAAAAAGAAGTTCAGACAAAAATACAATTTGTTTTTGGTTGAAGGCAATAAAACCATCTCTGAACTTTTTAATTCCGATTATAAAATTAAACAAATATTCTCCTTAGAGCCAGACTATCTTACTCAAAGTCCTTCGTATAAGGAGTTGATAACAGAAATTGGGCCAACCGACCTAAGGAAAATTAGTTTTTTAAAACATCCGAAAGATTCCGTTGCGCTCGTGGAGCAAAAAGTTGAAACTTCGGTGCTCACTGAGCCTAAACTGAATTTGGTTTTAGACGGTTTGCAAGATCCAGGCAATTTAGGAACCATTATCCGACTTGCGGATTGGTTTGGGATTGAACAAATCGTGTGTAGCGAAGACACCGTGGATTTATACAATCCGAAAGTAATCCAAGCCTCGATGGGATCCTTCACTCGCGTGAAAGTCCACTATTTAGATCTTCGTACTTTCCTTAAGGAATCCGAACATACAACCGTAGGAACCGATATGCAAGGAGACAACCTTTATGGGTTTGCGTTTCCTGAAAAAATAAACCTCATTTTAGGAAATGAGGGAAATGGAATCCGATCCAATATAGAGCCTTTGCTTGAGCGTACCCTCACCATTCCGCAATTTGGCGAAAACCGCTCCACCGAGAGTTTAAACGTCTCGATGGCAACAGGCATTATTTTAGGCGCTTATTTTTCAAACCGATAATTGATAAGAAAAAGACTCTAGATTAATTTTTCTAAACTAGATACGCTTTTGTTTTTCTCGTATACCTCAAGTTTGGATCGTAAGAATCGAAGGGCCATTGGAGCCACATAGATTAAGACGAGTCCTAAAATTCGATTTCTCCAGCTTTTGCTTTTGATGCTTTTCTTGGCTAGATTTCCTACAAGGGCTGCCGTACCTAACTTGAGAGAAGTTTCTAACAAGTTGGACTGCGCGTTGGTGTGATCAAACGCAAGAAGAGAGCGGTTGCTTTTTTTTCCTAACAGTGAGTTTCCAAGTCCTTTAATTAAAGGAGCCGTTTTGATGGCCAGTTTCTTGTGACCGTCTTTTGCCGGTTTTTCCGTCAAAAACTGATCGGAGAATCCTCCACTGAGAATACTTAATGATTCTTTTGGACTTTCAAAGGTAAGTAGGCCCTCTAGTTCTTGAACTTCGGCCTTGAGTTCGAGCTTTCTTTTTCTCAGCTCCTCGATGGTCGTAATTTTGGCCATAATCTTAGTCGTTTATAAATTTGATGATTCCTCCTGCCACTTTGGTTGTGATGAATTTTCGCAGTGCAAGGAGCAGCAATAATACAAGTAGGTAGAAACCCGCTACGATTAGGATTCCATAGCCGTAGTTCCCGAGTAAAGAACCAATATAGAGTCCTACACCGATATTAAATAAGAGAATGAAAAACAGAGCAGCCAAAGCTGCCAGGCTGATGAAAACAAGGAATCCAGCGCCTTTCGAAGATTTTTCAGTCGCTTCTAATTTCAGGAGCTCGAGTCGTTTGCTTGCGTACTCTTTAACGAGATGAATCATACGTAATAGAAATTTGGTGTGAATTTACAAAAAATGGGAAACTTAAAAAAGCTAAGTTTCCCATGAATATTTAAATGCCTAGCCTTGGAGAAAGGCGCCTTTGTTATTTTAAGGCGTCTAGTTCCGTTTCAATGTCTTTTGAGACCTCTGCTACCGTTCCTGCAGCTTGGTTTTTGTACTTGTCATAGCCTTCTTTTACAGAACTCGATACTTTGTCCGCTGTCTCTTTCACTTGCGATGAAATTTGACTGAATTGATCTTTTACTTTTTCCGACACAATGCCGTATTGATCTTTTACCTTTTCTGCGGTCTTACCGTACTGGTCTTTTACCTGCTCAGAGGTTTTTCCGTACTGTTCTTGCGCTTGGTGTGCTAGATCCTCTGCTTTGGTTTTGATTTTTTTTCTAGTTTCTTTTCCTTCTTCAGGTGCATAAAGCATTCCTAAAACTACGCCTGCGGCTGCTCCTGCTAAAAGTCCTGCCAATACGGCCGCTGTATTATTTCCTTTCTTTGCCATTTGTTCTTGAATTTTGATGTTATTAATCGTTTAATGGTTCTTTACTGAAGGTGCAACAAAAATGCCAAAATTGAAACCAGGCGGTCATAAAGTATGTTAAGGTGGGAATTATGATATTTTTTCGCTTTCCAGCTCAAAATAGGACAAAAATTCTCTTTTTACTTCGTGATATGAGACAAAATGAGTGCAATGGTTTGTTCCTTGGTTAGGGTTGTGTTGTCGATCAAAATGGCATCTTCTGCCTTGCGAAGAGGAGATACCTCGCGTTCGCTGTCCATCTTGTCACGCTGCTCAAGGTTCTGTTTTACTTCCTCTTTAGTCGTTTGTTGTCCAAAAGAAAGCAGTTCAAGGTAGCGGCGAAGAGTCCTTTCGTCAATACTAGCGGTCAGAAAAAACTTATAATCAGCCTCGGGAAGTACGGTGGTACCAATATCACGACCGTCCATAATTACGCCTCCTTTTTGCGCAATTTGCCGTTGTGTAGAAAGCAAAAAGTCTCTGACAGGAGCCTGTTTTGCAATGTAACTTACATGGTCGCTCACTTCCGGAGATCGGATTTCCATTGCGATATTCTGTCCATTAAGATAGAGGTCTAGTTCGTTTTCATTTTGCTTAAACTCGAGTTCAATGCGATCAAAGTGGGAATAGAGCTTCTCTAGATTCAAGGACTTCTTTGATGTGCGACATTTGCTCAGCGCAAAATAGGTGATTCCACGGTACAGAGCTCCTGTGTCGAGGTGGATTAAGCCTAGCTTTTTCGCAATTTCTTTTGAAATTGAACTTTTTCCTGTGGAGGAAAATCCATCCATGGCAATGACAGGTTTGCGGTTCATAAAGAAAGTAGTTTAGTATTAATCAATTTTACGCGGGATCAAAGTGTTAGACTTTGAAAAAATGCCTTACAAAAGTAAGTCATTTTGAAAGAGCTTCAAAAATTAAAAGGTTATTTTAATTGCCAGGCCACAAATTATGGACATTTCCTTATATTTGCACCTAGGAAAATAAAAGAAATGAAATACCAAAGAATCCTTCTGAAATTAAGTGGAGAAGCCCTGATGGGAGAACGTGCTTATGGAATTGACAACAATCGCCTAGAGGAGTACGCAAAAGAGATCAAAAAGGTGGTGGATCTAGGATGCCAAGTGGCGATCGTCATTGGAGGAGGTAATATTTTCCGAGGACTTGCAGGAGCCGCCAATGGAATGGACCGGGTTCAAGGCGATTATATGGGAATGCTTGCCACCGTAATTAATGGGATGGCACTTCAAGGCGCCCTTGAGAACCTAGGGGTGTATACCCGTTTGCAAAGTGCCATTGAAATGGATAAAATTGCAGAACCTTTTATTAAGAGACGTGCCACACGTCACTTAGAAAAAGGAAGAGTAGTGATTTTTGGAGCCGGTACAGGAAATCCTTATTTCACGACGGATACAGCTGCAACGCTTCGTGCGATCGAAGTGGGAGCAGATGTCATCTTAAAAGGAACCCGTGTCGATGGGATTTACGACAGCGATCCGGAAACCAATGCCGACGCTGTAAAATTTAATTCCTTAAGTTTTAAAGAAGTCTTTGAAAAGAACTTAAAAGTAATGGACATGACCGCCTTTACCTTAAGCCACGAAAACCATTTGCCAATTCTCGTGTTTGATATGAACAAACAGGACAATTTGCTGAAAGTGGTGCAAGGAGAGCAGGTCGGAACCCTTGTGAACTAATTTTTTTTGGAGAAAGATCCAAAGAGCAACAAACAATGTGTAACCTATCAAATTATATATACGTGATGGAAGAATTAGATATAATTGTGGAGTCAGTGAATGACGAAATGAATGCCGCAATCAAACACTTAGAGCACGCGTTTCAAAAGATACGTGCAGGAAGAGCCTCGACTACGATGGTGCAAGATGTAATGGTAGAATATTACGGTGCCCCTACGCCTCTTTCTCAAGTAGCAAACGTTTCGGTTCCAGATGCCATGACCATTTCAATTCAACCTTGGGACCGGACGGCAATCCGTTCCATTGAAAAGGGAATTATCGATTCTAATTTAGGGTTTGCCCCTTCCAACAATGGAGATACCATTATTTTGAATGTACCTCCTTTGACCGAGGAAAGAAGAAGAGACCTTGCCAAGCAAGCGAAAGCGGAAGCAGAGCAGAGCAAAGTTACTGTTCGTAACGCGCGTCAAGAAGGAATGAAAGAACTCAAAAAATTGGACGGTGTATCGGAAGACTTAGTCAAACAAACCGAAGCTTCTGTGCAAGAATTAACCGATAAGTTTGTAAAACTGATCGATGAACAAGTTAAAGTAAAAGAAGCGGATATTATGAAAGTGTAAGAATCGCTTGCTTACCTTACAAAAAAAAGGGATCTCAATTAATAGATCCCTTTTTTTTGTCTTTATTTTTAGGGGAAAAATGCGATGCTGGATTGTAAAGTTGTGAGGGGAGGATTTGGGGCGTAGTTCCAAGCAATTTTCACTTTCGTGGAAGCCTCTCTAATCCTCAAACCTGTTTTTGTTCTGTTTGAAATTGCGCTTTTCTTTTTGCAATCGTTTTGATTTGTTTTCTTTTTCGTCTTTGTTTTCATCACTTTCGAAACAGATGCCGTCACGGCCTAGGGGCGAATTTTGCTTGACCATTAGTCCATCGAGTGTACAGTAGGGAAGTCCGCATTCGTGTTTGGAATAAGTGCCGAAATTGCGGTGCCCAAAGCGTTTTTCTTTCAGGATTTTTTGTTGGTTGTCGCGGACGCTTTCCCAGAGCACTTGACGTTCTTGCGGGGTTAGGTCCTCACCCAAAGTGACCACCTTCATATACGTTCTAGGATCTTTGAGTTGTAGAAAATCAAAAGTCTTTTGGAAATAGGAATGGGCAAATTCACGGATTTCGAGAAGTTCATTCAAAGTAAGCATTTGGTTTTCTAGGAGAGAGCGATACAGTCCCAGTGTATTAAAATCCGAATACTGCTTGTGGTTTTCTATATAATAGAGGTATTCTTCTTTGTGTAGCTGATTGAAAGGTTTGTTGATTTTCATGGGTGCAGCGAAGTTTTAAGGCTATTCCGTGTGCAATCAAAAGTAGAATACCCCCTGTGGATTCTAAAGTACTGATTTTTCATGAATCTATCCACAAAAGAAGAATTTTTTTGTAAAATACAGAGGTGTAGCCCTGCGTTTGTAGCTTTTACGGGAGTTGTCCTTTTTAGATTGAAAAGAGTTTATTGATATCGCTTGTGTTCTTCAGGCTTCTTTTGAAATCTTGCAATAAGCGGTTTGAAGAAGGCTCGGTATTTTTCCGCATCAAACAATTGAGAGTCTCTAACCGCTTTAATCGTGAGCCAAACCGCAAAAGGGAAGAGCACTAGATTCGGAATCCAGGCTGCCAAGTATGCGTTCATTTTTCCTTTCCAAGACAGGTTTTCGACCGTTAAATTCATGACATAGAAGATGATGAAAATTACGATGGCAATGACCACCGGGAGTCCCACTCCTCCTTTTCGGATGATGCTACCTAGACTGGCTCCAATGAGGAAAAAGATGAGACACGTAATGGAGTAGGCGAAGATACGCTGTTGGTGCATGATCATCTTGTTTTGAAATTTGATGATACCATACATTTGTTCCTCCTTGCCCTTAAGTTCGTTTTTCTGGGACTCTATTTTGTTATAAGCAGAATAGAGCATCTCTAGTTTCTGGTCACTTTTGATTGTATCCAGTTTGTATTGAGGTTTTAATTTTTGATCTTGTTTTTTGTTCGCTTCAATAATTTGAATGTAATTATTGGCTTGGCTAACGAGGGATAGGCCCATGCCTGCGACGATTTCTTTGTTCTCCTTTTTTCTATTTACAATGGTCTGGTCAATTTGTCCGAAGGTTTGGAAGCGGTAATCGTCTGTAATTTGTTCTTTTTCGATGGCATTGCTAATGAGCTCGCTCACGTCAAAATGAGAAACCAAGGTGTCAAATTTAATGGCCTGATTCGGCTGCTTTAATCGCTGATAATAATCCTTGTTTTTATAATTGTCCTCAAAGACATAGCCGTCGAAAAGAAGCAACTTTAAATAATTTTTGTCGGCCGCAGGAACGAATTTTCCAGATTTTGCTACAATGGCCTGTTGATCTTCATAGATATTGGTGGATTTATGAATAAAGACCCCTTTTAAGTTCTCTGCGTTTTCACCCGAAATTTCATCAAATTTGACGGCAAAGCCAGGGAGTTCATGAATGAACTGTCCCGGAGTAAAGTTTAAAGCAGGTTTTGTGGCCGCAATATTATACAGCATGTTTTTCGCCTTCCTTTGAAAGTCGGGCGTAATATTGTTCTGAAAGATAAAGAGTATGCTGGCAAGAAGAACATTCACAAGGAACAAAGGCATCATTACACGAACCAGGGAAATCCCAGCTGCTTTCATGGCGGCAAGTTCATACCGCTCCCCAAAGTCTCCAAAGGTCATAATAGAGGAGAGTAGAATCGTAAGAGGAAGAACCATTCCCACGACCGTGGCCCCCATGTAGAATAAAAGTTTGATGATTTCAAAGGTACTTAGTCCTTTGCCCATGAACTGTGCCATCTGAATCCAGATGATGTTCACAATGAAAATGAAGAACAGCACGCTGAAGATAAAAAGAAACGGCCCGAAGAAGGTCTTAATTATATAGCGGTCTAGTAATTTCATTGGGACAAAAATACTTAAAAAGTCACAAAGCAAAAACTTTGTGACTCTATTCTCTATGGATTTTTTGAATTATAATTCCGTGATCAGATAATTTTGATACGCTTGACGGTTAAACTGGAAAAAATTAGACTCTAATTTTTGGTTTGCACGGTAGTCCTGAATGGCAATTACGGCCACTTGGTTGTCTGAAGAATACTGTTCCACTTTTACCAGTTGATTCTTCGGCGAGTTTACGTAGATAAATACATATTTAATCCCACTCTTTTTTACGGGGGTTAGCTTAATGAGGTCCGTTTGAACTCCATTGAGCTGGCGTTTCCCGACATAGGTCGTTTCGTAATTGGTCTTGTACGTATCTAAATAATTGGTAGGCGAGAACATCATCTCGCTCCCAGAAGCCTTCGCAATGGTGACTTCCTTATCGTCCTTGCTAATGTTGTATACTTTGGATCCGTCAAAAAGTTGCTCGGTGTCCATAATCGTTAGCTTGTACTTGGAGGGAGTTGTATAGAAGATCCCGGTCTGCGTTTGGGTGACCTTCCCTGAAGGACCGGTTCCGTATGCAAATTTAAAGTACGTGTTTTGGTTGGATTTATAGGTTTTGGAAACCGCATCGAGAATCGTTCTCGATTTTTGATCCGCACTCTGCGCGCTTAAGGTACCTAGAAATGCAAAGGTTCCTAGTGCTATGGCAATTTTTTTTATCATTGTTACTTTCAATTTTGTGAATTACTCTTTCTTGGATAAGCTAGTTCTTCAAAAGTTAAACCGGCAGCCCTTAGGCTGCGACTTCAAGTCTTTCCTAGCTTACGGGCGCAATTCTTCCAAAAATTGTTCCAAAGCATTTAAATCCGTAATCAAAACCTCCCTTGCTTTGGCTCCATTAAACCCACCGACGATACCGCTTGCTTCCAATTGGTCCATGATGCGACCCGCTCGGTTGTATCCAAGTTTTAATTGACGTTGAAGCATCGAGGTGGAACCTTGTTGGGTAGAGACCACAATTTTGGCTGCTTGTTCAAAGAGGGCATCTTTTTCGTTGGGATCAAACTCAACGGTGCCTGAAGAACCTTCCTCTTGGGGAGGATCTGGAAGAACCATTGCCGAACTGTATCCTTTTTGAGCTCCAATGTAATCCACAATCCTTTCTACTTCCGGGGTGTCAACAAAGGCACACTGGAGTCGAACAATTTCATTTCCGTTAAAATAAAGCATGTCTCCTTTTCCGATGAGTTGCTCGGCACCAGGGGAATCTAAAATCGTACGGGAATCGACATTGGAAATCACACGGAAAGCAGCCCTTGCTGGGAAGTTCGCTTTAATCATCCCTGTAATTACGTTCACAGAAGGTCTTTGTGTGGCTACAATCAGGTGAATACCCACGGCTCTTGCTAGCTGGGCTAGTCTGGCAATTGGATGTTCCACTTCTTTCCCTGCCGTCATAATTAGATCTGCAAATTCATCCACTACCAAAACGATGTAGGGTAGGTATCGGTGTCCGTTTTCAGGATTCAGCTTTCGTTCAGAGAATTTTTTGTTATACTCCTTAATGGTACGACAAAATGCATTTTTTAGAAGATCGTATCGAGTGTCCATTTCCACACATAAGGAGTTCAGTGTGGCAATTACTTTTGAGTTTTCCGTAATGATCGCTTCGTCCGTACCCGGCAGTTTGGCTAGGTAATGGCGCTCAATTTTCGAATAAAGGGTTAGCTCCACTTTTTTAGGATCCACCATCACGAATTTAATTTCGCTTGGGTGTTTCTTGTAGAGAAGTGAGGTTAGAATCGCATTAATCCCCACAGACTTTCCTTGACCGGTTGCCCCTGCCATCAGAAGGTGAGGCATTTTGGCTAAATCGGCCATGAAGATTTCGTTTGAAATGGTTTTCCCAAAAACCACTGGCAAATCCATGTCCGTATTTTGGAATTTTTGAGAAGCGAGAACGCTTTTCATAGACACCATGGTTGGGTTCTTTCTGGGCACTTCAATTCCAATGGTCCCCTTGCCTGGCATAGGGGCAATAATCCGAATCCCATGCGCTGAAAGATTTAAAGCAATATCGTCTTGCAGTTTTTTAATGGCAGAAACCCGAATTCCAGCATCGGGCACAATCTCGTAAAGTGTGACGGTGGGACCTATGGTCGCTTTAATTTCGGAAATTCCTACATTAAAGTTTTTAAGCAGTCCCACAATTCTGTTTTTGTTTTCTTCTAGTTCGTCTTGGTTAATGGAAATTTCTTCGTTTCCATAGTCTTTCAATAGTTCGAGGGTGGGCATTTGAAATTTGGCTAGTTCCAATCGGTGATCGAAAAGTCCATATTCCTTCACAAGGTCTGCAGATTTTTGTGCCATTTCATCCCACTGATCTTCCTCCTTTGCAATTTCCACGTTGAAGTCAAAGGAGTCCTCCTTTGTCGTTTCTGTTTTTTCACTCAATTCCTTTTTTGGAACTGCGCTCACGGGGTTGTTTAGTGTGGGGGTGAGTGAAATAGCGCTACTAGCCAAGGTTTCTTTTTGAGCACTAAGAGGGGAGTTAGGCTCTGTTTTAGTCTGGGTTTTAGATTCTAGAGAATCTTCCTCAGTCTCATCTTCGATTTCCTCTTCTTGATCAAATGAATTTGAACTTGGCAAAAATTCTTTGACTTTTCCAAGGGTACTATCGTTAATATCGTTAAGTCTTTTTTTGATTGCACTGGGTCTTAAATTAAACTCAAGAATAAAGTAAAGTGCTATACTGGAACCTAATACAAGCCATAGTCCTACACTTCCAATCATGGAGGCTAAAAAATCCATGATTTGATAGCCGTAAACTCCGCTTAATACACCTTCTCCTTGGGTGACTGCTCCTAGGAAAATAGGAAGCCAACAAATGAAAAAGAGGGAATGACCAATGGTTTTCCAAGGTTTGAAATATTTCTTTTTTAAGATAAGGGTACCCAGCATTAAAATTAGGAAGGCAACGAGGAAGGCTGCGATTCCTACGCTCTGGAAAATAAACAAGTTGCCCAGATAATCGCCTAACTTCCCAATGAAATTAGAGGACTTTATTGTTTTGTCTAGCATGCTACCTGCTTGGCTTTGGTCCGCTTTCCAATTGAATAAAAAGGAAATAAAGGACAAAAAGAGTATGAGGCTCAGTAGAATAAAAAACAGGCCAAAAAAGATGCGCGGTTTCGAAAGCGTTTTGTTATCGCTAAGCGTGCGGCTTGTAGAGGGGGTTTTAATTTTCTTTTCCATAAGTTCAATCTTGGCAAATTTAATGTTTTTACTTTAGAATTTGGCCATCGCAGCAGAATATCTAATCTCCAACTTTTGCAGGGATTTGACTCAAATTTAGATGGAAATATCTTGATGGAAATTCGTGTGTTAAGATTATAGGGCGTATTTTTGCATCCAAACGGTAAAAATCGACTCTAAGGTCGGTAACGTCAAGATTATGAAAAAGATTCAAAGCATTTTAATTTCGACTAGAACCATGGCGGTTCTGCTTTTAGTTTATGCGGGAGCAATGGGTTATGCCACATTTCTAGAGAACGATTACGGTACCCCAACGGCAAAGGCACTTGTTTACGAGGCCAAATGGTTCGAAGCGGTGATGGTTCTGTTAATATTAAACTTTATTGGAAACATAGGACGCTATCGTTTGTGGCGCAAAGAAAAGTGGCCAGTACTCGTGTTTCACTTGTCCTTTATCCTTCTGTTTTTAGGAGGTGCCATTACAAGATACATTAGTTTTGAGGGCATTATGCTCATTAGAGAAGGGGAAACCTCGAACGAAATTATTACGGACAAGACCTTCTTTAAGATTCAAATGGAAAAATCAGGCGATGTTCTTAGTTATAAGGATGTTCAGTATATGATGTCCCCTATTCATCATAACTTTAAAGCCAATTATGATTTTCATGGAGAGAAAGTGAAAGTGAAAGCACTTGAATATATCCAGCGTAAAAAAGACAGTTTGGTGGCGAGTGCCGATGGGCAGGAGTACCTTCACTTTGTGACAACAGGCGATCGCGGAAGACTCAACTATTATTTGAAAGAAGGAGAGTCTAAATCCTTAAACGGAACTCTCGTGAGTTTCAATAATCCGATTGAAGGAGCGATTGAGTTTAAAAAAGATGCGGACGGTTCGTTATCCTTGAAAACACCCGTTGATTCTAAATATATGGTCATGGCAACGCAGGACAGTGGTTCTGTAAAGGCAAATGTTTATGAGCCTTTGGCACTTCGAAGTCTCTACACAATTAACGACATTCGAATTGTAGTTCCAGAAGGACTTACAAAAGGTTCCCTTCTTGCTTTTGAAGGAGATCGAAACAAGGACAAAGCTGTCCCAGATGCACTCACTGTAGAAGTGCAAGGGCCAAAAACAACCCAACAGGTCGAGCTTGTCGTGGAAAGAGGAAATCCTAATTTGTATAAACAAATTACCCTGGACGGAATCAACATTATGCTAGGCTTTGGTCCTAAGATTTACACTACACCGTTTGCACTTAAATTAGATGACTTTGTGATGGAAACCTATCCAGGAAGTTCTTCTCCAAGTGCGTACGAAAGTCACATTCAAATTATTGACGAGGGAAAACAGACGCCTTATAAAATTTACATGAACCATGTACTTAATCACAAGGGGTATCGATTTTTCCAAGCCAGTTTTGACCAAGATAGACGAGGAACTCACCTGTCTGTGAACCATGATTATTGGGGAACACTTGTGACGTACATTGGGTATTTCTTACTCTTTACCTCCATGTTTATTATCTTCTTTTGGAAAGGCACTCACTTTTCAAAATTAAATACCATGCTAAAGAACATCAATCGTAAAAATACGACTCTTGCGCTTTTACTGCTTTTAAGCGTCGGCCTTAATGCGCAGAAAATAGAAACTCATGGCACCTCAGACGGAAGTCCACAAATGAGGGCTACGAATCAAAGCGCAGCCAATGCCTCGACCCATGCCCATGAGGACGGTACGATTCATGCGACCGATTCGAATGCTACGGCTTCCACCCAGCCACAGGCTTCGAATCAGAATTCAATTGCACAGTCGATGACGGCCCTACGAGTAATCTCGGCGGACGAAGCCATCGGGAAATCTAGAATTTCCAAAGAGCACGCGGATAAGTTTGCTTATTTGCTCGTACAGAATTACGAGGGAAGAATTGTTCCGATGAGCACACAAGCTTTAAATGTACTTCGTAAACTTTATAAAAAAGATAAGTTTAAAGGAACAGGGGATAAGGAATTAACTCCTGAGCAGTGGTTTTTATCCATTAATACCGATACACCAAGTTGGACTATGGTACCCCTTATTAAAGTGGGAACCAAAGGAGGAGACGAACTCAAGAGAAAAACCAAAGCGAATGATGAGGGGTATACAGCCCTTATGAATTTGTTCCCATCGGATCAGAATGGAAATTTGAATTACGTTCTTGAGGAAGATTATAATGCTGCGTTTGCAAAGAAACCAGCAGAGCAAACCAATTACGATAAAGAAGTAATTTCTGTAAACGAAAGAGTTCAAATTTTTAATGAATTTTTCTCAGGTCAATTCATGAGAATCGTTCCGGTGAAGAACGATCCAAACTCTACATGGCATTCTTGGCTAGATCAAAATTTTGAACCGGACATGGAATCCCAAAAAGTGATGGGTCCTTATTTCTCCTCTGTGCTTCACGCACAGCAAACAGGAAATTGGGCTGAGGCAGATGCCGCACTTCAAGACCTTTCAAATTACCAACAAACTTGGGGGAAAAATGTAGTTCCTAGCGATTCAAAAGTAAAGGCGGAGGTCTTCATGAATGAGGTGGATATCAACTTCCGTTTGTTAATATTCTATACCCTAATTGGAGGACTTCTCATCCTTTTAGGTTTTGTGGATCTATTTAAGAAGAAAGCCATCATCGCGAAACTCATAAAGGTTGTTCTCTATATTGGTGCAATCGGTTGGTTCTTGCAACTACTTGGTTTAATAGGACGTTGGTACATTTCAGGACACGCTCCTTGGAGCAATGGATACGAAGCAATCGTATTTATCTCCTGGGTTGGAATTACAGCCGGGTTTGCCTTGTACCGTAATTCAAATGCCTTAATTCCGGCAGCTGGATTTATGGTTGCGGTGATTATGATGGGCTTTGCTCATGGAGGCTCTGCGCTGGATCCCCAGATTACACCGCTTGTACCGGTTCTTAAATCGTATTGGCTAATTATCCACGTAGCGATCATTACTTCGAGTTATGGGTTCTTTGGACTCTCCTTCGTGATTGCAATTATATGCCTCGTGTTTTACCTTCTTGCAAATAAGAATATCTACAAACTGCATAACGAAAGAACGATTAAGGAACTCACCATTGTGTCAGAGATGTCCCTCACCATTGGACTCTATGCCTTAACAGTAGGAACCTTTTTAGGGGGAATCTGGGCGAATGAATCGTGGGGACGTTATTGGAGCTGGGACCCGAAAGAAACTTGGGCTTTTGTCTCTGTAATGGTGTATGCTTTTGTTCTCCATATGCGTCTCGTACCGGGTCTTCGAGGAAGATGGGCGTTCCACGTAGCAAGCATGTTTGCCATTTCTTCAATTATTATGACCTATTTCGGAGTGAACTATTACTTAAGTGGACTCCATTCCTACGCAGCAGGAGATCCAGTTCCGGTACCGGCATGGGTTTACATAGGAACTGGTTCTATGCTTCTTTTAGCTACCGTTTCCTATTTTAAATTCAAGAAATTAAATAAAAAGAACTAGGGAAATCCTTAGTAAAACAGAGTAGCCGCCTCAATATAATTTTGAGGCGGCTTTTTGTTATTTGCTGTACCCGAAGAATAGACAGTTGATTATAATGAATTGAAACGATATTCGCCAAAAAATAAGCGACAAGAAACTCAATAGACGGATATCAAAAGGGGCTGTTTTTTCTATAGATAAAATTTCTTCCAATTCCACACTATTCAGATTAAAAACCCTTTTTAAGCTTCTTTCTAAAATAATTTATCTTTTGTTCTTTGTAAGTAAAGGTAAATTATCTAAATTTGCACTTTGTTTTAGATAAAAGTGGAAGAAGAAATTGAATTTACAGTAATCGTGGCGCAAACATCCCATAAAAAATATGTGCCTGAAATTTTACAAGAAATTGAAGTATCAGCCCTTGCAAGAGGAACCGGCATTGCGAGACGCAGTGCCTCCTATGTGGAGCAAAAGATTGAAGAGAACAAAGCAATCATGTCTTTTACTACAAAAGGAGAGTGGGCAGGATTCTGTTATATTGAAACCTGGAGCGATAAAACCTATGTCGCCAATTCAGGCTTAATTGTCAAAAGAAAGTTCCGTGAAAAGGGACTTGCCAAGAAAATTAAACTTGCCACATTCGCGTATTCTAGAGCACAATTTCCGCAAGCCAAGATCTTTGGATTAACCACGGGTAGAGCTGTGATGAAAATCAACAGCGATCTAGGCTATGCTCCCGTTACTTATGACGAGCTAACCCAGGACGATGTGTTTTGGAAGGGTTGCGAAAGTTGCGTGAATTATGAAATTCTAAAAAGCAAAGAGCGAAAGAACTGCCTGTGCACCGCTATGCTTTTCGATCCCCATGCCCAAAAGAACAAAGGGGCTCAAGATCCGGTCTTAACAAAAAGTAAAAAAGCAGGTCTCCCGCTGTTTGCAAAATTTAAAAATAAGAAACAATGGTTATGGAAAAAGTAGTTTTGGCCTACAGTGGTGGGCTTGACACGTCGTTTTGTTCGGTGTATCTTTCAAAGAGTATGAATTTGGAGGTGCATGCTGTTTTGGTAAACCTCGGAGGGTTTAGCCCCGAGGAATTGAAAGAAATAGAAAAAAGGGCACTTGAACTAGGTGCGGCTAGTTTTCATGTACTGGATGAGCAAAAGACCTACTACCAAAACTGTCTTCGGTTTTTGATTTATGGAAATGTGCTTAAAAACAATACCTATCCGCTTTCTGTTAGCTCAGAGAGAGTCTATCAGGCTTCAGCCCTTGCTCTGTATGCAAAGAAGATTGGAGCTACTTATATAGCCCATGGTAGTACAGGGGCCGGAAATGATCAAATCCGTTTTGATTCGATTTTTCAAATTCTTTGTCCTACTGTAGAAATCTTAACTCCAATCCGAGATTTAAACTATTCGAGAACGCAGGAGATTGAGTTTTTACAGTCCCATGGATTCCAAATGGATTTTAAAAAATCCATGTATTCCATCAATAAAGGAATTTGGGGAACCTCCGTAGGAGGAAAAGAAACCTTAAGTTCAAACCTCCCCTTGCCTCAAGAGGCTTATCCTACAAAGGTCACAGCAAAAGAGTCCCTTGTAGTAGGTCTTACCTTTGAGAAAGGAGAAGTTATAGGGGTGGACGATAAAAAGTTTTCAATGCCCATAGAGGCTATCCAATATCTTGAATCTTTAGCGCAGCCCTTCGGGATTGGACGAGAGATCCACGTGGGAGATACCATTATCGGACTCAAAGGTCGAGTCGGTTTTCAAGCCTCTGCAGCGATGATTCTTTTAAAGGCTCACCATCTGCTAGAAAAGCATACCCTTAGCAAAGCTCAGCTTCTCGTGAAAGACCAATTGGCGCTTCAGTATGGCAATTACCTGCACGATGCGCAGGTGCTAGATCCTGTGATGAAAGACCTCGAAGCCTTTTTCGAAAGCTCCCAAGACAAGGTTTCAGGGAAGGTCTTTGTTGAGCTTAATCCTCATTATTTTACGCTTCAGGGAATAGAATCTCCTAATGATTTAATGCAGAGCGCCGCAGGCGTGTATGGAGAAGTGAATAAGGGGTGGAGCGCACAGGATGCAAAAGGATTTTCTAAGATTTACGCCAATGCCCTAAGTATATACCATCAAATTCACAGTCATGAGTAAAGAGCAAAATCAAATAGCGGTTGGCATTGTAGGTGCAACCGGAGTGACGGCAGGAGAGCTAATACGAATTCTTCTCTACCATCCCTACGTAAAGATTTCCTTCTTAACCTCTACCAGTATGCAAGGGCAACCGGTCTCAGAGGTACATAAAGATCTACTAGGGGAGACTTCTTTAGTGTTTCAAGAAATTATTGAGCCCGCAGACGTTATCTTTTTATGCCTTCCTCATGGCGAGAGCCGAAATTGGATGGCAGAAAATAACGAGCACTTGGGAACAGGTACTAGAATTATAGATTTAGGCAATGATTTCCGGGTGGATGAACTTTGGGACGAAAGTAAATTTGTCTACGGCCTGAGTGAATTTAACCAGGATCAAATTGCAAAGGCTACGCACATTGCGAATCCGGGCTGTTTTGCGACCGCTATCCAACTAGGTCTCTTGCCGCTTGCGAAAATCCAAGAAATCGACAAAGTGAGCTGCGTGGGGATTACAGGATCCACCGGCGCAGGCAAATCCCTTGTTCATACGACAAATGCAAATTGGCGTACGGGCAATGTTTCTCCGTATAAGACTTTTACACATCAACACAACGATGAGATCTTAAAAAGAATCTCAGTGGTACAGGAAAAACCGATAGATTTTCAATTTGTGCCTTGGCGCGGGGCCTTTACCCGAGGGATTTTTGTGACCTTAATGCTGAAAACTCAGAAACCCTCGTCCGAAGTGATTGAAGCGTATAAATACGCATACAAATACTCCGATTTTGTGCATGTTTCTCCTGGTCCGATTGATTTAAAACAAGTTGTAAACACGAACAAAGCTTTGATCTACCTAGAGCAAGTAGGGCAAGATTTGGCGGTGCACGTAGCAATTGACAATCTAATCAAAGGAGCCTCGGGGCAAGCGGTACAAAATATGAACCTCATGCTAGGACTTTCTCCCACCTGTGGACTTCAGTTAAAAGCTTCTGTGTATTAAGAAAAAAGTATAAGAACCTTAAAGAAAGGGATTATGAAATTATTTGAAGTCTATTCTCGACTTCCTTTAGAGATCGTGAAAGCAAAAGACTGCTATCTCTGGGATGAAAACGGTAAACAGTATTTGGATTTTTATGGAGGACATGCCGTGATTTCGATTGGGCATAGCCATGCTCACTACCAAGAATCTCTTTCCAAGCAGCTGAGTTCAATCGGATTCTACTCGAACTCAGTGCAAAATCCATTGCAAGAGAAGTTGGCTGAACTTTTGGGAAGAGTAAGTGGATACGCGGATTATGAGCTGTTTCTTTGCAATTCCGGCGCAGAGGCCAATGAGAATGCGTTTAAAATAGCCTCTTTTTTTACAGGGAAGAAAAAGTTCATTGCGTTTCACGGTGCCTTTCACGGAAGAACTTCTGCCGCAGTGGCTGCCACGGACGATCCCTCAATTGTGGCTCCCGTCAATGAATCTGAGAATTTTATATTCTGTGAGTTTAACAACCCACTAATGTTTTCACAGATTGTGGAAGAGCACAAAGACTCTTTGGCAGGTGTGATTATAGAAGGAATTCAAGGAATTGGAGGTGTTCACCTTCCTTCTTCTTCGATGCTTGAAACGATTGAAACGTTAGCTAAAAAACATGGATTCCTTATGATTCTCGACGAAGTGCAAAGTGGCTACGCTAGAAGCGGTCGGTTCTTCGCTCATCAACACAGCACCCTTAGGCCTGATCTAATTACAATTGCCAAGGGGATGGGGAACGGGTTTCCGGTTGGAGGTGTGCTTATTAGCCCTCGAATTCCCTCGCAAAAAAAGATGCTGGGGACTACATTCGGAGGGAATTACCTTGCCTGTGCAGCGTGCATTGCAGTTTTAGAAGTAATTGAAAATGAAGGTCTTATTAAAAACGCTGCGAACCTAGGAGATTATTTATTGGAAGAATTAGGTAAAATTTCTCAGATCGAGCAGGTTCGTGGCAAGGGCCTTATGGTGGGAATTGATTTCCAAGGGCCGGCCTCTGTTATTGCGCAGCAATTAAGAGTTGAGCACGGTATTTTGGTGGGCAGTGCTTCAAACCCCCGAACGATGCGACTTCTTCCCCCTTTAACTATAAACAAAAAAGCGGTCGATGCTTTGCTTCACGCTTTAAAACAAATTTTATCATGAAAAACTTTACATCCCTCGCTGATGTGACCAACCTAAAGGAGCTTCTTTTGCATGCCCATGAGCTCAAAAAAGATCTTTACGGCAATTCAAAAGGAGGTCAAAATAAAACCTTAGGTCTTGTGTTTTTAAATCCTAGTTTAAGAACGAGACTTAGTAGTCAAAAGGCCGCTGCGAATTTAGGCATGCAGGTACTTTTGGTGAGTCCAGGTTCCGAGGCTTGGACTTGGGAATTTAAAGACGGAGAAGTGATGAACGGCAGTAGCTCGGAGCACGTGAAAGAAGCCGCGAGAGTATTAAGTGAATATTGCGATATTATCGGACTTCGTTCTTTTCCGGGTCTTAGCGACCGCGAAAAAGACTACAGCGAAGATGTCTTTAAAAGCTTCGTCACCTACGCAAAAGTCCCTGTGATTTCCTTAGAATCTGCCACTCGGCATCCGCTTCAGAGTTTTGCGGATTTAATCACGATTCAGGAAAACTGGAAATTAGAACGTGCACCAAAAGTCGTTCTTTCCTGGGCGCCCCATTCCAAAGCGCTTCCTCAGTGTGTGCCCAACTCCTTTGCAGAATGGATGAATGCAGCAGAGGTTGATTTCTCTATTGCAAATCCCGAAGGATACGATTTAAGTCCCGAATTTGTACAAGGAGCCAAGGTCTATCATGATCAAGAAGAAGCTCTTGAAAATGCGGATTTTGTCTATGTGAAGAACTGGTCTTCTTTTGAAAACTATGGCACCATGCCGAGTGTGCAAAAAAACTGGTTGTTACAGGAGGATTTTCTAAAAAAGAACCCTCAGGCTAAAGTAATGCATTGTCTTCCTGTTCGACGCAATCTGGAGATGAGCGATGCGCTATTGGATAGTGAGAATTCCCTAGTGTATCAGCAAGCTTTCAATCGTACCGTGGCTATGCAGACCGTACTCGAACGAACCCTTGAAGGAACTTTATAAAGTAGGGATGGAAAAGCAGCAGGTAAAGGTCCTTAAAATAGGAGGCGAAATCCTAAATTCTCTTTCGGCCTTAAATCGGGTAATTGAGATTGTTTCAAAGCACAAACCTCAAAACTTGGTTCTTGTACACGGCGGTGGAACCCTTTTAAATCACTATGCAAAGAAACTCGGAATCGAGCAGCGAATGGTGGATGGACGTCGGGTAACCACTAAGGAAACCCTTGAACTCTGTACCATGGTGTACGCAGGACTTCTCAACAAACAACTCGTAGCGAAATTTAGTGCTTCTGGACTAACTTCTTTAGGACTAAGCGGAGCGGATTTAAAATCCGTTCAATCGAAAAAAAGAGAAGTAAGCCCAGTAGATTACGGACAAGTAGGCGATGTGCAAAATGTAAATCTAGAAGTGTTCTCTCAACTTTTGAGTTTAGGGGTGCTTCCGATTGTTTGTTCCTTGACGCTAGGAGAGGAGTATGAACTTTTGAATACGAATGCAGACTCCTTAGCTTCAGAAATTGCGATTAAATTGTCAGAGAGCTATGAGGTCAGTCTACTTTACTGTTTTGAAAAAGAAGGGGTTTTGCTCAATGTGAACGAGGAAAAAAGCCTTATTCCTGTACTCTCGAAGAAAGAGTATTTGAATTTAAAAGAAAGCCAAAAGGTGGCAAAAGGAATGCTTCCAAAATTAGAAACGGGATTTAAGGCCTTAGAAAAAGGAGTGGCGAGAGTGCAAATTTTGTCAAGTACAGGACTTGAGTCCGCGCTCATTGATCGGAAGGTAGGAACCCAATTAATCCTTGAATCATGATAGAAAAATTACAGCGTAAAAGCGAGATAATTTTAAAGAAACTCATTGAAACCCCCTCGCTCAGTACCCATGAAAATGAGACGGCTGATTTTTTAGAAGTTTGCTTTACCATGGAGAAGATTCCTTTTCAGCGAAAAGAAAACAACCTTTGGGCAAGGAATAAATATTTTGATCCTAAACTTCCAACGATCCTACTCAACTCCCACCACGACACGGTCGCACCGAACCAATCCTATTCGAGAGATCCTTTTGAGGCCTATGAGGAGGAGGGAAAAATCTATGGGCTGGGAAGTAACGATGCGGGAGCTTCTCTCGTGGGATTATGGGCTAGTTTTGTGTTCTTCTATCGAAAAAAGCTGCCTTATAATCTTATTTTCGCGGCAAGTGCCGAGGAAGAAATTTCAGGGAAGAATGGAATTGCAAGCATTTTAAAAGACTTGGGTAGAATTGATTTTGCAATAGTGGGCGAGCCCACGCAGATGCAATTGGCAGTAGCAGAAAAGGGACTCGTGGTCTTAGATTGTATGGTTTCAGGCACGCCCTCGCATGCAGCGCATCCCAATACAGATCATTCGATTTACAAAGCCCTTAAGGAAATTGAAAAGGTAAGTAATGCGAAATTTGAAAAATGCTCTGACCTTCTGGGCGAGGTAAAATCCACCGTCACGATGGTCTCTGCAGGCCACCAACATAATGTGGTCCCTGACCAAACGAATTTCACCGTTGATGTACGAACCAATGAGTTTTATTCGAATCAGGAGGTGGTCGCTTATTTTGAATCGCTATTGGAGGCAAAGGTGAAGGCTAGATCTTTACGACTGAATTCCTCAAAGATTAATTTGGATCATCCAATTGTTCTTTCTGCACAGGCAAAAGGACATACGCTTTATGGATCTCCTACGATCTCAGATCAGGCTCTTATGCCTTTTGATTCTGTGAAAATGGGCATTGGAGATTCCACCAGATCCCATACGGCAGACGAATTTATTTACAAAGCAGAATTATACAACGGAGTTCAGGAGTATATCGGACTTTTGACTGAGCTATTTCTATCCAAAAAAAATTAAAATATGAACACTTCAAGTGAGAAGGCCAAGGTGACCAAACTTTGGGCAAAAAATTCTACGAAGAGCAAAGGACTAGAAATTATTGAAAAGTTCACAGTCGGTAAGGACCCTGAATTTGATTTGCAACTTGCTAAATATGATATTCTCGGAACCACCGCGCATGTGAAAATGCTCTCTAAAATTGGGTACCTTGAAAAGCAGGAGCTCAGTGAAATCCTTGCGCATCTACAAATTCTACTGGACCGAACTGAATCTGGGAACTTTGAAATAGAACCTGGGGTAGAGGATGTGCATTCTCAAATTGAACTCTCTCTCATTCAGGCTGTAGGGGCTCCGGGTGAAAAGATCCATACAGGACGTTCTCGCAACGACCAAGTTTTATTGGCCATTAAGCTTTTTCTACGGGAAGAGGCCAAAGGCCTCGCGCAGGCCACAAGCTCTTTATTTGGTACTTTAATTTCTCTCGCTGGAAAATACGAGAAGGAACTCATGCCCGGGTATACCCATTTTCAAATTGGAATGCCTTCCTCTTTTGGGCTCTGGCTTAGTGCGTTTGCCGAATCCTTTAGCGAAGACCTTGAAATACTTGCCACAGCCTATAGCATTGTCTCAAAAAACCCTTTAGGCTCAGGCGCCGGATACGGCTCTAGTTTTCCCTTGGATCGAGATTATACCACAAGTGAATTGGGTTTAGAGAAGATGAATGTCAATTCAATTTATGCTCAAATGACAAGAACCAAAGCGGAAAAGACCCTCTCCTTCGCCATGGCCTCTCTTGCCTCTACGCTTGGAAAACTAGCGAACGATCTATGTCTTTTTAGCAATCAGAATTTTGGATTTGTGGAGTTTCCTGATGATCTTACCACCGGTAGCAGCATCATGCCCCATAAAAAAAATCCAGATGTTTTTGAATTGATTCGAGGAAAGTGTTCTCGAATTCAGGCTCTTCCTACAGAGTTAACTTTGTTAAGTCATAACCTAATGACAGGGTACAACCGGGATTATCAACTCACCAAAGAAATTCTTTTTCCTGCCCTCGCGGATTTAAAAGATTCTATCGTAATCATGGAGTTTATGTTAGGCTACATGGAGGTGAAAAAAGATCTTCTGGATGAGAAAAAATATGAGTATCTTTTCAGCGTTGAAAAAATTAATGAGCTCGTTCTTCAGGGAGATAGTTTTCGCAAGGCCTATCGGAAAGTAGGAAATTCGATTGAAAATGGGACTTACCACTATCAAAAAAAGAGTCTTTCTCATACCCACATTGGAAGTATTGGAAATCTAAGTTTAGAGCGAATCGTCCATGAATTTAACGACGTGTACAAAAATTTTAAAAATGAAACCTCTTGATGCCACGGATCAAAAAATCCTAAACTTACTGCAAGAAGACTCCACGATTTCGGTGAAAGATTTAGCCGAAAAAGTAGGACTTTCCTTTTCACCCACCTACGAGCGTATTAAAAATATGAAAAGTTCGGGGGTTATTGAAAAGTACGTCGCCGTAATCAACAAAGAAAAGGCGGGCTTTGAGCTGACGGCCTATTGCAATATTACCTTAAAAGAGCAGTCCCTAGAAAGGCTCCAAGAATTTGAAACCAAAATCATGTCCGAAGCGAAGGTTTTGGAGGTAGTAAGCCTTTCGGGGACTTACGACTATATGATTAAGGTAGTGACGAAAGACATCAAAGAATACAACCGTTTTATGACGGAAGTCGTGGCGAACATTCCTAACATAGGCCAGTACCACAGCCATATTGTTCTCTCTGTCATCAAAGAGGAAACCAAACTAACGTTTACGCCAGATGCCAAAGTATAAAGTTCAAAAATCGCCCTTTCGCGTACCCACCACGGATGGGAAAACGATTCTCGAACATTGGGGGAATTCCATGGGAACGCCGGGCTTATCCATAGCCCATATGAAGGCTCCAAAAGGTTGGATTGAACCCTTCCAGACTCCCGAATTTGATGAATACACCCTGATTGTGCGAGGCAAAAAACGATTTGAAATCGAGGGGGAAGTCCTCGATTTAGAAGAGGGACAAAGCATCTTAATTGAGAAGGGAGCAAGAGTACGATATAGCAATCCCTTTTCTAAGGAATGCGAATACGTTTCCATTTGCCTTCCTGCTTTCTCGCCCGATCTCGTGCATCGAGAAGAATCGTAAATTAATTAAACTCTACTCCTAGACTTATCAGTTCCTTTTTTAAATCCGTGGATTCTGTAATCCAAACGGTAAGAAAGCCAAGACTCTTTGCCGTTTTACAATTCTCAAAATTATCGTCTATGAATACGGACTCTTCAGGTTGTAGTTCATAACGCCTAAGTAAAACGTGCCAAAGTTCAGGATCTGGTTTTATTAATTTTTCCTCTCCAGAAACGACAATTTTTCCATCAAAAAGTTGAAAGAAGTCATAGTTTTCCAGAGCATAGGGGAAGGTTTCGTGCGACCAATTGGTTAGCCCATACAAATGATAAGAGGTTTGGGAGAGTTCTTTCAAAACGCTTACTCCGTGAGGGATTTCTCCCCGAAGCATCGTGGTCCAGTTGTCGTAGTACCCTCGAATTTCTTTTTCCCACTGAGGATGCTGTTTCAAAAGTATATCCGTTCCCTCACTAAGGAGTCTACCTTTGTCTTGTTGTGCATTCCACTCATTTGTGGCCACAGAATCTAAAAAGTATTCCATCTTTTCATCGTCCTGGAAATAGTCTTTGAAATAATATCTTGGGTTCCAGTCCATCAGGACTCCTCCAAAATCAAATATGATGTTTTTAATCATGAGCGGTTTTTAATGGTTCATTGGACCCTGGTTTCTTCTTGAAAAAGATAAAGCCAAGGGCTATAATAAGTAGAAGGTGAAGATAGTAAGAATTTAAGAGAAGATCTACATACTCAATTTTAAAACCACTCAAGGATATTAGAATGAGTACCTGGGCTCCATAGGGAATAAACCCTTGAATATAGCAGGCGAAAATATCCAGAATGGAGGCTGAGTTTTTAGCTTCTAGCTCGTACTTGTCATTGATTTCCTTTGCCACTTTACCCGAAATTAAAATCGCAATTGTGTTGTTCGCGACACAAAGGTTCGTGGCACTGACAAGTGCTCCAATCCCAAGAGAAGCGCTCTTTTTGTCGAAGATGAGTCGATTGATTGCACTTAAAATATACTGAATTCCTCCTGCTTTTTCTACGAGTGCGGCAAGACCTCCTGTCAAAAGAGATAGGTAAAAGATTTCAGACATATCGGTAAATCCTTGGTAGGTGGTCTTGCTTAAAGTTAGGAAATCAAAGCTAGAGTTCCACAATCCAAGCATTGCGGCAGAAACTAGCCCCAAAAATAAGGTCACAAAAACATTGATTCCTTTCAGGGCTAAAGCAATGACAATAAGGTAGGGCAGAATTAACAAAAGGTCAAAATGCAGGTTTGGGGTCTCGATAGGACTTGGAGATCCGTTTCGACCTGCAAAAATAAAAAAGCCAAGTGCGAGAATCGCAGCAGGCAATGCGAGTTTGAAATTTGCTCGAAATTTATCTTTCATTTCACAACCTAAACTTTGTGTGGCCGCAATGGTGGTGTCGGATATAATGGAAAGGTTGTCTCCAAACATCGCTCCGCATAAGAGAGCGGCGCCCACTAAACCTAGTGGAGAATCGCTCTTACTTGCCAGTTCAATCACAATGGGACCTAGCGTGACAATGGATCCTACGGAAGTTCCCGAGGCAAAAGAAAGGAAAGAGGCAATCACAAAAATACCGGCTGCAAAATATTGCGGGGATATATAGGTCATTCCTAAATTCACAATGCTATCGACACTGCCTGCCGCTTTCGAAACCGCAGCAAAAGCGCCAGCAAGGAGATAGATAATACACATGGTAAGAATCTGTCCGTCACCACAACCTTTTAAAAAGGTATCCATTTTCTTTTGAAGGGTGCCTTTAAATAAAACAAAGGCTGCCACAATTCCCATGAGAGCAGCCAAAGGGGAAGGAAGGGCATAAAAATCTTGGTTGTAAATTCCAAATCCAAGAAAGGTAACGACAAAGACCAAAAGAGGTACAATGGACAAAAATCGATTTTTTGTAAATAGGGTGCTCATGAAGAATTAAAATTCAAATTTTATAAATTCGTAACCTTTATCAGTGGTTTTAGCGAGTAGATGATTAAGCCCATTGCTAAGGAGAATGGTTTCTGCCTTGACAATTGAATTGTAGCGGGCAATTTGTTCAAAGGTACTTTGCGAAAGCGGTATTTTAGGGGCTTTGCATTCAATTAGAATTTTGGGTCGTGTTTTCTCCGTCACAACCAAATCTAGCCGTTTGGTAAGACCGTTAAGGGTTATTTTTTTTTCAGACAATAAGGAAGAAGGCGCATAGCCTTTCTCATGAAGGAAATAGTGAATCCAATGCTGCCTTACCCATTCCTCAGGGGTAAGTAAAAGCGAAGTCTTGCGAACTGAATCATAAATAAAAAACTTATCTTTGTCTCTACGGATCGCAAAATCAAAGTCCCTCGGAAAATTCAGTTTTGGCACTTGCACAGGTATGAAAGAATTAGATTTACTCATCAAAAATATTAAAAATAAAGAACTTCTTCCGATCTATTTTTTTCACGGTGAGGAACCTTACTTTATTGATTTGGCTGTGAGCGTGTTAGAGAATGAAGTTTTGCAAGAGGACGAAAAGGCTTTTGGCCAAACCGTGCTCTATGGGAAGGAAACAAACCTAGCTCAAATCATTTCCTATGCGCAGCAATTTCCAATGATGGGAGACTATAATCTTATTATTGTAAAAGAGGCTCAAGATCTACGGTTTGACGAGAAAGCAGGCGAAATATTCAGTTCCTATGTAGAGAATCCCATTCCTACGACTATCCTAGTGCTGGCCTACAAGCACAAGAAAATGGACGAACGTAAAAAGTTCATGAAGAAGCTTAAGTCGAAGTCCATGGCTTTCTTAAGTGAACCGGTTAAAGACTATCAACTTGGAGCGTGGATCACCAATGAATGCAAAAAACTAGGAATTCCCGTAGAGCCCTCCATTCCCGCACTACTGGCAGACCATCTTGGAAATGATCTTTCTCGAATCCGCTCGGAACTAGACAAACTCAAATTGATTTTAAAGGAAAATCAAGTTCTCGATGGGAAAGTAGTAGAGACCCACATTGGAATTAGCAAAGAGTTCAATAGTTTCGAACTTCAAAAAGCCATAGGACAAAAAGACAAGGAAAAAGCGATGCGAATTGCGTATTTCATGAGTAAGTCCTCGAAATCCAGTGGAGGAACTTCCACTTTGTTTTACCGCTATTTTTGCAATATCATCTTCTTTCACACCATGAAAGGATTGCCTCAGCAGGATGTTTTAAAAACCATGGGGCTGGGTCATGCTTTTTTTCTAAACGAGGTGCGAGATGCGGCCTCGCGTTATAACTTAAAGCAAGCGACCCGTGTGATATCAATTATTCGAGATTACCATATGAGAGAACGTGGAGTGGGATCTGCTGCTGTTGACAGTGGGGAGTTACTCTGTGAATTGGTTTACAAAATATTGAATGTCGACAAAGTAAAAGTCGACTTGTAACCGTATGAATTATTGAATTTGCATCATTGACAGAATGCATGAATTAAAGCTGCAAAAAGTCAGATAATATCACGACTTTTGAGCGTTGATTTTTTAAAATGAGCCCAATTGTGGGCAAGTAAACATATATAAACATAGACAAATACTTATGGAAAGCATTTTAGACTGCCTTATAGTAGGGTCCGGCCCTTCAGGATATACGGCTGCGATTTACGCGGCTAGAGCGGATTTAAAACCAGAACTTTATACAGGTCTTGAACCAGGAGGTCAGTTAACGACTACAACCGAAGTAGATAACTTCCCCGGGTATCCGCAGGGGGTTACAGGTCCTGAAATGATGCTTCAGCTGCAGGCTCAGGCAGAGCGTTTTGATACCAAAGTGCATTATGAAATGATTACCAAGGCTGAATTTTCTTCAGAGAGAGGAGGTGTTCATACACTTTGGGCTGGAAAGAAGGAATTAAAAGCTAGAACTGTAATTATTTCTACCGGTGCCACAGCAAAATACTTAGGCTTGGAAGACGAGAAGACTTATTCTGGTGGAGGGGTTTCTGCATGCGCTACCTGCGATGGCTTTTTCTACAAGGGAAAAGATGTCATCGTTGTCGGTGGAGGAGATACGGCAGCGGAAGAAGCCACCTATTTGGCGAAATTAACGAGTAAAGTAACCATGCTTGTTAGAAAAGGAGAATTCAGAGCTTCCAAAGCCATGATTCACCGTGTGGAAAACACCCCGAATATCGAAGTGAAATATTTTCATGAATTGGTAGGAATTGAAGGAGAAAACGGACTGGTGGAAAGAGCTAAAGTCCTTAATAATCAAACGAACGAAATTTCGGAGATTGAGGTGCATGGGATCTTTATTGCGATTGGACATAAACCCAATACAGAGGTCTTTAAAGAGCAGATTACCACAGATGAAAATGGATACATTGTGACGGAGAAAGGTTCTACTCGTACCAACTTACCGGGTGTTTTTGCAGCCGGAGATGTACAAGATCACATTTATCGTCAAGCAATTACGGCTGCCGGTTCTGGATGTATGGCAGCAATGGATGCCGAGAAGTATCTTGCGGAATTAGACTAGAAAGAAATGAAAAGTCTAGTTCTTGTATTCTTAGGTGGAGGACTTGGAAGCGTACTTCGCTTTTTAGTATCCGCTTATACACCAAAATTAGGATCCATCGGGTCTTTTCCTATAGGAACGTTCACAGTAAATCTTATAGGGTGTTACTTAATTGGACTTTTCTCTGTTTTTTTCTTGAAAGAACCAGGCGCTAAATATTTTTTGATCGGTGGTTTTTGTGGTGGGTTTACGACGTTCTCCGCTTTTGCCTCAGAAACGACTAACTTGATGCAGAATTCACAGATGCCAATTGCCTTATTATACGTCCTTCTAAGCGTAATAGGAGGGATATTAGCCGTCTATCTAGGGATGTATACGGGCAAATCTTAATTTTTCACCTTGAATATAAGGGTGTTGTAATAAATCTTTGTAAAATAGTTGTGCAAAAGTGAAAACCTCTTTATATTTGCACCACTGAAAACGAAATTATTCGTTTTTTGGAGAGATGGCAGAGCGGTCGAATGCGGCGGTCTTGAAAACCGTTGACTGTAACAGGTCCGGGGGTTCGAATCCCTCTCTCTCCGCTGGTTGGGAAACCAAAATAAGCTAGAACGCTGTAAATTTAAATGTTTACAGCGTTTTTTTTGGCGCAGTATCAATAAAAATCAAAATAGGTCAAGATTTATATGTTCTGTTTCGTGTCCGATTTTATTTTTAATTTCCTTCCTCTTTTTCCAGTCATATTTAGCTTTATTTAATGTATTTCATTTCGCTAAATCTTGTCAACCCATTGACCTTTAACAAAAACACCGGTGATTTTTCAGCATCCACACTGTCAATGATCTTTTAAAAAAGACGATGGTTTAAGGTCAGAAAAAGCCATTTTAAGAAAATGCGGAAACAAAAAGTGAAAATGGAATTTAATGCGGGGTTAAAATTTAGTTCTGGAATTCATTCTAATACAGGAGAGGAATACATCCTCTCGATCGATATACAGATTCTATTGCATTAAAATAAAAGTAAAATTAAATTAGACCTTACTTCGTGCAAAAGAATTGGGTCTTTGCCTTCGCATACCTTCTGTTGCAAATGGTATGCGCAGATTTAAGAAGACAAAGCCTATTAATTATTCGAATTCTCTCATTGTATTTATCTATTGATTAAGTTTTAGTTTGAGGCCTAAGTGCCGTAAATTTGCAGCGAACTTAAAAACAATATATATTATGTCATTAGTAGGAAAACAAGCTCCACAATTTTTAGCTCCAGCTGTATTAGACGGAGAAGAGATCGTTTCTGATTTCAAATTACCAATCGGTGAGAAAAACATCGTTTTATTCTTTTACCCAAAAGATTTCACGTTTGTGTGTCCAACTGAACTTCATGCATTTCAAGCGAAATTAGCGGAATTTGAAAAAAGAGATGCAGTGGTAGTAGCGGTTTCAACGGATTCAGAAGAAACACACCTTGCCTGGTTAAACACGAATAAAGACAACGGTGGAATCGAAGGAGTTAAATACCCAGTGGTTGCAGACTTAGCAAAAACGATTTCCATGGATTACGGAGTATTAGCAGGAGAGTATGTAAGTGATTACGAAACAGGTAAAGTTGTATTTGAAGGTCTTCCTGTAGCCTACAGAGGAACTTTCATTATCGATAAAAACGGAGTGGTAAGACACGAAACAATCAATGACCTACCACTAGGTAGAAATATCGATGAGTACGTAAGACTTCTAGACGCGATTATTCACGTTGAGAAATTTGGAGAAGTTTGTCCAGCAAACTGGGAAGAAGGAAAAACAGCAATGGCTGCAACGAAAGAAGGAGTTGCAGATTATTTGTCTAGCAACGTGAGTTTGAACTAATTCGTTTAAACACCAAAAATCAAACACAAATACTATTCATATGTTTATAGAAGCAACAGAAGATAATTTACAAGAGGTATTATCCCAGAACCCTAAAGTGCTAGTTCAATTTGGTGCTGCATGGTGTGGAAACTGTCGATTGCTTAAGCCAAAAGTAAAAAGACTAGCGGAAGCAAATCCAGAAGTACAGTTTGTTTATGTAGATGCGGAGAAATACCCAGAGAGCAGAAAATTAGCGGAAGTTACCAATTTACCTACGTTTGCCATTTACAACAATGGTTCTTTCGTAAATCAAGTCGTAACTTCTAAAGAAGAACATTTAAAAGATATTACTAATGAAATTGCCGGTTTATAAAAATTTAGCAAAATCAGCTTCCAATGAAGCGATGGAGAATGCGTTAGAAGTCCTTGAGATTTATGCGGATTCCCCAGCAGTGAAAGAAGAAGAAAGAGAAGCCATTGGTGAGATTATTTCTAATATTTGTGGCGCAATGGAGATGAAGTCTATGGTAGACGGTGGAATGAGTGAGCGTGATGCTGCAAATCATTTCATGAAGCGAGTATTAGGTGCGATTGCACAATAATTAAGTTTCTCTTAAAAACTTTAACCCGAGGCTACAGCCTCGGGTTTTGTTTTGTTATCCATAACCTAGTGAAGGATTAGAAGTGGAATTGATTTTTTAAAAAAGATAGAATGATTTCGTTTAAACCCGAGCATTCCGTACTATCATTTTGAATTTATTGAAACAGGGCGATTTTTCGAGATTTACGAAGGAAAGGTTCATCGAAGTCCCTTCCAAACGGGTATTAAGATAAATTGTACCATAAACAGTAATTATTTACCCATAGTTTAAAGATGGTCTGTTTTATCTTTGCACCGTATGGAAATTATGGAGCATGATATAAAAAAGATTTTAATTCCCTTGGATTTTTCAAGGAACCCATTAAACGTGGTTAATCTTGCGGTGCAAATTGCAACCCAAAACTCAGCCACACTGCATCTATTGCATGTGGTGGATTCAAATTTATTAGGTTCGGGTAGCGCCTTTTCTGGGAAATTCTTTTTTCATGGTGCTGCAATTCTCGAACGTTCAGAAAGAAAATTACAAAAGCTAAAAGAAACCATTGAGTCCCAGGCGAACATTCCTGTGATTATAGAGTCTCAGGTAGGAGAGTTAACGGCTGTCGTTAGAGATTACGTTCCTAAACAAAACATAGACTTAGTTCTTATGAGCGTAGGGCTCAAGAAGATTACGAACCTTTTTTCGACAAACAAAGCGTATTCGGTCGTGAGTCAGAGCGAAGTGCCTGTCATTACAGTTCCTGAATTCTGTGAAATTAAGGAACTTAGAAGTGTGATTTACCCAGTGAGAGAAGTGGACGGGGTTATCTCAAAATTAAATTCATTGATGCCCGTACTGCTTCGAAAAAAGGCGACTGTGCATCTGTTCGGAGTGAGGTCTTCTCAGAAAAGAGAGGAAGATAGTCGTCCGATTGGAAATGCGCTTAAATTCTTGAAAGTGAGAATGCGACGCAAAAAACTTGAGGTGGGAAGAGTCGATACGGTAACCACCGACAGTCCTGCCAAGGAAATCCTAGCACAAGTCTCAAAATTCGGTCCTGATCTACTCGCAGTAAATGTGACCACAGAGCGAAGTCTTAAGAAGTTATTTAAAAATAACTTTACGGAAAACATTATTAGTAAATCCGAAGTGCCTGTGCTCTTTTACCGTAAGAATGAACCTGAGAATTTGGTTCAGACTTACGTTCAGATTCCATACCCAATGTACCCGGTATAACTTTAAAAAACATTACAATGCAAATTATAAAATTTTCAAATGTTGAAATTTCAAAGTCTCATCAAGAAGAGGTTGTGTCCTTCCTTTTTGAGCACCTCCAAGAATTTGGAGATTCCAAAGAAGACATATCAAAATCGATAGATTATATCTCCGATTTTGCAAACGGAAAAGGCGGACACCTTTTGCTCGCACAAGACGGGGCCACCTTGGTGGGCGCTGTTATTGTGAACCAAACAGGAATGGATGGATATATACCGGCTAATATTCTAGTCTATATCGCTACCCATAAGGACTATCGTGGAAAAGGAATTGGTCGTACCCTTATGGAAGAGACCATTAAAGTTTGTGAAGGCGGTATCGCTCTGCACTGCGAGCCCGATAATCCTGCAAGAAAGCTCTATGAAAAACTGGGCTTTACTTCGAAGTATCTCGAAATGAGACTTAATTCCTAGGTATGTCCATTGTAACCCTTAATAAAGAAAAGCTCCATCATAACTTCTTCTTCCTAGACTCGCTCTTTAAGAAGCATTACATTGAATGGAGTATCGTGACCAAAGTGCTTTGTGGCAATGAGGTCTTTTTAAAAGAAGTACTTAGTCTTCCAATCGAAGAGTTTTGTGATTCTCGAATCTCTAATTTAGAGGCAATCAAACGGATCTCGCCTGAAGTCCAAACGGTTTATATAAAGCCGGTTCCAATAACTTTTGCGGATGATATTTTGCAGTATGCAGACGTTAGTTTTAATACGGAAGTAGAGACGTTGGTCTACCTTTCTAAACGAGCGGTTGAGCTTGGCAAGATTCATAAGACACTCATTATGGTCGAGATGGGAGAGTTAAGAGAAGGAGTCGTCCGCGGCCGCCTCTTAAGTTTCTTTGAGAAGATCAAAGATCTTCCAAATATTGAGATTGTCGGTATCGGAACCAATTTGACTTGTCTCAATGGTGTGCTACCGGACTACGAAAAGATGAAGGAGCTTCACGAAAGCAAACTAGAGATTGAACAGAAATTTGGAATCCGGATTCCTTATGTCTCTGGCGGTGCTTCTGTGACGATTCCCTTGATTCTTCGAAACGAGCTGCCTTCTTACATTAACCACTTCCGAGTGGGAGAGAGTCTCTATTTTGGTACGGATGTCTTTGATAGTACAGAGATTGAGGCCATGCACCAAGATGTTTTTATGCTTCATGCAGAGATCATTGAGATTAAAAACAAACCCAATGTCCCTGAGGGAACCCTGGGCCTTAACTTAACAGGAGAACAAAAGGATTTTAGTGATCAAGATTTTTCGGAGAGCACAAGACGAGCCTTGCTGGACATTGGACTTTTAGAAATGAATCCAAGTGACCTTACCCCGACAGATCCGGATTTGAATATCATTGGCGGAAGTTCGGACATGCTTGTAATGGACCTTGAGAATTCAGATAGGCCTTACAAGGTTGGGGATTTCATGACTTTCAAGATCAACTATATGGGGCTTTTGAGTTTAATGAACTCGGACTACGTTACAAAAATGCTAGAGGAAGATTACAAAAATCTAGAACCTCTGCACGAAGCCTAGTGGTCCTGAGGTTTGTTTCTAAGTTTGCTTTGCAGTTTTAGGCTAGGATTGGCTGGTATTTTTTATCTTTACTCGGTAATTTTGCTTCACAAATGAAAGGGAATAAAACACCTAAAAAATATACGATTGATACAATTCGAGGTTCTGCAAGCGATTTCGATGGATTTAACATATATGAATTTGAAACCTTTTTGAAAGATGCAGAGCACCTCTCAAAATCGCACCGTCATAATTTCTATACCTTCATCTTCACTTTAAAAGGACATGGATCACATGTAATTGATTTTGAAGAGTATGAACTGAATGCAGGACGACTGTTCTTTATCAATTATGATCAGATTCATTCCTGGAACGTGCAGGGAGATTTAAAAGGGTATGTGATTTTATTCTCTAGGTCCTTCTACAATCTAATTTATACAGGAAATGAATCCATTAAAAGCGACTCTGCGTTAGACAATTTGCCTAGCTATATTGATGTGGCACCAGAAGAAATGGGTTCTTGGACTGTTCTTTTTGAAAGTATATATTACGAGTTTTTAAAAGGCCAAGAGTTTTCAAATGAAATCATTTGCCTTTTTCTGAAGGCATGCGTTTTAAAGATTCAACAAAGTCCAGAGCAGTCGAACTACCGCAATAATAAAACAGACCACAAAAGTGCCCTCGTACAGGAATTCGTATTGCTGGTTGGACAGCATTTTAGAGAACTGAAATTAACAAAGGATTACGCGAAGCTCCTTTCCATTACCCCGAACTATTTAAATGCGGTGGTGAAGGAAGTACTAGGAAAAGCGGCGGGTACTTTAATAAAAAACCGCACCGTTTTAGAAGCCAAACGACTTTTGGCTCATTCCGATCTATCGGTTCGTCAAGTTTCTTTGGAATTGGGATTTAGCGACAATTCCCATTTTGGAAAGTACTTTCGAAATGAGGTGGGCTCTACACCCGTAGAATTTCGAAACCAGTCCAAGGTGAATTAGTTTAGGTGCTACTTTGAAAAACAGTTTCAAACTTAGCTCGTGACTCCACCAAGAATCGAACTTGGATCTAAAGTTTAGGAAACTTCTATTCTATCCGTTGAACTATGGAGCCTTGAAAGGGCATTAGATTGCGCCTACTATTGAAAATAGGGAACACAAAAATACAAATAACAAATCCCCAATGCAAGAGCAGTTGGGGACTTTGTGTTATTTTGTTTTCGTTTATCTTGTGTTCTTTCCGTCGACAATAATTCGGTTGTCACGGTTTGCAAGTTCCCACGCTGTGGCAAAAACGAGTTGCGTTCTCTTTTGAAGTAGATCGTAATCGATTTTGTCAGGAGTGTCGGTCGTTTTGTGATAGTCGGCATGGATTCCGTCAAAATAAAAAGCGACAGGCACATTGTTCTTCGCGAAATTGTAATGATCACTTCTATAGTATAGTCTCATCTTATCCGCTGGATCGTCGTATTTATAGTTCAGATCTAATTTCGTCGTTTTGTTATTTGCGGCCTCATTAATGGTTTTTAATTCCGAAGAAAGCATTTCAGAACCGATTACATAAACATAATCCTTTCCTTCGTTTTCAGGATCACTTCTTCCGATCATGTCGATGTTTAAGTTCACAACTGTAGAGGCTAAAGGAAATACGGGATTCTCTGTATAGAAACGAGAACCTTGAAGTCCAATTTCTTCCGCGGTTACGTGAAGGAATAGAATCGATCTTTTAGGACCTTTTCCGTCTTTTTTAGCTTTGCTAAAAGCTTCTGCAATTTCAAGAAGGGCTACTGTACCACTTCCGTCATCATCGGCTCCATTGTATACAACTCCTTCCTTGTTTTTACCAACGTGATCGTAATGTGCAGAAATTACGATAAGTTCCTCAGGCTTTTCAGACCCTTCGATATAAGCTAAAATGTTTTCGGAATCAGGATGCGTGGCTCCTCTACGATTTCCGAAATAGGCAGAAGGAATTTTTTGATAGAAATTGCTCATCGATGCGGGATGAGAAACCCCAATTTTCCCATATTCAGAAATCAGGTAATTTCCCGCTTTTTTCTGCCCTTCGCTTCCGGTAGCCCTTCCTTCCATCTCATCGGATGCTACGATATAAAGGTGTTTTTTCAAATCCTGGGCACTAATAGATTCGTAAGAAGATTTAAATGCCTTTCCGTCGTACCCCATGTTGACCGCGCAACTACTGAGGATAAAAGCGGAAAACAATAGAACAATTGGTTTTCTCATAAATATCAAATTTTTTTTAAAGGTAAAAAAATTAAATGGTAATTTGGCTATGATGTGCGGTGCATAGCGATATTCATAGGGGTTGGGTGAATGAATTTAGTCTGTTGAGGGTAGAAATGCGAATGGGATTTGGGGAATTCACATAACGTTGGTGGAGAGTAACTTTCCTAAAATCAATACGATGAGCGCTTTAAATCTAACTTAATTGGAAGAATAAAAATTAGAAGCGCAGAAATAGATATTTAAGGGTTTTGTTGCGTAATTTTACCGAAGAATTAAGCGAGGACGATCAAGGTAAAAGCCCTTCTAGTCAGGACCGCGCAAAAAGAACTGGACAAGAACAAATTTAGTTCCATTAACACAAACCCTAATATGAAATTCAATCCATGAGCGCAGCTACTCATTTGTCTACAAAACATCTTTTGTTTGCGCTTTTAGTGGTCCTGGTTTGGGGACTCAATTTTATCGCCATATTTGTGGGCTTGAAGGAACTTCCTCCCTTTCTTTTCTGTACGATTCGTTTTGCGATGTCTGCGATTCCTTTTGTGTTTTTTCTTCCTAGACCCAAAGCGCCTTTTCTTACTCTGGTAGCCTTTGGACTTTTTAATTTTGCCATTCAGTTTGGACTGATGTTTAGTGGCATTTACTTTGGAATGTCACCCGGACTTGCCTCCTTGGTGGTGCAGGTCCAGGTCTTCTTTTCGATTGGACTAGCCTATTTGCTTTTTAATGAAAAACCGGGGATTATTAAAATTACAGGATCTCTCATTTCCTTTATAGGGTTAGGGATCGTGGCCTCGAAGGTAGGTGGAGGCGTAACTCTCATTGGTTTGGTGCTCACGGTTCTAGCTGCGCTATCTTGGGCACTAGGAAATATCTTTACGAAAAAGATTAATGCAGACTCTCCTTTGGCCCTTGTGGTTTGGGGCAATTTGATTGCCCTTCCTTTTATGGCTGCGACTTCGTTTTTGGTAGACGGGCCCGAGCTCATTGTACAATCCATTCAGAAGATTTCGTGGGTGACGGTAGGGGCCGTACTTTATGTGGTTTATTTCTCTACCCATTTAGCGTATGGGCTTTGGGCTTTTTTAATGAACAAGTATGCCACTTCGGTTGTAGTTCCGTACACCCTTTTGATTCCCGTGGTTGGTTTTCTAAGTACGGCTCTTTTTCTTGGGGAAGAACTAACCCCATGGAAGCTAAGCGCGTCCGCCTTTATATTAAGTGGACTTGTCTTTAATCTATTCGAGAAGAAGATCCTTGCCCTTTTCAAGAAATAACCTTGCAAAGGAAGTCTATACTAGATTCTCAACGAAAAACAAATCCGTTCTCCCCGAACGGATTTGCTAGATAAAGACATCTCATTTTTTTGATTAAACAACAACAAAAAAGAGAAGCCGACGGTGCTTCTCTCTAGATTTTATCTTCGATATTTGAGGATTTCTACGATGGGAAAATGAATTTTCATTTGATTTTCTTTTTCGAGTACATTTCAAAGATACTTAAAAAAATGAAAGTCCAAATGAATAGAATGTTAAGATTCACGTCTTATCCACAAAATTTTGTGGATTAATCGATGGTAACAATTTGTAAATCAGCATGATTTATCTATAGTTTTTCAGCGACATATTCTGCCGTGCGAGACTCTTTGTTTTTTGCAAGTTCCTCGGGTGTACCTGTGAAAACCAGCTCACCGCCGTGTTTTCCAGCCTCAGGACCGATGTCCACAATGTAATCGGCTGATTTCATAATATCGGGTTGGTGTTCAATGACCATGACCGAATGGCCCAGTTCAATCAAAGCCTGTAGGGAAGTAAGTAGTTTTTGAATGTCATGGAAATGAAGCCCCGTGGAGGGTTCGTCAAAAATAAATAAGGTTTTGTCTGTCGTGTACCCTTTCACAAGGAAAGAGGCCAGCTTTATACGCTGGGCTTCCCCACCGGAAAGAGTAGAGGAGCTTTGTCCTAATTGCAAATAACCAAGACCCACATCTTGGAGCGGTCTTAATTTGGTCACGATTTTGGTTTCCTCGTTGTCTTGGAAAAACGCAAGGGCTTCGTCCACCGTGAGGTGAAGGATGTCTGAAATGTTTTTGTCGTCAAATTTAACTTCGAGAATCTCATTTTTGAACCTCGCGCCTTTGCAAACCTCACATTCAATTTCGATGTCTGCCATAAACTGCATGGACACGTTAATGACGCCTTCTCCTTTGCATTCGTCGCATCGTCCGCCGTCCACGTTGAAAGAGAAATGCTTGGTTTTGTATCCCATCATTTTGGAAAGTTTTTGCTTTGCAAATAACTCTCGAATGTCATCGTAGGCTTTTAGATAGGTAACGGGATTGGATCGGGAAGATTTCCCAATTGGATTTTGATCAATAAGCTCTAGGTTTTTCACTAATTTTTTAGGAAAACTTACACTGTCATAATCCCCTTGTTTCCCTCCATGTCCCAGTTGAATTTGAATGTCATTCTTCACAATGTCTTTCATGAGAGTAGATTTTCCACTTCCTGAAACCCCGGTAATGACCGTAAGCATCTCAAGGGGTAGATCTACATCCATGTTTTTGAGGTTGTTTTCTCGAGCCCCTCGAACTTTTACATATTCTTTGGGTTCTCTTCTTTTGGCTGGGACTTTAATCTCAAGTCTTCCGGTTAGGTATTTAGAGGTCAAGGTATCGGCGTTCTTGAGGGCAGTAAAATCCCCTGCAAACACAAGTTCCCCACCTAAGTAGCCAGCCTCTGGACCAATGTCAACGATATAATCCGCTGCGCGCATGATGTCTTCGTCGTGTTCCACCACAATCACAGTATTGCCTAAATCTCTAAGATTTTTTAGAACATGGATTAAGTTTTCGGTGTCTCTCGAGTGGAGTCCAATAGAGGGCTCATCGAGGATATAAATGGACCCTACGAGGGAGCTTCCAAGGCTTGTGGCTAAATTGATTCGCTGACTCTCTCCACCGGAAAGGGTATTGGAGGTTCGGTTCAAATTTAAATAGCCTAGTCCTACTTTTAAAAGAAAATCAATTCGAGTTCGAATTTCATAAAGCAATCTTTTGGCCACCTCTTGATCGTAAGGGTTTAGTTCAAGTGATTCCATTACCACTTGGAGTTCATCCAAAGGCAGCTCGATTAAGGATTGAATAGAGTGGGAGTCTACTTTGACCCACTGGGTTTCTTCTCGAAGTCGTAGCCCTTCGCATGTAGGGCAAAGGGTTTTCCCGCGGTAGCGCGAAAGCATCACACGGTACTGAATTTTGTATAGGTTTTCTTCCACCATTGCAAAGAAGCGATCAATACTAGGGAAGTTTTTAGAACCGTCTCCTTTCCATAAGTAATTCTTTTGCTCTTTGGAGAGTTCATTGTAAGGCTTATGAATCGGGAAGTCTTGTGCTTTTTTAATAAATTCTTTCTTCCATTCGCTCATGCTTTCTCCTCTCCAGCTAGCCACCGCATCTTCGTACAAAGAAAGACTTTTGTTAGGAATCACCAAATCGGGATCAATTCCAATCACTTTTCCGTAGCCCTCACAGGTAGGGCAGGCGCCTAGAGGGTTGTTAAAACTAAAGAAATGAACATTGGGTTCTAGAAATTCAATGCCGTCCAATTCAAATTTATTGGAAAATTCAAAAACTACTTGGGTTTGCGTGTTTTTAAGCGAAAGATTGCCTCTTCCTTCGTAAAAGGCGAGTTGGATTGAATCGGCTAAACGTTGAAGAAAGCTTTCTTCCTCTTGATAGAAAAACCTCTCAATGAGTAGATTTACTTCCATTTTAGGCTCAGGAACAAATCCAAAGCTTTCAAGATCCTCAATAGCCACTACATTTCCATCGACCTCAAGTCGGTTGAATCCCGAGAGTTTCAAGGTTTTCAAAACTTCACTGAAATCTGCTTTTGTAAAACGAAGCGGGACACGAAGTAGAAAAGGGGTTTCTTTCTCTTGGGTTTTTAGAAAGTCTATAATGCTTGTCACCGTATCTTTGGTGACCTCGCGGTTCGATACGGGTGAAAAGGTTCTTCCAATTCGCGCGAAGAGCAATTTCAGATAGTCGTAGATCTCCGTGGAAGTACCCACCGTGGATCGAGGATTAGAGGAAATTACCTTTTGTTGAATGGCAATGGAGGGTGCTAGTCCCTTGATGTCGTCAATTTTGGGTTTTTCTAGTTTGCCCAAAAATTGTCTTGCGTAGGAACTTAAACTTTCCACGTACCTCCTTTGACCCTCGGCATAAATGGTGTCAAAGGCAAGAGAAGATTTTCCGCTTCCGGAAACGCCTGTAATCACCACGAGTTTGTTTTTGGGAATCAGGACGTCAATATGTTTGAGATTGTTAAGATGGGCATTTTTGACAAATAGCTCCTTCTTAATATCGATAGCATCAGATGTTTTCATGTTGAAATTCGAGAGCACAAAATTACGCAAAAATATTTGCCTAGTGCGGTGCATTGATGGGAAGAATCTTTGGAACCATTTTCTGAATTAGTGCTCTTATAGGTTTCGCCAATTTAAATTAGAATTTCCATAGATAAATAGTGTAATTATCCTTGTTGTATTGCGAAAAACATAATTATATTTGCCCCTAAAATTGCGCAAAATACTCATCAATAAAGTGTTTTTGGCAATTTATTAGATTATACAATTTTAGATTATTTGTTAAAATTTTACATTTATGAAAAGATCCAGAGTCGCGATTTTCGCCCTTTTTGTTGGGATGTCCCTTTTTGGGCAGAGTCAAGAAACCGAATTAGAGGAAGTTTCTATTGAAGGGAAATTCATGTCACTTTCTTATAAAACTCTCAATGAAAATACGGTGGTAATCACCCGACGGGATATTGAAAGTTCTCCTGCGCAAAGTTTGGATGAAATTCTGCAGCAAACCTTAGGGCTTGATGTACAGCGCCGAGGCGTGTCCGGTGTTCAATCGGATGTCTCAATTCGGGGAGGCTCTTTTGAACAAACCCTGATTTTGATTAACGGAATCCGCATGAACGACGCGCAAACTGGACACAATTCCTTTAACATACCTGTGGATCTAGAGAATGTAGAGAGAATTGAAATTGTAAAAGGCCCTGCTGCGCGGCGTTTTGGTAACAATGCATTCGCAGGGGTTGTCAATGTAGTCACAAGGATAAGTGAAAAGGATCATGTTCGAATCAAAGCGGAACTAGGGGACTACTCTTCCTACGGACTCAGCGCAAGTGCTGCGCTAGGAACGGAAAATTTCCGGCATTTACTTCAAACCTCAACAAGTGCCTCAGAGGGCTATCGACACAATACCGATTATAAAATTCAAAATGTTTTTTATCAAAATGAACTTCGTATCCCTGAGGGAAAACTTAAATTTCAAGCAGGATTCACGGAGAGGAAATTTGGAGCCAATGGGTTTTATGCCTCGCCGTTGGCCACGGAACAATACGAAGAAACTCAGGCTTCTGTTGTAAGTATTGGACTGGAGAAAGCCGTGGGGAAGGTCCAGCTTAAATCAAATCTATTTTGGCGAAGAGGACAAGATCTCTACCTGTATGACCGCGCCATGCCACAGGGCTATCGAAATATGCACATTGGCAATACGTACGGTGGGGAAATTAATGTGGGAATCCCATCGAAACTTGGGTATTCCGGTGTTGGAATCGAACTAAGACAAGAGGATTTAGCGAGTAACAATCTTGGGGGAAGAAACCGTTTCTTAGCGCAAGGATTCTTTGAGCATCATTTTTCCTTCTTCGAGGAAGAATTGCAAATTGTCCCTGGAATCACTTGGGCGAATTACTCTGGCGTGGGTTCCTTCTTTTATCCGGGTCTTGATCTAGGGTACAACTTTAATCCTAGCCATAAACTTTATGCAAACGCCGCAAGAGTCCATCGCATCCCGACTTTTACAGACTTGTATTATGTGAGCAAAACCGAGATAGGAAATCCCGATTTAAGTCCTGAAAATGCATTTAGCTATGAGTTTGGATATCGGTATTTGCATAAGGGGATTCTTGCCAAGGCGAGTGTCTTTGGTCGAGAAACGAAGAATGGAATTGACTGGATTAAAAACGAGCCTATGGATCCTTGGGTGGCTCAAAACGTAGGGAATATTTCTACCCTCGGATTTGAGGCTGAGCTCTCCATGCGACCGAATCGTTTCGTAAAGTCTTATTCCCTAGGCTATACTTATTTAAATCAAGAGCTTGACACCAAAGCAGAGATTTCCAAATATGTACTCGATCATCAACGTCATCAGGTAATCGGAAAACTTGAGAATCGCTTGACAAAGCATCTTACCAGTGAGTGGGTGTACCGTTTCCAATCGAGAGCAGACGGATATAGTTATCACCTCCTCGATGCGAAACTGCAGTACGAGCTTTCACAGGTGGAACTTTTTCTGTTGTTGCAGAACTTAACGAATACGCAGTACCACGAAGCCTTTGGCGTACCGATGCCGGGCCGTTATTTTCAAGTGGGAGCAAGTATGAGACTTGATTTCAAATAAAGAGAATCAATAAAAATTCGTACTTTTACGCCCATGAAAAAAATATCCATCTTCCTTGCTTTTTTCTGGGCAGTTCTTCATAGCGCGCAGCTCTCGAGCTACAATTCGATGAGCATTAATTACAAATTCCACCCGAAATTTTTTGTTTTTGGGGAAATTCAGCTAAGAGGAATTGAGGATTTTTCGTATCCTGACTACTATGAAGTCAAAGGAGGGTTGGGGTATAATTTAACTTCCAATCACAAACCTTTGCTGGGAATCGGAAGGTATGCCAATTATTCCGAGCATAATTTGGACAAAGAAGAATTTAGAATTTGGTTGCAAGACGTGGTGAACCTGCAAAAAGGAGTCGTCAAGTTTGAAAATAGAGTGCGAGCGGAGAAAAGTTGGTTTTACGAACCCGACGTAGATAAGAAAAGCGGTAGAACAAGATTTCGTTACCGTTTAAACGTTTCGGTGCCCTTAAATAAAAAGAAAATCGAACCCGGAGCTCTTTCTGTCAATGCGTACAACGAAATCTTTTTTACGCCTTCAAAAACAGAGCATGCCTTCTCCCGGAATCGTTTGTATAGTGGTATAGGGTATCAGGTTGACGAAACCATTGGGCTCGCAGGCGGTTATTTGTGGCAAAGAGAATTTGCCTCCAAGGGGAATAAAAATATAAATTTCATTTATTTCGCGCTCAATATTAATATCGATTCCACGGACGACGAAAAAGACTATAGCTTCCCAAGCGCAGATTAACTTTCCATTTAGTATTTCGCAATTAAATACCGGTACGCATTGTGGTACTTTTGAAGTCTCTTGAAATCGTGAGAACTAAGTTCATCGGGATACCGGGCAAGATCCATATTGTCTCTTAAATCATTTAGTTTGACAGAAATGGCAAGTGGGGAGGCTTCAATTCTTAAAATAAAGTCGCTATAGCTTTCTTCAGGATCCATTTTGCTTAAGCATTTCACGGCAAAGAGTATATAGCTTGGAAACCCAACGCTTTCAAGGTATTCCAAATTGTACTCTGGGCAGTCTTCAACCACATCGTGAAGTGCTCCAACAATTTTTTCGTCGAGTGTGCGACCTGCGGCGGAGACTCTTAAAACATGGGCTATGTAAGGAGCGTGATAGCGGTCGGTTTGACCTTTGTGCGCTTTGTTGGCAATCTTAATTGCTTTGTGTAATAGTTCTTGTTTTGTCATATAAGGGAAAGTTCCGAAAAGTAAATTTAACTATTATTTTGGTTTTGAACAAAAACTAATTGTGTCAATTTTTCGTGAAAAAGTAGGAGCAAGGGTCTTTAAATTAAATCTTATTAAGTAGTTTTGAACTCGAAAACGGATTTTACTATGAGTTTATCGCCGGAAGGCCAAATAATATTTAATAAGCTTTGTCAAGAATTAAGCATGGATGGGTTTAAAAGACTTAGCGAAACTTCGTTTTACCAAGTGGTAAGTCGCATTCGGGTTTCGCTAGTAGATAATGCTCTTTTTGTGGAACAAAACGGAAAGTGCTATAGCATAATACCGGAAACCCAATGGGCCGCGCTGAGCTCAGGGATGGAACCTATTCTTTTCAAACTAAAACTCATGCTCGTCTATGGACTAAGGTCGGAGATGGAAAGGGTGAGTAGTCTTTTCTCTCAGATTTTTTTGAATTAATCCCTACCTATTGAACGTGTCCCTATGGAGAAAGTAATCAATCTCTTTGATTTTCGAAAAAAAATAAATTTCAAAAATGAACTTTTCGCAGGTCTCACCGTGGCCATGACGATGATTCCGGAATCTCTTTCCTTTGCTATTTTAGCAGGTCTTTCACCCTTAACGGGACTGTATGCTGCTTTTTTAATGGGACTTGTGACAGCAGTTCTAGGAGGTAGACCTGGAATGGTCTCAGGGGGAGCGGGGGCGACTATTGTAGTACTCATGGCGCTTGCGAGTTCACACGGCGTGGAGTACCTTTTGGCAGCCGTGGTCTTAGCAGGTCTTATTCAGGTGATAGTCGGCGTTTTAAAATTAGGAAAATTAGTACGTTTAATTCCGCAGCCAGTCATGTATGGGTTTTTGAATGGACTTGCCGTTATCATTTTCATGGCCCAACTCTCACAGTTTAAGGTTTTCCAAAACGGAACGGAAAGCTGGTTACAAGGCTCGGCCCTCTATTTAATGGTATTTCTAACTCTTTTGACCATTGCTATTGTGTATCTGCTTCCTAAATTCACAAAAGTAGTTCCCTCTTCTCTTGTGGCTATTGTGGTGGTTTTTGCCCTGGTATATTTTCTGGGAATCGATACTCGGCAAGTTCAAGACATTGCATCAGTTAGTGGTTCCTTTCCCGAGTTTCATGTGCCCAATGTAGCTTTTACTTTCGAAACTCTTCAGGTTATTTTCCCCTACGCTTTGGTCATGGCTGGGGTAGGACTAATTGAGAGTCTTTTGACCTTAAACATGGTAGACGAGATTACGGCCACGAAAGGAAACTCCAACAAAGAGGCTGTGGCGCAAGGTGTAGCAAATGTTACCAATGGATTCTTTGGTGCCATGGGCGGATGTGCCATGGTGGCTCAATCCATGGTAAATCTTGGTGCAGGAGGGCGTACACGACTTTCTGCTATCATTGGATCACTAAGCATTTTGTTAATTATTCTCGTGGCGGGTCCTGTGATTGATCAAATCCCTATGGCCGCTTTGGTCGGAGTAATGATGATGGTGGCCATTGGAACTTTTGAATGGGCAAGTTTTCGCATTATCCGTAAGATGCCTAGAGCCGATATTTTGATCGGAGTGCTAGTGGCCTTAATCATAGTCATTAGCCATAATTTGGCATTAGCCGTTTTAATCGGGGTAATACTCGCCGCACTTGTGTTTTCTTGGGAAAGTGCAAAACGCATTCGAGCCCGTAAATTTCTCGATACGGAAGGTGTGAAACATTATGAAATCTATGGCCCATTGTTCTTTGGCTCGACAACTGCTTTTCTCGAGAAATTTGATCCCTCAGGGGATCCTTTAAAAGTTGTGGTCGATTTTAAGGAAAGCAAAGTGGTGGATATGTCTGCAATCGATGCGCTAAATAAATTAACCGAGCGCTATTCAAAACAAGGCAAAACTTTGCATTTAAAACATCTAAGTCCAGATTGTCGAAAGTTATTAAACAACGCAGATGCCGTGATTGACATTCATATTCTAGAGGATCCATCCTATGTGGTTATGAAATAGACCCGAAGTACTAATACGAAATCAGTAAAACGAGCCGAGCAGTACGAATAGAAACAAGAAATAAAGTTTTTTGTTATAAATAATTTACAAAAATAATAGCCGCCTCAGTATTGAGACGGCTACTATTTTCAATAAGGATACTTCTTTTTTAATAGGCTCCTTTGTCAATGAAGTGAGCCGCAATTTTCTCGGTTAACTCCACTACATTCGGTGTGTTTGTATACTTCGTGAATCGTCTAAGACCCGAAAGCATCATACGCTGTTCGTCACCTTCTGCAAACGATACAATTCCTTCTTTTGCTGCCACGATGGTTTTCTCCACCGCTTTGTAAAGATTGAGTCTGGCCATGTTCGCTTCTACAGAATCGGTTGAAAAATGTTTTTCTGATCTCAGAATTGCGGATTCAGCGATGTAAATCTGGTTTAAGATTTCAGAGGCATTCAGAAGCAAATGCTGTTGGTTTTCAATCTCCGTCATGTATTTTTGAAGCGCAGCTCCAGAAACCATTAAAAAGACTTTCTTCAAGTTATGAAGAACCACTTTTTCTTCCGACATATACTCGGAGAAATCGGGAACATCAAACGAGGGAATTCCCATCAGCTCTTTTCCGATCGCCATCGCAGGATTTAGTAAATCAAGTTCGCCTTTCATGGCTTTTTTGATTAGCATCCCTACGGCTAGTAGACGGTTGATTTCATTCGTGCCCTCGTAGATTCTACCGATACGGGAATCACGCCATGCAGCTTCCATTGGAGTGTCTTCGGAGAAGCCCATTCCACCGTAAATCTGAATTCCTTCGTCGGCGATGTGTTGGGTTAAATCCGAGATGTAAACCTTCAAGATCGAACATTCTACTGCAAACTCTTCTAAAGCTTTCAATTCTGCTTTCTGATGGTCCATTCCAGAGGCTGCATTCTCTTTGATTTTGTCTTCTACGTTTTTCGCTGCGCGGTACGCGGCGGCCTCCGAAACAAAAATACCCGTCGTCATTTCTGCTATTTTTTTACGAATAGCTCCAAAGGTGGAAATCGATACGCCGAACTGCTTTCTTTCCTTTGCGTACGCAATTGAAAGATTCGTTATGCGTCTTTGTCCATCTAAATTGGCAGCTCCTAATTTGATACGTCCTGCATTCAGTGCGTTTAGGGCAATTTTAAATCCATTGTTTCTTTCTCCAAGTAAATTCTCTACCGGTACTTTCATTTCATTGAAAAAGACCTGACGAGTCGAGGAGGAGCGAATTCCCAGTTTGTGTTCTTCTTCTCCTAAAGTAAGGCTTTCTGGATTTTCAAGTTCGGATCGATTGATCACGAATCCGGTGATGTTTTTATCGTCTTCAATTTTGGCGAAAAAAGTAAAGGTATCCGCAAACCCTGCATTCGATATCCACATTTTTTGTCCTGTCACAAGATAGTGAGTTCCGTCTGCGGAGAGTTTTGCTTTGGTTTTTCCTGAATTTGCATCGGATCCTGCGTCCGGTTCTGTTAAACAGTAAGCACCAAACTTTTCTCCCGTCGCTAAAGCCGGTAAGTATTTTTGTTTTTGCTCCTCTGTTCCATAGAGTAGGATAGGGAGAGTTCCAATTCCGGTATGGGCACCGTAGGCGGTAGCCAAAGAACCGTTTGAACCTGAGACCACATCGCAGGTAAGCATGGTAGTGACAAAGCCCATTTCAAGTCCGCCGTACGCTTCAGGAACCGCAATTCCTAAAGCCCCAAGTTCTCCAAGTTGTTTCATACACTCCTCAGTCAGAGCATAATCCTTCTTCTCAAATCGTTCTCTTTTTGTGTCGACCTCACGTTCCATGTATTCTTTAAGGGAATCGCGAAGCATTTTTTGTTCTTCTGAAAGTTCCTCTAGAGAGAAAATTTCTTCTGCTGGGATGTCCTTGATTAGGAATTCACCCCCTTTTATTGTGCGGTTTTCAGTATCGCTCATTGTTTTTACTTTTTATTCGTTATAGTATTTCAAAAATAGAGGCTGCGCCCTGTCCGGTTCCTACGCACATGGTCACCATTCCGTATTTTCCTCCTCGGGCTTTCATTTCGTTCATTAGTTGTACGGTAAGTTTCGTTCCTGTGCATCCAAGCGGGTGTCCAAGTGCAATGGCTCCACCGTTGACATTTAAAATGTCTGGATTTAGATCCAGTTCTTTGATCAGTGCCACGGACTGCGAAGCGAAGGCTTCGTTCAGTTCAATAAGGTCCATGTCTTTTAAGGAAAGTCCCGCCTGCTTTAAGGCCTTTGGAACCGCATACAAAGGACCCATTCCCATGATTCTTGGTTCTAACCCAGCGGCTGCGTAGGCCACCAATCTCGCTTGAGGTTCAAGCCCCAGTTCTTTCACCATATCTTCTGACATAACCATCACGAAGGCAGCTCCGTCAGACATTTGAGATGAATTTCCGGCCGTGACACTCCCTCCGTTTGCAAAAACAGGGCGAAGTCTAGCAAGTCCTTCCATGGACGTGTCCTTTCGTGGACCCTCGTCTTGTTTGAAATCAAACTTTTTGGTTTGTACCTTTTGGTTCTCATCCAAAAAAGTATACTCTACAGGCAAAGGAACGATTTGACTTTCGAATTTCCCTTCCGCCAGTGCATTTAGCGCTTTTTGATGCGAACGGAATGAAAACTCATCTTGCTGTTCACGAGAAATGTTAAATTGAGTGGCTACAGCTTCTGCCGTGTAGCCCATTCCCCAATAGTAATCGGGATTCGCTTTAGCCATGTCGGCTTCAGGCACGGGCTTGTAGCCTCCCATCGGAATGTAACTCATACTTTCCGTACCTCCTGCTATAATGCAATCGGCCATTCCTGCTTGGATTTTCGCACTTGCAATGGCAATGGCTTCTGAACCCGAGGCGCAGTAGCGATTGACTGTCACTCCAGGCACTTTTTCCGTGTTGAGTCCCATCAGGGAAATCAAACGAGCGACATTTAACCCTTGTTCGGCTTCAGGCATGGCATTTCCTACGATTAAATCGTCGATTCTGTTTTTGTCTAAACCGGGCAATTCTGCCATTAGTTTTTCAATTACTCTTGCGGCCATGACGTCGGGTCTTGTGAACCTCAAACTTCCTTTGGGCGCTTTTCCTACGGCTGTTCTATAGCCTTTTACGATATATGCTGCTTTTGACATTTTTTTGTTCTTTAAGATGAAAGATTAATTACGTAGGGGTTTCCCTTTTTGTAACATATACTGGATACGCTCAAGCGTTTTGCGTTCCCCACAGAGCTGTAGGAAGGTTTCACGTTCCAGGTTTAAGAGGTACTGCTCACTCACGGCTGTAGGTTCAGAAAGGTTTCCTCCAACCATCACGTAGCCTAATTTGTCCGCAATCTTCTTATCGTGCTCTGAAATATAACGTCCTGCAAGCATTTGGTCGGTCCCTACATAGAACATTCCAAGGGCATCTTTTCCAAGCACCGTGACGGTTTGTTCAATAGGCTGAGTATAGCCCTGCTCAGCAAGAAGAAGAGCGACTTTCTTCGCTTCCTTGATTTGTCGGTTTTTGTCTACCACCACAAGGTCCTTGTGAGGTTCTAAAATTCCCATATCGTAGGCTTCATACGCAGAAGTGGCTACTTTTCCCATAGCGATGTTCATAAAGACATCGCGCAGACGGTTTGTTTTCACATCGTCTTTGCTGAATTCTTTTGAGGTTCTTAAGGTGAACTCTTTGGTTCCACCTCCGCCAGGGATTACACCCACTCCTGTTTCCACAAGACCAATGTAGGTTTCTGCTGCGGCGACTACTCGGTCCGCGTGCATGGTCATTTCACATCCACCACCAAGGGTCATCCCATGGGGAGCCACCACGACGGGAACACTGGAGTAGCGAACTCTCATCATGGATTTTTGGAAGTAAGAAATGGCCATATTCAAATCGTCCCAATCTTGCTCGATAGCCATCATTAGGATCATAGCCAGATTGGCTCCCACAGAGAAATTCGTCCCCTGGTTACCCACTACGAGGGCCTCGTAGTCTTTCTCCGCTAATTCAATGGCGCGGTTTAGTCCGTCCAGAACTTCGCCGCCTAAGGAATTCATTTTTGAACGGATTTCAAAATTGATAACTCCATCCCCTAAATCGACAATGGCCGCTCCTGAATTGCTCCAAAGCGTTTTTTCTTTTCGGATGTTGTCAAGGATAATAAAGGATTCTTGTCCTGGGACGCCTTTATAGGATTCCTCTTCTTGCGTATAGAACTGTTTGTGTCCTTGGTCGTCAACTTGGTAAAAGGACTTGACATTTTGAACCCAAGGAGCTACTTCATACCCTGCTTCTTTTGCAAGGGCTGCTCCTTTTTCTACGCCAATGGCATCCCAAATCTCAAACGGACCGTTTTCCCATCCAAACCCGGCTCTCATCGCATCGTCAATTTTATACAGCTCGTCTGAAATCTCTGGAATTTTATGAGAAACATAAGCGAATAGGGAACCGAAGGATTTTCGGTACAATTCAGCCGCTTTGTCTTTTCCGCCAATTAAGACTTTAAATCGGTCAATGGGGCGATCAATTGCTTTGGTGAGTTCAAGGGTCGGGAAACTGGATTTTGCTTGCACTTCGTACTCCATGGTTTGGAGGTTTAAGCCTAGGATTTCTGAGGACCCGTCCTTGTTTTTCACTTTTTTAAAGAAGCCTTGCCCGGATTTGGATCCTAACCACTGATTCTGCATCATCGTTTCGATGTATGCGGGAAGTTGAAAAACATCGTTGAAATTGTTCGGTTCAACTCCGCTTTGGTGAACGCCTTTTGCCACATGCACTAAGGTATCTAACCCGACGACATCCGCAGTTCGGAAAGTCGCGGATTTAGGTCGGCCAATGACAGGCCCTGTTAGTTTATCAATGTCGGTAACGTTTAAACCTAGTTCGCTTACCGAATGAAGCAAGTTCATGATGGAGAAAACTCCAATACGGTTGGCGATAAAGGCAGGAGTATCTTTTGCAAGAACGGTCGTTTTGCCTAAGTATTTAGATCCATACTCCATGTAGAAATCGAGAACATCGCTCTGGGTATCCTTCGTAGGGATAATTTCAAGTAGAGGCAAATAACGTACAGGGTTAAAGAAATGGGTGCCCGCGAAATGGGCTTTGAAATCCTCCGAACGACCCTCAGCCAAAAGGTTGATAGGAATACCGGAAGTATTGCTTGAAATCAGAGTTCCTTTTTTTCTGTGCTGCTCGATTTTCTCGTAGACCGAACGCTTGATGTCTATGCGTTCGACAACCACTTCAATAATCCAATCGGTGGATTTAATCTTTTCTAAATCGTCCTCAAAATTACCCGTCTTAATTCGGGAGGCGAACGTAGGGGAATACAATAAAGCGGGGTTTGCTTTTTTAAGCTTTTCTAAATTTTCGTTCGCAATGCGATTACGTACAGCTTTACTCTCTAGGCTAAGGCCTTTTTTTTGTTCTGCGGCATTGAGCTCATTTGGAACAATGTCTAACAGCAGGACTTCGACGCCGATATTGGCGAAATGCGCTGCGATGCCAGATCCCATAATTCCAGATCCAAGAACGCTCACGTGTTTGATTCTGCGTTTCATTTATTTCTTTTTATTGTTTAATAGCTTAGCGGTTTCTAAGATGGTGGACATCACTTCTCGAAAAACCTTGAGTTTTTCCTTGTCTACTGTATCCACGATAATCTGATTGAAGTTAAGAACGACATCTTTCGAAATGTCCCGGTGTTGAAGTCCTTTCTCCGTGAGTTTGATAATGACCTCACGCTTGTCGTGCTGCGTCTTTTCTTTGTATATATACCCGTTGTCTTCTAAAAGTTTCACGATTCGGGTGAGGGAAGTGGGCTCAATGGCCATTTTGGGTCCCAAATTCGTGCTTCGGGTGCCGTCTTTGGGATCTATTTTGAGTAAAGTGAGTGCCTGCGCTGCGGTCGAGTCGTATTCGGAAGCCATGTCTGAATACATCTTGGAAACTGCGAGCCACGTAGACTTTAAGATCAAATCTATGTTGTCGGATTTCTCCTTTGAGGTAACTTTCATTGTGTATGTGATTGCGTTATTTCAAATATAGAAAATCTTATGCATGCATAATATATTTTAATTGTTAATCTTTTGTTAATTGTTGATTATCAAGCGCTTAAATAGTATGAGCTGCATAATACTATGCATGCATAGTATTAAAAGATAGTAGGTAAATAGTTGATTTATAGTAGGGTAGGTAAAAGTCGCTGTAATTCTTCATAGGAGGATAAAGTCCACTTTTTTTCCCCTAAATGGACTTGCCACTTGCCCTCAAAGGAAGCAAACTTAAATTGAGAAAAATCGCTTTGAAAATGTTTTTGCAAAAAAGAGTAGAGTAATTCCTTTTCAAGTGGGCCCGCTTTTATCTCTGGAGGAACAAAGCCTTGGTTTAAATCAAAGAGTAAGGGTCGGATGAGTTCTTGATGCTGCGAGAGTAGATCCTCAGAAACGCCGCTGTAAAATTGAGAATCTTTGATAAGCCAAATTTTGTCTGCAAATTCTTTGGCCAACCGAAAATCATGAGAAGAGAATAGAATTAGCTTCCCGTAGGATTTTGCGAGATCTCTTAAAAGTTTCAAGATCATGATCTTGTTGAGTTCATCCAAATGAGCCGTAGGCTCATCGAGCAATATAAAAGGCGAGTTCTGGCAAAAAGCTCTTGCGATGTAAGCTTTTTGAAGATTCCCTTCCGAGAGCTGCGAGAGCAAATGATGCTGGTAGGACTCAAGTCCCAGCTTGTCTATAATATCCTGCACCTCTGCCTTATGAGATTGGCTTAGTTTAATGTAGTAGGGATAGTAAATGTATTTCCCTAAGGCCACAAGGTCATAGAGAGTAAGTTGAGGCGGTACGTTCGATTTGGAAAACACCACGGCGGTATGGTGAGCCTTTTCTACAGAACTTAAATTCTTTAAGTTCTTGCCATCCATGAGGATGCTTCCCTCAAGAAGCGGTATTTGTCCTAACAGGGAGCGCATTAAAGTGGTTTTGCCCACTCCGTTATTTCCTACCAAGAGTACCACTTCTCCTTGTGAAAGAGTGGCATTTACCTTCGAAATCAGCGGAAATTTATAGCCGATTGAGACGTTTTTTAATTCTATGTAAGGACTTAGGCTCATGAGGAAGTTCTCGGTTTTAGAAGCATAAGCAAGATCACTGGAATCCCAAAGAGCGAAGTAATCACATTAATAGGGTAGAGCGTAAGCTCACTTATACTGGAGAAAACTAGCATGATGAGAACTCCGATTAGCATATTTAAAATCCATTGGTGCCATAGTTTAGAAGGATTCCAAAGCATCCTTGAAAAATGGGGTACGACAATTCCAATAAATAGGATAGGGCCTAGAAATGCGGTCACGCTCGCAGACAAAAGAGACGAAGCAAAAATCACGAGGTATTTTAAATGGTTGAGATTGACCCCGAGGCTTTGAGCGTACGGGAGTCCAAGAGAACTGCCTATCAAAGGTTTAATAGCTCGAAAACTCACCCCTAACCCTAGAATCACAAAGAAAGCGAGGACCAGAAGTTGATTTTGATTGACTTGATTGTTTGCCCCAAAGCTCCAAAGGATGTAGTTTTTCAAACTTTGATTGTCCGCATACACTTGGAGAACAGAGACCACTGCTCCTGCCAAAGCAGAAATAAGGAACCCGAAAATAATTAAGAAAGAAGGATCCTCAAAGCGCTTAGAGATTAACATTAGTACGAGCATCAAAAGAAAGCTTCCTACAATGGCTGTAAGTGAAATAAAGCCGTTTTGTAAAAATTCAGGAACTTCTAGATCGTACGAAAGAAATATATAAAGTGCAACGCTCAAACTGGCCACCGAACTAATTCCCAGAACGGAAGGACCCGCAAGCGGGTTTTGAAAGTATTCTTGAAGCAAAAACCCCGAGGTGGGAATGCTTATTCCCGCCAGAATCATGACCAGGACTCGATGGATTCGAAGAGAAGCAATGCTTTGGTTGGGAGTGGAGAAAAAAAAGTCTTGCCAAGATAAATCCAAATACCCAATGCTTAAATTGATTCCCACACCCACCAAAGCGAGCACAACAAGCAGTAGACATAAAGTCTTAAAGTTTAGGGCTTGTTTTCGGGGGAAGGATTTCAATTTGCTTTGTTTCGTAAAAGGAGGCCGCGTTACTTGATGGTAAAGGCAGAAAACTGCTCCTGCATGTGCTCTTGGGTCATCATTCCGACAATTTCTTTCTTTTGAATTCCCTGACGGAACTGAGTGAAAGGAATAGAGGCTCCTTCCCAAGACTCAAAGTTGGATTTGAAAAAATCCTCACCTAAAGCCTGGCCGTCCAGTAAAACAATCTTGTCTAAGATTTGATACTTGTCTCCAAATTCAGGGACTTTGGTGTTCCAATCGGATTTCTCATCAAGACTTACAAAGGTGAATTTTACTTTTTTCCCCTCAAGTTCTTTGATTTTGTCTTGGAAATGCGGCATTTCTCTTACGCACGGACCGCACCAAGTGGCAAAGAAATTCGTGACGTAAAGCGTGTCGTTTGAAAGCTTAAGCGATTCACTAAAGGCCTGAGGAGTAACTTCTTTAATGCTGGCTACAGCTTGAGTCTCCGCTCTAGCAGAATCTCCTGCAGTCTGAGAAGAGAGATCTGCATCGTTCACAGGGGTTTCTTTTTTACAGGCTACTATACTTAGGGATACTACGAGTAGGAGGCAAATTCTTTTCATAATTTTTCTTAGTTTTGTTACACCTATGGAATCAACTTTACAGAAAGTCAAAAAGGGTGTGTTTCACCCGCTAAAAATAACGAAAAAACAACAACTTACCAAAAGTACTTTTTCTTTGGAACTGGAAATCCCTCCGCAGTTACAATCCAATTTTGAATTTCTTGCAGGGCAGTATGTGACCCTGGAGTATGAGCATAAGGGGGAGAAGTACCTGAACGATTATTCCATGACCGGTATGAGCGGAGAGTCTTTTTTGAGTCTAGGAATTAAAGTAAACGATGAGCAGAGTTCCACAATTAGTTTAATTAAAGACCACCCCGTGGGTAGTTATTTGGAGGTATCCGAGCCCAAAGGACGCTTTACAATTGTCTCAAAACCTCATGAGTTTAGAACCATTGTGGCTTTCGCCGCGGGCATCGGAATTACGCCGATCCTAAGTCATTTCAAAACCCTACTGAAAACAGAGCCGCGCACACGCCTTTTTCTTTTTTATGGCAATAAAACAAGAAATGAGGTTGCGTTCAAAGAGGAAATTGATGCGTTGGAAATGGAAAACAGAGAGCGCTTTAGCGTTCACTATTTTTATTCCAGGGAAAAGCTTGGGAATGCTTTTTTGGAAGGCAGACTGGACGCGAAAAAAGTGCATTTGATCATTAATCAAGTGATGATGATCGATGACACGGACGACGAATCTACCCTATGGGATGCCGTGGATCACGTGCTTATCTGTGGAAAGGGGGAGATGATTAAATCGATCGCTAGAGCCTGTTACGAGAACGGGATTCCCAAGAAGCAAATTCATTTTGAACTCTTTGAATCCTATAACGAGGATATCTATCCGGTCGAGGTGGAGCTTCCGCACATTAGTCCCGTCCATGTTAAATTTCTGTACAATGGGCAGTGGCACGAAACCGATTTGGATTCCAACAAAAACAAACTTCTGCAAAGTTTATCCGTTCAAAATTTCGAGCTGCCTTTTTCTTGTAAATCGGGAATTTGTGGGTCGTGTCAGTGCAAGTTAGTGGAAGGAGAGGTCGAACTTCTTGAAAACGAATACTTAACCCAAAGCGAAGAATCCAGAGGGCAAATCTTAGCCTGTATGTCTTACGCGTTAAAAGAAAAAATTGTCTTAGATTTCGATCAACTTTGAGAGTCGCTTTAAACATATTGAAAATTTTGCTTCGAGTCTTAGAACTTGCCGTTCTAGTGATGATGTTTGCCAATGTTTGGGTTTTTGCCCTAACCAATGGGAGAACCTATACCAAAATTTCAAAGATTCCACCGCGCAACTCCGCCCTAGTCTTAGGGACTTCGCCTAAAACCATGAGCGGCAATGCCAATCCCTATTTTATTGCAAGAATGGAGGCTGCTGCCCTTTTGTACCATCACGGCAAGATCAAACGGATTATAGTGAGTGGAGAGAAAAGCAGAGGCTACGATGAGCCTACCGCCATGAAGAACTTTCTTGTGTACCAAGAAGGAGTCCCTGCAAATATTATTCTAAAAGATTCCAAAGGGCTGAGCACCAAAGAGAGTATCGATCGGTGCAAAGAACTTTATTTGGAAAGCAATGTGATTATTGTTTCCCAAGGGTTCCACAATTTTAGAGCTCTGTTTTTTGCTAGAAATATGAAAATGAATGCCCTGGGTTTTGATGCGCAAGATATATCCAGACCTGAGAGCTTTTACCGAAACCAGGTGCGAGAGTTTTTCGCTCGCGTTCTAGCCGTGGTGCACTTTGTATTTGGAATTGGCTAAGGAGGTAGGGGCAAAGTCTCCTTGGTTTTAATTAAAATATTATCTTTGTAAAAAAATATTTAAACATGCTGGTCATAGGTATCGCAGGAGGAACTGGAAGTGGAAAAACCACAGTGGTAAACAAAATTCTTCAACAACTTAGTACAGAAGGCGTAAACGTGCTTTCACAAGACAATTATTATCATGACAACCAGCATCTTTCCCTGCATGAAAGGGAATCGCTCAATTATGATCATCCAAAATCCATCGATTTTGAGCTTCTTACAAGCCATGTAAAGAAACTTAAAAACAAAGAAAACATAGATCAACCCATCTATAGCTTTGTGACGCACAGTCGTACGGGTGACCATGTAACCATTGAGCCGAAAAATGTATTGATTGTGGAGGGTATTTTGGTATTAACCCACCCGGAACTTATCAAAGAATACGATTTGAAGGTGTTTGTCCATGCCGATTCGGACGAGAGACTTATTCGCCGGATTCGCCGCGATACCCAAGAAAGGGGACGGGACTTAGACGAGGTTTTGCATCGCTATCAAACCACCCTAAAGCCTATGCATAAGGAATTTATTGAGCCCTCAAAAAACGAAGCCGATTTAATTGTTCCCAATATGAAACATAACAATGTGGCGATTGACTTTTTAACCACAGTGATTAACAATTCTTTGAAAAAATCTATGTAATGTCGAAATCGCAAATCAAAGACCTAAAACCCAAATCCAAAACCGTAAGGCTTTTGAAGAAGTATGTACTGAATAAGTATTTTATTACGATTGTGGCTTTTTTGGTCTGGATGACGCTTTTTGACAGTACTTCGTATTTGGTTATCAATGATTTAAACAAAGAAATTGACAAATACGAAACCCAACTTGACTATTACAAAACCGAATACGAGAAGAACGATTCGTTTTATCGAAAGTTAATGAATAACAAGGACGAAAAAGAAAAATACGCACGTGAGAATTACTTCATGCGTAAACCCGACGAAGAGATTTTCATTTTGGTCGTAGATTCAAGTAATATTAAACCTGCCACTACTCGTTAGTGCCCTTAAAGCCTAGTAAATGTCTGAACCTATCTCCATAGAAGCCTGGGAAGAGCTTGTAAAGAAACAGCAAAACCTTGAGGATTTATACGAAAGTCTTTCCAAAGAGAATTTAGAAGGACTCGTGGTAAAACCTATCTATGCAAAAGAAAAGAAAGAGAGAGGAGTACTACCCCGACTTGAAGAGTCAAGTAGCTTGGTAGCCCCTTACCATGAGAGTCTAGAGCAAGATGTGTATAGTTTTACCTTGGAGAACAATGTGGAAGACCTTGAGGACAAAACCTTGTTTATAACGAGTAAAGAGCTTTGCGAGCATATTCTGACGGACTTAAATCGGGTCTTTCCCCTGGTTGAACCTTTTGAGGAGTCCACTCAGAAACTAAGCGATCAGCTCGGCAAAGAGTTCTTAGCCAAAGGATTTGAGCGCGCGCTTTGCATCGATTTGACACTTTATCAGAACGCAGGAGCAAGCATGGTGCAGCAGCTTGCTGTGGGACTTGGAAAATTAAAAGAACTTGTGGAGGTGTTTGGACCCGAGTGTCTAGAGGAGGTTCTGTTTCGCATCTCGGTAGGATCCAATTACTTTTTTGAAATTGCCAAGATTCGTGCACTTAAACTTCTTTTCAATCAGTTCTGTGGCGAATATGACAAGACGGGAGTCCCTTATATATTTGCGCAAACCAGCAATCGAAACAAATCCAAGCTGGATATAGAAAACAATTTAATTCGCTCTACCCTTGAGCTCTCTTCAGCCATGATAGGGGGCGCCGATGCGCTGTATACGAGCGATTATAAACTAGAGTCCGGTACGGAGTGGAGTCGAGAAATTGGGTTCAAACAGCAAATCGTGCTCGCTTACGAAAGTCTCATCAACGTATTTGAGGATGCCCTTGGAGGGAGTTATTATGTAGAAGACTTAACGCTTCAGCTTTGTGAAAAAGCATGGGCAGAGTTTCTGGAAATCGAAAAGGAGGGCGGATTTGAAAAAGCCTTTGAAAACGGATCCATTACCCAGAAGATTTACCAATCTGCCTGCAAAGAACAGAGTTGGGTTCAGGAGGGTAGAATTAAGCTCATTGGCGTAAACTTATATCCTAAGCACGAAGTAATTCGCACGGTGGAATCTCTTTACAGTCCGAATTCACTCAAAGCAGTTCGACTTTCTGAAATGTTTGAACTTTAAAAGAACTTCAATTACCCTCTATTCCCACGGTGAAATGGACTACGATTCCCTTCTCGATCCCGAGGTTCAACTTTTTATAGACACGCATTCTAACGAAGATCTGCGCTCTTTGATGCTAAAGAAATCTCCCTTTGAGAAGGTGAGTATGCGAGAGATCGTGGTGCAGATTAAGGGCAGGCAAATCGCAGCCAAAAAATATCCGTTTTTACGGACCGAGGGCATTGTGTTTCCCGAACATCTAAATCTAGAACAAAGCTCTTCCCTAGCCACAGCGGAGTACAAAAGTAGGGGGCGAAAAGGAGAGTCCTTTTTGGATTTAACCCTTGGGTTTGGAATTGATTCCTTCTTTTTATCTAAAGACTTTACACGCAGGGTTTTAATCGAAAAGAATTCAACTCTAATTGAGATTGTAAAGCACAATTGGAATGTTCTAGGGCAAGAGGCGGAATTTCAAACGGGCGATCTACATGATTTTTTAAGTCATTCAAATGAGAATTTTGATTTGATTTACCTGGATCCAGCGCGAAGAGATGCACAGAAAAAGAAAGTGTTTTTGCTTGAAGATTTGTCCCCTAACCTAGTAGAGATTCAATCCATGCTTCTTAAGCGTTCAAAAAAGATACTCGTTAAACTCTCCCCCTTGATTGACCTTACTTATTTGATTGAGGTTCTGGATATGGTGAGCAAAATAGAGATTGTCGCTGTAAAAAACGAAGTCAAAGAAGTTTTGGTTCATATGGAAAAGGACTTTGGGGAGAAATCCGTTCTTATTAAATGCGTCAATTTAGAATCGGGCGAACCGGATTTTGTATTTACTAGAGAAGAGGCTGAGGCTACTCCCGTTTATGGTGAGCCGAAAACGTATATCTACATACCGAACAACGCCCTTTTGAAATCGGGAGCTTTTTCCCATATCGCAAATGTTTTTGGACTTGAAAAACTAGCCAAAAATACCCATCTTTATACGTCAGATCGACTCGTAAAGGAGTTTCCAGGACGTGTGTTGCGCATGGAAATTACAGATCCCTCTACGCTACCCAAAGGCAGCCAATTCAATATTATTTCAAAAAATCATCCCTTGAAGCCGGAGGAAATTAAAAAGAAATACAAACTGAAAGACGGGGGCATGAATTACCTTATCTTTACGCAGTCTGGAAAAGGAAAAATAGTATTAAAATCAATTTAATCGTTTTGCGGAGTCTTAAGTATTTCTTACTTTTGGCGAACGAAATGCATTTGGGCCTATATTAAACTATTTGGGCCTTAAATTTAATCCCTATTGTATGAAAAAACTAGTATTTGCTGTGGCCGTATGTGCCTTTTTAGTAAGTTGTAAAAAAATTGCTGCGGGTGGTAATCAAGGAGTATTAGCCATGGAGGATGGAGTAGAGCGTTACGATTCTGAGGAATCTCGTACGGCGAAACAGGAACCTGCGGCTATGGCTGTAGATACCTTAAGTGCTCCTGCAATAAATGCAGATTCAACCAAGGTAGAACCTCAGGCTACTACGCACTAAGGAGATTCCTTACTTTTAAAGAGCAGTCCCTAAGGATTTCGTTTCCAGGTTAGGGGTTTAAACTCATAAATATTCGCGAAATGTCTTGCCCCCGCAAGGCATTTTTGCTATTTTTACACATTACGTAAATATTTGATAATGCAGCAGACCTTAAATTACATTGAGCAAAACAAAGCGCGTTTTCTAGACGAATTATTCGAACTCTTGAAAATCGCGTCCATTAGTGCAGATCCAGCGTACAACCAAGATGTTTTAGATTGTGCGGATAAAGTGGCACAATTCCTAAAAGATGCAGGGGCCGACCAAGTAGAAGTTTGCGATACCGAGGGGTATCCCATTGTGTACGGGGAAAAAATCCTCGACCCTTCTTTGCCGACCGTTTTGGTTTATGGGCATTACGATGTGCAACCGCCAGATCCCCTTGATCTTTGGAAGAAACCCCCTTTCGAACCTTATATTGAAAAAACGGAACTTCACCCAGAAGGAGCTGTGTTCGCCAGAGGTTCTGCGGATGACAAAGGGCAATTTTTCATGCATGTGAAAGCATTTGAAGCCATGATTAAGACCGATTCTTTGCCTTGCAATGTGAAATTCATTATAGAAGGAGAGGAGGAAGTAGGAAGCAAAAGTTTAGAAGGCTTTGTGAAGCAAAATACGGATAAACTTTCTTGCGACTGCATCCTGATCTCAGACACGCATATTTATTCTAGAGAACAGCCTACGGTCACCACAGGATTAAGAGGCCTAAGTTATGTCGAGGTAGAAGTCGAGGGACCGAACCGAGATCTTCACTCTGGACTTTATGGAGGCGCGGTTCCAAATCCTATTCATGTCCTTTCTCGTATGATTGGGGAATTAATTGATCAGGACGGAAGAATTAAAATTGACGGATTCTACGACAACGTTTTAGAAGTAAGCAGCGAAGAGCGCACCGAAATGAATCGCCTTAAAGACAATCCAAAAGAGTTCATGCAAAGCATTGGGCTTTCTGGGGTGGAAGGAGAAAAAGGATTCACGACTCTTGAGCGTACCTCCATTCGTCCGACTCTCGATTGCAATGGCATTTGGGGTGGGTACACAGGCGAGGGTGCCAAAACCGTCATCCCTTCCAAAGCGTTTGCTAAAATTTCGATGCGTTTGGTTCCGTACCAAACTCCAGACGAAATCACAGAAAAATTCACTGCGTATTTCAATAAAATCGCACCCGACAATGTAAAGGTGAAAGTCACTCCACATCATGGAGGAATGCCTTATGTACTGCCTAGCGATACCAAAGAATATTTAGCCGCGAAACAGGCCATGGAAACCGCCTTTGGCAAGGAAGTTCTTCCTTACCGAAGCGGAGGTAGTATCCCGATTACCGCTATGTTTGAACAAGTGCTTGAAGCGAAGTCTGTTCTTATGGGATTTGGACTTGATTCCGATGCGATTCACTCGCCAAACGAACACTACGGACTGTTTAATTTTTACAAAGGTATTGAGAGTATTCCTTTGTTCTTTGAAAATTATGCGAAAGGTTAAAGTTTAATTAATTTCTTGGAAAACGCCCCTACTTTGGGGCGTTTTTTGTATTTTTAGGACATGGAAAATAAAGTGATATACATTACCGGAGCCACCAAAGGAATTGGTTACGGAGTGGCGCAGCTTCTGCTTAAAAGTGGATACAAAGTGGCCATTAGCGGTCGAAGTGAAAAGGACGTCCAAAAAATAGCACTAGAACTAAGTCGTATTTCGATGGACGTAATCGGCGTGGTTTCGGATGTTCGGGATTTTGAAAAAGAAGAACTCGCTGTCAAAGCAATTCTAGATAAATTTGGCCGGATTGATGTGGTCATTGCCAATGCGGGCGTCGGAATCTTCAAACCGGTAGATGAACTTTCCCCCGAGGAATGGAATCAAATGATTGACACCAATTTGACCGGTGCGTTTTATACCTTGAAAGCTACGGTAGAAGCCTTGAAAGAAAGCAAAGGGTATTACATTAGTATTTCTTCTCTAGCAGGAACCAATTTCTTTGAGAACGGTTCAGCCTACAATGCAAGTAAATTTGGTGTGGTGGGATTCACTCAGGCCGCGATGCTCGATCTACGGAAATACGGCATTAGTGTTTGCACGATTATGCCCGGAACCGTATCCTCCCATTTTAATGGAAACGATCCCTCGATGAAAGACCATTGGAAGATTCAACCGGAAGACCTTGGAGAACTGATTGAAAGTATCCTGAAGATGAATCGAAGAGCGCTTCCAAGCAAGATCGAGATTCGGCCAAGTCGACCGGATTTAAAATAAACAAATTTGAACGTAATGCACTGAATAGTAAAACTTTAATTTGTTATGCATGCATAAGACTTTTTTTATTATTTTAGCAACAATTAAAATACATATAAATACATGAAAATATTAGTCTGTATCAGTAGTGTTCCCGATACTACTTCGAAAATTAATTTCACTGCGGGAGGAGAGTCTCTTGATAAGAATGGGATTCAGTGGGTGATTAACCCTCTAGATGAATTTGCACTCAGTAGAGCCATTCAACTTCAAACCAGTGCAGGAGCTGAGGTCACCGTAGTCAACGTGGGTCCGGCAGAAAATGAACCCATTATTCGCAAAGCACTTGCGACAGGTGCAAACCAAGCAGTACGCGTGAATTTGGATCCTCAAGATAGTTTTTCAACGGCGAAGGCTCTTGCGCAAGTGGCGGGTGCAGGTTCATACGACCTTATTTTGTGTGGAAAGGAATCTATTGATTACAATGGAGGCTCCGTTCCCGGAATGCTTGCCGAGCTTTTAGATTCTCCTTTTGTGAATGCATGCGTCGGATTAGAAGTAGAAGAAGCGCAGCTTAAAGCCGTTCGTGAAATTGAAGGGGGAAAAGAAACCATTTCAGTTAAACTTCCTGCGGTTATTGCAGGACAGAAAGGACTCGTAGACGAAAAAGAGGTGATTATACCAAATATTCGTGGAATTATGGGAGCAAGAAGCAAGCCTTTAGAGGTGGTAGAACCCCAGCAACAAGACGTTCGCGTAAAAGCGGAAACCTTTGAAAGAGTAGCGCCTCGTGCGGCTGTGAAATTGGTTTCGCCAGACAATCTTGACGAGTTAGTAAGACTTTTGCATGAAGAAGCGAAAGTAATCTAATCTAAGTATTAACGAAGAAAAAATAAATAAAATGGCAGTATTTGTCTACGCAGAAACAATAAACGGAGTTTATAAAAAAGCAGCTTTTGAGGCCGTCTCCTATGGGAAAGCAATTGCAGACCTATCGGGTGAGAGTGTCACTGCAATCTCCATTAACCCGAGTGATTCTTCTGATGTGTTATACCGTTACGGTGCCTCGGAAGTCATTGAAATTAAAGACGAAGGACTAAAGAATTTTAGTGCAAAAGCAGTTGCAAAAGCAATTGGGGAAGTACTAGACGGTTCCGTAATTGTATTCCCTCACACGACGGATGCCTCCTCGGTGGCTCCCATGCTATCTGTAGCGAAGGAATATAGTTTGATTACCAATGCAATGGAAGCGCCTTCAAGTGTTTCTCCCTTCACTGTAAAGCGTAAAGCGTTTTCAGGGAAAGGAATTATGAACGCGGTTGCGACGAGTAATAAGGTGATTGTAACCGTATCTCAGAACTCCTATGGAGTGAAAGAAAATCCAGTGCAAGGTTCAACCACAGAAAAAGCATTAAGTGTACAAAACGAAGACACCAAAGTGATCTCTCATGAGCAGTCTTCTGGAAAGCTAGATTTAAAAGAAGCCGAAATTGTGGTTTCTGCCGGTCGAGGAATGAAAGGACCTGAAAATTGGGGCATGATTGAAGAGCTTGCAGAAGTACTAGGTGCCGCTACGGCCTGTTCAAAACCTGTATCCGATATAGGTTGGAGACCTCACAGTGAACACGTAGGGCAAACAGGGAAAGCGATTGCTCCCAATTTGTATATCGCAGTAGGAATTTCCGGCGCGATTCAGCATTTGGCCGGAGTAAACTCTTCGAAAACCATTGTCGTGGTGAATAACGATGCAGAAGCACCGTTTTTCAAATCTGCTGATTATGGGGTTGTAGGAGATGCTTTTGATGTCATTCCTAAACTCACAGAGAAAATTAAAGCTTTCAAGGGATAAGATCGTACTTGAATCTTTTAATACAAATAGAGGACTGCGTAAATTTTATGCAGTCCTTTTTTTTGAGCAAGTCGTACGAAAGGGTAGAGTTTTGACTCCAATGAAGGGACTCTTGCACAGATTGTAAATATCTTGAAAAGCCATTTTCAAAATCACTATCTTTGCAAAAATATTAGTTAAATGCGCCAAGATCGAAATCAATCGGATAGACCTAGAAAACCAAGACCCTCCAAACCAAGCCCTTCAGGGGATCGGCGCCCTCGCACGCAAGAACCGAGAGAGTCCAATTTCTCAAGAGAGTCAAAAGAGCCTAAGGAGCCACAGACTTCTAGAGAACCTAGACTTTTCACAAAAGGAGAGGCAAAGTCCTTTAATTCAGCACGTCCCAAAAGAGGAGGATCAAGACCGTTTGATGCTAGAGATAAATATTCGAAAGGAGATTTGAAATATCCAAGGAAGCCATTTTCTAGAGGAGACGAAAAAGGAGAGGATAGAGGACGTAATTTTGTGCAACAACGTCGTTTAAAGAAAATTGAAAAAGACCTTCACAAAGATACCATCCGTTTAAATAAATACATCGCAAACTCTGGAATTTGTTCTAGAAGAGAAGCGGACGAACTCATTACCCAAGGGCTTGTAGAAGTGAATGGGAAAGTGGTAACGGAGATGGGATACCAAGTCGAGAAAACGGACCGAGTGGTTTTCGACGGTCAGAACATTACGCCGGAAAAACCTGTTTATGTACTTTTAAACAAACCAAAAGGATACATCTCAACCACGAAGGATGAAAAGGCTCGTAAAACCGTAATGGATTTAGTGGCAAACGCCTCTCCCTACCGACTTTTTCCTGTAGGACGGTTAGATCGTACTACAATGGGGGTCATTCTATTAACCAATGACGGTCACTTAACTAAAAAGTTGACTCACCCTTCTTTTAATGTGAAAAAGATCTACCACGTGACTTTGGATCGTAAACTTTCTACGGACGATTTAAGAATTATTTCCGAAGGCGTTCGTCTAGACGAAGGTATTGCGGAAGTAGATAGCATTTCCTTTATTGAAGGGAAACCAAAGAATGAGATTGGAATCGAAATTCACATGGGATGGAATCGCGTGATTCGTCGTATTTTCCAGAAATTAGGATACGAAGTGGAAACCCTAGACCGCGTAATGTTTTCAGGGCTAACCAAAAAGAATATCAAAAGAGGACATTGGAGAATTCTTACTGAGCAAGAGGTAAACAATTTGAAAATGCTCTAGGCAAAAACCTACCTTTAGAAAATAAAAAAATGCAACCCTCGGGCTGCATTTTTTGTTTCGTAAATAAATTTTTTACCCTAGTATAGTAACTCCCTTTTCTAAAAGTTCGTAGATGGTATCGCGTCCGTTGTCCGGTTTTACATTGACTGCTCGTGTTCCATTAAAATGGAGACAAGTGAGATACCCTAAATCAAAGGCATCGATCGCAGTGAATTTGACGCAGTAATCTAGAGCCAGGCCTACGATTTCCACGAGTTGAATTTCATGGTATTTGAGATAGTCATCAAGTCCTGTTTTTGCAAAATGATTGTTGTCTTGAAATGCGCTATAGCTATCAATCTCTGGGTTTTTCCCTTTCTGTATAATATGAGTGGCTTTGGATAGGTCTAATTCCGGATGGAATTCAGCTCCCTTGGTGTTTTGAACACAATGGTCTGGCCACATGAACTGACTAGTTCCATTAAGGGTGATCGTGTCTCCCACTTGTTTTCCATTGTTGGAAGCAAAGCTTTTGTGATTTGCAGGATGCCAATCTTGTGAAAATACAATTTGGTCGTACTGGTTTTCTTCCATTAAAAGATTGATATAGGGAATGATTTCATTGCTTTTGGGAACGGCTAATGAACCGTCTTGACAGAAATCGTTTTGAACATCTACGACGAGTAAGGCTTTTTTCATATTCTTATTGTTTTCCTCTGTAAGGCTGCTAAAGGGTACATCCTTATTTATTTATAAATATTTAATCTAATCGTGTAATCCGTTTTACAGAATCTAAACTAACTTTACACAAATAAGCGACCGAATGCAAAAGACAAGACAAATTGTCGCTTATACAAATTTATAAAAGATAAAATGGACATTCGATATCCGATAGGAGAATACAAACAAAGTGAAAAAATCACGGACGTAGACGTTGACAAACACCTACGCACGCTAAAAGATTTTTATCCTAAATTGAAAAATCTAGTGGAGGGGTGGACCACGGAGCAGCTCGACACACCTTACCGCGAAGGAGGGTGGACAGCTCGCCAACTAATTAATCATTTGGCCGATAGTCATATGAATAGCTATTTGCGCTTTAAATTGGCCCTTACGGAAGAAAACCCCACGGTCAAAACCTACAAAGAAAGCGCATGGGCAGAATTGCAAGATAGTTTTTCGATCGATATCAAGCCCTCGATGCTCATACTAAAAGGTCTTCACAAACGCTGGGTTTTTGAAATTAAAGCTCTGACCAACAAAGAACTCAAACGTACGTTTTACCACACGGAATACGATCGTTCCTTTACGCTACGAGAAAGTCTTGCCTACTATGCTTGGCATTGTGAGCATCATTTAGCGCAGTTGCAAGCTCTTAAAGACAAAGAAGGCTGGTAATATATTAGGCTTTTGAATACACTATTTTTCAAAGGGTTTTCAACGAAGGTGGATTGAGCCAATTGGTTTTCCTTAAAGCGCTAAATTTTAATGGAAATCAGTCCGATAGAAAAAAAATACTTTCTATCGGAGCGAGTGGCAACGAATTTGCAATGTAAGGAAATCAGCGAATTCAATCGCTCTATTTTTTGATATTTACTTGTCTATCTCTTCCATAGAAATAGCTCTAAGCTATAGGTAGATTAAGTAAAAGTCAAATGGGTTGTGAGGGACTGTCGTTTGTTTAACTAATAAATAAAATAGTTTGGGATATGAGTCTTTTTAATTTATTTAGCTCGGGTTCAAACCCTTCTTTTGAACTGGATGCACGATGGATTGCCTTGCGTAGTGAAGCCGATTGGAAGGCTGCGCTAGAGGCTTCGAACCACAAGAAGGTGGTGGTCTTTAAACACTCTACGACATGCCATGTAAGTAAGATGGTATTAAAAAACTTTCAACGCGAGATGCAAGAAGAGGATAAGGAAGTGAATTTCTATTATCTAGACTTACTTCAATACCGAAAACTTTCCAACCAAATTGCAAGTGACCTAAAAATCATTCATCAAAGCCCACAGCTCCTAGTGATTGAGAATGGAGTTTGCACAGAAAATAGTTCACACCAAGCAATTTCATTATCTTTGGTCTAGTTTTAGACTATGGAAAATATTGAACACTATCTTTCTGATGTTTTAGAGATACCCATGGAAGCCATTGGTATTTGCGGCGCGTACTATACCCTTCAGCATATAAAGAAGGGAGAGGTTCTTTTAAGGGCAGGGGAGATTTGCCAGAGTACCTATTTTGTAGAGAAGGGACTTCTTCGAATGTATTCGATTGATCCCAATGGCAAAGAACACATCATTCAATTTGCTCCTGAAAAATGGCTGATGAGTGACCGCAGTTCCCTCTATTTTAATGAAAAATCGAACTATTACATTGAGGCGGTCGAAGACAGCGAGATTCTTTCTTTAAGTTCAGACTTTTTCTCAAACCTAAGTATGCAGTTTCCAGGGACAATCGTCAACAACGATCTTCTTCTGCAGAAACATATTCGTTCCCTTCAAAACCGAATCAATTCTCTATTGTCAGACACTGCTTCGCAGCGGTATTTGAATTTTCTCAAGATGTATCCTAATTTAATGCAACGAGCCCCCCAGTGGATGGTGGCTTCTTACCTAGGAATCACTCCAGAGAGTTTAAGCCGAGTTCGAAAAGAACTCGTAAGCAAAGAAAAATAACTACCCATACAAACAAAGCCACTCGATGAGTGGCTTTTGTTGTTAGGTTCAAACCCTTTCTTAGGAGGGTATATTCAAAAAGTATAGAGCTCTATTTCCCTAAATAGGATTTAAGGATTTTACTTCTTGTATTGTGCTTAAGACGTTTGATCGCTTTTTCTTTGATTTGACGTACTCTTTCTCTTGTAAGGTCAAAGGTTTCTCCAATTTCCTCTAAGGTCATCGGATGCTTTCCGTTAAGTCCAAAGTAAAGTCTTACTAGATCAGCTTCTCTTGGCGTTAGCGTCTGAAGCGCTCTTTCAATTTCAATTTGAAGAGATTCTAGCATCAAATCTTTATCTGGACTTGGAGATTCACCGGAACGAAGTACATCGTAAAGGTTACTGTCTTCCCCTTCCACCAAAGGCGCATCCATAGAGAGGTGACGTCCACTGTTTTTCATGGATTCTTTAATGTCATCCTCGCTCATGTCAAGAACTTCTGCCAACTCTTCTGGGGAAGGAGGTCTTTCATTCTCTTGTTCTAAGTGTGCGTAGGCTTTGTTGATTTTATTGATGGACCCAATTTTATTTAAAGGCAATCTCACAATTCTAGATTGCTCTGCTAACGCTTGTAAAATACTCTGACGAATCCACCATACGGCGTAAGAAATGAATTTAAATCCTCTTGTTTCGTCGTACCGTTTGGCCGCTTTCATTAAACCTAAGTTTCCTTCGTTGATTAAATCGGGAAGGGAAAGTCCTTGGTTCTGGTATTGTTTCGATACGGAAACCACGAAACGTAAATTTGCTTTAATAAGTTTTTCAAGGGCTATGCGGTCTCCTGCACGAATCTTCTGTGCAAGTTCCACTTCTTCGTCTGCCGTAATTAGTTCCACTTTACCAATCTCCTGAAGATACTTGTCTAAGGACGCCGTCTCACGGTTGGTAACCTGCTTTGTAATTTTTAACTGTCTCATGTAAACTTGTGCCCGGTATTTATAGGGCTCTACTTATATATACGTTCAACATGACCAAAAGGTTACACTCTTTTTGCTTTTCTTTTTCTTTCGCCCTTCAAAATGAGTGGAAAAGAGGGCGCTATGGCCGTGGTGGAGTGTGATTTGACAAGGTGACATTCAGAAAACCTAAGGGTAAACACTTGTGGGTTTTCCATTCTCTATGAGGGCATATCGCGTTAAATTTCGTAATTTTGTACGATTTTGATTCTGATAGTCAAAGTCCTAAAATAATGAACGAAGAAATCGAATATATAGAAATATACGGCGCACGAGAGCATAACTTAAAGAATATTGATGTGCGCATTCCGCGCAATCAATTGGTCGTGATTACAGGACTCTCCGGTAGTGGAAAATCCTCTCTCGCTTTTGATACCATTTTTGCGGAAGGACAAAGGCGATACATTGAAACTTTTTCTGCCTATGCAAGGCAGTTTCTAGGAGGATTAGAACGTCCTGACGTAGATAAAATTGAAGGGCTGTCTCCCGTCATTGCCATTGAACAAAAAACCACGAACAAAAATCCAAGATCCACCGTGGGAACGGTTACGGAATTATACGATTTCCTACGCCTTCTTTTCGCTCGCGTCTCTGAGGCTTATTCCCAAAGTTCGGGCAAAAAGCTGGTAAGCTATACGGAAGAGCAAATTTTAGAGGTGATCAAGTCTAATTACCAAGGAGAGAAAGTACTTCTTTTGGCTCCTGTGATTCGCTCCCGAAAAGGACATTACCATGAGCTGTTCGTGCAAATGGCTAAGAAAGGATATGGACAGGCTAGGATTGACGGCGAGTTGCAAGACATCGAGTACGATCTAAAATTAGATCGCTATAAAACGCATGATATTGACATTGTTGTCGACCGATGGATCATCGGGGAGAATGCGACAGAAAGCCGAATGGAAAGTTCGCTAAGAACTGCAATGGAAATGGGAGAGGGCGTGATCGGAATTCAAAAACTCCACGAAACGGAAATTCATTATTTCTCTAAGAAATTAATGGATGACGATTCGGGTCTTTCCTTAGCGCTTCCAGAACCCAATACATTTTCTTTCAATTCCCCAAAAGGGAGCTGTCCTGTTTGCAAGGGACTAGGGAGCGTGAAGAAAATAAACAAAGAATATTTTGTTGAGAATCCGAAATTATCCATTAGCCGAGGTGCCCTTCGGCCACTGGAGGATATCAAAAACAACAAATGGCTAATGGGTCAAATAAAATCGATTCTTGAGATTTTTGGACAAGACCTAAATACACCGTTTTCGGAAATCTCCGCTGAGGCATTGGATTACCTTTACAATGGACTCCATAAAGAATTCAATAAAGATCTAAAATACGCTGGAATTTCGAAGAAGATAAAAGTAAATTTTGAAGGGTTAATTCCTTACATGGAGGATCTCATTGCAAACAAAGAAAATTATGACGCCGTTCTATTAGAAAGGCATTTCACCACAGAAGATGTGTGTCCAAGCTGCCACGGTGCTCGTCTTCAAATAGAAAGTTTAAGCTTTAAAATTGATGAGTTGAATATCGCGCAGGTCAGTGCGATGTCACTAACTGAACTCAAAGAGTGGCTAAACCAACTAGACGGAAAGTTTTCAAAAACCCATACACTCATTGCCTCCGAAATCTTAAAAGAAATCAAAACTCGTTTGCAATTTCTACTTGACGTAGGACTTGATTATTTAAGTCTTAACCGAAGTTCTCGAACCCTCTCCGGTGGAGAAAGCCAGAGGATTCGACTCGCAACTCAAATTGGCTCTCAGCTTGTCAATGTCTTGTACATTTTGGACGAACCGAGCATTGGTCTTCATCAAAGGGACAACGAAAGACTCATCGCGTCACTTAAAAACTTGCGGGATTTAGGAAACTCGGTTTTGGTAGTAGAACATGATAAGGATATGATTCTAGAGGCGGATCATGTGCTTGATATTGGACCTCGAGCAGGGAAGCACGGTGGCGAAGTACTATGGCAGGGAGATCCGAAGGATCTAACCTCTGCCCATACAATCACTTCTGATTATCTAAGTGGAAAGCGCAAAATTGAGGTTCCCACTGAGCGAAGAAAAGGCAATGGGAAGACCTTAAGTCTCAAAGGAGCGAGTGGAAACAATTTGAAGAATGTAAATGTAGACATCCCTTTAGGACAACTTGTAGTGGTCACTGGGATTTCAGGAAGTGGAAAATCTTCCCTTATCAACGGAACACTCTATCCCATTTTAAATAAACATTTCTATCGAAGCCTTCAAGAGCCTCTGCCTTATAAGAAGTTTACAGGCATAGAGCATATTGATAAAATTGTCGATGTGGATCAAACTCCCATTGGACGAACTCCGCGAAGCAATCCTGCCACTTATACGGGAATGTTTTCTGACATTCGTACGCTGTTCTCAGAGTTGCCAGAGAGTAAAATTCGAGGCTATAAGCCCGGAAGATTCTCCTTTAACGTGAAAGGCGGACGCTGCGAAACCTGCCAAGGGGGAGGACTTAAGGTGATTGAAATGAACTTCCTCCCCGATGTGTATGTGCACTGTGAAACCTGCAATGGTAAACGCTTTAACCGGGAAACTCTAGAGGTACGTTACAAAGGAAAATCCATCTCCGACGTTCTTGAAATGACTATTGATGAGGCTGTAGAATTCTTTCAGCCCATTCCTAAGATCTACAGCAGAGTCAAGACTCTACATGATGTGGGACTTGGCTACATTACGTTAGGACAGCAGTCTACCACTCTTTCAGGAGGGGAAGCTCAAAGAATTAAATTAGCAACCGAACTTTCCAAAAAGCAAACCGGAAGCACGCTTTATATTTTAGATGAACCCACAACGGGACTTCATTTTGAAGACATTCGAATTTTGATGGATACCGTGGCAAGGCTTGTGGATTTGGGAAATTCGTTTATTATCATTGAGCACAATATGGATGTAATTAAATTAGCCGATTACATTATTGATGTAGGGCCAGAAGGAGGCAAGCGTGGTGGAACCATTGTGGCCAAAGGCACACCGGAAGAAATTGTGAAGAACAAAAAATCGGTTACAGGACGCTTTTTGAAAGAGGAACTTTAAATGCCCAAAAGGGTTTATCTAAGAGCGTTAGAGTACTGAGCAGGATTAGCTTCTAATTTTTCATTTTTTTTGTAATTTTTAACTGATTGTTTAACAGTTGTTTGTAATTATTTATTACATTTGTATTACGCTAATGTGAACGGAATGTTAACAAACAAAAAATACAACACAATGAAAAATTACAATAGTCTTAAAATCAATGTTTTAACCTTAGGTGTTTTTGCGCTAAGCGCATTTTTCTCTATGACTTATGCCCAAACAGAAAGAGCAAATAACGAGATCGCGGCCGTGGAATTATCCAACAATGATGGATTTAATCAACTTCGAAACCTAATTGTAACGCATTTTGATTTTACAAATACTGAGATGCAGCAAGGACTGGTTAATTCAGAACTTTCATTTGCTTTGTCTGAGGAAGGGAAAATTACCCACGTTAATGCGAAAAGCGATTGCAAGTTTGTGAAAAAAGAATTGGAAACTGTTCTTTCGCAATTGCACTATAAAGTAAGAATGGAAGATTTAAAAGCAGATCCCAATCTTACTGTATTCCGCATGCCTGTGCAAGTTTTGATTGCAAACCGATAGGGAATTATTTACAGATTGTAAACAAAGAAATAAGGAATCCATACTGCAAAGTGTGGATTTTTTTTCTATTTTCGTTATAGTCCATAAAGGACTCTAACCAGTTTAAAAGAAACAGTACATGAATTTTACCATACGCGAAATGCAGCCCAGTGACGGGCAGAGAATCCTTGAGATTTTTCAACAGGGTCTTGATACCCATTTGGCAAGCTTTGAAACGCAGGCTCCTTCTTGGGAGAGCTGGGATATGAGTTTCCATCGAGTTGCAAGACTTGTCTTGCAAGGGGACGAGGGCAAGATCATTGGTTGGGCTGCGCTCAAACCCATTAGTACCCGGGCCTGTTACAGTGGCGTGGCAGAAGTGAGCGTTTATGTAGATTCTTTGTATCAAGGCAAAGGGTTAGGAACCATGCTACTTCGTCAATTGGCGCAGGCAAGTGAAGAGCATCAATTCTGGACCCTGCAATCGAGTATATTTCCTGAGAACGAGGCCTCAGTTCGAATGCACCAAAAGGCAGGCTTTAGACTTGTGGGTACAAGAAGAAAGATTGGAAAATTAGAGGAAACATGGAGGGATGTGTCCCTTTTAGAGCGTAGAAGTACGGTTATATTATAACGCTCCAGGCTATTTATTTCGGGTTTGGCACAAAGATTGAAATTTAGTAAGTATTCACACAATAGAAATAACAAAATGAATACAATACTAAAAATAGTTTTAGGTGGTGCACTTGCTGTAAGTGTGGCCTCTTGTGGTACAATGGATCCTTATTATGGAGACAACCGATATCCTTCTGGTACCTACGGAAATGGGGGAGTGTACAGAACTCCTGAAGGAACGGTTTATAGACAAGGGGATGTATACAGGGACCGAAATGGAAACATATACCGAAATGGACGAGTAATCGAACGTGGAAACGTATACGGACGTCCGGGAATTGTTCGTCGAGCGCAGTCTAATAACGCAAGAAGACTTCCATCAGGACAAGCTAAAAAAATATACGGTGGGAGAGCAAAAGACTATGCGCCAGGTCAAGTTAAGAAAAGACAATCCGTGTACTACGGTCAAAAGAAGAATTCTTACAAGAAAGGAAATTATAAGAAAAACAATTCCTATTACAAGAAATCAAATCACAAAAGAAAAAATCAGAACAACCAACATTAGATATGAATCTACTAAAACGGCTTCCCAAAAAGGAAGCCGCTTTATTTTGTTAGAATATTTCTGCCTTTTCTAAAGTAGTAGAAATTCGATCCATTGCTTTTTTAAGATCGCTCTCGGAGGCCGCATAGGAAAATCGTACACATTCCGGACTCCCAAAGGAGACTCCTCCCACGCATCCTACATGCGCATTTTCAAGGAGGAACATGGCAAAATCGTCCGCATCGTTAATTTTAGTTCCATTAAGGGTTTTGCCTAGATAAAAAGAAATATCTGGATAAAAGTAAAATGCGGATTTTGGCAGCAACACTTTAAAGCCAGGTATGGATTTCATTCGATCGTAGACCAAATCTCGACGAGATTTAAAGGCCTCAATCATATAGTGATACTCTTTTGGATTCGTTTTTAGGGCCGTGACTGCCGCTCTCTGTGCTATGGTGTTCGCGCCACTAGTCATTTGTCCTTGGATTTTATCTAGAGCGCCGGCAAGCCATTGTGGCGCAGCCGAGTATCCAAGTCTCCAGCCGGTCATGGCGTATCCTTTTGACATTCCATTAATCACGACCACTTGGTCCTTAATTTCAGGGAATACGGCAATGGATTTGTGCGAGGTTTCGTAATTGATGTATTCATAAATTTCATCGGAAATGACCACCAAATGAGGGTGCTTCTCAATTACTTTCGCTAAAGCTTTAAGTTCATCATACGTATAGTAACTTCCTGAAGGATTGCACGGAGAACTGTAGAGAAGTACTTTTGTATTCGGTGTGATGGCCTCTTCTAGCTGCTCTGCCGTCATCTTAAAATCATTTTCATAAGAGGTTTTAATAAAAACGGATTTCCCGCCCATTAACTTAACCATCTCATCGTAACTCACCCAGTAGGGAACGGGAAGGATAACCTCATCCCCGTCGTTTAATAGGGCGCCTAGTACATTGACAATGGCCTGTTTGGCCCCGTTGGAAACGCAAATTTGGCTTGGTTTAAAGTCGAGCTCGTTGTCTCTTTGAAGTTTTTCACAAATCGCTTCTCTTAGATCTAGAAATCCAGGAACAGGAGAGTAGTGGGAAAAGTTTTGATCAATGGCCTCTTGGGCTGCTTTTTTAATGTTTTGAGGAACATCAAAATCAGGTTCTCCAAGGGTGAGACTGATGACATCGATGCCGCTTGCTTTCATTTCGCGCGCTTTATTTGACATGACAAAGGTTTGAGAATAGCTCAATCGCTCAAGACGGTCCGAGAATTTTTTCATAGTTTTTTGATTCAATTCGAACAAAGATAAGAACATTTAATTTTCTAAATGACAAAGTTATTGTTACTTTTACATTCGCGAGAGGCTCGCACCCTGTAAATAATGCAAAACAAATGAAGTATTCCTTCAAAAACGATTATTCCGAAGGGGTCCATCCAAGAATACTACAAAAATTACTGGAGACCAACCTTACCCAAGAGCCCGGATACGGACTCGATCAGTACAGCACTGAGGCGAAACAAATTATTAAAGACAAGTTAAAGAGCGAGTCTGCTGAGATCTATTTTACCTCCGGCGGAACTCAGGCGAATTTACTTGTGATTGCTGCGGCACTTCGTTCTTATGAAAGTGTCATTAGTGCACAAACGGGACATATATTTACAAATGAAGCGGGAGCAATAGAAGCTTCCGGGCATAAGGTTCATGGACTGGAAAGTCCGGAAGGCAAAATTTCCTGTGAAGCGGTTGAAGAATTGCTAGAAATGCATACCAATGTGCCGCATCAAGTGCAGCCCAAATTGGTGTACATTTCCAATTCGACCGAGCTGGGTACTCTATATTCAAAAGAGGAATTGACCGCGCTTTATGAATTCTGTCAAAGAAAGAAACTCTATCTCTTTATGGACGGCGCAAGGCTAGGTCAGGCGTTAACAGCAGAACCGAATGATTTGGAATTTCGTGACCTCGCTAGGCTCTGTGATGCTTTCTATATTGGGGGTACGAAAAATGGAGCTTTGATGGGAGAGGCCATTGTACTTGTCAACCCAGAGATTCAGAAAAACTTTGGTTTTATTCTAAAACAAAGAGGGGCTTTGCTTGCGAAAGGTCGCGCTTTAGGTGTTCAATTTCTTGAACTCTTTAAAGACGAGCTCTTTTTTGAACTTGCTTCTCACTCCAACCAAATGGCCATGACACTCAAAAAAGCATTTACTTCGAAAGGCTATTCTTTTTTAAGTGACACCTACACCAATCAACTATTTCCTATTCTGAAAATAAGAGAGATTGAGAAGCTAGAACAAGACTATGAATTTTATCGTTGGAAGAAACTATCGGAGGATAGGTATGCCATTCGCTTAATCACCTCTTGGGCCACGCCCGAGGAGAAAATTGAGGAGTTTATAGACAAACTTGGAGCACTTTAGCTTCACGATGGAAGGACTGACGCTAGACGACTAGGACAATAGAAGATTAATATCAATAGAAGTATAAAGAATGAATATTGCAAATAGTACCGAAAAAGATATACCTGAAATTTTTAGACTTTATAAATTGGCCACTGAATTTCAGAAACAAAGGTTTCCTGAAAACCAATGGCCAGAATTTGATCGAAAATTAATAGAAGAAGAAATTGCACAAAACAGACAATTCAAGTTATTGATTGATGATGAAATTGCCTGTGTTTGGGCAATTGCATACAGCGATCCAGAAATTTGGAAACAGGACGATGGCGTATCTTCGCTTTACATCCATAGAATAGCAACGAACCCGAATTTTAGAGGCAACAATTATGTAAAAATTATCGTGGATTGGGCAAAAGAATTTGCAAAAGATAAGAAATTTATCCGGATGGATACCTGTGGGGAAAACCAAAAATTGATACAGCACTATCAATACTGTGGATTTGATTTCTTGGGTATTAAAAAACTGGGAGTTATTTCAAATTTACCCTCCCATTATGAAAATGCAGATGTCTGTTATTTCGAAATCAAACTTGAGCAATAATCATCTAAATTTTGAACTACCGATTCTTATTAAGATCTAGTAAAGAATTCGTATTTGACTAAACCTCAAAACAATAGATCGGTTAATTAAATTGGTTTAAAGTATTTTATTAAAAATGGGGAACTTCACTTTAGCGAAGTTCCCCATCCAATCCAAGGATACCTATAAGGTATTTATTTTATTAAGAGACTTAGTTCGTTCTCTTATTAAATTCTGCTTTTGCATCCTCCGTAGCATCTTTCGCTTTGTCAGTTGCATCTTTTGCAGCGTCCTTGGTGTTTTCCCATGTTTTATCGGCCCAGTCTTTGGTTTGATCCCAAGCATTGCTTACTGCGTCTTTCGTGTCTTCCCAAGCATCAGAAACATTTTCTTTTGCTCTTTCCATCCACCCTTCCTGAGTAGGCTCTGCGTTTCTTTCTTTCTGTTCGCGAATGTAATCTTTAGCTCTGTCCGCGTAATCGTTTACGGTCCATTTTGCTTTGTTCACTGCGTTTTCTGCTTTGTTATAATCTTGTCTGTCCATAATATAAAGTATTTAATTGTTATTTGGTAGTTATAGATTTGCAAGAAGTATTCCTTAGATCGTTAATATTATGTTAAACCGCTTAGATGTGGAAATTATGTAAATTGGGGACTTACTTCTTGAAAATCGCTGTCGTCCGATACGTTTAATTCAAGTTTAGTTATCTAAATATCTCAAAGACGATTTGGCAATTCATTTTATTTTCAAAATATGTTCTTAAAATACAGCATATTTGTAATACAATAATATTATTTAAAGATAAATAGTTAAACTAAATAATACCATTATGTTATTTGTTTCTTTGTCCAGAACTCAAAAAAGATTAGTTGAAAATATCCGTGAGAGACGTTTGCAAATGGATCTTACTCAGGAAGGTTTGGCTGAAAGATCGGGTGTTCCTTTACCCACTCTAAGGAAATTTGAGCAAAAAGGCTTGATTTCCTTGGAATCATTTTTAAAATTACTTTCCGTTGTTGGTGGATTAGAAGAAATGGTTGATGTTTTAAAACCAAAGGAAAAGAGTTTCATATCGATTGATGATGTACTAAAATCGGAGGAGAAACCCATTAAAAAAAGGGGAAGCAGAAAATGAAAATAGCCAACTAAGGAATAGAAATGGGCATTCTTAGACTAATGAATTTCAACTTTTGTAGAGGCCGGTCGCTCTATTTCACAAGTGTGATACAAACGTAATTCAAGCAAAGAAGATGTTTTATGGGTTTTCAAGCGCAATAGATCACCTGTCCAATAACGGACTTTGTCGAAAAATATGTACTTTTACGCATAGTAGTTTGGTGTGTAGGTACTTCAAACTTACTAAAAAATGAGTAGCCTTTTTTCGGGTACTCTTATTATCGGACAACAAGGATTAAAAATGAACAAAGAGAGATGCGCTTGGTGTGAAAAAGATCAACTTTACCGTGATTATCACGATAACGAATGGGGAATACCTGTAAGAGACGACGAGAAGCTTTTTGAGTTCCTAACCTTAGAGAGTTTTCAAGCAGGGCTCAGTTGGTATACCATTCTCTCCAAGCGAGAGAATTTCCGAAAGGCATTTGATTTCTTCGATTATAAAAAGATTGCTCAGTATAAGGAGCAGAAAATAGAAGAGCTCATGCAAAATGCAGGGATTGTTAGAAATCGACTAAAAATTTTAGCGACGATCCACAATGCCAAATGCTTTATGGAAGTTCAAAAAGAGTATGGGAGTTTCTCTACATACCTCTGGTCTTTTGTGGGTGGAAATCCGATTGTTAATTCTCCAAAGACCCTTAGTGAAGTACCTGCCACAAGTGAAATTTCCGATGCGCTATCCAAAGACCTGAAAAAGAAAGGATTTAAATTTATGGGCTCCACTGTAGTCTATGCCCATATGCAGGCCACGGGAATGGTCAACGATCATTTGGTCTCATGCTCCTTTAAAAACAAATAGGGATTTCAAAAAAGAAATCCCTAGGCTAATTACTTGATGATTCGTTCTAGCACCCAATCAATCATTCTCTTTTCCGAGGCATGATGGTCCGCTACAAATTCTCCTCGTCGACGGTTGGCCACCACGTTATTCACGGTTAGCGCTTTGTGACCTAGTAGCGCCGAAAGCCCGTAAATGGCGGAGGTTTCCATTTCAAAATTGGAAACGCCAAGATCGTTAAGGGTTTCTAAGAATTTCTCATCCACACTGCGAAGTCGTAGTTGTCTTCCCTGAGGTGCATAGAAGCCCGGGAAGGTGGCTGTATTTCCATGGTAAGGGGCATCCTTATAGTAATGTGCAATTTCTTTGGACTGCTCTGCAAAATAGAGCATTCCTTTAATACGCTCGTAAGGAAACCCTTCTAAAAAGGCTTTTGAAAATTCATTCTCAAATTCATAATCAGGGTAGAAATGAAGAAGTCCATCGAGTCCTACTACGTTTTGTGTGACCAGCATTTGGTCTACTTCGATATCGGGATGCACCGATCCGCAGGTTCCTAAGCGAAAAAGCTCTAAGGAGGTATGCGATGTCTTAAGCTCTTTTTTCTCTAAATCGATATTCACTAAAGCATCAAGTTCGTTTAGAACGATATCGATGTTCTCAGTTCCTATCCCGGAAGACATTACTGTAATTCTTTCGCCACGAAGCGTACCTGTGTGGGTAAAGAATTCCCTTTTGTTCTTCTTAAGTTCAATCGTATCGAAAAAAGCGGATACTTTGGGAACCCGATCGGGATCGCCCACTAAAATGATTTTCGAGGCAATGTCCTCAGGCAATAAATTGAGATGGTATACACTTCCGTCTGGGTTTAAAACCAGTTCGGAGGCTGCAAGTTTGTTTATCATAAGTTGAAATTGATTTTTGTTTTCGAATTAGAAAAAGAGAAAGTAGAGGGATTTATCCTCCAACACGTTTAGTCTTGTACCCTAATTCCTTAAGAATCGTCATAATCTTATCGCGGTGATCACCTTGGATAATGATCACGCCGTCTTTTTCTGATCCGCCTAACGCGAGGCGAGTTTTTAAGATTTTGGATAAGGCTTTTAGTTCCGATTGAGGGCCTTCAAATCCTTCGATTAACGTGACAGGTTTTCCTGCTCGCGCTTTCTTTTCAAATTTGCAGACCAAAGCTGACTTTTGCTCAAAGACTTCGATCGGTTCTTCTAGTTCCTGTTCCTCATGGTCGGGGAACAAATTTTTTAATTGATCTCTTAAATCCATCAGTCAAAATTAGGAATTAATCTGGAAAGTTCCTCCTATTAATAAAGATTATGCTTCTCTAGCAAGGTCAAATGGAAAACACACGAGGGTTTTCTGCTCTACACTTCGATATTTGCCTCATTCCAAATCGATTTTCGCCGATAAAGTAGGAGGGTTGGGAATTGTTTTGGTAATTTTGTACAAGTAAAATAAGTACATCATGTCAAAAAAAGCAATACTTGCCATACTCGACGGCTGGGGACTCGGAACGGATCCTAGTGTTTCCGCCATCGATCAGGCCTCCACTCCGTTTATGGATAGTTTATATAGAAATTTCCCACACACTACCTTAGAGGCAAGCGGACTCGCTGTGGGACTTCCCATCGGTCAGATGGGGAATTCAGAGGTAGGTCATATGAACCTAGGCGCCGGACGAGTGGTGTACCAGAATTTGGTGAAATTAAATATGGCTGTGGAAAGTGCTACGTTAGGTAAAGAAAATGCAATCACAGAGGCTTTTGAGTACGCAAAGAAAAACCACAAAAAAGTGCATTTGATTGGACTGGTTTCCAATGGGGGAGTGCATTCCCATATCAACCACCTAAAAGGACTCTTAACCGCCGTACATGAAAATGGACTTTCCGACTGTACGTATGTCCACGCCTTTACAGATGGACGGGACTGCGATCCGCAATCGGGCGTGCATTTCATCGATGAGCTCTTAACCCATATGCAAACCACAGGTGGAAAACTAGCCTCGGTTGTGGGACGGTATTATGCAATGGACCGAGACAAACGATGGGAGCGAGTCAAATTAGCATACGATGCCATGGTCAAAGGAATCGGAGAATCATCTTACAATGCCCTCGAATCGATTCAGCATTCGTATGACCAGGAGATCACAGATGAATTTTTAAAGCCAATTGTCATGCAAAAGGAGAGTCATCTTCCGATGGCTTTAATTGAAGAAGGCGACGTAGTGATTAGTTTTAATTTCCGCACGGACCGTGGACGTGAAATTACAGAGGTTTTATGCCAAAACGATTTCCCAGAGTACAATATGCATGCGCTTGATTTGTATTACGTCACGCTAACGAATTACGACAAAGGATTCAAAAACGTGAAAGTAGTTTTTGATGAGCAAGTGTTACAAGAAACGCTAGGCGAGGTCCTCGAAAAGCATGGCAAATCTCAAATTCGCGTCGCGGAAACAGAAAAATACCCTCATGTTACTTTTTTCTTTTCAGGAGGACGGGAAGAACCCTTTTCTAAGGAGAAGAGAATTTTATGCCCTAGTCCGAAGGACGTTCCTACCTACGATTTTAAACCGGAAATGTCCGCCTACGAGATTACCGAAAATATTTTGGTGGAGATTAATAGCGAAAGTGCGGATTTCATTTGTTTGAATTTTGCCAATACCGATATGGTCGGGCATACAGGTGTGTTTGAAGCTGCCGTGAAAGCCGCTGAGACGGTCGATTCCTGCATCGAAAAAGTAGCTACTGCAGCCTATGAGCATGGGTATTGTGTCTTTATATTGGCCGATCATGGAAACAGCGATGTGATGAAAAACAAGGACGGTTCCCCCAATACACAGCATTCCACCAATCTGGTTCCTTTAATTGTCATGGACAAAGACCAAGTTTGGAACTTAAAACCAGGGAAACTTGGGGATGTTGCTCCCTCGATCCTTAAAGCCATGGGAATCGAAATCCCAGAAATAATGACAGGAGAGGTTCTCATTGAACCTTAATTTCCCTGCAATGTGTTATGCTAAAAATAATTATTTAACTATCTTGCACCTCAGAAATGAACCCAATGTATAATAAATTAGTGCGACTAGAGGTCATGCGAACTCTAAGTCCAGAAGTCAATTCTTTTATCGATACTTATTTAACGCCTGTAGAAAAAATATGGCAACCTACTGATTTTCTACCGGATCCTACGAGTGACTCCTTTCAGGACGAGGTCCAAGAATTGCAGCATTTTGCGCAGGACATGGAATACGATTTGTTTGTGACTCTCATTGGAGACTGTATTACAGAGGAGGCTCTACCCAGCTACGAAAGTTGGATTATGGGAATCGATGGAGTAGAACAAGAAAAAAGTGGGGGATGGAGCCAATGGGTTCGATCCTGGACCGCAGAAGAAAATAGACACGGAGACTTACTTAACAAGTACCTATACCTGTGTGGAAGAGTAAATATGCGTGAAGTAGAGATTACCACTCAATACCTGATTCAAGATGGTTTTGACTTGGGAACCTCAGCCGATCCTTACCGAAACTTTGTCTATACAAGTTTCCAAGAATTAGCCACCAATTACTCCCACCGACGAGTAGGGACTTTTGCGAAGCAAAGCGGGAATAAAAAACTAGCCAAAATGTGCGCTGTCATTGCAGCGGATGAAGCGAGACATGCAAAGGCCTACAAGCATTTTGTAACGCGTATTTTTGAGATGGATCCTTCCGAAATGATGCTTGCTTTTGAAGACATGATGAGAAAGAAAATTGTCATGCCTGCCCATATGATGAGAGAAAGTGGACAGAAAGCGGGAGAGCTTTGGTCTCATTTCTCGGATGCGGCGCAGCGTTGTATGGTGTATACGGCGCAGGACTATATTGATATCCTTAAACAACTTCTAGACGATTGGAAAATTGAGCATATTGACAACTTAAATGAGTCGGCTCAAAAAGCGCAGGAGTACCTAATGAAACTGCCTTCTCGACTGCAGCGAGTAACCGATCGAATTTCCACTCCGGATCAGGAGTACAAATTCAAATGGGTACGCAGTTAACAGAGCGAGTCTAAACATTCTATTAGAGCTGGAGTTTCCAAAACATCCGGCTCTTTTTTTGTACCTTTGCACTCGGAAAATAGTTTGAACATGATGAAAAGCAATAAAAAACTGGCGATCGATTTCGACGGTACTATTGTAGACGATGCTTATCCTGGTATCGGAAAACCTAAAATTTTTGCATTCGACACCTTGAAAAAGCTTCAAAGTGAGGGCTATCGCCTAATTCTATGGACTTACCGAAGCGGCAAAGAGCTCGACGAGGCGATTGAATTTTGCCGCAAGCATGGACTTGAATTTTACAGCGTCAATTCAAGCTTTGAAGGGGAAGTCTTTGATGAACAGAATGCCTCACGAAAAATTGACGCAGATTTGTTTATTGACGATCGCAATCTAGGAGGATTTCCAGGTTGGGGTGAGATTTACAGAATTATTGATGAAAAAATTGAATTTCGCGTAGAAGGAGGAGAAGTCCTTGCATTTTCAAAAATGAAAAAAGATAAGAAAAAAGGCCTTTTTTGGTAAAAGAATATGATACAACTAAAAAGCATAGAAGAACTTAGACTGATGCGCGAGAGTGCACAGCTAGTTTCGAAAACGCTAGGAATGGTGGCCAGCGAAATAAAACCAGGGGTTACTACCAATTATATAGACAAAATTGCCGACGAATTCATCCGTGATCACGGCGGTATTCCGGCTTTCCTCGGACAGTATGGATTTCCTAAGAACCTTTGTATTTCTCCGAATGAAGAAGTGGTGCATGGGATTCCGAACGATAAGCCCTTAGAGGATGGCGACGTATTGTCTGTGGATTGTGGTGTTTACATGAACGGGTTTTATGGAGATCATGCCTATTCCTTTGAAGTAGGAGAAGTCGATGAAGAAGTTAAAAAGCTCCTAAAGGTTACAAAAGAATCCCTTTACAAAGGAATCGAGCAGTGCGTTAGAGGGAAGCGTGTAGGGGATATTTCTTATGCAATTCAAACGTACTGTGAATCTCACGGTTATGGTGTCGTTCGTGAGTTGGTAGGGCATGGGCTTGGCCGCAAAATGCACGAGGATCCTCAAGTCCCTAATTACGGGAAGAAGGGGAGTGGGAAAGTCTTAAAAGATGGTGTCGCACTTGCTATTGAACCTATGATTAATCTAGGAACCGAAAAAGTGAAGTTTCATTCAGACGGATGGACCGTAACCACACTAGATAACAAACCTTCAGCTCATTTTGAACACGATGTATGCATCATTGGGGGCAAACCCGTTTTGCTTTCCACTTATAAATTTATTTACGAAGCGTTAGGAATTGAGTCTGATGAAGAAGCGGCTTTTACGCTGGATTTCTAGATGCAGAAACTAGCGAAATACCTTTTAAATGCCTTACCTCGGCCGATTTTAATTCGCCTGAGTTTAGCACTTAGACCCTTACTTTATCTTTGGTTTCGGGGAAAAGACTTTACCGATCCCATTGACAAACGTTCCTACCGGAAGTTTCTTCCCTATGGGTATGGAACCCCAAGACCCGGGGCGTTAGCCCCAGGAACTTTAAGTCTAGAAAGACACCGTCAGATGTGGCTTTATCTAGAGAAAGAGACCTCGTACTTTTCGGACTCCTTGAAAGTCCTTCACATGGCGCCCGAACAAGCTTTCTTTAAACGTTTCAAACGAATGAAGAACCTTCATTATGTGTCTGCGGATCTATATTCACCCATTGTCGATGTCAAAGCCGATTTGCTGCAATTGCCTTTTGAGAACGAAGAATTTGATGTGGTCTTCTGCAACCATGTACTTGAACATATTGTGGACGATAGAAAGGCCATGAAGGAACTCTACCGCGTCTTAAAACCGGGCGGTTGGGGAATCTTGCAAGTTCCTTTAAAAAGAAATGAGAAGCAAACCTATGAAGATTTCTCCATTACCGATCCGAAAGAAAGACAAATTCATTTTGGACAGTACGACCATGTGCGTTGGTACGGAATGGATTACTTCACGCGTCTTGAATCCGTAGGATTCGAAGTGGAAGCACTAGAGTACTCTAAGAACTTCTCAAAACAGGAGCAAAAGCGCTATGGACTCAGCGAGAACGAAATTCTACCGATCGTTCGAAAAAAATAAATCGGTAATTTATCCTTAACTTTGCCCTTACTTAAAATTATTGCTGTGAATACGCACAAAGCTGGATTTGTTAATATCGTGGGGAAACCTAATGCAGGGAAGTCAACCCTTTTGAATGCACTGATGGGGGAAAAGCTTGCCATCGTGACGCAGAAGGCACAAACCACCCGCCATCGGATTTTTGGTATCTATAACGAAGAAGACGTACAGATCGTTTTTTCGGACACCCCTGGAGTGCTTGATCCCAAGTACGGCCTTCAAGAAAAGATGATGGATTTTGTAAAGGATTCTCTTCAAGATGCAGACGTATTTCTTTTCATTGTAGACATCACTGACAAAACGGAACCTTCTGAATTTTTGATTGACAAACTCAATAAAATTCCTGTTCCGGTCCTTATTCTTGTGAACAAGATCGATATTTCAGATCAAAAAGCAATGGAAGCTGTGATCGACTTTTGGCATGCGAAAATTCCAAAAGCAGAAATTCTACCTATCTCTGCGATTGAAGGCGTGAACACCGCCTTAATTCTTCCGAAACTAAAGTCTTTACTTCCGGAGAGCCCGCCTTATTATGATAAGACGCAATACACCGACAAGCCGGAGCGATTCTTTGTGAACGAAGCCATTCGGGAGAAAATCCTTCTGAATTACGACAAGGAAATTCCTTATTCTGTGGAAGTCGTGACGGAACAATTTATTGAAAAGGAGGGAGCTATAGTGATCGATTCTATCATTTATGTGGAGAGAGAAACCCAAAAGGGGATTATCATTGGCCACAGAGGAGAAGCCATCAAAAAAGTGGGAACTCAGGCAAGGGTAGATCTCGAAAAGTTCTTTGACAAAAAAATTCACTTGAACCTTTTTGTCAAAGTCAAAAAAGACTGGCGTAAAAACGAGCGAGATCTCAAGAATTTCGGCTATCGTTAAAAGGATTAATGCTTTTTTGCTGCGCGGTCTAAAGGTTTTTTCTTAGTTTTGTTACCAAATCACTACTTTCTATGAATTTTCTAACTTCTATCCACACCCATCCCCGTGTTAATGACTTCATTTTACTAGTGGTACGACTCTTTATCGGCTTTGGTATGATTTCCCATGGATTTCCAAAGATTATGAAGTTGTCTTCTGGGGAGCCTGTCGAATTCTATAACTTTCTAGGATTAGGATCTGAGTTTACCTTAGGACTTTGCATTTTTGTTGAAGTAGTATGTTCTATATTTATAATTCTAGGGCTTTTCACTAGGGGAGCTCTCATTTTTTTAATCGGTCTTACGTTTGTAATCTCCTTTTTTGTGCACGGTGGCGATGTATTTGGGAAGCGTGAACTCGCACTTCTTTATCTAAGTGTCTACCTTCTGTTAATGGCATTCGGTCCTGGAAAATATTCCATTGACGGAATGATTACCAAGAAAAGAGCGAGTTCTGGTTGGTAAAAATCGTATTACTTTTCTTTTTTAACTGACCTTTTTCGGGCAGTATGCCCCTTAAAAGCCTGAGTTTCTTAGTCGTTATTTTGATTAAAACGGCATTTTCGGCGCGGCGTACCTGACCCTTTTTAGAGGCTTTGCTTAAGGGCTGAACCCACCTATTCTAAAGAATTAGCGACACTTTGATAATTTTTGGGCAATTTGTTATGCATATACTCATAGTTTGGTTTAATTTTCCTATTTTCGTGCAAATTGTATAAACTATGAAGTTAAAATTAACTGCCGTTTTACTGGCATTTATGGGTCTTTCCACGGCCCAGGAAAACATTACTTATCAAAAACCTTCTGCCCAGATTCTTAAGCTTGCGGATTACGAGCGAGCTCCTTCCGTCTTTATGGACAGTGGAAGAGAGTGGATGGTATTCACCTACCGTAACACCTACAAAACCCTTGACGAATTAAACCAAGAGGAAATGCGCTTAGGAGGTCTAAGAATTAATCCCGTGACCAACATCTCAAGTAGCACCACGTATGTCAACAATATCAAAGTAAGAAAACTTAGTGATAAGTCCGAAGTTCAGGTGAAAGGACTTCCTTCGAATGCAAAAATTGCTAATTTCGGATTCTCACCGGACGAAACCAAACTTGCCTTTACAAACACCACCGCAAGTGGAGTAGAGCTTTGGGTTGTGGATATGAAGTCGGCTAGCGCAAAAAAAATCACCCCTGACAATCTAAATGCGAATTTAGGGTCTCCTTATCTTTGGTTTAGAGATTCAGAAAATTTACTGATTAAAGTAATTCCTGCTAATCGTCCTCAATTAATCGATCCTTCAAAAGACCTACCTACAGGTCCAATCGTTTCCAACTCGGACGGAAGGGTCTCTCAGAACAGAACCTACCAGGATTTACTTAGCAACCCTCAAGACGAAGCTAATTTTGATGCTCTTACCCATTCTGAGCTTCACAAAGTGAATCTTAGTGGAGAGAGCAGTCTTTATAAAGAAAAAGCCATTTATTCTTCTTTAAGCTTTTCTCCCGATGGAAAGTATCTTCTTTCTACGACCATTCAAAAACCGTATTCTTATATTGTTCCACTTAGCCGATTCCCAATGGTGAGCACGGTGTATGATGAGACCGGAAAAGAGGTGAAGGTAGTAAATGAAGTCCCTAGAAACGAAATCATGCCAAAAGGATTTTCTGCCGTTCGCATGGGGAAAAGAAGTATGTATTGGAGAAGCGATAAGCCTTCCACTTTGGTGTTTACAGAAGCACTCGACGGAGGGGATCCAGCGAAAAAAGTAGAGTATAGAGATCAAATTTCCACTTGGGATGCTCCTTTTACGCAAAATCCAGAGCCTTTCTTTAAAACGCAGCAGCGTTATTCTGGAATTACGTGGACCAATTCAAATTATGCCCTTGTGCATGAAGCCTGGTACGACACCCGTAACACCAAATCGTTCTTAGTGGATTTAAATACAGGAGACTCAAAAGTCATTGTGGATAGAAACTCTCAAGATGTTTACAGCGATCCAGGATCCTACAACCGTGCTCGAAACGAATTCGGACAGAGCGTGGTCGATGTTCAGAATGGAAAAGTTCTTCTCATTGGAGATGGATTTACAAAGGAAGGGCAGAAGCCTTTCGTAGACGAGCAAGATTTCAAAACGCTTACGAAGAAAAGACTCTATACGTCTTCACTCAAAGGAGCGAAAGAAGATATTATCGATATCATTGACATTAAAAAAGGAACCATTCTCGTATCTCAGCAGTCGGCGAAAGAATATCCGAATACCTATGTCAGAAATATCAAGAATGGTAAAGGGACCGCGGTGACGCACTTTGAAAATCCATTTGAGAGTTTAGGAAATGTGTATAAGGAAGTAATTTCATACACGCGTCCAGACGGAGTTCAACTTAGCGGTACTCTTTATTTGCCTGCAAATTACGATCGAGTAGGGAAAAAAGAAAAATTACCACTTCTTATTTGGGCTTACCCAACAGAGTACAAAGACAAGAAAACAGCGGGACAAATCACTCAGAATCCTAACGATTTCACATTCCCAAGCTACGGATCGTTTATCTATTGGGTAACCAAAGGATACGCAGTCTTAGACGATGCAGCCTTCCCAATTGTGGGAGAGGGAACTACAGAGCCTAACGATACCTTTATTGCTCAACTTGTAGCTAATGGAAAGGCAGCAATTGATGCGGTGGATAAACTGGGGTATATCGACCGTACTAAGGTGGCAGTAGGAGGTCACTCTTATGGAGCCTTTATGACTGGAAATCTTTTGACCCATTCTAAAGACTACGCTTGTGGAATTGCAAGAAGTGGAGCTTACAATAGAACCCTTACGCCGTTTGGATTCCAAAGAGAGCAGAGAAACTATTGGGACAATCCAGATTTGTACAACACCATGTCGCCGTTTATGCATGCGGATAAAATGAAAACTCCAATGCTATTAATTCACGGAGATGCGGACAACAATCCAGGAACCTTTACTCTACAGACTGAGCGTTACTTCCAAGCTTTAAAGAATCTTGGAGCGCCTGTAAGAATGGTACTACTTCCTTTAGAAGCGCATGGATATGCAGCGAAGGAATCTGTATTACACACTCTTTGGGAGCAGGAGCAATTCCTAGACAAATGTCTAAAATAGGGCTTCAATAATACATCAAAGATTAATACCAAGAAAAACGGTTGTAATAAATGCTTTACAACCGTTTTACTTTTTTTGAATAATTGTTACCTCTCTACCGCAACCCATTCCAATTCATTTATTTCGGATTTTAGTTTTTCGAGCGTATTAATGATTTCAGAAAATTCAGGTCGGTGTTTACTATACAACATTTCCGATTTCATAGTTTCATAATCTTCTTCCCATTGCTTGATAATTATTTCTGGAGGAATTGGATTAATTGTTTGAGGGTTGTGTAGTGAATAATCGATACCTGCAACTTTGGTAAATTCAATTCTGTGATGAACAATAGTTTTATATAAATCTTCATCGTTTAAAGCCTTATTTTTAAACGATGAATGATAAAGTGAGTAAATATCATATAAGTGCCTACTCAAACGATTTACTCTAATTTTCTCGGGTGGTTTCTGAAATTCTTCATGTAGTAAGAATATTTTCTCCAAAAACGTTCTTTCCGGATTAACTGATGGTACATTGAAAGCTAATTCAGAAAAATCCATATTTTTATATTCCTCATCAATAAATGATGAAACCAAACAGCTTGAATATGGCTCTTTTAGTGATCTACAACCAACTTCTATTTGGACCCGAGGATTCATATATCCTTTTGCAACGATTAAAGTTGGATAGTAAATATTAATAATTCTTGGATCTTGATCTGATGACTGCGCTTCTTCTAAAGTAAAACGAACATTCTCACCTATACCTCTTTCAATGAAGCGTTTTTGTAACTTTGGATAAAACTCTTCTGAAACGAATTTCCCGGACTTTTTTCGGAGATTAGTTTTTCTTTTTGGAATTTCAGAGAATCCTAAAAATTCTCGGTCTATTGCTAAATCGATATCTTCTGAAAACCGTTGAATTAAATTCCACGACTTACTTAATGAAGTTCCTCCTTTAAAAACTAAAAACGGCGCTTCTTCCATTTCAAATATTATAGATAAACTTTGAGTAACCCACCAATCCTTTTCAACTGCAATTGGCGAAATTCCCCTTTTCTCAGCAATTTGGTTAAATGCATTTACTTTAGTTTGTTCAGGTAGGCTTAGAAATTTATTTTTCATTTGTTTTATTTAAAGCTTTACGCATAATAATTCTAATCCATTCAGGAGCTAATTTAATATCGTGTTCTAAACGGTAAAAGTCTTCTTTTTTTAAATGTTCTAAAATCAATTGGATTTCTTCATCTGTAACATTATCTTTTCCAATTTCTTTGAGTGCCTGTATCACAATCCCACTAATACTACCGATAGTAGCTAGATTTTTAGGACTGGTTTTCTTGAAAACAATACTGCGATTTCCGACTTTAATTGTTCTAGCTGATCCATCTGTCAAATAGATTAAATTTATTGGGATTTGCGTTGATAATCCCAACATATTTAGAGCTAAAGAACCGGTAGGAATAATTCGTGCCTTATCTCTTTTTCTAATGGATTCGGCAATTTTTTCTGCTGTTGGTGAAATTTCACCCAAATAAGGGTCTTTTTCTAAAATAGCAAAGATTCCACGTGCAACTCTAGAAAGTTCATTTTCATTCACTAAGCGTTCTAAGGCTTTAGAAACGGCTTTATAATTCCCAAATGAAAGAAAATCTTCGGTATAAAAAAGCGAACCCCTCTTCGCTTTTTTTATTTTTTCAAGTATTTTAATATCAATGCTTTCCATGTTATCTTTCATACATTGTTGTCGCAAATTTAGGAAATATTTGCGACAAAATTCAATTTAAATAAATAATTTACTTATTAACTCTTCCATAAAACCCATTTTCAGTTCATTATCAAAGTATCTTCGCTAATATTTTATGGGCACACTCAATAATTCTAAGAAAGCACTACTTTCTAAATTGAAACTCAAAGAGTAGGCTGAATCTAAATAAAAGGATTAGTGCCGTACAAAAAGCGGCCTAAGCGATTTTGAGCATGCAACCTAACCAAAATAAATTGTTATTGTTCAGCTTATTGTTTAAATGGAAATTACTTTATCTAAAAATTAAAGAGAGCCAAGGTGTTTAGTGGTCAAAAATCGACTTTTCTTGTCCTTGGTACTCAACAATGAAAAACTAGATCGTATGCGGGAACAGGCGTCTAGCTAACGAAATGAATAGATAGGTTCTTGAATTCAGAAACCAATCCTATTTAACATAATATAAATTATAGGAATTATATATAGCATGGAGAATGGTCCTGTACATTGATGTTGGTTACCTTAAAAGACTTATCTTTTTAATGCTATCTGTAATTTTGACAAAAGAATCGTAGACTTCGTATTTAACGGGTTCTGTTTGGCAATTAGGGTTTGCTTCTTTTTCGTTGAAGATTATTTCATACTTATAAGAATATTCAGGATAGCTTTCCTTGGAGATCCAGCAATAATTAGAACGGATACCCGCATTTTTCAATGTGTTCTTAAAATGTTTGTAGTCTTTCCTCTTAAGAGCAAAATCGCTAATTTCAGTGCTTTCTTCAGTGGTGACTGTAATTGTTTTTAACTTCGTATTGTATTCGTTCACACGATTAGTTGAATTTTCTACTCCAGTAAAATAAGTTCTTTTCAGGATGAATTTATTACTACAACTTAGTACGAAAAAGAGAGATAGTATGGGAAGAATTTGATATTTTTTCATAATAGCACGTTTTGAAGTAGTTAATAGGAAATAGCATTACTGAGCTCCAGTGGATTATTATTTTTCTTAATTTCCTGTTGTCTGTATTTTGTAAGCTCGTTCCAATTTGGAGTGATCCTCTCTCCTTTCTCATTTTTGAAATTGATCATAATTCTTCCTGCTTTTGCTTCTTTATAAGGATCATTATAATAATCCAAATAAACCTTCCTCAACTGTTCCGAATTAACTTTTATGGTTTTAGGCAAATCACCTTCTGTATATATGTTGTGATAATGTGGCGATACTTCAGTCATGCTAAAAATATAATTTTGATCTAGATCGCTCATATATATAATTAATCCGGGTAACTGGCCAAAAACATAGGGACCTTCCGCATAGGGCAACTCTCTAGCAAACCATGCTTCCCATTTTCTGCCTTGATAATCTAAAGTTGCTTTTTGAGCTGTGAAGTTTTTTATTTTTTTAGTATCCTTACTAATATGCCAATTTAATTCGGTCTTATTCTCCTGTAATTCGTAAATATCATAGAGGATTCTATGATATTTAGAAATTTTATTATCCTGTCTTACAACCATAAAATCATAATCCATTGATTTAGATATAGTAATCAAATTTAGCTTTTCATTTGCAATAAGAGTTGAATCACTTTGATATAGTTTATAGGAATAGAAACGTGTCGTGTGTTCGTTGACGTCTAGAATCATTACCTTATCGACATATTCATTTGACAATGAATCTGTTTTGTATTTCATATCATAAAAAACACGATAGTTTTGCGCATATGAAACTGCCGATGTAATTGAAAAAATGATAGATATAAATAGTTTAAAGGTTCTTGTCCATTCCATAATATTTAATTGCATTTTGTATTAATGAATTCTTGGTCTACTCCTCCCATTCTCCATTTTAAGGATTAGCCGCAGCCAAGTTATAGCTATATCAGTGGCTACATCTGATCGGAAAATTAAAGAATCATTATTTAGTACATTTAAAACTATCTATTAATAATTTCAGATCATTTGGTGGAATATCACCAGATATTACTAGATAGGAATTTCTTGAATTGCACCGAATTTGTTCTACAGTTGCATCTTTATCTTTTTTTCCACTAAATTTTGCCAGAAGATAATAGTCATACTTTACATTATGAACTTCAAAACCCATATCTTGACTCGCATAATAGACAATATTTTTATATTTTAAATCCACAGCAGAATTATTCGCCTTCTTTTCCTTCGAGTCTATTATGTTTAGACCACCATATGTTAGATGTTCGATATTTAAGTCGGTATTTGTATATTTAATTCTCTGATTTTCATAGCTAAAATCATTATATTTTGCCGATTTGCTGAATGTTGTGCATCCGATTAAAAGGAATAAAGTGATGCATGTAATTACACGTCTATATACTTTTTTTGAAATAATTTCACTAAAGTTCATAAGTAGAATTTAATGTATTAGATTTGGTGTACTTTTGAAATTATGACAATTAGATCCAAAAAAGGCGGTTCTAATTTTATTTCGAAAGCGAATTTTTGTGATTTAGTAAATGTAAATGTAAATAAAAATATATACAAATGTTTTGTATTGTTTTTGAGGGTATATTTTAGTTTTTGAGATTGATTTCGTCAAAAATTCATGGGATTATTTATTCTTATTGTAATTTCTTTGTGTTATTTTCAAAACTGTGCTTTTACAAAATTGTAGCATATGGGGCTAATTTCGCAGTTCAAGGCGGTTCAACGTGGAATAAATGCTCTTTCTCATAATGACAAGGCTGTAAAGTATCCTTCACATTCATGGAAAAATAAAGCCAGTCACAATGAAGCTTTCAGGTTCCATTTGTGGCATTTCTAGATAATTAGTAAATTGAAAACTCATTTAAACCCTAGACTTATGAAAAATTTAGTTTTAGTAGGTGCAATGGTTTTAGCCGTTGTGTCCTGTAATAAGAAAACAGAAACCACTACTGTGGAACCTATTGACTCCAGTGGAATTTTTATTGATGAAGCCAATGTAACCGATTCTACACTTGCTAGTACTAGCACTTGTTATTTTGAAGCGATTGGTAAGGATACGCTCTTTGCAAAGATTAACAACAATCTGGGAACAATCACAGGAAGTTTACGGTATAAAAACTTTGAGAAAGATAGCTCTTTCGGAGATTTAGCTGGAATTGCAAACGGAGATACCCTAAAGGTGGATTATGTATTTCAGGCTGAAGGAACCACTTCCACGCGTGAAATCTGGTTTCTTCAAAAAGACGGTAAGCTCATCGAAGGAATTGGTGATTATGATGATTCTGGAGAGCGTTATGCGACTCCTAAAGTTGTAAAATTTGAAAGTGGACACAGCTTAACGCAGGCCGATTGCAATCTGATTGCATCGAAACTAAAGCCTTAGATTACCTCTTTTAAAAAGGTAATTACAAGTAGATTAAAACAAAAATGCAAGCGAAAAGGCTTGCATTTTTGATTAGAAAATCTATTGCTATTGATTGGGTGTTTTTTTATTGATAAACGCGAACGTAATCAATATAGAATTTCTGAGGATAAATACTTGGGTCTACTCCTTCTTTCCCACCCCAGTCGCCTCCCACGGCCTGATTTAAAATGAGGTAAAAGGGCTGGTCTAGCGGCCAAGCTTCGTAAGTTTTCTCCTCATTTTTGTAGGTGTAGAATTTAACTTCATCCACGTATACATCCACTTTTTCAGGCGTCCAATCTAGCGTATAGACATGGAACTTGTCCATGGCGTCCTTCACGTATAAAGTATCCGTTTTCTGGGTGTTGATGACGTGATTGTATTTCTGCGTGTGAACCGAGGAGTGAATGAAACCAGGATTGTAACCTACATGTTCCATAATGTCAATTTCTCCGTCCTTAGGCCAGGATTTCATTTTCTCGCTCATCATCCAGATTGCAGGCCAAGTCCCTCTCCCCTTCGGAAGCTTTGCACGAACTTCTATTCGTCCGTAGGTCCATGTCTGCGTGGATTTTGTCTGCAGTTTGGCAGACGTATACTCATTCTTATCCCAAGGCTCTTTGTGCGCTTCAATGACAAGGCTTCCTTTTTCTACGCGCGCATTTTTGAGTCTGTTTTTCGTGTAGTACTGGAGTTCATGATTTCCAAAACCACTTCCCCCCTCTTCAAATTCCCATTTTGTTGAATCGGGAAGTCCTTTGTAATTGAATTCATCATTCCAGACGAGTTTTAAGCCGTCTTTCTCGAGCGGAACTTTTGTTTGACAAGAAGTGAGTGTGGCAAGTACTAAAACTGCAAATAAACCTTTCATACCTTAATTTTCCTTGGATTATACACTTTAGAATACATAGGTTCCGACCGCACCTGCATCCAGAGATAAGGTGGCCCATTTTCCATTAATTCTTAGATTGAAGATTTCAGCGTTTGCGCTGCCGTTCTGTGCAATTAAAACCAGTTTCCCACTAGGAGTTTGAAAGGCTGCGGTACTAAGGTTTGAATTTTGAGTAGACTGAATTCGAACCGAGTTTTGAGGAACAAATTTCGAGGCGTGCGCGATAATGTAATAAGCGACGTTACGGGTGAAGTTGCTACTTCCGTTAATCGTAATTGCGCCCTTGCAAGTGTCACATCCGCCCTGCGTATGCGGCTCGTAACGGCCGTCATTCGCTAAGTTCCATTCGAGCGCGTTTTTACTCCAGTTTCTCATGGATCCGATGATTACGTTTTTCACATGCCAATTAAGATCTCCTCCAAATTCTCCTGTAGAAGCCGTGTACTGTTCTGTGAAGTAAAGATTCTTGGACGGGAACGTATCATGAATTCCTTGCAAAACATTTATGTCTCCTCCATATAGGTGGAAAGCACTTCCGTCCACGTATTGGGCTGCTTCTGTATCTGAAAGGATCTCAATCGGATAGTCAGGGCGATCGCAATTGTGATCGTAGATGACAATCTTGGTTTGAACGCCTGCTGTGCGAAACGCTGGTCCTAAATGCTTTTTAATGAATTCTGCTTGCTGCTTTGCAGACATGGATAAACTAGGATTGTTCCCAGGGTGCAAAGGTTCATTTTGCGGAGTAATTGCATCGACTGTGATGCCATTTTCTTTCATCGCTTTAATGTACTTTACAAAATACTGAGCATAGACTCCGTAGTACTCTGGTAGAAGTTCACCTCCAATACTGCTCTTATTGGTTTTCATCCAGGTCGGTGGAGACCAAGGAGTAGCCATAATCTTAATGTTTGGATTGATGGCGAGAATGCGCTTAAGCATATCCACTAAAGCTTGGTCCTTCGAGAGTGAAAATTTGGCTAGAGTTAAGTCGGTTTCACCTGCCGGTAGATCGTTATAAGAAAATACCGAACTATTCAAATCCGAAGCGCCAATGCTTAGTCGAATGTAACTAACGCCTATGCTGTTTTCACCTTGACCAAAGAGTTCTTGCAGAAGTTCATTTTTTTTAGTGTCGCTTAACTTATTAATAACCTCCACACTACCCCCAGTAAGGGTGTATCCAAATCCATCCACAGATTGGAATTTTTGATTGGTATTGATATCAATAAATGGATAGGAATTCGTTTGGGACGAAAAGGCGATCACATTGGTTTGTTTTTGGAGCAAAGCAGACTGATCCGATTTCGTAATCCACACATCGACTTCATTTTTCGCGGTCGGTGGATTCACGGGTGGATCTACGGGAGGGTTCTTCCCTCCGGGTTCCGAGGAGCGAGAGCAACAAGAAAGTGAAGTTGCCACAAGCATGCCTGTGAAAATAGTGGTTAAAAGACGAGTTTTCATTTGGGATAGGTTTAAGGTTATTGGTATACGCGAACATAATCGATTTCAAAGGTAGCCCCTTGAACCGAAGGATCGATCGCGCCTCCAAAGTTTCCGCCCATTGCCATGTTCATAATAATGAAATAATTATGATTGAAAGGCAAAGAACTTGAATTGTTGAATGTGAAATAAGGTGTGTTGTCCACGGAGAAAATGATTGAACTTGGAGTCCATTCGGCGGAATATAAATGGAATTCGCTGGATGCTGTGGGAAGCATCATACTTCCACCTACCGCATTTCCACCTGAGTGTTCAGGATAATGCAATGTAGAGAAGATTCGGTTCTGTTGGTTTCCCACATGTTCCATGACATCAATTTCTCCACTGCTAGGCCAAGGGACTGTGTCTATGTTGGCTCCTAGCATCCACAGCGCTGGCCATGTTCCTTTTCCGGTAGGAATCTTGGCTCGGAATTCAATCTTACCGTATTTGAAATCAAATTTACCTTTGGTCACCATTCGGGCCGAAGTAAAGGAGCTTCCTTGAAACGCTTCTTTGATCAAATGGATTTTTAGGGTACCGTTACTAACCACTGAATTTTCTCTACGGTTCGTATAGTATTGAAGTTCGTTATTACCCCAGCCGCCATCTCCGGTTCCGGTCTCATGGGTCCATTTGTTTGCATCCGGGGCACCGTCGACATTGAATTCGTCTGACCAAACTAATTTGGAGTCTACCTTCACTCGGATTTCAAGCGTTTTAGAAGCGAATTTATCCCCGTTATAGGCGGAAATAAACACACTGTAAACATTGGATCCGGGAGCAGTAAACGTATAGGTAAATGCTCCTGTGCTTGAGCTAAGGGTTTCACCATTGACTAGCATTTTGTAACTAGTGGCATGATCTGCTTTCGCAGTAAAATTGACAACCCCACTTCCGTCTCCTTCTGGATTCTGAGCATTGGAGCCCACAATTAAAGAACTAACCACAAGGTTGCTTGGAGTCGGTTTGGGTTCTGGTGTTCCTGGATTGTCGCCTCCTCCTGAGGAGCAAGAAACAAGGAAAAACACCAGGAAAGTTCCAAGTGCTATAAAATTTATATTCAGTCTTTTTCTCATAATTTGAATCGGTTAAAAATAAAAAAGGAAGCGGCTATTTTCAAACCGCTTCCCAAGAGAGAAACTATAGTTACTCAACAGCAACTAGTTTTACATACCATGCATTACCCGTTTCCGTTCCCTGTACCCTTAGGTTCATGGTGGTAGGCGTAATAGATAGGATTTCATATTCTTTTTTCGTTGCAGCGTACCCAATAAAGGTGGTATTGCCCGAAAGCAAAATGCTGGTGGTGGTAGATGCAGAAGCAGCGACTCCACTTGTGGCTTCAATGAAAACAAAAGCTGAGCTACCTCCTCCGTAAGGATAACACCCTTCGTCTCCTGAGGCTGGGATTCCTGGAATTCCAGCGAGCGCTCCTGTTTTTGTAAAGGCTCCCTGTGGAGTTGTGGATTTCATGCTAAAGCTTGCAGGCCCTTCTTGTGTAAAGGTAAAGCTGGCAGCATAAAGACAGTCTGCTGTTCCTTCTTTTTCAAAAGGAGTAGCTGCCCACCATTCTGGTTCTATGGAGGCTGGTGTGTATGGTCCTACACCCATATGGGCTGGTTGAGCTTTCGCTACGACCCAAGTTTTAGACGTTCCGCCTGTTAGGTTTTCTACAACAATCGGATCTGGATTGTACACACTTTTTACGGTGATATCCTTCGTCGCTACTGTAGAGGTACCTCCAGCACCGTATGCCATCACCGAAATTCGGTAGTTAACATCGCCAAGTGAACTGAATTTTTTAGTCATTTTGCCTGCTGGCATAACCACATATTCTGGTTCACTTGCTAAATCGTTAATCTCCGTAAATGCGACACGATAACTAAGAACGTTGTCTGCACTTGCAGTAATATTCACGACTCCTGATCCATCACCGTTAGGGTTTTGAGCATCTTGTCCTGAAATCTCTGTTACAATATTTAAATTGGTTGGAGAGCTAAGGGCTCCCATTGTATAGACTTCCTCCTTGCACGAGAATAAAAATACAAGTGCAAAGGAAAGGAGTCCTGAAATTTTTAGTAGGGATTTAGTTGTCATAATATTTTAATTAATTTGTGTAATGTCATCCAAATAAACAACTTCACCATTGCCAACACTACTAGCATTCACTAGGAAAACAACCTGCGTGAAGTGATAGCCGCTGGCTATGTCTTGGTCTGTAAAGTCAAAGGTGAGTTCTTCCCACTTATTTGCTTTTGTAGTCAAAACTTCCACAAAGGGTTTGTAATCACTCCCATCTTCCAATTGGAAATGAACGGAGGTTCCGATGGTAGGCGAATAGACTAATACTTTAAAGACCTTTCCGTTGTTAATATTAATAGGAACGCCTCCTGGTTCTCCGAGTGGAATATAAATACCTGCCCACGTTTCGGCCCCGACGGATTTTGTGATTTTAAGTACTTTGTTAGAAACGTTTAAGCCTTCCGTGTTTGGATTGTCGACAAAGCCCATTCCCATACCGCCAAAGACTCCTGCTACACCGTAATTCGTGTAAGGGGTTTCAAAATCGATAGGAAGTCCAAGTGGGTTGTTAACAGTTACATCTAAAGTAGTGCTCGTAGTAGCGGCTCCCCCACTTAATGCAGTGACAGAAATTGTGTACTCCCCTGCTTTAGCATAAGTATGTGTGGATGAGGCCCCGTTTGCAATGACAGTGGGTACTTCTGAGTCTCCCTCTCCAAATAGGATTTTATACCCTCCACTCGCAAGCTGCGCTTCCGGCTTCACGGTTAAAGTAAGTCCGCCACCCGATACGCCGATACTAAGATCCGTCGGTGTCGCGTAGATCACGCTCAAAGGATACGTGTTTACCGTTTCTTTTCCAGAAAGGTCAATTGAGGTAATACTTACCGTATAGTCTCCTTCCTGATACACGTGCGTTATACTTTGACCCGCGTTCACAACTGCAGTGGCGGCAGCTCCTGAACCATCGCCAAAGTCGACGATGGATTTAGAGATTCCAGTTCCTACAGGTGTGATTCGAACTGTTCCCGAGTTGTCTGTACTTAGGTCAAAAATCTTATCGTAGGTACCTGAATTGGGATCGGTTAATTCCGGTACGTTTTGGTCAATTCCCTCCACATCACATGCCGTAATGAGTAAGGCAAGGGCCAAAAGGCCTGTTGTAATTTTAAATGCTTTCATATCTTAGGAATTAATCTTTGTAATTTGGATTTTGTTCAATCTTGGTTCCTTGCAATTCTTGGTAAGGAATCGGTAAGATTTCATTTTTCCCTGCGACAAATCCTTTGGAAGCGAGTACACTGGCTGCATCCCCCCAACGAACAAGGTCAAAGAAACGATGGCCCTCGCCTGCAAGTTCAATTCGTCTTTCTTTCTTAATGGCATCCATGGTAACAGGGACAGGAAGAAGGCCTACTCTTTTACGAACTGCATCTAAAAGTGCCTGAGCTCTAGCGCCAGTGGCGCCTAAAGCTTCCGCTTCCATTAGGTACGTATCTGCTAAACGAATGATATAAGAGTTCTGACGGTAATTTAATACCGCATCCCCTGCTCCGTCTGTCACATCAGCATTGGTTGGGACGAACTTATTTAAGAAGTATCCTGTGTCGCGATATCCTGGAGTGTAATCTGCTTGCCCCGCTGCTTTAAGCGCTTTTAAGTCAAGTACTGTAGCCTCGAACCTTGGATCTCCTTTAATCGCATCGTAGAACCCTTGAGTCCAGTTGTTGAAACTCCATCCTGTAGGAAGATCCGGTGCGTTCGCTCCAATTTTTGTATACCCTCTTGGGCCTACCATTACGCCCGTGGTATTTCCTTCGTCTGTTCCACTTCCCCAGTTCCCCCATCCGGCGTTACTTAGGTTGGTGTGTGAGCATTCTAGAATGGATTCTGAGTTGAACTTGTTGTCTGTCACCCATAAATCATCAAAAGAATCGAGTAATTTATATCCGTACTGACTTGTTCCTCCCGGCGTACCGTTTACTAAGGCAAGTTGTGCAGCAGCTTCGGCTTTCTTACCGTTGTAAAGGTAAATTTTACCTAGTACAGCTCTTGCAGTTCCTTGAGAAAGTCTACCCGGATATTGCGCGGAGGCATTCAAAGGTAAGTTTGGAATGGCTTCTTCAAGATCCTTTTCCATTTGTGCATAAACCTCTTCACTTGGCGCCTGTAAAATGTCGTACATCGCAGCAGGGTCAATTGGTTCCAAGATTAAAGGAACGTTTTTGAACATTCTCACGAGGTTGAAATAATAGATCGCACGAAGCGTTTTGGCTTCCGCTGCAAATTGTTCTTTGGTCGTGTCTGCCATAGGAACGTTTGGCAATTTCTGTAAAAGAATGTTTGCACGGAAAATTCCTTGGTAATGATCACTCCAGTAACTTCTGTGGATCGTAAATTGATCGATTGTGAAATTTTCAAACTTGTGGATTCCGACTCCGTCGGTTTCCCCTCCACCTCCAGCGAAGTGATCATCCGATCCCGCATTCATGAAGGTAAGGATGTTGTCAAAACTTCCTGTGTTCTTTCTTAAAACATCGTAGATAGAAACGAGTCCTGAAAAGGCTTCACTTTCGTTTTTGTAGTAATTGGTTTCTGTTTGCTTTCCGTCGTTGGGTACGTTTAAGTACTCCTCCGAGCAGGACCCAAGGCTAAAGCTGAGGGCTCCTATTAAAGCAATGTATATGTATCGTTTGTTTTTCATTGTTTTAGAATTGTAAGTTGATACCAAAGATTAAAGTTTTAGGTTGTGGGTAATACCCTTTGTCAACCCCCATAACATCTCCACCAATTTCTGGATCGTATCCATTGTAATCGGTCAGGGTCCATACGTTGTTTCCAGTGACATAAACTCTAATTTTTTGAGCGCTTATGGCATTCGTTAATTTCGCAGGAAGAGAATACCCTAGAGAGAGAACTTTTAGTCTCACATAATCTCCGTCTTGCAAGTAGAAATCGGACATGTTCGTGAAGTTTCCGTTCGTATCGTCTGAGGTCAGCCTAGGATAGGTGTTTGAAGTGCCTTCTCCTGTCCATCTTTCAAGCGCTACGGCTTGGTAGTTTGCTCTACTCACGTCAAGTCTCCTAAGACCTTGGAAGATTTTGTTTCCAGTTACTCCTTGGAACATTGCATTTAAGTCAAATCCTTTGTATTCGAAATTTAAACTTAATCCAAATGTGTTTTTCGGAAGAGAACTTCCTAAGAAAGTTCGGTCTTCGGAATCAATGGTTCCGTCCCCATTTGTATCCATCCATTTGAAATCCCCTGGTTTTGCATCCGGCTGGATCACAGAACCGTCTGAAGACGTGTATGAATTTACCTCGTCCCAGTTTTGGAAAATTCCGTTGGTTTTCCAACCGTAGAAACTTCCATAAGGAAGATCCTCCATTAGTCTAGCGACTTCGCCGTTTAAAGATTGAAAGCTACCCATTCCGATAAAGTCAAGCCCATTCAACTTGGTTACTACATTTGTTAATGTTGTGAAGTTGGCAGAAGCATCAAATTTTAAATCGCCGAATTTTTTACGGTACGATAGTTCGAGTTCAAAACCGTCGTTCCTCATATCCCCAATGTTCCCCCACGGGTTGTTGGTTACCCCTACATAGCCTGGGATTTGGTATTGAAGTAAAATTCCTTTGGTTACTTTTTGGTAGTATTCAGCCGTTAAAGTAAAGGTATTAAAGAGACGGGAGTCGATCCCAATGTTCTTTTGAGTCGTGGTTTCCCAGTGCAAATCGTTGTTGGAAAGCGTTTCTGGTGCACTACCAATGATTACAGATGGACCGGTTCCAAAATAGTAATTGTATCCGTTTGCGATTAGAGATTCGTATTGGTTTGGGGTAAGCGATCCGTCGTTCCCGTTTTTCCCATACCCTGCTCTAATTTTAAGTTCATTTACGAAGGAGTTCTCTGGCCAAAAGTTTTCTTTTGTAACCACCCATCCTGCTGAAACAGAAGGGAAAGTTCCGTATTTATAGTTCGGACCAAATAAGGAAGATCCATCACGACGAACGATTGCGGTTAATAGATATTTTTCTTGAAAGTTGTAGTTTAACCTTGCAAAAAGAGAAGTTCGCCTTACTTCGTTAAAATTGTAACTATACCCAAGTTGGTCTGTAGGAGCGACCGCCATGTTGAAGGAAGCTTCTCTCCAATCGTTTGTGGGTACGTTGTAATGAGTGGCTCCACTGAAATTCCCTTTCCCAATGACATTCACACCTTGACCTATTAAAAAGGAGAAATCATGGCCTGAAATCTTTTTGTCGTAAGTTAAAGTGTTTTCTACGTTCCAGTCTAGTCCATTTCCGTTTCCACGGTTAAGGTTGTTTCGTACTGCATTTAAATTAAGGGAACTTAAATAATACTGTGGGTTGAAACTGTAATCTCCCCAAAAGGCTTTTTTCGCCCCGACTGTGCTACGAAGTTTTAAACCCGGGATTAGTTCCGCTTGTAAGTATGCATTCCCTACTATGACATCGCTCCAACTGTAATTTCCCATGCGAGTTTGAATGTATGCAAGAGGGTTTACAATCTCGGATTGTTGCATGTTGGAAATCCCGTAAGGGTTTCCATTCGCATCGCGAACAATCCAAGGAGAGGCCGTGTATGGAGCCGAGTTGGCTCGAACGGGATCGTATTCAATCGTAGGAGTTAAAGGGTCAAGCATAAGTGCGTCTGCAAGTACGCCACCGAATTCACGGTTTTGATCTCCAATACCCACATTTTTTTGGTGCGAATAAAAGAGATTCTGACCGAATGTTAAAATATTGTTTAAAAACTTGTGCGTAGAGTTTACTCTAGCCGTTTGTTTTCTATAATTAGAAATAGGAGTCGCCACAATCCCTTCTTGTTCTTGAATCCCGAAAGAAGCGAAGAATTGAGAAGTGTCGTTTCCTCCACTAAAATTTAGTTCATGGTTTTGTCCAAATGCACTGGTGTTGAATACCTCTTTTTGCCAATCGGTTCCTACCCCTAAGGTGGAGAGATCGTTAAAAAGAAGCCCTTCGCCTCCATTGATAGATCTTTCATTCATCAAGGCTCCATACTCGGTACCATTTAACAATTGAAGCACTCTCGAAGGTGCGGAATAAGAAGTGTACCCATTATAAGCTACGTTCATTCTGCCTTTTTTGCCGCGCTTGGTCGTTACTAGAATAACCCCTTTTCCAGCTCTAACCCCGTAGATGGCAGCAGAGGCCGCATCCTTTAGGATTTCAATGGATTCAATATCTCCTTGGTTTAAGGTAGCGATATCCGCATTTTCAATTGGTAGTCCATCCACAACCCAGAGTGGGTCGTTGGCTCCGGAGAAGGTAGTAATTCCTCGAACACGAATGGTGGATGAGGATCCCGGTGCACCGGAGTTCATAGCAATGGTTACCCCAGCACTACGCCCCTGCATCATTTGTCCAATACCCCCGTTAGGCGCATTTTTGAAATCTTCAGAGCTCACCTTAGATATAGCTCCTGTGACCACGCTTTTCTTTTGTACGCCGTATCCGACGTTGACTAAAACTACTTCTTCAATAGTTTCCTCGCGAACTGTATCCTTCTCCGCTTGCTGCGCCATTAAACCGGTGGCAGAGAGAAGCATGGATAAGCTCAAAACACTAAGAATTTGTTTTTTCATATTATTTTGATTTTTTTATCTCATTATGAGACAATAAATCTATAACAAATTATTAACATTGAGTTTTATTTTTTTATTTTTTTTAAAATTCGTTTATTTGCAGTGCTTTAGAGCAAAAAACAAAGGAAAATTACTATTAATTTGAGTGTGTTTATAGCTTAAAATTTCACAAAAACTGTTACTAAAACGTTAATTTTCATGGTGCGCTCCGAAAAAATATCCCACTATCCCCTTGTTCTCGTCTTTTTAATTTTCTCCATGTTGTTAAACTGCATGGGCATTATGATTCTCCAATTTTCAGAGCAACAAATTTCATTTCAAGGGCTCGGATTCTTAGAAGCATTTAAAGATTTGCCCATTGCCGTGGCCTCCCTTTTTGCAGTTCGATACATCAATCGTTTCGGCTCTAAGTATGCGCTGCTTTTCACCGTGGGTTTTGTGGCTATCTGCTGCTTAAGTGTCCCTTTTATTGGAAGTTTTTGGATTATGAAAATTTGGTTCGTTTTTATCGGACTTGGCTTTGCAGTGGGGAAAATTAGCACCTTCTCGCTACTTCGAAGCAATTTTAGAGAGAAGCATCTAGCTCAGGTAATGAACGAAGTGGAGGCTTCTTTTATGCTAGGAATCTTTCTTGTGAACATGGGATTCGGTTGGCTCTTGGGTTCTTCTTTTAAGGAGCATTGGATGTTTGGGTTTTGGATGATTGCTCTTCTCTCGATTTTCACCTTCATTCTGCTTTGGAAGATGCCCTATGAGGAAATAAAAGAAAGTGAAGAGGGACAGAAATCCAATTTATGGGTTGGGTTTTTCAAACAAATGGATCGAAAAACGATTGTGTTCCTTCTAATTATGCTTTTGATTGTATTTGTTGAGCAGTGCCTAAATTCTTGGCTCCCGACTTTCTACAAAGGTCATTTTAATGTCTCCTCGCAGTTTGCCTTACAGAGCACGGCCTTTCTCGCACTTTTTTCGTTTGTAGGAAGGTATTTAACGAGCAAACTGATTTATCGTTTCTCTTGGTATAAGTACGTCAGGAGTTGCCTAGTGCTGCTGGTGCTCATGTTAGTGACGATGTACCTTTTTATCAATTTTTCCCCTGAGCACAATTTGTTTTTGATTTATTTAATTCCAGCCATTGGACTATTTCTATCGCCTCTTTATCCCATTATTAATGCCCGAATGCTTCTTCATTACGATTCTCAGAGGGTAAATCGGTTGATTTCTGCGCTTGTGGTCTTTTCTTCTTTAGGGAGTGCCTTAGGCTCTATTTACATTTCTTGGGCCTTTCATTTCGATTTAACTTCCTTATACCCAGTGTTTATCCTGGTTCCTATCCTGTTTTTAGGACTACTTCTTGTATTTTTTAAAATATTAATCACTCAAAAAGATAATTAGTCTTAACTTTGGAAAAAACGAGTAGTGCATGAGTGTCATTGATGATTCTAAAAACAGACAATCTTTACAAGATCTTATTGATACGGACGGATTTATTCCTCAAATTTCGGTAGACTGTACCATCTTTGGTTTTCACAAAGAGAAACTCCGTGTCCTTTTGTTAAAATACCACGATCTGGACCTGTGGTCCATTCCTGGCGGTTTTGTATTCCATCACGAGGATCTAAGAGAAGCGGCAGCGCGCGTTCTCTATGAGCGAACTCACCTCGACAATTTGTTCCTGGACCAGTTCCATACCTTTGGTCGCAAGGAAAGAACACAAAACAACGTACATCAAATCCTTTTGGAAAACCGAGGGATTGAAGTTCCGAAGGACCACTGGATCTTTCAGCGCTTTATTAGCGTGGCCTATTGCAGTTTGATTGATTACACGATTTCCAAAACATTTCCGGATGCATTAAATGAATCCATTGCTTGGTTTGATGTAAATGAGCTTCCCAAAATGGCCTTTGATCACGACCGCATGATTCATGTGGGCCTCGATCACCTTCGACGCAATTTAGACACACAGCTTGTTGCCTACAACCTACTTCCTGAAAAATTCACAATGATGGAACTTCAAAAGCTCTACGAAATTGTTTTAGGAGAACCGTTTCGACGTAATAATTTTCAGCGAAAAATGCTTAGCTTTAACCGTCTCGAAAGACTAGAGAAATTCTTCGACGGATCAGCCAACAAAGCCCCTTATTTGTATCGCTTTAAAGACGATTTGGTTGACTTTCGAGATTGAGAACAAATTCCTAATTTAGAAAAAAAATAAAATGTCCTATTATCCTTCTACTTTAATACCCGATTACTACCTAATTGATGACCTCTTAACCGAGGAACACCTGCTGATTCGGGATTCTATTCGCAGTTGGGTGGATTCTTTTGTCCTCCCTAAAATTGACAAGGCGGCTCAAGACCACGAAGATCTTCCCGGTTTAATGAAAGAATTAGGCGCTATTGGCGCGTTAGGCCCTTACATTCCACAAGAATACGGAGGAATGGGCCTAGATCAAATTTCCTACGGACTTATCATGCAAGAACTCGAACGCGGAGACTCCGCTGTTCGTTCAGCAGCATCTGTGCAAAGCTCTCTTGTGATGTTTCCAATTTTTAAGTTTGGCTCAGAGGAGCAAAAAAAGAAATACTTGCCTAAGCTAGCTTCTGGAGATTTTATTGGTTCCTTTGGCTTAACGGAACCCAATCATGGGTCCGATCCAGGGGCAATGGAAACTCATTTTACAGAAGAGTCTGACCATTACCTCCTTAATGGAAGCAAAATGTGGATCACCAATGCGCCCCTTTGTGATATTGCAGTGGTTTGGGCAAAAGGCCCTGATGGAAAAGTAAGAGGTTTAGTGGTAGAAAGAGACATGGAAGGCTTTTCAACACCGGAAACGCTGAACAAATGGTCCCTGCGTGCGTCAAAAACAGGAGAACTTGTTTTTGATAACGTGAAAGTTCCAAAGGAAAATTTACTTCCAGGTGTTTCTGGATTAAAAGGACCGCTTTCTTGTCTTAACTCAGCACGCTACGGAATCTCGTGGGGTGTGATTGGAGCGGCCATTGACTGCTATTGCACCGCTTTGCAGTACAGTTTAGAACGTAAGCAATTTGGAAAGCCCATTGCTTCGTTTCAATTGCAACAAAAGAAGCTTGCCGAGTTTTTAACCGAGATTACGAAAGCGCAGCTTTTGTCTTGGAGACTTGGGAGTTTGAAAAATACAGATGAGGCCTCCCCTTCTCAAATTTCACTTGCAAAACGAAATAATGTTAAGATGGCTATTGACATCGCAAGAGAAAGTAGACAGATGCTCGGAGGAATGGGCATTATGGGAGAATTTCCAATGATGCGTCATGCGGCCAATTTAGAGTCCGTCATTACGTACGAAGGGACCCATGATATTCATTTGCTGATTACAGGCCATGATATCACAGGGATTAATGCCTTTTCTTAAAAAGGCATTCGCATTTCAAAACAATAAGGAACTCATTTCGAGTTCCTTTTTCTATTTCGTTTAATAGGATTTGGTATAAACGGGAATTTCCTTTTGCTCGAAAGGGATTTCGGGATTTAGAATCTCTAGGATTAAGGTTCGAATGGAATTCATAGCTGTACTAAGATCTCCATCGACAAAGGTAAGAGGCTGAGGTCCTTTCTTAGCGTTAATAAATGACCAAATATGGGCTCTAGTCTCAATGCCTTTAAATTCCCCACTTGACTTCAAAAACCAAAGATAGATGCTTAACTGAATCGCTTGTTTTAAGCTTTTTTCAATTAGGTAATTTTCGCTCAAGTCTTTAAATTCTAAATTAAGGTTTTCCAATTTTCCGGATTTATAGTCAGTGACTCGAATGACGCCGTCTAGCCTGTCAATTCGGTCAATGAATCCCTTGAAAAAGACCTGATCACCCTTCTCGTTTTCAAGATCAAATGCTAGGTTGCTAAAAGGATGCTCAAGGGCTAGAATTTCAAGTTTACTTCCCTCTTTAACCAAAGCAAGATCGTATTTTATGACCGATTCTACAGCATCGCGAGCAATAGTTTTGTGCACGAAATTCATCCCCTTTTCATAGGCTTCGAGCGGGTGATCAAGCTTAGTAATAGCCTCCTGAATTGCTTCATCTATTTTTGAGAAAAGACTATTTAAGTCCTTTTCATATAGCAACTTACCTTTAAGTGGTTCATAAAGTACTTGAAGTGCATAATGGACCAGTGTTCCGTAGCTTTTGCGAGAAATTTCTTCTTCAATGTCATCCTCTTCTGAGAGTTTTAAAATCGATTTTAAATAAAATTGAATAGGATTATACATATAGGAAGTGAGATGGGTAGCAGCCACTTTCGATTTCCACTCCTCTAATCGTTCAAGTACGGAGGGTGTTTTTTCAATCGTCATTAACGACTTTTGCACTGGCAATGAATCCGCGTCAACCACTGTATGTTTAATGGAGTGTTTACTTTCCAGTTCGATTTGCGTTAGGAACCTAGATTTCTCCCCTGTATTAACCCCTGAGCTTAAACTGTTGTAAAGGAAGGTTGCTTTATTTGCTTTTTGTAACAACCGGTAAAAGTGATAGGCGTAGATGCTGTCGTTTTCAAGATAGGTGGGAAGTCCCCGAGTTAATCGCACGTCAAACGGCAGATACGAGTTGTGGGAGCTACCTTGAGGAAGGTTTCCTTCGTTTGTGGAGAGCAAAATAATGTTCTCAAAGCTTAAAAGCCTCGTTTCTAAAAGTCCCATCACTTGCAATCCCTCCAGAGGTTCCCCTTGAAACTTGATTTCTTCGCTTCCTATCAAGTGGTTCATCATCACCTCGAGGGTTTCCATGCTTACTTCAAATTGGTAGCCCTCTAATTGATTGGCGGCAATTTTGAAAGCATTCTCAAAAAGGGTAATGTTTTCGTAGAGCAAATCGTTTTGTGTGGTCGATTTTAAAGAAAGGCAAAATTCAATTAATTCTTTGAGAAGAGCCTTTGGAGAATTGTAGGGCTGAAGGATCTTGAGGTAACTTAGGTTCCCTAACAATTCTTGCAGTCTCTTTTGTGATAGATAGACTAGGTTTTTGGACCGCAGTTGTTCTTGGAATTCATGCGTGATTGTTTTGTCTTCTTCGGTGCTTTCAATGGCATTGATAATGGCATTTACGTCTCGGTAGTAATAGGATTTGGACTTCGCTAATTGCTTATGAAGATGAAATATCTTTTTAATGGCAAGTGAAAAATCTAAATTTTTGATCGGAAATCCCATCGTAATGTTGAGACTCTCTGCAAACTGCAGGCTCTCAAGGGTTGCCGGTAGTAAATTTTCGTCCAAAAGGACGACTGCAGTCTGTGAGATTTCTAAAGAAGAAAGGTTCTCAAGCAGGCTAGGAAGTACTTTGGTTTGGGATACATTACCCGATACTTCAATAATCTCAATGTCTTTGGGTTGAATGAATTCATTTTCAATCCAATTGAATTTTCGGTGGTCCCCAAATTCTTTCCATTGAAAAGTGCTTCGAAGGAATTTTCCTGCTTCTTGTCTTTTGTCGTTAAGATAGTGTTGATCTGCATCGAAGAAGCACTGAGCTTTGTTCCATTGCAAAAGACCACGCATTAAATCTTTTTCAATGGGAGTAATCGCATTGAACCCACAAAATACGTAACGCTGATCGACATTTGCAATAAACGTTTCTAGATTTTCACTCGCTTTTTCATAAACCATTCCATAGCTATACCAACCTTTCTCGATCAGCTTCTGTTTTAAGATCGGAAAGAAATGTGCGAGTCGACGCCAGAAATTAAGGTTTTTCTTTTGCGTTTCTGTAGGATCGCCAAGAGAATCTCCCCAGTTTTTGATTCTCTCTTCTTCGTGCATGTAGCTAAAGACTTCTTTTTCGCTTGCTTTGTATTTTAGAATGTCGTCCCAGTCTTTTAAGGCTGTGGGAAACCATTTTAAAAACTGATTAAAGTCCTCGGTATAAAGCGTACTGTAGACATCATAAGCAAAGAGCCATAGAGAAAGGCCTTGAACCATTGGAACCCCGGCAATCTCTTCCATAAGCTCCTCGATCGTGAAAAACTCAGGTAAGAAACCCGTGTAGCCGTTCTCAGCCAAGTGCTTTTTGAAAAAGACTGTGGGACGTTTCCCTGGAAAAATCAAGGTGTAGTTTTTGAGACTTGAACTCTGTTCCAGAAGTTCCAGCGTAATTTTGTTTAGAAAAGAGGAATCCAAAGGTTCTGTTTTTAGGTAGAGCCAAGATAAGAAAAAGACTTGAAAGAAGGAGCGAGCTACCTTAGTTTCAAGTCTTTTTATTGGAGGGTTCCCTTCCCTTCCCTTCCCTTTACGGTGCGGGGCTTGGGAGAACCTCAAGGGTTTTCTCAACCCACTGGTTATTATCCTTCCAAAACTTCAGATGAAAGGTTCCGCTTCTTTTTGGCGTGAAATTCATAAAAGCCTCTGCTACGGTAGGGGCGCCACAAACGCTGTCCGTTTTTAGGTAATAAGCTGTTATTTGTTTTTCCTCTCCCACCTCTACTTCAGAAAAACCGTGAAAGAGTTCACAGTTGGCAGCAAGTTTATGATAGGTTGTAATTTGTACGGTATTACCAAGAGTAATGGATTCGGTAGGAAGCGATACACTGTCGGTGCTTAACTCAATCTTTTGAGCAAACGTGGGATCGTCAGATCGTTGACAACTCGCTAGGCAAACAAGCACCGTGACAATTGAAAGAAGAAAGTATATTGAATTCTGCATGGTATACTTAGGAATTAAAGTGGCCTTTGGATAAGTACACTACTTTTTTGGTTTCAAAGAATTCTTCTTCAAAATGTTTACTTAAAGAAGTAAGCTCACAGCGAAGGCCTGCAAGTTCTTCTCCGAGGTCTCCTCCTTTTAGGTAAAGAACGCCATTGTGTTTGGTGTTGATTTGTTCTTTTTCAAATTTCCCCTTTAGCCATTTCAAAAACTCAGGCATACGGGTGACAGCGCGGCTTACCACAAAGTGAAATTTCTCTTTTACGCCCTCTGCTCTGGTATGGATCCCTCGCACATTGGTAAGCCCTAGAGCCGTTGAGACTTCGTTAACCACGAGAATTTTCTTCCCGATGGAATCCACAAGGGTAAACTGCGTATCTGGAAATAAGATCGCTAAAGGAATTCCAGGGAATCCTCCCCCAGTTCCGACGTCTAGCACTTTCGTACCCGGGGCAAACTCAATCACTTTTGCAATGCCTAGAGAATGAAGGATGTGCTTCTCATAAAGGGAATCCATGTCTTTTCTTGAAATGACATTAATCTGAGAGTTCCATTCCGTGTATAGTGCTTCAAGCTGTGTGAACTGCTCAATTTGCGTTTTGGAAAGTTCAGGAAAGTATTTTAGTATTAATTCGATACCCATATAAAGTGCATAAGAATTGCAAATTTAAGGTTTTAATTTTGGTCTTTGGAAAAACTTCTTATGTTAGATAGGTTTTTTTGAGAGTCTAACTTTTTGTACTTTTGAGGCATGACAACACGTACAGAAGAAAATTATTTAAAGGCTCTCTATCATTTGACAGAGAAAAATCAGCCCGCAAGTGTCAATGAACTCAGTAAAATTCTGGGTATCAAGATGCCTAGTGTAAACAGCATGATGAAGAAGTTCGAGAAAAAAAGCTGGGTTAGTTATGAGCCTTATAAACCTCTTTTGCTTACGACTTTGGGCAAGAAGGAGGCTGCACTTATTGTCAGAAAGCATCGTTTAACCGAAATGTTTCTTGTAGAAAAAATGGGATTTGGTTGGGAGCAAGTGCATGAAATCGCAGAAGAAATCGAACACATTCAATCGAGTTTGTTCTTCGAAAAAATTGACGAGCTTTTGGATTATCCTAAAACCGATCCGCACGGATCTGCCATCCCCGACAAAAGCGGCTCCATTGAGCGCTTTAATTACAAAAGCCTTAACCAAGGTAAGAAAGGAGATGTTTTAGTGTTTTGCGCTTTAACGGAATCGACCAGTGAGTTTTTAAAATATTTGAATGCAAAAAACTTAGCCTTGGGTACAAAGCTTAGAATCGATTCTGTCGAAGAATTTGACGGAAGTATGAAGGTGAGTTACGGAGGCGAAACCCATGAGTTTAGCGAGAAAGTTACGCAACGCCTTCTGATGGAAAAAGCATAAGAAAGAAGTAATATCCAAATGCGACTAAATACTATGACTTATTTAAAATTGAATTTATTATTTTTATTTCTAGCAATGACTTTTTTTGCTAAAGGACAGGATAATATTATGGTGAATTACACTATGATTTATAAGAAAGATTCAACGCAAGAGGATAGAACAAGAAAAGAATTTGTTTTGTTAGCTTCCCCAAATTCTAAATCTTCAGTATATTTTTCTTACGATAAATTTAGGTACGATTCGATACAAGTTGCAAATGGTGAAAGTGAACTGCATCCATCAAAGAATTTTGATTTTGAATTTATGATCAAAAAAGACTATAGTTCAAACTCCATCTCTAAATTTGAAATACAATTAAGTAAATTATTTAAAATCGATTTCGTGCCAGATCTCAAGTGGCAAATTACAGAAGATAAGAAACGTATTGATATTTATTCTACGCAAAAAGCCATTTTAAATTATAAAGGAAGAGTGTGGGAGGCTTGGTTTACAAATGAAATTCCGATACCAGATGGGCCCTATATATTTAGCGGGTTACCGGGTCTAATTTTAGAAATGCACGATAGTAAAGATAACTTTTTGTTTACTTTGACGAATATTAAGGAAGGTTATAAGGATTCTTCACCTATAATGAGTTTAAAACCAATCCCAATAACTTCAGAACAATTAAAGAAAACACGTCTTGATCACTTTAATGATCCATACAGGGAAATGAGAAGCGGAGACAGAAAAGTTACATGGGTCGACGAAAACGGAAAAAAGTTTGAACCAGACTACAGAGAACTCACTAAAAGTACACAGGAAGCTATTATTAAATTTAATAATCCGATAGAACTAAGTGATGCAATTATTTACAATAGATAATTGCAATTTATAAAATATGGATAGCGTCCTATTCATTAATAAGCTGCACATTTTGCAAATAGCTCGAGAATTACCACCCCATGGCAATACGGAGTGAGTCAAAGGATTCAAATTAGTAGTTCAGAGGTCGTTTCAGGAATCGATCAATTAACAAAAAAAGCCGTCTCGAAATCGAGACGGCTTATACACTTTAATAAATTAAGCGCTTATTTTTGCTTCGCTTTTAAAGCGGCTTCTTTTGCTTTGAACTCTTGGAATTTCACCTCATTCTTAGTGCTTTGGTAAAGCCCTTTTAGAATGGTAACGGCATCGATATCCTCAGGCGCGGCTTTGTACCACTGCTCTGCGTAAGGAACTGCTTTCGCAAAACGTTCTCTACGATCTTCCATTACTTTGTTCGCCTCGTTCATCTTCCCTGCTTTTCTTAGGTCATTGTACTGATCAATGTGTTTTTGATCGTTGTCAATGTCCATCGTCATGTAAGTCAGGTTCTGATAAGCCGGTGCATAACTCGGGTCAATTTCAACTGTTTTCTTGAAATAAGATTCCGACTCCGCTCTTTTGCTTGGGTCTTTGCTAGAAAGAACCCCTAGGTTGTACCAACTGATTTTATCTTGTGGGTTTTTAGCCACTAGTTCTTTCAAACTTGCCATAAACTCATCGGTTCTTCCCGCGCGGTAATAAGCAAGACCTTTTAATTCAGTCAGCTTGGTGTTTTTCGGGAATTTATCCATTCCTTTTTGAGAGTACGCAATCGCCTCGTCATATCTTTCTGCTTCAATCATTAGACCGACAGCCGATTCGTAAAGTTCCTGCTCAATGTTAGGACTCGTTTCGTTTTTATACTCCGTATAATCTGCGTTTTGAGTCTTTTTCATTAAATCCCAAGTGGCTTTATCGAACTCTACTTGTTGTCCTGACTTGTCCTTTGCAAAGTAACGAGTCTCAACTCCTGTGTAGTTGGAATCAATTAGCGTTTTGTAGATTTCAATCCCTTTTGCTTTGTCTGACGAACGAGCATAGGTGATGGCTGAAAAATACAGGTATTGTTTGTTTTCCTGACCTGCAGCTTTTAAAAGGTTGTAAACTTCTAAGAACTTAGGACCTGCAACGTCGAAATTTTCTTTGTTGTTGGCTTCTAATGCCGCTGCATTGGCTGCTTGAATTAAAGGATTTACCTGCCCGATAATTTGTCCGGTCAATACCGGTTTATAAGCCTCTTCTTTCAGGTTTGAAATTCCAGAAGCATCCGCTTTGGCTTTTCCAGAAATGTAAACTTTCGTTTTCCCTTCTTTCCCAGCGTAGATTTTGTTTTTCCCTAAATCGGTAATGTTTGCAAGTTGAGCTGCACCTTCTACGGTTTTCCCTTCTTTAATTAGGACTAGACCTTTGGTGTAATAGTACTGTTCTTGAATGTTAGGTTCGAGGACATATACTTTCCCATTCATTAGAGCTTCGGCCTGAGCAATGTTTTGTTTTGCTTCCGCAGTGTTCCCTGCCTCAATCGCCTTAAATGCCGCAGAAACTTCTTTTTTCTGCGCGAATGCAAAGGTCATAGAAACCATTGCTACACTTAAAATTATTTTTTTCATTCCTATACTTTTTTAACGTTAATTACTTTATTCTTCGCTAGGTTCAGAGGAATCGTCTGCTTCGTTTTTTTCTATCTCTTCATTGTCCTTCTTTTCCTGCTCTTCAATGCTGCGTAGGTAAGCTTCATCTCCTAGAGTGGTTACCGCATTGTCTCCACTTTGTGGAGCTCCACTGAATTCTACAAGATCGCTATGAACGGCTCCTGGAAGTGTTTCTGTAGATTCCTCTTCAGATTCTGCGATTTCATCGTCCATTTGCACTTTCGCAATGGCTGCGATTTCATCGTTTTTCTTGAGGTTAATTAATTTAACCCCCTGCGTATTTCTACCCATCACACGAAGTTCATCGACGCTCATACGAATAGCGACCCCTGATTTGTTGATAATCATAAGACCGTCTCCGTCCACAACGTTTTGAATCGCGATCAGGTTTCCGGTTTTTTCCGTGACATTCAGGGTGATTACCCCTTTACCGCCTCGGTTTGTCACACGGTAGTCTTCCACTGCAGAACGTTTTCCGTATCCTTTTTCAGAAACCACTAAAACGCTTTCTTGCTGCACATCATTCACAACAATCATACCAATAACCTCATCACTCTCTTCTAGGGCGATTCCTCGAACCCCAATAGAGCCTCGGCCTACGGCGCGAGCCTTCTCTTCTGGGAATCGGATGCATTTTCCTTTTTGAGTCGCAATCATGATTTCAGAATCGCCTTGTGTCAAACGGGCTCCTAATAGAAGGTCGTTGTCTCTAATTTCAATGGCGTTAATTCCGTTGGTTCTTGGGCGTGAGTAGGCTTTAAGTAAAGTCTTTTTCACCGTTCCATTCTTCGTGATCATCACCACGAACATTTGATTTACGTAGTCTTCGTCTTTTAGATCGTCTGTTTTAATATAGGCGCGAACTTTGTCGTCTGGTTCTATATTAATAAGGTTTTGAATCGCTCTCCCCTTCGCGGTTCGAGATCCCTCAGGGATTTCGAAAACACGGAGCCAGTAACATTTTCCTTTCTCTGTGAAAAATAGCATGTACTGGTGGTTTGTCGCGGAAACTATGTATTCTAAAAAGTCCGTATCTCTTGTGGTAGCCGCTTTGTTACCTACACCTCCTCTACTTTGAATTTTGTATTCAGAAAGGCTTGTACGCTTAATGTATCCTAAATTAGAAATGGTAACCACTACGGTATCGTCTGGAATAAAGTCTTCGATAGACATATCGCCACCGGCGTAATCAATCTCCGTTCTTCTTTCGTCTCCGTATTTCTCTTTGATTTCAAGCATTTCTGCTTTGATGATCTCAAATCGTCTAGGTTCGTTAGAAAGAATGTCTTCAAGGTCATTAATTAAGGCCATGATTTCATCGTATTCCGCACGAATCTTGTCGAGTTCCATTCCGGTAAGTCGAGCAAGTCGTAAATCTAGAATGGCTTGAGCCTGAATTTCAGAAAGTTCAAATTCACTAATCAGCCCTTCTTTCGCTTGGTTAGGCGTAGAGGAATGACGAATGATCGCAATGGCTTTGTCAAGAGAGTCTTGGGATCCAATGACTTTCATGAAACCTTCTAAGATGTGCGCTCTTTCTTGCGCTTTGCGAAGTTCAAACTCCGTACGTCTTACAATCACGACGTGACGGTGATCGACAAAATGCACGATCATGTCCTTTAAGTTCAATTGCTCAGGTCTTCCGTGAACAAGGGCAATGTTATTGATACTAAAAGAAGTCTGAAGCGCCGTGTATTTGTAAAGTAGATTTAAAACGACATTTGGAATCGCATCGTTTTTAAGTTCGTAAACGATTCTCATCCCACGTCGGTCTGATTCGTCCCGAATTTCGTAGATCCCAGGTACTTTTTCGTCCTTCACAAGTTCTGCGGTACGAGAAATCATTTCCGCTTTGTTCACTTGGTAAGGAATCTCGGTCACAACAATAGCGTTGCGATTTCCAATTTCTTCAAAGTTTACTTTTGCGCGAGTGACGACGCGGCCTCTTCCTGTGTGGAATGCGGCGCGCACGCCTTCGTACCCATAGATAATCCCACCGGTTGGGAAATCGGGCGCCACGACATGCTGCATGAGCTCCTCAATGGTAATTTCGTTGTTGTCAATATAAGCACAAATTCCATCTACAGCCTCTGAAAGGTTATGGGGTGCCATGTTGGTGGCCATCCCCACCGCAATCCCTGAGGTTCCATTGACCAGGAGGTTTGGTATACGCGTAGGCATTACCGTAGGCTCGGTCATGGAGTCATCAAAGTTGTTTTGGAAGTCCACAGTGTCTTTGTCTAAGTCGGCTAAGATTTCATCCGAAATTTTCTTTAGTCTTGCCTCTGTGTATCGCATGGCTGCGGGTGGGTCTCCGTCCATGGAACCAAAGTTCCCTTGTCCGTCTACTTGGGTGTAGCGTAAACTCCATGGCTGCGCCATACGAACCATCGCGTCATACACGGAGCTATCTCCGTGTGGGTGATACTTACCAAGTACGTCCCCTACGATTCTCGCAGATTTCAGGTGCTTTCTATTTGAAAACACGTTAAGTCCATACATCCCGTATAATACCCGTCTATGGACAGGCTTGAGACCGTCTCTCACATCTGGTAATGCTCTGGATACAATCACCGACATCGAGTAATCGATGTACGAGGATTTCATTTCATCCACAATGTTAATTGGAATTAACCTTTCTCCTTCTGTATTCATATAAAATCTAAAATGTTTTTCAAGGCCGAGGCCTGTGATTTCTATTTTTTACGTTCAAAATATAATAACGTGCTAATTTAAGAAAAAATTCCCGATTTTTGCCCTCAAAATTATCCACATTTCTCATAAAAATAGACAAAAATGACGGTACTGAGCATAACTTTTCATACGATCGCCTCCTCGCTTGAGTTGTGGGATTCTTATTTGCAAAACGAGCTTCATCAAATGGTTGAAAATCTGTACGATGTAGAGAAGTATATTATATCTTCCGTAGAAAGCGATCGCGTAACGGAGGGGCAAAATACCAATTTGCTCCTTGTGTTTGAAACCCAAGCGATTCGTTCTAGCTTTATGGAAAATGAACTTGTCAATTTGGTGGAGCACGTAGAAAAGCGCTTTCAAGAGGAAGTGATGGTCTTTGTGACCGCGCTAAATCCTTCTAAAAGTCGGTTTTAATCTAGAGTCCTTCAAGAAAGGCCATCGTGTCCACGTGGTCTGCGTATTGAGATAGGGTTGGATTTTGAGCCTCTCCTGGTTTGATTCGATTTTCAATTTGCTCAAGATTGGAAACCACGCACTGGGTTTCGAGCTTATGGGTTTCAAGGAAGCTTTGCGCCTCTTCCCACGATTTATAGGTTGAAAAATGAAGTACGGACAAAGGGCTGAAAAGTTCAGGACTTTCTCTTAGCATGACAAAATTGTTGTCCCAAAAGAGATCTTGGTTTAGAAGGTAAATGGCTTTGTTGTAATCGTAGTTGTTCGCATAGCCATTGTGGTTGATAATCTCCGAGTAAGGCAAAAGATTCTCAAAGATTCGTTCGAGCTTAAAGCCTTCGGGAAGTAGTAAGTAGGTTACGTTTCGACAGCCTAAGCCAAAGTAACTAAAGACGTCCTTTCCTAGCGCTTGCAAATCCTCATCACTGTCGTTCTCACTCACGACCGCTAAGGAGGTTCGGTTCTTTCGAATTATGCTTGGGTGGTCCTTAAAGTAATACTCTAGATAACGTGCTGTATTGTTACTGCCAGTAGCGATGATGGCATCGAAATTTTCTAGTTTCTCAGTCAATTCGTAATTCACATTCCCTTGAGAAAACTCATTCCATTTCGTAAGTAGAAAAGGAAGTAATCGCTTGTCCTTAGAAGAGAGCTTAAGGACAGGGAAATGTCCGCTTAACAGGACGCAGATCACATCGTGAAATCCCACTAGTGGAATGTTCCCCGCAAGGATTAGCCCTACTCGACGAGTCGTACTTGGTCGTTTGTAGGAAGAAAGCCATTCTTGGATTGCAGGTTCATTTAAAACACTTGCCCACTGGGAAAGGCTCTGGGTGAGCGATTCTTTCGTGAACCACGAATTTTCAGCCGTGGTTTTAGCTAGTACCTCTTCTAGTGCCGTTTGTTCAGGGGAAAGATTCTCGCTTGTGTCGAGATAATTCTGTATAAACTCACCTAATTTTGCAAGGCCTTGTATTTGTAAATCTAATGCCATTAAAAATGTTTCTCGTCGTTGGATAAGACTCTAAAAAGGGGCCTAAGGCCCTGTTTTTTAGTAAAGACAAAGATAAGCAATCGCGGGCAAAATGACAAATGGGTCGCACCACCTTACGCCAGGAGCTAGCCTGCTCAGAGATAGGGCCAAAACCTGATCTATTTTAGGTCTAGAATCTCGCTAAAATTCGTCTTGAGCCGAGATTTCTTTGTATATTTGTGCAACTTTATATAAAAATTAACAACAGCAATGGCGATTAGAATAACGGATGAATGTATAAATTGCGGCGCTTGCGAACCTGAATGTCCAAACAATGCAATCTATGAAGGTGCAGTGGACTGGAGAGCCTCGGAGGGAACTTCCCTCAAAGGAAAGGTAACCCTTAAATCCGGGTTAACCGTGGATGCGGATGCTCCGCAAGAGCCCGTAAGTGATGATGTATACTTTATTGTCACGGACAAATGTACAGAATGCATGGGATTCCATGAAGAACCACAGTGTGCTGCCGTATGTCCGGTAGACTGCTGTATACCGGATGAAGACCACGTAGAGTCGGAGGAAAGCCTTTTAGCGAAGAAGGCTTTCTTGCACAACGAATAATTAGTAAGGCCTCAAAGTATTGAGGCTTTTTTTTCAAACCTTGTTGTCTCTCTCTCCTAAACGGATAGTAAAGATATGGCAGAAGGTTTTTCTGTTTCACCTTTTGTCGCCTCGGCGGCAAACCAAGACCCAATTACTCATGAATAAAAAACACAATTTTAGCGCAGGACCCAGTGTTTTACCTCAAGAAGTCTTTCAAAAGGCCTCGGAGGCTGTGCTTGATTTCAATGGAATCGGCCTGTCGCTTCTAGAGATTTCTCATCGTAGTAAAGAATTTGTCGCTGTCATGGAAGAAGCGCGCACGATCGTAAAGAGACTTATGAATCTAGACGATCAGTATGAAGTGCTTTATCTAGGAGGCGGAGCTTCGCTTCAATTTCTGATGAGCGCAATCAACTTAATGAAAGCGCAAAACGGAAAAGCGGCGTATTTGGATACGGGAACTTGGGCGGCCAATGCCATCAAAGAAGCGAAGAAATTTGGAGAAGTGGATGTGGTTGGTTCCTCCAAGGATAAAAATTACAACTACATTCCAAAAGGATACTCTGTGGGTTCCGAGTACGATTTCTTTCATTGTACATCGAACAATACCATTTACGGAACTCAAATGAAAGAGTTTCCAACAGTGGATACCCTTAGTGTCTGCGATATGAGTAGTGATATTTTCTCTCGTGAGATCGATTTTTCAAAATTTGATTTGATTTATGCGGGAGCGCAAAAGAATATGGGGCCTGCGGGAGCCACCCTCGTGATTGTGAAAAAATCAATCTTAGGGCATACGGGAAGAGACCTTCCCTCCTATTTGGATTATAGTCTGCACATTAAAAAAGAATCCATGTTTAACACCCCGCCTGTATTCAACGTTTATACGAGTTTACTAACGCTTCAGTACTTAGAAAAAAGCGGTGGAATTGCAGCGGCCGAAGAAAGAAACAATCAAAAAGCCGAACTTCTTTACAATGAAATTGACCGAAACCCTCACTTTAAAGGGTATTCAGAAATAGAAGACCGCTCGTTAATGAATGTAAGTTTCGTTTTGACGGACGAGAGCCTAAAAGAAAGTTTTGATAAGGCTTGGGCTAGCGCAGGCATTTCAGGACTAAATGGTCACCGTAGCGTGGGCGGATACAGAGCAAGTCTGTACAATGCCCTGCCTCTTGAGAGCGTGAAGGTGTTAGTAGAGGTAATGAAATCTATCTAAAAAAAAGTAGGCATGAAAATTTTAGCGAATGACGGAATTTCCAAAAGCGGGCTTGAGCGATTTAGAGAGGCCGGTTTGGAAGTGATTGAGCATCGCGTCGCGCAGGAGCAATTGCCCGATTTTATTAACGAAAATGGGATTGAAATTCTTCTGGTTCGTAGCGCCACTCAGGTCACAAGAGAATTAATTGATCAGTGCCCTTCCCTGAAAATTATTGGACGTGGGGGAATTGGAATGGACAATATTGAGGTTGAATACGCAGAGGAACTCGGGATTCAAGTTGTAAACACGCCTAGCAGTTCCGCACGCTCTGTGGCAGAGCTTGTCTTTGCGCATTTTTTTACCTTAGCTCGCTTTCTTCACGAATCCAATCGACTGATGCCTTTAGAAGGAGAAAGTCAATTTAAAGCGCTCAAAAAGTCCTTTTCAACGGCAGTAGAACTTCAAGGAAAAACCTTAGGGGTGATTGGGTTTGGAGCCGTGGGTCAAGAGGTCGTAAAAATGGGACTTTCCCTCGGAATGAATGTGAAGGTTTGTACTCGTACGGCAAGAAAGGAAACGCTAGAGCTTTCTTTTTTTGATTCGCAAAGCGTTACTTTTGAATTGCAAACCACGAGCGATCTTCCCGAATTTTTGAAAGACCTTGATTTTTTAAGTGTAAACACACCGAAATCTAGCGCGTATCTTCTCGATAGGCCAGAGTTCGAGAAGATGAAGCGAGGAATTCGAATTGTGAACACCGCTAGAGGCGGCGTAATTAACGAAGTGAGTCTGCTCGATGCAATTGAAGAAGGAATCGTCACGGGAGCTGCTCTCGATGTATTTGAAAGCGAGCCCCATCCTGAGCTGCCTCTTTTAATGAACCCAAGTCTCTCTCTTTCTCCTCATTTGGGGGGAAGTACCCTTGATGCGCAAGAGAAAATTGGGCGTGAACTCGCAGAGCGCATCCTAAGTTTAATCCAATAATAACGACAGATAGAACTATATGCCAGTATTTAGACCGTTTAAGGGGGTAAGACCCGTAGAAGATTACGTAGACAAATTTCCAACGCATCCCCTTGATAATTTTTCAATGGAAGAAATCAGTGCAAAAGCGCAGGAAGATTCTTCTTACATTCAGATGATCAAGCCGGCTCTTCTTTCTAAGTCGAAAGACATTGATCGAAACCTAAGAAAGATCAGAACCAATTACGAGCAACTGCTCCAGGATCGAAAACTTTTGCAAGATCCCTCTGCCTATTATTTATACGAGCAGATCCACCCCAGTAAAGCGGTGTATAGAGGACTCTTAGGACTCACTTCGGTAGAGGACTTTTGGAATGGTAAAATCAAGCGTCACGAAAGTACCATCCCTCAAAAGAAAGAAAGACTTGCGCATTACCTTGAAAAAGTAAACGTGCAGGCGGAACCGGTTTTACTTACCTACCCTGCGAATTCCAAAGTGGAGCTTTTAATGAACCACGAGGAAAAGAATGTTCCGATTTTAAACTACGATGACGAACAGGGGATTAAGCATAAGATTTGGAGAATTGACAACCGTCTTAAAATGCTTCAGTTTAAAGAGGTTTTGGAAAGTATCGATTCGTTTTACATTGCAGACGGACACCACCGAATTGGTTCGGCCGCACTCAATGCAAAGCATATGCGCGCTAGAAACAAGCGTCAAACTGGAAACGAGGCGTACAATTTTGTATTCAGCTACATCGTCTCTAATCAATCCATCAAGATTCACGATTACAACCGCGTGGTAAGAGATTTAAACGGAATGAAACCGGCCGCTTTTTTAAAGTCGCTTGAAAAAACCTTTAATATCCATGAAAAAGGAGACACGCCGTACTTCCCTTCTCAGAAATACCACATCTCCATGTACTTAGAAGGAAAGTTCTACTCCCTTCACGTTAAGCACGAACTCCGTTCTCAAGACATTAAAGTGAACTTCGTAGACCACCACATGGTGGATGAACTCATTTTCAACGATTTGTTAGGAATTGAGGATACGGATTCTTCCGATCGAATTGCCTACGTGAAAGGAACCTCTAGTATCGAGGGAATCAACCGCATTAAAGAAATAGTAGACACGACCAAATTCACAGTAGGTTTTGGAATTTACCCGGTAAGTTTTAATGAAATGATTAAAATTTCAGACCATAAAATCAGCATGCCCCCAAAGTGTACATACATTCAACCTAAGTTAGTGACCGCCCTGGTGATGTACGACATGAAGTAAAATTCTATAAACTAGGAGCCCATTGGGTTTGCCTTCTGTAAATATTTTTCTACATTCGTTCTTCCAAATAAAAGAAGTATGAAGAAAATCTTTCTCATTCCACTCCTTTGGGGTGGAATTTTGCATTCGCAGAATGCAGACTCCATCCAATTCAAACGGATTTCTGATGAAATCCTACTTCACGGCAAGGCCTACGACGACCTTCATGAACTAACCAAATCCATCGGCCACAGGCTTAGCGCATCGGAAGCTTATGAGAAGTCGGTTCATTGGGCAGAGGCTAAATTGAAGGCAGCCGGTGCGGACAAAGTGTATCTTCAACCCGTGATGGTACCTGTATGGGAACGGGGTGAGGAATCGCTTCAAATCCAAATTGGAAATGAGTCCTACAAAGAAATTAAGATGCTTTCCATTGGGAACTCAGAGGGAACCAGTGGCAAGGACGTGGTGGCGGAGATTATCGCAGTGCAAAGTTTAGATGAATTTAAAGCGCTAGATAAAAATAAGGTGAAAGACAAGATTGTCTTTTTTAATTTTACTTGGAGACACGACCATATTCAACCTTTTCAGGCGTATGGAGAGGCAGGGATTTACCGCCGCTCCACCGCTAGCGAGGCAGCAAGGAAAGGAGCCAAGGCGGTCATTATCCGTTCCCTTTCGTCCGCCTTTGATGCCATACCTCATACCGGCTCACTTCGCTACGATTCCGATGCGAAAAAAATCCCAGGAGTGGCCATTGGAAATACAACGGCTGACGAGCTTGCTAAGGCCCTGAAGACTCAAAAAGTGGTCGCCAAATTGAATTCCAATTGTACGATGAAAGAAGACAAAAGTTCCTTTACCGTGATTGGAGAACTCGTCGGAAAGAAAGATAAGTCGGTGATTGTGGTGGCAGGTCACCTTGATTCTTGGGATGTGGGCGAAGGAGCGCACGACGATGGATCGGGAGTGGTCCAAAGTATTGAGGCGCTGCGAACTTTTAAGAACCTAGGAATTAAGCCTAACCATACGATTCGGGTGGTATTGTATGCGAACGAAGAGAACGGAGTTCGTGGTGGATATAAATACCTAGAAGAGGTTAAAAAATCGAAAGAGCCGCATTTGTTCGCCATTGAAAGCGACTCAGGAGGATTCTCTCCTCGTGGAATTGCTTTAGATATGAAAGAAGAGCAAAAAGCACAAATTAAATCTTGGGCTCCCCTGTTTTTGCCTTACGGAGTGTATGATTTTGAAAAGGAGCATAGTGGCGTAGACGTAGGTCCTTTAAAAGAGGTAGGCGTGGCATTAGCCGGACTTTCTCCGGATCCGCAGCGCTATTTTGATCTGCACCATACGGAGAAGGATGTTTTTGAAAATGTAAACCGAAGAGAGCTTCTTATAGGAGCCACGGTCATGACCCAACTCCTTTACATGGTAGACCAAAACTGGTAAACCTTTTAGAAGTTCCCTTTGTATATAACCCTAAAAAAAGCAATTTCGTGAATTCACGAAATTGCTTTTTTATTGAGTAAAGAGGGGAAGATTATTTCGCCTCAATAAGCTGCACGTCAAATAATAACCATGCATTGGCAGGAATAACTCCTCCAGCGCCACGCGCTCCATATCCTAATGTGGGTGGAATTAAGAAGGTCGCTTCTTCTCCTTCATTAAGAAGAAGGATTCCTTCGTCCCAACCTTGGATCACCATTCCGGTTCCCACTGGGAATTCAATAGGTTCTCCTCTTTTGAAAGAGTTGTCAAATTCAGTCCCGTCCAAAAGTTTTCCTGCATAATGAACAGAAACGGTGTTTCCTTTTTCTGCTTTTTTGCCTTCCGCTTTTTTCGTGATTTTGTAGTAAAGACCTGAATCCGTCTTTTGCATTCCTTCTTTTAATGCTTCGAATTCTTTCTCCGCTTCTATTTTTCTTTTTTCTTCGAATGCTTTGTTGTTTTCTGCAATTTTTGCTTTGCCATTTTCAAACACTTGCGCTGCATCAAATTTTTCGTAAGGCTCGCCTTTTCCGAAAATAGATACTTTTTCTAAAACGATGTCAGTTTTAGGTCTGTCAGAAGGTCCTTTTTCTACTTCAGAAATTTCATCGATTACATTTTCTCCTTCTACTACTTTTCCAAAGATCGTGTGTTTTCCGTCTAACCAAGGAGTTGCCACTTGCGTAATGAAGAACTGAGATCCATTGGTGTTAGGTCCTGAGTTCGCCATAGAAAGGATTCCTTTCCCTGTATGTTGTAGGTCGTTCTTTTCGTCATCAAATTTATACCCTGGATCTCCCATTCCCGTTCCTTGAGGATCTCCCCCTTGGATCATGAAGTTTTCAATCACACGGTGAAAGATGGTTCCATCGTAAAATGGAGTTCCTTTCGGTTTGTTACTCTGAATTTTTCCTTGCGCTAAGCCCACGAAATTGGCTACCGTTACCGGTGACTTGTCCGCTTCTAATTTCACGAGCATGGCTCCTTTTGAAGTCTGTAAGTTTGCGTAAAGTCCATTGTCTAGACCTTCGTAAAGTTCTTTGTCTACGTTCATTTTTTTATATATTGGTGTACAATTTATTAGCACGATACCGGCTAATGCGAATAGGATTTTATTAATTTTCATTCTAAATTTTCTTATGCCGTGGCGAGAAAGTTTTCGCTTTCTTTAGCCTAAAGAAAACGTTTTGCGAAATTAATGAATTTTCATGACTATCAGAAACAAAATAACCGGGAATCATCCCGGCTATTTTTGTCTAAAAAATAGGGTTTAGATTTTGTCCGCAAATCCTTCTTCTACAAGAACTCTCCATCCGAAGGGATCTTCTTTTTGGTTGGTCTGAATAGAAACCAAGTCGTCCTGAAGTGTAAGTGCGTAGCTGTCTTCTTTGCTTAAGGTAGGAAGCTCAAGTTTCTCCTCTCCGTACCCAATCGCTTTGAAAGCAGAAGTAACCACAGCGGTACCCACTCCCCATACTTCTTTTAAAGTACCTTCTTTATGGGCGTTCACTACGTCTTTCACTTTTACATCTCCAATCACCACTTCTAAGTTTCTTTTCTTCGCAAGTTGGATAAAGCTATCGCGCGTCACTCCGTCAAGAATTTTCTCAGATGTAGAAGGCGTATAGATCGTATCTCCGATACGAACAAATACGTTCATGGTTCCACTTTCTTCAAAGTTTTCATGCGTCGTGTCGTCGGTCCAAATGATTTGTTCGTATCCTTCCTCGTTTGCTAGTTTCGTCGGATAAAAAGAAGCTGCGTAGTTCCCAGCGGCTTTTGCAAATCCAACTCCACCGCTTGCGGATCTAGAGTAATAATCGGAAATTTTTACAGAAACCGGCTCAGAGTAATAACTCTTCGCTGGAGAAGCGACGATAGCAAACATGTACTTGTTTGCAATTCTAGCTTTTAGTCCTTCTTCCGTCGCGAAAATAAGCGGACGAATGTAAAGGGATTTTCCTTCTCCATACGGAATCCATGCGCGGTCTATATCCATTAGGGCTTGTAATCCTTCCATGAATACCTCCTCAGGTACTTCCGGCATCGCAAGGCGAGTAGCGGATTTGTTTAATCTCGTGAAATTCTTTTCCGGTCTAAATAAAAACACCTGTCCGTCTTTGTCTTTGTAGGCTTTCATACCTTCAAAACATGCCTGTCCATAGTTGAAAGTCATGTTGGCTGGAGAAAAAGAAAGAGGACCGTAAGGCATTAATTTAGGCTCTCCCCATTTTCCATTCTCGTACTCACATAGAACCATGTGGTCTATAAAGTGATCTCCAAACGAATAGTTTTCGGTATCAAAGGAGTCAATTTTTGAATTGGTGGTTTTTTGAATTATCATTTTATTAAAAATATTTTTATATTTTACGATAGAATTTAATTGATAAATATAAATATTAATTTTAAATTTGGCAAATATTGTTATGGAAAGAGAGGTTAAATTCACAGAAGATGGAAGTAAAACTTTGTTTATCAAGGAAATAAACGAAGGTTATCACTCCGGGCACGGGGCCTTGCAGGAGGCTAAATACGTATTTATAGAAAATGGGTTCAAACTCGTACAACGTTGTGAAATTAATATTTTAGAACTCGGATTCGGAACAGGTTTAAATGTTTTGGTTACGATTGATGAATTTTTAAAAACGGGTCAAAATCAGGTTGTAAATTATTTTAGCCTTGAAAAATTCCCCGTTTTGCCAGAAGAACTCGTAGCGCTAGAGTACCCCAGTCTTTTTGATAACAAACTTCTTGAAGGCTATTTTGACAGGCTGCACAAGGCGCCCTGGGGAGAGGCAGTCGAAGTTTGTGAGAACTTTTTTGTCACGAAAATCGAGGCTGACTTTTTTGATTTAAAGTCTTTGCCTATGCCCCCTATAGACCTGGTTTACTTTGATTGTTTTGGCGCTCGGGTCCAGCCAGAACTCTGGGAGATGGATCTAATTTCGCTGGTCGCTGACAAAATGAATGCCGGTGGACTCTTTACCACCTACAGCTCCAAAGGCAGTTTAAGGCGCGCCCTACTCGATTTATCCTTTGAAGTAGAAAAGAAACCTGGGCCTCCCGGCAAAAGAGAAATGATTAACGCCCGTAAACTTTAATTGAGTAGATATGACAAATCAATTTAACATTCGCATTTACGGTCTGTGTATAAAGGAAGGTCATCTTATGGCACTTCATGAAATGTATGCGGGAGAGAAGTTACTAAAGTTGCCAGGCGGTGGTCTTGAGTTCGGAGAAGGTAGCGTAGAGTGTCTTGAAAGAGAATTTCTCGAAGAACTGAATTTAAAGATTGAAAACATAGAGCATTTCTACACCCAAGAAGAATTTGTAGTTTCTCGATTTCGGAAGAATGAACAGCTTTTTACAGTCTATTATACCTGTGAACTTACTAGTGAATCTGATCTAATTATCAAAGAGCCCTCTATTGAAAAAGTAGAATGGATTTCCTTACGAGAAGAAAATCCATTCCTATTGCCTGTAGACCAAAAGGTCTTTGCCTTACTTAGTCAAAAATTCTTATAGAACCTCGTTTAGAACTTGCGCTAAATGAAGACCTCCTTCGTAGAGTTGTTTTTCAAGAAGTGAATTAAATCGATAGAGGTACCCGTACGTGTAATTTTGATCCGGCTTTGTGTACGCATAAATGGTATTGGCCGCTTTGTGCGACTGATAGAGCCAGTCCTCTAGACTTCCTTTCATCAGCTCCTTTTTCTCTCTTCGGGTTTTTACATCCAAGATTTCTGCGTATTCCGTATAGCTGTATTGATTCGCATCAATGAGTTTGCTGTCCCAAAGGGAGTGCAAATTGGTGTTTTGTCCAAAGTACTTAATACGAACTTTGTTGCCCCCAAGATCCTCTGCGCGTCCCGCGTGCATCGGTTGAGCTAAGTCTCCTACCATATGTATTAAAAAACGAAGTTCAATTTCTTTCTGCTCCTTGGAAAGGTTACCGTTTTTTAATCGATTTGCGATTGCTTTGATTTCTGTATACAGTGTGGGAGCATCCTGCGCCTCAAGCGTACGAATGAAATCCGCTTTTGAACTTTGAGGACTCACATTCACGTAATGCCAAGTCTCCGTGTGTTTCCAGTGTCCGGTCGTATCCGACTTAATAAAATCAGGCCAGTTGGCCCAGTAGGCAAGCTTTTGTTTGCCTAGGATTTTTTTGAGTTTATGCTTAGTGGAAGCTTTTAAATTGTTCTCGGCCACTTCTGCAACAATGCGGTGCCCGGTGGTGCCCCATGCAAAAACGCTTGCATATTGACACATAAAGACTGCAACAAGAAGTCTTAGGGTGATTTTGTAGGTCATTCTCTTTTTATTTTAAAGTCTCGGTATCCCGGATAGGGTTGCAAATATCCGACATTCCAGTTACTCTGCAAAAGAGATTCGACAAATTCATCGTCTCTGTATTTGTATGGATTGTAATCTTTTTTTAGTTCAATGTCTGCCGCATTTCCCTTTACGTTCCACCAAAAGGCGCTCCATCCCCCTCGAAGGTCCTTAATGATCTCATAGACGTTCTTTCCCGTGGCGCGGTGCATGAGTTTGGCAAAGACTTGTCCTTCGGAAGTTGTTAAATTTCGAAGCTTTTCCTCGTACTCATTTGCGAGCTCATTTTGCTTCTTTTTTGCGTACTTACGTTTGTCAGAAGAACTCATTTGAGCAAGGGTGGTTTCTAAGGTTCGGTACTGCTCTAGGGCCGTTAGAAAAAGTGGATACACCCGATTTAGTTTTTTATTGAGGAAGAAATAATAATTTCGGTCGAGTTCGTTATTAAAATGGGGCTTTTTTTGAAGCACAAGTTCGTCCATGACCACCACGGTCTCCCCGTCAATCTCATAAATTTTTGCTTTTTGCCTCGCATCGTAGTAAAACTTATTTCCGAACTCATCGGTTTGAAGGCTACTTACGGGGTATTTGGATAGGGGCAGAGCAATGGTATCGCTTTGCGCTTTGAGTAGTGTACTCCCGAAAAGCAGGACCAAAATGCCTGTTATCTTGTATAATTTCATTATTTTTACATCGCTTAAATTCAAGTGTTAAAACTACAAAAAACATTCCCTTTCATGAAATTTGATAAAAAATCAATAAAGTTCCTTGAAACCTATTTAAACACGGCCTCTCCCACGGGGTATGAACGCGGGGGACAAAAGGTCTGGATGGACTTTTTAAAGCCCTATGTCGATGAAATAAAAGTAGATCACTACGGAACTTGCTACGGGATTATTAATCCAAAAGCGGAGTTCAAAGTAGTCATTGAGGCCCATGCGGATGAGATTTCTTGGTATGTGAATTACATCACGGACGAAGGACTTATCTATGTCATTAGAAACGGCGGTTCGGATCAAATGATTGCCCCTTCTAAAGTGGTGAATATTCATGGAGAGAAAGGAGTGGTCAAAGGAGTCTTTGGATGGCCTGCCATTCATACGCGAGGAACGAATTCAAACGAACCGGTTCCCAAAATTGAAAACATCTTTATTGACTGCGGAGCCAGTTCCAAAAAAGAAGTAGAAAGTTTGGGGATTTACGTAGGCTGCATGATTACCTACCCTGACGAATTTTTTGAATTAAATGACAAATATTTTGTGTGTAGAGCCCTAGACAACCGAATGGGTGGCTTTATGATTGCACAAGTGGCTAAACTTCTTAAAGAAGGCAAAAAAAATCTTCCTTTTGGTCTTTACATCGTGAACTCTGTCCAAGAGGAAGTAGGACTCTATGGAGCCGATATGATTGCGGACACCATCAAACCGAATATGGCAATTGTAACCGACGTAACGCACGACACATCGACCCCAATGATTGAAAAGAAGAAAGAAGGCGATCAAAAATGCGGAGAGGGCCCCGTTTTGTTCTATGCCCCTAGTGTTCATCATAACCTTCGTGAACTCATCGTTGAGCGCGCCAAGGCAAAAAAGATCCCTTTTCAAAGAGCGGCGGCTAGCCGGGCTACTGGAACCGATACGGATGCGTTTGCGCATTCTAACGGTGGCGTTCCAAGCGCCCTAATCTCCTTACCGCTTCGCTATATGCACACCACGGTAGAAATGGTAAGCAAAGAAGACGTGAAGCACGTCATTGAGCTTATCTACGAGACGCTCATTGCGATTACCCCAAAAATGAAACTTAAGTACCACTAAGCCTTAGGCTAATAAACTTTTTTGAAAAATGAAGAACCGACTAATTGCTCCTTCCCTACTTTCCGCTGATTTTGGAAACTTACAGCGCGACATTGAAATGCTTAATAATTCGCAAGCGGATTGGCTGCACGTAGATGTCATGGATGGACGTTTTGTACCCAATATTTCTTTTGGGTTTCCTGTAATGAAGCCCATCAAAGAGCACGGAAAGAAATTTATAGATGTGCATTTAATGATTCTTGAACCTGAAAATTACGTGGAGCAATTTATTTCTCACGGTGCGGATTTAGTCTCAGTTCATTACGAAGCTTCGCGACATCTGCACAGAACCGTCACTCTAATTCAGGACAAAGGAGCCAAGGCTGGAGTGGTTTTAAACCCTTCTACCCCTGTGATGATGTTAGAAGACATCATTGACCAAGTGGATTTGGTTTTGTTAATGAGCGTGAATCCGGGTTTTGGAGGGCAGAAGTTTATTGAAAACACCTACAAGAAGATTGCAGAGACCAAAGATTTAATCTTAAGCCATAATTCCACAGCTTTAATTGAAGTGGACGGAGGTGTAAATCTCGAGAATGCGTCTCGCCTCTTTGATGCAGGTGCAGATGTACTCGTGGCAGGCAATGCCGTGTTTTCTCACGAAAGTCCAGAGCGCGCAATTGAACTCCTTAAGCTATAAAGGATCGTGCAATTGATACGCTTATAAAAAGTCAGCTTTTGCTGGCTTTTTTTATACCTTTAATCCATGGAAACTTACCCAACATCAGTATTATCCGACCACCAGAAAGAGGCTCTACGAAACCTGTGGAATACAGAGTATCCTAGTAGACTTGAATTTGAATCTCTAGAAAGCGTAGATCGTTATTTAGAAGGGCTCAGTGAAGCAAGACATTATCTCCTTATGGAGAGCGAGAACATTGTGGGCTGGGCAGCTCGATTCAAAAGAGAGGATCGGTCCTGGTTTGCTGTAATCTTGTCAAAAGAAGTGCAGGGCAAAGCAGAAGGCACAAAGCTCTTAAATCTGTTGAAACAGAAAGAACAGGAACTTTATGGTTGGGTGATTGATGGGAACGAGGAAGTGAAAAAGGATGGCACTTTCTACAGGTCTCCTTTGGAATTCTACCTTAAAAATGACTTCGTGGTTTTAGAAAACGAAAGGCTTGAGCTCCCTACCCTTTCTGCTGTGAAAATAGTTTGGAGAGCAAGGTAGATCGAAACAGCCTAGGTTCACCAGTTGAGTGGAAAAGCTTATCCCACAAAAAATAAAGAAGCTGCCTCTAAAAAAGAGACAGCTTCTTGCTATTTAAAAAACGGGGTGAAGAATTATTCTCCTCCTTCCATTTTCTTTTTAAGTGCTGCAAGCGCATCGATATCACCTAGGGTTGTTTTTTCATCCCCAGTGGAAGCCGCTGGCTTGTTAGAAGAAGAGTTAGAACCTGAGTTCGATCTTCTTTCTTCATCTTTAAAAGTACCGGTGTGGGAAACCACAACTCTTTTGAATTCTTTGTTGAATTCAATTACTTTAAATTCAGCTTGTTCTCCTTTTTTGATTTTAGATCCATCTGCTTTCTCTAATAATCTTGAAGGACAGAAAGCTTCTACTTCTGCATCTTCGAATTGAACTTGAGCTCCTTTGTCAAATACGTCAGTCGCAGTTCCTGTTAGAACAGTTCCTTCTGCATATTTACTTTCGAATTTATCCCAAGGGTTCGCTTGAAGTTGTTTGTGACCTAAAGAAAGTCTTCTAGCCGCTGTGTCAAGTTCAAGAACGATAACTTCTAGTTTATCGCCTACGTTGCAGAACTCAGACGGATGCTTGATTTTCTTAGTCCAAGAAAGGTCAGAAATGTAGATAAGTCCGTCGATTCCTTCTTCTAGTTCCACGAACACACCAAAGTTGGTGAAGTTTCTTACGGTTCCCACGTGCTTAGATCCTACTGGATACTTAGCCTCGATGTTTTCCCATGGATCTTTGTTCAATTGCTTGATACCTAAAGAAATTTTTCTGTCTTCTCTATCTAAAGTAAGCACTTCTGCTTCCACTTCGTCTCCAACTTTTACAAAATCTCCTGCACTTCTTAAGTGAGTAGACCATGACATTTCAGATACGTGGATAAGTCCTTCTACTCCTGGAGCAATCTCTACGAATGCACCGTAGTCAGCAAGAACTACTACTTTACCTTTTACTTTATCTCCTACTTTTAAATCTGCAGAAAGAGCATCCCAAGGGTGTGCTTCCAATTGCTTCATACCTAGTTGGATTCTTGTTTTCTCGTCATCGAAATCAAGGATAACCACTTTCACAGTTTGTCCGTCTTCTAGGATTTCAGATGGATGGTTCACTCTTGACCAAGAAAGGTCAGTAATGTGAATTAGTCCGTCTACGCCACCAAGGTCCACGAATACCCCGTAAGAAGTGATGTTCTTAACGGTTCCTTCAAGAACTTGACCTTTTTCAAGTTGCGCGATGATTTCTTTTTTCTGATCTTCGATATCGGCTTCGATAAGCGCTTTGTGAGAGACCACCACGTTTTTGTATTCAGGGTTAATTTTAACCACTTTGAATTCCATGGTTTTTCCTACATACTGATCGTAGTCTTTGATAGGCTTCACATCAATTTGAGATCCAGGAAGGAAAGCTTCGATACCGTGGATGTCCACAATCATACCTCCTTTTGTTCTAGACTTCACATATCCGTTTACAACCTCACCCGTATCGTGAAGTTCGTTCACACGATCCCAAGCTTTAAGCGTTCTTGCTTTTCTGTGAGAAAGTTGAAGTTGACCTGTTTTGTCTTCTCTACGGTCTACCATTACTTCTACTTCGTCCCCTACGGTAAGGTCAGTTCTGTAACGGAATTCGTTAAGCGAAATCACCCCTTCAGATTTGAAGTTGATGTCTACAATGGCTTCTTTGTCAGTAAGTCTTACGACTTTCCCTACAAGAACGTCATTGTCTTGAAGGTTTTTAAGCGAACCGTTGTAGATTTCTTCAAGGTCGCTTTTTTCTTGTCTTGCATCCGCGTCTAATCCTGATTCAAAAGAATCCCAATCAAACTGTTCTGGTGCTACGTTTTGGTTTAGTAAAACCTCCGCTTTGTCTGTCGTTTCTGACATAAAATAAATAATTTGTATTCAATATTTTTCAATTTTGGCTCAATGTGGTATAATGAAAAATAGAGAAGATGTTAATTGTTAATGTTTTAACTGCGCCAAAATGCCTCCACAAAAAGTGGTGCAAAAATACGCAAACTATTTAATATTGACAATGGAATCTTTAATTTACTTCGGTGTTTTCAACAATTGAATTAAATTATTTTTCCTTTGCTTAAAAATACGTAGCCGGCTCCCAGGCAAGAAAACGATCAGGTAGAACCGGATCTGTTTTTACTGCGAGCTTTGATTGCTTTATTCACTGATGGAAAAAGAAGCTTTCAGTAATGCTAAATATCTACTAGAACAGATTTAAAAAAAATTACCTTTGCAAAATGGAATTAAAATCAATTTACCAAAACCTGCAGATTCAGGATATGAATCAAATGCAGAAATCAGCCTACAAAGCTTCTGAAAACGAAAAAGACCTTCTTCTCTTGTCTCCTACGGGTTCAGGGAAAACTTTGGCTTTTTTGTTTCCAATTTTAAGGAGTTTAAAAAAAGAACTCTCCGGAATTCAGGCGCTCGTTTTGGTTCCCTCTCGTGAATTGGCACTTCAAATCGAACAGGTTTTCAAATCGATGGGAACCGATTACAAAGTTTCGGTGTGTTATGGAGGGCATGATAAAAAAATTGAAATGAATAATCTGATCGAAGCTCCGGCTTTATTGATTGGAACTCCCGGTAGAATTGCCTACCATTTGAATAATGATAATTTCGATCCGAGTCCTATTAAAACCTTGGTTCTAGATGAATTTGATAAATCTTTAGAATTTGGTTTTCATGACGAGATGAGTTTCATTATTAATGAAATCCCTTCTCTTTCACAAAGGATACTGACCTCTGCCACGGCAATGCCAGAAATCCCCAGTTTTACGGGTCTTCATAATGAAGAAGTGGTTGATTTTTTAAAAATTAAGGAAGCAAAACCCGATCTTCAGTATCGAAAAGTCCTAACGACTTCCGAGGAAAAGCTGGATACTTTATTTACACTTTTGTGCAAAATCGGAAACCGAAGAACTCTCATTTTTTGCAATCACCGTGATGCTGTGGACCGAATCTCGGGACTTTTAAGAGAAAAAGGAATATCTCGCGAAACTTTTCACGGGGGAATGGAACAAGACGAAAGAGAACGAGCCCTTTTAAAATTCAAAAATGATTCTTCTCGAATTTTAATTACGACTGATTTGGCTTCGAGAGGTTTGGACATTCCAGAAGTGGAATCGATTGTTCATTACCAATTGCCGCCAAAAGAAGACGCGTTTATCCATAGAAATGGAAGAACGGCAAGAATGCATGCGAAAGGCTTTGTGTATTTATTAATGACTGAGGAGGAGCGATTTGCTTTCATCAAAAATACGATTCCACAGGAAGTTCTAACGCAAGATTATAAAATGCCTTCTAGAACACCCTTTCAAACCCTTTATTTTAGCGCTGGAAAAAAAGACAAAGTAAACAAAGGCGATATTGCCGGGTACTTAATTAAGAAAGGCGGATTAGAAATGGAAGATATTGGACTTATCGAAGTGAAAGATACGACTTCTTACGCCGCTGTCAATCGGAAAAAAGTAATTGAAGTACTAAAAAAGCTTGCAAACGAAAAATTGAAGAATAAAAAGTTGAAAATTGAAATTGCAAAATAATTTTGAAAGATTTCAAGCTTTCCCTTTCTGAAAATTAATGTATTTTTGAAATTGTGATTCCTTTAAAATGAAATTAAATTTACCAGACAAACTCTATTATTCCATCGGAGAAGTTGCCAAGGCCTTTGATGTAAATACATCGCTTATTCGGTATTGGGAACAAGAATTCCCGATCCTTCGTCCCAAAAAGAATAAAAAAGGAAATCGGTATTTCACCCCAGAAGATGTCAAGAATTTAAAAATCATTTACCATTTGGTCAAAGAAAAAGGCTACACGTTAGACGGAGCCCGAATTGCGCTTACCACCAACGCGAAAGTATCCGAGACGGTTTCCATGATTGATCGACTTGAGTTTGTGAAATCAGAACTCTTAAAACTAAAAGATTCTTTGGTAGATAAGCCGGAAGAATAACAAAAGGATTTCCACTACTACCGTCAAGGCTTGTTTTTTCTTTACTCGTAGGTTTTCGAGGAGTCCTCCACCATTTCCAAAAGTCCGCTAAGTTCTTCAGGGGTTAATTCTCTCCATTTTCCAAGTGGCAAATCAAGATGAATATTTAACACACGGATTCTCTTTAATTTCTTTACCTCGTAGCCTAGATATTCGCACATGCGTCGAATTTGACGATTTAGGCCCTGGGTAAGGACAATACGAAAGGTCATCGTGTCAATTTGTTCTACCTCGCACTTTTTGGTGATCGTATCTAAGATGGGCACTCCCCCACGCATTTTTTCTAAAAACTTAGGAGATATAGGTTTGTCGACGCGAACGATGTATTCTTTTCCGTGGTTGTTTCGGGAACGAAGGATTTTGTTGACTATGTCTCCGTCCGAAGTAAGAAGGATAAGTCCTTCACTTGGTTTATCCAGCCTCCCAATGGGAAAGATCCTTCTCGGGTGGTTAATGTAGTCAATGATATTGTTTTTCTCGCGTTTCCTATCCGTGGTGCAAACAATCCCGATGGGTTTGTTAAAGGCGATATAAAGGGGAGCCTCGGTGTCAGGTTTTACCGGTTTTCCATCCACTAGAATCACGTCATTGGCGGTCACTTTTGTGCCTTTTTCAGGCACCTGACCGTTGACCGTGATGCGTCCTTCGTCTAGGAGCTGATCGGCTCCTCGGCGGGAACAAAATCCGATTTCGGATAAATACTTATTAATTCTAATTTCTTCCACTAGGCGGTTGTAAATTCAAATTCTGGGTCTAATATCGATTTGAGGGCATCGTCTACAGAGTACTGCCCTATTTTGGTTCGTCTGAGCGAAGTTAAATAACCTCCCACTTCTAATCCTTGTCCGATGTCATGCGCTAGAGAACGAATGTAAGTTCCTTTGGAACAGCCCACTCGAAAATGCACAAAGGGCAAATCGATTTCGATTTGATCTAGGTAGGTGATGGTGGTAGGTCTTGCCTTCATCTCCACTATTTTGCCCTCACGAGCTAAATCGTACGCTCTTTTTCCTTCCACCTTTAAGGCAGAGAAAATGGGCGGAGTTTGCATGATTTCTCCCTCAAAGGTTTTGAGGACTTGCAAAATTTGAGACTCTGTAATTCCAGAAATGTCCATTGGATTTATTTCCGGCTTTTCCGTGTCATACGACTCCGTCTGTACGCCTAATTTAATCGTGGCCAGATACTCTTTTGGAGCGTCCTGGATCTTCGAGATCTCTTTGGTCGCTTTGCCTGTACAAACAATAAGAAGGCCTGTAGCTCTTGGGTCTAGGGTCCCGGCATGCCCCACTTTTATTTTTTTAAGTTTAAACTCTCGTTTTAGAGCAAACTTAATCTTATTCACGGCTTGAAAGGACGTCCAGTCTAGGGGTTTGTCAACGAGTAGGATTTTTCCCTCTTGTATTTCTTCTAATGTCATTGGCTCTCTTTGGGCTGATTTGCCTTACGCAAATTGGGTGAAGTAGATAAGTAAAACGATTCCTACTACGATGCGATACCATCCCCAAGGTTTAAATCCGTATTTGGTCAGAACGCCAATGAAAAACTTGATCGCGATTACAGCCACAATAAAGGCAATGACATTGCCCACAAGAAAGAGCATAAGGTTGTTTCCTGTCATGAGCATTTCGTATCCTTTTTGCTCAACGCCTTGATGATTCCATGATTTCAAAAACAAGGAATAAACGGTCACAGCAAGCATGGTAGGCACTGCTAGAAAGAAGGAAAATTCAGCGGCTGCTTTTCGAGTTAGCTTTTGTTGCATCCCTCCGATAATGGAAGCCGCACTTCGTGAGGTTCCAGGCATCATAGCCAAACACTGCCAGATTCCGATGAGAAAGGCCGATTTGAAACTTACGTCCTTTTCATCCTCAATAACAGGTGAGGTGAATAATTTATCGATAAAGAGTAAGATGACCCCGCCTACAATCAGCATGATAGCGATGGGCACAGGATCTCCTAATACCGCTTCAATTTTGTCATCAAATAATTTCCCTAGTACAAGGGCGGGCAGCACGGCGACGGCAAGTTTTAGGTAGAAATTTAAATTTTTGAAATTGAAAAATTTCTTCCAGTACAAAAATACGACCGCGAGTATCGCTCCAAACTGAATAGAAACTTGAAACATTTTGACAAATTCGTCTTCTTGAATTCCAAAAAGGGAACTGGTGAAAATCATATGCGCAGTCGAAGAGACAGGCAGAAATTCGGTCAGTCCTTCGATGATCGCAATAAGTATCGCTTTAAATAAATCCATAAGGGTAAGATTATAGGGCTTAAGTTCGCCTTTCTAAAAGTGGCGAACTATTCTAACTAGAGGGTTATTTGCTTCTTTTTAAAATGGCATACACTTCTACACAAAAGCCGAGAAGAATAAGAAGGGGGGCGATTCGGATTCTTACAATCGAGAAGATTCCATCGTTCCAAACGTTAGGGTCAAATTTCCCGTCCACTGTGTTGGCATCCGGTCCTAGCATAAGGATGTATCCTAAAGCAATAAGACCCAAACCCACGAGCATCCATTTGAAATTTTCCTTTCCAAAATAGAAGGGGCTTTCCACTTTACTTTCCTTTTTGTTTGTCATCTTAACTGTAGTATAAATCGTCAATGTTCGAGCGTAGGAATCTCCAAGTGGCAAAGATGGTACTTACCACTGTAATCAAAACGCCAATGGCTAGCACCAGGGCAATGAGCCAGTAGTATTGAGGGTCGTTTTCCATGAAGGCCTGTCCGATTTGGTTTGTAAAGTAATACCATACGCCAAACAAAGCGAGAAGTCCAATAACAGAACCCATTAAACCTAAAAGCATGGCTTCTAGAACAAAAGGCTTTAAAATAAAGCGTCGGCGGGCTCCCACGAGTTGCATGGTTTTGATAATAAAACGTTTGGAGAAGATTTTTAGACGAATGGAGTTGTTAATTAAAACCACGGCTAAGACTAAAAAGAGAAGGGAAAATCCTAAAATCCATTTTAGAATTCGGTTTAAGTTGTTGTAAACATCCACCATTAAAGAACTGTTGTTCTTTACGTCCACGATACCCTTAACACTTGAGATTTGCTTAATGGCATCATCGATTTTGGCAGGATCTACGTATTCAGGTTTTAAGGCTACCTCGACAGAGGAAGGAAAAATGTTTGTATCAAACAAAGCTTCGCTATCAATTCCCATGCTTTTTTTCGCCTCGTCGCTTGCCATTTCTCTTGAAATGTACGTCGCACGTTTTACAGGGACTAAAACTTGAATCTTCTTAAAAGCCTCTTCTTCTAGTTTTGCAATTTTCACCGAGTCTTTCGCGTCGTAATTTTCATTAAAATAAGCATTCACGACAAGCTGCTCTTTAATATAATCGGAGTACTTTTGGGCATTGATTAAAATAAGCCCCATAAGTCCAAGTAAGAATAACACAAGCGCAATCGAAATTACGACGGTAATATTACTGGAACGCAATCTTCGTTTATTAAAATCATCAACCGTTTTAGCCATCAATACAAAATTTTCGGCTAAATTAGAAAAAAACTTCCGAAATTTGCCGGATTGCGGGATAAAAAAAGATGTTAAATAATCCTAAAGTCCCTTTTGTCTCGCAAGAAACCAACCTTAATAAAAATAATCTCAAATTATGAGTGTCAAAGCGAAAAAACACCTGGGTCAACATTTCTTGACCGACCTAAACATCGCCAGAAAAATTGTCGAGAGTCTTTCTTATGAAGGGTACGATCAGGTGCTGGAGGTAGGTCCGGGTACAGGCGTGCTCACGCAGAGCCTCTTAGAGAAAGAGCAGAAATTGTTCTTAGCCGAGATTGATCAGGAATCCATTGCTTATTTAAAGGAGAATTTCGAGGCGATTGACGAGAGCAATTTTGTAGGAGACTTTCTCAAAACGGATTTCGCCTTTACAGAAGGAAAGCCTTTTGCCGTGATTGGAAACTATCCTTATAATATTTCTTCGCAGATTCTTTTTAAGGTGGTAGACTACGTACACCAGGTGCCCGAAATGGTCGGAATGTTTCAAAAAGAAGTGGCCGAGCGTTGTGCGGGAGTACCCCGAACCAAAGATTACGGCATACTTTCCGTATTGATTCAGGCTTACTATAAGGTGGAGTATCTTTTTACAGTGCACGAAAATGTATTCAATCCTCCCCCGAAAGTGAAATCGGGTGTAATCCGCTTGGTTCGCCAAGAAAGAGAAGACCTAGTGGGCATTGAAGTGCTTTTTAAGCAAATTGTGAAAAACGGCTTTGGGCAACGAAGAAAGAAACTTTCCAATGCCCTAAAAGCCCTTGGAATCCCAGAAGAATTAAAATCACACGCTTTTATGGACAAACGCGCGGAGGAACTAAGCGTCGAGGATTTTATTGGGTTCACCCATTTGTGGAAAGAAGCGAAATAAAGCTTTGTGGAATTTCCTCTTTTTTGATTTAAATTTCAAATGGCAAGGATTTTTGGGCCATTATGCCTATTTTTGCGCATTGAATTCCTTTAAAACTTAAAAAACGACCTGATTTGACTGAACCGATCCTTAACCTGAAAGAGCTTTTAAAAGAAGGCATTTCTCAGCGAAATGTAAGTGAAGTCTCTGCATTGCTTGTAGAGATGGAGGCGGTGGATATTGCTAATTTCTTTGAGCATTTAGACCAGGAAGGGCAAAAGTTCGTTTACGATTTAATGGGCAACGAGCAGTCCGCTGAAATGCTTCTTGAAATCGATGAGGACCAAAGAAAGAAATTCTTAACCCAACTTTCCTCCAAAGAAATTGCGGATGAGATTATTGGGGAGATTCATTCGGACGATGCGGCCGATTTAATCGCGGAGCTATCGGAGAAACAGCAGGACGAGATTATCAACCATTTGGACGATGAGGAGCATGCTCAGAACATTGTCGATCTACTTCGCTACGACGAAGATACGGCCGGAGGGTTAATGGCCACGGAGCTTGTCAAAGTAAGCCAAAACTTATCGGTCATCGCAGCGGTGAAAGAAATGCGTAAGCAGGCTGAAGACCTAGATGAAGTCTACTCTATTTACGTGGTCGACGAATCCGAGAAACTCCTAGGCACGCTAAGTTTAAAAAGACTCTTAACGACGTCTTCTGCTTCAAAAGTAGTGGATGTATACAATAGCAAAATTCGCTGGGTGAAGGACAGTGACGAGGCGGAAGAAGTCGCTCGTTTCATGCAACGATACGATTTATTTGAAGTCCCCGTGGTTGACTCCCTTAACAAACTCGTAGGTCGCATTACCATTGACGACGTTTTAGACTTTATTAAAGAAGAAAACGAAAAGGATTACCAGTTGGCCTCAGGGATCTCGAGTGATGTGGACCACACCGATAGTCTTTTCCAAATGACCCGGGCGAGGCTTCCTTGGTTAGTCATCGGAATGGTGGGTGGACTTGTCGGGTCTCGAGTTCTGCAAGGAAATCAGTCTGCCTTACAGACGGAACCGGTTCTTATGTTCTTCGTTCCTTTAATTGCGGCGACGGCAGGAAACATTGGAGTTCAAGCCTCCGCGATTATAGTACAAGGTCTTGCGAACGATACCTTAGGAAAGGATACCTACCGTACGCTTTTAAAAGAGGTTAGCGTTTCTGCAGCCTCGGGAGCTATCTTAGCGCTCTTAATCTTTGCTTTCAATCTTCTTTTCAATCACCACGATTTGACCATTTCACTGACCATTTCGATTTCGTTACTGGCTGTGATTATGGTGGCGGCGGTCATTGGAACCGTAGTGCCCATTGTTTTGAACCGAAATAAGATTGATCCTGCCATTGCGACGGGACCCTTTATTACGACTTCAAATGACATCCTAGGGGTGCTTATTTACTTTGCCATAGCAAGGATGATGCTTCACATTTAGAAAAAATTCCTTTTTCTTCCTACTTAAAGTTCCCTAGTCACTCCCAGACCAAAGAGCGCAAAATCATATTTGGCAGGATCAGAAGAATCCATCTTTCTTATAGTGAGATCTAATTCCCTTACGGTTTTCCAATCGTTTTGAACCCGCTCTACAAGACCTAGTTTTCTAGAAATATTACCCGTATGCACGTCGAGAGGAATCGATAAGTATTTGGGATCTAGGGATTCCCATAGACCAAAATCCACCCCTCGGGTACTAGATCGAACCATCCAGCGCAAATACATCAGGATTCGTTTGGCTGCAGAATTTTTATAAGGAGAACTCACGTGTTTAGAACTGCGATGCTTCGTAGGGCCCAGAAAAGAAGTTCGAAAACGCTCTATTGCATGGTAGAAATCGGTTTCCCCTTCCTGCAATTGAAAATAAGACTCTAAAGAATCCCTCTGCTCATAGAGGCGTTTCAGGTTCCAAAGAAACTGCTTTAGATCCTCCCCATTAAAGGTTCTATGAACCGATCGATCCGTTAAAAAGTCCAGATCCTTCTCCGTAAAAGAGAGAACAAAATCATAGGGATTGTTTCCCAGATGGTTCATCATTTGGGTAGCGGAATTAATAATGGATTTTCGATTTCCCCACGAGATGGTGGCGGTCAAAAATCCGGCGATTTCTATGTCCTGTTTTAGTTCAAAGCGATGGGGAATTTGCATCGGATCATGCTCGATGAAATTGGGGTTTTGAAATTCCTCTGCCTTTTGCTCTAAAAAGGATTTTAATTCTTCAAAATGGATCATTTGAAATAAAGATTTAGTAAGAGTAAAATCTACCCTATCTTTACTCTCTCTAGTTGAGTGGGTAAAAAGCTCGCGGCAAAGACCTCTCTTGCTTCCTGAGTGAACACACTGCGGTCATGGTATCGATTGGAGAAATGGCCTAAGATCAGTTTGCCTACGCCCGCCATTTTTGCAATCTTAGCCGCTTCTATCGCTGTGGTATGTCCGGTGTACTGAGCCATTTCTTTTAAATCGTCTAGGAACGTGGCTTCATGGTACAATACATCCACTTCCTTAATGAGTGGGACTATGGATTCTAGATAGCGAGTGTCGCTACAAAAAGCATAAGAAACTGGCGCACTAGGTGCCGTCGTAAGGATTTCGTTCTTTAATACATAGCCATCGCTCAGTTCAAAATCTTTCCCTGCTTTTAACAGATGGTAATCGCATTTCTCGATTTCCTTATATTTGGCAATCTCTGCCATATTTAAATGCCGGTCTTTCGGTTTTTCTTTGAATAGGTATCCATTGCAATAGATGCGGTGATCGAGTGGAATCGTGTACACTTCCAATCTTGCGTCTTCATAAATTAATTCCGATTCGTTAGAGCTTAACTCATGGTAAATCACTTCGAAACCCTTGTGGGTTTCTGTTAATCTAAAAATCGTTTCCAACATTTCCTTGATTCCTTTCGGTCCGTAGACATGCAGCGGAATCTCGCGGCCTAGCAGTCGAAAGGAAGCGATGAGTCCGGGAAGACCAAAACAGTGATCGCCGTGCAAATGAGAAATGAAGATATGGTTGATTTTGGAAAATCTTGCTTTGGCTTTGCGAAGCTGCACCTGAGTGCCTTCGCCACAGTCAATGAGAAAATGCCTCTCCTCCATCTCCAAAAATTGGGCGGTGGGTGAGGAATTAATCGTGGGAATGGCTGAGTTAAAGCCTAGAATCGTGAGGTAGCTGCTCAATCGTTGAAATTAATAAATACCGGGAGGATGCCCGTGAAAACAAAGTTAAAGAAAATAAGTGAATTTGAAGGGCTCTATGAGGCTGCATTCAAAAAGAATTTTCCATCAGTCCTTCGACTAAACGGTTTTTTGTAAATTTGGCCACTCACCCTATCATTAAAGTAAAGTTCCTTTGATCCTTATCGCTGTTTTACTCATTAGTTTTATTGCCTCCTTAGTTCGTTCCTCTTTTGGATTTGGGGAAGCGCTCGTGGCGGTCCCTCTGCTGCTTTTTTTCCTTCCTGCCGAAGTCGCCGTACCGCTTGCCGTGATGCTATCGGTAGTCATTGCTCTTGTGATCGTAATCCAAGACCATAGAAAGATTCACTTTGAGAGTGCCAAATGGCTTATTCTTTATGCCCTACTGGGTCTGCCACTCGGAATTTACATTCTACTTTATGCAGACGAAAAGGTCGTTAAAATAGTGCTTGCCGCTCTGATCCTACTCTATTCTCTGTACTGCCTTTTTTCAAAAACGAGTCGAGTGCTTCTGAAAGAATCGAAGTGGGGATTGTTTGTCTGTGGATTTTTATCAGGAGTCTTAGGAGGTGCGTATGGACTCAATGGACCTCCCCTAGTGATTTATGGAAATTTGAGGCGTTGGAGTCCCACGCATTTTCGTGCGACCTTGCAGGCTTATTTCTTACCGGTGAGCCTTCTAAGTGTCTTAGGGTTCTATTACAAAGGCCTTCTGACCCCCGAAGTGAATAGCTATTTTCTCTACTGCCTCATTTCAAGTATTCCAGCTATTTTCTTAGGTCGGTACATCAATCGAAAATTAAAAGACGGATTTTTCTTTAAGTTCGTGTACTACGGCCTAATGGTCATAAGTCTTATTCTACTTGCAACGACCCTAGCTTAAAGAATCTCACCCTAAAAGGGTAGAAACCTTTATTAAGAAGGGAGATTTTCAAGGTCTTCTAAGAACTTTTCAAGCGCCACTCTTCGGTGGCTAATTTTATTCTTTTCCAAAGGATCCATCTCGGCAAAGGTCTTGTCATAGCCTAAGGGAACAAAAATAGGATCGTAACCAAACCCTTGTTTTCCTTTGTTTTCCGTTAAAAGCGTTCCATATACTCGGCCCTCGTAGTATTTGGGACCGTCTTTTGTGAAGTAGCACATGACGGTCACAAAATAGGCGCTGCGATCTTGTACTCCTTCTAGTTCTTGGAGAACTTTTTCAATGTTGAGTTGAAAATCATGGTCGGAGGCATAGCGCGCGGAATAAATTCCGGGTCTTCCGTCTAGGGCTTCAACGACAAGTCCTGAGTCGTCTCCTAAACTCGGAATGCCCGTCTCTTTAAAGCAGTATTCCCCCTTGATAAGAGCATTTTCAAAAAACGTACTTCCGTCTTCGATGATTTCCTCTAAAAGGTTTACGTCTCGTAAACTCTTCACTTGGAATTTTCCTTCCAACATTTGTTGGATTTCTTCTTTTTTATGTTCGTTGTGCGTAGCGACTAGTAAGGATTTCATATAGGCAAAGGTAAGAATTAATCGGCGTGATGAATTTCGTATTTTTCTGTAAATAGGTAAAAGAAGACGGCAAAAAGAACGACCCCGATTCCTAGCAGTGCATAGGTAGGAATTCCAAAGAATTGGGAGAAACTCTCCGTGCCACTGTACATGATTAAGATACTGGAAAGAGCATTGTTAAAGGCGTGCAAAAGAATCGGCATCAGAAGAGATTTCGTTCGGTAATACACAAGGCCTAACACATAGCCTAAAAGAACCGCTCCTACAAATTGCCAAGGGTTTCCGTGAATAATTCCAAAAAAGATTGCACTGATCCAAATGGACGTGATGGGACTAAGTCCCCCATTCTGCAGTCCTTTTTGAATGATTCCTCGAAACACGATTTCTTCAAAAATGGGCGCCATGACAACTGCCATTACGATCATGGTGAGAGGATCCTCAGAGAGCATCTGCATCAGCTGCGAAAACCACTCATAGAGTTCCCCGAAAACGGGTCCTGTCGTGGGAATGAGTTCGGTAAAGTACTCCGCTATAAACATCATGCCGAGCATGAGAGGGAAAATAAGCAGAAACGTAGAGACGTTCTTGGTTGAAAAATTAAAGGAAAGCTTTTTTCCTGTGCTAGGTCGACAAATAAAATAGTCAAAGGCGTAAATCGCTCCCACCCACATGAGCGCATTGGATAGGATTAAGTACCAATTCTCGTACTGAAAGTTTTTTCCAAAGGCCATCATGGAGAGTACATTTAGGACAGAGAAGCCCAGCAAAGGGACAAATCCTCCAAAGAAAAGAACAAGCGCTCCTTTCCATGTAAAAACGTAATTGGGCCTAGTTTGGGCTGAGTTTTCCATTGTCTTTTCGTCTTTAGGGCAAATATAAAGAAACTTAGAGCTTCGAACGTTTTTAATTCTAACAAAAAAACACGAATTTTGCAGCTACAAATATCTATATGGCCAGTTTAACCACAGAAATACAAAAACGAAAAACCTTTGGCATTATTGCCCACCCGGATGCCGGGAAAACCACCCTTACAGAAAAGCTCCTACTTTTTGGGGGAGCCATCCAGGAGGCAGGGGCTGTAAAGTCCAACAAAGTGAAAAAGGGAGCCACTTCCGATTTCATGGAAATCGAGCGTCAAAGAGGAATCTCTGTGGCCACCTCGGTGCTTGCTTTTGAATACAAAGGACATAAGATTAATATCTTGGATACGCCGGGTCACAAAGATTTCGCGGAAGATACCTTTCGGACCCTAACGGCCGTGGATTCTGTAATTGTAGTGATTGACGTGGCGAAAGGGGTTGAGGAACAGACGGAGAAACTGGTCCAAGTCTGCCGGATGCGAAACATTCCTATGATTGTTTTCATCAATAAATTAGACCGAGAAGGAAAAGACGCCTTCGATCTTCTTGACGAAGTGGAACAAAAGCTCGGTCTACAAGTGGTCCCGCTTTCCCTTCCTATTGGGATGGGTTCTGAATTCCAAGGGATTTACAATCTGTGGGAAAAGAACATCGAACTTTTTGTGGAGGAACGAAAACAAAAAGTAGGTCAATCGCTTAAAATTGAAGATTTATCCGATCCGATCGTAGAGGAAATGATTGGAGCGAAAGCCGCAGAAACTCTTCGTGAGGAACTGGAACTTATTGAAAGTGTTTATCCGGAGTTTGATCGTCAAAAATACATGGACGGAGAACAACAGCCTGTGTTTTTCGGTTCGGCTTTAAATAACTTTGGGGTTCGTGAGCTTTTGGATGCTTTCATTCAGATTGCCCCGATGCCCCAACCCAAAGAATCGGATCTTAGACTCGTAAGGCCAGAGGAAAAGAATTTTACCGGTTTTGTCTTTAAGATTCACGCTAATATGGATCCAAAGCATCGGGACCGTCTCGCGTTTGTTAAGATTGTCTCGGGAACGTTTAAAAGGAATGAAAATTACCTACTGGTAAGAGAGGGGAAGAAAATGAAATTTTCTGCGCCAAATGCCTTTTTTGCGGACAAAAAAGAAATTGTAGACGAAAGCTTCCCAGGGGATATTGTTGGTCTTCACGATACGGGAAATTTCCGAATTGGAGATACGCTAACGGCAGGAGAAAAACTTTCCTTTAAGGGGATTCCTTCCTTCTCTCCAGAACATTTCCGTTACATCAACAATACCGATCCACTCAAGGCAAAACAACTTGCAAAAGGAATCGATCAATTGATGGACGAAGGGGTAGCGCAGCTCTTCACTCTCGAAATGAACGGACGTAAGATTATTGGAACCGTAGGAGCTCTTCAATACGAAGTGATTCAATATAGACTTGAACACGAATACGGAGCCAAATGTACGTATGAGCCGATTTCTATTCACAAAGCCTGTTGGGTAGAAGCCGATGAGAAGTCCGCTGAATTTACTGAGTTTGCAAGATTAAAGCAGCGCTATTTAGCCCGAGATAAATTCAATCAGCTTGTTTTCCTTGCGGATTCCTCTTTTACCATTCAGATGACTCAGGAGAAATTTCCAAATGTAAAACTTCATTTCATTAGTGAATACAAAAACTAAGGAAGTTTTTTCCTTTACTAGGGGCGCCAATAAGTCGGCGCCTTTTTGTTTCTTTTCATTTCCCTACGCTGCATGGAAACAAGCGCTTTTCTTTAAGTTTTGCGAGCGAATTTAAATTTGGGAATGCAAATTGCAGTAGCTTCTGCATTAAAAATAATCAATGAAATATTCATTCTTCTATATACTTCTACTCGCCTTTCTTAGTTCTTGCTCTGAATCCGAGTTTAAAGAAACAAAAGATACCATCCAGCAGGCAAATGAGCTATTTAAATCCGCCAAAGAAGGGCTGAAAACGATGGATTCCATTTCCATTATGGTGGAAGATTCCGCCGATTTTCATCGGGTGATTGTGCCGCAAATTGAGAAGCATAAAAAAACAGCCGAGCGGTTAATCAAGGGAAATGCAAGGACGATTGACTCGCTCAATACCGTTTTAAAAGAAACGGCAGGAACGATTGAAAAAAGTACGGATCTTTTAAAAACCGTCGATTCTGCAAGACTTGAGATTAATGAGAACTCGAGTGCAATTGATATTTTAGGCACCGTTTCTAAAACCTTAAGTAAACTCTCCAAGCAAACGAAATCAAAACCAAAAGAAGCTCCCTTGGAATCAAGCTCGAAGGGGACTTCAAAAGACCTAGATTCCACCACTCTATCGCCAAGTAATGCCACTCGTTCTGAGACCCATACAACTCTAGAAACTCGAGGGTCAAAAGCGAAAATGAAAGTGAGTGTGGAGGACCTCGATCGGGCTAATAGTGTCCTTGAGAATGGAATGCATCTCTACGATGCAAAAGTGAAATCAGAAAGTTTTGGAGAAGTACAGGGCAAAGCCACTAGAGAGCTAACCCTTTTAATCCCAACTCGCCACTTTGAAAGAGCCCTTGACTATTTTGGCTCCAAACTAGGAACCTTAAGAACCAAGTCCATGGAGACTTGGAGTTTTAATGGTTCTACGGATGAGCTTTCAACGCTTGAACTAACCTTAGAGCAGTCCGCTGCCTTCGCAGGGAACGAGCCCCTTACTCCTAATTCAAACGATGCAAAAGAAATCAGCCCCTACAAGGAGCAGTCTAAAAGTGCCTTTATGCAAGGACTTGAGTATGGGAAACAGGCTCTTGTCTTTTTGCTTCCCTTTTGGCCTTTCCTTCTTCTTCTGATTGTAGGAATTTATTTCTGGAACCGAGCGAAAAAAAGAAAAGAACAAAAACAGGTTTCTCCAGTGGAAACGAAAAGAAATTCTTCTTTCGAACCTAGTGTAAAAGTGAATGAGCAAACCAAGGGAGAAGCAGAGACTAAAGTGGAGACGAAGTCTGAAGAATCCTATTACAATTCTCCTTATGCTCCTAAACCCAAATCGGCACCGGATCAAATGCCGAAACCTACGCAGGAGCCCGATACCGATCCTGAGGATCCTTATGCAAAGTATAAGCCTAAGTCCTAACTCTAACTCAATAAAAAACCCTCTTCCAAATTCTTGAAAGTGGGTTTTTAGTAGGAATTACCTCAAGTAATACTTAAAGCTTGCCGGGTATTAATCCACGCTCGGTGCCGAGGTAAAGTCCAACCCCTAGCGCGACTAAAAGTAGCGCAGCGTAGATAATAATAGTGCTTTTATTTCCTTTGGCAAGGGCCACGATAAAGAGTCCAAAAACACCCAGAATCACAAGTCCCATTTTGGTTAGAAAATCACTTGTGAATATAGAGGCTGCTACAGCCATCAGAGACAATAAATGGAACACTCGTTCTCGTTTGATAATATACTTTTTCATTCTAAGCTTTCAGATGGCTATTTCATATTCACGACTCTATCTACAATGTACTTTGTGTTGCCTCTCCAAGGAAGGGCTCCTTTGTACTCTTTGTAATGCAGATCAAAGTGCTTTCCACTGTTTTCTTCTAAAACCTTGAATACAGCAGGATTCTCAATGGAGAATTCAAACTCATAAGAAGTAAGATTTCCGGTTTTGCCTTTGCCAAAACCTTCTTGAATAATCTTGCCTTCGTAGGTTTTAAACACGTATCCTTTGTGAACGGCAAAATTCAGGTACCCTGATTTTACGCCTTCACCAAAGACAAAATAGTATTTGTACCAACCAAAGATACCTAAGAGAAGTATCACAACTGAAAGGGCGATCCATGTATATTTCATAAGGAAAAAATTAAAAAGCGCTTTAGAAGCTCTAGGCTTCAAAAGCGCTTTGTGTGAATTTTTATTTTGATATCGAACGGGAGATCACAATTTTTTGGATCTCGGAGGTTCCTTCGTAAATCTGCGTAATTTTCGCATCTCTCATCATTCGCTCCACGTGGTATTCTCTTACGTACCCGTAACCCCCGTGAATTTGCACGGCTTCAATGGTGGTGTCCATTGCCACTTGAGAGGAGTAAAGTTTTGCCATAGCTCCACTTTCCGAAATGTCTTTGCCTTCGTCTTTTTCAAACGCAGCTTTGAAACATAGCATTCTGGCAGCTGTAATTTGAGTCGCCATGTCTGCAAGTTTAAAAGCGATGGCTTGGTGATTAATAATCTCGGTTCCAAAGGCTTTTCTTTGCTTCGCATACCCTAAAGCGAGCTCATAAGCTCCGGCTGCAATTCCAAGGGCTTGAGATGCAATTCCAATGCGCCCTCCGTTCAGTACGGCCATCGCAAATTTGAATCCAAATCCATCCTCTCCAATGCGGTTCTCTTTCGGAACTTTCACATCCGTGAACAAAAGAGAATGCGTATCGCTTCCGCGAATTCCTAATTTGTCTTCTTTCGGCCCAATTTCAAATCCTTCCCATCCTTTCTCGACGATGAAGGCATTGATTCCTTTGTGTTTTTTTTCTGCATCGGTCTGTGCGATTACGACGTAATAGTCTGCCGTCCCTCCATTGGTGATCCAGTTTTTCACTCCGTTTAATAGATAATGGTCTCCCTTATCAATTGCGGTTGTTTTTTGAGACGTTGCATCGGAACCGGCTTCCGGTTCAGAAAGAGCAAACGCTCCAATGACTTGTCCACTTGCAAGGGGCACTAAGTATTTCATTTTTTGCTCCTCGCTTGCGAATTTTTCAATTCCGGCGCAAACAAGAGAGTTGTTTACGGACATCACAACGGCTGCAGAAGCGTCTACTTTTGCTATTTCTTCCATTGCGATGACGTACGAGAGGCTGTCCATGCCTGCCCCACCATATTTAGGATCTACCATCATTCCAAGGAGTCCCATTTCGCCCATCTTTTTGACTTGCTCATGTGGAAATTTTTGATCACGGTCTCTTTCAATGACCCCAGGCAACAATTCACTCTTAGCAAAATCTCTTGCGGCTTGTTGAATCATCAGGTGTTCTTCTGATAAATTAAAGTTCATATGACGTTTTTTTATTAAAGGGTAAAAATACAATTTTACGAGGAACCTAAAAAATAAACTTTTTTTGGAGTTTGACAAAAAAATGATACATTTACAAGAGCCTTCCATAGGAATTGACAGAATTACTACAAATAAAAAAAATACTACTTATATGTCCATTAGACGCTTATTTGATATTGCCCATCACGCCTTGGCAAAATACCCGAACGAGACCATGTTTGCCACGAAGTACGAGGGCAACTGGAAATCGATTTCTTCACAAGAGTACATTAACCAAGGAAATACGATTTCTCGAGGTCTTTTAAAGTTAGGCATTAAGCCTGGCGACAAGATTGCTTTAATTACCACCGCCACAAGAACGGAATGGGCGGTTATGGACTTAGGGATTTCTCAAATTGGAGCCGTATCGGTTCCGGTCTACCCTTCCATTAGCGCAGAGGATTACAATTACATATTTAACAATGCAGAAATTAAATATTGCTTTTTGTCTGATGAGGCTCTCTATGAGAAAGTAAACTCTATTAAAGGACAGGTACCTTCTTTGCAGGGCGTTTTTAGTTTTGATACGATTCCAGGAGTGGCCAATTGGCAAGAAGTCCTTGACATGGGTATCGATTCTAGCAATCAAGGAGAAGTAGAGGATATTGCAAAAACGATTAATCCTGAAGATTTAGCGACCATTATTTATACTTCGGGTACGACAGGGAAACCCAAAGGGGTGATGCTTACGCATCATAACATTGTTTCCAATGTACTTGCTTCTAACAGTCGTATTCCACGCAGGAAAGGATTGTCCCATAAGGATACCAAAGTACTTAGTTTCCTTCCAATTTGTCATATTTTTGAGCGCATGCTCTTTTATTTGTTCCAATACAATGGCCACTCGATCTATTTTGCGGAAAGCATTGAGAAGATGGGCGACAACATTAAAGAAGTCGAACCTCACTACATGAGTGTGGTTCCCCGATTGCTTGAAAAAGTATACGATAAGATCTACGACAAAGGCACAAGCGCAGGAGGTCTTAAATCTAAAATATTCCTTTGGGCTCTTAGCGTAAACGAAGCGAAACAGAGCATTTCTGCTCCTTCCGGCCTAAAACAAAAACTAGCAGACAAATTGGTGTTCTCTAAGTGGAGAGCCGGACTTGGAGGAAATATCATTTGTTTAGTTTCAGGATCGGCTGCTCTCTCGAGCCGTTTAAACCTTTTGTTCCAAAATGCGGGAATTACGATTTTGGAAGGCTATGGACTTACGGAAACCTCCCCAGTAATCTCTGTGAATTCTGTGGGACAAATTAAAGTCGGAACCGTGGGGCATCCTTTAGAAAACTTGGACGTGAAGATTCAATCGGACGGAGAAATCACGCTGAAAGGACCTAGCGTCTTTAAAGGCTATTTTAAGAACGAGGAATTAACCCGCGAGGTCTTTACTCCGGACGGATACTTTATGACCGGAGACATCGGTCATGTGGACAGCGAAGGCTATCTCCAAATTACAGACCGTAAGAAAGAAATGTTTAAAACCTCTGGCGGAAAATACGTAGCGCCTCAAGTCATTGAAAACATTGCGAAAGCTTCTAAATTCATCGAACAAATTATGGTGGTCGGTGAAGGAGAGAAAATGCCATGCGCCCTTATCCAACCCGATTTCAATTTTGCAAAAGCTTGGGCAGAGCGCAAAGGCTACTCTATTGGAACGACGGAAAAAGAAATCGCTTCCAACGAGCAGTTAAAGCAAAGAATTGAAAAAGAAATTGAGAGAATTAATAAAAACTTAGGGCATTGGGAGCAAATCAAACGTTTTGAGCTTACGCCTGAGGTATGGTCCATTGAAGATGGACAGTTAACACCAACCCTTAAATTAAAAAGAAAGGCTGTAAAAGAGCGTTATCTAGACCTATACAACCGCATGTATTCACGACCATAAGAAAACCGTTACTTTAAATTATTTTATTATTATTTTTTTACGCTCTCTACAAATTGTAGAGAGTGTTTTTTTAGGCCTATTTTAGAAAGAGAAAGATCTAAAGAAAAAAAGACTAGGGCACCTTTCCTAGGGTTACTATGACCTATCTTTTTCACGATTAAGAACACGATTGGTAGGAAAAATTCAGCCTGAATTGCGGTAAAAAAAAGCCCTTGGAAAAAAATCTAAGGGCTTCTCTATTTTATTTTTAGAAAAAATTAGAATTGCTGAAATCAGCTAATAAAGAGTAGTTTACAAGAACCGAAAGTGGTATCGGTAACGATTTAGTAATGGTGCTTACTGCACTCGCTTTCATCTGATTACCTTGTAAATCATTAATGCAAATGTAATAAATTAATGGGTAAGGTACACTACTGCTTTACCCTTTTTTTCGTTCAATATGCGAAAAAAGTCCCCCCATAGGGGGCAATCTGTGATATTGGCTTCGATACTATTTCCAAAATTTGGCGTATCAACATTAGTTGCATCTCCGAAACAAATTTGTGGAGGTTTTAAAAGTAATCTCGCCTTGCAAAATCATTTCTTTACTATCTTCTTTTTATCCATTTATACATCTCAAACCACAAAACCGAAGCCGCTGCAATTAAAAATGACATTCCTAATTCCGAGATGTTCAATCCGGTTACGTGAAAGAAATCGGCAAAAAGTGGTATATACAATATGGCAAAAAGTAATGCCAACGTGGCTCCGATGATAACTGGAAATAAACGGTTTTTGTATTTGAAGCTGTCAAATATACTATAAACGAGAGAGCGGTTCGCCAGGCTCAAAAATATATTGGCAAAAATTAAGGTAGTAAAAACCATTGCTCTTGTAGTTTCTTCGCTGCTTCCTTTTTGAACGGCAAATTGATAAACGAATAATACACCTGCTGTAATTATCAGACCTTGAATAATGCTGATGCTTAATTCTTTCCGGTTCAGAAAGGTTTCTGTCATTTTTCGTGGCTTTTGTAACATTGCATTTTTCTCTATCGGTTCGTTTTCATAGACAATGGAACAGGTTGGTCCCATAATGAGCTCCAGAAAAATAACGTGTACCGGCGTAAAAATATGCGGGTAAATCCAACCTAAAAACAAAGGCAGTGAAACGGTCAGAATAATCGGGATATGAATGGAAATGATGTACTGAATGGCTTTTTTGATATTGGCGTAAATCCGTCGCCCTGCAGCAATTCCTGTAATGAGTTTGTCTAAATCATCGTTGGTAATAACCAGTGAAGCTGCTGCTTTGGCTATTTCTGTTCCTTTGTTTCCCATAGCGACACCAATATGAGCGGCTTTTAGTGCAGGGGCATCGTTCACACCATCACCCAACATAGCCACCACTTCTCCGTTTTGCTTCAAAGCGTTTACCATTGCCAGCTTTGCTTCGGGAAACATCCTTGTAAATAAAGTTGTTGTCTTTGAAAACTCTATCAATTCCGCATCGGAATAATGAATGATTTCAGCACCATTAACAGCCGGAGTATGATTGATAATCCCAGCTTGCCGGGCAATGGCATTTGTGGTGTCAGCATTGTCGCCTGTGATCACTTTTACTTTAATTCCGGCATCGTAAATTTTCCGGAATACCTGCTGGATATTTTTTTTAGGTGGGTCGTAAAATACCGTAAATCCTAAAAAGTCAAAATTGAAATCCTGCTGTTTTTCGGGAAAATTATTTCCATTAAAATAACATTTGGCAACGCCTAATATCCGGTAACCTTGTTTGCCAAAATCACTAATATGCTGACGCAGTTTGTCTTTTTCGTGTTCCGAAAGATTGGAAACAGCAAGAATGGCTTCGGGAGCACCTTTGGCTGCCACTATTCTTTCGCCTGAATGGTTTTCAAAAAGATGCGTCATCATCGGAGGTTTACCGTCCAACGGATATTCGTGCACCATTTGAAAATCTTTCCGTCGGTCATTCGGTTGAGCTTGCTCATAAATCTGATGAAGTGTTTTTTCCATCGGATCAAACGGAACGGGTTCACTGCTCCACATCGCAAACTCAATGAGTTCGGAAAGTTCGGGTGCATTGAAACGTTCTTCGTCAAAAACCTGATTGGATTTGTAATCGAAAAGGGCTTGCAGTCGCATGGAGTTTTCAGTAATTGTTCCGGTTTTATCTGTACAAATTACAGTAGTGCTTCCCAGTGTTTCTACCACGCTGCTACGCTTGATTATTATACCTTTACGCATTAGTTTCCACGCTCCCAATGCCATAAACGTAGTGAAAGCCACGGGAATTTCTTCCGGTAAAATGGACATTGCCAAAGTCAGCCCGACCAATAGACTTTCTATAATATTCCGTGATTGCCAGAAACTGTATGCCCAAACCATCAGAAAAACCACTATTCCAATAACTGCCATCCATTTTACAAATTTGGTAATCTGGATTTGCAGTGGTGAACGCTCTTCTTTAATCTCCTGAATAGATTTCCCGATTTTCCCCAACTTCGTTTCTGAACCGATTTTTTCTACTTTAAAAACCGCCAGTCCTGAAACTGTCAAAGTACCGCTATATATTTTTCTGTCTTCGGTATCCTGATTTTTAAACACCGAAAAACTTTCTCCTGTAAGAGAGGCTTCATTTACGGAAAAATCATTGCTGTGCACTATTTCACCATCGGCATTAATCATTTTTCCTTCCTCAGTAATGCACAAATCGCCCACGGCAATTTCGTGGGTAGGAATTTGTATTACTTTTGAATTTCGGATAACCGTGCTAAGCGGTTCGTTCAGTTTTTCCAGCGCTTCCAGTGCCTTTTTGCTGCGATTGTCCTGATAGAATGAGATGCCTGAAACAGCTATGATTGCTCCAAACATAAAAGCCGCTTCGGAATAATTGCCCACAGTCACATAGATAACAGCCACTGCAATGAGTAAAAGCAACATCGGTTCTTTGAGAATAGCCAATAACATATTGTACCAGGTATTCTTTTTTATACTGTCTGAGTGGTTATAACCAAATTTACTTTGGGAAATTTTTACATCTTCTTCCGAAAGACCTGTGAGATGTTTTGGGATATTATAGGTTGTCATAATTTTTAATTTTAGATGATTAGTTTCAAGTATTGAAACTGCTTTTGGAATAACTAAATTAGTAGGTTACCAATTATTTTTTTTATGAATTATCTATTTAATCTCCGCCAATCATTTTTGACGTTATTCCCTTTTTGCCTGTTAATTCTGCTATAACAATTCCTGTAATGTGTACCAATATAAAAATCGGAAACCAGTATATCGCCAGCTTATGTACGGTTTCCATAGGCTCTTTCCATTCCCCGTTACCCCATTTGAGATAAAATCCGGTGATACCGGCAATAATGGCAAACACATAAAATAATATATATGTCATCCCTTGCAGACGTTCTTTTATGGACTGTGTTCCGATAAAAGGATTGGGGAAACGAACTCCTTTCATCAACATATAAGCAATCCTCATTAAGAAGATGAAAATGATGACATACGATGCGTATTCGTGCCATTGCCACATAGGATTAAGAATATCATTAACTATAGCCATTGTCTGTTCCTTCGTCATCACTCCGGGAGCATCCTGCTCGATGACCGCAACAATGGGCTTTCTACCCATCCATTGCATTCTTAAAAATCCGGTGATGAACAGTACGGTCATCAGAAGTCCCAATGACCAGTGCAATATTCTATGAGTTACAGTAAACTCTTTCTTAATAATTGTTTTCATTGTTTTAAAATGTTTTAATAATTGTAAGTCCAACAGCTTTGGATTGATAGAAAGGAACAACAGACAATGCTTCCCTTTCTTCTTTCGACGAAAACCATTTCGATGTGAGAGGAAACAGCCAATAGGCAATCTCGGTGGACAAGATACCAATACCTGCCCCCGCAACAATATCACCGACCCAATGCTTATCGTTGAACACCCTGTATACTCCTGTCATAGCTGCCAGAGGATACCCTGATATGCTAAGCCAGAAATTACTGTCCTTATATTCCCTGAACATAAAATGGGCTGATGAGAAAGCCGTAGCCGTATGTCCGGAAGGGAAAGAAAAATTATTGGAACCATCGGGGCGTTCTTCGCCTACGAATTGTTTTGTGGGCAATACCAATGCTGCAGAGATTAATTGAGACGTAGCATAGATAATGGTTCTATCTTTAAAATTATGTTTTCCTTTAACTCCGGCAAGATTAAGTCCATATACCGCTGCTGCCGGAGCATATTGCATATAATTGTCTATGGTTGCTCCGGCAATGATATGTTCCCGTGTTTCGTAGCGTGTGGACTGGTTCAATGACTTTAAATCATCAGACATCAAACTCAATGCTCCGTATGAAATCAAAACAGAAGGAACGATCAGTTTCTTTGCCGAAAATTTATACGCTTTATCTTCAATGCTTAATGTGTCTTTGCCTACTGTTTGAGCTTTTAAGCTCAACGCATACAAGAAAGTAATCAATAACAATATAGGTTTCATCTTAATCTTCTGCTTTATTTTTCAATGCCATTAACAATGTATAGGCTCCTTTTTGGGCGATTTTTTTACCGCTTAATTGGTTTTCATTGACAATCTCTATCCAGCCATCTCCAGAGGAACCGATTTCTACTGCTGTCATTCTGAAACTGTTCTTTTCCAGTACTTCAAAGACATAATGTTTTCCTTCAAAAGTCACAACGCTTTCCTCCGGAATTGCTAATGCTTTGATTTCGGGTATGGGAACTTCGGCATTCATATAAAGACCAGGAATAAGTTTTGCGTTGTTTTCCGTGAAATGGGCGTGAACCTCCACCGCCCCGTCTTGGAAAATATTTTTACCGATTAGAATGATTTCGCCTCCATATTTCTTCTCCGGATTGCTGTTGGTGTATGCCGTAAGCGATTGTCCGATGCTGATTTTATCCCAATCTTTTTCAAATACTTTTAGGTTCAGGTGCAAATCTTTCGGATTTACCAGCTCAAACAACACATCCGATGGAGAAACGTATTTGCCTACATTCACAAAAACCTGCGAAACAAAGCCGTCAAAAGGTGCATAAACAGACACAGTACGTTTGATGTTGTTCACCGAAACATTGAAGGGATTGATATGGATTAACCACAGTTTTTCTTCCAGTGCCTTCTGGCTGATGAGTAGCGTTTCATAATTGGCTTTTGCCTGCAAATACACTTTATCACTGCTTGCTTTACTCTGGTTCAATTGCTTCTGACGGTGGTATTCGGCTTCTGCATTTTGCAATTGAGCCTTTGCCGTCAGATAATCCTGTTGCAGTTGGATGAACTGGTTGTCTTCCATTACAGCGATCACTTCACCTTTTCGGAAGTGCATTCCGGGTAGCAATTTCGTGGATTTTACATGTCCGCCCAAAGCACTGCTCACCGACACGAGGTTTTGTGGCGGTACGTCCACCGTCCCGTTCAGTTTCAGCGTTTTGGTAACGGTTATTTCTTGTAATTCAACGGTCGTCAGCGAGAATGATTTTAGCTGTTCGTCCGATAGTTTCAACACATTTTTGGTAGCTTCCGTAGTGTTTTCTTCTGTTGTATTTTCCTTATTTCCGCAACTCCATAACAGGAGCAAAACGAAAATTCCGACTATATTTTTCATTTGAATAATTTATTTTGAAATGAGATATTGAAGATTGATGATTTGGAAATTGAGCTGCATCACGGCATCGTAATAATCACGCTGTATCTGTATCGCCTGATTGTTGAGCATCACCCAGTCTAAATAATTGATTTCCCCATTGGCAAATTGCTCTTCTACCGTTTTGAAAATCTGTTCAGCCGCCGGCAATTGTTTTTGCTTATACGTTCCGACGATGTCAAGCTGTGTCTGGTACTGCTGCAATGCCGCCTCATAAACGCTTTCCCACTCGGCTTTACGCAAAGAGAGTTCGTTTTCCGTAAAGAGAATATACTGTTCCTCTGCTTTGATTTGTGATTTCTGTGCTTTGAAGAAAATCGGTATGCCCACGCCAACCTGAAAGGTATTAAAGCGGTTGTTGTTCAAGTCCCTGAAGCTCTGGTTGAAATAACCAATAGACAGATTAGGCAACAGCTTCGATTTCTCTAAGCGAACCGATGCTTTCGCTTTTTCGATTTCCTGTGCAGACAATTGCAAGACCGGATGCTGTGCTATATCCGTATTTGTATCAAAAAGCACATCCTGAACAATGATATCAGAAGCCGATGGTTCATAGCGGGTTTCAGCATTCAGCATCAGTTGAAGCTGTATTTTTGCCAACTCAATTTCGTTTGCCAATGCTTTTAGTTGTATAGCAATGTTTTGCCGTTGCACTTCGGCAGCCGTTTTTTCAAGCAGGTTGCTTTCGCCGCTTTCCATTCGCAGAGAGGCTTTTTCTAAAAAACCTTTATACATTTCATCGGAACGGGTCAGTATTTTTTCCCGCTCACGCAAAACCAAAATCTTGTAAAACAGTTCACTTACAATCTTACGGATGTCCAGTTTGTTCAAGTTCACCGAAATAACTGCCGAATTCCATTCTTCGTTCAGCAGTTTCTTCTGGTTGCTATACACAGTCGGAAAACTGAAAGATTGTGAAATCCCGAATTTATTATCGGAAGTACCGCTGTTGACCTGTCCGAATTCGCCTGTTACGGCAGCCTGTGGGATATTGGCTCCGGTAGCCGTACGCTTTTTATAATATTCGGCGAGCAGGCTTTGGCTTTTTGCCGACAGGTTGTTTTCTGTAGCCATCTTCACCGCTTCATCGAGTGTGATGGTTTGTGAAAATGCTGAACCACTCAAACCCAATAAAATAAGAAGCGTTGCACTTTTTCTGCCGAATGGCAGTTTCGGAAATTTCAGTTTTTCAAACAGCACAAATAAAGTGGGTAATACAAAAAGGGTCAGGAATGTCGCAAGCAGTAAACCTCCGATTACCACCGTTGCCAACGGACGCTGCACTTCGGCTCCTGCACCATTACTTACCGCCATTGGCAAGAAACCGAGCGATGCCACGAGCGCAGTCATCAGTACTGGGCGAAGCCTTGTCTTTGTTCCGAGTAATGCTATCTGGTAAAGGTCTTTCTCGCCCGTTTTTTTCATCCTGTTAAACTCTGCGATAAGCACAATTCCGTTAAGAACGGCTACCCCGAACAAGGCAATAAAACCGATGCCCGCACTGATACTGAACGGCATTCCACGCAATGCCAACAGGAATACTCCACCGATGGCAGACAACGGAATAGCGGTATAGATCAACAAACTTTCCTTCACGGAACGAAAGGCGAAATACAGCAGAATGAATATCAATATTAGCGAAACCGGAACGGCTACCATCAATCGGTTCGTAGCTTCATTCAAGTTCTCAAAGGCTCCGCCGTAGGTCACGTAGTAGCCGGGCGAAAATGCCATCTGTTTATCAGCTTTGCCCTGCAATTCGTTGACGATGCTCTGTACATCACGTCCACGAACGTTGAAACCAACCACAATCCTCCTTTTGGCATCTTCCCGCTGGATCTGAGCGGGTCCTTCTATGATCTGTACATCCGCTATCTGATACAGTGGTATCTGATTGCCCTTGGGCGTTGGGATGAGTAGGTTGCGGATATCTTCCAGATTTTCACGCTGTGTTTCGTCCAGACGAACCATCAGCTCGAAACGTTTCTCACCCTCATACACTTTACCTGTGCTTTGTCCCGCAAAAGCGGTGTTCACGACTTTGTTGATACCGGCTATATCCAGATTATACTGGGCAATGTTTGCACGATTATATTTGATAACCACTTGTGGCATCCCTGTGATGGGTTCGATGTATAAGTCCTGAGCACCCTGTACCGTTTTGATGATTTCGCCAAAGCGGGCTGCATAAGCCGCCAGGCTATCCAGATCTTCACCGAAAATCTTACAGACCACATCCTGCCTTGCTCCGGTCATCAGTTCGTTGAAACGCATCTGCACAGGATATTGAAAACCGGTGGTAATGCCCGGAACGGCTTCCAGTGATTTGCCCATTTTTTCGGCCAGTTCTGGAAAGGTTTTGGCAGATGTCCATTCCTTTTTATCTTTCAGGATCACCATCAGGTCGCTCGCTTCCATCGGCATCGGGTCGGTAGGTACTTCACCGCTTCCTATTTTGGTCACGACCTTTTCTACTTCGGGATAATCCCTGATGAGGATATGGGCTGCTTTCTGGGTGTATTCAACCGTTGTTTTCAGATTACTTCCAGTCAATACACGGGTATCTACTGCAAAATCGCCTTCTTCCAATGCCGGAATAAATTCGCCTCCCAACCGGGACAAAATAAACACAGCAATGATGAACAGGGAAACCACCACGCCAATAACCATTTTTGGGAAATGCAGCACTTTACCGAGTGCTTTGTGATGAATGTTCTCCAACTTTTGCATAATCCGGTCAGAAAAATTGGGTTTGTGCTTTATTTTTTTGCTCAACACCAATGAACTCATCATCGGGATATAAGTCAGCGAAAGGATGAATGCACCGATCAGGGCAAAAGCAACGGTCTGTGCCATCGGTTTGAACATTTTTCCCTCGATGCCTTCAAGCGTGAAAATAGGCAGGTACACTATCAGTATGATGAGCTGACCGAATACGGCACTATTGACCATTTTGGTAGCCGAACTGCTGACCTGATGGTTCATTTCGTTCTGCGAAATACGATTGGCAACTGCAAATTTCTTTCCGTGCAACTGGTGCAGTACCGCTTCTACAATGATGACCGCTCCGTCCACAATCAATCCGAAATCCAATGCTCCCAAGCTCATCAGGTTACCGCTCACGCCAAACAAATTCATCATGATGATAGCAAACAGCATCGAAAGGGGTATCACAGAAGCGACCAGAAATCCCGCCCTGAAATTCCCGAGGAACAAGACCAGTACAAAAACCACAATCATGGCTCCTTCGGCAAGGTTGGTCTCAATGGTATTTATGGCATTGTTTACCATCTTGGTACGATCGAGAAAAGGTTCGATGACCACGCCCTTGGGCAATGTTTTTTGGATGACGGCTATGCGTTCTTTTACATTTTTGATGACTTCAGCACTGTTGGCTCCTTTGAGCATCATCACTACTGCACCTGACACTTCGCCCTGGTCGTTGTAGGTCATTGCTCCGTATCGTGTGGCATAGCCTGTCTTCACTTCGGCAACATCTTTCAACAATACAGGAATACCGTCCTGCGTTGCCGTGACCGAAATGTTTTCGATATCTTCTTTATTCCCAATCAGTCCTTCGCTGCGTATATAGAGTACGGTAGGGCCTTTTTCGATATAAGCACCTCCGGTATTTTGGTTGTTATTTTCCAACGCTGTGAATACATCGCTGATGGTGAGGTTCTGCGATTGCAGTTTGTTGGAATTGACGGCTATTTCATATTGTTTCAGTTTACCTCCAAAGCTGCTGACTTCGGCAACGCCTTTTACACCTAATAATTGCCGTCTTACGATCCAGTCCTGAATGGTACGCAATTCGGTGGCATCAAATTGGTTTTCGTACCCTTTTTCGGGTCTTACCACGTATTGGTAAATCTCTCCCAATCCAGTGGAAATAGGCCCCAGTTCGGGCGTACCTACACCATCTGGAATTTCATTCTGAACGGTTTGTAATCTCTCAGCAACCTGCTGTCTTGCCCAATACACATCGGTATTGTCATCAAAGACAATGGTCACCAACGATAATCCAAAGCGGGAAAAACTCCGTATTTCGATAATACCGTTGATATTGCTGTTTGCCTGTTCGATAGGGAAAGTAACCAGACGTTCGATATCGGTCGCTCCCAAGGAAGGTGCTACGGTAATGATCTGCACCTGATTGTTGGTAATATCAGGTTGTGCGTCGATCGGTAATTTGGTGGCTTCGTATAAGCCTAAACCGATAAGGGCTATGGTAAAAAGCCCGATGATGAGTTTATTCCGAATGGAAAACTCAATTATTTTATCTAACATAATTTGTACTATTGTTAATGATGAATGGAATACGGGATTTGCAGGCTACACTATTGGTGCAAAAGCCCGAAAAACGCAGATGATTAATTAGGTACACGCTTATGTTGCGGAAATATACGTTCCGTATAAACACACAGAAACGACATCCACAAAAGCGAATTCAATTAAAATATCTGTCCAAGAAAAATTAACAGGATTTTGGCGGTTGCCAAATAGCAGAAAGATAGTTATTGTCTGAGAATGCATCGTCCAAAGGCAAAGCTTTGGGTTCTTTACCCACAAGTTTTCTCGTTTCTATTTCAAAACTAAAAGGAGGGGTAAGTACAAAACTGACACTCAAAACATCGATATGGACGCTAAACGGTAGTTGTTGGTCATGCTCGTAATCCTCATCGTGTGGATGATTTTTGAGGTGGTTGCCTTCATAATGAAGTGCGAGAAATTCCATCACATTTATTTGAGGATTTTTCTCTTTGTGCTCGAAATAATGTTCTACCAACATAGGGAACTTCAGCAACTGACCTAATTCAGTTGTTGAAATAAGATACACAGATAGAAACAATATGGTGAGTACTCTCCTCATGCAGCAAAGTTAATGAAAAAGAGTATTCAGTTTTTTAAGTTGTTGTAATTTAAAACCATTCAAAATTAAGACATCAAGGAAATTAGATTATTTTAAACATTTCTTCTACCCTTGTTGTATCAAATGCTGTAAGTTCGGGTCATTCTTGATACGTCAAAAACATTGTTCCGAAAGTATGCCTTGCCGTGTGAAAAGTTACCTTTTGCTCCGTAATGATTCCCGAAAAGCCATATCATCACGATGATAGCGTTCTTTTATTAAGGTGGTAAGATGATTGTAAACTGTGATATACTTGTTATAGGTACTTTGCGAACGTTCTTCCTTTTCGACCAATTTTTTAAAATCCTCATTTTGGTCGTTGAAGACTTTTAGTATTGCATCATCCATTACACCAACACCCAAAAAGGACAGCTTTACTTTCTGTGAGGTAGCAAAGCCCTCGTGTTTCAGCATATCTTCATAAATCTTGTCGATACGCCCACGTATATTATCTAATTTTTGGTTGATGCTTAAAGCTGTTGCACTTTTACCTTCAACTCTTCCGTACTTTAAATCCCAATTATTGGGGTTTATTTCTAACTTTGTTCCGAAAGTTTTAGCTGTTCCATCAATGGTAATACGTGCCATAATCGGGGCATTACCATTCTTTTTCAGTTCGTTCTTTTTCAAATAGAAAAGTAGTTTGAACGTGGACTTTTTTGTCTGTTCCATAACTCAAATGTTTAATGTTTAAAATTAAATTACATTGAGTTACAAGGGAATGTAAAAAAGGGTGCAAAAGACTGAAATATAATCAGTTAAACTATGTAGTTACCTTTGTTAATCGGTAACGAATTAGTAACCTAACCTTGTGTTTTCAAGCCCAAAACCTATCAGACACCGAGTTCCAAACTAAGGCTACTGTTTTATAAAGCATTGTATAGCAACGGTTTTAATCGTTTTGCTTATTTTTGCTTTTTACTAATCTTTTTTGAATAAAAAAATTAAAACTTAATAACGTCTTTCATTTTTTCAATTTCTTCCATTACTAAATCATCATCTACTAGGATTTTTCCACTGTGCTCATCGATAATAATTTTCTTTCTTTGGGCGATTTCCATTTGCTTTTGAGGAGGAACCATGAAGAAAGATCCTTTTGGAGCTCCTCTTTCTAAACCTACCACAGCAAGACCGTTACGAGAGTTTTCGCGAATTCTTTTGTAAGATTTTAAAAGTCTTTGGTCGATTTTCGCAGCAAATTCGTCGCTTTTTGAATTAAGATATTCCTCTTCTTTCTGAGTTTCTGCGATTAGACCTTCTAATTCTTCTTTCTTGAATTTTAAATGCTGTTGATACTCTTGAATCTTTTGTTTCAATTCTTCAAGGGTTTCGTTCTTGCCTTCAATTTTAAATCCGAATTCTTTTACGCGCTTTTCTGCCAATTGAATTTCCAATTCTTGGAATTCGATTTCTTTTGCAAGGGCTTCGAACTCTTTGTTGTTACGCACGTTGTCCTGCTGAGCTTTGTACTTTTCGATCAAAGTGTTGGCGTGGCTAATCACTTCGTTCTTGGTGTTAATCTCTGCGTTTTGCTCCGCGATTTCCTCTTCAAATTTCAACGCTCGTTTTTCAAGGCCTTCGATTTCAATTTCTAAATCTTCTACTTCAATCGGAAGTTCACCTCTCGTGTTACGGATTTCATCCAATCGAGAATCGATTATTTGAAGATCGTATAGCGCTCTTAGTTTTTCCTCCACTGAAATTTCGCTTGTTTTCTTAGCCATATTTTTATAAAAAATAATTAACAGGATTAGTTTTCTCCTTTGTTTTAGAGATTGCAAATTTAGGAAATTTTTCCGACAATATGTCAAATAATTGTTGAGTAACAAACTGTTCCGATTCGAAGTGCCCAATATCACAAAGCAGTATTTGATTTTCAGACAGAAAGAAATCGTGGTATTTTAAATCGCCGGTCAAATAGGCATCGCAGTTTGCGCTTTTTGCAGCTTGAATTCCGCTAGCCCCGCTCCCACCGAGGACTCCGACTCGCCTAATGGGTTTGCCTGTATCGTTTGAGTGGCGGATCACTTCTAAATTGAAAACAATTTTTACAAGCTCCAAAAATGCCTCGAAACTTAGTGCTGCGGGAAGTTCGCCGTAGCGGCCAAGTCCTGAGTAAGAGTTTTTGTTTTCTAGTTTGTGGATTTGATAGGCGACTTCTTCATAGGGATGTACCATTTTAAAGGCATTTGTAATTTGTGAAGATTTGTATGACTCGAAAATCACGCTTATAAGATCTTCCTTCGCATGGCTTCGCTCGTTTAAATGTCCAGAAAAGGGACTAGAACCCTCTTTCGGACGAAACGTGCCCTCTCCTTGCACAACAAAACTACACTCGTCATAGAATCCGATATTGCCCGCACCTGCCTTAAACAGGGCTTCTTTTACCTCCTGGGTGTAGTCCCGAGGTACATAGAGTTGCAATTGACTTAGCTGTCCTTCTTTAGGCATTAGGATCTTTTGCTCGTGCAAACCTAAAGCCTGACAGATTCCATAGTTCACGCCAAAGTAATCGTTGTCAAAGGAAGTGTGAATGGCATAGATTGCAATTTTGTTTTCAATCGCTTTTAGAAGCGAACGCTCCACATAATCTTTTCCCGTAATCTTCTTAAGCCCTGAAAAAAGAATGGGATGAAAGCACACGATTAAATTTTTATTCTCCTCAATCGCTTCCTGTACCACGGATTCTAACGCATCGTGGCAAACGAGGATCCCTGTGATCTCACGGGAAAGGTTCCCGCACAAAAGTCCGACATTATCAAAGTCTTCGGCACTGCGAGGGTGGATTCTAGTTTCCAATTTGGAAATTACTTCGTGTAACTGCATTTTTTCATTAAGTTTGTAGCGAAATTAGTGATAATTTTCAAATTAGAATATGGATTCAAAGCCGCCAGAGTTTGAACAAGAGTTCAATTACATACCCGAGAGGAAAAAATGGAAGCGTCAAGTATACCGCATTATCTATAGGGCCGACACGCCCATGGGGAAGTTATTTGACATCTGTCTATTAATTCTTATCGCACTTAGCGCTTTCATTGTCATGATGGAAAGCGTGCCAACCTTTGATTTAGAATACCATACTTATTTTGTCACGCTTGAAATTTTAATCTCGGTCGTGTTCACGATAGAATACATCCTAAGGATTATCATCATTCGAAACAAAAAGAGCTATGTTTTTAGCTTCTTTGGTCTCATTGACCTTCTTGCTATTGTTCCCTTTTATTTAAGCCTATTCTTTCCGATCACGAAGTTTTTCCTAATCATCCGCATGCTTCGCATGCTAAGGATTTTTAGAATTCTCAACCTTCTGGATTTCATGAATGACGGTACCTTTATTATTCGTGCCCTTAGGAACAGCTCGCGAAAGATTTACATCTTCCTTCTTTTCTTAATGATCTTTTCAGTCATTGTGGGCTCTATGATGTACATGGTAGAAGGTCATCGCGAAGGATTTGAAAGCATTCCTCAAAGTATTTACTGGGCCGTCGTCACAGTAACCACCGTAGGGTATGGAGACGTCTCACCTCACACTCCTATTGGGAAATTCTTTGCAACGATCCTTATGCTTGCCGGGTATTCCATTATCGCAGTTCCGACGGGAATCGTCACGGCTGAAATGAGAAACAAGAGACAAAACTTGGAAAAGGTTTGTCCTCGGTGTGGAAATGAGGACAACGATGACGATGCAAATTATTGCAAAAAATGCGGCGAGCGGACCGCTCACTAAAGAATGCCGTCGAAATAACTGTCTTTAGCCGCCTGGTAGCCAATTTGAAACATTTGGTCCATTCGGGTTTTCTTTCCTTCAAACATATGATAGTTCACCAGTTCTGCAGGGTTAATAAACCAATCGCACATCCCACTTTTCCCAATTTCGACTTGAGAGGTCATTAAGTCATAAGCTCGTGAAGTGACCGCCATCACGGATTTTAGATCTTCTTTTTTCGCTTCTTTCTTCGGTGAGAAATAGACTCCGATAATTTTTTTTGCGCTGTACTTAAGGACATCGGAAGGGAAATTGTTTAAGATCGCACCATCGTTATAGAGTCCCTCTCCGATTTTGTAGGGTGTGGCAATCATGGGAACGGCGCAAGACGCAATAATCGCATCGGTTACTTTCACATCCCCCGCAAAAACCTCAAGTTTTCCACTAAGGATATTGGTGGCCGTAATAAAGACCTTCTTGTCTAAGTCGTCCATAACGCGGTCCTCAAAAACGGGATTTAGGTATTTTTTGAACATATCCGAATGGATGAATCCTCCCCCTTTTAGTAGAGAGAAATGATTCCACTTAAAAAAGTAAACGGATTTAAAGAAGTCCACAATTTCTTGAGGAGATTTTCCTACAGCGTAAAAGCTGGCTACAATCGCACCCGCGCTGGTGCCTGCAAGAACATCCGGACGAATGTCGTGTTCGTTTAAGAACTTGATGACCCCGGCGTGAGCAAGTCCTTTTGTACCGCCACCGCAAAGAGCAAGACCTAGATTATACACGTGCGTAAATTTTTCTTAAAAGTAGAGAAAATATTTGAAAAGGAAACTTTCCATTAATAAAATGACTTAGCCTTTTACATGTCTTCTATAAAGGATTATAGCTTCTTTCCTTCGTTCCAATAATAAGAATCGGAGGTTTCTCGTTTGCCGAAAATAGCGGTGCCCACTCGAATAATCGTTGATCCGTGTTTAATAGCAAGTTCCAGATCTCCACTCATTCCCATGGAAAGCTCTTTCATTTCCGCCTTTGGAATTTGTGCCTCAAAAATTTGATCTCGAATTGAGGCCAAACGCTCAAAGCAGGCCTCTACCCTCTCTTTCTCGTCACTAAACAGCCCAATGGTCATCAGCCCCTTTATCTTCAAATTGGGAAGGGAGCAGACGTATCTACACAACGAAAGAGCTTCCTTAGGATCCACTCCAAATTTACTAGCTTCCTCCGAGGTATTGACTTGTAGCAAAACCTCTAAGGTTTTGTTCTCCCTCTCAAGTCTTTCTTGCAGCTTTTGAGCCAAGTCTGGGCGGTCAAGCGAATGCAAACATTTTACCTCGTAGCGCAAAAGTTCCTTAATCTTATTGGTTTGCAGATGGCCAATAAAATGATTGGTATGACTAACTGAATCCAGAGGAATAAATTTTTCCTTGAGTTCCTGAATTCGGTTTTCTGCGATGAGCGTATGGCCTGAGCTAAAGGCTAAGAGAATCTTTTCAGGCTCCACAGTTTTGGTGGCCAGTAAAAGTTTGACTTCTTTAGGATCGCGATTAAATTCTTGGCAGGCCATAAGCATTCGCTTTTCGATGGCCTTAATGTTTTCTAATAGATAGGATTGCATACTCTATTTAGTAAAAAAGCTCCAGAGGAATCTGGAGCTATGTTAATAAAAGGTTTTTAGGTCTAGATGTGAATCACTTCGCCATAGGCTGCTGCAACCGCTTCCATGACCGCTTCTGAGATCGTTGGATGGGGATGCACGGATTTAATAATCTCGTGACCTGTGGTTTCTAGTTTTCTTGCCACAACCGCCTCAGCGATTAAGTCGGTAACTCCTTCACCTACCATATGGCAACCTAACCACTCACCGTATTTGGCATCAAAAATTACTTTGATGAATCCGTCTGTATTTCCATTTGCGGTTGCTTTTCCGGAAGCAGACAATGGGAATTTCCCTACTTTGATATCAAAGCCTTGTTCTTTCGCTTTCTTCTCTGTAAGTCCAACAGAAGCCACCTCTGGATGCGTATAAGTACAGCCTGGTATGTTTCCGTAGTCAATGCGTTCAATGTCTAAGCCTTTGATTTTTTCCACGCAAGTGATTCCTTCTGCAGAAGCTACGTGAGCTAAAGCTTGGGTTGGAATAATATCTCCAATCGCGTAGTATCCTGGTACGGAAGTTTCGTACCATTCGTTTACTAAGACATGTCCTTTTTCCGTTTGAATTCCGGTTTCTTCAAGTCCGATGTTTTCAATATTCGCTGAAATTCCAACTGCAGAAAGTAGAACTTCTGCTTCAAGGGTAATTTCCCCATCTTTGGTTTTTACTTTCGCTTTTACGCCTTCTCCCGAAGTGTCGACAGACTCTACAGAGGAACTGGTCATAATTTTAATTCCAGCTTTTTTCAGAGATTTCTCTAATTGTTTAGAAACTTCCTCGTCTTCTACAGGGACTACATTTGGCATGTATTCTACAATGGTTACCTCGGTACCCATTGTGTTATAGAAGTCGGAAAACTCTACTCCAATAGCTCCAGATCCTACTACAATCATAGATTTTGGTTGTTTCTCCATAGAGAGAGCCTCGCGGTATCCAATGACTTTCTTTCCGTCTTGCGGAAGGCTAGGAAGTACTCTTGAACGAGCTCCTGTTGCTATGATAATATGGTCTGCACTGTATTCTGCAGTGGTTCCGTCTTCTTTTGTTAATTGAATCTTTTTCCCAGGCATTACTTTCGCAGTCCCTTTTAAGACTTCAATCTTATTCTTTTTCATTAGAAACTGAATCCCTCCACTCATTTTGGAAGCCACACCTCTACTTCTGTCGATTACTTTTGAAAAATCAAATCCTGGATTTTCCACTTTGTTTAATCCGTAGTCTTCGGCATGATTCAGATAATTAAAGACATGGGCTGACTTTAACAAGGCCTTGGTTGGGATACATCCCCAGTTGAGGCAAATTCCACCAAGGTTTTCTTTTTCAACAATAGCGGTTTTAAATCCTAATTGAGCGGCTCTGATCGCAGTCACGTAGCCTCCAGGACCACTTCCCACAACAATGATATCGTAGTTCATATTGAAATTATTTAAGCACAAAAATAAGGAAAATTCTTGTGAATTGAATACGCATTTCTTTTAAATCGACTAGTAAGCTCTTTGATCCCATTGGAAAGCTCGTGATTCGTGTGACTTGCACATACTGTAAGAGACCTTGAAAGTGGATTCTCCACTCTCTACTTTGCTAGCTAGGCATGGAAAGCGTACCATTGGATTTAATCTTACGTTCACACCTTAGTTAAAAATAAACTCTAATTTTGCTTTCTGTAACACCTATCGCAATGAAGTACACGCTTTTACATCGTGGGAAAAGTGTTTGGAAATCCACTCCCACGAAATTCATCACTTGGATGAGGAAATCCGATCGTCAAGAATTTGAAACCAACCTTGAATTCATGGAAGGCTATGCCCACCGCAAAAAAATCTTTGAGTCGATTTCTCTTCGTCCCCACTCGGAAATGTCTTTCATAGATGATCTTGAATCCTATGGACTCCTAAAAAGAGAAAACGTGAAGCGCTGGCTTCTGTTTTAAGAAAATAAAAAAAAGCGAACCGTTCTGGCTCGCTTTTTTTTGGACATACTTTTTTTACAAGGCGGTAAACTTACTAGGGTTGGCCTCATGAAACATCGTATAGATTTTCTCTACGATATCATCCACGGAAGGTTTAGAGAAATAATCTCCATCACTCGCGTAGGCAGGTCTATGGTCGTTTGCTGTGATAGTCAAAGGATCGCTATCTAAGTAACGGAATCCTTTTTGTTTCTCCATGATTTGTTGTAGCAAAAAGGCAGAAGCGCCTCCTTCCACGTCTTCATCGATGATCACCAATCGAGAAGTCTTTTTAAGACTCTCTAAAATTTCATGGTCTAGGTCAAATGGAATAAGAGACTGAACATCGATTACTTCCGCATTAATTCCAAGTTCTTCTAAACTTGCAGCCGCTTCGGTAACTACTTTCCATGTAGACCCATAGGTCACAAGGGTCACGTCACTTCCCTCTTTTGTAATGTCAATTTTCCCTACAGGAATTGTGAATTCTCCTAAGTTGTCAGGCTGTTTCTCTTTGAGTCGGTAGCCGTTCAGGCATTCTACGATTAAGGCAGGTTCATCGCTTTGAAGCATCGTGTTGTAAAAACCGGCTGCGATGGTAAGGTTTCTTGGTACGAGAACTTGAATTCCTTTGACAAGATTTAAGATTCCGGCCATTGGAGATCCGGAGTGCCAAATCCCTTCCAAACGGTGTCCACGAGTTCTAATAATCAGTGGGGCTTTTTGTCCTCCTTTGGTTCTGTATTGTACCGTGGCTAAATCATCACTCATTCCTTGAAGACAGTAAAGGATGTAATCTAGGTACTGGATCTCCGCGATCGGTCTAAGACCTCTCATGGCGAGTCCAATCCCTTGGCCTAAGATGGTGGCTTCCCGGATTCCTGTATCCGCTACGCGAAGTTCTCCGTATTTCTCCTGCATCCCTTCTAGACCTTGGTTAACATCTCCAATATTTCCGGCGTCTTCTCCGAAGACAAGGGTATGGGGATACTTTTCAAACAATTTATCAAAATTGTTTCTCACCACGACTCTTCCGTCTACTTCTTTCGAATTTTCACTAAACACGGGTTTTACCTCTTTCACAAGAGTGGATTTCCACTGAGATTCGGAATAGAGATGAGAAGAATAGTTATCCTTTTCTATTTCGAAAAGCGCTACAAATTTTTCATTTAAGGCCTTTCTTTTTTCAGACTTTACACCACGAGACAGAAGAAGTGCTCTTCGAACGAGGTGGAAAATATCTTTTTTTCCTACAGAAACAAGCGCTTTAAATCGAGCGAGATCCTCGCTGATTTTGCGTTGTTCTTCTACAAAGCTTTCCACTAGGGGAAGCAATTGGGATTTAATCTCCTGGATGGCTCCTTGGTAGCTATCCCAAGCTCCTTTTTGGGCAGACTTAGTAATTTGTTTTGCCTCTGCATCTAAAGCATTAAGCTCTTCTACAGTGGCTAGTCCTTCTTCTTTCCCGTTTAAATCTACGGTGTAGTCTAAGATCCACTCTTTGAATTTGACAAGTCCGTCAAATTCACCTTCCCAAGAAAGTCTATCCTCGTCCTTGTACCGTTCGTGCGATCCTGAAGTCGAATGCCCTTGAGGCTGCGTGACTTCAATCACGTGAACCACGACGGGAACACTTTCATTACGGGCATAATGCTCTGCTTTCGCATAAGCATCGAGTAAGGAAGGATAATCCCAAGCTCTCACTTGAATGATTTCGCATCCTTGAGCTTCGCCTTCCTTTCTTTGGAATCCAGAAAGCATCTCAGAGATATCTACCTTCGCTCTTTGGTTGTGGGTAGGAACCGAAATCCCATATCCGTCATCCCATATCGATACAATCATAGGGACCTGCAGGGCGCAAGCTGCATTCAGGGTTTCCCAGAAATGCCCTTCTGCCGTGGAGGCGTCTCCAATGGTTCCAAAAGCGACTTCGTTTCCTTTGTTAGAGAACGTTTCACTTCCTTCAAAGGATAAGGTTTTGTAGACTTTCGAAGCCTGCGCAAGACCTAGAAGTCTTGGCATTTGTCCTGCGGTCGGGGAAATGTCTGCAGATATGTTTTTTAATTCTGTTAAGTTCTTCCAGCTTCCGTCTGAATTTAAGGTACGAGTTCCGTAATGTCCATTCATTTGACGTCCTGCAGAGGCAGGTTCTCTCTCGACACTGGTGTCGGCATAAAGTTGAGCATAGAAACTCTCTGGCGTAAGACCGCCTACGGCCATAGCAAAGGTTTGGTCACGGTAGTATCCGGATCTCCAATCTCCCTCTCTAAAGACTTTGGCCATCGCGAGTTGAGGAAGTTCCTTTCCGTCTCCAAAGATTCCAAATTTGGCCTTGCCAGTCAAAACTTCTCTTCGTCCAAGTAGGGACATTTCTCTAGAGATACGGCCGAGCTTATAATCCTCTAAAACGGACTTTTTGAAATCTTCAAACGATAATTTTTGGGTTTCTATATAGGTGGTTTGCATAAACTTTAGCTTTTCACAAATATACTATATTTGTTTAAAACACAACCTACTGAGTATCAAGAATGTTCTAAAATCGCATTGCGAATTACGTAAAAAAAAGTAAGGAATTAGAATTTTCGTTCAATCACGTAATCAAGCATTTGATTTAGTGAATTTTTCGCATCTGAATCTGGAAATTCTTGAAGTAAATCTTTTGCTTTTTGTTGATAATCCTTCATAATCATGACCGCATAACTAAGTCCACCCGAATCTTTCACGAACTGAATCAGCTCTTTTACTCGCTTGGGATTGTTATTGTGTCTTCGGATTGTATCTAAGTAATACTTACGGTTCGTAGGACTCGCCTCACGCAAAGTATAAATAAGAGGGAGAGTCATTTTCTTTTCCTTAATGTCAATCCCTACAGGCTTTCCAATCAGATTGGAACTCAGGTAGTCAAACAAATCGTCTTTGATTTGAAAAGCCATCCCGGTATAGGTGCCAAAATCTTTGAATTTCTTGGCTGTCTCTTCATCCGCTCCTACGGAGAGAACTCCAATCTCGCAGCAAGCGGCGATTAGAGTGGCCGTTTTCTGGCGAATAATTTCGTAGTAAACGTCTTCGGTGATGTCGAGTTTGCGCGCTTTTTCTAATTGCAAAAGCTCGCCCTCGCTCATTTCTCGAATGGTTCTTGAAATGACACTTAAGAGATCGTATTCTTTGTTATCTGTTGAAAGCAAAACCGATTTGGCCAGTAGATAATCTCCTACGAGCACTGCAATTTTGTTTTTCCATAAAGCATTGATGGAAAAGAAGTTTCTTCTTTTGAAACTCTCGTCCACGACGTCGTCGTGCACCAAGGTAGCGGTGTGGATCAGCTCAATCATAGAAGCCCCTCGGAAGGTCTTCTCGGAAACCTCTCCCATGAGTTTTGCGCAAAGAAAGACAAACATCGGACGCATTTGTTTTCCTTTGGTCGTGACAATGAATCGGGTCACCTTATCTAGTAGGGGGACATTGCTTTGCATGGACTGGTAAAACTTTTGTTCAAAAAGTTTCATTTCCTGCGCAATGGGCTTTTTAATTTCTTCTACAGTATTCGACACAAATAGGAGGTGATAAAAGGGTAATACGAATGAACAAATATAGGGTTTTCCGAGCGTTCGAGAAACTTATTTCAATTTTTCTAAAGGGAAGGAATACAGCGCGGGCGCTGCATGGAGGAATCGGAAGCGAAATTCTTCTCCAGAAAGGTAGACTCTGCCCTGATGGACTGCAATCGATTCGATTTGCCCAATGGTAGAACTAAGGCCTAGGAAGTACTTTTTAGGGAGGTGGGAAAAGAATTTCCCATCCGAATCTCTTTTAAATACACTTAAGAAAACTTCCATTTTTTTGGTGTACCCAACGAGATAAAGCCTGTCCATATCATAGGCCGCATCGGTCGCCATAAATCCTAAATCAAAGGTTTCGATTAACTGCGCGGGAATATTTGAAGAAGGATCGGTTGGAGCGACTAGATAGTGAGAGACCTGTAAGGAGCTCCACTGTTTTGTAAAGACATGAAGCCCACTGTCTAAAAACAACAGGGATTCTACGTCAAAATCATGGTCGTGCAATTTGGCTCCTGTTTTTAGCTGCTCTGGAAAATAGAATCCGATTTCTTTTTGCAGCTCAAAAGTAGTTACGTCCACCTTACTTATTTTTAAGTTCTTTCTTGTGCCCGCATTGTTTCCAAAATCCCCAATGTAAAGGCTTAAGGAATCGGAAGCGAGAGCTTCCCAATCTTGGTTGGGAAAAGAAAGTGAATGCGTTTTTAGAATTTTTCCGCTCTTAGGATCAAGTTCGAATAGCTCAGAGGGATTGCCGCCGTCGTTTAAAGTATAGAGCTTATCTCGATAGAAATGGAGGCTTGAATTTTCTTTTATTTTTGAATCTAAGGTAGAAACTCTGTACTTTTTGATTTTAAACCAATCGTACGAATTCTGCGCCTTGGGAAAGGATAAAAAGAAGACTGAGGCAAAAAGCAAATAGAATTTCATAAAAGATAGATTTTAAAAACCGGATTTACGAATTACGTACAAAGATCGAACCCAAGTAAGCTACTCCGCTGATTTGTTGGCAAGCTGCCCACAAGCCGCGTCAATGTCTCCTCCTCTACTTTTTCTAACCATGACCGTGACCCCTGCTTTAGTTAGTTCGGACACGTAACGCTCCTCTGCCGCAATGCTTCGGTGATCAAATTTTCCTTCTCCAATGGGATTGTACTGAATTAGATTTACTTTGGAAGGAACTTGTTTCGCGAATCGAATGAGCGCCTTAATGTCCTTGTCTGAGTCGTTAATGCCTTTCCAAACGCAATATTCAAAGGTAATTACAGAACCTGTTTTTTGATACCAATACTGAAGAGAGTCCATAATGTCGGTAAGAGGGAACTTCTGAGAAAACGGCATAATGTCGTTTCTCGTTTCTTCAATGGCAGAGTGAAGGGAAAGCGCAAGTTTTACCTTGATTTCTTCGTCCGCAAGCATCTTAATCATTTTCGGAATACCCGAAGTAGAAACGGTGATGCGTCGAGGCGACATTCCAAGCCCTTCGGGCGTAGTGATTTTGCGAATCGCTTCCACCACATTCTTATAGTTCATCATCGGCTCGCCCATTCCCATAAACACGATGTTGCTTAGTGGTCTTTGATAGTAAAGTCTACTTTGGCGATCGATTAGGGCCACTTGGTCCACAATCTCTGCTACTTCTAAATTACGCATACGCTTAAGCTTCGCCGTAGCGCAAAATTCACAGTTAAGTGAGCATCCCACTTGGGACGATACGCAGGCCGTGGTTCTTGTGGAGGTAGGAATAAGCACACTTTCGACAAGGAGTCCGTCGTGCAATTTCACTCCGTTTTTAATCGTTCCGTCCTCGGATTTTTGAAGCAAATCCACTGCGATTGGATTAATGATAAATTCTTTCGTAAGCGATTCTCGAAGTTCCTTAGATAGGTTCGTCATCTCCTCAATGGAATGCAGGTTCTTACTCCATAGCCAATCGTAAACTTGTTTGGCTCGGAAGGGTTTTTCCCCGAGGGTGAGAAAATGAGCTTTTAACTCTTCAAGACTTAAGGTGCGAATATCTTTCAAACGGTATGCTTATTAAAGTTTGCAAAGATACAAAATTTTAAGCCATTTTATTTTACGTGCTCTTAGTGAATCAGTTAAGTCTAAAGTGCAATGGATTTTTGATTTAAAAATGCCAGCTTTAACGATCTCAAAAGTTGGAGGGAATCCATGCAAATCGGAATAATAAAAACGCCACTTTAAAAAGTGACGTTTTGTATATAGCAAAGCTTCCCTATTAAAGGATTAGCATCGCATCTCCGTAGGAGTAGAATTTGTATTTTTCTTCAATGGCTTCCGCGTACGCTCTCATGATGAAATCTTTGTTTGCAAACGCTGCAATCATCATAAGCAAAGTGGATTTCGGCGTATGGAAATTCGTGATCATCGCATTGGCCACTCCAAAGTCATGTGGAGGATAGATGAACTTATTGGTCCATCCGTGGTAAGGTCCAATTTTACGGTTGGAAGAAACGGAAGTTTCTAGAGCTCTCATCGTCGTAGTCCCTACGGCGCAAACTCTTCTTCCCTCTTCTACCGCTTTGTTAATGATGTCGGCATTCTTCTGGTCGATAATCGCTTCTTCACTTTCCATTTTGTGCTTCGATAAGTCTTCCACCTCAATCGGGTTAAAAGTTCCAAGTCCAATGTGAAGAGTGATTTCTGCAAAATCGATTCCTTTGATTTCCAATCTTTTCATTAGGTGTCTAGAGAAGTGAAGTCCTGCAGTAGGCGCTGCTACAGCTCCTTCTTCTTTTGCATAAATCGTTTGGTAACGTTCTGCATCTTCTTTCTCTACCTCTCTTTTGATGTATTTTGGAAGTGGGGTTTCCCCTAATTCTTTTAGTTTGGTTCTGAATTCCTCGTAACTACCGTCGTATAGGAAACGTAAGGTACGCCCTCTTGAAGTAGTGTTGTCAATTACTTCTGCCACAAGACCTTCGTCTTCTGTGAAAAACAATTTGTTTCCGATACGAATCTTACGAGCTGGATCCACAAGCACATCCCATACTCTTGTTTCTTTGTCAAGTTCTCTTAAAAGAAAAACTTCAATTTTCGCTCCGGTTTTTTCTTTGTTTCCGTAAAGTCTTGCCGGGAATACTTTGGTATTGTTGAAGATGAAAAGATCCTTTTCATTAAAATAGTCAATGACGTCTTTGAAAAGCTTATGTTCAATGGTTTCCGTTTTACGGTCCAAAACCATCAGTCTAGCCTCGTCTCTGTGTTCGCTTGGATGTTCTGCCAAAAGCTCCTCTGGCAAATCAAAATTAAAGTGGGATGTTTTCATTTTTTAAATTACGGTTTAAAAATTAGAGTGCAAAGATACACTATTTGAGAGGCAAAGTCAAGTATAGCCTAAAAGTACCCTCCGAGTAAAATAAAACCTTCCAGGAAAGATCCTGGAAGGTTTTAAAGTAAAGGTCTAAGCTCTGACTAAAGCGTCTCTTTAAGCCATTCAAAGAATTCTCTTTGCCACACGAGACCGTTGTGGGGATTTAACACCCAGTGGTTTTCATTTGGAAAGTAAAGGAATTTTGATTTTAGCCCTTTTAACTGAGCCGCTTGGAAAGCTTCTTGTCCCTGCTCGTATGGAACACGGTAGTCAATTCCTCCTTGAATGATCATGATGGGTTTGTTCCATTTTTGAACATGATTCATGGGGTTAAAGTCCGTGAACGCCTTAGGGGTTGGCGATTCGGTGGGTTTTCCAATGTCCCAGTTTGCGAACCAAAGCTCTTCTGTGGTTAAATACCAAGAATTCATATCAAAAAGACCGTCGTGCGCGATGAAGGTTTTGAATCTATTTTCATGTATACCTGCAAGCATAAAGACGCTATATCCTCCGTAGCTTGCTCCTACCGCTCCTATTCGTTCGCTATCCACGTAAGGTAAATCAAGCGCGTAATCGGTTGCGGAAAGATAGTCTTGCATCACTTGTCCTCCCCAATCTCTAGAGATGGCTTCGTTCCACTCCGTGCCCCATCCTGGCATGCCTCGACGGTTTGGAGCCACGACGATGTATCCCTCTGCGGCCATAAGGCCTAGATTCCATCTCGTACTAAAGAACTGAGTTAATGGAGACTGAGGTCCTCCTTGACAGTAAAGAAGGGTTGGGTATTTTTTACTCGGATCAAAATCAGGTGGATAAACCATCCATACACCCATCTCTTTTCCGTCCGTGGTTTTCACCATTTTAAGCTCGGTTTTCGCCGGCTTCAAATTCGCGTATGTCTCCGCATTCACAGAAGTGACAGGACTAAATTTTCCATTCTTAACATTCACCAAATAAAGATCGGCATTGTGGTTCATGTCTGCTCTAGACACGAGAAGCTCGTCTTTCGATTGAAGGAAAATTTCATTTACGTCAAAGTCTCCTTTGGTAAGTTGCTTCACAGGCGTTTTTCCTTTTCCTTCTACCCCCACAGAAAACAGTTGTTTTGTTGCTTTGAAAGCGGAAGTAAAATAAAGAGTTTTTGAATCTTTGGACCAGAATACATCTCCACTTACGCTCTCGTCCCAAGACTCAGTTAGGTTTTTCTTTTCACCCGATTTAAGATTCAAAATTACGATGTCATTTTTATCCGCCTCATAGCCTTCGCGCTTCATCGATTGCCAACTTAAATACTGGCCGTCAGGAGAGAATTTTGGATTCAAATCGTACCCCATCATTCCCTTCGTTAGATTCGTCGTGGTTTTGTTTTCTAAATCGTAGGAATATAGATCCGTATTGGTCGATTGAGCATATTCTTTTCCACTTAACGCCTTGGTGACATAAAGAAGCTTTGAGGAGTCAGGACTCCAAACAAAATCTTCTGCCCCTCCAAAAGGACGTTGAGGAGAATCCCAAGGTTTTCCCTCGAGAAGATCGATTGCTTTTTCTTTTTTGTCTGAGACATTCACGACAAACACGTGGTTGTATTTCCCTTCACTAAAATAATCCCAGTGGCGGTGATTTAAATCCGTGTAAATATGCGCCGTGGATTTAGGCGTGTCTTTGTATTTTTCTTTTCCTAAAACAGTTTCTATCGTAACTTCTTTACTAAAGGCTACTTTCTTTCCATCCGGAGAGATTCTTACATTGTCTACGTCCCCTACGGTAAAGAACTCTGTCCAAGTTTTGCCGGAATCTTTGGAAAGTAAAAGGATTTTTCCTTCCTGCGCATAGAGTCCGTTTTTGTCCCACTGGACTAGGGATTTCTTCCCTAAATCCAGTTCGAAGGTCTTTTTGTTTCCGACAGAAAGCAAATAGTTTTTGCTGTTTGACTTTTCGCTTTTAAGATCCGTTTGGCTAAGTTTATAGATGAGGGTCGTTTGGTCGGGAGAAACCGCCGAAACGCCCAGTCGGTTTAGAGTCCAGAGGATTTCTGGAGTCATGACATTCTGTGCATTCATTAAGAAAGGGGCTGCAAGAGCCATAACAGTATGTTTTAATTTCATACAGTTTTTTTTATTTGGGGTTAATATATTTTTCTAAATCCCTTGCGACTGCAAGGGGGTCCCTAGGGCTAACAACATAGACTTTACCTCTTGTGGTCTCAATGCGAACTGCCTTATGTCGATTCGTAACATACCACACTTCGCCTTTGTTAAAATACCCAAAATACCCAAAGAGTCCGCCTATACCAAAGAGTCTTAAATAGAGTCCTTTGTAGGGTTTTGCTTCTACAGATTTGATTTCTCTTAAAGGGATTTCAATGGAGTGGAGTTTGGTCTGAATTTCAAAATGACTTTCCGACTTCCCAATCGAAGGAATGAGAAGCCAAGATACGCTTAGAGCAAGGATTAAAATAAGTCCAATGAACATTCCTGAGGTTCTTGCCTCGGGGTTTGGGCTGTAAGCCCAAAAACCAAGCGCGACCAGAATTGCTAGAATGAAAATTCCTGTGACTATTTTTGAAAAGAGATCAGGACTTGCACCCGGGTACGATTTCATAGGGATCCTTAAATGGTTAGTCTTTGTTTACCACGCCTCCAATGACGGACGTGATGATGGAGAGTAAGATACTAAAGATAAAGGCCCATCCAAAGCCGTCTATCGTCATACCGTCCACAAAGTAATCCACAATCATAATGACCAGAGCATTAATCACTAAAGCAAAAAGCCCTAGGGTAAGCACGGTCAAAGGAAAGCCTAAAATTTGCATGATGGGCTTGAAAATGAGGTTTGCAATTCCTAAAACGACGGCAAAGATAATCGCCGTCCAAAAATCTTCGATATGAACCCCGCTGAGGATCATCTGAAGTACGTAGGCCGAAACGGCTGTAATTAAAAGTCTTACTAGTAAATTCATAGAATAATTTTTATCAAATCTACTACTTTATTTCTTTTTATGCAATGCATTAAGGCTCTCCTAAGGGCTCAGTAGAGACTAAAGTAAGGGCGATATGAGGCTCATGGTACTCTCCAAAAGTTGAATGGGTTTTCCTCTTGAGAGCCATCGCTCTTTGTCGAGAATTTCTGAATCCTGTAGATCCTTTTCAAAATCAGTCTTAAGTTCTAAGGCCGTTTTGTGGTCATAGACCACGGCGTTTACTTCGAAATTTAAATCGAAACTACGAATGTCCATGTTGGCCGTTCCTACGATGGCTAAAAAGCTATCGACCACCATGGTTTTGGCGTGCACGAAGCCTTTTTTGTACAAGTAGATTTCAACGCCTGCATGGAGCAGTTGGGTATAGTAAGAACGAGAAGCCAACTTAACAATTTTTGAATCTGAGTTTTTAGGCACCAGAAGTTTGACTTTGATTCCGCTATGCGAGGCAATGACAAGTGCGTTCAAAAGGCTTTCATCAGGGATGAAATAAGGACTTGTAATTAAAATTTCTTTTTGCGCTAGATTAATGGCCTGCAAAATGGAGAACAAGATGGTGGGAGTCGGTGAATCGGGACCGCTTGAAGCAATCTGAACCACTTTATTCTCACTGGACTCCTGCGCTTCTGGTTTTGGAAAAAATTCATTTGTGGGTTCAAGCGACTGCTCTGCACAAAAATTCCAATCGCATAAAAAAAGAAACTGCAGATAAAACACGCCCGGTCCTTCGATTTTCAGATGAGTGTCGCGCCAGTAAAGGTTTTCAGGAGTTTCTTTTGTGTTAATGTAATTGTCACTGATGTTAATTCCCCCGACAAACCCCACTTTCCCGTCTATCAATATAATTTTTCTGTGGTTTCGGTAGTTGATTCGGTTGGCAAGGGCAATAAAGTAAATTTTTAGAAAGGGATGCGCCTCTACTCCGCCCTTACTTAATTTTTCCATGAGTTTTTTGCATCCACGCCCGCTTCCAAAATCATCGTAGATCACACGAACCGTTACTCCTTCTTTTGCTTTTTGAAGTAGGATCTCACCAATTTGATTTCCAATCTCATCGTCGTTATAGATATAGTACTCTAAGTGGATATGGTCTTTTGCACTCTTTAAAGCTTCAATTACTTCTGGGAACTTCTCTTCCCCATTGCGAAGAATCTTTACATTGTTCCCTGAAGTTAGAGGACTTAAGAGATCATGCATGAGCATATAGGAAAGTTCTCTTGTTTGTGACAAGCTAGTATCCCGTCCTAAGTAGGTTTCTTTTGAATATTCAAAAAGCTTGGTTCGAAGCTCTAAAGCAAGTTTTTCATCCTTAAAGAGTTTCTTCTTGTACATATGGCGATGGCGGTAGTTGATTCCAAACAGGAAATAAAACCCTATCCCGACCACAGGAACAAAGATTGTAAATAAAACGTAAGCAAGGGATTTGGTTGCATTCTTTGTGTCAAGGATAATGCGAAAGCACACCAAAATCACAAGGACAATGTAAAGGATTTCAAGAATTAAAAGTAGACTCATTAAATTTAAATTCTAGGGATAAGTAGGGAAATAGCCTATAGACTATGTAAATCTACAAAAATTCTAAAGGCATAGATCAAAAAAATCCGTGGCTTCACAGTTGAGGACCCCTTGAACTCGAGTAAATAGAACCCACTAAAATTACTATGGAGCCATTTTTGTATCCTTTGTCCTAATTAAACTTTAATTTCAAAACAGAGTTTACTTGGTTTCACCAGGTCACTTTTGAAATTAAACTAAATGTATTTTTATGAAATCAATTCTAAAAACCGCTTTTGTCCTTGTACTTTGTTTCACCCTTACGTCCTGCATAGTAAGTACGGCGGTTGGAGTCGTGAAAACCGCAGCCAAGGTAGGGTATAAAGTGGTCAAAGGAACCGTGAACGGCGTTAGTTGGGCCGTTAAAAAAGCACAAGGAAAAATTGACGAGGACCGACTGGACGGAAAATGGAAAATTGTAGGTCTTTATAACGGAAGCTATGATGCTTTTGCGAACGATGAAAACCCTGACAACAAGTATCAGAGTTCTTGCGTTGGAAGCGAAGAGATATTTGAATTTAAAACCAAAAGAAGCAAGGTTAAACCTGCCCATTGCAAATCTGAGGACGAGGAGTGGATTTCTTACAAGTACAAATATGGGAAGAATCCCCAATCCAGCGAGAAAGAAAATTACATTGAGTACAACTCAAGAACCTACATTTCGGTCGTTGATGTTTCAAATAAAACCATGGTTCTTGAAGGAACTTTAAACTTAGGCGATTCTTTTGCAGGCAAACAATTAATTATGCTTGAAAAAACCAAATAAGACCAAAGATGTAGTAAATGAAAATTCGCATAAAAACTTCGTTTTTCTAGCAGAAATTACAGATTTTTCAGTGAATATTTTTTATCTTTACAACTCTAAGGCATTCATTCAGAACGCCTTCTGTGTTCAAGCTTTTTAATCACTGAGAATCACACAATGGAGCCACCAAAAATTCACCACGGAAGAAATGTAAAGCGTTTTAGAGAAATGTTAGGAATCAAGCAGGAGTCCCTCGCTCTTGATTTGGGGGAAGAGTGGAATCAGCAGAAAATATCCATTTTGGAACAGAAAGCAGAAATTGACAGCCCCCTTTTGGAAGCCATTGCAAAAGCCTTAAAAATCCCTGTCGCAGCCATTCAGAATTTTGACGAGAAAAAGGCTGTAAGTTTAATGACGAGCACCCTCCATGAGGACCCTTGGAACGGCATTAATTTAGATAAGCACAATCCGGTGGATATACTCTTTGAGGCTCTCGACGAAATCAAAAAATTATACACCGAGGTCATTGAATCGAAAAATGCTCAAATAAAAGCGCTTGAACAATTACTTAATAAATAGAAAAAGTAAAAACCTAAACCGAATCCAGTTTAGGTTTTTGTTATCAATTACTTGAGCGAGAATTTTTGAGAAAAGTTCTTCTTCTCTCCATTTTCAGCTAAATAGATATCACTGCAGTTTCTATTTTGCAAATTTTAATGCAAGTACGGGCGCTTACTTCAGTAACCCTACCTGCTGCATACACTCCTTCATTTTTTCATACGTTCTTTGAATGTCGTGATCAAGTCCAATTGACATTCGAATAAGCCCATCGGATAATCCCATTTCTTTACGTTCCGATTCTGGAATTTCGGAAGAAGTTGAACTTCCAGAACAAGAAAATAACGTTTTATAAAAACCAAGGCTAACAGCTAAATAGCCTAAGTTTTCCTTTTGCATTAGTTCCATGAGTTCATTGGCTTTCTCCGTGGTTTGAACATCAAGGGTTAAAAGTCCACCAAAGCCATATTCTTTATTCATCATGCTTTTGAATAACTCATGCTGCTTGTGACTTTTAAGACCTGGGTATTTTACGATTAATCCGTCCTTTTCAAAGTGCTCTGCTAAATACAGGGCATTTTCACTATGCTTTTTAATGCGGATGTGAAGCGTTCGTAAGTTCTTTAAGATACTCGCGGCTCGTAAACTATCGAGCGTGGGTCCAAGGAGCATGCAAGCGCCTGTATTCACGTCTTTCAAATCGTTCACGAAACTGCTAGGTGCGCATACGACGCCGGCAACTGCATCGCTACTTCCATTAATGAATTTAGTCAAACTATGAATTGTAATGTCCGTACCTAATTTCTGTGGAGAAATGGAAAGCGGAGAAAACGTGTTGTCTACAACTAGCTTTAAATTATGCTTTTGAGCTAATGCTCCTAATTTCTTCAAATCGGCCACTTCTAAAAGCGGATTGCTTACGGTTTCACAAAAGAGAACTTTTGTATTCTCTGTGATGGCCGCTTCTACACTTTCTAAGTCTGTAATGTCAACAAACGCAGTGTTTATGTTATAGCTTGGAAGGAAGTTCTTCATAAAGGCGTAGGTTCCTCCATAAATGGTTCGACTTGATACAATGTGATCTCCTCCCTTGCACAATTGAAGCAAAGTAGATGTGATCGCGCCCATTCCTGAGGCCGTTACATTTGCACTTTCTGTTCCTTCCATTTGGGCAAGAGCTTCACTTAAATAGAGATTGCTCGGTGTGGAGTGTCTAGAATACAAATAACATCCGTCCGTATTTCCTTCAAAAGTATCAAACATGGTTTTTGCAGAAAGAAACGTGTAGGTTGAACTGTCCGAGATCGAAGGGTTTACGCCTCCGAATTCTCCAAAGTATTGCAAATCCTGAATTTTGTTTGCGGGCTCAAAGTTTTCCATAATATAAATTTTCAATTTTATAAATGTGCAAATAGTGCAACTAAAAAACAATTGAATATCCTTACTATAGATTTTGAATCTATAAAATTAAATAATTGATGAAAATAATTTTAAATTTGACCAGAGATAAAAAATTAACCGAAAATAATTCATTTGATGCTAGACGAAAAAGACAAAAGATTGCTAATCATACTTCAAAATGACTCCAAGAAAACGACAAAACAACTCGCGACCGAGCTTGATTTGTCTGTGACCGCTGTTTTTGAACGAATAAAGAAACTTGAAAAAAAGCAAATTATCAAAAAGTATGTAGCACTTCTTGACGCGGAAAAAGTTCAGAAAAGCTTTATCGTCATTTGCCATGTTAAACTTGTCCAACACAAGAAAGAGTACATCACTCAATTTGAAAACGAAATCACTCAGTTCCCAGAAGTATTGGAATGTTTTCATGTCGCAGGGGATTACGACTATATCCTAAAGATTTGCGTACGAGACATCCAAGAATACAGAGAGTTTATGGTAAGTAAGCTTACCAACCTTCAGCATATTGCGAGCACGCAAAGTTCCTTTATGATTAAAGAAGTGAAAAACTCCACGGTGATTCAACCCTAAAGACTTATCTAACTTTAAAAACGCCAGATATAAGAAATAGCTCCGTACAACCTAGTGAAGGAGGTATTTGCAATCGCCACTCACCCCTCATTAGACCAAAATTTAACGATGTAGATTCTATAAATTAGGCTTTTTTGCTAGTCTAAACTAGACTCTTATTTTTGAAATAAATACCTTTGTGTAAATCTACGATATGAAAAAAACAAAATTAACTCTTCTAGCCCTAGCCTCCGTACTCCTCTTTTCTTGTACGACGCAGCAGGCCCCTACAGCGCAAAACCCTTCTCAAGAACAAAGCTCGCAAACGAAGTCCAACAGTGTGGATCGTTTTGCCGATATTGAAGTTCTTAAGTATAAAGTCCCAGGATGGGACAACTTAACCCTAAAGGAAAAAGAATATGTATACTACCTAAGTGAGGCGGGATATTCCGGTCGCGATATTATTTGGGATCAGAACTATAAGCATAATTTAAAGATTCGTCATGCACTCGAACATATTTACCAAAATTACAAGGGAGACAAGTCTACTGCAGATTGGAGTAATTTCCAAGACTACTTAAAACGGGTGTGGTTCTCCAATGGAATCCACCACCATTACTCTAACGAAAAGATTAAACCTGCCTTTACTAAGGCTTACTTTCAAGAGCTTTTAGAAAAGACGAGTACTCCAATGGATGCGGCCCTAGCCGATTTACTCTTCAATGACAAGGACACTAAAAAAGTAAACTTGGACTTAAGTAAAGGTCTTTTAACCGGTTCAGCAGTGAACTTCTACGGCGAAGGCATTAGCTCAGAAGAAGCTTCTGCATTTTACGCAGGGATGAAAAGTCCAGATCCAAAGCGTCCCCTTTCCACAGGTTTAAATTCAAAACTTGTGAAAGAAAACGGAGTGCTTAAAGAGAAAGTTTGGAAGAGCGGCGGCATGTATGGAGCTGCTATTGATCAGATTGTCTCTTGGCTTGAAAAAGCTAAAAACGTAGCTGAGAATCAAAAGCAGGCAGATGCGCTTGCGTATTTAATCAAATACTATAAAACGGGCGATTTAAAAACCTGGGACGATTACAACACCGCCTGGGTCTCAGCGACCGATGGGAACATCGATTACATCAATGGGTTTATTGAAGTGTATAACGATCCGTTAGGTCACAAAGGAACCTTTGAGAGCATCGTGCAAATCAAAGACTTTGATATGTCGAAAAAAATGGATGTACTCTCCAATCAGGCGCAGTGGTTCGAGGACCACACTCCTTTAATGCCAGAACATAAGAAAAAGAATGTAGTGGGTATTAGCTACAAAACCGTGGTTGTGGCTTCAGAAGCGGGCGATTCTTCGCCAAGTACTCCTATTGGAGTAAATCTTCCGAATGCGGATTGGATCCGTGCCGAGCACGGTTCAAAATCCATTTCACTTGGAAATATCATTGATGCCTATAATTCTGCGGGAGGAACTAGCCGCCTACAAGAATTTGTAAACGATGAAAAAGAACTTGAACTAGCTACAAAATATGGAGAGCTTGCAAGCAAACTCCACACGGCCCTTCACGAAGTAATTGGGCATGCCTCAGGTCAAATTAACCCGGGCATTGGTACTCCGAAGGAAACCCTAAAAAGCTACGCCTCTACAATGGAAGAAGGCCGCGCGGACTTAGTGGGACTGTATTTCTTATACGATCCGAAATTGCAAGAATTAAACTTGGTAGACGATTGGAAAGCAGTTGGTATGTCAGCTTATGACAACTATATCCGTAATGGACTCATGATGCAACTTGTGCGACTAGAACCGGGAGCGGACATTGAAGAATCTCATATGAGAAACCGCCAATGGGTTAGCGCTTGGGTCTTTGAAAAAGGACAAAAGGACCATGTAATTGAAAAAGTAGTGAGGGATGGGAAAACCTATTTCAACATTACGGACTACGATAAGCTTCACGACCTATTCGGACAACTTCTTAGAGAAACGCAAAGAATCAAATCCGAAGGGGATTATGAGGCGGCTAAGAACCTAGTTGAGAATTATGGGGTGAAAGTAGATCAGGCCATTCATAAGGAAGTACTCGCCCGTAGTGCGGAGTACGAAAACGCGCCTTATAGCGGTTTTGTAAACCCTTACATTAAGCCGGTTACAAACAGCAGCGGTCAGGTAACCGATTATAAAATTTCTTACCCTAACTCTTTTGCGGAGCAAATGCTGCAGTACTCAAAAGAATACGGTTTTTTACCCGAGACCAACTAAATAGAACTCAATTCTATATCCAACGAAAGCCACTTTTTTTAGAGTGGCTTTTTTATGTTCAAAAGTTTGCAAGTACAATGGAGATATTCGTGAAAGGACTTAAAGGATACCGCGCCAAAGTAGGCTACTAGGTCTAAGGATCAAATCTAAGGGACTAGAAGGCATAAAAAAAGGATAAGACCGCCCCAATTCGCAAAGAAATTATATCTTTATACTCTATTAGCTACTGTCCATGGGGTTTTCCCCCATCGAAAGGAGTTCCACTACTGACATAAAAATCCATCATGAATAAAGTATTTCGTAAAAGCGTTTATCTCGCTTTGCTCACGGGCTCCCTTTGCTTAGGGGCTCAAACCGTCAAAAAAGCAGCTCCTATTTTTGAAAACGGACAAGCGCAGATTGTCCCTGAATTCAAAGATGCCGAGAAATGGATCCGCACGGATCTATGGGTAGAAACAAGTTTCGATACCGATGGGGATGGTAAAAAAGACCGAATGTATGTCGATGTGACTAGACCTTATCAAACCGAGAGCGAGGGATTAAAGCTTCCTGTAATATACGAAACAAGCCCATATTATTCTGGCGTTGCTCCTGATGTACAAGGTGGATTTTGGGATGTAAACCACGAATTAGGGCAGCCTGCTTCTAAGCCACGCGTTCACGCTGAAGTGACAAGGACCGGAACCCGTCCCATCCTATCGAATTCCCTTATTTCTACTTGGGTTCCTAGAGGATTTGTTGTAGTGCATTCGGCTTCTCCAGGAACGGGACTATCACAAGGTTCCCCTACTGTGGGGGGAGAAAACGAATCCTTAGCGCCTAAAGCGGTTATTGATTGGCTTAACGGCAGAGCGAACGGATATACTTCTGCAGAAGGAAACGAAAAAGTAAAAGCTTATTGGACTACCGGAAAAGTTGGAATGACAGGTACTTCCTACAACGGAACCCTACCCCTTGCTGCGGCCACTACCGGAGTCAAAGGGTTAGAAGTGATCATACCCGTAGCTCCTAACACCTCTTATTATCATTACTACCGCTCTAATGGGCTGGTACGTTCTCCAGGAGGCTATTTAGGGGAAGACGTAGATGTACTTTATGATTTCATTCACAGTGGGGATGAATCGAAACGTGCCTATAGCAATGCGAAAGTTCGGGATACCAAAATGAAAAATGGTATGGACCGTATTACCGGAGATTATAACGATTTCTGGGAAGGACGTGATTATTTAAATCATATGCCTAAAATGAAGGCAGCTCTACTTATGTCCCATGGCTTTAACGATTGGAACGTAATGCCAGAACATAGCTACCGAATCTACAAGAAAGCCAAAGAAATGGGTCTAGAAACCGCCATTTATTACCATCAAAATGGGCATGGAGGTCCACCCCCAATGGAGATGATGAACAAATGGTTTACCCACTATTTGTTTGGAGTGGAAAACGGCATTGAGAATGAAAAGAACAAAGCTTGGATTGTACGAGAAGCGGATGAAATGGATAAGCCTACGCCTTATGCTGATTTTCCAAATCCACAGGCCAAGGACGTACAATTTCATTTGACAAAAGGTGCGCCTGAGAAAGGAGGCTTATCCACCACGAAAACTACCACAAATGCCAAAGAAACGCTCGTGGACAACTACTCTTTTTCAGGAGAGAGTTTAGCCAGAGCCGACTATACGAATCACCGTTTACTTTATGTGAGTCCAGTACTAGAATCAGATATTCATATCTCTGGAGTACCTAAAATCACTGTGAAATTGGCAAGCAATAAACCTGCTGCTAATTTATCCGTATGGTTAGTCTCCTTACCATGGAGTGATTCTAGAAGAGCTAAAATAACAGACAATATCATTACTCGCGGATGGGCAGATCCACAGAACCATGCTTCCCTAAGAAAAGGAGAACCTTTGGTTCCAGGTAAATTCTACGAAGTCACCTTTGATCTACAACCAGACGATCAAATCATCAAGAAAGGACAGCAATTGGGTCTTTTGATTTTTTCCAGCGACAAAGAATTCACCATTCATCCAAAGCCAGGTACAGAACTCACAGTGGATTTAGATGGAACCACCCTTACCTTACCTATAGTAGGCGGCCAGGCAAGTCTTAAGTAAAAGAAGGTAGCATAAGAAAAGAAGTAGAGTTAGTCCCAGTTGAGAGCCAAACGGGAACCTACTCTACTTCTTTTTTTTTACTACCTTTCACTAACTCAATTAAAACGTATCAACAATGAAAATAAACTTACTACAGTTCCTAATGGTATTATTTGGTTTTTCAGCATTTTCACAGACAATTTACGACGGCCCGCACGTCACTTATGTCCAAGGAGAACCTTGGGCTTCAAGTGTTGAAAAAGGCATCGCCTCAAAAATTGAATTAAAAGATAAGAAGGTTCAAGTTAAATTTGAGAACTCAGATCTAGATTTCACAGTGCCTTTAAAAAAGGCACTTAAAAATGAGCCTTCCGTTTTTAGTCAGCCGAAGAAGATGTTTGTGGTGTCGGATTTAGAAGGACAGTTCGAAGGGTTTCGAACCCTTCTTATTGCAAACCATATAATGGATAAGAACTACAAGTGGACCTACGGCAAAGGGCATCTTGTTATTTGTGGTGATTTATTTGACCGTGGGAGCACCGTAACAGAAATCATGTGGTTACTCTACAAATTAGAAATAGAAGCTAAAAAAGCAGGAGGCTATGTCCATACCATTTTAGGAAACCACGACATCATGAACCTTTCTGGCGATTTACGTTACCTTCATCCCAAATACTTAGAAACTGCTAAGCTAATGGGCGTTGATTACATGTCCCTATTCACCACAAACACCGAACTAGGCCGCTGGTTAAGAACTAAGAATACCATCGAGAAAATTGGGGATAACTTGGCTATGCACGCAGGGGTATCTCCGGTCATTAACGAACTGGGATATTCTATTGAGAAAATCAATGAACTTTGCCGTCCCTTTTATGACCAAGTAAAGGTTTTAAAAGGCGTAGGAGATCCCAAAGTTGATCCCTTCTTCCTTGGTAAAAGTTCCCTGTTTTGGTATCGAGGATATTTCATTGAACCCAAAGCCACAGAAGCGGAAGTCAAAAGAACTCTAGAATTGTTTGACGTAAAACGCATTATTGCGGGTCATACGATTATGGAGGGTAACGTAGCCTTCTACTACGACGGAAAAGTTCTAGGCGTGGATGTGAATAGACATAAAGGAGACCATCAAGCCGCTGTTTTCGAAAATGGAAAATGGCATGCTGTAGATGACAAAGGACAAACAAGAACTTTGAAATTTCAGTAATTTATCGAGCTATTATTTCTGCTGAATTGACTGGGAACTTACTGCAAATTTTTTAGAAATTGTAAGGAGCGATCCAATGCCTCCTTTCCATGCTGGTCCATCGTGAACTGATATTCGTGACCAAGACCGGGGGTTAAATTCTGGTCGTAAAAAAGTTCGTCTGTTTTAATGCCGATACTTTTTAATTTCTTGGCAAAGAAAAGGGATTGATGAAGAAGTGGATCGTCATTTCCCGCAGAGATAAAAGACGTTGGGAAGTCTTTGGTTACGTAATTTGCGATGGAAGTCGTTTTTAAGGATTTATCTTCTTTCAGATCTTTGGTTCCCAAGTAAGACCAAGAAACCGTCTTAGTAAAGAAGTTGGGCGCTTCACTATCCAATAACACTTTTAGGTCATAAAAGCCACAATAAAGGATCAGTCCTTTCACCTGCTGAGGTTTTAGGCCTGGCTGAAGATTGAGCTCTTTGGCATACGCCGGATTCGTGATGCTGATTGCGGTTTGAGCCGTAATCATAGAACCAGCCGAATCCCCGCCCAAAATTATAAAGTCCTTATCTACAAAATATTTTTCATGATTCGTTGAAATATACTGCAGTGCTTTGCTTACTTCAAATAAGGGTGTAGGGTATTTCTTTTCAGGGGCGATTGTATAATCCAGTGTAATCACCACGTATCCTTTAGAGGCCAAAATCTTAGCATAATTTTCTACCTGTCCTTTAGAACCTGAAATAAAACCACCGCCGTGTGTCCATATGATTGTACGCAGGGGATTCTCTGTTTTGGGATGAAACACATCAAAGGTCAAGGAAGGATTCGAAGGATCAAATTGTTGATTTTTGATTGAAATGATTCCACTGGGCACGTCTTTTTCAAGTGCACTGTTAGCCTTTTCTCCGTAATAATTAAAAAATGATCGAATTGCTAAAGCCCCAGGCCATGGTGAAACTTGAAAGGCCAGAAACCCTAAGGCAAGAAGTAAGGCCACACTTATGAGAATTTTCTTTATCATAGCTTTGTTTTTTTAATAGGGAATCACATTGCAATTTAGTCAAGATTTTTGAAACTTGCTACACTCCTGAAAGTTGCGTTGAAATTACTTATCGCAGTTTACCCCTGAAAGTTGGAAACGAACGTGAGTTTCCTTAAGTACTCACATCGAAATCAATTCAGGTGTAAACTTAGCACTTGTCCGGATTTTCCGGAAATAAAAGTATATCTTTGAGTATCTCGCTTTCACATATCGACAATCTCTAGCAAGTAAGAAGTAAATGTGCTACTTTGTAGAATCGATAAGTAAGCTCATGGCAAGCCTAAAATAAGCAACGATCGTTATTGAAAATTTAATAAATCATATTACCCATTTCATTCCAGTTTCTAGCGAACTCAAAAATCGAATTGAATCCATTGGTGAACAAATAGAACTGCCAAAGAATCATTTTCTTCACAAACCAAATAGAACGTGTAGACACACTTATTTCATCACCAGTGGTCTAATAAGAACGTACTACCATAAAGGAGAGAAAGAAATCACGGACAATTTCTCTGCAGAAAATGAATGGATCACTTCAATTTATAGCTTTCTTCAGAATATACCTGACCATTTCCATATTCAAACCTTGGAACAAACTGAACTAGTAAAAATTTCCTTAACCGACCTTGAAGAGTGTTTCAAAGATTTCCCCGAGATGGAAAGATTTGGACGAATGCTTATTTCCCAGTATTTTTTGGAGCAGTCAGAACGGATCATTTCCCTTCAATTTAACTCTGCTATCGAGCGATACCAGCTCTTTGACCGAACTGAAAAAAACAAACTACAAAGAGTACCCCTAGGAATGCTCGCCTCTCATTTAGGAATGACACAAGAAACATTAAGCAGGGTTCGAGCCATAAAGAGTGTTTTTTGATTTAGGTCAAATTTTGCGATTAGATAAGACATTATCTTTGAACCAAAATACTGCACAATCACAATCTATGAACAACAAACATTACGCAATTGCTGGACTTTTAGCCCCTATTCTACTGTGCACGACCTATTTCATCATGGCAAATCAAAGGCCGGAATACAGTTTTTTGTATAAACAAGTTAGTGAGCTGGGATCTCTTGATGCACCAAACAAATGGTTTTGGAATATATTCGGATACATCATTCCAGGAATTCTTATTTCTATCTATTCCATAGGATTGTATCAATCCATGGCCTCAAAAGAATCATCTAAACTCCCTTTAATCGGCATATTTTTAACCGGTTTCTTTCTGATGTTTTCGGGTGTTTTTCCAGCCGATATGGACAACCGCACTTCCACGATAACGGTTTTACATAAGGTGGGTAGCTATGGTAGTTATCTGTTTTTCCTACTTGGTACTTTTTGCTATCCGAAATTGATGAAAAGTTCCAATTATTGGAAAAGCAGCAATTTACCTCTATTGATTTTTGTATGGATAACCATTGTTTTTGGGTTTTGGTATTACATCTTTCCTAATATCCCTTCTGTAGGCCAACGGATTACTTTCTTCTTTGTTTTTCTTTGGATCGCCTATACAGCAATTAAGCTTTATAAGCTTCCACAAGAAGGCCCAGAAACAAAGATGGAATAAGAAAAATAAATATTTGAACCAAAATGAATTTGACCAAAGGAGATAAAATCGAAATATTTGAAAACGCAATAAGTTGGATAATCGTTTTTGCAATGTTTATTTATGGCGGTGCAAAAATTGTTCAATTTAATGGAGCCTTAGAAATAGACAAAAATGTTTCGGAATTAACTGGTATGGAATTAATGTGGGCTTTTTATGGTTACTCTAAGTCATTCGCAATAACTCTCGGTCTTTTTGAAATAGTGGGAGGAATTCTTATTTTGATAAAGAAAACAAGAGTGATCGGCTGCTTATTTACTTCCACAATACTCGTTAATGTTATCTTTCAAGATATTTATTTCGGAGTTCATCTCGGAGCTTTAAGAGCAGCGATTCTGTATCAATTATTGATATTAATTATCTTGTGGCTAAATAGAGGTAAACTTATTCGAAGTATTAAAACCTTATTAGAATCAAATAAAATTGAGCAATCCAAAGGAAAATTTTTAGTCAAACTAATAATAGCTTTTGCACTATTTGTTGCACTACGAATAGTGGAATACTACCTAACTATTAAATGGTAAAGGCTAGTGGCCGACATATAAAAAGAATTGCTAGTTGAAGTGCACAGGTTTTTAAGCAAATGCATATCGTGCTTTTTGAACAAAATGTATTGAGAACCCAGTAACTTCCAATTTCAGAAACAATATCTTTTATCAACACTTTATATTTTTGACTTCAAAAAATCATTGTATATAATCTGTCCCGTCACATTATAGGTAAAAATAATTTTTTAAAGGCTTTAATTATTCATCTTCTTTATAATCAGTCCGTTAATTTGAATAATTTAAAATCAAACGTCAGCAAAATGTCCAGTTTACTATACAAAAAACTGGACATTTATTTACGAAAAGTAGACAGAGCAGTTAATGCAAATAAATAACGCATTAAGTTAGAAAAGCATGCTGCTGCAAATAAAAATATTGATATTGTGGACATTGTCGCCCAAACTTCCTTTATTAAAATTTCTTCCCAGACGGTGATCTGTCTTTAAATGCACAATATTGGATTCGATAATAATTTAGTCAAGATTCATCAAGGTGTCTACATTCGTGAAAATTGCGTAAACATTACGTAGAATAGTGTATCCCGAACGACGGAGAAGAACAATCGTTCTTAATTAGCTCTCTCATCGATATCTATTAGAGTCAAGTACGCAGCAGCTATCCGGAAATTCCGGACAACTGAATTTGTAAGTAACTCGTAGTTTTAGACTTCTGAAAATTCAGAAATTATATGCATTTTAGAATCCAAGTTCTTAAATTATAGCCTTATATTTGAATTTATCAACAAAGAAGTAAATGAAAAAAATATCGATAACTTTCTTGCTAGCGCTGCTTTCTATGCCGTTATTTAGCCAAATTGTAACCATTCAAGTTTTGCCCTCTGGTCACATCCTTACCAAAGCAAAAATTGAAGGAAAAGAAGGAAATTTCATTTTTGATACGGGAGGAGGGATTAATCTATTCTTCGATAGTTTTGCGAAAGACTTAAAGCAAAAATCAACTTATAATTTTTTGACGGCTTACCGTGCAACTGGCGAAAGAATTGATGCCCCAATTTTCATAAACGAAGAAGTTGATTTTGCAGGCAGAAAGTTCAAAGAGGTTCCCTACTCTACGTTTGATATGAGGCTGGAGGGTATCGACGGAATCCTTTCACTTCAAATGTTTAATGACACCGATTTTATTATTGATATCGACAAGAAAGTAATTGAATTGACGGATCTTTCCACTTTGAAAAATGCAAAATCTTTTGATATCCAATTGCATAAAAGTGGGGATAAATCAATTGATATTTCCACCTATGTAGTGCTCAATGGAAAGTACAAAATTCAAGTCCTATTAGATTCTGGCGCAGGAAAGAATTCCTATTGGCTAAGTGATAAACTAATTTCAACATTAGGTGTGGATAAGACTAAACTAGTGAGGAGTGAAAAGAAAAGTGAATTTGATGAGAAAATTGTGACGAACTTCTATAGAGGATCCATCGACTCGATCTCAAATGAATACGTTGAATTGAAAAATCCGAAAGTGACTTTTGTAGAAGGCTTAATCTATGAAGGCAAAACAAGCCTTGATTGGTTTGGTAATCGAATTGGGATTAGCCTCAAAAATAAAAAAATATACATTCTTGATTAAAGGAAGTCTGTAATGGGATCATCAGGAAACTCAATTGTTTATCTAATTCTAGCAAAAACATTCTAAGGGAAATCGTGAGATTTATATCGTATTTTCAAGGGAGCGCAGAGAATTCTGCGCTCCTAATTCACAAAGAGATTGTCTACGCAGTACAAAGTCATCGCTTAAACTGTGACCTATATCACAAGTGAAATCCGCCATTAAGCCTCAATTTTGCACTATCAAATTTAGTACAATGAAAAAGATATTTGTAATCAATGGCGGACAGCATTTTGCACATTCCGGAGGAGCGTTTAATAAAACATTAACGCAATGGACCGCAGATTTTTTACTTGAAAATGAACTTCAAATTCGAGTGATAGACATCAATGATGATTTTGTTCCCATGGATGAAGTTGAAAATTTTAAGTGGGCAGATTTAATTATTTACAACACACCCATTTGGTGGTTTCAGTTGCCCTTTAAAATGAAAAAATACATTGATGAAGTGTTCACTGCAGGGCATCAGAATGGCATCTATCAAAGTGACGGTCGTTCAAGGAAAAATCCCGCTATCAATTACGGAACGGGTGGTTTAATGCAGGACAAAAAGTATATGGTTAATTCTACATGGAACGCACCGGATACAGCATTTACTCTTCCTGGCGAGTTTTTTGATCAAACTTCTGTTGACGACGGTGTTCTCTATGGATTCCATCGAATGAATGCCTTTGCAGGTATGGAAAAAATTCAGGGATTTCATTTCCATGATCTAGAAAAGAATGCAACTCAACAGCGCATTGAGAATTATAAGAAAGAGTATGCCAAACACCTAACTCAGGTTTTCGGTAAAGTTCTAAATAACGAGATGGTATCCTAAAAAATGATTAAAGATGAAAATTATAAACTTTGCAACCCTTTTAATGGCTATCCTACTAGCAACAAATTTTAATGCACAATCAACAAATACTCCTAACATGAAAAAGAAAATATTATTTGTAGTAACCAGCCACGACACCAAAGGTAGTTCTGGCCAAAAAACCGGATATTTTTTGGGTGAAGTATCCCATCCTTGGGAAGTACTCACCAAAGCCGGTTTTGAAATCGATTTTGTAAGTCCAAAAGGAGGTACTCCTCCCGTAGATGGTTTTGATTTGACAGATGAAACCAATCGATTGTTTTGGGAAGATGCCTATTACCAAGACAAAATAAGCAACAGTATGAAACCAAGCGATGTGAAACCAGAAACGTATGAGGCTATCTATTTTGCAGGTGGACACGGCGCAATGTGGGATCTACCTCTAAACGAAGAAATTGCCAAAATAGCAGCTCAGATTTACGAGAAAAAAGGTGTGGTTGCCGCCGTATGTCATGGACCGGCAGGTATAATCAATATTAAATTGAATGATGGGTCTTACTTAGTTTCAGGCAAAAAAGTGAATGGCTTTACTAATGAAGAAGAAGAACTCGTGAAATTAACGAATGTAGTTCCTTTCTTACTAGAGGATCAACTGAAAGAACGGGGTGGTATTTTTGAAAAATCAGCACCGTGGGAAGTTCATGTGACAACCGATCAACGTTTAATCACGGGACAAAATCCTCAATCCGCAAAAGCCGTTGGAGAAGCGGTGGTAAAGGAATTAGCAAAATAAAATTGCTTTTTAAAATTTAGAAAATTCCATTTCGTATTTTTGCGAAATGGAATTTTCTGCTTTTTTACGCAATCATATCGAGGAAATTGTTTCGTTGACCGACGAAGATTTCGACTTGGTTTCTTCTTATTTTAAACCTCGAGAGGTAGTGAAAAAAGAATACTTGATAGAAAGCGGTCAAATCGTTGAATCCGAATTTTTGGTTCAAAAAGGACTTCTCAAAGCCTTTAGCCATGATCATTTAATGAAAGAACACATTGTGCAATTTGCGATGGAAAACTGGTGGATTTCAGATTATGTAGCCTACGCAAATACCGATAGAGGTGAAATGTGCGTGCAAGCTTTAGAGCCTTGCATAGTCTTAGAATTGAGTTTAGAAGACAAACAAAATATGTGTAGCAAAGTGCCTAAAATGTATCAGTTTCACAACGCAAAGTCCTTTAGTGGATATGTGGCCCTGCAAAAAAGGGTTCTTTCGATGATGAAAAATTCTGCCAAAGAAAAATACGAATTGCTACTCCGCCAATATCCGGAACTTTTCCAGCGGGTTTCTAAAACAATGATTGCTCATTATCTTGGTGTATCTAGAGAAACACTTAGCCGTTTAGAAAGAGACTGATGCTTTATGAGATCAAGGTCGTATCGATCTCCCTTATCCTCGGTTCTTTTTCATTCGTTCATAATATTCTGTTGGAGTGACTCCAAAAAAATCATGAAATAATCGAGTGAAGGTTTGGCGGCTTGTAAAGCCGGCTTGCTCGGCGATATCTTGAACTGAAAAACTCTTGAGTTTTGAGGATTTATTTATTTGTCTTGCCGCAAACTCCAATCGGAGTCGATTGATATAAAAACTGAAATTTTCTTTCTCTGAGGTATTAACCACATAGCTAATGAGCCTCGGTGACAATTCTAGCATTGCAGCGACATTCTCTACTTTAATCCCTTTCTGTACAAAACCCTGATCCTTCTTGAATTGATTTAGTGCATGGATTGCGGTTTTTATTTGATTTTCTGTAAATGGTTCTGGGGGACCTTTTACTTTTCGCATCGCTCTTAAAAAGAGAATTTTTGCCTTCCTTTTTATTAAGGATCTTTTCGGTTTAAAATATTTAAGTAAAAAGAGGCCTCCTCCAATGAAGAGAATTATCAAAAGTTGCATTAAACGGCTGGTCAACGATACACCAATCGTTTCGGATTTAGCCTTGTCAGTAGCGGGGTCAAATTCTCGTAGGACTGCTACTGCCATATAAGCCTCCTCCCTATTTTCGATACTATCTAATTTTATTAGTTGATTTAGATAATAAACCTTCTGCTCATGGTCAGTCTTCGATTCCATGCCTTGGATTAAATATCGATAATTCAAACGTAGTTCCGGCTCAAAGAAACCATACTTCGAAAACAGGGAATCTACAGCCAAGAAATGCCGCTTGGCTTTTGTCTTTTCCTTCAGATCTAGACTTGTTTTCCCCAAATAATAGTGAGTCAAGGCAAGCGCCGTAAAATCTTCTTCATATTTAAGAAGGAATAAGGCATCAGAAAGAACGGAATAGGAGCTGTTGAAATCCTCTGTGAATAGGAGATCCATTCCACGGCCTAACATAAACTTCCCTCTTTCTTCAGAATAGTCCTCTAATGCATTCAACTCTTCAAGTCCTTCTGAAATAAGATCACGAGCTGCTGAATATTCCTTTAATTGACGTTTAACAAGGCTTTGTTGATAGAGAGAATTCAGATAGCCTTTGGTCAAATTGTGGCGCTCGTTCAAATGCAATTTATTGTTTTTGACATTCTCTAAACCCCTTTTGAAATAATCCACGCACTGCGCAAAATGAGAATCAGCTTCCCCGTAAAAACCAAGGTATTTCTTAACTAAGCCAATGTGAAACTGTATTTTGTAATTTAAGTAGGAATCTTTTGATTTTTGAACCGCTCTGTGGGCTCTTCGGTATTCGTCAAGTGCTTTTCTGTAATCTCGGAAATTATAATAGTAAACGATTCCCTTGCCTAAAAAAGCTTTTGCAATTAAACTATGGTCTTTTGAAAGCTTCGCTGCCACCAAACTGCTGTCCGCGTAGTGCAATTTTACGTCTCTGTCTCCCATAAAATAGACTGCGTCCTCATAAACGTAGGTTAAATGCTGATAATCTTTCTGGAATTTTGCAGCTTTTATACTCTGATTTAAAGGCACTAGCGCCCTAACGTCATTTTCAGAAAAATGACCATACAGCTTATCATAATAGTCATAGTTTTGGGTAAAACCTTGCGAAATTGCATAGTTTGAGGCTAAAATTAGGACTAAAGAAGGGAACGGATTACGCATACTCGCACGTATTTGATAAAAATAAAACTTTTTTTCAATTATTTTTCAACTTTTAGTATGCTTTGCATAATATCATTAAAATACCGCACCCGAATTGATAGGAGCCCACTTTTCACTATTTCTGATGAAATTTCGCCTCAAAAAGGAGGGAACGGATTCTGCATGTGAGGGAACGGATCACGATCCGTTCCCTACCCGAAAATTTTCATATGCCTGAATTACATACATTTACCCCAAGAATTCTATCAAACAAAAAATCAACCGGCCGGGCTAATCTTAAAACATTAACCCATTATGAAAAACCAAACATTTCAATTTGCAGCCTACAGTGGCTTCGCTGTTATTCTACTATCAACTGTTTTATTATCGTGTCAAGATCGCGATTCTATGCCCGCTTCTTTTAAAGTGGAAAATCCTACAGGCACCATTTTAAAACCTCAAGATTTATTTCTTGAAGATGGCAATAAAGACACGACCAAATTGCCTCCTAAAAAAGATAGACAACATTGGATAGAAACCGAAGATAGCAATAAGGACACGACCAAACTACCCCCGAAAAAGGACAGACAACATTGGTTAGAAACTGAGGGCTAAAAAAAATCCCAAATCTATGAGTACTCATAAACATGGGATTTCTTACAGGGATTTCTTTTTTGAAAAAGATCCTGTTGTAATCTTAACCTACTCTGGACAGAAATGTCCATGTGACGGAACTTGGGAAACGATTGGAACTCCTAAGACTCGAATTGTCTTAGCCAAAGACCAACTCACTCCCACCTATCTGAGAAAGAACGTCTATTGGAAACTTCGAAAGAGTGGATAGGAATTCAACGAAGATCAAGTCAACTTGGCTAAGTGCAGTTCAGATTCCTTTTGAAATAACATACCCTAAAGTTTAGATTCAATAGTACTGAATTGAAACCAATCTCAAACGATCTTGAAACTTAAACTTGAGAGTTATAATGAGGCTACAACTTATAGCAATGTGCGGTGTCTATGAATATAAACATAGACCGACAAAAGAGATATTAAGAAGGTTCGCGAACTTCTTAATTGCATGCTGCAGCATGCATGACACTTGTCAACTGTGAATTTCAGTTGGCTACAATGTACAAGGGAGAACCTATTGTTCTCCCGAATACATAGCAACCGATTGACTAGGAATAGTCAAGTACCAATTTTATCAATATTTATTTTAATTATTAAATTTTTTTACAATGAAAACCATTTCATTTTTAAGAACCAACGCAATGTTGGTAGTCGCCCTGCTAACAGCAGGAATTACAATGTCATTTCAAATGGCAGAGAAAAGTCAGAATGCTGACGATATTGTTTATCACTACATAGGCACAAGTATGTCTGATGATTTCAGTGATGAGAACAATTGGAGTACCCAGAATAATTCTAATCCATGTGGATCGGAAGAAATGCTACCCTGCAATATCACGCTTCCTGACAACGTCGATCTTGATGTTTTTTTGGAAACAAAAAGCAGACAAGAAATACTTGATCTTTCAGATGGTTTCAAATCTGAACTATAAAAACCAAAGGTCAATTAATGGGTGGGGTCTGTACCCCACCTTTTATCTTCTATTCTGTGGCATCCCTGAAATTTCAATAACTTCTTCAGGAATAGCTATTGCATAACGAAGATCATTTGGGGGCAACGTGAAAGTTTCCCCTTTAATGGTTCTGCTTAAGGTGATATTTGCGCCATCTCTATTGTATCTTTTAATATCTGCCCATCGAAGCCCGCGCATAAGTAGCTCCTTTCTGCGTTCTACACGAATTAGCTCAATGGCATCTTCTTTCGAATCGGCAGTAAAACTAACAAAGGTACCGCGCTTCCAACGTGTAATTAGTAATTGATTGAGTTGTTCCATCGCTTTTGAAGTCTGACCTAACTGCGCATACGATTCGGCAATATTTAAATAGAGTTCATCGGTTGCAAGCGCATTGCTCATCAAGGTAGAACCCGTATAATTCCCCCTGAACCCTATTCCACCGCCAGCTTTTTCTGTAAATTGAAGTGCTTTACGAAGGTCATTGTCTTCATAACTATTATAGAAGTTTTCGTGAATATTAATTCGATTCTTATGAAGAAAGTACGCGGAAACCTTAGTACTAGGGAAAATCAATTCCTCATGCATGATTTGAAATGGATAAGGGGCATCTGCATTAAGTTCATTATAGTCAAGTAATTTGGAATACAATGAAAGGGCTTGATTGCCATACAACAGCGATTTCTCATAATTTCCCATGTACAAATAGGCTCTTGAGAGATAACCAAATGCAGTTACTTTAGATGGGCGTACAATTGAAACTTGGCTAGGGGGAAGTAAATCCACTGCCGTGTGCAAATCTTCTAGAATTTGTTCAAATGTTTTATCTAATGTCGATCTTGCAGAAGGGGTATTCATGTCTGCAGTTAATCGCAAAGGAAGTCCTAGTTCATTCGAGGCCGTCGATGGATCATAGGCGAGGCACCATGTTTGAGCAGCCTCAAGATAAGCAGCCGCGCGATAAACTAAAGCTTGACCTCGTAAATTATCAGCATTTTCAAATTTATAATGTTTTATATTGTCAAGGACTGTATTATGAACAACAATCTTAGCAAATAGATTAACCCAATCATTATCACCGGGCGTTGATACATGATCTGGTTTCCAAATATAAAGCATTTTTTCAAAATCAAATCTGTTTACATCGTAGTCAGCATCTGAGACATAATAGTCATCTGCTGAAATTTCTCCACTTGCGGTATACCCTGCACGTAATATGGAACGATCTAGTAGAGCCTGATTATCTTCTATGGTTTCCGCAATCGTTAATTTTGAGTTCGATTTTACGTCCAAAAACCGATCACAACTGCTAAGTATAAATATTAAACTGCTCAAAAGGCAAATGATGTTTTTCATAATTTTTAAAATTTTAAGTGAAGACCAAGTGAATAAGTTGTACTTGGCTTTATCGAATTTGTTCCTAGGAAATATTGTGGATCAATATTGTGTTTATTTGCACTCCATAGTAGGCCAAGATTATTTATCGCACAATAAACTCGAAGCGATTTAAGAGATAAATTATTAAGTTCATTTTTACCAAAATCATAACCGAAATTGAGGTATTGCAACCTTACATGGTCTCCTTTTTCAACCAAAGTGCTTGAACCTGCATAAAAATTATCACGTGCTGCATTTGAACTGTAAATGAGTGAAGGTACCTCTGTGAAATTCTCATCTCCTGGATTCTGCCAACGAAGACCAAAATCACTATGTCCAACCGAGCCCGATATTAAGGGATTGTACGCAATAGAACTACGTCTAAACCAATACCCCAGTTTGTAGCTCATTGCAATGTCAAGCGAAAAGTGACCCAACGAAAATGTATTAATAAACGATCCATACGTGGTGGGTATGGCTGACCCAAAATATTCTAGATCCTCAATCCCTTTATCCGAACCTGTAATTGCAGAATAATTCTTACTAACCTCGCCATCGAGAAATCCTTGGGGATCCCCAGTGACTGGGTCAAGGCCAGCCCATTTATAGGCAAAGACAGAATATACAGGGAGTCCAACTTTACCGGATACTGAGGAACTACCTGCTTTTGAAACATAATACGATGCCGGTACATCGTTAAGATAATACTCTGTAATTTGGTCATGTGCAGTACTAAAGTTCAAAATGGTATTCCATAAAAATTGTCGACTGACAATATTTTGAGTATTAAGTTCGATATCTACTCCTCTACTTTTCATACCGGCAACATTCCATAGCATACTGCGAATTCCCGTGGTCGAATCAAGCGGAGCTTCACCAAACAGATTACTCCCGTTCTTCATAAAATAATCGATAGATCCTGCAATACGATTGTTCCTTGATGCAAAATCAATTGCGAGATTTACCACTTTAGAAGTTTCCCAACGTAAATTTGGATTTAAAAAGTTAGCTATTCGTGCGGTTTTCTCTCCTGTATAGATATAGTTACTTGAATCGTAAATTAAAGTTGTGACCGCCACCATCGCAGGATCAATATTCCCACTAAAGCCATAAGAACTTCGGAATTTAAAATTAGGAAGCCAAGCTATAGAATAGAAATCTTCATTCGATAGGTTCCACGAAAAACCAGCAGACCAAAATGGATTCCATTGATCATTTGTTTTCAGACCAAACAGATTACTTGCATCACGTCGTGCACTAGCAGAAATAATGTACTTTTTATCAAAAACATATGCCGCGTTCGCATACATCGAAATGAATCGATTATTATATTCCTGCATTCCTTGTAGATTCGCAATGTTCGTTTTACTACCGGTAAAGAAATCAAGATATGGCGTTACATAATCAACATAGGATGCAGTCTGCCTTTTGGAATCATACCCGTATAACCGATCTTGATCATTTGTAGATTTCCAAGATCTTGTTTCTACACCTGCAAGTGCAGTTACATCATGTCGAGTAGATGAATAATTATAATTTAACTGACCTCGGACATTATTTACTCCAATGGTTCCAACGGACTTGTCTAAGATCGCACCTTTAGGTACATTCCAATTAAGCGAATTGGACGAATCAAAATAGGCAAAACTATTAATATAGTTCCTTGCATAATAGCTTTGTTCATCATGTAGAGTTCTGCTATTTTCATTTGTTGTTTGATATTGATACTTGAGATTAAGATCCAATCCTTTTACAATCTTATACTGTAGGGTCGAATTAAGGGTAACTTCTGTGCTAGTTTGTGTCCTCACAGAATGCTCCCAATCTGTCAAAGGGTAGTAATTCCAATCGTAGAGACCGCTACCCACTAGCATATCTTTTGCACGTTGATTATATCTAGACCAAAATACAGCAGGCTTCCCATTCTCTTCCGCGAATCGTAAATACGGAAATTGCAAATTCCCGTCGATCTTTACATCATCAAATCCAAAACGCCCCGATTTATTCTTCGTATTTGCTATAAGAGCACCAAGTTGAATTCTAAGTCGATCAGTTGGCTTCCAGGTATTCTGCAAACTGAAGTTTAGCCTCTTGAATTCCTCTTCAAGATTTCCTGAGTTCTGATCGTAACCTAAAGAAGAAATCCAATTGAATTTGGAACTACCTCCAGAAAGATTCAATGCGTATTGTTGATTGTGTAGTGGCGTATACATATATCTATAGTACTGATCTCTAATGTCAATTTGACGAAGCGCATCGATTTGACGATCGGCTTCTTCAGAGGACATGAACCCTTTTTCAGCTTGGTTAAGTAAATCCACAACCGGTGATAAAACGGGACGTGAAGATGAATTTATTCTACTCTTGTATGCACCCCGACTAAATAATTCGCGCTCAAAATCAATATAGTCAGAACTTGACATTCTCGTATTATACCTAAGATCAGGCTTATCGCTTAAAGTAGTGTTAACGGTCAACTCGACAGTCAATGGCTGGGAATACTTTCCCTTTTTCGTAGTAATAACAATGACCCCGTTCGCTGCCCTCGCTCCCCAAATACTAGAAGCCGCTGCGTCTTTTAGGACGGTGACAGACTCAACCATGTCTGGGGAAATGTTGTTTATGTCTCCCTCGTAAGGAAAATCATCAACCACAATAAGTGGACTTTTGGGTCCCCTAATGGTACTGAGGCCTCGTACCATTAAATGAGTTCCTCCAACGCCACTATTCAATGTAAGCCCATTTACAATAGCAGGTAGCCGGTCAATAATATTGGTTGAAACTTGCTTTCTCAACAATTTATCTCCGACAACGGAATACGAACCTGTGGCGCGCTCTTTTGAAATCTGTTCGTATCCTGTCGATAGGATTACTTCTTCAATCGACTCTGTCTTAGGGATTAATATTATTTTTAAAGGTTTTGCTAGTGGCAATTCAAGTTCTAGTTGCTGTGCTGAATAACCCGGACCTGAAACTGATATGGTCACCTTTGGTACATTTGTATTCAAATTGAATTCACCGTTTTTATCCGTAAGAGAAACCGTTTTTGAATGTCGCGACGTAACTAAAATTCCAGCCAATGGCTTCTGGTCTGCTTGATCTATAATTGTCCCTGTCACTGTATACTGGCCATATGCACTTGCAAACAGCACTATAAAGGAAGCTGATAATATATTTTTCATAGAAATAGTTTATTAAATTAATTATTGGTGATCTTTGATGACCAGCATCAAGAGTTGTCGTTCACTCTCTTTCACATTGAATCCAGCCTGGTTTAGTGCAAGTTTGACCTCTTCAAAACGGCCTAATTTTAGAATATCCCTTGAAATTTCAAGATCGAGACCCGATTCAATAATTAAAGGAAACTTCACAATTGGCAGCTCATTAAGTTCGTTGACAACATATTTCGAATTTGATTTCTTTTCTTTAGCACCTTCTTTATTTTCTACCAAGGAACTTTTATTAAAGTTTGTTTTCTTCGTAAGAACAAAACATTTACGTCGAACTTCCTTTATTTCTGCCAAATATTCCGTACTCTGATTTAGATAGCTAAGCATATCGGGGTAAAGCGACTTAGCACGAGATATCGGAGTAATAAATTCAAAACTGTAATAATTTTCATGTCTTTGAGGATCGTCTATTTCTCCAGGTTTCAATTTATCAGGGTTCTGACTTAGTATAAGTATCCTATTACTTCTGAAATCAGCTCCCTTTGCTTCGAAAATCTCTCGTACAATTCCTCTGTAAATATCTATGAGAGGCCTATTCTTAAATTGGCGTCCATAGGTTATTGTTCCACTCCGATGAAACTTATTGCCGTAATTTATTGCGCGAATCAGACCTTTTGCTAGAAACTGATAACTCACAAGGGATGCATCTCGTTCCAAGTCAAATTGTTCTGCCAACATCATGGGGCGTTTGTGATCTAATTGCAAGACTGTTTGAAGCACTGAATTTTCACCTTGTATTACTTTTTTAATATTCTCTGATGTCACCTGTTGTGCATCGGTCAAATTAAGCACCTTTCCATCCTTAATCCAGACAACATAGGGGAATGCCCTTGGCAAAAACTGAGTAGTTAAAATCTTATCATCTGATATCGATTCTATAAAGTGGTATTTCTTACCAATTTTTGTCTGAAAGAATTTTTCAAGTGTTTCTGTGCTTTCATAGGCTACTGGAATCACTTTTAGTTGACCTTCTAATTCTTTTTCAATCGGGTGGAGTTTTAGAAAACTTTGCAAACATGAGCCACACCATGTTGCCCAGAAATCTAACAGAATCAATTTGTCTCGATTCTCCCCTAAAGTTGTTGTCTTTTGCGGACTATTCACCATGAGATGAGTTGTTGTCCAGAAATCTTCAGGAAGTACATCTCCTACTTTGAAAGCTCTCTGCTGGGCAGGAATTTTGAGGCATAGTAGTACTAAAAATAATAGGGCAATGATATCCCTGCAAAACTTATTTTCCATAGTTTTGTTCTTGGTTTTTTTGGTTAAACAATTATTAAGACCACGCTCTTTCCCGTATTGCTTCTACTCAAGGGAAAGGGCATTTTTATTTTTATACGTAAGTTTTTCGCAATTGACCTAAGTCTTTTTTGGGAGTTAGATTTCCCTTCTCGTCGGCATATAGCTTCTGCATTGCGAAGGAAAATCCTTCCCAAAAAAATATAATGAAGATATGAATGTAAAGATGGGTTGAAAGATGGTATCTGAAGCCATCTGATGCTCGTTATCAGGGGTTTTAAACACCTGACTAAAAAGTTTGAAAGAAAAAACCAACACTACCCGCAAATCAATCTTTAATCGATTTGGGTAAGTGGAAAAAACATCTTACTTTTAACGTGCGAGTTAGATTAGCAGATAGTAAATTCCGTCAACCTCAAATTGAAGGGCTGGGTTGCTTTTTGAATTGGAAATGTAGGATCAGTTACCTAAATAGGCAATTATGTCTCTACCCCACTTTCAAAAGTGGGCAATGTTGGCAATTTGTGTGTTCTTAAATAGTACTTCTCCTACCTTTTGTTTGGATTGGGAGTGTATAAGGCAATTGAAATTTGCAGATTTTGGGCAGCCATCACCATACCGTATACTATTAGAAGGAAGCTTTGGTGACCTTTTATAAATCTAGACAATTAGACTTTTAAAGTCTTTTGTTCTTAAGGAGGTAAATGATTTAATGTCGTTCTCATGGTAAAATTGTGGGTTTATGGAACGATGTACTCTGAAAAGTAATGGAGAAAAAATAGAGGCGAACTCCAAAGCTTTGAAAGGGGCACCGCAAAGAGCCCGCCATAACCTAAGCTATGGTTCCGAAAAGTCTTACATGAAGTTCGCCCTATTAGATATACAAAAGTAATGAAATCTAATAGAATGTGGCGAACCCATGTCAACTCATTCGGATTTTTGCGGTTTCCTTTCCTGAGTGACATCATTCGTAATTGCATAAAGCACTTACTTTTAGTCGCTATTTTAATTAAGTAAAGCAAATATAACAAAAGTTTGCGTACTACACAAACTTTTAAAAATAAAATTAATATGTCAGAAAGGAAAAATATTGTAAATAGAATAAAAACTATAACTATCGATAAAGGCGCATCTTCTCGTTTGCTATCGTTGTGGGTAGATGTTGATTATACAACAGTTAGTCAGTGGAATTCTAATAAGTATCAACCCAATAGTGATAAGCTTAATAAAATAGGCGAATTACTTCAAGTAGATAATATGGACTTGTTTGAACCACAAAATAGAATTGATACAGGTTTGGCTAAGGCATTACAAAAAGAACTCGTAAGATTACATAATATCGAAAAAATACCCTACGAGATTGAGCAAATAAATGAAACGACTGGAAAAGCCAATATGGTTAATAATCCAAAGCTTATCCATGCATTGAAGGAATTTGCAAGAAAATATACAAAAATATAAAATCCACAAACCTTAACTGGCGATTGTATTTCTACTGTCTATAAGGGTTGAAAAGACTTTTTTTTTTGAGTTTACGGAAAACCGTAATGGGAAATGAAAAGTTGTTAGTATTTTAGACTCCAAGAAAGTGCAAATACTTTTTATATATTTGATTTAATAATAAAATAAGAGGATTGTTATACATATTAACAAGTAAGCTTTAAAGTTAAGAGCAACTATAACGTCAAGCACTTTTTTTGTCAATTTTCAAAAACGAATTACGAATGTTATTTCAGAAGTTTTCACAAGTCTGCAACTTCTAAATCTTTAGCAGCATTGAAAATTCTGAAATCAATCCCTAAAATTGAGTGGGATAGAATTGCTGACATTTTCACGAAAGATCAACTAATAATTGAAGTGAATTATCTCAAGGACTCTATGATTTCTGTTTCAACGGGTGGTCAGAGAATTCAAAATGTAAATGATGAGTACCAAAAACGATTTTCTTTGGTTGATAAAGCACTCAAACGACTTCCCTTTGAAAATCCAAATATTTTTAACGACTTATGGACTTGGTATGCAAGATGGAATTCAGGAGAAATGCCACAATACAAAGCTAGACGTGCATTTATCGGAGAAATGTATGGAAACTTATTAAAGGCTTTACAAGAAACAGAACAACCTGCACTATTAAACATTTCAGTTAATTTAACAGGTTGGGAACGTATTTATAGAACGACTAAAGAAATTAAGATGCGACTTAAACAAGCGTCAAACGAAGAATAATTTCATACTGTTGGTTTACTTTGTAGAGAAACAATTATTTCAATTGCGCAAGCAATTTTTAACGAAGATAAACATACAACATTAGACGGAGTTAAAGCAAGTAAGACAGACATTAAAAATAAAGCCCGAACCGCTAACAGCAGTTTGGAGAGATTTTTAGGCTGAGTTTAAAGATAGTTTTGTATTTGGAAAATTGGTGATTATTCGAAAATCTCACATCTTTTTTCCCCAACCTAGCCACGTGCTACAACGTTGGGCAACTTTAAAAAAAACAAACACCTCAAATTATGATTGAAGCACCAAATCTGACTAATGTAACACAACACCGAAATGGAAATCCAAATGGTCTAAAAGCAATTTTACTTGCACCAAAATTTAACAAAAGAAGTTTTGATGATGTCTTTCAATGAATAGAATATTTGAATAATAGAACAGGAAAAACACTTCATTTCTATTGTGCTGGTTATTGTGCATATCAACCTGGTATTGGTGATGCAAAAAAATTAAATACCAATTTTACATCTAACCCAGATGGTATCCCTTGGTCATTTAGCTAAAAACAATTTGCTGACTTTATCGCTGATTTTGAAAAAGAAGGTAATTGGACTTATTCAGGAAATACTGAAATAATAATTCTTGAAAATCAAGAAAATTTCAAGATTTGCATTGTTTTGAAAAATGATGAGATGATAAAAGATAATATTATTGGTAGCGTAAATGAGATAATTGAAGCATTAATTCAATATTCTAGAAAAAACTGATTCAATCCAAAAAATTAGCTTAATAGAAATTGGTAAAGTAACTGGTGAAGAAACAGTTAAATGGATTTTATCATTCTTACCAAAACCATTTGACTATTTGCAGAATATTTGGAAATAAGGAAAGCACTACACTGAAGTTGATTTAGAATAACAAGTCGCCCGACAGTGGTTTGATACAAAACAATATAAAGAAATTGTCAATAAAAATTTAGCAGCAACAATAAATTCTATTAATGGAAGTGATTTAAAGAAATTTAAAATTCCTTTTTCTTCTGTGGATGAGCAAAAAAAAAATTCATCTTTACTTTCATTTGTTGATAATAGAATAGAATTATCAATGAAAATAATTTTTCATTTAGAAACCTCAATCAGGGCTTATCTAAAAAATATTTTTTCTAAGAAATTTAGATTTAAAAACAAGAATGGAAAGGATTTTATAGATTGTGAAAGACAGTATTTAAGTGAATTGGATATTACGGATCAAATTGTGCCACCCAATTCGGTCTATTAGTGCCACCTAATTCGGTTCAAATTGTGCCACTGATTACGATCTGAATTTTCGGTTCAAATTGTGCCACCCAAAACGGTTCAAATTGTGCCACTGATCACGATTCGAAATTTCGGTTCAAATTGTGCCACCTAATTCGGTTCAAATTGTGCCACTAGGAAGATCAAGTATCTTATCTTGTAAAAAAGATAAGCTATGGCGAATATACTTGATCCTATGGACTTTAAACAAATTCTTACACTTCATTTAGACGGTTATAGTAATCGTCAAATTGCAGTTACGCTTGGAATATCACGTAACACAATCAACTCCTACATTAACCGCGTTAGGGCCGGTAATTACTGCGTAAAGGAACTTGTGCAACAAACCCCTGCGCAGCTTAGTGAAATGTTCCCGCATACAAGCACGGTGGACTCAAATCGTCAAGATAAACTCCTGCAGTATTTTGACCAAATTAATTTGGCTCGTAATCACCCTGGATTTACTTTCCAGTATCATTATCAACAGTATGTCTCTCTAGTGGATACACCCTACAGCTACACTCAATTCCTTGAGCATTACCACCGAAAACATAGCAAGATTAAAGGGTCAATGAAACTTGAGCATGAGCCAGGAAAAGAAATGTTTGTGGATTATGCTGGTAAAAAGCTTAAGATAGTTGATAAAGCAACAGGTGAAGAAATGGCTGTGGAAGTTTTTGTGTGTATACTCCCTAATAGCCATTATACCTATGTAGAGGCGTGCGTGAGTCAGAAAAAAGAAGACTTCATCAAATGTTGTGAGAATGCACTGCATTTTTATCAAGGGGTACCTAAAGCTATTGTTTGTGATAACCTTAAATCAGCGGTAAGTCGAGCAAGTAAATACGAGCCGAGAATTAATCGATCCTTTAAAGATTTTGCGCACCATTACGGCTGTGTTGTGAATCCTACGCGCACCTATGCCCCACAAGATAAAGCGTTGGTGGAGAATGCAGTCAATCTAGTCTATCAACGGATCTATTATCCAATGCGAGAAATGAACTTTTTTACATTAGAGGATCTAAACAAGGAAATTAAAACGTTACTCACGGCTTATAACAAGTTACTCTTCCAAAGAAAGGACGCAAGTCGACTCGAGTTGTTTAGAACCGTAGAAAAAGAATACCTAAAAGAACTTCCTACCGAAGGTTTTGAAATGACAGAATACTGCAGGGCAAAAGTTCAGAAGATTGGATATGTGTACTTCTCCGCAGACAAGTCTTATTACAGTGTGCCCTATCGTTTTATAGGCAAGAATACCATTATTCAATATACAGCAAATCATGTGGAAGTGTATTATAATCATGAGCGTATTGCTCACCATAAGCGCCTCTGTTCTAAAGGGGTCTATAATACAAATCCGGATCATTTATCTAGTACTCATAAAGCGTACAGGGATTGGAGTCCCCAATACTTCCTAAACAAAGCATTGCCCTACGGAGAACACGTTGTTGCATGCGTAGAACAAATCCTCCAGGACTCTGAGTACCCTGAGGTTGGATACAAGCGAATCATGGGGCTTCTATTGCTAAGTAAGTCTTATGGTTCGGAACGTTTAAATCGGGCTTGCTATTGGGCAATTAAATACGACATGGTATCCTTTAATCGTATTAGAAATATCCTAAAGAACAATGTGGATAAAACATCATTTTATTATACAGATCTAGAAAGGGAGGAATCCCATATCCCGGAACATGAGAATATCCGTGGTGCCTCAGCTTACAACTAAAAAATTAATCTATTTATTATGAATCAAATCCAAACCGTAGAACGACTACGAAAAATGCGTTTAAGTGCAATGGCACTTATGCATCAACAGTTTACTCAAAGTTCCAAGTCTCTTGAACTTACTCCAGATGAGTATCTTACTTTATTAACGGACCACCAATGGGAGGATCGTGTAAATCGTAAAATGCAAAACCTAATAAAGCAAGCAGGCTTTCGACAACGAGCGAGTATAATGGATGTGGACTTCTCACCCGAGCGTCACTTGGACAAGAACATGTTTATGAGGCTCTCCACTCTGGACCTTATAAAAAGGAATGAGAACCTAATCATTACTGGAGCCGCAGGAACCGGTAAAAGCTATCTTGCACAAGCTCTCGGCCATCAGGCTTGTATTATGGAATACAAAACTTTATATCGTGTGACAGCGAAGCTTTTAAATGAGTTGAGACTCAGTAAGATGGATGGAACCTACCTTGCGTCACTCAAGAAAATAATAAAAGTAGATTTACTTATTATTGATGACTTTGGCTTGCAAGCTTTAGATGCAACGACTAGAGAAATACTATTAGATATAATTGATGAACGATATTCCTCAGGGACAACAATTATTACCTCTCAAGTACCGGTATCGGCTTGGCATGGACTAATTGGAGAAGGAACTTTAGCTGACGCAATCTTAGATCGTATTGTAAACTCTGCACATCGTATTAATTTACAGGGTGAATCTTTGCGAAAAAACAAAATCAATACTAATTATAATCAATAAAAAACTTAATATTGCATGATCTTCCTAGTGGCACTGTTTGACCGAAACACCTGGCACCATCACTCCGAAATACTCATGAATTTGGAAAAATAGTTACTGGAAAAGGTAGGGATAGTGTCCCAAGTACTAAAAATTTACTTCAATAGATTTATCATTTACAATGTGATCTATAGTTTGACTTAGAATATCTTGACAATATCGGAAAGCGAATCATACAAAAGGTTCAAGAATCTGTCTAGATTTTTATTGAAGGGGTAGGCGGGTAAGCTGAATGGATTTTCTTCAATGTGGGGACCTAACGGAGGGATAGTGTCACTCTAGTAGAGTAGCATTAGGATTTCCTAATATTTGGATATTTGATTTAAGTTTGTATAAATAATCAGTTAGAGTATGTCTTATTCTGGCACTTTTGTCATTTCTAAGATAATGAGTTATTCTTTGATTTGTGATAAAATGAATAATATCTTTTAATTGTGAAAATGTATAATTTTTTTCAATTCCGATTTCAAGGCTTCGCTTAATGATGTAGTTAAGCTCTGTCTTCATTAAGATTACAATGTCAATACTGATGTTTTCCAATCCATCCTCCTTGAATTCAGACATTGATGTAGGAATATTACCAAATCCAAGAAAGGTTGTTGCTCCCTTTTCAACAGCGTAAGAAGCAATTTTATTATTTGAGTTACAAGCCAAACAAAACACCTTCTTTCCAGTAAAGATATTAACATTATCTTTATTAATGAAATCATCATTGTAGTAATACTTATCAGGCTGCTCAGCTACTGCATCCTTGCTTACGAAATCTAAATTGTCATATAAATCTCCTTTAGCACCATAAAGCTTTGTAGTTCTACCATGACCAAAGAAAATAATAAGTCCATTATTAGGATTGGATCTAATCCTATCAATACATTGGCTATGAGACTCATCGTTAGAATAAACAGACACTATCCCAAAAAGTGTGTAAGTTGAAAAGTATTGGCTTGAGATTTATAAGACACTATCCCAAAAAGTGTGTAAGTTGAAAAGTATTGGCTTGAGATTTATAATTTAAGCCTATCTTCAAATATAAGCATAAATTGATTGAGTACGATACCCCAATCTCTAATAGGCATTGTCCATTTTTTTGTTGCTTCTCTTAAGGCGAGGAAAACTGACTTTAAAACTGCATCATCCGTAGGAAAGGACATTTTATTTTTGGTGTATTTTCTTATTTTTCCATTGAGATTTTCGATTAAATTTGTGGTGTAAATGATTTTTCGGATTTCAACAGGGAATTCAAAAAACACGGTTAATTCATCCCAATTATCTCTCCAGGACTTAATTGCATAGGAATATTTAGATTCCCATTTTTCTGCAAAATCATTTAAAGCGGCTTCTGCGGCTTGTTTTGTGGGTGCGTTGTAGATATGTTTCATATCGGAAGTAAAGGCTTTCCTGTCCTTCCAAACCACATATTTGCAAGCATTTCTAATTTGATGAACTACGCAAATTTGAGTTTGCGATTGGGGGAACACACTGCGAATAGTCTGGGTGAATCCATTAAGGTTATCCGTTGCAGTGATAAGTATGTCTTCCACGCCACGTGCTTTCATATCGGTTAACACGCTCATCCAAAAACTGGAGCTTTCACTCTTCCCTAGCCACATTCCTAGAACTTCTTTCTTTCCGTCACGTCGCAGACCCACAGCAAGATAGATGGTTTTATTGATGACTTTAGAGTTCTCACGAACTTTAAAAACGATTCCATCCATCCAAACAATAAGGTATAAATCCTCTAAAGGTCGATTTTGCCAAGCGACAATTTCACTGGAAACAGCATTGGTGATCCTGGAGATTGTTGAGGTTGAGACATCAAAATCATACATGTCCTTGATTTGTTCTTCAATATCACTCACACTCATTCCTTTGGCGTAAAATGATATTATAATATTTTCTAAACCATCAATAATATTGTGCCTTTTGGGAACTATCATCGGCTCAAAAGTACTTTGTCGATCACGCGGAACTTTAATTTCATCTTCGCCAAAAGAGGTTTTTATCTTCTTACTCTGATGACCATTGCGATAGTTGCCGTCTTTCGTTTTCTGATGTTTATTAGTATCTAGATGGTCATCTAGTTCTGCTTCGAGCATATGTTCTACGGCTCGTTTGTGCATTGTTTTGAAGAACGAGGTAAGATCTTCGCTGTTCTTGAAGGATTTGTAAAAATCCTTGTTGTTTAATAATTCTTCTTTGTCAATCATAACTGTATAAAGTTTAAAAATAGTAAAAAGTTATTTCCGAAAAAGTTTTGAGTTTTTAAGGACTCAAAATTTTTCAGAATAACTTTTCAACTTACACAGTTAGTGAAACACTACCAATAAACATTAAAATGATGAATTTTATCTTCAAATTTTTGAATTAAATAGCTTTTAATCTTATCAAGAAATGAGGTAGTTTTATCGTTAGGGTGAACAATTAAAATTTCTTTTTGTACCATCTTAAATGCTTTCTGTTAAATGAGTGATTACCTGCTGAATGATTTCTTTTTTAAATTCAGTCCGCAAGTGGTCGTGTTCTTCCAAAATGGTTGCTATCTCTTGAAAAGTCTTCCCTTTAAAATTATCATTAACAAATTTGTTAGCAAATATTAACTCAGGGAATTTTGCTAATTCTTCTTCTATAATTAAATCTAATGTTTCGTCAGTGCCTTCTAAAATTCGAATAATATCTGCATCATAATTTTCTCTACCTACAAAGCCTTTTATATCAGCATTGATTAATGTTTTAATTCTATCAAGAAGCTCTTTTTTACTTAAAGTATCATTTTTGAAGTCATCGATCTTCGATGATAATTTTTCTTCGAGCAAACCCGAATATAATAGCTTTGGAGTGTTCTTAAATATCTTATTATGGGTAAGTAGCCTCATTAACTCAATACCGTCAATAGTATCGTCGCTTAAATCCCAGTCAAAAGCTGCAAGATGAAACGTTGTGCCTGAAAATCTCTTTTTATATTCTGCAACAACCTTATCAAGATCAATCTTACCACCAGTTAATAGTTCTGTTTCAAAAGTACTACCCACATTAAACTGAGCACACTCAACAGTAATACCCTTCTTTTGAGCATCGCGTTCCAGTTTTACAATTTCTTCAGACTGATCTTCATTATCAATTATAATACATCTTTTCACCATCATCAGCTAATTAGAATTTCAAAACAGGCTCCTCTTAACCCAATATTATTTCCAATAAATTCAATAGTTCCTTTAAGAGATTTCAATGCTGATCTAACGGAATTTAATCCAATACCAGAACCGTCGGTGGTTGTTACCCCTAACTCAAATATTTTATCTGGTTTTTCCAAAAAGTTTTTAGGAACTCCTTTACCATTATCAGAAAAAAGTATTTTTAATTGTGTCAATGTAGGATTACTCATTTCAATACTAACTTTTGATGCGCCAGCCTTTTCAGCATTAGATATTAAGTCGTCCAAGACTAAAGAAATATCCAAAACGCTTACTTTTTTCACCAAGGTAGCTTCATTAACACTTAATTCAAAATCCAAATCGCTCTTGTCATAAATATCCGAATAGATTTTAATGTACTGGTTAATATATTTTACAACATCAATAACCTGCTCGTTCTTATCGGTGTTGAAATTAGCTCTTGTTATTAACTTACTAACTTTTAATGCTTTTTCAGCTTGAAATTTTATATTTCCAAGCGACTTCAATACTTCACTATCCTTAGCACCACCATTCAATATTTTATCATAAAGATTATCTACACTGGTACTTATTTTCTTCGAAGTAATTTTGATATTATGAACTAATCCTTTAGCATCCTCACTTAAACTACGGGAAGAGCTGCGTAAATAGGTGTTTTTTTCTCGTTCTAAATTAAGCTCTCGTTCATAATTTTCTTTTTCTTTTTGAGTTTTTTCTAGTGCTTCTTTTTCTTCTCTAAGTTTTAATTCTAATTCTTCCTTGTCTTTTAAGATTTCTTCATACTTTCTTTGCAATGATTCGTGAATATCATCAAGGTCTTTCGCTTCATTTTTCACTGTATCGGAATAGTTATTTAGAACTCCGGAAAAAGCTTCAATCTCTTTAGAGCTGGAAGAAATTTTGAAAAGTACTTCTTCTAAAGTTTTAGGATCGATTTTATCCGATTTTTCTTTTAATGAATTTAATGCAATTTCAAGTTCAGCTTTTGCCTGTTCTCTTTGTTCGGCAATAATCTTTTTTATAAATTCATCATTAATTTTTAAATCAGTTATATCACCTTTTCTTACATCAATAATATTGTTAATTACTGATAAAATTCGTTTGTTCCGTGTGAGATTATCTTCACTGTATTTTTCCTTTGACTCATCCCATTTCTTATCATATACATCTCTTTCTATAATATTAGAATCAACAGGGGTACTATCCCATTTGATACCCTCCACAACAAATCTTTCTAATCTTCTAAAAGTTTTGTAATAATAACCATATGGACTATTTGACTTGGTTAATTGCTCAAAAGGAACATTATTTACAATCCCCGATCTGTTGGAAATGATTTTAAATTTCTCTTTATCGTCAAATATTTCTATACGTCCTACAATTTCACGGGTTCCCAAAAATCTACTGTGCCCTTGTCCTTTACGCATTTCGATTCCTAACCAATCATCACCAACGTCTCCGTAGGGAGGTATTCTAAAACCGTTTATAAATAAATAAATAGAACCAAAATCTACCGATTTAATTCCAGTTTGTTTTGTAAAATATGCCTTTGCGTAAGTATTCAAATAAAATATCGTTACTTCTATATTTGCTAGTTGGCTGAATGGATTGTTTTCCCTTAAGACAAAAATTTCATTTCCTCTGTCCTGTAAAGTGGTTGTAATATACTCTCCCTTTTCATCAATAGAGGAATGGATGGAAGTTGTTCTAAAATCCAGATTTTCAAAAATTCTATTTTTTACTTCTCCATTGATTTTATTATACTCTTCTTGGTCTTCATCATGTTGTAGAAAATCTTCCGCTTTTATTTTTACACCGAATTGATTTACTTTGAATGCTTGATTGGGATTTATTAATCGTTCTAGCTGTCTTTTTAAACTAACGATTTTGTCAGAACGCCAATGCTCTCTTAGGCAAGATATTTCAAGGATAGTTCCATTTTGGAATACCTCATAATGTGTTTGGTCTATAAAATCACTTTCGGTTAACGTCTCTATCTCAAATTCAACATCTTGAATGTTAAAATCAATTTGTGCATCTACCTCAAATACACTCCAGTCAATAAATAGCTTCTTATATGATTGCCCTTTTTTTCGAGTGTAGATAGTTAAAAAACGTCCAAGCCTATCACAAGAAAAACGGCCAACTCCTTTATTCCCTGCAAGTACTCGTCCAAATTCCTCTCGCTTTTCTTTTTTCTCAGAATAGGCAATGTTTAACCATTTATCCTCTAAATCAGATTCTGCCATTCCTATACCTTTGTCTTGAATAATTAACTTAGAAGATTTATCGGTAGGTTCTTTTAGGTTACTTGAATCGTCATTTTTTAAGATGTTTTCAAAAATTATATCTACTGTTATAGAGCCAGCATCAAAGGAATTTTTGACCAACTCTAATACTGCAATATTATCATCGGTAATCAAATCTTTACCAATGATACTTTTGAGCAAAGCATTTGTCCTAAATCTTACCTTGCTCATCTATTTATCAATTTTTTTAAAATTAGTCCGCTTTGCTCTCCAAAAAGTGGCGGAATGGCATTCCCTATCTGTGAATACCTCGGAACTTCTTGCTTTCTCCTTTTACCACCGGTTGTATATTTACCTTGAAATTCATACCAATCAGGAAAAGATTGTATTCTTGCATATTCTCTTACAGTCAATATACGAGCCTCAGAGTAATGTATGTAGTCGTCAGGCAAGGTTGTAATTGTTGGACTTTTGCTTTTACCACATAAAGGTATGATAGTGTGTTTTTTTAAGTTATATCTTTCACGTATATCTTTACTAAGGTCAAAATTTCTTCTATTATTAGATAATTCAAGTATAATTTTAAATCTATCAGATGTAGATTGTTGATGGTTTGGAAATCGATGGCTATCAGCAATTTCCTTTCTAACCCATCTCCTCATATAAGCTTGATACTGTGTTACGCTCTTTCCATAAATTCCTGCTTGAAAACTTGGTGTGTCAGGCGATTCCTTTGTTCCGTTGCTTTTCAATAGATCTGAGATAGCATCTTGCAAGTTTATATCTTTAGATAAGCCTTTGTTTTTTAAAAAAGTAAAAGAATTCTGTTCTAGTGAATTGAAAAAATCATCCACTAATTGTTGAGACGAATCAGCTACATTACTTTTTATACCAATTAGTATAAACCTAGTTCGTTTCTGGGGTATTCCATAATCTCCTAAATTTACTAGCATTCCTTTAACAAAGTATCCTAGATCTTTCAATTTATTAGTTACAACGGCAGAATATGCAATGCCTTTTTCTTTGTTTTTTTTGAATTCCATTGTAAAGCCTTTGACATTTTCAAAAAAAATCATTTTAGGCTGTACATACTCTACGAATTTGATGTAAGAATTAATGAGGTCATTACGCTGATCAGATTCATTACGCCTTCCTGCCATAGAAAATCCTTGGCACGGTGGTCCCCCAGCAACTAAGGAAATTGTACCTCTCAAAGATTTTAAGTCTTCTTGATAAGTTTCAAGAACAGAATTTATATCGTGATTTTGCTTGGGTAACCATGCTGGCCAATCAAAATGTTTTTTGTTATTTATAAGGTTATGCTCTAAGGTTTTGAAAGCATCTGGACTCTTTTCTATAGCAAAAACTCCTTTCCAGCCTGCATTATGTAGTCCTAAGGAAAGTCCACCACAGCCGGCAAAGAGATCAATGTATTGATTATTGGATTGCATTGTCATAAAAACTACCAATATACATAATAATTATAATAAGAAACTAATTTTCATCCTACTTTCTGTATCTGTCGTAATCTGAATCATCGAAAACTCGACCTTTATATTTCAAGATTAGACTGTCGATTTCGTATATTTTACGTTGATATTCAATAATATAGTCTGATTCCTTATCAAGCTTTAAAAATGCCATTGTTTGCACAGAAAGTAGAGTATTATAGCTTAACACATCACTTAAGGTTCTTAAATAATGTCCCTGCTCAGCCTTTAATTTTTCTTCTGCTTCCCTGTTTCTTCTTTCATTAATAATTCCAATTCCTGTTTCATCACCATGGATGATATGGCTTCCCATTCTATAGTTGAAAGTAAGTAGCATCATATAATCTCTCATGATGTTATTTTTAGTAGCGGATAGCTCTAAAACCATTTGACTAAATGACCATTTTTGTTCTAGTTTACTTCTTTCTTTTTTTGGCCATTTTAACATTAACCTTTTCTCCTCTTCTTCGGAAAGAACTAACGGTAAAAAGGCAACCTTCGAAAAATTATTATCTTCCAAAAGATCTAAATTTTATTTTGCTTGGGATGACATTTTAAGAGATTGAATCTCGGCTAAGCTATTCCAATACTCGTCTATTTTGATGTTGACATCAGGTTGTTCACCATTTAACATATAAAGGTATTTAACAAACGTCTCCTGCGAAGATCTTATAATAATTTCGCAATCCCATAAAAGACCATTAATACACAATATAATAACAGTCTCAAAACGTTCCATTATAAATTCTGCTAATGGGAAAACCATTTTTAATTGGTCAAAATTTTCTTTTGCGATAAATAAGAAATGGTAATTTATAGCATTTTAATTTCTAAATACGTCTCCGTTATCACTTTCTTATCCTGAATCCAGTCATCCATTTATTTTCTATCTATTATAATACCTCGACATCACTAGATTTCTTCGTTGAATTAGGCCGCCTATTTGTATCTGGCAATTGGCTTAGTTCTCGTAATTCCTTGGTGTGCTTTGTAATGATATTTTTCAATCCATTTCTTGATTCCTGCAAATAATTCGATACCTGATTTTGCAGGATTTAAAAAGATGTACTGACACTTAAATGTTATCCAAAACCGTTCAATTGGATTATCCGAAAGTTTGGATAATCCAATTGAAAATGCCCTACGCCCTATTGCACTAGGTAGAAAGAACTACCTTTTTGCAGATAATCATGAGGCAGCCCAAAGGGCTGCTATGATCTTCTCCTTATTTTCACCTGCAAAAAGAACGACGTAAACCCATATGAATGGCTCAAGTACACTCTTGAGAATATCATGGATGTCAATCAAAAGAATCTAGCTGATCTACTTCCTCAAAATTACAAACTCCTACTAGAGTCTGAAATATGTAGTTCGTAGGGCGGATACGGAACAAGTACGGAACATCCGGCAACGATAACGGTTTTGCCCAAGGGGTTACTTTTGAAGAACTAAACAACGAGGGGGTCTTGCTCAAAAAGGAAAAATTAGAGCCACCCAAAAGGAAACAGCTATTGATAAAGTTCAGCGATTACAGGGAACCGAATTATTTGCTTTGCTGGAAAGTTCTATGGACGATACCTCCCGAAAGATTGCAGAACTTTTGGACAGCACTCTTATGACTGAAAGCGATGCCAGTTCTTCCACCTTGCGGAATGATGATTTAATGGATTTTGATATTGAGGAGTTTGTGTGAACTCCTCAATATCATCAGATAAAAAATAAAATTAATTATATAAAAAGTCTGTAATCATAAGACTTACCTTCAAATCTTGATAGCAATTTTCCTATCCTGGCGATTTGATTCGAAGAATCAATTGTTGAAGGTAATTTAGAATATAAATCAAGTGAGTTCCAGTTCATTTTTGTTAGTCCTAAAATTTCTGTTGCTATGGTGTTTATACTTGATTCCCCATAATGTTTCACAATTTTAATTGGAGCAGGAATACTTCTACCTCCTAAATAAAATTTATAATTATTCTGTCTGACAGAAGGAACTATCCCATGTGTCCATAAAAGAGCGGTGTGTTTATTTGTGACAATACAAGTCCCTCTTGATATTGGAAATCTATCAACCTGTAGATTGTTTTGATAAACACTCATTGCTACAAATCGTGCATCTACTTCGTAGTTAATTTCTATAAGGTCAATTTTCTTTATTCCTGCTTTATTTAAGCTAGCTTTTATACCATTGATTTCATCTTCGGTAAATCGAGTTCTTTTATGAATAACTACACGTTCTGGTAATTTATCAAGTGATTGGTAGAACAATTCTCTAATTGAGACACCGAACTGAAACGCATCTTTAAAAGAAAGATAAGGATTCTTACGGTTATCCAAATAGTAGTTATCAATTTTTGAAAGCCTATACTTTAGTCCTTGGCCGTTTGAATCATAAATGTGACTACAACCGATTACTACTTCAGATCTATTTTGAATACGAGATATACTGTAACCAATTCCAGCGTAAGCAGTATTCTTTTCCTGACTATTTAAAATCCAAGGAGTTCTTAGAGATTTTACGTAAAAGGAAAGAGATAACCACCAATAAATCTGACATTTTAATTTATCTTCTAATGTATCTTCTCTTATCAATTGTGTTGCAATCCCTTTTGAAGCTGAAAACGCTTTTATGTAATCATGTAAATCAAAACTCTCGCCTTCATAGATATAACTTTCAAAGGGTTGCCATTCCTTAGGAATAAAAATTACAACAGTGCTTTGGCTTAGTGTATTAGCAATCTGTTCGATTTTAGAAGTAACTAATCTTGCTAGTTTTATAGCATTTTCGTGATATTGTAAATCATTATTTGCTTTAAAATCAACATCTATCCACTTATCGCTATTTTCATAAGTAGGTATATTAATTGGTAAATTAAATGCTGAGTTAAAACCGGGATAATCAATTAAGTAGTCAGGATTAATATTTTCAGTTGAGTGTTTGATCTGAATTTTTGAAATAAAATCATACAACCTTTCCGCGTATAAATTGCCACAAATAACAGAAAGGTTAACTTCATTAGTATAAATAACTCCATTAAGATTTACATCAAAGGGTCTGTTATTTACAAGCCCTCTCATCGGATGATAATCCTTAAACTCAACATCTGATGCTATATTCTTAAATATAAGCTGAGGTTCTAAAAATTGAACACCTCTAAACTGAGTTTGATTTCTATTATAATTATTCGGGGTGTACTTTCTGAAATTAGGGTCTAAAACATTAATTTCCCCATAAGCAGTATTTGATGATATTTGAAATTCAAATCCTGTCCCAGAGTTTTCTGGAAATTCAAATTTTATTTTCTGATTTGGAAATAATATTCTATTCCAAAAACTCAGTATTTCATCATATTTATCATTGAAAAGCTTTTCAAGCTTTCCTTTACTTAGTAACTGTTTCTGCTGTTTTGAAATTTCATCAATAGAAGATAGATATACTGTTGGTACAAATGCTAAATATGCAAACTGTCTATTCTTATCAAAATAAAATGAAAGTATTAAGGCTTTGTGAATGTTAATATTTCCATATTTACTGTCACTATTTTTAAGCCATATTTTATCTTTAAAATTTGTATCTATTTCATACTTACTAGCAAAATATTTAAGGATTGCGTTTAGCATTAAAGATCTAAATACAGAAACGTTCTCAATATCAAACTTTGAAATAGGCTCTCTTTTTATTTCAGACTTAAGATGAGTTTTGAAAGCTTTATCAATATCAGCTAGTGTGCCAATTGCAAATACTTTTCCTTTAAAAGGAACAGCGCAAATGTTTGTGTTTTTAGTTAATTCTTTTAAAAATGCCCAAGGCCTTTCATTTTTATAATCAATCTCAAATCGAAAGATTTCTTTTGGAAAAATAACTGGGTGTAAGTTGCTTTTAATGTATTTATCAGCCTTTGCAAAATTTAAACTAAACTCTGTTTTCGCATAATCCTCATCTGTTGAGCTTTCTAAAGCCTCTTGAATTTGTTTTCCTACAGTAGAATTTCCCTCAAATGCAGATTTAGATAAGTGTATTAAAGTTTTATCAAAACCATCTGTTGATATATAATAGGCTTCTCTCCCTGATTCTCTGATTTTTGTAATCAAATCGAAAACCTCCTGATTAATATTGTCTCCAAATCCACACCAATATAATCTACCAGACCCCTTCTTTACAAACGCTGTTAAAATTGTATCCATTAGCGATTTATCTCTTCCACTGTATCCGATAATAACTAAATTTTTGTCCGTATGATAAGTGGAAAAATGTTCTTTAAAAGTTTCATCCTGGTTATCTAATTCTTTTTCAGTGTTTTTTAATTTTGAGAATTTGTAATCTCCGTGCAAAGCAATAGTTAATAACTCTTTACTACTCTGATTTCTATATATCTTGTCTGAGTTGTCCAATGTTATTTCTATTGGTGTCAACTTGTTCTGATGGGCACAAAGGACAGTTAGCCCATCAAAATTAGTAGTCCAAACAGACTTTACAACATTATATTCCGCTAATAGGCAAAGCAATCTATATCCTATATACGGTTCTTTATTTTCAATAAGACTAAAAAAATATTTACGTCTGTCCTCGGGAATTGGATATGCTTTTTCAGCATAAAAAGAATATTCATCAATAGAATCAAGCGCTGGATATTGCCCTTGACTATCCAACCAATTTTGAATGCTTTTCCGGACAGATTCATTTTTGTGATTTTTATAAAATTCAGCAGAATTTATATTTTTTGATAAATAAATATCTTTTTTCCATTCCCAAATACAATCGTAAGCAGATTGTATTCCAGAACTAATTGAAGCTCCTGCACCTAATAAAAAAGAATGAGGTACGTCTATATTTCTTTTAAAAGACCTTAAAAAAGCATCGTATTCAAGTTGTATATTTTCTGTCATAATTTGTTAATCCAAGTTTTTTTTAAGAATCGGAAAGATGGTTAAGATAATAAAAATTAATTCTCAGTTAATGCAAAGCATACTTCAATTAAACATTGAAGTAGCCGGATGAATTAACTGAAAGCATAAACATGCTAATATAAGATTTTTTAAAATTCTGACTGCCACCCACCGCCAAACACTTCCTCTAACTACCACTTTCCAATATCACTTTCATTTCCATTAGATATTTGTCCCGAAAGCCTGCAAGGTGTGGGTTTAGGATGACAAATAAATGTATCTCAATTATGGAAAAACAAAGAAACAAAATGATGCTGACCGCTATGGTTATGCTTTCGGCAATGGGGGTGTTCGCACAAGGAAATGGTACAGCTGGTATTACCGAAGCTACCCAAATGGTAACAAGCTATTTCGATCCCGTAACTCAACTTATCTACGCAATCGGTGCGGTGGTTGGACTCATCGAGGGTGTTAAGGTATTGAGACGGCTACTGATGTTTTTTATAAACTCTTTTCGTAAACTTTTAAAATTATCCTACTCAATCTTTGAATATGTTCATTACCAATTTGATCAAGCTCATCTACTAATGGAGGATAATGTTCTTTAAACAGTCGCAATTTGCCAATACAGATTGCATATAAAAACTCAAGCAATGCTTCTCCTTGATACTCATCACGATGTTTTGCAAATGTCTTTAAAAGCATCAACATGTCCTCAGAATTCTTGCGACTAAATGAATAATTTAATTCCTCAGATTTTGCTGCTCTAAGAATTGCTGCCTGAATAACACCATCATTGAAACGATTAAATACAAATGGATCAAGCAAATTTTTTACAAAATTAGTCTGATATAGCCCATCTATTCTATTATTTCTCATACTGTTTAAAACACAAGAAATAGTGAAATAAACATCCGATTGAGTTACTTGTCCGAAATAATCATTACTGTTAAAGAAGGCTGAATTTTTCCGAATTTCTAACTCATTACCTAAAATATCAGGATAAAATATTTTTTGCGCCCCACCCTTAAGTTCCTTATTTGAAAAATTAGTAATAGTTTCTATTCTATTATGTATAAAATTTGATGGTTCATCCAACTCCTCTTGTATTTCTCGTAAATGATCTAACTCTACTTCCCATGGTGTTTGTGTATTAGAGTTATCACAATTAATAGTTTCTATTTCTACGAAAGAACTATTTTCGGCACCATACAATCCGTACTTAATATTACTTTTAAGCTCTTTATGCTTGTCAGAATCACTAATTCTATTGATCCCAACAAAATAGATTAGTCGAATATTATTGTAGTTTCTAAAATATCTACTTAAATAAAGTAAGTTTTTCCCATTTGTTATACAAGAAGCTACAATCAAAATGGATCCAAGCTCTTCTTCATTATTTTTTTTATCAGTTAGTTCCGATTGATTTATCAATTCAATAGAGTTTTTAGAACAGAGTTCTGTCTTTTCTAAAATATACTTTGCTAATAACTCTGATCCCTTATCGTTTAAATGAATTATATATTTTAACGATGCCGGTACATATTGATTAATAAATGCATCTATTTTATTCTTATGGCTTTCATATTGCTTATTTTCAATATTTTTAATAACATTCTCGTAATCAATGTACAAGTTGCATTTTTTTCTATTAATAGTGTCTTCACTAAAAGAAACTTTTAAGGAAGTGCCTGTTTCCTTGTTATACTTGAATACCTCCACAAAATCTTTTAAGGATTTAGATATGTATTTATTAGCAACTATATTTCTAGTATTTATAATAGGTTCATCCAAACTGAAGGAGTCACCAATTATCTTTATTGCAGTCGATTGATTTTCACAAAAAAGACATTTTTCGTCAGCTCTGAATTGTGTAAAAATTTCTATTCCATAATTAAATTTTTCATTTCGCGCTAAATTGCAAAGCACCCGCTCAAGTGAAAGATTTGAAGACTTTTCTATAGGAAGATAGTAAATAACGCAAACATTTTGTGAGTCTATTTCAGGATGATTCCCCTTTAAATAATGAATTAGTCCACCTGACGTTGATGCGGAAATTAAAAAAATTGAATCTTTATAGAATTTGGCGTTTTTACTATATATACCGTCGTAGGATTTAAAAGACTCAACATTAATATCTTCTCTGGCATCATATCTTTTCAGATATTGGCTGATTGAATAACCAATTACATTTATGGATAATGTATCACAATAAATATTACGAATCTGGGTGTTTTTAAATAAATGTATAAGATTTAATCCAATAAAATCAATTTCACTTTTTTGTACTAATACGTTTGCTGTCCTTAAAAATTTAGCTGAATGTTTTCCTGACGGAAAAACATAATGATGAGAAATACCATTACTCTCTACTAACCCTCCATTTGATATAAAAATGTTTGCTAAGCCTTGATTAATAATTTCCTTAAAGTTATCCTTCAAGAATTTATCTTTTTTTGAAAAGACAAATTCTGTTTTATTGTAGCCAACACAAAAAACACTCTCAACAAGTGATTTCTCTTCTGCTTTTGGAATACTTTTAAAAATCTTATCCAAATTATCCGTCAAGAGGGTGTCTATCGAAGCAACAGTAGAGCAATGAAGAAAAATTAGAGCGTTTGTTTGATGAAAATATCTAAAATGCTCTGTTAATTCATTTTTCAAAACTCCAAAATCAAAATCGATATTAGGATTAAAGATTATTGTAGCACTCTTATATTTCTTATCTTCTATATTTGAGTTATAAATGTAAAATTTCCCCATTATCGATTACTTTTGAATGGATATAGAATACTGATATATGAGCCTTGTAATTTAAGGATATTGTTCGTCTTAAAATCATCATTATACCAATCCTCAAGCTTTAGGTCTTTTAGTTTTTCTACGTCAATAGGTTGGTAATTATCTTTTATCAAATCTCTGTAAACGCAATACTTATCAGTTGAAATTTTCACAAATCCCTTTTTATTCAAGATGTTTAAAATACGGTCTAACCCTATACCTTTTTTTGACTTTAGGTTAGAAGTTGAAGATGTTTGGTTTTTTATTAGACATTTCTTGATAACTTCTAAATCTGTTAACTTTTCTCTATTGATAAATTTATCAATAAAACCTACACCTGAATCAAATACTAGTATTTCTAAATAATAAATTTGATTGCTTTCATTGATGCAATTTTCTAAAATGAACGGGTGTTGGAAAAAAGATTGAATAGGCGTTTCCTCGAACTCTTCTAATATCTTATTACTATTATTGATATGAAATCTAAAATAAACACCTCGTATGCTCGCTGGGATATCAATTAAATTTTGATCGGTTTTACCCCATTCATAAGTATTTTTTGTTAACTCGTAAACTATTGCACCAATATCCTCTATAAGGTTTTCAAGTTCAACTATGTTGTTTTTATTAAAGGTTAAGACATAATCATTGAAAATCTTTTTTACGCTGTATTTGATTTGATCTTCATCATCGTTAAATCCTTCTGGACTTTCGAGTAATCTGATTAAACCTTTGTTTTTTGAGAGATGATCCGTATTCGTCAGGATATATTTATTACCTTTTAATTTATCTAACGAATTCATTTTTATAAAAAACTCGTTTTGTTGTTCTCTTAACCTATCTTTAATATTAACATTGTTTTTATCAGTAAAATTTGTTGTATTCCACAATAATGCAATGATAGGATAAGCGTACTCTTGATCATAAAAGCTGTTTAAATTTTCACTATCTACATCTAGTACTAATGTTTGAATTTTTGATTTACTATTTAATGTGATAATAAACTTCAATAATTCGCCTAATACCCCAAAGGTATACTTGTTGAATGACCCTGGAATTTTAAGATTTATAACTCTCACGTCCTCATTGTTTATATATTTCCTATATAAATTCTCCAGTTTGCTGGGTGTGATGTTTTTAGGTATTGATATCTCTGTCATTGATTGCCAATTAAATGATACTTAACTTCACTTTCTATTTTTGCGCATTGATTCCTTTATTAATCAGTTCTTTCACAACTCCAAACATCATCGCAGAAAAATCTTCTTTGAATTCTTTTCTATCCGAATAAAGCTTGTATAAGTCGAAATTTGTCGTGATGTGCTTTAACAGCTCTTCACCAACAATTTTATCACTTGTTATCCGGGCATTCTGTTCGTCTGAGTATTTGATGGAGGTAATCAATTCTTGATTTTTAGCTACATCATTGGCAATATTTTCAGCCATTTGTCTTACTTTATCAGCATCTTCAAATTGCGTCCCATATCGGTCATTAAATGATTGTAAAATATTAGACAAGCGATCAATCTCTGGTTCAGAATTTCCGCCTCGCATATCCGTTGGAATGGGTTTTAAATCATCACCTTGCTCCTTAGCAATATTTATAGTAGCCTCTAACTGTAATCGGTAACTATCCATATCAATATTGTCTAAAATCCCTTGGGCTAAATCAATAGGCGTTTCTCCTCCTAATTTATTCTGTAAATGATTCAGAAAGATATATAAGCGTTCTAAATACGGATTCTCAAAAGGAACAATCTGGGATAGAAAAATATAAAGACGAACATACGTTTTTACTTTTGATCTAAAATCAGTTTGTTCTTCCTCTGCCAATATATTGCGAAAAATTTCTGTACTCGAATCCAAAATTGCATGAAGCTGATCTACTGGCACATTCGCCAATATACTTTCTGAAAACTCATAGATTTGATCCTGACTATAAACTTGGAAATTGTCTAATGCATCGCGTAGGTCAAAAAGCTTGTTAGGATTCGTAGCTTCACCTAAAATTGTACTTTCGAAATAGGGTGTAAATGCTTTTTCTATATCTTCAGATTTATTTGCAAAATCTAAAACGAATGTATCTTTCTTTAAAGGATGGCTTCGATTTAATCTTGATAGTGTCTGTACGGCATTTACGCCACCTAACTTTTTGTCCACATACATCGTATGAAGTAAAGGTTGGTCAAAACCTGTTTGGAATTTATTAGCCACCAGTAAAAATCGATATTCACTTTTTTCAAACTCATTTGGAATATTAGCACTTGAAAATCCGTTTAAACTACTTTCCGTTTCTCCGTCAATTTCTCCCGAAAAGGCAACAATCGCTTTATATGGGCTGTTGATTTTTAATAAATAATCATCAAACGCTTTTTTAAATTTAACAGCATTTGCTCTAGAGCTGGTAACAAGCATTGCTTTTGCAAATCCACCTACTTTTCTTTTTTTGATGACTTCATCAATAAAATGATCGACTATTAAAATTGTTTTTTTCTTTACAGCATGCTCGTGGCTTTCGACATAGTGTTTGAGCTTTTTCTGCGCCTTTTTCTTGTCGTATTCCGGATCATCCTCTATTCGTTTAAGAAGTGCATAATAACTTTGATAAGTAGTGTAGTTTTGTAATACATCCATAATAAAACCTTCTTCAATAGCTTGTTTCATTGAATATAGATGAAATGCTCTGAATTTCGTTTTATCTCCCTCTACATAGGAAACGCCAAATAATTCCAGTGTTTTGTTTTTTGGTGTAGCTGTAAATGCAAAATAACTGGCATTAGGCAACAATTTTCTAGACTTGATCAAATCGGCAATTAAGTCTTCTACTGTTATAGTTTCACCATCCTCTGTTTCTGGTGCCGTTTCAGTATCGTCTGTCTTAGCAATTGCCTGATTTAATTTTCTTGCCATTTGACCACTCAAGCTACTGTGTGCTTCGTCAATAATGATGGCAAAATTAACACCAGGCAAGTCACCAATTTCCTCTACAATATGAGGGAATTTTTGAATAGTGGTAATGATAATTTTTTTACCTTCTTCCAGTGCCTCTTTCAACTGCTTGCTGCCTTCTGTTATAGCTTCAACAACACCAGCTACTTGTTGAAACTGTTTTATATTATTTCGTATTTGGGCATCCAAAACCCGTCGGTCAGTGACAACAATAATCGTATCAAAAATATTATTTGTACCTGATTTATCGTGCAAACCAACCAATTGATTTGCCAGCCATGAAATGGAATTCGATTTTCCAGAACCAGCAGAATGCTGTATTAAATATTTTTGTCCTGCACCCAAGTTTTTGGCGTTGGCTAAAAGCATACGCACAGCATCTAATTGGTGGAAGCGAGGAAAAATTAACTTCTTCTCTTTCCGTGTTCGTGTTTTACCCTTATCGTCTAAATACTCTTTGTCTTCGGTGATCAGTTGACAATAATTTTGTATAATATCTGTAAGACTATTTTTGGTCAAAATCTCTTTCCACAAATAATCTGTTTTGATTGATCCATTCGGTGGATTACCCGCTCCATTGTTGTAACCTTTATTAAACGGCAGGAAGTATGTTTTTTCCTTTTTCAAATGGGTACACATCCACACTTCTTCTGTATCTACTGCAAAGTTGACCATCAACCTACCCAAGCGAAATAATTCTTCGTTAGGATCACGGTCTTCTTTGTATTGTTTAATGGCATGTTGAACGTTCTGTTTTGTAAGCTCGTTTTTCAATTCAAAAGAAATCACTGGAATTCCATTGATGAAAACCATCATATCCAAAGATTTCTTGTTGTTGTGCGAAAAATAAACTTGTCGCATCACCGAAAAGCAATTAGCCCTGTACAAACTTTCGGCTGTATTGTTATAGCCCGAAACGGGCCTGTCATAAAACAAATTCAATTTGGTAGCGGTAAAACCATCGGTGATACCTTTTCTAAGAACTTCTATAATTCCTTTGGCTTGAATTTGATCGTTTAAGCGTTTTATTATTTTTTGTTTATAAAGGTCTTTATGAAAAGTTTTAAGTTTGGCTACTGCTTTTGGTTGAGTCGCTTCTAAAAACTGAAATAGCAATTCGCTGTCTATGCAATTCACATTGTCATACACTTTATTTTTACGAAGCAGATAGTTATTCTGCTCAACTAAAAATTGAGCAATATGAGCTTCTAAGCCTTTTTCAGTGGTATCTGTTTGTTTACTCATTATTCAAATCTCTTATTTAGGCGTTCTAATTCATCTGTAACATCTGTTAACAACAAAATTCTATTTTGTCTTGGCAAGTTAGGATGTATCCAAAATCTAGATTTATCACTTAATTGCAGCGCTAACTCTTTATCTATTAATCGAGTTTTAGAAGCTGCTTCATTCCATAAATCCGATAAATGCTGATTAGCAACATATTCACCATTATCATTTCTTAGATAGTCGTATGTATAGTTCCAAGCCTTAGATATTGACGTAATTGCATCATTTATTCTTACTTTGTGTTTATCGCTGTATTGTAAAAGTCTATCAACTATTCCACTTAAAATTTTTATATCTACTAAAAAACTCATAATTAATCTTCTATTGTTACATAATCCTCTCCATCCTCAGCCACCATACTTAACTTTTCTTCCAATTCCTCATACGTTTCATCTTCTGAATAATCGGGTATTGCATAGCTTCTAACATCTATTTTACCTGTTACAGCTTCAGTAATCAATGCCGTACGGTATTCTTGTACCAAAGCAATTTCTTTTTCTATAGTTGAAATCGCTTTATTGATGATAGTAGTTTCTTTTTCGATGTAAGAAACGATGGCTGTTTGTTCGGAAAGCGGGGGACAACTTATTTTTAAACCTCCAATAAAATTCCAACTAGCTCTAGGCATTTTTGAACCGAATGTAGAATCATCTACTATTTTAATAAATTCTTGAGACAGCATTCTGTTCTTTAAAAACTCAGAATCCCAAACAACCTTATTAGGTGTTAATACTAGGATTTCATTAACACAACTTCCTTCAAAAAGTGGTGCAACTACTTTTGCTAAATAAGGTCGGAGTTTACCAAATAATACATCTCCTTTTTTAAAAATCGAACCAACTCCTTCAAAAGAGTTTTCGTTTAGTTTTAAAATCCTACCTGTTTTGCTTTCAATATTTTCTAATGCTATTTTAGTATTAACACTTTCTCCGTTATCAAAAGTCCTATGTTGATTCAAAAAAACAGAATACTTCAACTTCCTCACTTCCCAATGCTTCGGAATATTCCCCAACCATTCTACGCCGCTTGGTTTAGTATTTACATTAGGGTTTAAACCTTTAGTTACTGCATTATTGATTATACCTACCTTTTGTTCATTAAGCAGTTTTATCAATTGCTTTTTCTTGCGGATGAATCGGTCTATTTTGGCGATTTTGTAATCTAAAAATTGAGCTATTTTTTGTTGCTCAGGAAGGGAAGCTTTAGGTAATTCCATATTCTTCATCTCTGAATACCTTGTAGTCCATAAATCCGCAACAATTCCTCTTCCAAAACGGTAATACTCTTCCTTAAAAAAATAACTTTTCAATAAATATTCGGAAAAATATGGTTGAATACCCCTTGGCTTTAATGCAATATTAATAACTGAAACAGAACCATCTTCTTTTGCAAGACCACTAGATCCTTTTCTATCAGAACGACTATTTATTACAAAATCTCCTTTACAAACTTTTTTTCTATTATCTCCGTGAATTGTTTTTGCAGCATTGTCCAATTGTGGAACAATTCCATTTTTTGTTACGGATAAAGGCTTGAAATCTTTATCGCTTACTTTTTCTCTTCTTTCTTCAAAAAAAGTTCCAAGTTTAACAATCTCCCAATGCTCCGGAATATCACCCAACCAAGCAATGTCCGAAGGTTTGTATTTTTCGTATGGTTTTATTCCGTTCATCATTCAATAATTTCTTTTAACAAACCATCGGTTTCTTGTTCCAGCAATAAAATATCAGCAGCAATGTCTTGTAAGCTTCGCAAGCCTTCGTATTGATAAAAGAATTTATTAAACGCAATTTCATAGCCCACTTTCATTTTGGTTTTGTCGTACCAAGCATCGGGTGCAAAAGGCAATACTTGTTTTTTGAAATATTCGGCAATGCTATCTTTCATTGGCACATTTTCAATGTCTTTCAAGTCCTTATCGCTTTTTGGTTTGCCTTTACTATCAGTTACAATTTTACCATTTTCGCCTTTTTCGGGTTGATGCACCGTAATCTGGTAAAATCCAAAATCTTCGTTATCAAATATTTTGCTGTATTCGTTTTCTTCAAAATCAAAATACATTTTCTGTATTGCTTCGATATGTTCCGTGGTCAATTCGTTGCGTTTGCTACCCAAACTTTTGCGCATTTTTTGAAAAAACGCATTAGAAGAAGCGTTGATGAGTTGTACTTTTCCTTTTCGCTTTTCTTCTTTTACATTGCTAATAAACCATACGTAGGTAGCAATACCTGTATTATAAAAAATATCATTGGGCAATTGCACAATACATTCCAACAAATCATTCTCAATAATATATTGACGAATGCCACTTTCGCCACTTCCTGCATCACCTGTAAATAAAGCAGAACCATTGTGTACAGAAGCGATTCGGCTTCCACCATCCTTAGGGTCTTTCATTTTAGAAAGCATGTGTAACATAAACATCAATTGCCCGTCGTTGCTTCTACTGGTTAAACAAGTTACTTCTGGTTCACCCTTAAAGTTTTTAATAGGCAAGTTAAAGCGTTTGTCTACAATGCTTATTTTCTTGCCCGTACCTACATTTAGGTTTTCCTGGTCTTGTTTCCAAGTGGTACCATAGGGTGGATTGGTCAGCATGAAATTGAATCTCAAATCGGGGTCAAAACCATATTCACTCAATGTAGAACCAAACTTGATTTTGTCTGGGTCTTCATTTTTAAGCAACATATCCGATTTGCAAGTAGCATACATTTCGCCAGTGTTTTCCTGTCCGTATAAGTGAAACGTAGCATTTGATTTTATTTCACCTTCGGGATTGGTAGCGAATAACTTTGATTGCGTTAACATAGCACCCGAACCTGCACAAGGATCGTAAACCAAGAAAGTCCCTTTTTGAATTTTGTCTTTTACGGGCAAATACACCAAATGCGTCATTAGTTCAATGATTTCTCTTGGCGTAAAATGTCGTCCAGCAGCGGCGTTAGTTTTTTCATTGAATCGGCGTATCAAGTCCTCAAACATATAACCCATTGCCATAGGTGATATTTTCTCGGGTCTCAATTCCACTTTTGGGTTACAAAACTTTTCGATCAAAGCGAATGTAATACCTGTACTTTCAAAAGTTTCTAATTGATTCCTGAACTTAAATTTGCTGATGATGTCTTGAACATTCTCAGAAAAACCATTAAGATAATCTAAAAAGTTGGTATCAATATTTTTAGGGTCAGCTAACAATTTCTTCATCGTAAATTGTGAAGTATTGTAAAAGGCTAAACCCGTTCCGTGCTGTTCACTGGTAAGTAATCCAGACAAATTATGCATTTTATCTTTAAACTCATTGTGAGTTTTCAGTACTTTATCTTTTGTTGATTCAAGTGCTAAATCCAAACGTCTTAAAACGGTCATTGGAAGGATAACATCTTGATACTGATTTTCAAGAAATTTATTTATTAATACATCGTCAGCTACTGTCCAGATGAAGTTGATGATGGGTTGTAAGCTCTGCGTATCTAAACTCATTTTGTTTATGTTCTATTATTTTAGGCCAGTGCCGTTTATTTATTGTGGTTGTGGTTGGATTTTATAAAACAAATCCCTATTTGCCAAATTTAATGAATTAAAAGGTTTTAATGCCAATCAATTCCTACAAAGCAGACTTAAACAGCTTCTTTCTTTCTCTTCTTTTCTTTGGTTGGAGATTTGAAATGATTGGAAGTGTCTAGTCCTGAAATAGTGAAACACAAAAAAGAAAGGTTAATTCAAAATAATGTAATTATTTATCCACTTTAATTTCATCAATTAAGTTAATCTTGAAAAATTTTATCGTTTCATTATTAAGACGTGGGTTTTCCAAATCCCGCTTAATTCGTAACCAGTCTTTTAATGTAATGGAACATACCTTCCTTTTAAAAACTGGATTTTCTTCGTAGAACTTTAATATCTCAAGCGCATCTTTTTCAAGAATGTATGGCAAGAGATTTTCTTTTGGATCAAAATGATTGGATAAATATTTGAAACACTTCATCGATTTATTATTTACCGCTGCATATAGTGGTGAATAGTGTAATGAGCCGACTGGAACCAATTTATTTTCAACGAAATATTGTACAATTTCTATTTGATCATTACTAATTGCAGTAATAAAACCACTTGCAAAAAATTTCGGCGAATGGGATTGACGAATAATCTTGACAAAATTTTCAAAATCACCCCATTTGCAATACTCATAAAAGGGTATTATTTCACGAGTACGTTCATGGACTTCATAGACCCCATTATTAACAAGTATATTGAAATCATATTTTTTCAGGCTATTTAAATCAATAAAGGCCATAGAGTCAACCTGAGTACTGTAATCATTTAGGTAAGTAAAGATATATTCGACTGTAGCCGAATCCATACCAATAGTTTTTTCATAAATAAAACTTCTAGCTTCTTCCAAAGAATCGAACCAATTCTCGTATCTAATTGGTAAATCAAATTGAATATTATCCATATTCTTATATTGTGATGCAAAATTCAGTATTTCTGGTGCACTACAAGTGCACTAATAAATGCTTTTTATGGGTAGTACCATTCTTTCGTCAATATTAAAAGACCATTGTACTTGCCAGATTCGTCCATCAATTTGGTCAACAAGTATGAAATTAAACATGTTTTTCGTAGGATATAGAAAAAATCTTCCATTTTGCTCATCTTCAATTGAAATGAGACCGATAAGAGAAATAGGCGTTTCTAATTGATTGGTTTTTGTATCCCATTGCACTTGCCACATTTGACCATTTCTTGTATTCAATTTGATAAAATTGTACATATTTTGAGTCGAGAAAAGCCTATATACCACGTTATTATCTACAGATATATTTTGAAGTGGTGCTTGAAGAGTCGATTGGGCAAATGATGCTACGTTAAGAAGCAGAAATGTAAGAATAATTAATTTTTTCATGAGTATAGTGTCTCCTGTTATTTACTAAATATTTGGACTTACAATTCTAGTTTCAAACTATTTTAATTGTAGGTCATTTGTTCACTCAGCGAAAGTAGATTTTCCACATGCATGTGTAGAAATATCTTTTTATCTAAAGGTAAATTAAATCGCATACAATCAATCGCCTTTTTCTAATATCAACCTAGAAACTTCAGTGTCCTTTTCAATTCACTTAATTTTAATTGTATTGCTTTTCAATCATATATGAATCTATCGATTCTGAAATTTTGGAAATAATAGTGATTTACTTCCCGATACAAAACTTTGAGAAAATACTCCCTAGCACCTCATCATTAGTGAATTCTCCTGAAATCTCTCCTAGATACTCTAGAGCATACTTTAGCTCATAAGCAAGTAGTTCAGTGTGGAAACTTTGACTTACAGCTTTTTTAACTCGTAAGACAGAGTCTAGGGACTTATTGAGGGATTCAAAGTGACGCTGGTTTGTGATCACAACATTGTTTTCGTCTGATTTTAAAGACTCCACATAGGAAGAAAGTTCTGTTTTCAAAGTTTCTAACCCGACTTGATCTTTAGCAGAAATTGGAATTATTTTGCTAACTAGTTCTGGAATTAACGCCTCAGTTAACCTTGAATCAAATTCATGTTTCTCTTCTGAAGCGAGGTCAATTTTATTGTGCAGCAATAAAATCATTAAGTCTTGTCTGGCAAACGATTTAACAGACTGAATAATTTCCTCTGGCGTGTTATCAAATTCATCATAAAGATAAAGCAAGATACTGGCTGTTGATATTTTTTCTTTCGCTTTTTGAACTCCAATTTTTTCTATTGTATCGGTGGTTTCTCTTAGCCCCGCTGTATCAATAAACCGAAAGGCAGTTCCTTTAATATGAAAGACTTCTTCAATGGTATCTCTGGTAGTCCCTGCAATATCACTAACAATCGCTCTCTCCTCTTTTAAGAGTGCATTTAGAAGGGTTGATTTCCCAGCGTTAGGTTTTCCTACAATGGCTACGTCTACTCCATTTTTGATGGCATTCCCGTACTGGAAACTTTCTATAAGGGTGCGTAATTTATCTTCAATGCGATTAAGAAGTCCATTTAAAGCAGTACGATCTGCAAACTCTACATCCTCTTCAGCAAAGTCTAGTTCTAATTCGACAAGGGAGGTAAAGTTGAGTAAATCTCCACGAAGAAGGGAGATTTCATTTGAGACGCCTCCTTTTAATTGAGTAAGGGCTACTTTTCTGGAGGTTTCGTTCTCACTCGCGATTACATCTGCGATGGCTTCAGCCTGCGATAAATCAATACGTCCGTTCATAAAGGCGCGCATGGTAAACTCCCCTGCCTTAGCCATTCTACATCCGCTGCTAATCAAAACATCTAAAATTCGTTTGGCGATAAAGGGAGATCCGTGAAATGATATTTCCACAGAATCTTCTGTGGTAAATGTTTTAGGAGCTTTAAATACAGAGACCATTACTTCGTCAATTGATTCTGTATTTTCCATAATAAAGCCATAATGCACTGTATGGGAATCCACCTTTGTTAAATCCTTCCCCTCAAAGCATCGATTAACATTTTCGAAAGCCTGGGGTCCTGAGATTCTTATAATTCCTAAAGCGCCAATTCCATTGGCCGTGGCTAGTGCACAGATCGTATCTTGATTCATAAAACAAAAATACGAAATAAAGGTTGGATTTATAGCCATTCAACTATATCCCATTTTTAGCAGCAAGAAAGGGTAATTGTGTAGCCAGTGGCGCCACAATTGATAAATCGGAAAGATCGCCCTAGCCACTGGTTGCAGTTCGAGTTGTCATGCCTTCTCGTTGGGAAACCTTCACTGCGTCGTAATAAAATGCTAAACTTTAATTTTAATCGGTTTCATACACCCCAAAAAAAAAGAACCAGAAGTGAACTTCTGATTCTTTTCTATACTTTGAAATACAAGCTTCCTTAGAAAATCTCTCTTCCAGAAAAATGGAATTGTCCTTCGATTAAAGCATTCTCATCTGAATCCGAACCGTGAACGGCATTTTCTCCGATGCTTCTAGCGAACTCTTTTCTGATGGTTCCGTCTGCTGCTTCCGCTGGATTTGTAGCTCCGATTAAAGTTCTAAAGTCTTCTACTGCGTTGTCTTTTTCAAGAATAGCCGCAACGATAGGTCCTGAAGACATGAACTCTACCAATTCACCGTAGAAAGGTCTTTCTGCGTGAACTTCGTAGAACTTCTTAGCGTCCGCTACTGTAAGTTGGGTAAGTTTCATGGCTTTGATTTTAAATCCGGCGCCTGCGATTTTCCCAAGGATAGCTCCAATGTGTCCGTCGGCAACTGCGTCCGGCTTAATCATTGTAAAAGTGATGTTTGACATATATAGGTTTTTTGATGCTGCAAAAGTACGAAATTTGACGAAATACAATCTTAAGAAAATTTAACTTTTATTTCTACTCTTTCGAACCATTTTTGGCACAGATATTGAATCATACTAATCGTGATTCTCATGTTTAATTTGAGTTTTCATGGTTATTAGTTTTTACCCAGCTTCGGCTGGGTTTTTTTGTTTAATAACCCTCTTCATCAGCCTCCTCCATCAGCTTTAAATACGTGATGTATCGAGACTCCTCAATCTCTCCCTCTTCAATGGCTTCGAGCACTTTGCATTTGGGTTCATTGAGGTGTAGGCAGTTATGGAATTTGCACTGTCTTCCCGTTTTGAATATCTCAGGGAAATAATGTTGAAGTTCTTCTTTCTCCACGTTTATCATTCCAAACTCTCTGACTCCTGGCGTATCGATTACCTGTCCTCCAAAAGACCAAAAATGCATTTGGGCAAACGTGGTGGTATGCTTCCCTTTTAAGTGCACCAACGATATTTCTGAAGTTTTTATATTCAGATCGGGCTGCATTGCATTGACAAGAGTGGATTTTCCGCTGCCGCTATGGCCAAAAAAGACAGACGTTTTGTCTTTTAGCTCCTCCATTAAGTCCTCTAAGTTCAATTTGGAGTAGGAAGAAATGCTTAACGTTTTGTATCCGATCTTCTGATACATAAAACTAATCTCTTCTGTAATTTCTTTTTCCTGCTCAGAGAGCACGTCCATTTTATTGAATAAAATCAGAGGCTCGATGGAATAGGCTTCACAGCAAGCAAGAAAACGATCTAAAAATCCAAGAGAAGTCTCAGGATGTTTTACCGTGAATAGAAAACAAGCAATATCAATATTGGAGGCAATAATATGGGCCTCTTTCGATAGGTTTACGGATTTACGAATAAGGTAGTTCTTTCGAGGCTCAATGTGCGTAATCCAGGCAATGTCATCGACTTCCAATTGAAACTCGACTCGATCCCCTACGGCGAGGGGATTGGTAAGTCGAGATTTAATCAGCTTGAATTTTCCACGAATTCTAGCCTCGTAGATAATACCGGTTTCTTTGTCCAAAACTTGGTACCAACTGCCTGTGGATTTTATTATGAGTCCTTTCAAAAGTGGTCGTTTACGGTTTTGTGGTCATCACACTATTTTGCACTTCCACGGATTCTTCGTGAATGGCTTTAAATAGCTTTTCAATAAATTCTTTACTCATTCCGGTTTCCTGAGCTTTTTGTCCTGCGTAATCGGTAATTACTTTCCAACGTTCCGGTTGGAAGACAGCCAAATTGTTTTCTTTTTTGACCGTACCAATTTTCTCTGAAATTTTCATTCTCTGAGAAAGAAGTTCAATCAATTGAAAATCTATATCTGATATAAGAGTTCTGTGAGAACCTAATTCATCCTCATACCCAGAAATCCCTGCTTTTCTTAATTCAAGTCCGGAGATTAGCTCAGCTAAGACTTCTGGCGTGATTTGCTGCGCAGCATCACTCCAGGCTTCGTCTGGAGACGGGTGCGTTTCAATCATTGCTCCTGCGTACCCTACGTTCAGTGCTTCTTGGGCAATGGAAGAAAGTCCAGTACGGTTTCCACAAATATGGGAAGGGTCCACGATCAATGGAATGTTTGGGAATTGATTTTTGAAATCAAGAGCAATCTGCCAGTTCGGCACATTGCGGTATTTTGTTTTCTGGTAAGTAGAAAAGCCTCTGTGAATAGCGCCTAAGTTTTCAATGCCTTGTCCTAAAAGTCTTTCCATTGCTCCTATCCAAAGGGCGAGGTCCGGGTTAACTGGATTTTTAACGAGTACTGGCTTTTTTGTATCCTTTAAAGCTTCTGCAATTTCCTGCACCGTAAAAGGATTAACAGTAGATCTTGCTCCAATCCAAAGGATGTCTACATCCGCTTCTAATGCGGCACGAACGTGACCCGCATTCGCTACTTCCGTAGCGGTTTTAAATCCAAACTCTTCTTTTACTTTTTTAAGCCAGTTCAGTCCAATCACACCGACTCCCTCAAATCCATTTGGTTTGGTTCTTGGTTTCCAGATTCCGGCTCTAAAGACAGGAACTTGGTTCGTTGCTTTTTTGATTCTTTCGGCTGCTTCTAGCATTTGAGATTCGCTCTCCGCGCTACAAGGCCCTGCAATAATAAGTGGTGAATTAAACTCTGAGATCCACTCGTTTTTTAAATTTTGTAACTCCATAATCGTCCTTTCCTCATGGGGGATCTCCCCTTTTTATTTGTAAATAGTTTGAATGTTTGCTTGATTCTTTTGAGATTTGAAACCTCAAATTTAAGAAAGATCGAATTTAAAATAGGCATCCATTTCTTTTAATACTGGATTTTCCGTGGCCATCTTTTCAAAAAGCGTCCGTTTAGTCACGATTTCTTTCTTTAGTTTCTTATCTCGTTGATACTCCACCTTTATTTTATGGTGATGCACTTGCTTTTTGAAAGGCCCAAAAAAGTCGCCTTGAATGCGCTCAAATTCAGCTCTTGCCGTTTGCGATGCATGGTGCACGATGATCGTATCCTCCCCCGTTTTCACCAAACGAAATCCTGCAATCGCATTGTATATAAGATTGTCTTTCTTCTTAAGTTGAAGTAAGAATGCAGTCCAGTGGGTGTCCACGTCACTTTGAGAAAAATGATTGGTTGGGAGCTCCTCTTCTATCACGAGCGCTTCGCTCTGCTTTACTTCCTGCTTAGGATCTAGCGCTTCTTCAATGCTAAATCGAGAAGCTAATTTCTTGCCTTGCAATAAAGGTTTGGGGGTTGCAGGCATTTTGACTGCAGGTTCAGAAGTCTTAACGCTTGTTTCAGGAATTTCGGTGCTCGCCTCAGGCTTCTTCTCTATAGTCTGAGTTGAGATAGGCTCCACAGCAGAGGCCTTTTCAGGCACCTGTACGTTAGGCGTCTCTAGAGACTGCTTCTTCTCGGTGTTGTCTTTTTGTGAATCTGAATTCTGAGTCTCCCCTTCTTTAAAGAGAAGCGGGGGAAGAATTAGGAATTTTTTTTTTTAAGAGCCTCGGCACCTTGCAAAGAGCAAAGCTGCATGAGGGCTATTTCCACGGTGAGTCGTGGGTTCTTGGAGTTCTTATAATTGAGATCGGCATGGTTGCAGATTTCAATACCATCTATAAGCTCAGAAGCGCTCCAATCTTTGCTTTGTTTCGCATATTTTGCCTTGGTGGCCTCTCCTAGTTCAATCAAATTTAAAGTACTCTCAGACTGCGACATCATAAGATCCCGGAAATGACTTCCCAGACCTGCAATGAAAATATGCGGATCAAATCCTTTTTTCACAATCTGATCAAAGCGTCCTAGTACCCCTGGGATGTCTCCGCTATGGGCGAGTTCGGCTATTTTCAAATATTGATCGTAGTCTAATATGTTTAGAATTTCAGCGGCTTTCTCGAGGGTAATGTTTCCTTGAGAAAACGTCGTTAGTCTATCAAAAATAGAAAGGGCATCTCTTAAGGCGCCGTCTGCTTTTTGAGCGATTAAATAAAGTGCGTCTTCTTCGTAAGAAACGTTTTCTTTCGCTGCAATGCCTTTTAAATGCAATTGAATGTCTTCAATCGTGATTCTCTTGAAATCGTAAATCTGGCATCGGGATAAGATCGTAGGGATGATCTTATGTTTTTCTGTGGTAGCTAAAATGAAAATGGCGTGCGCAGGCGGTTCTTCAAGCGTTTTCAAAAACGCATTGAACGCTGCTTGCGAAAGCATATGCACCTCATCAATAATATACACTTTGTACTTCCCTACTTGGGGAGCGTAGCGTACCTGATCTGTGAGTTCTCGAATACCGTCTACTGAGTTATTAGAAGCAGCGTCCAATTCATGAATGTTGTAGGCAAATCCGTCTTGGGAGACCGAGCCGTCCTTTTCATTGATTTTTCGCGCTAGGATTCTTGCGCACGTGGTCTTACCAACTCCTCTAGGTCCGCAGAAAAGCAGTGCCTGAGGCATTTGATTGGTCTCCACGGCGTGCTCCAAAGTATCGGTCACGTGCGACTGTCCGACTACAGTATCAAACTCTAGTGGACGGTATTTACGGGCGGATACGATGAAATTTTCCATTCTTCAAAAATAGAGAATTTTCTATCAATAAAACAAACTTTGTCAAAGTTATTCCGAACTTTCTACAGGGTGAATTCTTCCCTAGAGTCTCCTCTCTTTTTGGGTAGAAGGCTCTACTTGAATTTATTGAAACTGAAGTACGTTTTTTATGAATCGTTCTGTCTTTAGCAATAAGCTTTTTCCCGATTCACTCTTTTGTTGGTCGGAGAATCTTAAAGAATCTTTGAGTTTTTTTAAGACTCTTTGGTATTCCAAAGTTCCTTTTTTTGCTGTCTGAAGGTTCCTTCTTTTCTATTTGAAGGATCCTTTTTTTTCTATTTGTTAGAAATAGAGTATTTTTAAGAAAAAAAGATATGGAGCTACTCACCTTAAAAACATACAATACAGAAAGCGAAGCCTGGCTTGTGGCTTCTTTCCTTGAATTTCATCAGGTCCCTTGCTTTATCAACAATAATTTCATCTCCACCGTTTATCCCGTCTTCAACAATACCATTGGCGGTACGGAGCTTAAAATTAGAAGCGAGGATTTAGAAAGGGCGCTTCTTCTCCTAGAGGATTATGAGAAAAATAAAGATGGTGAAGACGATGAAGATGTAGAAGAAGAATATCGAGAAGGACAAAACGAAGAAAACGAAAAACAAAACGATTAAGACGTTCATGAAGGCTTAAATGAATCGCAGGCTTACTGCTATTCAACTTACTCACTTTTGGAATCGTTTCTTTTGCTATAGAGTCATTCAATCAATTAATAGAGCATTCCCCTACAATAGAAAAGCCGTCCCAAGTTTAAGGGACGGCTTTCCAATTGTTTATTCGTTTGAATGCTTTTCGTTAGAGTTCCAAGACTCTTACATCAATACGGCGGTTTAACGCTCTACATTCGTCTGTATCGTTTTCAGGACACATTGGATGCAAGGATCCGTATCCTTCTGCTTCTAAGTTTGCAGCCGGAATTCCAAGTTCTAATAACTTTAGTTTTACGTTCTGCGCACGAAGTTCCGATAGGTTTTTGTTATTGGTTTCGTTCCCGGTATTGTCCGTGTACCCTCCAATTTTAACGACCATAGAAGGATTTGCCTTCATGATGCTTGCTAAAGCCGTAAGGTTATCCTGCGCTCCTGGTAAAAGATCACTGCTTCCTGAAGCAAAATGCAAGTTCTCTACAGTGAACCATTCGTTCTCGTTTAATAGAGTTTTGTCTTTCTTAGCATGACGCTGGTACAGGTAGTTCATTTGACTATGCGTTCCTAGAAGAACTCTTTCTCCGTTTGAAAGTGTAATTTCTTTCATCTCTCCGAGATCATAGACAAATTCTCCTTCTGCGTTTAGCTCTCCTAAACTCTGAGGAGCCTCCGCTTCCGCGGCTCCAAATGCGAGATCTGAAGGTAAAACCGCTCCGCTCGCAAGCGTGAGACGATTTAAACTTTCCATTCTTTCTTTTTCAATTTTCTCTTGGTGAACCGAAGAAAGTGTAGGAGCAATTACTAAAGAAACAATACTCATAAGTTTAATAAGGATGTTCATAGAAGGTCCCGAGGTATCTTTGAAAGGATCCCCTACAGTATCTCCTGTTACAGAGGCTTTGTGAGGTTCGGATCCTTTGTAATGCATTTCTCCGTTGATGTCTACTCCAGATTCAAAGGATTTTTTAGCGTTGTCCCAAGCACCCCCTGCGTTGTTTTGGAACATTCCCATAAGAACTCCACTTACTGTGGCTCCTGCTAAGAATCCTCCTAATACTTCAGGGCCAAAAATAAACCCAACCAAGATTGGCGAAATAAGCGCCACCGCTCCAGGTAAAAGCATTTTACGAATAGAAGCGTCCGTAGAAATCGCAACGCATTTTTCATATTCAGGTTCTGCGGTTCCTTCTAAAATTCCAGGAATTTCACGGAACTGTCTTCTTACTTCTTCTACCATAGCCATGGCCGCTTGCCCTACCGCAGTAATGGCAAGAGAAGAGAAAATAAACGGAATCATCGCTCCAATTAAGAGTCCTGCAAGGACGTCTGCTTTGTAGATGTTAATTCCATCAATTCCTGCAATTCCGACAAAGGCAGCAAAGAGGGCAAGCGCGGTTAAAGCAGCCGATGCAATCGCAAATCCTTTTCCGCTTGCAGCCGTGGTGTTTCCGACCGCATCTAATATGTCGGTTCTTTGTCTCACTTCTTTTGGAAGTTCACTCATTTCTGCAATTCCTCCTGCGTTGTCTGCAATCGGTCCAAAGGCATCAATTGCAAGTTGCATGGCCGTAGTGGCCATCATCCCTGCGGCTGCAATGGCAACTCCATAGAGTCCTGCGCATAGGTAAGAGCCCCAGATTCCTCCGGCTAACACTAAGATAGGAAGTAGCGTAGATTCCATTCCGATGGCGAGACCTCCAATAATGTTGGTGGCGTGTCCTGTCGAAGATTGTTTCACAATGCTTTTGACAGGTCTTTTGCCCATGGCGGTGTAGTACTCTGTAATGATACTCATTAGAGTCCCTACGATTAACCCTACCATTACAGCTCCAAAGACACCCATTTTGGTAAAGACAAAGCCTCTAAGCTCCATTGTGTCCGGAAGAAGGTATTGGGTTAAGAAATAAGTCACTATGGCGGTTAAAACGATACTTCCCCAGTTTCCAAAATTAAGTGCATTTTGAACTTTGCTCGTCGTTTCTTCTCCGTCGTCATTGATTTTCACAAACAGCGTTCCCACGATGGAGAACACGATTCCGATGCCTGCGATCATCATTGGAAGTAAGATCGGAGCAAATCCTCCAAAATTGTCATTCGAAATAGTTTCTCTACCAAGAACCATGGTGGCGAGCACAGTAGCTACGTAAGACCCGAATAAATCCGCACCCATACCGGCTACGTCTCCAACGTTGTCTCCAACGTTATCCGCAATGGTGGCTGGGTTTCTAGGGTCATCCTCTGGAATCCCTGCTTCTACTTTCCCCACAAGGTCAGCACCTACGTCGGCTGCCTTGGTATAGATTCCACCTCCTACTCTTGCGAACAGGGCAATGGATTCCGCTCCAAGTGAGAATCCCATCAGGATCTCTAGGGTGCGCTCCATCTCGACTGAGTCGGTCGCAGCTCCAGGAGCAAAAATTTGTTTGATAATTAAATAAAGGGCGCCTAGTCCTAAAACAGCAAGTCCTGCCACTCCCATTCCCATCACTGAGCCTCCCGCGAAGGAAACCTTAAGGGCTTTGGAAAGGGACGTTTTTGCAGCCTCGGCCGTTCGAACATTGGCTTTGGTCGCGATTTTCATTCCGATGAATCCAGCAGCGGCACTAAAAATAGCCCCTGCCACAAAGGAAAGTCCAATGCTCCAATGCGATTTTTCGTCGCTAAGACCCATAAGGGCCAAAAGAACGGCAACAATGATCACAAAATACCCCATAACACGGTATTCTGCCTTTAAAAAGGCCATGGCCCCATCGGCAATGTGGCCACTGATTAGACGCATCCTCTCATTACCGGCGTCTTGCTTACTCACCCATCGACTCTGCAAGAAGGTATACACCAGCGCAACGAGTCCTAATAAGGGAACTAAAATGAATAAATCCATAGATAAATATTTTGTTAATAAGAGTTAAATATAGGAAAAATCTCAGCCGCTGTATCACTCCCATCCTAAATACTTACAAAAAAAGCAGAATTCCCATGGAATCCTGCTCTTATTCTTTATTTCATTGCCTCTTTCTAGGCCTTAGAATTACCCTCCAAATTTACTGGCGTAATCTCTTTTAGAAGCTTCTATCACTTCCTTTGCATGCTCTGCTCCGTAGACATCATCGATTCTACATTTTGCAGGTTCATCCGGAAGGTTTTTGTAGGTAAGAAAATAATGCTTTAATCTTCTTACTTCCGCTTGGGGAAGCTCAGAGATGTCTCTGAAATGCCCAAAAGCGTGGTCGCCTACCATAACGGCTACAATTTTATCGTCTGCTTCTCCTTTGTCAATCATTTTAAATCCTCCGATTGGAATCGCTTCCATTAAAAGTCCTCCTGACAAAATGTTGTGGGAAGAAAGAACGCAGATATCTAGGGGATCTAAATCTCCTGCCGCTACGTCAATCGATCCATTGGCAATCGCTAGGTTTTTCACTTCGTCGTGACAGTAAGTCCTAGGAATGAAACCGTATAGAGCTGGAATAATATTTGAAAATTGTTGCGGTCGGTCTACCTTTAAAAATCCGCTTTGTTTGTCAATCTCGTACTTAATTGTGTCACTAGGCACAATTTCAATGAAAACATTCACAACATTCGGAGAGTTCTCTCCTGCGGAAATTCCGTGCCATGGATGCGCCTTAAAATTTGGAATCATGTTTAATCTGTTATTTAAATCTTGAATAACTTAAGTTCTCTTACATTTTCAACTTCCTTTGCCTTAGGCAAAGCGACAAAAAACCTGCAAAACAGGCTTTTGTTTGGAGCGAAAATTTAACGGTGCAAAATTACGAATAATATCGTAATAAAACTCTGATTTTACCAAAGACTTCGGAGGCTAAAGAATCATCCCGTCTTTCATGACGAGTTTACGGTCTGTAATGTCCGCTAAATTGGGATTGTGCGTGACAATGACAAAGGTTTGCTTGTAACGGTCTCTTAAATCGAAAAAGAGTTGATGCAAATCGTCTGCGTTTTTAGAATCTAAATTTCCGGTGGGCTCATCGGCATAGATGATCTTAGGAGAATTTATAAGGGCTCTTGCGACGGCGGCTCTTTGCGCCTCCCCTCCGGACATTTGGTTCGGCTTGTGGTGAATTCGGTCAATAATATTGAGCTCCTCGAAAAGCTGATAGGCTTTTTGAAGACTTTCCTTTTCGTTTTTCCCACAGATACGGGTAGGCAAGAGAACATTCTCTAATGCGCTAAATTCAGGAAGTAACTGATGGTATTGAAACACGAACCCAATGTTCTCGTTTCGAAATCGACTGAGCTCTCGGTCGTTCATGGAAATGAACGACTGCCCGTCAATCGTGATTTCTGTATCAAAGCCTTTGGGATTGGTCGAAGCATCCAGAGTCCCTAAAATTTGCAGCAAGGTAGATTTTCCGGCGCCAGACTCCCCTACAATGGAAACGACTTCTGCTTTTTTGATGTGCAGGTCCACTCCTTTTAGGACCTCTAAATCCCCGTAGGATTTGTGAATGTTTCTAGCTTTGATCATGGGTCAAAAATATCACTAATTTTTCAATTAAAGAAAAAACCCTTTTAGAATCTGTGCTCTAAAAGGGTTTTCTATTTTCTCCTTGTCGAATCTTACCTTAGAGTAAGATGGACATCGGTTGTTCTAAATACTGTCTTAGGGTTTGAAGGAACTCAGCTCCCGTCGCTCCATCGACCACTCTATGGTCGCAAGCAAGGGATAGTTTCATCATGTTCCCCACGACGATTTGTCCGTCTTTTACAATCGGTTTCTCAACAATCGCTCCTACAGATAGAATCGCAGAATTCGGTTGGTTGATAATTGAAGTAAAGGTATCAATTCCAAACATGCCTAAGTTAGAGATGGAGAAGGTCGAACCTTCCATTTCGTTTGCTTTAAGTCCTTTGTTTCTAGCGCGACCTGCCATGTCTTTCACAGAAGATGAAATCTGCGTGTAGTTCATTTGGTCCGCGTTCTTAAGAACCGGTACTACCAGTCCGTCTGGAACGGCTACGGCAACTCCCACGTTAATATTTCCGTGGTGTACGATTTTATCCGTCGCCCAAGTTGAATTTACTTGAGGATGTTTTCTTAGAGCCATTGCAGTGGCTTTAATAATCATATCGTTGAAAGAAACTTTCGTATCCGGCAATGAGTTGATTTCTTTACGAGCTGCAATCGCTTTGTCCATATTAATATCTACGATTAGATAGTAATGAGGAGCCGTGTATTTGCTTTCCGCAAGTCGCTTCGCAATAATGGTACGAACCGGTGAATTTTTAGTCTCGGTGGTTTCCCCTTGGGTAAACTGCATGGCAGGAACTGCTGCTGCCGCTTGTGGCGCCGCTGCACTTTCTGCTTTTGAGGTTGAAGGAACAAATTCTTCGATGTCTTTCTTCACAATGCGACCGTTTTCTCCGCTTCCTTTTACTTCGGATAGAGAAATGCCTTTGTCCTTAGCCATTTTCTTAGCCAGTGGAGACACAGCGATTCGATCGGTAGAACTATTCGCAGTGGTTTCGCTACTTGAAGTTTCTGCTTTCGCAGGTTCTTCTTTTGCTTCTGTTGAAGCCTGAGGCTTCTCTTCTTTTGCAGGTTCACTTTTCACACCTCCAGAAGCCACTACACCTGAAACGTCCGTTCCTGCTGGGCCAATGATGGCAAGGATGCTATCCACAGGAGAAGCTTCTCCCTCGGCAACTCCTTGGTATAATAAGGCTCCGTCAAATTCAGATTCAAAATCTTGAACCGCTTTGTCGGTTTCAATTTCGGCAAGAAGATCTCCTTCTTTTACCGCATCGCCTACGTTTTTATTCCATTTTGCCACCGTTCCTTCTGACATCGTATCAGAGAGTCTCGGCATGGTGATGATTTCTACTCCCTTTGGAAGCTCTGCAGGTGCAGAGGCTTTCGTCTCTTCACTTTTTGGCTCCTCAGTTTTTGAATCTTGAGTCGTTTCCGCTTCTTTCGATTCCTCTTTTGGGGCCTCACTAGAAGAAGCTTCGCCTGCGCCTCCTTTCAAAGAAGAAATGTCTTCTCCCTCTTTTCCCACAATGGCAAGTACAGCATCCACAGGGGCCGCATCGCCCTCTGCAACTCCTACATAAAGTAAGGTTCCGTCCATTTCTGCTTCAAAATCTTGCACCGCTTTGTCGGTTTCAATTTCTGCTAAAATATCTCCTTCCTTTACAGCATCTCCTACCTTCTTGTGCCATTTTGCAACCGTACCCTCCGCCATTGTATCCGAAAGTCGCGGCATTGTAATTACTTCAGCCATAGTCTTTGTATTGTTTAAGATTAAAGAGTTTTTAAAAGCGCTGGCCTTTTAAGAAAAGGCTTGCGGTCTTTTGAAACTCTTAGATCCGCTTAATTTCTAGTTATTTTCAATTTTATCAATGAACGGGTAATCCTCCTGCGCGTATACGTACTCGTATACTTTGCTTGGATCTGGATACGGAGAGTTTTCCATGAATTCGATGCACTCTTCTACAAAAGCGCGCGCTTCGTTGTCTTTCACTTCCAGTTCCTCTTCACTAGCCCATCCATTTGAAAGAATTCTTTGTTTGATAAGTTCGATAGGATCGTCCTCTTTGGCCATAGCCACTTCTTCTTTCGTTCTGTAAGGTTCTGCATCCGACATAGAGTGTCCTCTATAACGGTAGGTTCTTGCTTCAATAAAAGTAGGTCCGTCTCCTCTTCTCGCTCTTTCAATCGCTTCGTAGGCCGCTTCCGCTACTTTTTCTGGGTCCATTGCATCGACCGCTAAACAAGGCATTTCGTACCCTAGTCCTAATTTAAAGATGTCTTCATGATTCGCGGTACGTTTCACAGAAGTTCCCATTGCATATTGGTTGTTTTCCACCACGAATACCACCGGAAGTTTCCAGTTCATCGCCATGTTGAACGTTTCATGAAGAGATCCTTGTCTAGAAGCTCCGTCTCCAAAGAAACAAATGTTTACGGCCTTACGGTCAAAGTATTTGTCTGCAAATGCAATACCAGCTCCTAAAGGAATCTGGCCCCCTACAATCCCGTGTCCTCCGTAAAAACGGTGCTCTTTGCTAAAGATGTGCATAGATCCACCCATTCCTCCTGAAGTCCCCGTCGCTTTTCCACAAAGTTCCGCAAGGATTCTTTTTGGATCTACGCCCATGGCCATAGGGTGAACGTGACAACGGTAGGCGGTAATCATGCTGTCCTTCGTTAAGTCCATGGCATGGGTGAAACCTGCAGGAATCGCTTCCTGTCCGTTGTACAAATGTAAAAATCCTCTGATTTTTTGCTTTAAGTATAAAGAGCGGCATTTGTCTTCAAACCGTCTCCACATCGTCATATCGGAGTACCATTTAAGGTAAACTTCTTTAGAAAATTCGTTCATTGTAATAGAAAATATGAGGCAAAAATAAGAAAAATACTTGGTCTTTGTAAGGAGAGAACTTAAAAAAGACATTTTCATTCTAAAGAAAATAGTTTAAATTTGATTTTACAAATATCAGAATGACTTCTTCCCCTAAAAAAACGGAGCCTTGGCTTATCCTTGCCTCGAAATGGATTTCCAATCTATTCAATCCTCTAACCTCCTTAGTGCTGTATTTTATTTATTACGCGACGCAGTTTTTAACTTGGGAAGAGGCCCTTAAGCAGTTCTCCCCGATTCTATGTCTTTTGATTCTTCCTGTGACGCTTTGGATTGTATGGAACGTAAAAACGGGTCGCTACTCCAATATGGACGTCTCGAATCGAAAGCAAAGAAAAAGCCTTTACGTTTTTCTCTTCCTTGCGATACTCACTTATATAGTGGTCACGTATTTCCTTTTTGAATCTCTTGATTTGGTTATGGTTTTTCTTCTTGCTTTGATTCTATTCATGCAACTAAGTAATTTTTGGATCAAGAGCTCAATGCATACGGCCTTAAATGTTTTTGCCGCTGCTTTGTTTTTTACTATAAATCCTGTAGTGGGACTATTCTGGTTAGGCTTGGCGGCCCTCGTTGGGGTTAGCCGGGTCGTTTTAAAACGACATAGCGTAAAAGAAGTGCTCTTTGGCGCAGGCATTGCTCTTGTGGTTAGTATTTGCTACCTTTATTTTCACATTCAAACTAATTCCGTTTTGCCCCTATGAAATTAAGTCCACTTACCACTGCGGAAGAGCAGCTCATGCAAGTAATTTGGCCTCTTGAGAGGCCTTATCTCCGTGATATTATGCAGGCTCTTCCCGAGCCCAAGTCTCATCAAAACACCGTCTCGACCTATCTTAAGATTTTAATTGAAAAGGATTACTTAAGAACCGAGAAGGAAGGTAGAATCTTTCGCTATATCGCTCGCGTGGACAAGGAAACCTACGTAAAGGAGAAAGTAAAGAATCTCGCTAAGGAATTCTTTGAAGGCTCTCTAGAGGCGCTCAGCTCCTTTATGGGTCAGAGTTTCCCTTCTTTAGAACAAACGACAGATTCTTCACTTCAAAAACCTACAGAGAAAGCCGCTTCTGCTGCTACTCCTTCTTCTACTTCTACTCCTAGTACAGAGCCCAAGTTAGAGGAAACGAAAGAGACTAAAAAAGCACCGGTTAAAAAAACGCCACGCAAAAAATACGAGGCGCAAATCGCAGCTTTTGTCTCTGGTCTAGAGAAGGTCAACAAGAAAAAGGAAAAAAAGAGCAAGAGCAAAAAAAGCGATTCAAAGAGTTCAAAAAAGAAAGACAAAAAAGAGAAGAAAGAAAAAGGCTCTAAAGAAAAATAGAGTCTCTAGCTTTTAAATTTTCGAGCCGCTTTCTTTAAAGAATATGTACTCTTACGTAAGTCCCCTTCACCCTTAAATTCAAGAAAAAGATGAACACGAAATTTCAAATGCTGCTTCTTCAGGCAAAAGATCTAGTTCGAAACAGCCCTTTTGTTTTATTAATGGCCCTGATTGCAGGGATAAGCTCTATCGTTGCAATTGAGAATGAAAAAGAGCCGTGGGCTTTTTCCATTACCGTACTCGCTTTTGTGGCGTGCCTTGGGATCTCCCTGTTTTTTGCTTTAAAAATGGCAGCAGAACGCTACTCTAAGAAAGCACTTCTCTATAGCATTGGCTTTTTACTGCTCGTAGGACTCTATCTTATACTTCCGAAAACAGAAAAGGAATTTGGCCCTCCCAATGCGTATTTTTTAGCCGGACTTTTTCTGCTTTCTCATTTGCTTGTATCGTTTGGGGCTTACCTTCGTGAGAAGGAGCCTAAGTCGTTTTGGTTTTACAACAAACAACTGTTTTTAAACGTCTTTTTAACGGGGGTATTTACTTTTGTTTTGGTCGGTGGGGTTATGCTCGCGATTTTGTCTGTTGACAAACTCTTCGAGCTGAACTTTAAGGACTCGCTCTACCCTGAAATTTTTCTTTTTCTTTCTATTACAGGAAGCACTTTTATCTTTTTGCTCTTTGGCTCTGGGGGAATACAGGAGCTGGAAAAACCAACCCCTTACCCCGCCGCTCTAAAATTCTTTACTCAACTTATATTAATTCCTCTTCTCTTAATCTATGTGGTGATTCTATATCTCTACGCCTCAAAAATTTTAATTCAGTGGGAACTTCCTAGAGGATGGGTATCGTATCTCATCTTAATTTATGCTTGTGTAGGACAACTCGCTTTGCTCCTCGTGCATCCCTTAAAGAACGACCAATCGAGGTCGTGGGTGAAGATTTTCAGTCGTATCTTTTACTTCTCGTTAATTCCACTCTTAGTTCTTCTTTTCATAGCCCTCTTTACGAGAATTCTTGAATACGGATACACAGAACCAAGGTATTTCCTTTTGATTCTCTCCCTTTGGCTCACCTGCGTAGTTGGATATTTTTGCATGAGGCAAAATGCCTCAATTAAATTCATTCCACTCTCCCTATTTGCCTTTGGAGCTTTTGCCCTATTTATGCCCTATCTTAATGCTTTTTCAAGTGCGAAACGAAGCCAAAAAGTAGAACTTGCAAAGGAATTGTCTGAAGCGAAGGTCTTAAAAGAGGGAAAGATTGAGTTCGATCACAAAATTTCGGATGCGCACAGGGAAAGCATCGTAGATAAATTTCATTTCTTAGCAGAGCGGGGTGAGTGGGAGTCCCTCTCAAAATGGATTCCCAAGAAACAGCTTGCAGATTTAAGTCCTCATGTAGCCAAAAGAGACTATTGGCAATTGAAATCAAAGCTAAAATCTGAGTTCACGAACGTTGCAAATAAAAAGCCTAATTATCTAGAAAACAACTTTACTCTCGAGATTGAGCCGCAGCTTGTAAAGACGAGCGGATTTGATTACGTCTATTCTTTCAAAGTGCCCACAAACGTAAGTCTTCCTTTAAACAGGGATCAATTGGATATTTCCTACAGCCCGTATGCAAACAGTCCCTCACTTTTATTCACTCTGAAGTTAGAAAACGGACAAACGGTTACTAAGGATCTTCTTCCTACCCTACAAACTAGGATTGAGCCCTATAAAAATCAGTGGGGAACTATCTCCTCGGGTCCCATAAGTACCGCCTTTATCTTAGCGGATTATACGTTTGAATTGCATTTTCAAACTCTATCCGCTCGAGCGGCAGAACTTAAAGGATCCGAGTGGGTCCTCGATCCTTTAGAATTCACGGTTCTAATTCGAAAGAATTAGCAGAAAATCCGTATTTTTGCAGCTTATAATTTAATTTCAAGCGAGAACATGGTTAAAATCACACTTCCAGACGGAAGCCTTAAAGAATTTGAGAGTAAAGTTACTCCCCTCGAGATTGCAAAGTCCATCAGCGAAGGACTGGCTAGAAACACTATTTCTGCGATCGTTAACGATCAGCAGGTAGAAGTCTCTACCCCAATCACGACGGATTCTACGGTTCAGCTTTTAACCTGGAATGATCCCATGGGAAAGAAAGCCTTTTGGCATTCTTCCGCCCACCTATTGGCGCAGGCCATTCTTGCTTTTTATCCGGAAGCGAAACTTACCATTGGACCTGCGATCGAGAATGGATTCTATTACGACGTAGACTTTGGAGAAGAAGTTTTAAGCGAAAAAGACTTTGAAAAAATTGAAAAGAAAATGCTTGAAAATGCCAAGCAGAATTCGACTTTCAATCTTTACGCAGTTTCTAAGGCAGAAGCTTTAGAAGCCTACGCAGACAACCCTTTCAAAACCGAATTAATCTCCAATCTAAACGACGGAGAAATTACCTTTGTAACCCATGCGGATTTCACAGACCTTTGTCGTGGGGGACACATTCCTTCCACAGGCATTGTGAAAGCGGTGAAGGTTCTCAATGCAGCGGGAGCCTATTGGAGAGGAGACGAAAAGAATCCTCAACTTACCCGCGTCTATGGGATTTCCTTCCCGAAACAGAAAGAACTTACCGAGTATCTTGAGCGTTTAGAGGAAGCCAAAAGAAGAGACCACAGAAAACTTGGGAAAGAGCTAGGCATCTTTGCCTTCTCAGAAAAAGTAGGTGCAGGTCTTCCCCTATGGTTACCTAAAGGAGCCGCACTTCGTAAAAAATTAGAAAACTTCCTTTCTGAGGCTCAGAAAAAGGCAGGCTATGAGTTTGTCATGACGCCGCACATTGGGAATGTAGAACTATACAAAACCTCGGGTCACTACCAGAAATACGGGGCGGACAGTTTCCAAACCATTAAGACTCCAAACGAGGGAGAAGAGTTCATGCTCAAGCCTATGAACTGCCCTCACCACTGTGAAATCTACAAGGTAGGCCAATGGTCGTACAGAGATTTACCCAAACGTTTTGCAGAGTTTGGAACCGTGTACCGTTACGAACAAAGTGGCGAGCTTCATGGTCTTACAAGAGTAAGAGGATTTACTCAGGACGATGCTCACTTATTCTGTACACCGGATCAACTTCTCACTGAATTTGAAGGCGTGATTGATCTTGTGATGTACGTGTTTAAAAACTTAGGATTTGAAGATTTTGTAACTCAGGTCTCGCTTCGCGATCCTGAGAACAAAGAAAAGTATATCGGATCTGATGAAAACTGGGAAAAAGCAGAAACCGCGATTATCACTGCGGCGAAGAATAAAAACTTGACCACTGTAGTGGAATACGGAGAAGCTGCCTTTTACGGACCGAAGCTTGACTTCATGGTAAAGGATGCTCTAGGCAGACGCTGGCAGTTAGGAACCATCCAGGTGGATTACAACCTTCCGGAACGATTTGATCTAACTTACATAGGAAACGACGGGGAGAAACACAGACCGGTTATGATTCACCGGGCTCCTTTCGGATCCATGGAAAGATTCATCGCCATTCTACTCGAAAATACGGCAGGAGACTTCCCACTGTGGCTTTCTCCCGACCAATTCATTCTGCTTCCCATCTCAGAAAAATACGTGGAATATGCAGAAAAAGTTTCACAATTACTAGAAAATCACGATATTAGCGGCCTAATTGACAAACGAAACGAAAAGACAGGCAAAAAGATTCGCGATGCGGAACTCGCTAAGCAACCTTTTATGCTCGTCGTAGGGGAAAGTGAAGCCGAAGCAGGAACCGTTTCTGTTCGTCGTCGTGGCGAAGGAGACCTTGGCACTATGACGGTGGAAGAGTTCATCAATTACTTTAAAAAAGCAGCAGAATTTAATGCTGAATTTGGACAAAAAGCCTAAGGGCTTTTGTTCACAAAAATAGAATATAACTTAAAATTTACTACAATAGCACAGAAATTTCATTACAGAGGTAGAGGCCCACAGAGACGTCCCCAAGAGGACGCTCACCAGATTAACGACAAGATCCGCGCAAGGGAAGTTCGTTTAGTGGGCGAAAACGTAGAACCGGGAGTATATCCTCTAGCGAAGGCTCAGGCCATGGCTAGAGAGCTCGAACTCGACTTGGTGGTCATCTCCGACAAACAAGAACCGTTCATTGCCCGAATATTAGAATACAAAAAGTTTCTCTACGAACAAAAAAAGAAACAAAAAGAACTAAAAGCGAAGCAGGTAAAAGTGACCGTGAAAGAAGTCCGTTTTGGACCTCAAACCGACGAGCACGATTACGAGTTTAAAAAGAAACATGCGGAGAAGTTTTTAGAAGAAGGTTCTAAATTAAAAACCTACGTATTTTTCAAAGGACGTTCCATCATTCACAAAGACCAAGGAGAGATCCTTCTTCTTCGTTTGGCCCAAGATTTAGAGCACGTGGGAAAAGTTGACCAGATGCCTAAATTAGAGGGAAAACGGATGATCATGATGATGAGTCCGAAGAAACCTGCCAAATAAATCATCTTAATTACGAAAGGGTAAAAAAAGAGATTTCGATTCGAAGTCTCTTTTTCCCATGGTATCGCCAGTGGTATCAAAATATTTCGTAATTTTGCAAACTCAATATTGATAACAACAAATACTAAGCAAATGCCAAAATTAAAAACGAAATCAGGTGCTAAGAAGCGTTTTGCTCTTACCGGAACCGGAAAGATCAAAAGAAAGAATGCTTACAAAAGCCACATCTTAACAAAGAAAGAAACGAAGCAAAAGAGAAATCTTACGCAAACGTCTTATGTTGCGTCTGTGGATGAGAAAAGCGTGAAACGTCAATTAGCCATTAAGTAGTTTTTATATAACCCTTTTTAGGTTTATAAGAATTAACCAATTCAAAATTTTAACCCTGAAACGGAGCAAATAAGCGCAATGAAATAGTTTGCCGCCCTTTTCAAAAAAACAACAATTTAATTATGCCAAGATCAGTAAACGCCGTGGCTTCTAGAGCCCGCAGAAAAAAAGTGATGAAAATGGCTAAAGGTTTTTTCGGTAGAAGAAAAAACGTTTGGACAGTCGCTAAAAACGCCGTGGAAAAAGCGATGCAATACGCTTACCGTGGTAGAAAAGAGAAGAAAAGAAATTTCAGAGCCCTTTGGATTACTAGAATTAACGCTGGAGCAAGAGAGCACGGAATGTCATACTCTCAATTTATGGGAGCTCTTAAAAAGAACAACATCGAACTAAACAGAAAAGTTCTTGCTGATTTAGCAATGAACCACCCTGAAGCGTTCAAAGCTGTTGTAGATCAAGTAAAATAAATGTAAAATTTTGTTATCAATAGAGAATCCTGAACTTTTAGTTCAGGATTTTTTTTGGCCTCTTTCGTCTTATTGTAACTCGGTATACGTTTACTTTAGAAACCTTGAAGTACGCTCGATTCTGCGAACATGAAATACTGGAAGTTTTAAATATAGATCAAAGCACTAATTCAGCAAAAAAATTGCGCAATCATAACCTGCTATTTCTTCACCAGTATCAGGATGGAAGGAAATGAAATTGGGCAAACCCCGATTCAAGTATTTTTAAATTATTTCACTTATAAGTAAAATTTGTTCTATATTTGCAAAATCAAAAATGGAATACGAACTCGTAAAACTGCCGAAATTTAGTAATGACAATGTATCGGTCTATACATTGGAAAATACGGGTACAAGCATTTCAGTATTCCAGAATTTTATTGAGGAAAATATAACCGATTATCCTAATGAAGTTAAAGATATTGCAACGAGAATTACTTCGTTTAAGGAAGTTGGAGCACGCGAAATCTTTTTTAAAACTCATGAAGGAAATCCAGGAGACGGCGTTTGCGCACTCTATGACAAAAATAAATCCAATCTTCGCCTGTATTGTATCAGGTATGGCACTGTATTAGTGATATTAGGAGACGGAGGCCATAAACCCAAAAATACAAGAACACTTCAGGAAACTGATAAACTCAAAAAGGAAAACCAATTGATGCGAGATTTATCTGCCGAAATAGAGCTAAGAAAACGAAATGGTGATATTGAATTTTCCAAAGACTTTTCAGATATTAATGGAGATCTAATATTTAATCTCTAAACTTATGAAAAAACCAAATAAAGCAAAACTACACACTACTGATTTTTTAGACGATTTCCTTGCCGGAATTTCTGAAGAAGAACAAAATGAAACCACTGCCCGGATGAAGTTAGCAGCGCAGATTGATGATGTGATGAAGGCTCATAATATTTCAAAATCTGAGCTTGCAAAACTTACTAACCAAAGAAATAGTGTCATTACCAAATGGTTAAGCGGTACCCAAAATTTTACAACTGATACATTAGAATTAATTGGAAAGGTTTTGGGGATCAACCTCTTATCGGACTATAATGCCGAAACTGTGGTATTAGACAAAAAAATCCTAAAAAAATCTCAAATCCCGCTAAAGAGAATTTTCAAATCACAGAATATTTCAGGTTATAAACATAACGTTCAATTCACATTTGCACACTAAAAAAATGGATAATACGGTTGTAATTTTTCGATTAGACAATATTGAAAACAATAAAATACATATTTCTGAACAGCCTGCGGAATTCACCCCTGACAACTTTCATTTCAACATTAGAGTGGAGCACCGTTTTAATCTAGAAGAAGAAATGATTGCCGTGAATGCCAATGCTCAAATTTCTTTTCACACCAATGTAAAATTAGCAGAAATAGAGATCAGTGTTTTTTTTAAAGTTGAAAACCTTAAAAACTTTGAAAACAAGAATAACAAGAAAATGGAGCTTCCCTCTGATTTCATAACGGCAATAAATTCCGTTTCTATTTCTACTTTACGAGGCGTCATTTTTAGCCAATTTCGTGGAACTTACTTGCATAATGCCTTTCTCCCAGTAATAAATCCAAAATCGTTAATGACAGAATCGTAAAAAATAAATTTTAAAAGATAACGAGCGGAAAAAGAGAAACATATCTATTTCCGCTCGTTTGTATTATAGAAAATAATTTATTCTGACTCAATCCAAATCTTTTGAAACCTCAATAAACCTGCAGAATAAATTCGCAAGTTAAACGTGTTTTATTCATTTCCAAAAGTTTTGGACTTCCAACTAGTGGGCTTGAACTTCTGTAGTGCCTCCACCTACTACTCCAACTACTCTACTCGCACAAAGCTCTTGAAGCTCTCTTAGAAATGCTTACTTTTGCACTAGCATGAACGAAAAACAGATTGTGATCATTGGCGCCGGGCCTGCAGGACTTATGGCCGCTTACCAACTTGCCCTTCAGGGTAAAAAAGTTCATGTATATGAGCAAAACAAGGCCGCGGCCCGCAAGTTTCTTGTGGCAGGAAAAGGAGGCTTCAATTTGACTCATATTGAACCGATAGATTCTTTTGTAACCAAATACGATCGTCTTGAAATGCAAAAGATCGTGAAAGACTTTGACAATGACAAAGTCATTGCATGGCTTGACGACATTGGCATCTCCACTTATGTAGGGAGTTCCGGAAAGATATTTCCCACCCAGAACTTTAAACCCATTGAGGTTCTAAACGCTTGGTTAGAGAAGCTCGATTCTCTTGGAGTCCAAATTCATTATGAGCATCGTTTCGCTGGTTTTAAGAACTCTGAAGTATATTTAGAGTACCAAGGGAAGCAAACTATAGTAGAGTGTAGCCATCTTGTTTTAGCCCTAGGAGGCGGCTCTTGGAAGAAGACCGGTTCCGACGCACAGTGGATTTCTTTCCTACAGGAAAAAGAGATTGAAATCACCCCACTCGAGTCTGCGAATTCCGGATATGAAACGAAAGATACGTTTCATTCCCTGCAAGGTCAGTATTTGAAGAACACGAAGGTTTCTTTTGAATCTACGTCCAAAATTGGAGAACTTGTATTTACGAAGTATGGGATTGAAGGAAGCTGCGTCTACTATATGAATCGCTTTACAAGGCATAGAGAGTTTCCACTGGTTCTTTCTCTTGATTTAAAGCCGAGTGCATCCGAATCCGAAATCTTATCCCTACTAAAGGATGCGCCCAAGATGAGTCCCGTTCTTAAGCGAGAATTGAAACTATCCACAACCGCTCTTAATCTATTAAAGACACTTGATAAAACAAGCTATCTAGATCCCGTAATTCTTACAAAGCACATAAAAAGTTTTCCAATCGAGGTTTTGGACTATCGACCGATAGACGAAGTGATTTCCACTTCAGGAGGCGTGGCCTTTTCTTCGCTCGCTCCTACCTTAGAATTGAATGAGTTTCCTTCTGTGTACTGCGCAGGAGAAATGCTAGATTGGGAAGCGCCCACCGGGGGCTATTTATTGCAGGGTTGTTTCAGTTCAGGGGCTCGCGTCGCGAAGTCTATTTTAGCGAATGCTAAGAGCAAAGAATAAGACCTTAATTAGGACTCAAGAACTTCCTGATAGACTTCAAACATTTGAGAAGCAATGGTCTCATCACAGAACTTTTGAACATATTCAAATCCTTTTTCTGCTCGCAATTTCCTTTCCGATTCCAGACTCCACAAATACCGAAGCTTGGCTGCAATGTCTTTGCTGCTGTACGGGTCTACATAAAGAGAATGAGGACCTCCGGCCTCTTGTAGGCAACTGTTGTTGCTTGTGATCACGGGGGTTCCGCTATATAGGGCTTCGATGACAGGAATGCCAAACCCTTCATAAAAACTTGGATACACAAACACGCTTGCGAGACGATAAATACAGGCTAAATCCTCCATGGTTACGCCCGTTAGAAAATGAACCCTGTCTTCTAGTCCATAACGCTTTATCGCTTTTTGAACCTTTTTTTGGTACGCAGTGGGTTTTCCTACCACGATAAGCGGTATCTCGATTTCTTTAAGTTCTTTAAGGGCCTCGATGACACCTAAAAGGTTCTTTCGCTCTTCAATCGTTCCTACGCTCAGTAGAAACTCTCTAGGTAGCTTGTATTTTTCTTGAATGCTATCTAGAATCTGTAGTGGGATATCACATTTGAATGCCTTGTGGCATCCTTGATAGACCACCCGTACTTTTTGGGAATCCACCGGTAGATAAGAAAGAATATCCGTTTTGGTTTGGTTGGAGATCGCAATGATTAAATCGGCCTGCTCTGCTGCTTTTTTAAATTTCCAATAATGAATTTTTCGATCGAAGAAGGAATAATACTTAGGGAATTTTAGAAAGATAAGATCGTGTATGGTCACCACCTTTTTGATGGGCTCCTTCTCCCATCGAATCGGGAGTTCTCCAGAAAGTCCATGGAAGAGATCCGCTTTTTCTCTCTGGGCTAATTTGCCCATCAGAAATAGTCTTGCGAGCTTTCCATTTCCGATGGACCTAAATTCTACTTTGGGATTTTTGAGAATTTCGGCTCCCCGCGTAGAAATGGATTTTCCATACAAGAGATAGCGATTTTCCTTGGGCGTACTGGCAAGAATTCGGATGAGATCTCGAGAATAGTTTCCAAGACCGGAAGCGTTATGAAAAAATCGTTTCGCGTCGTAGGCAATTTTCATTTTCTTTCGAACAAAATAGAATTAGTCCACAAATAACGTAAAAAAAAGTGGATACTTTCAAGAAAAGTACCCACTTTACTCTATAAGCCTAGGTCTGTTAGACAGACACGTTATTTTCTCTTAATGCGTCATTAAGCGAAGTCTTCTTATCGGTCGATTCTTTTCTCTGGCCAATAATAAGCGCGCAAGGCACGTGGTAATCTCCCGCTTCAAATGTTTTCGTGTAACTCCCTGGAATTACAACCGAACGTGCAGGAATTCGTCCTTTATACTCAACAGGATCGTCGTCGGTTACGTCGATAATTTTGGTAGAGGCAGTCAGAACGACATTCGCTCCTAGAACGGCTTCTCTCTCTACGTGAACTCCTTCGACTACGATGCAGCGAGATCCAATGAAACAATCGTCTTCAATGATTACAGGCGCCGCTTGAAGCGGTTCAAGAACGCCTCCAATTCCAACGCCTCCACTTAGGTGTACGTTTTTACCAATCTGTGCGCAGCTTCCTACGGTTGCCCAGGTATCGACCATGGTTCCGGAATCTACATACGCTCCAATGTTGATATAAGAAGGCATCATAATTACTCCTGGAGCTACATAAGCTCCTTCTCTAGCAATTGCATGAGGAACGACTCTTACCCCTTTTTCTGCGTAATTTTTTTTGAGTGGAATTTTATCGTGGAATTCAAAAGGTCCTACTTCAATTGTTTCCATGGTTTGAATCGGGAAATACATTACGACTGCTTTTTTCACCCATTCATTCACCTGCCATCCTTTTTCCGTAGGTTCTGCGACGCGAAGTTCGCCTTTGTCTAATAAAGAAATCACTTCTCTAATTAGCGTTTTACTCTCTTCTTGTTGCAACAGATCGCGGTTATCCCAGATCGATTCGATTCTTTCTTGTAAACTCATTTTAAACTAAGTAATTAATTGAGAACAAAAATAGGGAAAGAAGCTGTGATTAAAAAACCCAGCCTCCTCAATTCTTGAAAAAAGAACGAATTTCAATGGAAATAAGTAGGAAGTATTTAAAAGGTTAGATTTCTAAAGCACTTTTTGGGCATGCAAATAGGCTTTGTTCCAATACGTCTCGTTTAGAGAGGAAATAATAACTCCTTTTGAAGTAGAGGCATGGATAAACTTCACCTCTCCATCTCCACCAATGTCGTGCACGATGCCTACGTGGGAAACTCTTGAGCCTCCACCTGTCGCAAAAAACAAAAGATCGCCAGGTTTCACCTGCGTGATCTCAATGGGATCTCCTGTGAGAGCCTGATCCGAAGAGCGTCTCGGCAATTTGTATTCATTCTGTTCAAAGACGACGAGAGTGAATCCCGAACAATCAAAGCCTGAGGACGTATCCCCTCCGTATTTGTAAGGAGCTCCCAGGTATTTATGCGCATCTTTAAGAAGGTCCTCTACCTGAGAAGAATTCTTTCCGGCGTATTTTGATTCTAAATGCCTTAGACCACTTGACCTTTCTACCGTTTTCGTAGGGATCTCACGCTCTACCGGCTTATGATTCACGGCGCGAGAAGAGGTACCACACGAAATGGCCACGGAAGCGACAAGGGTTAGTCCAACAAAGGATTTAAGTAGGTTTTCTTTTGGAGCTTGCAAGAGTGTATTCATCACAGAAAGGTTTTAATTACAAAAGAAACCGCAAAATTCGAGTCTCTTTGCTCTACAAATATAGAAAATATATTGATATGTATGTTATACTACAACTATAATTTAACTATACTATAATTAGGTCAGGATTAAAAATATTGATACATTTGAATTCTTTTGCAAATTCATTTATGGCGAAATACAAAAGTTCTATTGAAATCCAGGGCGCGATTGGGGATTTGGTTTACTACCAACTCAATGGCGTAAATGTGGTTCGTCGTAAAAGCGGTTTCAATAAAACCTCCTACGAAGAGAAAGAAAGCTATGCAGCAGTTCGCCAGAACAGTTCTGAATTTGGTCATTGTTCCAAGTCTGGAAAAATGCTAAGAGAAGCGCTTAAGAACTATATGGTCCTTGCACAGGACAAATATCTTTATCAAAAATTTGCGAAGGTAATGACCCTTATCAAAGATCTAGATGCTCTCGCTGCGAAAGGAGATCGGCGCGTTTACCGAGGTCTTCAAACCGAGTTAGGTAAGAAAAGGCTAAAAGAATTTGAGTTTGGAGAAATGCCTCGACCTAAGGGATCTGTAAAGATTTCAAAAGATCTTTTTGAAACCTCCCTTCTTCTCCCCTCTCTTTCAAAATACGATAGCCTTGAACTTATCGCCATCACTGCGAATTTTGAAACCTATCAGACGAAGCTCAAAGTCTATAATTTTGCTTTTGAAGAAAAACCCTCTCGTTTTGCTTTGGAAAATATTCCCTCAACTGAGCAAGGTGCAGAGCAGACCCTGTATTTTGCTGCCCTAAGAAAGAACCAAGACGTTCGAGCCATGGGATTTGTCTTTTAGAACTAGCAAAGCGTACTTTTGCACCTGCAAAGAAAAAGAAGCTATTCGTTTTTGCTTCCTTCTCTTTAAAATTCTGTAAATTTATTCATTAAACTCCGTCTACTACTCTACTCATTACGACCAATAAGAGGTTGCATTTTGTAGGAGAGCAAAGGACTTTTAGGCGCAAATTAAGCTAGGAAAGCAGAATGAATACAAATTCTTTGATCGAGCTCAGAGCTACCAAAATATCCGATTTAGAAACTTTATTTCAATTTCAATTGGATAAGGAGGGAGGCCATATGGCCGCATTTATGCCAGAGAACGCATCCGATAAAGCGGCCTACCTAACGAAGTACATGAAGCTATTAAATGATCCTAGTGTAAACAATCAAACCCTCCTTCTCAATAAGAGTATTGTAGGAAGCATGGCCTCCTTTTCTATCGAAGGAGAGAGAGAAATCACCTATAGATTGACCGGGAATTTTGGGGACAAAAAATAGCAAGTACAGCCTTAGAAATCTTTCTTACTATTGAAAAAGAAAGACCCCTATTTGGAAGGGTTGCTTTTGACAATCTAGGTTCTCGAAGGGTGCTAGAGAAAGCGGGCTTTGTGCAGATAGGTAAAGACAAAGGGTTCGCCAGCGCAAGACAAAAGGAGATTGAAGAATACATATACCAACTAACATAGCGTTTTATGCACGAAAAAAACAAACAGAGGATTTACAAAATGCCTTTTGCGGAGGTCTATCCGCATTATTTACTGAAAGCAGAGAAGAAAGGACGTACCAAGGACGAGGTGAATGAGATTATCTTTTGGCTCACAGGCTTTGATGAGAAAACGCTTCAAAATCATCTTGTGAATAAAACCAATTTTGAAGATTTTTTTTCTCAGGCGAAAATACATCCCAATGCCTCGAAAATCACAGGGATGATTTGTGGATACCGCGTGGAGGAAATAGAAGAAAAGCTAACCAGAGAAATTCGCTATTTGGATAAGTTAATCGATGAATTGGCTAAAGGGAAGGCAATGTCAAAGATTTTAAGGTCGTAAGGCCCCCTACTTAAATCCCTATCAGATACTAGTTCCAAGACACTGCTGCTTCCAATGTTCGCTTGATGGAAATTCTTAACATCATCGAGCAATATCTAGACACTACACGAAATAATCTTACTTTTTATAATTGTACTTAAATTTATTATCGTAATATTGCAATATCAAAATACAACATATGGGAATTACAAAAACAGATCTTTATACAGAGGAACAAAACAAGCTCGCTACTCTACTCAAGGTCTTGGCTCATCCAGGAAGGATCGCTATCCTACAATATATCATCAATCAAAAAGCTTGTATCTGCAATGACTTGGTTGATGAACTGGGCTTAGCGCAGGCTACTATCTCACAGCATTTAAAAGAATTAAAAACCCTAGGAATTATAAAAGGTTCTGTAGAGGGAAAATCAATCTGCTATTGTATCGATAATAAAGCGTGGGAACAATTTCAGGCACAAATTAATGGATTCTTCGACCAAAACGTTGATGTGGATGCGTGTTGTTAGCATTAAATCCATCTCCTTATCTACCTTAAACTAAAAAACGAAACCTACGATTATCTCCACTCCTATTCAAACAGAAATTTAAATTATTATGAAACTATCTGAAATCAAATCAATTTTACCCTCTTTAGAAAACGTGCAGTTCAAATTAGAAAACGGAACCTTTGTTCCTGAGCATTTTCATGTGACGGAAGTAGGTCAGATCCATAAAAACTTCATTGACTGTGGTGGAGTCATTCGAAACGAGAAGACCGTCAACTTTCAGCTGTGGAATGCAGACGATTTTGAGCATCGTTTGAAGCCGGGAAAGCTACTAAGCATAATTAATTTGTCTGAAGAAAAACTAGGCATTGAAGATTCCGAGATTGAAGTCGAATATCAAGACGGGACGATCGGAAAATACGATTTGGATTTCGATGGCAATACGTTCATTTTAAAAAATAAATTAACCGCTTGCCTTGCAGAGGAGGCCTGTGGCATTCCGACTGAAAAAGAACGCAAAAATTTATCCGAACTTACTGTAAATACAGCCTCCAGTTGCTCACCTAATTCAGGCTGCTGTTAATCCACCCTATTCTTATGAACACAAACTTAAAAAAGACAATCCAGCAGCTGCAATTTGAGCAGCTCGGAAGCGCGGAGCGCAGAACTAAATTGCAACCTTTGATTGATTTTATTCAGGAAAAAACAAATGCAAAACTGCAAATAAACTTAAATTTTATTTGCACTCACAATTCCCGAAGAAGCCATTTGGCGCAGGTTTGGGCCCAAGCCGCGGCCGCACACTTCAAAATTGAAAAAGTAGCCTGCTATTCCGGAGGTACAGAAGAAACGGCCCTTTATCCGAAAGTAGCAGAAACCCTTTTAAACCAAGGCTTCGATGCTTTTAAAATTGGGGAAGGTGATAACCCTGTTTACGCCATAAAATACGAGGCGAATGCCTTGCCTATCCTTGGATTTTCTAAAAAGTACGACAGTGCTTTCAATCCTGCTTCCTCCTTCGCAGCGATCCTTACCTGCTCACAAGCAGAAGAAGCATGTCCCTTTATTGCGGGCGCCGAGAAAAGGATTGGGATTCCCTTTGAAGATCCTAAAATTTCGGATTCAACTCCAGAGCAATCGCAAGTCTACGCAGATAGAAGTTTGCAGATCGCGACTGAAATGTTTTATGTCTTTTCAAAAATCAAATAGCGAATGCAACCCAAATTAAAATTTCTAGACCGCTATCTTACACTCTGGATCTTTCTAGCCATGGGAGTCGGGATTGGAATCGGTCACTTCTTTCCTGCCGTTTCTGAAATCACAGATTCATTATCGGTCGGGACCACCAACCTTCCCCTAGCCCTAGGATTAATCCTCATGATGTATCCACCCCTAGCTAAAGTGGATTATTCTCTTTTGCCCATGGCACTAAAGGATAAAAGAACGATTAGCATTTCCCTACTTCTTAACTGGATTGTGGGACCTATTTTGATGTTTGCCCTAGCAGTCCTTTTTTTAAGAGACGAACCGGACTATATGATTGGTCTTATCCTCATTGGACTTGCAAGATGCATTGCGATGGTGATTGTTTGGAATGATTTAGCAAAGGGCAATCGAGAATATGCGGCGCTTTTAATAGCCTTAAACAGTATTTTTCAAGTATTCACCTACAGCTTCCTCGTTTGGTTGTTTATTAATATCCTACCCGGCAAACTAGGCCTAGGTACTTTCGAGGTGAGCGTTTCGATGAGAGAGGTGACAGAAAGTGTACTCATTTATCTAGGGATCCCTTTTGTGGCAGGGTTTGTAAGCCGCTATCTCCTAGTCAAGACAAAAGGAATCGAATGGTACAAACGGAAATTTATCCCAAAAATATCACCCATAACCTTGTATGCACTGCTTTTTACCATCGTGCTAATGTTTAGCCTCAAAGGAGACAAAATAGTAGAATTGCCAATGGACGTACTTAAGATAGCCACCCCCTTAATTCTCTATTTTATACTCATGTTCTTCCTAAGTTTTTGGATTAATAAATCCTTTGGACTACCCTATGATAAAAATGCCTCGATTGCCTTTACGGCTACGGGAAACAATTTCGAATTAGCCATTGCAGTCGCAATCGCCGTCTTCGGAATTCATTCTCCGCAAGCTTTTGTAGGAGTCATTGGACCCTTGGTAGAAGTTCCTGTACTAATCGCCCTCGTGAGAGTAAGCCTATGGCTTAAGAAAAAGTATTACTCTACCTCTTTTGGAGGTTAAAACCTGACTGCAATGATACTAAATAGCATTATAAATTATGACAATTTTTAGATGTTTCATATCGGGATTGTCAGGTTGAAACTGACAATCCCGATATGAAACATCATTTATTCAAATTCATTGTCGTTCGATAAACATTTAATTCAAGATTTCCAGAAAGTACTTATCAGATGGTCTTTGGTTTAAATCGCTTAGTGTAGCGGTCGGAATTGCATTTTTTTACTTCTTTTTTTGATGATGGAATCATCAATTAAAGAAAGCAGCAGGCCGAAAACGAACTTTATAAAAAAAAGTATCGGAAAACCAAGCATTGTTAGTAATGCAGGGCGAAAGAACCTGATAGAAAAAAAATAGAGGTTTATTATTATTCCATTTACGGTATTTTTAACACCTCTGTGTCGTTTAAAATAAACCATCGAATGGTTTGTTTTGTTTAATAAATTAGGACTATGAATACCTTTACTTCAAGTAAAATAAACAAATTAATGACCGAACTCCCATCTGGAGTTGTCTATGGCTTAAGAAAAGTATTACCCTACTCCTTCTGAAAAAAGAATGACGGACGGCCTTTGAAAAGTGCTACGAATTTATAGCGAATCCTCTTCTATACAAAAAGAAGCAGTCCACCACAGACTGCTTCAAAACCACCAAATTTAGTTTGAAAAACTAAGTTCTTTTTCACTGCACTACAGGGCAGCTTTTTTCCATACCAAATCGGGAATCGCATCCGAACAAGGGTTCTTATTTGGATTGACTAGGATTTGTTTTAGGGCGACAGATGCCTGTCGTGCGTATTCATGGTATTCTTTTTCAGTTTTCATCGCTCCGCTTAGTGCGCTTGCTGCACAAAATGTATAAGCCTGCACTTCGGGATCGTCGTCCGATTTATTTGCAGCCAAAGCTTGGTACTTATCTGCGATCGCCATGTACTTATCATGCTCATCACCTGAAGTGACTATAGCGGTTGCATTCATCCGTTTTAATACGGAGGTGTCCTGGGTATTAGAAGAGCTGAAATGCAAAGTATTTGGATCGACGATCTCCACGTAATAGGTCTTTTGGAATTTTTCGTGGTAGTACTGGTATTTATTCCCCGCGAGTAGCGTATAAGGAGTCGTTCGATTCGGTTCGTACACAATAAGTTTACCGCCTTTCAATTCCGCATCGAGCACGTAATTTCCTCCCTCTAAAGAAAAAGTTCCTTTGGATAGACTGGCTTGCGCTTGGATTTGACCCATTCCTAGTAGGAAAGAGAAGATCAAAATCGTTAAATTTCTCATGGACACTGGGCTTTTAGAGAGTTGGCTTTTGCAAAATCATCGGCTTCATTACAGCCGTAGGTTCTCGCAAAAAATTCCCAGTTCTTCTTGCAAGTGGCAGAAAGACGGTTTGGAATTTCAACTGAATTTTGACTTCCAACTGCGCACTTGTATTTGTAGGTGTACGTGGAGTTGTCCACTTTTTCTTGTTCCACACCCTCGGCAAAATCTTCCCCGAACCAGTCGGCAAAATCACAACGTTCTGCACTTTGCAATACAACGAAAGCCAATGCAAAATTAAATAGCATCTTTAACATAGTGTAAATTTTAATTTATTAGAAATGTGGACTTCGCTTTCCTGACGTCAGGAAATAAGAAAAGCCCTGCCTTTTAAAAACATTCAAATGTATCGTTTTCGCATTCTCAATAAAATACCTACAAATAGGTATTTTTCACAAATCAAAAGGCCCGTTTATTGTAGGAAGTATTAAGGAAGAGACAAAGCTCTACCCTTTTTACGATTTAAATGCAAGAAATGAAACGGCAAAAAGAAACTTGGATCCCTTTCAGGGTGGGGATTTTAAGTAGATAAAACAAAAAGGGTTGAACTTAAATAGAGAATAAGAAGGTTTATGCGGATAGAAAGGACCTCTTAAAGTTACATTTTTTAAGCGCAGGATTCTGTATCAAAGCATTTTATTAACTTTACAAAAAGCACAACGTATGAAATCAATTTGGAACGGAGCCATTGGATTTGGCCTTGTAAACATTCCCGTAAAAATGTATTCTGCAGTAGAAGACAGCACGCTGGATTTAGATATGCTCGACAAAACGGATCATTCAAACATTAAATTCAAGCGGATCAACGAAAAGACGGGAAAAGAAGTAAAATGGAAAGACATCACAAAAGGATTTTTGATTAAGGATTCCTATGTTGTTTTAGACGATGAAGATTTTGCAGCTGCAAATCCAGAGAAGACAAAAACGTTTGCCATTGAAAAATTTGTGAAAGAGCAGGAAATCGATTCTGTACTCTTTGAAGTCCCCTATTTTTTGGAGCCTCAAAAAAATGCCGAGAACGTTTATAACCTTTTGGTCCAGGCCCTCTTAAAAACCAAAATGGCGGGAGTTGGAACGTTCGTGATGCGGGAGAAGGAAATCTTTGGTATGATCCGAGTGTATGAAGGCAATATACTAATCGTAAATCGTCTTCGATTCGCTCAGGAAATAAGAGACTACAAAGAACTCAAAATCCCAAAAGACAAAGCTCCAAAAGCCGCCGAATTAAAGATGGCCATTTCTTTAATCAAACAAACTTCAGCTAAATTTGACCCCTCTGAATTCAAGGACAATTACTCTTTGGATTTGATGAAAATCATCAAGAAGAAAGCAAAAGGAAAATCGGCGAAAGTAGTAACCGAGAAGAAAGAAGAAACCGGAAAAGTGGTGGATTTAATGGCGCAATTAAAAGCCAGTTTGAAAGGATCCAAAGACAGCAAAGCCTCCTAGAAAATGCCTTTAGAAGAATATCATAAAAAGCGAAATTTCTCTCAGACCTCCGAACCTAAAGGGGGCAAGGGAAAGAAGGACGACTCACTTATTTTTGTCGTCCAAAGGCATTCTGCCTCGCGCTTACATTATGATTTTCGCTTAGAAATGCAGGGCGTTCTAAAGAGTTGGGCCATACCTAAAGGCCCTTCCTTAGATCCACAGGACAAAAGGCTAGCAATGCAAACGGAAGACCATCCTTACAGTTACAAAGATTTCGAAGGATCAATTCCGAAAGGAAACTACGGTGCGGGAGAAGTAGAAATTTGGGACTCTGGAACCTATGAGCCTTTACATGCGGAGAAAGGGAAAACCAATGAGGCCTCTCTACTTAAAGAACTGCAATCCGGATCCTTAAAGGTTGTTTTGCACGGAAAGAAATTGAAAGGCGAATTTGCCCTCGTGAAAATTAAAAATTCAAAAGAAGGAAATGCTTGGCTCCTAATTAAGCATAACGATACGTTTGCAAATGAGGGGTATAATGCAGAAGATTTTACAGCGAAGGACTCGAAAGTGAGCGAGCGAGAAGCGAATCGAGCGAGCAAAGGAAAATCGAGCAGCGTTGAAAAAAAAACGCCCGTTAAGAACTTTAGTTCTGTTTTTACCGCTAGCGAAAGATTCTCTAGTTATATTTCCCCCATGCTTGCAGAAACAGGTGAGCGTGCCTTCGATGATAAAAAATGGCTTTTTGAAATCAAATGGGATGGATACCGTGGGATTGCCGATTTACGAGAAGACAAAATAAAACTCTATTCGCGCAATGGAATCTCCTACGCAGAGTCTTTTGAAAAAATAGTCAAGGCCTTAGAAGATCAAAAATTCCCTATGGTTTTGGACGGGGAGATTGTAGCTTTCAATGCGGAGGGCAAACCGGAGTTTCAACTGCTTCAAAACAAATTTGAGACCTCGAACCTAGCCCTTAGCTATCAAGTATTTGATTTGCTTTGGCTCAACGGACATTCTACGCAGAAGCTTTCTCTTATCGAGAGAAAGGAACTTTTAAAAGAAGCCCTGATTGAAAATGAGGTGGTTAAATACTGCGATCATGTAGAAGAAAAAGGCAAAGATTTTTTTAAGCAAGTGGAGACCCTGGGACTCGAAGGAATGATGGCCAAGAAAATGGACAGCCCGTATCTAGAAGGCATTCGTACAGAAGACTGGCTTAAAATCAAATTTCATAAAACACAGGAAGTCCTCCTTTGTGGCTATACAGAGCCTAAAGCAGGACGCTCCTATTTTGGTTCCTTGATAATGGGGATTTATGAGAAGGGAACGCTTTGCTTTTGTGGTCACGTAGGTACGGGGTTTAAAGACGACACGTTAAAGAATTTAAGGGAAGTATTTAGACCGCTTGAAACGGACGAGTGTCCTTTTGAAGAAGTACCGAAAACCAATGGCAAACCTACTTGGCTTCGCCCCGAACTTATTTGCGAGATTAAATTCACAGAAAAAACGAAGAAGGGAATCTTCCGCCATCCGGTTTTCTTAGGCATTCGAGCAGACAAGGATCTTGAGGATTTAGAAGAATCTGAGGATTCTGGCGCTAACGAAAGTGAACTTTTAAAAGGAACGAAAGCAAAGCGCGAGGTAAAACTTACCAATCAGAAGAAAATATACTTTCCAGAAAGTGGCATTACCAAAGGAGATTTGATTTCGTATTACCAATCGGTGGCGGAGTATATTTTGCCCCATTTGAGCCAAAGGCCTCAATCGCTCAACCGATTTCCAAATGGCATCGAAGAATTAAACTTTTACCATAAAGATGCGGGAAAGGAGGCGCCCACATGGATGGACAAGGTCTCTATTTTATCTGAGTCTAACGATAAGGACAATCTGTATCTGATAGGCAACACAAAAGAAGACTTAGCCTATCTAAACAATTTAGGATGCATTGATTTAAATCCTTGGAATTCGACTGTGGATCATTTGCATACCCCTACGTGGTTAGCACTGGATCTAGATCCCTCCGAGAACAATACGTTCGAGCATGTGATTGAAACCGCCATGGCGGTAAAAGAAGTGCTTGATCTTTCGAAGGTGAAAGGCTACGCTAAAACCTCAGGAAGTTCGGGCATTCACATCTATTTGCCCATGGAAGCAAAGTACTCGTTTGAACAAGTGAAAAACTTCGCCCATATCCTGATGCAGAAAGTAAATCAGCTCCTCCCCGAGCTCACCACACTAGAAAGAAATTTGAAAAAACGAGGCAAAGAAAAAATCTATTTAGACTACTTGCAGAACCGATTCGGACAGACTTTGGCTAGCGTCTATAGTGTTCGTCCTAAACCCCATGCGCCTGTGTCTATGCCCCTCAATTGGAACGAAGTAAAATCAGGATTAAGCCCTACCGATTTTACGATTCACAGCGCACTTGAGAGAATTAAAAAGAAGGGAGATCTGTTTAAACCTGTACTCGGAGAAGGAATCGATCTATTGGATGCCTTAGAAAACCTAAGCCCAAAGGGTTAGAATTACCCGTTGAATTAAATAAAAACACAAAGTATGATAGAAGCTAGCGAATACACTTTTGATCTTCAAAAAATGTTTTTTGGAGATTTTGGAATCCAGATTTATCTCGAAATCATTTTGAGAGTGTTTGTCATTATGACCTATACCATTTTAATGATTCGATGGATTGGAAAGCGTGTGGTGGGTGGTATTGGGAGTACGGATATCCTACTCATTGTCGCAATGGGAAGTTCTGTGGGGGATGCCACCTTTTATCCTTCCATTCCTTTAGCGGTCTCCCTTTCGGTCATTACGCTCATTGCGCTTTTTCAAAAAATTTACGTTTCGATTGAAATCAAATACGAACCGGTCAGAAAATTCACTCACCCCAAAGTGACCAAATTGGTAGAAAACGGTCAGCTCTTGAAAGAGAATTTTAAGCTAGACGACATTGATGAAAACGAAGTCTACATGCTTCTTCGGCAGCAGGGAATTGAGTACTTATCCGAAATCAAATATGCCTACTATGAAGAATCAGGCGAAATAAGCATTTACAAATTTGAGAACCCAAAATTTGAAAATTCAATTTTACCTGAAAACATTAAGGAGCAAGAAGTGAACTAAAAGCTAGTTTTAGAGTACGGGGTTCGAAGGCTCTGCTGGTGGATGGATGATTTTTTTCAAGTAGGGAGCTAAAAAAAGCCTCGAATGAGGCTTATATAGTTTTATAAAGCGGTAGATCCCTACCCTTTTAATTATTGCTTAACAATCGTGATGTTTAAGGCAGAATATCCTTTTGGTGAACGTTCTTTTTCAAAGCGTACTTTGTTTCCTTTTTTAAGCTCTCCTTCCACGTTGTTCAAGTGGAAGAAAATGTTTTCTTTCGTATCATTTTCCGTGATAAAACCATAACCCTTGTCACTTAAGAAAGTAACAATTCCTGTTTTGATTGGATCTTCCGCTTCAATTGGAGCCGCTCCTAGTTGAATATCCTCTAGAGATACTTCGATTTTTTCTTGCTGGCTCGGCGGTGTAGAGGTTAATTGACCAAACTCATCGACATAAAGAAGCATGTCGTCAAGCTCTTTTCCTTTGTTGTTTTGAGTTTTACGCTCCTCACGCTTGAGTGCTTTTTCTTTTTGTTTCTGTAATTTCTTTTTTAAATTTTCCTTTTTAGAGAAAGAATCTGACATATATTATATTGTATTTTGTTTCATTGAAGTAGAGAGCTGTTTATAGTTTGCACATTTGCACAAACTGTACTTTAAGTTCTCTTAAAGTTTAAATTAAAAAGTTGCAGCTAAAAATTTGAAAACTGAAAAGTGGCTATTAAGATTTACTCCTCGGTAAAAGCATAAAGTAACCGTCGCTTTGTAATTTATCTGCAAAGGTACAAAAAATTAACGACACTTTCGCTACATGGCTTGGTTTCAGAGAAATATTTGATTTTGAGATGGGGATTAACTCGCCTTTGCCCCTACTCGCTTTTCATTTGAGTTCGAGGCAGTCCAATGTCTTTTTCACTCGGATAAGGTTTTCTCCACGTGGGACTTACATCTTCTTTCAATTGTTTTTCGGTCTCTCTCGACTTTTCTTTGTCGTACGCATACCGAGGGTCTGCAATAAAAGGCATCTTGGCCATCTTGAAAACCGTTACGGTGGGAAAGTGATACTCTACCTCGACTCGCCCCAGTAGAAGATAGACCCCACCTCCTAAAAAGGGATATTGACTCAGGGTATCCGGAAAATGCGCCGTATCAAAATAATCCCCGTTCGAGTCAATCCAGGTACCGAAATACATCGTGCCTTTCTTAGTGGGTACATGCTTTCTGGAAATAAGATACGCGAGCATCTTTACCTCCGTTTTGTGGTGATCCAAAAGATCCTTGGCTTTTACTTTTCCACGGTAAGAGCTTTGAAGCAAATCAAAAATACTACAAGACACTGGGAAATCCAGGAGTTCAATCTCATCAAACGCATCTTCAAAATCCGTTCTCTCTAACGAAGGAAGCGTGTAAGGCTCTATCGGCTCTTCTAAAAGACTCGGCCCTCTGTATTCGGGTTTAAAGTGAATCAGCAAAAGTCTAGCTTCAATCAAAAGTTCATTTTTCGCCTTCCCTGTAAAGCGAAAGGCGCCAATGAAAATAAGAATCTGCAAGGTTTCAATTCCTACGGGAACCCGTCTTACAAAATCTTCTAAGGAAAGATAGTCTCCGTTCTTCTCCCTCTCTAAAATCAGAAGACTCGCTAGTTTCACCTCTAGTTTCTGAAGATGCATAAAGCCTAGGTAGACCTCTTTTCCATAAAGGGTGGTCTTATAGAGGCTTTTGTTCACGCAGGGATTGTGAATGTGAGCTCCGGCCATTCGGCATTCGTGAACATAGACTTCCGTTCGGTAAAATCCTCCCTGGTTGTTAATGGCGCAGACCATAAACTCAATCGGGTAATGTACTTTCAGATAGAGACTCTGATAGCTCTCTACTGCGTAGGAAGCCGAGTGCGCCTTGCAAAAGCTATACCCCGCAAAGGATTCAATCTGGCGGTAGACCTCTTGCGAGAGCGGCTCGGGATGTCCTTTTTTCTTGCAGGACTCAAAGAAATGATCTTTCACTTTCTTTAATGCCGCTAAAGAGCGGCCCTTGCCGCTCATCGCCCGGCGCAAGATGTCGCCATCCGCAGCACTGAGCCCGCCAAAATGAAGAGCAATTTTAATCACGTCTTCCTGATAGACCATAATCCCGTAGGTGTCTCCCAGCTGCTCTTCAAAGACTTTGTGAAAGTATTCAAAGCGATCGGGATGGTTATGGCGAAAGATAAACTCTCGCATCATGCCACTTTTAGCCACTCCAGGTCGAATAATTGAGGAAGCCGCTACAAGCGTTTTGTAGTTGTCGCATTTAAGCCTTCGAAGAAGCCCCCGCATCGCAGGGCTCTCAATGTAAAAGCAGCCAATGGTTTTTCCGAGACTTAAAAAAGCATTGGTTTGTGGAGTGTCCTTAGAGAGTCGAGTGTCTTTAATGTCCACCCTAATTCCTTGGTTCTTCTCTACCATCTGCACCGTGTCATGGATGGTTCCAAGGCCTCTTTGAGAAAGAATATCGAATTTCTCAAACCCAATTTCCTCTGCCACATGCATGTCAAACTGAATAATTGGAAATCCTTTGGGAGGCATTTCAAGCGCGGTGTAATTGGTTAAGGGCTCCTCTGAGATTAAAATTCCACAACTGTGCATGCTGCGCTGGTTGGGGAATTTCTCTAGGAGCATTCCGTATTTTTGCACCGTGCTAACCACCTTACTTTTCTCGTGGGTCAGCATGGGGTTTTTGGCCAGTAAATCCAAATCGTCCTTGGGAAGACCAAAAACCTTTCCGACTTCTCTAAAAATGGAGCGGTATTTAAATTCCACATTGGTTCCACAGAAAGCCACATGGTTTTTGCCGTATCGCTGGAAAATATACTCTAAGATTGTATCTCGATCCTGCCAAGACCAATCGATATCAAAATCAGGCGGACTTTTGCGGTTTTCGTTCAAGAACCGTTCAAAATACAAATTGAGCTCCAGGGGACAAATGTCTGTAATGCCTAGGCAGTACGCCACAATAGAGTTCGCTCCCGAGCCTCTTCCTACGTGCATAAAGCCTTTGGAGTTGCTGTAGCGAATAATGTCCCAAGTGATTAAAAAATAGCCACTAAAATTAAGTTCGTGAATGACTTTGAGTTCCCTCTCAATTCTCGCTTTTGCCTCCTGATGATTTACTCCATACCGCCTTTTGAACCCTAGGTAAGCGAGTCGAGTTAAAAGCGTTTGGTCGCTTTCTCGACTGCGGGTGAAGAATTTTTTATTTCTCGGCAGAGAGAATTCAAATTCAAATTTCGCCTGGGTTAAAATTCGTTTTGTGTTCTCTATGATTTGGGGATAACGGCTAAACTGAGCTTCTAACTCTTGGGGCGAAACAAAACAGTCTGTCGGCTGACAAAACTGGTGGGGTTCTAATTTGGAAAGCAGCACATTGTGCTCAATGGCTCGAAGAATCCGGTGAAGATTGTACTCTTTTTTCGTGCGAAACGTGACCGGATGAAGGACCACCATACGCTCTAAAAACGCGCGTAGATCAGGACGGAGTAAAAAGTTAATCTCAGAGGGGTTTACCCCTATAAACTCATTAGGCCTTAAGGTCTTTGGAAAATGCGCTAAGGGATACACGACATACAAATCCTTAAACTCAGGAGCCCAGGGGCTCAGGGGCTCGTTTTCACAGTGGTGGCGAGTGAGAAGTTCATTTATCTCCGAAAGACCTTCAAAACGCTTTGCGATGACAAGATAATACAGATCGTCTTTTTCTCGAACCTCTACTCCTGCTAGAGGCTTTATGCCTTTTGACTTGCAAGCTTTGTAGAAATCATAAATGCCTGTGACGGTGTTAATATCTGTCAAAACCAAGGTAGAGACACCTTTCGAGAAGGCCTCTTCTACAATCTGGTCTATGGAAAGCGTACCGTAGCGAAGGCTATGGTAAGAATGACAGTTTAAAAACATACTCCTTCGATTTAGGATTTAAGTTTGAATCCAGAGGCTCTTCCTACGGCCGATTTTCCAAAGCGGTTTTTAATCCCATCCATGGATTGGTAGAGATTAATGAGCTCTTCTGAATCCTCAAAAAGATTCATTTGGTAAGTCCCGTGCACCAAATCGGTTAAACGAAGTCCTATAAGGCGTAAACGCATACGTCGGGTGTAGAGCTTCTCAAAGAGCTCTAAAGCCACCCGATTAATGGAATGGTCAAGCGAGGTATAAGGAATTTTGACCTGACGCGTCTGCGTGTCAAAATTGGAATACCGAATCTTCACCACGACCGTAGAGGTAAGCCATTTTTCTTTTCGCAATTGGTAGCTAAGCGACTCTGCCATGGCCGAGATCAGTCGCCGAATTTCTATTAAATCAATGGTATCGCTCGTGAAGGTATGCTCCTTCGAGATGGATTTTCTCTCAGCGTAAGGAACCACGGGAGAGAGATCGATTCCGTTTGCTTTTTTCCAGAGTTCAATCCCGTTTTTTCCAATCATTTGCTGAAGTACTCTGACGGGCATCTCTGAGAGCGTTTGAATGGTTCGAATGCCAATTCGAGACAAAAGCTGAAAGGTCACGTCTCCCACCATGGGGATTTTTCGTACGGAAAGTGGATTTAAAAAAGGGCGAATGCTAGGCTCCTGAATCTCCAAACAGCCTAGAGGTTTGGACTCTCCTGTCCCAATCTTAGAAACGGTCTTATTAGTAGAGAGCGCAAAGGAAATAGGAAGTCCTGTCTCGTGGGTCACAGATTGAGCAATCTGTTGTGACCATTTGTAACAGCCAAAAAACTGATCCATTCCCGTGAGATCCAGGTAAAATTCATCTATGCTGGCTTTTTCCATCAAAGGAACCTTCTCTTGAACCACCTGCGTAACCTCGTGCGAGAGTTTAGAGTAATACTCCATATCGCCTTTTATCACCTTTGCCTCTGGGCAAAGGCGCAAGGCCATTTTCATAGGCATAGCAGAGCGCACCCCAAAGTACCGAGCCTCGTAACTACAAGAAGCTACGACCCCCCGATCTCCCCCTCCAATAATAACGGGAACCCCGTTAAGCTTTGAATTGGAAAGCCTTTCACAGGACACGAAAAACGTGTCCAAATCCATGTGTACAATTGCTCGATTCATGGGGTCAAAATTATCACGATTTGTAACAATTTTTCGTATATTTGTTGATATAATTTATATCAATGTCAATTTTTGCCGATAACATCAGGTATCTCAGAGGGCAACTCAGTCGCTCTCAGCAGAACATCGCAGACGAACTTCTTATTACAAGAGGACGTTACGCCAAATACGAGGATGCGGCCTCCGAACCGCCTTTAGAACTGTTAATCCGGATCTCTCGATTCTATAAGATCAGTATTGATTTGCTGCTTTCTGTGGATTTGAAGAAATATCCCATTGACAAGATTCTTTCTCTTCCGGACAACCGAATCGTACTTCCGATTCGGGTTAACTCCGGAGGAGACAAGCAGATTGAAATCATTCCTCATCGAGCCTCGATGGGCTATTTAAATGGATACTCCGATCCTGAGTACATTGAGAGTTTGCAAACCATCTCACTCCCCTTCTTAAGAAACGGAAACTTTCGAGCCTTCCCTGTTGAGGGAGATTCAATGCCTCCCTTTAATGAGGGAACCTACATCGTGGGGCAATACGTGGAATCGATTAAAGAATTAACGAAAGGGAAAACCTATATTTTCATTACAAGAAATGAGGGGATTACCTACAAGCGTTATCAAGGAAGAGACTCGAATGGCATTAGCGTAGCGGCAGACAATGAGTTCTACGAACCCTATCAGATTAAAAACTCCGAGATTTTAGAAATTTGGCAATATGCCGCTAGCATCAACACGGAAGAGCTAGGCTCTTCGTCTTTGGATGCAAGCTCCATTAAAGAAATGTTTTTCAGTTTGAAGAAAGAAATCGCAGAACTTAAGAAAGAGAAAAAGTCTTAGCCCCTAGGGGCCGGCTTTCCTAGGGTAAGGAATCGCCCTGTCTTTTTCTATCGGCAGGTAATAGGATTTGATATTATCCTGAAGGGATTTTCTTTTCTTATTTATCTCTTCTTTGGTCGCAAGCTCTTCTTTCGTAGCAATGGAAACACCGTTTTCTCGGAGTCGATTAAGCACTTCCACAATGTTATTGAAATGATCTAGCTTCAAGGTATGCCACTGTTTTTGAGTGATTGAGATGGGTTTCTTTCCATAGTGCGTTTCTAGGAAATTATGGGTGTCGTAGGACTGCTCAAGATTTTCACTCTTCACCATCGAATAGTGGAAAATGTCCTCAGAATCGTAAACCTCAAAGATGAGTCCTGGAAGTCCCCGAAATTTATAGGGGCCTTCCTGAAAAGGAATTTCAGGAGAGAACCAAGCCGTCCACTGTCTTTCTCCAAAAGTAAGAGTAGCTTTCTGAAGCTCAAAGTTGTCCACTTTTTTATGCTCGTTTTCTATCTTCCAATCCATTTTATCCTTTGAGGAAATCGAGTAATAATCGTAGCCTTGGCGAAACATATTCCTATTTTCAAAGCTGCCGGCTTTTCGATACAAACGTTGATCGATTTCAGAGTAAGCCTCGGTATTCTCTCCTGTTGCCTTGTTTATAGAATCCCTTAGCACAAATTCATAATCGAAAAATTTTACGAAATCCTTGTCAATATCTAGGGCCATGTTTGTCTTTTCTTCGAAGCCATTTTTTTTGATATTCAGCTCATACAGGAATCTATGGGTTTGGCATATCGCCATACTAAAGAGATTGAGCGCTAGAAGTAAAAGTAGTTTTTTCATAGTTCCTTAGGTATTGAACAAAAGATTTCTAAAAGTAATAAATTCCTGTCTTCCCACTCTATGTTTTCTCTACAAATATGGCATTTGATGAAAATCAATTACCAACCGCAGAAAATTGGAATATAAAATGAACCTACTTATAGCTCCAAGTTCGTAAGCCCTTCCCATCGAGATGCGAATGAATCCTATTTTTTAAACTTCAGAGAGTTCCATTCCAAACAATTCATTATATTTAGCTTTCCGATTTAAAAACGAATACCAAGCCTCCTAATGATTCACGTTACTTGTGCCATAATACAGCACGATCACAAAATCCTTATCTGTCAACGATCCTCCACAATGACTTTGCCTTTAAAATGGGAATTTCCGGGAGGCAAGATTGAACAGGGCGAATCGAAACAAGAATGTCTAAAAAGAGAGATTCAAGAGGAATTAGGTCTTACTATAGAAGTGGGTCAAGCCCTACCGAGCGTAGAGCATCGTTATCCCACTTTTGAAATTACCCTTTATCCCTTTCTGTGCTCACTAAAATCGGGAGCTTTAGAGCCTTTAGAGCACGCCCAAGTAGAATGGGTAAGCTTAGAGACACTTGAACGCTATGACTGGGCAGAAGCGGATATACCGATTGTAAAAAAACTAATCTCCTTATGAACACTGGAATCTACGAAGCGCTAATTACAGCCTCATTACGCGAAAAATTAAACTCTCTGCAAAAGGATACGTACTATCTCAATGAAGTGCAACTTGACAAAGAAGAAGCCATCCGGACTCTCTCTTTCCATTTGCAAGAAGTGATTTCGAGAGCTTTTCAGCAGGTAGCCAAAAAGGACCTCATTTTAGAAAAGCAGATTGAGATAAGCAACCGATTAATCCAGTTTCTTAATTGTGAGATTTCTCAATACAATTTTGAGCCCGATTTAATTGACGGGAACGGACGCATTCTAATGGCCGTCTTCCATAAAATGGATTTTCATTATTCGAATCTAGATCTGCGCCTTAAAGAAATCACCCCAACGACCCGACTTACCCAAAGTGAACTCTTTACCGGCGGAAACTCGGGTCTCTCTTTAGACACGGAACTAAAAAAAGAAATCCGCTCCTCGAATCGAGTTGATCTTTTGGTCTCATTCATTAAATGGAAAGCGATTGTGATCTTGAAAGAGGCCTTCAAGGAATTCACATCCAACGGAGGCAAACTACGGGTCATTACGACCACCTACATGGGCGCTACGGATTCTAAAGCCATCCAAGAACTTGCGCAACTTCCTAATACAGAAATCAAAGTTTCGTACAATACACAAAACGAAAGGCTCCATGCAAAAGCCTATTTATTTCATCGAGACTCTGGTTTCCATACAGGGTACATTGGTTCTTCCAATTTCTCCAGATCGGCCTTGACCGACGGTCTTGAGTGGAATGTAAAGATTACCACAAAGGAAATCCCACACATTATCGATAAGTTTCAAAAAACCTTTGAAACCTACTGGCAGAATCCTGAATTTGAAACCTATGATCCTACTAAGCATTTTGAAAAACTATCCGAGACACTAAGTCATAACAAAATCGGACGAATCGATTCTCAAGTTCTTAATTTTTTTGATCTAAAGCCGTATCACTATCAGAAAGAAATACTAAGCAAACTGCAAGTTGAAAGGCAAACTCATGGCAGATATCGCAATCTTGTGGTCGCAGCTACAGGCACCGGAAAAACAATGATTTCTGCTTTTGATTTCAAACGCTTCAAATCGGAAAACCCAAACGCTCGGCTTTTGTTTATAGCCCACCGAATCGAAATCTTAAGACAAGCTCTGCACACGTTTCGCAATATTTTGAAAGATCAGAATTTTGGAGAACTTTTAGGAGACGGCTACCAGCCTATCTACAATGAAAATGTGTTTGCAACCATTCAATCACTCACCAACAAAATCAAACACAATGAGCTCTCCTCGACGTATTACGATTACATCGTGTTTGATGAAGTGCATCATGCGGAGGCCTCGACCTATCAAAGAGTCATGCAATGGATGCAACCAACAATCCTTTTAGGTCTTACCGCCACGCCAGAGCGGGCTGACGGAAAAAGCATCTTATCCAATTTTGACAATCAAATTGCCGCAGAAATTCGATTGCCTGATGCGCTTAACAACAAGCTTCTAACCCCATTTCAATATTTTGCACTTTCCGATTCTGTCGATCTTGAGCATATTAAATGGGTACGAGGAAAATACGATCCTGTAGAGTTAACGAAAATCTATACCTCAAACGACCAAAGGGTTCGAGACATCATTGACAACCTTAACAAGTATTGTAAGGATCTACAAGATTTAACGGCTCTAGGCTTTTGTATTAGTGTAGAACATGCCAAATTCATGCAGCAAAAATTTGAGATTGCGGGACTGAAGGCAGGGGTTCTCACCTCTAGCAATTCACAGGACCGAATCGAAATTCTTAATGCGTTCAAAACCAAAGAAATCAACTATCTCTTCGTGGTCGATATGTTTAACGAAGGCGTGGATATTCCACAGGTGGATACCGTTCTCTTTTTAAGACCTACAGAAAGTTTAACGATCTTCCTTCAACAATTAGGAAGAGGACTCAGACTCTACGACGGAAAAGAATCTCTCACAGTCCTTGATTTCGTAGGCAACGCGAACGAGAACTACGATTTTGAATCCAAATTCCGAGCGCTGATTGGCAAAACGACTACCTCAGTCCAAAAAGAGATTGAAAACGATTTTATGCACCTCCCTTTAGGCTGCTCAATTGTTCTAGAGAAAAAAGCAAAAGAAGTCATCTTAGCCAATATTAAAAAAGCCACTTCCCTTAGAAAAAAAGACCTTGTTCGAAGACTGGAACAGTACGTAAATCAAACGAACCTTCCCTTAACCCTATCCAACTTTTTAACCCTATACCATCTCCCTTTTCAAAGGCTCTATCTACGATTCTCCTGGACCGCTCTACAAGCGGCCGCTGGCATCAAAAAAGAGTACGACCCTAGTTTTGAAAATAATTATGTACGTCTGCTCGGTAAAAAATGGGCAGCAACTAATTCAATTTCTTATTTCCGATTCCTTTTAGATTTAGTTCAAAAGAACTTTGAAATCGACGAAACACAGCTCAGTGAGCTGGATCGATTAAGATTAACCATGCTGCATTTTGATTTTTGGGAAGCGGATAAAGCGCCCACAAATCTAGCCGATTCTTTGAAGGTTATAGGACAAAACAAAGACTACGTTGAGGAAATGAAAGCCTACTTAGAGCTAAGGATATCTCTTATCGATTTTGAGGAGTACCCTTGTGAAAACTTAAATTACGAGCTTCCTCTCGAGCTCCATGCCCGCTATACAAGAGATCAAATTCTTGCCGCTTTTAGAATAAGCAATGTAGAGAAGAGAAGTTCGAATCGTGAAGGAGTAGCCCTTAACAAAGCCCTTAACACCGAGGTCCTTTTCATTAATTTACAGAAGTCGGAAAGAGACTTCTCCCCTACAACTATGTATGAGGATTATGCGATCAATGAAACGAAGTTCCACTGGCAATCTCAAAATACAGTGTCAGAATCCACTCCCAAAGGGCAATCTTACATAAACCAACAAGAACTAGATAAAAAAATTCTTCTCTTTATAAGAGAATCGAATAAAGATGAGTTTGGGCTCACGAGCGGATACGTTTTCGTAGGTCTTGGAGATTTCTTGAAGCACGAAGGTTCATACCCCATGTCCATTACCTGGGAATTGCAAAAACCAATACCTGAGTTTTTATGGACCGCCTCTGCAAAGATGGCCATTGGGTAAAGAATCTGACTCTTTGCTTTGTACTACTTTAGGTTTAAAGAGAAAGGCTAAAATCCGTCATTTGATCGAAATTAACCCCTACACGAAGGCCTTTAAGTCCATTGACATCATGTAGTTCTTCAAGCTCTAATACTTCTAAATCGTCTAGTAAGAGTCCTTTGTTTTGAAGGAATTGGATATACCCTTTGTACTCTTCCATTTCTTTCGTGCCCATAAAAACAAAAGCAATCTTCCCAGGTTGAGTGAGTCTTTCTAGGCTGTTTTTAAGGGTTATTTTGTCAATCCGTTTTTTAATAATCTCATAGCGGATGTTATAACTTCCTTCGACATCAAAACGTCTTTCGTCCGTTCTAAAGCTTATGTCAATGGTATTCCCATTCACGAAGATGAGTTGCGTAGTCTCAAGGGGAACTTTCATCTGCGGCAATAGATTCTTGGTAATGCCCGCAATGGCAGCCATGGAGGTAAGTTGCCACAAACGAATGTTCTTTAAGTAAAGAGGATTAAAGGGTTTGTGCGGCGCTATGGACTGTCCAATATAGATGTCGTACTCGACTCCGTCGGTTCTAAATTTCTCAAAATAACTCGGATACGAATTCTGAATCTCTAGATTGAAAAATTCCAAGTACCCATTAATTGAAGAATTAATCAGCTGAATGGACTGTTCCAATTCTCTGCGGTTCATAAAGGCTTTTCCCGTGTGAGGATCCACCGCTGCTTCATACTCTGAAATGAGTTTAAAAGCCTCTGGACTTAGTTCTTTGAAATGCGCTAAAACATCGTTTACTTCTCTTTCTAGAAAATCCATTACACGCGATTGAATTCTGTCCATGGACTCTAGTTTCAAGCGCTCAATTAGCTTGTTGCACGTAAAGATCATTTCCTCGAGGATCCCGATACCCAGCTTTTCACTTAACTTTTGAAGCACCGTCTTGAGATACTCTAATTGGAACTCCGTATCCGTAGCAAAGGCGCGGTTTCTCTCCAAGGTTGAATTTTTGATATCAATGGCTCCGTAGAGCGGATAGACCTCTTCGAAACTAATACTTCCAATGGCGGGAGCGGGTTTGTCCGCTTCTATACTTTGTAAGTATTCCAGCGCCTTTTCATTAAATTTCCATTGCACGGCCGGTTGAAGGGACGTAAACTTATCTTTAATAATTTGATCAATGCTGAGTTCAAAGTCCACCGTCGCATTTTCTAGAATCTGCGCTAATAAGGGACTCACACCGTCGAGTTTCGGAAGCACGTTTTCGTCTAAAAAGTGATTTTTCTTTTTCGTATAGATTTCAAATACGCCCACTAGCTTGGTATGATGGTAGATTGGAGTAAGGGCATAAGAATGAACTTTGAGGGCCTTAAGTCCTCGGGTAATGAACCCAAATTCCTCCTCCGTAGATAAGACCCCCGTGTTTACCAAAATACGAACTCGATTCTTTACAAGTTTTTCAATCTTTTCCCCTAGCGTATCAAAACTGATTTTTCGCCTTCTAAACATCTCTAAAATCGGACTTTCGTATCGCTGTTGAGATAGATTTAAGACCAGTTTCTTATTTAGTTTTAGATAAGGAATGAGTTCAAATTCAATGTCCTTGTCCCCTACAATGGTTTTTAAAGACTTAATAAGTCGCTCGTCTTGAAAACTAACTTGCGAGCCCATGATGAGTTCTTTGATTCGCTCAATGGCATAGGCACTGGTAATGTCTGTGACCGATATAATGGAAAACCCCTTAAACTTAAAACTAGAGAGTGGAATTAGGGCCTCTAATTCCTCGTAATTTAAGGTGTCTGATAGCTGGCTTATATTCAGGTTGGAAAGGTCTAATTTTTCTCCAAGATTTTCAACTTCAATAAATTGATCGTCCACGGAGATCTCATAATACCGGCTCAGTCCCGATTTTGGATCCAAAATCGAACGTACAAAAGTTTGTTTCTTTACGAATTTAAATCCGTAATGTTTTTTGAAGAGCGTTAGGTACGGCACTCTTCTTATGTCTCGGTCCGTAAGGAGTGATTCCTGAGTTAAATCTGTGGTGCACAGTCCACCCTGCATGATAGAGAAGAAAGCGGGCGTTCCGTAAAAGGACTGACGCTTTACGGGGATTCCGAAGCCTAAAAGAATTTCTTCTTCATTTGCAATGGGGGGAACTAAAAATTCCTGAATCAGTTCAAATTCTTTTTCAAAATCAGGAAAACTCTCGACCGAAAGAGTTCCTTTCAGTCGCAATGCCTTTTCTAGGCTTTCGATAAGTCGATTTAATTGAGCGGCTTTCGTGGGAGATTCCGTTTTGACTCGCTCGGTTAGATATTTTAAAAAAGGCTCAAAGGAGAGTTCTACTCGAAGCCCTTCAAGATCTTTGTCAAATGTCTCAATTTTAATCGTATCCTGCTTTATCATTAAATTTTCGATTCTAAAATATACGTTTCTTTTCTCTTGGTGGGATTTAAAACCTTAGCCCTAGGGTTATATAAGGACTCCACCCTTCTCTAGAGTATCCCCCGACGAATTGAACGACTACAAGTTGAGCCGGAGAGTAGTAGAGACCTCCGCCCACGCCTTGGTGAATTCTTGAGCTGTTAAACCCTTTGGCCCACATTTTTCCAACGTCATAAAAGCCGATGAGTCCTAGTTGTCCTGGAAGCAAGTAGCTTCCAATGTCTAAGAGTTTAATACGGGCTTCTAAATTGTTATAAAGCATGTGCTCACCCGCAAACCTGTAATTTCTATAGCCCCATAAATTGTCGTGGCCTCCTAAATAAAGTGCCTGATAAAAGGTAGGACTGCCTAGGGTAAGACCTCCCCCAATTCGGTTTGCAAAAATAATGGAATTTTTTGCTACGGCCTTGTAAAATGCAAATTCACCCGTCAGTTGTCCAAACGATCGAGACTCTTGATTTAGGCCTGTAAACCCTCGTGCTTTCAAGTTTAAATAGCCTCCAGCAGAAGGAAGAATTTTGCTGTTTCGTGAGTCCCTTTCGTATTGTGCGATAAGACCCACAAAAAGTTTGTCTTGGTCTAGTGTGTTTTTGTCATAGGTATTGACCAGTCCACTGTAAAGGAAACGATCTTCGTTGTCCTCTTTATTTAAACTATAATATTCAAGGGCAGGTCCTATTCTAAATTCAGAATTGGGTTTTTCCCAAGAAAGGCTTGGACTTAATTCTATGAGATTATAGCGAGCTCTGTAGTAGCGCAATTCGTGGTTTTCTTTGTCATAGATCGACTCATTTCCAAGGCCAAAAAAGTTTTGCGTGTTGTTGGGTACATACGCGCTGGCATCAATTCTGAGATCGGCTTTGCCGATCAGCTCTTTCCAGCGTCCTTTATAATCCACCTTGAAGGAACCTGTGGCAAGGGCTGCTTTTACGAGCACTTGCTGCGTATGGGTATATGGCGTTTTTCTAAATCCACGCTGGTGCGTGTATTTGAATCCTCCGCCAAGCATGATTCCATCGTCTAAATTGTATCCCGCGCTCACAAGTGGCATGGTGGAATTGCGAAGATTTACGGGAACAAAACCCACCATCGTGCTGTCCTTTCCTTTGTGATGAGAAAGTTTTGAATGCAAATCCGTATACGTCGCTTCGGACTGGTACTCATACAGATCAATGGATCGCTTAGATTCCGTCACGACAAAGTTTTTCTTGTCTTTCCCTGAGATGACGCGCAATTTTATTTTAGAATCTCTTGGCTCGAGTTTGACTCGATCCGCTCCTGCTTCTAAATAAAGACGAATTTCTTGGGTGAGAGAAGGATCGTACCATTTGTTCATGAGCTCCTTTTTAATTTCACCTTCTTTATTTATTTTGTTGATGGTCACCTGAAGCCCCCCACTTTTCTCTTTTACAATCACGTTTTCGTCTTTGTTGGTCAAACGAATGTCTACAATGGAATTGATAAAACGGTAGTAGGTCTCCATACTCTGAGGTATTTGGTCTCTTCTTTTTTTCAAATCTTCTAAAAGACTTTTTCCTCGAATGTCATAGGAAGATTTTGGGAGCGATCGTACACTTTGCTCTAAAACAGAATCGGAAATTTTTTCTACAAATTCACGACTCAGTTCTTTCCACTCGGCCTCCGTAAATTGCATTTTCGGGTGAGCGTTTAAGAAATCCGATTTGAGCATTGCAAAATTAACCGCTCGAATCTCAGGGGCGAAGCCTCGGTTGGCAGGCATCGCAAACCAAGAACGAGAGGCTAGTCGTGGGAAAAACCCATCCATTAAACGCAGTACTTGATCTCGGTCTCTTGGAACCACCTCATAATCTTTGTCTTTTCCAGGCAACTGATCAAACCAGCGAAACTGGTCTCCATGCCGATCCCAGTCTCCTACCAATAGATCAAGCATTCTAGAACGAACAAAGGTTTTGGCACCAAACGTATCGTCGTTATCGTTGTAGATTTTCTCAATCATTTTGGGCGTATTGTCTGATTTGCCCAGGGGCTCACGCTCTTCTAAAAGCGCTAGGGTTCCCGCAAAATCTAAATTGTGAACGCCTAGGGCAGAATCTTCCGCTACAATTCCGATCACTGGATTTGTGGAAGGTACTCCAAGGGCGCTAGCCAAAGGCGGCATCATAAGCGCGGAATAAGGATGCTGTGCACTGACGGCATCGTCTAAAAGGTCTTCTGCAAACGTATCGTGAAGTGTGGAAGGAATTAAAGATTCTGAGTTTTTATTGACACTTCGAAGAACCCACTGTTTTCCTGTTGGATCCTCTAAACGAAGAGAAATCGTTTGCATGCCCCCTCCTCTTTTTAAAGGCGTAAGTCCTCCCGCCACTTCCGAGACACGAATCACGGGAAGCTCCGTTGGAGCTGCCCATTCTTTTCGGTAGTTTTCTCCGAAGAGCTTACGGTGAAACTTTCCTACTTTTTCAAACTCTACGTTGGCACTAACAGTCACACTGTCTTTTTGAAATGTGAGGTCCGCGGTGCCCATTTCATAGGGTTTCTCTTCTACAAAAGGAACGCTATAGGAAAAGGCTTTTTCAACGGTTCCCTCGTGATAGGTATAATAGGTGATGACAGAGGATCGATCGTCCATAAAATCCACACTCACGAAACCTTGCATTTTGCTGGCAAATAGTGAATTTGGATTCTTTTTAATAAAGGTACTCTTTGAGCCTGATCCGCTCACAATTTGATAATTGAGTTTAGGATCCTTAATGAGTTGCAGCCCATGCTCATGTCCCGCCGCATAAATCACATTTGAAAATCCTTGAAACACCCCACTAACACTTTCAATTAAATTCTTATAATCGGGATGCGCTAAGTCTTCCGCATTTAAAAAGGCGGATTGTCGAAGTAAAGGATAAAGGGAGCCCACCACGGGTAGTGGAATGTATAAATTTTTGCTTATCGCCGTCAAGGGAAAGACGTGGTCTTTGAGCTCGAAGTTCCCTCCGTGAACTCCGTTCGAAAGAAACGGATGGTGGGAAGTAAGAAGGATGGTCTTGTCTTTGTTCTTATACAGAAGGCTCTCTAATTGGTCGACCACTTCCTCTTTTGTGGTGCAAAGACAGTCCGCTCCTGGATTCTCTTTGGAAAAGGGAAAAAGCCACCATTCGCTATCGTAAGCAATGACTACTACCTGATCTGAAATCGGAATCTCAATCGGATCTGGACAGCCCTTCGAAGGGACTAACTTTAGATTGGGATCGTTTTGAGAGGCTAAGAACTCGCCTTGCGCCTTGATTTTTGCAAGCCCCTGCTTTCCCATCTTGTCCCAATCGTGGTTGCCGGGTACAAAATACACAGGCGCTCCTTTTGCGCGCATGGGTCCAAACTGAGAGCGAAGAATATCTTCTCCTCTTTTTTTGTCCTCAGTTCCCTCGAGTCCCATGCCTCGAGGATAAATATTATCCCCTAAAAAGAAAACCGTGGTTTTGTCTTTTAAGATTAATTCAGCCGCTTTAGGAATCACCGTTTGCTGCTTATAATTCAGTTCTCCCGCATCTCCAATGAGAAGGACCCTACTTTGGATTTCACTTTGCGCAAAGAGCGCGCAAAAAACAGAAGGCAAAAGGGTAAGAGTAAAATAACGTCGCATGGCTAAGGAATTAAATTAAACTTTAAGAGACTGGGTCTACTTGTTTTGCTTCCCCCTTCGTTACTAATAAATAAGGCGCCATCTTTATCGAATGCAAGGCCTTCGGGCTGGTTATAAAGTTTTGGATCCAGAGAATAAGCTGCCTTTGGACTCATTTTGTCATCTAAAACCACGAGCATCTGGTTCACAGATGAAAGTAAATACCACTCCCCCGTTTTCGGGTTTTGTCCTAAGGCGGAGGGTCTAAATTTCTTTCCTTTCAAGGAGGAGAGAGAATCAATCAAAGTATGCTCAATTTTAAATTCATCGAGCTTCTTGATTTCGCCTTCACTCGAAAGTGAAAGTCTATATCCTGAGGTTTTATCGCTTTTCTTATCCACGGAGCAGGATTTGCAAACTGCATAAAGAAGGGAGTCTTTTGCATTGTAAGCAAGGGACTCATACTCTCCTTTTGGGAGCTGACCACTCCACTCCCTCGCAAGGGAAGTCTTGTCTTTAGAAAGTTCCTTTTTAGGGATCGAAAAAAGGGTCCCGTCACTTCGAAGCACCACGACAAAATCTTTTGCCACGGCAAGACCTTCGTAATCTGCGCTAGCGCCAAAATAAGTCTCAGTAAGGGTTTTTGAAAAGGGTGTAAACTTATAAAGAATGCCATTTTCATCCTCTACGGCCACAAGAGTGTCTCCCCAAAATCCAATGGCTGAAATTTCATGGAGCGCATCCCATAAAGGTTCTACCTTTGGCTGGGTTAAATCGTAATTCTTTGGACTTTGGTATTTCGTCGTGTTATCTTGCGCGCAGGCATTAAGCGAAATAAGTGCGAAAAGAAGGGCCCTTACAGGCGTAAATAGTTTGCTTTTCATAAACCTGTGCTTTTAGAATTTAAATAGTCGTAAATTGCCTTTTGAGCGCGAACGCCTACTGAAGTTTGCAAAGGGACGTTGTGTAAATTTTCATCCAGTTCTACAGCGAACTCATCGTCTCGAAGTTGATAATCGAGGAAGGTAAAGATCTCCTTCTTTAGATCCGGATCTAGGACCGGATAACAAACCTCAATTCGATTGTAAAGGTTTCGGCGCATCCAATCGGCCGAACCCATATACATGAGATCCTTTCCCCCTTGATGAAAGACAAAGACTCGACTATGCTCTAGGTAACGATCCACCAAACGTCTCACGGTGATATTAGAACTCATCCCTGGAACGCCTGGAACCAAACGACAAATGCTTCTTACGATTAATGTAATTTTTACGCCTGCTTCACTCGCTTCATAGAGCTTACGAATTAGGCCCTTGTCTTCTAAGTTGTTAAGTTTTATAAGAATCTTGGCCTCTTGTCCCAGTTTTGCCGCCTCAATTTCCTTCTCAATAAGGCTCGTGAATTCTCCAAGCATATTAAATTGGGCCACGAGCAGATGTTTAAACTCGTAGGGTTTTCTTTGCTGCTCGTCTCTTTGAGACAGCATTTCAAAGACATCTCTTAGTTCTAGTAAAAGCTCAGGGTTTGCCGTTAGAATCATATGGTCCGCATAGACTCCCGCAGTCACTTCATTTAAATTTCCAGTCGAGAGCAGTCCTAAATACGTAGGCTCATTTCCTTCGGTTTTTCGTTGAACCAGGGCAATTTTAGCATGTACTTTAAGGTTAGGTAAACTATAAAGAACATTTACGCCTGCTTTCCTTAGTTTTTTAGCCCATCGAATGTTATTGCCTTCATCAAAGCGAGCTTTTAGCTCGACAAAAACCGTTACTTTTTTTCCGTTCTTGGCTGCACTAATGAGGGCATTTAAAATCTGAGAGTTTTTTGCAACGCGGTAGATAGAAATCCATATTTCCTGCGTCTTAGGATCTAATGAAGCTTCATTAAAGAATCTTAGAATGGGATCGTAAGACTGATAGGGAGTACTTACCATCAAATCTTTTTTCTCTAGCCTTTCAAAGACAGACTCTTCTTTTAATTCCGGATGCGATAAGGGAGGTTGGGACGTATAGTTCCACTCCGGATTCGAAAGGGGAAACTGAAAAAAATCTTTGAGATTATGGTTGAACCCACCCTTCATTGCGCTTCGCTTCCTGAGGCCCAAATGCGATAAGAGTGAATCTCTAATTTCTTTAGGCATATCGGGTTGATACAAGAGTCTTGTGGCAAGGCCATAATCTCTTTTGGCAATCTGCTCTTCAATCTTAACCCGAAGATCTCCTTCAAATTCATCTTCTAAATTTAAATCGGCATTTCGCGTCACTTTAAAGGTATAGAACCCTGTGAGGGTTTTGCCTGGAAACAAGGCAGCGATATTCTCTCTTAGTATGTCGTCTATGAAAACAATGTATTTACAGTCCGGTTTTTCAATGACATGAAAACGATCTAAAGAATCCGAAGGGATGTTTACAATCAATACTTCAGAGTCTTTTTCAAACGAAATTGCGCTATAGAGTTTGTTATTTTCAATATAGAGACTAGATTGCTCCATGGATTTAACCTGCAAAAAGGCTGCTATCCTTGTATAGAAATAATCGCGCGCTTCCTGCTTAATTTCTTGTGGGAAAGGCTGGTTGTATAAGAGGACAATTCCATTTTCGCTTAACTTAGGTAAAACAAGCGTTCGAATGATTTCTCCATACTTCTCCTGTTGCGATTCAATAAGGGCTGTGGCCTGCGCATAAACCCCAGTTTCAATGGTTCCAAAAAGGGGATCTGGAACTTTCATCAGTTTTTTGAGTGCCGAAAGAACAGGCATTCTTACGCGGTAAAACTCATCCAAATTGGAAGAGAATATGGCTAAAAAATTAATTTTAGCAAGGAGCGGGACGCTCTCAAGGCTCGCTTCTTCTAAGATTCTTCCATTAAAATGGAGCCAACTTAAATCGCGGTCCATAAAGTAAGGCGAAATTGGGTCTGCCATGGATTTCATTTCAAATTATCGATTAATAATAACAACGATTAAAAAGACCAGTACAGAGAGAACAAGCCCAAACATAAACACATTGTAGGCAAGTCTTAGAAGTCTGAATTTTCGTCCAAGTACAACCCCTTGAGAATACACATCTCGAATTAGGGTGTTGTATAAAAAGTCCCTGTCTTCCATCACTTCATTCATTCCCTGGCTGTAGCTTTCTAAATCCATTCGGTGAAAATTTCCAAAAAAGAGCAAGTTGACTTTTTTAGCGGCCAAATCCTCTTTTGTGAAATAGCCTTTTGGAATCGAAGGACGTGTGGCTAAAATAGCTAGAACCATGGTAGCTAAACTAATGCTTAGTAAAATGACTGTAGGGATAATAAGGTGCGCGTTGTTGTCAAGTTTTCGAAGAAGCATGGCAATGACCACCGAAAGGATGATCGAGTTTACGGTAATCAAAATGTTTGACTTATTGTCCGCCATGTCACTTAGACGCTGATTGTTTGTCGAGGTGATTCGAAACATGGTTTCAATGCCTCGATCCGGTCTCTTGGCTTTTTTCTCTTTGTCTTGTAAATCGGTTTTCTCCTTGTCTTTTAGCATTTGAAGATTTTCCATCTTTTTAGGTTCCAAGTTTTGTTTTGCGTAGTCTGTATGGTAACGGTGTTTTTCCATTAGGGCAATGGTTGAGGCGCGCCAGTCTTCCTTGGAAAACTCAGCCCCACAGGCTTTTGCTTCTTGCTGAAGCAGTTTGTTTCTGTATTCAAACCAATCTTTACCAAAGTGGAATAGATCCGCATCGCATACAATTTCTTCTAAAAGGTTCTTAGGCTCTTGAGGCATTTTTGTGGCAAGAATGCAATTCTTGACCTCTGAAATAAACTCTGGGTCGGCGGATTCGCCTTCTAAAAATTTTTGTGCGATCTCTGTTCCTCGAAGCTCGTGACCTTGCTTGCCCACTTGGCAATAGCCAAGGTCATGAAAGTACGAGGCAAGCCCCACAATCGCAGTGTCTCTTTCAGACAGCGAATAATGCATTGCCATCTTTCGGCTGGCTTCCACCACCTCTTTTAGATGGATTTCGTTATGAAAACGAAGCTTTGTTAGGTCATATTGCTCTAAGAAGTCTTGCGAAAACTGAGCTGCCTTTTGTAAGAGTACTGAATAGTCCATAGTTAAGTCTCGGCAAAGGATTTCGGGTTGTATTAATTTTTGAATTTCATTTGCGTTCTTTTTTAAGGGGTCTTCCCTTCTCAAATAAATCGGGTAAACTTTTCACTAAAAAAACCTGTTCAAATTCAACTCTATACAAAGATAAGGATAAGAAACGCAGTTTGCGAGAAATGAGTGGCTTAGTTTTTTTCAATCACTTTCTGCTTCTTTCTTACTTAAAACCTTGTTCAATTAATTCTGAGTTGAGTGCACCTCCGGCCATGCTTCCGTTGTAGACTGCGTTCGCAATGGAACGTACAAAGCTTGCATTGTCGCCACACGCATAAACGCCGTCCACGCATGTTTTCATAGAAATCTCCACCTTGATATGCCCCTGCTCCGTGAGTTCACAGCCTAGGTCTATGGGAAGCTTACAATGCTGCTCAAATTCAGGATGCGCATACATAACGCTCAGCTGCTGACTCGAGTCGTCCTCAAACAAAACCGCTTTAAGCTTTCCATTCTCTTGCACCAGCTCTTTAATTTTGCGATCTACAATCTTTATTCCTTTTTTCGTTAGGGCACTGCTGTACTCTTCTGAAAGCTTTTCTTCCCCATTGGTGTAAATCGTAAGATCGCCGGTCCAATTGGAAATTAATTTCCCCATTTCATAAGCGCTTTCGCCCGTGGCAAGAATGCCCGTTTTCTGATCCCGGTTTTCGTATCCGTGGCAGTAAGGACAATGGATAATCGAAACTCCCCACGCCTCTTTAAATCCAACAATGGGCGGCATAATATCCTTTATCCCAGTAGCAAAGATCATTTTCTTTGCGCTCCAGGTTTTACCCGATTCCGCTTTGACGAAAAAGCCCTCTTTTGTCTTCTCGACTCCGGTCACTAAATCCTCTACACACTCTATGGTTTTGTAAAGTTTCAATTGATCCCGAGCAATCGAGAGAAGCTCTAAAGGAGGAGTACCGTCACGCGTGAAAAAATTATGAGATTGGGGTGCCATGCGATTGCAAGGCATGCCGCTGTCAATAAGGAGCACTTTTCTGCGAGCTCTTCCTAAGGCTAAAGAAGCGGAGAGTCCAGCGCTGCTGCCTCCTACCACAATGGCATCGTAAATTGGATTGTTATTCATAAATACAAGGTATTTCTTGAGTATTGGATTCGATAAAGTTAGAGGATTTTTTCCAAGTTTTAGAAATTCCTACATAGTTAAATTACGCGTTGAAGGAATGAAGCAGGGAGAACCCTATTTTTGGACAGTTGATCTGTTTAATTGATGATTCCTTCATCAAAAAAGAAGTAAAAAAAATCAATTCTGACCGATACTTAAAGCGAATCATGTTAAGGGCGCTAATTAAAAAAATGAAACCAGTATATAGTCCTAATCTTGTTAAAATACAATTAGATAATCGGTTTATTTCCGATTATCTCTTCTTGTTTTTACATTATCAAATGAGAACGCTTAAGAATCGCTCAGGTTTGTCCGTGTATTGAGTCTTATCGCAATAAGTCGGCTTTCCCCAACTTCGTTTAAATAGGACGGTTGTGATGACACGAAGGATTCTTGATTGGCACCTCAAAAAAAACCCTCTTAAACACGGGAGTTTAAGAGGGTTTACGTGGAGAATACGGGATTCGAACCCGTGACCTTTTGACTGCCAGTCAAACGCGCTAGCCAACTGCGCCAATCCCCCATTCTAAATCAGATCAATCTGAATTCAGAGTGCAATAATAGGTAATATTTTAAAAATAGCAAAGCGCAGGGATCAAAATTTCCCTGCGCTTTGTTTTATTTACTTTTGGGTTTACTTCCAACCTCCTCCTAAAGCTCTATAAAGCTCGATACCGGACTGCATTTTTGCATATCGGGCATTCGAAATATTAAGCTCTGCATTGAGTTGATTGACTGAGGCATTAATTACTTCTAAGTAATTGGCCATCCCATAATTTACAAGTTCTTGTGAAAACTCGACACTTTTACGGTATGCATCTAATTCCTTTTGCTTTAAGGAAATAAATGAATCTTGAGAAGAGTACATTTTAATAGCATCCGAAACTTCTTTCCCTGCCGTTAAGACTGAACGTCTAAAGTTTAAATACGCAATTTCTTTGTTGGCTAAACTCACTTCGTATTGCGTTCTAATCTGTCTTTTGTTTAAGACAGGTTGCAATAGACCTCCTACCACATTAGCAAAAAGAGAATTTGCACTAAAGAGATTGTCTATGTCTTTGGATTGCAGTCCCCCACTTCCTGTGATTGTAAGACGTGGGTAAAACTGCGCTTTGGCCGCTTTTGAAAGCTCAAAGGCTTGCACCAAATTAAGTTCTGCCATTCTTACGTCGGGACGGTTGCTAAGCAGTTGACTTGGATACCCAAGATCAAGTGCGATAGGCAAGTTCTGATTCTCAAGCGTACTTCTAGTGATCGCTGCAGAAGGTTCTGCAAGCAAAAGACTCATTGTGTTTTCCAGAAGTTCAATCTGGATATCAATGTTGATTAAAAGAGACTCCGCATTATGCACCAAAGCTTCACTTTGCTGCACTGCTACTTCCGTAAGTGACCCCGCATCTTTAAGTGCTTGGGTAGTTTCTAGGTTCTTCTGTCTAAGTAAAATCGTCTCGTTAATAATTCTCTTTTGCTCATCAAAGGTGAGTAACTGAAAATAAGAGGCGGCTACGGCAGCAACCAAATCGCTTTTGATGGATTGGTGAGCGGAAACGGTTCCTAGATAGGAAGCCATTTGTGCGCGCTGCTCGGAGGCCATTTTCCCCCAAATATCAATCTCCCAATTTAAGGCGCCCATTAGGTCCCACTGAGAATTGTGCGTACGCTCAGAAAGCATTTGACCGGACTGAGTATTTAACGATTGGGTGTTGAACGTATAGTTCGGTCCAATGTTTATGGTCGGCAGATAGGCAGCTTTGCTTTGCTTTAAATAAGCTTCTGCGGACACAATATTTTGAAGTGCAATACGCACATCGATATTGTTGTCTAAGGCTTTTTGAATATGCCCTTGCAAAATAGGATCCGTAAAGATCTCACGCCAAGATACATCGCCAAAGCTAAGTGAATCTTGAGGCAGTTGATCTGTCCTATAAAGGGTCTGTTCTACCACCTGAGGAGGCGTTTCATACTTGGTGGCAGTTGCGCACGAAGTAAGCAGCACTCCTAGAGCTAGGGGAAGAATAACCGATTTTGCTTGTTTATAAATATTCATTGTCTTTCTAATTTATTTTTAAGGTTTTTCTCCCTTATTCGTTCAAATTAATCGCTTCTTTTTTAAGAGGTACTACTTTTTCCTGAAGCCATTGGAAGATGACATAAAGCACGGGAATAACCAAAAGACCTACAAAGGTTCCAATCAGTAGCCCTGCCGCTGCACCGGTTCCAATCGATCGGTTTCCAACCATCCCAATTCCACTTGCAAACACCAGGGGAAGCATCCCGAAGATGAAGGCAAAGGAGGTCATTAGAATCGGTCTAAGTCTGGCTTTAGCCGCGTTGATTGCGGACATAGCAATACTCTCACCCTTATGTCTACGCTGGACCGCAAATTCCACAATCAAAATGGCGTTCTTCGCTAAGAGTCCAATAAGCATGATAATGGCAATCTGGAAATAGATGTTGTTTTCAAGTCCCATAATGCTCTGACCAAAGTACGCCCCGATGACTCCTAAAGGAAGGGACACGATCACAGCAAACGGAAGAATGAAACTCTCGTATTGAGCCGCTAGAATAAAGTACACAAATAGGAAGCTTAATAGAAACACTACATACGTTTGAGATCCTGCTTTCATTTCTTCCTTGGAGAGTCCTGTAAATTCAACATCATAATCCGTGGATAAATGTTGAGCTTGCACTTCCTGCACAGCCGCAATGGCATCCCCTGTGGAATACCCCGGTGCGTTGGACCCACTAATTCCTACCGAAGTAAAGAGGTTGTAACGTTCAATCGATTGAGGTCCAAAGGTACGCTCAAGGGTTACAAATTGAGATAGCGGTGTCATTTGTCCACTTGCAGTTTTCACGTAGAGTTTGCTTAAGTCTTGAGCACTTGCTCTATCCTCTGGCAGGGCCTGGATCATGACTCTAAACTGCTTTCCGTATTTCGTGAAATCCGAAGCGTAAATTCCTCCTACATAGCCTTGCATCGCACTCAAAATGCTGTTGACTGAAACGCCTACATCTTTTGCTCTAGGGATGTCAATGATCATCTCGTATTGAGGGTAGTTGGTATTAAAGGAAGTGGAAGCAAACTGAATTTCTGGTCTCTTCATTAGCTCTGCTATGAAATCCTGAGCTGCAGTACTTAAGCTGGATAACTCTCCGCCTGAACGATCCAAAAGCTCAAAGTTAAACCCTTCACTCTGACCAAATCCAGGGACACTTGGAGGAGAAAAGAAAATCATTTTAGCATCTGGATACTTTTGAGCCAGTCCAAACAATTGTCCTGTAATTCCTTGTACACTTGTGGCATCCGAAGTTCTTTCTTTAAAAGGCTTTAATTTAATAAAGGCCTGCCCTACGTTTGATCCTTGTCCTGACATGAAACCACGCGAGGAACTAAAGGTCACGTTTTGTACCCCGTCGATTTTTCGAGCTTCCTTCTGAAGGTCTTGCAAAATCGAATAGGTTCTTTCCATAGAGGCTCCTTGAGGAAGCTGAATGTCCGCAAAGATAATTCCTCGGTCTTCACTTGGAATGAAACCTGAAGGCATCGTTGAATTAGCCCACCAGAAGGTAAGTCCTCCGAGTCCAAAAATAATTAAAGTCACCCACTTGTGGCGAATTAAAAAGAGGAACGAACGACCATAACGATCGGTGATGGATTTGAATCCTACGTTAAATTTATAGAAGAATTTATCTCGGATATTTAATTCTGTGTATTCTTTGTGGTGATGTGCGTTTGGCTTAAGTAGTAGCGCACAAAGCATTGGACTTAAAGTTAGGGCATTTACCGCCGAAATTAAAATCGCAATAATTAGGGTAATCCCAAACTGTTGGTAAAAGACTCCTGTGGGGCCTTCTAAGAAAGTTACAGGAATAAAAACGGCTGCCATTACAAGAGTAATGGAAATAATCGCCCCTGTAATCTCGTCCATGGCCTCCACCGTGGCCCTTTTTGCATCAGTGATCCCTTGTTCTAATTTCGCATGGACGGCTTCTACGACGACAATGGCGTCGTCGACTACAATCCCAATGGCGAGAACCAGGGCAAAGAGAGTCAAGAGGTTAAGGGAATAGCCTAGTAAATTTAAAAAGAAGAACGTTCCCACAATCGACACCGGAACCGCAATGGCGGGAATCAAAGTGGAACGGAAATCTTGAAGGAAAATATACACCACTAGGAATACCAGTAGGAAGGCTTCAATTAGGGTGGTCACTACTTTTGAAATGGACGCTTCTAGGAATTCGTTGGTATCAAAGTTAATGTTGTACCCGATTCCCTCTGGAAACGAATCTTGTTGTTGCTTCAAAAAGACATTTATGTCTTCAATAATGGCCTGTGCATTGGAGCCCGGTGTTTGGAAGATCCCCATACTGATGGAACGATTTCCATTACTTTCTCCAATTCCAGAATAAGACAAAGCGGCAAGTTCTACTTTTGCCACATCTTTTAAATGTAAAAACTGCCCATTCCCTAGGGAGCGGATGACAATATTCTCATACTCCGAAGCCTCGTCAAATTTCCCTTTGTAGGTAATTACATATTCAAAGGAATTTCCGTCATTCTCCCCGATGGATCCTGCGGCAGCTTCTCGAGATTGCTCGTTAATCGCTGTAGAAATCTCTGTAGGTTCAATGCCGTACGCCGCCATTTTGGAAGGATCAAGCCAAACTCTCATGGAATAAGTCTTGCCTCCAAATACCATCGCATCCCCAACACCGTTGACCCGTTTTAGTCCCGGAACGACATTAATGTTTAAATAGTTTTGGAGCCAGGTCTCGTCTAAATCCGGATTGCTCGTATAGAACGTTAGGAACATAAGTGCACTGGTTTGCTGCTTCTGCGTAATTACCCCAGAGCGGGTTACTTCCGAGGGAAGTAAAGGCATGGCACGCTGTACCTTGTTTTGAACGTTTACGGCCGCAATATCGGGATCTACTCCTTGTTTGAAAAAGATCTGAATCGATGCGGATCCATTGTTTTGGGCTGTGGAATTAATATAATCCATCCCTTCTACCCCGTTGACCTGCTCTTCGATCGGAATTACAACCGAATTCATAACCGTTTGCGCGTTCGCTCCCGTATAGTTTGCGGAGATTCTTACGGTCGGTGGGGCAATGTCTGGATACTGGGTTACAGGCAGTGCCATGAGCCCCAGAATACCTAGGATCACGATCATAATCGAAATTACGGTCGAGAGTACGGGTCTATCTATAAATCGTTTTATCATTTTTATCTTGGATTTTGGCTATTTGTGCTTCGTTTGATATCCAAATAGCCGAGTTCACGTGGCACTTTTTAATTGTTAAATTGGATTTTGATGGCTTTCAGTAAGTCATCCAATTGGATAGGTTTTGCTTTCACAGGAGTTCCTGTTCTTAAGCTCCCCACACCCTCGGCAACAACGGTTTCCCCTTCTTTCAACCCTCCTTCCACAATGGCAAGGTTGTCTACACGATCCGTCACTTGAATGACCGCGCTAGTCGCCGTATCTTTTACAATTTTGTACACATAAACAAGTCCTTGTTGTTCGTACGTCGCCGTTTCAGGAACGACAAGAACGTTTGAATAGGTTTTAGGAAGACGAATGGTTCCTGTGTTCCCATTGCTTAACATTTTTTCTGGATTTGGAAGCGACACTCTAAATTGAATGGTTCCTGTGCTTGGGTCAATTTGCCCTGTAACCGCTTTAATCACTCCTTTATGAGAATAAATATCACCGTTTGCCATCTGTAGTTCTACAGCGGGCATATTTTTCAATTTTTCTGACATGGTGGAACCGTAAGAATTCTTTAAGAAATTCAAATACTCCGTTTCATTCATCGAGAAATAGGCATACAGTTCGCTCGTATCCGAAACCGTGGTAATCGGTTGCTGGTCGGAAGGCCCCACAAGACTACCAGTCCGTTGATTTAATTTACCCACAACCCCTGAAATAGGAGAACGGATCACAGAATAATCGATATTCGCTTGAACGCCTTGGAAGTTTGCACTGGCCTGCGCTTTGGCTGCAATCGCTTGCGAAAGCTGCGCTTGGGCACCCGCTAAATTTGCTTGAGCGGTTTGAAGTTGAACACTAGAGATAATGTTCTTATCCACTAGCGGTTTAATTTTATTCACCTCGACTTGCGCTGCATTGACGGCACTTTGGGCTGCTTTTACACTCGCATCTGCAGCTCCAATCCCTGCTCTTGCCGCCGAAGCGGACTGATTAAGGGTATTGGTTTCCAAACGAAAAAGGGGTTGTCCTTTGCTTACAAACTGACCTTCGTCCACAAGTACTTGCGTAATGTATCCTTGGATTTTCGCACGCACTTCGTTGTTCACACGGCCTTGAATACTAGCCGGAAAGGAAGTGTATCCGGTCACGCTTCGTGTTTGAGCTTTCACGCTGCTAACCGCTTTGGTCTGACTTGGAGCCTGAGTTTCTTTTTTCTTACAAGCCCCTAACGCGAAAGAGGCTACTAGTAATAAAACGATTCGTTTATTCATTGTATAATTGTCTTAGTGAGTTTTCTATATTTGCGATACTATTATCAATAAGCTTGCTGTAAATTTCGTATTTTTCGTTGGAATATTCCCCCTTCGACCCTCGAAATACCATAAGCCTTTCAAAAAGCGATCGCTCTGATTTTAAGCGCTCTAAAAGTTCTTCAAAACGAAGGCGGATAAATTCATTGTTGATACTGAAAAAACGTTTTCGACATTCCTTCGGTAATTCCTTGATAAGTCCGATTTCTAGTAACAGATGCAAATTGGTTGAGATGGAGCTTTTGCTTGCCGAAAAAGCCTCTACTAATTCTTCGAAAGTGACCCCCTGACGCTCAAAATCAAAGATTAAAAACGCCTGAATTTTCGCCGCCAAAGGAGGCAAGTGAAAAAACTCGCCATAGAACGAAGCAAAATCCTCAAACAGGGAGGCATCTATTGCAATACGACTGCGCATAGGAGGTACAAATTTACGTGAGCAAAGGTACAAATTTTGGTTCGTAAAAAACCGAACCAATAGGGATTATCGAAAAAATAAATAAGTACTATAAACCAATACGCTAGAAACAGCCCTCTCCGTTTGTGGCCACTTCCCCGTAGAAACCTATTTTATTTTGCCTCCCCATTTTTACTCGTGAAAAGAGCCAAAGACTCTATTTCCCCTTTGGATTTTGTTTAATCTTGCGGACCGCTTTGCAGGGATTTCCAAAAGCTAGCATTCCGGATTCAATCGAACGCGAAACAACACTTCCAGCTCCAATCACACAATTCTCACCAATCGTAACGCCAGGCAACACCACTACATTTCCACCCAGCCACACATTATTTCCCACTTTAATGGGTTTTGCCGTTTCCACTCCTAAGTTTCGGCTTTCGTACTCGAGCGGATGCAGAGCGGTATAAAAGGAGCAGTTGGGTCCAATGAGTACATTATCCCCAAATTCCACGCTAGCCTCGTCAAGAATCACCAGATTAAAGTTGGCGAAAAAATTTTCTCCTACATGGATGTTATACCCATAATCACACTTAAATCCCGACTCCAGGATAAAATTTTCCTTTGTCGAACCTAAAAGAGAAGATAGTGCCTCTCTCCTCTTAAGGGTTTCCCTTGGGGAGAGCTGCTCTAGTTCTTGAAGAATCACTTTGCACTGCATTCTTTCCTCCACTAAGGTAAGGTCGTTTGCATCGTACAGAAGACCTCGTTTGCATTTTTCTTTTTCGTCCATTGCCCTTTTATTCGTGAGATTCTTGTCTTCTTATTTTTGAGTAGATTCCTCTGTAGAGAGTACTTTTTCGTAGGCTCTTCGAGAAGATCCTCGAAAAAAGACCTCCCCGCAGTAGGTATATCCAAGGGAGTCCATAATTCTTAGCATAGCCAAATTATCAAAATTCGTATCCACTTTAATGGATGGAATCCCACGCTGCAAGGCATAATTCTGCGCAAAAAGCAGAAGCATTTTTCCGTATCCTTTTCCACTTGCACTTGGACTCACGCCCATTCTATGCACCACAAGGAACTCTCCCTTTGTTAGCCACTCCCCTTCAATCTCCTCGTAGGCAGGTTCGTAGTTTTCAATCATAGCACAATAGGCTACAATCTCCTTCCCGCTCACAATAAAAAAACCCTCCCCCTTTTCAATATCCGTTCCAATCGAATCCTCATTGGGATAGCCGTCTTGCCACTGTCTTGAACCTTGGCTTTTGCGCAGTTCAATTCCCGATTTAATAATGGACCACGCTTGGGGAATTTCCTCCTTTGTGGCTTTTCTAAAGGTAAGTTCAGGACTGTCAATTTTCATACTCTCTTTCATTTTGGAATTCTCTTAGCAAAGCTACTTTATTTTTGACGTAGAGAAAAGAAGCTCTCTGAGATCAAAAAAACCGTGATGCCCAGGGATCACGGTTTCAATAAAATTAAAATTCAATATATGAAAACAATTTGGTTAATTCTGAGTGGCCTTCGACTCTAGGAGCCACTGGTCAATAATAGCAAAGGCTTCTTGCTCTTTATTCAAATTTACCTTCACACTAAGCGTATTCGCTGTCGGTGTGGTCGTAAAGGTCATGTATGCATTTTCCACTGCATTCTCTATTCCGGCTTCGTCTAATTTCGATTTCACGAGTTGAATTTCTTGCTGAATTGCACTCTCAAATACCGAAACTCTTGTCTTTCTTTCCATAGTAATTCATTTAATAGAGTCTAAATATACGAAAAATTTAGCTTTAATTTAACAGGTTTACCAAAACTTAACATTAAAATTGTTAAAAGATGGTTTTCCTTACCGGTTTCATTTTCCGCTTTTATTTCCTTCTATTTTTTCCTGGTACCGCTCATAAAGGGTGGTTTGATGGTTTCTGAGTTCTATATCTCGTCCATCAATAAAGCCGCGAGTTACCTGATTGGTAAGTTGATCAAGTGCATCTCCTTCCGAAATAAATAACGTTGCACTTTTCCCCACTTCCAAACTCCCGTGCGTTTTGTCAATACCGAGCATCTTCGCTAAGTTTAAGGTAATACTCTGCAAAGCCTTTTCCTTATCTAACCCATAGGCCGCAGTGGTTCCTGCAAGAAAAGGAAGGTTTCTGGAATCCGAGAAATCTTTTCGTGCACTGTAATCCAGTCCGTGCAAAATTCCTTTATCAGACACCATTTTCGCGAACTGATAAGGAAGCCTAGGGGAAGATGAGGCATTCGTAGGCAAAGAGTGAGGATTGGTGACAATGAGTGGATAGCCACTAGCCTTGATTTCATCAAGGACCGATTCGAGAGAGGAATCTCCAATCAGCACAGTCTTTTTCACCCCGTAATCTTTTGTAAATTTAATTAATTCTAGCGCTTCGTTTGGACCGCTTACGGCCGCAAAGAGAATCTTCTCCCCTGTAAAAAGAGGCGCTATACTTTGCAATTTAAATTCTTTATACCCCGAGTTCTTGTCGTAGGATTTTGCACGTTGGAAAAGACTCTTAAGCTCTAAGAGATCTTCTTCTCTTCGATCGTTTAGCTGCTTGCTTCTTTTCGCGTCACTTAGTCGATAAATGGTCGGCCAGTTCATGTGAAGCACATTGTCCTCGCTGACCACCGCATCTTGCCAGTTCCACCCGTCTAGCTGCATAATCGAAGAAGTTCCCGAAAGAAGTCCTCTTTCCATTACAGGCTGAGCAAGAAGAACTCCGTTGCTACGCACCGTCGGGATTACGTGACTGTCCGTATTAAAGGCAATTAAAGTTCTTACTTCCGGCACAAGACCGTTGGACTCTCTAAAATCCACGGTGGCTTTTGTGGCCGATATTTCCACGAGTCCTAAGGAATTGTTCACAAGGATAAACCCGGGATAGACATGCTTTCCACTGGCTTCAATGACTTGTGCTCCTTGTGGAACTGCGCCTCCAATGGAGGTAATGATTCCCTTGTCAAACACAAGGGTCGTGCTGGGAAGCACTTGCCCGGTGGCTGTATGCAAGGTTGCCCCCGTAATGGCGATGGGCGCATTTTGCGCAGGAGCAGGTTTTGGCCTTTGCGCAAAGCTACTTACGCTAATGAAAAAGGCAAATAAACTATATAGAGTACGTTTTGATGAGTTCATAGGTTCTGTATTAATTAATGAGAATGAGTTTCCGATAGCAAATGCTCCTCCAAGGTGTCGCAGTGATAAAGAACTGGCTCCGTTTTACTCACCGCTTTCGTATTGCCAGACTTTTGATCGTCTGAGAAAAGCATCTTTTGCACAATTCTATTTTTTTCGTTTCTCACTTTTTGGTCTTTCAAGGCTTGGGTTTGGCCATCAAAATACAAAGTTCCATCTACGAAGGTTTTGTCCACAGTGGCATAGATACTTAAAGGATTGGCTGTCCAAAGGACTAAATCCGCATCTTTCCCCACCGCTACAGAACCTACTCGATCGTCGATCATAAGCATCTTCGCTGGGTTTAAAGTAACCATTTTCCAGGCAGCTTCTTGAGATACCCCTCCGTATTTAACGGATTTAGCAGCCTCTTGATTGAGTCGGCGAGCCATTTCTGCATCGTCCGAATTAATAGCTGTGTTTACGCCCGCCTCTAGTAATAGGGCCGCATTTTGCGGAATCGCGTCTCTCACTTCTTCTTTATAAGCCCACCAATCGGAGAAGGTGGAAGCATTGGCTCCGTGCGCTTTCATAAGGTCTGCGACCTTATACCCTTCTAAGATATGGGTAAAGGTTTGCACTCTAAAATTAAAACGATTCGCTACCTCCATCAGCATATTAATTTCACTTTGCACATACGAGTGCGAGGTGATAAAACGCTCCTTGTTTAAGATCTCTAACATGGATTCCAATCGAAGATCTTTACGGTAATTTTTGTTTGTTCTTTTTTCCTCGCCGTATTCTTTTGCACGGGTGAACCAGAAATCAAAGGCCTGCTCTACACCGGCTCTACTTTGAGGAAATCGATTCGGATTTCCTCCCCAGTTAGCCTGCTTCACGTTTTCCCCTAAGGCAAACTTGATAAATGGCTTGGCTCCTTCGTACTGCATGTCAGTTGGATCCTCTCCCCATCTAAATTTAATAAGTGAAGACTGCCCTCCCACAGGGTTTGCACTTCCGTGAAGCTGCTGAGCAATGGTTACTCCTCCTGAGAGTTGGCGGTATAAGTTCACATCATCCGGATTGATGGCATCGCTCATTCTTACTTCCGCAGAATTGTTGGTTCCCCCTTCGTTCACACCGCGAGCAATTCCCACGTGGGTATGCTCATCAATAATACCGCTTGTAAGGTGCATGGATTTTCCTGAAATCACTTTGGCTCCCCCTGCTGAAAGTCCTTGTCCTACGGCTACAATTTTTCCTTTGGATACTTTCACATCGTAATTCTCAACAATGCCTTTCTCTGTGTTGGTCCAGACCGTGGCTCCTTGAATTAAGTAATCTTCAGCCTTTGGAAGCTCGGGAGATCCAAATGCAGAGAACGGATACCATATCTCTCCGACTTTCTGGTCTAAAGGAGATTTGGGCTTCTGAGGCTCCGGTGAATATCCTTGAGTTTGTACAAGAGAATACTGTACGGGCTGTCCGTTTTTATTTAAAGCGCGACCGCTTGCATTTTTGTATCGATCCAGCTCGTACATTAAACGATAGTTCTCTAGGGAATCGTTTGGAAGTTTAAGTTCCATCGCCAGTTTATACTCTGCAAAAGCAAGTTTCACTTTGCCTTTCTTGGTTCCTTGGGAGATTTCAGCTTGTGGACTTGTCAACTTCCCTTTTACTTTTAAATCGTAAGTCTGTCCATTCAAGGTTAACTTATAGGTTCCTCGAATGTCCTGCGTTGGACGCTGGGTAACTTGGTAGCGGGTTCCCATCACATAATTGTCATAAATCTCCGTTTCTTTTTCAAACAGGTCTCCGGAGCTTACAAAGAAATTCGCAAGTGAGCCTGCTTTTAGGCTCCCTAGTCTCTCCTCCTTTAAAAGCTTTGCAGGAACCTTTGTTAGCGATTCTAACAACTGCTCTTTGCTCATTCCTTTTTCATGCAAAGCTCTAAGTTCGGTTAAAAACTTGCTTTTGTCTGAAAGACCGTTCATTGTAAAGGCAATAGGAACATTTTCTTTCGCAAGATAGACTGCATTGTATGGAGCGAGCTCCCAATGTTTAAGGGCTGCTACATCAAGAACTTCGACATCCAGCGCATCTTTTATTTGGTAAGGTTTTGGATAATTCAGGGGTAAGATAAGAGTACCGCCAGTGGCTTTAATTTCTTTTGCGCGTTGGTATTCGTTCCCCGAACCTAAAAACACAAACTGACGACTTGTTTCATCTCCAATTTTGTCCGCTCTAAGAACGTCCCATTTTTCTGAGGTTTCTATAATGGTAGGAAGGTCTTTTAGTTGATTAAAGGCTTCTAGATTTGCGTTTAGAGCTTTTGAATCTTTAGAGGTCTCATACCATTTTGCATCTAAGTACAATTGACGAAGTAAAGCAATGGAACCTACAAGAGAGGAAGGATACGCCTGTCTGGAACTCCCTTTTGAAAAGGAGAGCATTAAAGCGGCATCGCTTTTAATTATTTTCTCAGCACTGGTCCCTTCTCCTAGTCCAATCAAAACGGCGGATCCACGAACCAGCCCGTCCTCATTAAAACTAAGAACCGATCCAAACCCTTGGCTTAAGTACGCATTAAAGTCCTTGGATTGGTTTGTAAAGGTCTCTACCGCTCTCGTGTCGGCTTTCACCGCATCGTTATAGGCGGCAGACGTCGCATCGGTAGGAAGGTAGCTGCTACCTGGATCGTACTGCTTTCTTTGTTTTTTCTCCACTCCTACACTCGCGTAGGGATCGATAAAAGAGGGATACACAAAAGCGCCCTTGCCATCAATAACAACCGCTCCTTTAGGAATGGAGGCTTTGCCTGAGGCCACGACTTTTCCTTCTTGAAAGACCAAAACAGCCTCAGGGATCACTGTTTTTGAATCTTGGTAAAGGGTAATGTTCTTCAAGGCATAAAGACTTTTGTCCTTGCCTTTCGTGTCGTTTGGCCAGTAGCCTACTTGCGCCCAAGTGTGCACGGCCAGTAGCAGTGCCAAGCTGGATAGGATTCGTTTTTTCATAGTTTTAAGAGGGATTTAAAAAATCAAAGTATCAAAAGTAGACATTATTATTAAAAGAGTCCCGTGGATTCACAAAAAATACCGCACAATTTTGTGCGGTACTCAAGTTTTTAATAAAATTTAACGAGGTTCTTAAAATCCTGCGGCTAAAATCTGATCCATTTTGTCAATTGCCATTTGAATCTCCTCCTTCGATACCGTTAAATGCGGTCTGAAACGAAGCGACTGCTCTCCACAAGCGAGTAGTATTACTTTTTCTTCGTAAAGCTTAACACGGAAGCGGTCTCTGGTTTCAGGATCTTTCAAATCAATCGCGCACATGAGTCCACGACCTCTAGGGTTTGAAACCTGCTCTGGGTATTTATGAGCAAGATTTTCGAGTCCTTTCAACAGGCTCTCCCCTACCAAACGTGAATTTTCCACTAGGTTATCCTTTTCAATCACTTCCAGAATAAGTTTGAGTCGCATCATATCAATGAAGTTTCCTCCAAACGTAGAATTGATTCTTGAACTTTCTCTAAATACATTGTTTGGGATACGGTCCATCTTCTCTTTGTTCGCGAGAACGCCACAAACTTGGGTTTTCTTTCCAAAGGCAATAAGATCGGGTCTCACGGAAAAATGCTCAAATGCCCACATTTTCCCTGTCATGCCAATGCCCGTTTGTACTTCGTCAAAAATGAGCAAAATTTCGTGCTCATCACAAATTTTGCGTAGCGCTTGAAAGAACTCATCTCGGAAATGATGATCTCCCCCTTCCGCTTGGATGGGTTCTATGATAATGCAGGCAACACGACCGGGACTTGCTAAAATGGCTTCCTCAATGTTCAAAATGGCAAGCTGTTCATTTTTGATGGTCTCTTGTAAGTTTTCCTCAGTGATTGGAAAACTCAAATGAGGATTTAAAATCCTTGGCCAATCGAATTTAGGGAAATACTGATGTTTCCTTGGGTCGGACGTATTGGTAAGACTTAGAGTATATCCACTTCTTCCATGAAAAGCTTGACGGAAATGGATGCAGATATCTGCCTCTAAATCCTGTCCCTTCTCCATATTGAGTCTTGTCTTCCAGTCAAAGGCTGCTTTCATCGCATTTTCCACGGCCAGCGTTCCACCCGAGACGAAAAAAGCGTATTGAAGTTCCTTTGGAACTACGACTCTTTCAAAGACTTCCATAAACTCAGCGTATTCTACACTGTATACGTCTGCCAAGGTAGGCTTATTCACGGCCATTTTTCCAAGCCAACCCACATGCTCTAAAAGATAAGGATGGTTGTATCCGATGGATGCAGAAGCAAACATCGAAAACATATCCAAGTAATCCTCACCCGAAAGACTGTCATGAATCCACGATCCATGGGATTTTTCAATATCCATTACAAAATCAAAACCGTCCACAAGTAAGTGTCTGGCTAGTACGCTTTGTACGTCTTTAGGGGCGATGGAATCTTGGTGAATTTCTGTATGCATAATAAATTTGTATTTGGTGCTTAATTAGGATTTGAATTTATAAATCGAACGTGATGCCCTGGGCCAAAGGTAGATCCAGACCGTAGTTGATTGTATTGGTTTGTCTTCTCATGTAGTATTTCCACACATCGGAGCCACTCTCGCGACCTCCTCCCGTTTCTTTTTCTCCACCAAAGGCACCGCCAATTTCAGCACCTGAGGTTCCAATGTTTACGTTCGCAATCCCACAATCCGAACCTTGAGCAGAAAGGAAAAGTTCCGCTTCGCGAAGATTTTGAGTCATGATGGCTGAGGATAGACCTTGAGGAACGCTATTTTGCAGTTCAATGGCCTCTTCTAACGTCTTATATTTGATTAGGTACAATATCGGAGCAAACGTTTCGTGCTGTACGATTTCAAAATGGTTTTCGACTTCCGCAACACATGGTTTTACGTAGCATCCTGAAGCGTATTCTTTTCCTTTTAACACGCCTCCTTTTACAATGAATTTTCCACCTTGCTCCTCGCATTTTTTGATGGAGCTCTGGTAATTTTTCACTGCGGAAAGATCAATAAGCGGTCCTACGTGGTTGTTTACATCCAAAGGGTTTCCAATCTTAAGTTGGGCGTAGGCTTTTACAAGTCGCTCTTTCACTTGGTCGTATAGGCTCTCATGAATAATGAGTCTTCGGGTAGAGGTACAGCGCTGTCCTGCAGTTCCTACAGCTCCAAACACCGCTCCAATCACGGACATGTCGATGTCGGCATGCTCTGAAATAATGATGGCATTGTTCCCACCTAATTCTAAGATGGACTTCCCAAACCTTTGTTGAACCTTTACCCCTACTTCTCTTCCTACTTTGGTAGATCCCGTAAAGGACACAAGTGGAATGCTTGTTTCTTCTACGAGCGCTGCGCCCACAGTATGGTCCGCTACAATAACACTACAAACGCCCTGTGGCATTTTGTTTTCTTTTAAAACTTCGTTTAATAGGTTCTGACAGGCCAAAGCACAAAGTCCTACTTTTTCGGACGGCTTCCAAACCACCACGTTTCCACAGACTAAGGCAAGCGCTGTATTCCAACTCCATACCGCTACTGGGAAATTAAAAGCGGAAATCACCCCTACAATCCCTAACGGATGGTACTGTTCGTACATACGGTGAGAGGGTCTTTCAGAATGCATCGTGTATCCGTAAAGTTGACGAGAAAGCCCTAGGGCAAAATCACAGATGTCAATCATCTCTTGCACTTCTCCTAGACCTTCTTGGAGGGATTTCCCCATCTCGTAAGACACGAGTTTACCCAAATCTTGTTTGTTTTCACGAAGCTTTTCTCCAAATTGGCGGATTAGCTCTCCTCTTTTGGGAGCTGGGATACGGGAAAATTCTTTGAAGGCTTCTTTCGCCTTGGAAATTACTTTCTCAAAATCGCTAAGGCTACCGGTTTTAATCTTTGCGATCAGTTTACCATCTGCCGGGGAATAGCTTTCAATCACATCGCCTTTCGCAAAGGATTTGCCCCCCATATTCACTCCATTATTTTCTTTGGAAATCCCTAAACGTTCTAGTGATTTATCAATCGAAAATTTTGATTCTTTTTTTGCCATAATTTTTCAATTCTATGGTTCTAAATATAAAAACTATCCAAGGAATGAACAAATTTTTTAGCATTAAAAAGACTTTAGACCGTTTTACTCAAAAGAGAGAAGCGCAAATCAGCTTTCGCTTTTGCGCTTTGTCCAACTGGATTTAGAGATTTCATACTCTATATTGATTTTGGGCGACTCTCCGTGGTACGCTACTTCCAACTCTCGACGCTTTAGGGCTCCCAATTTTTCCATTGCCCGTTTGGATCTCTCATTTTCTCGCCCTACGTGAAACACGACGGTGTCTATGTAATCAAAAATATAGTTGAGCATAGCCTCCTTTACTTCGCGATTTACCCCTTGTCCCCAATACTTGGGATTGTAAAAGGTATATCCAATTAAGATCTCGCTACTCAGTGGATTGTAATCGTAAAACCGCGTAGAACCTAGTACCACACCATCCTTTTTTCGAACCACCTTAAAGGCGCCTCCACTTTGGAGAGCACCTTGAAAGAAATTCAGAAAAACCTCTCGTTTGTAGCGGTCCGGATTGGGATGTTGACTCCAGGTTTCGGGATCCTTTGCACTTGCATACAAGGCCTCAAAATCGGATTGGGCAAGAGGAACTAGTTGGTAGTTTTCGGTCTCTAAAGTAGGTTGTAGATTGGGAGTCATGAGAAGGAGGATTTATCTTTATTAGAAATAAAGGGAGTTCAAGGAGATTAAAAAAGAATTGATTTTTCCAACTCGAGTAATTTTTGTTTGCGCCAAATTCCACCCCCATACCCCGTTAAAGTCCCATCACTTCCGATAACGCGATGGCAAGGTATTAAAATGGAAATTTTATTCATGCCATTTGCATTGGCCACGGCGCGGACTTTCTTTACATCGCCCAAAACTTCCGATTGTTTGCGATAATTCCATGTTTCACCGTAAGGGATCTTCATTAAAATTTCCCAAACACTTTTCTGAAAGTCGGTTCCTACAGGGGAAAGTGGAACGGTAAATTCTTTACGAATTCCTTCAAAATATTCTGAAAGTTCTTTTTCTAAGGTATCAAAATGGGGATTATCCCCTTGAATAATGGTGGCATTGAGGGATTTTGCTAAATCTTTAAATTCAGTTTCCAGCATTCTTCGATCGGTAAATTCGAGCATACAAATGCCCTCTTCGGTTGCCGCTGCATACATGGTTCCTATCGGGGTTTCGATTCTTTTTAAATCAATAATTCTTTGCGCTTTTGAATTTTTCGGAGAAACCCCGAAAATATTTTTGAAACTTTCACTAAATCCACTTAAACTTTCAAAACCACTATCATAAGCTGTTTCCATCACATTTTCTCCTTGTTGCAATTTTTTGAAAGCCGTATTCAAACGAAACATTCTTTGAAATGCCTGAAAGGTCATTCCGTGGTTCTTCTGAAACCATCTTCGCATCGTAGAGGGGTCAATCCCCCGTTTTACCAAATCGTAATCTTTAAATTTTAAGGCAGGGTTTTCCCTTAGTTCCTTCAAAATTTGTTGAATGTACTGGGGAGTTTCATCTGGATTCTCTAGGGGCTTACAAACTTTGCAGGGGCGGTATCCTTTTAAAATTGCATCCTTTGTGTTTTGAAAAAACTCCACGTTTTCGGCTTTAGGTTTTCGGGCGCTGCATGTGGGGCGACAGAAGATTCCTGTGGTCTTCACACCCATCCAAAATACCCCTTCAAAATCTGAATTTTTGTCCAAACTGGCCTGGTACATGATTTGAGAACTTAAGTTTTTCATTGACATTTGCGATTAACTAGTCACAAAGGTAAAAGGCTGAGCCTACAGGTGCAACCGAAAATTAAGCAACTATTTTTTTTGCGATGCTCGTCTTACCTATACCCTTACCTTATTTTGCACGCTCAATCGATCTAATCTCCCCGAGCTTCTCTACAATGGCTTTTGTCTTATCCGCGTTTTGTACACTGACGGGTACCGTAGCGGAAGATTTATCCCATGCAAAGGTTAGATTTGCATGCGTTGTATCCACAGGCTCAATCGAAATGGTAAACCACTCCACTTTCTGAGCTAAGTCCACCTTAGGAACTTTTACACTGTAAAGATCAAGCTCTTTGTTGTATTGGGTTCCCCAACTTTGAGAGTCCTTATTTAAGATGACTCGCCACTGCGATTTGGAGGGCTCAATGTAAAGACCATACGTTCCCGCAGGGACATCCACGCCACCAAAGTTCACTTTTTCACCAAAGGTAATTTTTGTCGAGGAATTCGCTCCCGCGCGCCATACAGCATCATAAGGAACTAAGTCTCCAAAAACCACCCGGTCTTTCACCGCCGGACGACCATAGTCTACAGAAATACTGGTTAGAGAAAATTGTTGTTCAATTTTCTGCCTAGGGCTTTGCGCTGGAAGCGTGTACTGCGCCTGAGAAAATAAAAAACCGCAAAGAAAGCTGGTTATAAGAATCTTTTTCATAGAATTGATTTAGGATTTAAAGGTAGTGAATTTTATAGTTTTATTAGAAAACAAAAAAAATAATTGTTTGAATAACAAAAAAATATTTATCTTCGCCCCCTAATTTAAAACACAAAGAATGTTTAATCAATTACATCATCATTTTCATCCTTGCACTCAAGCGAGCTGAGAATGATATGCTGTAAATTCAAAATATCTAAATCTAATCCCGTTTGAGTAAATCAAACGGGATTTTTCTTTTTTACAGGTCATCCCCCATTTAAGATTTACTCAAACATTTAATACTAGTGAAAAATGAGTAAACTTAGAATTGCCATTCAAAAAAGTGGCAGACTTAACGAAAAATCAATCGATCTACTGCAACAATGCGGAATTAAATTTCCAAATGGCGGTGGAAAACTAATCACGGAAGCTACTAATTTTCCAATTGAAATTTTGTTTTTAAGAGATGATGACATTCCCCAATACGTCGAACAACAAGTTGCTGATATAGGCATCATAGGAGAAAATGTTCTGGTTGAAAGTAAAAAGATTATCAATCTCGTTGAAAAGCTTGGTTTTTCTTCCTGCCGCTTGAGTCTGGCAGTTCCTAAAGAAACACAATACGACAGCTTGGAATTTTTCAGAAACAAACGCATCGCAACCTCCTATCCCAATATTTTATTGGAATACTTTCAGAAACAGAATATCGAAGTAACGATAGAAGTTATATCAGGAAGTGTGGAAATTGCACCGGGAATCGGTTTAGCAGACGGTATCTGCGATATTGTAAGCAGCGGTAGCACCCTGCTTTCGAATGGGTTAAAAGAAGTAGAGAAAGTCCTGGTAAGTCAGGCGGTTTTGGTGGCAAATCCTAATTTAGAAGAATCCAAAAAACAGATTTTAGAAAAACTGTTGTTCCGAATCCAGTCCGTTCAGAAAGCCAAAGAAAACAAATACATTTTATTGAATACCCTCGATTCTAAACTGGAAAAAATCAAAACAATTCTTCCAGGAATGAACAGCCCGACCATTCTACCCCTGGCAAGGGAAGGTTGGAGCAGCTTACATTCTGTTATCAGAGAAGACAAATTCTGGGAGATCATAGACGAATTAAAAGAAGCCGGAGCTGAAGGAATTCTCGTCATTCCTATCGAAAAAATGATTGTGTAAACGAACTCAAAAAAAAACATAATGAAATACTTGAATAATCCCTCAAGATCTACATGGCAAAATTTAGCCAAAAGACCTTTGATTGAAAAGAGAAACTTAGATGACACCGTAGCCAATATCATTGACAAAGTACGGACCATGGGCGATGCTGCCCTTCGGGAATTTACCTTAGAATTCGATAAATTCAACTTAGGCAATCTTAAAATAAGTTCCTCCGAAATCGAGCAAGCAAACTCTCAGGTTTCAAACGAACTGAAACAGGCGATTTCTATTGCCTATAACAACATCTACAAATTTCACGCTTCTCAGAAAGTTGCAGAAATACCTGTGGAAACCATGGAAGGTGTGACTTGCTGGAGAAAAAACGTGGCTATAGAAAATGTAGGACTTTATATACCTGGCGGTTCTGCTCCCCTATTTTCAACCCTGCTGATGTTGGCAATTCCTGCACAAATTGCAGGTTGCAAAAACATTGTTTTGTGTACGCCTTGTGATCAAAAGGGAACGATTAATCCAGCCATTTTGTACACCGCTTCCTTTTTGGGTATTAACCAAATTTATAAAATCGGCGGTGCCCAGGCCATCGCTGCCTTGGCTTATGGAACCGAGAGCATTCCTAAAGTAGATAAAATTTTTGGACCCGGTAACCAATATGTAACCAAAGCAAAAGAACTTGTTCAAAAGAACGGCATTGCGATCGATTTGCCTGCAGGACCCAGTGAAGTTTTGGTTATTGCAGATGAAAATGCAGACCCAGAATTTATTGCGGCAGATTTACTTTCACAGGCAGAACACGGAACGGACAGCCAGGTAGTTTTTGCAACGAATTATAAACCCCTTATCGAGCAAGTAAATCTTGCTTTGGAAAAGCAATTGAGTACTTTATCAAGAGCTGATCTCGCAAGAAAAACATTGGAAAACAGCTTTTCCGTATGGTTCAATTCAGTGGAGGAATGTATCGATTTTAGCAACAATTATGCTCCTGAACATTTAATTTTGGCCCTTGAAAACGCAGAAGAATATGGTGATAAAATTCAAAATGCAGGGTCCGTTTTTCTTGGAAATTACTCCTGTGAAAGTGCCGGAGATTATGCAAGTGGAACCAATCACACATTGCCAACCAATGGATATGCCAAGAGTTATAGCGGTGTTTCGTACGATAGCTTCATAAAGAAAATCACGTTTCAAAATATCACCCCAAAAGGTCTTCAAAACATTGGGGCTACCGTAGAAATTATGGCAGAGGCAGAACAATTAACCGCACATAAAAACGCTGTGAGCATCCGACTTAAGAAATTAAACAAGTAGACTATGGAAAATTTAATCAGAAAAAACATCCGTACTCTTGCTCCCTATTCAAGTGCGAGAGAGGATTACTCCGAAAAGCAAGGCGTTTTTCTGGATGCAAATGAACATCCATTCGGCATTTACAACCGCTATCCAGATCCTTACCAAAAAGCATTAAAAGAGCGATTGTCAGAGATTAAAAACATTCCGTCCAAGCGAATCTTTATCGGAAACGGAAGCGATGAAATAATTGATATTGCTTTGCGTATTTTTTGCGAACCCAACCAGGACAAAGCCTTGACATTTACACCTACTTATGGCATGTATGAAGTTTCGGCAAATATCAATGCGGTGCAGCTCATCAAGCTTCCCTTGAACGAAGAATTCCAGATAGACAGAAAAACGATTGAACCTTGGTTATCAGATCCAAATTTGAAATTAATTTTTATCTGCTCGCCTAACAACCCCACAGGAAATCTCATCAATCCAACGGACATTGAATTTATTTTACAACAATTCAATGGAATTGTCATCCTTGATGAAGCTTATATCGATTTTTGCGATCAAGTTTCGTTTCTGGAAAAATTGACTCAATATCCTAATTTAATTATCAGCCAAACACTAAGCAAGGCATGGGGACTGGCAGGAATCCGCCTTGGGATTGCTTATATGAACGAACCTGTATTGTCCTATTTCAATAAAGTGAAAGCACCATACAATGTCAGTGCCATCAATCAGAAAATAGCGCTAGATGCGTTGACTAAATTGGAAGAATACGAGAAAAACAGAAGCGAAATTCTTAAAGCAAAATCTAACCTTCTAACGGAATTACAAGGAATAAAAATCATCTCTAAAATTTATCCCTCCGAGGCCAATTTTCTATTGGTTGAAGTAAACGATGCAAATGACGTGTATACTCAATTGATAAAAAAACAAATAATTACCCGAAACAGAAATATCACAATTCCAAACTGTCTTCGAATAACGGTTGGAGCCCAGGAGGAGAATCAAAAATTAATAACCGCTTTAAAACAAATCAGCAATGGCTAAAAAAGTATTATTTATAGACCGAGATGGCACCCTCATCGAAGAGCCGGCAGATTTTCAGATTGACAGTTTTGAGAAATTGAAATTTTTACCGTTTGCTATTAGTTGTTTATCAAAAATAGCCCGGGAATTGGATTTCGAACTAGTAATGGTGAGTAATCAAGACGGTTTGGGAACGGATTCTTTTCCCGAAAGAACGTTCTACCCTGTCCAGAATTTCATCCTTCAAACTTTAAAAGAGGAGGGTGTCACCTTTAAGGAAATCTATATTGACGCTACGTTTGAAAACGAAAACAAGGCAACCCGAAAACCTCAAACGGGTATGCTTAGCAAGTATATTTACGGCAACTACGACCTAAGAAATTCATTTGTAATCGGTGATAGAAAAACCGATGTGCAACTTGCAGAAAATCTGGGAACACAGTCCATCTTTGTCAGTAAAAATACTGAGGTAGATGCCACCTTCACGACTACCGATTGGAATAAAATTTATAATTTTTTAAAAAATCAACCCCGAACCGGAAAAACTCAACGCAAAACTTCTGAAACGGACATTTCGGTTGAAGTAAATCTGGACGGAACAGGAAAATCCGCTATACAAACAGGATTGCCCTTTTTCGACCATATGTTGGAGCAGCTCTCCAAACACGGTAATTTGGATTTGAATATACAGGTAAAAGGAGATTTGGAAATAGACGAACACCACACAATAGAAGATACAGCCCTTGCTTTGGGAGATGCATTTTTGCAGGCATTAGGGAATAAGAAAGCAATAGAACGCTACGGATTTTTACTGCCTATGGATGATTGTTTGGCTCAAGTAGCACTTGATTTTGGTGGTCGTCCCTGGCTAGTGTGGGAGACGGAATTCAAACGTGAAAAAATAGGAGATTTGCCCACAGAAATGTTTTTTCATTTTTTCAAATCGTTCAGTGACCAGGCTCGTTGCAATCTGAATATAAAAGCGGAGGGAACCAACGAACACCACAAGATAGAATCCATTTTCAAAGCCTTTGCGAAAGCAATAAAAATGGCAGTAAGTAAAACAGAAAATTACAACATCCCAAGCACAAAAGGAACCCTATGATCGCTATTTTAAGATACAATGCAGGCAATACCACTTCAGTAGAAAACGCCATAAAAAGTTTGGGTTATAAACCCCTTGTAACCGATAATATTGTATTATTACAATCCGCCGAAAAAGTGATTTTCCCGGGCGTTGGAGAAGCGGGTTCTGCAATGAAATATTTACGGGAAAAAGGTTTAGAGGAAGGAATAAAAAATCTAAAACAACCCGTTTTGGGAATTTGCCTGGGCATGCAATTGTTGTGCGAGTTTTCAGAAGAAGGAAATACCTACGGATTGGGAATTTTCAAAACAAAGGTTCGAAAATTTCCTCCTGAAGATAGAGTCCCTCATATGGGGTGGAATAATTTCACCGCTGTAAAAAAAGAATTGTTTAAAAATATCTCGTCAGAAAACGATTGCTATTTTGTCCATCGTTTTTATGCCGAATTATGTTCAGACACAGTGGCTACAACTCACTATATTTTACCCTTCAGTGCTGCTTTACAAAAGGATAATTTTTATGCTACTCAATTTCACCCCGAAAAATCGGCCTCAACAGGCTTACAAATCTTAAAAAACTTTCTTGAATTATGAGAATTATTCTCGCTATAGACATTATTGACGGTAAATGTGTTCGACTGACAAGAGGCGATTACAATCAGAAAAAAATATACAATGAAAATCCATTGGAAGTGGCCAAAATGTTTGAAGATTTTGGAATCAACTATTTACATCTGGTCGATTTGAATGGAGCAAAATCTGGGCAGATTGTCAATTACAAAACTTTGGAATTGCTGGCTGCAAAAACCAAACTGAACATTGATTTCGGTGGTGGAATAAAATCTCTGAATGATGTTGAAACCGCTTTTAATGCAGGAGCTAAACAAATTACTGTGGGAAGTATTGCCGTTCAAAAACCTGAATGGATGATAGACTGGCTAGGCCGCTTTGGGGCCGATAAAATCATCCTGGGAGCGGATTGTAAAAATCGAAAAATAGCGATCAATGGCTGGTTAAAATATAGCGAATTAGATGTTTTGTCCTTCATTACAAAATATACGGAGAAAGGGGTAAAATATAGCATTGTAACGGATATTGACAAAGACGGGATGCTTTCCGGTCCTGCTTCTGGATTGTACGAAGAAATTTTATCTGAAACTAAAATACAACTTATTGCGAGTGGTGGCATTACCACAATTCAAGACCTAATACAACTCAAAGAAATGGGTTGTGAAGGAGCGATTATAGGAAAAGCTATATATGAACAAACTATTCAATTAAAAGAAATATCCAAATTATGCTGAAGAAAAGAATCATTCCTTGTTTGGACATCAAAGGCGGCCGAACCGTAAAAGGTATCAACTTTGAAGCGATTCGGGATGCTGGTGACCCGATAGAACTGGCTAGGCGGTATGTTGCAGAAGGGGCTGACGAACTGGTGTTTTTAGATATCACGGCTACATTGGAAAAGCGTAAGACACTTGTAAAGCTAGTCAATCGCATAGCTTCGAAAATAAACATTCCGTTTACCGTTGGAGGAGGTATTAACAGTATAGAAGATGCAAAAATGATTATTGATGCAGGTGCCGATAAAATAAGTGTGAATTCGGCTGCGATACTGAATCCTGAACTTATCACGGAAATTGCCAATGAACTCGGAAATCAATGTGTGGTTTTGGCTATCGATACAAAATTTATTGATGGAAAATGGAATGTTTTCCGAAGCGGTGGGAAAATTGAAACCGGATGGAATGCAGTGCAATGGGCTCAAGAAGGTGTTACACTAGGAGCAGGAGAAATCCTGCTTACTTCTATGAACAATGACGGTACAAAATCGGGTTTTGCATTAAACATTACAAAACAAATCTCCGAAAGCGTTTCTGTACCCGTTATCGCTTCAGGAGGAGCAGGATGTATGGAAGATTTTGCTAATGTTTTAAACCACACAAAAGTCACAGGAGCTTTAGCCGCAAGTGTTTTTCATTACGGACAAATTTCTATTCCTGAACTCAAACAATTTTTAAACTCACAAAATATTCCTGTCAAATTATGAACATAGATTTTAGCAAAGGCAACGGACTGATCCCTGTGATTATTCAAAATGCCATTAACTTAGAAGTATTGATGCTTGGTTTTATGAATCAAGAAGCATACAATCAAACGGTTGAAAAACGAAAAGTAACCTTTTTCAGCCGAAGTAAAAACCGCTTATGGACGAAAGGAGAAACTTCCGGAAATTTTCTTGATGTGGAAACCATCAGTTTGGATTGTGACAAGGATACCTTACTTATTAAGGTAAATCCAATGGGACCTACTTGTCATACAGGCAATACGTCTTGTTTCCACTCAGGATCTTCAAAAGGTTTTTTGTACGAACTGGAACAAACTATTCACAAAAGAATTGATAATAACGTAGAAACTTCTTATACCAACACATTATACAAAAGAGGTATGAATAAGGTAGCTCAAAAAGTGGGTGAAGAAGCTGTAGAACTAGTGATCGAAGCAAAAGACGATAATGAGAAATTATTTAAAAACGAAGCAGCAGATTTATTGTATCATTTTTTGATTTTATTGAAAGCTAAAGATCTTTCCTTGGAAGAAATAGAAGGTGTCTTGTCCGAAAGAAATAAATAATTCCCTTAATCCAAAATTGGCAAAAACTAAATATGATCGTAATTTCTGAACTTTATAAATTCGGTCTTCAATGACCCTAATTTCTAGTTCAGTTTGAAATACTTTTGCCTTTAAACGACACATCCCTCGCGAATGCGAAGGATGTGCTATTTATTATGAGGATACTTTTTACATAGGTTGCATCTTGAAACTCATACTCTCAATCACTTTGAGTATTGCCTCTACCGTGTCCATGGATGTAAGACAAGGCACTCCATTCTCCACACTCATACGGCGGATTTGGAATCCATCTCGTTCGGCTTGTTTTCCTTTCGTGGTCGTATTCACTACGTATTGAACTTTTCCTTTTTGAATAAGGTCAATTAGGTTGACATCTTCCTGTCCAATTTTATAGCCTATTTTTACCGGGATACCGACTTCCTGAAAGTATTTTGCAGTCCCCTGAGTGGCCCAAATTCTAAAGCCTACTTCGTGGAAACGACGTGCAAAAACGGCCGCTTCTTCCTTGTGTTTGTCAGCTACTGTAAAGAGAATCGCGCCGTGAAGCGGAACACGTCGACCTGCTGCGATAAAGCCTTTGTAAAGTGCTTTTTCTAAAGTCGTGTCTTTCCCCATGACCTCCCCAGTGGATTTCATTTCAGGGCCTAATGAAGTATCAACCTTGGTTAACTTAGAAAAGGAGAAGACAGGAACTTTTACATACACTCCCTCTTTTGCCTCTATCAGTCCACTTTCGTAGCCCAGTGATTTTAAGCTCTCTCCAAGAATCACTTTGGTGGCTAAATTCGCCATAGGTACCTCTGTGATTTTTGACAAAAATGGTACGGTTCGAGACGATCTTGGATTTACTTCGATGACGTAAACCTGATCTTCAAATAAGACGTACTGAACATTCATTAATCCAATGACGCCAAGACCTTTCGCTAAACGCTCAGTGTAATCAATCAATTGTGCCATGCACTTTTCGTTGATATTCTGCGGAGGATACACCGCAATGGAATCCCCAGAGTGAACTCCTGCGCGCTCAATATGCTCCATAATTCCTGGAATCACGACCGTTTCTCCGTCGCAAATGGCGTCTACCTCAACTTCTTTTCCGGTCATGTATTTATCGACCAAAACGGGATGTTCAGGACTGGCTTCTACCGCATTTTCCATATAGTGCGCTAGTTCCGTTTCGTTGTATACAATTTCCATCGCGCGCCCACCTAAAACGTAACTTGGACGCACTAAAACAGGATATCCAATCGAATCTGCGATTTCAATGGCTCCTTCTTTCGAAAAGGAGGTTCTTCCTTTGGGCATCGGAATGCCCATTTCCTGCAGTGCCTTTTCAAATTTATCCCGGTTCTCAGAACGGTCTAAGTCTTCTAAACTGGTTCCTAGAATCTGAACGCCATGACTTGCTAGTTTGTCCGCAAGGTTGATGGCGGTTTGTCCACCAAATTGAACAATGACCCCTTTGGGTTTTTCTAGCTCAATAATATTCATCACGTCTTCTTCGGTCAAAGGCTCAAAGTAGAGTTTGTCTGAGATCGAAAAATCGGTGGAAACCGTTTCCGGATTGTTATTGATAATGATGGATTCGTACCCCATTTGCTTAATGGCCCATACACTGTGTACGGTCGCGTAATCAAACTCAACTCCTTGCCCAATACGGATAGGTCCAGAACCCAGTACAATGATTTTTTCTTTGCCGCTTCGTACACTTTCGTTTTCTTGTTCGTAGGTTCCGTAGAAATACGGAGTTTCGCTTTCAAATTCAGCTGCGCAAGTATCCACCATTTTGTAGACCGGCATAAGTCCACTTCTTTTTCTAAACTCGAAAACTTCTCTTTGGGTGATTCCCCAGAGAAACGCAATGTTTTTATCCGAAAACCCTAATTTTTTTGCATCGGTTAAAACCTCAAGATCCATTTTGCTGCTGGAAATGGTCTTTTCAAAATCCACTAATTTTTTTAGCTTCCAAATGAAGAACGGATCAATTTTACTCCATTCTACAATTTGCATCCAGTCGTATCCACGTCTTAGCGCTTCACCGATGACAAAGAGTCTTTCATCATCACATACTCGAATGCGTCTTTCAATATCTTCCGGCGTTAACTCCTGTGCTTGTTTTTGCTTAAGTCCTAAGTGGCGAATACCCGTCTCAAGAGAACGAATCGCTTTTTGAATACTTTCTTCAAAGGTTCTTCCGATTGCCATAACCTCCCCTGTAGCCTTCATTTGAGTAGAGAGACGACGGTCTGCCGTTTCGAATTTATCAAATGGGAACCTAGGAATTTTGGTCACCACGTAATCCAGTGCAGGTTCAAAACAGGCATAGGTTTTTCCAGTGACAGGGTTCATCATTTCATCTAAGGTTAACCCCACGGCAATCTTCGCTGCTAATTTCGCAATCGGATACCCGGTCGCTTTGCTGGCTAAAGCAGAAGAACGCGATACCCTCGGATTCACCTCAATGATATAATAGTTGAAGGAATGGGGATCTAAGGCCAATTGCACGTTACAGCCTCCTTCGATGCCAAGGGCACGAATGATTTTTAAAGAAGCATTTCGAAGCAGTTGATACTCTCTGTCGGATAGCGTTTGTGAAGGAGCCACTACGATACTATCGCCTGTATGGACTCCTACAGGATCAATGTTTTCCATGTTACAAACCACAATTGCATTGTCGTTTGCATCTCTCATCACCTCGTATTCAATTTCTTTAAATCCCGCAATCGAACGCTCAATTAAACATTGAGTTACTGGCGAATATTTAAGTCCTAATTCTGTGATTTCTTTTAATTGGGCTTCTGTATCTGCAATTCCTCCCCCGGTTCCTCCCATCGTAAAGGCAGGACGAACAATTACAGGATACCCTATTTTATTTGCAAACGAAATGGCTCCTTCTACGGTGGTGACAATGTCACTCTCTGGAACCGGCTCGTTTAACTCGTTCATTAATTCTCGGAAAAGATCTCTATCCTCTGCTTTGTTGATGGCAGAAAGTTTGGTTCCAAGAACCTCCACTTCACACTCTTCTAAGATTCCTGATTTTTCTAATTCAATCGCCATATTCAGACCAATTTGCCCTCCTAAGGTAGGAAGTAAGGCGTCCGGTCTTTCTTTGCGAATAATGTGACTTACAAAAGGAAGGGAAATAGGTTCAATGTATACTTTGTCCGCAATTTCCACATCGGTCATAATCGTAGCGGGATTGGAATTAATTAAAATTACGCGGTATCCCTCTTCCCTTAGGGCCAAACAGGCCTGGGTTCCTGCGTAATCAAATTCTGCCGCTTGTCCAATAATAATCGGACCTGAGCCAATTACTAAAATCGTTTTTATATCCGTTCTCTTCATTTTCTTGTCTTAAGCTCTTTTCGTTGTAAACGCCTCCATTAGGCTGATAAATTCATCAAATAAATAATTTGCATCTTCTGGACCTGGACTGGCCTCTGGGTGATACTGTACCGAGAAACAAGGATATTCCGTGTGACGTACTCCTTCGTTTGTTCGGTCGTTTAAGGCCACGTGCGTTTCCACAAGGCCGGTTCCTTCCAAACTCGCAGAATCCACTGCGTATCCGTGGTTTTGAGAAGTAATTGCTACGGTGTTTCGTTCTAAATCCAGTACAGGATGGTTTGCTCCTCTGTGTCCGAATTTCAGCTTAAAGGTTTTGGCTCCACAAGCTAAAGAAATGAGCTGATGCCCTAGACAGATTCCAAAGATAGGCACCTTGCCTAAGAGTCCTTGAATCATCTCCTGCGCCCCCACTACGTCCTGGGGATCGCCAGGTCCATTGGTTAGCATTACCCCATCGGGATGCAAAGCTAAAATTTCAGAAGCGGACGCGTTTTGATTCACTACAATAATATCGCAGTCTCTATGGGAGAGTTCTCGAATGATGCCAAGTTTCGCTCCAAAGTCAACGACCACAACTCTAAAACCTCTACCTGGAGCCGCATAAGGGGTTTTTGTGGAAACCTGCTCCACTAATTTCTTTTCAATTTCAAGTGACTTTAATTCCGCTACTACCTCACTTTCATTGGCATCAAAGTTTGCAATTCGTCCTTTTACGGTTCCTTTGTCTCGGATGAGTCTTGTCAATTGTCGGGTGTCAATGCCTTGGATTCCAGAAATGTTTTTCGATTTTAAGAGCTCATCGAGCGACATTTGACTTCTAAAATTAGAAGGATAATCGCAAAGCTCTTTAACCACTAAGCCTTTGATTCCCGGTTCAATGCTTTCAAAATCGTCACGGTTGATTCCGTAATTCCCAATCAGGGGATACGTCATGGTCACAATCTGACCGCAATACGAAGGATCGGAAATTAATTCCTGATACCCCGTCATTCCTGTGTTAAACACCACTTCACCCTCGCTCAATAAATCCGCACCAAATCCAATGCCGTGAAAAACCTCGCCCGATTCTAATATTAATTTCTTTTTCATTCTCTTTTTTTAGCGCGTCTTTGCCAAGACTTACTTTCTTTATTGTATGATTATTTTTCCTTTCTATCGCTTTAGTCCGCTCTTCTCCTAAAAGCTTTGCCTCCCGCTTTTTTAGCTGTACGTTTCAAATTCAAATCCTTGCAATTCAAGCTCATGCTTTAAAATTGCCATGCGCGCAAAAACTCCGTTTTCAATTTGTTTGAAAATTCTTGATTTTTCGCCTTCCACGAGTTCGCTTTCCATCTCCACTCCTCTATTCACAGGTCCAGGGTGCATCACGATTGCATTTGGTTTCATCGCCTCCATGCGGGCTTTGGTAAGTCCGTATTTAGATAAGTACTCTGCATTTGAAATGGGATGTTTCGTCGTATGTCTCTCGTGTTGAATACGCAGCATTATTAAGACATCCACTTCTGGAATTAAGTGATCAAAATTTCGGTACGTTCCGTTCATCATGGCTCCTTGGTCAAACCAGTCTTCCGGTCCCGAAAAATGCACCTTTGCTCCCAATCGTCTAAGCGCTTCAGCATCTGAGTTTGCCACTCTAGAGTGCTTTACATCTCCAACAATTCCTACGGTGAGTCCTTCAAAACTTCCAAACTCTTGTTTGATCGTGACCAAATCCAATAGTCCTTGGCTTGGATGATGGCCGGTTCCGTCTCCTGCGTTCACAATCCCAATTTCAATGGACTTTAAATCTTCGTAATAATTATCGGCTGGATGTCGGATCACAAGCAAATCAAGCCCTAAAGCTTTTAGAGTCTTCACCGTATCGTATAGCGTTTCTCCTTTATTCAGTGAGCTGGATTGAACCGCAAACGGAATCACTTCGAGTCCTAGTTTACGCTCGGCCATTTCAAAACTCACGACGGTTCGAGTGCTGTTTTCAAAAAACAAGTTGGCCACATAAATGGGCTGTGTTGCACGTATCTTCGTTCCCTTAGCAAATGCTAAGCTGTCTTCAAGGATCCTCTCAATGGATTCTTTGCTGAGTTTTGATAGTTTTATCATTTTGAATTAAAATTTCTCCTTAAAATTACAAAAAAAAACGAAGCCAAAAAGACTTCGTTCGTTATAAAAAATATGTTTCCTGAGGCATCCATGCCTCTTGATTTGCGATCAAAATGTAGCGTTTTACACATTGAGTGCAAAGATAGAAATTAATTTGAAAAGTAAAAAATTGTGACCCAATAAATTTTCTTTTCGCCACACTATTTTCTATTTTTCTCTCTATTGAGTCTGAAAAAACCTCGGCGGTTATGGGAAACATGCACTCCGAGGAGGCCCTTATCTTTTAAGCAATCGATTCTACTTCGAATCCTTTTGCTTTTACAATATCCATCACCTCCTTCTCAGTAATCCCACTCGATTCTACTGTAAGAATCTTGTCTGGATTCGAGGTATCTACATTCCATTTTTCAATCCCAGAGGCAGAGTCTAAATCGCCTTGCACTTTAGAGACGCACCCTCCACAATCTAAGGTGGTTTTAAATTTAAATTCTTTGTTTTCCATTGTTCTATTGATTATTTTAAAATTATTATTGTTTAATTCTACAGGTATTTACTTTTTCCACTTTAGGCGCAAACTATTGCTTACGACACTTACGCTACTTAGCGCCATGGCCGCTCCAGCAAGCATTGGATTCAGAAGAAAACCATTGATAGGATACAAGATTCCTGCTGCAATTGGAATGCCAATTAAGTTGTAGATAAACGCCCAGAATAAGTTTTGCTTAATGGTAGCCACGGTTTGTTTAGAGAGTTTTATCGCCTGAGGAATTTTGAGTAGATCAGAAGAGATAATGGTCATTTTAGCCACATCCATTGCAATGTCAGATCCTTTCCCCATGGCAATACTTACGTCTGCCGTGGCAAGAGCAGTACTGTCATTAATTCCATCCCCGACCATGGCCACGATTTTCCCTTCGCTTTGGAGTTTTTTCACAAAGTCCGCTTTGTCCTGAGGCATCACCTGAGCTTTGTAGTTTGCAATGCCGGTTTGCTTTGCAATGGCCTTCGCCGTTGCCTCGTTATCTCCTGTCAGCATGTAGAGCTCGATGCCCATTTTATTTATTTGCTCGATGGCTTGCACCGAGGTTTCTTTGATTTTATCTGAAATGGCTAGCACAGCAAGCGCCTGATGCTCATTTGCAAACCAAATTACGCTTTGTGACTGCTCAGCCCAATTCTGCGCATACTGCTTTAAACTTGGGCTTATTTCAATCTTATGATCAGTAAGCAATTTTAAATTGCCCACGAAATAACTCTCCTTCTCATAAAGCGCTTTTGCACCCTGTCCAGTAATACTTTCAAAATTGGAGATTTCTATCTGTGGAGAGCCCTGCAAATACTTCACTACGGCGTCCGCGAGCGGATGCTCAGACTGCTTTTCAAGACTAAGCAAAACGGCTTTCTTGTCCTTTTGCCCTTCAAGCCACTCTGAGGCGGTTACCTGAGGTCTCCCCTCGGTAATGGTTCCGGTTTTGTCAAGGATGATGGCATTCACTTTTTTGGCAAGCTCAAGACTTTGTGCATCTTTAATTAAAATTCCATTTTCAGCACCTTTTCCTACGCCCACCATAATGGCTGTCGGAGTGGCAAGTCCAAGTGCGCAAGGACAGGCAATCACAAGTACGGTAATGGCCGCAAGCAGCCCTTGTACCACACCGTTTTCTCCTCCGAGTACGAGCCAGAGTCCAAAGGTTACAAGCGCAATCCCGATCACCACAGGCACAAAGACACTTGCGATTTTGTCAACCAACTTCTGCACCGGAGCTTTGCTTCCCTGGGCATCTTGTACGGTCTTAATAATATGAGCAAGCATCGTATCTTTCCCTACTTTTTGGGCTTTGAATTGAAAACTTCCTTTTTGGTTGATGGTTCCTGCGTAGACCGATTCATTCTCACTCTTTTGAACCGGAACAGGCTCTCCACTGAGCATGCTTTCGTCCACATAGGAATTGCCTACGGACACGATTCCATCCACTGCAATTTTTTCTCCGGGCTTTACTAAAATTTCATCGCCCACTTGCACCTCTTCAATCGGTATTTCTCTCTGCGTTTTGTCTGGGGAAATCACAATTACAGATTTAGGTTGTAGTCCCATCAGGTTCTTAATTGCACTAGAGGTATTGCCTTTTGCTCTTTCCTCTAGTAGCTTCCCAAGCAGGATAAAGGCTATAATAACTGCAGCCGCTTCAAAATAGACGTGCGCCTCAAGCCCACGACTGGTCCAAAACTCAGGGAAGAGCAGAGTGAATACACTAAACAGGTAGGCAATCCCTGTACTGAGTGCCACAAGTGTATCCATATTGGCGGATTTGTGCTTTAATTGTTTCCAAGCTCCGATAAAAAAATCTCTACCGAGCCATAGAACCACCGGGGTGGAAAAAAGCCACATAATTTCGTTTCCATAGGGCATGTCCATATAAAACATCCCAATGAAAACCACCGGTAAAGACAAGAGGACCGCCCAAAGCGTTTTTTGCTTCAGGGTTTTGTACTTTTTCTCCTGAATCTTCTCTAAGGTTTCATTTACTGAGGATTCCTCTTCGATGAGAAGATCGTATCCTCCGTTTTGAAGTGCTTTTTTAAGCTTTAGAAGATCGGTCGTGCCTGGCAAATACTCTAACACCAAATTTCCGGTGCCATAATTCACGGAAGCATCCACCACTCCAGGTTGCATTTTTATAATGTTTTGCGCACTGCTGGCGCACGAAGCGCAGGTCATCTCTAGGACGGGAACCGTGGCCTTTACCGTAGTCACGCCGTATCCTAGGTCTTTGATCGCTTGCACCGCTCTTATGACCACCTCGTTATTTTCTGTCGTCAATACCGCTCGGCGGTTATTGAGTTCCACTTTATGACTCTCCACTCCTTTTACTTGGGAGAGTCCCTTGTCCACTATAAGAGCGCAGTGTTCACTATCTACGTCTTCAAGGGGAAGATAAATTAAGTCTTTATTCGTTGCCATTTCTATTCTAGGTTTTTATTACACTACAAAGTTGCGACTTCCCTAGCTAGGAAAGGTTGTAGTTTTGTGGAATTGAATTGTAAGATTTTTGAAATAGGAAGGCATAAATCTTTTAAAAACAAGCGTTTTAACCCTCTAATTCCTATGCACAGTCCCGCGCGCTTAGGCCCTAAAGAGAATCAAGTGATTTCCTTTGGTTTGTGGTCTGCTTTTTAAAATCACTGGGAGAGAGCCCTGTGATTTTCTTAAATTGATTGCTTAAATAAGCGACACTCGAATAATTCAGTTGATCTGCAATCTCACTTAAGGTTAGCTGATCGTAGACCAGTAACTCTTTTGCTCTTTCAATCTTTTGCGCAATAAAATACTTTTCAATCGTGGTTTTCTCTAGTTCAGAAAACAAATTAGAAAGGTAGCTATACTCATGGTGCAGCAGATCGCTTAAGTGATTGGACAAGTTGGTTTTTAACTCCGTTTGCTCCCTATGCACTAGCTTTATTATAAGAGTCTTAATGCTTTCTACAAGTTGCTTCTTTTTATCATCAATAAGTTCAAAGCCTAAAGGCTTTAAAGAGGCCTCCAGAGCCAACTTCTGCTCTTTGCTTAAGTCTTTCTCTAGCTCGGCCTCGCCTAGTTTTACCTGCCTAGCTTTTAGCCCAAGTTTATCCAGTTCGCTTTGCACCACTAAGATGCAGCGATCGCATACCATGTTTTTAATAAAAATCTGAGCCATAAGAAAGGGGTCTAGACAAGTAGCAAAAGTACAACTATCTTTTCCGATTCGGAAATTTCCTTCTAAGGATTCTAGGCAATGACCCATGCCGCCCAAAGGAAACTCCCTCTATTTTCTCCCCAAGGTCTTTTCCCACTTCTCTTTTTTTATCAAATTTTCCATTTGAAACTTCGCTCGAACTAAAAATAATGGTAATTTTAAAAATCAAATGAAATTGTATTCAAACTTTAAAATAATAAAATGAAGAATTTTTATATCGACGATCTCCCCGATTATTTCAAACAGTACAAGAAATCCATTAAAAATCCGAAAAAATTCTGGGATCAAGTTGCAGACGAAGGCTTTGTTTGGTACCAGCGTTGGACCAAGGTTCTTGAATTTGACATGGAAAAAGCAAAAATCAAGTGGTTTAAAAATGCGAAATTAAACATCACGAAAAATTGCATTGATAGGCACTTGCAAGAAAGAGGGGATAAAACGGCGATTTTATTTGAACCCAATGACCCTAGCGAAGAAGCTCAGCATATTTCCTATAAGGAACTGCATCAGCGGGTCTGCAAAATGGCGAATGTTCTAAAGGAGCAAGGGGTCGAAAAAGGAGACCGAGTTTGCATTTACCTTCCTATGATTCCTGAACTTGCCGTGACCATGCTTGCCTGCGCGAGACTGGGTGCTGTTCATTCCGTTATTTTTGCAGGATTTTCGGATTCAGCACTGTCCTCGCGAATGAACGACTGCGAAGCGAAACTACTGGTTTGTTCCGACGGCAGTTTTCGAGGGTCCAAATCCATTGATTTGAAAGGAATCGTGGACAAAGCGCTCGAAAAGTCCCCGGGAGTCCATAAAGTGCTCGTCGTAAAAAGAACCGGCACAGAAGTGAATATGAAAGAAGGACGAGATTTATGGCTCGAGCCGCTGTACACGGAGGCCTCTAGCGATTTTGTTTCTAGAATTATGGATGCGGAGGATCCGCTCTTCATTTTATACACCTCCGGTTCCACCGGCAAACCTAAAGGAATGCTTCACACGACCGCGGGCTATATGGTTTACACGGGATACACGTTCAAAAATGTGTTCAACTACAAGGAAAATGACGTGTATTGGTGTACGGCGGATATCGGTTGGATTACTGGACATTCCTACATACTCTACGGTCCCCTTTCTTGTGGAGCCACCACAGTACTGTTCGAAGGAGTCCCTACGTACCCTGAGCCAGACCGTTTCTGGGAAGTCATTGAAAAGCATAAAGTAACTCAGTTCTATACGGCGCCTACGGCCATTCGTTCGCTAGCGAAGGAAAGCACGGACTGGGTGGAAAAACATGACCTAAGCTCACTGCGTGTGATTGGATCGGTTGGAGAACCGATTAACGATGAGGCATGGCATTGGTACAACGACCATGTAGGAAACAAAAAATGCCCTATTGTCGATACGTGGTGGCAAACGGAAACGGGAGGAATCATGATCTCTCCTATTCCTTTTGTTACGCCCACCAAACCTACCTATGCGACCTTACCTCTTCCTGGGATACAGCCAGTGTTAATGGATGAGAAAAGAAATGAAATTACAGGCAACCAAGTAGATGGAAACCTTTGCATACGTTTTCCATGGCCCGGCATTGCGCGCACCATTTGGAAAGACCATAAAAGGTATGTAGAAACTTACTTTTCTGCCTTTCCGGGCAAGTATTTCACAGGAGATGGCGCCCTAAGGGACGAAACAGGCTACTACCGAATTACAGGGCGAGTGGACGACGTGATTATTGTCTCTGGACATAATTTAGGAACCGCTCCAATTGAGGCTAGCATTAACCAACACCCCGCCGTGGCAGAATCAGCCATCGCAGGCTATCCTCATGAGATCAAAGGCAGCGGACTTTACGCCTTCGTGACTCTAAAAGAAAGTGGTGAATCCCGAGACCGAGAAAATCTCAAAAAAGAAATCAACATGCTCATCTCAGACACGGTCGGACCGATTGCGAAGCTTGATAAAATACAATTTGTCTCCTCGCTTCCCAAAACAAGATCCGGAAAGATTATGCGGCGTATTTTGCGCAAAATCGCGGAGGGAGAACAAAGCAACTTTGGGGATATTTCTACTCTTCTAAATCCAGAAGTGGTCGAAGAGATTAAGAACGAAAAAGTGTAGACTTAAGCTCTATGGTTTGGAGTGAAGAAAAAATACCTTAGAAAAACCCTTTAAAACCCTTGCTAACTACGCTTCTTTATAGATGTTTACAAATTGTTGCAGCTTTAAAAAAGACAATTTTAGCCCTATAAATTGTCTTTCGTTGAGAGAATAACACTTTCCATAGGACTTCTTGTAAAGGATCAGGACTAAAATTACGATTTCATTATTATAGATACCGAATATTATTAATTATTTGTTAATTCTATTAGAAACTGTTAAAACTTTCCATTTTTGGCCGTAGTTTTGCAACGATTTAAAAGAACATACGTTAAAGATCCAAATAACAGTGTTTTTCTTATCAAATTAAATTTTTTCAATACGGTCCACTTGCGTGCAAGTGGACTTTTTTGCTTTTAGTCCCCAGCTTCTTTTGCTTTTTTCTATTCTCAGATTTCTGTTGGGTTTCTAGGCGAATGCGATTCCTTAGTCCTGCTCTTTTGGTTCACATACGAATGAGGCTCTAGTCTCTTTATTTTGTTGGAGTTCTACTGTTTTTTTTCTACATTCGTAGGGTTAAAGAACTGCGCAGATGATATACGACCTAGAACAAGAAAACAAAGAAATTCTGGCCCGCTATAAGGACTTAATTTCCAATACATACCGAACTCTTGACGAGGAGCAGAACAAGCTAATTCGTCGTGCATTTGATCTCGCACTGGATGCCCACAAAGACCAACGTAGAAAATCGGGAGAACCCTATATCTACCATCCGATTGAGGTGGCAAAGATTGTTGCCAACGAAATCGGACTTGGGGCCACCTCCATTGCGTGCGCCCTGCTTCATGATGTGGTAGAAGATTCAGATTACACGTATGAAGATTTAGAAAAGAGATTTGGAAAGAAAATTGCGGACATCGTAAACGGTCTGACCAAAATCTCTGTGATGAACCATCAGAACATCTCGATTCAATCAGAGAACTATAGAAAATTACTTTTAACCCTCTCGCAGGACTTTCGAGTAATTCTTATTAAGATTGCGGACCGCCTTCACAACATGCGAACCTTAGAGAGCATGGCGCCGGACAAACAAAAAAAGATTGCCTCCGAAACCGTCTATATTTATGCGCCTCTAGCCCACCGTTTAGGGTTCTATAATTTGAAAGGAGAATTAGAAGATCTTTCCCTCAAATACAACAATCCCGAGGTTTATAACGAAATCACAGAAAAACTGGAACTCGCAAAGGAAAACCGGGAAAAGTACGTTGAAGAATTTAAAAAAGAAGTCTCTGAGCGTCTTGGCGAAGAAGGACTCAATTTCACAATCAAAGGACGAGCAAAAGCCATCTCTTCCATCTACAGAAAGATGCTCAAGCAGGGCGTTCCCTTTGAAGAAGTTTTTGACAATTACGCCATTCGGATTATTTACAAATCCGATGCGAAAAACGAAAAATTCCTCGCTTGGAAAATCTACTCGATCGTCACAGACCTCTACCACAGCAATCCCCTTCGAATGCGAGATTGGATTACAAGGCCACGTTCCACAGGGTATGAAAGTTTACACCTCACCGTTCTAGGGCCAGACAAAAAATGGATTGAAGTTCAAATTCGAAGCGAGCGCATGGATGAGATTGCGGAGAAAGGCGTCGCTGCGCATTACCGCTACAAGGAAGGCTTTAAGAACAATTCAGACGATCAGAATTTTGAACGTTGGGTCAGTGAAATTAGAGAAGTCCTTGAACAGCAACAAAACTTAAGTACGACCGAACTTCTAGACAACATCAAACTAAATCTTTATTCAAAAGAAGTTTTCGTCTTTACTCCAAAAGGGGAAATTAAGATTTTACCGGTCGGTTCCACGGCCTTAGATTTTGCATTTTCCGTTCACTCGGATTTGGGAACCAAATGCCTGGGTGCAAAAATCAATGGAAAATTAGTTCCGATCTCCCATGTGCTTCAAAACGGGGATCAGGTGGATATTCTTTCCTCCCAAAACCAGAAACCAAAACTGGACTGGTTAGAGTTCGTAGTCACCTCGAAAGCGAAAAGCAAAATCAAAGCGTATTTAAATTCTCAAAAAAGCAGCGCCGTTACCGAGGGAAAAGAAATGCTACAACGCAAGCTTCGGCATGCTAAACTTCCATTCAACGACGAGGAAATTAACAAAATGCAGAAGTACTTCAACTTAAAGACTTCTCAGGAACTTTTCCTTGGCTTTCAAGAAGGCACTCTCGATACAGGAGATTTACGCAAGTACATCGAGAGTAAAAACGTATTTAACAACTTAATCAATCGCTTCCGGAAATCTCCGACCAAAAACGAAGAATTCGAGGAGCATGGCAATAGCAATTTAGATTTGATTGTCTTTGGAAAAGACGAAGAGAAACTCAACTATAGCTTTGCCAAATGCTGCAACGTCATTCCAGGGGATAAAATTTTTGGTTTTATCACCATCTCTGAAGGCATCAAGGTTCACAGCGACAATTGTCCCAATGCCATTAACCTACGAGCCCAATACGATTACCGCGTCATGCCCGCCAAATGGGTCAATGAAGAAAGCTTCAAGAACCGAGTCAAAATTGAAATTGAAGGTCTGGACCGCCTAGGAATGATTAATGACATTACACAGGTCATTAGTAACTCCATGGCCATGGACATGAAAAGCATGACCATATCTTCCAATAATGGGCTCTTTACAGGAACCATTAATCTCGAGGTAAGGAACCGAAGTCAGCTAGAAGAAACCTTTAAGCAATTAAAAAACATAAACGGAATCAGTCGTGTGAAGCGGCTTTAACTTAATAAATATTCATGAAAATTACCCAGTATTTTAAAAACTTTCTCCAGCACAATCAATCCTCTGGAATCCTTCTTCTCTTTTGCGTCTTCCTCTCGCTCATGATTGCGAATTCCTCGCTAGGCCCTGCCTTTGAAGACCTACTCAACTATCAATTGGGCCCCTATTCCATCAGCATGTGGATTAACGACGGACTTATGGCTGTATTCTTTCTCGTGGTGGGGCTAGAGATCAAGCGTGAGATTGTGGAAGGAGAATTATCCAGTTTCAAAAATGCCTCCCTTCCTATTGTGGCCGCCTTAGGGGGTATGATTGTTCCGGCATTCATTTACCTTCTCTTTAATGCAGGTACAGACACGCAGAACGGATGGGCCATTCCGATGGCCACGGACATTGCCTTCTCTTTAGCGATTATCTCCCTACTTGGAAAAAGCGTACCGACTTCTATCAAAATATTCTTAGCTGCACTCGCTATTGTAGATGACCTAGGGGCTATCGTCGTGATTGCTCTTTTCTACACGGAACAACTGCACCTAAATTACCTTTTGATTTGCCTTGGAATCACAATCTTGCTTGTCTTATTAAACTACTTCAAAGTAAAAAAACATGTCTTCTATCTGATCCCTGGAATCTTCTTATGGTACTGCATGCACCATTCGGGTATCCATGCGACTATCGCAGGGGTTATTTTAGCCTTTACCATTCCTACGAACGCTTCAGAAACGGAAATATCGCCTTTGGAAAAACTGGAAGGAAAACTTCATTTGCCGGTTAGTTTTATCATTATGCCTTTGTTCGCACTGGCCAATGTGAACATCGCACTTGAATCCGGCATGGTCGATGGACTGTTCACCAACTTTGGCTATGGAATTGTCCTTGGACTCTTTGTAGGTAAGGTGGTTGGAATCAATCTCTTCTCCTATATTGCTATAAAACTTAAACTCAGTAGCCTTCCTGATAAAAGCACCTGGTCTCAAATGATTGGGACGGGGCTTCTCGCAGGAATTGGATTCACCATGTCCATCTTCATCGCCCTACTCTCTTTCAAAGGGCATCCTGAACTTCAACAAGAAGCAAAATTCGCAATCCTTATTGCCTCTGCAATTTCGGGGTTAACGGGGTATATGATCTTAAAATCCGTTGGAAAGAAGCGGGCCAAAAAAGAACTCGAATCCGCCTAAGTAGCTAGTCTAATACTAACAACAGACAAAAAGTCATTCTGAACCGAGATTTAGAATGACTTTTTGCTTTTCGTCTACTATACCTACTGAATCATTGTTGTCCGATAAAAGAGTAGCCAAAAAAATGGCTACTCAATTTTTAGTAAGTTTGAAGTTCTCACACTATCAACTACTATGGGTAAAAGTAATCATTTTTCAACAAAATCCGTTTTCGGACAGCTGATTTCATTAATCGATGACTCGCTTATTAGAAAAGAAGTGAAAAATTGCAATGCCGACCGCTACACAAAGCGTTTCAAAACAAAGGATCACTTGATAAGTATGCTTTTTTGTTCTTTTTCAAAGTGTACGTCACTTCGTGAAATATCGGGAGCAATGCTTGGTTTATCGGGGAAAACATCAGGATTTCAACTAAGCCATATTCCAAAAAGAAGCACGCTTTCAGATGCAAACAAGAAAAGAGATGTTCAGGTCTTTGAAAATATTTATCATAAGCTGCTCAAGCAATATTAACAGTAAATTATGCTTCAAAGATAAAGTCATTTGAACAGGCTGAAAGTCAAAGAGAATATCTGATTTTTGATGAGTTACAACGCTTAGCCAAAGCAGAATATAATATCCAGTATTGAAGAAAACTTTTCTTTTTTCGTGTTTATCAGGATTACGCTGGTCAGATATTAGTTCTTTAATTTGGAAAGAAGTTCGTGATGAAGGTGATACTTCTAGGGTCAATTTCCGACAAGAAAAAACGGATGGCGTAGAATATTTATATATCTCAAAACAAGCCAGAGACTTGTGAGGAGAAAGACAAAATCCACAAGAAAAAATTTTCAAGGGTTTGAGATATGGAATGACCTACCAATAAAATCATATTTCTTATGTGCCATTTTAGTGTCACATTTTATCCTAAATAAAAATCATATGGTGTACATTGCCTATTATTAAACACCTTTCAAGAATTCTTTTGTGCCACTTATGTGCCAAAAATTACAATATTTCCCAAAACCCTTCTTTTTTACTACCCGATCTTTTTATAACATTTTCATCTTTTAATTCATTAAGAATACGGTTCATTGTTCGAACGGAAGTGCTAAGATTATTTCCCATTTCAACAATAGTAATTTTCGGATCTTCCTTAATCAAATCCAGAACTTGTTGCTGCACACTTACTTCTATGTAATTAAAAATCACATAGAATCCATTATCCTCATATCTAAAAATTGGGACAGGTATTTTGGCGGCTTTAGCTTCGTTAAAAATTTTAATTGTTCCTCTTCCCCAGGATTCGATAAGTCCGCTTCTGAAAAAAGCATTAGCAATGTCAGGATTGTAGGGTCGAGAAGGATGCTTTACCTTCAGTTTTGCCACCGTCCAATTTTCTGGTAATTCACCCTCATTCCAGATAATAAGTTTGTTATCGTAAACGCTGATTTGAATAGGGATACCACTGGAATAATCTTTATGGACAATAGCATTTAGAACAGCCTCTCTTAACGCTCCTACTGGAATTGGTAAAGTTTCTTTTCTCTGAACACCTTCATAAGTGATCTGTGCTTTCAGATATTTTGTAATCAGCAAATCCATCACTTTATCCACTTGCTCAAAAAGAGAACCTCTTACTTCGTCTTGATAAGCCAAATCATCATCAGTATTGAAAAATCCAATCTTTATTGTTGCGCCGGTAAATATTTTTTCGGGTTTCCGATGAAAAAGTAAAACAGCCGCTTTTTTTAAGTATCCGTTTATATCGACAAGATTTAGTTTTTCAATTAATTCATGCGGTGAATCTCCCTGAACATCTTCGTCAAAGCGTTGTGTTTCAGAAGCACGATCTTTAAACAGCTTGAATGCAAGATCAGAAAGATCGACTTCCTTACTATAGGGTTCTGGAGTTCCATCCCATTTCAGACCTTGTTTTCCCAATAAAAATTTATCCAGTGCACCACCTTTCAATTCTTGATTTGTGGCACCACTACGGTAATAATATTTACCTTTATAATTAACAGGATAAGGATAAGCATCTGTGATAATTTCTAAATATTCTTTAGCGGAATCATTTTTAATATTCACATCTATCAAGACTCCTAAAATATCTTTCACCTTATTAGGCAAATCTTCTGCTAGTTTTTTTATATCTGAAATTCCAGTAATATTACCTTGATCATCAATACCGATAAACATTTGTCCGCCACTTGCATTCGCAAACCCGCAAATCCATTTGATATATTCATCGCGCCAGCTTTCTTTATATTCTGTATTCTGATTTTCCATTGATTAAGATATATTGTAAAAAGAAGGATTCGTTAGCTAATTAACCTTCAATCTATTTTCATATACATTGTTGTCCGATAAAAGAGTAGCCAAAAAAATGGCTACTCAATTTTTAGTAAGTTTGAAGTTCTCACACTATCAACTACTATGGGTAAAAGTAATCATTTTTCAATAAAATCCGTTTTCGGACAGCTGATTTCTTTAATTGATGATTCCATCATCAAAAAAGAAGTAAAAATGTGATTCTGACCGCTACACAAAGCGATTTAAGACCAAAGACCATCTGATAAGTATGCTTTTTTGTTCTTTTTCAAAGTGTACATCACTTAGGGAAATATCGGGAGCAATGCTTGGACTATCAGGCAAAACGAGTGGCTTTCAACTAAATCATATTCCAAAAGGAAGCACGCTTTCAGATGCAAACAAGAAAAGAGATGTTCAAGTCTTTGAAAATATTTATCATCAGCTGTTCAAGCAATATGGTGGATTTTTGTCGGACAGCCGGCTCAGGAATGTGATTAATAAACAGGTCAAAATCTTCGATAGCACCACTATCAGCCTATTCAAGGATATTTTGGAAGGTGTTGGCAGGAATCCTAAAAACGGAAAAAGAAAAGGCGGGATCAAGGTTCATACGGTGGTCAATGCGGATGAAACGGTTCCAAGTCTGGTTTGGTTTAGCGAATCGAAAAAACATGATCACCAATTTTTGGAAAAACTAAAATGTGATGAAAACACCATTTATGTTTTTGATAAAGGATACAATGATTACAAGGCTTTCGAGCATTTCAATGAACGTAAAACAGGGTTTGTAACACGGATCAAGGACAATGCTTCCTACATAAAGATAGAAGAATTGGACATAGGAGAACACATCCATAATGGAGTCTTAAAAGATGAGATTATAGAGGTTGACGTTAAAAAAGTAGGGAAAGCCTCGAAATTAAGGCTTCGAAAAGTGGTTTTCTATGACCGAGCCAATAAAAGAGAATTTGAGTTCCTAACCAATTTGTTTGATATAAGGGCCGATCTGATTGCAGCACTTTACAAAATCAGGTGGCAGATCGAGGACCCTGCGGGTCTTTTTCCCCCTCACTCTCTTTGGAATCGGAAATAAGGTCAATTTGGTGTTCACTTGAAGCTTCCAGTTCAGGCTCATTTTGAGGGGAAAAGTTCTCTGCTTCTTTTAGGAGTTCGTCAGAGACTAATTTCTCTAAGCGAATGCGGCGAATGGCTAAGTTTAATTCGTTTCCAAACAAAAGCAAATAAACATTCACATTCACCCACACCATAAGTAAAATCATAGTCCCGATCGACCCATACAGCACATTGTAACGTGCGAAATTTCTTGCATAAATAGCAAAAAGGTATGTAGTCAGAATAAAAAGAATGGTGGTTAGAATGGCCCCGGGAATGGCCTGACGAAACCTTGTCAATTTCACAGTGCCGAGCCAGTAAAAAAGGGCCAAAAGAACAAAGTAAAATAGCGGAAACGAAATAAGACCAATAATTGCTGATAGGTTTTGCACAAACCACGAAATCGCATATTCGGGCGTAAAAAGCTTTAAGACGACCTCGGAGTAATAGATTCCGAAAATGGCTAGTAACATCACACTGATAAACCCAATGGTAATGGCAAAGGCCAATAGAAACTCCTTTACGTCGCTCAACTTTTCCTTGGTCTGTTCGTTAAACCCGTCAATCAGGGCAAAGGTGCCGTTGGTGGCAAAGACAAGCGCTAAAAGAATCGTTATGTTACTGATACTCGAGGTATTGGGAATAATGTTCTGTTCGATGTAAGTCACCACATCCCCTTCAATACGCCCAGGGAAAATCTTTTGCATCAAAATCTCAAAAATGTAAAATTGCAATTTGTCGTAGTGAGGCAAATAAGGAAGTATGGACAGCAAAAACAAAATGAAGGGAAATAAGGAAAATACGAAGTTCCAAGAAATGGCTGCAGACTTCCTTCCAATTTGGTTTTTAAAGATTCCCTCAATGTAAATCTCAAACATTTTGTAGAGCGACACTCCTAGAAAAGGAATATGAATTCCTTCAAAGAAATCCTGGATTTTTCTGATGAATTTCGGAATTTTTACGCTCATTAAGGGTATATTTGTGCGACAAAGATAAGAAATGCGAATTAATATTCTCTCCATTGGAAAGACACAAGAAAAAGAAATTGAAGCTTTAATAGCCTATTATCTGAAACGATTGCCAAGGCATTGGAATACAGAATTTATTGAAATTCCCGATGTAAAAAACACGAAGAATTTAAGTGTCGAACTTTTAAAGAAACAAGAAGAAAAGCTACTTCTCGAGCACATGGAACCTGGCGATTTAGTCGTTTTGCTTGACGAGAAAGGCAAACAGTACACCTCGCGAGAGTTTGCTACAAAACTTGACGATTGGATGGGCAGCTCTGTGAAGAAAATTCATCTGGTCATTGGAGGCGCCTACGGCTTCTCCCCAGGTCTATACGACAGAGCCAATGAAAAAATGGCTCTCTCCAAAATGACTTTTACGCATCAAATGGTAAGACTGTTTTTAATCGAACAGCTCTACCGAGCGGACCAAATTCAAAAAGGCAAACCCTATCATAACGATTAGGCCTTTCCTCCTACTAAAGGCGAGTGTTAATTAGCGTTAAATCAGGGCACTTAGTTTTAATTTTGTGTTAAATCAGCTCCTAAGGCCCTAATTCCTACGAGTTTGTCATAGGATTTGCTAGTACTTACACGAGTTAATAAATGAGATAATTGCTAAACAAAATTTTAGAATTCACTAAAATAGTTTTCATGATTTTTTTTGAGTCCGGCTCTATCCAAAAGGTAGAGCCGGATTTTTGTTTTAGACTACAAAACTCTTCTTCCCCGAGAGGCTTCTAAAAGAATAAACCAATCCTCGTCGCTGAGCGTTAGATTCAGCGAACTGGCTAGCTTTTGAATAGACTCGACTTTGGAGCTACCTACAATTGGGATAATTCCGGCTGGAGATTTTCTCAGAAAACTAAGTAAGAGCTCAGCCTCACTAGCCACGTATTTTTCCGATAGAGAAATAAGTACGGCACGAATGCGCTGCGATTTTTCATCGTCATTCGAAAAATAACTTCCCAGTGGACTCCATGCTGTAGGCTGTAGCCCTAGGGCTTGCTGCTGAAGGATGCGCCCATCAAAGAAGGCATCGCTCTGGGTAAGAGAAATTTCTATTTGGTTGGTACAAAGTTCGGGGAAGCATTTCGATAAGAAATCAAATTCTAAGGTTGAGAAATTACTCACTCCAAAATTAAGAACTTTTCCACTAGATCGAAGAAGAGAAAAGGCCGCTGCAACTTCCTCAGGATCCATTAAGGGAGAGGGTCTGTGCAGTAAGAACAAATCCAAATATTCTGTTTTCAAATCCTTTAAGCTCTGCTCTACACACTGGATAAGATAGTCTTTGGAAAGATCGTATGCTTTCACTTCATAGGGTCTTGCCCCACCCTTGTATTTAATGCCTCCTTTGGAAATAAGCTGATACGATTCACGGGGCAAATTCATTTCCCCTAGCGCCTTGCCAAAAGACTCTTCCCAAGTATATCCCCCATAAATATCTGCGGAATCAAAAGTATACAATCCTAAATCTAGACACGACTCGATCAAAGTTTGAATCTCTGGCTTGGGGTGGCTAACTCCCCAAGAACTCCAACGCATCGTGCCAACAATAAGTGGTGAAAACTTCATTTTAAATTTTTTCCAAATTTAGGAAAGTTTAGAGAAGTGCCTACACTAAAACCCAAAGCTAACTTCGACTTCTTTTTAAATAATTCTCTTTTGCCTTGTAAAGCCTAGGGAAGTTCAAATTATTCCGCTTAAATTTGTGAAAAAGTACTTATGAATTACCACACTAGAAAATGGATTAAACCGGAGGATTTAAACCCTAACCATACGCTTTTCGGGGGAAGACTCTTGCAGTGGATTGACGAGGAGGCCGCACTTTATGCCATTGTCCAACTTGAAACACCTCGCTGCGTCACAAAATACATTTCAGAGATCAATTTCATTAGTTCCGCAAAACAAGGGGATATTATTGAAATCGGTATTGAAGCCACGGAATTTGGAAACACTTCCATTACGCTTCATTGCGAGGTGAGAAACATGATGACTCGCCAGACCATTATTACCATTGAAAAACTTATTTTTGTGGGTGTGGACCAGGAGGGAAAACCCACTAGGCATGGGAAAACTCAGATTGAATTTATTGCAGAGCGTTTAAAAAACAGAGGAGAAATCGAGTTGTGAAAAAACTAGTGGTATTAAGCGGCGCCGGCATCTCGCAGCAAAGCGGACTTCAAACTTTCCGAGACTCTGACGGGCTTTGGGAGAACTTTCGGATTGAAGAAATTGCAACGCCAGAGGCCTTTGCAAGAGATCCTCAGAAAGTTCTTGATTTTTACAATATGCGGCGCTCGCAATTAAAGAACGCAAAGCCCAATCGGGCACATGAAATCCTTTTTGAACTAGAATCTTTTTTTGAGGTTCAGATTATCACTCAGAATGTGGACGATTTGCACGAGCGCGCTGGATCCACAAGCGTTCTGCATTTGCATGGTGAACTCTCGAAAGTACGTTCATCCGACAACCTTTTACCACTCTACCCTTGGGTGGAGGATTTAAAGCTTGGGGACACGGATGAATTTGGCTCCCAACTTCGCCCTCACATTGTTTGGTTTGGGGAAGAAGTTCCTGCTATGGATGAGGCTATACGACTCGTTCAAAATGCGGACATTTGTCTTATCATTGGCACTTCGCTACAGGTCTATCCTGCAGCAGGCCTTCTTTTAGAACTTCGAAACAGAACTCCACTCTATCGAATTGATCCGCAAGAAAAACAGTCGATCGGAAGAAACCACATCCATATAGAGAAGGATGCTATCGAAGGGATGATTCATTTTCAAGAAGTACTTACTACAATCTAGGCTCAACCTAGAGAAGAACGTAAAGCCGCTGTGACTGCTGCAAAGGCTAACCTAGACCGTTTTTCAGCAAAGACCAATGCGTCCTTCCAAGCGGATCAGGAAGACTTATTTGGTGCTAGACCTTCTCAGGATAACAGTCCGCTATTTGATGAGAGAGCGGACGGTGAAGCAGGAAGGGAATTAATCGATCAAGCGAAGTCTCGCCACGACAAAGCGAAATCTGAATTATCACGGATTAATACCGCCATTCGATATGTAAATAAAGAAAAAGCCCAAAAATACATTTCGGTTCAATCGACCAATTTGATTGGAAACGGAAATATACTAAAGGACTTAGAAACTGCTAAAAATATAGTTAATAATTGTGAAAATCGCCTTTGATCGATTCAAAGCCGATAAAAAACGGAGCGCCACTTCTGCTTTTTGAAACAAACAGTGACAAGAACCATAAAAAAGACAAGGACCTCAAAGAGCAGGAGCATGACAGTATTAACGGTGCCACTCCTAAGTTTTCTATCTTTAGGAATTGGATAATAATTTTGTATTTTTGCTTTTGTTGCAAAGGGCCTTTTGCCCTTTCCCAAAAGCAATTCCTTTTTCTTAATCTTTTCACTATGTCTATTGAAGCTAATTTTCAAAATGTAAAACGCAATATCCCAGAGGGTGTGACTCTTGCGGCAGTCTCGAAAACCCATCCGATTGAGCCTATTAAAGAGCTTTACTCTTTAGGACAACGGATCTTTGCAGAAAACAAAGTTCAAGAACTTGTCGAAAAACAGCCTCTTTTGCCCTCAGACATTCAGTGGCATTTGATCGGACACTTGCAAACGAACAAAGTAAAATTCGTCGTGCCTTTCGTAGACACCATTCAGAGTGTTGATTCTGAAAAAGTACTTCGAGAAATAAACAAGCAGGCCGAAAAAATAGACCGAAAAATAAAGGTTTTGCTTCAAGTGAAAATTGCCCAAGAGGATACCAAATACGGTCTCGAGGTCAATGAAACCAAAGAACTTTTAGCCCAGTGGAAAAATGGAGAGTTTCCATTTGTGGAGATAAAAGGCTTAATGGGCATGGCCTCTTTTGTCGAAGATCAAAACCAAGTGAAGCAAGAATTTCAATTCTTAAAGCATCTTTACGATAGCCTCAGTCTCTATTATCCGTTTAATACGCTTTCCATGGGCATGAGTGGAGATTATCCCTTAGCCATCGAATGCGGTGCTACCCTAGTAAGAGTGGGGTCTGCCCTGTTTGGTGCGAGAGATTATTCGCTTTAGCTGCTTTAAAAAACCCTTTTGAAAGAAGGGTTCAAAGGGAAAGGTTTTTGTAAGAACTTCGTTCAAAATTTTATATCCTCAAATTATAAATGTAAATTTGCCTTTATGCAAAAAATCCTCATAGTCGAAGACGAAAAAGCCATCGCAGGCGTACTTCAAAATATACTTTCGGACGAATTACCCAATTTCGAGATTTCCGTTGCGCAAGATGGTCTCGAAGGCTATAAATTGATCGAAAAAGACGATTATGCGTTAGTAATTTCTGACATCAAAATGCCTAAGCTCTCGGGTACAGAGCTTTTAAAGCAGGCTTTAATCCTAAAGCCGGAATCTACATTCGTAATGATTTCAGGACATGCGGATATTGACGTCGCAGTGGATTGCTTAAAGGACGGTGCATACGATTTCATCTCAAAGCCGATTGATATCAATCGCCTTATCACGAGCGTAAAAAACGCATTAGACAAGGAGAAACTCTTCAAAGAGAACAAAACCCTTCAGAAAGAAAATGTAACCTTAAAGAAAAAGGTTAACAAAAAATACCAAATGATCGGTCAGAGCCAAGGATTAAAAAAGATCCAAGACATGATCGACAAAGTCGCAACTTCGGATGCGCGCGTACTCATTACAGGTCCAAACGGAGCAGGGAAAGAATTAGTCGCTCATGCGATTCATGCGCAAAGTGAACGCAGCAGAGGCCCAATGATTGAAGTGAATTGCGCCGCAATTCCTTCCGAATTAATTGAAAGCGAACTTTTTGGTCACGTGAAAGGATCCTTTACAGGAGCCATCAAAGACAAACAAGGAAAATTTGAATTAGCCAATAACGGAACCATCTTCTTAGATGAAATTGGGGACATGAGTTTAATTGCCCAGGCAAAAGTGCTTCGCGCTTTGCAAGAAAGCAAAGTATCCCCCGTAGGAAGTGATAAGGAAGTGAAAGTCGATGTGCGTGTGCTTGCTGCTACCAACAAAGACATGCAAAAAGAAATTGAAGCCGGACGCTTTAGAGAAGACCTCTACCACCGTCTCTCTGTGATTGAAATTTATGTTCCACCCCTTGACGAGAGAAAAGAAGACATTCAACTTCTTGTGGAGCATTTCTCTAAATTAATCGGAGATGAAAACGGGGTTCCGATTCATCAGTTCGATTCCAAAGCGATCAAAGCCCTAGAAGCCTTCTCGTGGACTGGAAACATTAGGGAACTGAGGAACGTCGTTGAGCGTTTAATCATTTTAGGAAACAATCCTGTGACTGCTGAGGACGTGAGTGCTTTTGTACGAAAGTAAACGAGCGCCTTCAAAACTTAAAAGAGAGTCACTTAAACGCTAAGTGACTCTCTTCTTTTTTTTGGAGAGAAACAAATTCCGAATAAGAACTAAAATTAACGTACTGAAGTACTAAGAGAATCCTTATTTTTGCAAAAAAAAATCCACATGGCTTTTTTAAATCGAAATTACACCAAAGAAACCCTTACCCTTGCCCTTCCGGTCATGGTTACTCAATTAGGTCAAGTATCGGTCCAGTTATTTGACAATATCATTGTGGGGAAACTACTAGGTGCCAATGCCCTAGCCTCCGTATCCCTTGGGAATGCCTTATTTATTTCGATTTTCATTTTTGGTCTAGGAATTTCCTTTGCCATTCCTCCCCTGGTCTCTCAGGCGCATAGCCGAGGAAGACACGAACGGATTAATTCTGTTTTTCGCCATGGGTTTGTTTTAAATATGCTCGTAGGTCTTGCGCTAATGATTTTACTTTTAGCCTTTACGCCTCTTCTCCATCATATGAACCAACCGCCGGAAATTATTCCGGACACCATTTCTTTTCTTTCGGTGATGGCCTTTAGTATCCTTCCTTTTATGGCCTTTCAAACCCTTCGTGAAGTTTCAGAAGGGCTCGGATACACCATTGGGGTCACCAAGGCCACGATTATTGCGAATGTGATCAACATTGCTTTGAACTATGTCTTTATCAAGGGTATGTTTTTCTTCCCAGAGATGGGCGTAAAAGGCTCAGCACTAGCCACGCTAATTGCAAGGATTTTCATGATGGTGTTCTTATATTATGTTCTCTTAAAACATTCTACCACCAAACGCTATATCAAGGATTTTAGAATTAAGTTAAGTGAACTTAAAACCACGATGTTTCAAAAAATGCTTAAAATCGGTCTTCCGACCGCTTTTCAAATGTTTTTCGAAATCACCGCCTTTGCGGGTGCTGCGTTTATTTGCGGGCTGGTGAGTGCAAAAGACATTGCTTCCCACCAAATTGCCTTAAGCATGGCTTCCTTTACCTTCAACCTTTGTATTGGGTTTTCGGTCGCCTCTACAGTCCTCGTAGGACGTAAGTTTGGGGAGAGAAAATTTGTAGAGCTACGCGCCGTAGGAATCAACAATCTCAAACTCTCTTTCCTTTTCATGCTCCTTTGTGGACTTTTCTTTGTGGTTGGACGAGACATCCTGCCTACCTTTTTCACAAAGAAGGAAGATGTCGAAGTTATCCAACTTGCCTCTAAGCTAATGATAATTGCGGCTCTCTTCCAACTCTCCGATGGAGTTCAAGTCACGGCACTTGGTATTTTAAGAGGGATACAGGATGTGAAAATCCCAAGCTATCTTACCTTCTTCGCTTACTGGATTCTTACCATTCCCCTGGGATACTTTTTATGTGTGACTCTTAACATGGGCGCATGGGGTATGTGGATCGCTCTTGGGTTTGGTCTCACCGTCTCGGCCGTTCTCTTAGTGTACCGATTCTTAAAGCTCTCGCAAAATAGGATTTCTCACTAAGCCCTACTTTTCTAAAGAACGGGTCTTAATTTCCACTTCGCTTGTTCGTAGAGAATAGGCGGCATATTTTTTGTAAATTTCAGCCAAATAATTCACCATGCAAGTTGACATTCGAAGATTAAATGTAGACGATTACGATAGTTTAATAGAGGTAATGAAAAAGTCCTATCCTGAAATGCGGGACGATGTTTGGGACAAGCGAAACATTCAAAAATTAACCTCCATCTTTCCTGACGGTCAGCTCTGCGTGACGGTCAATGGTAAAGTAGCTGCTGCCAGCCTTTCGATTATAGTGCAATACGAGCTCTATGGCGATGACCATACCTATGCGGAAATCACAGGCAACTCTACCTTCAACACGCATTACAATTCAGGAAATGTCCTATATGGAATTGAAATGTTTGTGGATCCCGAGTACCGATCCTTGCGACTCGGAAGAAGGTTATACGATGCTAGAAAAGAACTGTGTGAAAATTTAAACTTAAAATCCATCGTCATTGGAGGAAGAATTCCGAACTACCATGAGCACATGAAGGAGCTCACTCCAAGACAGTACATACAAAAGGTTCGTAAGAAAGAAATCTACGATCCTGTTCTTACCTTTCAGCTCTCCAATAGTTTTCAGCCGATCCGCATTCTTAAGAATTACTTGCCTGGAGACAGTTCCTCGCAAGACAATGCAGTCCTATTAGAATGGAGCAATATCTATTACAGCAAAAGGCCGAACACCATGCAAGACAGCGTGGTAAGACTGGGCCTTGTCCAGTGGCAAATGCGCCATTTCCCTACCATTGAAGCGTTCTACGAACAAGTGGAATTCTTTGTTAATGTCATGGGCGATTACAAATCGGATTTCGTGCTGTTTCCTGAACTTTTCAACACCCCTCTGCTCGCTCCTTTCAACCATCTCTCAGAAAGAGAAAGTATGCTTGAACTTGCCAAACTCACGGAAGAAATCAAAAAACGAATTTCCGAGTTTGCCATTAGTTATAATGTAAATATTATTGCGGGGAGTATGCCCTTAGAAGAAAACGGTGAGATCTACAATGTATCCTATTTGCTTCATCGCGATGGGAAGGTGGATGAGTATAGAAAGATCCACATCACACCCAACGAAAAAAGGTGCTACGGGATGAAAGGCGGAAACGAAATTAAGGTCTTTGATACCGATTGTGGAAAGATTGGACTTGCCCTCTGCTACGACGTAGAGTTCCCAGAACTTCCAAGGCTTTTAGCCGATATGGGAATGAAAATCCTTTTTGTCCCTTACCTTACCGATACGCAAAATGCCTACACCCGCGTAAGGCACTGCGCGGCCGCTAGGGCGATTGAAAACGAATGCTATGTGGCCATCGCGGGATGCGTTGGAAATTTACCGAAGGTAAACAACATGGACATCCAATACGGAAAAGCGGCCGTGTTTACCCCTTCCGATTTCCAGTTCCCTTCGAACGCGCTTAAAGGAGAAGCAACTGCCAATACAGAAATGACCTTGATTGTGGATGTGGATCTAAATCTTTTAAAAGAACTGCATCACAACGGAGCCGTGCGCACATTAACCGATCGAAGACACGATCTCTACCAAGTGAATTTAACTAAAAATCCAGAGTCCTTGTAAGCCAAGAACTCTGGATTCATTTTATGTTTTTAAAAAGAAGCTTAAAGAATCGCTTCTCTCACTCTTGTAAGTCTTTCTAAAAGTCCATCGAGTAAATCCAATTGAAGCATGTTGGCTCCATCCGATTTGGCTACGCTTGGATTTTTATGTGTTTCAATAAAGATTCCGTCTGCTCCCACCGCAATTCCTGCTTTGGCAATGGTTTCAATGAGTTCGGGACGTCCTCCTGTGACCCCTGAACTTTGGTTGGGTTGTTGAAGGGAATGCGTCACATCCAAAATCACGGGTGCGTAGTTTTGCATCACGGGAATTCCACGGAAATCCACCACCAAATCTGAATACCCAAAAGAGTTTCCTCTTTCAATAATTGCCATTTTTTCATTTCCAGACTCTTTTACTTTGTCCACAGCAAACTTCATGCTCTCAGGAGATAAGAATTGACCCTTTTTAAGCGTGACACATTTTCCTGTTTTGGCGGCCGCCACGACAAGATCCGTTTGCCTAACTAGAAAGGCCGGGATCTGTAAAACATCTACATACTTCGCAGCAAGGCTCGCATGGTCAATTTCATGAATATCCGTGGTGGTAGGAATCTTATAATGATCTCCTACTTTTTTGATGATTTCAAGCGCTTTTTCGTCACCGATTCCTGTAAAAGAATCGATACGGCTCCGGTTTGCTTTCTTGAAACTCCCTTTAAAAATATAAGGGATTTTGTACTTATCACTGAGTTCTAAGACTCTCTCTGCGATTTCAAAGGCCATCTCTTCTCCTTCGATGGCACAAGGACCTGCGATGAGAAAAAAGTTTTTTGAATCTTTATGCTTGATCGTATCTAAAAATTGAATCATAGGGCTGTTTATTTCATTTTTGGAGCGTCTATCTTAGGACTCCATTTTCATTAATTGTTTACTTATCTTCTCTATTGTACTGCGATTCCTTGTCGTAACCAGAGTCTTTATAGCGCGCTTTGCAAGACCTTTGGAAACTTTTGAATCCACGGTTGAATTCTTAGGAACCTGCCAATACAATTGATTCCGAGATACCTGAAGGGTTTCCCCTTGTAACAAGGCCGGGTCCTGCACCTGCTCCATAAGCCACTCTCCACTTTCTTCACTTAAAACCATATAGGTATGGAGCTGATCATTTGATTCCAGCGGATTGCTTTCCAGGAGAGAATCAATTTCCTCCTTTGTGTAGAGAAACACCTCGGTTTGAAAATCAAAATTTTCTTTAAGGCGGTTTTCCAAATAGCTCTTTAGCTCTTCTCTAGGCAGAGAACTTAAAAATAAAAGGTTCCCTGAGGCCAAAACGGCTTTTACATTCAAAACGTGCTCTGCTTCAAAAGCCTGAACTAGCGCTTGCATTTTAATCCTTGAGCCGTTCACATTAATGGCTCGAAGAAAGGCGCAGTATGGGACTAGAGACTTCATCAGAAAGTTTTAAAATTAGGCATCACAGTTTATACCCTGCAAAAATAAGGCTAATTTTGGAAAGTGACGCTAAGGAGCCTAAAATAGAAATTGCCCAATTGAAAACACATTTCAAATTGGGCAACTTCCTAAGTAAGATCCTTGAATTTGCAGCGCCTATTACTGGGTTACTTGCATAAGCTGCGTTTCTATTTGTTTCAATTTTTCAGGACCATAGGTCGAATCGTAGGGCTTAAAGGCCTCAAATAAGTAATGGTAGAAAGGGATAATATTCTGAAGCTTATCCGCCTCACTATACGCTTTTTGTTTGCCCATAGCTTCTAAATCTTTCATAAGGGTCGAATAACGCTTATCGATTGGGGTTAGACCCTTTACCAAATAGTCGTACGCTTTTTTGCTCTCGCCTCTCGCTTCGTAACCTTCGCTTACCGCGCCTACCACCATCGAGTACTCGAGGGGCTTGGTTCGCAAAGATCGGCCTGCGTAGCGCTGCTCTTCTTTAGAAAGACTTATATAGTAATCGTATTCTTCAAAAATTCCTTTGATTAAATCCTGCGCTAAGGCAAGTCCCTTTTGGTCTTGTCCCGCAAGAATGTATCCGTAAACAAGCGTACTTAAAGAGCGTGGATCGTTATACTTTTGAACCGGAATTTCCGCGGAAGCCAAATCGAGAAGTTCAACCGCTTTGGTTTTTTGTCCCGAATTCACCAAGGCTTCTGAGGCGCGACCTACCGAATTTCTGTAGCTGATGATATTCTGCGTACAGGTCTCATCAAAATGCACGGAGAGATCTTTGAAGTTCCCCCAACGGTAATTCTTCACAATGGAATAAAGGGACTCACCGTCTACTCTACCCATCTCTCCCGTTCCACTTGCAGGGGTATGAATTGGAACCAATCGATACGAGAATCCGTCGTATTGCAAATACTCATTTAAATAGAAGATGTTCTCATTGTCATATACGCCTCCTGTGGAGAAATTGATAGGACGCTTCCAATCAAAATTGGCAAGGATATCCAGCATCATCAAATTGTTTTTAAACAAATTGGTTCGTGTATAATCGATTGTAATCTCACTCACGATTTTGTCCTGATCCTGCGGCTTTACAATCCCACTTTTCAGTACATTTTGTTTGTTCACTGGAATCACCAATTTAGAAACTGGAAGGATATTAAATCTTTCGTATTTGCTTTCTCCAAAAAGAAGTTTCAAGATCGCCTCTTTTCCCCGAGATTTCTGTTTTAAAAAGGCAAGCGCCTCTTTAATAGGCATAGAGTCCATGTCTTTGAATTTCTGAAACTCTTGCATCTCAGCGCTCGAAAGTCCTCTGGCTCCGGGATCACTCAGTAAATCTTGCCACATGTCTTTGCGCATGACATAGATTTGATCGTTCACCCCTTCGCGGTACTCCGCATGGGTCAGAGTAGAGGGAATTGGCATAGAGTTGTAGGTTCTTCTCTTCACTTGGTCAATATTCCATGGAGTCGAAAGCAAGGTAAAATTAACCACTTTCACATCGTCTCTAAAGCGTTCGGTTTCTTGAATCGCCCAAACAGGATACGTATCGTTGTCCCCATAAACAAACAGGAGTCCATTGTCCGGGAGGCTCTTTAGGGTCGAATAGGCATAGTCATACGCCGCGGAACGACCGCTACGGTCGTGAGATGCGTAGTTCTGGAATCCCATCATAGCCGGAACGCCTAACAACACTACGCCCCCTACGAGCAAGGCTGTTTTGGATTTAACTCTCTTTTGCAATTCAAAAAGAATCGCTCCTGCCCCCAGACCAATCCAAATGGCAAAGGCAAAGAAAGACCCAACCATGGCGTAGTCCCTTTCTCTGGGTTCAAAAGGTTTCACACCGGTATAGAAGATAATTCCCACACTTGTTAAAATGAAAAGCGCAAGAATGGCATAAAAGCGACCAAAGTCTTTATTCAATTGAAAATACATCCCTAGTAGCCCTAGAAGCAGGGGCAAGAAATAAAATGCCACTGTACTTTCGTTTTTGTATTTCGCAGGAACTTGGTCTTGGCTTCCCCAAAGTGCATTGTCAATAAAGGAGATACCAGAAATCCAGTTGCCTCGGTTGTTCTCCATATGGCCTTCGAGATCGTTCTGACGACCCACAAAATTCCACATCAAATACCGAACAAAATAGAATCCATTTTGAAAGGTGACAAAATAATCAAGATTTTGGGCAAACGAAGGTCTTTGAACATTAATTAGATTGTAAGGCTTAATTTGAAGATAGTCGTCAACGGTGATTTCGCCACTATCGTACTTGGCTCTTAGCTCGTCAAAAATCTGATGGGCTTCTTGAGAATCCGCGTAATCCGGATTGTCGAAATTAAAAGTAAAGTCTGGCGCTCCGTACATGGAGATATAGTTCGCCATTACATCCTTATCGTCGTTAAACATACGAGGCATAAGGGAGATGTGATCTGGAGAATACACGTAATTAAAACGTTCCCCTACTTTTCTATAAGAATTTGTGGATTCATCTTTTTCATAAACGTCTCCAGTTTTGTTTTGCTTATAAGACCCGTCTTCGTTTTTGGCCATGCCATCAAAATCAAGTGCCTGGGTGTAATTTTGTCCTTTAAATATGGGCCAATCTCCGTACTGTACTCGGTTGTAATAATCGAGCATTCCAATGGCATTGTCAGGATTGTTTAGATTCATGGGAGGGTTCGCGTTGGCACGGATGGGAATCACAAGCCAGCAAGAAAAACCGACAATCATGAAAACCACAGAGAGCGCAGTGGTTTGAACGAGCGAGGATTTTTTTCTCGCAAATTTTAAAACAAAATAGCCCGCTCCGACCAAAAGCAAAAAGGCAATCAGGGTACCGGAGTGAAAAGGAAGTCCAAGACCGTTCACTGTGAAGATCTCAATTTTCCCGAAAAGACTCATCACTGCAGGGAAAATCAGCTTAAACACAAAAATAAGCACCCCTAGGGTAATTAAATTGGCGTAGAGAAAACTCTTCCAGCTGAACTCATAGTTTCTCGTATAGTAAATAAGGCAGACGGCAGGAATCACGAGCATGGCCATCATATGCACACCCACGGACAGCCCAACGGTAAAGGCAATTAAAATGAGCCATCGCTCATTTCCTTTCTCGCCATACTGAGACTCCCACTTGGTGATCAACCATAAAATCAGGGCTAAAAACAGAGAAGCCATCGAATAAACCTCTCCTTCGACCGCTGAAAACCAAAACGTATCGGAAAAAGCAAAAGCTAAAGAGCCTACAAGTCCAGAGAAAAGGATGGTGATTTGTTGATTGAGCGAAAGAGTGGAGTTCTCTTTGCTTATAATTCGACTTAATAAATGAGTCACCGTCCAGAAAAGGAAAAGAATAGTAAGGGCTGAGAAAAGAGCCGACATCGCATTAATAACTAGAGCATAATTCGCTCCATCCCCTAAGGCGAACATCGCGAAGACCGCTCCTACCAATTGGAAGAGCGCAGCTCCCGGTGCGTGGGTTACTTCTAGTTTCACGGCGGAAGAAATGTATTCTCCTGTGTCCCAAAAGCTAAACTTTCTCTCCATTGTAAGAAAGTAAGTAAGTAAAGATACCCCAAATACACCCCAACCTAAGGCCGTATTCCAAGTCTTAAACGTCCAGTTTTTCATTCGTATAAATTAATGATGCGAAAATAGGATTTTTTATCTTAAAAGCGTGAGTTATTGCTCCCTAAATTTAAGTCTATCAGCGATTCTTGAGACTCCTATTCTCCCGTATACATCCTATTAAGTGCATAGGTTTGCCTAGGAAAAGAAAAGGCAACGTTCAGCTAAATCAATAATTTTTCGTATTTTTGCCCATGCTTTTTTAGCACCATTTAAAATGACAAAAGTTTACAATAACATTCTGGAGCTGATTGGGAAAACACCCTTGGTGAAACTTAATCATGTGACTGAAAACACGCAGGCTACTGTCTATGCAAAGATTGAAGCTTTCAATCCGGGACATAGTGCAAAAGACCGCATTGCGCTTCATATCATTGAGAACGCAGAAAAGAAAGGACTTCTAAAAGAAGGATCTATTATTGTGGAAACGACCTCCGGAAACACGGGATTTTCCGTAGCCATGGTAAGTGTCGTGAAAGGATACAAGTGTATTCTTGCCGTGAGTGACAAAACCAAACCTGAAAAAATCGCATTTCTTAAGTCCCTAGGGGCCGAAGTACACATTTGCCCTGCAAATGTCGCTCCTGAGGATCCAAGATCGTATTATGAAGTGGCCAAACGCATTGCGAAAGCCACTCCGAATTCTGTATACATAAATCAGTATTTTAACGAACTCAACACAGAGGCGCATTACCTATCTACCGGTCCTGAAATTTGGGAACAAACCCAAGGAAAGATCACGCATCTTTTTGCTTGTACGGGAACAGGAGGCACCTTAACGGGTACGGGAAAATATTTGAAAGAACAAAATCCAAACATCAAGGTCATTGGTGTGGATGCGGTAGGCTCTATTTTAAAAGGCTATTTTGATACAGGGAAAATAAACCCTGAAGAGATTGGTCCTTATCAGATTGAAGGTATGGGGAAAAATTTAATTCCCGGCGCCCTTCTTTTTGATCAAATTGATTCCTATGTTCGCGTCAACGATGAAAACTCTGCGTACCGCACGCGAGAGATTGCACTTCGTGAAGGCATTATGGGAGGCTACACCACAGGAGCCGTCACCCAAGGCTTTTTGCAGTATTGTGAGGAGAATGATTTAAGCTCTACGGATCTTGTCGTATTAATCTTTCCAGACCACGGTTCTCGCTACATGACCAAAGTCTATAGCGACGAGTGGATGCTCGAGCAAGGCTTTCAAACCACGCGAGAAACCAGTGCCGATTCTCCCCTCGCACCCGAATGTGCAGACTAAGAGAAAAACGAGGCTAACTCTCAGGTCTTTGCCTTGGCAAAAGACCAAAAAATAGGTAAATTTTCAGTAACTTTGAAACTTAATAAATTACTCAATTAATGGTAGATATATTTGATCGCATCGAGCAGAATCCTGGACCTCTAGGACAATTTGCAGATTATGCAGAAGGATACTTTATTTTCCCAAGACTAGAAGGCCCAATTGGACCTAGAATGAAATTTCAAGGACGGGAAGTTATTTTTTGGTCGGCAAACGACTATTTAGGACTTTGTAACCATCCCGAAGTTTTGGAGGCAGATGCAAAAGCAGCTGCACAATACGGAATGTTTTACCCAATGGGCGCTAGAGCCATGTCTGGGGAAACAGATCAACACTTAGAATTAGAAAGAGAACTTGCTTCTTTCATTAAGAAAGAATCGACTTACTTATTAAACTTCGGATACCAAGGAATGGTTTCCACCATTGATGCTCTTTTATCAAGACACGATGTCGTCGTATACGACGCCGATTCTCATGCTTGTATTGTAGACGGTGTGAGACTTCACATGGGGAAAAGTTTTACCTTTAAGCACAACGATATGGCAAGCTTAGAGAAAAACCTAGCCCGAGCTACGAAAGTGGCCCAAGAGCAAGGCGGTGGCGTTCTTGTCATTACGGAAGGTGTTTTCGGAATGAGAGGACAGCAAGGAAAACTTAAAGAAATATGTGCCCTAAAAGAAAAATTCAGCTTTAGACTCTTAGTCGACGATGCTCACGGGTTCGGAACCTTAGGGGCTACCGGAGCGGGAGCTGGCGAAGAGCAGGGATGTCAAGATCAAATTGATGTATACTTCTCTACCTTTGCTAAGTCAATGGCAGGATTTGGAGCCTTCATCGGAGGAAATAAAGAAATCATCCGTTACCTTAAATTCAACCTTAGATCTCAAATCTTTGCAAAATCTCTGACCATGCCTATGGTTATTGGTGGACTTAAGCGTTTAGAACTTTTAAGAACAAGACCAGAGATTAAAGCAAAATTATGGGAAAACGTAATTAAACTTCAAACGGGTCTTAAAGAAAGAGGATTCAATATTGGAGAAACCAACACTTGCGTAACTCCAGTAATGATGCAAGGCTCAACTGTAGAGGCTACTCTACTTGTGAAAGACCTAAGAGAGAATTTTGGAATCTTCACCTCCGTAGTAATCTACCCGGTAATTCCAAAAGGAATGATTCTTTTAAGATTAATTCCAACCGCATCTCATACAGATGCTGAAATCAATGAAACACTTGCTGCCTTTGAAGCAATCCATAGCAAACTCACCGACGGATTCTACAAACAAAAAGCAGAACAAATGCTAGAGGACAAAAACTCAGAGTTTTAAACCTTTGTAAACTTTTATAAAGTACTACAAAACCGTTTGAAACTTCTCAAACGGTTTTTTTATGTCTATAAACCAAAACCAAATTATTATGAATACCTTAATCGTTAACAAAAACGACTATGCAAAGATTTTCCAATGCATCAGTTCTGCAAAACAAGACGGCAGCATAAAACCAGCGGAAGCAGAACAACTTTCCAAGGAACTAAAATCTGCAAAACTTGTAGATCCCAAGGATGTTCCATCGGATGTGATCACGATGAACTCCGTAGTGAAATTCCATTTTGCAAATGCGAAAACACAAAACGAAATCAAACTCGTCTATCCAAGTCAAGCCAATATAAAAGAAAAGAAAATTTCTATTTTCTCAGCTGTAGCCATCGCACTGATCGGATACAAAGTAGGCGATGAAATCGATTGGCAGCTTCCTTCAGGATCCACTAAGATTATCATTGATCAAATTATTTACCAACCGGAAGCGGAGGGTGATTACGAAGCGTAAACTTCGAGTTAGAAAATCACCTAGCTTTCACATAGCAAAAGACCCCTACAATAAGTAGAGGTCTTTTTTGTGTTTATACTCTTTTAAGCTTAGTCAGCTAGAATAATTCCTTTTTCATGATTGAATTCCACGACACCGCTCTTGATCTCGTAAGAGAAGACAGAGTCTTTCTCATTCTCTTTCGTGAAATATTTAGCAAACTCATCGCTAATTTCATTCGTATAAAGTTTGATCTTACCAAACCCTAAAGAAGAAACGATGGCTGCGTGATTCTTCATGATATGAAACTCACCTGCTTTTCCAGGAAGTAAAACGGATTTCACTTCTCCTTCAAATACAACGAACTCTGGAGTTAAAATTTTAATATTCATACGTTTTTGCTTTGGGCTTTAAGCTTTAGGCATAAAGCGCTTTTAACTTCTTACGCTTCTGCAAGCATTTTCTGACCTGCTTCGATCGCTTCCTCGATGGTTCCTTTAAGGTTAAAGGCCGCTTCTGGATATTGATCTAACTCTCCATCAATAATCATGTTGAATCCTTTGATGGTGTCTTTGATGTCTACAAGGGCTCCTTTAAGACCTGTAAACTGTTCTGCCACGTGGAAAGGTTGAGATAAGAATCTCTGAACTTTTCTTGCACGGTTTACAGAAAGTTTATCTTCTTCTGAAAGTTCTTCCATCCCAAGAATTGCGATAATATCTTGAAGTGCTTTGTATTTCTGTAGAATTTCTTTTACTCTTTGTGCACAATCGTAATGCTCAGCTCCTAAGATCTCAGGAGTTAAGATTCTTGAAGTAGAAGCAAGTGGATCTACCGCTGGATAAATACCAAGGGAAGCAATTTTTCTATCAAGTACGGTGGTTGCATCAAGGTGGGCAAACGTAGTTGCCGGAGCCGGGTCGGTAAGGTCATCTGCAGGTACGTAAACCGCCTGTACAGAAGTAATCGATCCGTTTTTAGTAGAAGTAATTCTCTCTTGCATCGCCCCCATTTCAGAAGCTAAGGTCGGTTGGTATCCTACCGCAGACGGCATACGTCCTAGAAGGGCAGAAACCTCGGAACCTGCTTGAGTGAATCGGAAAATGTTGTCTACGAAGAAAAGTACGTCTCTTCCTTGACCTTCTCCATCTCCATCTCTAAAGTACTCAGCAATGGTAAGACCCGAAAGTGCTACACGAGCTCTTGCTCCTGGAGGTTCGTTCATCTGACCAAAAACGAAAGTACATTTTGAATCTTTCATTTCTTCCAGATTCGCTTTGGATAGATCCCATCCGCCTTCTTCCATAGAATGCATGAAATCGTCTCCGTATTTTATAATGCCTGATTCTAACATCTCTCTAAGTAAGTCGTTCCCTTCACGGGTTCTTTCTCCTACTCCAGCAAAAACGGAAAGTCCTCCGTGTCCTTTTGCGATGTTATTAATTAATTCCTGAATAAGTACGGTTTTCCCTACTCCAGCACCACCAAAGAGTCCAATTTTACCCCCTTTTGCATAAGGCTCTACAAGGTCAATTACTTTAATCCCTGTAAATAGTACTTCTGCAGAAGTTGTTAATTGATCAAATTTAGGAGCTTCTCTGTGAATTGGAAGTCCGCCTTCTTTTGAAAGGGAAGGAAGTCCATCAATGGCGTTACCCACCACGTTGAAAAGTCGACCGTATACCCCTTCGCCTGTCGGCATGGTAATTTGATTTCCTAGGGCGATTACTTCCTGTCCTCTTTGAAGACCGTCCGTAGCATCCATTGCGATGCATCGTACAGAATCTTCACCGATGTGTTGCTCTACCTCTAGAATCAACTTTTCACCGTTTGAATAGGTCACCTCCAGCGCGTCATAAATATTGGGAAGCTCTTGAGCATCTCCAAAAACAACGTCGATTACCGGACCAATAATTTGAGAAATTTTTCCTTTAATTTGGTTTGCCATTGCTAAATTTTTTCTTGAGTGCAAATATAATGATATTTAACAGATTTGCAATTTCAATTTCCAAGATTTTTATCATGATTTTTATCTGCTCCTTCTTTTCTTAAAAAGCAAAAAATCAAAGTAGTGAAGATTTTGCCTAGGACTTCTAGCGGGTCTAGCGCACTTATGCTTTGAAGCTCATTTCAATTTATTACTTTTGCACCTAAATTAAATCGCTTGGAAGTTTACCAAAATATAAAGGAGAATAAGAGCAGTGGCCCTGTGGCACTCTCTCTTGGCATGTTTGATGGAGTTCATTTAGGGCATCAGTCCATTATAAGGAAACTTCATGAGCGCGCCGAGTCTCGCCAATTAAGAACGGGTATTCTCACATTTTGGCCGCACCCAAGACTCGTTTTTAATCCCGAGGATTCTTTAAAACTGCTTAGCACCTTGGAGGAAAAAACCCATCGATTCGAAACTCTAGGAATTGATTTTCTTCAAATTCAAGATTTTTCAGAGGAATTTAGAAACCTAAGCGGTACCGAATTTGTCGAGGAAATCCTCGTAAAACGATTAAAAGTGAAGCATCTTATCGTTGGATACGACCATGTCTTTGGAAAAAACCGCAGCGGAAACTTTCAACTTCTTGAATCGCTCGCTCCGAAACTAGGTTTTGAAGTTGAACAAATGGAAGCCGTGAACCTTCATTTGGAAACGATTTCTTCGACTAAAATTAGGGAAGCCTTAGAAGAAGGAAAAATTGGGCAGGCCAATGCCATGCTAGGTTATGACTACAGTCTAACGGGAACTGTGGTTCATGGGAAAAAACTAGGACGTACCCTTGGCTACCCTACCGCAAACTTAGAGGTAAGTCCCCTAAAACTCCTTCCCCAAAAAGGCGCCTACATTGTCGAGGTTTTCCATAAAGGAATACCGCACAAAGGAATGCTCAGCATCGGAACAAACCCTACGGTGGGAGGAGAGCGGCTCACAGTGGAGGTCAATTTGCTTGACTTTAACCAAGATCTTTACGGACAACAACTGGAAGTGCATTTTAAAGAATTTCTTCACGAAGAAATAAAATTTGAAGGCCTTGAGTCACTCGTAGAAAAACTAAAAGAGGACGAACGTAAAACCAGAGATTTTTTCCAGAACTAAAAGGTTTTATTTAATCCTAGGACAATATGCCTTGGCAACAGCTTTTGCGTGTAAAGACTTTCACTAATATTGGAAAGGGAATAACGCTGAATCTCGTCCGTATTTAAAAGATTGTTTCCTCTTAAAAACAGATTCAGTTTCCATTTTTTCAAATGATAAGCCGCCTTAAAATCTAAAAACTGAGTGGAGCTGTTTTGGGTATTCCCATAGGCGAAGAATTCGTAGAAGGTCTCAAGTTGTAGGTTTTGATTTAAACTGTAATACAGATTTAAAAACCCTTTCTGATCCGTATATCTTCCCTTTTTCACATCCGAATCAATCGAATTGAAGATCCACTCGTATCCCAACTCATAAGAGATTTTTTGGGTTGCACCAGATTTCAATTCAAAACCCGTTTTGAAATTGGAAAACTTCGTTTGAATAAGATCGCTGTCGTTTACTTTGTTTGCATAGGTCGAGGCTCCAAAGGAATTGTGCAAACTAAGTCGAGAATTCAAAAACCGAAGGTATTTATGCAAATTTAGATTCAAAAAAAGGTTTGAATTGTCTTTGACAAGGATACTTTGACTAAAGGTGTACTGCGGATTCACGATTCGATGCGTCGCGATATAGTCCTCATTTTTGAAATACATAGCACTGAAAGTCAGGTATTCGGATAGGATGTCTCCTACATTGTACAGAAATGTAAGATTGAGTTCTGGCAACTGCTTTAGACCAATTTGGCTTTCCTGAAAACTGCGGTTCCCTTGGTAAATGAAATTCGTAAAGCTTTCTAGTATGTTTGTGGATGCGTAACTCCTAGCGGCCGAAAGAGTAAAGTTTCCCAGTTTTTGATCGCTATACGCTAATTTAAGTGTTGGAGAAAGGTACAGCCCCTGCTGCTTTTCCTTCTCAAAATTGTGCTGAGATGAAATATACTGACTTAGAAGCGTCAGACCATAGCGCCATTTTCTATATTGATTGGCATATTTGATTTGAGTGAAAAGTTTATTGCGAGTTAGTTCCGTTGAATTCTTAAATCGTGCATCCTCAAAAGAAATCCTTTCGTTCTCCCTATCAAATAGGGAAATACCCGAGCTTAAGTCGTCTCTTTTCCACTCATCTCCCAATTGCCACTCAAACGATTGATCTTCGCTCCAGCTTTTTAAATAAGAAAACTTAAGGCCTCCAAAATGCATACTTGAGTGAATGTCTTGCCTAGATTTAACGACCTTGGAATCCCCTGTAATCTGGGCGAAAACATCATTCTCATCGAGGAATTGATAAGGGCGCCTCTGCAGGTTGTATTTAGCCACAGCGACAAAAGCCTGGCTCGAATCTAGTTTCTTCGTGTACACTACCCTATTTTCATTTGCAAACAAACGGTTCTCCCCGCTTTGAAAGTTGGATAATTGATTAAATAGGAACTCATTGTGGTTATCCTCATTTAATTGTGAAACCTTATTGTAAATCAAGAGTGAAGCGTTTTTAGACTCTTTTAAAAGTTCAAGTTTCCCCACTATGTTTTGACGATTTTGCTTCCATGACTTACTTTCGGTATTGGTAAATTGTACGTTCCCATCGTCAAACTTATAAAACCCTTCTAGGTGATTTCTATTTTCCGTTTGATTGAAAACCGTTACTACCTTCAACTTCCAGTCTCGATCAAAATTATAAATGTAATTAAGAGAGGCTAATTTATCGTCATTGAAATTAGATCGCTTGTCTTCGAACTGCGCATTTTTGGAATGAAGATTTAGAATGGAAAGCATGGAAAGCTCGCCCACATTTTCAACCTCTTTTTCAGAACTTGGCTCCGTGAGATACTCTACTCCTTTCATTTCATCGAGTCCCAAATTGTTGTAATTAAATAGCGCATAGATTTTTTTCTTCTTCGAGAAGTTCATTGCATTGAATTTAACTTGATGCATTTTCTCGTCAAAGCTTGAGGAGGCAAGGATCGCATTACCAAACCATTTGCTCCTTGCGCCCTCTTTTAGGGTTAAATTTAGGGCCACTCCTTGTGAATCCTCAATGCCTTTTAGGAGCTTATTTTTGGAATAATTTTTAAGAACTTGAACTTTTGAAATGGGGTTTGTCGGCATGTTTTGCGTCAAGGTCTGATAACCTCGCTCAAACAGATCGTCGTTCTCAATCATCACGCGCTCTATCTCTGTATTGCCGTATTTTATTTTCCCGTCATTCTCGACCGTAATACCCGGTAATTTCTTCAGAAGCTCTTCAAGATTTAATTCTGTGCCGCTTTCAAAACTTTGTACGTTAAATTCGATTGTATCTTTTCTGATTTTAATCGGGGTCGTCCTCGTAATGACTACTTCCTTAATCTCCGCCTCTTTGAGTTTATCCACTTCAATAAGACCTAGTTCTACCTTCTGATGGGTCGAATCAAGCGTAATATCGATTGATTTGGGATTGTAATTGAATACTTTGACTTCCAATTTAAATTGGCCGATATTGCTCGTCAAAATCTTAAATCCACCCGCTTTGTTTGTAAACGTATAAGACTCAATTGCTCCCTGCTCATTTTTGAGAAGTACGCTCGCTTTAAAGTCTCCGGAATGGTCTTCTAAAACCACGGTGCCGCTCACTTCAGACTGGGCTGAAATTTTCACGAACCCAAGTAGCAATACTAAGAGTAAATACCTCATAAACAGACCCTATATTATTCCCACTCAAATACGGTCTCTTTCAATAATTCTCGAAGAGGAGTTTCCTTAAATACGGTCCCTCGCGGACGAGAAGCTTGGATCTTATTTTTAATATCCCTGAAAAAATCATTTTCAATCTCAATGAACTCTGCGTAAGGGATAGAAGGTTGCTCAGATAGTTTTTCTTCCAACACGGTGGGCACAAAAAAATCTTTATTAAGGGAAATCTCTTTAGCGATATAATGAAAATATCCATAATTATCTTGAGCTTCAAGTACAAGTCCTGGCAATCCCGTTAACTTCCAAGGTCCGTAGAAAAAGGGGATCTCGCTTGCAAACCATACAGAATAAGTACGTCCACGAAATTCACCAATGGCATTGGTACAAATGTAGCCGAGTATTTCTTTCGTTTCCTGTTTAATTTCCCACTGGATCATAGGAGGAGTATCTGACATTTTATAGAAGGCCCTGAGATTCCTGAGTTCAGTAAACTCATTTTTATCCGCGTTGTATTTTACGATATTATTGGAATATCTAAATTCAAACTCCCGAGTTAACTCTTCATAGGTATCCTTTTTTTGATTATAGGTAAAGTAAAAAGAATTGTTCTCGTTTAAAAGTAAGTATTCAGAAATCGTATGTGTGCCTCCAATCTCCTTCACGAGCGTATATTCGACAAGACCAACATATTTCTCTTGTGGAAAATAGAGAGCTGCTACCAGGAGAAAAATGAAATAATTTCCTCTAGATATTAAGGAGGTATACTTGAAATTTGGCTGCTTGCAAGCAAGCAGCCAAAAAAATTTATGGACAATCATCAACTGCAACTGTTTCTACATTAAAAATAACGCCACCTTCAGTTCCATGACAAGCATCACCTGTCGCTTCTTCTTGTATGCTAACATCACCAAGTACGCCACCGCACATACCTGTAACACGATACACAGTTACAATTGTACAATCTCCATTTGCAACTTTCTCAGCTTTACTGTTATTCAAGACAGCTTTGACAGGAACATCACTTTTCCGCGGTTTACCTTCATCTGCCCTAGCAAACACGGTCGTTGAACCAAGAAAAACAAAACATAAAAATAAAATTAAATTTTTCATAATTTTTTTTTTATAAAAGTTAAACAAGATTTGAAAATAAACTGTGCACATGTTTACCTACCTTTCAAAACTAAGCAATAAAAACGATATAACTACCAATTCACAAGAAAATAATAAAAATAGTTAAAGAAATGAATTTTACTTTATATAATTATTATTCCCATATTGCAAGATAATAGAAACAAATATGAAGATAGATTTAATAAAACCTAATCTCTTTAGTATTAATTGTGAAAAATTTAATAAGTATTAGAAATTATTCGGTGCATCCTACAAATAAATGGACAAAGAAAATAAATAGGAAAAATGCAATTTAATAAGTGCTTTAAACCCTTACCCCTCTACTATCCCTTCCCTGTCCTTACGGCTTAGAGTACTGAAAATCAACTCATAAGAATGGTCTATCAATTCAAATAACAGTTCGCTTGGGACTCCTTCTGGCTCTACAGAATTCCAATGGGTCTTGTTCATATGGTAGGCCCCCTTAATCTGACTATAGGATTCACGTAGCTGCTCACTCCAATCCGGGGCGGTCTTGACAGCAAAGCTTAAAGGAACTGCATCAAGCGAAAGAAGCAAAAACATTTTTGTTCCCACTTTAAAGACTAAAGTGGTTTGATTAAAAGGAAAACTTTCGCTGACTCCCTTTTTTCCGAGACAATACGTGCGAATCTGTTCTGCATCCATGGTGAAGTAATTTTGAAATTGTAGTTTTAGGGTAGTTGGTCAAGATGTCATTCAAAAGTAGTAAATTCGGTACTTATACCAAGAAAAAAATGAAAGCACTTGTAATCGGCGCTACGGGCGCTACTGGAAAAGATTTAGTGGAGCAGCTACTAAAAGATCCTGATTTTGATTCTGTCCATGCTTTTTCTAGAAGACCTTTAGACTTTACGGATCCAAAACTTCATGTAGAGATTGTTGACTTTGAAAAACCACAAGATTGGAAACCCTTCCTTCAGGGCGATGTGGCGTTCTCTTGTCTTGGTACTACCCTTAAGGCTGCAGGAGGAAAAGCGGCGCAGCGTAAGGTCGATTTTGAGTATCAACTCGACTTTGCAAAAGGATGCCGAGAACTGGAGGTCCCCCACTTTGTTTTAATCTCATCGTACGGAGCGAGTGAAAATTCAAAACTTTTCTATTCCAAAATGAAAGGGGAATTGGAACAGGAAATCCGCTCTTTACACTTTGAAAAACTTACCGTTTTTCAACCGGGCATGCTGGAGCGCAAAAAGAGTGATAGACCGAGTGAGGTTTTGGGTGCCACGGTTCTTAAATTCCTCAACCGATTGCATTTACTTCAAAAACTAAGACCCTTAAAAACGAGCACCCTTGCCCAAGCGATGGTTCATAGCACCAAAATAAAATCCAGTGGAGAATCTGTGATCTCTCTTGGATCTATATTTAGCTTTGCTAAAAAGCCATAAAAAAAGCCTTCCATTTTATTTGGAAGGCTTTTAGCATTGATAGACAAAGCGCACGACTATAAGTGCTTCGTAATCGCTTCGTCCGTAGGTTTGGTCGTACTAATATAAGTATCCACTAGTTTTCCATTTTCGTCTAATAAGAATTTTGTGAAATTCCATAGAATGGTTGTGTTCTTCACTCCATTGAGTTCTTTTTCCGTCAGGTATTTAAAGATGGGCGCTGTATCATCACCTTTTACTGAGACCTTGGCAGCCATTGGAAAGGTTACTCCAAAATTCTTTTCGCAAAATGCGCCAATTTCTTCGTTCGTTCCGGGCTCTTGAGAACCGAAATTATTTGCCGGAAACCCTACTACCACAAGATTATCCCCATAAGTTTTGCTTAAGGTTTCTAAATCGGCATACTGAGGCGTAAATCCACACTCAGAGGCTGTGTTGACAATCAGAATATTTTTGCCTTTAAAATCGGCGAAATTAATCTCGCCTCCGTCAAGGCTCTCCACTTTAAAGTCATATATTGTTTTTCCCATCTGCTCTTTGGTTTTTTCTTTTGATGTTTCGCTTTTCTGGTTCATGCACGACTGCACAATACTCAAGGCGGACAACAATAAAATAAATACTTTTTTCATCGTTTCCTTATTTTTAGGTTTCTACTAATTCGTTTTGAATTAGAATTTAAATGCAGAGGCTGGAATCTCCTTATTCACCTCTATTTTTGTAATGAGCATCACATAATCCGACTGCTCACCTTCGGTTTCACTCGCAATACGATGTGCAAACAGCAAACTTCCTACCTTTTCATAATCCGAATACAAAAGAGTTTCGTCTTTCTTTTCTTCTTTTAAAAGCATGTAGGTTTTCGTATCAAAATAATACACCGTGCGGTTCACATTCTTCAGTAGCTCTACTTTATAGCAGTAATTATCCCCTACCTTTTCTTTCCCTAAATACTTGGCTTGAAACCCCTTGTTTTCAAAATCAATAAAATCATTATCAAAACTCTCAGGGCTATAGCTTGGATACTTCTGAAGCTTGTTTGCCGCGTAATTCATCGCATACCCGTCCTTTCCGTCGTAGCCTTCAATTGCCATGTTCTTCTTACCAATGGTAATCATGGTTTTGGTTAAATTAGGCCTCTGCTGATAGATCCGAATCGGATACTCATCTTTGATTCCTAATGTGACTTTTCCAGAAAGGATCACAGAGTTCAATAACTTCCAATTGCGAAGACCTCCGGAGAGCTCAATATTTTTTTCAATAATTTCCTTGCCTGTTTGTGAAAACGCAAATTGTGAGAAACTCACAAAGAGAACAAAGAGTATTTTATAGAGTACTTTCATATTTGATTAATGACCAAAGATAAAATATTTTATTTAAAACGGGTTGTTTTCCTTCCTAGAACTTAAGAGGGCTCTCGCTTTTTCTAAGTCCTCAGGTACGTCGATCCCGACGCCTACAAAATCGGTTTCTACCATCTTTATTTTCATACCGTGTTCAAGGTACCGAAGACACTCGATTTTTTCTGAAATTTCAAGAGGTTTCTGCTCCAGCGAGGCAAAGGACAGAAGCGCCTGTTTTCGAAAGGCATACACCCCTACGTGCTTGTAATAATGAACTTTTTCACTTCGTTCCCTCGGAAACGGAAGAACCGACCGACTAAAGTAAAGGGCGTACCCTTTTTCATCCGTAATGACCTTCACATGGTTTGGATTTTCAATATCCTCCCACTCTTTCATCTCAATTTTTAGCGAAGCTAAAGAGATTTCTTTATTCGCATCCTTCTCAAAAACAGAAATGAGTTGTTCAAGAGGACCTGCTTTCAAAAAGGGTTCATCACCCTGCACATTGATCACAATATCACAGTCTAAATCCTTAATCGCTTCTGCAATGCGATCACTACCGGTTTCATGCTCCCCTGTGAGCACCCCATTTCCTCCGTGGGAAACAATTTCCTCATAGATAAGGGGGCTGTCCGTGGCCACATGAACCTGATCAAACAGTCCTGTCTCCACCACGTTCTGATAGGTCGTTAAAATAACAGACCGATCGCCTAGTTTTTCTAAGAGTTTGCCTGGAAAACGGCTCGCCTCATAGCGAGCGGGGATCACTGCAATGGTTTTCATAAATAGAGATTTTAAAATAGGGTGCGCTCTTTGCGCACGATCGATTGAATATAAACTTAGCTCAATTTAGAAAGTGCCGCTTCCAATCGAGGAAAGAGCTCTTTAATTTGCTCAAGGCTTAGCCCTCCAACCGAGGCTCTAAACCAGGGCATCTCAGGGCTCGCGCCAAAGGCGGAGAAAGGAACCAAGGCTACGCCTGCGTTTTCTATTAGATAGAAAACCAAATCGCTGGAAGATTCAATCAAACTACCGCTAGGCTGCTTCATTCCTATATAATCAAGCTTCACTGTTAGGTACAAAGCTCCCATCGGCTCAATACTGTCCGTCGAAAATCCTTTTTCTTTAAGCGTTTGAATTCCCCCGTGAAGCGTTTTAAGACTTTCATTTAATTTGCCCTTATACTCCTCTACATAGGTATCTACTTTTTCACTTTCATTTAGAAACTCACCCACCGCTTTCTGTTCAGGTTTAGGTGCCCAAGCTCCCACGTGACCTAACAGAGCTTTCATTTTGGAAATGACTTCGCTCGGACCAAAGCCCCATCCCACGCGAAGTCCAGTGGCGGCAAAGCATTTGGAACTCCCATCAATAAAAACGGTGTACGCACGCATTTTTGGATTGAGCGATACAGGGTTAAAATGAGTTTTATCAAACGTGAGAAGGGCATAAATCTGATCGTACAAAAGATAAAGAGGCTTTTGATCTGAAGATCTTGATTCGTTTTCTTTCACGACCAACTCACAAATTTCTTCCAATTGTGATTTCGAAAACATAGTTCCTGTCGGGTTCAATGGAGAACAAAGTGCTAAAAGGGTCGCGCCTTTTAAATGCGGCTCTAGCTCACTCGCGGTAGGGAGAAAGAAATTTTCTTCTGAGGTTTGAATTTCAATTTTTTCCGCCTGGGAAAGGTAAGAATAATGATTGTTGTTCCAGGAAGGAACCGGATAGACCACCTTATCCCCTGGATCTACTAACGTTTGAAACGCTGCATAAATTAAAGGTCTTGACCCTCCGGCCACTAGAATATCCTCTGGACTGTAGTCTAACCCATAACGAGAATCTAAATCTCCAGAAATGGCCTCTCGGAGCTCCTTTACTCCGTTTGCAGGAGGATAGTTTGTCAAATTATGATCGTACGCAATTTCAATCCTTTCTTTTAAAAAGCTAGGAATGGGATACAAATCCGAATTAAGGTCTCCAATCGTTAAATTGGCGATATCGGCCCCTTGGGCTTTCATTTCATTCACTTGATTTCCAATCTTAATGATTTCCGAGCCGATCAAATGGGCGGCGAGTCGAGATACTTTCACTTCTTTAGGGATTTTGTTTTGTACTACTTTCTATCTTTTGACTAACACGTTTACTTTTTACTCTCTTCATTCTGAAATTCTAAAAAAGGCAGGTTAAGCCCTATCCTATTCTAAATCAATTGATTAATTTATAAATTTCAGGCTTTCAAAAATACAAAAATAATTCTGAACCGAGAGGTCATTCCTAGTGTTTAGCCCTCAGATTTATCAAAAAAATACGGTCTTCAGTTAAGAAGACCGCTCTTTTAAAAATCATTTACAGATTTAAGTCTGTTTTTATTTCTTGCAATTTAAGTTCTAAATTTTCTATTTTAGAGTTAAATTCTTCTTTCTTATCCAAGGTATCTTTTAGCGAAACATAGAACTTAATTTTAGGTTCGGTTCCTGAAGGTCTCACGCAGACTTTGGTTCCGTCCATCGTATAATAGATAAGTACATTGCTCTTTGGAATCCCGTCCATTGGACCGGTTTTCCCAGTGGATACCCGAGTGCAGCTCTGAGACTGAAAGTCTTTTATTTCTTCCACAGGAGAACCGGCAAGCGTTTTTGGAGGATTCTCACGGAACTCACGCATCATTTCTTGAATTTCTAAGGCTCCTTGTTGCCCTTTCTTCACGACGTTTATAAGTCCCTCGTAGTAAAGGCCAAGATCCTCATAAATTTCGATTAGGTATTCGAACATTGTGGTCCCTCTCGATTTGCACCAAGCAGCAATTTCACAGGCCAAAAGTATGGATCCACAGGAATCTTTGTCTCTAACAAAGTCCCCTGTCATAAAGCCGAAACTCTCTTCGCCTCCACAAATAAATTTCTCCTCTCCCTCGTGATCCCGAATCATTTTTCCAATCCATTTGAATCCGGTAAGTCCCACTTTGCAGTCCACTCCAAATTTCTCTGCAATGTCAAAGAAAATATCCGAGGTTACAATGGTGGAACCAATGAATTCTTTGCCTTTAATCTTGCCCTTCTTTTTCCATTGTTCTAGGATGTAATAAGTAAGGATTGTATTGCATTGGTTGCCATTGAGAAGTTGCATTTCTCCTTCTAAATTTCGAACGGCAATGCCTAATCGGTCTCCATCCGGATCCGTTCCAATGACGATGTCTGCATTGGTCAATTTCGCTAAATCTAAAGCCATTTCTAAGGCTGCAGGTTCTTCAGGATTTGGACTTTTCACCGTTGGGAAATTCCCACTAGGAATCATCTGTTCTTTGACTAGGTCTACTTTCTTGAATCCCACCTTCTCTAAGGCTTGGGGAACGGTTGTATAGGTCGTTCCATGGATAGAAGTAAAGACGATGTTTAAATCTTCAAAGCCTACTTTTTGGTAAATGGAATTCTCTATACAGGCCTTTATATAAGCCTCGTCCGCGGTTTCATCTTGCCATTCAATTAAGGCGTCGTTTCCACCAAACTTGATTTCATCAAATTTCACAGAGTAAACTTCTCTTATAATCGCTTCGTCATGCGGAGGTACGATTTGAGCTCCGTCATTCCAATATACTTTGTAGCCGTTGTATTCAGGAGGATTGTGCGAAGCGGTAAGTACGATACCTGCATTACAGTTCTTATTTCTTACCGTAAAGGAAAGCTCAGGTGTCGGTCTGTGCTCTTTGAACAAAAGCACTTTAATTCGGTTGGCCGTTAAAACATCCGCTACGAGTTTTGCAAATTCTTTTGAATTGTGACGTACGTCGTACGCAATCGCTACTTTGATTTCTTCCGAAGGAAATTGCTCGTGCAGGTAATTGGCAAGACCCTGTGTGGCCTGCCCAAGCGTATAGCGGTTGAGACGATTGGTCCCTACTCCCATAATACCTCTCATGCCTCCGGTTCCAAATTCTAACTCTCTATAAAAACTATCTTCTAAATCCGGAGAATTGGAATCAATAAGTGCCTGTACGAGTCCTTGGGTCTGAGCATCAAAAGGATCGCTCAGCCATAATTTTGCTTTTTCCAATGTTGTCATATCACTTGGTTTTTTAATTTAACTGCTTTTGCTCTACTTGAACCGTGGATTCTTTCTTCAAGGCTGTGGTAGGCGTATTGTAATACAAAAGCTTTGTCGTGTTTTTAATCTCCCCTTTCAAGGTATCCACAGCGTGCACCTCGACATAAGGACCGTTTTGAGCCTCTATTTTTAGCGTACCAATTTCAAAATAAGGAGCAATGATGTGCGCCGTATCTTGAATCTTAATTTGCGCTAAATTCGAGGAACCTGAGAAATTGGCTCTCGCCAAACTGCTCATATCAATAGAAGTATTTGAAAATTCCAGCGCTCCAATAAATTTGGCTTGGTCTTTTAATTTCAGCGCTAAAGACTCCCCCTTGATGGCGCCTGAAATGGAAAGCTCCACTTGATCTCCCACTTCAATAGAGGTAGGCACAGAGGAGGAAAAGATCGTTATATTGTAAAAGTCTCCTCCCTTCGTTTCTCTCTTTTCTTTGATGGAGAGCGCCCCATCCTTTTGACTAATGTCTAAGTTTTTGATGAAGTTCCCGTAGGTTTCAATATAGATTTCATTCGCGCTGTTTCGAACATAAAACACACGAAATTTCCCATCCAATTCAAGTGTTTTAAAACTTTCAATTGGAACTTCTTTACTTTCTAAATCGCCTTTCGGCGAAACCTCTCCACAGGCGCTTAGAAGAAGCAGTAGGATCAGATAAAATGGACTGTTTTTCATTTTAGATTACATCTTCAATATGGTAATTTTCGTGATCTCGGTTGGTTCGGATCAAAAGTTCGCCAAGGAAACCTCCAATAAAAAGTAAAGTTCCTAAAGTCATCATGGTAAGGGAAATATAAAACCATGGATTTTGGGCAATTAAGCTCCCATAAATTCCTTTGGAAACATTAATCAATTTGGAGATACCTAGCCCTAAAGCGCTAAGCAGTCCCACCACAAACATTAGAGTTCCCAAGGCTCCGAAAAAGTGCATCGGTCTTGCTCCAAATCGACTCATAAACCATAAGGTGATTAAGTCCAAAAAGCCTCGAATGAAACGTTCGGTCCCAAATTTAGAGACTCCGTAAGGCCGAGCTTGGTGCTGAACCGGTTTTTCCGTAATGTTCCTAAACCCTGCATTGGCTGCGAGGACCGGAATGTACCTGTGCATATCTCCATGCACGTCAATGGTTTTCACTACTTTTTTTCGATAGGCTTTTAATCCGCAATTAAAATCATGCAAATTGACGCCTGACACTTTTCTTGCCGCCGCATTAAAAAGCTTGGAAGGCAGATTTTTAGTCATCACGTTGTCGAACCTCTTTTTCTTCCAGCCGGAAACAATATCGTATCCCCCTTCGAGAACCATTCGGTAGAGTTCCGGAATTTCCTCAGGGAAATCTTGCAAATCCGCATCCATGGTGATCACGACATCCCCTTCGACCCTTTGAAAAGCCGCATGCAAAGCCTGCGATTTTCCATAGTTTTTGGCAAAACGGATTCCGTGCACCTGGGGGTGCTGTATTTTAATATTTTCAATAATGCTCCACGAAAGATCCGTGCTTCCGTCGTCTACAAACCACAGTTCATAGCTAAGATTTTCAGTGCGGCAGACCGTGTCGATCCGTGTAAAGAGTTCCTCTAGGGAATCTTCTTCATTGAGTAGCGGAATTACTAGAGACAGATTCAAACGATAATATTTAGAATTTAACAAGCGATTAAAAAACTTGACTTACGCAAATTTACGCATAAGTTCTCGTTCTGAAAAAAGATCCAAAAAATAAAGAAAACAAAAGGAAAAAGGCGCAGTAGCCAGCAAAAACATACCCAAAGTATTTCATGGAGAACATATCTTCCCCTACTTGTCTTTTGTTTTCAATCCGCTCTTTCCCTTGAGCGTACTTCTTTTCAATGTCTTTCATCTCCTCACTCTCGGGTTTAAAGACATTCTTTCCTTTGTTATATTCTTCATCGAGTGAGCGTTCAAAGCTCTCGATGTATTGGTAATTTAAAAGATCCTTACTGTCTTTATCCACATAATTTAAGTACACAAAAATAGAGGCAATGGAAAGCAGACCGCCTACGAACATAGGCATGAAGGCTCTTCCATAGGCTTCCTTAAAACTTACCTTCTCTGAGTTTTTCACAAAGGTAGTGACGGAGAAAAAGGCCCCTAAAGCAAAGACAAAGGGTAAGAAAAAAGCACTAAGTGTGATCGAAGTTCGGTAGTAATTGATGTCTCGAAAAAATATATTGGTAATGAAAAAACCGATCATGACGACGATAAAGAGCATGAATCCAGTGGTATAAACATTTTTGAACATAAAGTGATATAAGAATTGATTAATAATTTTGAATGGATATTTTGAATTTTAAATAATTGCCTTATCTTTGCACTCGGCAAGTCCTACACAACCAGCTCCTGAGAATCCTCCAGGGCGGGAACGCAGCAAAGGTAATTGGTTGTAGCGGTGTGATGTAGATCGCTTGCCGTTTTTTTATGCCTATACCTCAAAACTTTCCCCTACTTTAGGCAAAACAAGTTCCACCCCTTTTTCTTTGAAACTAGCCTGAGCCGACTCATGGTTAATTTTAATTGCATCAAACGTATCAAAATGACATCCGATCACTCGGGGCGTATTTAAGAGTTCTGAAGCAGCAAAACTAGCTTTGTTCGCGCACATGGTATAATGCGACCCAATCGGAAGAATAGCGGCTGTAATCGCTCCGAACTCTCTTGGGAAGATAGCCATATCTGCCATCACGCCCGTATCGCCCGCAAAATATAGATTTTTGCCTTCGTATCGGAACATATACCCACAAGGTACTCCTCCATACGATCCGTCCGGAAACGAGCTCGTATGCTGCGCAGGAAGCATCGTGATCTTTAGATCTTGCAGCTTTGCAGAACCGCCCAAATTGATGTCAATTTGGTTTTTGCTTTTGAAATAATCGCAAATTTCAGGTTGTCCTATGACCACAGCCTCAGGATACGCCTTTAAAACTTTGTCTACATCCGCGATATGGTCCCCATGCGCATGGGTAATTAAAATGTAATCGATTTTTTGGTTCTCGAGTTGAAAACCTGAGAGCTTCTCTTGAAACGAATAAAAAGGATCGCTTAAAATTACTTGGCCTTTGTAGGTAAACAAAAAGCAATTTTGTCCTAAAAATTGTATTTTCATTGTATTTATTTTTAGTTCACTCCCTTGATTTTAAAAGCCAAAAAAGTGAACGCAGCATTAATTAAAAAAGGTGAGCCCTGCCGCTAGTAAAATACTTACGGTTAGGGTCTGAATACCCAATTGTTTTAGGAACGGATCAAGTTCCTCTGGGGATTTGGTTTGCAAAATGCGTCGTCGTAAGGCCGCCATAGGAAAGAGCATAATCATGACGATAAATGCATAATATTGGCCTTTTTCGTGGAATTGATTGAGCATCAAAAACACCAAAATAAGAATAATAGGCAGTTGCAAAAGAACCATTTCGTAGACCATTGCGTAGCGATATCCAATCTTCTGAGCAAAGGTCTTTTTTCCTGAAGCTTTGTCGCTCTCAAAATCCCGCATGTTATTTAAATTCAATACCCCTGTGGCAAGCAGGCCTATGGCCGCTGCAGGCACAAGTACATCGTAGTCAAAGGATTTGGTGAAAAGGAAGTAACTTCCCATTACGGCCACAAGTCCAAAAAACAAAAAGACCATCAGATCCCCAAGTCCTAAATATCCGTAAGGCTTCTTGCCTACTGTATATCCGATGGCAGCAAGTATAGAGGCCACTCCAAGTCCCAAAAAGGTATAGAACTCTTGGTTGAGTCCATAGCGCCAAAAGGCCTGATATAAGAGTGCTAGCGTCGCCAAAAGCGAAAGTGCCGCCAAGACGATCACCGCTTTTTTCATTTGGTCGGCTGTAATTTTTCCCGAACCTACAGCCCTTGCTTCTGCTTTCGAAGAGCGAAGTGCATCGGTTCCCTTGATGCCATCGCCGTAGTCGTTGGCAAAATTCGATAGAATTTGATAAAGGAGTGTGACGAGTAGTGCAAGTGCAAACAGGCTCCAATCCCAAAACTCTCCTCTTTCTTCCAAACGCCATTTGGCGATAAACGAGCCCACGATAATTCCACTCACCGACAAAGGAAGTGTTCTTAGACGTGCAGCTTTAATCCATTCTGTCATTCTTTTATTCTCTACTAAAAAAGTTCTTTTTTATGAAATCCATTGGTCTTTACCAAAGTCAGGATCTCTTTTTTCCAAAAAGGCGTTTCTCCCCTCCTTGGCCTCATCGGTCATGTATGCAAGACGTGTGGCTTCGCCAGCGAAAACCTGCTGTCCCACCATCCCATCGTCCGTTAAGTTCATTGCAAACTTAAGCATGCGAATCGACATTGGGGATTTTCCTAAAATCTCCTGAGCCCACTCATAGGCTGTCGTTTCAAGCTCCTCATGAGGAATCACCTTATTCACCATACCCATTTCAAAAGCTTCCTTAGCACTGTAATTGCGTCCAAGAAAAAAGATTTCTCGGGCTTTCTTTTGACCTACCATTTTAGCTAGGTAAGCCGAACCGTACCCTCCATCAAAACTAGTCACATCGGCATCGGTTTGTTTAAAAATAGCATGCTCTTCACTCGCCAGCGTTAAATCGCAAACCACGTGCAAAGAGTGCCCTCCTCCTACGGCCCAGCCGTTGACCACAGCGATCACGACTTTGGGCATAAAACGAATAAGTCGTTGTACTTCTAAAATATTGAGTCGGTGTCTACCGTCTTCTCCTACATAGCCTTTTTGGCCTCTGGCTTTTTGATCTCCTCCACTGCAAAATGCATGGCCTCCGTCTTTGGGACTGGGACCTTCTCCAGTGAGCAAAACGACTCCGATAGACGGGTCTTCTGAGGCATCAAAGAACGCCTCATAAAGCTCTGAGGTCGTTTTTGGTCGGAAGGCATTGCGAACCTCTGGTCGGTTAAAAGCAATGCGGGCAACCCCACCGCTTTTCTTATACGTGATGTCCTCAAACTCCTTCACAGTTTTCCAATTCGTCATGTCGATAAATTTTTGGTAAAAATAGGCAAAAGAAGGCCAATTTAAAAGAAGAAATCCATGCAAAAGAGCTTCGCAAAAGAAAAAAGCTTTACAGCGATGGCTCGTAAGGCTTTCTATATGAAGAATCCCACTTAACCATGGACTAAGACCTATACTTTCTTGAGAACTCTATTGAGTGCATAAAAAAGGGCCTATTCGTACCCAAAGGAAGGGATTCGAAGGGCAGCTGGCTTTAAAGCCAGCTCTATTTGGATTTTTTTCGATTCACAAAATAATACACAGGCAGACCTGCTAAAATGAGCAAAAATCCGGGCCATGTATACTGAGGTTTATAAAGGATAAGCAAGATACAGAATGCAGATCCAATCAAGAGGTAAAGAATCGGAGTTACGGGGTAAAGCCAGGCTTTGTATGGACGAGGAAGTTCTGGTTTTTTATAGCGAAGGTAAATGACCCCAAAGACCGTAATCATATAGAACAGCACAATGACAAACGAAATCATATCAAGAAGATCCCCATACTGCCCCGAGAGGGCAAGCACAGAGGCCCAGGCACCTTGCATCCACAACGATTTGCCCGGAACATCAAAACGGTTGTTTTCTTTCGCAGATTTGAAGAAAAGACCGTCTCTTGCCATGGATTGATACACCCGCGCACCTGCGAGCACAAGTCCGTTAATGCATCCAAAGGTCGAAATCATAACCAAAAGGGCCATAACCACAGTTCCGCCGGTTCCAAGCATGACTTCAGCCACGGCGACAGCAGGTCTATTTTTATCCGCAAAGGCCATTCCATCGCGGTCTAATGCATTTAAGTACACAAAATTCACAAGCAAATAAAGCACCATCACTGCGCTGGTTCCAATCACCATCGAGCGTACTATATTCACCTTTGGGTTTTTCATCTCCCCCGACATAAACGTTACGTTTTCCCAAGCAACCGAACTAAAGACTGAGCCTACCATTGCAGCTGCAATTGCGCCCATTAAAGCCATTCCGCTAATGGGTTTCCAGCTTGTGGAAATTAAATCGTTTCCAACCTGCTCTCCTAAATTTTGAAAGGCATTCCATCCCATACTCAGGTTTTCCGTCCAATGGGAGTTTTTAATAAGCAAGAACCCAAAAATAATGATTCCCACCAGGGCTAAAATTTTACTCGCGGTAAATACATTTTGCAGAATCTTTCCGTTCTTTACGCCTCGCGTATTGATATAAGTAAGAAATAAAATGACGACGATCGCAAGAATTTGAACGTAAGTAATTCGAAAGGTTCCACTTTGAAACAAAGGATCAGAATCGTTCAGAGCCGGAATTAAATAAGCGGTAAATTTTCCAAAAGCCATGGCCACTGCAGCAATCGTACCGGTTTGAATCACGGTAAAAAGACCCCATCCGTACAAGAATCCCGTCCTTTTGCCAAAAGTTTCCGTCATGTAGGTGTACTGCCCGCCCGCTTTAGGAAACATAGAAGAAAGCTCTCCGTAAGAGATTGCAGCCGAGATGGTCATGATCCCCGTAATCACCCATACGACGAGAAGCCAATAGCCGGAACCCAAATTTCTCATCATATCGGAACTGACGATAAAAATCCCACTCCCGATCATAGACCCCATCACGAGCATGATTCCGTCCCACAGCTTTAATTGTTTTTTCATAAAATTAGTTTGGAGACGTAAATATATCAAATAATTAAAAAAATGGGCATGGTGACTTCTAAAAATTTAACTATTTTTGCCCCACCATGAAATATATTGAAAGTAAACTAATCATTTTACTCTTGGGCCTGAGTACCTTTGTACTTGCGCAAAAGGTGGATTCTTCCAATTTAATTCCCTCCAAATCAGTACAAAAAGGCCAAACTTTTGGTGAAAAAGTAGGTTCTTCTCCTCGTACGCAATCCTTAAACTCTATTCAACAAACGGTTAAAGACGGAAAATCCAGCAAAAAAATAACCCTTCAGGGTGAAGTCACTCAGGTTTGTGAAAACAAAGGGTGTTGGATCGTCATTAAAACTCCAAAAAATGAAAAATTCTTAGTCCAGATGAAAGATTATGGTTTTTTCGTGCCTCAAGACATTCGGGGTAAACAGGTCCTATTAGAAGGAATTGCACAAGAGAGACAGCGCACGAAAGAAAGTGCTAAATCCAGCGACTCTACGCAAATTCGAATCCTGGCTAGCGGCATTGAAGTCGTCGACTAACCGATTCATTCTTTAGATGATTTCAAAATCCATAGGCTCATCTAACTTCGGGTACTTTCGAGAACTTTTGAATTTCTTCCCTGTGCAATCGATTTCCACCCATCCCTTTTTCGAACTGCAATCTCCCACTTCTACTACGATGGGAACAAACGAAATATCTGGATTCTCTTCCTTTTTGACTTCTCGGTATTGAACTGCAATGTCGAGTATGCACTCGTAAGAGGTCTCTAATTTCACATTTCGATAGATAAGGTCATAGTGGGACTCTTTATTCTCTGGAAGCTCAAAATACGCTTCATATCCTTCTGTACTCCCTTTTAATTCCGCTATGAGTTGTAAAGCATAATAGAGGGCGATGGTATAATACTTTCTCGTTTCTTTTCTTAAGTAATCTCCCTGAAAATGTCCTCCTTCAAATAAGATTGTAGGAAGTCCCATCTTAGTGAAATTATCCCCCGTGGAACTCGGATAAAATTCATCGTTGTAGCGTGCCACTTGATTAGGAAGTAATCCTTGCATTAACTTTCCAAGTTCTGCGATGACCGCCATGGCCTTTTTTCTTGTAGGAGTAACCTCTCTTTCTTTATTCTCTGCAGGTGCAAGAAAACTTAGGGTTGCTGGATGCACTCCGTCTGTGGAAAATAGGGTTCTTTGTTCATGTAGATTGAGTCCATAATCATAGGATCCGCTTTGCGCAATCTTGCGCAAAATAGGAAACTCAAGACTTGAGTTGTATAAATAATCTCTATTTAGATCAATATCGAGTGCATTTCGTCGTGTCCAACGCAAAGATCCGTCAGGATTTAGCATCACGATGAAATCTAAGGTAATTCGAGAAAAAAGATCCTGTTTGAGGGCAGGAAGCTCCTGTAAAGTAAAAAGCATATCAAACAGCGCATGCGTTGAATTGCTCTCATTTCCATGCATTTGCGACCAAGCAAGCACACGAGTTCTTCCGGTTCCTAAGGAAACTTTATATATCGCTCTTCCCTCATGCGAGACTCCCACCTTCGATCGTAAACCGCTCAGATTCTCCTGTAGGAATTTTTCTACACTCTCGGGCGATATATAGCGATTAGGGAAATTAGGACAGGGGCGATAAAAGCATTCAAAACTCATGGTCATTCAATTTACAAAAATCAAAAATAGATTTTTTTTAAGTTTCCACAATGATTAACATTCCTAAATTCATCAAACAGGTCAAAATGTCAGAATGTCTGTGGATAATTTTGTGGATTGCATTAAATTCAATTCAATATTATCAATTTATTTAATTTCAAATAGTTACATTCTTCTATTAAATGCTTACTTCATATTTACTTTAAGTGTTTATAACTTGTATTCTCCCCGTTTTGGAGTTATTAATTTAAACGTGCAAGCTTGTAAACTCCCTTAGCACTTTGCCGGTGTATACATTTGTAAATTATTATAAAACTGAGTTTTTCAGTATCTTTGCCGTTATAATTAATTCTATGAACAACGAACTTTTATTTCTGGGAGGATTTCTTCTCTTCATTTTATTTATTCTAGCCATTGACCTAAACATGGGTCGTAAATCAGAAGGAATCGTCACGATGAAAAAAGCGGGTCTTATGAGCTTTTTCGTTGTCCTTCTTTCTATGGGGTTCTATTTTCTATTGACCACATACGGTCACCTACTCCACGGCATTGATTCCATGCAACAATTGCAAGAAGTCATTATAAAGCATAAACATCCCATTAAAATCATTCCGGGCAATTTTGAGCATTCCTTACAGCTCTACAATCAAAACCTAGGCTTAGAGTATCTAACAGGGTACATTGTGGAATACGCCCTTTCTGTAGATAATATATTTGTGATGATCCTAATTTTCTCCGCCTTTGGTGTAGCAGAAAAGAACTACCACCGTGTTTTGTTCTGGGGCATCTTAGGAGCTATTGTCCTACGTTTCATCTTTATCTTCATCGGAGCAGCGCTTATCGCCAAGTTCGGATGGATTATGTACGTATTTGGGGCCTTCCTTGTGATCACAGGAGTGAAGATGTTCTTAGAGAAAGACCAAGAGGATAAAATCGACCCTGAAAAGCACCCTGTGGTTAAATTCGCCAACAAGTATTTTAAGGTTCACAATCAGTTTGTAGGGCATAATTTCTTTGTCGTAATCGATGGAGTTAAGAAAATGACTCCCCTATTCCTGGTTCTATTAATCATAGAAGCCACCGATTTAATCTTCGCTGTGGATAGTATCCCTGCGATCTTCTCAGTAACCCACGACCCGTACATCGTGTTCTTTTCGAATATATTCGCCATTATAGGACTTCGATCTATGTTCTTCCTTCTAGCTGGAATTATCGACAAGTTCAGATTCTTAAAAGTAGGACTCTCTTTCCTATTAACCTTTATTGGACTCAAGATGATCTTTCATCATATGCTTGAAGAATGGGGCTTCCAAACCTTCCATTCCTTAATCATTATCGTCTCGATTCTAGCGTTAAGCATACTTGCATCTCTGATATTCCCAGACCAGAAAAAGCAGCGTAAACTTAAGTACGATCCAGAGAATGATGAGAATTTCCGCCACTAATTTACAATTATAGATTACGTAAATATAGTAAAACCAATGCTTTAAGCGTTGGTTTTACTTTTGTAACTTGTGAATCTCTCCACCTGATTACATTTGTATTTTAATATTGTAAAAGATTGTTTTACATTTGTAATTAGTAAAAAAGCAATTGTTATGAGCTTAAATGAGAGAATTTCTGAAATTATTGAGTACACTCAGCTTTCTCCTTCTGAATTTGCAGATGCCGTGGAAGTTCAACGCTCCTCCATTTCCCACATTACCTCGGGACGAAACAAACCCTCACTCGACTTCTTAATGAAGGTGAGAGAAAAATACCCGGAACTCCAATGGGAATGGCTCATACTGGGCGAAGGCGAGATGCTCGCCCCTACGAAACCAGAGCAAGATCAAGGCGAGATTGAGGCCCCTTCAACCCCATCGATGCCTGATTTATTTGCTTTAATTAATGATGAAAACTTTGGAGTGACCGAGTCTGAAGACCGTATTTTGCCCTCGTCCTTTCCAAACCCTCAAGTAGAGAGAGCGCCAGAATCGCCTAAATCGCCTACTAGTTCACTCGGTTCCCTTTTAAACGATTCTCAGCCATTAGACGAGAAGCCTCGTGAAAACGAAGCGCAACCCTCTAATAATGAACCAAATAGAGTTAAAAGAATTGTGCTATTCTATGAAAATGGAAAATTTGAGAGTTTTGAGCCGTAAGTTAGGCTGCTTTTTTACACTCTCTTTTCTAAGGAAATACCTAAATATAAAATAGACCAAGTTTTCACTTGGCCTATTTTTAATCTGCTTTCACAGAGCTTTATGATCTAGATTTGTGTTTCTTCTATTTTTAGTTAGTCGAACTGCATCTCCGGAACGTCTCCTTTGATGATTAGCTTCGCCTCAGTGGCTGCAATCACTTCCTCCACAGAAACCCCAGGAGCTCTTTCTAAAAGCACAAGTCCCTCGGAAGTCACTTCCATCACTGCTAGGTTAGAAACAATCTTTTTCACGCATCTTACGCCGGTAAGGGGCAGTGTACAATTCTTTAGTACCTTACTCTCTCCTGCTTTGTTAGTATGCATCATCGCTACTATAATGTTCTCGGCGGAAGCCACCAAATCCATGGCACCTCCCATTCCTTTAACCATTTTCCCAGGAATTTTCCAATTGGCTATATCCCCCGTTTCTGAGACTTCCATAGCCCCCAAAATCGTTAAATCAACCTTTTGACTTCGGATCATTCCAAAACTAAAGGCGGAATCAAAAAACGAGGCTCCAGGAAGCGTAGTAATGGTCTGTTTTCCCGCATTAATTAAATCCGCATCTTCTTCCCCTTCTCTTGGAAAAGGGCCCATTCCTAGGACTCCATTCTCACTTTGAAACTCAACATTCAAATCTTTAGGGACATAATTTGCCACTAGGGTTGGAATTCCAATGCCTAGGTTGACATAGTATCTATCTTCTACCTCTTTCGAGATTCGTTGTGCAATTTGTTCTTTTGTAAGCATTAGACCTAATCTTTTCGGGTGGTACGTTGTTCGATTCTTTTCTCAAATTGAGCTCCTTGGAAGATCCTTTGAACCATAATTCCTGGAATGTGAATCTCATTGGGATCTAGTTCACCAGGCTCCACAAGCTCTTCCACTTCGGCAATGGTAATCTTCCCGGCACCGGCCATTGGAAAATTAAAATTACGAGCGGTTCCTTTAAAGATAAGGTTTCCTGCATGATCTCCTTTCCAAGCTTTCACAATGGAAAAATCCGCTTCAAACGCATGCTCTAAGATATGCATTTTACCATTAAACTCTTGGACCTGTTTCCCCTCAGCTACTTCCGTACCGTAGCCGGCAGGTGTATAAAAGGCAGGAATTCCGGCTTGAGCCGCTCTGCATTTTTCAGCAAGAGTTCCCTGTGGAGTGAGTTCTACATCCAATTCTCCACTTAGCATCTGACGCTCAAACTCTGCGTTTTCTCCTACATAGGAGGCTATCATCTTTTTAATTTGTTTTTTCTGCAGCAGTAAGCCTAATCCAAAATCATCAACCCCAGCATTGTTTGAAATGCAGGTTAAATCTTTAATACCCGATTCCACTAAGGCGGCTATGCTATTCTCTGGAATGCCGCACAGTCCAAAGCCTCCTAGCATGAGGGTCATACCGCTTTGGATATCCGCTGTGGCCTCTTTTGCATTGTTAACTCGTTTATCAATCATTGTCTTTACTTTTATTGTGCACTCCAGCAGCCATCTAAGGTAAAGGCTGATCCGGAAACTGCACTTGCGTTATCTGTTGCTAAAAATACGCATAACTCCGCAATTTCCTCTATAGGAACGAAACTTTTTACAGCTTGCTTCTTTAGCATGATCTCTTCTACCACCTTAGACTTGGACATTTCGTGGGTTTTTGCTTGGTCTTTTATCTGCCCTTCCACTTAAGGAGTTTATGCATACCTAGGGCAATGGCATTTGCCGTGATCTTGTAAACTACTCCCTCCATAGCCTATGCACCGACGATAGATTGATAAAGCGTCCCAACTCTTGGGCTTTCTTCGCTGCTGTAAGTAGCTATGGTGAACAAGAAATTACCACTGTAGTGACCGAAAAGTGGTTTGTTCCATTTTGGAACTAACCACTCAACACGGTGCTATTAAGGAACAAAGTTGACAATCCTGCCTAGGGTTTAAAGCGTAGTTTGAAAGAAAGTTTTCTTAATAGAAAAGGTATATACCAAACTCCTTATTTCAAAAAAATGCTACAATTTTGAATTAAAGAATTTTATTTAGGACATGATTGAAATTAAAACGAATAAATATAAGTAGACTCACAATAAATAGTTGCAGAATTAAAATTTTGTTGTATTTTTGCAACCTGTTAACCAACCTCTGACGAAGGACGTGCATGTTGCTTAGCTTTGACATATTTTTTTTATTAAAAAATGGATTTATTACAGTACGTACAAGACAAGTACATTACAAAAAAAGAATTCCCAGAATTCAAAGCCGGTGACACCATCACTGTGTATTACGAAATTAGAGAGGGTGCTAAAACAAGAACTCAGTTCTTTAAAGGAACCGTAATTCAATTAAGAGGAACCGGAGGTACCAAAACATTTACCATTCGTAAGATGAGTGGTGAGGTTGGAGTAGAGAGAGTTTTCCCACTTAACCTTCCTGCCCTTCAAAAAATTGAAGTAGACCGTAGAGGTAAAGTAAGAAGAGCTAGAATCTTTTACTTCAGAGATCTTAGAGGTAAGAAAGCAAGAATTAAAGACGCTTCTTACAAAAAGAAATAAGGTAATTCAGACTACAACGATAGAAAAACCACCTAAGCTTCACGCTTTGGTGGTTTTTCGTTTCATAGAACTCTGGAAATTTCCACAAATAAAAAGTCGCCCAAAAATAGGCGACTTTCTATATATAGTTTAGTAAAAGGTCTTAGATCGGTTTCACCATTTCTAGGAACCACTCTTTTACTTCTCCATTCAGGTGGGAAGAGAGTTTTTCAGAAACCCATCTATGGTACTCATTTAACCACTCAATTTCCTCCTGAGCCAATAGATCTTTTTGAATCGCACTGGTAAAGAAAGGACAAATCGTAAGAGTTTCAAACTCGTAAAACTCTCCAAAGGCGGTCGTTTCGGATTCCTTCACCGCAATTAGGTTTTCATGACGAATCCCGTACTCATTCTCAATATAGAGTCCCGGTTCGTTTGACACGACCATTCCTGGAATTAGATCTTGAAAATTCATATCCTTACGGATGTTTTGAGGACCCTCATGAACATTCATGAAACTTCCAACTCCGTGTCCGGTACCGTGGTTGTACTCCTTCCCTTCCATCCATAACGGAAGTCTTGCAATGGCATCCAGATGCACGCCTTTCGTTCCTTTTGGGAATTTCACGCGAGAAAGTCGGATCATTCCTTTTAGCACAAGAGTACTGTCTCGTTTGTACTGCTCACTTACCTCTCCTAAAGGAAAAGTTCTTGTAATGTCCGTGGTTCCTTCTAGGTATTGACCTCCGGAATCAACTAAAATACTTCCTTTTGCCTCTACAATCTCACTTGCAGTTTCAGAAGGTGCATAATGTGGAATAGCGTCGTTGCCTTTGTATCCCACAATACTTCCAAAACTAATTCCTACAAAATTCTCTCCTTCACTACGGAAACCTTGTAGCTTTTGAGCAATCGAATATTCACTCATTACCTCTGTTCCTACAGACGTTGTAAGCCAGTGTAAGAACTTAACCATCGCCACACCGTCTCGAACCATCACGGTTCTAAACCCTTCTAGTTCGGTTTCATTCTTGATGGCTTTCATTAAGTTTCCAGGAACTGGAGCTTTAAGGATTTCATTTCCTTCTAAGGCTACAAAAATAGCTTGGTTGCTGTTTGGAGAAACCAAAACCGATTTCCCTTTTTGTGACTTTAGGTACGGATAAAATTCTTCGTAAGGTTTGATCTCTACCGAGGCTGCCTGCAGGTGGTTTCTTACCTCCTGATCCACTTTCGATTCGTCTACAAATAGATAAGCGGAGTCTAGAGAAATCACAACGTATCCTAGGAAAACAGGATTGCATTCTACATCACTTCCTCTTAAGTTTAAGGTCCAAGCCACATCGTCCAAACTGGAAATCACATGCAGATTTGCATTTTGCGTTTCCATTTTTTGACGAATCGCGCTCAATTTATCTTCTACACTTTGGCCTGCGCGCTCTAAAGGATGCACAAAAACGGGGTTTTTGATTTCTTCTCCTCGCTCGGTCCAAACGGCATCTAACAAAGGAAGGTCCACAAGGGTAATTCCTTTGTCTTTTAAGCCTTGGCTCATTTCCTCCCAGCTGCTATTGGCGGCTGCAAAGGCGTTCGTGGCAACCACTCCTCCTTCTTTCACTTCCTGTTTAAGCCACGTAACATAATCGGGAACACCATCCGCTCCCATTTTCATCAATTCAAAATCAGATCCTTTCAGCTCATTAGGGGCTTGGATAAAATAACGTCCGTCCGTCCAAACACCTGCCTTATCTCTAGTAAGAACCGCAAATCCTGCGGATCCTGTAAACCCAGTGAGCCATGCACGTTCTTTCCACTGCTCAGGCAAATATTCGCTCATGTGTGGATCTGCGGAAAACACCACAAAGGCATCGATATTTTTGGCTTCCATCTCCTTGCGAAGCAAAGCCACTTTTTCTTTTGAAGTCATATTCTTTAAGTATTAAAACGTTAAAGTTACGGAATTTAGTTTTTTTAATCCCCTTTCGAGAAGACCTTTTTTCACAAAGCGTGGAGATGAATTCAAAAAGCAAATTGCGTAAAAGCTCGACTACAAGCGCAGTGTAAGGGTTTTATTTCAAATATTTTTAATATCTTCATCAAAAATTTAATTAATGAGGAATTTTACACGAATTATGACGGTTTCCCTATCGCTTACGGTAGGCCTCGTAGCAGCTCAGAATCAGCAGGCTATGGTGGATCAAATCATGAAAGAAACCTATGAAAACTCTCAACTTGAACCCCTTGCGTTTGAGTTACTAGACGGGATCGGCCCTAGACTTGTGGGAAGTCCAAAAATGCAACAAGCCCACGACTGGGCAGTAGCCAAGTTCAAGACTTGGGGCATTGAGGCTAAAAATGAGCAGTGGGGAGAATGGAAATCATGGGAAAGAGGAACTTCCTCTGCTACGATGGTGTATCCCTACACAAAATCTCTAGAAGCTATGCAGCTGGCTTTCAGCCCTGCAACCAGCTCAAAAGGAGTGACTGCGGAAGTCATCATGCTTCCTGTATTCAAAACCAAAGCGGAATTCGAAAAATGGCTTCCCCAAGTAAAAGGTAAACTCGTGATGGTATCTCAATACCAATCAAGCGGTAGACCTGATTACAATTGGAAAGAATTTGCAACCGAAGAATCGTACAAAGCTTACCAAGAGAGAACTCGCGCAGAAAGCAAAGCTTGGAACGAAAGTCTTGCCGTTTTAGGACTCTCATGGAGAAGTCTTAATAAGCCATTTGAAGAAGCTGGCGCTGCAGGTCTTGTGTGGAGCAATTGGAGCCGTGGATTTGGGGTGAATAAAATATTCTCAGCAGGAACGAAAAAAATCCCTGTAGTAGACGTCTCTTTAGAAGATTATGGACAACTTTACCGTATGCTTCAAAATGGGATTACTCCAAAACTTAACATCGTAACTTCAAGCAAAGACCACGGAATGGCACCGACATTCAACACGGTGGCTGAAATCAAAGGAAGTGAAAAACCAAATGAATATGTGATTCTTTCTGCCCATTTTGACTCTTGGGATGGAGGAACTGGAGCAACCGACAACGGTACCGGTACCATTACCATGATGGAGGTAGCCCGTATTCTTAAAAAATACTACCCGAACCCAAAACGTACCATTATCGTAGGATTATGGGGAAGTGAAGAACAAGGCCTTAACGGATCTAGAGGCTATGTATCAATGCACAAAGACAAAATGGACGGAATTCAGGCCGTTTTCAACCAAGACAACGGAACCGGAAGAATTCAAAACGTGAGTGGACAAGGCTTCTTAAATGCTTATGATTTTTTAGGACGTTGGTTTAGTGCAGCGCCTTCAAAATTGACAAGAGACATTAACTTTACGTTCCCAGGAACTCCTGGTGGTGGAGGGAGTGACCACGCTTCTTTCGTAGCGGCTGGAGCCCCTGCATTTATGCTAGGTTCTCTTAACTGGGCGTATGGAAGTTACACTTGGCACACGCAAAGGGACACGTACGACAAAATCGTATTTGACGATATTAAAAACAACGTAGCTCTTATCTCAATTTTGACTTACATGGCAAGTGAAGATCCTGAAAAGTCTTCTAACCAAAAAATCAACCTTCCCATTAACCCTAGAACGGGGAAACAAATGGAATGGCCAAAAGTATCAGAACCTACTCGTAAAGGAGGTCTTGACTAACTTTAAATTTTCTCTATGTCCGCCTGGTTTTCAAGCCAGGCGGATTTTTTTTTTAAATCGAAAAGGATTGAAGAGGAAGGAAGGCCGATCCTAGAACAAGTTTTTAATCCTTCCTACATTCCGAGAAACTTTGTCTTTCCACTTAAATCCCTTAACTTTGTACATACTCAAATTTTAATCTAAAAATCAATAAAAATATGTCTAAAGCTATTTCTCAGGTGCCATTCGCGGTGAATGAACCGGTAAGAACTTACGAACCGGGCTCTCCGGAAGTAAAATCACTCATTGCTACCTACAAAAAGATGTGGAAAGAAAAAGTAGCAATTCCAATGGTTATTGGTGGAAAAGAAGTGACTACCAAAACCGAGGTAAGAATCTCTTCTCCTCAAGACCATAAGCACAATCTTGGATTCTACTATGAGGGTACCATGAAGCATGTAGACAGTGCCATTAAAGCAGCTCTTGATGCGAAAGAAAAATGGAATGCTCTAGGTTGGGAACACCGCGCGGCGATCTTCTTAAAAGCAGCAGATTTACTTGCAGGACCTTACCGTGACAAACTTAATGCAGCGACCATGATCGGTCAAGGTAAAAACGTACACCAAGCGGAAATTGACGCTGCTTGTGAATTTATTGACTTCCTACGTTTCAACGTAGAATTCATGACGGACCTTTACAGCGAACAGCCTGTTTCTGACGAAGGAATCTGGAACCGCTCTGAATACAGACCGTTAGAAGGATTCTGTTTTGCGATTACACCATTTAACTTTACTGCTATTGCTGGGAACCTTCCTACTTGTATGGCTCTAATGGGAAATGTAGTGGTTTGGAAACCTTCCAACATGCAAATCTATTCTGCAAAAGTGATTATGGAGGTGCTTACGGAAGCAGGTTTACCTGCAGGGGTAATCAACATGGTCTTTGCAGACGGAGCGGATACTGCGAAACGCGTTCTTTCTCACCCAGACTTTGCAGGACTTCATTTCACGGGATCTACGCCTGTATTCCAAAGCATGTGGAAGATGATTGGGGAAAACATTCACCAATACAAAACCTACCCTAGAATCGTAGGAGAAACTGGAGGAAAAGACTTCGTAATGGTTCACCCTTCTGCCAATGTAGAAGCTGTGGCAACCGCCCTTGTAAGAGGTGCTTTCGAATACCAAGGTCAAAAATGTTCAGCGGCTTCAAGAGCGTACATTCCTAAATCTTTGTGGAAAGACGTGAAAAAAGTAATGGACGCTCAATTAAAGACCATCAAAGTGGGCTCACCAGAAGATCCATCGAACTTTGTTAATGCGGTGATTGATAAAAAATCCTTTGACAAATGTGCAGGTTATATTGAGAGAGCTAAAAAATCAAAAGATTCAAAAGTTATTTTCGGAGGAAATTGCGATGGAAAGAAAGGTTGGTTTGTTGAACCTACCGTGATTGAAACCACCAATCCTCAGTACGAAAGTATCTGCGAAGAAATCTTTGGCCCTATTCTTACCGTTTATGTATACGAAGACAAAGCTTGGGATGAAACCTTAGAGTTAGTAGATCAAACCTCTCCTTACTCTCTAACAGGGTCTATTTTCGCTCAAGACCGTTACGCGATTGCAGAGGCATACACTGCCCTTGAAAATGCATCCGGTAACTTCTATATCAACGATAAACCTACCGGTGCCGTTGTAGGACAACAACCTTTTGGAGGGTCTAGAGCCTCTGGAACCAATGACAAAGCAGGATCAAAAATGAACCTTCTTCGTTGGGTTTCTGTTCGCTCAATCAAAGAAACCTTTGTTTCTCCAAAAGACTACAAATACCCTTTCTTAGGCTAAGCCGAAGAAGAAGAATTTCTTAGAAAGACCTCGCGCAAAGCGGGGTCTTTTGTTTTTTCCACTTCTTACTATATTGAGTAACAAATGCTAACAAAAGCAATGCAAATACATGGCACTTCTAAAAATAAATAAAAGCACCTGCAAAAGGCCTTTAGCACAGTTTTTGAATTTATACTTTCAAATAAAAAACAAGATGAAAAAACCGATTATACTTTCTGCAGCAGTACTACTCTTTCTAGGTTCCTGCCAGAAAAAACAAACCGAGACGATTGAAAACCCAGCGGACACCATTACTATTGCAGCTCTAGAGGATTCTACGAGCGCGCAAGAGATTCCTATTGGAGATACCACGCAGAACTCTTTAGATTGGCAAGGCACCTATAAAGGTACACTTCCGTGCGCTTCTTGCAGCGGAATTGAAACGACTCTGACTATAAATACGGACGATAAGTACACCTTAAATCAAGTGTATGAAGGGGCAGATCAAAAGGATGGGGCAGAATTTAAGGAAGAAGGCACTTTTCAGTTTAGTAAAGACGGGTCCTACATCAGCCTCAAGTCAAACGAAAAGGACTTGGCGCCTACTCCCTCTGTTTATTTTGTGGCGGAAGGGCACCTATTTCAAGTGACCAAAGTTGGAGATCGAAACTTCAACCCGCAGTACAAACTATTGAAACAGTAGGTTCAGGACTAGACACAACTATACAAAAAAGACTACTCGATTCTTTATCGAGTAGTCTTTTTTTAAACTATGTGTGTGTGTCTAAAATTCTTCTAATATTCAAATAGGACGCTTCCCCATGTGAAGCCACTTCCAAAAGCAGAAAGTAGCACAAGGTCTCCCCTGTTTACCTTTCCTTTTTCTACCGCCTCTGCAAACGCTAAAGGAATTGAAGCGGCTGTGGTATTTCCAAAACGCTCAATATTGTTGTAAACCTGCTCGTCTTTTAGACCCAGCTTCTTTTGAACGAACTGAGCAATTCTTAAATTCGCTTGATGCGGGATGAATACATCAAGATCCTCCACCGTTTTACCGGCCTCTGCAAGGGCTTCTTGCATCGTTTCAGGGAACCTTGTGACGGCATGCTTGAATACGAAATTTCCATTCATGTGGGGATATATCTCTGCGCTTGTAACCGCCTCTGGCTCAAGTCTCATTCGATCGCTCCATCCGTACTTAGACCCTGGGAATTTCGTGCACAGCTCCTCGGCATATTTCCCCTCAGAGTGCATGTTGAAGGAGAGAATGTCTCCTTTCTCGTCTTCACTGGCACGAGAAAGAACCACGGCTCCTGCACCGTCCCCAAAGATGACCGAAACGCCTCTACCCTCGTCGGAAAAATCAAGACCAAAGGAATGTACCTCTGCTCCCACCACCAAAATGTTTTTATACGTACCGGATTTAATAAAGGCATTCGCAACGCTTAAAGCATAAACAAAACCGGAGCATTGGTTTCTAACATCGAGTGCACCGATGGTATCACAGCCTAGTTGTTCTTGCAGTAAGACTCCACATCCTGGAAAAAAATAATCGGGTGAGAGCGTTGCAAAAACGATGAAATCAAGGTCTTTCGCCTCTAATTTCGCGTTTTCTAAGGCCATTTGGCTTGCTTTTAGCCCTAAATAGGAAGTCGTTTCTTCGGCATCGTTACGCTCCTTTCGGTGATGACGCTGTTTAATCCCAGTTCTCTCTGTGATCCATTCATCGTTTGTGGTCATTAACTTTGACAAATCGTCATTCGTAACTACATTCTCGGGAACATAGTATCCCGTTCCTTTGATGATACTTCTTATCATAATTCGTATTCGTTTATCGTTTTGCTTTTCTTTCTATTTTCTGCGTAAGTAAGTGGACTCTTAAGCTCCCTTACAAATTACAGTAAATATAAGAAAAAGAGTGAGAATGGATTTTTTTCAACTCTTTCCTATGAATTTTTACGCTGTGCAAAGCCTGGGCGGCGGGTAAACGTTTTGCCATGGAATCGAGCGAACTTGAAAAAAGACAGGATAAATTTACACATTGCAATCTCTTGTGTTAAAATTTGCACTAAATTCGTTATCTAAACTAGCAAGCGCCCTCAACCTATTCCCTTTTAAGATGCCCTTAGAAACCCTTTATCAAAATGACCAGTGCCAATGGCTAGATCTGGAAAAACCAAGTGCAGAAGACTTGGAGAATCTCCACAAGGAACATAAGATTGGACGACTACTCTTAGAAGACGTGGTCGATCCCAATCACCTACCGAAATACGAAAAGGACGAAAATCTCGAATTCTTCCTAATTCGAGAAAGCACAGGTTCAACCCAAGGCGCTCACAATGCGATAAGTGATATCTCGACAAAAATTGGTGTTTTTTTAATGGGTTCGAAAATTATTACGGTTCACCGACTTCCCAACACCAGCATTCAAAAAGCAAAAGAATACCTGCACTCCAAAAAGAAGCCCCTTCGTGCTGAAGACATCCTCCTTAGGATTGCTCTAGAAGTCATTCAAACCTTCGACCAAGAATCCCAGGATATTTTTGAAATCTTAAACAAAAAAGAAGAGCAAATCTTTTTAAAGAAAGCGGACCGAGCCAACCAACTTCGTGGCCTCTACAAACTAAAGAGAAAAATCGGGCTTTCAATCCGCATCCTTAACAATTCCTCTCAGTGGGTTGAAAAGTTTGCGCATCTTGAGCTTTCCAGTACACAGTCGACCGACCTACATGATAAATACGTAGATGTCATGACCGATTATGAGCATATGCTCTCTCAGATCACAAATTTGATTTCCCTGTTCTTGGCCATTTCGGACCAAAAAGCCAATTATGTGATGAAGGTTCTAGCTATCTATTCTATGTACTTTTTACCCCTTAGCTTTATTGTGGGACTTTACGGAATGAATTTTCGTCACATGCCCGAGTTAAGTAGTCCATACGGGTACATTGGGGTGCTCCTTGTCATGGCTACGATTGTGATTGTTACCTATATTTATGTAAAACGGCGCAAATGGTAAGGCTTTATTTTTGAGTACGTCCTTTGAATCCGTTCATCGTGTCGTAAATTCCAAAAACATCACGCATGACCCACTGGTATACTTTTGCGGGTAAAATTCCTTGCGTAAGCCTTATGAACCAATAAGGAAGCGGGAGAGCTAGTAATCCTGAATGCTTTTCAATGGCTCTAATAATTTTTTCGGAGGTTTTTTCCGGATCCAAAATCGGAAGTACCTTCGATTTTACGCCGTCAAACATTCCCGTATTTATGAAAAAGGGCATAATGGTTGTGACATGCACCTGTTTTTTGAGCTCCTCCATTTCCAAACGAAGACTGTCACTCCAGCCCGTTAACGCCCATTTAGAGGCCGCATAGACCGCCATTTTCGGATTTGAAATCAGTCCTGCCGAAGAAGCAATATTACAGATGGATCCGCTGTTCTGCGCCGTCATCGGTCCTAGAAACTCTTTCGCAATTAGCATGGGTCCTGTGGAATTAACCCGAAGGGACTGCTCAATCTGAAAAGCCGAATTTTCATGAAAATAGCCTTTAAAAACAACGCCTGCATTGTTAATCAAAACATCCACTGCACCGTGCTTTTCTAAAACCTGCTTTGCCGCCGCGGCAATTTCCTCGCCTTTAGAAACATCTACCTTATAGATCTCCACGGCAGCGCCTAGACTTTCAAATTCTTGCGACACCGCCTCAAGGGCATCAAGGTTCAGGTCCCATAGCAAAAGGGATTTACAGCCCCTTTCAAGGCTTTTTCTAGCCATAATTTTTCCGATGCCAGAGGCACCTCCTGTAATCAGAACGGTTTTATTTTGAAAGTTCATACAAATTCCTTTTTCAAAGTTTCCTTTAATGAATTTAAAAAGTGCTAATTTTACAAATAAGCTTAAATGTAATGAACTTCCAAGATATAATCTCTACCCAAAGAACCTTTTTTCAATCGCATAAAACCAAAGATTTAAAATTCAGAAGAATTCAATTAGAACTTCTGCGATCTACGCTCAAGAAAAATGAAAATTTACTCTATGAAGCGCTGGAGAAAGATTTGGGTAAGTCCCGATTCGACACTTATGCAACCGAACTTTCTATGGTTTATAGTGAACTGGGTTACTATTTGAAGAATCTCCGCTCTCTATCTCGGCCTAAGAGAGTAAGAACCAACCTTGCAAACCTTCCGGGACAAAGCCGCATCTATCTAGAGCCTTTAGGCTTAGTTTTGGTCATGGCTCCATGGAACTACCCTCTTCAACTCTCATTGTGCCCTGCAATCGCTGCCCTTGCAGCAGGGAATACGGTGATTCTAAAACCGAGTGAACATGCACCCCATACGATGGCACTCCTCACTAGTCTCATCAACTCCACGTTTTCATCTCATTCCTTTTACTGCGCAAAGGGAGGACAAGAAGTTGCAAGTGAACTACTAGAGTACAAATGGGACAAGATCTTTTTCACAGGAAGCACCAAAGTCGGGAAAATCGTTTACGAAGCGGCCGCGAAACATTTGACCCCTGTGACTCTCGAACTTGGAGGCAAGTCTCCCGCAATCATCACGCGTTCCGCCGATTTAAAAACGGCAGCCAAAAGAATCGTGTGGGGAAAATTCCTAAATGCGGGACAAACATGCGTGGCACCGGATTATGTATTCGTTGATTCTGCTATTGAATCCCAGTTTTTATCGCACGTGACTCACTATCTTAAAAAGTTTCGATACGAAGCTCAAAGTACGCATTACACAAAGATCATCTCCCCTTCTCATTTCGAAAGGCTGGAAGGCCTCTTAGTCGGAGAGGATCCCTATTATGGAGGCAATCGAAATAAAGAGACCCTTTATTTTGAACCTACCGTCATTCGCGGCGTCACTAGGGAGAGTCCGTTAATGCAAGAAGAAATATTTGGACCTATTTTACCGATCCTCTCTTACAGCTCTTTTTCACAGGCACTTCAGAGCGTACTTCATGACGAAAAACCTCTAGCAGCCTATCTTTTTTCAAATCGAAAACAGGAAAAAGAGGCCTTTTTAACTCAGCTTTCCTTTGGTGGGGGCTGCATAAACGATGTGGTTATGCATCTCACCAATCCAAGTTTACCCTTTGGCGGTGTGGGCTCTTCAGGAATGGGCAGTTACCATGGAGAAAAGGGCTTTCGCACTTTTTCCCATGAAAAATCAATTCTTAAGCGAACCACTTGGGGAGAGCCCTCAATTAAATATCCTCCCTACTCGAAGTCCAAATTAGAATGGATTAAAAGACTTATGTCATTTTAGAAGAAGTTAGTGATTAGGCTTTTGAATCGAAATAACTAAGTTTCGACCCTATCTCATTCAACATATTCAAATGATAATACGCTCTGTTACAAATATCTCCTAAATTTGTGACAGAATCATTTGATGAAACCCATGTGAAAATTTAACATTAAACAGTTATTTTTTCTTTTAATATGCTCTATTATTTCAAGTATTTTATATCACATCGCATATAAAATACACTTCTAAACAAATAATATACGCATTTACATATACTTTTATATATTTGTAGTAAATACCTGCAAAAGCATATAAAAATGTATAGAAGTTTAGCACAATTTACCAAAGATAAACGCAAAGAAGCCCATCTTACACAGCAAGAATTTGCTGAAAAAGCAGGTGTTGCTTTGACTGTGGTTAGAAAAATAGAACAAGGAAAGGAGAATTTAAGTTTAACAAAAGTAAACCAAGTTCTTTTAATGTTTGGTCATAAATTAGCTCCGGTAATCTTAAAGGAAATTGAGAAATGAGACGTATCCGCCCTACGAACTACATATTGTCTGACCTGAATTGAGGCTTTAGCTTTGCTTCATTTTTTTTTAGATGACTAGAGGTGAAGCAGGACCGTCCAAAATGAAACGATTTACCTCTAGAGCATCTACGACAAATCTGAATAAGACACCATCTCTGATAAACAAATTCAGGATCTTATCATTCTTTTTCATTGTTGTCCGATAAAAGAGTAACCAAAAAAATGGCTACTCAATTTTTAGTAAGTTTGAAGTTCCTACACTATCAACTACTATGGGTAAAAGTAATCATTTGAACAGGCTGAAAGTCAAAGAGAATATCTGATTTTTGATGAGTTACAACGCTTAGCCAAAGCAGAAAATAATATCCAGTATTGAAGAAAACTTTTCTTTTTTCGTGTTTATCAGGATTACGCTGGTCAGATATTAGTTTTTTAATTTGGAAAGAAGTTCGTGATGAAGGTGATACTTCTAGGGTCAATTTCCGACAAGAAAAAACGGATGGCGTAGAATATTTATATATCTCAAAACAAGCCAGAGACTTGTGAGGAGAAAGACAAAATCCACAAGAAAAAATTTTCAAGGGTTTGAGATATGGAATGACCTACCAATAAAATCACATTTCTGATGTGCCATTTTAGTGTCACATTTTATCCTAAATAAAAATCATATGGTGTACATTGCCTATTATTAAACACCTTTCAAGAATTCTTTTGTGCCACTTATGTGCCAATAATTACAATATTTCCCAAAACCCTTCTTTTTTACTACCCGATCTTTTTATAACATTTTCATCTTTTAATTCATTAAGAATACGGTTCATTGTTCGAACGGAAGTGCTAAGATTATTTCCCATTTCAACAATAGTAATTTTCGGATCTTCCTTAATCAAATCCAGAACTTGTTGCTGCATACTTACTTCTATGTAATTAAAAATCACATAGAATCCATTATCCTCATATCTAAAAATTGGGACAGGTATTTTGGCGACTTTAGCTTCGTTAAAAATTTTAATTGTTCCTCTTCCCCAGGATTCGATAAGTCCGCTTCTGAAAAAAGCATTAGCAATGTCAGGATTGTAGGGTCGGGAAGGATGCTTTACCTTCAGTTTTGCCACCGTCCAATTTTCTGGTAATTCACCCTCATTCCAGATAGTCCTTGAGTTTTGTAAAGGAAATCGCCATGGTAGATTATACCCGTATCTTGATGTTGTAATTGCAGTTTTCTGCCATTGGCTAAATACTCATATCGCAGCGTATCTGACGTTTTGGCAATTTCATTTGGTAGGTTTAGACGGTTGTATAGGATAGCCTCTAGGCCGGTAACTTTAATTTTCGTTAGGTTTGCATTGCGATTTCACTTAAATATTGAATAGAAAACCGTCTCAAAATCAAATTGAGACGGCTTCAGAAAAATATTACTTGATTTCTTTGCTGCTTATGCCTTTGGCTTCCACGCATTGAAAAATGCTTTCACCTTCTCTAGGCTGTAGCCTTTATCTTGTTCTAAACTTCCACTCTCTTGGGTGTGAATTTGTTTTCCGTTTTTATCAAGGACGATAAAAACAGGATATCCGAACTCATCCCCAGGATTTCCATAGCTCGCAAAAACTTTTTCGTTTTTGTTCTTTGGCGAATAGTTCAAATGGTAATAAAGGTAATTCTGATCAATAATTTCTTTTAACTCTGGCGTGGTTTGTACGTATTGATTAAATCGCAAACACCAAATACACCAGTTCCCTCCGGCTTGAAGTATAATGTTCTTGTTTTCTTTTTGTGCTTGCACTACGAGTTCTTTAATTTTGGCTTCTGCATCTTCTGTCTCACTATAGGGCTTGGGAAGAGCGGCCTTTTCTTTATCTTGATCCGCCTTCTTCTTCGCCGCAATTGCCGCACTGTCCTGCACTTCAACTACTGTAGAGTCCACTGTCGTCTTGCCCGTTTCGCTTTTCTTTGCACAAGAAAAAAGCGTTAACGAAAAGACGGCGAGGGCTAAAATTTTGATTTTTTTCATATTAATAAGTTCAAATTGGAATCAAAAATACAGCTTTTATTTTACTCCTTACCTTGTCTCGGGATTTAATTCTTAAATTTGTACACTTTATGAAGGTACTCTTACGCTTATTCCTTTGGATCTCAAAACTCCCCTTGTGGCTGCATTACGGCATGTCCGATATTCTGTACTTTTTAAATTATTATTTGATTGGCTACCGAAAAAAAGTAGTGAGAACCAATCTTCAGAATGCCTTTCCAGAAAAAAGCAAAGAAGAAATCTCAAAAATTCAAAAAGAATTCTATCGAAATTTTACGGATTATCTTGTAGAAACAGTAAAGCTTTGGAGCATTTCAGAGCGAGAATTAAGAGTCCGAGTACAGCATATTAATCAGAATGTATTTAAAGAGGCAAAAGAGGAAGGGAAAAACGTCATCCTTTTAGCGGGTCATGTCTTTAATTGGGAGTGGATTTCCGCATTAGCCACCTCGCTTCCTCAATCCCACTCCTATCCGGTTTATCGAAAAATCAACAATTCGTTTTGGGATCAGCAGATTTTGAAAATCCGAAACCGATTTCAAAACCAGTCTCTTGAAGATAAGGACGTAATAAAACATATTTTAAGCCATCCCAATGACGGAGACTCCGTGTATATGTTTGTCGCGGATCAATCCCCTCACCACACTCACGTGGACAAAGGTCTTGATTTTTTAAATCAAGAGACCCCTGTGTTTATCGGGTACGATAAGCTCGCCACACGAAAGGATCTTTTCTTCATTTATTGCGACATGAAAAAGGTAAAACGGGGCTATTACCAAATTAACTACGAAAGAATTTACCCTGAACAGGAGCGCTTTGCTGCTTTCGAAGTGGTTCAAAAATTCCATCATCTTTTAGAAAATACCATTCAAAAAAGACCTGCAAATTACCTTTGGTCCCACCGCAGGTGGAAATACCAAAAGCAGATTAAAAGTCTACTCCCGCCCTTATAATGCTTTGATCCCTATGACTTCAACTCCTGATTTAGCCATCGCCATTTTGAATTGGAACGGCAAGAAATGGCTCGAAAAATTTCTTCCCTCGGTTTTAGTGCACTCAGAAGGCGCCCAAATCTATGTGATCGACAACGCCTCGAGCGACGATTCTCTTACTTTTTTGAAAGAGAACTACCCTCAGGTTCATATCGTGGTAAACACGCAAAACCATGGCTTTGCGGCAGGCTATAACGAAGGGTTAAAAAAGATCAAAGCGAAATTCTATTGTCTTTTAAATTCCGATGTAGAAGTGACTGCGGACTGGCTTTCTGCGCCACTTGAACTTTTCTACGCGCGTCCTGACATTGCCGCAATTCAGCCCAAAATTCTTAGCTATTCGCAAAAGGATACATTTGAATTTGCAGGAGCTGCAGGAGGACTCATTGACAATTTAGGCTATCCCTATTGCCGGGGAAGAGAGTTTGATACTCTTGAAAAAGACCTAGGTCAATACAACGACCAAACAGAAATCTTCTGGGCCTCAGGTTGCTGTCTTTTTATTCGAAGCAAAGATTTTTGGGTACAAGGGGGATTTGATGAGCGATATTTCGCTCATCAGGAAGAAATTGACCTTTGCTGGAGACTCAAAAATTCGGGGAGAAAAATTTTCTATACGGGATTTTCAAAAGTATACCATGTGGGCGGTGGAACTCTTAATAAGCAAAGTCCACAAAAGACCTATTTAAACTTCCGAAACAACCTATCCATGCTACTCAAGAACCTTCCTTTTCCTTCTTTACTGGGCCTGATTTTTCTTCGCCTTTGTCTGGATGGAATCGCAGGCATTCGTTTTGGAATCCAAAACGGACTGCCTCACCTTTGGGCCGTAGTACGAGCGCACTTCGCATTCTATGGACAGGCCAAAGAAACCTGGAAGAGAAGAGGCGCTTATCAAATGAAAAAATTCTACCAAAGCAAATGGCTTATTTTCAGACATTTTCTTTTGAAATAACGCTCGGAATTAAGTAAATTGAACCCTTAATTCCATACCGATGAGATGTCTTCGCTCTTTTCTTAGCCTTTCCCTTTTGCTCTATATAACGTTACTTGCTGCCCAAAAAAGATCCCCTAACTACCAGCCTAAACCCTATGTAGAGTTAAATACCCCTTCGTGGGTTAAAAACGCTACACTCTACGAACTGAACGTAAGACAATTCTCGAAAGAGGGTAATTTTAAGGCAGTTCAAAAAGCACTGCCCGAGCTAAAAGCGATGGGCATTGACATCCTTTGGCTCATGCCAATTCATCCCATTGGAGAGAAAAACCGCAAAGGCACCTTAGGGAGTTATTATTCGGTGAAAGACTATTATGGTGTCAATCCCGAGTTTGGAACCAAAGAAGATTTCAAAGAATTGATCGAGGCTATTCATGCCCAAGGAATGCATGTCATTCTCGATTGGGTAGCAAACCACAGCAGTTGGGACAATGCTCTTGTGACGGACCACCCGGATTGGTATTTACGCAATTCTAAGGGAGAGTTTCAGCCTACACCTTGGCGAGATTACGACGATATAATTGATTTTGATTATTCAAAACCTGCTTTAAGAGAATACATGACTAGGGCCCTTACCTACTGGGTCGAGGAGTTTGATATCGACGGGTACCGATCTGACATGGCTAGTTTTGTTCCTCTTGAGTTTTGGGAAAACGCAAGAGCAGAACTAGAAGAAATAAAGCCGGTATTTCTCCTAGCAGAAGCGCAGGACAAAGAGCTCCATCGTCACGCATTCGATGCCACCTACGCATGGGAACTCTACAATGTACTTCATCAGATCACAACGAAGCACACCCCAATCTTTCCGCTCACGGAAGGCTATATCGCAGAACATGTGTCTATCTTCCCCAGAGAAGCCATCCGACTTCAATTCACGGACAACCACGATAAAAACTCTTGGGAAGGCAATCAAAACCTCAATTTCAAAGAAGGCCTCAAAGCCGCTATGGTACTCATGACCACCCTCGATGGGATGCCCTTAGTGTATAGCGGACAAGAAGCAGGCCTCTCCCGATCCCTTGATTTTTTTGAGAAAGATCCGATCTCGTGGCAAGCGCATGAAAACCGCGCAATTTACACCACGCTATTTCAATTGAAACACCAAAACCAAGCCTTATGGAATGGCAAATGGGGCGGAGAAATGCAGCGCATTACCAACTCAAAAAAAGACCACGTACTTAGTTTTGTTCGAGAAAAAAACGGAGACAAAGTCCTTACGGTTGTAAATCTAAGCCCTACAGCTCAAAATTTCACGTTAGATCTAAGCGAGCATAGCGGAGAGTACAATAATGTGTTTGAGGGCAAAAAACAAACCCTGAGCCCTAACCAAAGCCTCGTTTTAGAACCCTGGGCCTATTTAGTGCTCAGTCAAATAAACGCTAAGCCATGATTGATTTTTGCGCCATCGATTTTGAAACAGCCACCCATGAGAGAAGTTCCGCTTGTGAGCTTGGGGTCACCGTCGTAGAGCAAGGAAAAATCGTACAGACCAAAACCTGGCTCATCAAACCGCCAAGTTTTCCGTACTTCCATCCCCGAAACATTGAAGTGCATGGGATTGAGCCTAAGGACGTCGCACACGCTCCGACCTTTGCAGAGATTTGGGATGAGATCTACGAGCTGCTTTATGGTAATCTTTTCCTAGCGCACAATGCTGGCTTTGATGCAGGCGTGTTAAGAGCGAGTCTAGAACATTATGGTCTGTTTACTCCCAAATTAAATTACCTCTGTTCCATTCAGGTGGCCAAACGCTCTTGGAAAGGTTTAGGGAGTTATAGTTTGAAGAATTTGGCCCTTGCACATCAGTTGGAGTTTAAACACCACCGTGCGGGCGAAGATGCAGAAGTGTGCGCTAAATTAGCGCTACTTGGCTTTGAAAGACTTATCATTACCTCGACAGAGGAAATCCTGCCTGTTTTTCAAAAGCAGATTAAAAAGCTTTAGCTCTTTTAATTGCACAAAACGAGCGAGTGCAATTTGAACTTTGGAATTTCGACGTTGATAAGTTCCTGAGTGAGTAAGTTTCGAAATTGATATTCTCCTGTCATATAGCCTACGCCAGAACTTAAGAGTACATTGGAAAAATAGTCAAAATCATGCCCTGGTAAAATCACAGGCGTAAGCCCAATGACCCCTTCCCCTTTCACCTCGGTAAATCCGAAACCTAAATCGTAGATCAGCCATTCCCTTCGTAGCAATTGAATGGGAATTTTGCTCAGATTTTCGATGGTAATATCGTACCGAAAGACAAATCGATTCTCGAGTGGATAGCTGTTTTTGCTATCGTATACGGGGCGCGCGGTTACCTTAATATTGAAACTCGTTTTAGACTCCATGCCAGGTTTTTGCTGAATGGCTGCAAAAAGGTTGCCTAAGTCCATCTAGGGCCAAAAAAAAATCCTACAAGCTATTTAGCTGTAGGATTTCTTATTATTTAAAAAGGAACTAATTAGAGTTCTAGTCCTTTGCGCTCGTCTCCACCCAATAGGAATTCCAAAGGATTGTCAATGGCTTCTTTCACAGCCACAAGGAATCCTACAGATTCTTTCCCATCGATGATACGGTGGTCGTAAGACATGGCCAGGTACATCATCGGACGAATCTCCACTTGTCCGTTAATGGCTACGGGTCTTTGAAGAATGTTGTGCATTCCTAAGATCGCAGATTGAGGTGGGTTGATAATTGGAGTCGAAAGCATCGATCCAAATACACCTCCATTGGTGATGGTAAAGGTACCTCCTGTCATTTCGTCTACACTAATGCTTCCTTCACGTACTTTGTCTGCAAGAGATTTAATGTTTGCCTCTACGCCTCTAAAGCTCATGTTCTCTGCATTTCTTAATACAGGGACCATCAGTCCTTTTGGACCCGAAACGGCAATCGAAATATCTGCAAAATCGTAATTGATTTTGTAATCTCCGTCGATGGATGCGTTCACGTCAGGATACATTTCTAAGGCTCTTGTCACTGCCTTCGTAAAGAAAGACATGAATCCAAGTCCAATTCCATGCTTCGCTGTAAATTCTTCTTTGTGCGCCTTGCGAATTCTGAAAATTTCAGACATGTCCACTTCGTTAAAAGTAGTTAGCATTGCGGTTTCATTCTTCACAGAAACAAGTCTACTAGCCACTTTTCTTCTAAGCATAGAGAGTTTTGTTGTGGTCATTTCTCTTGATCCTGAAGTTGAGGATACGGCTCCAAAAGAAGGGTTTGCGTTTACCGCATCTTCTTTTGTAATTCTAGCATCACGTCCAGTTCCAGATACCGTAGAGGGGTCAATTCCCTTTTCGTCTAGTACTTTTTTAGCGGCCGGAGAAGGCGTACCTGCTGCGTAAGAATCCGATTTAGGAGCTTCTTGTTTCGGGGCTGCTGGCGCCGGAGCTTCTTGTTTCGGAGCTTCTGCTTTTGGTGCTTCTGCTTTCGGAGCCTCTGCTCCTGCTGCTGGCTTTTGTCCAGATCGGTCGATAAGACATACCACCTGACCTACTTCTACCAAATCACCTTCTTCTGCTTTCAAGGTAATAATCCCACTTTCCTCTGCAGGAAGCTCTAGGGTAGCTTTGTCAGAATCTACTTCGGCAATTGGCTGGTCTTTCTCTACGTAGTCACCGTCTTTCACTAACCAGGTTGCAATTTCAACCTCTGTAATGGATTCGCCCGGTGAAGGAACTTTCATTTCTAGAATTGACATATTTGAATGTTTTTTTTTCGTTAATTATTTTATTGATTTTTCTAAAGACGGTACTTTTTAATTTAAGCCGAAGTAAACACGCGCTGAAGGATATCGGCTTGGTTGTTCTCGTACATCTTATGGCTACCCGGTGCAGGCGATCCACTTGCAATCGGAGCGACCACTTCAATATTTTCCTTGCGGAAATTTCGAAGAATGTAAGACCATGCTCCCATGTTCTCTGGTTCTTCCTGAGCCCAAACAAGCTCTGTTCTTCCACTATATTTTTGAAGAATTTCTTGCATTTTATCCTCTTGAATTGGGTAAATCTGTTCCAAACGAACAATCGCAACATCTTCTCTTCCGAGTTCTTCTTGTTTGGCTAAAAGCTCAAAGTAAAATTTTCCACTACAAAGCACTACTTTTTTCACCTTCTCCGCTTTCGCGATCGGATCGTCTAAAATAGGCTGGAATCCGCCTTGAGCAAAATCTTCTAATTTCGAAACCACTTTCGGGTGACGTAAAAGAGATTTTGGAGACATGACAATTAAAGGCTTTCTAAAGTTCCACTTTAATTGACGTCTTAATAAGTGGAAGAAGTTGGCAGGTGAGGTAATGTTCGCCACCACCATGTTTTCATTCGCAGCCAGTCCTAAGAATCTCTCAAGTCTTGCAGAGGAATGCTCTGCCCCTTGGCCTTCTGATCCGTGAGGAAGTAACATTACGAGTCCGTTTTGCGTTTTCCACTTTTCTTCAGCCGCCGCTAAATACTGGTCAATAATAATTTGGGCACCGTTGACAAAGTCACCAAACTGCGCCTCCCAAATGGTAAGGGTGTTTGGAGAAGCCATGGCATATCCGTAATCAAATCCTAGAACTCCGTACTCAGAAAGGTGGGAATTGTAAATTCGGAAGGTGGTGTCTCCTAAATGATCTAACGGGATGTATTCTTCTTCTGTGTCCTCAGTTTTTACGATTGCGTGACGGTGAGAGAAAGTTCCTCTCTCTACGTCTTCTCCTGAAATTCGAATGTCATGGCCTTCGTTAAGTAGGGTTGCATAGGCAAGCCACTCACCCATCGCCCAATCTAAGGAATCCGTTTCAATCATCTTAAGTCGCTGATCAAAAAGACGCGTGATTTTCTTAATGAAATTTTTATCCTTTGGAAGACTTACCATTTTTACGGCTAAGTCTTTTAAAGTCTCTAAATTAAAACTGGTATTCACCGGTTCTTGCAGACCCCCTCTTTTTCCCAGTGGGAATTTTTTCCAAGCCTCACTCATGAAAATATCCATGACGTTCTTCTCGATTTGTTTTGACGCATCAAAATCCTCATCAAGTAGGGCCTTAAAGTCCGTTTCCATCGCTTTAAGAACCTCTTCCGAAACCACATTTTCTTTTACCAGTTGAGTCTTGTAAATTTCACGTGGATTGGGGTGCTTTGAGATGGCTTTATAAAGATTCGGTTGGGTGAAACGAGGTTCATCCCCTTCGTTATGTCCGTATTTACGGTAGCCTAATAAGTCAATGTAAACATCTTTCCCGAATTTCGCTCTAAACTCTGCCGCAAAGCGAATGGCATGCACGACCGATTCCACATTGTCTGCATTGACATGCATCACCGGGGAACTCGTTACTTTCGCAATGTCCGTACAGTAGTTGGACGATCTTGCATCCGCATAGTTCGTAGTAAAGGAAACTTGGTTATTCACTACAATATGAACACTTCCTCCTGTTTTGTATCCTTCAAGAGACATCATCTGTGCGACTTCGTATACAATTCCTTGCGCGGCAATCGCGCCGTCTCCATGAATTACGATAGGAAGCACTTTGGAGAAATCTCCCTCGTACAAATGATCCACTTTCGCACGGCAAATTCCCATGACAAGGGATCCTACAGTTTCAAGGTGGGAAGGGTTTGGAGTTAGGTTAATAGAAACCTCTTCTCCGTTGGCTGTTACAATTCGTTTAGAAGAACCTAAATGGTATTTTACGTCTCCTGAAAAAACATCCTCTTCAAATTCCTTTCCCTCAAATTCAGAAAAGATTTGTTTGTAGGATTTTCCAAATATATTCGTGAGTACATTTAATCTTCCTCGGTGAGCCATCCCTAGTACAACTTCGTCCACACCCAGTTGAGAGGAACGCGTAATGAGTTGGTCTAAGGCTGGAATAAGAGATTCTCCTCCTTCTAAGGAAAACCTTTTTTGACCTACGAATTTCGTATGAAGGTAATTCTCGAAGGCAACCGCTTGGTTTAATTTTTGCAAAATCTCGACCTTTTCGTCCGCAGAAAGCGTCGGATGGTTTTCATTGACTTGCAACCATTGTTGAACAAAGTTCTTTTCCTCTACATTGTCTATATGCATATACTCCACTCCGATGGAATCGCAATAAATTTTCTGCAAATGCGCAAGAATGTCTTGAAGAGTGGCTGCGCTAGGCATCCCGGTTTGGGTGGCGCAATTAAATTTTAAAGACAAATCCCCTTGGCTAAGGCCAAAGTTCTCAATATCTAAGGTCGGCTCAAAATGGCGACGCTCGCGAATCGGATTGGTTTGGGTAAAAAGATGCCCTCTTAATCGGTACGCATTTATCAAATCCAAAACCTTAAATTCTTTGACAATTTCTTCAGGAATTTCTCCCTGACCCACCGCCGGCTTTGCACTTACGGCTTTTTGAGTCGTATTAAGCGAGGAGGAACTAGAAACTACCGGGGGCCCATCTTCCCCATAATTCTCTAAGGCAAAGTCAAAACCTTGAAAAAAGGCCTTCCAAGAAGGCTCCAAAGAATCCGGGTATTTTAAATATTTTTGGTACAAATCCTCAATGAGTTGAGAATGTGCTGCGTTTAGAAAGGAAAATCGATCCATTATTTACAGTTTCTGTTCAATAAAAATGTTAGTCTACAAATTTAATAAATTTCTATGACCCAAAGGGAATGAAAGCGCTAAAATAATTATGCATGATTCGCCAATTTTTCGCCTTAGCGAAAAACGGGTAGTGACAATTTTAAATTCACCTCTGAGTTTTCTTTCGGCGCTTGAAAAAATCGCTGTGAGAGTTCCCCATAACGAAGGGAGTCCGCCTTTGCTTTTGCCACTAATTTCGCCACGGCCCCTTGTCTTTTTTCAAATGGGCCTTTGTAATAAAGCACATAGGTTTTCGCAGCATTAAGTGTTTTAAAACTAAAACTATTGTCTGAAAGCGCACTGCGTTTTGATACCGGAAACCCATAAAAGTACGAGACTTCGCTCGATTTTGTATTCTGAGCCTGTGAAACTAAGATCGGAAAGCCAAATTCTTCCTCGTCTTTACCCAAATCGGTTGTAATGTAATTAAAGACTTTGTTGTGATTCAAAACAATGTTTTTGAACAGGGCATCGCCATGGTTGGAAGTACTCACATTGACACCCACCAATAGGGCTCCCTCCTGCTCCTCTACCATTAGAGAATCGTACGTGATTTTGGAGAGCAACTGGTCCCTGTCCACGCGGTTACTCAAAACCGAAGAAAGCGAAAGCATACTTTGGTCCACGATCTTTCTAAATTCTTCTTCGTTCCATCGGCTAAGTGAACTTTTAAAAACAGACCGACTCGGGGTCTTTACACTCCAACGAATCTTGGTTTGATTCGGACCCATTTCTTTGAACTTTAAATCAATCAGATACGGAAGACTTTCCGTTCCTTCAAAAAGTTGGTAACGAAGGGTGGAATTGGGATTTTCGTAGCGAAGAAACATTTCCATCGTATGGCTGTTTTTCGGATCAAAATAATGAAGCGAGGCGCCTTTTCCCTCGTACGGGCGAAAGAAATGAATCTGTGAGGACTCTGAGCCTTTCACTAAAACGTTCCATCTTGCAAATTGCTTTAAGTCCCGAAACATCGGAAACACTTTCTCAAGGGGATAGTCTACATTTTTTTCAATCGTATACTGTGTGCTGCCTTTTTCAAAAAGAAGAGACAGTCCGTATCCTAGCAAAATAAGAGCCGCAAAAATAAAGGCAAATCGAATCCAACGCATGGGCAAAAATAACAATTCGCTAGCGAGTGAGCAACCCCTGCTCCCCGCTAACGAAAAATAATTGAGTAACTAATTTTTAAATCAACCAATCTGAGTTCCTTCTGGAATCACAGCTCCTTTTTTAATCACCACAACGCCGTCTTTAATGGAATGCGTATGAAAATCTCCGTCTTGGAGGTGCTTCCCTCCAATGATCTTCACGTGGTTACCAATGCGCGCATTTTTATCAATGATCGCGCGGTCAATGTAGCAGTATTTTCCAATGCCAAGGTTGGGTTCACCCGTGCGGTCATTTTCTACAATATCCATCGTGGATTGGTAAAAATCCGACCCCATCATGTAGGAATTTAGAACTGTACTTCCCTTGTCTACCCTAGTTCGGTTTCCAATGACTGAATTCTCAATCTTATCGGCCATAATAATGCACCCGTCTGCAAAGACAGCGCGCTGCACATAGGAGCCTAAAATTTTGGTAGGCGGTAGCATTCTCGCTCTAGAATAAATCGGTTTGCTACTAAAGAGATTGAATTTTGGAAAATCCTGAGCGAGGTCAATGTTCGCCTCGTAAAAAGATTCAATGGTCCCAATGTCGGTCCAATACCCGTCGTATTGAAAACTAAGGGTCTTGTATCCCTTTTCAATAGCATTCGGAATTAAGTCCTTTCCAAAATCATCGCCGGGATCCTCTTCAAACATTTTTCTAATAATGCCTTTGTTGAATACATAGATCCCCATCGAGGCCAAGTAATGGTTTCCTTTGTTTTTATTTTGTTCTGAGACTTCGCTTCTCCATTCGGAAAGTTCCTCTTCACTCGGTTTCTCCACAAACGATTCAATGGCACTACTCTCGTTGGATTTTAAGATTCCAAAACCAGGCGCATCTTTTGCGCTGACCGGAATGGTTGCAATCGTAATGTCACCTTTTTGTGCAATATGAAAATCAATCATTTCTCTGAAATCCATTTGATACAATTGATCTCCGGAAAGAATGAGCACGTAATCAAAATCGTACTTTTCGAGGTGTCGCATGCTTTGACGCACCGCATCGGCGGTGCCCTGAAACCACTCCTCGCTATCCATATTTTGTTCCGCCGCTAGAATATCCACAAAGCCTCGACTAAAGATATCGAAGTGATAGGAATTCTTAATGTGAGAGTTTAAGGAGGCAGAATTAAACTGTGTAAGCACCATAATTCGGTTAAATCCCGAATTCAAACAATTGGAAATCGGAATGTCCACGAGACGGTATTTCCCTGCAATAGGTACCGCAGGCTTGCTTCTGGATTGCGTCAATGGAAAGAGGCGACTTCCGCGCCCACCGCCCAAAACAATGGAAATTACATTGGGTTTCATACTGAATTTTTTTTTGTAATGGTTTTTAAAAACTTGGCTATCGAGTGTGCTCGTAAAAATCCGCAATTAATTGCATTTTACGCTTCAAATTTCTGATATAAAGTTACATAATTTTGTGCGGAACGCTCCCATGAAAAATCAAAATTCATGTTTGCGTAAACAAGCGCTTCCATCGTGGGAGGATCTTGGTAGAGACTTAAGGCTCTCATCATCGCATCCACACAGGCCTCTGCGCTTGCATATGCGAAATTCAGTCCCGCTCCTCCTGTACTCACGTCCTGAACGGTATCTTTTAATCCACCGGTATAGCGGACGATCGGCACGGTGCCATAGCGCATAGCGTACATTTGATTCAGCCCACAGGGCTCCACGCGCGAGGGCATGAGTAGGAAATCACAAGACGCATAAATTTGATGAGACAGCGCTTCGTTATATCCGAGTCCAAGAGCCAAATTAGAAAACTTCTCATTTAACTCTGCAAGGGAATGCTCTAAGGCTTTGTCTCCTGAGCCCAAAACAATAATATTTAGTGCTCCATATGTTTTCACAATGCTCTCTACGATGATTTCGGGTAGAAAATCCGCTCCTTTTTCCCCCGCAAAACGGCCAATAAACCCAAAGAGCGGAAGCTCAGGATTCAGGCCGAACTCTTCACAAATTTTGGCTTTGTTTTTTGTTTTGCCTTTAAGAGCGTTTTCTTTCGAAAACGTGTAAGGCAAATAAGGATCCGTCTGGGAATCCCAAACCTCCGTATCAATTCCATTGATAATCCCAAAGGCTTTGGCTTTTTCCGCACGAATTAAATGTTCTAAGCCTTTAAACTCCGTGAGCAATTCTTCCATATACCCGCTGGAAACCGCATTAAAGGCATGGGCGCATTTGATCATGGAGGCGAGGGGATTAATTTTCCCATCCCAATCTAAGAGTCCTAAATGAGATCGGTCCCTCACCAAAGGAAAGTAAGAAAGCATCTCCCAATGCATTTGTCCTTGGTACTCTCCGTTGTGGATGGTTCCAAAAGTAAGGACTCCCCGAAGCGCTTCAAATTCAGGGCAGTGCTCCACCATAAAGGGGATTAGACCTGTATGGTAGTCGTGGCAATGCAGAACGTCCACTTTTTCGCCACTTCCACATAAATAATGAAGGGTCGCATGCTGAAACGCTAAGAATTGTTGACTCTCGTCCCAATACCCGTAGGGATTCTCTCGGTCCAAAAGACCGGGAATTCGAACAAGATAGAGTTCAAAACCAAGAGTAGACTCTTTTTGTTTTAAAACCTCAAAAAAATATCCCTTCTGATTCTGATGAATCCACCCTTCGAAAACAGATTCAAATGCATGGCTGTGGACATAGTCTCGGTTGTACCAGGGCATAATGACGCTGGCCTCTATCCCTGGAATTTTATTTTGGTATTTTGGAAGTGCCCCAACGACATCTCCCAAGCCGCCTACTTTGGCGATTGGGTAACATTCCATTGAAAGATGGTAAATTTTCATACCTTATTTCTTTATAGTTGAATACTGCATACTTTCACTTCCCAAAAGGAGTAAAAGCCTACTTCGATCCGTTTGGCAATTGAACTTGTTTTAACACGACAGCACTTAAGGGGGGAAGACTTACCCTATAACTCTCCTTTTGGTCTTTCCATTCATGGGACTCTACACTAGAGAACTCCACTTTTTGTCCGCTTCCTCCATAGCTAGGATCGTCCGAATTGAGTAGAACTTCCCACGAAGTTCCATACTCTGCTCCCAAACGGTACTCTAGGACGCTTGGCTTAAGATTCAAAATCACAAGGATCTGTTCATAGCCTTTGGTTTCAGAGGAAGTTTTCCTTAGATAAGCAAAAACTGAATTCTCAAGATCGTCCGCCTCTACCCATTCAAAGCCCTCCGGACTAAACTGCGCCTCGAAGAGCGCTCTTTGATTTCTATAGAGCGTATTTAAATCCTTCACGAGCAACTGAAGTCCCTGATGTACCTTGTGTTCTAACAAGGACCAATCTAAACTTTGGGAAAAATCCCACTCGCTCGTTTGCCCAAATTCTCCACCCATAAAAAGTAGTTTTGCGCCCGGATGCGTAAACATATAGGTGTAGAGCGCCCTTAGGTTTGCAAACTTTTGCCATTCGTCTCCCGGCATCTTGTAGATCAGGGGACTCTTTCCGTGCACCACCTCATCGTGCGAAAGGGGCATCATGTACCTCTCATTGTCCTTATAAACACTTGAAAAGGTTAGTTTATGGTGCAATTCTTTTCGAGAGGTAAACTCACTCGAAAAATAGCTAAGGGTATCGTGCATCCATCCCATCATCCATTTCATATGAAAGCCTACGCCTCCCTCTGAAACCGGTTTTGTGAGCTGAGGAAAATCGGAACTTTCTTCTGCTATTGTAAGGGTATGGGGGAAATACTCTCCCACAGCCGTATTAAATTCTTCTAAAAAGGTTTTGGCCTCTAAATTTACATTGCCTCCGTGCTCGTTGGGTATCCACTGCCCTTCTTCTCGTGCATAATCCAAATAAAGCATGGAGGTGACGGCATCTACGCGAAGTCCATCCACATGGTATCGATCGAGCCAAAACAGGGCATTGGAAATTAAAAAGGACTTAACCTCCGGTCTTCCGTAATTAAACAAATGAGAATTCCACTGGGGATGAAATCCTTTGCGAGGATCCTCATGTTCGTAAAGGTACGTACCGTCAAAGTAATGAAGTCCATTGGCATCCCCTGGAAAATGGGAAGGTACCCAATCCAGAAGGACTCCGATTCCATTTTGATGGAGCGTTTCAATTAAATGCATTAAATCTTGAGGCGACCCAAAGCGAGAGTTGGCCGCAAAAAAACCCGTGATTTGATAGCCCCAACTCGGTTCGTAAGGATGCTCCATCACAGGCATAAATTCGACATGGGTAAAGCCCATTTCGAGAATATAGGGTACTAGAGAGTCTTCAATCTCTTTATAGCTTAAAAAACGAGAAGGGTTACTCGGATCCCGTTTCCAAGATCCTAAATGCAGTTCATAAACAGAGAGTGGTGCGTTTAGACTGTTTTTTGCCTCGCGCCTGTCCATCCAAGCTTTATCCTTCCACTCGTACCAGGTACTTGAAATTAAGGAAGAGGCCTGCAGATTTTGCTCCCAACTAAGGGCAAAAGGATCGCTTTTCTCTAGGAGTTCTTCTTTCGAAGTCCGAATTGCATACTTATAGAGTGTACCCCAAGAGAGGCCCTCAATAAATCCTTCCCAAATCCCCGATCCATCCCAACGTGGGAAAAGTGCATGGGACTCTGAATGCCAAGAATTAAAATTTCCAATGACAGAAACTTTTTTTGCATGGGGCGCCCAAACGGCAAAATAAGTTCCTTTTTTGCCCTCGTGCTCGAGGGTATGTGCCCCGAACTTTTCATAAAGGCGGTAATGCTTTCCTTGGCGAAAAAGATAAACATCCTCGTCTGAAAATAAAGAATAAACTTTGACTGGTCCCATATCGCTCAAATCGCATTAATAATAAGACTCTAATTTACGAATATATCGCACTTATCGAGATAAAAAAGAAAAAAAGATTTTTGGGACCCAAAAGAAGGTCTTTTCTCAATCGTTACCCCGGAATTCAGGAAGAAAATCGTTGAAGCACCGAATTCCCCGAATTCGACTTTGCCATACAAGAGAAAAGCAATACCTTAGCTTTACACGAACCTATGGGGCTCCACTCGAGTCCCACTAGAGCACAAAGAATGAAGAAAATAGGAATATTGTTCGGCATAGAAGATTCCTTCCCCTGGGCATTTCTCGAGCGAGTCAAAACCCTTTCCCAGGGGGAAGTCCTTGCCGAACCCGTAAAAATAGACCAGTTAGAACAAGGCAAGGACTATGGCTATAGCGTCATTGTAGATCGCATTTCACACGATGTGCCCTTCTACAGAGCCTATTTAAAAAATGCAGCGGCCTTAGGCACCTACGTCATCAACAATCCTTTTTGGAGCAGTGCAGATGAAAAATTTTTCAACAATACTCTTATGACCACGCTCTCGATTCCTGTGCCTAAGACCATGCTGCTCCCCTCCCACAAAAGACCGGTAAACACCTCAGAAACCTCCTTTCGGAATTTATCCTATCCCCTTGATTGGGAGAGCATTTTCAATCGCATTGGCTTTCCCTCCTACTTAAAACCCCATGATGGCGGGGGTTGGAGAAACGTTTATCGCCTTGAGTCAAGAGAAGAGTTCTGGACCCTTTATAGCCAAACAAGCGAGCTTGTGATGATGCTTCAAGAAGAAATTGAGTATGATTCTTATTTTCGAGTGTATTGTGTAGGGCAAACCTATGTCCACATCATGCCATACGAACCTCGGAACGAGCCTTCTTCCCGCTATTTAACAGACCAAGTCTTCTCAAAAGAAATCCACCCTACGCTTTATGCTAAACTCGTGGATTTAACCTTACGAATCAATAGAGCCTTAGGGTATGACTTTAATACAGTTGAATTTGCAATCAAAGACGGGATTCCCTACGCCATCGACTTTTGCAACCCCGCACCGGATGCGGACCTAGCAAGCGTAGGAGATCAAAACTTTGAGTGGGTTGTGGAGCACGTCGCAAAGTTTGCCCTTGAAAAAGCGAATTTGCACAAGGAAGGAAAACCCTTTATCCCTTGGGGTGAATTTGTGAAGGATTCTTTAAAAGACTTTTAATACCTTTATCGCCCAAAGCATGCATACCTTTACCATTGGCATAGAAGAAGAATACCAGATCATTGACAAAGAAAGTCGGGATTTGATTTCTCATGTCTCAAAAATCATTGAGGGAGGAAAAGCCACTCTGCAAGAGCACCTAAAACACGAGATGCACGAATCCGTCGTAGAAATGGAAACCGGCATTTGCGAAGGAATAAAACAGGCCAAAGCCGAACTCTACGATTTACGCTACAAGCTTATTAAAACCGCTTACGAACAAGATTTACGAGTTTGCGGAGGAGGAACCCATCCCTTTTCACAATGGCGAGCTAGCACCATTACAAGTCAGGATCGTTACGATAAGATTGTGGAAGACATGGGCGATGTGGCGCGAAGCAACCTGATTTTCGGGCTGCATGTGCACATCGGTATTCCTTCCCGAAGCGAAGGACTCAAAATTCAAAATGCAATGCGGTACTTTTTGCCGCACATTTATGCCCTCTCCACAAGCTCTCCGTTTTGGATTGGCAGAAATACAGGCTTTAAATCCTACCGACAAGAAGTCTTCGCAAAATTTCCAAGAACTGGGATTCCCAGTTATTTCCAATCCATTGCAGAACTCGATGAGTACATTGAACTGATGGTCAAAACCGGAGCGATCGATAATGCAAAAAAAATCTGGTGGGATTTAAGAGTTCATCCCGTTTATCCTACGATTGAATTTCGGATTTGCGATATGCCCCTTCGTGTGGAAGAAACGGTTTGTTTGGCCGCGATCATGCAGGCCCTCACCGTAAAGCTATACAAACTGCATCAGCAGAACATTACCTTTCGAACCTACCGCCGTCTGCTCATAAGCGAAAACAAATGGCGCGCTGCGAAAAAAGGAATTCACAGCGAACTCATAGACTTTGGGAAGGAATCCGCCGTTCCTTACGAACTGCTTCTTGAGGAACTTTTAGAATTCATCGACGATGTCGTAGATGAACTCGGTTCTAGAGAGGAGGTGGAGTACGCTCGAGAAATTCTAAGGCAGGGAACAGGAGCGGATCGAATCTTGCAGGTGTATAAGGAGACAAACGATTTAAAAAAAGTGGTGGATTACATGATTGAAGAAACCCAGATTGGCATTCCCACGCCCCTAGACATCCCTATTTCAAGTACTGAGTAAAACCTTGCAATCCCGTACAGATGAAACCGATAAGAATAGCCCTGCTTGATTTAAACAACCAGATTCCAAACCAAGGGATCAAAAACGTAGTAGACCTCATTCAAAAATTTGAGTTGTCCTGCCCTCGGGAGATTGAATTAGAAACTTTTGAAGTACGAGTCCAAAAACAGCTACCTAGCGTAGAGGATTTTGACATCTTCCTCTCTTCCGGTGGACCTGGAAGTCCGCATCCCAGTGGAGAAGCATGGGAGGCTCCCTATTTTCAGTTTTTAGATGAGATTTGGAATCACAACCAAAAACAAAAAACCAAAAAGTTCCTCTTTTTAATTTGCTACTCCTTCCAATTAGCAATTTTACATTGGGAATTAGGAACGATAAGCAAAAGGCATTCTTATGGCTTTGGAATCATGCCTATACACAAAACAGAAAAGGGCGACAAAGAGCCCCTTTTCGCCTACTTACCGGATCCCTTCTACGCGGTGGATTCCAGAGGCTATCAATTTATTGAACCGAACTACCCTCTTCTAGAAGCGCGGGGAGTGGAAATCCTTGCCCTAGAAAAGATTCGTCCTCACGTCGATTTCGAACGCGCTGTGATGGCGGCTCGATTCTCACCTCAAATTGTAGGAACGCAGTTTCATCCAGAGGCCGAAGATAAAGCGATGCTCGAGGTTTTGGAGGACAAAGAGAATAGAAAGGCCATGATTGAAAATTTTGGACAGGAAAAATTAGATCTGACTCTTGAACAGGCTCAGGATCCCGATAAAATCAAACTCACCCAGAGCACTCTTTTGCCCCAGTTTTTAAGCACTTGTATAAAGGACTTAACCCAAGAATCGGAAAGCCATCTCGATTCCTAAACTTGCCGAAAAATGATAGAGCACTTACGAAATAGATTCAATTCCGCCTACAGCAAAGAATCTGAGGCGCGCGTACTAGAGGAACTTGAGCAAAGTGCAAAGCAGTCGGCTTCTTTTCGAATTTCGGAAACTCCCATATTCCTACCTCTGTCATTTAAGAACCAATTAAGGTCCACCTGTGAATCGATCCTAGATCAGATCAAGCATTTCTCTAAGGAATCCCTCGAACAGGCGATACCCGAGGAGTACAAAGTTCCGAATTGCCATTCCTTCTCTCATTTTCTAGCCATTGACTTTGCAATCAGTCAAAACAAAAAGGGAGAACTAGAGCCGCAGCTGATCGAGCTGCAAGGATTTCCTTCTTTACTTTCATTTCAATACGAGTTAACAAGGGCCTATGAACGCACCTACCCTTTTTTGAAAAGTTTAGAAAAATCCACCGATGTAAAAGATCCTCTTGCTCTTTTAAAATCGGTCCTTTTAGGTTCCCACGATCCTAAGGAGGTTATCCTTCTAGAACTGTATCCTGAAAATCAGAAAACGAAAATTGATTTTGCTCTGACCCAGAAGCATTTTGGTATTCCCACAGTTTGCATCACGAAAGTAAAGAAAGAAGGAAAAAAATTATTCTATGAACGCAAGGGCGAGAAAATTCCAATACGACGCATTTACAACCGAGTGATTTTTGATGAACTTGCTCATTATCCGGATTTAAATCTGGAGTTTCAATTCCAAGAAGAACTAGACGTAGAATGGGTAACCCACCCAAACTGGTTTTTCATGATTTCTAAAAGTTTACTTCCAAGGCTCAAAGACCGCTACATTCCTAAGAGCTATTTTGCAAGTGATTTTCCCTCGCACGAATCTCTTTCTGATTTCGTTTTAAAACCCCTTTACTCTTTTGCAGGTGCAGGGGTAAATTTAACGCCCAGCCCAGTAGACCTTTTGGAGATTCGGGATCCTGAAAATTACATTCTACAGAAAAAAGTAACCTACGCGGATCTTTTTAAAGATTTAGACGGGGGCTTTTCAAAAGCGGAAATCAGGCTCCTCTACCTTTGCCCTTCTCAAGGGGAAAAACCCGTTTTGTGGGATACCCTTGTACGCATGACCAAAAGCCCGATGGCCAGCATGAGCTTTGCCAAAAAAGAGGACTCTTGGATTGGAAGTTCCGCAGCTTTTTTCGAGCCTTAAATTCCTTTAAAAAAAAGCCCTCAAGAGATTTTTTTAAAGGATAAATTATCCTTAATTTGCCTTGGTGAACTACAAAGCGGAATTACAAAAATTTTTATTCTCTCAATATCTCTACGCAGGGACAAGAATGGCGCTTGCCATCGTAATTCCCAGTCTCATTCTAGCCTACTTTGGCCTCTTGAAAGACTATTTTTTATTTCCACTTGCCACGAGTTTTATCGGGTTTGCAGACCAACCAGGTCCTTTTATTCGTCGCCGAAACTCTCTCATTTTAGCCGTCGTGGCCTTTAGTGTGGCCGCCCTTTTTGCCGCCATATTTAAAAGCCATCCATCTCTTGCGCTCGTAGGCATTATCATTCTAGGTCTTGCTTTCTCCCTTGTAGGAATCTACGGACAGCGACTCATGGCCATTGGGAGTTTGTCCCTCGTGGTCTTCTCCATCTTCCTCGATGGGCATCTCATTGGGGAGAACCTACTAAAAAGCATCGTAATCTACACCCTAGGCAGTCTGTGGTTTGTGCTCGTCTTTCTTGTGATGAGCAAACTTCAACCCTATAAACTCGCGGGGCAAATGATTGGAGAAAACTATTTGCAGCTTGCTGAATACTTGCAAATTAGAGCCAAATTCTACCTTCCTCTTCCCAACTATGAGTCGCTCTATAGCGAGGTGATTACCAAACAGATCGAAATCAAAAATTTGCAGGAAGAAACCCGAGAACTTGTTTTTAAGACCCGAACGATGGTGAACGAATCCACGACCACAAGCCGTGTGCTTATGCTTCTTTTCTTAAATTCGATCGATCTCTACGAAAAGCTTTTCACCACGGACCAAAACTACGAGAAGATTCAAAAGCAGTTCCACGATCAGAACATCCTTCCCTACATTCGCCTTTATTTACTAGGGCTTTCCGAGGAGATCACCAACATTGGACTTGCTCTTCAAAGTGGAATCAAGACTCATCCTATCCGCAACATTGAACACGAGCACGACCTCGTGTATAACGCATATTTCGAATTACGAAACCAGAAATTGACCGCACAGAATCTGCCTCAATTCATGGCGCTTCGTCTCATTCTAAAACGACTTACAGAATTAAAAGACCAGATTAAAACGATTTATAGAGCTCTTGAGCAAGACACCAAAATTGCCAAGAGTTTGTCCTCAGGTCTGGATTTAGAAAAATTTGTTCCAAAGGAAGCTCCCTTAAAACTAAGTATACTAAGGGACAACCTCTCTTTAAAATCGGCCCACTTCCGCCACGCTATTCGTCTTACGGTCGCACTGGTCATCGGGTATTTGGTCTCTCAATTTTCCTTTCTCGGCATCGGACACGCCTATTGGATCTTAATTACGATTCTTGCCATTATGCGTCCAGCCTATAGTGCTACCAAACATCGAAACCTTCGCAGATTGTACGGCACGATCCTCGGAGCCATCGCCGCTTATGTTCTTCTTCAGTTTGTGGTGTCTCCTGGAGTTTTGCTTACCTTGATGCTAGGGTGCATGATTTTATGCTTTGCGCTTTTAAAAGGAAAATATTCCTGGGCCGTCTTCTTTATGACGGTGTACATTTTTATTGCCTTTAACTTTTTAAGTCCAGGCAATGTAAATGGAATCTTCAAGGACCGTATTTTGGATACCGCCATTGGGGCTCTAATCGTTTTTGTGGTTTCTTATTTTGTTTTGCCTCTTTGGGAGCATACGCAGAATTTGGATTTGATGCAAAAACTAAGTCGCTCCAACAAAGCCTATTTCTCGAACGTAGTCGAAGTATTGAAAAAAGGACAAACCAATGTTCACCTCTACAAATTGAGACGAAAGGAGGCTATGATTGACCTCGCAAATCTCTCGGATAATTTTCAACGAATGCTTTCCGATCCAAAAAAAGAGCAGCGCAAACTTCAAAAAGTGCATCAATTTGTAACCACCTCACATCTGCTGACGGCCTACACGGCTTCCTTAGCCCAATACGCGGAGCAGGAGCCTCAGTTTCCTGAAATTGATTTTGAGAACTGGCACAAACGAATTGTGTATGAATTCGAAATGACGGAATGGCTTTTAAAGGGAGATAATTTAGCCCTTGCCCCCTCTCCCGTTCTAGATCCCAAACCTCGAGATCCTGTAAAACCCTTACTGGAAAAAAGACAATCTGAAATTCAAGAAAAAGAATTTTACAACCTGAGAGACCCTCAAAAAATCACCTACTTAACGCAGTTAAGCAGCATTCAAGAAATTCTAGAACTCATTTACGACGTTTCGCACGAACAGAAAAAAACGATTGAAAAGTACTCGAAAATCAATTAAAACAGAGCATTGGGTTTTAAAGGGAAATTTAGTTGGTGGTGCTCTTCAATGATGGCAAAATAATAATCCTCTATTTTCTGCACCCTTGCTACGTACGAGTCTTTAAAATGCGTATCGAAGACCTCACAGCGCACGCTCGATAAATCTTCAAGGGAAAATGGTTCTACTCGATAGTATTTCTTTAATGACCAATATTTGGACGGATGAAGCTTGTAAAGCGCTTCCTTAATCACCCAAATCACGGTTAATAATTCCACTTGAAACTCGCCTCGAGTCCAAGAAATCTCCGAATCGTGCAAAAATTTATGCTCAATTCGTTTGATTTTAGGCATAATCTGTTCAATATCAATCCCTACACGCCTTTGCGATATCGCCAAGGCCGCAAAAGGAAACGAATGGGTGATGGACACAAAAGCATCTTTCGGATCGAGATAAGGCTGTCCTAAGCTTTTGTATAAAATGCGATGTCCGGGACGGTTTAATTTTAGCATTTGTCTCACCATTAGGTATTCCAATCGTTTCTTCGGATGGTAATTTTCTACCTGTTGTTGAGTTTCTCGACCCAGAAGACTAGGAAGATCGAACGCATCGTTAGGTTCGTACTTCCAAAAAAGTATTTGAGCATCCTCGGTGGTGAAATCCTGATAAAATGGCATATTTTGCTGCGCGAGATTTAGTTCGTAAATTTGCAAAAAATATTCGAGATAATGAGTACGGAAACTAAATACGTCCCTTACAAAGTTAAGGACATTTCCCTAGCAGAGTGGGGTCGCAAAGAAATTCAATTGGCAGAGGCAGAGATGCCCGGATTAATGGCTCTTCGTAAAGAATACGGTGAGCAGCAGCCTTTAAAAGGAGCTCGCATCGCAGGATGTCTACATATGACCATTCAAACTGCGGTTTTAATTGAGACCCTAGTGGCCTTAGGAGCGGAAGTGACTTGGTCCTCTTGTAATATCTTCTCTACTCAAGACCATGCTGCCGCGGCCATTGCTGCCGCTGGAATTCCTGTTTATGCTTGGAAAGGCCTAAGCGAAGAAGATTTCAACTGGTGTATTGAGCAGACTTTGTTCTTTGGAGAAGACCGCAAACCACTAAACCTTATTTTGGACGACGGAGGAGATTTAACCAATATGGTTTTTGATCAGTACCCTGAGCTTGCCAAAGGAGTCAAAGGTCTTTCTGAAGAAACGACTACAGGAGTTCATAGACTTTACGAGAGAATGAAAAACGGAACCCTTGTCATGCCCGCCATTAACGTGAACGATTCTGTAACTAAATCTAAATTTGATAACAAATACGGATGTAGAGAATCGGCTGTCGATGCCATTCGTAGAGCGACCGATGTCATGCTTGCCGGAAAACGTGTCGTGGTTTGTGGCTACGGTGACGTAGGAAAAGGAACCGCAGCTTCTTTCCGTGGAGCGGGATCTATCGTGACGGTAACGGAGATCGATCCTATTTGTGCCCTTCAAGCGGCGATGGACGGATACGAAGTGAAAAGACTTGAGACTGTAGCTCCAGTTGCAGACATCGTGATCACTACCACAGGAAACTTCAACATCGTTCGTGAAGAGCACTTTAGAGCCATGAAAGACAAAACCATCGTTTGTAACATTGGTCACTTTGACAATGAATTAGACATGGCTTGGTTAAACAAAAACTACGGACACACAAAATCCACCGTAAAGCCTCAAGTAGACATTTATAACGTGGATGGAACTGAGCTAATTCTTTTAGCAGAAGGTCGTTTGGTGAATTTAGGATGTGCCACAGGCCACCCAAGTTTTGTAATGAGCAATTCATTTACGAACCAAACCCTAGCTCAAATTGAACTTTGGTTGCATAGCGATCGTTATGGAAACGAGGTTTACATGCTTCCTAAGCATCTGGACGAAAAAGTAGCTGCACTCCACCTTGATAAATTAGGTGTAGAACTAGAGACTTTAAGCAAAGAGCAGGCCGATTACATTGGTGTAGAAGTAGAGGGACCCTTCAAACCAGAATACTACCGTTACTAAGATACTCACGTAACTTTTATATAACGAAGCGATTTCATTTTTTGAAATCGCTTTTTTTAGTAAGAATCAAAAACGGCCTAGGGACCGAAGTGGAAGCCACCTCTGCTCCAAATCCACACTCTAGTTCCTATTAAATAATACGAAAACTCTATCATTCTTTGGAATTATTTTGTAATTTCAAAGAATGAAATGGATTCGTTTGCTTTTTCTGCTCCTTGCAAGCACTTTGTTTTCACAAAGTCATTTTCAGTTATTGGGTGGAAAATCTAAAATTGAGATTCCCTTTCAACTCATTAACAACCTTATTTTCATTCCCGTGACCGTGAACGGAGTGGAGCTCACCTTCCTTCTCGATTCGGGCGTAAACGAGACGCTTTTGTTTAGTTTAGAAAATAAGGAAGTGGACTTTAACCAGGTGGAAAAAATGAGATTTTCAGGACTTGGAGACAATGTCCAGATTGAAGGCTTACTGGCGGTAAACAACCGCGTACAAATTGGGGAAAACTTAGTCGACCTTCGGCATAGGATCTATTTGATTCTAGACGAAGAATTCAATTTCTCTTCGCATGTGGGAATTCCTGTCAATGGAATCATTGGCTACCATTTCTTTAAGGACCATGTGGTTAAAATTGATTACGTTCGAAGAAAAATAACGCTTTACGACCCTAGCGATCCTCCAAAATTGAATCGAAGATACTCGAGCCTCGATTTAAGTCTTGAACTAAACAAGCCGTATGTGCAGGCAGGCATCGAGCAAACCCGCGAACTTACCGATTCAAAAATGCTAATCGATTTAGGCAACAGCGATGCCCTATGGCTATTCCCAAGTGTCATTCCTAACTTTCAGTACAACCGACCGAACATTGATGATTTTTTAGGACGAGGGTTTAGTGGAGACATTTATGGAAAACGAAGTCGCATTCACCGTTTGGTTTTAGCAGACCATGAACTGCTCTACCCTCTCACAGCCATGCCCGATGAGTTCTCCATTCAACACTTAAAATTAGTAGCCGACCGCAAAGGATCCATCGGAAGTGAAACCCTAAGAAGATTCACTGTGATACTCAATTACCCTGAAAAAACGATTTCTCTCAAGAGAAACAAGTTCTTCTCAGATCCTTTTCATTTTAACATGAGTGGACTCGACATTAAGCACGACGGAATGTTTTGGGGTGAGGATTTGGTTCAAGTGGAAAGCCAGCAAAAGCCCACTTCCAGTTCGAGTGGGGATCGTGTCTATACGGCTCCCTCCGCTTTTCAGTATCGGTTTGTTTTAAAACCTGAGTACTCGATTTCAGGATCTCGCCCCGATTCACCTGCCTACATAGCAGGCCTTCGAAAAGGGGATAAAATCCTTTCTATCAACGGGAAAAAAGCAAGTAGCTATTCCCTTAAACAAATCTTTGAAGTTCTAAAATCCGAAGCGGGTCGCAAAATCACCTTTGAGATTGAGCGAGACTACCAGGTGCAAACGATCTTCTTCTATTTGGAAGACCCCATCCCCTATAGAGAGTGATGGAGTCCTATTTAAATTCTGTACTTTCTATTTCTTAGCTTCTCTTTCCTCACGAACTTTGAGTCGATTTTCTTGGGAGGAAAGAATGTCCTCCATAAAAGGGGAGATTTCGTCTGCCAACTGCTTTTCTGATACTTCGTTCGAGCTAGGGTCTTGCACAAGGTTTAGCCAAGGTCGCATCTTAAAATCTGTATCTCCATACACAATCACGGGCGTACCGTTTGCAACCACCTCGGATCCGTCAGGAGTAAGCACCCACATATCCGCCCATGAGTACATCCATTTCGCATCTTCTTCTAACAAACGAAGGCACGAGTGCGAGGCATGGAAACCCGGTAAGTCATATTGGTGCCATCCGATACCAAGGGTATTGTGGATATTGAAATTCCAACGCAGTTTCCAGCTTGAGTCCACTGTACTAATGGCCACTTCTTTCTTCCAATTCGTGAACATAAGCCCCTTTTTGGTCGGTGCCCGTTTGGTTCCCATACTCGAGGGACCCCATTTGACTAGTTTGCCATGCTCATAGAGGGCATAGGCCATGAGTGGATAAGAAAACAGAGCGATTTTATCCACTTTTTGCAATAGACCTACTTCTAGTGGAAATGGAGTGTACTTCAGATAATCACTCTCAATGCTTTTGGGAATAATAAGGGAGTCTGCTCTCCATTTGTTTTTTAAATCCAGACGATTTAACGCTAAGATGGTATGCTGCTGAGATTTGTCGTAAGTTTTGGTGAAAACGGCCATCGCAGAATCCTTTGCATGCTTTGACTTGGGAAAAACGAAACTCGTATAGTTCATTAATTCCTTTTCTTTCTTTTTCGGTGCGGGCACCTCTTTTTTAGGCTCCGTTTTCGGGAGCTCTTGTGTTTTCTTTTTGCAACCGATCACCGTGACACTGAGTCCTAAAATAAGGGCTCCGATTGCGAAAAGTTTTTTCCTATGATCCATCTATTTCCGTTTCGAATCATGGTTTCAATTTTGATACCAAACCCAGCTCAAAACGCCTTTACAAGGACAAAAAAACAAATCCTTTGAAAAACTTCAAAGGATTTATTTAATTTTAAATTATTGTTTCAGAATTACTCCTATTCCCTGTACAGTAAGCTCTATGAAAGGTCCGATTCCACTTGTAAGAAAGCAAGATCATTCTGCACATTTAAAATTAGCTAATAAAAAAGCGATATCACTTTTGGGAGCAATTCCTTGCACAACCATGCTTAAAGATTTTCCTTGACAATGAATTGTCTTTACTTTATCCGATGGGTTCTCTGCGGATTCAGGCGCATTTTCGATTATATAGTAATAATATTTAGGGTCTGCTGTGTTCGCAAATAATACTAATTTTTTAGGAGTAATGTGGGTACTTCCGAAATCCTTATAATTATTTTTGTAATTTTTCTTGTCACTAGCATACACAAAATCGCCATACGAAAGGGATTTAAATTTAGCTTGTGAATTGGCTATTTCTATATATTGGCTACCACTTGAAATCGCATTATACTTCGCATTTTTACTAAAAGTGGCACACGAAGCCATAAAAGAAAGCACTAAAATAAAAAGGGCATAATTTAGTACGCCGCTTCGTTGCGTATTCAATCTCTTCCTACCGCCTCCACCTACTTGTTCCATTAAACCTGGTCTTGGAACCCTATTAATAACCTCTTTCAGGGTCAATGGCTGACAAGTTCCTCCTCCAAAGACTTTTTGTCTAAATACTTTCTTAAAATTCTCAAGCTTAAGCCTTTCAATTTGCTTCATTGACTTTTTCATAAACACATAGAATTGAGTAATACTATTGTAAAGATACTAGTTTGTTGCATGCAATCACATAAATTTAGAACTTTATACCAGGATTACAATACCTAATGGTGAACGTGGGAGGAATTTGAAAAATCACATTAGTAAAAGAATTGCCTGAATTATTTCGAGCAATTAAGTGACTTCCTAAAAATCTTTGTCTATAAACAAAACCATTTTTCCTAATTCCAGTAGCACCCTAAAACACCTTTACGAGGACAAAAAACAAATCCTTTGAAAAACTTCAAAGGATCTATTTAATTTAAATTATTGTTTCAGAATTACTCCCATTCAATGGTTGCAGGCGGTTTGCTTGAGATATCGTAAGCAATCCGATTGATTCCTTTTACTTCGTTGATGATTCGGTTGGAAACGTTCTCTAAAAAGTCCCATGGGAGTTTACTAAAGGTTGCCGTCATAAAATCAATCGTGTTTGCAGAGCGAACTACCGCTGTATATTCATACGTTCTTTCGTCTCCCATTACTCCAACCGATTTCACCGGAAGAAGCACCACAAAGGCCTGAGATACTTTCTCATAAAGATCTGCTTTGTAGAGTTCTTCAATAAATATATCATCTGCTTTTTGCAAGATAGAAACCTTCTCTGGATCGACAGCCCCAAGAATCCGGATTCCTAATCCCGGTCCTGGAAACGGGTGACGGTACACCAAATGGTGCGGAATACCAAGCTCCTCACCTACTTTCCTTACTTCGTCCTTAAAGAGCTCACGAAGGGGCTCTAAAAGCTGTAATTTCATTTCTTCTGGCAGTCCTCCCACGTTGTGGTGAGATTTAATGACTGAGGAAGGTCCATTGACCGACTGACTCTCTATGACATCGGGATAGATGGTTCCTTGCGCCAAGAAGCTAGCTCCTTCAAATTTCTTCGCCTCTTCATCGAATACGGCTACAAATTCATTTCCAATCACCTTACGTTTCGCTTCTGGATCCGACACTCCTTCCAACTTGGATAAAAAGCGCTGAGAGGCGTCCACCATATCAATCTTCATCTGAAAATGGGTACCGTAGTTTTCCATTACCTTTTTCCCTTCGTCTAGTCGCAGGAGTCCGGTATCGACAAAAATACATTGAAGTTGATCGCCAATGGCTTTGTGAATAAGGACCGCAGCTACGGAGGAATCTACTCCTCCCGAAAGGCCTAAAATCACTTTTTGATCTCCTACCTTTTGCTTAATGTCTTGAATGGTGCGTTCAATGTAGCCCGTAAGTTTCCAATTCTGTTTGGCTTTGCATATTTGAAAAACAAAGTTCTCAAGCATTCTTGCGCCTTCCTGAGTATGGGTTACTTCCGGATGAAATTGAATGGCAAAAATGTTTTTCTTTTCGTTTGCCATCGCGGCAATCACTCCGCTTCGGCCTGAGATTTCAAATCCTTCGGGAACCTCTTCCACTTCATCAAAGTGACTCATCCACACCGTGGATCTTCTCGAAACACCTGTGAAAAGGGGGCTGCTTCGAATGATTTCGAATTCGCTTTTCCCATATTCTGCTTTCTCTCCCTTGGTTACTTTCCCTCCTAGAAGGTGCGTAGTAAGCTGCATTCCGTAGCAAATTCCAAGAATTGGAATTCCTGCATCGAAAAGAGCTTTGTCGATTAAATGCGCCTGTTCTGAATTCACAGAACTAGGTCCTCCCGAAAGAATAATTCCCACTGGGTTTTTCTCAAGAATGGTTTCGAGTGGCGTATGGTAAGGGATAATTTCCGAATAGACTTCCATCTCCCGGATTCGACGTCCAATTAACTGATTGTACTGGCTTCCAAAATCCAGAATAAGAATACCATTTTTCATAGGTAAAAGTTGGTGATTTATAAAGAAGAATCCTTAGGAGTCCCGAGATTGGAACTCCAAAGAATCCTTAAAATTAAAATTTAGCGATGTCCTCACGGTAAAAACCGTAATCAAAGTTTACAGGCAAGGCATCTTTATATACTTTGTTTCTTGCCTCCTCATAGGTGTCTCCTGTGGCAACAAGGTTTAAAACCCTACCTCCCGTGGTAACCACTCGGTCCGCATGACGCGCTGCCCCTGCAAAAAGAACTTGGCTGTCTTTCACATGGTCTAACCCGTGAATTTCAAAACCGGTTTCAATGTTTCGAGGATAGCCCCCTGAACACATCACAAGGCATACGGCTTTTTTATCAGAGAATTTAAGTTCCACTTCTTTTCCTGCAAGACAGTCCTGGATCACATCAAGTAATTTGTTTTCCATAAGGGGTAAAATCACTTGCGTTTCTGGATCTCCCATACGCATATTGTATTCTAGAAGATAACATCCTTTTTTCGTGATCATAAGACCAAAGAAGATAAATCCTTTAAAATCCAAAAGCTCTGCTTTTAATCCCTCCATTGTAGGGGCTAGAATTAACTCTTCAAAGTCTTTCTGATGCTGGGCTGTAAACTGAGGACTTGGAGCTACGCTTCCCATTCCTCCGGTGTTTGCGCCGCGATCTCCGTCCGCCACTTTCTTGTAATCTTTTACAGGGATGCAAGTAAAAATCTTACTTCCGTTAGAAAAACCAATAATAGAGGCTTCGAATCCTTCTAGGTATTCCTCAATGACCAGCTGAATTCCTGCATCTCCGTAAATTCTACGGATCATAAAGTCATGAATCGTTGCCTGCGCTTCTTCCAACGTATCGCAAATTACAACTCCTTTCCCTCCGGCAAGGCCACTGGCTTTGATCACGAGGGGATACTCATGCTTCTCAATCGCCGTTTTCGCAGCTTCATAAGAATCCACTATTTGAGCCGAGGCTGTTTTAATTCCATAGGTTTGCATGAATTTCTTAGAGAAAGCCTTGCTTCCTTCCAAATGAGCAGCTCGTTGTTTGGCTCCGAAAATCGGCAATCCGTGCGCTCTAAATTCATCCACAATCCCTGCCACCAAGGGAGCCTCAGGTCCTACAATTGTAAGATCAATTTGTTCTTTTATGGCTAAGTTTCTTAATTCCACGACACTGGATTCAGGAACGTTTTTTCCTAAAGCATCGGTCGTTGCGTTGCCTTTCGCGAAGAACATTTTGGTTACTCTTGGATCGGCTTTCAATTTTATTGCGAGGGCAGATTCTCTACCGCCTTCTCCTACTATTAGTACTCTCATAGTGTTATTGTATTCATATTTGCGTAAGACAAACTTACGGTTTTTGTTGTTTTATCTGGAAAGCTTAATGCAAAAAGTGGCGCATTTTTGTAAACACCATTGGAATGCTATGTTCATTGGCAGCCTCGATGCTTTCTTCATCTCTTAAACTTCCACCCGGCTGAATCATCGCTTTAATATCCATCTTAGCGCAGTAATCTACCACATCTCTAAAAGGGAAAAAGGCGTCCGAAGCCAAAACCAGTTCTCCGTCGAATTTTTCTTTCGCTCTCGTGATTGCCTGCTCTGTGGCCCAGATTCGATTCACTTGCCCTCCGCCGATGCCTAAGGCCTGGGTTCCGTTCGAAACCACAATCGCATTGGACTTCACATACTTAACCACTCTTTGAGCAAAAAGAAGCGCTTTCTTCTGCTCTTCTGAGGGTTTAAATACAGTCACAACTTCTAAATCCTGAGAGAAGCTTGAATCGGTGTCTTGAATTAACATTCCCCCGTCAATCTTCACCCATGTTTTTTGATCCACAAGAGGATTGGTAATTTGAATGACTCTTAAGTTTTTCTTTTGATTTAAGACCTCCAGTGCATCTGAGTCAAACTCAGGTGCCATCACGATTTCTAAAAAGGTCTTATTCAGTTCTTCTGCTGTGGCTTTATCCACTTTGTAATTCATAGCGACAATCCCTCCAAAAATGGAAACGGGATCGCATTCAAAGGCTTTCTTATACGTATCTACCGCCGTTTCTCCTACAGCCACGCCGCAAGGAGTGGAGTGTTTTACTGCGCAGCACGCTTTCTCGTCCTTGAATTCCTGTACGACTTTCCAACAAAGATCCATGTCGCGCAGATTGTTAAACGAAAGTTCTTTTCCTCCCAACTGCTTAAAATCTTTCATCGCCCCATTTTCAAAAGTCGACACATAATAGGCCGCCGCTTGATGAGGGTTTTCTCCGTAGCGAAGATCGGCTACTTTTTGATAGGATGCATTTAAATACGCTGGGGACGGGTCGTCTAGCAGCATACTTGCGATGGCCGCATCGTACGCAGAGGTTAAATTAAATACCTTCCCTGCCAATTCTTTTCTCGTCTCTTGCGTGGTATTTCCTTCGGAAGCAATTTGCTCCATTACCTTTTTGTAATCTGCAGTGTCCGTCAAAACCGTCACACTGTCGAAGTTTTTCGCAGCTGAACGAAGCATAGAGGGACCTCCAATATCAATAAATTCTACTTTCTCTGCAAGAGAAATATCTTTGTTTACATTTTGAAAAAACGGATACAAATTCACAACCACGAGGTCGATCAGACCAATTTCATGGTCGATCACCGTTTGCATATGTTCTTTGTTGCCACGAACCGCGAGTAGGCCTCCGTGAACTTTAGGATGCAGAGTTTTAACTCTTCCGTCTAGCATTTCAGGGAAATCGGTCACCTCTTCAATGCCGATCGGATGAAGTCCTGCCTCACTTAAAAATTTAAAAGTTCCTCCCGTGGAAATAAGTTCGTACTGGTTCGCCTCTAGAAATTGAGCAAGCTCTACGAGTCCCCCTTTGTCTGAGACGCTTAATAACGCGCGTTTTTTCATTCGATTCAATATTTACTTTTAATAAGATAGTTTCTCTTTTTTACTTTCGTTCTTGGTTTAAAACCTTTTGAATGGCCAAAGGAAAGATCCGGTATTCAACTGCATGTACTTTCTCAGCCAAAGATTCGGGAGTCTCACCCTCTTCCAGAGAAAAGGCTTCTTGTAGAATGACTTCTCCAAGATCGACTTCTGGACTCACGTAATGAACCGAGGCCCCGCTTTCTTTGTCGCCAGATTCTATAACGGACTGATGTACTTTTGGCCCCCACATACCTGCGCCTCCATGCCTAGGCAAAAGAGAGGGATGAAGATTGATGATTCGACCTTCAAAACGCTCGCAAAATTCCTTGTTCAGTATGGACAAGAACCCTGCCAGTACAATAAGATCTGTCTTTACAGGAATGAGTTCGCTCACTTGGTCGCTCAATTCTTTTCCTCGCGGTACGATAAAGGATTCAATCCCCCATTTTTCCGCTCTTTTTAAGGCGTAGCAGTCCCGGTCCGCAATCACACGACTCACTCTTGCGCCCGTGATTCCACCCTCTTCAATGCATTTAAGAATTTGCTCTAAATTGGTTCCTCCTCCAGAGACCAAAACAATTATATTTTTCATTATGCCTTTTGGTTTCCAAAAACCAAATCAATTTTTTCTGCACCTTCTGTAATGTCTCCAATTGTGTAAGAATCTGGAAGAAGTTCAAGTACCTTTGATTCTAAACTAGGATCCACTACCACTACCATGCCCACTCCCATATTAAAGGTACCGTGCATTTCTAGGCGCTCAATTCCGCCTCGCTTTTCTAACTCTAGCATTACGCTTGGCACTTGGATCAAATTCTCCTCAATGCGAGCGCACAATCCTTCTGGAATAATGCGAGGTACGTTTTCAATAAGTCCCCCACCGGTAATGTGAGCGATTCCATTTAAAGCAAGTTCAGAGCGAAGGGTCTTGATGGATTGGTAATAAAGTTTGGTTGGAACTAGAAGTGTCTCATGCAAAGGCTTCCCTTCAAAGGTTTCATGGAAGTCTGGGAATACTTTTCGAACGAGTGAAAATCCATTGCTATGAAATCCTGAACTCGGCAAGGCAATAATTTTATCCCCACGCTTAATAGCGGAGCCGTCAATGATTTCATCTTTTTCCACAATCCCTACACAGAATCCTGCCACATCGTAGTCTCCTACTTGGTACATACCTGGCATTTCTGCGGTTTCTCCACCAATTAGGGAACATTCATTGTCTTTGCAAGCATTGACCATTCCCATGACAATTTCTGCTGCGACCTCCGAGTCGAGCTTCCCACAAGCGAGGTAATCGAGAAAAAACAAAGGTTTCGCTCCGTGGCATACAATATCGTTTGCACACATCGCGAAACAATCAATACCAATGGAACTGTACTGTTTTGTATCTAAGGCCACTTTTAGTTTGGTTCCGACTCCGTCGGTACCCGAAACTAAGACTGGATTTTTATACCCGCCAATTTCATAAAACGCTCCAAAGCTTCCTAAATTGTTGAGGACATTTTTATTGTGGGTACTTGCAACGGCAGACTTAATCTTATCTACTGTTTTATACCCTTCCTCTTTATCTACACCTGCGGATTTGTACGTATTGCTCATATTAAATGCTCATTTTCTCGCCTTTGCTTTTTTGAAAGGACGCATTAAAGTTACTAAATTCAACTAAAATCAGGATTCTTGAACCTGTTCTCCGCTCAGGTACCTTAAATAAAAAAGCCGACTATCCTAAGACCATCGGCGTCAACTTTTACTCAGCACATGTGCATGACTCATTCGTATGGAATTTCACCGACTGAAAATGGCATGGAGACTGATTCAAAACTCTTAAATTTTACTTCTGCGAAAATAAGGGTTTTTAGGCTCATTAAAAAATAATTACGGCAATTAATCCACTTAGAATTTTGAACCATGGATTTTAGAAGTGTTTTGCGAGGTTTTGTAAATTAATTTCCCAAGAAAAAGTTATTTTTGCATATATTAAAAATTTATGGCATCTGGATTTTTCGCAATACTTGACGACATCGCAGCGTTAATGGACGACGTTGCCGTCGCATCTAAAGTCGCAACCAAACAAACTGCAGGAATCCTTGGCGATGACTTAGCGGTCAATGCAGAAAAAGCAACGGGATTCCTCTCCTCACGGGAGGTACCTGTACTGCTTTCCATTATGAAAGGATCCTTTGTGAACAAACTCATAATTGTTCCCATTGCTTTTGTCCTTCAAGCGCTTTACCCTCCTGCTATCACCATCATCCTCATTTTTGGAGGACTTTATCTCGCCTACGAAGGAATGGAGAAAATTGTAGAGTTTCTTTTTCACCGATCTAAAAAAGGAGAAGAGGTCATAGAAGAACAAAACACGAGCGATTCAGAGAACGAGAAAGCAAAAATCAAATCTGCGGTGTCTACAGACTTTATCCTCTCCATTGAAATTGTCATCATTGCACTGGGAACGGTTTTGCATCAGTCTTTAATGATTCAAATTATCACGGTCTCAGTCGTGGCCATCATAGCAACCCTTGGCGTCTATGGAATTGTCGCTGTGATTGTAAGAATGGACGATGTGGGCTACAAGCTTATTAAAAGATCAGAGGGCGACGGAATCTTTAGAACCCTTGGAGAAATTTTAGTCAAAGCTTTGCCCATCGTCATTAAAGCCCTTGGAATCATTGGAACGATTGCCCTACTGCTTGTCTCGGGAGGGATTTTCGATCACAATGTGGAATTCATCCACAACAGCTTCCCAGAAATCCCAGGGATGATTAAACAACTTATATTAGGCATTATCGCAGGACTTCTTATGGTTATTCTTTTAGCAGTAGGAAAAAAGCTTCTTCCTAAAAAGAAAGCTTAAGGTTGAATTGGAAGAAGGTAAAAAGCCGTCTCGATACTTAATCGAGACGGCTTTTCCTTCTTTATTAACTAATTTGTGATTTGGCTTCAAAGGGGACGACTTTGGTGATTGGTCCCTTCTGTACAGGTTTCAACTCTTCTAGAACTGCATAGGCACTTCCATAAGTAGGATTTCTGAATCCGCTAGCGCTTCCAATTCAAAATCACTTAAAGATTCTAGTCCTACGGCATCTCTTTCTGAGAGTTCAATATCTCCGATTTTCGCACTTCCTTTTAGAACAAAGACAAAAACACCGTTTCCTTCTTTGTTTATGGTGTACTTTCTAGACGTTCCGGTTGAAAATTTTGCAAGATTAAACCAAGCATCTTGGTGAATCCAAACCCCTGGATCCTCTGGACTTGGAGAAAGAATTTGTTGAAATTCATTTGGAGTTGCATTCTTTTCAATGTCGATTTGATCGTAACGAGGAGTCACCCCCATCTTATTAGGTACGATCCAAATTTGAAGGAATTTCACAGGTTCGTTCGCATTCTTATTGTACTCACTGTGCATCACTCCCGTTCCGGCGCTCATCACTTGGATTTCGCCTTTGCGGATGACCGCTGTAGTTCCCATGGAGTCTTTGTGCTCAAGATCTCCTTCTAAAGGAATGGAAATAATTTCCATATCGCGGTGCGGGTGAGTTCCAAAACCCATCCCTGGAGTTACGGTATCGTCATTGAGTACGCGCAATGCGCCAAAACTCATTCTCTCTGGGTTGTAGTAATTCGCAAAACTGAACGTATGAAAACTCTTAAGCCATCCGTGGTCAGCCATTCCTCTAGAGTCTGCTTTAAAAATTGTTGATTTCATAATGTATGTATATAGGTTAATTTGGTACTGCAAAGATGCGCATTAGATCCCTGCGGTGCATTGACCTACGATAAGAAAGCACGGTCGTAATCCCCCCTTTTAAAATCAAAATCGTAACTTTCGTAAAGAAAACCGCTAAGGGTAAGAAAAAATGAAAATAAGAACCAAACGAACCTATGACGATATCGAACCGCAGGAGGAGTTTCGGGTGCTGGCTGATCGATTGTGGCCGCGAGGCCTCAAGAAATCCGATGCTCAAATCGATTATTGGGCGAAGGAAATTTCTCCTACGACAGCCTTAAGGCAGTCCTACCATAAGGAGGAAGTTACTTATGAAGAGTTCTCGATGCTATACCGTGAGGAGCTAGAAGCGAATCCTAATTCTCTTCCCTTCCTAGACCTACTTAAAGCCCACGATGTAATCACGCTACTTACTTCGAGAAAACCGATTGAAAAAAGTGAACTCCCGACCTTAAAGGAGTTTATTGAAAAATACCAGTGAATTTCTTTATAGATATAGAAGTATCGAAAAATCACATTCTCCGCAGAAGGCAATAGCCTATTTGGAGAATGTGATTTAAGCTTTAAAGAGCGGTATACCCGCCGTCAATGGCATAATACCCTGCATTGATGTTCGTGGCAAGATCTGAACTTAAAAACAGTACAAATTGAGCCACTTCCTCCGCATTCCCTAATCGACCTAGGGGATGCTTCTCTACGAGCAAGGCTTTGGTTTGTGGATCTAAAGAATCCAAAAGCGGAGTGTCAATGTACCCTGGCCCGACTGCATTAATTCGAATGTTTTTGGAGGCATACTCGGAACCCGCGGTTCGGGTAAGACCTAAGACGCCGTGCTTAGCTGCTGCATAGGCGCTCGACCCCAAAACACCGGTAATGCTATGGATGGATCCCATGTTTACAATGGCTCCTCCTCCGTTTTTTAGCATCTGATTAATTTGGAATTTGGTTCCGTAGAACACACCGTTTAGATTAATGTCAATGACTTTTTTCCAACCCTCTAAACTCAAATCCCCTGTAGGGTTCAATTCGCCACCGATACCTGCATTGTTGCAAGCAATGTCAAGACGACCAAAATGCTCCACTGTCTTTTCAACGAGCTGCTCAACCTCACCCGCGTCCGCTGTGTTGGCCTTTACAAATAGGGCCTCAGCCCCTTTGGCTTTTAATTCTTCGACAAATGCCTCTCCACTTTTGGGATCAATGTCGGAGACCACTACTTTCGCACCGTTTTTGGCGTAAATTTCTGCAATTGCCTTTCCAATTCCAGAGGCTGCGCCCGTCACAAGCGCTACTTTTCCACTTAATAAACTCATACCTTTCCTTTTATTTTTTAAACTTTTGCTGCATTCCTCTGGGAGCCCTTTAAAAAAGCCTTTTTCCCACGAAGGAACTTACGAAAGTTACGACGGTTTCTCCTCAAAAACAAAGGAATGACCGACTTTAACAAATCTTATGAGTTCAAAAAAAATAGTAGGTTTTTCTCTTAGGATAGCTCTACCGGATTCTCGATTTCCCCTTCTTTTCCGACTCCTTTTAAGCTTAAGGAACATGCGGCAGCAACGAGCATCGCAATCCCCCCCATGATTAGATAGCCCATGGCATGGTTTCCGAAAAAGGAGCTCACAATCGGTCCGCCAATAATTCCATTTACGATCTGAGGAAGGACAATGAAAAAATTGAAGATTCCCATATACACACCCATTTTATGCTGCGGAATGGCATGAATAAGCATCGAATAAGGCATAGCCAAAATACTAGCCCAGGCAAACCCAATCCCAATCATAGAAATCCACAAATACCCTGGATCTTTAATGAAATACATGGAGATAAGTCCTAGTCCTCCAAAAAATAGGGCAAGGGCGTGGGTTTGCTTCTTCCCAATTTTTCTAGCTAGTGGAGTCAGAAGGAAAGCAAATCCAATGGCAAATAGATTGTAATACCCAAAGAGTACCCCTACTAAATTCCCAGCCTCATTAAACTCGGCTGACGAGGCATCCGAAGGGGCAAGTCCAAAATGATGAGTGGCAATGGAGCTTGTGGTATAAACCCACATAGTAAAGAGTGCAAACCAGGAAAAGAACTGAACGAGTCCAAGTTTTCTCATCAGAGGAGGAATCTTTGTGAAATCCTTCGCTATGTCAGAAAATTTAGGTTTTTCCTGCGATACCTCAACTTCTTTTGAAAACGAAGCCAACTCCTTCGGGGAGTATTCTTTTGTGGTAAAAATGGTATACAGAATAGTAAGAATCAGAATGACCGCTCCTACATAAAAAGAATAGATTACAGAATTGGGAACAAATCCTTCTGCAGCGACATTGGAAACCCCTAGTTTGGTTAACCAGAGGGGCATGTTAGACCCAATGACCGCACCAATTCCGATCAAAATGGTTTGAACCGAAAAGCCAATGGTTCCTTGGTGCTTGGGAAGCATATCTCCAACCAAAGCTCTAAAGGGTTCCATCGCCACGTTAATGGATGCATCCATTAGCGCGAGGAAGAGAACTGCAAAAAGCAGGACTCCTGCTGCTAAAAACACCCCTACAGAAGCGGAATTAGGCAATAAGACAAGTCCTACTGCAGTCAAAATGGCACCTATTAAGAAATAAGGCTTGCGTCTGCCCCATTTATCGCTCCACGTATGGTCGCCCATATGCCCAATGATGGGTTGAACAATTAATCCCGTAATCGGAGCGACTAGCCAGAACCAAGACAAATGGTGCACATCCGCACCAAAGCTTTGAAGAATACGACTGGCATTTCCATTTTGAAGGCCGAAGGCCATTTGGATTCCTAAAAATCCCATACTCATGTTAATAATCTGAGCAAGGGATAAGTTTGGTTTTATAGAATTGGACATAAAAGACTAATTATTATCATTGACTAAGGAAGTCAAATTTACTTAAGTTTTTCCTTTTGAAGCGCTTCTTCTGAAGATTTTATTTGCACCACTTGGCCGGCGACGGAATTGGGCACAGTCAAACTAAGCACGTACTGACGAAGTTTCCACTCCCCCTCCTGCAATTCCAAGACACCTGAACCTCGGCAGAGCCCGTATTGACTATCGAGCAGTTCACTAAACCAAGCCCACCTAGAATCTTCACTTAGGTGTATCGTTCGTTTAAGGGGCAAATAGCTCCATCCTCTGCCCTTATCAAAATAAGGCTTCGCATAGGCCATAAATTCCTCTTTGTTCCAGGTTTCTAGGGCATCCGTTCCGATAAACTCTGAGTCCTTAGCAAAGAGTTTAAAGTACTCCTCGAAATTAGCCTCTGCCGCCATTTTATGAAAGCGGTCCATACGGACTCCCACTTCATTTTCATTTTGAGTTTCCTTACTTAAAGAAGACTGAGCGCTAAGCGTTGAGCTTAGTAAAGGACTTAGAAAAAGGCTTAGTATAAAACAAAAGGATTTCATAGGGTCTAGTTTAGTTCTAAGATAAGCGCGTTTTTAGCAGGTGCCGTAAGGTTTTGATCAGGAGAAATGGAGAAGGTTTTTTCAGACATGACATCCTTTCCACTAGAAATCCCCTCAAGACTTTCCTTGAAGCGTACTAAGGATAAATCAACAGGTTTTTCGTTGTTATTTAATACCACCATTACTTTCTTGTTATCCGTATAACGGAAATAGACATACACTTGGTCGGTAGGCATATAGTGCGTGGTTTTTCCCGAATGAATCACCTCGGCGGATTTACGCCAATTGAGAAGCTTTTTGGTAAATGCGTAGTATTCCTTTTGCTCGGGCGTCTGTGTTGATTCAGTAAAGGCATTTTGCTTATCGCTCGCCCATCCACCAGGGAAATCACGACGAATGTCCGCATCTCCTTTCGATTTTTCTCCGCGCATCCCTATTTCAGAACCGTAGTAAATTTGAGGAATTCCTCGAATGGTTGAAATGAGACTTAAGGCAAGTTTATAATACGCGGGATCTCCACCGAACATTTCATTAAGCCTTTCCGTATCGTGGTTTTCAAAAAAGACCAAAAGGTTATTTACATCTGGATAAAGAAAATCATTGCTTAAAGAATTGTAAATCTGCATCATTCCTTTGTCCCAAGACTCCGGTCCTTTTAGTGCAGAAGGCAGTTCCGTATAAAGAGAGAAATCCATTACGGAGGGTAAATAGGAATTGTACTGGTCAATTTCCCCTACTTTGGAATCCTTCTGCCAATACGCAATGTGCGCTGGCGATTGCATCCAGGCCTCTCCTACAATGTTAAGGTTTGGATATTCGTCCGTGAGAGCTTTTGCCCAGTTCGCCATCGCTTCTTTGTTATTGTAGGGATAGGTATCCACTCGAAGTCCTCCTAGTTCTGCATATTCGATCCACCAAATGGCATTCTGCGTCAAATAAGTTAGCAATCGGGGGTTTGCTTGATTTAAATCGGGCATTGTGGTATCAAACCACCCGTTGAGAGCCCCATTGCGGTCCACTTCCGATGCGTTCCCATCCATTTGAGAGGTAATTCGGTAGTTGGAACGCTTAAATCCATAGCGTCCTCCTCCGTCTTTAAACTGATGAATCCAAGTTTGTTCCGGTAGGTCTTGAATCATCCAATGAGAAATTCCCCAGTGGTTGGTCACGTAATCCTGAATGAGCATCATCCCGCGTTTGTTAAGTTCCTGAGAGAGTTTTTTGTACTCCTCGTTACTCCCGTAGCGAGCGTCAATCTTATAAAGATCCGTTTGAGCGTATCCATGGTAAGAATACCCTTTCTCATTGTCCTGATTCACAGGCGTGAGCCAAAGGGCTGTCACGCCTAGGTTTTCTAAATAATCAAGTTGGTTTAGAATGCCTTTTAAATCCCCACCGTGACGTCCGCCAGGAGAATTGCGATTGCTTTTTTCAATCAAATCCTTTTGCGAATCGTTGGAAGGATCGCCATTTGCGAATCGATCCGGCATAATCAAATACATCACATCTGCAGAGGTATAGGATTTGCGCATTTTTGAGCCTTCTTTTCGGGTCTTCAGTTCGTAATTGTACGTACTTTTTACTTTCCCGTTTTCTTTCAAGGTAATCTTAAAGTCCTCTCCTTTAACCTCTTTTGTATCAATTGTGACAAATAGGTAGTTAGGGTTTTCGACTTTCTCAACCGCTTTTGGTTTTAAACCGCCTGAAAGTTCAAGGGTTTGATTTGCTATGGAAGGGCCATAAAGTAAAATCTGCAGGTCTGTGTTTTCCATGCCTTTCCACCAAAAAGCGGGTTCCACTTTTTTGAGTTGAGCCAGGGTGAGGCTGAAGGAAAGCAAAAGAAAAAGTAAGGATAATTTTTTCATAATCTAAATTGGAATTAAAAAATGAAAGACGCTACTTAGGGCGCCTTTCATTGCAAAATGGAATTTATTTAATTGGATTCACAGAAATGGCATATCCGCCACTTCTTACCAAATGAATAGGAAGTTTGGTCTTGCTAGTGACTGTTTTTTTCACAATCTCATAGCTTTGGGGATTCGTAATGTAATCCGCGTCTTTTCCGTCCTTGTAGATAACCGCTTCGTATTTCTTGTTCTTAGGAAGAAAAGAGAAATCCACTGTGAAGGTTCTTGCGTTTTCGTCGGTTACCCCTCCAACAAACCACTGGTCTTTTCCTTTGGTTTTTCTAGCTGTATGGATATAATCTCCCGGCTCGGCCGATAGAATTTTCGTATCGTCCCAATCCGCAGCTACATCTTTTATAAACTGGAATGCATCGAGGTGTCTTTCATAATTTTCCGGTAAATCCGCTGCCATTTGTAGGGGAGAATACATCACCACATAAAGTGCTAATTGCTTAGCCAACGTGGTTTTTACAAAACGAGTATCGTTTGGAAAATAGTAATTAAGTTGTGTTTGGAAGATTCCAGGCGTGTAATCCATCGGCCCTCCCATGAAACGAGTGAACGGCAAAATGGTTTGATGCTCAGGATCGTTTCCACCGAAAGCCTCATACTCAGTTCCTCGAGCGGCCTCAGCAGCCACCCAGTTCGGATAGGTACGGCTTTGTCCCGAAGGGCGTACACTTTCGTGTGAATTCACCATGATTTTATATTCGTTTGCCTTCTCAGCAATTCGAATGTAATGGTTGTTGGTCCATTGAGAATAATGATGCTCTCCACGTGGAATAATATCTCCCACGTACCCTGTTTTCACAGAAGGATAATCGTATTTGTTCATAAGGGCGAAGGCCTTGTCTGCCCAACGTTCATAATTCGTAGCGGAACCTGAGGTTTCATGGTGCATCATAAGCTTCATGCCTTTTTTATGGGCATACGAATTGAGCTCATCAATGTCAAAATCAGGATAAGGAGTAATGAAATCAAAAACATATTCTTTGGAATTTCCAAACCAATCTTCCCATCCTTCGTTCCAACCTTCAATCAAAAGAGCATCAAATCCATGCTTAGACGCAAAATCAATGTACTCTTTCACTTTCGTGGTGTTAGCTGCATGGTTGCCATTCGGCGTCAATTTAGAGAAATCGGTTTTGCCTAAATGAACATTTTTAGCCGTGGAATACGCCCAGTTGGACTTTCCAATAATCATTTCCCACCATACACCCATGTACTTCGTAGGTTTGATATAAGAGGTATCGGTATAAGAGGTAGGTTCGTTTAAATTGAAAAGCATTTTCGATTCTAAAACCTCTTCTGCTTTATCCGAGACAATCACCGTTCTCCACGGGGAAACAGCTGGGGTCTGTAAATACCCTTTCACGCCTTGCGCATCTGGAGTTAAATGAGTTTTGAATTTAAATTCATTTGCGTCTACTTCTAAATGGGAAGCGGCATAGTTAATCACCGCAGCTTCTGCAATGTTTAAATAAAGTGGATTTTTTCCTTCTTTTTTCAACATGACCGGAGACTGAACCGAGTTTTCCACCGATTTTTGTGACGCATTGCTATCAAAAGAAGTCGCCCAACGAGCTGGAATCTCTGAGAGTTTGGTGGTCATGTATTTGTATTCTTGAGAATCGTAATCTCCCGTAATCCACCACGTTTTGGTGTCCCAAGGCAGGTCGAATTCACTGTCCTCCTCTTTTAAACGGAAATAATTTAGATTTTCCTGTTCTGGAAACTCATAACGGAAACCGAGTCCGTCGTTAAAAAGTCTAAACTTTACCACGATGTGGCGTTTGTTTGCAGGCTGATCTAGCGTAACGGCAAGTTCATTGTAATGGTTCACATACTCCTTTTTCTCTCCAAGAATAGGCTTCCATACTTCGTTCTTCGAATCCGTTTTTTCTGCCGTCTTCTCAAAGCCACTTAGAAGGTCCGTGGGACTAGAAGAATTCTTATCAATTGCACTTGCAAATTCAATTCCTTTGTCATCGAAAAGTCTGAGTCCTAATTTTGAATCTTCAACGACCGTCTCCCCTTTGTATTTTAAATGGTAATAAGGCACACCTTCCTTAAGCTTGAAATTCATTTCAAACTCTCCATTTGGTGATTTAAGTGTTTGAGCATTAAGGGATATACCTCCAAGAAGCAAAGCCACGATGCTCAGATTTAATTTATGCATTATAGATTTTTTTAATGAACATGAAAGATAAAAAAAACTGCTGCCAAAAGCAACAGTTTTTCTTTTTTAACAGAAAGATTTCTCTTCTATTTTTTGATAAGGATATAGCGGCCATCTAAATCATTGAAAAAGATGTCATAGATACCGGCTTCACTCACTGGAATGTTTGGTCCTCCATAAAGTCCTTTGCCTGATATTGGGCTCGTACTTCCCCAACTATCATCCCACGCATCGTTTGCTCTAAATTTGATTTCACCTGCGGTTAGACTTACATCGGTAAGGCTCCACTGGTGAACATCAAAGGTAGAATGAACCATGTCGGTTTGGGCGTCCCAAAGTAGCGGAGTACTGTTTCCAATAATTCCCATGATTGGATAGATTTTCTGCTCACCAGTATAAGGAGCAATTTTATAGGTTTTCGCAAGAATATCAAGCTCAAACGTATAGTATCCAGCCGAAGGAATATTGAAAGTGCCTGGCTCATTGGAACCGTCTGGATTGCTCGCATGAACAACTCCATCGGTAACTCCCCACTGTGGATTCCAGGTATTATCTCCTAACTGCTCAAGAACTTTAAATCCTCCTGCATTAAAATAACCTGTGTAATAAAATTTATTTACGTTCTCTGAATCCCTGTAAAGTGGATGGTTGTTATTGTTTGTGCTCCATCCTGCCTCTACAGCTTCTCCCACGAAGAATAAATCTTTGTAGGCTACGTAAGGCGTCACGCTAATCTCAATTGGAGTAGAGACCGCAAGTAAAGTTCCTCCTACAGAGCTTGTGCTTGCAGATACACGAAGATCAACTTTTGCAGCTACATCGGGTGCAAGTCCTAACGTCATTACAGCATCATTGAAGCTCTTGTTGGTAAACTCTAAGCTGGTGGCATCAGATACTGTTCCAGCCGCTACATAGTCCGTAGAACCTGCAACAGCGACTTCTACTAGGTAGTCCACTTGGGTACCGTAGGTATAATCACTCCAAGTCACGGTTGTAGCCGCTTCGTCTGGAGCACTCATACTGAGTACAAATTCAGCACCTGCACTTGGACTTGTAATTACGGGCTTCGAAGATGGATACGTCGTTATATCCGTAGAAATTACATTGGATACATTCGATCCAGAAACCACTCTAAAGTAAAGTTTCTGACTATCGTAAGGATGTAAACCCGCTGCAATCGCAGCTTCGTTTAGCGCTCCGATTGTGGTAGTTAAACTGGTTGTATCCGAACTTCCTAATTCTACTTTTGTAGAAAAATCCTCTAGACTAGAAACCTCTACTACGTAGTTATTTCCACCGCCTAAATTGTTGTCCCAAACCAAACGGAAAGCATTATTCTCCATAGTAGGGTACAAAACACTGCTCGCTAGGGTTGTATTGTAAAGCTCAAAGCTAGGCTCTTTTTCCCCCACGGTGAACTCATCATCCCGACACGCCTGAAAGACGATTGGAAATACCAAAGCGAGAACTAAAAATTTAAGTATCGTTTTCATATTGTTCTTCTCAATTTATTATTTAGCAACAATTTTATAGGTACCTGCTTTCAGGTTTACAGTGATTGTGTATTCTGCACCACCTCCAGAGTATTGGATATTTCCATTGTCTCCTTTAGGTCCTAAGAATCCTGAGTCTCCTGCATTGTCCTGAAGGATGTTTGCCCACTCTAAGTCACCCCAAGATTGTTGGCCGAGGAACTTAAATTCTTCGTTGTCCGCAAGCGTAACATCAATCGAATAAACTCCATCCGAAACCTTTGCCATAGGAAGTGCCGATTCTGCAGTCCATCCATTTAAGCTACCTACTACGTAAATTTCTGGGAAATCGAATCCTTTCACTGCGGAAGCTTCAATCGTCAGAGACTGAACTCCAGAGGCAGCGTCGATTTCTACTTTGTAGATTCCAGTTTCCTCTGAAAATTTCATGTTTTCTTCTCCGTCTTGAGCAATATTACCAGATACTTGTTTAAAGTAACGGAATCCATCCTTCGTACCTGCCATATCAATACTGTAATTGATAGGGTCCCAGTCTTTCTGTCCTAGGAATCGGAAGGTTTTACCATTCTCCATATAAGTATAGATCACAGATTTGCTTTCCGATTTGTAAAGCTCTTGTGCATCTCCTGCATTCCATCCTACGTAAGACACATCCCCTACTAAGTAGAAGGTTGGATACACTAGGCTATACGGAGTAATATTTAAATGCGTCACGTTGGAAAGCACAGAAAGGTATTCCCCTTCATCGCCAATGTAAGAAGACACTCGTAAGTAAAGTGGAGCTTCTTCCCCTGCTGGAATCCCTAGGGTTTGAGCCGCTTTGTTCATCTCAGCCACTGTGTAAGTGACGGTTCTAATCGAACCGCTCACAGTTCCAAGTGTATAAGGCTCTTCAAAACTCTCCCTCGTCGAAGCTTCAATTTTGTATTTTACTTCTGTAGGCTGCGTATACTTCGCTTGTTGCCAAGAAACGTTTAGCGACGGATTGTCTGGAAAGTTCTGATCTAAAAATAAAGATTCAGAACTAAGGTCCATAATAATGGCAGGCGTTTCATTGCTAATAATGAGTTCCTCTCTATCCTGGCAAGCCATTAGGCCTAACAGCATCACAAATGCGAGTAACCCTCTTTGTATAATTGATTGTTTTTTCATTGTAATTATATTTGGGCTGGAATTAATAACCTGGATTTTGAATAAGGTTCGAGTTCGCAATCACATCATTGGTTGGAATCGGATACAAATTTCTATATTCCGCTACGGAAGCTCCTTCTTTTGAGCCTCCTTTCCATTGCCAAAGCATACTAGATCCCGTGAATTTACCAAAACGGATAAGGTCTGTTCTACGCGTCATTTCCCAAGAAAGTTCACGTGCACGTTCTGCTAGTAAGAAATCTAAGCTAAGACTTACCGCAGGGTTCACTCCTGCTCTTTTACGAAGCTGGTTTACATATCCTAGGGCAGTTGCCATGTTTCCATTTCCTCCTCTTACAGTGGCTTCTGCGTACATTAAGTACACATCTCCAAGACGGTAAAGAGGTAGATCGGTATCCACAAAATCACCTGCTGTATCCGACCCCGCAGAACCATCAGAGTAATTGATGTTTTTGTATTTGATAAAGGCGTAACCTTGTTTAAAATCACTAATCTCAGAAATGTCAAGCGATTGTCCATCTGTGTAGAAACGGCCTCTTTTGTCCGATCCATCCTCTGGGAATAATCCTACAAATTGTTTGGTGACGCGAAGTCCACCCCAACCTCCGTTCACACCGAAGTCAGAAGCAGGCATCGATCCTCCAATCGCCGCATGCACTAAGAAAGTTGTTCCACCAAAAGATCTAGTTTTGTTTCCATCGTAATTAATCGCAAAAATAACTTCTGGGTTGTTTAGGTGATTATCCGCCATAAAGAGATTTTGATATCCATAATCCACACCGCCTAAAAGGTCTTTCTTTAAAGAATATCCCGCATTAATAATCTTGTCGGTATAGGTAATCACATCATCATAACGCTTAGTTCCTTTATAAACTTCCGCATTTAAGTAAAGTCTTGCAAGAACAGCCCACGCTGCCGCTTTGTCCACGCGTCCGTATGCGTTGGTTCTTGGATCCTTAAGCTCCTCTTGAACGGCTAGAAGTTCACTCTCTACCCAGTCAAATAAAGCGGCTCTTTCAATTCTTGCTGGTTTTTCAGCGCCGCCTGACACGTAGTTTTCATCTACAAAAGGAACGTTTCCATAAAGGTCTAGTGCGTGATAATAAGACTGAGCTCTTAAAAAACGAGCCTCTGCACGCATCGTTTTTGCTTCGTCTAAATCCGTACCGGTAATTCCGTTGGCAGCTAATTTTTCATCCGTAGTGTTACGAATAAATTCATTGGTGAATGCAATCTCACCATAGATACGGTAGTAAAGTGCAGCAACGAATTCATTGGATGCTGTCCAAGTCTGCATATTCATCTGAGGCAGGGTTCCATCTGGCCAAGCGATTTTCGCTTCGTCCGTAGGAAGTACTTGGTGGTAGAACATTTGACGCATATAACTGGAGAATCCTCCGTCGATCCCGCCAATGTCTGAATTCCCATCGCCTCCTTCTTGTCCCCCTAAGGCAAGACCGCCATAAAGTTTTGCAAGTAGACTTGGGTAATTGCTAAAGTCTGTATATAAGTTCGTAGAAGAAGGATCTGTGATCGGTTCCCTTTCCAAATCTTTCACACAAGATACTGTAGAAAAGGCTAGAAATAGACCTAGAGCTCCTACGACGATATGTTTGGCTTTTATATTAAAAAGTTTCATCTGTCTTTAAATTAATTAAAATTGAAAATTAAGTCCTAGTGAATACACTTTTGGTCTTTGGTAGAATCCGTTGTCAATGTTTCCGAAAATCTCAGGATCCACTCCTGTATAATCAGAAATCACAAAGACATTCTGCGCCATACCGTATACTCTTAAGCTACTACGGCTTCCGAATACCTCTCCAAAGTTATACCCTAAAGTAAGGTTGTCCATTCTTAAGAAAGAAGCATCCTCTACGAATGTATCTGACCAAAGGTTTATTTGAGGGAATTGGTATTCAACAGTAGAGCTATAAACGTTTTGTAAATAGCCATTGGTTCTAAGAGAAGCCATGGAACTATTTGAGGCTGCGTTGTTATATACGTAATTTCCAATCACGGCGCGAAGCGAAGTGCTTAAATCCCAGTTTCCAACGGCAAGTCTTGTGGAGAATCCAAACTGAGCATCTGGCGTAGTGGATTTGTAAAAATACTTATCACTATCGTTGATCACTCCATCTTGGTTGATATCCACATAGGCTCCCGGAACTGGTTTTCCTTGGTTGTCGTAAAGTTGTTTGAACACGTAGAAAGAATAAGGAGCGCGACCTACACTGTGCGCCTGAATATTGTTTCCAACTCCTCCCGAAAGTCCTCCCACTTGGATTTTAAAATCCGCAGCCACTTGGTCAGAAAGACTTGTAATCTCAGAAGTGTAATGTGTTGCGTTTAAACTTACATCCCAAGTTACTTTCTCTGTTTTCACTGGAGTGAAGTTTAAAATTACTTCCACCCCTTCGTTGGTCATATCCCCAACGTTTTTGGTGTTGTAGTTACTAAGTCCACCAGCAGCCTCAGGAACATAAGCAATTAAGTCTTCTGTTTCTTTCTGGAATACATCAACGGAACCGCTAATACGGTTATTGAAGAATCCGAAATCAAGACCAATGTTCTTAGTTAGAGTTTTTTCCCAAGTTAAATACGGATTGTATTGTTGTGGACGGTACATTGGATAGAAGGTATCTCCGAACAAATACTCAGCCGTATCGTTACTTAAGTTGTAACGAGCGAAAGCTGGATACGAACCTCCTACTTCCTGCTGACCTGTCACCCCGTATCCTAATCTTAATTTCAAATTAGAAACGACGTTCGACTGATTAAGGAAATTCTCTTCGTTAATTTTCCAAGCAAATGCAGCCGCTGGGAAATTCCCCCATAAATTGTCAGTCGTTCCGTTGTAGAAACGAGAAGAGGCATCACGACGAATGGATCCGGTTAAGATATACTTATCAGAGATCGTAAAGATCGCACGACCAAAGAAGGAAAGTAAAGTTAATTGGTCTGCATACTCTCTAAATGGAGTGAGTTCCGCTACTCCCGTCTGCACATTGGTTCTTACGGAAACACCTGCAGGATTTTCTTTGTAGAAATCTTGGTAGGAATAACCCGCCATAATATCGATGTTGGTATCGATAGAAGAAATGGTTTTAACGTAATTCAAATACGTTTCGAGTAATTTGTTTTTCTTTTCTTGTTCGTAAGGGCCAACACTGTCGAATCCACGACCTGCGCCACTTAATCCTATAGTACGGTTGGTTCCATATCCTTTCGAATAATCATAGGCTAAATTCACATTCCAACGCAAATCAGGAAGGAAGTGGAATTTGTAGTCTAATTGAATACTAGGCATAAAGCGATACACAGATCCTTTGTTTGTAGTCGCGTTCAATAAACTCACAGGGTTACTATTCGATACGGTGTTAAGTCCACCATCTGCATTAAGCCATTCGAAATAGCCTCCAAAACGAGGATCGTCCATGTAAACAGACTGCGTTGGGTCATAATTAATTGCGTTGTTAATCGCTCCTCCATTAGGAAAACGGTTGTCAGTGAAGGATCCTTTAATACTTGCATTCACGGTTAAGTGATTGTCAAAGAATTTTGGGTTTAAATTTAACCCTACGGATGTTCTTCTAAATTCATTGGTTTTTACAATCCCGTTCTGCTCATTGTACCCGATAGACAAACGGTAAGGAAGACCTTTAATACCCCCCGTGATGGCGAGGTTATTGTCGGTTCCCCATGCAGACTGGTAAATTAAATCTTGCCAGTTTGTGTTTGCCGTTCCAAGAAGTGCTTTCGCTGCATCCGATCCGACTTGGTTTACAAACCCGCGGTATTCATCAGCGCTTAATACATCTGCATTTCCCATTTTAGTTGACACAGAGGCTACGGTGGAGAAATTGATACGTAAAGCTCCTCCTCTACCTTTCTTAGTAGTAATTAAAATAACCCCGTTTGAGGCTCTGTTTCCATAAATGGCAGCAGCAGAAGCATCTTTTAAGATATCGAAGGTTTCGATATCATTCGGGTTAATTAAAGAAAGGGGATCCGAGGCACCGGATACGCCATTAAAGTCCTGTGGGACTCCGTCAATTACAATAAGAGGTGAACTGTTAGCGTTCAAAGAAGCTCCTCCTCGAATTCGAATGGTAGAACCAGCTCCTGGGGCTCCACTGTTTCCAGTAATAGCCACACCGGGTGCTTTTCCTTGAATTAATTGTTCTGGTGAAGTAGCTCCTCCATTGAAATCTTTCTCAGATACAGACACAATCGATCCAGTTAGATCTGATTTTTTTCTTTGTCCGTAACCAATCAAAACAACCTCCTCGATGGCAGTCTCACGGTCGGACTGTAAAGTGTCTGTTGTTTGTCCTTGTAGCATTGCACCCGCAAGCAAAAATGCAGGCGCAATTTTCAAAACTGTACTATAGTTTCTCACAAATATAAAGTTTAAGGATTAATATTCTTTTGTTTTTTCATTTCGCAATGCACAATTAAGTAAGGGTACGAAAACTGAATACATAGGAAACAGTGGTCTAATTTAATCAAAATAACATTAACAAAACATTAAGATAGAAAATAAAAAAAAAATATTTGTTTTTTGCTAAAAATTTAAATTATTAGTCTGATAATTAACATTTTACAAAATATACTATTTTTAGCAAAAGATTTCATAGCACCTAAATTATTAAACAAATATTTAACCAAAAATTAACGTGACGTAGGAAATTTTAGAACATTGTGTTAAAAAAAATTTAAGACTCTTCTATTTGTAAATTTTAAAAACGTCTTAAGATACCGTATCTTTGCCTTAAATACGAAAATCTCATGTCGCAAAGAAAACTTATTACTGCTGCGCTCCCCTATGCCAATGGACCTCTGCATATTGGACATTTGGCAGGTGTTTATATACCCGCTGATGTCTACGCTAGATTCCAAAGAAACCAAGGAAGAGACGTGGCTTTTATCGGAGGAAGTGACGAGCACGGAATCCCGATTACAATTCGCGCAAAAAAAGAAGGCATCACGCCTCAAGACGTCGTGGACAAATACCATGAGATTTTGAAAAACTCTTTGGAGCAAATAGGAATTTCATTTGATTACTACTCTAGAACGACGTCTAAGAAACACATCGAAGTAAGTCAAGATTTTTTCACGACACTATATAATAAGGATAAGTTTGAGGAAGAAACCTCCGAGCAGTACTACGATGTTCAGGCGGGAGAATTTCTAGCCGATCGCTATATCGTAGGCACATGTCCCAACTGTGGCCAAGAAGGTGCTTATGGAGATCAATGTGAAAAATGCGGTACCACCCTTTCTCCTCGTGAACTTCTAAATCCAAAATCAATGCTCTCTGGGGAAATCCCTATTTTAAGAGAAACGAAAAACTGGTATCTTCCTCTAGAAGAATACCAAGACTTTTTAGAAGAGTGGATTTTAAAAGGACATAAGTCCGATTGGAAACCGAATGTGTACGGTCAAGTAAAATCTTGGCTCGACCAAGGGCTAAGGCCAAGAGCGATGACCCGAGATTTAGATTGGGGAGTCCCTGTTCCTTTAGAAGGAGCGGAAGGGAAAGTTCTTTATGTATGGTTTGATGCTCCGATTGGATATATTTCATTCACTCAAGAATGGGCAGAGCAAACCGGTAAAAACTGGAAAGACTACTGGCAAAGTGAGAAGAGTGATTTAGTGCATTTTATTGGAAAAGACAATATAGTTTTCCACTGCATCATTTTCCCTTCAATGCTTAAAGCGCACGGAGATTACATTCTTCCGACCAATGTTCCTGCTTTTGAATTCCTTAATCTGGAAAACGAAAAAATTTCAACTTCTAGAAACTGGGCGGTTTGGGCTCATGAATATCTTGTAGATTTTAAAGATCAGCAGGATGCTCTACGTTACGCCCTACTTTCGTCGGCTCCAGAAACCAAGGACAACAACTTCACGTGGAAAGAATTTCAAACGAAAAACAATTCTGAGCTTGTGGGAATCTTTGGAAATTTCATAAACCGCGTTGCAGTTCTCAACCATAAATATTATGGTGGTAAAATCCCTGCCTACGAACCAAAGAGTGAGGAACTACAAGAAATTGAAAAAGCAAAAGCTGAAATCTCGAATTTCTTAGAAAATTACGAGTTCCGTAATGCGCTTAGCGCCCTTATGAATCTTGCTCGCTACGGAAATCAGTATCTTCAAACGAACGAACCGTGGAAAACCATTAAAACGGACGAAAAGAAAACAGCGCAAACGCTATTTGTTTCGAGCCAAATTGCAGCGGCGCTTGCCCACCTTTGCGAGCCGTTCCTTCCCTTCGCTTCGAAGAACCTTCTTGCTCAGTTTAATTTAGAGAAGATGCCTTGGCAAGAGCTTCCTTCTATTTTGCTAGAAACAGGCCATGAAATTGGAGAGCCTCAATTACTCTTCTCAAAAATAGAAGACGAGGCGATTGAAGCGCAAATGCAGAAGCTTCAAAACACGAAAACAAACAATAACAAAACCAACCCTAATGCAAATGCTATGAAAGAAGAAATCACCTACGACGATTTTGTCAAAATGGACATTCGTACAGCTACCATTTTGGAGGCAGAAAAAGTGGAGAAAGCAGACAAACTATTAAAATTCAAGGTTGATACAGGAGTGGATATCCGCACTGTGGTTTCTGGGGTTGCAGAAAGCTTTACACCCGAAGAATGCGTCGGAAAACAAGTAAGTATCCTACTTAATCTTGCGCCTCGTAAGATTCGCGGGATTGAAAGCCAAGGAATGCTTTTACTTACGCAAAAACCAGACGGCAAGCTTACCTTTGTAAAGCCAGAAATTGAAGTAGACAATGGAGTTGAGATCAATTAATCAAACTCATTATTCTATACACAACAAAAAACTCCAGCAAGGCTGGAGTTTTTTAAGCTTAAAAGGAAAGATTTTTTACCATTCTGTGGTATTTTTGATTCCAAGTTTCCTTGGATCAAAGACAGGATCTTTTCCTTCTTTTTTCTGTTTTTCATAATCCTTAAGGGTCACAAAAGCTTTTTTCTGAAGAATAAGAATCGCTATAATATTTAACCAAGCCATGATTCCCACGCCAATATCGCCGAGCCCCCAAGCTGTACCTCCACTTGTGACTGATCCATAGAAAACACTCCCGAAGAATAAAATCCGAAGTGCCCATAAGAGCGGTTTGCTCATTTTCTTTTTCCGAAGATAATAAAGGTTGGATTCTGCAATAAAGTAATAAGCAAGCACCGTGGTGAATGCGAAAAACAAAAGAGCAATCGCCACAAATGCATGGCCTATACTTGGAAAATAAGAAGCAATCGCAGCCTGCGTAAAGAGCGGTCCTTCTTCCACGCCTGGAAGGTTATTCACTAAAAAACCACCTGCATCATCACCTACATTGTAAAGTCCTGAAAAGAGGATAATAAAAGCAGTGGCCGTGCAAACGAATAATGTATCGATGTAAACAGAAAAAGCTTGAAGGATTCCTTGTTTGGCAGGATGGGAGGTGGCAGCGCTCGCAGCCGCGTGCGGCGCGGTTCCTTGCCCTGCTTCATTGGAATAGAGTCCTCTTTTTACTCCCCAAACCACGGCAGATCCTACAATCCCACCAAAGGTAGCCTCGGTTCCAAAAGCAGAACTTAAAATAAGGTTAAAAACCTCTGGAATTCTTTCAAAATTGAGTCCAATTATGACAACTGCCATTAGGATATAAGCCCCTGCCATAAAAGGCACTGTGATTTCTGCAAACTTTCCAATCCGTTTCACATCTCCAATCACAATTAAAACGAGTCCAAAAACAACCGCTAGCCCAACCCAAAATTTATCAATGCCAAAGGCGCTAGACATACTCTCTGCGATACTATTGGATTGAACCCCGGGAAGGAAAAATGCGCACGCAAAAATGGTACTGATGGCAAAAAGCGCAGCATACCATTTTTTACCGATTCCCTTTTCAATATAGAAAGCCGGTCCCCCTCGATAGTTTCCATTTTTTTCTTCTTTATAGATTTGTCCTAGAACGGCTTCCACAAAGGCGGTTGCACCTCCTAAAAACGCAATCATCCACATCCAAAACACGGCGCCTGGACCTCCCATCGCAATCGCTGTCGCGACCCCTGCAATGTTTCCGGTTCCGACTCGACCTGCAATGGCGATGGTAAACGCTTGAAAAGGAGAGACCCCTTTATCGTTCGAATTTTCTTTAAACAATTGACCAATCATATCTCGCAGAAATCGAACCTGAACGAAACCCGTTCGAATGCTAAAATAAAGTCCTGTGCCAATGCATAATAGAATGAAAGCGTAAGACCAAATTACATCGTTGGTCCAGACAATTGCCTTTTCAAAAAAGGTGGGGGTAAGTAGAGTGTATATCATAAATTAAAAAACGGCGAAAAAATACAAAAAAAAATTCTATTTTTATCCAATGCGAACATTGACTCTATTTTTATTCGGACTTTGCTTTTTACTGCCCTTCCCAATGGAGGCGCAAACTACTAACAGTGAAAACCTTAGAAATTCTTATTTGCAAAGATGGGAAGCTCTACTTGCGACTGAGTATTTGCCCCTTCGCAAAAGCATTTCTCTTTCTATCGAACTCCAAAAAGAGCTCCAAGGTCTAAAAACGGCGTATCTTAAAGAGCTAGATCGGCAAAAAACACCCGATCTTGCCAAACAAAAGGCCCTTCGAATGTATCCGCATATTGCCCAGGTTCTTCTAAACAAATCCACCCTAACCGAATCGCAGGTTAAGACCTATTCAGAGCTGGTGGTTAACGTTTGGAAGCAAATGCCAAATTCCGTGTTTAGTCCTGTGGCCAAGATTACAGACACCCTGAAAAAAGATCAGTTCCATCTCACCTTCCCATACCCCTACCAAACGTTTGACGATTTGATTGATTCTTCTCCTCGCCAACGAGATCAGGTGCTCAATTTCCTCCTATGGAATCCTTAAATCAGACTCTAGGGGTTATGAACTTTTCATAAGAAATGAAAACAAAAGAGAAATAAGTCAATTATTTTTTTACTTTTGTAGATGTAACACAATTAAAAAAGAAATAAACTATGGGATTTGTACAAGAATTTAAAGCTTTTGCATTCAAAGGAAATGTAATTGACTTGGCCGTTGGGGTCATCATTGGAGCGGCATTTGGAAAGATCGTTTCTTCTCTTGTAGAGGACGTAATCACTCCACTACTCCTTAATCCCGCGCTTAAAGCGGCAGGAGCTGAAGACATTGCGAAGCTTACCTGGAATGGCGTAACCTATGGGAACTTCCTATCGGCTATCATCAGCTTCTTATGTATCGCGATGGTTCTTTTCTGGCTCATCAAAGGGGCAAACAAACTGCAAAAACCAGAAGAAGCGCCTGCTCCTGCAGGTCCTACGCAAGAGGAACTTCTTACCGAGATTAGAGATCTATTAAGACAAAAAGCTTAATCTAGAATCTAAATTAAAAATAGCAAAACCGCCTAAATTTAGGCGGTTTCGATATTTTAATAGAAGCTGTATTTCTAGTACTCTACATTTTGCAAATGAATCCGAGCTTGATGCATCAGACTCTTGGAATGCAAAAACGCCGAGCGCAGTCTATCCTTCCGTTTGTAAGATGCTCCAGATTTGCTCTGCCAAAGAAAGGCCGATTCGATCTTGAGCTTCTAAGGTAGAGGCTCCTGTATGGGGCGTTAAAGAAATCTTCGGGTGCGATAGGATTTCTTTAGAGGGTGTAGGTTCGTTTTCAAATACGTCCAAACCTGCAAACAGGACTTTTCCTGTATTCAAAGCTTCGATTAAGGCGTTCTCATCAATAATACCCCCTCTGGAACAATTGACAATGGCCACTCCAGTCTTCATTTTGGCAAATTCATTCGCTCCAATCATATAGCCTTCTTTCTGAGAAGGTACATGGAAGGTAATGAAATCCGAATGTTCAAGAACCGATTCTAAAGGTTCGGTTTCAATGTCCACATTAATGTATTGGTTGTTGTAGAACTTCACTTTGATTGAAGCGCGGCCTACATTGTTGTCGGCTGCGACCACGCGCATACCCATTCCTAGTGCAATCTTTGCAACTTCTTGTCCAATTCGGCCCATGCCGATAATTCCAATGGTTTTTCCTCTTAGTTCAATCCCTTTCGCGTACGCTTTCTTTAGCTCTGCAAATTTGGTATCTCCGTACACAGGCATTTGACGGTTGCTGTCTTCTAGGAAACGTGCACCGGAAAATAAATGGGCAAAAACGAGTTCTGCTACGGAAGCAGAAGAGGCCGCGGGCGTATTGATCACATGAATGTTCTTAGAACGCGCATAATCCACATCGATATTGTCCATTCCAACTCCCCCTCGTCCAATGATTTCTAAGCCCTCGCACTGATCGATTAGCGGTTGTCTTACTTTGGTGGCACTTCGAACCAGAAGAACTTTAATTTCGTTTTCGTTGATATATTCGATCAGCTTTTCTTGTTCTACTTTTTGGGTTAGGACTGTAAATCCTTTGGCCTCTAGGGCCTGAACCCCAGACGGATCAAGTCCGTCGTTTGCTAATATCTTCATTAATTTCTAGTCTTTAAATACTTGAATTTTCACTTCCTTTTCAACAAAATCTGTGAATTTGCCTTCGTAGCGTGTCGCGCGAACAATATGGTTGTCTACCCAATGGTAATTGCCACCTCGAGGTTTCCCACAAAGGATCGAATGGTACTTAAACCCATGGCGATCGAGCCACTCTTTTGTTATTTCTTTTTGGTCCTCAGCTCGAGAGGTAAAAAAACATATTTGATGCCCCTCTTCGTACCAACGGTTAATCTGCTCAAGTGCATCGGGAAAGGGCTCACACGTGGTCATTCGTTCGGGTTGCTCGTTTGGGATATCCTCGGTAATGGTCCCGTCAATATCGATTAAGTAATTTTTTACTCCCTCCACTAGACTTGGGCTTATATCTGCTTTAAAATTGAGATTCATAACAACCAGGCTTTAAGGGGGCAAAATTACAAAAATCACACGGGGCGAGAAAATCGAATGCCCCTCAATTCCAATAAGTTTTCCCTACCCCTCTAAGGAGCTCAATAAATCTCGATTCTGAAGGGCACTGTTTCCTTTATTTGTCTCTCACTTATGGTTCTTTGCCCACTTTCAAACTAGGGCAAGCAGAAAAATTTGTGTAAATTTGTACGGTATGGAAGAATTCGTTGTACTCGTCACGCCCGAGGATGAGGTTATTGGCCAGATGGAAAAATTAAAAGCCCATGAGCAGGGCATTTTGCATCGTGCTTTTTCTGTGTTTTTATTTGACGATCAAAACCGGATGCTGCTTCAAAAAAGAGCACTTACCAAATACCATTCGCCTGGTCAATGGACCAATGCGTGCTGCTCGCACCCTCGCGTAGGAGAAACCTATGAAGAGGCGGCAAAAAGAAGACTCGTGGAAGAACTAGGAATTGAAGTTCCTATTGAGCCCAAGTTTCACTTCTTATACAAGGAGAATGTAGGTGGAGATCTCACTGAGCATGAACTGGACCATGTTTTCTCAGGCACATACGAGGGTGAATTTAAGTTAAATAAAGAAGAAGTAGACTCTGTTCGCTATATAAGTATGGAAGAGTTAGACCAGGAGCTTCAGGATCATCCCGATCATTTTACGCCTTGGTTTAAAATCATTCTAAACGAATACAAGGAACATCTTGCTTAAAAAAAGCAGCTTTCTAAAGAAAATATCTAAAATCAAATACTAAAAATGAAAAGAACTCCCCTATTTGACACCCATGTTTCGATTGGTGCGAAAATGGTTCCCTTTGCTGGATTTGAAATGCCTGTGCAATATTCGGGTCTTACCCAAGAACACTTTGCTGTAAGAGAAAGTGTGGGACTGTTTGATGTTTCTCACATGGGTCAATTTTTCGTGGAAGGAAAAGAGGCGAAAGACCTACTTCAAAAAGTAACCACGAACAATCTAGACCTTATTGAAAACGGAAAAGCGCAGTACACCTGTCTTCCGAATGCAGAAGGTGGAATTATAGACGATTTGATTGTCTATAAAATGAACGACGAAAAGTACTTTGTGGTGGTGAACGCTTCCAATATTGAAAAAGACTTTCAGCACATTCAATCGCACAATCAGTTTGAAGCGACTCTTACCAATGCTTCAGACCAGATGGCACTCATCGCCATCCAAGGACCTAAAGCAAAAGAGACGTTACAGAAAGTAACGGCCGTAGATCTCTCTGCGCTACCTTACTATAGTTTTACTGAGGGAGAAGTAGCGGGCATAAAAGACGTCATTATTTCGAATACAGGCTACACCGGAAGCGGTGGGTATGAACTTTATTTCCAAAACGAAGACGCAGTTGCTCTATGGACCGCTTTAAGCGAAGCAGGAAGCGAATTTGGAATCCTACCTTGCGGTCTAGGTGCTAGAGATACCCTAAGACTAGAAAAAGGGTTTTGCCTTTACGGAAACGACATTGACGATACCACTTCCCCATTAGAAGCCGGTCTAGGTTGGATTACAAAACTAGGCAAAGGAGATTTCGTGGCAAAAGACAAAATTGCAGAACTTAAAGCTAGTGGAGTTACTCGCAAACTCGTTGGTTTTGAAATGCAAGAAAAAGCGATCCCAAGACATGACTACCCTGTGGTTGACAAGGATGGGAATACCATTGGTAAAGTAACCTCAGGTACGATGTCTCCTATGAAAAAAGTAGGAATTGGACTGGCTTATGTAGAGATTGCCCATTCCAAAGTCGATTCTGAAATCTTTATTCAAATTCGAAACAAATCGGTAAGCGCGAAAGTGGTTAAAACTCCATTCGTTTAAAAGCTCTACACATACGAAACAAAGCTCGGATCCCTTTACAGAGATCCGAGCTTTTCAATTATTGATTTAATTTAATATGAAAAATGATTTGGCTTTATTTAATTTCGATTTGAGAAGCCTCAATTTTTGCAGGCTGTTTCTTTTCAATGGCAATAGATAGTATCCCATTTTCATAAGAAGCCTGAATATCCTCTTTCGTGGTGGATTTAGGAAGTGTGAAACTCCGTTTAAAGGATGCGTAAGTAAACTCTTGGAGTGTGTAACGCTCTTTGCTTAAATTTTCAGTTTCTTCCACTTCTCTTTCAATGGACAACTGTCCCTGCTTAAAATCAAGTTTAAAATCTTCTTTCTTAAGACCGGGTGCAGCCAATTGAATGGTGTACTGAGTATCGCTTTCCAAAATATTTACTTTCGGCATAGAGGACGCTCTCTTCACGCTACGTTCGCTCTCAAACCAATCTTTGGTGAAAAAATCGTCGAATAAAAAATGAGGTTTAGTAATGTTTGACATTTTATTTTGTTTTATGGGTTATTTCTTTCCGAATACACACAAATAAAAGGCCCTTTCGTATTTGGAGGCAAAATCGCCGTTTTTACGCTAATTTAATGCCATTTTGACTCAAAACTTAAACATCATCGATTTTAAATCAGTCATTTTGACCTATTTAGGATTAAACTTACCTTACTCTTTTTCAAAATAAGTATTTAAAGCTTCTAAATTAGCTTTGTCCGTCCCTACAAATACCTGTGAGTCCGAATCAAACACGGGACGCTTTAAAAAACTATAGTGATCCAATAGAAGCTCTTTAAAGTCCTTTTCTTTTAAAGTACTAAGGTCGAGCCCTCGAGCTTTAATTTGAGTGGATTTCCTACTAAACAAAGCCTCGTAAGATCCTACTTTCTTTTTAAGTTCTTCTAGTTCTTGTTTGGTGATCGGCTCGGACTTAATTTCCCTAAGCTTCCAATCCTTTAAATCGAGCGCTGACATAATGCGCTTGTTTGTACTGCACGTTTTTAAATAATAGACGGTCTTCATAGCTCAAAGATACGATAACGTTTTGCAAAAAGAAGGCTCCTTTCTTTTCCTTTGGAGAACCTACAAAAAAGCCACTTGATCATAAGATCAAGTGGCCTTCTGTAATGTTTTTCTTTAAACTTTATCTTGCGATGTTTACAGCTCGGGTTTCCCGAATCACAGTAACCCGCACCTGGCCTGGATAGGTCAGTTCGTTTTGGATTTTCTCTGAGATATCGTAAGAAAGCTGAGAAGCCACCTCGTCGTTTACCTTTCCACTTTCTACCATCACTCTAAGTTCACGACCCGCTTGAATCGCATAGGCGCTCGATACACCATCAAAACTAAGTGCAGCCGCTTCTAGATCTTTTAATCGTTGGATATAAGATTCTAGAACCTGACGTCTTGCTCCTGGTCTTGCTCCTGAGATCGCGTCAGCTACCTGAATGATTGGGGAAAGTAGAGAGACCATCTCGATTTCATCGTGGTGAGCTCCAATTGCGTTTACAACCTCTGCATTCTCTCCGTATTTCTCTGCCCATTGCATTCCTAATAGTGCGTGAGGAAGTTCGGATTCTTGTTCTGGAACTTTCCCGATGTCATGCAGCAAACCGGCACGTTTCGCTAGTTTCACATTTAATCCTAGTTCCGCCGCCATGGTAGCTGCAATATTGGCTACTTCACGCGAGTGCTGAAGAAGGTTCTGACCGTAAGAAGAACGATACTTCATACGTCCAATTATTTTCACAAGTTCAGGATGAAGACCATGGATTCCAAGCTCCATAATGGTACGCTTACCAATCTCAATGATTTCTTCCTCGATTTGTTTTTTGGTTTTCTCTACGACCTCCTCAATTCTGGCCGGGTGGATTCTTCCGTCCGTCACAAGCCTATGTAAGGACAATTTCGCAACTTCTCTTCTTACAGGATCGAAACATGAAAGTAGAATAGCCTCTGGGGTATCGTCTACAATAATCTCCACTCCTGTGGCTGCTTCTAAAGCTCTAATGTTACGCCCTTCTCTACCGATGATACGTCCTTTAATTTCATCCGATTCAATGTTGAATACAGACACCGAGTTTTCAATAGCCTGCTCCGTACCAATTCTTTGAATGGTTTGAATCACGATCTTTCTCGCTTCGTTTTTCGCATTTAACTGCGCCTCCTCCATAATTCCTTGCACGTGTGCGCGCGCTTTGGTCTTCGCTTCTGCTTTCAAGGCCTCTACAAGTTCTGTTTTTGCATCTTCTGCACTAAAGCCAGAGATTCTCTCTAAGATCTCCACTTTTTGCGCAGTGATGGCGTCTAGCTCCTGTTGCTTGCGATCAAGTACTTCGGTTTTTTTCGAGTAGTCATTGATTTGACGGTCTAAGTCTTTTTCTAATTTACCTGTTTTGTGTAAATCATCGTTTAGCTTTCCTTCTTTGTCTTTGATTCTCTTTTCAATCTCTTGCATCTTTTTTTCACGCCCCTGAATGTCTTGGTCGTGTTGAGACTTAAGTTCTAGAAATTTTTCTTTGGCTTGAAGTTGCTTTTCTTTCTTCACGGACTCCGCCTGCACCTTTGCCTTCTCGAGAAGATTCTCTGCATTTTTCCTTGCATCCTCTATAATGAACTTAGCTTTCGAGTTCAAGGCGCTTTTTGAGAATAAAATTCCCACAACCGCTCCCATCACCAGACAAACTAGGCCAATTCCCAATGTTAGTATATCCATAGTATTTTTAAAATTATAATGTTCTTAAAACCAAAAAAACCTACAATAGTCCACGGATTGAGAGTAAACTCCTAATCAACACGATTTGGACTGTTTTTTACGGTCTGTAATCCGCCCAGGGGGCGGCGCGCCATTCCGTAAACATTCGCCCGGTATTTATTTAGCGTTGAGTTTACCTTAAATGTGTTAGAACTATTGTAGGCAGTCTATTTGGAAATGAAAAATCTACATTTCCTTTTCGTCAAGCAAATCGCACATCTCTTTTACTTTCTGTGTCGAACTTGCTATATTTCTTTCGTTACTCTGTTGAAAAACTTCGGCGTTGGTTCCCATCTTTAGTGCGCACATGGCAAGAGCATCTTGCTTATCACGCACATCAAAACTGGCTTCAAAATCTTTAATCATCGTCTCAATCTGTTTACCTACCCGTCTTAGTGTTTCCTCCTCAGAAGAAGGCACATTTAGGGGGTAAGTTCTCCCGGCAATATTGATCGTAATTCGTCTTACTTCCATTATAAACCGCTATTTTGAAGTTGTGCAATACACTGGTCCACTTCTTTCACAAGGCGATTGATGTGATTTTTCATCAAACGATTGTGTTCGGGGTTGCCTGAGATTGCGGAATGAAGTTTTATCTTTTTATATTCTTCTGCTAATTCCTGATTTACTTTTCGTTCCGACTCGAAACGTAGCTTCAAATCCTCGTACTCTTTAGAAAGTGTCACATGGTGTTCACTTAGGGTCTGATAGTCTTTTTTGAGCATCAGAATCTTTTTTTCCAACAGCGAAAAATTGCTTTCTAAATCTTTGAGCATTTTCAGGTATCAATTCTAACTATTGCAAAAATATAAAAAATTAATAGGAATTAGTCATAATGAGCAGGCTATTTTAATCGGATTTAAAACAATTAGGAGGAAACCTTGAGATTTCCTCCTATAAGCTATATCAAATCAAGGCCTTACGAATTAAAAATTCGCCTCCTTAAATCGCACTCTTTAGGGCTATTTTGTCGCTTTGTAAATCGTTGCAATTCCTAGCGAGAGAGTCTTATATTCCACTTTAGAATACCCCGCTTCAAGAAGAACCGTTTTCATATTCTCTCCGTAGGGAAATGCATTCACGGAATCGGGAAGGTACGTATAGGCGCGGTTGTCCTTAGAGACAAGGCGGCCAATTAGCGGAAGAATGTTTTTGAAATAAAACATGTAGATAGGACCTAAAATTCCTTCTACTTTCGAGAATTCAAGTATGTAAGCACTGCTTCCCGGCTTAATGACACGTCGCATTTCGGAGAGCCCCTTTGGTAAATTCTCAAAGTTACGAACACCAAAAGCCACACTAAGCGCATCAAAACGATTGTCCTCAAATGCGAGGTCTTCTGCATCCCCTTTCTGCATGGAGATCTGCGAATCCAATCCTACTTTTTTGATTTTTTCAATCCCTACATTAAGCATTTGTTGAGAGAGGTCCATGCCTACGATTTGTGCTTTCGTGCCTTTGTGGACCGCAATGGCTAAATCCCCAGTTCCAGTGGCCACATCAAGCACCTCTTTCGGCTGGTCCTGACGCATCCACTTGACTAACTTTTCACGCCATAAAACATCAATTTTCATTGACAAAACATGGTTCAAAAGGTCGTATTTGGGAGCAATGTTATCAAACATGTCCTCCACTTGGTTTTTCTTACTCTCTTGAGAGTGGTAGGGGGTAACGTTTTTCAAAATTTAAAAATTGTAATAGTTCTTATAGTAATTTAAGAAGTCTTGTTTTCGGAAGATTTTTACGCGGCTTTCCACTTTGTCTATATTTTTAATCACATCGTCATACTCCTCATCAATGTTGTAATAAAAATCTTCGCTGTACAGGGAACTAAATTTTTTAGCGCCTCCGTAAAACAGTTTTCCATCAATTTGCGTTTGAGGAAGAGCCGCAATGAGAGAATCTTTATTTAAGTTGTAGCCATAGTACTGACGATGGATGTAATAATCGCTATGCGTAATATTCACCAGTCCGCGCACTTTATTCACCGTAAAAGTGGAATCATACATGAGCTTCTTTTCATGATTTTTCACCTCAATTCGGTTGGTACCCTTTTTAAGCTCAACATTCAAAAACTGTCCGGAGGTAAGAATCTTTTCCTCCGACCCATTAATTTTAAAATAAAAGGTGTCGGGCGTAGGATTGTCGACCAGATAGGTATTGGTTTTTGCCAAAAAGAAAAAATAAATTCCAAAAGCCACCGCAAAGGAGGCTAGGGCAAAAATGAGTCCGTAAAGAGCAGGTTTTTTTTTCATATCGAAGCTTAGCGCACTGCAAATTTAATAATAATTTTGATTCGCACTCGGATTGCGTATTAATTCTTAACTTTGCACCATTGAGAATTAACTAACCGTATAGCCTTATGCCAAACACCTTAATTGTAGGTACAGGAAGTTACCTTCCTAGTCGTGTGATTGACGGCAGTCACTTTAAAGACTCTGCCTTTTACGACGATAATTACGAGCCCATTACCAAACCCAACGAGGAGATTATTTCTAAATTCGTTGAGATTACTGAAATTGAAAGAAGGCGCTATATAGAAGATAACGAGGTTAATTCAGACATAGCCGCTAGGGCAGCCCAGATTGCCATTGACGATTCTAAAATTGACAAGGAAACCCTTGATTACGTCATAAGTGCGACGAACTTTGGAGACGTGGATCTTCATGGCCAACAAAGCTTTATGCCCTCGCTTTCCGCCATTATAAAGAACAAATTAGGAATCCAAAATCCGAAATGCATCAATTACGATATGATTTTCGGATGTCCAGGATGGATTGAGGCTTTAAATTTAGCAGACATTCTAATTAAATCTGGAAAAGCCAAAAACATTCTTGTGGTCGGATCTGAAACGCTTAGCCGCGTGACCGATCCTTACGATCGCAACAAAATGATTTTCGCGGATGGCGCCGGCGCCGTAGTCGTGACTGCTACCGAGGACGAAACCGTTGGAATCATCAATTCCAATACACTTTGTTTTAACGGAGAAGAAATTGAGTATTTAGAGAACTCTCACAGTCTTAACCCAGAGGCCGATCAAAACAAAAAATACATCCGCATGCGCGGTCGTAAAATCTACGAGTTTGCACTTACCCAAGTGCCTGCTGCGATGAAAAACACCATTGACGAGGCCGGATTAAGCATCGAAGACATTGACAAAATTCTTCTTCATCAGGCCAATGCCAAAATGGACCATGCCATTATTGCTCGCTTGTTTAAGCTTTATGGGCATTCGAAATACGAAGAAAGTGTCGCTCCCATGACCATTCAAGAATTCGGAAATTCTTCCGTCGCGACAGTTCCTACTATGCTCGATTTAATTCGAAAAGGAAACTTCAAGGGGCACGAACTAAAAGAAAATTCTTATCTACTTTTCGCTTCCGTAGGAGCGGGAATGAACATCAATGCAATTGTCTACAAATTGCCATAGGGTCATTCTATTGAAGACTTACCACATACAAACACAGACTTTCATTCCTAGTCTGTGTTTTTCGATTTTATATACTTAAAGCCCATGCAACGATTTTTATTACTTTTTACAATACTCTTCTTTGTTCTAGAGATCTATCTCTACCAAGCGGTCAGAACGGTAACTAATAGTTCGCTTGTCCGTGGCCTCTACATTGGAGTGTCCCTCAGTGTATACCTATATTTATTTTATCAATATTTCCTTTTTTCTCAAAAGAGCCTAAGTACGCTTCAGCTTCAAATAATAGTCACGCTCTTTCTAGCCATGCTGCTGCCTAAACTCTTAATTGCAGTCTATCTACTTATTGACGATGTACTGAGACTCGGAGAATTTTCCTATCGCTCACTTCACCCTTCCGCTGAGCTCTTTTATCCCGAAAGACGAAAGCTCCTTAGTTATATAGGAATCGCCAGTGCGGCTGCCCTTAGCTTGCTCTTCCTCGATGGAGTAATCAATGGAAAGTACCGACACCGCGTGAGAAAAGTGAAATTGAAATTTAAAAATCTACCGAAAGAATTTCAGGGGTATCGCATTGTGCAAATCTCCGATTTGCATTCTGGAAGTTTTTTAAATCCTGATAAATTAAGACCCGCTTTTGAACTCATCAATGCTCAAAAGCCCGATCTTATTCTCTTCACCGGAGACGCGGTTAACAATTTAGCAAGTGAATTTGAACCCTTCAAAGTCCTATTCCAATCGCTTCGTGCGACGGATGGACTCTATTCTGTTTTAGGAAATCACGACTATGGACAATACCATCAGTGGAACTCAAAACAGGAGGAAAAAGAAAATCTTGAGCGTCTGATCCAAGACCAGCAGGAAGCAGGACTTGTTCTTTTGCGCAATGAAAATCGAGAAATTAAAAGAGGAGACTCTTCCCTCTATTTACTGGGTGTCGAAAACTGGGGTGAAAAGCCTTTTCCTCAATTAGGAGATTTAGATTTAGCTGCAAAAGGAGTGCCTTTTGAAAGCTTTAAAATACTTATGAGTCACGATCCCACACACTTTGATCATGTGGTGCAGTCCCACCCCTCCAATGTACAATTAACCCTTTCGGGTCATACCCACGGAATGCAATTTGGTCTGGACTTAAAGAACCTCAAATGGTCTCCTGTCCAGTTCCGTTATAAAAAATGGGCAGACCTTTACCAAGTAGGAAGTAAGTACTTGTATGTGAACCGAGGGTTTGGTGTAATTGGCTATCCTGGAAGAGTAGGAATCAATCCAGAGATCACTCTTTTTGAACTATCGAAATCCGAATAACCTCGCTTTTTTTTCGAAAAAACACCCTCGTGGTAGAATCTGCGAGTTTTTCAAAACAAAAAGACTTCTGAAAATCCTCAGAAGTCTGTAAATTAATATATCCAAATCTAGATTTATTTCTTAGATTCTTCTACAGAAACTTTTCTAAAATCTTTGAATAATTTGCTTAGTTCTAAAGCGGATTTTCTAGCTCTAGTTCCCGCTGCTTTGTTTCCTTTCTCAGCTTGTTGTTCAGCCTCTTTTGTAAAAGCCTCAAATTCTTCGTTGATTTTTGCAATCAGTTCTTTCATAATGGGTTTAATTTAAAGGTTAATTAGACTTGCAAATATAAAATAATTTCTGACCAACGCACTATTCGTAGGATAAAAACTTACAGTCCATCGGCATTCACGCTTAAATATTCACAAATTTTTAGGAAAATGGCGAAGTCAAAAGCATAGTTTCTTTTTAAATCCGCTTTTGAGAAAAGACACGCTTTATCCTATCCTACACTCTTGGAATGGGAAAATGTACTCTTCAATTCTTTCTAAGAATTGAATTCTTAGTACGATTTTCATAGCTTCATTTTTCTTTTTTTTGGCAAAATTGCCACAAAACACTATCACCACCCTCTGCATTAAAGTATCCCTTCTTGACTCCGCTCGACCAGAGTAAGCTGATATTTTGCTTTCCAAACGGACCTCCTCGATCGTGCAAAACTCTTGCTCCTTATTGTACTTGTAATTTTGTAACCTTTCCATTCTCAGACTGTAAGAAAATTCTACAGGGAAATTTTAAATTTGTAGTATAACCAATTTAACGCACTATGAAAAATTTAAAACTCTTTAGTTTCTTTTCTGTACTTCTTCTTTCCTTAAGCAGCTGCGCTGCCGTGGAAACCGTTTTCAAAGCGGGCTTGTGGTGGGGAATCCTTGTGGTAGTGGGAGTCATCGCTCTATTATTCTGGCTCTTTACTCGTGGAAGAAACAAATAAAACAAAAAGTAGGTTTAGCCTACTTTTTTTGGTTTAACACCTACTAAAATCTGTTTAATTCAAAGCTTTAAGAGTATGCAAAAGAAAGAAAGCCGTAAAATACGCCCCCTACAAAAACAGGCAAAGCCTGGAAAAGAAAGTAAATTACAACCCAAAGCAAAATCAAAACCCCTAGAGAACACGGCGAAAAGTCTAAAAGGCAAAGTCGCTCTCATCACTGGGGCAGATAGCGGCATTGGCAAAGCCACTGCCCTTCTGTTTGCTCAGCAAGGTGCCGACATTGCAATTGCTTATCTCTCCGAAACGAGCGATGCGAAAGAAACGCAAAAAGAAATTAAAAAATTAAATCAAAAATGCATCCTAATCAAAGGAGATCTAGGACGTGAGGCGCATTGTAAAAAGGTGATTTCAAAAACTTTAGACACTTTTGGTAAAATAGACATTCTAATTAACAATGCAGGCAATCATTGGGAAGCAAATAGTCTAGAAGACATTTCTAGTGAGCAGCTTCTTAAGACTTTTCACTCCAATGTTTTCTCTGTGTTTTGGATCACAAAATATGCGCTTCCTGCCCTGAAAAAAGGAAGTTGCATTATCAACACTACCTCGGTCACAGCCTATCGGGGAAGCGATCATTTAATGGATTATGCTGCGACCAAAGGTGCCGTTTTATCGTTTACCCGCAGTCTTTCTGCTAATTTAGTAAGTAAAGGCATTCGAGTCAATGCAGTAGCTCCGGGTCCTATTTGGACTCCCCTAATTGCCTCTACCTTTTCTAAAAAGGAAATCTCTGAATTTGGAAGTGACACGCCTATGCAAAGGGCAGGTCAACCAAGCGAAGTGGCCAATTGTTTCTTATTCTTAGCCTCTGAGGCCTCCTCCTACATGACGGGTCAAGTGCTTCATCCAAACGGAGGGGAAATTGTAAACGGTTAATAAACTACCGATGGGCTAAATCGAAGAAAAGAAGACTTGACTCGAAAGAAGTGCCACGTCTTTTCCTTGGCTTAAATCTTCAAACAGTTCTGGAAATATGGCACTGAGGACGAAGTAGAACAGAATGAGTCCCACAATAATGGCAAGGGCAATTAAGTAACCGGAGGGCGGAGAGTTTTTGCTTTTTTGTGTGTGTTTGTTGGTTGGTTCCATAACATGAAATTTGAATTACTACGAAGGTCTACAGATTCCAGTACCTATCTCTTATAGGTTACGGGAAAATTTTAATACAATTTAAAGCAGTAGGTATTTTGATTTTGACAATCGCATACCCTGCTCATTTTCCTTGCGGGCAGGCTGCATAAAATTCGACATCGTTTCAAAACTCTGCTTAAACGAGCTCTATGTGCCTCTCCATCCAATGAAAAAATTAAATTCCTCACTAAATCTGTGAACAAACTCTACTCTACCCATTTTCAATAAGTTACATAAAAATAATCCACCTGAATATTTCTCTTCTTCTTGCAAAATCCTACGTCATTTGAATTTTTTTTTCACTTTTTCTTGGAGATTCAAAATTCCTCTCTATATTTGCTCCAATGAATAGCAACAAAAATACAAACTGGTGGTGGCCTCAAAACTTTCAAAGTCTTGAGCCTTATTCTTTTGTGTAAAAACTACAGTTAATCCAAAATACTAAGAAGACTTTGACGTAATGTGAAAGTCTTTTTTTTTATGCCTAATCCCCCAAAACCCAATGAAATTCACTCAGAAAACAAACCTTCAAACCCATGTAAAATCCCAACTAGGCGATCTTTACACCCCCATTGGAATTTATCTACGTCTTCGCGACCAATTTCGAGACACGGTCCTTTTGGAAAGTGCAGGAAACCAAAATGCAGAAAATAATTTTTCCTTTCTCGCTGTAAATGCCATTGCAGGAATTGAAATTAAAAACAGTCAAGAGGCCCATGTAAAACTCCCCCTTCAAAGTCCTCAGGTCCTTTCCATAGAGTCTGAGCCTCTAACCGATATTCTCCAAGCCTTTTCAAAAGTCTTTCAGTACGAAGAGCCCAATCTAGACATTGGCAAATCAGCACAGGGTTTCTTTGGCTACACCTCGTACGATGCCATCCCTTTCTTTGAATCGATTTCGTTTAAACCGAGAGAAGCTCAGAATAGCATTCCACTTCTTCGCTACCGTTTGTACCAATACGTGATTGCAATTAACCATCACACGGACGAAATGTTTTTAATTGAGAATAAAATGGAAGGATTAAAGTCAGAATTGTCCTTACTCGAAAATTTAATCCAGCAAAAAAACGCACCGGTTTTCCCTTTTGAGAAAAGCGGTGAGGAGCAGTCCAGTCTAACCGATAAGGAGTACCTCTCTTTAGTGGAAACGGCTAAAGACCATTGTTACAAAGGCGACGTGTTTCAATTGGTATTAAGCAGACGATTTACACAAAAATTTCAGGGAGATGAATTCAATGTGTACCGCGCTTTGCGCAGCATAAACCCCTCTCCTTATTTATTTTACTTTGATTATGGGGATTATAAACTCATGGGCTCGAGTCCAGAGAGCCAACTCATTATCAAGGACCACAAGGCAACCATTCACCCGATTGCTGGCACCTTCAAACGAACAGGAACAATGAAAGAGGATCTAGAAGCTGCAGAGCGACTTCTAAAAGACACCAAAGAAAATGCAGAACACACCATGTTAGTGGATTTAGCTCGAAACGATTTAAGCATTCTTGGAAAAAACACCACGGTCACAAAACTGAAAGAAATCCAATTTTTTTCGCATGTGATTCACATGGTTTCTGAAGTCACCGCAGAACTCTCAAAAGATCAAAATCCCTACGAAATGGTGGCCACCACATTTCCACAGGGCACCCTAAGTGGAGCTCCAAAATACCGAGCCATGCAACTGATTGATCGCTACGAAAAAACAGCCCGAAGTTTCTATGGTGGATGCATTGGGTTCATCGGATTTGATGGCAGCTGCAATCAGGCCATTATGATTCGAAGTTTTTTGAGTCAGAACAACACCCTTATTTATCAGGCAGGAGCAGGAATCGTGGCGAAATCAAGCGCCCAGGATGAACTACAGGAAGTAAATAGCAAACTAGGAGCCTTGAAAAAGGCTCTTACAAAGGCAGAAAAACTAGTTTAAAAGAAAAAGACATGAGAATAGTAGTGATAGACAATTACGACAGTTTTACCTATAATTTGGTTCAAATGCTTGAACAAATCTCGCGTAAGAAAGTGGAGGTTTTTAGAAACGACCAAATTCCCTTAGAAGACCTTGAGAAATACGATAAAATCATTCTTTCTCCTGGACCGGGCGTACCGAAGGAAGCAGGGAATTTGATTGATGTGATAAAAACCTATGCTCCTTCAAAATCCATTCTCGGAGTATGTTTAGGGCAGCAGGCAATTGCTGAGGCCTTCGGCGGTCACTTAGTTAATCTCACTGAGATATTTCATGGCGTTTCTACGGAAGTTATTCAGATCAAAGAGCATCGGCTACTTAGCGGACTTCCCAAATCGATTTCCGTAGGACGCTACCATTCTTGGGCTGTCGATCCCAAGAATCTCCCGGAAGAACTTGAAATCACAAGTGTGGACAGCAGCGGAATCCCAATGAGCTTAAAACACAAAACGTACGATCTGCATGCCGTTCAATACCATCCTGAGAGCATATTAACCCCTGACGGAAGGAAGATTCTAGAGAATTTCCTTACGAACTAGGCTTATCCTTTACCCTAACTTTTAGTCTCAACCCATGAAACAGATATTACAATACTTACTCAATCACAATACGCTCTCCAAAGCGGAAGCAAAATCGATTCTCCTTGAAATCTCCCTCAACAAGTTCAATGAAAACGAAGTCACGGCTTTTGTTACGATTTTTTTAATGCGATCGATCACGCTTGAAGAACTTGAAGGTTTCCGTGAAGCGCTGCTCCTACTCTCTGTACCAATCGAGCTCGAATCCGACGATTTGGTCGACATTGTAGGAACAGGCGGTGATGGAAAAAACACGTTCAACATTTCTACCCTTGCGAGTTTTGTCGTGGCAGGTACGGGACAAAAAGTGGCCAAGCATGGGAACTACGGAGTTTCTACAGTTTCGGGTTCTTCCAATGTTCTCGAAGAACTGGGCTACCAATTTAAAAGCGATTCTGAGGGGCTAAACGCAGATTTAAACAGAGCAAACATTTGCTTTATTCATGCTCCACTCTTTCATCCTACACTCAAAAAAGTGGCTCCCTTACGGAAAGGACTTGGACTAAGAACCTTTTTCAATGTGTTAGGTCCCCTGGTCAATCCTGCGCAGCCAAAACATACCCTCATTGGCGTATACAGTCTAGAAATTGCAAGGCTCTATCAATATCTATTGCAGAAAAAAAAGCTGAATTTTCTTTTGGTTCATGCTCTCGATGGGTACGATGAGATTTCTCTCACCTCCGACACCAAACTGTTTGACAGATCTGGGGAGTCTATTTTAAGCGCTGAGGAGTTTTCTTTTACAACCCTAAAACCCGAGACCCTTTTTGGAGGCCACACCAAGAAAGAGGCCGCTGAACTTTTCAAAAACATTCTAGAAGGCAGTGGCAGTTATGAGCAAAATGCCGTGGTGCTTGCCAATGCTGCAATGGCCTTAAAAAACACGCACAAATATGGGGATTATGAAACCTGTCTCAGCTTAGCAAAGGATAGTTTAGAAGGAGGCAAAGCGCTTCAGAGTTTCAAGAATCTTTTAAATTAAATCAGAGTACCATGACCCTACTTGAACAAATTGTCGAACGAAAAAAAACAGAAATTGCGGAGGCAAAAAAAAGAGTTTCTCTCTCTCAGCTGAAGGATTCTCCCTTTTTCTCACGCGAGAAAATCTCCCTTAAAAAAACACTCAAATCGAAATCTGGAATTGTTGCAGAATTCAAAAGAAAATCGCCAAGCAAAGGACTTATTAATTCGCATGCGAAGATCTTGGAAGTTGCCCCTCAGTATGAAAGAAGTGGAGCAAGCGCTATTTCCGTTCTAACGGATACAGAATTCTTTGGAGGAAGTTTTGAGGACATCCAATCTATACGCCCTGAGATACAAATCCCCATTCTAAGGAAAGATTTCATTCTAGACCCCTATCAGATTTTTGAGACTAAAGCTCTTGGTGCGGATCTAATTCTTTTAATTGCATCGTGCCTTTCCCCAAGTCAAGTGGATGAATTCACAGCCCTATCGCATGAACTGGGATTAGAAGTCCTTCTTGAAATCCATACTGAGCAAGAACTGAATCACCTGAACAAAGACATCGACCTTATAGGTATCAACAACCGCAACTTAAACGATTTCAAAGTAGACCTTGAGCATTCTATAAGGCTTAAAGACAGCATCCCCAAAGGCATTTTGTCCATTGCGGAAAGTGGTATAAGCAGCCGCGAGGATTATCTGTTTTTAAAGCAGAAAGGATTTGACGGCTTTTTGATGGGAGAATACTTTATGAAACATTCGAGTCCAGGTCTTGCCTTTCAAGAATTTGTAAATCCGATTTGATATGAAACTAAAAGTCTGTGGTCTTACACAAATCTCTCAAATTCACGAATTAGAAGAAATGAAAGTCGATTTCCTTGGCTTTATCTTCTATGAGCCGTCGCCTCGTTACGTTTTAAACCTTCTAACATTGCAGGAGATTGCAGAAGTAAATCATGCTGCAAAAGTGGGTGTGTTTGTAAATGAAACTGTCGAGAGAATCACTCAGGTTGCTATGGAGGCCAGGCTTCATTTCGTTCAGCTCCACGGAGATGAAAACAAAGCTTATATACAGGAGCTCAGAGAAGGTCTATCCCCGGGCACTCAAATCGTAAAGGCCATTCGAATCTCCGAGGAAGAACCCTTTTTGCAAACCCAATTAAATGAGCTTTCGCCACTCGTGGACCACTTTCTATTTGATACGGATTCCAAACATTTTGGAGGCACAGGAAAAAGATTCGATTGGCAGATTCTAAACAAACTAACCCTTACAAAACCCTACTTTTTAAGCGGAGGAATTTCGCCAGAGAACCAAAGGGAGTTAGGGATATTAGATTCTATGCCCTTTGCACTTGACATCAATTCAAAATTTGAAACAAAACCAGGGTTCAAAGACCTTGATAAAATTAAAAAATTTTATGAAAACTTATAAAAACCCAGACCCCGAAGGTTACTACGGTGAATTTGGAGGCGCCTTCATTCCTGAGATGCTTTATCCGAACGTAGAGGAACTAAAGAACCGATATTTAGAAATCATGGAGTCTAAAGAATTCCAAGACGAATACCAAGAATTACTAAAGGACTATGTAGGCAGAGCTACTCCCCTTTATTATGCTCGAAATTTAAGTGACAAATACCAGACTCAAATCTACCTTAAGCGAGAGGATTTAAACCACACCGGGGCGCATAAAATCAACAATGCACTTGGGCAAGCTTTGCTTGCAAAAAAGCTTGGTAAAAAAAGGATTATTGCAGAAACCGGCGCTGGCCAACACGGCGTGGCCACGGCCACAGCTTGCGCATTACTAGGATTAGAATGCATCGTGTACATGGGAGAAGTGGATATGCAGAGGCAGGCCCCCAATGTCGCTCGTATGAAAATGCTCGGCGCAACTGTGTCGCCAGCCACTTCCGGTTCAAAAACCTTAAAAGATGCCGTCAACGAAGCGCTTCGGGATTGGATAAACCACCCAACCACCACGCACTACATTATCGGAAGTGTCGTAGGACCTCATCCCTTCCCCGATCTCGTGGCGCGCTTTCAAAGCGTCATCTCCAAAGAAATAAAGTCCCAACTTAAGCAAAAAACAGGACGTGAAACTCCCGATTATCTGATTGCTTGCGTGGGAGGAGGGAGTAATGCAGCGGGAACCTTTTATCATTTTGTCGACGAAAAAGAGGTAAACTTAATTGCCGTGGAAGCGGCGGGCCTAGGCGCCGACTCAGGCCAATCCGCAGCGACGACTGCTTTAGGAACTTTAGGCGTTTTGCATGGCAGCAAAAGTCTCGTAATGCAAACGGGCGATGGGCAAGTGATTGAGCCCTATTCTATTTCTGCAGGACTCGATTACCCAGGAATCGGACCTTTTCACGCCCATCTTTTCAAAGAAAAACGCGCGCAGTTTTACGGATGTACCGATGAGGAGGCTCTAGAGGCAGCCTTTGAACTAACAAAACTAGAAGGCATCATTCCTGCTCTTGAGAGCGCTCATGCCTTAGCGGTTTTAGGAAAGATAAAATTTAAGAAAACAGATACCATCGTAGTTTGTCTTTCTGGACGCGGGGACAAAGACATGGAAACCTATCTGAAACACCTTTAATCTTATTAGAATCAATTGCCACCACAAATACAAACCCATGACGACAACCGATAAAGACCTAAACAGCCACGAGATTACTACGGGAACGAAACAACTGAATCTCTATTTTACAGCAGGAATTCCGCAATTACAAGATACAACCTCAATTCTAAAACTTCTTCAAGACTCGGGAGCTGATCGGGTGGAAATTGGAATGCCCTATTCCGATCCCGTCGCAGACGGACCGGTTATTCAAAAAGCGCATGAACTCGCCTTAAAAAACGGAATGACGATTCAAATTCTTTTAGATCAATTAAAATCTGTGAAAGAGCAAATCCATATCCCCATCGTATTAATGGGCTATATCAACCCTGTTTTAAGTTTTGGTTTTGAACGCTTTTGCCAGCAATGTGAAGAATCCGGCGTTACAGGACTCATCATCCCAGATTTACCTGCCATTGAATTCGAAAGGACTTACCGTCAGTTGATCGAGAAATACGGTTTGAATTTTTCCTTCCTCGTCACTCCTGAAACACCAGTGGAGCGAATCCAATATTTGGATTCACTTAGTTCTGGTTTTTTGTATGCCGTTTCTAGTTCTTCCACTACAGGAAATTCCACTAAAAACGTAACTAGCGAACCCTATTTGAAAACCCTTGCGAGTTTAGATTTGAAGAATCCTGTGATGATTGGATTTGGAATCCAATCCCAAGTGGATTTTCAAAAAGCAACCCGATTTTCTCAAGGAGGAATCATTGGGACTGCGCTTGTTAAAATCCTCCTTGAAAAAGACAATTGGAAAGACAAGGCCAGGCGATTTGTTCGCAGCATTAAAGAATAAAGAATCTCTAGCTGTCCTATTAATTTGAGTTCAAATGGAAATAAGCCGATCTTTTTCTAACTGCTTAGAACTTCAGGTTCCTATTTTCATAAAGTTTTAGAACGAATGTATTCTGCGTCAAGATTTTGGAACAATACTTGTTCTTAAAAAATACGAATTTCATCCCTATTCTGACATTTAAACCCTACAAAATCTCTTATGAAAAAGTTCCTTCCTGCCCTAAGTACTGTCGTTTTCCTCTTCACTGCTCAAGAGGCCAACGCACAAATTTTCAATCGCATTAAGAACGCGGTCACTTCTAAAGTAGAAAACACAGTAAACAAGTCGGTGGACAAGGTCCTCGAGGGAAAAAACAAATCGAATCAACAGGTGAGTTCCTCAACCCACAAAGCGGAGAACAGCACATCCGGAATTTTCGCAAATGCAGAGAAAAATTTCAATTTTAAAACCGCACCTACTTTAATTTTTGAAGATGATTTTTCGAAGGATGCCTCGGGCCGGATGGCACAGAATTGGAAAACGAGTGGTAGTGGTACTGTCTCTAGTTTGCCTGATCACAATGGAAACTGGTTGGTATTAAAAGAATTCACTAGTTACAAGTTAAAAAGCAATACCCCACTTCCTGATAATTTCACCCTAGAATTTGACATTGCTACGCATAGTAACACAGAGGCTAAAGATTTGCAAGAACTCAAATTTGGTTTCGCTCACGACAATGCCATTAGCTCTTACTTGAGTGATGCTTATAATGACAATGCTATTACTTCTACTTCCGTGCATTATTGGAACAAAGAAATTATAAGCGCGAGTAGCGATACGAAAATTTACAATTCGACCGACTTTCCCTTGGCGGAATATGCAGTGGGCACCATGCATGTTTCCATTGAAGTGAAAGGCAAAAACATGGTTATTTTTCTAGACAAAGTGAAGGTTCTAGACACAGAAATGTTCCTCCGCGACTCCGAAAAAAAATACTTTTACTTAAGCACTGGAACCCAATTAAATAACGGTGCTAAAATTGGAATCAGCAATTTTAAATTGGCAAGTTTCTAATGTACTTTTTCACATCCCATTTTGAAAAACATAAAATTGCACTATCACAGTGCAATTTTATGATTGTTTTGCACTGCGTGGGTGCGAAATTTCAATTTTGGTTCTAGGAATGATCCAAGGGTTGCTGCAATAGGATGTAACGTTGTCTTTTTCACGATTGCGTTTTGTTACAGCAGTCTGTTAATAAAGCATTCCAAATTGCCAAAGTGGAATCGTATTTCTGTACCCATACTCTATGTCATCCTTGACTATGTAGCCATTCTCAATACCCTTAATTTGCTTTTGTTTTTTGTTAGGTCTCCCAATTTCAAAAATAAGATCATTAATCGAAAAACTCCCATATCTGAGGATGTGACACTGTGTTTAACTCTCATTTGATTCAAAAAGAAGGTTTCCCTAATTTTGCCGATGTTTTCGTTTTCTTCGGCTAAGCTGTAAATTAAGTTTGTATTATCCAAATAGATTTTGTCTACTTTTCCCAATCCCTTAATTCCACCTGTGCTTTTGCGTAATTGACTGATCATTGCAGCCTCCTCTATGTACATGCAATAATCCGCAATGTTGTTTCTGCTTGCTCCGAGAGCTAGTGCAATACTGCTAAAATTAGGTTTAAAGGGAACACTCTTGCTATAATTGCAAGCAATTGTTTCAATTTCCTCCCTGTGGCAACATTCATTTCCGCGTACATAGGAATATCAGATTCCAGCGTTTGGTTGATAATCTGCCGGAGCAAAAGCTCAAAGTCGCCCTCAATTGCAAAGGGATAGTACCCTTTTCTTAGGAGTGGATGCAATAGGTCTGGGAGTTCAACTTTATGCTTTAAAACGTCTTCTAATGTATATCAATCTGTGACAATGCCTTGGTGCATCTGTAAGTATTCTCTAAAAGAAAGCCCTTGCATGTGATACATTACAGCTCTTCTGCTTAAATCTGCTGCACCTTTTTTGATGTCTAAAATAGAGGATCCGGTAAATACAACTTTCAAGTCACTGTGGTAATCGTAAATCAGTTTTAATTCTTTTGACCAATTTTTGTATTTGTGAATTTCATCTATAAATAAAGATGAGACGTTTTAATAATTTTAACAAACGAAGCATTCCAAAATTGACCAATCAAGGGCAAAATTAAAATCGAGATTGACCAATATCGGTAATTGATAAATACGTTTCTTTTCCACTAGCTAATAGCCATTTGTGTTTCATGGATAAAGTCTCGTTTCAGGATTAGGTTAGCGATAATATATTGAATCTTATAAGATAGTTTATTCTGCTGCCTAAACTAATTGTCAAATTGTTAATCCATTCTAGTGTATAAGACCTTGCGTATATCACAGTATCTGAATATTGGCAAAATCTAATTATTTTGCCAGACTCAAATTTAATATTTCATCAACTTCTTTTTCTTGTTTCGTCGAGAAACATACTATAATACAACAAACACATTTGCGTATACAGTGTATTCGCAATTGGAAAAGTACGGTAAAATTGGCGAATAATTTCAATCTGTCTTTTGGGAAATCCAAGACCATACTATGATCCTAATTCTTCAGAAATATACCAATGACCTTTTGCATCGCAGAATTCCATTTTAAAGGATTTACTGTACGGTTTGTGCTGATCTCTGAATTTTACCGGTAATTTTAATTCGCAAATAACTAGCAGCTTCTCCCCAGATTTTGTTCTTGATCCAGCTTCTCCCCAGAATTAATATTGGCTTTTTTAATTAGAAAATTAAATTAGAGATCTTGTACATTTCATATAAAACAAAAAAAGCTTTAAAACATACGTTTTAAAGCTTTTTGTACTACGATGACTTTGTAGTTGCGATCCGGACGGGATTCGAACCCGCGACCTCCGCCGTGACAGGGCGGCATTCTAACCAGCTGAACTACCGGATCAATTTTTTGAAAAGTAATTGATAAACTTTATGCGATCCGGACGGGATTCGAACCCGCGACCTCCGCCGTGACAGGGCGGCATTCTAACCAGCTGAACTACCGGATCAAAAAAAACAAAGAACTTCTTTCTTTTTGGTGAGTGCAAAAATACAACTTTTACCGTACTTTACAAACTATTTCTGAAAAAAATGCCTCCCATTTTGGAAGGCATTCATTTTCAAGGAGGTTAATTTCTATAAGTGAGCAGAAAGCTTTTCTGCAATTAGCTCTTTTGGAGCTACTCCTACTATTTTGTCTACGACTTCTCCATTTTTGAAGATGAGTACGGTAGGTATGTTACGGATCCCATAATCCACAGAAACCTGCTGATTATTGTCTACATCTACCTTTCCAACCACAGCTTTTCCTTCGAATTCTGCAGCTACTTCTTCGATGATGGGTCCTAGTACTCTACATGGACCGCACCATACCGCCCAAAAATCAACCAATACAGGTTTATCGGAGTCTAATACAGCTTCTTTAAATGAACTGTCTGTAATTTCTAATGCCATAACTTCTATTTATTTCTTAATTAGTTCTACAAAAATACTAAATCTATTGATATAGTCCCTATAGAATCATCTATGTTCAACATTCGTTTTTTCTATTTTCGAATGCTCAAAAATACCCTGTAGAGCCTCTACAAAATAATCAATCTCGTCCTGGGTAGTTAGGTGACTAAAGGACACTCTAAGGGGCGTGGTGGACTCTAATTCCTCATCGTTGAGCAGCATCATCATAACCATGGAGGGTTTAGAAGCTCCTGAAGAACATGCGCTTCCTTGAGAGACCGCAATTCCTTTCATATCTAACTCTAGACCAATCAAAGGATTTTTGAATGGCAAGAGTAAACTGAGCACTGTATAAAGGCTCTTGTCTGGATCGGCCGAATACCCATTGAATTTCACGCCAGGGATAGCCTTTTTAAGCTTTTCTACGGCGTAACTCTTAATCTCGGTCATATGACTCGAGTAATTCTCTAAGTTCTCAATACAAAGATCTAGGGCTTTTCCTAAACCCACAATTCCTGTGACATTTTCAGTTCCTGCGCGCAGTTCCCTCTCTTGGGTTCCTCCAAGGATCATCGGACGCAAACGTGAAGATCTTTTCACGTAAGCAAATCCAGCTCCTTTCGGTCCGTGAAACTTATGTGCACTGCAAGAGGCAAAATCGATATTAATTTTCGAAAAATCTAAATCTAAGTGCCCTATCGTTTGAACTGTATCCGAATGAAAATAGGCATTGTATTTTTTGCAAAGTTCCCCTACCGCTTCTAGATCAAGCAAATTACCAATTTCATTATTGGCATGCATAAGAGAAACAAGAGTCTTTTCATCAGAACCTTTTAAAGCATTTTCTACCAACTCAGGACTAATCTCTCCGTTCGAGTCTGGTCTTAAATAGACAACCTCTACTCCATGACGAGTTTTCGCATCACGAATGGCTTCTGCAACACATTTGTGCTCCATCGGCGAAGAAATGATTCGGGTGACACCCAAATGTGCCACACAGGATTGAATAATTAAATTATTGGATTCGGTCCCGCAAGAAGTGAAAATAATTTCACCTGGAAGTACTTTAAGGTACTGCGCCACCTTACGACGAACTCCTTCAATTAATGATTTGGCTTCCTGCCCTACACTGTGAGTTGAAGAAGGGTTTCCGTATTGTTCTCTCATGGCACTAACCATGGTTTCAATGACTCGTTCATCAAGCGGCGTGGTCGCAGCATTGTCTAAGTAAACTTTCGTTTTCATTGCCTATTTCTGATGTTTCTAGTTCGTGTATCTACTTTCTAAACCCTACCTAAGTAGTAGAGTATTAGGCGTTTTTAACTCCTGCAAATTAATGAAAAAATTTGAAATGACTCTCAGATGCAAACCGAAACATTGCTTGATCACCCGAAGAATCTCCAAACGCAATCACCTTATCGTATTTTCGATTCTCTAAGAAATTTTCGAGCCGGTTTACTTTCTCTTTTCCGTTGCAGTTTTTCGTTTTAAACTCTCCTAAGTAGACTCCGTTTTCATACAACATTTCCGTGGAAAGCAGTTCCATATTCCAATGCTTTGCAAAGGGCTGAGCCCATAAATCCAAACTCGCAGTCACTAAAACAGAATCCACTGACTCCTTCGGAATAGACTCGATAAATTCAAGGGCCGCATCTCGGATTAAACTCGGATATACCTCTTCAAAAAATGCATTTGCAGCCTGCTCGAGCTTCTGTTTCTTCTCCCCTTTTAAGACGGCGTTCACAAAACTTCTTTTCACTGGCTGAGCTTCTAAAAGTTTGATTTTCAATAAGAAAAACAAAGGCAAATGCTTTAGATAAGCCCAAAAGTAACGAGAGGAATTGTAAGACTTAAGAAAAAGAAAAAGGGTGTCCTTCTTCGTAAGGGTTCCATCAAAATCAAAGCAGTAAAGTTTTTTCATCAAATGCAATTAAGGGCCAATAAAATCCGGTTAGAGCTTATAATAGATTAGTAACATGAAGGAAATAATCCATAGCAGAACGGTAAGTTGAATGAATCGATCCTTGTATATCACCCGTGTAGGAGATTCTGTTTTGTTGTAAACTAAGGTTTGTTGCAAATAACGCAAAAGAGCAAACACCACAAAAATCACCGTATAAAACACGCGCGATCCAAATTTGTGCTGCACTTCAGGGGTTACGGTAAACATAAGGTAACTTACAATGGCTAGTGTTACAGAAATGGAGAGCGCAATGTCTGCAAATTGTACGTTATATCCATCTAAGGAACGCCTTGTAGTTCCTGAAATTTGAGCATTGATTAATTCGCCTCTGCGCTTCCCAAAAGCGAGAACCAGCGCTAAAATAAAGGTCAATAGAATGGCCCATTGTGAAATTGGGATTCCTGTAGCATACCCTCCCACTAGAATTCGTAGAACAAAACCTAGAGATACGAGACAGACATCGACAATGGCCACATGCTTCAGGGTAAAGGTATAAGCTAAATTCATCACCCAATAAAAAGCGATCACTCCCACCACTTCCCACAAATGGAATTCAGGTCCTAAAAAGAAATAGGCGCTCACTAACAGCAGGAAAATAAGGACGATTAATGCAATTAAAAACCCTCTGGCTTTTGATTTAGAAATCGCACCGCTGGCAAGCGGGCGATGCCTTTTCACCGGATGTCTGCGATCCGATTCAATATCAGAATAATCGTTTACAATATAGACACTACTTGCGGCAAGGGAAAAAAGAACAAAGGCAAACACGCTATAAAGCACCAGCCTTAAATCAAAAATATTTCCGGAAAAGAAAAGAGGCAAAAACACAAAAAGGTTCTTCACCCACTGCTCCACTCGTAGGAGCCTGAAAATGTTCGTCATGGTTAGCAGAAATCAAGGCAAAAATAGGAATTTTTACCTTAATGTTTTTTCTCCGCCCCTAAAATCACAAAACGACCGCCTAAAGAGGCGGTCGCATGTATATTCAATATCCTTTTGGACTATTGTCCTGCTTCTTTCTTCGCATCTAAAATCATGTCTTCGTTTGCCGTAATTGCAAATTCTACACGACGGTTCTGCGCTCTACCTGCATCGGTATCGTTCGTTGCAATAGGCTCTTGCTCTCCCATTCCCATTGGGAATAGACGACTCGAGGCAACTCCAGTTGAAACTAGGTAAGACTTCACAGAGTTCGCTCTACGCTCAGAAAGTTTCTGATTGTAATCATCCGTTCCTTTGCTATCGGTATGACCATAGACATTAATGTTCGTATCCGGATTGTTCTTAAGAACTTGGGATAATTTGTCAAGGTTCATTTTTGCAGCAGAAGTTAAATTGGAAGAGTCAAATCCAAAATTAACAATACTTTCTGGCATCGACACACGAATACCGTCTCCTACACGCTCTACTTCAGCGCCAGGCAAAGTTTGTTCAATTTCTTTGGCTTGCTTGTCCATTTTGTTTCCGATCACGTTTCCGACCACGCCGCCTAGAACACCGCCTAGAACTGCACCTTGAGGAGCTCTACCTCCTTTTCCGATGTTGTTCCCTAGGACACCTCCAAGAACTGCACCTGCCGCCGCTCCGATGGCCGTGCCTCTTTGTTGGTTATTGGAATTCTTAACAGCCTCACAGCTGCTTAGCATTAGCGCTGTAGAAAACAATAACGCTCCTACACTGGTTTTATTTAGTACTTTCATAATCTAAGATAGTTTAATTTATTTGTGTTTTTTAGTTTGATACTTTCTGAAATTGGTATACAACTTTTACTAAGTTGCCTTCAAAAGGTACATTTTGCTCAAGTGTGAAAGCATTTTCTCCTTGGTCCACTAAACTTAATTGGTAGCCTTTGGTTACTGTTTTTGCTTTTTCACCTTCGTTAATTTTTTTGAACTGGAAAGTAGATCCGCCCACCACTTCGAACTTAATCGGTTGTGTGAAGGTTGGACAATTTTCACCTCCGTTTAGGCTATAGGTACCCGAATAATTATTAGGTACTAAATGCCAGGTACTCCCTACAAAGCACTGCGCATCCGCACCGTCGTCAAACGGACGTACTTGAAGCGATTTGTCATAGTTTACACTGGTAATTTGCCAGTCTCCTTTTAATTGTAAAAATTCTTTGCGATTGTCTTGTGCCACTTTCGCTGTAGAACAAGAGACACTAAGGGCTGCGCCTACAATTCCTGCTATAATAAGGTTTTTCATAATGTTTGTATTACTTGGTAAAGATACATTCAAAACTGTGCCAAGACGCATACAATCCCCAATTAAAATGTTTCAAAATTTCCACTTGAAAAAATTTCAAAAGAAAAAAGCGACTTTCCTTAGAGGGAAAATCGCTGGTAGGGTCTTAAAAAAAGAATCTCTAAGATTTACTTTTCATGGGATGCTTCTTCATTGTTGGGCTTTTTTGAACGCCCGCTTTTCTGCGTAAATTCTTTGAATCTGCTGAATTTCCTTTGTAAAATTTCGTGAAAGCATACTCCGCCGCTTTGGCGACATCAATCACCCCACCGGCTCTAGAAATGCTATCAAATTTATTTGTTTCGCCATTTGGAAGCATCGCATTTCCGTTGGAAACATTAACCGTTTTCACAAGTGATTCTATTACTTGTGCAGGGGTTAACTCAGGCATGTAAGCGAGTAAAACCGCAGCGGCACCGGCTACCACGGGCGAGGCCATCGAGGTTCCTTGCAAATATTCGTATTTCCCGTCGGGAACGGTTGAGTAGATCTGCTCTCCTGGTGCAAACACGTCCACCATTTTGGCGTTGTAGTTAGAGAAACTAGCTCTAAGCGCATCGCTTGAATTGGTACTTGCTCCTACCACAATCATATTGTCTACAAAAGCCGTAGAATCGGTTGCGTTTTTAAAATTCGTTGGATAGTACGTATACACCTGAATGTCTTCGTTTTCATTTCCTGCGGCTTTAACTAAGAGAACGCCCTTGTCTTTCGCGTATTGGAAAGCTTCCCAAACATGTTCTTTGCCCGGTGAGACTGGTTTTCCAAAACTCATATTAAGAACCTTAGCGCCGTTGTCCACTGCGTAGCGAATGGCATTCGCTACATCCTTATCTCTTTCGTCTCCATTTGGAACCGTTCTAACGCTCATGATTTTAGCGACTTTGTAAGCGACTCCATACTGAGTCTCCTGTCCTTGGGGAAGTCCTGCAATAATTCCGGCAACGTGCGTACCGTGCTCGGCATCCGGTCCTTCGTAATGGTTGTTTCCATACACGCGCTCCTCGTAATTCTCATAATCATCTCCCACAAGCTCTTTTCTTGGGTCAAAATCAAGATTGTATTGCTGCTTGGCTTGAGGACCGTAATAATCTACAGCTTCTTTAATTTGCGCGGAAAGAACGCTCTCGACTTCCTCTCCTGATTTACCTGCTAACAGGGGATCTTGTGAAGCTCCAAGAAGCAGTTGTTTTGCCATCCCTTCTTCTTGAGACGAAGGAACGATTGCAGCTAGAACCTCAGGCGTTAATTTCTTCCCGTCCAAAAGCTTAATCGCGGAAGGAATTAACGCTTGAATCCGAGCGTAATTCGCATAGCCCTGCTGCGCAGTGATTGCTTTTTCGTTAAAGATTGTTTTGCTCTTCAAATAGGCAGCAAATTCCTCAGGCATTTTGGCTTGGTTCGCCTTGTTTTCACTGGAGTTTTCTCCTTCAAAAATAGGTTTGTACTTTTTAACCATACGGGTCACCTCCATGTTGTCGACATCGACGTCTCCGGCTTTATTTCCGAGGAAATTCCATCCGTGCACATCGTCGATGTATCCATTCTTATCGTCGTCGATCCCATTTCCAGCGATTTCTCCTGAATTGGTCCAAAGGTTCTTTATAAGGCCCGGATGATCGACCTCAACCCCGCTATCGAGAACTCCTACCACGACGGAGGTGGGTTTAAGTCCTTTTGATTCTAAATACCTGTAAGCATTTTGGGAATTGACTCCGTAAACTTGGGAGGTTGCAAAGTCCATATGGTACCACGTTTTTAGTTCTTTGGCCTGCTGGGCAGCCTGAAGGGAATCAGACTGTGCAGAGATAAAACTAAGTCCTGCTAGAAAACTAGCTGCTATAATTATTCTTTTCATTCTATTATTTTACTATTCATTAGTCGTTTTAATATAAAGGGAACTCTCAGGTCCGAGATTACAAAGCAAATCTAGTACCGAGAGATCATTTAAATACCCTAATTTATCACTAAAGGTCTGATAATAGGGTCTATTTCCAAAAGGCGAAGGCTTTTTTGCACTAAACTCAGAACGCAAATCCTTTCCTTCGATGCTTTTCTCATAGTGCTCCGTAAGTTCAAGCGGTTTCTCTTCTTTTAAAAGTTCTAGAATCAGTTTTAGGGCTCTTAAATTAAACTGCAGGAGGCTGGGCTCTTTCTTTTCATACAAAGTATGCAAGCGGTCTTCGTAAAACTCAAAATATGCAGAACTTTGGTAGGCTGTTTTAATCGACTTCCAGTGCAGGGCCTGCCAGTCTTCTGCGTACGAGATTTCAATATCGCGATAAACCCGCGCACCCGTATGGCGAATTGGAATAATTAGGGGTAGTTTTCCGTTGGCACCGTAGATATGTGCGCGATTTCGGAAGGTCTGTTTCGGAAAATTCTCAAAGGCTTCTAGAACGACCAAAGATTCCGGTTTCAAAAAAGAATGAAACCAAGAAATTGGAGGCAAATAAAAAACGGGCATTATGGAGTGGCTATTCATCATCTATCTATACGTAAAAAAGTGAGAAAATTACCCTTTACGGCTCTTTTCTCACTTGGTTTATTAAGAACCTAGGGGTTAGTCTTCTTTTTTCTTTCGAAAGAGTTTTACGAAATAATCCCAACCGAAGAAAAGGATTAGAAGTACGGCGGCTACCCATGCATAGGAGGTTTTATGCAGTTCTCCTGTGTTGCTTGCTTTAAACATTCGATCCCAACGAATCTTCTTCCCGTTGGCCTGGTAAGAAGAGCTCTGATCTGCAAACAGTCCCTCGACACTAAGCCAAGTAAACATCGGTTTTCCCACAATATGGGTCTCAGGTACATACCCGAAAAAACGAGCATCTAAAGAGGCATCCCGATTGTCACCGATCATCATGTAGTAATCGTATTTCACCGTGTAGGTTGTCTCAGGTTTTCCGTTAATTATAAATTTCCCGTCTTTTTCTTCTAAGGTATTGCCCTCGTGTTTCACGATAAGCTTTCGGTACTCCACAATGTTTTCTGAAGTCAAAGTCAAAACTTCACCTTTGTAAGGAATTTTGAGTGGACCGTACCAATCTACATTCCAAAGCTTATTAAAAGGGAATATCGTGTTTGAATAATTCACTTTTGAACTAGGCACCAGTTCACCCGCCTCCATCGATCGTGGCATATCCGGATAATAACTAATTTCGTGCTGTCCTTTAGGTTCCACGATTTCGTCCATTTTCACCACTTGTGGCATTTGCTTAAGTTCCTTTGCAAGAGATTCGGTTAGTCCTTGGAAGCGATAATAAAAGCCTCCCTGCAATTGCTGCTCAACCACAGGCAAGAATCCGTATTGGTCGTAAAGCGCTGGAATGTTAAGCTGAGAGCTCGTATAAAGGGTGTACGCATGTTGCACCTGCGCATCCCCCATTCGAACTTCTGGTTTCCCATTGATATATAAGCGGCCTGCACGAAATTCCATCGTGTCCCCAGGACCTGCTACTAGACGTTTCACATAAGGGTCCTTCCGATCAATTGCAACGTGCACAGAGTCGTCCGGATAATTGAAAACGACAATGTCGTTTTTCTTTGGCTTTTCCCAACCCGGTAAACGAAGGTAAGGTAGATCAATAGCCTCTACGTACGATTTAGGATCATCGATCGGATTGCCTTTCTCTCCCCTATCCATGATGGTTCCTTGCAAGAATGGAATGGCTACAGGTCGCATCGGCATACGGAATCCGTAATTCAGTTTGTTGACAAATAAAAAGTCTCCCACGAGCATCGTACGCTCCATGGAACCGGTTGGAATCCCAAACGGCTGCGTAATAAACACGTGAATTATCGTGGCAAACACCACAGCAAAGGTCACAGATCCTAAAAACGTTTCTTTCTTCTGATGGCTTGGCTCTTCGCCTGGAAGAAGAAACTCAGGTTTTTCCCTTTGCGTCTCTTTTGAATAATTGACAAGGGCTAAATACAGAAAAGGAAGTACGACACATAAAATTCGTTGTCCGATACTTCGTTTTCCAAAAAGGCCCACTAAATAGAGATGAAACACAGTCATCATTATGGGACCTACAATAGGCAAATACGAAAGTACGCACCACCATGTAGAATGTTTAGACTCTTTTAAAATCAGATAATAATTGTAAAAAGGGACAAACGCAAAAATGGGTTTGTATCCCAATTTTTGGAAAAGTTTCCATGAGGAAACTCCCATAAGAAGAGAAAGAATAAGTACGTATAACGCGTAGATCAGAAAATAGTCCATAGTCTTTTGTATGCCCTTGGGCTTTTCGAATTAGTTAAATCCTTTTGGTATTTGTTACACTTTAAAGCGAGAGTACGTCTTTCATGGAAAAAACTCCTTTCTTATTTTGAATCCACTCTGCGGCCACTACGGCCCCTAAGGCAAAGCCTGAACGACTGTAAGCGGTGTGTTTGATTTCAATTTCGTCCTGTTCACTTTGGTAGCGAACACTGTGGGTTCCGGGCACCTCGTCTTCTCTTAAAGCGAAAATACCAATTTCGGATCCACGGGTCTGTTCTAATTTCCAACTCTCGTACATAGGATGATTTTGAACGATGCCCTCTGCTAAAGAAATAGCAGTTCCACTTGGCGCGTCTTTCTTTTGGGTGTGGTGAATTTCTTCTAGCTGCACCGTGTAGGAATCGACCCCTTTCATGAGTTGAGCCAATTTCTCATTTAGAGCAAAAAATAAATTTACACCTAGGCTAAAATTAGAGCCATAAAGAAAAGCACTGTTATGTTCTAAGGCGATTTGTTCTGCTTTAGGCTTCTGCTCAAGCCAACCCGTGGTTCCACTCACCACCGGAATGCCCAGTTCTAAGGCGGTTTTGATATTCTCAAAGGCCACTTCGGGCTGAGAAAACTCAATAACAACCTCTGCAGCATTTAGCGTTTCTTTCGTTGGGGTCTGCGTTAGCCTCGCACAAATCTCATGACCTCTTGCCGTTGCAATTTCATCAATGATCTTTCCCATTTTGCCATAGCCTACAAGTGCTATTTTCATCTTATCTAAAAATTATAATTAAAACTAAGTCCCGCTTTTGCATTGTTAAGCCCAAAAGGATCGTAAATCACAGTGGGTTTGATTGCGAGATCCGGATCATGTCTTTGGTCGTAAAGGTGCGCGTCTACGACGGCGTCCATTATATTCAAAATATACACGAGTCCCGTAATCGCCATGGAATAATCTCTCTGCCTTTTCATACGGTCTTGGGTTCTTCCTAAAGCCTCTTTTGTAATGCCTTCAATGTCTGAAAATTCATGAGGAAGTCCATTTAACTCCGCTACGTACGCATCGCGGTAGCGCTTGTACATATTGTCGTTGTAAATGGAGACTCCTATTCCTGTTCCGATCCCTGCCCAAACAATAGGGATCTTCCAATATTTTCGGTTGTAATACTGCCCTAGACCGGGGAGCACAGCTGAATAAAGACCCGCTTTGGTCGGATTAAACGTAGGACGTGGCGCCTCATTGGCCTGTTGTATTTCCTCTAAAACAGCGTCCTGAGATTTTTGTTCTCGAATTTCAGCGGTGTCCTTAGAGATCAAAAGGGTATCCTGCCTTTGCACCTGCGCAGAAAAGCTGGCCCCTAAGCAAATCGCTAAAAGTAGAACTACACTCTTCATTATTTAAAGTGAGCCAGAATGGTATCGAGCTCTTCTTGGTCCTTGAAGTCTAAAACAATCTTCCCTTTCTTTCCATTGCCCACGGTTTTAATCTCTACTTTCACATCCAAAACATCACTAAGTCGCTTTTGCGCTTTTTTGAGTTCGTTAGAAAGCACCTTGACGGATTTCTGTACCTTGGAAGAAGGAGATTTAAGGCTGCTTGCTAGGACTTCACTTTGTCTTACGTTTAACCCTTCTTTTACGATGGTTTCAAAAAGTTCTCTCTGCAGCTCGGGTGACTCAATACTTAATATCGCTCTTCCGTGTCCTGCCGAAATCTCACCGCCTCGAATTGCGTTTTGCACCGCCGGGGTCAGTCTTAAAAGTCGAATGGAATTGGTAATGGTACTTCTTTCCTTTCCAACTCTTTGGCTTAAATTTTCTTGGGTCATGCCAATCTCATCCAATAGCCTTTGGTAGGTAAGGGCAATTTCAATCGAATCTAAATCCTCTCTTTGAATGTTTTCAACCAGCGCCATTTCTAAAAGCTCTTGGTCGTTAACCAGTCGAATGTAGGCGGGAATCGATTTTAACTTTGCTTTTTTGGAAGCTCGGTATCTTCTTTCTCCCGATATAATTTCGAAGCGCTCACCGTCCTTTCTGACCGTGATGGGTTGAATGACACCCAGCGCTTGAATAGACTGCGCTAAATCTTCTAATGCTTTTTCATCAAAATAAGTTCTAGGCTGCGAGGCATTGGGATAAATATCTTCAATAGGAACCTCAACAATTTGACCCAAAAGAACTTCTGCTCCTTTGTCAGTAGCAGAATTAATGGAAACTTTAGACTCTGAACTTAGGATGGCCCCAAGCCCTCTGCCCATGGCACGTTTTTTATCTTTCAACTTTTTGTTTTTTTAAGGATGGACTACTGGTTTCATTTTTCAAAATCACTTCCTCAGCCAATTGGATGTATTGGATCGCTCCCTTGCTCTCTGCATCGTACATGAGGATGCTTTCTCCGAAACTTGGCGCTTCACTCAGGCGCACGTTTCTAGAAATAATCGTGTCAAAAACCATTTCTGGGAAATGAGAATTCACCTCCTCAACCACTTGGTTGGAAAGGCGAAGACGCGAATCAAACATAGTAAGTAGAAGACCTTCAATGTCCAATTCTCCGTTGTGAATCTTTTGTACATTCTTAATGGTATTAAGAAGCTTTCCAAGACCCTCTAGGGCAAAGTATTCGCATTGAATCGGAATAATCACGGAATCGGCTGCGGTTAATGCATTGACAGTGATCAGTCCTAAACTAGGCGCACAATCAATGATTACATAATCGTACCTATCTCTTACGCTCTCCAGCGCGTTTTTAAGCATGTATTCTCTATTGACTTTGTCCACAAGCTCAATTTCCGCTGCCACTAGGTCTATATGAGAAGGGATAATATCCACATTAGGAGAACTCGTTTTTTGAATGCACAGATCCACCTCGACACTATGTTCAAGTAAATTGTAGGTGGAATACTGCACCTGCTCTACCCCGAGTCCAGAGGTGGCATTGGCCTGAGGATCTGCATCTATTAATAGAATGCGTTTTTCTAGCACCCCTAGTGCGGCTGCTAAATTTACCGCCGTCGTGGTCTTTCCCACGCCCCCTTTTTGATTGGCTACCCCAATGATTTTTGCCATCTGATTTAATTTATTCTTCAAAAATACAATTTTTTTATCGTGCGCCTAATTCGTCCCCACGTGAAACAAGTCAACACCCTAACAACAAGCGAATTAAACTCTAAAAAAATTATCCACAATCCAAAATTGGACGTGGATAATTCCTTTTTCTCTCTGCTTTGGGCTTCTCTTTATTCGATACGCATTGAAATTGGAAATCGGAACGAACTACGAACCCAATTTCCGTCGACTTTCGCAGGTTTCCATTTCCCTTTGATCGAGGTCACGGTTCTTTCGGCTTCTTTGTTAAATTCAGCGCTTGGACCGCTAGCTTTAATGGAGGAAAGAGTTCCGTCCTTTTCCACGACAAAACTTACAGTCGTTTTTAACACGTCCGCTTCGTTTGTAAATCCTGAACTGTCAAAACGCTGCAGTACTTGAGAACGAAACGATTCAATTCCCGATTTGAAATCCGCCGCAATGTCCACGGAACCGTATATGGCATTCGGATCGATCTCTTGCGTGGGAGCCGTGGGAGTTGACTCCACTTTCCCTGGTCCTTGCGTAGGTCCCGCGTTTGTCCCAACGCCCACGGCTGAAGAAGGAATGCTTGGACCCGTATCAGCTCCCGTAATAACGGGAGAAGGAGTTACCGGCGTAGCCTCCTTACTCACCTCGGGTGTTCTTGTAGGAATGGGAACACTTGGAACGATTTGCTTGGGCGTCTCTAAGGGCTTTGTACTTTGCACAGGCAAAGTTTTTTGCGCCTCAGCCGGCTTTGGACTAAGCGGTTCCCTTAAAATCCAAACCGGATCCTCAGCTGGGATTTGCGCAGGGCGATCATTCCCTAAACTAGTCGATAAGAGAATGGGAAGCAAAGTAGCCACGGCAAAAAGACTAACCCCTACAAATAGGGATTTGGCTAAAACCGAGTCCGCTTGCTGCCTTAGGAGGTAAGCTCCGTACTCCTTGTTTCGGTTTTCAAAGAGCACTTCGTCTAGTGAATGGCTCATTTTGAATTGGGTAAATTTTTTCATTGTGTTTGGATTTAAGGTTTATACTTTTAATCCCCGTTATGTAAAAAGTAATATTTTACACCCCATAGACTAATTCGTAAAAATATATTCAACAAGCTTGCCAAATTAATGAAACAAGCGCACAATAAATCCAAAATCAGTATAAAATTTCAATCTGAAGATAAATTTCACACGAAATTCTCCCAAGTACGTACAAAACAAACAGGGCCTTTCCAAGGAAAAGGCCGGTTAGAGAGGGTATTTAGTATAGAAAATTAGAAAAGTTCTTTTCTAATAATGTTCTGGCTTCTTTCAGGTCCTACAGACACCAAGTACACATTAATTCCTAAATACGATTCGATGTATTCTATGTATTTTTTCGCATTCAAAGGCAGTTCCTCGTAGGTTCTCGCATGGGAGATGTCCTCGTCCCATCCTTCAAGCTCTTCGTAAATCGGTTCGTACAGATCTAATTTCGTGGTAGAAGATGTGAAATAATCAATGATTTTCCCATCCTCCGTTTTGTAATGTGTCACGATTTTAAGTGGCTTAATTCCGGACAATACATCCAGTTTGGTAATCACCAAATTGTTGATCCCATTGATCATGCAAGCATGCTTCAAGGAAACGAGGTCCAACCATCCGGTTCTTCTTGGTCTTCCCGTAGTCGCCCCAAATTCATTTCCGACTTTTCTCATCTTCTCTCCTAGCTCATCGTGCAGCTCAGAAGGGAAAGGTCCGTTTCCTACTCGAGTCGTGTACGCCTTGGAAACTCCAATTAAATTTTCAAGTGCCGTGGGAGGTACTCCAGCTCCAGAGCAGACTCCACCAGTGGAAGGGGAAGAAGAGGTCACATACGGATAGGTACCAAAATCAATGTCTAACATTAAAGCCTGAGCGCCTTCGAAAAGCACGTTTTTCCCTGCTTTGATCGCATCGTTGAGTTCCACTTCGGTATCCACGATACGGTCTTGAAGTTTTTTCCCAAGTTCTAAAAACTCTTGGTAAATTTCTTCTATATCCATCGTCGGCTTTTCAAAATACTTTTCAAAAAGAGAATTTTTAACTCGAAGGTTTTTTTCAATTTTCTCTCTAAGCACTTCCGGGTTTAGTAGATCGACCATACGAATACCCACACGAGCAATTTTATCCTCGTAGCAAGGTCCGATTCCTTTTTTGGTCGTTCCAATTTCAGTTCCTCCGAATTCTTCCTCTCTATAGGTATCTAACATAATGTGATAAGGCATAATCACATGCGCTCTTCTACTGATGAACACATGGTCCGTACGCATTCCCTTGCTTTCAATTTGTTCGATTTCTCTTAGGAACGATTTCGGGTTCACTACCACGCCGTTGGCAATAATACATTTCCCTCTGCATTGCAAAACACCAGAAGGCAGCAAATGGAGTACAAATTTTTCCTCTCCTACATACACCGTATGACCTGCGTTATCACCGCCTTGGTAGCGCACAACATAATCCGATTTAGCGGAAAGCACGTCAGTGATTTTCCCTTTTCCTTCGTCTCCATATTGAAGACCTACAACCACATAAGTAGACATAAACTATTACTTTTTATTAGATTCGGACAAATTTACTTCTAATATAAAAGCTGTACAAACAATTGAGTTAAGATTTTACCCTCAAATTGGCCTGCTTTTTCAAATGCGCTCCTGGAAGATCCATATTCTCCCTTTCTTGGCTAAGTTTAGAGCCCAAACCTAATTTTTGAAAAATTGAGCGGTCCCATAAAAAGAGCGACAGACGAGCCCCGAGGCTACTAAAATGCAGATTTGATTCCTTTAGGGCCACTTCCTTAAAAATTCGTAAATTTGCATTTTGAAATTCACTATGAACAGAGTCCAGATTCACGACAAAGAATTCGTCCCTTATTTAAAGAACGACGAAATTCAAGAACTCATTAAAGCCCTCGCCCTTGAAGTTTATGAGGAGTACAAAGACGAAACCCCTGTGTTTATCGGGGTATTAAACGGGGTAATTATGTTTTTCGCCGATTTTTTGAAGCACTATCCAGGCCCTTGTGAAATTGCATTCCTGCAAGTAAGTTCTTATTCCGGAACCCAATCCACGGGAATCGTATACAAAAAGATGGATCTCACGAAAGAAGTCGAAGGCCGTCACATTATCCTTATGGAAGACATCGTGGATACAGGCGGAACGATTGAGAGTCTTTTTGAATACTTCAAAAACACCCAAAGACCTAAATCCTTAAAGGTGGCCACTTTGCTTTTAAAACCGGATGTCTTTAAAAAGGATTTTAAAATCGACTATGTGGCAAAAGAAATCCCAAACAAATTCGTTTTAGGATACGGACTGGATTACGATGAACTCGGTCGTAACCTACCCGATTTGTATCAACTTGCAGAAGGACGAATCAATCACTAATCCGCCATACAACTACTATAAGATATGATCAACATCGTACTTTTTGGCCCTCCAGGAAGTGGAAAAGGCACACAAGCACAAAATTTAATCGAAACCTTTAATCTCAAGCAGATCTCTACAGGGGATTTATTTCGATTCAACATTAAAAACAGCACTCCACTTGGAACTTTAGCCAAGTCCTACATGGACAAAGGAGAGCTGGTTCCAGACCAAGTGACCATTGATATGCTCATAAGCGAGGTACAAAAACCCACCGATGCGGCTGGCTTTATTTTTGATGGATTCCCAAGAACGGCAGAACAAACCCTTGCCCTGGAAGAGATTGTTAAAACCGAATTAAATGCAAAGATTGATCTATGCCTTTCGCTTATTGTAGAAGATGAAATCCTAGTGGAGCGTCTTATCAACAGAGGGAAAACCAGCGGAAGAACGGACGATAGCAATGAAGAAATCGTTCGCAATCGCATCAAAGAATATTACGCAAAGACCGCGGAAGTAGCGGAGCTTTATAAAAAACAAGGAAAGTACGTGGAGATCAATGGTGTGGGAGAAATTCCACAAATTGCAGAGGCGCTTTACCAGGAAGTAAGAAAAATTAAAACACAGCAGGACTAAAAAAGTTCGGTTTTTTACTAAAAACCTTTCTTTTCCTCAAGCTAAAAGACCTATATGTCAAATTTTGTAGATTACGTAAAAATTCACTGTAAAAGTGGTCACGGGGGTGCTGGATCCGCACACCTTAGAAGGGAAAAATACATTCCCAAAGGAGGTCCAGACGGCGGTGATGGAGGACGTGGCGGGCATGTCATCATGCGCGGCAATTCCCAAGAGTGGACCCTTTTGCCCCTACGTTATACGCGACATATTAAGGCGCAGCGAGGCGTCAATGGAGCCAAAAGCCAATTAACTGGTGCAGACGGAGATGACATTTACATCGAGGTACCACTAGGAACCGTAGCTAAGAATGAAGAAGGAGAAGTTCTCGGAGAAATCATGGAGAACGGACAGGAAATCATCCTTATGAAAGGAGGAAAAGGAGGACTTGGTAACGAGCACTTCAAATCGTCCACCAATCAAACTCCACGCTATGCGCAGCCTGGTCTACCGGGCGAAGAAGGCCATGTTATTTTTGAATTAAAAGTCCTAGCAGACGTAGGTCTTGTGGGATTCCCGAATGCAGGAAAATCAACTTTGCTTGCGGCCGTGTCTGCTGCAAAACCAAAGATTGCCAATTATGCCTTTACCACCCTAACCCCTAACTTAGGAATCGTAGAGTATAGAAATTACAAATCTTTTGTAATGGCAGACATTCCTGGAATTATTGAAGGGGCTGCCGAAGGAAAAGGACTAGGCCACCGATTTTTAAGACACATTGAAAGAAATTCCATTTTGCTCTTTTTAATTCCAGCCGATTCTCCCGATCATTTTGAAGAATACCAAGTTCTCAAAAATGAACTCTCTAAGTACAATCCGGAATTGCTAGAAAAAGACTTTGTCGTTTCCATCTCCAAAGCCGACTTGCTCGATGAGGAATTGAAAACAGAAATCCGAAAAGAATTCCCAGAGACAGTTCCTCTTTTGTTTTTCTCCGGAGTCAGCGAACAAGGCCTTATGGAACTTAAGGATGTCCTTTGGAAGAAGCTTCACGGCTAAAAAGGAACCTAAAACCTCCTCTATTTCTTTTAAAACCCACCCCTGTCTCTTTTTCTTTTTCAAATGGGAGAAGAAAAAGAGGCTAAGAGTGCAATTGGGTACAATTATTGAACGTGAGAAAGAAAAATAAATTATGAAACTACTTTCCTTTTTCATAGGCCTACTTCTTCTTGCAAGTTGTACGACGCAAACTAAATCTTTCCAAACCCTTCAATACGAAGCAACCGCATGCTTTGGCTTTTGTCCTATCTTTGAAATCACGATTAATCCGGACCGAAGCGCCGTGATTAAAGCGGAGCGTTTTACGTTTTCAAATCCTCAAACCAAAGATTACGACCCCAATGCGGGACCGGAAGGAACCTTTAAAACCACTCTAACAGAAGCTTCGTTTAAGGCCGTTCAGCAATCTCTAGCAAAGCTGAATGTAAATTCGTTGGAAGACCACTACGGCAATAGACAAGTAACGGATCTTCCCACAGCAAAAGTGAAAATCTGGCTTTCAGCTGAAAAAGCAGTGCAGTGGGACGACTACGGCAAAAGAGGAACACCAGAGCTAAGAGCATTTTATGAGACTATCGAAGGTCTTAGACTCTCGGAAAACTGGGTAAAAGTAGACTAAGGAAGTCTTTCGTAGGACAAAAAAAAATAAACTACCTTTGCACCCTCAAAAATAGTCCTTTCTTTAGGAGAAAGGATTTATCTTAATTTAAAATACTACTCATTGAAATTTACCGACTTACACCTTATCGACCCCATACTTAAAGCGCTCGAAAAAAAGGGATACACCCAACCCACTCCGATCCAAGAAAAAGCGATTCCTTCCATTTTGCAAGGGAGAGACCTTTTAGGAACGGCGCAGACGGGAACTGGGAAAACGGCCGCTTTTGCGATTCCAATTCTTCAGCTCTTAAATGAAAAGCCCTCTAAACCGGGTCAAATCAAAGCCCTTATATTAACCCCTACGCGTGAACTCGCGATTCAAATCGAAGAAAACTTTAACGAATACGGTGCGAACTTAAGACTTAAGAACCTCGTGATCTTTGGAGGTGTGAAGCAAGGAGCTCAACAAACCGCCTTAAAAAGAGGAGTGGACATTCTTGTGGCCACACCCGGTCGTTTAATCGATCTTATTTCCCAAGGGCTTATTAGCCTAAAGCATATTGAAATCTTTGTGCTCGACGAAGCCGACCGAATGCTCGACATGGGCTTCGTGCATGACGTGAAGCGTCTTGTAAAAATGCTTCCTCAAAAAAGACAAACGCTTTTCTTTTCCGCTACCTTCCCTGAAGAAATTCAGAACCTAGCGAAAACCATGCTTAACAGTCCTGTGAGAGCAGAAGTGCAAGCGGTTTCCTCTACGGCTCAGACCATTTCCCAAGCGGTCTATTTCGTGGACAAAGACAACAAACTTAACCTCCTTACTCACCTTTTGGAGGACCCAAAACTTGACCAGGTCCTTATCTTCGCGAGAACAAAGCATGGAGCCGATAAAATTGCAAAGAAACTTCATCAATCCGGCATTAGCGCTCAGGCCATTCACGGGAATAAATCTCAGAATGCTCGTCAAAATGCCCTAAGCAATTTCAAAAACAAAACCACAAGAGTTTTGGTGGCTACGGACATCGCAGCAAGAGGAATTGACATTGATGAACTTAAATATGTAATCAATTTTGAACTCTCTGACGTATCCGAAACTTACGTTCACCGTATTGGTAGAACCGGTCGTGCAGGCTCTTCAGGTAGTTCCATTTCTTTTGTAGACGGACTTGACCTTCTCAACCTAAAGAATACGGAAAAACTCATTGGAATGAAAATTCCGGTAGAAAGAGACCATCCATATCACGTTGACAATTTGGTGGCTGAAAAAAGAGACAGCAATAACAAACCTTTTACGCCAAGACCTCGGCCTCAAGCCAAAAAAGACCTTGGCTATAAAAAACCTAAGAACAAAGGATTCACTAGAAATAGATAGTCTTTTACTACGAACAATTGAAGCCGTCTCAAATTTGATTTTGAGACGGTTTTCTATTTGATATTAAGTGAAATCTTAACCTAATATAGTAGACTACGGAATACAGGGTGAGCAATGGAATGTACTTTCTAAGATCAAGATACGGGTATAATCTACCATGGCGATTTCCTTTACAAAACCCAAGGACTATATTATTTCTGGTTTATATAAAAAAGAGAAAACCCATCTGATAACTACATTAAGTTGTTAACTAATAGATACAGTAATATACATCTGATATCATCAAATGATGGCAAATTACTTATTTATATTGATGAAAATGCGATAATCATTAAACAATCCTCTGATAAATTAATAGAACTTTACAAAGAAAATAAAGTTTTGAATCATAGTTTGTATACTTATTTTGATGGCAAATATAATAGGTATAAAAAAGAAGTTGACTTTATAAGTATTAATATTCAAGAAAACTACGCTACAGATAAGAACGGTAAGAAGCTAAAATAAAACACCAATTTAAAAATAGCGGACTAATGCCAGCATTAGTGATTTAGTGTCATCAGTGTATAAAAAAACCGCCTCAAAATTGTATTAAGACGGCTACGTTTTTGTTCTTTTCTTTTTTTGTCTTCTCCTACGATTTGACAAAAAGAGTTTCTGCATTTTCAGTAGTCTGCTTTTTAATTTGATCAAAATCCACTTGGTATACGTCTACTAATTTCCCTGCAACAAGAGATAAGTAGGAGGACTCATTTCGTTTTCCTCTATAGGGAACCGGCGCCAAGTATGGGGAATCGGTCTCAAGAACGATATGCTGAAGGGGAATCTCCCCTAAGAATTTATCTATTCCTCCATTTTTAAAAGTAACGACTCCTCCAATTCCAAGTAAAAAACCAAGGTCAATTGCCTGCAGTGCCTGCTCGTGGCTACCCGTGAAGCAGTGGAAAATCCCTCTTAATTTAGGATGACGTTTTCTCTCTAACACCTCAAAGACCTCGTCAAAACTTTCTCTTGCATGGATCACAATAGGGATATCGAGCTCGATTGCCCAATCGATCTGCAATTCAAAAGCATGAGTTTGGATTTCTAGGGTTTCCTTGTCCCAATATAGGTCTATTCCAATTTCTCCAATCGCACAAAACGCTCTCTCCTCTAAATAGGCTCTTACCAGCTTTAATTCGCTTTCGTAGGTTTCCGGCTTCACACTGCAAGGATGAAGTCCCATCATTGCGTAAATGCGATCTGGATACCTCTTTTCTAGCGCTAGCATAGACTCGTGCGTGCTCGAATCAATGGCAGGCAAATAGAATTTCTCTACGCCGACATTTTGAGCTCTTTCTATGGCCTGATCGCGATCTTGATCGAAGGCTTCTGAATACAAATGGGTATGGGTATCTATCATCATTTCTCAGCTAAATCCTTGCTTTTAGAGATCGTCTAAAAAAATAGGATGGTTCACTTTTTCTCTTTGCTTCTGAATTTTTCGTTTTAAGGCTTCCCTAAATTCAAGGTATTTGGGATCTTGCTCCTGGGAGGAGCGATGTTGCAAGGAGCGCATTATTTTTAAGTTATCTTCAATAAACTCCATCGTAGCCTCTGAAAAATAAGCATTGCCAAACTTTTCAAAAATATAATTGACTGCCTGCGCATTGGGATGCAGCATGTCCTCTTTGTAAAAACGATAGTCTCGTAGTTCGTCCAGCATGAGCTCATAGACAGGCAAATACGTCACTTCCTCGTACTGCTCGACTATTTCGTGCATTGTACTTAGTAAAAGAGCCTTGCTTCGTTGGTTCTCAACGATACCCTCTTTCGTATGACGCACCGGAGAAAGGGTAAAAAGGATGTTAACGCCTGAGGGGCAAATGTCCATCAGATCCTCCACCATTTGCTGCATGGAGGATTTTATTTCCTCTGCACTCAATAAGCGTTTCTTAAAATACGTTCCGGGTAATTTATGGCAATTGGCCACAATTTGAGGACGCGGCAAAAACTCGTGGACATAGGCGCTTCCAAAGGTCACGACAATCCAATTTGCTGACTGCAAAAACCGATTGGAAACCTCAATATCCGCATTGATTTTCTCTAGGGTTTTGTGCGCAAATCCACTGTTGTATTTTGAGTGATGATCTAAGGAGATCACCTTGTCTTGGTACTGAATTAAATCCTCTTCTGTATACACTTTGGAATCGTGCGCCGCCCTTACGGCCTTGGCAATCGAATAGGGATTAAATAGAGTCCCAAAAGGATTGTGACAGGTCTGAATTTGCCCTTTGTCCAAAAGACTAGAGATCTCACTTGAAAAACAAGAACCGATGGAAAACACAAGGTCTTCTACTTCTAACTTAACGCTAGATTCTGGAATCGGAACAGGCGTACGGAACTCCATTGGAAGAATTAAGATTCGCGTTTAAGTAAATAATTGGCAAGTTCAATGAAGGGCTTTTTCTTCTCTTCAGAGAGATTAATTTCCCCCAAGAATTGTTGCCCTAGTTCGTTATGCTTTTGGATCAAACGAAGCACTTTCTCATCCACCTTTGTACGACGGAAGATTTTTAGAACTCCGTGAAGTTTATCAATGTTTTCTGTTTTTTTAGAATACCAATATTCTAGTTCCTCGCGTTCTTCTTCGCTTGCATGCTCCATGGCAAGCAGATACAAAACGGTCTTTTTATTTTCAAAAATATCGCCTGCTTGGCGTTTTCCGAACTGCTCCATATCGCCGAAGACATCGAGGTAATCGTCCATGATTTGGAAGGCAATTCCAATGTGCTTTCCAAATTGGTAAAGGTTCTCTGCCTCCTTATCACTCGCCCCTGCAATCAATGCTCCTATTTTAAAGGAGGCTGCGCTTAAAACACCGGTCTTGCTCGTAATCATTTGAATGTAATCTTCATAGGTTACATCCGCCCGGGTTTCAAAATTCACGTCCATCTGCTGACCTTCACAAAGAATGGCCGCGGTTTGTGAAAAAATTATCGTACATTTTTTAAAAAGCTCAGGTTCTAAGTCTTCAAAAAACTGATAGGATTTAATAAGAAGTGCATCGCCCGATAGAATCCCAATGTTTATTCCATGCAAAGTATGAATGGTAGGTTTCCCTCTTCTAAGAGGAGCTTCATCCATAATATCGTCATGGATAAGCGAGAAATTATGGAAAAACTCAATGGCTAATGCAGGTTTGATTGCTTTATCTAGGTTTCCATCAAAAAGATCATTTCCCATAAGAACCATCACCGGTCTTAGGCGTTTTCCTCCGTGCGAAATAATATAGTTGATCGGATCGTAAAGCTCCTGGGGCTCCTGCGTGAACTTGAATTTTTCAATCGCACTGGCCACGACATTCTGATATTCTTTTATAAATTCCATAGACTTCTAATAAGACACAAAAATAAGACTAATTCAGCGGGTAAAAAAACAAACCATTTGATTCCTTTTGAAAAAAACAGGAAGTTCCATCTGGATCTCAAAAGCTGTAGAACTCTAGACTTCTTCTCTACTCTAACCACAAAAAATAGCGAGCCGTTTAGGCTCGCTATCTATAGAAATTTGCGTTATTCTTTAAGTGAATAAAGTAACTAAATAATACGTTACCCCTGCAATCAGAGCACTAACTGGAATGGTAATTACCCAAGCCCAAAGAAGGCTAATGGTAATACCCCAACGTACGGCCGATATCCTTTTTGTAAGTCCCACCCCAATGATAGATCCTGTAATGGTATGGGTAGTGGATACGGGAATCCCTAAATGGTCCGTTAAGAATAGTGTAATGGCTCCTGCACTTTCCGCAGCTACTCCTTCTAGAGGCGTTACTTTGGTAATACGAGTTCCCATCGTTTTAATAATTTTCCATCCACCACTCATCGTTCCAAGCCCAATGGCTAAGAAAGATACGAGGGGAACCCAAAGGTAATGCTGAGCAAAATAATTAAATCGTTCTGAAGAATCCATCACGGCATATATATCGTCTCCTCCAATCATATTTACGTGGTAAAAGATAATTGCAGCTCCAATAATCCCCATGACCTTTTGCGCATCGTTTAGTCCATGTCCCACACTGAAAAGTGCAGAAGAAACCAATTGCCAGTTTTTAAACTGCTTTTCCGCCTTGTGCGGTTTAGCATTCTTCGCTAAATTGACAATAATAAGTGTGATGATTATGGAGATAATCATCCCGATAATCGGGGCAAGGAAAATAAACAAAAAGATAGGAATCACTTTGCCATACATAACCACGTCTTGTGTCATAAGCTGCATAATAGCCTGCCTAAAGGTTTCAAAGAAGGATAAATCTGGGCTTGCCAGTTGTACCTGCGCATAGTCCAGAGAAAAGGCATGCATTAAAGCAGCTCCTAAAAACCCTCCAATTAACGTATGTGAAGAGGAAGAAGGAATTCCAAACCACCAGGTAAGTAAGTTCCAAAAAATCGCTGCAATTAAACCGGAAAAGATTACTTCAAGGTTAATGAAATTTTCATTTACCGTTTTGGCAATCGTATTCCCAATTTTAAATTCTCCAATGACGTACGCGGCAAGAAAGAAGGCAGCAAAGTTCCATACCGCAGCCCAAAGAACAGCCTGAAAGGGTGTTAATACTTTGGTTGACACGATGGTGGCAATGGAATTGGCCGCATCGTGAAACCCGTTAATGAAGTCGAATATCAGAGCGAGCGCAATGATGATAATTAAAAGTACTGGAAAGTCCATGAAATTGATCTAGGGTAAATTAAGCGTATTTGATCACGATGTTCTCGATGGTATTCGCAACATCTTCCGCCTTGTCCGTAACCACTTCTAGATACTCTAAAACGTCTTTTGCTTTAATGATCGTAATAGGATCCCCGTTTTCAAATAACTTAACTAGCGCTTGACTAAGTACGTCGTCCGCAATGTTTTCAAAAGAATTAATCTTAATGCAAGATTCTTTTACAGCTGCTGGGTCTTTGAATCGATTCAAATTCACAATCGCTGTCTTAATTTCAATACAAGATTTGTGAATGAGAAGCGATAGCTCGCTGAATTCTTTAATCTCAGGGGTTTTGTATAAGAAGATATACTTTGCAGAAGCGTAAATGTAATCTGCGATGTCGTCAAGCCCGGAAGCAAGTAAATTGATGTCTTCACGGTCAAAAGGAGTAATGAAGTTCTCTCCTAGTTGTACGAAAATCTCATGGGTTAGATCATCCATTTGATGCTCGTAATCACTCATTTTTCTTAGGAGTGCATCGTCGTTTGTATCGAATTCGAGGAGTCCCTCATGGAATTCTTTCGACATTTGAACCAATTGGTCTGCGACCTTTTCAAACAAGACAAAGAACACTTTGTCCTTTGGTTGGAATGCTTTAAACATGTTTCCTATTCCCATTGTAATTGTGGTTATTTTTCAGGGTGCAAATATCGGTATAAGTCAAGAGAGGATTTAAAATTTAATATTAAATTTTGTTAACATTAAAAAATAAGCAAAAAAAATACCGGAACTTACGTTCCGGCACTTCTTAATTTATCCAGCCACTTCGGCTCTCATGTCTTTTCCTTTAAACTTCATCGATCCTAAATTGCTTAGAATCTCTTGTTGGAAATCTTTGTCTACTTCAAAGAAAGAGAATTTTTCTAGGATTTCAATGTCTCCTACATCCGGTCTCTTGCGAGATTTTTGTGTAGCCTTATTGATAATATCTAGTAAGTCCATCTTTCTTAGGTTGTCCTTTTTCCCTAAGTTAAAGAAAAAACGGGTCATGTTTGCATTGCTACGACGTTTTCCGCCGCGGCCTCCGTCTCTGTCTCTACTAGGTCGATCCGAACCTCTAAAATCGTCTCTTCTACGATCGTCTCTACCTCCTCTATCGCCTCTGTCGCGATCGTCTCTACGACGGTCTCTTCTTGAGGATGGAGCGTCTCTCTCGTCGGAAAGTCTTTCGCTTTTAAGATCTTTCTTATCCTGATAGAATAAAGCCAAATCTCTTAGTTGAAATTGTAAAAGTTGGTGAACAAGTTGCTCTTTGGTAAATTCAGACAAGTCTGGAATTAAAGAATCATCGAAAGTGAAAAATTCTTCGTGCTCTGTGAAAAGTCTCTCAAAGACCCCTTCCACTTGAGACTTGATAATCACGTCGCTTGTCGGAACTTGCTTTTCTTGAATATCAATTTTCGTCACCGACTTGATTTGCTTCAATTTACGTGTTTCGTCTGGTTTTGTTAAAGCCATCGAAATTCCGTTCTTCCCTGCTCTTCCGGTTCTACCACTACGGTGAACAAAAACTTCAGGATCGTCCGGTAACGAAAAGTGAATTACGTGAGTAAGTGAGTTCACATCCAGTCCTCTTGCCGCTACGTCTGTCGCTACAAGAATGTCAATGTTTTTCAAACGGAACTTCTTCATGACCGTATCTCTTTGGGCTTGGGAAAGGTCACCGTGCAATGCATCTGCAGCGTAGCCGTTCTGCATTAAAAAGTCAGCCACTTCCTGGGTTTCCATACGAGTACGGCAGAAAATAATAGAATACTGGTTAGGATTCGCGTCAATAAGTCTCTTAAGAGCCTCTTTCTTTTGACGGTACCCTACGACATAATATTCGTGCGTAATGTTTTTCTTAACCTCGTTGATAGATCCTACCGCGATGCGATGAGGTTGGGTTAAGTAATTTCTTGAAATACGTTCCACTTCTTTGCTCATAGTGGCAGAGAAAAGGTAAGTGAGCTTTGTGTCAGGAGTTTCTCTTAAGATCGTTTCTAAATCGTCTTTGAAACCCATCGAAAGCATTTCGTCTGCTTCGTCAAGCACCATCCATTGAATTTCTGAGAAATCAAGGGCTTTACGGTTAATTAAGTCAATCACTCTCCCAGGAGTTCCCACAATGATTTGCGGTTTGTCTCTAAGTGAGCGCATTTGATCCACAATACTGCTACCTCCGTAAACCGCTGTGGTTTTGAGGTTTTTCATGTACTTGGAGTAATTCTTTATGTCTTTCGTAATTTGAAGACATAGTTCGCGTGTCGGGCAAAGAACCAAAAATTGGATTTTACGACTCGTATCGTCAATCATATCCAAAATCGGAAGCGAAAACGCTGCTGTTTTGCCTGTTCCCGTCTGCGCTAGAGCGATTAAATCGCGTGTATCTGATAAGATGAAAGGAATAGTCTGTTTTTGGATTTCTGTCGGGGCTTCGTAGCCCAGTTCGCCAATTGCCTTTATTAGATCAGGACTTAAATTGGACTCGGAAAATAAATTCATTCAGTAATTTAAAAATTTTTGCAAAAGTACAACAAATAATTGAATAACAGCTAATAAGTAATTTACTCAGCAGAATCTTGCCGCTCCACGCCTACCTCTCTCACTGCCTTGCAATTGCGAACTTTAGCCCCTTACTTTCTCTAAGAGAAAACCCCTTATAGTGCACTAGAGCCCACTTCGTAATCTTCACTTTTTTTTAAGGATTTGCTAATTCAACCTCATATATAGACTTTAATGCCCTGAATTCTAGTTAAAAAAGAATTCGAAATCCTTCTTTTTAATTCCCATTTGCCACAGATAAACGCTCCAAAACTTCCAAAAAGTTTGGATCTTCGGGTGAGATCGCATAGTAAAGTGCAATGTCTGAGGTTTGATCCACCACCATAAAACGAGGAACCCAGTTTAGTTCAATGTATACGTTAAATGGATTTTTCCACCCCTGGTCAAACCAGTAATGATCCCACGATTCCATATTGTATTTTGCAAGACCTCGGTTCCACTGCTCATAAGAGCGGTCCAAGGAAAAATAGACAAAATCCACCTGGGGATACTTCTCTTTGATTTCTTGGGTTTTGGGAAGCGCCAAAATGCAGTCTTGGCACCAACTTGCCCAAAAGTCAATCACAAGAATCTTTCCTTTGTACTTTTCAAGCACGGCTCCCACGCTGGTTTTTGTTCCGCTTTTTGCGGTCAAACCTTCGGCTAGGGCCTCTGTTGAAAAGGAGGTTTTTGGAGATTCAGGGGCTCTTTGAGCATAACCTAAGGAAAAAACAAGGACAAAACTAAAGAGTAGAATTTTTTTAGAGCACGTTTTTATTGAAATCATTTCGTTTATTTTTTAAGTTCGAGTAGGACTATTTCTTCCGGAGAGGTAAAGCTTACCTGTCCGTTTTTCACTTTTGCACTTGCACCTGAATAGGCATCTCTAAGCGTAACTCCCTCTGGAAAGACCCCTTTCACATCCACCTGTTTTTTTCCAGGCGAAAGAGAAAGACCGACAATGACCTTGTCCTTATCAAGCACTCTTGAAAAATAGTACGGACTTTTTGAAAGCATTTGGTGTTTACCGGCTCCGATCGCAGAATGCTGGGCGCGAAACTTACCTAATTTTTGATAATGCGCTAAAAGTTCCTGCGTAGCAGGACTGCTTTGAATCTCTTCCCAATTCATAGTACCACGAAGGGTGGCATCTCCTACGGCGCCCTCTAGAATTAAACTCCTACCCGACTCATCTCCATAATAAATTTGAGCAATCCCAGGCGATAGTAAAAGTTTGGTAGCAGACTCAAAGCCTCTCTTTCTCTCTTTGTCGAAAGGGGTACCGTCGTCATGTGACGTTAAGTAATTCATCACGGTTATCCCTTTCAAAGGACCGGATAGCTTCTGATCGTAATCCTGAAACAAATCCTCATACTCCTTATTTGCATCGGATTTAAAATCAAAATTAATGAGAGCATCAAATCCGTTTTCAAAGTAATTCACCTTGCGATCCGAAAAATCGTACTCTTTCTCTTGAGAAATTCCATAGCCATAAACTTCCCCTACGAGGAAGAAATCCTTTTGGTCCAGAACCTTTGTAGGATTAGCAGCTTTGTATTCTAAGAAAGCGCTCTTAGCCACTTTCGCAAAGTCTTTCCAAACTCCTTCTTCCGTATGCTTCACTGTATCCACCCGGTAGCCGTCGATTCCAAACTCTTTGATGTAATCGCTAAGCCATTTCATTACGTAATACTTCGGAGCGCGGGGATATCCTGTTTTCTCAAAGAACGCGTCTAGTTCTGCAACTTCTTTTTCGTAGCGATTCTCCTTTTTCCATTTTTCCACTAAACTCGAAGGCAGCTCCACCGGAAGACTGCTTTCTGTACGAAGGTCCGGAAGATTTTCAACAAGCGTACACGAAATGGTAGAGTGGTAATTTTCATACGTGCAGGTAGGCTCTGTTCTTACCCAGCTAGTCGGAAAAACCGGGTCGATAGAAGTCACGGGTCCGGTGTGGTTAATCACCGCGTCCAAAACAATACGAATTCCTCTCTTGTGCGCTTTCTCGACAAATTCTTTCAAATCTGCAATCGATCCAAAATTGGGATCCAGCGCAGTCCAATCCTTTGCCCAATACCCATGGTAAGCGTACGTAAGACCTGTGCCTTCATCCACCGCCCCATGAATCTGTTCCACAAGCGGCGTAAGCCAAATGGCATTAATACCTAGGTCCGTAAAATACCCCTGGTCTAGTTTTTCAATCATTCCTCTTAAATCACCGCCTTCAAATCCGCGATACGCTCCGGTAGACTGCGTGCGACCAAAGGATTTATCGTTGGTAGGATCTGCATTGGAGAAGCGGTCTGGAAGCACAAAATAGAGATTGGCGGCTTGCCAATTAAAAGGGACCGCTCTAGAGGAGAGCGTGGGATTTACACTACAAGAACTAAAGCTAAGTAGGGCTACAAAGGCGATCAGAGTCGTTTTTAAAGTCATAGGAAAACAGAATTTCTATCAAACAGTGGAAAGCTAGCCTTTCCCTTTCAATAGCGCTAAAATTAGTGATTTTTATAGGAATTGAAACGCCTAAATCGAATCTCTTCAGTTATACAGTTTATTTAACATCTTTTAACGAAAAATACTATCTTTGTTTGAAAGAACTAGCCTTTTATGTCTCTATACAGTCAACTGGCCGAAACCCTTTCTTACATCGCTCCCTCGATTTACAAAGAGCGATTTTTCAAGAAACTCAAGCATCTAGACGCCTTGCATCGTTTAGAAAGCAAGGTAGAACCTGAACTCTATTGGCTGAAAAAGCAGGTGCAAAAAGACGATATTTTTCTAGACATCGGTTCCAACGTCGGAACCTACTTATACACCCTCGAAAACACCCTCAAATCAGATAATTTATACGGATTTGAACCGAACCGATTTCTGTACAAACGTTTAAAGAGACTATTTCCTACGCTTCCAATTTTCCCACTTGCCCTTGCAGATCAAAACCAAATGGCAGAATTTAAAGTTCCTGTGATTCGGGGCAGCAAAGTAAAATCCAGGGGCACCCTACAAACCCACTTAAAAGAAGAAGGGGAAGAGGCAGGAGTTTACCAAAAGGTGAAAGTCATGCGTCTTGACGATTGGGCTCCTATGGAACATTTTGAGAGACTTGATTATATCAAAATCGACGTGGAAGGAAGTGAAGAAAAAACCCTAAAAGGGGCACAGAAAACGATCAAACGTTTTAAACCAACCCTTTTGGTTGAAATTGAGCAGCGGCACCATGAGTACCCCATATGGCCCCTAATTCTGGAAGTCTGCTCCTGGCAATATAAGCCGTATTACGTGGATCCAAGCAGCCTTGAACTTATTCCCCTAGAAAAAGATTTTTACGAATCTCAAGGTAAGGAAAATTCAAATTCTAGGACACCGTACATTAATAACATTATCTTTGTGCCCGAAAAATGAGTGTAGTATCGCGACAAGGGTTTAAGTACTCTTTAATTGGGTATTTTGGGTTTTTGCTGGGCACGCTCTCAGCACTTTTCGTGTTTCCTCATGACATGGTATTCTATGGGAAACTACGGTATGTTTTACCGGCAGCAGAAATGATGCTCCCCATCGTTGTTTTTGGACTTTCTTTCTCGAATGTTAAGTATTTTGTAAAAACACAAAAAGACGGAAAACATCAAAATTTCTTAAGTCTTACGCTTGTTACTGTGGCTCTTAACTTCGTTCTGTTTATAGGGGGATTCTTTCTGTTCTTTTATCTCTTTCCTCAGTTTAAAGACTCTAAGCTCTTCCAACTCAAAACTTTAATTCTTCCCCTAATACTCATTTTAGCGCTTAGCGCAGTATTCAACAAATACATCTCAAATTACAAGCGAATCGTCGTTCCTAATATTTTTGAAAATCTATTTCCAAAACTAGCAAATCTAGGTACATTTTGTCTTTTTGTGTTTCTAGGCGTGAGTATACAAGGATCCTTTGGATTCTTATTGGGTATGTTCACGCTAGCCCTCATCGGCTATGTTCTCTACGCCAATTCCCTTGAAAAACTAAAACCTGACTTCTCCACTTCCTACATGCAAAAGGATGGATTTTACAAGAAGGTATTGAACTACAGTTTGTTTGGTTTCCTCGGAAACATCGGTAATTACATTGCCTTTAGGGTGGATAACTTTATGATTGGTGAATACCTCTCGTTTAGCGAGAACGGTGCCTACAGTATTATCCTCTCGGTTCTCTCCTTTATTCTAATCCCTCAAATGGGACTTTTCAATATCTCAGCCCCAATTATCAACCGAACGATTGAAGAAAATAATTTTGAAGAGCTTAACCGCTTTCACAAAAGCACTTCCCTTACTCTCTTTTTTTTAGGATCGGTTCTTTTCTCTTGTATTTTGGTGGGGTTCCCTTACCTCACTCATTTCATTGCAAGCGGAGAGGCGCTTAGAGAAGCCTCTCCCGTCATTTGGATCTTAGGCTCCGCAATGATCTTTGACTTAGCCACTGGGTTTAACGGCCATATTATTTCGCTCTCGAAATACTACCGCTTTACCATTGTGGTAATGCTTTTTTTAGCCGTCATGAGCGTAGGTCTCAATTTCTTATTTTTACGCACAACGAACTTAGGAATTGTGGGGATTGCCCTTGCGACCGCAATCTCACTCACGCTCTTTAACGCCATTAAAATTGCATTCAATTACTGGAAATTCAAAGTATTCCCTATTTCCATTGAAATGGTCTACACGACGATTTTATGTACACTCGGAATCACCCTTTCCATCATTCTTCCGGAAAGTAGTTATCCATTTTTGAATCTCGTCTATAAACCTTTGGTGGTACTTCTTGTCATTGGAGTGGGCAATCATTTCATGGGCATATACCCTTTAGACAAGTATCTAAAGTGGAGTTTTTTTAAAAGTCTTTTAAAATTTTAACGAGCTCTTTTCGGCTTATCTCAATTGCAAAAGAAGCCTTTCTAAGGCATTCGATACTTCTGATTTTTGATACCTCTCATAGCTAAGGTGCCCAAGGGAATCTCTTTCTAGTAAGGAAGCAATCGTATTTACTTTTGAAGACTGAACCAAAGGGCAAGAGCTTTTGTAAAACGAGGGAAGCAAAAGAGGAGTAGAAAATTTAATGGCATCTCCAATAGCGCCCGTCATTTTGGTAGTCCCATAGATTTCAACGCCTCCAAAAAACCGTGTTTTCTTATGCAAAGGACACCAAATAAGATCTGCTCGGCTCAAAACTTCGTCAAAATGACCACTGGAAACTTTATGGGTAAAGAATTCAATGTCTAAAGAGGCATAATGCTTAAACTTCAGCTCTTCGAGCCATCTAAGTTCCTTTCCGCTTGCCCTTCCTAAGAAAACCACATGCACCCGTTTTAAAGCCTCCCTAGAACTCGCAAGCGGGGACGACTTCTCGCCATACTCTTTCAACTTATTTAGGACCTCCCGATAATCCCTTCTTTTCTGCGAGACTTCTCCTGGTATGACCAATTGAAATTCATTTCCTGTTTTCTTACGCGTATTCTTGGTATAAAAAAGGGGTAAAACTTTCGCAGCCCCTTTATGCAAATCGCCATCGAGCACCAAAAGACGAGAAGAATCTTCGAAAATCTTTGGAGCCGAAAGAAGTCCTTCTTTTAGCAAAAGTTTGAGTCTATAGACGGTTTGGCTTTTAAAAATAGCCTGGAGCAAAAAGGAACGACTGCGTTTGGGAAAATTTAGATTGTGCGTGATAACATACGTGTTAAATCCCTTTTGAATCTCTAAAAAGAGAGAGAAATAGCGATGAGCGGTTCCAATGAGGACTAAGTCGTAAGACTGAGCTTGCAACTGCTCCAAAAGAACTGTGGAATCGCTCTTTTGAACATTTCCTGTTGCTGAGATTTGGAGCTCTGAAAGAATACGGGGTGAAAAATAAAAATCGATTTGTAGGGTAGTAAAATCCCTCGAAAGCTCCCTGAAATTTCTAGCAATTTCAGCGTGCGTATCCAATTCAATATAAGCCACTCTCACCGTTCTATTCTAAAGAGTTAGTTCTCTGCCTTAAGGCTCGATTTCAAAGACTCGTAATCCATCACGAGTTCTCCCTTCACATAGGTTTTTAGAACTTTCGTATCTAAAATCTTAGTAGGCTCTATCTTCATTATATCCCGATCGAGGACGATGAAATCTGCCCACTTCCCTTTCTCAAGACTGCCTTTCTCCTTTTCTTGAAAACTGCCTTTTGCCGCCCACAGAGTCATTCCTTTTAGGGCCTCTACTCGACTCAGCGCATTTTGCATCTGAAATCCTTCAGAAGGCCAGCCTTTTGCATCTTTTCGAACCACTGCAGCGTAAAAAGTCTTCATAGGACTAATGTCCTCTACTGGAAAATCAGTTCCAAGCACGAGCCATCCGTTTTGATTTAAAAGCTGTTTGTTCGCATACGTATGCGAAAGGCGTTCTTTGCCTAAACGCGATTCTGCCCATGGCATATCCGATGTTGCGTGCGTGGGTTGAACGGAAGGCACGATGGAATACTTTGCAAAAGTGGAAAAATCCTCGGGAGAAATCACCTGCGCATGTTCGATTCGCCAGCGACGGTCGTTTTTGCCTTTTAATTCATTCGCGTACACTTCTAATATCACGCGGTTTGCAGAATCGCCAATCGCGTGGGTATTCATTTGAAACCCTTCTTCAAATAAAAGGGAAGCCATTTTTTTAAAATGAGCCACATCAGAAAGTAAAAATCCAGTGTTAGATGCCTCATCACTGTAGGGGTGTAACAAACAGGCCCCCCGGGAACCTAGGGCTCCGTCCGCATAAAACTTCATTCCATTGACAAAAAGCCGATCGGTTTTAATAATACCTCGGGATTTTAGCCATTGAAAATTGGCCTCAGAATCCGACAGCATGACATGCAAATTGATTTTTAAATCCTCCGACTTTTGCATGGCCTCAATTTCTTCCACCAACGGAAAGTCTAAACCTGCATCCACGACAGTGGTTAACCCTTCCTTAAAACTATACTCCTGCGCTTGTCTCAGGATTTGCTGAACCTGAGCCTTGGTCGGCTTAGGCAAATGCGTAGCCATTTGATCCTTTGCATTGTCAATTAAGACCCCAGAAAGTTTCCCGTCTTTTTTCAAGAGATCCCCACCGCTCATTTTTGTGCTAAGGGTGTACCCTGCGATATCAAGTGCTTTTTGATTCACAATGGCCGCATGACCGTCCACCCTAGTTAAGTAGACAGGACGGTCTGGAAACATTTGATCTAGTTTTTCTTTGCTTGGAAACTCTTTCTTCGTCCATCGATTTTGGTCCCAACCACGGCCTACTAGCCATCCCTCGCTGTGGGATTTAGAAAAATCTTGCAACTCCTCTAAAACGGCGTCCCAGGAGTCAAGTCCGGCTAAATCTGCATTTTGAAGCATGCTTCCAAATCCGTAAAAATGGGCATGCGCATCAATAAGACCGGGCAAAACGGTTTTCCCCAGAGCATCGTAGCTTTGGGAGGCTTTGTATTTGGATAAAATATCTTGATTTGTACCAACTTCTAGGATCTTTCCGTCTTTAACGGCCATGGCCTGACCCATCGAAAACTCCGCATCCACGGTGTAGATTTTCGCATTGTGTAGAATGTAATCGGCTGAATTTTTTTGCCTTGTTTTGCACCCTAAAAGGAAAAGTAAGCTCAAAAGCGGAAGTAGAAGTTTAGGCATAGTATATCAATTTTTTAAATTCAATTTAGAAAAGACTTCTTTCCACCGAAGCTTTCGAATGTAGCTAATTTCTTCGGAGGTGAGTTTTTTAGTTCCGGATTGACTTAAGAAACTTTTCAAAGTCAGATAAAAGGCAACGACCCCACCCTGGTGCCTTGAGGCTTTGGCTGCAGATATAAGAACCAATGGCAAACTAAGTCCTATGTTGTAAAAATAGACACCGAGCTTGGTTGCTTTTTGATTTTTATATCGCTCCGCGGTTGGTCTTAAATGCTTCACCCATAAATCCTTCAGTGTGAGCACCTCAAAGCCTTCTTTTTGAGCCAGCATTCGGTCAATGTTGTCCCACCCCAATGTTTCTCGAAGTCCATCCATCGCTTTAAAACAAGCCACGCGATATGATTTTATAGGGCCTCTGACATGGTCCTTCGAACTAATCGCCTCAAATTCCCAGTCCGCACTCTCGGGTGGAAACTCAAAGGCATCCTTCGGCTGAAATGGTCCCCTGGGGATTTTCACAATACCCGAGACCATACCTGCCTGATTCGAACTCTTATACACGTTCTCCAAACGAGCCAGATAATTTTCAGGGAAGACAATGTCCGCATCAAACTTACAAACCACATCAAACTCACTCAAGTTTTCTGTAGAAAGTCCTTTGTTAAAGGTTCGAACCACCTTGGCTCCAGGCTGATGCTCCGAAGAAGGCAAGTTTAAAAGCCGGAAACGAGAATCTTTTTCACTAAAGTCTTTCGCAATCTGTGCACTCTGATCGGTGGATCCGTCATTGACCACCACCAACTTAAACTCCTTATACGTTTGCCTTCGTAACGATTCTAGCGCAAACCCAAGGGACTGCTCTTCGTTGTGGGTGGGCATCACGATAAGAATTTTCAAACTCATAGTTTTTGAGGAGCGAGCATGTTTTTAGGGTCTAAAATTTCATCTAGTTTTTCCTGCGATAGAATTCCATGTTCAAGCACTAGATTGTATACGCTATTTCCTGTCTCTAACGCTTCTTTTGCAATTTTCGTTGAAGTCTTATATCCTATATAGGGGTTGAGAGCTGTAACAATTCCAATGCTGTGTTTCACCATGTTTAAGCAGATATCCTTGTTTGCTGTAATCCCTACAATGCATTTATCGGTTAGGGCTTCTAAAGCATTGTTAAGGAAGTAAATGTTTTCCATGATCGCATGGCACAAAACAGGTTCCATCACATTGAGTTGGAGTTGTCCTGCTTCCGCCGCAAACGTAACGGTCAAATCGTTCCCAATCACCTTGTAGCAAACTTGGTTTACGACTTCTGGAATCACAGGATTTACTTTGCCGGGCATAATGGAAGAACCAGGCTGCATTGCAGGCAGGTTAATCTCGAAGAGACCCGCTCTAGGACCCGAGGACAAAAGACGTAAATCGTTGCATATTTTAGAAAGCTTTACGGCCAAACGCTTCATAGCCGAAGAGTAAATGACGTAGGCTCCTGTGTCCGGAGTAGCTTCTACTAAATTCTTTGCGGAAACAATAGGATATCCAGAAATGCTAGCTAAATTTCTAGCGCAGAGGTTCGCATAGCCTGCCGGTGCGTTGATTCCGGTTCCAATGGCGGTAGCTCCCATGTTTACCTCTAAAAAGAGCTTTGCATTGGCATTCAATTTTGTAATATCTTCTTCTAAGGTGGCTGCGAACGCTTCAAATTCTTGACCAAGGGTCATCGGTACGGCATCTTGAAGTTGGGTTCTTCCCATTTTAATTACATCGTGAAACTCCAACCCTTTAGCACGAAAGGCCAAGATTGCTTTTTTAAGTGTAGAAATTAAAAGTTCATTCTGTTGCAGAAGGGCAAGTTTGATGGAGGTAGGATACGCATCGTTGGTCGATTGCGAAAGATTCACATGGTCGTTCGGAGAACAAAACTCATAACTTCCTCTCGGTTTTCCTAATTTCTCTAGTACAATGTTGGAGATTACTTCGTTTGCGTTCATATTGACAGACGTTCCTGCTCCCCCTTGAATCATATCGATTGGGAATTGAGAATTGTACTTTCCGTCTGCTACTTCGTCGCAGGCCTCCGAAATCTTCGAGTAAAGCTCCTGATTTAGAAGTCCAAGTTCATAATTGGTCTTTGCTGCTGCTTTTTTCACGAACGCGAGGGCGCGAATAAAACGAGGATAACTCGATAATTTCTGACCCGAAATGTGAAAGTTTTCAATTGCTCTTTGCGTCTGAACGCCATAATACGCTTCCATCGGAACATCCAGTTCCCCTAACAAATCGCTTTCTTTTCTAAATTGTGCCATCAAAAAAATATTTGAGGGAAAGTTAAGAGTTTTTGATAGATTGAACAAAAAAACGCGCCCTATTCGAGCGCGCGTAAAGTATCTAATTCAAAGAGAATTATTTAGTCGGATATTTTTCAAGCAATGCCTGTAAAATGGCCCATGTTTCTAGGTCCATTACTCCACTTGCATTTTGCGGTCTAAAACGGTACTGAAACGCTTCGATCGTTTTTTGTGTGGCCTGATCCACAGAGCCTGATCGAAGTAGTCCATAACCGAACTCATTCAAGTAGGTCTGGTATTTAAAGATAAAAGTGGAATCTAAAAGTAGGGATTCAAAGTTCTGCGATTCCGGAGCGTTCATAAATCGCTGCTTGGTCGGCTCATCATACCACATCCCTATGCCATATTCCTTGTAAAGCCTTTCCCAAGGAAACAAAGGACCTGGATCCTGTTTTCTTGTAGGTGCAATGTCGGAATGTCCTAAAACATTCGTGGGCAGAATTTGGTAACGATCCACTAGATCTTTCACTAAAGCCGCTACTTTTTTGAACTGCCATTCGGGGTAAGGGTAAAAAACCCTTTGACCTACAGAGTCTGTCGTGTATCCCGGATTCACAATTTCAATACCAATAGAGGAATCATTTAAATTTTCAATTTTGCGCCAAGAACTAATACCGGCATGATAGGCTCGCTTGTTCTCGTCCACCAACTGATAGATTTCTTTGTCATTTTGATTCCCTACCAAATAATGCGCACTTACACTTTGGGTCGTTAGGACGCGAACCGAACGATCGTCATCTAGCGCTGTGTAGTGAAGAATAAGATAACGTTGTCGATAGTTTTGCCCGAGGGAAGGAAAATACGCTTTTGTCACACTATACCCTTTGGGTTCTGCCGTCACAATCGACCCATGACTAATCGTATTATCATTGTTTGCTGCGTCGGCAATATTTACTTTGAAAAAATCATATTTCCCTTGGTGCTCTACACTTGGTTTTGCAGGTTGTGAAATTGGCTTTTTTTCTGCCGGCGGAGTCTTGGTCGTCGCAGTCGCAGTAGTCGTTTTCGGTAATTCCGGCTTTTTTTTCGTCGGTGCTTGGGGCGCACAGGAAAAAACTAAAAAGCTTAATCCAATGACACCTAATGTTTTACGCATAATAAGTGTTTTTAAGTGATTTCAGATTCCAAAAATACAAAAAAAATTAAGCGATTTTTTTTGGTTAATATGAAAATCCTTGTTATATTTGCACTCGCAATTAGAGAAAAGCAGTTCTTTAAAAACGAAGATTGCAAGGAGGGTTGCCGGAGTGGTTAACGGAGCAGTTTGCTAAACTGTCGACGCGCAAGTGTCGCGTGGGTTCGAATCCCACACCCTCCGCAACCGGAAACTCGGGGTGTAGCGTAGCCCGGTCATCGCGCCTGGTTTGGGACCAGGAGGTCGCAGGTTCGAATCCTGCCACCCCGACAAAAGCCACTGATTTATCAGTGGCTTTTTTTATTTTCGGACGTATCTCGGATAGAAAAGGTGTTTTCATTAAAATTTTCAGCTTCTAATCCATTAATTATTTGCTTGTGTAACCTAAGGTACTCAAGCTTAGATCTGATATATTTATATTTGTCAGACACAAGTTATAAATGTTATGGAAAAATTATTTTACCAAACATATGGTGGTATTTTTGAACAAGAATTATTAGCTGAAATCGTTCAAGTATCAAAAGCCGTTGAATTTAAGGAAGGTGACGTGTTGATTGATTACAATCAGTATATTAAGATGATGCCACTCTTATTGTCTGGTGCAGTGAAAGTGATGCGTGAAGATTACGACAGTGCGGAACTATTACTTTATTACTTAAAGCGTGGGGATACTTGTGCGATGTCTATGACCTGCTGTTTGCGTGAGAAGCAGAGTGAGATCCGTGCTATAGGTGAGGTGCCAGGCGTTATTTTAATGATTCCTGTGCAGAAGATGTCGGAATGGATCGGGAAATACAAAAGTTGGATGGTTTTTGTTTTTGAAAGTTACAATAACCGTTTCAATGAATTACTAAATGCTTTAGATACGATCGCGTTTATGGATATGAATGAGCGTGTGTTGAATTACCTTTTCGAAAAAAGCAAAATTGAAAATAGTACAATTGTCTACAAAACCCATCAAGATATAGCGGAAGAATTGAATACTTCGCGCGTAGTGGTCTCAAGATTACTAAAAGCGTTGGAAACAGAAGGTCGAATCAAGCTCAACCGGAATAGTATTGAGATACTCGTCAAATAAACAAAAGGCTTTACAAATAACGTTGAGCCTTTTCTTATGTAACAAATGTAACTGATAGGATGAAAATACTTCAAGACATTTGCAGCAAATTAAATGATTATGGATATGATATTGTCACCATGGCCTTGGTATGTAAGTGGGCCACTTATAGCAATCACGATGTTTGTATTGCTTTATTTAGGTAAGAACTTTGGGATGTCGTCCAACTTGCGTACGATGTGTACGATGTGTGGAGCGAGCAAAACAGCGTCATACTTTAAATTCGATTGGCGTAGCCAAAAATGGAATCTCCTGATGGTAGTAGGTGCTATGATTGGAGGATTTATCGCTTCTAATTATTTAGGCGCAGGTCAATCTCCTGATTTGAATCCTAAAACTATCACACAGCTCGAAGAAATGGGTATTCACAGTGCAGGGAAAGATTATGTCCCTAGTGAGTTTTTTGGCAATGTAGCTTTTAGTGACCCTAAAGTGTTAGTGTTATTAATCGTGGGTGGTCTTCTTGTCGGTTTTGGTGCGCGTTATGCGGGAGGTTGTACTTCAGGTCACTCAATATCAGGCATTAGTAATTTGCAATTACCTTCTTTGATCGCGACAATCGGTTTCTTTGTTGGGGGTATTATCATGATTCACTTTATTTTCCCACTTTTATTCTAATCTAATATGAGAAATATAGTTTTTTTACTAGTAGGTGTATTCTTCGGGATACTGATGTTCAAGTCTGAAGCCGCCTCTTGGTTCAGAATCTACGAAATGTTTAATTTCCAATCTTTTCACATGTTTGGTCTAATGGGAACAGCCTTGGCGACCGGTGTAATTTTGGTTCAAATCATTAAAAGAAAGAAAGTAAAGGATATAGATAATAAGGCAATTGCAATTGCAGATAAGGACAAATCGATCGCTCGCTATTTATTAGGAGGTACGATATTTGGATTAGGATGGGCTTTGGCAGGCGCATGCCCAGGACCTATTTTTGTTCTCACTGGAGCAGGTTATTTACCGATGTTAGTTGTATTGGCGAGTGCTTTGTTGGGAACATGGATATATGGTTTGTTAAAGGATAAACTTCCTCATTAAAAGCAGGATATATTTTATTAGAAAAGCGAGAAGAGATTCTCGCTTTTTTGTTGCAATAATTTCTCGTTACTGTGTAACAAATGTAACTGTAGGCTTTCTTTCACTTGCTGACCTTTGTACCAACAAATTGAAAAAGTCATGGAAACAATTGGATATTTAGCATCCATTTTGATTGGAGTATTATTGGGTTTGATAGGTAGCGGAGGAAGCATTCTTACCGTACCTGTTTTGGTCTATATATTCGCGGTATTACCTGTTACTGCTACAGCTTATTCGCTATTTATTGTAGGTGTGACTAGTGTTGTGGGGTCTATCACCTATTTCAGAAATGGATTGGTAAATATAAAGACGGCTGTCGTTTTTGGAATACCGTCTATCCTTGCGGTCTTCTTCACACGTAAATATATCTTGCCAGCAATTCCACATAATTTGTTAACACTGGCTGGATTTGAAGTGACCAAAGATATTTTCCTAATGATTCTTTTTGCGGTATTGATGGTCGTGGCGGCTTATACGATGCTAAAAGGCAAAAAGTCTGATACGACAGAGGAACTGCAACCACAAAAGTTCAATTACCCGATGATTTTGTTAGAAGGTTCATTCGTCGGTGTATTAACCGGACTCGTAGGTGCTGGTGGAGGTTTCTTAATTATTCCAGCTTTGGTCTTATTTTCTAAGCTTCCGATGAAAGAAGCGGTAGGCACTTCGCTAGTCATTATTGCGGCAAAATCATTAATAGGATTTACCGGCGAATTGGGAAATGAATCATTGGATTGGACGTTTTTATTCACATTGACTTCGTTGTCTATAGTCGGAATATTTATAGGTTCTTACCTCACAAAAATTATTAATAGTGATAAGTTAAAACCTGCTTTTGGCACATTTGTACTGCTGATGGGTATCTATATCTTTTTCAAAGAAATCTGGTTTTAACATCGTATTCCTTGTGTAACAAAAGTTGCGGATAGGCACACGCACTTTATCTAAATTTGTATCAATAAGCAATTAAATAGTAAACAATTAAAATTTAAATAGTATGTTTTTTCAACACGTATACGACAAGACATTAGCGCAAGGAAGTTATATTATTGGTTGTCAAGCAAAAGGCGAAGCTATTGTCATTGACCCAAAACGCGATGTAGATACTTACTTAGAAATCGCTGCTGAAAACAACTTAAAAATTACTAAATTAACCGAAACACATATTCATGCAGACTTCTTAAGTGGGGCGCGCGAGTTGGCTGCATTAACAGGAGCCGAATTATTATTATCAGATGAAGGCGGTGCTGATTGGCAATATGAGTTTGCACACACAGGATTGAAACACGGAGATGTGATTACGTTAGGTAATTTGACATTGGAAGTATTGCACACTCCAGGTCACACACCAGAAAGTATTAGTTTCTTGTTGACAGACCATCCAGCGACACCAGAAGCCATAATGCTATTCACAGGAGATTTTGTGTTTGTAGGGGATGTAGGTAGACCCGATTTGTTAGAAAAAGCAGCGGGTATGATAGGTACGCAAGAGAAAGGTGCTAAGCAATTGTTTGAGTCAATCCAACGCTTTATGAGTTTGGCAGATCACGTACAAGTATGGCCAGGTCACGGAGCAGGTTCCGCATGTGGTAAAGCTTTAGGAGCTGTACCAAGTACTACTGTAGGGTACGAAAAAATCAGAAACTGGGCACTGCAATATGGTGATAATGAGGAATTTTTTACAAAAGATTTATTAGAGGGTCAACCCGAAGCACCAAAGTATTTTGCGATGATGAAAAAGTTGAATAAAGTGGATAGACCTTTATTGACGGCTGTACCTCAACATAAAAAATTATCAAAAGACGAGTTTTTGAAAGTATATCAAGATGGTATGTTGGTGATAGATACACGTAATAAAGTTGAATTTGCGAAAGGTTATTTGCCTAATTCGTTAAATATCCAAGGAAACAATACATTTGCCAATTGGATGGGCTGGGTGCTTAGCTACGATGTTCCCTTTGTGCTTGTTGCAGAGGAATCAGAGAGGGAAGACATCACACGCAAATTGATGCGCATAGGTTTGGATAATATCTATGGTTTTATGGATTCAGTTCTAGATTTAGGCATTGAATTGCAAACCGCTAACGTCATCGAAATGGATCAATTTGAGGCCGCTATTCAAGAGGATAATGTACAAGTCGTAGATGTACGTAATGAGAAAGAATTCGCTGCTGGACAAATCGAAGGTGCGACACATGCATTTGTAGGAACGCTCGTGTCGAACTTGGATAAGTTAGATAAATCTAAAGACATCGTGATTTACTGTCAGGCAGGAGACCGTTCAACCATCGCCTATTCAATTTTGAAAAAATATGGTTTCGAGTCGGTAAGAAATTATGCAGGAGGCATGAAAGAATGGACGATTACTAATAAGCCTTTAAAACAATAATTATGAGAAATTTAATTTTCAGAATGAGTTTGATTTTGACCCTGATAGGTTTTAACCTTCAAGCTCAAGATCTTATCCTAAAGCGCCTACATGAAGAAGGTCTTTCGCAAAGCGGTTACATCTTGATTGATAACCAATCAAAGGAAGCGATTGTGATTGATCCGCGTAAAGATGTTCAAGAGTTCATCGATACATTGAGTGCGTATGACGCTAAATTGAAATTCGTTACCGAAACACATATTCATGCCGATTATTTAAGTGGCGCACGTGAATTAGCAAAATTGACTGCATCCACATTAGCCTTATCTCAAGAGGGATCTGCGGAATGGCAATATAAATTTGATTATCTACCATTGAAACAAGGAGATAAGTTGGCATTTGGAGAATATTTTCTCCAAGTGCGACATACTCCGGGTCATACGCCAGAAAGCATTAGCCTTTTGTTGTATTCAAATAAGGATATGATTAATCCAATAAAGGCTTTTACGGGTGACTTTCTTTTTGTGGGCGATGTGGGTAGACCTGATTTATTAGAGAAATACGAAGAGGGGGAAGCAAATTCTACCGCTTCTGCTGCAGCGCTTTATCAAAGTATCGAAAAGTTCAGAAAGCTACCTGATGATATGGAAATATGGCCTGGTCATGGTGCAGGTTCATTCTGCGGAAAGACGTTAAGCAACATTCCATTTTCTACATTGAAGGCTGAAAAATTGACTAATCCTGCTTTACAATATTCAGGTAAAGAATCCCAATTTATAAAATACATATTGGCGGATGAAGTGGTTCCTCCTCCCTATTTCAAGTTGATGAAAGAGTGGAATCGTGATGGGACATACTATAAGTTCGCAGAGGACCAATATGCAGTAATTGATGCTTCGGAAATAAAAAGTCTGATTGGTAAAGGAGTAAAAGTAATTGATACTCGTGTTCGCAAAGAAGTAGGAAAAGGATTTCATCCGAATACGATACATATTGAGTTGAATAAAGGATTTAACAATTGGTTTGCACAATTAGTAAATCATAAGGACCAAGTCGTATTTATAGCAGAAAAAGGTAACGAAAAAACATTAGCGCATAAGTTGATGCGTGTAGGGTTTGACAATGTGTTAGGCGTGGTGAACGATATTTCGTCTGAGAACTTGAAGTCAATTCAATACATTAAACCTGAGGACTTGACAAAAACTGTGAAGAGAAAAGGCATACAGGCTTGGGATATTCGTACAGCAAAAGAATACGCTGAAGGACATATTGCGGGTATAGCGAATTTGCCTTTGCTTGAAATAAACGATAAGGCGTCAAAACTAGATAAAAATCAACCGATCATTATTCATTGTCAAAGTGGAGCTCGTGCCGCTATTGGTTATTCACTTTTTGAAAGTTTAGGTTTTACAGACATTACGGTTTACGATGGAGGTATCAATGAATGGAAAAAGTTGGGGAATAAACTTGTTCTCGAATAGCAGTGTCATTCTAATAGTAATAATTATGCGATCAATAGTTAAAGGAATATTTTCAAATAACGATACAGCCTTAAAAGAGGGGGTGTAATCTTCCCTGAAAATAGGAACGATTTAAAATATAGTTATGTAATATTCCAATATTCGCAATGCGGCAAATAAGGCTAAAGCCATTACTATTTTGACGATATACTTCATTTTCGTTTGTTGAATTTTATTAGATTCCAATAAAGTTTTGATACTTCGAATAAGTTTATTTCTGTTCAGCCACAAAATAATTAATATCAATAATTGATAGATAATAGCAGCTCTCAATGCTCCTACATGAACTCCAAAATAAATGTCTTGTAAAATAACATTTATCAATATCGTGGAAGTAAATAAAGAGCCGATCACTCTCGTTTTCTTTATCAAAATAAGAATTCCTCCAACAATTTCGAAAATACCGAGAGTTATTGCGAATGATTTAGAGTAACCATAAAATGCCCACATTAATTCCATTCCACTCAATTCCGAAACACTTTTGTTTATTGCAGATGCACCATTAAATTGTATGATTTTTGCTCCGCCATATACGAACATTGCAAAAACAATTATCCAACTTATTGCATTTTCAAATATTTCAATCTTATCTCTTCTGGTGAAATTCATTTTAATTCAAACATTTATTTTTCATTTTCCATAAGAGTTACTGGGCATTCGGTCGGAAGCTTATAAAGCTTAATTGCTGTATAGGCAATCCAAGCAAATACAAAGAAAAAAGTAATCCGTTGGCCTACAGCAGGAATGCTAGGAAATACGTAATACCAAAACCCAGCAACAATAGTCATCCACACAAAGATCAATAAAATTAAATTGCTGCTTTTCCAATAATTGGAATGTTTAATTAATTTCGGGTAACTAAAAGTTCCAATCAGGAAAAACAGATAACTACCGTAGCTACCCACCTTATGTAGAACCGTTATCGTAGATGAGCGGTGGTCCATATCGGCTGGGAAAACACCTGAAAATGCCATAAAGAAACCCGTTAGAAATATGCCGATTAAAGGCAGTCTGGACGATTCTTTTGAGGCCATTGATTTATACAATCCTATGGAATATATAGAAATAAGAATTCCTGGAATAATGTATCCAAATATATTCCAAAGCCATTTATTTGGCGCATCAAGAGATCCCAATTCACTAATTTGTTTATATAAAAAGCTGTATTCCACCCTTTGATTGGCCATTATGAAATACGTTGTACAAAGTAAAACAGGAGCTAAAAGGCCAGCAATTGCGTAATGTTTGTTTTTCATATATTGATGGTAGACTATTTGAGACAAAGATAATGTCTTATCTATTCGCAAAATTTGACCTAAATCAAAAAACACCCTTTGTGCCTCTTACCCTGCTTAGAGTTTCTTGTGTCATTCCTAAATGAGAGGCAAGCATTTCTAAGGGTACTCTTTGTAGCTTGTTTTTTTGAGTTCGTTCAAAGAATTGGTACCGTTCGATCGCAGAATTAAACTGAAGAGAAATGATGCGCTCCGACTGCTGCAAAAAATACTGGGAAATGAGCATTCGTCCAAATCTTTCCATCTCGGGGAAATCTTTGAAGCACTCTTCAAGGTCGGTTAAAGTAATTTCAATGAGTTCCGTTGCTTCCAAGGTTTGAATATGGAAAAAGTCTGGAATGTTTTGAAGAAAGCTATAAATTGAAGTTATCCATTCGTTTTCCGCGGAAAAATTATCTGTGATTTCTTTCTCTCCTTTAAGGTAGTACGTTCTTATTAGACCGCTGGTGATAAAATAAGTGCTTCGGCAAGTTCTATCCGGTTTGTGAAGAAAATGGCCTTTAGAAAGATTTCTAATTTCCCCAATTGTTTCAAGTCGGCATTTTAGTTCGGTTGAGATTGGAATAAAATTGGCAATATGGTTTATTAAATTTTCGATAATGTCTGTTGTTGTTTTTTTGCTTGTTGCCCACGTGTATTTCCACACAAAGATCACTAAAATTAAATTGCTGCTTTTCCAATAATTGGAATTTTTAACTAATTTCGGGTAACTCAAAGTTCCAATCAGGAAAAATAGATAACTACCGTAACCACCTAACCTATGTAGAACCACTATCGTAGATGAGCGGTGGTCCAAATCGGTTGGACAATCACCTGAAAATATCATAAGCAATTTATAACAATTCTCTGTTAAATTATAAATAGATAATCGATTTATTTCCGATTATCTATTTTTATTTTTACATTTGTATCGTGAATGTTGAAGTTTTAATACAAAAAAATGCAGCACATCCGATTCCACATCAGGTGTTACTAAGTATTTTGCACGAGTATAAAAGACCCAACGACAAAATTCATTCATTGATACAAGAGCAAAAATTGATTCCTTTAAAAAAAGGATTGTACGTTTGGAATAGTGATGTATTACCAGAAAATTTTAGTATTGCCAATACTCTCTATGCACCAAGTTATGTTTCGGTGGAATCGGCATTGTCATTTTATGGATTAATTCCAGAAAGGGTTTTTTCAGTAAGTTCAATGACATTTAAAAAATCCAAACAATTCTCAAATTCAATAGCTGATTTCGAATATATAAAAATTTCAGCACCTTATTATTCATTTGGAATTAAAAGGATATTGTTAAGAGAAAGTCAATTTGCTTTAATCGCAACTCCAGAAAAATCCTTGATGGACAAAATTATTACAACATCTGGAATCATCTTAAGAAGTGAAATCTCTGCTGAAAAATTTTTGTTCGAAAATCTAAGAATGGATGAAGACCAATTAAAGATATTCAATACCAAAGAAATGAGAACCTGGTTAGAGTATGCTCCTAAAAAAGAATCTTTATTAAACGTTATAAAATTGATAGAAAAGCTATGATACAAGATTGGATAGCAGAATATCAACCCAAAACCGCGGATGATTATAAGCAAGCCTTGCGTGAAATAATGCAACAATTGGCACTAGCAGGATTATCTCGTGGTGTTTTTTTTTCAAAAGCAGCATTTTATGGAGAAACGGCTTTAAGAATTTTTTATGGACTGGATCGATTCTCTGAAGATTTAGACTTTTCCCTTTTGCAAGAAGATGAATCGTTCAGCTTAGACCAATATCTCAAGTATATTGAAGATGAATTTTTGGCTCAAGGCATGGAAGTAAAAATTAAAACAAAACATAAATCTGTTGTGTCTGCAATAGAATCAGCATTCTTGAAGTCAGAAACTTTTTGGGGAGAACTCCTATTGGAAACGTCAGTTCCAGGATTAGGAATCAAACAAAATATTGGATTAAAAATAAAAATTGAAGTAGATACAAAGCCACCTTTAGGTTTTGAGACAGAAGAAAAATTGCTTTTAAAACCTTATTCTTTTTATGTGAAATGTTTTGTGCTAGAAGATTTATTTGCGGGTAAAATACACGCATTACTTTTCAGAAAATGGGGAAATAATATTAAAGGTCGTGACTGGTATGATTTGGAATGGTATATCAGAAAGGGAGTAAGCCTTAATCTTCAGCATTTTTTATTAAGAGCAATAGATAGTGGTGATTGGGTAAAAGAAACGATTTCCCAAACAGAATTTACTAGGTTGTTGAGATCGAGGATTGAAAGTCTTAATTTCGAGGTTGCGAAAAAGGATGTTGAGCGATTCATTCCAAATCCAAGAGTGCTGGACATTTGGTCTAAACAATATTTTTTGGATTTGACTAAAGAACTAAAAATAAAAGAATAAGCGTACTACTTTTTTACATCTTACCCTACGTAATCCACTATCAATAACGACTTATTTAGATCCTGTATCGAGTAACAGTCACGAGATACGGACACCACAACAGAACTTGTTAATAATTGATTTCCTCACGGAAGGATTCAAAAGCGGAAAAGCTCTTAAAAAGATTTACTTCGAAGATACCGCTTTAGTGAAGACTTGGCTCAAATTAGAATTAACATTGTAATTCACAAAATAATGCTAAATTCACTACTTCATATTTCATTATTCAAAAAGTGAGACGGCAAAAAAAGCATATTGTAATGAACTCAGAATCCAACTATATCGAAATAAACCGACAATCCTGGAACCAAAGAACGGACTCGCATATAAATTCGGAATTTTACGGCCTTGAGGAATTTCTTAAAGGCAAAACTTCTTTAAATGAAATTGAATTAGACCTGCTTGGGGATATTCAAGGAAAAACAATTTTGCATTTGCAATGCCATTTCGGAATGGACTCCATTTCGTTAACGAGGCTTGGTGCGGAGGTGACAGGTGTGGACTTATCAGATAAAGCGATTGAAAGAGCTAAACAAATAGCAAAAGAAGCCCATTCAAATGCCAAGTTCATTTGTTCTGACATTTACGACTTGCCCAACCATTTAGACGAAAAATTCGATGTAGTATTTACCAGTTATGGTACCATTGGTTGGCTTCCAGATCTTCACAAATGGGCAAATATAATTTCTACTTTTTTGAAGCCAAACGGACAATTTGTCTTTGTAGAATTTCATCCTGTGGTTTGGATGTTTGATTACAACTTTGAGAAAATTGGATACCGATATTTTAATTCCGGAGCCATTATAGAAACAGAAAATGGTACGTATGCGGACAAAGAAGCGGATATAACACTGTCCACGGTGACCTGGAATCATGGATTAAGTGAGGTATTAAACAATTTAATCAATAATGGCCTTGAAATTAATTCACTGGACGAATATGATTTCTCGCCCTACAATTGCTTCAACAAGACAACCGAGTTCGAACCTAATAAATTCAGAATAGAACATTTGCACGATAAAATACCTATGGTATATTCTATACGAGCAACCAAAAAAACATAACAATTCATCGTCACTTTAAATCGACATTCGAAAGACAAAATGCATAACCAAGTCCTACTACAAATTCAGCTATCGTATGACTATTCACATTGACCCAAATTGTAAGCTTGAAATAGCATCTGAAAAGTTCGCACCCTCTACTTTGGTTAAACGGGTTGCAATGCTCGAGATCGTACTATGTCTATAAGATAAAAGAAATTACTTACCATGTTCAAAAAAGTCATTAATACCGATCTATCAAAAACCACCATTATAATCCGCTTGATTGTGGGAGCTGTTTTCCTTTCCGAAGGAATCCAAAAATTTTTATTTCCGGCCATTCGTGGGGCTGGCCGCTTTGAGAAAATCGGACTTCCATACCCTGAGTTGTTGGGAAATTTGGTCGGTTTTTTCGAGATCCTCTGTGGGATTTTACTTTTAGTGGGTCTACTAACCCGTTTTGCTAGTATTCCATTAATCCTCATAATGCTCGTTGCGTTTGCAACCACCAAAGTTGATGTATTTGCAAATGAGGGCTTTTGGGGATTTCTTCATGCAAGCCGTACAGATTGGGCCATGCTTTTAGGTTGTGTTTTTCTCTTAATAAAAGGGGGTGGTCATTGGTCTATCGATGAAAATTTAATGAGGAATGGAACGAGAAATTAGTATAAAAGAAATAGCCCGATTTTTTCTCAAGCTGGGAATCATTGGATTCGGAGGACCTGCAGCTCATATCGCAATGATGCAGCAGGAGGTTGTCGTCAAAAGAAAGTGGATGAGCGAACAGCATTTTTTAGATTTATTGGGAGCTACCAATCTCATACCTGGACCCAATAGCACGGAAATGGCGATACACATCGGATACGATAAAGCGGGTTGGAAAGGACTACTCGTTGCAGGATTGTGCTTTATTATGCCGGCGGTCTTCATCACCGGTATATTTGCCTGGCTGTATAAACAGTATGGACAATTACCCGAAGTACAACCGTTTATTTATGGGATCAAACCTGCAATTATTGCCATTATTATCGGCGCAGTTTTTCCGTTAGCCAAAAAATCGAGTAAGTCTGTCTTTTTAGTACTTATAGGCATCGCAGTTCTAATTTTTTCTTTGCTGGGAATGAATGAAATCTATTTATTGTTTGGAGCCGGCCTGGTTGCATGGGGTATGTTTTATATTCAGAATCAAAAAAGCAAGTCATTACAAAGTTTAATTCCAGTTCTTTTTTATCAAATTGAATACAATCAATTGCTGTCCGAAACAAATATCAAATTGTTTTGGATATTTTTAAAAATAGGTGCAATTCTCTACGGAAGCGGGTACCTTTTATTTGCCTTTCTAGATACCGAACTGGTAGCACAAGGCTTACTTACCCGACCGCAATTAATGGATGCTATTGCGGTTGGACAATTCACACCAGGGCCTCTTTTTTCATCCGTAACTTTTATTGGTTATGAAATCAATGGACTCTCTGGAGCTGTTATTTCCACGATTGCCATTTTTCTTCCCTCGTTCCTATTGGTGGCATTCCTTAACCCTTTGATGAAAAAAATGCGAAACTCGAAAGCACTGTCCGCTTCACTGGATGCTGTAAACATAGCATCTGTTGCTCTTATTATTGCTATTTGTTTTACAATGGGTAAAGAAACCATTACCGATTGGAAGACAATCAGTATAGCACTAATAAGTACGATTATCGTTTTTAAATTCAAAACCATCAACAGTGCATTTATTGTCTTTGGGGGTGCAGTGCTTGGTTATCTATTATATCAACTTTAATCGTATGGAAGGGACCCTAGCGTGAAGTATGTTTAGCCCGGGTTTGGATTTCAGATGTTTTATGTCTTTTCCTTTCCTCTAATGCAAAATAATGACTAGCAGCCTTTGAATTTCGCTTTTTAGGAGCTCATTCCCAATCTAGAAAGGCAAAATACGGTGTATCCCCTAGTTCTTTGTTCTACTTATTATCCTTTTCTTATATACTCAAAGGCTCCTTTTCGAAGCCCAATCCCATACTCTAGATAGGCTTTCATACAGGCTAGGAAATTGGCCCAACCTTCGGTGTTCTCGATAACCCATTTTAAATTGGCCTCGCTGTAATCCTTGCCTTTTTCGGTCACTTTAACCACCGTGGATTTATCAGGCTGTTCTTCTAACAAAATAAGTACAACGGTTTGTGGGTCCCAAACAAACGAAACGGAGCGATTGGGTTCTATCTTAATCTCTTTTACCGGAAATTCATCTGGAAATTCAGGAAATTTCCAAATCAGATCTTTTCCGCTCTCCATGCGACCGCTGCTTTCCGAAAGGAAATATTTTGTCATATTTTCAGGATTAACAATCCCCTCAAAAACCACATCAATGGGTTTTTGAATTTGAATGGTGGCCTTGGCTGATAGTTCCATAATCAACTTTCTTTAGGTTTTCGCTAATTTCCTCAACGGTCTAAGTTTCCCATTACGAATTAACGGATTCTAGTTAATTTGTACCAAATGGTTAACTGTTCCGGTTTGTCGGCGTGTTTATCGAAATTTTCAATTAGAAGGGTATCGGCGTCAACAAAGGTAATAACCTGTTTCACCGGAAGGATTTTTTTCGTCATTGGATCCATCATTTTCCCTCTTACTGTTGCCACTTTCATCTTCTCATCCCAGGGACCTACTAGACTTAAGGTTCCAGTTAGCAAATTTGAAATAGTGGTCAATGTAAAATTTTTGTCGCTATTGTTGAATCCAAGCGTGCTGATCGATTGGTAATCGGTTCCCAACATATTGCCCAGTTGTTTCATTTCTAAGAATCGATTCCCTAGCAGCATTCTATTTTCTGAATTCACAATAACAACCAGTGGCTTCTCCCCCTCTCCCATGGAAATTGATATTTGCATTTTGAATAAGCCCGTGTACTTCGAAAGTAGCGAGTGCACCGCAGATGGGTTCATATACTCCGTCAAAGGATCTTGGTCTTGCGCTTTTGTGAACGTACACAAAAGGAATAACAGCATTGCGGAAAATACACATTTCATAGGGTTATCTTTTTTTATTATTGGATTGTAGCAGTGGTTGGTAAAGAACTCACAATCAAATTCTAAAGTAAAGATAATCAAATATACGTTTCTAAAGGATATTAATTTAATTTGCCGCTCCCCTCACCCTTTCAACCACGCAGCTGCTACTACCGAAAATCAAAACTTTAGGGCAGAGCAAATACGGAGAGTTTTTTAAAATTTTGCCTTTCTATAGTTTCCTAAAGAAATAAAAAAACCAGTTCCTATGAATATTGGCACCAAGGGTGCACGCCAAAGACAAGGCGTAAATAAACGCATTTCAGCTACGATCGAAAAGTGGGTCGAAAAAGTATCGTATGGATAGTCGTGTTTATTATTTGAGTCGATACCCTTTGATAGAGCTGCCTCGAACCACTTTTCTAAGTAAGATTACCCTTCTAAAATTAAAGTTTCCATACGAATGCGTCAGGACTAGAATTAGAATGGGAATCAGTAGCCAAATAAGCGAGCCGAGAACAATTTTAGAAGAAGCCATAAGTGCATTTAGATTTAGATCCTTGTAGACCGACATTCCGTTAGCCACCGCTCCCATATCAAAAGAATTACTCAAATCATACATACTTTGCCATTGCGCTTGATACCCCGCCCAGCCTAAGAGGGCGCTTCCAAGCGCAATACCCAAAAAGCTACGCACGACAATCAGCACCCCCATCATTCCTAGCATTTGATCGATTTGAAGATTGAGCGAGGCATAAAACCAGATCCCAATAAACAAAACGCCCATCGCAAGCCCTTTTAAAACCATGGCATACTCTAGGTAATGCAAGTCCATCTGGGGTTGAATAAGGAAATACAAAATCATTGTATACAGAGCAAAACAAATAAATCCAAAGGCAATGTAATACTTCATATTCCACTTATTCTTAAACCCAAAATAGGCTAAAATACCGGCAATGACAATACCAGGAATCATCCATAAATTGGCATGCGCATTAATCGTATTGTCGTACCCTAAAACTCCAATTGTATACTGTACATATAGGGAAGTACTCGCCAAGTAGATCCCCATGAACAAGAGCAATAAGGTGGCATGGATCACATTTCTTTTCTTGAACACCGAAAAATCAATTAATTTTCGTCTCAAAAAGGTTTGCCTATAGATCAGTAAAACAAAAAGCAAAATGCCTACAACAAGCGAAGCAAAGATACTTTGCGAAACAAACCAACCCTGCTGTTTTAAAAATACAAGAAAATAATTTAAACTCATAAAGGAACCGGACAGCAAAAGAATCGAAAGCCAATCGATTTGATGCAAGGGCATTTTAAAACTAAACCTTTGGTTATGCTGAAAAATCTGTGACAAAAGGGCGATTATTAGCATAATCCCTGACATTAGAAAGTAGGGACTTTGATAGGTACCATTAAAAACAAGGATGGCAAAATAATAAGCTGCCAATTGCCCAAATCCAATGGAAAGAGGATAAAACACAGCATAAAACTTCCCGCGGTCGGCTGTGGGGGTAATGATCATCATGACGGGTAGTACCATTTCCATCATGGGAAACATTTTGAAGAATCCGATAAGAAAATTACCCACTACCATCACCATCGGATCCTGCGTCGTTCCACATATGTAGGACAATACGGCCAAAATAAGCGCACAGCCTGTTATAATTTCCCTGCTACGAAAACGCATTTTCACCCTCAGTAGAATTAACAACGAGACACCCATTCCAATAGCACCTGCATTGTTGGCGAAGGAAATATATTCCGTGTACGTGGCGAATGCACCTGACACATTGCTAACGGTGCTGCTATAGACTCCACTTACAGTCATCAAAGGAAACATAATGACTAGAATCAAAAGCAGCATGAGGGGTTTGGGAACCCAACTTGCAAAAGGACCTTTGTTATACATAGGACGGGGTGTAGTTATACGGAGATTTATTCATTACTTAAGGGTGACTTCCACGTTCATACCTGCGCGTAGCTTACTTAAATCCTCCTTTTTATTGTTCTTTGTAAATTCGATTCGAATCGGAATTCTTTGCTGGACTTTTACAAAGTTCCCAGTGGAGTTGTCTAGGGGTACTGCGGAATACTTCGCACCTGTCGCTCCTGATATCGCTTTTACGACTCCTTCAAATTCCTTCCCTCCCAGAGCATCTATTTTCACACTTGCAAGACCACCCACCACGACGTTTTGCATTTGTTTTTCTCTGTAATTTGCGGTAACCCAGATGTGATTGCTGTCCACGATTGTGCCCACCTGTTGGCTTGGGGACAAAAGTTGACCTACATTCACTGTTCTTCTTCCCATAATCCCATCGTGTGGCGCAGTAATTACGGTATAGGAAAGGTTTAATTTAGCCATTTCAAGTGCATTTTCGGTCCGCTTAATTTCTGCATCATTCATTCCAAGTCTAGACTGGACCTCGTTTACAGACAGCTCACTTGTGGTCTTGGTGTTGATCACAGATTGGTACTGAGAAATTTGAGACTCCAATTGCGCTTTTTGAGCCGTATAATCCGTTTTCATTTGATCGTATTGCTGCTGGGTTACAGCCTCGTCCTTCAGTAGGTTTTTATATCGATTGAAATTCTGCTCAGCATTCCATAGTCTTGCTTTTGCAGCTTCAATCGAGGCCTTTGCCGCCTGCACATTGGCCCCGACGGTGCCCACGTTGTTAATGGCGGTTCTCACAGAAGTCGTGGTGGAATTTCGAGAGGCTAAGGCGGCCATATACGCTGCATTCGCCTGCCCTACTTGGGTTTGAATTTCTCGATCGTCTAAGATCAGAAGAGTATCGCCTTTTTTTACAAATTGATGTTCCTCAAAGCGGATCTCCTTAATGTAGGCTGAAACCCTCGTATTGATCGGGTTGATATAAGATTCCACTTGAGCCGCATTCGTAAAACTGTCGTTACCGGTTCTAAAATAAGATTTCGCGACAAAAACAAGTGCACCTAAGACCAAAATAAAGACTAGGATATTTACGACATTGCTTTTCTTTTTGTTTTTTTTCTTGATGGGCGCTTTTGGCTTTGAATCCATTTGCGAAGGAGTTTCTGGGTTTGTATTTTCAGTTTCTTGAGACATATTTAGTACTTTCTATAGGGTCAATATTAATTTAGAGTTCCACTCTCTTTCTGTAGTTTATAATAGGCGTAGATCATGCTGATCTCAGAATTCGAAAATTGCAATTCTGCCTCTAACTTTGCATTACTGGCATCAATTAAATCGAGAAGTATAGCCAATTGGTTGTTATACTTGCTATTCATGATTCTGTAATTTTCTTCCGCTAATTCTTGGTTGGTTTTCAGGGTCGTATTTTGACTTAAGGATTCTTTGTATTTGATAAAGGCCGCATTTACAGCTACATCTATCATTTTAGCAGCCTCTACGCTCTGCGCTTCTACTTTTTCTATTTCAAACTTAATCTGCCGAATTTTCTTTGGCGTTTTGTATAAAGCATCAATCGAAAAATCGAGTGAGAGCCCTGCGCTCCATCCGTTGGTATACATATCAAGAGCCGGTGAACTTGTGGTCACGGGCCGTGAAAGTTTGTTCCCAATGAAGGCGGACAAAGAAGGCATCCTTTCCGCTTTGGCTATTTCTTCCGACGTATCGTATATTTCTCTCATCTTCTCGTTCATTAAGACCACTGGATGATTTGAAATGGATGCCCTATAGGAATTTAAGTCCAGTGCCTGCGGAAGTCTCTGCAGCATCGATTCGTCTGGTAAAATGTCGACAGAGTCTGAAAGACCAAGAGCCGTGGTGAGTTGCTTGTTTAAGATTTGACGATTGTTTTCCACCACTTCTAAGGCAAGTTTCAAATTGGAAAGTTGAAGTTCTCCTCGGATCGCATCGTTTCTTGTGACCATTCCTTCTTTGTAGAAGGTATTTATATTGTCTAAACGCTGCTGAGCAAGAAGAATGTTTTGCTCATAGACGGATTTTTGATTGATTAGCTTGTATAAATCTAGATAATACCCGAGAACCAGAAGCTTTATGTTTTGCTCGTTCGATTCGTACGAAAGTTCACTTAGCTGCGCTTGCAATTCTTTGCTTTTGATGCTGTTGCGAATTACACCGTCTTTCCATATCAATTGACTGGCATCCACAGAGAAGGTATTCCCGAAATGAGGCATCTCGATTCGATTACTATTTGAAAAATCTTTGTCAATTAAATGGGCATCCGCCAAGTAGTAGGCCTGCAGACTTGCATTTGCACTAGGCAATTTTGCCATTTTGGCAACTTCGATCGCTTGCTTCGCTATTTGAATGTCCGCTTTGGGAACGGCTAAATTAGGGTGATTTTCCTTTGTTAATTCAAACAACTCCTCGATGCTCACCACTAGCTCGCTTGAGACTTGTGCTTGGAAACCGATACTTGTTAAAAAGCCAATTCCAACGGCTATCCCTTTGAGTTTACTGTTCATTTACTTAATTTCGTTTGTTATCATACTGTTTGAGTTCGAACCTTTTAAAAAAGAAAAAGTTTATTCTTTTTCTAGTATTTTTTGGTAAATTTTCTCGAGAACTCGGTTGGTCTCTACAAGTTTATCGTAATCTATATCGGATTGAAAAGATTCGTAGATCTCCTCTAATAAGGGTTTTAACCTTTCTTGATATTGAACCCCTTCCTTGGTCAAGTAAATCAAATTACTTCGACGGTCTAAAGGGTCTGAATCTCTACGAACGAGTCCACGAGTGGTCATATTGTCAATTAAGGAAGTAATACTCGCTTTGTTGCGGTTCGTTCTTTCTACAATTTCTTGCTGGTTAATGCCGTCTTTGCGCCAAAGAATACTTAAAACCTCAAGCATCTCTATCGTGATGTCGATGTTTTGCGCTTTCATCTTTTGCGCAAAATGAGACCGAACCACCTTGCGAATTTCACGAACCGTGTCCATTAGGGAAACGATTACTTTTAAATCTTCTCTATAACCAAAATTCATTTTGCAAAGATATGAAAAATCGTTCGACATCAAACTATTAATCAGAAAAATAATTTTATTCTCTTTTTCTGAGAAATCCTCAATGCTGTTTTTCAGTTAATAACCAGTGCAATAGAAAACCACCACCAAAGAAAAATTAGAGTCACCCTCTCGGACAAGTAGCTTTTACTCCCATAAGGGAAACTCCACGAAATCAAAACTCTGTTCTTTTCAAATTGAATTAAAGCCTAAAACAGTGAAAGCGGAATTCCTAATGAAATCCCACTTTACTCCTTTATACAAAGGGATTAAAAAATACTTATTTTCTTACTTTAACGAAAAGCTCTCAGAGAGAAGCTCTAAACATTTTAGTCTGTTTTCTAGATTGTTACTAATGCACTGAATCATGATTTCCGTGGTTTGGAAAGCCTCTGCAATTTCAAGTACATCTTTTTGAATGCTTTCAGGCGTTCCAATTAAATATTGAGGAGGAAGCCTTGGATCGCTTAGTCTGCTTTGCGTAGGGATCTGACCGATTAACTCAACAGCCTCGTCTTCACTTAGTATGGGACTGTTCATATTCCCCTGTCTCATTCTGTGCATCATCACGATCATTGGAGAGGCTAGTTTCCCCGCTTCTTCTCGGGTGCTACCACAGTAAATACTTAAAGACAAGATTAATTCTGGCTTGCCCTTTCCAAGTCCATGCTCATTCGGTGTGAAATTTTCGCGGTAAGCACTGGTGATTGAATGCGCCTGACCCGGATTGATAAATCCAGCAAATGCGTAATTAAGACCTAAATTGGCGGCCGTATAGGCGCTCCATTGACTAGATCCTAATAGCCAAAATTCCGGAAGATTCTTCTCTCCAAAATGAGCCTTGATTTCACTTAAAACATCTCTTTCTTCAAATCCTTCCGTCAGCCAGTTCACAAGTTCCGTCAATTGTTCTAAAGAGTCGTCACTACGCTGTTGTATTTTCCGATTTCGTTGCAAAGCAAAATCAGAAACGGGCCCCGTCGTGGCTCTTCCAATGCCCATATCAATTCGCCCAGGAAACATATCCGATAACAAAGTAAAGACTTCTGCTACCTTAAACGGACTGTAATGGTTTAATAGCACAGATCCTGAACCCACACGAATCTTCGAAGTATTCGCTGCCACAAGGGGAATCGTCACTTCGGGCGCACGACTTATAAAATTAGCTGTATTGTGATGCTCGGCCAACCAAAAACGGTTAAAGCCCCACTCCTCCACTTTTTGTGCAGTATGGATAATATTTTTAACGGCCTCAGTTCCACTTTGACCTGGAGAGGCAGCTCCTAATTCAATTAAAGATAATTTTACAGACATCTTACTTTTATTTTTTCTATTAAAAAGCTCAAAATTATGGGATAGGCAATTATTGATTCCCGCTTAGCGTTTGAAAATCGTACTGTGCTGGCATTAGACCACTGAGCTCCGACCTAATTCCTACCTACGCCGTCAAGTAGTGCTGCGGACAGTAGCTCCTTATCTTTCCATACTTTCTACTTGCAAAGATAGTTTAATTTACTTTACTTTGTATAGAACTTTCCTAAAGGATAGTGAAATAATCAAAAATGAAAAACGCTAAGTCCGCTAAAAAATACGCCTCATGCATAGACACGGTTAGACCTGTGCGGGATGCACTTGACATTCTCAGTGGGAAATGGAAATTACCCATAATTATTTCGATTCAAGTTGGAAACGAGAGATTCACAGATATCCAACAGAGCATTGCGGGCATCACCCCAAAAGTTCTTGCTAAAGAACTAAAGGAATTAGAGCAAAACAAATTGATTTCAAGAACGGTTACTCCAGATTATCCAGTGAAAATTACTTACAAACCGGAAGCTTATGCTCAGACCTTAACACCTATCATTTATTCACTTAAAGTATGGGGAGAAAACCATCGGAAGAAGATTCTGGATTAGACTCCAAACGAATACTTGGAAGCATTGCGTATTCTGCCCTAACAGGAGAGTCCTTCTTTTCATATCCAATACTCTTTAAAGATCTAGGCATTCATGCACGTGAGGAAATAGAAATCCGAAGACCTTTTGTTCACCCATAAAAATAATAATTGTAACCCTTTCCATTTTGCTACACTCTAATAGAGTATAAACCAAAAAATTCAACAAAATGGAAACTACTCAAACTCTTCAATTGAAACAAATTCAAAATGTATTAAAATACATTTTCGTGGTCGTTCCGATTGTCGCAGGACTAGACAAATTCACAAACTTTCTAACCGACTGGTCCCAGTACTTAAACCCCACGCTTGCAGACTTACTTCCTTTTTCCGATTCTACATTCATGATGATTGTCGGCGTAATTGAAATCGTTGCCGGTCTGATCGTCTTAAAAAAGCCGTACCTTGGTGGAAGTATTGTTGCAGCCTGGCTTGCGCTCATTGCCCTTACCCTACTCTTAAGTTTTTCTTACCTAGATGTTGCGGTTCGAGATTTAGTGATGGCCATAAGTGCTTTTTGCATGGCTCAACTCTCTAAAATAGTTTCTAACGAATGAGACTACTCGACCCATTGACTGACACTGAAATTATCTCCCGGGTTCTTCAGGGCGAAAACAAACTGTACGAACTGATTGTTCGTCGCTTTAACCCCTATCTCTATAAGGTAGGACGAAGCTATAACTTCGGACATGAAGACACGGAGGATTTAATGCAGGATACCTTTGTCGATGCGTATCGAAACCTCGCTCATTTTGAGCAGCGATCTAATTTTAAAACCTGGCTGATTCGTATTATGCTTAACAACTGTTACCATAAAAAAGAAAAGGCAAGCTACCGATATGAAGACTCAGGGGTCCAAATCACCGACAAAATGCAACCTATGTTTGAAACGATGGATCTAGACACTAACAAACAAATCAACAACCGGGAGCTGGGATACTTGATTGAATCTTCCCTTGAGAAAATCCCAGAGGACTATCGCATGGTCTTTTCTCTTCGCGAAATCAACGGATTCAATGTGGAGGAAACCTCCGAAATCCTTCATATAAGTCCAAGCAATGTAAAGACTCGGCTAAGCCGAGCTAAATCCATGCTTCGAAAGCAATTTGAGAAGGCTTACTCCCCACTAGACCTTTATGAATTTAACCTTATTTATTGTGACGCAATCGTAAGGCGAGTCATGGAGGAAATAGGAATCGAATCAACTTCGATAAACCCTTTATAGGGGTTCCAATTATAATTGTCAAACGCAACCCTCTTCAATTGAAGAGGGTTACGTTTTCCGTTTATATTTCTAGATAGGGTTTCCTACTGAATCGATAGAATCCTTAAAAATGTAGAACCAGATTCCTCTATTAGTTAATCTATAAAAGTGCGCTTAACTGCACTTTTCGCTCCTTAAAGGACGAAACACTCATAATCTAGAGGAATAGTGCACTGTATTGCACTATCTATACTTTTGGTTTTGGTATACTTGCAGGACTACCAACTAATGGTAATGCCCCCGTTCTCATTTCTTTTTACTTCCACTTCTAAGTTGTCTCCTGAAGCTTCACCTTTCGTGATTTCTTTAATGCATTTGTAGGCACTACTGCTTGATACTTCACAACTGCCTTTGCGCACCATGTCGGCATTAAGTTGAGAAGATTCCTTCTTAGACAATAGGATTCCGTTCGCAAATTTGTCTTCACTATTTTCACTTATGGAAACAATAGCCTCGAAATCTTGGTTGAAACTATTTTTGTTTAGAACATCTAAGGCTGCAATCGCGGCATCAATTTGATTAATTACTCGTTTTTCAAATTTTGTAGCAGAGTCGTATTCGCTTTGCGAAACGATCGAAGGGTTCGGATTGTTTGCAAAAACAGAAGCGCTCACCATCAGCAGCAACACAAAAAGGGATTTTACAGAATTTTTCATAGGAACGAATTTTGAGTTTAATGTCAATATCGACTATTTATTAATGTAAAATTTGAATGTCTAAATTACTAAATTTTCAAAAAACAAAAACTTTGACTTAGTTTATCAAATTCGACCGTCTCCGAATAGAGCACAGTAGCTCTTAAATGAAAAATGCAACATACTGTATTTTAGTATGTTGCATTTTATTATTGTGAGCGCGCTAGGATTCGAACCTAGGACCGTCTGCTTAGAAGAGCGCGCGACCCTAATTTCCACGTAAAAAACGGGGTTATTTATATATAATTGTGTTTTTGTTGTACTTAAAGTTACGGGGTAAGTTACATTAGCGTACCCCCAGTATCTTATTGGCGTTCAGTCTAAACCGACGGCAAAGGATTCGGATATCGTCCGCGGAAAAGTGATGCCCTTGGTCCGGGTTCCTTTGGGTCCGGATCCGGTTCAACCGATTGCGGTCTTTCCACCCTAGAATTTTAATAACGTCTTGGTAGTGCTTAACCTTGCCCGTCTGGATCAGTCGGTCGATTGCCTCCAGCATATTTTTATCGCTTTCAAACATTTTACTACCAATTGTCATTTTTGTTGGTAAAGGAATTAATTAGATCATTATTAAGCGCGGTAAAAAATACCGGTATACTTCCATAGGCTTGGAACTTCTTTTTTAGCCCATTCTGGTCAAAATAGAAATCCGAATTTTTTTTGAAGTCCACGGGAACCCAAGCGTGAGCGATTTTTTGCTCAAGGCTAATGATTTCAAATCTATATTTCCCGTCCTTAAAACTTAATTTCACTTGGTATCTTCCGGACTCGCACCCCTGCTTAAGGCAAAACAGATCGGATTGGATTCCCTCCAGTCTGATAAAGTCATTTTCCACCGCCGAAAGGATAACCTCCCTTGGATCCTTGTATTTGGCGGCGATCCAATCGAGCGACTTATTATATAAATCATTTGCGGACATTCCAGGGGTCTCGGTTACCACGGCCTCCGTTAACCCGCCGTCTTTGGTAAGCGCGAAATCCGTTTGTGCGTTCATTGAAATGGTGGCCAATAATGCCAGTAGGAAAAGAATATTTTTCATTGTAGTTTATATTTTTAGTTTGCTATACGTTCAAAAGTTCCCCACGCCACCACCTGAAAGAATCGCGTAACGAAATCCATGGGTACGTCCTCCTTATCGTAGCCTGTGTTATTGTGTTCTGGCTTGGGGTCTGGGATCAACTCCAGAAGCGAGTCGTTAACCTTGGACCGCTTGACGATCTTAACGGTCCGCAAGTTATTTTTTAGGACCACGGCGTAAATCTCATTAGTCGGGAAATAAGTCTGCCAATCGAATACCTCGCGCAATCCAATTACGGATCGGTGCGCAATACGGTTGCTTATCGAATGGCCGAAAAGGTTGCAAGCAAATTCCGCGCGCTCAAATTCTGGGGAGGTAATAAAGAAAGAGGGCTTTTGGTCCGCCATAAGTTCGGAGGAGTTCCACCCGCCTGCAAAATCGACATCAAAGTACGGCACCCACGCGGGGGTTTCCACGGGCGCGAGCGCGGTTCCGGCTTGAGGGTTTAACCAAACTTCAAATTCGGGGTAAACTTCGTTTATTTTTGCCACCAATTCGGGATCGATTTCTTTCTTTGCGAGTACCTGCGAAAGGTACGATTTGTTCGCAATCCCTATCTGGGCGCCAAAATCTTGCTGATTTTTCACTTTGCCCACACTTTTGAGATGTGCGACAAAACCCTGTATATCCTTTTTACTAATCATTTTTTAATTTTTTAGCGCTGAAATTCAAAAACTTACAAACTTTTTATAAACTTTGTTTATAATTTCCTTTGCTCATAACTAAACAAAGTTTATATTTGTACTACAATTAGCGCGAACGTTGGCGCAAAGATAAACAAAATCAATAAAATGAACATATCAAAAGAAATTTTAGACCGAATTGAAACGGACATGGAGTTCCGCATGAAGCTCGCGATCGAGTTAAGCGTAAGCGAAAGGCAAGTAAAGTACTTAGTGCAAAGCCACCGCCGCGGCAAGTCCGTACGGTTCCGCGATGTACTGGCCGTAAACTTCTTTATCAAGGAGGGGTACACAAAAGGGCAAATATTCGAATCCATTAAGGCGACGACATGAGAACGCAGAAGATCGCCGAATTAAAAGAGGCCCTAAACAATATACAACGTTTGGTTCATGAACTCGAAGCAAACAATTTTCCACCGGGCGGTGTGGGAGCCGCCCCGGAAAAGAAAGAAATCGATCCGGACCTCAAGGCGGAGATCAGAAAGCAATTTTGGAAAACCATTAAAGTAAAACCTAACAATTAATATTATGAAACTAATCAGAAAGACCCTTAGAAAAGCGCTTAAAACATTCATGCGCGTGGAGGTTGTACCGTTCAACGATAACGGCAAACCCGCAGAGTACGTTACCCTTTACGCCTTTGGCCGCAAGGTATTATCCAACGTTTTACCCGCTTAGCCATGAGAGCAGAACAAATTGGGCGCAAGCAATACCGCGCCAAGTATGGGGAATCCACCTACTGGAGAAGCCGCGCAATTGACGGCGCGTACAATTACAAACTTATACGTCTGATCAATACGCCAATTAGCACGTTTGACAGATTGTTCCACCTCCTTAAACCTTAAGCCATGGCAATCTATAACAAGTTACACGCCCTACAATGCAAGATTAGAGGGCTTGCCAAAGACGGCAAAGGATACGGATACGGGTACACATCCGGAAACAAGATACTTAAGCACGTTCGCGATGCAATGGACGAACTCGGTTTGATCCTGAAGCAGGAAGTAACGAGCATAGAAAACGAGCGAATCGACTACAATACCAAACAGGGCAAAAAATCCGAGATCCTTTCCAAAGTGATGATGGTATTTACTTGGGTCGATATTGAGACTGGAGAAATGGACGTTAACCAATTCGGGGCCAATGGGCAAAACGAATGGGAAAAGGGATTGGGATCCGCACTCACTTACGGCGAGCGTTATTTTCTTCTCAAGTTCTTTCATATTCCAACGGACGAGGACGACGTGGACAACTCCGAGCGCAAGCCACAAGAGGCCGAAAAAGCCACCGCGGCCGCCCAAGGAGCGAACGCCCCACGCAGAGCGGAAACGCCGAAAAAACAAGAGGTAACGGACGCCTTTGTTAAGAAAGCGATAAACCACTTTCAGACGGTGGACGAGTTCAGCGAATTTAAAGGAAGGTACGCCCTTACCAAGTCGCAAACGGACGAGCTTCTTAAACTATTCAAAACTTTATTTCCAAATAATAAAAAATAACCCATGACAGAATTATCAGCGCGCGATACACTTATTGCAAAGCTCCAAACAAAAAGCTTACGCCAGTCGTATAGCAAATTGAAAAACCTTGACAGCCCAATCAATTACATGAACGCTATTTTAAAACCGAAAGCGCAAAACGCGGGAATGCAACTGGGTTCTATTGTGGACTGCCTACTTCTTACGGAGGACGAATTTGACGATCGTTTTACAATTACCGATGCTATTCCCACCACGGACAAGCAAGAGGAATTTTGCAAAGCGGTAATCGCTAAACTAGGCACGGAAATCGTAAGGGATGAAATTTTTGAGGCAGTCTGGCACGAGGTTGTTTTGGATGGATTTGGCCGCCTTAAAACGGACCAACTAAAAGACTTTGTGCGGGCCTCGGCACTTGGCAAAGCCTGCATTTCCCTTGATGACTTAGCCAAAGCAAAAAACATTGTTTCAAACCTTAAGAGTTCGGCCGAGGTAATGGACGAGCTGGCGGAAATGGATAAGCTCCAATATCGCATTGACTTCCAGTATAAAGGTTGGGATTTCATTGGATTCCTTGACGCCGCCAATGGGAAAGGATTTACCGATTTGAAATTTTCGAGCGACTGCGAACCGGAAAAGTACGGGCGCAATACAATCGAAAAATTCGGGTACGATATCCAAGTAGGAATTTACGCCATTGCCTACGAGCTTCTTTATAATGTTACCGCTCCCCGCATTACGCATATTGTTTACGATGAGATCGGAAACCACGTTGTACTTGAGTTTGATTCCGGATACGTGGAATGGTGCAAGCGCAAGGTAGATTTCCGTATCGCCTGCCTGGAGAAAATGATCCGAGAAAACGCCTTTGATCGTTCTTACAATTTCTTCAGAAAAAACCGCACAATCTATAAACCGAAATGGGCGCCGGGATTCGACATGAGTCTATTTGATTTTGACCTTGACGATATCGCAAACGAGAAGCCTCAACCGCGCCCATCACTACTATAACAATTAAATTATGATACTAGAGAAAGACAACTTAGAACTAGTGATTACAGAGAAAAGTCTCGGATCGCTGGTAACCAACGCGGATCACATCCGCGAGCTGGTCAAAGCCATGCTACCAAAGTACAGCAAGGAGAATTACGACTTTACAAACATTGCGCAAGCGAAAACGGACAAAGCCTTATTGAACAATTCGGCAAAGGTTCTAAACGCAAAGCGTATTGAACTGGAGAAAGAATTTCTAAAACCCTTTGCGGAGTTCAAAGACGTTATAACGGACACGATTTCGTTAATCGCAGACACCACAAGAAAGATTGACGACGTGGTCAAAGAAAGCGAGATACTGGAGAAAGAAGCCAAGCGCAAAACAATCGGAGCGTTTTGGGATAAACAGGGCTTTACCCTTGTAACGCTCGAAAAAATCTTTGACGATAGGTGGCTCAACAAATCTCTTTCCATGAAGAAAGTACAGGAGGAGATCAAAGCCAAAACGGCGGGTATTGAGCAGGACCTCATGGTCCTAAAAAATACTTTCCCAGAGGACTATTTGCAGGTGCAAAGCTTGTATCTGGACAAACTGAATTTGTCGGCGGCCCTTAAGCACGCGAACACGCTGGCAGAGAACCGCCAAAAGATCAAAGCCGCGGAGGCGGCCAAAGCGGCGCCCGTGGAACCCACCCCCGCACCTGAAGAGGTTGCACCCGCACCGAAAGTAGCGCCGGTATCTAGGGCGGTAACCCCACTATTTACGGCGCCGTCCTTTTCGGCTCCGGCTCCAGCGGTGGCAGTTCCTGCAGAGCAACCAAAGGAGGGCGTATTAACGCGCGTTATGCTAGTGCGCGGTACAAAGGATCAGATTATCGAACTCGGTAACTGGATGTACGCGAACAATATTTATTTCGAAAAATACCAAAACCAATAAACATTATGGAAAACGAAAAAAAAGAACTAGAAATCAGATTAGGCGACTGCATGGACCATTTGCGTAGGCAATTCCCAAACTGCCATATAGTACTTATAGTACGCTCGCCGGCCGATAAAGCCGGAGGTGCAAATTATTCCATGACCTCCAATTTTAACGACTCCCTATCGTTTTTGGCCACCTATCTAAAGGAGGTGCAAAAATCAGGATTCGACAACGTGAAAAAAGTACTTAACAAAGCATTCAACGCCTAATGAAGTCCTTTAAAATCGAAACCCGAATTGAAAACGGAAAATTCAAACTCAACGCCTCCCTAATTAAAAAAGCAGTACAGCACTTTGAGGGCGCGGACATTACGTTTTCAATTGCCAAGCGGTACAAGAGGCGCTCCAACAATCAAAATGCGTTCTACTGGGGGCAATGGGTTCCGATTTTCCAAGGTCTTTTTTTGGACGAATGGGGCGAGTTTAAAACCCCCTCGGAGGTCCACGAGATACTAAAAACGGCCTGCAATTACGAGGAGAAAGTAAACGAGGCCACGGGGGAGTTTTTCCGTTTTCCTAAAAGCACCACGGAATTAAGTACAGCCGAATGGGAGAACCATTTTAGGCCGCGAGTTAGGCAGTTTGCACTCGATTTTTTCGGGGTCGACCTGCCAGAACCAAACGAACAATTAACATTAGAATACTAAAATAATATGGATTTAACAGCGAAATTTTTAAAGAAATCAGAGGTGCGCGAGGTAAGCCCCGACTTCCTTATACAAGAGTTTTACGTCGACATGGGTCGATTTGATCAGTACACGGGAGAGAAGCGCGAGAACATTGTAAAGTTCCAACTACTGGGGCTTAAGGTCGACGAACTCGCAAACGTGGAAAAAGGGGATTTGATCAAGGTCTTTTTCAATATCAAAGGGAGGATCTACGACAAGGCGGACGGAACCCGCGCGCACATTCAGAACATTGACGCGTGGAAAATTGAAAAGCTCGGCGCCCCTGCAGGAACCACGGCGGCCAAACCAAAAGCACCGACACCGCCACCCCCACCAACCCCCGCTCCGGCACCAGTTGCGCAAAACGTTGCGCCCGGAGTGGCCGACATTCTGGACGCGGACGATTTCGATATGCCCTTCTAGGATATGAACATTCGCACGGAGGTGGAGATCATGAAGATTGTGGAGTTTCGCAGGCGTTCGAGCGGCGGCCATTGTGGGGTTTCCCCGAATGAAGTCGTACAAAAATCAGGGATTCCCTGGGGCGAGGTCCGCGAGGCTCTTAACAGTCTATACAGACAAGGAAAGATAATTAATAGAGACGGCCAGCATGGCCAATTAATATTTAGAAAATTAAAAAATGGCAAAATTTAAAATCAACAAAGACAAAAAGTACATCATTAGAACTTACTCCGCTGGAGTATGGTTCGGAAATGTGAAAGAACTAACAGGAGACGTAGTCATCTTAACCAACGCACGAAGATTGTGGAGCTGGTCAGGTGCGGCCTCTCTTAGTCAATTAGCAATAGAAGGCTCTACCAATCCTATAGATTGCAAGTTCACTCTAACAATTACGGACGAGGATGGTGTCTATCTTCCTAACGTTATAGAAGTACTTCCATGTTCGGAGGAAGCGGTTACTAACATTGAATCAATAGGGGCATGGAAGATTTAATAAAAAAATTCCTAAGTACTAATGGCTCTGGCTATGGCTATGGCTCTGGCTCTGGCTATGGCTCTGGCGATGGCTCTGGCTCTGGCTATGGCTCTGGCTATGGCTATGGCTCTGGCTATGGCTATGGCTATGGCTCTGGCGATGGCGATGGCTCTGGCGATGTCTATGGCTCTGGCTCTGGCTATGGCTATGGCTATGGCGATGGCTCTGGCGATGGCTCTGGCGATGGCTATGGCTCTGGCTCTGGCTATGGCTATGGCTCTGGCTATGGCTATGGCTATGGCTCTAAAAACGTTTCCATTTTTAGAGATTACAGGAAAGGATTTTTAAATAAACATATACACGCATTTAAGTCATTCCAAGGGAAAGAAGTCTACTATATAGACGACATACCATGTACTTTTTCAGCTATCATTGGAAACATAGCAAAGGTAAACGTCATTAACGATGACATGTCAACAAAGACGATGTATGTGGCCAAGCAAGGAAACTTATTTGCCCATGGCCTAACCAAGAATAGCGCATTGGCAGAGGTTTCTAAGAAGTTCTATGCAAGTCTTTCTTTTGAAGCAAAGAAGGCGGAGTTTATTTCCTCCTTTCAACTAAATAAAACATATCCAAATCGAGACTTCTATAACTGGCACCACTTCCTTACTGGAAGTTGCAGTAGCGGGCGTGATTATTTCGCAAAAAACCGAGGGATTGATTTGGATGGAGAAATGACCACTAAGGAGTTTTTACAGCTCACTGCAAACGAATACAACGGTTCTATAATTAGAGAGATTTTAACAATTTTAGAAAAATAAAACAAATGGAAAACAGTAAAGAAAATGTACAAAAGGAACGCGCGCTTATAATTGATCAGCCAGTTCCCAAGGGTTTAGAAGCCCTAAAGAACGAAGTAAACGCCTTGCCAGAAGATTGCCCCATTATCATAATGGTAAACGACAAGGAGGCCAATGAAGCCGTTTTTGCGGTCAGCGGAACGGGCCTTGAGATATCGGCCTTGTTTTTACGGTTCATTCAAACGGCCCCACCCGCATACAAGACCATGGTAAGGGCCGCCTTGGATATTGCGGAGCGTAAGGAGGCAATTGAAAAAGCAAAAGAAAATTAGCCATGGTAGTAATATTTTTTATGGTGGCCATAGTTTTCGCCACCGCGATACTTCTGGTAAGTATCAACAACGAACACAACGATTTCAACAACTATAAAGATTGAGCTATGAACAACAGAGACCAGCCCCACAACGGACACGTAGCCGTGGAGTTCGAAATACACAACGGGCGCATGGTGGAACATCACGTTACACACAACGGCCTTACCAAGATTGAGTACGCCGCGATTCAGCTACTCCAAGGGATCCTAACAGAGAACAAGGGGCAAAGCGACAACCAATGCATTACCCGCGCCGTAAAAATCGCGCACATGCTATTTGATAAAATCGAAGATACCGAGTAGGCAGATGGTACGGATCGCCATACGGCTTTTGCCCTTTATCCATGTGGCCTATTTCCCACTAGGAAAAATTGAAGCGAAATCCACCACCCACTACGAGGTTAGAAAAATCGAGTTAAAAAACCAAACAACAATAACAATAATACCAAAATAACAATGGAAGAAACAGCCCCTAAAGAAATCAAGATTAAAAAGGCAAAAGTAAAATCCGGAATGTTTCTGCAGTACGGATATACAGAGCGCACGCTCGAAGCTCTTAACAGTATTAGCACCGAATCCGATGCACCGATCCACCCGGACCTTAAAAACGCGTTCGAGGCCTTGGTACCTCATTTCGCCGCCCTCACGGAGGAGATCGAACTAGAAACGGCAAGGGAGGTAATGGATCTAAACCAAACCCTCGAGGGTTACCTTATTTCGGGGTTCCAATTGCAAGGCAATGGAGACGGCGAGGGCGTAACGCTTTCGGGCGCAAAAATTCTTTCCAACGGTAAGAAAGTAAGCTTTAGCACGCCACCGCAAAACTACTTTGATGACGGGGAGAACGCGTACCCATACGGGCGCCAACTAAAGATCGATATGGACCGCGTGATTAACGAGGTGGAGATGTACATGAACGGCAAGCAAGCGGAGCCGCCAATGGGCAGTTTGTTTGATGGGTTCGATGATGACGAAATAATGGAGGACGATGAGTAAGATATGCGCGGAGGATATACGGGGGCGGCTTTACCGCTCCTATGGTATCAAATCCGACCATTCGGACGATCATTTGGAATGGCTTATCGGATACTCAGTAAAACGCTACAAGGACACGGAAATAGCCTTTGACGAGGTGGCGCGGTGGCTAAGATACAAGCAATAGGAATTTCGGGCGCGTTGGCGGCGCTAAGAGTGTGCGGGTTCGAACCCCGCCGCCCGATCAAATTAACATTTTAACATTTTATAAAACATGAAAGAAGTACGAGTTACCTGCGATTACTGCGGAGCGGAGATTAGGGATTATATCGAAGTGGACGCGGCCGGATCAAGCCCCGTTTTTATCTCAAGAAACTATGAGGGCGATCATATAGGTAGGATTGTTTTTGCTAACCAAAGGCATTACTGCGGTGTCCATTGCTTTGCCTCCGATGTGGATGAGCGATTACATGAATCAATAATAGGAGTTTCCACAACTCCAGAAGATCAGGCGGAACCCTACCCAGAGACCGACCCACATCCCGAGGCACTTCCGGCGGAGGTTCCGGCGGTTCCAGAAATAATTCCGGTAGCACCCGCGCCGAAAGAGAAGCCAAAGGCCCCGAGCACGATGATGGTGCAGGCCAAGCGCAAGCCCGGGCAAAAGGTGGGCGTGCAGGACACGTACTACCACAAAAACAAGTTTGCCGCCAAGCTTGGGTACGGTGGAGTGGCCGACGCGTTCAAGCATATGGAGAAGAAAGAATTTGAAAAGCAATTTGCGGCCTACAGAAAAGAAATTAACTAAAATTAAAATGAGTAATACAAGTAAGGGATTCCAATCGGTCATTGCCGAGTATATCCACGCAGAAAAGGAAAAAGACGGCTCGCTTGTTTTGGCGACCGAAAACCCAAAAAAAACAATTGCGGATTGCTGCAATTACATTGTGCAACAAGCTAAGGTAATGAAGTCGTACGCCATGACTAATGATGAGGTATTCGCCTTGGCCAAAGCCTACTACCTAGATACTAAGATTACGACCGTCAAAAAGGAAGGCGCGCGCGTAGTGGTTACCAGCGATAAGGCAGGTGAGGCGGCCAAACCAAAAGCTCCCGCAAAACCTAAAAAGGCGGCGCCGATAATGGGCAGTTTATTCGATTTTTAAAACATTCCATTCATGAGACCAAAAACTAAAATTCAAATAGAGGTATACAACCAACAACGCGAACTGCCAGAACTCACGCAAAAGCAAATTGACTTTGCGATTAAAAAGTTTTTCAAAAAAAGGGCGTTTGCAACTAAAAATAAAGGCTTTTGTCTGGAATGTGGGCAAAGTATCGACGTGGCGAAAATCGTGCGGAAAAGGGTCGTTTGCGACCATTGTGGCGAGAAACTCCAAGTTGAGTACACCCGCAAGAAAAACTTTTCAGATGGGCCGTTCTGTTTTGCGATCGCCTCGCTGGTCAAAACGGATAAGTACGATTTCCAGTTAGTCCGGAACTTTGAATTCCGCCGCCATTATAGCGAGGGGAAAACGGCCAGACCGTACGTTTGTGAAGTTGTCCAAAATTGGGCGGATATAAGCCTTAAGGAGGTAATATTTGCGCGTATGATCTGCGGGTACAATATGGCCTTTGGCGGGGACCTAGCAATCCGTGAAGAGGGCTACTACAAAACTTACCGAATGAATCCGCACCTGTGGTGTCCTAGCTCCAAATTTAGGCCCGAATACCTAAAACAAGGAATGAGTCATAAAATTGATATTGATCTTTCTTTTTTCCGCTCTAATGTGATGGGTAGTCCAATGGCCGAAACGCTAATCAAGTCCGGATATAAGGAGATCGTTTTTAATTGGAATAGCGCCGCGATTTTTAAGTTTTGGCCAACGCTAAAAATTCTAATCCGGAACAAATACAGGGTTAAAGAGGTAAGCGTTTACAAGGATTATCTCAAGGCCCTGGAGTACTTCAATAAGGATCTTAGAAACCCCCATTTTGTTTGCCCCCCAAACGTACATAAAGCCCACGATTTTTGGGTTGAGAAAATGGAGGCTCACAAGGTTGGAAAGGAACTTTTTAGGAAGCGCCAAGAGGCGGAAAAACACGAGCAGTCTTTTAGGATTGACAAAGAAAAATTCTTTGATCTGAAAATAAAAAAAGGGCCAATTACAATAGAGCCACTAAGATCGGTTAAGGAGTTCGTAATAGAGGGCGAAACCCTGAAGCATTGCGTTTTCGCCGGTGGGTATTACAAGAAGAAAAATTCCCTAGTTCTTTCCGTAAAAGTCCACGACAAGCGAACCGAAACCATTGAATTCGATTTGAAGGATTTAAAAGTCAAACAGGCGTACGGTTTCAAAAACAGGCCGAGCAAATTCCATGACGAGATCATGAAAGTATTTAACCGCTTGCGCCCCGAAATTTCAAAACTAGTAATTGAGAAATAATGGAGGAGCTAAAAGATCAGTACGCCAAGAACCGCAACGAGCAGTCCCGCAAGTACAAAAACGTGTTTTTCGGGCTTGCCGAATACGGGAGGAGATCCCAGACTAAATACATACGCCAAAACCATGACACAGATGCAATTTCTTACGCTACTAAAGCGCGAAATATTCGAAGCGAATACCAAAGACTGGAACGGCTTAACCAAGTCGACAATGGGCGCGCTGGAGATCATCAAGCAACGAGAAAAACAAATCAAGCATGAAGCAATTAAAGAATTTATTCAGCAATATAACGACTTGGTTCCGGACAAGGATGCCGTGGCCATTTCGCTCGACCAACTTGCCAGAAAATCTAACAATACTTAAAAAACATTGGTAGGATGCAAGTAGTAGAATATAACAATCACTTCCAGATTACGATCCCATTCGACTGGAGAAAAGAGCGCAAGCTCGAGGACGTTAAGAAACTCCCAGTAAGGAGGTGGAACCACAATAAAAAAGTGTGGGAGGTTCCGGTGCAGTACCGCGACCAAGTGGCCGAACTTATCACGAAGTACAAGGCCGAACTTATCCAAATGGGAAACGTTGCCCCCGAGCAGATCGGCAATATAGCACCGCTTCCAGAGTTGGAGATAGACGTGCAGATCAAGGCCGAATTACGGCCGTATCAAGAGCAAGGTATCGCACGCGGGGTCCAGTTGCGCCGCTTCCTTAACGGGGACGAACCGGGCTTAGGAAAAACGATCCAGAGTATAGGAACGACCCTGGGGATTGACAAGGTCCACGGCGACGCATTCCCATGCCTTTGCATTGTTCCCGCCTCGCTTAAAATGAACTGGCAAAGGGAGTGGGAAAAATTCACGGACAAGCAGGTTATGATCCTTGACGACAAGGTTAAAAACAATTGGCACCGATACCACCAGATGGGAATGGCCGACGTTTTTATAGTCAATTACGAGAGTCTTAAAAAGTTCTTTGTGACATATTACCCGCCCAAGGCAAAACTTAAAAACTCCGGGGATATCCAAATGGACCCACGCGTGGAGCTATTCAATACCGTAATCATTGACGAAAGTCATAAATGTAAGTCTAGAACCACAATGCAGTCTATGCTAGCCTTACAGGTAGCCCGTGGGAAAAAGAACAGAATCCTACTATCGGGTACGCCCGTTGTAAACAAGCCGGTGGACTTATTCCCACAGCTTGCCATAATGGGGAGGCTAAAAGAGTTCGGAGGATCTTCTGGATTCTTAAAAAGATACTGCGAGGGCGGCAATGGCGCGGCAAACCTCAAAGAGTTAAACTACCTAATGAACAAGCATTGCTATTTCCGCCGTGAGAAAAAGGACGTACTAAAGGACCTACCCGACAAGGAGCGCCAAACGATCCTGTGCGATATCACAACGCGCCCCCTTTACAACAAGGCAAAAAACGACTTTATCAAATTCCTGCGAGATCAGGGTTGCGACGATGCGGATATCCGTAAGAAGTTGCGCGGGGAGATCATGGTCAAGATGGGCGAACTCAAGCGTATTTCCGCAAGGGGCAAACTCAATGAAGTTTTTGATTTCGTGGACGAACTTATCGAAGCGGGCGAAAAGATCATTTTGTTCTGCAATCTGCATGAGATCGTCGATGCGCTCCAAGCAAAGTACAAAAAGGCGGTAAGCGTTACGGGCCGCTCGAGCATGGAGCAAAAACAGATCGCAATAGACAAGTTTCAAAACGACCCCAATACGCACGTGTTTATTGGGAATATCAAAGCCGCGGGGGTGGGTCTTACCCTTACCGCAAGCTCACGCGTGGCCTTTATAGAATACCCGTGGACGTACGCAGACTGCGTTCAATGTGAGGACCGAGCGCACCGATTTGGCCAGAAAAATAACGTGATGTGTACGTACTTTCTGGGTCAGGACACGGTGGACGAGGAACTGTATCATATGATACAGGAGAAGCGCCATATCGCGAATACAATAAGCGGGGCCACTGACAAAATGGAAATGAGCTTTGTGGATAAGGTGGTAACACTTTTTAATTAGAAATATAAATAAATCAGGAATTATGGCCGAAAATAAAAAAGCCTTTTTAATGTACACGGATTGGAATTCGACATTTAAAAAATTAACGGACGAGGAGGCGGGCAAGCTGGTAAAATTCATGTTCGCATACGTGAACGATGAAAGCCCGCAAACCGATGATAGAATCATAGAGCTGATATTTGAACCCTTAAAACAACACCTAAAACGAGACCTGGTAAAGTACGAAAGCATCAAGGAAAAACGTTCAATTGCGGGCCGAAAAGGAGGGTTAAAAAGTGGTGAAACCCGAAGCAAAACGAAGCAAAACGAAGCAAACGAAGCAAGTGCTTCAAAAACGAAGCAAAACGAAGCAAACGAAGCCGTAAACGTAAACGTAAACGTAAACGATATTCTTTTAGAAAAAGAAACAAAAGGTATAGGGGTAACACGCGAGGAGGACCTCGCCAACCCACCCATTTCCGAAAACGCAAAGAGCAAGGAAAATTCCCCACTCGGTAAACAACTTTCCGAAAAAGAAAAAAAATCCCCCCCGGCCCCCCAAAAAAAAGAAGGCGGAATATTCAAACCGCCAACCCCCGAGGAGGTAAAAAATTATTGCACCCTCAAATCCTACTCCGTGGATCCAAATCGATTTTGCGATTTCTACGAATCCAAAGGCTGGATGGTGGGGCGAAACAAAATGAAAGACTGGCAGGCCGCCGTGCGGACATGGCAACGATCCGAAACCGATAACAAAACTTCAAACTTTAAAAATTCTCAAAATGGACAACCAACTCAAAACCCAAATTCCCAGAACTCCGGAAAATCTTCAAGCGGCAACGCTGGGAAAATATCCGCTCGCCAATTTCTTGCCCGCGAATTTGATGCAAAAAATGGATCGCGGAACGCTGGCCGAGATAGCACAATCGACGTTGAGGCACTCTAGCCCCGTCGACCATCAAGAATTTGCGCGCCAAGTTTTGAATTTCATAAATCCAAAGTTCGAAAGCGAGAGCGAATTTACCGCCGCCATGTTCGTCGTGGCTTCTTTCGCCACCACCTGCGAACTTACGGCCGCCGAGTTTCTTTTGGCCCTAGAGCTGGCCGCCGATGGCAAACTGCATTTCGAGGGTAAGCGCGTTACGCTCTTTCGGGAGATCGACCGCCTGAAGCTCGGCGAGGTTAAAAACGCGTACCTCCACCACAAGCGGGAGGACAAGCGCATGGAGAAATCCCGGGCAATGATCAAATCGCACCTAAACCCGCCCGCTGTGGAATCCGTGGAGGTGGTCCGGGCTAGGAGGCTTGCGAACTGGGATAAACTTAGGGCCGCGGTTAAGGCGGGAGAACCCTGTGACCTTGGACACCTTTTTTTTGACGGCCTCGAGAAAAAGGGCGCGTTTAGCAACATCACGGCGGATCAAATCGAAAAAATGGACCTCGAAAATATGCGCAAATTAATGGCGAAGGAGTTGCTAAGCCCCCTATTTTTCACTAAATTTGAACTTCAATCCCTCCGCAAGAGAGAGCGCGACGGCCAACCCCTGGAGATCCACCCCGCGGCGAAAGTGAAAACCAAGGAGCAGCTTGTTTACGATTACATTTTGCAAAAACTAAACCACCCCAACGGGTAAATTGCTCGAATTTCAAACAGAAGCAGCCTAAATTCGGCTTTTAATATCAAAGTGGGGTATTTCCTTGACCTAGGAAAAGAAAAGCGAAATTTGACCCCTTAAAACGATTTTAGAAAAATAGAAATGGAAATTACAGAATCACGCCTGAAAAAACTTCTGGCCGCAGGGAAAATAAAAGGGATCCAGACTCCCCCAAAACCAAGGGCAAAAACGCCACCCGCAAAAGGCCCGCAAAAGGCCCGCACGATTCCCGCAAAATCACTACCGAAAACGGGCGCAAAAACTCCCGTGAAAAAACTGCCAAAAGCAACGCCAAAACAGCATACGTTTATCACGCAAACCCTAGGAAATAGCGGCGTTGAGTTCGTGCAAGAACTGCGATTTGATACCGTTCGAAAATTCCGATTTGACTGGGCCATTCCATCCCGCAAAATTGCGATCGAATACGAGGGTATTTTTTCCAAGAAGTCAAGACACACCACCCTAACCGGTTACTCCAACGACGTGGCCAAATACAACCTTGCAAGCCTGCACGGCTGGAGGGTTCTGAGATACACCGCAAAAAACTATTTGGAATTTGAAAACGATCTAAAAAAAATTTTGCAGCTCAATGCATCATAATATGAGGATTAATTAATACCTTTGTAGCTATGAGTAAGCGAATTAAACTATCCAAACTTGCGCAGGACGATAAAAACTTCAACCGACACACCGTGGAGGGTATGGAGCTACTTTCTAAATCCGTGGACACCGTGGGCGTGATCGAATCCATCACGGTTTCAAACGATGATAAAATCATTTCTGGGAACGCCCGCCAAACGATTATGAGCAGTAAGTTTAAGGACGTAGACGCGCTGGTTATTGAGACCGACGGCAAACGCCCAATCGTTCTAAAGCGCACGGATATCCAATCTGACACCAAGGAGTTCCACACCGCCGCCCTACTCGCCAACACAGTTTCGAAGAAAAACGTAAACCTAGACCAAGCCATGATTCAAGAGATTGCCGTGGACGAGTTCGATATTGACGTGCAGGATCTGGGGGTAGAACTCATGGAGGCCGAAACATACGAGGCCTACGAAGATGAACAATTCGACGTTACACCACCAAAGAAACCACGCGCTAAAGACGGGGATCTTTTCGAGATTGGACAGCACAGGTTAATTTGCGGAGATGCCACGATTAAAGACTGTTACAGGCGCTTATTTGAGGGGGGGGGTAATAGCTGATATAGTACTTACCGATCCGCCGTATAACGTGAGCTATGAGGGTGGAACAGATGAAAAACTGACTATCATGAACGACACAATGAAGAGTGATGATTTTTACAACTTTTTATTGAAGTCTTTCACAGGTTTAAACGCCCACGTGAAAAAAGGAGGAGTATGGTATGTTTGGCACGCTTCAACCGAAGGAGTGAACTTCATGAGCGCGCTGAAAGATGCCGGAGTACTTTTCAAACAGACACTTGTCTGGGTTAAGAACTCATTAGTGCTAGGTAGACAAGACTACCATTGGAAGCATGAGCCATGCCTAGAGGGAGAGAGCTTTGACGAAAACGACGAAGAGCAACCACCCCAATTTTTTGACCCGTGCTTGTACGGCTGGAAAGAGGGCGAAAAACATAACTGGTTTAACAACCGAAAACAAACAACTGTTTTGAATTTCGACAAGCCAAGGCGTAACGGCGCACACCCCACGATGAAGCCGATTGAACTCCTAGCCTATCAGATTTCAAACAACAGCAAACCCGGGGAGATCGTTGCGGACCACTTCCTAGGTTCTGGCAGTACAATGGTAGCGAGCCACCAATTAGGCCGCAAGTGCTACGGGTTGGAACTCGACCCCAAGTATTGCGACGTGATCGTTAAACGAATGCTTGCGCTGGATCCGACACTTACCGTGAGGGTAAACGGAAAAGACCAAACCGCCAGTTGGCGTAAAGATATTAACTAGATCCTTGCACCTACACGAAAGGGAAAAGGTTAAAAAGCGCAGACGATCATTATTGCAACATTGAAAATGTAACCTTTTGAAAAAAATGTGAATGCAAAAGAACTAAAATAGAAAACGTGTAGGTGCTTTTTTTTTGAAATGAAAATTAAACCCTTTAAATATAAAATGGTCAAAAATGGATAGCTGTCCACGCATATCAAGGTCTAAGGCTCTGGAAGTTATCGTAAATGAAATGGAGAGGGGTTCAACTTATTTGGACACTTTGGACAAAATTGGACAGAAATGGACATTGCCCCGCTCAACGTATCGCAGATACTGGAAAGAAGCCGAGAAAACCTACCTGCAACAAAAAAAGGAGCATGATAAAAAGATGGCTCCAATACTCGAAGAAAAACAGACCGAACTCGTAAAGGCTGTAATCGACACCAAGATCGCCAACATTGTAACGCGCACCGAGCGCATGGAGATCGCCTCCAGAATCGCACGCGGACACGCCCGAAAGATCGGTAACGAGCTGATTATACCTACGGGGGCGGAGCAACTCAAGGCGCTGGACTACCTTTCCAAAATTGACGGGGATTACGCGCCCGAAAAAATCGACGTTACCCAGCGTGAAATACGCCCAATTGAATTTGTAGTTATAAACGCGGAGAATGCCAAAACAATCGACACAGATTAATCTACTTTCGCACCAAGCGGAGTTTATCAATTCCGATTTCGTACATACGGCAATCGTGGGCGGGTTCCGTTCGGGGAAAAGCCAAGCGGGCGTGATAAAAACCTGCCTTAAAAAACTAGCCTACCCCGGTATTGACGTGGCGTACTACCTCCCCACCTACGGGCTGATCAAACTAATTGCCTATCCCAAATTCAACGAAACGCTGGAGAAGATGGGCGTTCCCTATACACTCAACAAAACGGACCACGAATACCGGACCCCATACGGCAAGATCATTTTGCGGTCCATGGAGGATCCAACCTTAATCATTGGCTACGAGGTTGGATATTCTGTAATTGACGAGGCGGACGTTTTACCCGCTAAGCATATGGAGGAGGTTCTCAAGGGAACGCTTGCCCGTTTGTCGACGCCGCTCCCAGATGGCAAACCCAACGCGCTCGATTTCGTATCAACGCCTGAAGGGTTTAAGTTCATGTATGATTTCTTTGTCAAGAAACCAACGCCAAACAAGCGCCTTATCCGCGCCAAAACGCAAAACAACCCCTTTATATCGCAGTCCTATATTTCGGCTCTAAAGGATGCGTACACGCCCGCACAGCTGGAGGCATACCTCGAGGGGGAATTTGTCAACCTGACCACGGGTACCGTATACCGAAATTATGACCGCATCAAGAACCGCACCCGCCGCCGTGTTAAGCCGGGCGACACTTTGCACGTCGGTATGGACTTTAACATTACGAAAATGAACGCTGTGATCCATGTAGAAGAGGACGGCAAAAAAATGGCGGTGGATGAAATTGTCAACGCCTACGACACCGCGGAGGTGTGCGAGGTCATAAAGCAAAGGTACGGGGGGTTCAAGGTTATTGTGTACCCGGATGCGGCGGGTAAGGCTCGATCCACGTCGGGGAAATCCGACCATGAAATAATCCGCGCATACAGGTTTGTAATTCGTGCGCCGATGGCCAACCCATTAGTCAAAGATCGGGTCAACAAAATGAACACACAATTTTTAAATAAGGAGCAAGAAAGAAATTATCTTGTGAACGACGAAACTTGCCCGAATTACGCGGAGGCCCTTGAGAAGCAAACGTACAAAAACGGCGCTCCAGACAAGGCCAGCGGGTATGACCACATCAACGAGGCGGCGGGTTACTATGTTTACACCGATTCGAAGAAATTCGGAAAGTATGGAATTTCATAAAAAATTTTTTAATTTCATGCATCATAATATGAGGATTAATTAATACCTTTGAAATGTTTAAAAAACAAGAGCAGACGATCATAACCGAGACCGAATTAAACCGACTGATCCAGTACGGCAAGCCCAGCAACTCAATTGCGGGTAAAACCTCCAAACCTTTGTACTCACTCCCCTGGCGAATTGTGAAAGACGAATTGCCGCAACTCCTACAAGCTGGAGAGATTGACCGCGTTATTGAAATTGTGATGCGCCACCAGTTCGAGGACTTCAACGCGGACGACGCAAAGGACAACGAGGCAATTTATTTCATGCTTTGGGTGCGCAAGGGGTTGGAGCAGATCGCGGCGCTGGAGGAGGCTTACCTACAATCGGAACCCGATCCGAAAATGATCGCGGCGGGGATTGCCTCCCTGAATGAATTTGGTAGCGATATCCAGATTGACCAACTGGCGGGGGGCGACATATTGAAATGGGCGGCCATTAAGGAGTTGCCCTACGAGCTTTTATTTGGAAAGCTAAAAATGGAAAAGGCAAACCGCGCCGTGGAAAAACGGTACTCGGAAATTATAAATAAAAAATAAACAATCTTAGTTATCATAGCCTTGCGCCGCAGCTCAAACGGCTGGTTAAAACATAGGAGTGTTGCGTTTCTGGAATTAAGATTGAACTTTCTGACCATTTGGTACTTTATACCCAGTTAAACACACCAAGAGCGCCCGCCGTGCGATAACGGTATTTTTTTTAAACAAATTAGAGGTTCGCGGCCGGCTTGTGGGTGAATTGCAGTTTAAGTGATTTTTGATGTTAATAATAAGATTTTCAAGCCAGCGCAGACGATACGCCGCGGACCTTTTAAGATAATGGGGCGCCAATACACGCAAGGGGCGCCAAACGCTGACAGCCGGGAAAGACCAGCAAACGGGTAAGTGGCGGAATTGGGATACGCGCTTAAAATTGCAGGTTCGAATCCTGCCTTGCCCACGAATGCTTTTTTTAAGTTTTCATGGTTATTAGTTTTCCCGCCCCTTTAGCCGGGGTGGGTTTTTTAAACAGAGCAGATGAATGTAGTCAACTTTTTTCAGACCGTGGCGGATCGCTACAACGAGCAAAACCGATGCGGCGAGTGCTGGACCTTTGGAGCCCCTTTATCCGTATCCGGATTAAACCGATCCCAGACTGGCGGCAATTGTTGCGTTCACTTATTCCTTACCAGCTACTCCACCGATAGCACGTATACGTACACTTCTTATAACGCCGCAAATCATAAGCATTGCGATCACTCCTTTACCCTTTACGCTCTTAAAGAGTCAAGAATAGACCTAAACACTTATAACGAGATGCAGGGCCACGAAATTACGGCCAGCATTTGGGATACCATTTTACGGCCGCTTCAAGAATGCCTAGGGTGTGGGAAAGAGTTCGATTTGTGCGCGCTGGGATTTGACTTCAATATCATACGCTGGAGAATGGAGGCCGTTACGCGGTTCGAAGATCAGAATTACAGCGGCTGGAAGATTACCGGCGTATTCCGCGAAAATGTTCCGTTATGAGTTACTTCCATGATGAAGAGATAAAAGAGGTTATGCTCGACGTGGTAAGGCTCTACCTTATTCCACGGTTCAACGATCACAATATGAACGCAACGGGCGAATGGCTCGACAACTTAGAGATCACAGCGGGCGACGATACCGGAACCATACGGGGGCGCCAATACTCGGAGCAACTCGCAAAAGGACGGGAGCCGGGCAAGCGGCCACCCATTGCGCCGATCATGAAATGGGCGCAGGCGAAACTAGGACTTTCCGTGGAGGATTCAAAAGGCGCGGCGTATGCCATTGCCACCAAGATAGCGCAAGAGGGAACGACATGGTACCAAAAAGGCGGAACGGATTTGCTTGAGGTACTGGAGGAACTCGCCACGGTGGAATACGTTCGGGAGAGACTGACAGGTATCATTACCCCGCGACTGGTAGAGGAGTTACGGCGCAATGCAGTAGAAACATTAGAGAATTAAGACCATGACAATACAAGGATTAACAGCAAGTTATTTTTTCGCGAAAAATGATATTTGGATCAAAGTATTATTTGAAACGCCAACCGAATATCTAGAACTTACCGCCACCAATTTAGCCACAAACGCCGTAATTAAGTTGCGGGCCACCCCAAACAATGGGGAATGCCATTTGCTTATTTCGCCGGTTGCATTGGCCTTGTTGGGCGGTTCAATCATTGGGCAAATTGAACTACGATTTGAGGCAAAGCTAGAGGGCGCGGGTTCAGAGCTTCAGGTAATTCCTCGCAACTTCATTGCAGGACGAAAATACAAAACCCCCGTTGGATCGGTTAACGACAATTGGACCGCCGCAAATGGCGACTTCCTTGTAGTTGGTCCGTGGGGCCTTTGGGAGGGCGTGGCGCTTCCATCATACCCGCAGAAACTCGAAGCGGGCGAAATTGTGGAGCAGTTTATCGGTTACACCGATACGTTCCCAATGAAGATACCAAGCCTTTGCAACCCTATTGTGATCCGTTTCCGTAACAGCTTGGGCGGCCTCCAGTTTTATGTGTTCGAAAATTGGCAGATTGAAAGGCGCACAAGGGCGGGCGATGCTGTGGACGTTATATCGCAGAGCCTTGCCGCCCCATCATTCCGAAACGCGGACCTTACCGAGACCGACAGTCTTACGGTCTTTACCAAAACGCCGGGGAAAATGCAGGAGGTTTTTGCGGATCTGGTACGCGCAAATGAAGTTTGGGTATACGACCAAAACGGATTAACCACCGACGATAAATTCAGGCTCTTAAAAGTTACTGGGAGTTCTGCAGTATTAAATTCATGGTTCCGAGTTTATGAAAACCAAATCACATTTGAATTATGAATTTAGAGATTTGGATCCGCGGCCAGCGCCTAGAACTTTATACCGATACGAACGTTAAGCAGACGATCCAAGCGAACGACTTGCACGAGGTGCGCGACCGCCAAGCCAATTTGACCAACCAATTTTCCGTGCCGAAAACCCCCGCCAATACTCTACTCTTTGACGGGCTGGGAATTGCTTCAGACCTTTCACGCGCCCCCTATGAAAAACTAGACTGCCAAATCAAAATTGGCGGGTTCGACTTCATTACGCAGGGCGTGGCAATGGTCACGGAAACGGACGAAAACTACAAGGTACACGTGTATTCTGGAATCGTTAATTTCTTCAAAGCCATTGAGAACCGCACAATTGGGGAGATCATAACCGCCGAAATGAACCACGAAAAGAATTTGGCGACCGTTGTGGCCTCTTTCTCTAAGTTGGAATACAAATACCTCATTACGGACTTTAACGGGCTTACGCACTACCAAAATGCGCTAAGCGAGGACGTGATAAATATAGATTACTTAGTTCCCTGCATATCGGTTCCATGGCTTTGGGATTTCATTCACGCCAAATTTGGCTTTGCCTATTCCGGGAGCGTATTCGAAAACCCCGACTTCAAGGACCGCTATATCACGTACTCGAAGTACGTAAGCGTAAACGACACCACGCCCATACTGGAGGATGCCCCTGGGGAGATGCATTACTACATTGACGCGGGTCCTTACCAAACCGTGTGGAATATACCACCGGGTACGGTAACGCAAAACGGAAAGTATCGAATAGCCGCGGAGGTAACGCTCGACTTTGAAGCCTCCAACCCCGGGAAAAAAGTGTACTTCTACGCGACGATCAACGGCCGCCGAGATTTCCCAGATATGCCCTTTACAAATTCCGTGTACCTTGGGGAGAGTTACGCCCAAGATGGAACCATCAACCTCGAGACGATCCTAGATTTAAACATTGGCGATGACGTAAAAATCTACGTGTCGGGTGCAGAGATTACCAAGGTTACCTACCTGAATATATTATTGTCCGTGGATTTGGATTTCATAAATCCGGGCGTGGTGGATTTCAACACAGGAATGGCGGATTTACTTGTTACCACTTTTGTAAAAGAGATTTTGGTCCAGTACGGGCTGACCATGGTGGCGGAAAATGGCGGCGTGAAGTACCTAACCCTAGAGGATCGAATCAACAACGCGGAGGTGGTGGATTGGACCAGCAAGTACGTACAGCGCACGAGCGAGACGTATCTTTATGGCAGTTATGCCCAACGGAACTATTTCCGATACCAATATGACCAAAAGGACGCGGCGTATCACGACGGCCGTATATCCATCATCAACACGAATTTGGACGAGATTAAGACCGTGTACCAATCTTTCGCCCACTCCCCAGAGTTGCAATTGGAGCCGTTCAATTTCGGCGGTACAATCCGCTTGACGCGCAAGTTCAAAATGTACGAGCGCGAGGTAAAGGAATTAGCGGACGGAACCGAGGAGGTAACTTACAAAGGCTTTGAAAATCGCTTCTACTTTTTACGCGAGTCCGGACTCAAGTACAGCGGGAAAATTGGGTCACAAACTTTCAATGAGGAGCAAGACGTCGCGAACATTCCCACCGCAACCTTTACGGGGTTGGACTGGGTAAGCGCTCTAAAAAAATATTACGGCGCATTCGGGCAAATTGTGAACGATGCTAGGATCCACGAGATGGCCCTAGACCTATCCACCATTGACGCCCTTACGCTCGATATAAACAAACTGTACTATTTTGCGCAGGAGGCCCAACACTACCTAATTAACCGCATTACCGTATCTGGAGACAGAGCCACCGCCGAAATGGTACGCGTAAAAACATACTACGATTATACCATTATCGACGATGGCGAGGAGTCGGACGATACAGCCCTTTCCATTGCAATCCGATGGGGAGACAATACCACCGCGAATAAGACGGGAACGGCCGCAAACATTACCACGCGTATCGCGATTGTAGAAGCGCCCGTAAACAATCTATTTACGTCCTTTTCGTGGCAAACCTCGGGGGACGGCGTTACTTGGTTCGACACGGGGAGCGATGCCAACCCCTTTACCTTGGTGCTAATTGCTGGGGCCAACTTTGCGCGCTTAAAGGGAACGGCCGCCGATCTTACGGAGGTGTACTCGAACGTTCTGCAGTACGACAAGATTGTTTGCCGCCGTTACCAGCTTGGCGGGTATGGATCAAGCGGAGATAGCATTGTGTTTAGCTTCCTAGACTGTAACGGAACGTACCACGAGTACGAGATATTTTCCGATTACGCGGCCAGCATATCCGGAGAGAATGGTATTTCGTTTTGGATTGGTTCAGGACCATTTTGCGCAATTGAGGGGTCGGTCAATTACTCACGCGGAAACTTAGAAGTACTTGGATTATGCACTTAGACGAATTAAAATATAAAAAGGACTTGGTACTTGTGGGTGGGATTGCGTTCTACCTGCATGGCCTAAAGACAACGTACCGCGATGTGGACGCGGTGGTTTTATCGCTAGATGGTATCCATGGGCGCAACATTGCGCAATATGAAACGGATAGCCTTTTTTCCACAAGTGGAAAGCGCGCGATCGTGGTGGGAAAATTCCAACTGGATTTGTTCATTGAAAACGAATTGCCGCCGTTTGAAATTATTGAGGGGTTCCAAGTGGCCACGCGGGCCGCGCTCCTAGCCTACTATGAGAGACTAGAAAAGCTACCATTATCAAACCGACTTTCCATTCACGTAATCGAAAATTTAAATTTATTGAAAAATGGCAAATCATAATATAGACCTTGGAACGTTCGAGTGGGATATTTCCCAAATCGAAAAACAATTGATTGAGAACCGCCGCCAGATGGAAGCTTTCGGGGCGGCCCTAAAGGTCAATAAAAAGGCGCTGAACGACGAGAAGAAAGAAATGCAGTCATTGGCCGTGGAGATCAAGGCAATGGGGGAAGCCCAAAAGGTTGCGGCAAAGGCCCTTTCCGATGGGGAGATTACAGTCGAGCAGTACAACGAGGCCATGGCGCTAACAACCGACGTCATTAAGGATAACGAGGCGGCGATTTCTTCCATGGCAGGCGCCCAGAATGCGCATATTAAAACGATCCTTGAGCAGGAACGCGCGGTTAAGGAGTTGCGCCTGGAGACAAATGAGCTTAACAAGCTGATGGAGGCGGGCCGTACGGATATCGAGGGCAATGAGTTCGCGTACCGGGAGCTAAACAAAGAGCTGAACGCTTCCAAGACGGAGGCTAAAAACTTAGGGGCGGAGCTTGTGAACTTACGCCGTGCGGGCAAAGAAAATACAGACGAGTACCGAGATCTGGAGGCGCAATGGAAAAAGGCCAGCGCGGAGGCGGACGCTTTAAATGACGAGTTCAAGGAATTGGATAAGGCCGTGGGAGACAATCAACGTACCGTTGGGGATTACACCGACAGCATAAAAAAGGCGTTTGCGGATCTTCCCAGCCAGATAGCCAGCGGAGATATTCAAGGCGCCTTTAACACGTTAAAAACGGGTTTCGCGGAGGTTTCTACTTTCATAAAGGCAAACCCGTTCCTACTTATTGCAAGTGGAATTGCCCTAATGGTCCGGGAAGTTTGGAACTACAACGAGGCGGTCAAGGAATCGCAGAAGCTGGTAGCGCAACTTACGAACACGTCAGGCAAGATGGCGGACGATATCCGCGTGAACGCTCAAGCAATTGCCGACACCTACAAGCGTGATTTTAGCGAGTCCGTACGAGAATTAAATACGCTGATGATTAAGTTTGGGGTCGATGCTGATGAGGCGTTCAGGATCTACAACGAGGGCCTCGCTCAAGGGGGCGCGGCTAATAACGAATTTGGCGACTCTATTCGCGAGTACGGCGGTCTTTTTGCCCAAAATGGGTATAGTGCGCATGAGTTTATCAATATCCTAAACGCGGGTATCGATTTGGGTATCTACTCGGATAAATTACCCGATGCAATTAAGGAGGCGGGATTAAGTCTTAACGAACAAACCACAGCCACAAAGGACGCACTTACCAACGCATTCGGGGCGAGTTTCTCGGAGGATATCCTAGCTAGGGTAAGGGCGGGGCAAACCACCGTTGCGGATGCGCTTGCGGAGATTTCAAAAAAGGCGGAGGAATCGAACCTGAACCAGCAACAATTAGCGCAGCTTACGGCGGACGTATTCCGTGGAGCTGGAGAAGATGCAGGGGGCGCGCTAAAGGTATTCGAGGCCATAAACAACGCGCAAGAAATCCAAACGGAAAACCTTACGGACCTTGAGCGGGCGACGATTAACCTAGCAGAAAAAAATAGGGAGCTTGCAGAGGCCAAAGATGAGGCCTTTAAATCCGATGCCGTTATTGACTTCCAGCAAACCGTTACCACTATGTGGAAAGACGTGCAGATCGCATGGTATAAGTACCTCGGGCAAATCATACAACGGACCCAAAAGGAAATTGCTTTTTTAAAACTCATTTTCGCGAACGTCCGCGGAGCCGTTACGGCCATTCCTAGAGCGTTTGCCTTAGTATTCGGAGGAATTAATAAGGACTTCCAACAACTTGCAAATTTAGGGCGTACCGTGGGCCAAATTCTGGCAAATATTGCAAATCCTCAAATCCTTGCCGTATCGGTACAAAGCTTATTTAGTCAAGTAAAGGGGTTTACTTCCTTTGCCGCCCAATCTATTAGGGAGGTCCAGAATTTGGGGAACCAAATCAATACAACCAACCGTAACAATATTGCGGCCCAAAGGGAGGCAAGCGTTAAGGCTTCAAAAGCGATGGCCGAGGCTCAAGAGATTGCAAATAAGAAAATCGTAAAAGACGCGGCAGGTTCTGGAGGTTCTGGGTCCAGTTCGAAAGGCGTAAGGAGTGCCACCGCCGCGCGTGATGAAAGCGCAAAAATTGCGGAGCAGGAAGCCAAAAAAGCCGCGGAGGTCTTAAAAGAGCGCGCGGATCTTACCGCCGACAATGCCAAGCTGGAGCTTGCCGAATACATTGCCAACAACCAAGCGAAAATCGCGGAGGAGAAGCGCCTAACCGCGGAGAAGTTAAAGGCGCAAATAGACTATTACAAGGAACTAGAATCCCTAGGTCTTAAAGAACTGGAGGCGCAAAGAGAAAAGGATCTTTTGGGTCGCACCGAGGAGGAGAAAGATGTTATCCGCCGTGAGTATGCACTCAAGGAAAAAGCCTTAAACGACAAAACCCAATCCGAAATTGCCAGCGCCAACAAGGAAATGGCCGCGCAAAATGCGGAGGACCAAAAGCAAGCCGAGGCGATTGAGTTCCAGCAGAAGTTAATCGACCTAGAGGACAAGATGGCGACCGAGTGGGAAATGCGCAATGTGGTATTGGAAGGCCAAAAGGAGCATGATTTGGAAATGCTGGAGCTGGACCGTGAAAATGGACTTATTTCCATGCAGAATTACGAGGGTAAAAAGAAGCTTATCGAAAGCGCGGCCGCCGCTGAATCCAAAAGGATCGCAAAAGAAATTGACGATTATAAGATCGAATCCAGAACCGCGGTACTCGGTGGGCTTGCCGATCTATTCGGGCGCGAGTCCGTGCTAGGGAAAACGTTTGCCCTAGCAGAAATTGTAAATGACACGGTAACGCAAAGTAGCAAGGCGTTTACGCAAGCGGCGCTATTTGCCGCGAATCCATTAACGGCGGCACTTGCCCCCAATGCGTACTTTCAAGGCGGTATTATCGTAGCTACTGGAGCGGCGCAAGCGGCAAAACTTGTAATGCCTAAGAAAGACAAGAAAGCCGCGCGCGGTATGCTGATCCAAGGACCTAGCCACGCAGGCGGAGGCGTTTCGGTTTCCACACCCAACGGAACGATTGAAGCAGAGGGCGGCGAGGTTATTATTAACAAGCTTTCTTCCATGTTATTCCGTGATCAGTTGTCCGCAATTAACCAGGCAGGCGGTGGCGTGAAATTCGCGGGGGGCGGAGTGATCCCCTCCAGAATGGCCACGGTGCAAAACTCCATTAGCGTGAACGCCGGAGATACTTTATTATCGCAGGAAGCGATCTCGAAAATTGCCGCGGCAATCTATACCGGGGCGCAACAAGGAATTGGAGACATGGCGGATAACCGCAAAATTATTGACGGCGCAAATTTTTAATCTATGGGAATTATTGAAAAAATAAAACGATTACGCGGTGCGCTTAGTGAGGCGCAAGGAGACGAGGCAAAAACCATTCGCGCCGTGATGGCTGGGGTAACGGCGTTCCACCTTGGTAGAGGTTACGAAACGGCAAGGGAGCGGTACGAGAAGTACTGTAAGGGGTGCGCGTTCAACGTTCAGGAACCAATCCCCGATCTAAGGGTCGAGGACAAAGAAATACCCGAAATATCAGGGCGGCAATGCTCCCATTGCGGCGGCTGTGTGTTAAGCTATAAACTACGGCAATCCGTGCAAAAATGTGAATATTGGAAATAAAAGATTTTATCAACGAGAATCTACAAGCGTTCTATGAGCTTGACAAAGCCGGGGTAAAGAATATATCCACGGCAATCGATGCGCTGACCATATACCAAGAATACTTAAAGTACGCGTGGATTCCTTCCGTTACAGAGCGTAAAAAGGTAGTGGCGGTAAGGTTCAAGGTATCGGTTATAACGGTACACCGAGCGCTGGAGCTGATGACAAAGAAAATCTAAGCCGTGATTTACTTCATGGCTTTTTTTATACTCAATTCGTAGTCTCTTTCATTTCTACGGAATTTCTCAAAATCTGTTTTAGGAAGTGCGAGTTCCCCGTGGAATTTACACCAATCTAGGTACTGATCATAGGCGGTGTCGTCGTGGAGTTTCTTCTCATGGAGTTGCACGTATTTGTTTCCCATTCGCTCGCCCTCGGACTTAGTCCGCGTACGCTCATAATGGCGCGCCCTACCCTTTTTAACGGCGCCCATGGCCGCAAGGTAGATGCCCAAAATGAATAAAAGAAGTACGAAAACGCCCATTGAATTTATCTTTTTTCTGATAATCATACTCTTAACATACCGCGTATAAAGGTTTTAACCGTTAAAGTACCGTATCAGAGGTAGCGCAAAATTAACGTTTTAAAATCACAATTTTTGTAATTGATCAAGAATTATTCATCAAACAAAATAGCTAATGAAGCATGAGATAAACATATACGGCGACATAGTAGCTTTCAAATGGTACAACGACGGCACGGAATACGACCGCGCGGATCTTAATACCGCCATTGATGCGCTGGACCTAAAGGAGGGCGACGAGCTGGTGTATAATATTCACACATACGGCGGTTGCACCACCACGGCGTTCTCAATGTACAACAAGCTAAAGCGCGTAAAAGACGAGAAGAAAATCACTCTTACCTCTAGGGCCGACGGCTTTTGTGCCAGTTCCGGCGTGATCCTTTTGCTTGCCGCCGACAAAAAGATCGGGAGCAAGTTTTTAAAACCATTCGTCCACAACGCATGGACCTTTGCGGGTGGAAACAAGGAGGAAATTAAGAAAGTCTATGAAAGCCTAGAAGCGGTGGACGATGCCATAGCGGAACTCTACGCCGAGGAGACCACCATAACCAAGGAGGAGGCGCTCCAGTTCATGAACGAAAGCCGCGATCTTACCCTTGACGAATGTATCAAGTACGGATTTTACACCGAGCTGGAAAACGTGAAAGTGGTAGAGGCAGAAAACGCTTTCAATTCTGCAATTTCCAGACGTAGAGAGAACAAAGATTCTAACAATTTAATTAACAATAAAATGGACAAAAACAGCAAAGAAACTGAAAGAAAAACGATCCTGGATCGTATCAGTAAATTTTTGGGCGTGACTGAAAATAAAATAGTTTTCACCGCCGACAATTCCGAATTAGATTTTTACGAATTAGGGAGCGATGAAACGCCCGTAATTGGTAGCAAAGCGAAATTCGACGGTAAGGCCGCGGGAGATTCCCAAGAGGGGAAATACACCCTTGCGAGTGGCGAGATTTACCGATTCGAGGGCGAGGAGCTAAAGGAGATTACTCCAGCGGCCGAGGACAAAAAGGAGGATGAAGCGGAAAACGCCTTACAGGTGGAAAATGATTCCCTTAAATCCGAAATCGAAAACCTTAAAAAAGAACTTGGAACGCTGAAAACGGCGCAAACCGAGCTTACCAATTCGATGGCGGAGGCCACTTCCATCATCAAAGCATTTAAGGATATCAAGTCGGAGGACACGCCGGGCGACACCAAGCGCGATCCAAAACCGAAATCCGAAAACAAAAAAAGAGAACTTTTTAAAAACCTAAATTAATTATGGCAATCACAACTAATTTTTCAGGCGCTATTGTCGACCTAGTCGATAGCCTAACCTCGGCGGAGAAGCTCAACTTCTCAGAAGCGATTTTCACAAAGTCAGTACAAATTTCGCCGATTACCCAAGACCACGCGGTTCTTACCGGCGTGAGAAACGGGAACCTAATCCCAATTATTGACGATCAAGCGAACTACGAAAGTTTTGCGTTTAGTGACGCAGGATCTTGCGCGGTTGCGGAGTGCGACCTTTCCCACAACTACTCAACGGTTAAATGGGAGTTAGGTCTGATTGAGTGTAAAATCCCAATCTGTTTAAGACAGTTTGACGATCAGTTTTTGAAATTCTGGAATCAATACAAAATGATCCAAACGGACTCGGAGAAAAACGAGGAGTATCTGGAGAGCGCACTTGTTCAATTCCTTTTCAACCAATTTAAGACAAATCACGTTGCGGCGCAATGGAGAGGGGCGTATTTTGGAGACAAGGCAAGCGCTTCTACTCTTTTCAATGGTATTGACGGTTGGTTCACAAGAGCGGAGGCAAACGGGAACACGGTTCCAATCGTGGAGAACGACGGCCTTAACTACGCGGCTCAAGCCTTAACCGGGGAAAGAGTGTACGAAATTCTTAAGGAGATGTTTCTTAAGGCGAGTGATATGGTATGGCAATCCGACCAGCCGCTTGAGTTCCGTATAGGAAAACGCAACGCGATGGCTCTAGCCAATCACATGACGTTCCTAGGCGACAAAGCTTGTTGCGACGGCGTCGAGATTCTTAAGCCGGAGGCAATTGCAAGCGCGCCGTTCCCTTACCAGCGCTTGACGTTCCACGGTATTCCAATCCGCGTAATGGAGGAATGGGATAACATCATCAACAAAACGTCCGAGCTTAACACGGGCTGGGTTGGCGGTAAATTAACCACTCCGACCGCTCCGCGTGTGGATCCTAACAGGATTCTATTGACGTACAAAAACAACCTAGTAATTGGTACGCAGGAACAAAGTAACCTTAGCTTCTTTGACCTTTGGCACTCGAGAGACGACGACAAAGTGTATATGAAAGGGGGTAGTTACTTTGGCGCTGGTATGCCAATGACAGACGATTACGTCCTAGCTATCTAAATTTAAAAGGGCGGTATTTTGCCGCCCTTTATTTCATTTTAAAATTACAAATAAGATATGGCAACAAACACAATATGCGCGGAATTGGCGGACGGATTTGATCTTTCATGCCAACGTAATTTCGCGAAAGGATACCACCAAGAGGCGGTAATTATCAATTTCAACGACGTGGACCAATCATTGAGCGTTCCGGGCGTTTCTGGGGGCGCTGGGTGCGATTACACCGTACCACTTACCCTAAAGGCTGGAAAGTCTGGGGTACGAGTTAAATTGCCCGACAATGGCTCTAGTATTAAAGGATCATTTGCGAAAAGTTCGAGCGTGTACAACCAGCCGCAATACTTGCACACGGTGCAGATCCTTGCGATGGGAGTCGACGCAGCAACAAAATGTAAGCTCGACAAATTGGATCACGGATTATTCGTTATTGCGCTTCAGGCGAAAAACGGAACCGTGGAGATTTATGGGCTTCAAAACGGCCTAAGTACTGGGGATTATACCTACGATATTACGGAGGGCGCTGGGGGTGGACTCATTCCGATGCAGTCCAAGGAGACCGAGCAGGAAGCGTACTTACCTTTGGTCTATGCACCAGCGGAGGGCGGCGATGCGATTGCGGACTTTGATTCCTTATTCGCAAGCTAATGGAGCTTTCACAACTTATAGCGGCCGGTAAGGATAAGGTGCGGAGTACGCCCGAACTGATGGCCGCTTATATTTCGTTATTCGAGGAGCGATTTGGGCGTAAACCCGCCTGCAGTTCCTGCACCTTTAACACGGATTGGGCGCTTCTGACTGGGGCGGCACGATCCACAAATTTATCAATCACAATGGAAAATACAGATAACACATTTAAACTTCGTGACGTTCACGAGATTTACACTTACTTTGAAAAGGCCAAAAAAGGCGTTCGAGGTAAGGCCGTAAGAACTTACGGGTATCGCATGAGCGAGGATTTTGCGGAGGCATACCTTACGACTGGAACCGCGGAGGAGCTTAAAAAGCGCGCGGCAAAATTCAAAACTCTACCTAAAAAATTCAGAGACGAGGAGCAGGATTTGGAGATCCTTAAAAAGGACGAACTTCTTGCAATTGCTGAAGCCAAGGGGTACGACAAGGACGAATTTAAACGCCTGAACAAAACCGACCTTATCGCCTACCTATGGGATAAGATGGCCAACCCGGCAACTCCAGAAACGGAAACCGCTCCGGGAGACACCGACACCGATACGGACACGGGCGACACGGATGCAGACGATACGGAGGACACCAATACCGGTACCGCACCCGACACTACTGCAGCCGAGCCAACTGCAGCCGACGAGAAGTAATAACCCCTTTAATTTTTTCCTTTAATGGATATAGAAATTAAGAAAAAAACGAAATCCCTGCGCGCGGAGAATATAGAACTCCATGCGCGGGAGGTTTCCGTTTCCACCGATTCCACAAGCATTTATTTGCGCGGGTCTGACAACTTGTACCCCGTAACCATGGAGAACGTCGTAAACAGTTCCCCAACGGGTAAAAGATGCTCAAACCTAATGGCCAAGTACATTATAGGAAAAGGGATCGAGGACCACGGAAAAACTGTAATAAACCGCAAGGGGGAAACCTTGAACCAACTAGCAAAAAGAGCGAGCAAGGACATATCTAAGCAATACGGCGTTTACTTCCATATTGCCTATGGAGCGGCGGCGGTTGTGGACGGAAATGCGACGTTTAATATTACGGACGTTAAGGTTTTGGATTACGTGGTTATGGCCCTATCTAAGGAGGACGACGACGAGAACGCGGGCAAAGTTTACATGCTCAAGGAGGGGCAAATGACGGGCAGTCGGGTAAAGCCGCAAACATGGTACTACCCTTTCAATACCAATACGGAGGTAATCCGCGCGCAAATGATCAAAGATTGCGAGGCAAAAGGAATAAAGGATCCGGGCGTTGTGGACATGATCAAGCACCACCGCGGCCAAGTGTTCTACCTAAATTTAACTCCAGAGTACCATTATGCTCTCCCCGTCTGGGACGTGGTTTACGATGACATGGATAGCGAGTACAGGATAGCCCGGTACACCAATACGCAGACGCGTACGGGTTGGCTCGGGAAAACGATCGTTAAGAGGTTTGCGGACGATCAGGAGGAGGACGAGCGCGCAACGGATTCATTCAAAAAAGTAATCAAGGACAACATGGGGGCAGAGAACGCCTCTAATACGCTTGTTATTGATATTCCGCCGTACGTGGACGATGTTAACAAGGCATTCGTAATTGATCAGTTAAAAGCCCAATACGACGACAAGCTTTTTGACGCAACGATTAAGAACTTACGCCAGAATATTATGGGAGCATTTAACAACGTTCCGGAGGCGCTGGTATACGCGGGGCAAGGCGCGCTATTCGGCACGTCGGCCGACACCTATGCCGAAATGAAAAAATTCTACTGGGAGCAAAATGAATGGGAACGCCAGGAACTGGAGGCGGCCCTTTCCCTTTTCACGGGATTGGATATTAACTTTATTCCCATTGTGGATGAAACAACAACCGATATTGATGACGATGAGGGTATCCGGAAGAAATCCCAAGCGGCGCTAAAAGGATCGGTGGGTGGCGTGACTGCACTTCTCGAAATTCAGAAATCGGTGGCTGCAGGCGCGACGGATATCAACGCAGGCGTGGAAATAATCAAAGAGATTTTTGGTATTAACGAGGACGTGGCTAGGCGGATGCTTGGCACCCCAAAAAAAATAGAAGGCGATGATGTGCAATAATTTGGAAACCTACTTGGAAATATCGGATTTCGATTGCGTGGGTCTGGTGGCCCGCCATTGCGATTTAAACAAACTTTGTATTGCAACTGAGGAGGCGAAAAACTTTGACCTCATTCCCCTCTTTTGTTTTCCGTTCGTTAATGACGTTCTGAAGCAATGGAACGTTCCGGAGTTTACGCACCCGGTGGACGATCCAAACGTGGATATTCCCAACCCCGATTTTGACCCAAAATACAAGGATCTTGTTTGCGGAGGATCCTTTATTGATGGGAACGGCGCAACGCGCCAAAACATGGGCCTAAAACGCGTTTGGGTTTACTATGCTTACGCGCGCTACTTGCTAATTAACCAGATGAACGACACGCCCAACGGGGCCGTGGCAAAAACAAGCGAGTGGAGCGTACCAACTCCCTACAAGGACGTGGTGGCTTTCTCTAATAAGTACCGAGAAATGGGCCGCGAGGCTTTCAATACCGTAACGGACTACCTATGCACCAACCGCGATATTTGGCCGCTTTTTGACGGCCGTAATTGCCGAAAGGCATGCGGGTGTAACGGGGCCTGCAGTTGCGGAAAAACGAAAAAAATAACAGGATTTAGATTTACAACTATTAAAAAATAAATACATGGATTTCATCACAATAAACCCCAAAACAATGACTGTAGACGGCGCAAGCCTTCCACGGTCTTACCGCGTTAGTACAAATAAAGACAATACCGTAAATCTTACTGATACCACAACGGGCGATGTAGTTTTTGCCAATTTGGTTTTAGCTAATCTTACAAACGACGGCGTGGCTTTTGCCAATGCGCAGGAATTGCAACAGGTAGTATTTAATTTCTCATGTGAATGCGGTTCCAGCCCTAACCCAAACCCGGGGGCAGGATATGTGGTTTACTTGGGCCCAGTTGCGGCGGCTCCAGCAAGCGGGCAAGATGTGAAAGATGACACGCCAAGCACCACAAGCACAGCAAACGTTTTAATGTTTAATACGGGTACAGCCGATAAGAATTTTGTAATTGCGATCCCCGCGTTTAAAAACTTGGTAAGCGTGGTAAACAACGTAACCACGGAAAACATGACGGCCAATTTTGTTTTGAGCGGTGCCATTAACACGGTTCCAGACGGGGTCGGTAGTCCAATACCTTACAAGGTTTACGTGATGACCACCGGCGTACCTTTTTCAAATGGCTATTCTGTAAACGTAACACTTTCCTAACTATGAGCTTTGATTTGACCCAAAAGGTTCGCGTGATCAATCCCCACGCGAATATCGACGAACTTTACGGCACTTACAATTCCGTTGCGGAGGCACTTGCGGCAGTTCCTGCAGCATTGCGCCAAATTGGGCGAACCGTGGGGATCATTGAAGCCGGACAAGTAGTAGAATACTGGTTCAAATCGGATATCAATACCCTTGTCGTAAAAAATCAAGGTGGCGGTGATTCTATGACAATGAACACTCTTATTAGTTTATTTAATTCTGCTTCAGACGAATCTAAACAGAATTTTAGAACCGCAGCCGGGATTATTGAGACCGGGTTCATTGAAGCTGGAGGGTATAACTTAACACTTTTAGACTAATGGCAAATACAAGCGTAAGAAATAGCGTTTTTAAGGAAGCGGCAGGTATAATTAAACCAACTTTTCAATTTAGTGAATCGATAACATCTGCAAGCGGATATTTGCAGATGGTAATATCACCAACATCAATAAATATAAACACAATATCTGATTGGGGCACCCAATATCCAATAACAGGGTTTCAAAATGGTGCTGCGTATACTCATCACCTATTGGCTGATAATGGTCAGCAATGGGATGTGATTTGGAATAATTATGTTTATTTAAGATTCGTTGGCAATGTTGATGGGACAGCATTTGATCACAAAAGTAATATGGGCTTTATAGGATCATCTGTTACCGATAAATCTACCTATAATTACTCTGGCAGCAATGTTGTTTTAGATTTAGATTTCATAGATGGTAATATTTTTTATAAACTAATTTTTTCTTTTATAGAAAATATTAAATGGAAAATTGAATATTATGAAGGTTTAGTATTAAAAACTAAAGAAACATTTGTAAACCAGACAAATTATGATGATAGAAATTACAGAAGTTTATTATTATCCACTGAAAATTTATTTGTAACTAAAATAGAAGTAATTTTAACTCCAGTAGTAGGAACTCCAATAATTAACACGGTTTTACCTGGAATAATAGTAGCTAAAAATCCCCCTAAAAAAATCCCTTTAATTGGCGTAAAAGAGGTCGACATAACAGGGGTTCATGGCTCCTGCATATATGATGGTTATGTATACGGTAGTGCAAGGCATAATACGGAACATTCGATTATAAAAATTTCAATAAGTGATTCAACGGATATCACTTATGTAGATCTACTGGGTAACAACGGCAATCAAGATTCAAGTTTAGAACAAATTTTACCATGTAATGGTTTTTTGTATTGTTTGGGGTTTGGTACATTATATCAAATTAACCCAACTGATCTAACTTATAGAAGGTTTGAAGTCGGTATTTTAGGAACAATCGTTCAAAATCCTATATTAAGTGACTCTGAATTTTTATATGTAGTTGGAAGATTAAAAGTGGCTAAATTACGAGCTTTTGATTTGCAAACGTCTGCAATAGAAATTACATCGATTACACCTTTTGTTATTGGCGAACCCTTTGTATTACCTGATAGCGAAAATGGTGATAATTTCATACACTCTGGCGTTGTAGATGATAATTACATTTATGTAGCAAGTACAGGTGGAAGTAGTCTAGACTCCAATTTATTATACCCTTTTTATAAAATAGATAAGGGCACGATGACCTTGAGTTCCAAAACATTAATTCCTAAAACAACTGATGACATGACACAAAATGAAGAATTTTGTTTTCTAGGAAAAGAAGTTACTGGTGATACCTCACTCGGTTATGATGAAGGTGCGTATGCAGTTAGAAAATCTGATTTAAGTATAAAAGCGCTATCAAGTCTATCAAGTAATGATTATGCAAATACAACTACAAAAAGAACGCATAATTCCTACGCCTCTTTGTTTTTTGGGGATTTCCTTTTTGATTTTAAAGTTAACCATAGGTTTTATCAATTAAATTCTCTAATTGCAAATAATTGGAATAAAAATATTCCGGGTTTGGCCACAGTTGGTGAGTATTCGTACGACTCGTCAAGTGGTATTATTAATGAAGTTGTTTTTGATGCGCAAACACAAACATTTCATTGTTTTTTTTGGCGAGGCAACGGTGTATTAAAATCTATGTATGCCACTTTTAAAATTCCAGATTTACCTATATTTTTAATTCCTGATGTAGTAAACCTAGCCATCACGAAAGTCGACGAGAACAATTATGTTCTTAACGGATCCATAGCTGGCAATGGCGGAACTCCCGTTACTTCAGCGGCCTTTGAGATTTTAAATATGGATAATGAAGTGATTGATATTTATCCAACCACAACTGAAAACGGTGCGAAATCTCAACCTTATTATAGTCCCGCAAGTTTCAAATATAGATTTACAGCAACAAACATCAAAGGTACTTCAAAAACTGCAATACGGACTCAAACAGGAACCGATCAAACAGCTCCTGTAGTTCAAAACAATCCTTTGACAATAGTAGATCCTAATAATTTCATCCTCAACGCAGGGATTACCTCTGACGGTAACGATGTAATTACTGCTGCTTTTTTCGAAGTGTTTTCTACCGCAGGTGCTTTGCTGGTAACATATCCTGTAAGTAATACGACCGGGGATAAATCGCAGGCTTATCAAAGCACAATGGATTTTGACTATAGATTCGGGGCTACCAACTCAAAAGGAACCAGCTATACGCCTATACAAACGGTTATCATTGGAAATCCCGACGATATATACGGAATTAATGGAGTAGTTTATTATGGTAACACCCCTGCTGAAGGAGTGAATTTGATACTGATTGATCTTGAAACAAACGGCATAGTATGGACCACATTGTCTGGAAATAATGGTGTTTATGAATTTTCAAATTTACAGCAAGGAAAACAATACGCAGTTGCAGGATATAGAGGTGCTCAAAGAATTATAACTAAAATAAAAACTCCTTTTAAATTATGATAGTAAAAAGCGTAACTGTAGCCCATTTAATTTACACCTTTCGACGAGCCGGGAGAGCGATTGGAGGCAGAGACTTACGCATTTGGTGGATATAGAATAAAAAATTAATCATGAACGGGATTTTAAACATATTAATTGAGAACTGGGTGGCAATTACCACCACCGCGGGAGTTATTATCGCGTGGCTTGTGGATTCCAAAAACCGAAAGTCCGACAGCTTAACGCGGCAAGGCGGCGCAATGGAATCTATGCAAGCTGCCTATGACCGCTTTGTCGAGGATGCGCAGAACCAGTACAACTCTATGGGCGAAAAACTTGCGTTCCTAGAGGGGCGCGAGCGTGAAGCAATTGCCCAGCGCGCAAAGCTATCGGAGCGGATCCGCACCATGGAGCGGGAAATGATCCGCGACAAGTCGGAAATACGGAACCTGCAGACGAAAATTCAGGAGTACGAACTCAAGATCAAGGCGTACGAGGACGAGGTGGCCAATTACCGCGGGCAAGTTACAAGGCTGACCGCGGAGCTGGCAAAATATAAAAAAAATTAGGGGTATGGAAACATTACATTTAATACTGCATTTCGCGACAATTACGGCGTGGCTTGCGTTCGTTCCATTCCTATGGATCAATAGGCGGATTATGCCCATTAATATCTTTTACTTGATGCTTTTGAGTTCGTTCCTTACGGCGTACTGCCTGATCGCGGAATTTGCCAGACATGATTATAATATGAGCTGGAATACGTGGCAATGGTACCCCACTAACATAATAGCCACGTACACCTACTATTGGATTGTTCGCGGTTACTCGCGGCGATACGCCCGTATAAAATGCTGGGTTCCGAAACTTCTAAAATCAAAAAAATGAGAAAGAAATTAGTTATAGCCGCGCTTTTGATTCTACTGGGTTGCGATTCGCGAACGGCTCAAGCCGATACGGCCAAGGACAAAGGGAGCGAAAAAACCGAGGAAAAAACCGAGATTAAAACGGAATCCGAAACGGTTAGAAGTACCGAATCAAACGTAAGGATTGACAGCGAAAGTTTAAACTTCCTGATCGAACCAATGGGAAGTGAACTTGCCCAGTTCCGGTTCCTTTTTGGTGGTAAACTCATAGAGGGTCAAACGAGCGGTAAGATTACCTTTTCAAATGAAAAGAGGGCGGAGATCTCAAAGCAGAAAGTAAGCGCAAAAACGGCCGTAAAAACCGCCACAAAAACGACGTTCAAGACTCACACGACGTTTAAAACGGTAACGAAGTACAAGACGGTGGAATCGAAGCGCTCGGCGCTTCCTTGGTACGTTCTTTCTTTTGCGGCTGGGTTGGCCTTTATACCGCTTTTGCGGTTGTTAATTTCTAAAATCGCGATTAAATTTCCAAAAACACATTAAAATTTCCAAATGATACTTTCCCCTTTGAAAATATTCCCGTCTGCAGGACACAGCAACCAAGACCCCGGCGCGGTCGCAAACGGGTATAAGGAAGCCGAATTAACGCGTGAAGCTCGCGACATGATTGCCAGCCATTCAAAGGCGGAGGACCTGATCATGGATAGAGACGACGAAACCAACCGCCAGTATCAGAACCGGATTAAGCCGGGCAACGGATCGGTAATTTTCGATATCCATTTTAACGCGGCAACGGCCAGCGCAACGGGTACGGAATGTTTCGTGAACGCGGCGGACTTTAAAGATAAAAACTCGAGAAGCTACAAAATGGCGGCGGAGATTTGCGCGGCAACGGCGGCGATCCTTGGGATTAAGAACCGCGGGGTCAAGAGCGAGGCGCAGAGCCAGCATAAACGCCTAGGGGTGCTGAATTTGGGCGCGGGTGTGGCGGTCCTATGGGAGATTTGTTTTATTACGAACCGCGGCGATATGGAGCGCTATGCGCGGTGCAAGGGCGATTTGTTGTTTACCGTAGCCAAGATTCTGAATAAGTACGACGATATGGTTTAATTAATAAAAAATGAGATGTTTTTATCTAGCCCCTTTGGTAGGGGCTTTTTTGTTTGTTGGCGGGGGTTTGGTGGTGGTTTTTGAGACCGAAATCAAATAGGAAGAACCCTAAAAAAAATCGGCACTGGTGCGAGTATTGCGAAATGATATATAAATCATGTTTCAATTCCATGTGCCGATCATAACAAAGATAAACATTAATTCTAAATCACAAAATATTTGAGAATGGCGAGATTTAAAGTTAAGAATTAAAAATAAAATATGAAGCAATAATCCCACGCCCTCGTCCTGACGCTTAAGAAAGTCGCGGACCAAAAGGGGCTGACAAATTACCGACTGGCCAAACTTAGCGGCCTAACTGAAGTAACGCTAAGCCGGTATTTCGATCTTAAGGTCGTGCCGAGCCTATCAAACTACCTAATGATCTGCCAAGCCTTAGACCTCAATTTGTTTTTTGAAACTAAGGAAAGCACAACCGATTTAAACCGCGCGTTTGAGGAGGCGATGACGGACCTAGGCCGCCGCCCGGACAACCTCCCCAAGAACTAAACCCAAATGAACCCCAAGTTATACCGCTTGGGGTATTTTTTTACCTATGAGCCGCCAAGCTTCACGCCTTTCAGATATTCATTTTCGCGATCCACGCGCCCCGTAGCGTACGTTCTAGTCATTTTATCGCTCTTATGCCCTGCAATCGCTTGCGCAGGTCTAAACAGAGGTATAACCTCCGCGGACCTAAGCCCGTCCAGCTGATCAATAAGCAAATGCTTCAGGGTGTAAAAATCCGCCGTTACCTTAACCACATTGCCGCGGTGGTCTTTTATCTTGTCAGAATCTTTAACGTGTTTTTTCCACCGCCGTGTAATTTGTGCGGAGCTTATTTGTTGCGCCCCCGGTTCCAATCCATTTGAAAAAATAAAATCGTCTGGATCGTTTGCCATGGCAATGAGTTCCGCCCAATACGGAACCGCCTCCAGTAGTATGACCTTAGTGGCCCAGACGTACGCCCTCCCCTTTTGGATTTGTACGACGTACTCCTGGCGTGCCAAATTCACGTGTTTAAGTTGCACCCGGAACAATTCGGCCGACCTCCCACCAGAGTACCCGAAAATCATGCGATATCGGTAAAACTCGGGGTAATGATCGCGCAGGTACGGATCAATGTACTGGAGTTGCTCGGGGGTTATAATTTCTCGGAGCGCCGGGGCAATTTTCTTTTTAGAGATAAAAGGGATTGGATTCGATTCCACGGCTCCAAATTCGATAAGTTGCTTAAATACGTCGCTCAAATATTGCCGGAACTTGTTAAAAGTATACGGGGGCAATTGCAGAACCTCCAGAGCGGCGCGGATGTGCTGGAGCTTCAGATCGCTAATATTGAGGTGCGAATATCGGAGTTGGTCCAATGCTTCATTAACCCGCGCAACGCAACGGCGTATTTGCTTCAGGTGGCTGGCCGACCCCGTTATTTTCTGCCTTGCCAGTTCCAGAGCTTGGCTCGCACTAAGATCAGGCGTAAGTTCCCCAGCCGTGGAATGCATAAACGATTTGGATATCGGGTTGTAATGCTGGAAGTCGAGAAGATGCTCAACGTCCTTCTTGTATTGTAGCATGGCCTCTTTGCGTTGGTCGAGGTTAGGGAAATAATTTACTCGCTTCCTGAACTGGAAGCCGTCGGGATATTTTTCGGAAAATTGCGGGTCAAAAAACCTACATTGGACAAACCAATCTTTTTCAAGTGATTTGTGCGATTTTAGGGATTTGTAATTTGCTGGAGAAAAAAATACTTCAGTACGCTGGCAGGCGTTCCGCAATTTGGTACGCGGTAATTTTTGCTTTTTCATGAACTCGGAGTTAAGGTTACTTTTAAAGTTACTTTACGCCGTTTTGTTCGTGAACTCGAATCTTAAAGAAAATTCGCAAACCCGTTGTGGGAGTGGGTTTGCGAATTGTGAGCGCGCTAGGATTCGAACCTAGGACCGTCTGCTTAGAAGGCAGATGCTCTATCCAGCTGAGCTACGCACCCTTAAAATTCACTAAAGAAGGAAATGATTTCCCTGATTTAGTGGTGCAAATTTAAGTATTTTTTCTAACTACACAAACGCTTTATAGATAATTTTAAAAATTCAGCGAGCTTAAAAGTTTAATCCTTTGAAAATGTACAATGTACAATTCAAAATACGGCTAACCCTTTTCAAAAAAGCGGAAACAGTTCCAAGAAAAAGCCAGAATGGTCTCTTCTTTCCTTAATTCCTAGTCTCTTTTGTAATCGTCTTCCAAACGTACAATATCGTCTTCCCCAAAATAGGTTCCCGTTTGCACTTCAATAAACACAACGAGCTCTTTTGTATTGTTTATGATTCGGTGTTTACTCCCCATCGGAATAAAGATGCTTTCCCCGTAGTTCAACGTATGTTCTTTATCGTCTAGAATTACAGTGGCAGTGCCCTGTACAATGGTCCAATATTCCTGACGTTTGTGATGGTACTGGTAGGACAATCTATGTCCAGGCAAAACCTCAATTCTTTTCAATTTAAAGTTAGCCTCATCCTCTAATACATAATACTTCCCCCAGGGTCTTTCTCCGATTTCTAACATTTTTTTTAATTTAATCTACTTGGCCACTCCTTTCCTATTTATAAGCCCATCCGCCAAATAATATTCAAATCTAATTCATAATCTGAAAACTTCCTAAATCTTCACGCACTATTTTTCAGTTTTGGGCAATTTTGTCTCCATTTCCTCTCGGAAGGCTTCCTTGCTTCGGGCCGTGCATTTCTTTGGACTCGTAAATTCTCTGAAGGAAAGAACTCGCCCCGCTAATTTTTCCTATTTTTGAGCCATGAAGCACCTTGTGATCCTCGCCGCCCTCCTACCAGAACCTAATTCTACGGCTGCAGGAAAACGTATGCTTCAACTCATAGGACTTTTTCAAGAGGAGGATTACAAAATCTCCTTTCTTTACACGGCCGCAAAAAGCGAGTACAGCGCAAATTTAGAGGCCTTGGGAATTCAGGAAATTCAAGTCAAAATCAACGACTCCGCATTTGACGAGCGGTTGCAAGAATTAAATCCGAGCGTGGTTCTGTTTGATCGCTTTATGGTTGAAGAGCAGTTTGGTTGGCGAGTCCATAAGTTTGCGCCTAACGCATTAACCCTTTTGGACACCGAGGATTTGCACTTTCTACGAAAAGCAAGAGAAAAGGCCTTTCTCAAAGGAGAGACCCTGAGAGACTGCGATTTGCAAAGCGAAGTGTTCTTTCGAGAAATGGCCTCGATTTTACGATGCGATCTTACGCTCGTTATTTCTGAAGTCGAATATGAGATCCTGACAAGCCAATTTAAAGTTGAGCCTAGCCTACTCTTTTACTTGCCCTTGTTTGCACAGAAAGAGGCAAACTCTCCTGGATTTCATGAAAGGCAAGATTTCATTTCCATCGGGAATTTTTTACACCCACCCAACTACCACACGGTTCTCGAGTTAAGGAAAGCATGGCCCGAAATCAAAAAACAAATCCCTGAGGCTAACCTCCTAATCTATGGTGCTTATCCTACAGACAAACTAAAGCCCTTACACGACGAATCGCAGGGTTTTCTACTTAAGGGAAGAGCGGAGAACCTAAAAGAGGTTCTTTTTAAGGCGCGCGTTTTAGTAGCGCCCATTCCTTATGGGGCAGGACTTAAGGGGAAACTACTCGATGCCATGAGCCATGGACTTCCCAGTGTCACTTCTCCAATCGGAGCCGAGGGAATACAAAAAGACGGGGAATGGAATGGGTTTATTACAGACGCACCAAAGGACTTCGTTACTCAATCGATTTTACTCTATACAAATAGCTCAGTGTGGACCACTGCGCAGCAAACAAGCGACAGAATTCTTAGTTCAAAATTCAAAAGGGACCTTTTCCAATCTTCCTTTGCCACAAAGGTTCAACATATCCTTTTGAACTTAAATTCCCATCGTGAAAAGAACTATCTATCTCGCCTACTTCAGCACCACACGATGCAAAGCACCAAATACCTAAGTCGCTGGATTGAAGAGAAAAACAAACACATGGAAAAGAATTAATAGACATGAAAAAAGACAAATGAAGCGTCTTTTGTTCTGATTTCTAATTCTAATCTTTATTTTTTCTCTAAACGAAGCGTCATCCACTCTTCTCGCTGTTCTTTCTCAAGCAGGGTAAGTCCAGCCTGTTCACAGACTTCCATAATATCCGAAACATCAAAGAAGCAAAGACCGGAAAGAAGGAGAACACCTCCTTTATTTAGGACCTTCACATATGCTGGAATGTCAGAGATTAATATATTGCGGTTGATGTTGGCTAAAATAACATCAAAGGATTCACTTCCTAAATTATCGGCTGTGCCTTGAGAAATTTCTAACTCCACGCCGTTACGTGCTGCATTTTCTTTTGAATTTTCCACAGACCACTCATCAATATCGATGGCCACGACTCTTTTCGCACCCTGCTGCTTGGCAAAAATAGCAAGAACAGAAGTTCCACATCCCATGTCTAAAACGCTTTTGCCCTTAAAATCGAGGGTATGCATTTGCTGTATCATTAAATGGGTTGTGGGGTGATGACCCGTTCCAAAAGACATTTTGGGTTGGATTACGATTTCATGCATCCCAGGTTTCGATGAGTGAAACTCTGCGCGGATTAAAACTTTGTCTGCAATTTCAATGGGTTCAAAATTCTTTTCCCATTCTTCGTTCCAATTGATATTGGGCATTTCACGGTACGTATACGAAATGGAAACCTCAGGACTTGAGAGTAAAAAATGAGCATTGAGCTCTTCTTCCTCCCATAAATTCTTAGGAACATAGGCTAAAATCCCCTCGTCGTTCTCGGTAAAACTATCAAAGTTCAGTTCGATCAAATGAGCCATTAGGATTTCATCCCAAGGCTTTAAAGGGGCTATTTTGAAGTCAAATTCTAAGTACGTTTCCATAGGGCAAAGATAATAAAAATAAGGCCTGATTTCTCAGACCTTATAGATTTTAAAAAGGGGGCTTTCTTAAAACTTTAAGCGAAGGCTTCAATTATTTTTGAAAAATCTTCGATTTTAAGGGCTGCACCTCCAATGAGTCCTCCGTCAATGTCCGGTTGAGAAAAAATCTCTTTTGCATTGTCCGGTTTCACGGATCCACCGTAGAGAATAGAGATCGATTGAGCGACCTGCTCCCCATATTTACTCGCAAGGATTTGACGAATGTGAGCATGGATTTCTTGCGCCTGTTCAGGGCTAGCGGTTTCTCCGGTTCCAATGGCCCAAACCGGTTCATAGGCAATCACCACTTTTTGAACCTCCTCGGCAGAGAGTCCAAATAGAGCGACCTCGGTTTGATTCTTCACCACTTCAAGATGCTGACCTGCTTTTCTCTGCTCAAGGGTTTCTCCATTGCAGTAGATAGGCAAAAGGCCTGCCTCTAAAAGCTTTTTCACTTTTACGGCGCAGTGAGAATCGGTTTCCCCGTGGTATTGACGACGCTCAGAATGCCCTACCAAAGAGCCTTCCACTCCCACAGATTTTAGCATTTGAACTGAGACTTCCCCTGTATAGGCGCCCTGCTCATGTTCACTTACATCCTGAGTTAGAACCTTCACTTTTCCATGGTCTAGGACATCCTTAGCCATCATCGCGTAAAGCGATGGCGGAGCGATATGGACTTCACAAGGAAGCGTATGGTTCGAAGTATAACTTAGCAATTGCGTAAGAAGCTGCTGCGCTCCTACGTAATCTTTATTCATTTTCCAGTTTCCTGCGACAATCTTTTTTCTCATAAATCCCTTTGTTTTATTTTGTAATTCCTTCTAATTTAAACATAAACGCGTACACTAAGGCGAGGTCTTTCAAGTAATCAAAACGACCGGAAGCGCCACCATGACCGTAGGCCATATCGGTTTTTAGAAACAGAACGTTGTTATCTGTTTTTAGTGCGCGTAGTCTTGCGGTCCATTTTGCAGGTTCAAAGTATTGCACCTGAGAATCGTGGAGTCCAGTGGTCACAAGCAAATTCGGATATTTTTTCTTCTCTACATTTTCATACGGAGAGTACGATTTCATATACTCGTATGCCGCTTTGTCGTTTGGATTCCCCCATTCGTCGTATTCGTTCGTGGTTAAAGGAATCGATTCATCAAGCATGGTGTTCACTACGTCTACAAAAGGAACCTGAGCAATAACTCCATTAAAGAGTTCGGGCTCCATGTTCACCACAGCTCCCACTAAGAGTCCACCTGCAGAGCCTCCCTGAGCATACATGTGCCTAGGAGAAGTATACTTCTCTTTCACAAGATGCTTACCCGAGTCGATGAAATCCGTGAAGGTGTTGATTTTCTTCATCATTTTTCCATCCTCATACCACTGTCTTCCCATTTCTTGTCCTCCGCGAATGTGCGTAAGTACGTACACGAATCCTCTATCTAAAAGAGAAAGTCTTGTCGTGGAGAAAGAGGCGTTCATAGAGCTTCCGTACGATCCATAGGCATACAGAAGAAGTGGATTTTGCCCGTCCTTCTTCATTCCTTTTTTATACACTATCGACATAGGAATCATCACTCCGTCGCGAGACGGCGCAAAGATTCTTTCGGTCACATAATTCGATTTGTCATAGCCTCCTAGAATTTCTTGCTGTTTTAGAAGCACTCGTTTCCCCGTGGCTAAGTTTTGTTCAAATTGAGACGAAGGGGTCACCATGGAGGTAAAGCCAAAACGGAACTGATCGGTATTGTATTCTGGATTGGAGGAAGAGCTTAAGGTATATGCAGGTTCATCAAACTTAAGGGCTTCTTTCTTACCCGTTTTTCGGTTGTGAATAATGAGCTGCGTAAGTCCATTTTGACGTTCTTGTACGATCAGATAGTTCTTAAACTCATCAATCCCTTCAATTAAGACATCGTCTCTATGTCCAATGTAATCTTTCCAATTGGCAACGCCCGTTGCATTCAGAGGCGTTTCCATTATTTTGAAATTTAACGCATCCTTATTGGTCGTAATTAAGAAACGATCTTCAAGGGCAGTCACGTCGTACAATACATCCTCTAATCGGGGTTGAAAGACTTTAAAAGCCTCAAGAGGCTTGTCGGCATCTAAATACCAAACTTCAGACGAAGTCGTGGCAGAGGAGCTAATTAGAATGTACTTTTCGTTTTTACTCTTATACTGCCCAATATAGTTTGTATTGTCCTTCTCTAAATACACCACCTCGTCCTTGCTAGAAGGAGTCCCAAGCGTGTGACGCATGATTTTTTCGGACAACAGAGTCTCTGGGTTCTTCGCAGTGTAAAAGATCGTTTGGTTGTCGTTTGCCCAAGTTGCACGACCAGTGGTATTCTTAATTCCTAAACTTTTAATTTCGCCTGTTTTTAAATCCTTAATGAAGAGTTCGTATTGTCTTCTAGACACGTCGTCTACTCCAAAGATCATTTTTGAATTGTCCGGTGAGATGGAAAATCCGGAGGCGGCATAATAGGCTTTGCCTTCCGCCATTTTGTCGACGTCAAGAAGGAGTTCTTCTTTGGCGTCCAAAGTACCTTTCTTTCTTGCGTACTTAAAGTACTGCTTTCCTTGTTCGGTTCGCGTATAGTAATAATACCCATTTCTAAAAACAGGCACAGACTCGTCCTGCTCCTTAATCTTCGCGCGCATTTCGGTATAAAGCGCTTCACGAAGGGGCTCTGTATCCTTCATCATCGTCTCCCAATAGGTGTTTTCTGCAGTCAGATAGTCCACTACTTTTTGAGAGTCTTTCCCTTTCTTAAAATAGTCAATCATCCAATAGTAAGGATCCTCAACGGTATCCCCATGGATGGTTCTTGCATGAGACTGAGTCTCTGCGATCGGAGGCGAAATAGCCGGCCATTGTTGAGCATTTGTCATAGCACAAAGAATTATTCCGGAGAAAATTAATGGTTTTTTCATAGTTTAAGCTTTAAATTAAGCGTTCCAAAGCGCTTTTAATAATAAGTAGAAACGATGCTCATCAGGACTTACCTGCTCATCGGCTTTAATTAAATTCTTTGCAAATTGCAAAAATCCTTTTCTCTCCTTCTCCACCGAGTCTTCTAGAAAACACCGAGCATGAAACTCAAAATGGTCTTTCCAGTCCTCGGGTTTAAGGCGGGCAATGGCATCGATCTCATTGTCAAGGTTGATTCGAAATGGAAATTCTTCCGCAAGATATTCCTGAATTTTAAGTCCCTCCTCTGGAGAGAACTCATTATCGACCGAGGATAAAATCATTAAAAGATGGTATCCGGCGATGGATTTATTTGATTTTTGCATCGTGTTATTTATTTTTAGATTTGGGCTTAGTTCGCATATTCATCAATTGGTTTTTTCACCACGATTTTTCCTTTGTGTAGTACAAGGACAAACGGGTTACTACGGGCTATGGTTTTCATGGCTGTGGGGTCCATGGTTGTATTTTCAAGATCGGAAAAGGTTTGAAGGGAAGTGGAAACGCCATACACAAGTGGATGACCCCGAACTAAGTCTTGCGCCTTTTTTAGGGTTTGCTCTGATAAATCCTGTGGAGCATAAGAAAACAAAAGCACCACGTGTTCTGCCTCTAAAATGGAAGGGGTAATATCCTCTCCATTTTTGTTTTCAATTCTAAATTTAAGTACCTCAGATTCATAGCCTTTCTTCACAAGCTCTTGCCTGGTCGCGTCTTTTTGGATTTCCCATACGGAGCCCTCACTCCAATAGGCCGCATCGGCAATGTAAGCGTCCTGAGAAACTTCTTTCTCTTCTCCGGTTTTCGTATTCTTTAGAGCATACACCGTTTGATACTGCGCAGGGCTTTCTTTTAGCTTGTGTTTCTCGGCTTTAAGATCCGTACCCACTTTATAATCTCTAAAATCAATTAAAGGTTCGCTTTTAATTCCAATGCATACAATAAAGACGGTGCACAGAAGGCCAGCGCCCATCGCAATCCATTTCCATTTCTCGCTGCCTTCTGTAGGATGCTGCTTAGAATACCCTTTCCAAAGGATCAGAAGTCCTGCAAGCAGAATTATATCCTTCCAGAAACTTTGCCAAGGCTCTAATTTGAGCGCATCTCCAAAGCAGCCACAATCGGTCACCACATTGAAATAAGCGGAATAGAAGGTGAGAAAGGCAAAAAAGACGCAGAGTGCAATTAATATGAGAAGCGTCTGTCTTAAGCGAAGCCCTATCAGAAGAGCTAGACCTAGAAGTAGTTCCAGTGCGACCACAAGGATGGAAAGCACTAGGGCGTACGAATCGAAAAACGGCAAATTAAACACAGCCGGAGAAAAATATTCTTCAAGTTTAAAGGAGAATCCTACAGGATCCACTGCTTTGACAAAACCCGAAACCAGGAAGATAAGGGCAATCAGAATTCGAAGAAAAGATTTTAGAAACATAGACTATTCGTTTTAAGAAGTAGGAGAAAGTTTAATGAGACAAAACACAGCATAATTAAGCATATCATAATAATTGGCATCTAGCCCTTCCGACACATGGGTTTTGCCGCCATTGTCTTCGATTTGTTTCGTGCGTAGAACTTTTTGGTAGATAAGATCCGTCATCGACGAAATTCTCATATCCCTCCAAGCTTCTCCATAATCGTGGTTTTTATTTTCCATTAGCAATTTGGCGCTTGCTGCAAATTGATCATACAGTTCACTCACTTCGCTGGGCTCTGCGGCCAGTTCATCGGAAATTCCTTTTTGAAGTTGGATCAGTCCAATTATACTATAATTTACAATGGCAATGAATCCGTCTACCTCGCTTTCGTCTACCTTTTTTTCATCGGTTAGTTGGAGGGTACGGATGCGGTTTATCTTAATGTAAATCTGGTCTGTAATTGAACTCGGTCTAAGCACACGCCAGGCGGTGCCATAATCCTTCATTTTTGAGTGAAATACATCCCGACACTGCTTAAGGGCAATGTCAAATTCATTTGAGGTCTTGATCATAGATAAGCTTAAGGTTCAAAGATACTGAATTTTGAGAAACCTATAGAAGGGTGTGGGCCCCTTTTGTCTGTCTATTTTTGCTATTTTTGCGTTATGACAAAAATCCAATCCTGCCTTTCTCAAAATAGCTTCTCTCTCAATTGCCACGGACGTCTCATATCCCTTGAAACGCCTAAGCTCATGGGAATTTTGAATGTGACCCCAGATTCTTTTTCCGATTCCGGTAAATTCCAGACCCAAAAGGCTGCCCTAGCGCACGCGGAACTTTTAGTCTCCCAAGGGGCGGATATTTTGGATTTAGGTCCCCAGTCCACGAGACCGGGCGCAACTTTTTTGTCTGCAGAGCAGGAAATAGAAAGACTAGGTACTCTGATTCCTATTCTAAAAAAAGAATTTCCTGATGTGCTCATTTCCGTAGATTCTTTTTGGTCGGATACACTTCGCTACGGTTTTGACCAAGGAATGGATATCATGAATGACATCTCAGCGGGCCAGTACGATCCCACATTATTTGAAACCGTAGCGGATTTACAAGTGCCCTATATTTTAATGCATGTGAATCCCACTTACGAGTCTATGCATGAAAAGCATCCCGATCCGCAAATCACCACGACCGTAAACCAGTTCTTACTAAACAAGGCTAGACTTTTAACACAGATGGGGGTAAAGGATATTATTCTAGATCCCGGTTTTGGCTTTGGAAAAACCCAAAACGATCAAGAAAGGTTGATTGGAGAGGTGGGTATTCTAGGGTTTGGAAACTACCCGCTTCTCATTGGAATATCTCGAAAATCTTTTATTTACAAACCGTTAAACAAAACGCCACTCGATTCAGAAGTAGATGAAAAAACGCAAGAGCTGCATTTAAGCGTTTTGAAGCAAGGAGCAAAAATTCTGCGTGTGCACGATGTAGCGAGTGCCAAAAAGACACTTTCTGCATTTCTTTCTCAACAAAACTCGCAGAAGCCTTAATTTCTCTCCGATAGTTTTTTTGCATACTCCTGCGCAAACTGCTTCTGGTCTAGGTCCAGTTGCTCTTTGGTGGTAGGCAATTGGTAAGAGAACAGAACCTGCTTGTTTTCATTTAAAAACACAAGTTCCTTTGCCTCGCCATCTATCATTTGAGCAAAAACACTCCACATGGAGGTGTCTCTGGATTTTAAAAGTTCAAAAAAATCATTCGCTTGAATCTGTACCGTTTTCATGCGGCAAAGATAAACAAACCCTCTTAATTTTTGCCTAGATTCCCCAAAGCGAGAACAGGGCATTTAATTTCCCGCCAGCTTTGATGCGCATTTAAAGACATTTACTTATTTTTACAAAATGATCTCGCAAAAAACAATTGATGCTATTTTTTCAGCCATTCGGGTTGAAGAAATCATAGGGGAATACGTCGTGCTTAAGCGCGCCGGATCCAACCTTAAGGGTCTTAGTCCATTCAAGGACGAGAAGACCGCATCCTTTGTGGTGTCTCCTTCCAAACAAATTTGGAAAGACTTTTCCACGGGCAAGGGAGGAAGTGCCATTTCCTTTTTAATGGAAATTGAAAACTTCACCTACCCGGAAGCGCTTCGCTTTGCAGCCAAGAAATACGGAATTCAGATCGAAGAAACTTTGGTCCAAAAAACACCGGAAGAATTAGCAGCGCAAGACGAGAAAGAACTTCTCTATAAAATTCATGAAATTGCGGCGGACTTTTTCAAAGACCAGCTTTTTGAAACCGAGGAAGGGCAAAGCATTGGACTGGCCTACTTCAAAGAAAGGCAGATCAAAAAAGAGCTGATTGAAAAATTTCAATTGGGATACTCTCCTGAAAAAAGAGATGAGTTTACGCAGTATGCTTTAGACAAAGGCTATTCCAAGGAGCTATTGGAAAGCTCCGGACTTTCCGTCTTTCCTTCCAATGCGCCTACAGGAGTCGATCGATTTCGGGACCGCGTGATTTTCCCAATTCATAGTTTCTCAGGACGAGTGCTAGGGTTTGGAGCCCGAATTCTAAAGAACAACATAAAAACGGCCAAATACCTCAACTCACCAGAAACGGGGATTTACCATAAGAGCGATGTGCTCTACGGGCTAAACCAAAGCAAGCAGGCCATTTCTAAGCAGAATCTCTGCCTTCTCGTGGAGGGTTATATGGATGTCATTGCCCTGCATCAAGCGGGCATCGAACATGTAGTTTCCAGTTCAGGAACCGCCCTCACGACGGCTCAAATTAAGCTCATCAAGCGACTCACTCAAAATGTCACCATCTTATTTGACGGGGATGCGGCAGGGATTCGTGCGAGCTTCAGAAGCATTGATCTTCTCCTAGCCCAAGGCATGAACATCCGAATCCTTCTCTTCCCCGATGGGCACGATCCAGATTCGTTTGCCAAAGCGCATGAAAGAGAGTACGTCGAGAGCTTTATTCAAAACGAGGCACAGGATTTCATTAACTTTAAAGCAGAAGTCCTCTTAAAGGACATTGGTACCGATCCCATTAAAAAAGCGGAGTCCATCACGGACATTGTTCGCTCGATCGGCTACGTAGAGAACCCTCTTCAGCAAGAAATCTATCTAAAAGAAGTGGCAGATCGCTTTTCGCTCTCTCCTCAAAACCTCTTCAATGAACTTAGCCTTCAAAAGCAAGTCGTAAAAAATGAGAAACCGAGACCAAGAGAAGCGCGCCCGGTACCCACTCTTGAAATCTCACAGCCTGATTTCCAATCGATCGATCCCATGCTTCTTTTGGAAGAAAAGCTTTTTGAGCTTTTATTCAAATACGGAGAAAAAGTACTCACCCGAAAGGATGAAGAGCAGAACGAATTCCAAATTACAGTGCTGGAAGAAATTGTGGCTCATTTTCAACAAGACGGCTATGAGATGCGCTCTAGTTTAAACACGAAAATCTTTAATGCCATTCTCGAGGGTCTTGAAAATGCACAAATTCGAACCGGAGGCTTTTTCCTTACCCTGATGGATCAAGAATTGAATCAAAAGGCAGCCGATGCTCTTTTAACCCCGTACGAAAACAGCGATTGGGGAAAGCACAACATTTACTTTGACCAAGAATACGAACTCGTACCCCAAATTGTGGAACAGGTTCTAATTCGTCACAAGAGAACCTACGTGCTGCATCTAATTGAGGAGCTTAAAAAAGAACTTCAAGCGGGCGAAGATTCGGAAAAGATTTACACGAAAATCATTCGACTCAACCAGCTTAAAATCCAAATGGACCAGGAGCTTCACCGAATCATATGACATAATGGCTAATTTTCAGTTAGGAACACATTTTGAACAGTAAAGTATAAGAACCATAGAAAGAACTTACATATGAATATTAAAGACGACTTTAGAGATTTTTCTGTCAAACACTTAGGAAACAGTGGACTTGCTACAGACCAATACATGAATCATTACGGCCCTACAAACCTTACTCCTTACATTATGGAGGAAAGACGCTTAAATGTGGCTCAGATGGATGTATTCTCAAGACTTATGATGGACCGCATCATCTTTTTAGGAACAGGAATCGACGACCAAGTGGCGAACATTGTCACGGCTCAGTTGTTATTCTTAGAAAGTTCGGATCCGAACAAAGACATTCAAATTTACATCAATTCTCCTGGAGGAAGCGTGTATGCAGGTCTAGGGATTTACGACACCATGCAAATCATTAAACCGGACGTGGCTACCATCTGTACCGGAATTGCAGCCAGTATGGGCGCGGTTCTTCTCGTAGCAGGACAAGAAGGCAAACGTTCCGCTCTTAAGCACTCACGTGTGATGATTCACCAGCCTTCGGGGGGTGCTCAAGGGGTGGCTTCCGATATGGAAATCAACCTTCGTGAAATGCTTAAATTGAAAAAAGAACTCTATGAGATTATTTCTTCGCACTCAGGACAAACCTACGAATGGGTTGAGAAATCTTCAGATCGTGATTACTGGATGACCTCTAGCGAGGCGAAAGAATACGGAATGGTAGACGAAGTGCTAGAGCGCAAGGCAGAACCTAAAAAATAAGTTGAAAGCTCGCGTCTTTTCAACAAACAATCGGGCTATCCATTTGGATAGCCCGATTCACTTTTTATGGTTTCAAGAAAAAAACCTGTCAAACCAGGATTTAATCGCTCTTCAACTAAATAAGTCTTTTACTTTGTCAAAAAAGGACTTTTCCTTTCCGGAAGGTTCTGCCACCATTTCTCCACTTTCGAGTTGTTGCTCAAAAAAGTCTTTTTGTCCTGGTGTTAAGTTCTGAGGCGTCCACACATTAATGTGTACGAACATATCGCCTTTTCCATAACTGTCAATGCTCGGTAGTCCTTTTCCAGCAAGTCTTAAAATCTTCCCGCTTTGGGTGCCTGGATCTACTTTAATTTTGACAAGCCCTCCCACGGTAGAAACTTCTTTAGAAGTTCCTAATGCCGCTTCTGCAAAGGATATATACAATTCTTGGTGAAGGTTATCCCCTTCCCTTTTGATGGTTTTGTCTACTTCTTCTTCCACCACGACCAAAAGATCCCCTGGAGTTCCTCCGAAAGGAGCATCGTTTCCTTTGCCTCTTACATTGAGTTGAATTCCTTCTCTTGCTCCAGCTGGAATGTTGATCGTGACTTCTTCATCCTCACGAATGAGTCCGTGTTCGTTTGCACCTGCTGGAATTTTATCGGCTACTTTCCCAAGTCCTCCACAAGTTCCACAAGTGGTCTGCGTTTGCATTTGACCAAACATCGTATTCATCACTTTTACTTGCGCTCCTGACCCATGACAGGTAGGACAGGTTTTTGCAGTCGCTCCCGGAGCGGCCTTCATTTTTTTGACCTTGATGGTTTTTTGAGTTCCCTCTACCATCTCCTGCAAATTAAGCTTCAAACGTACACGAAGATTGGAGCCTCTTGATTGTTGCGCACGCCCTGAGCCGCCGCCACCAAATCCAGAGAATCCTCCCCCGAAAATATCGCCGAATTGAGAGAAGATATCCTCCATACTCATACCTCCGCCGAATCCACCGCCACCGAATCCACCTCCGGCGCCGCTCATTCCGGCATGGCCGTATTGATCGTAGCGTGCTTTCTTCTGCGGATCGCTAAGTACTTCGTACGCTTCTGCTGCTTCTTTAAAGTTTTCTTCGGCCTGTTTGTCTCCTGGGTTCTTGTCCGGGTGGAACTGAATGGCCATTTTACGGTAGGCTTTTTTAATCTCCTCGGGACTCGCACTTTTCGAGATGCCCAGAACTTCGTAATAATCTCGTTTTGACATAATATTTTAAATGGGAAAAGGCCACTTAGGGCACTTAAAGGATTTTAGGTAAAAAAGTTAGTTTCCAGTGACTACTTTCGCAAAACGAATCACTTTGTCATACAGAGTGTAGCCCGTTTCCACGACATCCACAATCTTCCCTTTCAAATCCTCGGAAGGAGCAGGAATTTGGGTAATCGCTTCGTGGAAATCCACATTGAACGTATCGCCTGGATTTACTTCAATGGTTTTTAAACCCTTTTCCGTAAGTTTCGATTTTAATTTTTGGTAAATAAGTTCGACTCCTTTTAGATCCTCTTTTTGTTCCGTTTTCGAGATTTCCTTTAAGGCTCTTTCAAAATCGTCTAACACGCCCAGCATGGAGCTCATAAGATCTTGGTTTGCAAACTGGAAAAACTCCATTTTTTCTTTGGCCGTTCTTTTCTTATAGTTTTCGAATTCGGCAAACAGGCGGACATAACGGTCCTTCTCCTGCAACAAAAGAGCTTCGGTCGATTCTTTTTCCTCTACGGGATTCTGCGACTCTGGGTTTGGAGTTTCAGACTCACTTGTAGCCCCCTGCGCATCGCTTAAAATTTCTTCTTGCTTATCGTTGTTTTCTGACATAATATAAAATTAACTACGAGTGTCCACTCAAATTCACTGCCAAAACCAAGAAATGGAAATTTTGTCCGATTTATTATGCCCCTCCCGACAGATTAGGTAAGAATTTCGGTGTACAAAAGATAGAGATTTAACACCACAATGATCACCGTAATGATCCAAACGAGGATTTTCATAAGAGAGGAGTTCACAAAGCTTCCCATTTTTTTCTTTGAACTTGTAAAAAGTACAAGCGGAACCACGGCAAAGCTTAGTTGCATAGAGAGGATCACCTGGCTGAAGATAAGCAGCTCTGTAGTCCCTTTTTCTCCGTATAGGATGGTTACTATAAAAGCCGGAATTACCGCAATAAGGCGCGTAATTAAGCGACGAAGCCAAGGTTTTAGTTTTAGATCTAAAAAGCCTTCCATTACAATTTGTCCGGCCAAAGTTCCTGTGAGCGTTGAATTTTGTCCAGAGGCTAGCAGTGCAATGGCAAAAGCAATGCTGGCAAGAGAGGTTCCCAATAGAGGCTCTAGCATTCGGTGGGCATCGTGAATGTCAGCAATGTCATGATTTCCGGTGGTATGAAACGTCGCTGCGGCTACAATAAGGATGGCTGCGTTAATTAAGAAAGCAAGCCCAAGGGATAACGTACTGTCAATGGTGGCAAACTTAATCGCTTCCTTTTTTCCAGGTACAGTGCGTTCGTAGGCTCTTGTTTGCACAATGCTACTATGCAAATAGAGATTGTGGGGCATGACCGTTGCGCCTAATATCCCGATCGCAATGTAGAGCATAGACTGATTTGTAACCACTTCTTTCTGAGGGACGAGTCCACTTAAAATCGGATAGATCTCAGGCTGAGAAACAATGATCTGATAGGCAAAACAGATTAAAATAATAAAAATAAGTCCTCCTACGAGACTCTCTAGCCTTCTAAATCCGCGCGATTGCAAAAGCAAAATCACAAAGACATCCACAATCGTAATGGCAACTCCCCACGTAAGTGGGATTCCAAAGAGTAAATTCAGAGCGATGGCCGTTCCAATCACTTCGGCCAGATCCATGGCCGCAATCGCAATCTCACAAAAAAGCCAAAGCACAAAATTCACCCCAGGGGAATAATGATCCCGACAGGCCTGCGCTAAATCCCGCTCTGCCGCAATCCCTAGTTTTAAGGAAAGATGCTGCAAAACAATGGCAAATAGATTTGAAATTAAAATAACCGAAAGCAGCGTATACCCAAACTGGGCGCCTCCTGCAATGTCCGTCGCCCAATTCCCCGGATCCATATATCCGACGGCAATCATGAGTCCTGGACCCATGAAGGCAAGTAGCTTGCGCCAAAACCCGGCATCCTTTGGAATGGACACAGAAGCAAACGATTCGGACAAGGAATTTTGGTTTCGAGAACGTCTCCAACCGGAGGAATTGCTAGGCATTTTTAATTTGTTAGAATAATCTAACAAAAATAACAATTGTTATCTAATAAACAAGTTCTTTTTGAATTAAATTCGTTTGTGCCCCTAGTCTTCCCTAAACAAAACGATTCCGAAAATCAAGTAAGATTTTCGGAATCGAAGAGTATAGTGTGCCCTAGGGGCTATTTATTTACTTTACGAAACGAATCGCAGTTTTACGATCAGATTCTCTTTCCTGATCCGTTGCAGATTCAGACACGACGGCAAATTCTTCCCCGTATCCTTCCGCTTCAACAACTTGCGCAGAAGCAAGAGCTGTCTTCACTGCATTCGCACGATCCTGAGAAAGCTTTTTATTTAATGCATCGTCTCCTTTTTTATCGGTATAAGCACCAATTTTAATTTTGGAAGCCGGATACGCTGCAAGGATTGCTTTTAGGTTGTCTAACTGCACTTGAGATTCTGGAGTTAAAGTCGTGGTTCCAAATTCGAAATTCAAGTTGTCAAAATTAAACCAACGGTCTTTCAAATCGTCATCGCTAAGCGAAGCGTAGTCTGATGAATTTAAAAACTGAACCACTTGGTCTTCAATCCCTCCTTTGTAAGCATTCAGACTTTTTCCGTCTGGAAGCAGTACGCTGGTTGCTTCTCTATTCATAGGAGCGGTCGCTAAAGAGTCCGTCACAAGAGTCATGGTATCTTCATCAACCATAAGAGAATCCGTATCGGTCATAGTCGTTTGAGTCTGCTTGTTATCGCATTGTTTGAAAAGGAAATACCCTGCAGCCAATAGAAGCAGCAAAGGAAGCAACCATTTTAAAACGGAACTAGATTCTTTTTTCGGCTCTGCTTTCACATGCGTAGCTCCTGCTCTGTGAACCTCGACTTTTGGAGTCGTTGTATCCACAGGGGTTACCGGAGGTACGGGATTCACAGGGGTCGTAGGATCCGGAATAATCGAATCTCCTAGTCCAAGAGACGCAAGGGAAAGACCTGCTGGAAGCAAAGTCGAAACGACTCCTTTTTGATCTTTTAATAAAGAAGAAATTCCGCTCGCATCTAAATTTTGATCGGCTGCGTATTTTCCAATAGATCCAAGGGAGGCTCCAGTCACCATGTTCAGTAAAGAACTTGCCGAACCGTTACTAACCCCAGCAAAACCTGCAATGGAATTAATAAGTCCTCCGACTTTGTCTCCAAAGATTTTTTGCAGTACAGAACTCACGAGAGAATTTCCTGTGGATCCGCCTAATAAATTACCAAGAAGACCTTCGCTTGAAGCTCCGGTAATGGAATCAAGTACGGTCGAATCGTCCGCATGGTTTGCCATTCCTCCAATTACGGAAGGAATTAATCCCGAGATTGCTTTTGAAATTCCAGATTCACTTTCGCCCAGCTGCGTGGCAGCTTGCGAGACTAATGCAGGACCTAATTGCCCTTTAATTAGCTCAATAATGTTTAATGCCATAATAGTTTATTTTTAATGTTAACTATCATTTATTAAGCAAATACTAATCCAAAGGCCTAAATGTTAAGGTATTTTAACTTTTATTTAATAAGCTTTAGCAAATAGCACGCGGCGTGAAGAAGGCCTCCCAGTAAGGAGAGAAACTCCCTGCTCTGGAGCACTGTCTAAAGGAATGCAGCGAATGGTCGCTTTCGTTAATTGCTTAATCTGCTCCTCTTCCTCCTCGGTTCCATCCCAATGGGCAGAAATAAATCCTCCCTTGGTTTCTAGAACTTCTTTAAACTCTTCAAAAGTGTCCACCTTCGTGGTGTGCTCCTCTTTAAAGTTGAGTGCCTTGATATAAATATCCTTTTGGATGGTTTCTAGTAAAGATTCGATATAATCCTCCACTCCCTCAATCGGTCTGGATTCTTTCGTAAGGTTGTCTCTTCTTGCAATTTCAAGGGTTCCGTTTGCAAGGTCTCTCGCTCCTAGAGCGATCCGAATCGGCACTCCTTTCAATTCGTATTCCGCAAATTTCCAACCCGGCTTGTTTTGATCGTCATCGTCAAACTTAACCGAGATTCCTTTCGCGCGAAGTTTTTCTTGTAGAGATTTTGCCACAACGCTCACCTCCTCTAATTGTTCTTGTCCTTTAAAGATAGGAACAATCACCACCTGAATCGGCGCCAAAGTTGGAGGAAGGACAAGACCTTGATCGTCGGAATGCGCCATAATTAACGCTCCGATTAAACGAGTGGAAACGCCCCAAGACGTAGCCCAGGCATGTTCTAACTTTCCTTCTTTGTTCGTGAATTTTACATCAAAGGCTTTGGCAAAGTTCTGTCCTAAAAAATGAGAAGTTCCTGCCTGAAGGGCTTTCCCGTCTTGCATCATCGCTTCGATACAGTAGGTTTCTACCGCACCTGCAAAACGCTCGGAAGGCGATTTAATTCCGCGAACGACAGGCATAGCCATAAAGTCCTCGGCAAATTTCGCGTACACCTCTAGCATTTTTTCGGACTCTTCTACAGCTTCGGGCTCCGTGGCGTGAGCCGTATGCCCCTCTTGCCATAAGAACTCAGCGGTTCTTAAAAAGAGTCGGGTTCTCATTTCCCAACGAACGACATTCGCCCATTGGTTTATTAAAATAGGAAGATCTCTATAAGACTGGATCCAAGATTTATAAGTATTCCAAATGATCGCTTCAGAAGTCGGTCTCACAATGAGTTCTTCTTCTAATTTCGCCTCTGGATCTACAATTAGTTTTTGCGGATTGTTAGGATCGGTTTTTAAACGGTAGTGGGTCACCACAGCGCATTCTTTAGCAAATCCTTCTGCATTTTTTTCTTCGGCTTCAAAAAGACTTTTCGGCACAAACAGAGGGAAATAGGCATTTTGGTGACCTGTTTCTTTGAATTTGCGATCCAGTTCGTCTCGCATTTTCTCCCAAATTGCATACCCGTACGGTTTAATTACCATACTTCCTCTCACTCCCGAGTTTTCTGCAAGATCCGCTTTCACTACAAGTTCGTTGTACCATTTGCTGTAATCCTCCTCTCTCGACGTTAATTTTGCCATAATACTCTTATTTTGTCCGTTCTTTTAACTTTTGCGCTTCGTTTCAATCTAAATAAAAAGCGTAAATTTGAAAAGACTAAAAACCTTTTGTTTAATTCCGTTTTTAGCCAATGTGCAAATATAAATTAAATTAAAATCTTTCACTCTATCATGAAAAAAAATATACATAAAAACCTGCCAAATCGGCCTTTTTCACAAATTAGCCTACTTGTGGGAGTCGCACTGCTTGCGATTTCTTGTGGAGCCTACCCAGGGGGCTACAGTGAAACCGATGGCGTTTACTACGATCCAAATACGGACACCTTGCCGGTGGCCCAAGTAGGTGGAGAATACAACCAAGTAGGCGATTATTATGAGTACGACGAACCTTCAACCCTAGAAAAGAGCGAGAAAAACGTTCAGGATGCGAAGGCCCGTTATCAAAACGACAACTGGAACACGCTCGAAGCGACGGACTCCGATTGGGGATCGTACACGGGATCCGTAACGCAGTATAGCGGTAGCGGTTGGGACTATCCGTATGGCTACGGATACGGACTCTACTCAGGGTATTGGCCAAGTCGTTTTTCCTTTAGTTTTGGTTGGGGATACTCTCCTTACTTTAACTACCGTCCTTGGGGATGGGGGTACATGCCTTACGATCCATGGGGATACGGATATTCTCCTTACTATGGGTACAATTCCCTTTACGGATACGGACCTTACTATGGGTATGGCGGATACGGGAACTACTACGGATACGGAAACTATTACAATGGCTACTACAGTGGAGCTTACAATACCTACCGCGCACCTAGAAGAAATAGCGGTCAGGACGGAAATTACAGAAATCCGCAAACCAATCGCATGAATAACAATGCAGGATTCCGGAATTCAGGAACTTTCAGATCGAGCAGTCCAAATACTTCGAGCTCTACGCTTCGCCGTGGAACGCTAAACAACTCCAACCGGATGAACACGAATTCGAGAGCACGCCAGCAGCAGTATGAGCGTCAGCGTGTACAGCCACGTGTCGAAGAGCGAACTCAATACCGTACACCGGACAGTGGATTTAGAAATTCCAATTCAGGTGGCTTTAGAAACGACGGAGGCTTCCGCTCTTCTGGATCTTCAAGCTCCTCAGGGGGAAGTCGTTCAGGAACTCGCGGCGGTTTCAGATAAAGTTTAAAAAAAATCGGGATGCAACGGTCCCGTTAGTTAAAAATAACAATCAAATAATAAATGTTTAAAAAGTCATTCACACTTCTTACGATTTCTGCGGCTTTCTATTTGCAAGCGCAGGATACGTCTGTCCTTCGAAATTCACTTGATCTCTATAGTAGCCCAAGCACGCTTGGTTCTTCTAAATTCAATGCCATGGCAGGATCCATGGGAGCTCTTGGAGGAGATGCCTCTGTCATCTCAACCAACCCTGCGGGGATTGGAGTGGCCATTGCAAGTGATCTTTCTGCTACGTTAAGTATTGATAAAACTCAAAATACGACCTCACTCCACGGCAATAGTTTAGACTATGAGCTAAACAATACCGATTTAGGCCACGTAGGGGCCATTGTGGCTTTCCCTACAGGAATGAGTTCCGCGTGGAAATTTGTGAACCTAGGAATTAGCTTCTCCAGAGAATCTATTGAAGATTATTCGGAAGCTCCAGGAAACAGTCTTGTGACTTTCGACCTTGCCGATGGAGATCAACTCTCCTACAGTGCTCATGCCTTTAACCGCCTTGGGGACAAAAGCAAAATGTCGATCGCAGTGGGTGGAAACTACGACAATAGAATCTATGTCGGGGGTGCTATCAATCTTCACAGCGCGTCTTTGTCTCAATGGGACACGGCGGCGATGAAGTACCGTAGCGATGGAGAAACCGAAATCTTTGCAAAACAATACACTCCTTATTTTGAAGATGCGAGCGGATTTTCCGCCTCCATTGGGGTGATTGGAAAAGTAAGCCCTGAGTTTCGTTTGGGTGCTGCCCTTGAAACTCCTACCTGGTGGAGCATGGAGCGCACGTATAGTTTCTACGGTTTAGACAGTAGCGAGGACGGGGAGTACGGAGAGTCTCGAAGCATTTCGAGCCCAGCAAAAGCGACTCTAAGTGCGGCTTATGTTCCAAGTAAGAACTTTGCTCTAAACGTGGATTATAGTCTTGGACTATCTAAACCAAGCTTTGGAAAAATGGGTTCTGCTGCACAAAGCGAAATGGACGCATTTTACTCAGACCATTACAAAAACAGCTCTGAAGTTAAAATTGGGGGAGAATATCGTTACGAAGGACTTCGTCTAAGAGCAGGATACGGCTACGCCTCTAGTCCTGTGGACGACACGACCCTTGGAATTTTAAATGCACAAGGACAAAACGAACAGGCTTCTTACAAAGATCTCTATGCCGGCGCAAAACAAACGCTTGCTGCAGGGATTGGGTACGACTTCAAGTCTTTCTATATAGATGCCGCATACAACCATATTAGCTCTGAGTACAACATGCCTTTCTTAAGAGGTTCTGATGCCGCTCAAACGCAGTATTTTTCACCTAGTGCTTATTTCGCGAACGACTACGCTTTAGTTAGTAATGTCGATTCAAAAAGATCGCTAGTGACGATCACACTAGGTTGGAAGTTTTAATTAACCCCCCTTTAATGACAACAAAAAGGATTCGCAAATTTATGCGAATCCTTTTTTTATTTCTATAATCGGTGCTCTATGGCTTTGGATTGTAAATATTTTCAAGATGCAACCCGAGTCCGCTCTATTGAGCACTTCCCCACCCAAAGGGTCGTTCTACTTAATGATGATGAAATTGATGCCCTAGTAAGGCTAGCGCAATTCCAAGTACGACCAGCACAATCTTGGACCAATCCACATTGTGGTTCTTGCTACTCTCAAAGATAATGACCGAAGAGATATGAAGGAAGATTCCACCTACCACAGCGAGGAAATAAGGCTCTAGATTCGGATCAAAATAACGACCTAAAAGCATGCCTAATGGAGAAGCAATGGCAAACAGCGCAATGATAAACCAAGAAGAAGCTGAGAACTTTTTATGTTGAAACAAAAACGATCCAAGGATAAAAGAAATAGGCAGGTTATGAATTAAAATCCCTTGCAAATACGGGGTATTCCACTCCGTTTCATTCGCTAGTGGAATCCCTTCAATAAAGGCATGGACAAATAAGCCCACAATAAGAGCTAAGGGCAAAATAGCATCAGCCGAATGATGATGCATGTGACCGTGCTCAAACCCTTTGGTCAAATTCTCAAGTAACATTTGAAGAAGCACTCCTACAATGACCCATAAACCGATGTTGTGATCGATCCTTTCATAAACGATGGGAAAGACTTCGTTCAGGCAGATGGTAATTAAAAAGCCTGCAGATAAGATCAAAAGACTCTTGGCCACTTTTTGCTTCTGTCCTAAATACTTTCCCAGCAAAACGCCTACGATAACGCTTAATATTAGAAGGAGTATAATCATAAGGTAGTTTTTCTAAATACGCTTAGACAGCGAGGAGAGTGAGTTTCGTGGTAAGGACTTAATGCGTAATCCCCATAGGTTTTCTCTCTTACGAGTCCAAATTTCTGTGCGAGAGATTCTATATACTCTAAGGAGTGCAGCTGTACTTTTTCAAAGAAAAAATAAGGCTTCTCATTATGTTCAAATCGAATCTCTTTTATAACGGCACCGTGTTCGATGCGCTTTTCAATATGAAAAACAAGTTCGTCCCTTATTTCTTCACTTTTTGGGACGAGCGACTCAATCACTTGCCCTTTGTTTAAGAAATCAAGTACAAAATAACCTCCGGGCTTTAGGACCTTCGAGACGGACTCAAAGACTTTTTCGTCGTCCTTAGGATCGCTAAAGTAGCCAAAACTTGTAAAAAGGTTAAAGACCGCGTCGACCGGCTGCGACTCAATCGGATCCCTCATGTCGTGCACCTGGAATTTTAAATCTTTATGTTCGTAGGCTTTGTCCGCTAAAATACTCTCTTCAGATAAATCAAGTCCCAGTACTTTAAAGCCTAAACGACTTAAAAAGACACTGTGTCTTCCTTTTCCACAAGCAAGATCAATAATATGAGCCTCAGAAGGCAATTGAAGATCTTTCAAAAGCAATTTTAAAAAGGCTTCCGCCTCGTTATAATCCCTGTTTTTATATAGTATATGATAGTATGGCGAATTGAACCATGTTTTAAACCACTCCATTGTGCAAAAATAGCTAAATTTGCCAAATTAAGACGGATTTAATCGCATGGGAAATCTTTACTCGCTGATATTAAATCCTTAGTCACTCTAAAACAACCTTATGACTTCAGACGATTTACAAATACAAATCAAAACCTTTTTTGGACTCGAAGAACTTCTTGCAGAAGAAGTGAAAAAACTGGGAGGCAAAAATGTACAAATAAAAAACCGAGCGGTGAACTGTGAGGGGGATCTTGGCTTCTTGTACAAGATTAACTATTCCCTAAGAACGGCCCTTAAAATCCTCGTACCTATATTTGAATTTCAAGCCTATAACGAGCAAAAGTTCTACGATAAGCTTTACCGTTTTCCTTGGGACAAATACTTAAAAGCAGGACAAACCTTTGCCATTGATTCTACGGTTTATTCTGAGACCTTTACGCACTCGCAGTTTATGACCCTTAAGATGAAAGATGCCATCGTGGATTACTTCCGCGATCACTTTGAGATGCGTCCAAGCGTCGATGCAAAAAATCCAGACATTAAATTCAGTTTGCATATTGACCGTGAATTCGTCACGGTTTCTCTAGACTCCTCAGGCGATGCTCTTTTCAAAAGAGGCTATAGGCAAGACGCAGGAGAGGCTCCTATAAACGAAGTCTTAGCCGCCGGAATGCTTCAAATTGCAGGATGGGACGGAAAAGGAAATTTCCTAGACCCTATGTGCGGATCTGGAACCCTTTTAATTGAAGCCGCGATGATCGCCATGAATATGCCTGCTCAACTCTACCGTCAGAGTTTTGCGTTCCAAAACTGGCCGAATTACGATGCCGAACTTTTCAAATCCATTAAAGAACACCGCCTTAACCGAATGACTCCTTTGGAGGGAAAAATAGTGGGATACGATATTGATTCCAAGATGCTTCATGCGGCTGAAAAAAACTTAGCGGCAGCGGAACTTGAGGATGTGATTGAAGTTCGAGACCAAGATTTCTTTGAAAGCAAAAAAGAGTTATTCCCTCTCCTTATCGTGTTTAATCCTCCGTACGACGAGCGCATTGAAATCACAGATTCTGACTTCTACAAAAAAATTGGGGATACGTTTAAAACATCCTACCCCAACACTTTAGCTTGGTTAATTTCTTCCGATCTAGAAGCGGTGAAAAAAATTGGTCTTCGCCCTTCGCGTAAAGTCAAACTTTTTAATGGTAAATTAGAAACTCGCTTTTTGCAATACGAAATGTACGAGGGCACCAAGAAAAGAGGCGGACAAAGCAAAGCCGCTTTTCTAGACTCTACTGATTCAACAGAAACGGAAACAGAAACTCACAATAACTCAGAAAACTAAAACATCTTGACTCCTACCCTTAGCCTCATTATCGCCATATACAATCGAAAAGATGAACTTTTTGAACTTTTGAACTCCCTTGGATTTCAAACGGACAAAGACTTCGAGGTGATTGTAGTGGACGACGGATCCAAAATCGCCCTTCTTCCTACGATCGAACTGTTTCAGGATCGATTCCCAATTGAGTTTCACCGAAAAGAAAACACGGGTCCTGGACTAAGTCGCAACTATGGAGCTGCAAGGGCAAAAGGAGAATATCTTATTTTCTTAGACAGCGATGTCATTGTTGAAAAGGATTATATTGAGAATGTGAGAAAGAGCCTTGCGGAGATCCCGTGCGATGCTTTTGGAGGGGCAGACAAAGCCCACCGCGGGTTTAATTTGATGCAAAAAGCCATCTCTTACTCCATGACTTCGCTCTTTACCACAGGTGGAATTCGGGGACATAAAAAAGGAGTGGGGAAATTTCAACCTCGAAGCTTTAACATGGGAGTTCGTAGTGAAGCATTTAAAGACGTCGGTGGATTTTCCGATTTACGAGTAGGCGAAGATCCCGATCTCTCGATGACCCTTTGGGAGAACGGATACACGACCGCTTTTTTCGACAACATTGCCGTGTATCACAAAAGAAGAACCGATTTTGGTAAATTCTCTAAACAAGTCAACCAATTTGGCGTGGCTCGGCCCATTCTGAACCAAAGACATCCCCAGTTTGTAAAAGCTACGTTTGCCTTTCCTTCTCTGTTTTTAATTGGGTATATACTCGGCGTAGTAGCCTATTACGGCTTCTCGAATCCAATGCTTCTCCTGTTTTATGGATTCTATACCTTCCTTGTTTTTTTCCATGCTTTAATCAAAACTAAAAACATAAGCATTGCAGGCCTATCGGTCATTGCCACCTACATTCAGATGTTTTCTTATGGATGGGGATTTTTAGAATCTTGGTTTCGATTAAACGTACTGAAACAGGACCCAAGAAAAGTATTTCCAAGGCATTTCTACAACCAATAAAAACGGTTTTTTTAGGTCCCGCTACTTCCAATGCGTTTAATGCGACTGCGCAAGGGCAGGATCGTCATAATTTACCATCCACTGAATCCCAAAGCGGTCGGTCAGCATCCCGAAATAGGCGCCCCAAAACGTTTGCTCTAAAGCCATTTGCACTTCTCCCCCTTCTTTCAAGGCGTTAAAATGGCGATCGGCATCTTCTTTTGAATCGGTCGTAATTGCAATGGAAAAATTATTCCCTTTGGTGAGCTTTTCGCTTCCCGGAAAGGTATCGCTTCCAAGCAAAATCGTTTCTTTTGAAATCGGAAGAGAAACGTGCATGATTCGGTTTTCGTCCTCTTTTGAAAAAGGAGGCATATTTTCCGAGGCGGGCACGTCAGAAAAGCGTCTTAGGTGGCTAAACTCACCTCCAAAGACGGATTGGTAAAATAAAAAGGCCTCATGGCATTCTCCATCGAAGTTTAAATACACATTTACAGTGGTCATAATTTGGTGTTTTAAGATTCCTATTTTAAAAGAGCACTTGCTCTTTTGCTAATTATTTTTAGTAGAAAGCACCGATTCCCTCTATCGTAAGCGAGAAAGTGCCTTCTTATCCATTGTGTAGAGGGCCAAACGATATCCCACTTCGACCAAGGCCCAAACGCCAATGCCTAGAATCCAAAACCAAATCGGAGTGGGAAGGCTCGCCATCATAAACAGGGCTTGAATTAAAAAGAGCACTCCACATATAAGGGCGTACACTCGTTTTTTGTCCCAGGCAATCAGAGTAGAAACCCAACCTGCTAATAGCGCAGCCGCTGCGTAGGATAGAATCACGAAAAACAGGGCCATAAACGGCGCATTTTTAATGTACTCAGAAAGTTCAATCATGCTATTAGGGTCCATGCTCTCAGGCTGCGGATAGATTACATGTCCTAAATTTTGCACAAAGGTCATTAAAATCCCTCCCGATATAAGTCCTGCCAAAACGGCGATTGCTTTTTTCATATTCTTGTTTTATTTTGCCTCGTTCTCCTTTTATTCTACTTGATTCTTACTACATCAAACGCCAAACTGCCGAAAATGATGATCGAGATGCTTGCCAATCAAATGATTCCACTCTTTTGCTGAAAGCTTTCCAAAAACCAAATGCATTTTCCCTTCAAAAGCCTCGGTTCCCATTTGACCCGTCTTCGTAATATAGCCGCGAAGGCGCCGATATTCCGTCTCAAAGTCTTTTTCTTCCTTCTGTTTTAAATCCAAGGCGGTCGGTAAGCTTTTCTTAAAGGGCTTCTCACTCACGACCATGGGCTTTACCAGAAGACGAAGAAACTGCCTTTTTAAAAGTCCAGGTCTCTTTTTCTTATGAGGTTCAAAGACAAATTCAAAACTTGCATTCAAATGGGCTAGCATCTGAGAGCTACTCATTTTCCCCCATAGGGGCCTTTTTTCTTTGCTTAGATGCTTTAGTCGCTCTAAATACAGCTCCGCCGATTTTACTTCAAATAGACTCTCCACGATTCTTTTTTTGTTACTGCTCCCAGCCCCAAGGCTTTTTGGAAGTTTCTACGGGCTGACTTAAATCGAAACGAACACTAAAGACGCGGTCTTGTCCGATTCGTCTTAGATTATAGGAAAAGCTTTTCTCGTCTAAATCAATCCACCATACATTTCCAGAAGCGTACGAAATCAAATTCGCGGTCTCTAAGTCCGCTGGAAAGATTTGCTGTGTCTTAAATCCATAATTGCTACTTTCTCCTCCATACTGGGTGACTTTGTCTGGAGTTCCGTTTTCGAGTCTATGGTCATGCTTAAGTTTCAAAAGACCCTCTGGGCTTTTGCTTATCACCCAAGTTCGGGACTGATCTTCTCCTACATAGAAAGGAATTTTAATCACGCTGTCTTTGCAGTCTAAAACTTGCATAAGGAGAACTTGGCCTGTAAAGCCATCCCCCTCTTTCGCTCCTTTCGTAACGGTGCCTTCATAGGCCTTGCCACAATGCTTTTGAATTTCCTTCCAAAATTGCTCGCTCGGTTTTTCCTGAGCGCTAAGAGCGGCCGTAAAACCTAAGGCGGCTAGACAAATCACTTTCCACTGGATCATAAAAATAAGTTTAAAAACAAAGATATTAAAATTCCATGCATCTTATTTTTTAATTATTCTAATCTGCTCCACTTCGTGAGAAGCCTTTTTTTACTCCTTTACTTCAAGTCGTTCTCCTTTCGTATGGGCGCTCATTTGTGGCGCGTAGTAATTTTGAATGCTCGCATTGCCTGCGCTAAAGCTTCCTGAAGCATTTGCGCGAAGTTCATATTCGAGCACATGCTTTCCTTTGGATACTCGTTCAAAATAGAAATCCACGGAGGCATCTCTTACCGCTTTGTAATACCCAAGTCCGCCGCTATAGACGTAGGACGACAGCGTATCAGACGGTTCTAAGCCGGCCGCTCTTTGGTCGCGGAGATGCAAATACTCCATCGGACGATCAAAATTAACTACGATCCGTACTTTCACTCGATCTCCAATTTTCAAAGGAGTCAAAGCGGATATTTTTTCAAGCACCTCGCCATTGGTTGTGGAACGAACTCTGTAGTATTCCTTGTCAATTGAAATTACACTTGAAGCAGATCCGATTTTATCCAGATCTTCATAGTATTGATAGTAGAGTCCTCCTTGCGCAATTCCAGGGCCTTTTTTATAGACCTCTACTTGTCCTTTTTCTTTCGAAATCTCTTTTGAGCTTATTTGTGCCTTTAAGTACCCAGGCGCTTCCACCACTAAATCTTCTTTCACGCTTTCGCCTCCCCAAAGAACTTCGGTCTTATCACTTTCTACTCCTGTCCAAGATTTTCCAGAGTTTAAAAGAAGATAAATAACCTCTGCGGTCGCTCTTGAGGTATCCCAATGACTCACTTCTTTTTGTGTTAAGAGCCAAATCTTTAGTTCTTCTAGTGTTTTTTGATCCGCAGGGGCTAAAGCATTGAAGGCTTCCAGCGCTCCGGCATGATTGGCTATACTAGAGGAGAACCAGCCCCAATTGCCTGCATTCTCTTTCCAATACATTCCCTGCGCTTCTGAATCCACGGAGGTTTCTTTTAGGTACGTAAGGAGCTTTTTCGCAGTGCTTGTAAGTTTGTATTCATTTAGAAGCAGCGCTCCTCTATGCAGTCCGTAGAAGGTATAGTCCGAGGGTTTAAAACTAGGAGCCTTTTTGATAAACTGAGTTTTTAAAGTAAGTCCCATTCCTTTTAGAGGATACGAGGTTTCCCAATAATGACGAGCGTCTAGATAATTTAAAACCGAATTGGTCGTAAGAAGGGTTTCTACTTTCCCGTCCAAACTTTGCACTTCCCGATCTACATAACTCACAAGCTTTTTTACAAGGGAATCTAAATTCGAACTGTACGAATTTAAGTCCTTGCCCATCCACTGATTTAATCGACCCAAATTCTTCAAAAGGTAAAGAGAGGTATAGTAAGAACTTGGAGCTCCCGGCTGCCAGCTAAAGCCACCGTCCGGATTTTGAAGTCTTTGTAGTGCCGCCCAATTTGCCGTAGTTGAGGCTTTCATTGTGCTGCGGTCAAAAAGTCTCGCTAGACTCACCATTTGCTCTTTTTCATTCTCACTTTCTAAAACCCAAGGCGTTTCTTTTAACAGAAGTTCTTTTAGCTCTTGGTTCTTCTCTAAATTCGACTCCAAAAGATCCTTGGACTGGTAGGCTAAAAACACCTGCTCCATTCTTGGGTTCTGTTTTAGCACTTCTTGAGCAATCACCTGTGCGACCCACTTGTTGAACTCAGAGTCTGCTGATTTTTGAGTGCCTTGCATCAAACTCGGAAGTGCGAAAAGAACTTCCCAAATCGGATTGGAAGAGAGCTCTAGAGAAGCTCGTACCGGCTGCATCGTACTTGAATTTCCCTTTAATAAGTTTTCAATTTGGAAGGTTTTTCTTTCATTCTCCCTTACAAAGATAGCACGAGACTCGGTCACGAGTTTGCGATTTGGAAGAATGGCAATAGGCTTTTGCTCTCCGTCCGAAAACGCTCCAGACTTCGCAGTACTGCGTACTAAAATTGCGCTCACTCCTTTCGGCACCTTAAGACTGTACTCCACAAGCGCACTTGAATTTCCGCTTAAATCAAAGCTTTTCGAAGTACTTGCAAGTCCAAATTGATCGGTTATATCTTCAAGGGTGGACGCGTCCAGAATCGTAAGGTTTGCATTTCCTTTTAAGGGCGTATCCACTAGACTCGAAATTCGAGTCTTTAGTTCCAATTGATCCCCTTCTCTTAAGAATCGAGGATAATTTACGGTGAGAGAGAGTTTCTTTTGAGTTACCACTTCTTTTTCCAACATTCCAATTTGCAAATCTTTCGTATGGGCTAAGAATTGAAGTCTCCATTGCGTTAGCGCTTCAGGAGAAGTGAACTCAAAATGCACATTCCCTTCAGAGTCCGTTCTTAGTTCTGGAAAGAAAAAGGCCGTTTCGTTTAGGTTCTCCCTAAGCGGAACTTTGGGCTCCACGGCCAGTGTCTCATCATAATCGTCGCTTTGCTCTTGATACAATTGCGAGTCTGCAGGAGCCATCACACTTTCAATTTGCGTTTCCAATTTCGCCACTTGGCTCTGCATGGAATCGGCTCGCATACTAGAAGTCCCTCGAATGACCATTTGTCCTGTGTACCTAAGATTTGAATCCATCCAAGAAAAGGTAGGAAGTTGCACGTATTTCGTTCTTTTGTAAGGAATCCGTTTGGAATATTGGACATGCGTAAAGTCCTCCGAATGGTCATAGCGAGTGAAATACGAGCCCGCAAACCCGATCGGATTCCAACGAATCAAATTGGTAGCAAATACATCCAGACTCTTGTCGTACATCGTCGCGAGCAGCTCTGCATTGATTCTTTCTTTTCCTTTCCCCTTCACCTTCACGCTCCATTTTTCAGTTTGTCCCGGTTCGAGCTTGTCTCTAAAAACCGTGGTTTCTAGGATTAAATCCCGAGAAGGCTGCACAATTTTAAATTCAACACTTTTCGTTTGCACCTCTCCTAAACTTGAAACTTGCAACTGAACGAGAAGAAGTTCTGACTTTGGATCTTTAGGTGCGCTCACCTCTAATTTTGCGACACCACCCCGGAAAGGTTTTTCTTCTAAAAGCGTACTTCCATCTCCATTTTGGATAAAGAAACGAGCGATAGCTCCTGGAATAGCCGAGTAGGCATAGACCGCTGCGCTCTCCCCTCTCTGAAGTGAATCTTTTTCAGCAATCAAGGCTGCAAAAGGGGTTTGATTGTTACTAAGGCCTTTCGGGTTATAGACTTCAAAACGTCTCTTGGCCTGTATGGTATCGGCTCCTTCCTTATTGTAAAGGGTAAGCTCATAGATCCCTGGGGTTAATTTCCCAAGCGTAAGGGTTTTCCCCTGCGAAGTCTTGCCATCAAACACCACTTTCTTAACGTGGGATTCTTTTTCCAATTCCTCTTCGCTATAGCGATCAAATGGGAATTTCTTTGTAAAATCTTCATGGCTTAAAATAGGGAGGTTTTGAACATAAGGTTTGTACTGATCCCGGTAAAGCTTCGAAGGACCTTCTAGCATTTCTAATTTAGCTAAGTAAGACCTCTCTAAATCCTGATCGCTATAGTTTTTGACTTGCACCGAAAACTCCGTAGGCTCATCTGACAAATAAGAATCTTTCCCCTCTGCATTTAGGTAATGAGAGACGGAGGCAACTTTGAAAGCCTGCTGAGAAGAAATGCTCTCTCCATTGAGGTCAAGTACGCTTGCACTCACCTCGTATCGATCGACTTGTAGCCCTTTTAAATTGGGATCTTTTTCAAGCGTCATTCTAATTTCAAATTCTCCTTTTTCGTTTGTCTTAGTTTCCCCTAAAATAGAATTCTCATTGGAAGGCGTTTGAGGGAACCAACGGAAATACATCCAACGGATGTTCTCTTTTTTGATCTCATAGGTAACGGAGGTGTTTGCCATCGGCACCCCGCTGTAGGATTCCGCTTTTCCTTTCAGGGTAAGGCTTTGTCCATATCTATACTCCCCCTTAAGCGGCTCAAAAACCACCTCAAAATTAGGACGTTTGTATTCTTCTACGCGGAAGGATTTAGAGATTTCAAGGCCTCGATAGGCTGCATTCGAAGCGTTTTTCCCTCCTTTCGTTCTTAAGTAAAACATGCCCGGTAAAACCGTAGTGGGCAAGGTAAAACTCCCATGGTAACTACCAAATTCTCCACTTACAAAATCTTTTGTACTTACCGTGACTCCGTTTGAGTCCACAAGTTCTACGCTTTGGGTAATGCCCGGAGCGACGGACTCACTTCCTGTCTCTGCTCGGGACTCACTTACAATTCCTTTAAAATACACCACTTGTCCGGGACGGTAAATCGCTCGGTCCATAAAGAGCTGCGTACGGAAAGAAGGACCTTCTTTCTGTTCCATCGAGCGATAGTCATTCTCACCGTAGCGATTTAATAGCGAAAACCCTTTTCCACGGCTACTTTCTAGTAAGTAATACCTGTAGACATTTTCATTTGAGGAAGAAGGAAAAACAAACTCTCCATTTCCATTCGTATCGACTTTATACGGCTTGAAACTTGCTCCCCGAACATATTCTAACATTTGAATTTCAGAGTTTCCAATCGCCTTACCCGTCCATCTATTCTGGAGTTGAAAGCGGTCTTTGGTACCCTTTGTTACTTCGTTTTTTTGCACAAGCACACGGTCTTCAGAGACTAAAAAGTAAAACAGATCGATCTCAGAATCCACTTGGTACTCCCCTATGTAGAGACCGGGTGCAAGTCCGTCAAGCGAAAAAGCGGTTTTATGCATCTGAAAATCATCCGATTTAGGAAGCGTAAAACTCGTCTCCTTCACTAAGCTCTTTTTGATCGTTTGGTAGAGATCCTTTTGGTAAGAGGATTGAACAATTTTTAAAAAGCCTTCTTTATCGCCCGTGGCCTCGTAAAGTTTGAGACTGAACTTAGACGCATTCTTATGCTCTGCCACCAAATGGATTGGTTGGTTTGCATCCACTTGTGTAGGAAAAACCACCTGGACCACCGGCTGCTCTATCCGGCGCTTTTGAAGTCTTACAGCTTCTAAAAAAGGAGAGCTTGGGTACGTAGAGATCGCAACCTGTGTCCATTCTGTTGCCTTTTGAAGTTTGTTTTGGGAGATAAGCTCCTCCACAAGGTCTTCGATGAGTTTTACTTTGTAATCGAAATCCCCTGCAGTGCTCGTATAAAGCGTAGTAAGCCTCTCGACTTTGTTTTCACAAGCCACCGCCTCACAATCAAAAAGAAGTTTTTGATGCTCTAAAAAGAGCTTGCTGTTTCCTTTCGTAGAGTCTATTAATTCCTTGTAAAGGGCTAGAATTTCTACTCGATTTTGAGTAAGTTCATTTTTGGTGAAAAGACTCGAGTCCTTCAAATAAGCAATTTGCTGCAATCGGAAATAAACCCAAAGTGTCTCCACGTACTGAATGTCGGACTCACTACCAAACAATTTTTGATAAGGGGCCATTTTCACAGACTCAAGCTGAGACTTATTCTTAGCGAGCATCTCTAGACTTTTGCCAATCTCGGTTTTAAAATCAAGAGAGCTCCAAGTCTCAATTTGACTGTAATCCGCATTGAGAACGTTTGTTCTCGCTTGAATCTTCCAGCGGTTTCGAAGGTAGTATTCATATAAAAATTCACTTTTGAGAACCTCAAACATACTTTTTGCCTCGCCCTTCAATTGAGGGGAAACCTTCTCTAGGCTGGAAAAGAATTCGGAAGCGATTCGATTGTTCTCATCGTCGCTCGTAAGATTCAAAATAGCAAACTGCTCCTTGAGAGATCGAATTAATTCAACCGTCTTATTCTCCTGGATGGCTTTTGCCTCAATGTCTTTTAAAAGGGGAAGATTGCTCTTAAAGAGTCCCTGTTTTTTGTTATTCTCTACAGTTTTCCAATTCATTTCATAATACGATTGCGATTTTAAAAGACCTACCGGTACAATTAAAAATAGAGCCAGCAGAATAAAGGCGTTTTTCATCTCAGTTGTTTTTTTCTTATCGCGCAAATACGCGGGGGTACTTATATCTTATATTATTAAAGAAGCAAAAGGTTAAAAGCGTAACTTTGTTTTTTATGAACGGATCGTCTCGCCTTAAAACCTATCTAATCGACTCTCAAATCTTTGTGTCCCTTATGGGAACGCTATTTGCCGTCTTTTTTATGGTAGAGCAAAACGCGTTCCGACTTCCGAGCGTCGTGCTGATCTTTGTTACTTATTTGAGTGGATATCTCTACACAAAATACCAAGGACAGAAGAAAATGCTCTCGAAGATTCTCGTCTTAAATATAGTGACATTTTTGGTTTCGGCCCTCTTTATTATTTTGAACCATAATGAAATACGCCTATTAAAGTGGCTAATCATTGTGCTTTTGGGACTTTTATACAACTCTACTTTCCTTGACGATACCGTCCGAAAAGTCCCTCTACTCAAGATTTTTTACGTAGGACTTGTCTGGGCCCTTGTGAATGCATGGCTGTTTTCAGAACCAATTCACTGGCCTATCTTTTTCATGAGTTGGCTTTACATTACTGCCTTAGTCCTTCCTTTTGACATTCGGGATCTCCCGAAAGACCAGGTCTTAACCCTCCCAAAATTAATAGGAATTCAAAACACAAAAAATTTTGCTTACCTGCTTCTTTTTCTAAGTTCTCTTTGCGCCTCCTATTTCCTTAGTTTCTCATACGCTTTTTGTTTCTTTGTTTCGGGCGTCATTGCTGGAGTCCTTATCTACTACTGCAGCCCTAACAGAAAAGACAGCTATTTTTCGTTTTGGGTGGAACTCTGCTCAGGTCTCCCGTTTTTATTTCTCATATTAATGGAGTATTTTTGAACTCTGTAATTTTTACTAATCCTTTTTAATTCGCTTATCTTTTGGTTGTTTCTCAGCTCCACATTGCCCAATTTAAAAATCATCTGAACCGAGATTTTAAATTTTCCTCTCAAATCAATTGTTTTGTAGGGAACAACGGCTGTGGAAAAACCAATCTCTTAGATGCTTTGCACTACCTTTCGGTAGGCAAAAGCTTTTTATTAAATACGGACTCTTCAAGCATCACGCAAGGAATGGATTTTTTCAGCCTGAAGGCAGAGATCCAAGAGGAGTCTACCCTTGAAGAAGGAACTCAAAAATACAGCACACTTCAGCTTCAAATGCCCTTAGAGGGCAAAAAGAACCTGAAGAAGAATGAGAAAATCTACCCTCGATTAGCTGACCACATTGGCTATCTTCCTACGGTTTTAATCTCTCCTTACGATTCGAACTTAATTACCGATTCCGGAGAAAGCAGAAGACGGTTTTTAGACCAAATGATTTCCCAAACGGATCCTGAATATCTCTTTGAGCTCATCCAGTATCAGAAAACCCTGAAGCAGCGAAATGCGCTTTTAAAATACTTTCAAAAGAACCGAAGTTTTGATTTAGATTCTTTGGAGATTTACACGGCTCCTTTGCTTGAATTTGGCGTGCCTATATTTGAAAAAAGAAAAAAGTTTATTGAGAGTTTAAATCCCCTGATTCAGCAGTTTTACTCCACCCTCTCGGCAGGCAAGGAATCCATTAGTGTTCGCTTTCAATCGGAATTAAACTCCGCGAATTTCCAAACTCTTTTAGAATCCAACCTGAGCAAAGACCGCCAACTTACCTACACCTCAAGCGGTATCCACAAGGACGATCTTCTCTTTGAAATGAACGGTACTCTATTAAAGAAAACAGGGTCTCAAGGGCAGCAAAAATCCTTTCTAATAGCCCTAAAGCTAGCCCAAATCAAGCGACTCGTAGAACTCACCAAGAAAACGCCTATCCTGCTTCTAGACGATATATTTGACAAACTAGACTCCCACCGGGTAAGCAACCTAATTGCCCTTATCAACCGTGAAAAATTCGGTCAAATGTTTATCACGGATACGGACAAACAAAGAACGGAAGAAATTGTAAAAAGGATTCACGAGGACAGTAAAATCTTTGAAATCTCCTCCCAAGAGAACTCGGAAAAGAAATAGATCATGCGCAAGAAAAAACGAGAATTCAAGGCCTCTGAGCTCATGGAAATCTTTGCGAAAAAGAATGGATTTCAGCAGCAATTAACGAGTGAAAAAGCAAGAGAACTTTTAGAAGGCTATTTGGATAAATCTCTGTTCGCAGAAATACAAAGCGTACGCTTGCAAGGAACCACCCTTGAAATCAGAATTTTGTCTCCCCTATTGAAAAATGATTTCCGAATGCGAAAATCCTTCTTTCTAAAAAAATTCCAAGATGAACTTGGAGAGGCGAAAGTTACTTCTCTTCAGATTTTGTAGAGGTCTTTTCCACAAGCTCCTTGGCTTTTGTATCCAGTTCAAGAGATCGAATTGGAAGAAAGAAACGAAGTGGATTGGAAAGGAAATACCTTCCGATTTCTTTTAAAATCAATCGAACTCCTCCAAACGTAATTTTTCTTGAGCGGAAGGCAAGCGCCATGGAGAAACCAAAACTTACTAAAAAGTTAAAGAATCCAATTAAAAAGACCGTGATAAAACTAATCCAAAAGGTATAGTTACTCACCAAAAAGTCCTTTCCATAGAGTCCAATGGCGAAGTTTCCGGCGGCAAAGGTAATGTGTCGAATGTCTAAATCCAACCCTAAGAACTTCCCAATAGGCCCCGTGATCCCTAAGAACACCCCAAACCAAAAGTTCGAAATAATTCCGGCCCAGTTCTTTTGATAATAATCGGATAGCCCACTTGCAAAGCGCTTCCCTAACAGGGAATTGATCAGTGGATTCTTATCAATACGCGCGGGAATTTGATAGTAGACTGAGCTATTTCCAATACTCCCTGAAATAATCCCAGAGACAAAAAGATAAAACCCGGCGATGCTCGCATGGAAAAGGGCTTTAGATTCAAAAGGATCGAGGTCATTTAAAAAGACGCCTGCCTTGTCGGTCGCAAAGTTTTGATTGAACAGGACATCCAGCCCATAAATAATGACGAGTGCCACTGGGAAGGCTAACGCCACGTTTCCAATGAAGGCAATGAACTGACTTCGGAACAACTTCGATATTAAATGCGCAAATTCTTTGTAGTTGGTCGTGGTGTTTTTCTCATCCGAAAGCACCTTGGCCATCGTCGCTGCGGTCATGGCTGGCTGTTTTGTAGCGAGGGTAAAGCCCATCAGATAAATCATGATAAAGCCCATCGCATAATTCATGGCATACATAAAGGCGTGAGAAAACTCACTGCCCGGCGCATAACCATAAAGCAGTTTTAAAACGCAGAGCGCTCCTACAATGATTCCACCTCCACTTGCTTTGTAGAACATCTTCATGTACTCCTTTCTCGTGGAAGTAATGTAATGGGCACCTGTCTCGGCGGTATGGTTCGTAATCAAATGGGATTGAAGCCGAGTCGCGTCGTCAAAGAGCTCTGATATATTGTTCTTATGCGACTTATACTCCATAATCTTAAAGATTAATTCTTTGGAGTTTTTCACCACGTCCTCAGGTCCATCAATCGCCCAAAGTGAAAAAATATCTGAGATTCGATTGATCTGCTGACGGATCTTTAATAAGGATTGGTTAATTCGGCTGGTGATTCCGTATTTGGAAGAGTTCTTAAACGCGGTATCGATGAACTGGAGACATTGTCCTAGGTAGATATTAATCTGCTTGTATTCGGGGTCTTTGGAGGAAAACTGAAAATCAGGATTCTTCGTCATCTCCATTTTGAGAAGGTCCATCTCGTCTTGAAGGGCCAAAAAGGGATTGTCGTAATTCATGTATTCGGGAACCATGTTCATTACACCCGCTTCTAAAGCGTTCCCCACCGCTCTCCAAGCCAAAATATTGGCAGAGAAAAGCATTTCTCTTTTCACCTTTTTGCGGGTGATTAAATTGTCAATTCCTAACAACTTGAAAAAGGCGTCCAATTGCTCCGAAGGAATGCTTTTCAAATAGTTGAGATCGCTCCCTGGTCTTGTCGAGATAAAGTCCACGAGATACCAAATCGAATTTTCATTTCCTACAGGAGGCAAAATAAAATCTAAAGTTCTTTTCCGAAGTTCCGGAAAGAACGCATTTTCAGAAAGAATATTAGCCTCGGTTAGGGAAAGGTTAAAAGGCTTGTCTTTAAAGAGGCCTTCTAAATAAGATCCGAAGTTTCGTGCAATGTCTTCACTGTGGATGAAGAAATCGAGCACCACGGAAAAGTCTTCTTTTTTGACGCTATGAAACACTTCAAACAAAGGCTCAAGTGAGGTCGTTTCGTTCTTAAAACTAAAGTATTTTTTAAGAACGCTTCCAAACGCAGGTTTATTTGAAGTGAAAAATGCCATGAATATTCTATTTGTAAATTACGGTAAACGAACGTTTGTCATTTGGTTTAGGATCCAATTGTGCCTTTTCCTTAAGTAAGAAGAGGGATTCTTTGGATCGTATTTCTGCGGACTAGGAAGAATGGCTGCAATCCATGCCGCCTCGCTTTTGCTTAAACTTTTCGCATTCTTGCCAAAATAATACTGCGAAGCCGCCTCAATCCCGAAGACTCCCTGCCCCATCTCAATGGAGTTCAGGTATCTCTCTAGAATGACTTCCTTAGGCCAAAGTGCTTCCATCGCAAAGGTAAAGAACGCCTCAAACCCTTTTCGGATCCAGCTTCTGGATTGCCACAAAAACACATTTTTTGCCGTTTGTTGTGAGATGGTACTGCCTCCTCGAAGTTTCTTGCCCTGTTCGTTATGCTTTAAGGCTTTTTCAATGGCCTTAAAATCAAACCCATTGTGCTGAAAGAACTTTTGATCTTCGGCGGCAATGACTGCCTTTTGAATTTGAACTCCCATGTCCTGCAAAGGGATGTAATCTCTTTGCAATTTTCCATATTTAACCATCCCTCCCATTTGAGTAAAGGTGATAGGCGGATTGAAAAAACGACCCGCTAAAAGCCCCAGTAGGGATAGCACGACGACTAAAAAAACAATTCTTTTTATAAACTTCCACATAGGTGCTGCAAAAATAGCGATTTCGAACTTGGCATCTACTGTAGTTCTTTAAAATAAACGAGGGAATCTGCTGGTATTAATTCTGGGTGCACCATTTTGATATAATCTTTAAGAACCAAATCGGCCCTGACCACACCTGATTCAAAGTAATCATTGGCTTTCCCCAAGGTTTTTCCAGAAATTCCATAAATTTTCCCCTTCTGAAAAACATCCAGTTGAACGTAATTGGGATGCAAAGCGAGCATCTGAGACTTCCTAGTGTAATTTCCTGCATTTACCCACAGGCTTGCCTCTTTCGCCTCCACTAGAACCTGCTCAAAGCTCAAAGGGATTGCTCTCTCTTCCGAATTATCCTCAAGTAGGTATTTAGCCCCCGAATCTTTCATAAAATTCGCAAATTGAGTTTTACCTCCAGGCATGAACCACTGATTCCCGTAAAGTTCATTGGTGATCACAAGCGGCTTTTCTGCGACCTTCTGAGCCTCCGCTTTAAGTGAATTGTATCTGGATTCAATCTCTATATAGGTTTCAAGTGCCTTTTGCTCCACGCCGAACAAAGCTCCAAAGACTTGAAGGTATTTAGCTTTACTTAAAGGGTCTGTCTCTAAGTATTCATCTAAGAATACCATTTGAATCCCATTCTTCTTTAGAATATCATAGGTATTCTCAAAATTTGCGATGTAATTGGTAAAGATCACCTGAGGTTTTAAAGCGAGGATTCTTTCCAGATCGTACTTCTGTTCGCTCCCCACATTTTGGATTTGACCTGATTTTATTCTTTCCTGAATCTTGCTAGAATAAATATATTCAGGACTGGAAACACCCACAAGATTCGATTCGATTCCCAGTTCTGTAAAATACCCAATCAAACTTGCATTAAGAACCACAGCGCGTTTCAAAGGCAAATCCGCTGACCTCCAACTCGTTTCTGATTTTGCAGTCTTAAGGCTAAGGTGATCCTCCTGCCATTGGTAAGAAACGCTTGATGAAATCGTAATGGATTCATTCGCTACCGTTTCTTGTTTTCCTTGACAACTAAGGAGTATCCCAAGAAAAAGAAATAAAATTATTTTGGTTTTCATCTTTCAAAGAAAATAAAAAAGTCCTATATTTGCAAACCGTAAAACGATAATGGACGCGTAGCTCAATTGGATAGAGCGTCAGATTACGGCTCTGAAGGTTGAGGGTTCGACTCCTTCCGCGTTCACAAAGCTCCGACGAAAGTTGGAGCTTTTTTTTATTAACTATTTCAAATACAGAAGCCTACGGAAAGTGGGCGAAATTGATCACAATACAAAAACTTGGTTTTTTGTATTGTTTCGTCAAAATTCTGTCATCGAGAAAGATATCACCTACAGAATGCAAAAAAGCAGTTAATAAATTTGTTTAATTTTGAAGTGTCTGTATAGGGGGTCACCATCAATCCAAATACGACAACAGAATTGAAAGACAAATGGGACAAATTTAGCGAGTACTTTAAACGGCAGGAAATCCCTGCAAAGACCCTATTGCTGGAAGAGGGAAAGATTTCAAAAACAATGTTCTTTATCGAGAAGGGCTGTTTGCGGACTTGGGTGAATAAGGATGGAAAAGAAATCACCACTCAATTCTTCTTCGAGGGCGACAGCGTTTCCTCGATCGAAAGCTTCAGAACAAACCAGCCGAGCTTATATTCCATTGAAAGTTTAGAGCCTTGTATTTTGCAAACGATTTCTCAAAAAGACTTCCAAAATCTTCTCGAAAACTCACCTGAATTAGGAAAAGAAATAGAAAACCATTTATTCAAACGACTTGTTCAAGCCCAACAACTTTTCTACTCGTTCCTTAGTAACAATCCAAAAAAACGCTACGAAGAATTAATAGAGAAACATCCCGAAATTTTAAAGCGAGTTCCCCAACATTATATCGCTTCGTATTTAGGAATTACCTCCGTTTCTTTAAGCAGAATTAGAAACAGACGATAATAGTTTCGCATCAAAGCATTTCTTTACAATTGTTATCGCCTGATAACACATTGACTTCTCAATTTTGCAGTGAATTTAAAACCGTAAAAAAATGAGAACAGCAATCGTATTCAATCACCCTTATGAGGAAAGCTACTGCAACGCAATCCTAAACGCAGTAACCAAAGGACTTCAAAAAGCCCTTCACGAAATCGACTTAATGCACCTTGACAAGGACGGATTTAATCCCGTCATGTCAAGGGAAGACTTAAAAGCATTTGTTGAACATAAACCTACCGACCCCCAAGTAATAGACTACTGTGAACGCTTGAAAAAAGCGGATCATTTAATTTTTATTTTTCCAATTTGGTGGGATTTAATGCCTGCAACCACCAAAGGTTTTGTGGATCGGGTTTTAAGTCCAGGTATCGTGTATGACCATCACCCGAGAGGTTTTGGACTCTTTCCCTTACTGAAAAACCTGAAAAGTGTAACCGTCATTACGACCATGAACAAACCCAAAATAATGTATTCCTTGCTCGTTGGAAATTTAATCCAAAAAGCAATGATAAAAAGCGTTTTCAAAACCATGGGTTACAAAAATCTCAAGTGGATAAGCCACAATCGGGTCAAGTCGGTCACTCCAGAGAAAAGGGTAAAATGGTTGGCCCAGCTCGAAAAACAATTTTCAAATTTTAATTAATAAGAGATTTTAGAAAACGGAACAGAAACTGAATAAAATTCAATTCCTCTCCTCCCTATAAATAACAAGGGTCCACTTAAAAAAAGTAGACCCTTGCTTATTTATTTTACCGAGAATTACTTCGGCTTTAGAGTTAAAACTCTAGTTCGTCTTCCGGATGAAGATGCTTATAGTCTGCAGTCATCTCAGATCCGTAATCCACTTTTTCGTGTTTTGAAAAACGGTTCTCGAGTCTTACAATAATGTAATAAACCACAGGAACAATAATTAACGTTAGGAATAACGAAGAGATTAGTCCCCCGATAATAACAATCGCAAGTCCATTATTCATTGAGGCTGCTGCGCCCGTTGCCATGGCAATAGGAAGCATCCCAAAGACCATTGCAATGGTTGTCATTAGAATCGGACGAAGTCTCGCGTGATTCGCTTGGACAATCGCGTTTTCAATATTCTCTCCTGCATCGAGTCGGTGGTTAATGAAGTCCACCAGTAAGATGGCATTCTTGGCCACCAGACCAATCAACATGATAATCCCTAAGATGGTGAAAATATTCAAACTCTGATTCGTTAAGGCAAGAGCCCAAAGCGCTCCAATGAAGGATAGCGGGATCGAGAATAAAACGATAAACGGTTTGATAAAGTCATCGTAGAGAACGACCATAATCATGTATACGAGTAGAACCGCTGCCATTAGGGCAACGCCTAGCGTTCCAAACCCATCACTTTGATTTTCCATGTTTCCACCCCAAACCCAAGTGACGCCTGCAGGTGCTTTTTCTTCTGCAAGAGAGGCTTCCCAATCTGCAGCGACCGCTCCAGTCGTACGACCTACAACCTGTGCTTGCACAGTTACGGAAGGAGTTCTGTTAAAACGCTCTAGAAGCGCAGGACCGGAACTGTAAACGATGTCTGCAAACTGCGCCAATTGGATTTGTTGTCCTTGGTTATTTATAAACGTTACGTTTTTCACGTCGTCTATGCTTTTTCTGTTGGTTTCATCTAGGATGATGTTAATGTCATACTCGCTGTTTCCGGTACGGAACTTATTGTCTGTATTTCCACTAAATCCAGTTCTTAGGGTCGTTCCGACGCTCGCCACGTTAAGTCCTAAAGCGGTCATTTTATCACGATCGACATTAATAGAGATTTCTGGATTTCCTTCCTCTACAGAGAGTTCTACCTCAGAAGAACCGTCGATCGCTTTTAACTTCGTTTCCGCCATTTTGGCGTACTGCATTACAGTTTCAAGCTCAGGACCTGTGACCGTCATTTGAAGCGGTGCCATTTCAGCCCCCATAAATCCGACAGGAACTGTGGTGATTTTTACTCCAACGACTTCTTTTTCAAGTTCTCTCTTTAGTTTGGCAGAATAGACCTTGGTCGCTTCTTCTGTATCTTCTTTTAGAACAATGCTAATCTCCGATTTGTAATTGGTGGATTGCATCGCTCCCATATCTCCACTCACAAGTCCTACGGAAGTAATCATACTTTCCACTTCGGGCTTTTGAGCCACATAGTTCTCCGCCTTTTGAGTCATGAAATTGGTTTCTTCAAGTGAGGTGTCTTTCGGCATCTCGAATTGAACTAAGAATTCCCCTTTGTCATTGGCTGGGAAGAAATCCGTTCCAATGTAACCAAAGGCTAAAAGCAGAATAGAACTTACAAAAAGAACAATTACAACTCCAAAAGTTCTAAGTTTATGAACTAAACTCCATCGAAGGATGGATTCGATTTTGCGTGTAAACCAGCTCAGTCCCTCTTCAAACCTTGTAATGATTTTTCCAAACCAAGTTTTGTTGCTAATGGTCTCTAATTTCCCATAACGAGAGAAGAGCCATGGCACCACTGTAAAGGAAATAAGCAAGGAAAGCAAAGTCGCAATAATTACGGTCACCGTAAACTGCTTAATAATGTCCGTTACAAGTCCAGAAGAAAGGGCAATCGGTAAGAATACCACTACAATTACAAGGGTAATCGCAGTGACGGTAAATCCAATTTCTTTCGCTCCGTCATACGACGCACGTACTTTGTTTTTCCCCATCTCCATGTGACGGTGAATATTTTCAATCACTACGATCGCGTCATCCACCAGAATCCCAACCACAAGGGAGAGACCTAGTAAACTCATCAAGTTCAAACTATAATCGAGTAGATTGAGTCCAATAAAGGTGGCAATAAGCGAGGTTGGAATCGCAACCATTACAATCAAAGCGTTTCTAAAACTGTGAAGGAAGAAAAGCATCACGAAAGCCACAAGGCAAATCGCGATCAGTAAGTCTTTGATTACCGCGTTCGCTGCTTCAAGGGTAAATAGGGAGGTATCGTCCGCAATGTCAATCTTCACGCCTGTATCTTTATACTGCGCTTCAATTTGTGCGATTTTCTCTCTCACTAGGGAACTCACTTCCACCGCATTGGCATCCGTCTGCTTTTGCACCTGAAGCATAATGGTACTTTGGCGATTGATTCGGGCTAGTTTGTCCGCTTCTTTCTGTGTATCCTGTACTTCGGCCACATCCAAAAGCTTAATATTTTGACCTCCGACAGAGGCAATGGTTAAATTCCTTAGCTGATCTACAGAGGTAATTTTACCTGCCAAACGAATCAACGTGGAATTTTCTCTCGTCTTTAAACTTCCCGTTGGGAAGTCCAAATTCGAAGCCGCAATGATTTGCTCTACTTGAGGAATGGTAAGACCATACCCCTGTAGTTTGTTTTGATCTAAGTTGATTCGTATCTCTCTTTCTTGTCCTCCGACAATATCCACCTTTGATACCCCCGTAATTCTGGAGATTTCCGGCTGGATACGCTCGTCAATTAAGTCGTAGAGTTCGTTTTCGGTTAGGTTGGCGGTTACCCCCATACGCACAATCGGCATATCGGATAGCGAGAACTGGGAGAGCGAAGGCTCATCAATGTCCTCAGGTAAATCCGATCGAATGGCATTAATTTTCCGCTGCGCTTCGTTTAAGGCGAAGTCGACATCGGCATCGTTATTAAATTCAATAATAACGACGGATAAACTTTCGTAAGACTTGGATTGAATCTTCTTAATTCCTTCTAGGGCGGAGATCGCGTCTTCAATTTTACGCGAAACCGTATTTTCTACCTCGGCGGGCGAGGCTCCTGGATAGACCGTAGCCACTGTGACTACCTTCACTTCAAATTTAGGGATCAGCTCATAATTCAGCTGAGAGTAACTAAAGAGTCCCCCAATAATCAGTAAGGCAAGCATCACGATGACCAAACTTGGTCGCTTGATCGATACTTCTGCTAATTTCATTCTATTCTTGTATTACAATCGTTATTTAAGTAGGCTTACTTTTGTTTTGTCGCTTAGGTTAATCTGACCGCTGGTCACCACCATTTCGCCTTCTTTCAGGCCACTTACCACTTCTACATTGTCGCCTAAATTAGCTCCACTTTGAATTTTTGTTAAATAAGCCACTCCATTTTTAACCACAAACACTTGGTTGTCACTAACGGATCCTACAAAAGCTGATCTAGGAATTAAAAGCGTTTTCCCATCGGATACGCGATTGAACATGGCCGTTCCGTACATTCCTGCTCTTAGTTGATTGTATGCATTTTTAACCGCAATTTCGACAGGGAATTTTAAAGCGCCAGATGCTGAGGGTGCAATAAAAGTAATTCTTCCTTCTATTTCTGCATCGCTTACATCCACTTTTACTTTAATTAAGTCCCCTACTTTCAGGTTGCTCACTAAAGACTGGTCTACATCCACACGTAGTTTCACAGAAGAAATGTCTACGATTTCAACGATCGGTGTTCCTGGACTTAGAATGGTTCCAATTTCCACGAATTTTTGATTGACAATCCCGCTTATTTTTGAAACAATGTTTGTATCGCCTGAAACCAAGTTCGCAGACTGCACTTGCGCTCTTGCGTTTGTGACTTGAAGTTTCGCTTGGTCTAATTGAAGGGCGGTTACCCCTCCGGTTTTGTAAGCCTGTTCGTATCGGCTAAGTGCCTGTTGTGCGTTGGCTAAATTGGCCTGTGCATTGGATACGTTAACATTTAGCTTATCTCCTACGAGACGACCAATGCTTTGTCCTGCTTTCACGTAACTTCCTTCTTTTACATATAGGGAAGCTAACTGTCCTGTGATCTCAGAAGCGATTGTTACCTCGCGGTTCGGTACAAAGTTCCCGTTCACTTGAAAGGCTCCTTCAATCAGCTCGGATTTCACAAGCGTAGTTCGAACGGCTACATCCTTATTCTTTTGCGCTACGATCGCCACTTCGGCCTCGTTTTTTGACTTGTTGCGTTGCAAAATGAAAAACGCAAGTACCCCAACTACGATAAGGGAAACCAGGGTGATAATTGTATTTTTTTTCATGATCGAATTAATAATTTAAAGTTCTTAGTTTCCCCTGTGATTTTAACAGGTTGATTTCAGCGAGTTTATAATCTAGTTTAGCTTGAGTTAAATGGTCTTTTGCATCGGTTAAGTCGCGTTCTGCATCCAATATATCGTTTAGGGTTGCAAGTCCGTACTGATAGTTGCTACGCGTGTTAGAAAGGACATCTTGCGCCAATTGAACATTCTCTTCTTGCGAAGCGATAAGCGTTAAATTGTTTTCAAGAGAGGTGCGAGCATTCTTATAAGCAAGGTCTAGACCTAGCTTGGTTTCTACAAGATCCGCCTCTGCTTTTTGAATTTCAATTTTATTGAGTTCTATTTTTGATTTCGTTGCAAATCCATTAAAAATAGGCACTTGAATGTTAAGTCCAACGGAGGCCATGTCAGACCAAAAAACGCCCTGCTTCTGTCCATTCCACCATGGCATTTTCTCTCCTTGTCCTAGAAAGCCATAGTTCGCAGAAAGCGAAACTGTAGGATAGTACTCCGCTTCGGAGGCTTTCTTTTGCCAATCGAGAAGTTCAAGTTGCTTGTTCATTAATTTCACTTCCGTGCGCTGCTCTACTTGGTAGTCCGCCTCAGACAGCATTCCAGGTTCAAAACTTCCTTCTGGAAGCGTGATTTCAGATTCCATTGGCATGCCGATCATGAACTTAAGCGCATTCTCTGCTAGATCCACACTGTTTTCTAACTGCTTCACACCTGAACTCACATTGTTACGAGCCACCACCACACGATCGTAATCGATCTTACGAGCAAGTCCTGCATCGTAAAGACCTTTAATGATTTGAATGGTTTGATTCGTAATCTCTAGGTTGTTTTCCGCATTGTTGAGCATTTCTTCGGATTGGTATACTTGAAAATAAGCCGTAGCTACTTTTTCAATGATCTGTTCCTCGGTAAGCTCCGCATTAATTTGGTAAAACTCTTTAGTGGATTTGGCTGCTTTCAGTCCTGTAAACACGGATTGGTTAAACAGAACTTGCGAGAGCTGAACCATGTTACTAGAGGTCCATTTTTGTCCAAAGGCTACTTTCACTTGTTGTCCGGGTGCCCCAAACATTTCCCCAGGGAGAACCGTTTCTTGAAGCAAAGGATTGTAGGAAGTTGAGCTCGTAAAATTCACATGAGGATAAGCACTTGCTTTCACCTCTGCAATTTGAGCCTGACCCTTTAGCACATCGAGTCTTGCTTTTTGCGCTTCGGCTTTATGCTCGAGCGCAAAATTAATCGCCTCAGACAGAGTCAGCACCTGCGTGTTTTGTCCAAAAGCAATTCCACTTGCTAAAAGGGCGACTGCCATTAATAGTTTATTCATCGATTTTATTTGTTTACTTTTTCTAATTCTTTCTTGCCCTCTTCGGTGGTAATCGAATGCATATACATAAGGATTACTTCTTCCATGAAATCCGTACGCTCTTTCTCTTCTTCATCAAAAAAGGGAGAAGCGTCGTAGGACATCACGAGCTGCAAAAACAGCTTGGCATACGTTTTCTCGTCAAAATCCGTTCGGTAAAGTCCTTGTTCTCTCCCCTTATGAATATTCCGAACAAGCACCGTCGTGAATCGGTTTCCGAAATGCTTCATGTGCGAATAAAAAATATTGGGGTAATAGCGGATCAATTGACGTATAAGCATGGAATTGTTGGTGCGAACCGCCTGATCAATTTCTTCATCACGGCAAAACATTCGCGCCACTGCATTTTCCACTTTGGAATCTAACAGCTCCATTTTCTCTATCACTTTTCGAAGTTGATAGTTAAGTACATCTTCTAATAACGCTTCTTTATTTTTGTATAATTGATAGAGCGTCTTTTTTGAAATCGAAAATTCTCTCGCGACCTCATCCATGGTCAGAGTTTTGGCTCCGTTCTCCATAAAGAGCATCGAGGCGGTTTCTAAAAATTCTTCATTCGGGTCCATACTTGTAAATTTCACGCGACAAAGATACGCTATGGGAAACTAATAAACCAAAAAAGTTTCCTAGTTTTTTTTCAATTATTTTCACCCTCTCTTTTTTGGTGCCTACTTTCACCGCTAACGCCCATGCAAAAGTACTTCCTTTCAAAAAGGAAGTACTTTAAAATTGTATGAACGTAAGGTTAATTTAAGTAAAATGAATAGCGATTGTCTCCTTTTAAACTAGAAAGGAGCGTTGGATTTACCTCGATTTGGGCTTTTAAAGAAGGAATTTCCATATGGGACTGATCTCTCGAATCTTTGAAATAGAAATTCAATTTTTGATCCCCTGGAAACTCCGCTAGAACGCGTTTCAAGAATTCAAAATCTTCTCTTCTTAGATGAACGACGTCCAGCACAAGGGAAAGACTTCTTGCAAACTTTTCAAACGCTTCCTTCAAATCATAAACGTCGGAAACGTTGACAAAGACGCGTGAGTCTTTTGCAATGGAATATTTGATTTTTAAAATGACGAAGCGTTGTAAATCGAGTCGGTCTCGAAGTTTGAGGTAATCTCGATCACCCAATCGGAACGAATAACTACCGCTATAATCTTCTAAGGTTAGAAAAGCAATTTTCTCTCCACTGTTTCTAGCATCGCGCACGGTGTATTCTGTGATGAGTCCAGAGACCATGTACTCTTTTGCGTTCTCCCGAAATCTTTGCTTTTCTTTATAGTCTTTGATTTCCTCATAGAGTCGGATTTGTTCTGGTCCATACTGCTGGTCGCGGAACGGATCAATTTGATCCAAGTTCAAAAATCCAAGGGCACCCCTAGGTTCAATCACCGTTTGTTCCAGTCCCACCAAAGCATCCATATCGTCTGATTCGAGGTCTAAATCTATACCCTCCTCAAGAACTATATCCGCATCCATTGACACGAGAGGAGCTTTTTCAAGTTCTGCCTGCTCACTTGGATCCTGCAAAACGCTTTGTTTCGAGAGCTGTCCTTGCAGGAATTCAAATTGAAACTTGAATTCATCTAAAGGGTGAGAAGAGAGGTAGAACCCAATAATTTCTTTTTCTTTGTTCAGCTTGTGCATGCTCTGCCATTCGGGCGCCGGTAAAATCTTTGGCAATTCGATTTGTACCTCATCCGCAAAATCAGCAAAGAGTGAATTTTGAATTTCATTTTTGCCCTCTTGAAAACTCTGTCCGTATCGAAGGAGTCTTTCAAGGGTCGTTTTGCCCATCGTATCGATCTCAAAATACTGCGCTCTGTGGTAAGAGTCCAGTTCGTCGAACGCGCCTGCAATCACCAAACTCTCCGCTACCCTTTTGTTCATTTCTCGAGATGGAATGCGTTCAAAAAAGTCATAGACCGTTTCAAAACGACCTCCTTCCCTCGCCTGAACAATGGCCTCACTTGGCCCTTCTCCAATTCCTTTGATGGCGCCTAAGCCAAAACGGATTTGGCCTTTTTCATTGACTGCAAACTCGTAATGGGATTCGTTCACATCGGGCCCAAGTACATCAACTCCAATGCTGCGGCAGTCCTCCATGAAAAGAGTAATCTGCTTTGTGTTATTTAAATTGTGGGTCATGACACTTGCCATGTACTCCGCAGGGTAGTTCGCTTTTAAATAAGCCGTATGGTAGGCAATGAGTGCATAACAAGTCGAGTGGGATTTGTTAAAGGCATACTCGGCAAAGGCCTCCCAGTCTTTCCATATTTTATTGAGGGCTTTTTCGTCATGTCCTTTCTCTTTTCCTCCTTCCATGAATTTAGGATAGAGCTCGTCGAGAACGCTCTTTAGCTTCTTCCCCATGGCCTTTCTAAGGGTATCTGCCTCCCCTTTCGTAAAGCCTGCAAGCTTTTGAGAAAGGAGCATTACCTGTTCTTGGTAAACGGTAATTCCATAGGTTTCCTTTAGGTATTCTTCCGCCTCAGGAAGGTCGTATACGATTTCTTCTTCTCCATGTTTTCGGTTAATGAAACTTGGAATGTATTTAATAGGACCTGGACGATACAGGGCGTTCATCGCAATCAAATCCGCAAAAACGGTAGGTTTTAATTCCCGCATGTATTTTTGCATTCCCGGACTCTCGTACTGGAAAATCCCTACTGTGTGTCCTTTTTGGAAGAGTTCATACGTTTTGGTATCGTCTAGGGGAAGGGTATCAATGTCGATATCCACCCCGTGGTTCTTTTTAATTAATTTAAGAGCATCCTTCAGAATCGTCAACGTACGAAGTCCTAAAAAGTCCATCTTAAGAAGTCCTGCATTCTCCGCCACCGAGTTGTCAAACTGGGAAACTAAAATTTCAGAATCTTTTGCCGCAATGGAAATAGGGACTAAATTGGAGATATCCTCGGGCGTAATGATGACCCCACAAGCATGAATCCCTGTATTTCGAATGGCCCCTTCTAATTTCTGAGCTGCGGAAAGCACTGCATGACGAGGATCTTTCGAGTCTCCTAGGATTCTCTTCATTTCATCGACGAGCATTTGATCCTCTGGGGGTAGCTTGTCGTATTTCGCAAAGGCCTTTTTAAAGTTCATCCCCGGGGAGGGAGGAATTAATTTGGCGAGTTCGTTGGTTTCTCCAATGGAAAGCTCAAGAACTCTACCTGCGTCTTTAATCGCGGATTTCCCTCCTAAAACAGAATACGTGATAATTTGAGCTACATTGGTTTTCCCATACTTTTCAATTACCCACTTAATGATTTGGTCTCTTCCTTCGTCATCAAAGTCAATGTCAATATCGGGCATAGAAACCCTTTCTGGATTCAAAAATCGCTCAAATAGCAAATCGTATTTAATCGGATCCACATTGGTAATCCCTGTGCAGTAGGCCACGGCAGAACCCGCTGCCGATCCCCTACCCGGTCCAACCCATACGCCCATCTTTCTCGCTTCGTTACAAAAGTCTTGCACAATTAAGAAGTATCCAGGATACCCGGTATTGGCGATAACCTCCAATTCAAAATCTAAACGCTCCTGAATTTCAGGTGTGATTTCCTCATAACGTGCTTTGGCTCCTTCAATCGTAAGGTGTCGGAGATACGCATTCTCTCCTCGTTTCCCTCCGTCCTCTAAATCCAGTGGACTTCGAAATTCTTCTGGAATCGCAAATTCGGGAAGAAGCACATCGCGCTTCAAACTATAAGGTTCAAATTTCTTGACCAGATCCTCGTAGGCTGAGAAAGCGGTAGGAAACTGGGCAAAGGATTTCTTTAATTCCTGTCTGTTTTTGAGGTAGTATTCTTTAGAAGGAAGCGCTTTTCGTTTTCCAAAGCCTCGTCCAACCTCGGTACTTAATTTCTCTCCGTCTTTAATACAGCTTAAGATCTCTTGAATCTTCGCGTCCGTAGCCTCCGAATAATAGGTTTCGTTTTGAGCAAGTAACGGAATTGAATGCTTTTCGCTCAATTCCACCAAAACAGAATTTACGTGGTTCTCTTCTTGCACTCCATGGCTTTGAATTTGAAGATAGAAATCCTCTCCAAACGTTTCCTTCCACCACAGGGTGAGTTCTTCCCCTTTCTGCGTCCCTAGTTCCAAAATGGTTTGGGGAATATCCCCCTGAAGACCCGCCGAAAGGGCAATTAAGTCCTCTTTATATTCTTTCACCATCTCTTTTGAGATTCTAGGAACCCCAAAATAAAAGCCATTCACATAGCCAAGGGATGAGAGTTTTACTAAATTCTTATACCCGTTCCTATTCTTCGCAAGCAAAACCACTCTCGATCGTTTGTCGGGATTGTCTTTGGTAAACTGCTTTTGCTCCGGTCGGTCCGACAAATAGAACTCACACCCGATAATTCCTACGATGGGCTTTTTAGGGGGCACTTCGTTCCACTCTTCTCCTTTCTCTTTTGCTTCCTTTTCCCTTTCTAAATAAGCGTTGTACTCTTTTTCAAGAGCACTGTTTCTATTTTGAAGTTCCGCATTGAATTTAAAGGCGCCCATCATGTTGCCAAGATCCACGAGACCCACTGCTGGAAACTCATTTTCAAAGGCCTCGTCAATTAAATCCGTAAGGCTACTTGAGCCTTGTAAAGAAGAGTAAATGCTATGGTTATGGAAATTGAAATAAGATCCAAGTTCGATCTCTACATTAGGTTTTTTCGTCTTACCGACTGCAGTAGACTGAAGACCCACCTGCTTTTTGACCACAATCTCAAAGGACTGAATTTGCGTGGGATTCTTCGCTTTAAAAGAAGTGAATTCTTTTTCAGAAATCCCTAGTACTCCAAGGGGCACCGCATTTAAACGCAAGAGCTCGAAAAAGGCTCTCGCCGTCGCATTCACGTCCGCCGCCGAGTTGTGCGCCTGATCAAAATCCTCTTGAAAGAGAGCCTGATAAAGTTCCCCAAGTCTCGGAGGTTTGTAGCCTGCACGTCCCCAAGAGAGTTTACAAAAGTCGGTTCCAAAGTGCATGGTATCGGCTACTTGCAATTCTTCTATTTCAAAGGGAAGGGTTTTTCTAAAAAACTCAGCGCCTAAAACCCCAAGGTCAAACTCTAAATTATGCCCTACCATGACCCTAGTCCTCGATAAGACTTCTTTAAATTCGAGAAGTATTTCTTTTAAATCCTGTCCTTCTTTTTGGGCAATTTCGGTGGTGATTTTATGCACCTCCGCCGCTTTGTAGGGAATATCGAATCCCTCCGGACGAATGATATAGTCTTTGTTTTCAATTAGCGTTCCGTCAGTATCGTGCAACTGCCAACTGATCTGCACCATGCGTGGCCAGTTCTCCGTGTCGCTGTAGGGTGCTTGCATGCTTTTCGCAAGCCCGGTGGTTTCTGTATCAAATACTAAATACATTTTGCTAACTATTTTTGGTAAAATTAGAGCCTTTTTTTCTGAGATTCAAATTGTATGTAAACTTCTTTTATTTTCGCTGCTCACCTGCCTTTTTGGGGAAAGGAATATTTCCCTGGGGATTGGAATTTTCGAACGAAAATCCCGTCTCTAGAGGCGTGACGCTCTAAAAGCCATACCTTTAGTACAGCCCATAGAAGAGAGCATTTCAATATACAACAAAAGTATTATATTTAACTCCTATGAAAACGAAGACTTCCGCTCCTATTTCGAAACAGATTCTTTTAAAAGCCTACACGCATATGATGATGGCCAAATCCATGGCCGACCATTACGAAGAGAATAGAGCCCTCTGCCCTTATGTGCACTCTACTTCTCGAGGCCATGAGGCCGTGCAACTCGCCACAGCCTATCTTCTCACCAAAGACGATTGGGTTTCTCCTTACTATCGAGACGAGAGTCTATTGCTAGGGATGGGATTTACTCCCTACGAGCTCATGCTTCAATTGCTGGCTAAAAAAGAGGATCCTTTTTCAGGAGGAAGATCTTACTATTCTCATCCTTCGAGCCGAAGCGAGGAAATGCCTAAAATGATTCATCAAAGTTCTGCCACAGGCATGCAGGCAATTCCCACCACAGGAGTTGCGCAAGGACTTAAATACATAAAAAACCAAAAGCTAAAAACCTTTGAGAAGAATCCTATCGTCGTTTGCTCCCTTGGGGACAATTCAGTCACAGAAGGAGAAGTCTCCGAGGCCTTTCAGTTTGCCGCTTTGCACCAACTTCCCATTCTTTTTTTAGTACAGGATAACGATTGGGGTATCTCCGTCACGGGCAAAGAAGCCCGCACCGCAGATGCCTATGAATTCACAAGTGGATTTACCGGTCTTGAACGTTTACGCATTGATGGAACTAATTTCATTGAGGCCTTTGAGGGCATGGAAAAAGCTTTTTCCATTGTACGTGATCAGCAAAAACCCGTGGTGGTTTGCGCAAAAACAGTTCTTATTGGCCACCATACTTCGGGCGTAAGACGAGAGTTTTACCGCGATGAAGAGGACCTTTACGAACACCGAAAAAAGGATCCAGGCGTTCTATTAAGAAACAATCTATTAGAATATGGCGTTTCAGAATCGTCGCTCGAATCGATTGAAAAAGAGTCCAAAAGAGAAATAGAACTTAGTTTTGAAAGAGCTCTCCAAGCTCCGGATCCAGATCCGAAAAGCGTGATGGACCATGTCTTTGCCCCGACTCCCATTTTGGAAGAAAAGGGAATCAGAGTTCCAGAAGGAGCCAAAGAAAAGATTGTCATGGTGGATGCAGCGATCCATGCCATTCAAGAAATCATGTACGCACATCCGGAAGCCCTACTCTATGGACAAGACGTAGGCAAACGAATTGGTGGGGTCTTTAGAGAGGCCGTTACCTTAGGAAATAAATTTGGAGATGAGCGCGTTTTCAACACCGCCATTCAAGAGGCCTATATTATAGGCTCCACGGTCGGAATGAGCGCCGTCGGACTTAAACCGATTGTGGAAGTCCAATTTGCAGATTACCTTTATCCAGGTCTTAATCAGCTCATCACAGAAATTTCAAAATCTTCTTACCTCTCGATGGGGAAATTTCCGATCTCTGCGCTCATCCGGGTCCCTATCGGCGCCTACGGAGGAGGAGGCCCCTACCACAGTGGAAGCATTGAAAGCATCTTAGCCACCATCAAGGGAATCAAGATTGCCTACCCAAGCAACGCGGCTGATTTTAAAGGACTTCTAAAGGCTGCTTATTACGATCCTAACCCGGTTCTCATGCTCGAGCACAAAGGACTCTACTGGTCGAAAGTTCCAGGAACAGAAGAAGCGAAAACCATTGAACCCGATTCAGACTATATCTTGCCCTTTGGAAAAGCCAGTCAGATTCTTTTAGCAGACCAAGAGCAAATCGATAAAGGACGCACCCTTGTGGTAGTCACCTACGGAATGGGCGTTTACTGGGCCAAGCAGGCCGCAAAAGCCTTTGAGAACCGAATTGAAATCATTGATCTACGAACCCTCGTTCCTTTAGACGAAGCTCTTGTTTTTGAGCGCGTATCGATTCATGGAAAATGCCTTGTACTCAGTGAGGAAGCGGTAACCAATTCCTTTGCTCAGGCCTTTAGTAGTCGAATTGCCCACCACTGTTTCTTCCAATTGGATTTGCCTGTGGAAACTTTAGGAGCAAAAGACACACCGGCGGTCCCTATCAATGTCGTACTTGAAAAAGAAATGCTCCCTACGGCCGAAAAAGTAGAAGCAAAAATAAGAGAAATGCTCTCTCATTAAGAGCCTCTATAAGAAAAAGGAAAGTAGGCTATTGCCGTTTTTTTACAATAAAAATAATCCTAATTTTTAGTCCTGTTCAAGGGTTAAAAATTAGGATTTTTATGTTTCTAGAAGTTTTTCTTCTAAGATTCTACTGCAGGCGTTTTATGGAAACTGAGCGATTCGATCTGCGCTTTACTCTGTTCTAATTCCACAAAGAGTTTCTCTTTAAGGGAAGAGAAATAAGAGGTCTTTTCAAACAAAGCTTTGTAGTACTCAATTCCACCAAGAAGGTTTTCTTTGAACGCTTTCCACTTCTTTTCAAGAGCAGGACTCACTACTTTCGTTTTCTCGATCTCCGATCGGAAATACTTTAAGTACTCGTCAAGCTCTTTTATAAAAACATGGGGTCTGTTTTCATGGTTTTCCACAGAAGGACCGCCATAAATATGACGCATCATTTCATTTAGGCTTACTTCTTTTGAAAAGTAAGCAATGTTCGGTCCAGGACAAACCACAACCCCTTGCTTTTGGCCTTTGACCGGAATCCCTAATTCTAGCTGTGCAGAACTCGATAACCCTACACAGAGGCAGGCTTTCTCAGTAATGCTTTCTCTTTCCTCTTGGTACTCCCTCGCGTCTAATTGCGCTTTTTTCTCCTCCAATTCCTGAAGTCGCCGGTCTTGGTATTTTTTAGAGGCCGTGCAAATCCCCTCTGCTTCTTCATAGGCCTTGCTTAGGGCTAAGTATTTTTTAGGGCAAGAGCTTCCCGCTTTGTTCTCCTGAATTCTTTTGTTTTTAAAATACTCATTGCTCGTGCCTCGAATCGTATTGAATGGAACCCCTAAAGGAGAAATATCACTTAAGTACAAATCTTCTTCTTTTGCTCTTGCAAGAAGTTCGCGCGTTTCCGAGTCTACGGAAGTGGCCTCGGGAACTAAAAGAAAAGGAGATCCCCATCCCACACTATCGACCTTGTAATGATCTCGTAAAAACGCATGCTCAGTACCAGTTCCAACACCGCCTTGTACCGTAATGGAAAGTGTCGGCAAGACTGTAGGCACGGTTTTCCCTTTTTGCTCTAAGGCAGCGGCCAAAAGAGCAAAGGCAGTCTTTTCAAGTTCTTCCTTCTTTGATCTAAATTCTTCAAGAATAGGCCCCATGAGAAGTCCTTGCGTGGCAAAGGCGTGCCCTCCACAATTAAGTCCCGATTCAATGCGGTATTCAGAAACCCAAAGACCTTTTTTGGCTAAGAATTGCCCTTGCACCATAGCGGAGCGAAAATCACTCACTTTAAGGACAATCTTCTTGTGAAAACTTCCATCCAAGCTTGGATAAAAAACGTCAAAATTCTCCATATAACTGTAGAGACGTGGATTCATTCCTGCGGAAAAAATCACAGAACTGCGCGTGGTACTCAGTGCAAAGCCTCGAAGAGCGGCATGCGCATCGTTATATTCTCCACTCAAAGGCTGAGAATCTTTAAAATTGTCTTTGTCCACCTTGGTCATGATATTCACATCGATGGAACCAGGGCACAAGTATTTGTTTAGGATTTCTTTTAGCTCCTTGAAATCCTGCTTTTTTTCACTGATTTTTTCGTCCAGTTTTGATTTTAGAATCGAGCTGCTTGGAAGGGTTTGCAAGAAGACTTCTAGCTCTTTTTGATTGGAGGCTAAATCTTCTTTAAACTTTTCAAATTTCTTTGTGATATTTTCATCCAAAAAATTCAAATAGGACGTAATTCGCTTTGCTCTATAGTCTTCTATTTTAGTCGAAATTGACTCGTAAGGCTGCTTGAATTTATCGCTGTAGAACCCGCGAACTTTTTCGATTAAATCATCATCCATAATCGAGATTACAGAATCAATTCCGAACTGAGCCACACGTAGTGGACTGTCAATGGTAAAAGCAAGGCCCATAACGGGAATGTGAAAATGATGTGTCTTTGAAATCGCTGTCATAAAGTATAATTAATTTTTTTTTAAATTAGTTTCGAACGGATAAAGATACTTGATTCTCCTTTCTTAAATTGTATGGGGAACATAACATTTATCATGTGATCTGCTTCCCGGAGAGAAGAGGCAGATTATGCGCCTAAAAATTTCGTCAGATTAGGGGCTCACCTGATCTCTACAAGATTTTTTTACAACTTTCAACGATATTTATGTACCTTTTCAAGATAAATGCGGTCGTAAAAAGAAGCAATTCTCGCGACCGAGAGTCCTATATACATGAACGAAACCGAAGTATTTTACGCGAAAAACCCTGCAGAATGGAGAGAATGGTTATCCAAAAATCATCTTTCAAAATCATCGGTATGGCTTGTTTTCCACTCCAAATTCTCAGAGAAAAAGTCAATCACTTGGAGAGAATCCGTCGAGGTGGCCCTTTGCTTTGGTTGGATTGACAGCAAAAAAATGAAGATAGACCCCGAAACTTCCCACCAGTTTTTCAGCCGACGAAAACCCAAAAGCACGTGGTCAAAGATCAACAAAGAAAAAGTTCACCAGCTCATTGAGAGCGGACACATGACAAAGGCCGGTTTTGAGTCCATCGAAATCGCAAAACAAAACGGTTCTTGGACCCTTTTAGACGAAGTGGAAGAACTAATCATACCCGAGGACTTAGACGAGGCCTTCAGCCTACACAAAGGTTCAAAGGATTACTTCCTAAGTCTAAGCAAGTCCGCTAGAAAAAGCATGTTGCAATGGATTGTTTTAGCAAGGCGAGCGGAAACTCGACAAAATCGCATAGACGAAATTGCCCAGCATGCAGGACAATTGAAGAAACCAAAACAATTTACTTAAGTTTTACTCTTCCTGACCTAAAACTCCTAGCCATTTACCCGGTTCGATAAACCTTTTGACACAAAAAAGCCTCCAGAACACCAATGCATTCTGAAGGCCGAAAATTAGAAAATTGATAGATTAAGGCACTAGCTTTATTGCTTCTACCTTAAAGGTGGTTTTCTCAGTTGCGGTTTTCCCATAACGGTCCGTCGCTCTCACTTCAAAACTATGAGTACCTACATTTAAGCCTTTTGGAACTCCAATGCTCCAAAGGTGGTTGGAAGGTTCTGGATTGGAAGGTCTTCTTCCCTCTTCAAGTTCAGATCTTTCATCCCACTTAAAAGTAGTGAGCATAAAGGAAGGGTCTATTTCTTTCGTAAAGTTCATAGGTTTCCACTCGCCTCCGTCAATGCTATATTCTACCTTATCCGAAGCTGATCCTGTAAAGAAATTAGCGTAGAATCTTGCCGAACTTCTGGTTTGCGTAACCACTTTCGGGGCATGAAGTTTAATGAGGAAAGATTCAGGATGCCCTGCCGCCTTGTATTGAACTTCGTATTTATTGTCTTTAATGGTGAGGTAAGAATACCCACGGTACGTTCCGTCTCTCATGATTGACATAGGAACTCCTTTTGAGTCTACCGTTCCAGAATACCAATCCCCTGAGGTCGTACCCATGTTAATCTCATGAAGCATTCCTTCTCCATCCCAGCCCTCTTCCTTACCGTAGTAAATCTGAGTTTGTTTGTGGGTGTGAGCAGACATTAGAAGTACATTTTTGAAGGGTTTCAAAGCTTTAAAGATTCTTTCTCTGTCGGTTAGTCTAAAATGATCGTCTCCTGCTCTCTCCGCTTGCATTTGAATGTGGTAAGAAACCACAATCAGAGTACTAGGATCCACGTGTTTTAGATCGTTTTCAAAAAACTGCAATTGCTCTTCTCTCAGTCCTCCCCAGTAGCCTTTTTGGTCTCTTGGATCCGGATAAAGAATGTTGTCTAAAATAACAAAATGGGCATTTGCGTAGTTGAAGGCATAATTGGCAGGACCAAAATTCTTCTCAAAAGTCTCGTCAGCCTTTGTATCGTCCGTCGCCTCGTAATTCATATCGTGGTTCCCCATGACATTGTACCAAGGCAGTTCGAGTTCCTGAACGGCAGCAATATAAGGCTGGTGAAGAGATAAGTCATCCCCTACGAGGTCTCCTAAAGTAATCCCAAAACGAGCATTCTTTTTCGCTCCTTTCACCTCCTCAATAATTCCTCTTCTGAAGTAATCTACTTCTTTCAGATTGTAAGGCTGAGGATCTCCAAAAACTAAAACGGTAAACTCATTCTCCTCCTCTGCTTTATAAAGCGGAAAATCAACTGATTTTGGAAGTTTTCCGGTGGGAGCCACACCCGCATACTTGAAGTTTGTCGGGGAACCCTCTGGTTTGAAATGGTAGTAAAATTTAGGAAGTTGATCCTTTCCTACTTTGGTTTGAAACCCTGAAGGTTTAATTACAAAAAGGGTATTGTCGCCGGTAAGCGGAAGGGAATAACGACCCGTCGCATCGGTTACACTTACGTGCTGCCCGTTGGAAACGGAAACGCCTTCAATCCCTTTTTCTTTGCGGTCTTTCAACTCGTTTCCATTGGCATCCTCAAACACGTATCCCGAAACGGAACTCTGTGCGATCACTGCGGTGCCTAGAAACAGCAGGGGTAAAATAAAACTTGTTTTCATTGGTTTGATAAAATTAATTGTTCAGGAATGTCACTTGTGACAAGATCAATTCCCATGGATTTTAATTGGGCAAAGACAGAAAGGGAGTTCACCGTCCAGGAATTGGTGCTAAGCCCTAAAGCTTTAGCCTCAGCCACCCAAGTAGGATTGGCTAAAAGCACCGCGTACGGATAGTCAAAACCATCAATCCCTTCTTCTTTTAGTGCCTTAGGAGAAAGATCTCCTTTTAAATACTGAACCTCAACAGAAGGGTCTAGTTCCTTCAGAGCTTTGCAAATGCCAAGAGAGAAAGAGATGTACTCGCTTTGCGCGGCCACTCCTACTTTCTTTACCTCCGCGAGAACCTCTTGAGCTACGATTTTCTCTAGCATAGAATCTGCGGTCGGTTTGATTTCAATCACAAGTCTAACCTTAGGATCCTTCTTCCCTACTTTCAGATACTGAGTTAATGTAGGAAGCTTTTCCCCATTGCTTAACTTGAGATTCTTAAGGTCTTTGTACAGAGTTTTTGAAATTTCATGACCCTGAATATCTGCATCATGGTTAATGACAAGCACTCCGTCCAAAGTTCTTTGGACATCAAATTCAGATCCGTACACCTTTAGCGACTGAGCCGCTTTAAGCGAGGCGATTGAATTCTGCGAGGTTTCGCTTGCTTTCCAATGACCGCGGTGCGCTACAATTCCTGTTTGCGCTTGGCACCAGCCGGCCATCAGAAGAAAGCTAAATAGGTATTTTTTCATGTTTACGGCTTGTTCCACCACATTAAGGTGTTAATATCGTCTCCGCCCATGCTTTGAACGGCCGCCTGATAGTTTGCCGGGTTCATCACTTTTGGATTGGTTGGGTACATTAAACGCTGGGGCATCTTGCCTCCGTTTAATAGACCTCCGTTGTTCGGTAGTGTTGGGAACCCCGTTCTACGGTGCTCAAACCACTGCTGATGATCGACAAAGAAAAGTGCGATGTATTTCTGCGTCATAATCTGCTCTAAAGTTCCGTTATAAGCTACTACAGGATTGTCAAAATATCCCGCTGGAAGAGTGGAATCCCACTGCTGCACTGCAGAACTTACTCCTTTTTCATAATAGGCTTTCGCATCTCCTGAAATAATGTTCTTAAGGGCAAGTTCACTTAGGGTGAACTGAAGTTCACTGTAAGGATACACAAGCACTTTCAAAGGAGCTTTGGCTAGATTCTGATTCATATTAGACGGTTGATAGTCTAAGGTAGTGCCTGGCGCATAACCCGAGGGAGCTCCTTTAAATCCGATCACTGTGTTATCACTAAGCTTTCTAGCCGATGTGAAAAACTGAGAAAGTCTTGGGTCTCCATTTTTCTCTAAGGTCTCCACGAAAAACTCTCCTGCTGCACGGTACGAAGTAAAGTCTTGCGGTCTTGGAATCGGAGGCATAAAAGGAGATACTCCAGAAAGTAACATCGCTGCAGAATCGTCATTCGATTCAAAGAGTGGATAGTCTGCCGGATTGTTTACAATCGTACGAATACGCTCATTCACATTAAGTTCCCCGTTTCTTTTTTGAATTCTATTTAAAAGACGAATAGAAAGCGAGTTTCCGAATTTCTTCCATTTCAGTACGCCTGCTGCAGACTGCTCTCCATGGTAGAACAAATCGAGTTCACCTAGAGATTTGCTCGTATCAAAAAGAAGGTTGGCCTCTTTCAAATCGTCTAACAAAGCGACATAAATGTCTTTCTGAGAATCAAACTTAGGGGTCATGATTCCTTCTTCTAAACTAAGTGCTTCCGTAAAAGGAACATCTCCAAAGGTATCCGTTAGGTTGGAATACATCCATGCCTGAAGCACCTTGGCAATGGCTACATAGTTCACATTGTTTTCAGCTGCTGCAAAAGATTCCATCTCTTTTGCCTGCTTAAGCCATTTGTAACTTGTGTTCCAATACCCACCTCCAGAGTTTTCTGTAAAATAATAGCGACTTGGCGTATTTCCTTCGTTTGGAAAAGGAAGCGCTACTTGCATAAGTTGGAAGGTAAAGTCATCCGCACGATTGTACCCGTAAGAGGCCATTTCGTATTGGAGTGGCGCTAGAAAACTTCCCGCCGTTGGGTTAATAATTTTACTAGTGTCGGTATTAATCTCGTCCATGTTTCTATCGCAGCTGCTTAAGAAAGCGAAAGAGAGAAGAACGAAACTTAATTTGATTGCTGTATTTTTCATTGTTGTATTAATGCTTTAGAATTTTACATTCAACTGAATGCCTACGGTTCTTGAAGAAGGAAGCTGTCCAATTTCAACCCCTGGAGTAATGGTGCTGTTGTCAAGCGCCGCTACTTCCGGATCAAACATTGGGAAATCGGTCCACATCCATAGATTTTTACCAAAAAGAGCGAGGGTTAAATTCTCCACTCCCATCGGCTCAGTGAGCGTTTTAGGAAGCGAGTACGAGATTCGAGCGTCCCGGAGTTTGATAAACGAAGTATCAAACGTGTTGGTCTCGATGTTCGCACGACGGTAGTAATCCCCATAGTAAGAATTAAGCGTTACTTTCTTCGTATTTGGGCTAAAAGAACCGTCTGCATTTTGCACGACTCCTTCTCCAATGATCATCCCATCTGCTGCCTCACGGCCTTTCAGGGTATGCATCAGTTTTCCTTGCTCAGACATCTTGTGGTGCGTTTGAGAGTAAGCATTTCCACCTAACTGTCCATCAAAAGAGAAACTTAGGCTAAAGTTTTTGTATTTGAACTCATTTTGAAGTCCAGCTCTCCACTCTGGAAACGCGTTGGCTACTTTCTCTATGGTAGCAGGTCTTGCGGGAAGTCCATTCTCCCCATAAATTACTTGCCCATCTGGCGTTCTCATAAGTTTATACCCGTAGAAATCTCCTAGCGATCCTCCTACAACGGCATTAAAGTAAAGTACTCCTGCCACAGTGGACATCGTGTACGGCTCTCCATTAAATTCAGGAGGAAGCGAAAGGATTTCGTTTCGGTTTAAAGACCAGTTCGCATTCACATTCCAAGTGAAATTCTTGTTACGAATTAGCGTTGCATCGAGGCTCATTTCCACACCTCTGTTGCGAATTTTCCCTCCGTTAATGATTCGGTGAGAATACCCTGATTCATAAAGTGCAGGAATCGAAAGGATTTGATTGTCTGTTAAGTTTTCGTAGAGGGTAACACTATAGTTCAAACGGTTTTTGAAGAAACCAAAATCCATCCCCGCTTCAATGTTTGTATTGTTCTCTGGCTTCAAGTTAGGATTCGGATACACACTTGGCGTATGAATACTTCCCGGAAAATCACCTACGTTGTAATACTTAGTCAGCTGGTAAGGAGATCCGTCGATTCCCACCTTCGCCCAAGAGGCGCGAAGTTTCCAGAAATTAAACCCAGAACTTCGAAAATTAAAGATATCAGAAAGGATAAAACTCGTACTTACAGAAGGGTAAAAGAAAGAACGGTTCGACTTAATTAGAGTAGAACTCCAGTCATTTCTTCCGGTTACGTCCACGAATACTTTCTGATCGTACCCTAGAGTTAAGAGTCCATAGACACTGTTTACGCGCTCATCATAAGGCTTTGGAAGTCTTGTGTTCAGCGTAATAGCATTGGATAAACTGTAATCTCCTGCTACCTTTAGTCCCTCTGCGCGGTAATCGTTCATCAAATATTCGTTGTAACGAATACTTCCTCCCACGGAAGCAGACACATCTAGTTTACCGAACTGATTCTTGTAGGTAACAAGGGCGTCCGTATTGTATTCTTGGTTCGTGATCAGTTGTTCACGGTAGAATCCTTGGCGGTAGTTTGCACTGCTGTAAGGTCTTTGTGTGGTTCTTTCTTCATTCAAATAATCCACTCCCGAACGTAGCATAAAGCTAAACTGATCATTTAGTTGATAGTCTAAACTTACATTCGCACCAATGGAGCGCTTGTCCACTCCGTTTAGCATGTGGTAAGCGATTAGATACGGGTTGTCTATATAAGAGGAGAATGGGTGAATCTGATCTAGATTTTCTTGCCCTTTCTTCCATACGGGCTTGTACCAAGCTAAATCCACGTTTGGATTTTGGAAGATCATGAAGTAAGAGATCGATTGGTTGTTATACCCCGTGGCAGGTAAATTGTCACTTTTGGTTCTGTTAAAAGAAAGCTTGGTGCTTATTTTTAAGCGATCGTTCAGCTTATGGGAAAAGGATCCTGCAAAATTGAACCGGTCAAAACCTGTGTTCGGCATCATCCACTCGTTCGATAAATACGTAAGGGAAGTTCTATAGCTTGTCTTCTCATTGGAGTTCTCAATGGAGATGCTATTAGAATAAGTAGATCCAGTTTCCCAGAAATCTTTTACGTTGTTTTTATACGGTCTCCACAGTTGAGGAGAAAGACTTTGTCCCTCGACAGTAGGATCATACTGGTAATACATCTGTCCGTCAAACTTAGGTCCAAAGGCACTGGAAGTTCCTCCTGTGCTAACTCCGTCTGGAGACGCCCCGTAGGAATAATAGAAATTTCCGTTTTTATCCTTTGCAAGGGTTCCTTGTCCGTATTCGTGTTGGAAATCCGGCCATTTTAGAACGGTATCAAACGAAGCGCTTGAATTCAGGGTCACTCTGATTTTCCCATTCTTTCCTTTTCCGGATTTCGTGGTAATCATTAAAGCACCATTCGCAGCGCGCGATCCATAAAGTGCAGCTGCTGAGGCTCCTTTTAGAACGGTTACACTTTCAATATCGTCTGGGTTAATGGAATTGAGTCCGTTCCCAAAATCAATTGGAAGGTCGCCTCCAGAACCGGCACCGTAAGCAGAGGTTCCCGATCCGGAATTCACTCTCGGTCCATCACTAAGAGGAATTCCATCCACTACAATAAGCGCGTAGTTATTGTCCATACTCATGGACTTCTCCCCACGAAGCGTGATACGAGAAGATCCCAAAGGTCCAGCTCCAGTAGTTTGAATTTTCAAACCGGCTACTTTCCCTTCCATGGACTGTGCCCAGTTGTTGTTCTGGGTTTCTTCGAAGGTCTCAGATCCGACGGTTTCCGCCACATATCCAAGAGACTTGTCTTGTCTTTTAATCCCAAGAGCGGTGACAACCACTTCTTCGATTTGTTTTTCTTTCACTGTATCGACTCGGCTTTGGGCAGCAATTTCCACAGAAATCGAACCGCTTAGTGCGAGGATTAGTAGAGTTACAATTTGTCTTTTCACTGTACATATTTATTAAGTGGCAAAAGTAGCGGCCTTGCTCCACATGGGTGTTACCTCGCCCTTAACGTTTTTTTAACAATTTATCACGTGAAAATGAACCCAATGTTTCGTCGTACCCTAAGCGCTTGAAAGGCCGACCCCTAGAAGCGTTAACAAAAGTTAATACCCTAAATCTTCGTTTATGTCTTCTAATTTTCTTATGCAATACATGGTATACAGAAGATGGTTAATTAATCCTAGAAAAAAGGCGTTCTTTAAAAGAAAGACCTTCTAGTAGAACCTTCTAAAAAAAGCGAAGAGGACAAAAGGGAATCTGAACGAAAATCAGTAATATTGCATCGGGCCAAGCGGCCCCAAAAACAATCTTTTGGCAAGTCCAAAAGAACCTAAGTTTAAGAATAGCGTATACAAGGATTTTAACCCTCTTCGATCAAAACCATGTCCGATTCCATTAAAGCCACAATCGAGTCTCTAAGAAAAGAACTACACGAGTACAATTATAATTACTATATCTTGGATTCGCCTCGAATCTCGGATTTTGAGTTTGATCAAAAATTAAAAACGCTGCAGTCTTTAGAGCTTCAGTACCCTGAGTTTGACGATCCCTCTTCCCCTACCCATCGTGTGGGAGGAAGCATCAACAAATCGTTTCCGACTGTGAGCCATGAATATCGAATGTATTCTCTGGACAACTCTTATAACGAGAAGGATTTAGAGGATTGGGCAAAGCGAGCTAGCAAAACCCTTGAGGAGCCATTAGAATTTGTGGCAGAACTAAAATACGACGGAGCCTCAATTTCTCTCTATTATGAGAATGGAAAATTAAAATCTGCAACCACTCGTGGGGATGGTTTTCAAGGAGATGAAATCACAGCGAATGTAAAAACCATATCGGACATCCCCCTCTCTTTGCGAGGGGAGTATCCAGAGCGCTTCTACATACGGGGAGAAATCTTTCTTAGCAAAGACCAATTTGCCCGGATTAATTCCCAACGCGTAGAGGAAGGTCTAGATCCCTTTATGAACCCAAGAAACTCAGCCTCGGGAAGTTTAAAGTTGCAAGACAGCTCGGAGGTGCGTAGGCGTAGACTCTCGGCTTTAATGTATCAGATTGTTGCTACAGATCCAATCGCAGAGAGTCACTCAGAACTTTTAGAAAAAGCGAATTCTTGGGGCTTTAAAACCTCATCTCATACCAAAACATGCAAAACCCTTGAGGAGGTTTGGGCCTTCATTTCCTATTGGCAAGAAGAAAAGGACAATCTCCCTTTTGAAATCGACGGGATTGTCATTAAGATAAATAGTCTTTTGCAGCAACAAGAACTAGGCTTCACGGCCAAGTCTCCGCGTTGGGCCATTGCCTACAAATTTCCATCGACTGCACAGGAAACGAAATTAGAAAAAGTGACTTACCAAGTAGGTCGTACAGGCGCGGTTACGCCCGTGGCTAATTTAGCTCCCGTCCTATTAAACGGAACGGTTGTCAAAAGAGCCTCCCTTCACAACGAAGACATTATTCGAAAACTGGATCTTCACGAGAACGACTTTGTTTTTGTCGAAAAAGGTGGAGAAATCATACCCAAGATTGTAGGGATCAATCTGGATAAGCGACCTGCAGACAGTCAGCCCATCCGGTACATCTCGCACTGTCCTGAATGCGGCACACCGCTCGAGAAAATAGAGGATCAAGCCATTCATTACTGTCCAAATGAGCTACACTGTCCCCCTCAAGTGGTAGGGAAAATGATTCATTATGTTTCAAGAAAGGCGCTCGACATAGAAAATTTAGGAAGCGAAACCATTGAGCAGCTCTACACCGCCAAGCTTATCGAAAACCCAGCCGATTTTTATGTCCTTACAAAGGAAATGATTCTTCCGCTCGAAAGAATGGCAGAGAAATCCGCTCAAAATATTTTAGAGGCTATTGAAAAATCCAAGACGGCTCCCTTTGAAAAGGTACTCTTTGGACTAGGAATCAAACACGTGGGAGAAACCGTGGCCAAGAAATTGGTAAAAGAATTCCCTTCTATCGATGCTTTAAAAGAGGCCTCTACAGAGGATCTTTTGCAAGTGGCCGACATTGGAGAAAAGATTGTGCAAAGTTTAGTAGCCTATTTTGAGAACCCAGAGAACCAACTCATCCTTGAGCGACTTAAACTCTATGGAGTTCAGCTTGAGAGCACGGGTGAAGAAAAATCCCAGCTTAGTAGCGCACTTAAAGATCAGTCGTTTCTATTCACAGGCAAACTCTCCTTATTCTCGAGAGAACAAGCAGAAAAAATGGTTGAGGACCATGGAGGCAAAAATGTTTCGTCCGTGTCAAGTAAACTAAACTATTTGATCGTCGGTGAGAAAGCGGGAAGCAAACTAAAAAAAGCAATGGATTTAAAAACGGTTCAAATTTTAGACGAGCAGCAGTTTTTAGATTTAATTGAACCTAGTGAAAGTGCTACTTCTTAGGCCGTTTAAACCTCAATTTAGAGGCCTCTTTTTTTTCACATCTCGCTAAATTTTAGTAGTTTTAGCCTTTCAATTATATAAAATAAATCACCATTATGATCAAACGTAATTTTATTCTCTCTGCCCTTTTGATTCCGGCAGCGATGGCATTTGCCCAGCAGTACGGGGGCATGTGGATCCCCACCGAAATCAACGAGCAAGAAATGAAAGAAATGGGCATGAAAATCAGTGCAAAAGATATTTTCGACCCAAACAAACCCTCTATTAAAGATGCCGTAGTGCAGTTTAACGGAGGCTGTACGGCAGAAATTATTTCTCCGCAAGGACTTTTACTCACCAACCACCACTGTGGATACGGACAGATTCAAAAGCATTCTAGCGTAGAGCACGATTATTTAGCAGATGGATTTTGGGCCGGAAACATGGGGGAAGAACTCTCTAACCCTGGGGTGACCGTAGACTTCATTAACGACATTAAGGAAGTGACTAGCGAGGTGCTTAAAGGCACAGAAAAACTAGAAGGGAAAGCTTTAGAAGCCTTACTTGCCAAAAATGCAAAGACCGTTGAAAATTCTTTTAAAATAAAGCCTTACCAGAAAGTTTTGGTGAGAGCCGCGTATTACGGAAACAAATACTACGCGTATATTATTGATACCTATAGAGACATTCGTCTCGTAGGAGCACCTCCAAGTTCTATTGGAAAATTTGGATCCGACACAGACAACTGGGTTTTCCCAAGACATACGGGAGACTTTTCACTCTTTAGAATTTACGCCAATAAGAACAATGAGCCTGCAGAATACAGCGAGGACAACGTTCCTTTTGTACCAAAGCATTTCCTTCCTATTTCACTAAAGGATAAAAAAGAAGGAGACTTCACGTTCGTATTTGGATTCCCAGGGCGTACGACGGAGTATCTTCCTTCCATCGCAGTCGAAAAAATCAGAACGGAAATTGATCCGGCCATGATTGCAGTAAGAGACGTTGCAATCAAAACCTTAGATGCTCAAATGCGCGCTGACCAAGCAACGAAGATCAAGTATGCTTCGAAATTTGCGAGCGTAGCGAATTACTGGAAAAAATGGAGCGGTGAGGTCGAAGGATTAACCAAATCCAATGCAGTAGGGAAAAAACAGGCGTACGAACAAACGCTTATTGCAAAAAACCCTGCGATCAAAACTACGATTGATCGATTCAATGTTCTTTACACGGAACAAGCGCCTTACGCACTTAACCGCGCGTACTATAGCGAAGTCATTCGTAACTCTGAGACTTTAAGCCTAGCCAGTAGCTATCTTCAATACTTAGCTTTAGCAGAAAGTGGAAAGTTGAATGCGCAAACCAAAGCTAATTTCGCCAATAGACTAACCAACACGTACAAGAATTACGATGCTGAGCTGGATGCAAAAGTAACAGCAAAAGTGCTTGCCCTGTACGCAAACAAAATGGATGCTAAATTCTTACCTTCTGGATTTGCAGCGTTCAAGGATGAAGCCAGCAATTTAGCTACGATTGAGTCTTTTTCTAAGAACTCCATCGTGAGCGGTAGAGCCTCTCTGAACGGCGCAACCGCCTACACCGATCTTGAGAAAGTTCTTTCCGATCCTAAAGCGCTTGCGACGGCCCTTGAGAAAGACCCGATGGTAAAACTCTTTGCAACCCTTAGAGACACCTACGGAAAAACGACACAGAACCAATACGCGAAGTACCAAGACGAGATTGATGCGCTTCAAAAAACGTACATGGCGCAGCAAATGGCCACGGACAAAGACCGTAAATTCTTCCCAGACGCGAACTCTACCCTTCGTGTTACCTACGGAAAAGTAGCCGGTTCAAATCCAAAAGACGCACTTTACTACGGATACCAAACTCATCTTTCTGGAGTGATGGAAAAATACATTCCAGGAGATTATGAATTTGATGTGCCGGAAAAACTAATCTCGCTTTATAACGACAAGAACTACGGACCCTATGCGAATGCGAATGGAGATGTCCCTGTAAACTTCACAGCGACCAACCATACCACCGGAGGTAACTCAGGTAGTCCAACCCTAGATGCAGACGGAAACCTAATTGGTCTTAATTTCGATCGTCAGTGGGAAGGTACCATGAGTGACATCAATTACGATCCTCGTTTTAGTAGAAACATTATGGTCGATGCTAAGTACATTCTCTTTATTGTAGACAAGTACGCGGATGCCAAATGGCTAATCAACGAAATGAAAATTGTAAAATAGTCCTAGAAAGACTTTATAACGAAATGCCCTTTGAACGATTTGTTCAAAGGGCATTTTTCATTTTATTTTCCTTTAAGACAGACTTTCTTATCATAGGTCAATTTGCTGGTCCTTCGTAATCGGTACATTTGCACTCAAAATAATAAACAATTTATCAAAATGAAAAAATTATCCCTTGTTGCGCTAGTATCTGTTCTAGCCCTTGCATCTTGTAAAGAATCGAAAGCAGACCTTGCGACCACTAGTGAAGAGCAAACGGTAGCAGCACACGCTGAAGACATCTACGCAGTAGCGGCTGACAGCAGTGAAGTAAACTGGACGGCGTACCACACAGGTGGTCTTAACCCAAGATTTGGAACTACGGAAACTACTGGAACTCTATCTGTACAAGACGGAGAACTTATTTCTGGAAACTTAGTAGCAGAAATGGGAACTTTAACAACAGATCCAAAAGCAGTTGACTCAAGCATTACAGACGGAAAAACTTCTGTGGATCTTGACAACCACTTAAAGAGTGCCGATTTCTTCGACATTGAAAAATACCCAAGTGTTACTTTTGACATTACGAAAGTAGAAGCTTTACCCGCAGAAACAGTGAGCAAAGTAGAAGGAGCCAACAAACTTATTAGCGGAAACCTTACAATCAAAGGAAAAACAGTGAACGTTAGCTTCCCAGCGAAAGTAGACGTGAAAGATAACGCAGTTTCTTTAACTTCTAAATTCACGATCAACCGTCAAGATTGGGGTCTTACTTACGGAACCGAAGGAGATCCAAAAGATTGGATGATTTCTCAAGAAGTAGATCTAGATCTAAACGTAGTAGCTACGAAATAATCGTCGCAAAAAAAACCTACTAACCGTCCTAATTTACGAATTAGGACGGTTTTTTTTGGCTCTTATTCATGCTATTGTCACAAGAAAAAGGACCCTCGCGAAGTGCAAGGGTCCTTTACTTTTGTCTGTTCAAAGCTTAAGAAAGCTTTAGCCGACTCTATCGCTTACCAGATACGTATACGATCTTCTGGTGCTTTGTATAAATTGTCTCCTGGTTTTGTATCAAAAGCTTTATGGAATGCATCTACGTTAAGTAGAGGGGCAAACGCTCTATAGTAACCTGGAGAGTGTGGATCTGTTTTTACTTGATTCTGCATGTATTGATCCGTAGATTTGGTTCTCCAAACCGTAGCCCAACTCATAAAGAAACGTTGATCTTGTGTGAATCCACTGATTTTTCCTGGATTGCCATGGTCTTTTAGGTACATCTGTAAAGCTTCGTAAGCTACAGAAACGCCACCTAAATCCCCGATATTCTCTCCACTGGTGAATTTACCGTTCACGAAACTTCCTTTTACAGGTTCGTATTCATCGTACTGAGCCGCTAGTTCCCCTACTTTCTTATCAAAATTCGTACGATCTGATTCCGTCCACCAGTTCTTAAGGTTTCCGTCTCCGTCAAATCTAGATCCACCGTCATCAAATCCGTGAGAAATCTCGTGTCCGATTACGGCACCGATTCCACCAAAATTCACAGCAGGATCTGCTTTGAAATTAAAGAATGGAGGTTGAAGGATGGCCGCTGGGAATACGATCTCATTGTTAGATGAACTGTAGTATGCATTCACAGTTTGAGGAGACATTCCCCATTCTGTTTTGTCTACCGCTTTTCCAACCTTCGCTAGGTTTTTGTCGTAATTCCACTTCGATAAATTAAGAAGGTTTCCATAAAGAGATCCGCCGTCTTTTGGCGAAGCCATTTGAAGTTTAGAATAGTCTTTCCAGTTGTCTGGATACGCAATTTTAACCGTGAATTTAGAGAGTTTTTCTTTTGCTTTCACTTTCGTATCCGCGCTCATCCAATCTAAGTCTCCAATTCTCTTATCAAATGCTTTGCGGATGTAATCCACATACGTAACCATTTGAGATTTCGCTTCTGCAGGGAAGTACTTTTCTACATATAATTTTCCGAAGGCTTCTCCTAAAATTCCGTTGATTAGAGAAAGACCTCTTTTTTCCATCGGTCTTTGTTCTTTCTGGCCTTGAAGATATTTTGAGTAGAAATCAAAATTAAGATCGTCCATCTTTTGATCTAGGTTCCCCATGTTTCCTCTTAGTAAGTGCATTTTCATGTACTCTTTTAATAGAGGTAGGTTTTTCTCTGTGATGAACTTGTCCATATTTTGGTAATACTCAAGTTCACCCACGATCACGCGGTCAGTATTTACGCCTACTGTTTTTAAATAAGTAGGTAGATCTACATTCTTCACTAAGCTCTTAAGCTCTGCATTGGTCTTTGGATTGTAACGTAAGTTTGCATCTCTACCCTCTTCATTCGTAAGTAAGTAGTTTGCCAATTGGTTTTCAAAAGCGACCACTTCAGAAGCTGATTTAGTTGGATTCTTCGATCCTAGCGTTTCAAAAAGTTTTCCTGCAAACTCTGTATATTTTACAAGAGTGGCTGTATTCGCTTCACTTTTCTTTTGGTAATAATCTTTTCCAAGGCCTAAGGCTGGACCCCCTAAGTACACTGCATTCATTACAGAGTTTTTAAGATCCGCTCCGACTCTCCATCCGTAGAAAGGATTGTCTCCCGTTTTGGTGGCTTCATTTAAATAAGACTGGAACTGCTTTAAATTTGAAATTGCATCAATTTTTGCAAGATCTGCTTTGATTGGAGAAAGACCGAGTGAGTTACGGGTATCCCAATCGATAAAGCTAGCGTAAAGAGCTTGAATTTTTTGACCTTCAGATCCTTTTGCAAAAGAATCGGTTAGGATTTTGTTTAAAATTTCAAGTGAAGCATTGTCCGTTTCGTCTCTAAGTTCGTTGAACGAACCCCAAGATACTTTGTCCGAAGGAATCTCCGTGTTCTTGTACCAATTTCCGTTCACATACGTAAAGAAATCCTCGGTAGGTTTTACCGAAGTATCCATGTACTCAAGGTTGATTCCATGTTCCTCTGCATCGGATTTGGCGGATGCACTCGCCTCAGTTTGGGTGTCGGCTGCAGGAGCTTTTGTAGCACAAGAATTGAGTAAAACCATTCCTGAAAAAGCAAGCAAACCAATAGTGACTTTTTTCATGTATAACTTTGATTTAATAGTATATAGGTTGTAAGTAAGAATTAAACGTTACAATTTAGTTAAATTATTTGATAAATGTTAAAGTTTTTGGCGTTAAGATAGCCAGTCCAATCGTCGTTTTACTAGGATTTCAGCGAGTTCGTGAAGCGCTCGTAAAGTAACAAAATTCATAAAATCCTTGCGTTCCAAATGAGGTAAGTAGAGTCGTCTTGTCACTTCAATGTTGTGGACGCGGATCGAATAAAAGACTTCACCAACCGGCGTATCGTAGGCATCTGATGAGGGCCCTGCAGCCCCTGTTGTGGCAATCGATACATCACTCCCGAAGAGTTTTTGACAGCGCAAACTCATTTCCATTGCGACTTCAGAAGAAACCACACCGAACTCCTCGATTGTCTTTGCGCTAACTCCCAATTGTTTCACTTTCTGATTTGTATCGTACGGAACGATTCCCCCAAGATAATTCGCGGATATTCCTGGAATACTTACTAGGCAACTAGAAATTGACCCTCCAGTGCAGCTCTCCGCTACACTTAAAGTCAAGTTCTCTTTCTGGAGTAAAGTGTAAAGAACGGCCTCAATTTCACTTCCATACCATGAAAACACATAGGGCTCTAAAAGAGGTCGGATAGGTTCAAACGTATCGGCAAGTTGCTTTTTCAACAATTCTAGATTGGTGCCGGATCCACTCAATTGCAATTTGATTCGACCTTCCACCGGTAGGTAGGAAAGACTCAAGTGCTTTGCCAGTGAAAGCTCCCACTCTTCGATAAGATCTGATAACTCGCTTTCTGGAATGCCGGAAACCGAAACAGTCCTTGTTACTAAAAAAGGTAAGGAAAATCGAGAGGATAGATAGCGTATAATCTGATCCTTCACCAAGGGTTTCACTTCGTAAGGAACGCCAGGCATACAAATCGCAATCTTTCCCGCTTTCTCCATCATTTGACAGGGAGCTGTTCCATGTTCGTTCTGAAAGACTTTTGCGCCTTCTAGTACAAGAGCTTGGTTCTTATTCAAATCGAGAAGGTAAGGCCTGTTTCTCTTTTCAAGAATAGACTTCAAATGCTCATAGGTTGCAGGATCAATCGAAGCACTGACTCCGAAATAATTTCCAAACGCCAAAAGCGTTTGATCGTCCTTGGTCGGACCTAATCCACCTGTGGTTAAAACGAGATCAGCAATTTCAAAGGCTCGACCTAATGCCGATACAATAGCTGTAAGTTCGTCCTTCACTGTAAGAATAGCTTCCAGTGCTATTCCAATCTTTTTCAATTCCTTGGCAATAAAATTCGAATTGGTATCTAGGGTGTCGCCGGAAAGAATTTCTCCACCCACGGCAATGATCACTGCTTTCATTAAGGAAAGGTCGGAATTTTGTGTGAGAAATCAGTCGCTAAAATCCATTAAATTAAGCTTCCCTCTAAAATTACTTTTAGAATTAAAATTAATTTCAGGCTCCAACCTAGCGCAACTGTTCGGATTTTCCGAACAGTTGGATTCTAAAACAAATTCTAATTTCTACTCACCCACAAATAAAACTCTATAAACATCATGCTAAATTTTATAAGGCTATAGCCAGATAACCTTTCTACCTTTGTCTAACAAATACAGAATTATGAAAGTAGACTTAGGCATTTCAGCCAAAAATTTAAAATCATTACACGGACTTCTTAACAAAGTTCTTGCGGACGGGAACGTTCTATATATTAAATTAAGAAAATTCCATTGGAACTTAAACGGTCCCGATTTCTTAGAATTGCATGAGCTCTTTGAAGCGCAATATACCGCATTAGAAGTCGCAATTGATCAAGTTGCAGAACGCATTAGCACCCTTGGAGGAATTGCAGACGGTACAATGAGCGAGTTTATTGCAAATTCTCAGATTAAGGAAACACCAGGCAAAATTCCAACGAATCAAGAGATGCTAAAAGAGCTTGTGGGAGATCATGAGAAAATTGTAAAAGCCCTACGTAAATATGTTGACAGTGCCGATACCAAATATGGGGATGCAGGAACTGCCGACTTTTTAACGGGCCTTATGACAGATCACGAGACGATGGCGTGGAAACTACGTCAGTACTTTAGAGAATAAATCATTATTTCATTTTACTTAAGTAATTAGGCCAGCTTCAATTTTGATGCTGGCCTAATTTAATTGCACTAAAAATCTTTCTTTTTTTATTGGAAAATGGAAGAGAAAAAGGCTTTCATTTCTTCCCAAGATTTCTCATCTGCCTCCTTATTGTAGGCTATGTTCATATTAAACTTCTTCCCTACTTCTGTGGAAGCGGGATTTGTAAAGGCGTGCACTGCTCCTGGGTAGTTCACGAATTTATAATCAATCTCCGCTGAATCCATTTCTTTCTTATAGGCTGCGATTTCTTCTGCCGGCACAAAGGTATCCGCTTCTCCATTCAGCACCAGGTATTTCACTTTTGAATTTGTGGGCTTGACACCGGTTTGTAGATTTCCATGGAAACTCACCACTCCTTTTAACTCTTCGTTTTGGCGACCCAAATTGAGCGCTTGCGCTCCTCCAAAACAGTAACCCATCACAGCTATTTTGCTTCCATCTGCCTTAGAATCTTTCGCCAAAGTGGCTTTCAACGCCTCAAAAATAGCCTGTCCTTTCGAGGGATCTTGATAGAACACAGTAGCTTCCTTTTGCGCCTCTTCAGGCGTTTCAACGGCCTTTCCATTTCCGTAATAATCTACGGCCACTGCGTAATAACCTAGACCCGCTAATTGGTCGGCCCTGCCTTTCACATAATCGTTTAAGCCCCACCATTCTGGAATTACCAGTACGATTGGGAGCGAACCTTCACGAGTGGAATCGTAGGAAACGTAGCCCTTGTGACTAATTCCATTAGCGTCGTACTCAAGGACTTTCGTAGTAAGACCCGCAGGCTGGACCGCAGCAGAATCTGCACTCACTTCTGATTCCAATACTTTAGAATCCGTCTTTTTCTGACAGGACACGAGCGCAATGCTTGCAAACGCAAGGGCGCTCAAGAATGTTAATTTCATATTGTTTTCTTTTTTGGTGAGCTTAAAGTTAAAAATTATTTCTAGAACCTCTAAAAAAAAGAAAGCGACCCAAAAGGTCGCTTCACTTCATTTAATTATTTAAAAATTTTACAACAAATGTCTTTCTGCGTGGTAAGAACTTCTGACCAGAGGTGAGCTCTCCACGTGTCGGAATCCTAACCCTAAAGCAAATTCTCTGTACTCCTCAAATTCTTCAGGACTTACAAATCGCTTCACTGGCAAATGGTTCTTGCTCGGTTGCAAGTACTGCCCGATTGTAATTACATCTACTTTCGCTTCGCGAATGTCTTCAATCGTTCTTAATACCTCGTCTTTCTCTTCTCCAAGTCCTAGCATTAGACCCGTCTTGGTTCTTCTTTGACCTGAGTCTTTCAAATAACGAAGGACATCAAGGCTACGTTCGTACTTCGCTTGAATTCGTACTTCTCTTGTTAATCGTTTTACAGTTTCCATGTTATGGGAAATCACCTCCGGTGCAACCTCAAGCATGCGATCGATATGTTTATGCACTCCTTGAAAGTCTGGAATTAAAGTCTCCATCGTGGTTCCAGGGGAAATTCTTCTCACCGCATTCACGGTTTCTGCCCATAGAATGGATCCCATGTCTTTCAAGTCATCGCGGTCTACAGACGTAAGAACCGCATGCTTAATTTTCATAAGCTTAATGGAACGGGCTACTTTTTCAGGTTCATCCCAGTTTACATCGAGTGGCTTCCCGGTCTTAACGCCACAAAAACCACAACTACGCGTACAAATATTTCCAAGGATCATGAACGTGGCCGTCCCCTCTCCCCAACATTCGCCCATATTGGGACAGCTCCCACTTTGGCAAATTGTGTTAAGTTTGTATTTATCGACTAAGGATCTAAGTTCCCGGTAGTTTTTACCTGTTGGGAGTTTTACCCGAATCCATTTCGGTTTTTGTATCGTTGTATTTGGGGTCATTAATTGCTCTTCCATAATAGTCTGCACGCTTTCGCCTGCTTTTTTATTTCTTTAATAATTCCGCTAGGACCTTTTTGGCTCGCATAATTCGAACCTTTGTATTCGAAACCGAGAGTCCTAATTCCTCGGCAATTTCTTTAATGCTCTTCTCCTCGTAAAACCGAAGCGTTATAATTTGCTGATAGCTTTTATCCATCGTAGAGAGAATCTGTTGAATCTCCAACTGCTCTTCTTGACTAATCATAAGTTCCTCGGGCGATTGTGCAAATTCATTATGCACTTCTTCTAAATCGGTATGCAAGTCTTTCGTCTCCCGACTCTTTCTTCTCCAAAAATCAATCGTCGTGTTCTGCGCTATGGTCAAAACCCAAGTTTTAAATTCAAACTGCGGATCAAAATAATCGAGTTTGCTTAAGACTTTCGAGAACACCTTCACGGTGATTTCATCTGCATCGTTCTTATCTCCTACCTTCTTCAATACAAACGAGAAGACCGCCACCCAATACAAATTAATGAGTTGAGTTTGCGCTTTTTGGTCTTTTTCACGCGCTTTTTGAATGAGCAAAAGGAGCTTTGATTTCGTCATTTAAAAGACAAATTTACGAAAAATTAAAGTGTAAATCGAACCTTCAGCAGCAAGTCCTTAGAAATGAAGAAACGAGCAAAAATTCCGCTTAAAAATAAGAATGAGAAACTTAATTGAGCTGGAGAAAAGGGGGTTACTCACTCCTACGCAAAGAATTAGGCCTTTAAAGGAAGGTGGCTAAAAGCAACTTGCGTTAAATTAGGCGCTCTAGGAAGTATTTACTAATTTTGCACGTTATAAATTTAGAATAATGAATCCTTTTATCGAAGAACTAAAATGGCGCGGCCTATATGCCGACATGATGCCAGGAACCGAAGATCAACTCAATAAAGAGATGACCTCTGCCTATATAGGGTTTGACCCGACGGCCGATTCTTTGCACATTGGGAGTCTTATTCCTATTAAAGTTCTTGCTCATTTCCAGCAGCATGGCCACAAGCCAATCGCACTGGTTGGTGGAGCCACAGGTATGATTGGTGACCCTTCCGGGAAATCCTCTGAAAGAAACCTTTTGGATGAAGCGACCCTCAATCACTATGTAGAATGTTTGAAAGGACAGCTTTCTCGTTTCCTAGACTTCGAAGGTTCAGGCGAGAATCGTGCAGAACTAGTGAACAACTACGACTGGATGAAAGAGGTTACCTTTCTAGATTTCGTAAAAGACATCGGAAAGCATTTAACGGTTAATTACATGATGGCGAAAGACTCCGTAAAAAAGCGTTTTTCAGGTCAAGACGGTGCTGACGGAATGAGTTTCACTGAATTCACCTACCAACTATTGCAAGGATATGATTTCCTACATTTATACAAAGAGAAGAATGTAAAACTACAAATGGGCGGTTCCGACCAGTGGGGAAACATCACAACAGGATCAGAACTTATCCGTAGAAAAGTGCAAGGAGAAGCCTTCGCTTTAACAGTTCCCCTCATTACCAAAGCAGACGGAACTAAATTTGGAAAATCAGAAAGCGGTGAAAATTACTGGCTAGACAGAAAGAGAACCTCTCCTTATAAATTTTACCAATTCTGGTTAAATTCAAGCGATCAGGATAGCGAAAGGTTTATTAAATTCTATACTTTTTTAGACCAGCAAACAATTAACGACCTTATTGAAACCCATAAAGAAGCTCCGCACGAAAGAAAGCTCCAAAAGACGCTTGCGAAAGAAGTTACTATCTGGGTTCATGGAGAAGAAGAATACGAAAAGGCTCTAAAAGCTTCTGAAATTCTTTTTGGTCGATCTACAGCTTCCGACCTTGTAGAACTTGAAGAAGAAACATTTTTAGAAGTTTTTGAAGGAGTTCCTCAAAAAGAAGTTTCAAAGGCCGATCTTTTTGAAAGTAATCTAACCGATGTTTTATCGGAGCTGAGTGGGTTTTTAAAATCCAAAAGCGAAGCACAAAGAGAACTAAAAGGACAAAGTATTTCGGTCAACAAAGTGAAAGTGGATGCCGAATTTCAATGCAAGGAAAGCGATTTAATTGATGGAAAATTCCTATTGCTACAAAAAGGGAAAAAGAATTACTTCATTCTTAAAGCAATCTAAATAGCTTTGTTAAAAGCTGAATAATCAACTTAGCCGAATCTTTATGATTCGGCTTTATTGTGTCAAATTCGAAGGGAGAGAACAATTCATTCACTCTCTTTTTAAAGAAATCGGTATCTTTGAAATATGGTATTAGATCACTTAGTAAGGGAACCTGAAACAATCACTTCCTCTACCCCCATATTATTTTTACTCCACGGCTATGGAAGCCACGAGGAGGACCTATTTGCATTTACACCTGACTTACCCTCGGACTGGATTATAGTGAGCTTCAGAGCTCCATTAAACGCTCCCATTGAAGGCTACGCATGGTATTCGATTGACTTCATGGATCTCGAACGTCTTGTGGATGTTCCTGAGGCAACCAACTCTCTTAATGCAGTGATGAACTCGATTAAAGAAATTCGAGAGCGCTATAAGCTTGACAATAAGACCCCATCTCATTTGTGTGGGTTTAGTCAAGGGGGAATACTAAGTTATGCCCTCTCCCTCACCTATCCAGAGCAATTCTCAAAAGTGGCTTTGCTTTCTGCTTATCCCGAAAACAGACTTCTGAGTAAAAGAGTAAAAGAAAAAAAGCGATTGGAACACCTTCGCTTCTTCGTATCTCACGGAACTGACGATGTCACAATCCCTTTAGAATGGGGCTCAAAAGGCGCAGAAATGCTGTACGATTTTGGATGCTATTTCACCTTCCGTGAATATGTAAGTGGCCATGGCGTGAACCAAAAGAACTACATGGATTTAATGGAGTTTTTCAAATCTTAAATCGAAAAAAGATGAAATTTTTACCCTTTCTCATGGCTGTTGGAATGCTTGGCACTGCTACAGCGCAAGAGCAGCCCACTTCAACTAGAGAAAAAAATGTTCATATTCTCTCGGAGAATTTTGAAATCCCTCAATTAAATCGAGAAAGGAGAATTTGGATCTACTTGCCTCCTTCGTATACAACAACTAATAAAAAGTTTCCAGTACTATACTTACACGACGGACAAAACCTTTTTGACAAGGCCACATCGTATGCAGGGGAATGGGGAATTGACGAGACTCTTAATAGCCTTTCGAAAGAAGGATATACTGAGAGTATTGTAGTAGGGATTGACAACGGAGGAGAAAAACGTATGGATGAACTCTCTCCTTTTAAAAACGAAGAGTACAAAGCAGGAGGAAGCGGAAATGAATACCTAGCTTTTGTCGTGGAGACTTTAAAACCCTATATTGATTCTCATTACCGTACCAAAGGTTCACGGAAGAACACCACTCTTGGCGGAAGTTCTTTAGGTGCACTAATATCGGTTTACGGCGGCGTGAAATACCCAAATACTTTTGGAAACATCATCGCTTTTAGTTCTGCATTTTGGTTCAATCGTGAACCTTTAATGACCTATATAAAAGAATCCGATCGCTCACTCAAGAAACAGCGATACTATTTCATTGAAGGCGAAAAAGAATCCTTTGACATGGGAAAAGACACCTCGAAGGTGATTGCTTTACTGAAAGAGAAAGGAGTAAAAAAGAAAAACATTTATTACAAAGTTCACCCAGACGGAAAACACAACGAAGCGTACTGGAATCGTGAGTTTCCTGGAGCCTATAAATGGTTACACTAAAGATCGTACCCGTTCGGGTGCTGCTCTTTAAGTGCCTCCACAGTACCAAGTACTTTGGTTTCTAGTCCTTTTTGATACTCGGCTAGACGAACAGAAACAGCCTCATCAAAACTTCCGATGATTTTCGCAGCTAAAAGACCCGCATTCACCGCACCGTCCAATCCGACGGTCGCTACTGGAATTCCAGCTGGCATTTGAAGAATGGAAAGGATGGAATCCCACCCGTCAATCGAATTGCTTGAATGAATAGGCACCCCAATTACGGGCAATGTGGTTTCACTAGCCACCATACCTGGCAAATGGGCAGCGCCTCCTGCGCCCGCAATAATCACACGAAGGCCTCTTTCTTTGGCTCTTGATGCATAATCAAACATCCTTTTAGGAGTTCGATGCGCCGATACAACTGTCAACTCATATGGGACCTCAAGGGTCTTTAATATGTCTGCTGCACCTTGCATAATTCTAAGATCGCTCTGCGAACCCATGATGATTCCTACCATGTATCTATTTTGTTTAGAGCAAAGATAATGAAAAAATAAACCGAACCGAAGTCACAAAATGCATAAGTCACTAGAGCGTTATTCATTCCCCCTTTATCAAGGGATAATGGATCTCTTCATAATTCTTAACTAAATTTGAAAGAATCTCTAATTCGTTAAATTCTTTAGAATCTTCTTTCAAATTTGAGTTCATTAGGAAGTAAATTCTTTCTAAATACTTTTCGTAATTTTCTTCAGTTATAACCGGCTTTAACATTATCAATTTTTTAAGCGTTGATTTATCCTATTCGTTCTGCGTAACAAACCAGACAATGATTCCTATTTTCATTCTATAAAAGTATACCCCTACACTGACAGACAATGGCAATCAAAAAAAATCAGCCCTTATTTCGAAATCACTCGTACTACTTTCTTCAGTTCTAAGAGCTCTTGGATTAATTCTTCTCTATTTTCAGCAACCACGTTCATGTGTCCCATTTTTCGACCTGGCTTCGTCTCTGTCTTGCCATAAAGGTGAACATACGTATTGGATCTAGAAAGGAGAGTGTCTAATCCCTCGTATAGAACAGGTCCTGTATAACCTGCCTCTCCTACTAAATTTAGCATTCCGGAATACCCTTTCTCCTTGGTATTCGCTAAAGGAAGATTTTTTAGCACTCTATACATCTGTTCGAACTGGGAATTAAAATTCCCCTCTTGCGTTTGGTGCCCTGAGTTATGAAGCCTTGGTGCAGTTTCATTCACCCAAACTTTCCCCTTCTTATCTAAAAAGAGTTCAATGGCAAATAGGCCGGGAGATTCTGCAGCTTCGAGGAATTGCTTTGCAATGATTTCGATTTGGGAGGCTGCATCCGAAGAAATGTCACTTGGACAAAGATTAAAATCAAGTAAGTTTAGAACGGGATCTGCAAGCATTTCCGTGACGGGGAAAACCGCCACTTCTCCCTTTTGATTCCGCGCTACAATGACAGAAAGTTCTTTTTCAATATCAACCAGGGATTCAATCACAGAGGGAGCATCCCAGAGTTTTTCTAAATCCTTTTCAGAACGAATCACTTGAACGCCCTTTCCATCGTACCCACCTGTATTGAGCTTTTGCACAAAAGGAAATTCAAAATCGATTTCCACTTTAGACTGCACGGCTTGGAATTTAGGGGAAGGAATTTCGTGCTTTTCATAAAACTCTTTTTGAAGAATTTTTTGTTGGATAATCTGAATGATTCTAGGACTAGGGATTACCTGAACTCCTCTTTTTTCCAGCTCAAAAAGCGCCTCAACGTTTACATGCTCAATCTCAATAGACACGACGTCTTTACCCTCTCCAAAGTCTAGAACCGTTTGATAGTTATTAAAATCGCCCTGCGTAAAATCAGAAATCGTGTGGCAAGGTGCATCCTTAGCGGGATCGAGCGTGAACCACTGATCGTCGTATTTTAAAGCTTCTTGAATGAGCATTCGTCCGAGCTGGCCTCCGCCTAATAATCCTATTTTCATTCCTCTATGAATTTACTGTTGTCTCTAATTTTCTATTAATCTTCTTTTTGAAAGGGTTAAAAAACCATTTCATCTTTCACAATGCCTCCTTTCTGGGTCAGTGACTTTAACCTTGTCTCAATAAAAGTGGTGATGGCATCTCTCGATTCGTTCTGTGGGAAAAGCAAATGTACATTAGCTCCTGCATCTAGAGTAAAGAACAAAGGATGACCGGTTTCTTTTCTAAAGTTCCAAATTTCATTAATCACCTCAAGGGTTCCTGACTTCATTAAGAGATAAGCCGGATCACTCATCATCATGAGGGCATGAAGAGTTAGAGCCTCATGCTCTACTAGCTTAATGAAGGCCTGTAAATCTCCCACTTTTAATATTCTTAAGAGTTCACTTAAGTTCGCTATTGCCTCTTCAAAGCGACGCTCTGCATAAGGATGGTCGTTCATAAGGGAATGTCCAACTGTAGAACTTACACTTTTCTCTCCTTCATGAATTAATAGAACCCAGTCATTAAACGATCTAAAGAGGGGATGTACCTCATCGGAAGGATAAGGAAGTCCGTAAAGAGAGGAGCTTTTTTCCAGTTCAGGGATTTCTCCCCAAACGACAAGTCCTTCGTGCAGACTTCGAGCTGCACTTCCACTGCCTAGTCTAGCCAAGAAACTAGCCTTTTTGAGACTCTCTTCTTTGGAAAGTGTAGAGCCAAACTTCTCATCTAGAGTCATCAGGCATTTGGCTAAGGCTGCAAATCCAGAGGCGGAAGATGCAATTCCCGAACTATGGGGAAACGAGTTTACCGTCTGGATTTCATAGAATCCTTTTGTAATCCAAGGCAAATACGCTTCAATGGATTTAAAATAGGTTTCAATTTTATTTGAAAATGCTTGGTTCTTTTCTCCAGCAAGAAAGAGTTCCACCCCAAAAGGTTTCTCAGTATCAAAACTCATTTCCGTTTGGGTGTTGCAATTCTTTAGCGTGTAGCTAATGCTTGGATTGGCTGGGATTTGCCCCGCGTATTTTCCCCAATATTTCACAAGAGCAATATTGCTAGGCGCCATTTGCTTTACACTTGTTGAAAAAACTTTCGCCTCAGACAAGGCTAAAAATTCAGTATGCATTTCTTTTTCTATTTGGTTCAAACTTTTATTCTTTTGGAAGAACTTAAGCTTTGTACAATTTCTCTATTTCTGAGTGGTACTTTTCAAGTACGACTTTTCTTTTGACTTTTAAAGTGGGGGTAATTTCTCCCGACTCAATTTCAAATTCTTTAGGAAGCAAAATAAACTTCTTGATTCTTTCATGACCTTGCAACCCTTTTTGCAATTGATTTAATCTTTCTGTGTAGTAGTCATGCAATGCCGCTTCCTTAGTAAGTTCCTCCCAATTGCCTGGCTTTAGATTAAGACCTGCTAGTTTCGATTCTAGCACTTCAAAATTCGGAACGATAATCGCGCTTGCGAACGGTCTATCTTCCGCAATAAGCATCACTTGAGAGATGTCCTCGTCATTCAAAAGTATATTTTCAATCAGTTGGGGAGCTAAGTACTTTCCATTGGAGGTTTTCATTAAGTCCTTGATACGATCCGTAATGTAAAGATTCCCTTTCGAATCTAGTTTTCCTGCATCGCCAGTTCGGAACCAACCGTCCTGTGTAAATACGCTCTCAGTTTGCTCTGGCTTCTTGTAATACCCTTTCATGATTCCAGGACCTTTTACAAGAATTTCATCCTCTGGACCTATTTTGATTTCGGTTCCATTCAGAGGAATTCCACAAGAACCGTGTTCATAGCGAGTGCTTGGGAAAGCCGTAAGGGTCGCTGTGGTTTCGGTTAGTCCATATCCAACCGTCATTGGAATACCAAGAGCGGCAAAAAACTTGGTTACTTCAGGGGAAATGGAGGCTCCGCCGCAAGGCATAAACCATAGGTTCCCTCCCATTTTGTTTTTAATCTTTTGAAACACGAGACCGTTTGCAATGGCATACTTTATACGAAGAGAAAGCGAAGGCTTTCCTTCCAAACGTAAAATCTCAGCGCGCTCCCCTCCGGCTTTAAGTGCCCAAGCAAAGAGCTTTTTCTTCACAGGTGAGGATTTCTCAACCATCCCATGAACGCCTGCGTAAATCTTCTGATAAAACCTAGGAACTGCGCACATAAGGGTGGGCTTCACCTCCGTTAGTGCAGAGGCAATTAATTTTGTATTTTCTAAGAAACTTACTTTGGCTGCCCCGGAAAGGCAAAGCAAAGTCCAGCTTCTTTCAAAGACATGCGTTAAAGGCAAAAATGCAAGTGAATGCTCCTTTTCAAAGGATTGAAATTTAAAAAACTCAAAATGAGCCGCGATGGCTTTTGTGAAGTTTCCATGGGTGAGCATCACTCCCTTCGGTTCTCCTGTGGTTCCAGAAGTATAAATAAGAGTCGCTAGATCTTCGTGGTCCTTTGGTTCAATTTCTAAGGTTTCGCTCGCCTTTTTAATAAAATCGTCTAAGTAAACACTTTTGGTTTTTTTGGTCCAAATTCTTTTCTTGGCCAAAATAAGCTGCTCGATTTCGAGGCCGTTTTCCATTAAATCAAAAGCCAGATCGTACTGCTCTTGGTTTCCGACCAGTAGCACGCGAACCTTGGCTTCTTGCAAGATGTAAGAAACTTGCTCCGCATTCGCAGTCGAATAAAGCGGAACGCTTACTGCTCCAAGGGCCATCGTAGCTAAATCAAAAACAATCCATTCGGCAGAATTGTCGGAATAGATTCCCACATGATCTCCGTTTTTGATTCCAAACTCTTTTAAAGCATTGGCCGTTTTGTATACGATACGAGAGAAATCCATCCAAGAAAGCTCCTTCCACTCGTCGTCTTTTTTAAAACCAATCGCTGGACGGGTGGGATATTTTTGGGTGTTTGCTTTTAGAAATTCAGTTACATTCATAAAAGTTAGGATTTGTCTTTGTTTTTAAAATGATGGAGATGGTAATTAAGGCTTTCTTCTACCGGTATGAACTCAAAATTAAATTCGTTTTTAAACTGCTGGCTGCTCACTTTACTTCTCGAACAAAGCGCTCTTACATTCACGGCATTGAGCAGTTGTAGCGTGGGAACGAGCCACCCTAACAGGAACTGAAGTCCTACGCCTAGTTTTAAAACAAAGGCGGGTAAAACTTTGGCCTCCTTTTTCTGGAAAAAGGCCCGTATATGATTCGCAACCCATAGATTGGATTTGCTTTCTGAAACGAGTATATAGCGGTCTTTCTTCGGCTCTGAGTTCATTAAAAGGCGAGACGCTTTAGAGACGTCCCTTACATCGACATAACTAGAAATGCCAGGAACAGCAAAAGGCAAGTCTCTATAACGAGAATAAAGCTCTCCGCTGCTTTGCTTCCAGTTTCCGGAACCGAGAATAATTCCTGGATTCACCACAATTACCCTTAACCCTTCTGCGGAAGCGCGCATGACTTCCAATTCTGCAATGTGTTTTGAAATCGCGTACGAAGAATGGGTAAGTTTAGGATTAAAATCACATGTTTCGTCCACTTCTCCCTCTGCATTAAGACCGTCTAAAACTGCGATGGAACTTACATGTAAAAGGGATTCTACTCCTGAATTTTCAATTGCATACAGAAGGTTTTGGGTTCCCTCTGCGTTGGTCTGATAAATTTTTTCTTCTTTCCTGGGATCAAAAGAAACTTCTCCCATGCAGTGGTAAACACTTTTTACGTCAACAAGAGCTTTTTCCAGGGTATCAAGGTCTTTAAAATCCACCTCCATCCACTCGATCTGCTCCCATAGCTTTTCCGTTCCCTCATGGTATAAGAAAAAGGCATCTTTAACGGCCTTTAGATCACTTGAGGCGCGGCAAAGAGCCCGAACCTTCTGGGCTTCGCGAATAAGATCAAACACGAGGACTCGACCTAGTAGACCTGTGGCGCCGGTAACTGCTATCATGGGGCGTAAAATTTTAAATTTTGCGTTCTTGGCAAAGATAATTAAAAAACCCCGAAGCAGCGTACTTTAGCCTATCATACCTTCGGCTTAAAAGCCGAAACAAAACATGGTTTTAGTTTCGCTTCTTTGTCCTCTATTGACCGCACACTTCTTTTCCTTAAAGAGAGTCGGATCATGCAAAAAAAGTAAGGCTATTAGGTCGTAGGGACAGAAAGAAAGGCAAAGACTTCTTTATTGAAATCCACTGGATTTTCGCTTTGCACCCAATGCCCTGCTTTCGGCACTTCGACTAGTTTTGAATTTGGGAATTGCTGCTTAATTTGAAAGGAATCTTGCGGAAGAAGATAATTGGATTTTTCTCCTTTGACAAACAAAGTAGGCCCTTCAAAGACGCCATATTTGATTGGATTGCCCACGAGATCATGGTATTTCTCCGTTAAGACTTTCAGATTAAATCGCCACGAAAGGAGTCCGGGCTCTTTCCACGTTAAATTCTTCGCTAAAAACTGAATGACGGATTTTTCCAGTCCGTGGTTTACGAGGATCGAATCCACGTCTTGCCGCGAAAGTCCCGGTTGAAAATCCACACTGTTCAACGCTTTTAAAATCGCTTGGTGGTGAGGCGGATAGGCTTTAGGTCCCATATCCACGACAATGAGTTTTTCTACAAGCTCAGGATAAAGCATGGAGAACTGCATCACGGCTTTTCCTCCTAAGGAATGTCCAAGCAAAATGGCTTTCTCCATTTGATGACTCTCCATGTACGTATGAATGTCCTCTGCCATTAAATCATGGCTGATTTCCTCAGAGTGAAAGCTCTTCCCATGGTTCCGAAGATCGATTAAATGCACAGGGAAATACTCCCCAAGTGCTTTTCCAAAACTTCCCCAATTGTCTAGCATTCCAAAAAGACCATGAAAAACGAGTACAGGAGTTGTCGCAAGCTCACTGCCGTATATTTTTGAATTAAGAATTTCCATTGTTCTAATTTACCCTTACAAGTTGTAAGGCATGTTTAAAGTGAAAAAAGAAGAATTAAGCGAGCCTTTTCAGGTAGGCTTGAATCGTGTTTTCAAGTCCCATGTAAAGCGCTTCTGAAATCAAAGCATGTCCAATAGACACTTCTAAAAGTCCCGGAAGATTCTGCTTAAAATACTGCAGATTCTCTAGGGAAAGATCGTGCCCTGCATTGATTCCAAGTCCAAATTCCTGAGCTCTTAAAGCGGTCTCTATGTAGGGCGCAAGAGCCTTTTCTCTATTGTCGGCATACCCTGAAGCGTAAGCTTCTGTATAGAGTTCAATTCGATCGGTTCCTGTTGCAAAAGCGGCCTCTACCATGTCTGGATTTGGATCCAAAAAGATCGAAGTCCGAATTCCTGCATTTTTAAACTCAGCAATGACTTCTGTTAAAAAGTCTTTGTGCGTTACGCAGTCCCACCCTTGATCGGAAGTGATTGCATCGGGCAAATCAGGAACCAGGGTAACCTGCTCCGGTTTCACCTTCTTTACCATGTCGATAAAAAAGGACTCCGGATTTCCTTCAATATTAAATTCTGTATACACTAGGGGTTTAAGGTCATAAACGTCCTTACGGGTAATGTGTCTTTCGTCCGGTCTGGGATGAATTGTTATTCCCTGGGCTCCAAACGATTGAATTTTCTCTGCAGCCTCCGTAACGCTTGGCGTATCCGCCCCTCTCGCATTGCGAATTGTCGCTATTTTGTTAATGTTAACACTTAATTTTGTCATGATTCTCTATGCATTGTACGCAGTGGATTCACGCTTTAAATTCTCTTAGGAATTTAGAAGCGACTTACCTGCGTAATTTCAAGTTCAAAAAGTTTTGCTGCCGTGAGCAAATGGTCAAAAATATCGGCTTGAATGGTTTCAAAATCGGTAAGTCCTGCTTTGTTTGCAAAACAGTAGATCTCAAGTGGAAGTCCGTGCGGTGTGTTTTCTAATTGACGCACCAGGATCATTTCGTCGGGATCAATGTCTGGATCTTGTTTCAAATACTCGAGAGCATATTTTCGAAAGACACCAATATTGGTAAGTTGCCTTCCGTTTATGGCTTCTGCAGAGTTCGGATGAGGCGCTTTTTCTTTCTCAATTTCGAGGGAAACATTTTCCAGATAGTTAGAAAGTAAATTGACTTTCTTAAGCTGGTCTAGAAGCTCTGCATCAATAAATTTAAAAGAGTTGATGTTAAAGATAATCGATCGCTTAATTCTTCGCTTGTTTCCCTCCGCCATGATCTGATTGTTCCGAATCTCCGTCGAGAGCAAATCATAGGTCGGAATGGTAGAAATCGTTTTGTCGAAGTTGGCAATTTTGGTCGTAATAATATTGATGTCCTGAATAATCCCTTCTAGGTTGTATTTAGGAATCCCTACCCAGTCTCCGACTTTTAAGCTTTTCGAGGTGGCCACATGAATCCCCGTCATAAACCCGAGGATCGTATCTCGGAACACGAGAACAAGTACGGCTGTAATCGCACCTAGACTGGTTAGTATGGTCGTCGCTTTAATTCCAAAAATCACACTTACAGCCAGTAGAGAAAAAATAAAAATCCCAACGGTTTTTAGGGTTTGAGAAATGGCATTAATCGCTACGATGCGGTAATAATCTCCCTTATAGGTGTAATAATATTGAATCGCTTTTAAGAAACGGGAAGCTAGATTGGCAATGACCACCACAATCACAAGGCCTATGATTCTTTCTAGGTATTGATGCGAGTACTTATGTCTCCAAAATACGGAATACAGAGCCATCTGCGCAAAAGAGAGAGTGATCAGGTGAGCAAGAGAATAGGTGATTCTCGATTGAGAAATCGCTTTCATCAAAGGATAGACCTTTTCGTCTGAAAATTGACGAAACACGAAGCTTACGACATGCTTCAACAGAAAATCTATCACAAAGACCAAAAGACCTAAAAACAGAAACTTGGCCAGCACCTGCAGCATCCATCCATCATAGATGTGCTCGGCCACAAAATAATGAATCTTGTCGCTTATAAGCTGTAGGAAATCGAGGGTTTTATTTAATTCTTGCTCCACGCGTACAAAATTAACGAAATCGCTTGTGAATTCCTTGCAATTCTGTAAATTTAACGATAATTTGAGAATATGGACTACGGAATAATCGTACTAATTAGCCTTGTTTTGCTTGTAGTAGGCCTGCTAGGAACCTTTCTACCGGTACTTCCGGGACTCCTTCTAAGTCTTTGCGGACTTTTAATTTATAAGTTCGGAACGGACGCAAGTCTTTCCATGACTTTTGTTTGGATCTTTTCCTTTCTGACCGTGGTAGCAGTCATCCTAAATTATGTGATTCCCGCTCAGACCACCCGAAAATACGGTGGCACCCGATGGGGCTCTATTGGCTCAGTCATTGGGACTTTCGTTGGACTTTTGTTTATACCGGTGCCTTTTGGTTTTCTAATTGGTATGTTTCTGGGAGTCTTCGTAGGAGAACTTTTGCACGATCGAACAGACACAAAAAAAGCAGTTCGATCCATGAAAGGCGCTTTAATAGGCTTCTTTTACGGAACTGGATTTAATTTTGTGGTTGCGCTCGCCATGTTATTTGTAGTCGTGTACGATCTCTTTTAATTTTAAAACTCTCTAGCGATGGATGCCATTAGAAATTCAGTTAGCCGCCCTTTCACTTTCGCTCTTTTTGTGCTTGCTTTCACTTTATTCTTAGGAAGCTGCCAATCTAGAAAAAAAGCAGTAATTCTCCCTCCAAGCACCACTCAAAACGATACGCTTAAAAGCCAAACGCTCACTTTGGAAATAGCGAAATCCGGCACTCTTAAATTCTCTACTGAAGAAAATAAAGAAGATGTCGTATTCCTTGAATTTGCAAAAGTCGTAGGAGACAGTAGATGTCCTTCCGATGTCAACTGTGTTTGGGCCGGAAATGTACAAATCGCAGTTAATCTAGCGGTAAATGAAACTAAAAACGATTGGAGAATCCTATCTATTGGAGCCAAAGCTCTATCCAAACTAGAATTCGAAGACTATACTTTTGAACTACTCGAGGTCAATCCTTATCCCAAAACGCAAGCAGGTAAAGATTCGCTGCCGTATTCTGCGAAAATTAAGGTTTATCCGACTTTTACAACCAATCCAGAGGAGCAAGACCTCTAGCTTCTAAATCCGAATTAATCTTTGAAAAGACTTTGCTTCCAAAAAAGCCTCGATAGGCTGAGAGCGGCGAAGGGTGGGCACTTTGAAGGACTAAATGCTTCGTGGAATCAATAAGGGGCAATTTCTTTTGGGCCTGTGCGCCCCAAAGCACGAAAATAACGCGGTCTTTATTTGCACTAAGATGAGAAAGGAATTGGTCTGTGTACTTCTCCCATCCTAAAAACTGATGCGAACCTGGACTTCCCTCCCGGACGCTTAGAACCGAATTTAACAGAAGAACGCCTTGTCTAGCCCACGGCTGCAAATCCCCCGAAACCCTCTCTATACCTAGATCCGACTGAAGCTCCTTAAATATATTGCGAAGCGAAGGCGGAAGTTTTACGTTTTCGTCCACAGAAAAGCTAAGCCCGTTGGCTTGTCCAACTCCATGGTAAGGATCCTGCCCTACGATCACCACTTTTACTTCTTCGAATGGCGTAAGTTCAAGCGCCCGAAACAGGTGCTCTTTCTTCGGGTAAACCGTGGCATTCTCATACTCTAAATCAAGAGCTTTTTGAAGTTCTTGGTACTGAGCATCCGATTCTAAGGACTCTAAAAGTGTTTTCCAACTGTTCATAAGGCGATAAGCGAGGTTTTGAATTTCAAAGATAAGCACAAGGCGGAAACTAAAAAAAGGAAAAACCGTAAGTTTTCCTATTTTTGCACTGTGCAAATAAAAACCGACGATTTAATTGAACTGGAATTTCCAGAACTGCTTTCTCAGATTGCGCCCTTGGCGTATTCTCCTGATGTGGCAGAGCAAATCATGGAGCTTTTGCCTTTGCCTTTTGAAAAGGCAGAAAGAGCTCTAAAGAAGACCTCTGAATTCCTTACAAGTTTTCAGAGTCAAAACGCCATTCCTTTTTCAGAGTATCCGAACCTAGAACAGGATTTAAAGCATATAAAGATTGAGAACTTTCGTTTGGAAAACGCAGGGTTCATCCGAATTAAGACCCTAACCGAACAAATTGGGCGGCTAAAGAAATTCTTCCCTAGTGTGTCTCTCACCTTTCCACTCCTTTTAGAAGAAGTGGAAAAACTCGATTACCAAAAAGAAATCGTAGACAAAATCGATCGGGTTTTCAACCGATTTGGAGAAGTGAAACAAGAGGCCTCCCCCGCCTTAAAGGAACTTCGAACGGAGATTCAGCACGCACAAAAAGCGATTCAAGAAAATTTCAACCGCGCACTGGTCACCTATGGAGGTCAGGACCTTCTTGACGATATTCGGGAAACGATTATCGACGATCAAAGGGTACTCGCGGTCAAATCTGGATTCAAAAAAAGAGTCCCCGGACCCACCCTTGGGGTTTCCAAAACCGGCTCTATATCTTACATCCAACCCGAAAGTGTTCAAAAACACCAATTTCGTCTTCGCGAAGCCAAAGACGAAGAGAAAAAAGAAATTGACCGTATCCTTCGCGCCTTAACCGCGGAGCTAGCTCCCTTTGAGGAGGTTCTTGCCCAGTACCAAGCCTATGCTTTTGACTTAGATCTTACGCAGGCAAAGGCAAGATTTGCAGAATTGACAAATTCGGTGCTCCCGAAATTAAACGCTCACCGAACGCTTCGTTTAAAAGACGCCTTCCATCCACTGCTATATTTAAAGAATAAGAAAAAAGGAGAAACCATTTTTCCGCAGTCTCTTACTTTAACGGAACAAAACCGGATCCTTTGTATTTCGGGACCGAACGCCGGTGGAAAATCCATTACGCTTAAGACCGTGGGCCTTTTGCAACTCATGATTCAAAGTGGAATCATGGTTCCAGTGCATCCTAAAAGTGAGATGTTCTTTTTTGAAAAGATGGCCTCGGATATTGGAGACAACCAGTCCATTGAAAACCACCTCTCGACCTACTCCTCTCGTCTTAAAAAGATGGCAGGGATTATCAAGGAGGCCGATCAAAACACCCTTTTGCTCATTGATGAATTTGGAACCGGATCGGACCCTGAACTAGGAGGTGCTCTGGCAGAGAGTTTCCTTGAATTCTTTTATCAAAAGAGAAGTTTCGCCATTATAACGACGCACTATACAAACATTAAACTCTTAGTTGAAAGCTTACCGGACGCCCAAAATGCGGCGATGCTTTTTGATGAGAGAACTTTTACTCCTCTCTATAAATTGGAAGTAGGTCAGGCCGGCAGCTCTTTCACGTTTGAAGTTGCAGAGAAAAATAAAATTCCACGATTCATCTTAAATTCGGCCCGAAAAAAAGTAGAAAAAGATGTGGTGAACCTCGATAAGACCATCGTCAAACTTCAACAGGAAAAGTTTGAAGTCGAGAAACTCAAATCCAATCTAGCTCAAACGAAGGAATCCAGTGAGGCAAAAAAAGAAAACCTGCAAAAGCTAAATGAGCAGATGCAGCAAAAGCTCTACAATTTTCAGAAACTGTACGATACAGAGCACCGAAAACTTCAGTTTGGTTCCCGCATAGAAGAGTTCATAAAAAGCTACACAAAGGGCAAGGCTAGAAAAGAAGTGGTAAAAGATTTTGTCAAACTCTTAGAACAAGAAAAATTCAAATCCACTGAATCCGACAAAGACGAAACGAAACGCCTTCAAGTGATTAAGCGTAAAGTCACCCAACAGCTTAAAAACAAAGACATTCAGGAGAAAATCGTAGAAACCAACGAGAAAATCGAAAAGCGCAGTCAGGACGAAAGAAACCTCTGGTTAAAACCAGGGCAAAAGGTCCGAATCATCGGCTCTTCTAGTGTGGGTACAATTGAGAAGCTCGATAAGAAAAAAGCGATTGTGAATTTTGGGCATTTAAAGACTACGATTGACTCCGATCGACTCGAACGAATCTAAGAAAGCAATTTTCCTTCCGAAATGGACTCTTCAAAAAGGGTTTCAAAAAGTTCACCCATTTCTACGGAGGCGCGTCTAACGGCCTCTCCAACGATGCTTTCTACTTGACTCGCCTTCACTCCTGCTTCCGTCCAACTCTTTGCGCTAGTAGCGCAATTTAATAGAAAAGGCATAATCCGATCTACGGCACAGGCAAAAATGGCATCGGGCGTATCTTCCGCTTCAAACTCCATCCATAGTTCGAGGAACTCCTCTCCTATAGGATTCTCTAAGATCCCAAATAGACTCTTGGCCGCCTCTAGTTCTCTCTCGTATTTTCCAGTCATGGCCTCGTTGTCGAACAAAAACGTATCTCCAGCCTTAATCTCTACAATGTCATGAATGGAGAGCATACGAAGGACCCGTAAAAGAGAAATCGATTCTTTGTTTTTGGCATAGGGATACAGAATTTGGGCAAGCACCACAATTTGCCAACTATGTTCCGCTGTATTTTCTCGACGGGATTCGTCCAGATTGTAATTCCGACGTTCCACACTTTTCAAGGCGTCCATCGCAAGGATGAACTTAAGTTCGTTTTGAAGTCCCATAATACAATATTCGGAATTTTTGATTGAATCACCTTAATAACTATACTATATATTTAGAAAGTAAGACAGTCCACTTTACTTAACAAGGTCAGAGCAAGACAAAAAAGTGATAAAAACTCATTTTTCACCCAATTCCTTCTCTTTTAAATTTTCATCTTCAAAAATATTACAACTGATTATCAGCTATTTACACTAATTTAATAAATTATTTCACTACTTTGTATTGCATAATACTAAAATTTTTACATATCTTTGCATCATAAAGTTAAAGGTATAACTTCTTAGCGCTTACAATTGAGTCGTGGCCTTTACAATAAATTAACCAATGCTTACGTACTAAAAATGAATACAGAAAACACAAAAGCGCAAATGCGCAAAGGCATTCTGGAATTCTGCATCTTAAGTCTGATCAGCCGTCGAGAAATGTATGTTTCCGATCTGATGGAAGAACTTAAAGGCGGAAAACTAGACGTAGTGGAAGGCACTCTGTACCCTCTACTCACTCGGCTGAAAAATGGAGAATTTCTCTCCTACCGATGGGAAGAATCCACAGGAGGCCCTCCCCGAAAATACTACCAAATCACAGACAAAGGCATTCTGTTTTTGGACGAACTACAAAATACCTGGAACGAACTCACAAACTCAGTGAACCAAATCACTAGCAAAATTTAGAATATCATGAACAAAACACTATCCATAGGACTTGCAGGCTTCTCCTTCGTAATCGAAGAGCACGCCTACATCAAACTAAGCGACTACCTACAGGCTCTAAAGAGCTCTCTAGATCCGCAGGAAGCTGAGGAAGTCATGCACGACATCGAAATTCGAATGGTCGAAATCTTTAAAGATATTCTAGGCGCTCGTGAAGTGATTAACGCAGACGACGTAGAGAAAGTCATTGCTCAGATAGGACGTCCCGAACAAATCGAGGAACAAGAAGAAGCGTACTATTCAGAAACGAAAGAAAAGGCTTCGAAAAAAGGATCTACCTATACAGGACAAAGACAACTCTTTAGAGATCCGGAAAGACAAAAAATTGCTGGAGTTTGCGCAGGACTAGCACATTATACAGGTCTTGACATCACAGTAATGAGAGCTATTTGGCTAGGATTTGCAGTCCTAGGTATCTTTACTGCAGCCATTTCTACCTCAGTGATTGCTCTTATCTATATCATTCTTTGGGTGGTTCTTCCTGTGGCCAAAACCGCATCGGACCATTTAAAGATGAAAGGGATGCCCGTCAATTTTGACAACCTAAAGGAAGAATCTAACAAGATTGTTCAATTTGCAAACGAATCCACTCAAAGAGTAGGAGAAATTTACAACGAGAACAAGCCGTATATTTCTTCGGCAACCAACGGACTTTGGAATGTAGCGCGCTACGTACTTGGGGGTCTTTTCCTACTGATGAGCATCTCGTGCATCATTGGAACCTTTGCTGTATTCGGCTTCATGGGATCCACTACGTTTAGCGGATTTAACGAACTCGACTTTCTTTTTGACGGAGACTCCTTAGGTTGGTCGGTGAAAGCCATGGCTGTACTTGGAACCCTAATTCCTGCTCTCCTTTTTGGGTATTTTGCTCTTAAGCTTCTTTCTCCAAAAACACAGATGAAAAATGTTGGGTATGTTCTACTCGCCTTGTTCGTAGCTTTAATCGGTCTCGGTGCATTCTTTGGCATCAACGTAGCGAAGAAAAACATGATCTACAAAGGACACAACGAAGACACTGAGAATTTAGCGATTCCTACTACAAGCGATTCGATTTATGTCAATATCAATAAAGTAGATATTCCTCAAAACTTCAGAGCGTACGATAACGATCTATTCTCAGATAAGAACCGTGTGTTCGAAGAGGATCATCCCGACGTGGACATCACTCGACAAGCGGGTATTACAGAGCCTTACCTAATTATCAAAAAAGAAGCGGAAGGATACAACGTACCACTAGACTTAAAAGTTCCGGTACAGGTAACAGGAAACACCCTCTATCTTCCGAACTTCATCCAATATCCTTACGACCACCGCTTCCGCGACTACAATGTGAGATACGAACTCGTTGTACCGATGGATACGAAAGTATTTAACCAAGCAGGAGAATACCAAATGCGTATCAATGGGGATTTGGATGGAAATGGCATCGATGATGATGACGAAGACCAGGACGACCACGACGTCAATGGAGTTACAATCAAATCCGATCAGGACAATCCAGGTGTACGCATCTCCAAATCTTTTGAAATGACCGTTGATGGAAAACGAATTTCTTACGATTCCAAAATGGGTGACAGTGTGATTATTGACAACAAAAAATACTCACAAAAAGAAGCGGATCGTATCTTGGATTCCATGGACATTGATTTAGGAAGCCTAAAGAATATTCATATCCAAAGTGGAAAAAAAGAAATCACAATTAAGACAAATTAATTGTAGATTTGTAAATCGCCTAACTAGGAGTAGAGTTCTAGAGAATAAATTGACTCGACGACCTCACTCTTAGTGAATTAGAAGTAAAATAAATACCTCCATGTAATGCTAGAATCGATTCGATTGTCTTATCTTTACACAGCGGTATTTAAAATCTAGAAACCAAACCTTTAAAAAAGCATCTTATGGTACAGTTAGTTCTTGAGATTGTGATCAAAGTCATTGATTTCATCACCAATTTGTTTTAAGCGATTCAATTTTCAATATATTTGTAAAGTATAACCAATTACGTTGGTTATACTTTTTTGTTTCAACCTAAAAAGTCTTATGAAAAAATTAATCGGAAGCCTAGCCCTAAAACTTGTGGGATGGAAAGTGGTGTTGCACGGCGATAAAGACAACCTCGATCGCTGCGTACTCGTGGTAGCCCCACACACGCACAACTCAGAATTTGTTCTGGGATGCCTCTCCTACTGGAAGCTAGGAAAACCCCTCAAAATTATAATTAAAGACCAGCATACCAAAGCGTGGTACGGCCCAATCGTCGAATGGATTGGAGGCGTTGGCATTGACCGCAGTCAGAAAAACGATTTGGTCAATTTCGTCGCTGAGGAATTTAAGAAGGACAATTTCAGCCTTGTCATTACGCCTGAAGGAACCAGAAGCTGGGTTCCAAAATGGAGAAAAGGATTTTACCACATGGCCATGAAAGCCAAAGTTCCTATTGTGATTGCGGGAGGATGCTACAAAAAGAAAACCGTCTTCCTAGCTCATCAAATCCCTTACGAGCAATTAGAAAAGATGACTTATGAAGAAGTGCTTGAGGCGATAAGCGATTATATTGTAACAAACGACATTACTCCAAAAATTCCAGAAAACTGGAACCCAAACATTTCTTAGACCATGGATTTAAAAGAAAAAGAAGAACGTTTAAAAGCTCTAAACTCTTGGGGAAAAGAATCGATGGCGATCACGCTCGGGATTCAATTTACGGACATTGATGAGGAAAGTCTTTCTGCCACTATGCCCGTGCAACCTAAGGTTCATCAACCCTACGGCATCTTGCATGGAGGAGCAAGTGTCGCCTTAGCCGAAACCCTTGGCTCTACCCTTTCTGTTCTACACGTGGACCGAGAGCAGTTTGCCCCTGTGGGAACGAACATCAACTCAAACCATCTTCGCAGCATAAAACAAGGGATTGTGACCGGAAAAGCGACGTTTATTCGCAAAGGAAATACGATGCACGTTTCTCAAATTGAGATTCGCGACGAGCGTGGAAAGCTGATCAACCACACCACCATGACAAACAACATTATTCCTCTTTCTAAACTAAAGTAATGCTTTATTTCAAGCTTCCTTTTTCTTCGGACCTCTATACGCTTCAGGGAGAACCTTCAAAGGATTCCCTTCAGTTCATCTCTTTTGACGAAAAGAAAACCCTCAGCTTTAAAGGAACTCTAGAAAAAGTAAGTGAAAAGCAAATTCTAGACTCTGAATTCACCTCCTCACAGCTTACAGATAGTTCTGAGCTTATTCCTCAAACGAGGGAGCAGTACAACGAAAGATTAGAAGAGGCAATAGCGCTTATCAAAGAACATAAGCTCGATAAGCTTGTGCTTTCGAGACGAAAGCTTATCGCTTATAAAGAGCTCTCCCTTTCTAAAAGCTTTCTTAATCTGACAAAAGCGTATCCGAAAGCCTTCTCGTATGTATTTGCACAAGGAACCGAGAGCTGGATTGGGGCGTTCTCCGAATTACTCGGAGAATACGATCTTCTTACAGGGCAATTTAAAACGATGAGTTTAGCAGGAACTCTTCCTTTAGAAGAAGAGTGGGAAGTAAAGGAAATAGAGGAACAGGCGGCGGTGACCCGTTATATGGAATCGGTCCTTTCCAAATACTCTTCTGAGATTAAGACCTCAGAGACCTATTCTCATCCCTCGGGCTCCATCAAACACTTACGAACCGATTTCTCCTGCCAAGTAAATCCAAAAGATCTGGACGCTTTGATCCAGGACCTCCATCCCACTCCGGCCGTTCTAGGAACGCCCAAAGACTTGTGCATACAGCTTCTAGAGAACCTTGAACCTTACCCAAGAGAATTCTATGGGGGATACAGTCGGTTAAAAGTGGGAAATAAACTCTATTTCTTTGTGACGCTTCGCTGCGCAAAACTATTTACTCGCTCAGCCCATCTTTTTGTGGGCGGAGGAATTACTGCGAAAAGCAGCGTCGAAAAAGAATTTCAAGAAACGGAGCTAAAAGCTCAGGCGATCGGAAATCAGCTCGAAATAATCTCTTAATTAGAAGCCTCTTTCTTTGCAGGAAGCTTAGACCAAGTACTTAAAACAAAGACCAAAAGAAGTCCAATAATTCCGGCTACTAAAGAAACGACAAACTTCGTGTTCTCTTCATGAAGAAGTCCTTTGTCCCAATCTAAACCGTAAAGGTTTACCCCTACAAAAAGTAAAAAGAGTACTAAAAAGAATTTATAAAGCCTTTGCATAACTGCTATAGTTTAAAAATGAATATACGATTGAATTAGTTCTGCAAAGTTACTCGTAAATAATTTAATAGAGATCGCTAAAAGGATAATTCCGAATACTTTTTCTATTACTTTCAGTGTAGAGCGTCCTAGCTTTCTTTCAATCAAACTTGCGGAGCGAAGAACTAGGTAAACAAATAAGGTATTGAGTAAGATTCCAAAGATAATATTAATGTCATGGTACTGCGCTTTCAGGGAAAGTGTAGTCGTTAAAGTTCCTGCTCCTGCAATCAAAGGAAAGGCAATCGGAACGATGGAAGCTGCTTTTGCCTCTTCGTGACGCTGAATTTGAACGCCCAAAATCATTTCAAGGGCAATAATAAAGATAACGAAAGCACCGGCAATGGCGAATGAATTCACATCCACCCCAATAAAGCCAAGTATCTTATTCCCCACAAAAAGGAAAGAAATCATAATAAGTCCTGCCACAATAGAGGCTTTCCCCGAATCAATGGCTCCAAACTTTTGTTTCAAACTCACAATAATCGGAATTGAGCCGATGATGTCAATCACGGCAAAAAGAATCATTGAACAAGTAAAAATTTCTTTAAAAGAAAAATGGCTGAATACTTCCATAACTCAAATTATTAATTTCGCAAAAATATGAATAATAAATAATAATTATACAATTTTCTTATAAATTCTTTCTGCCTGCTCATAAAGCCCTTCTAGTGGCTCTGCGGCGTGTGCAGGGGCATACTTTTCGATCTTCACTTTCTGTCTAAAATCGCGATACTCCTCTGCGGCCATCGCCCCAAACTCAGCTTCAAATTGCGATTTTATTCCTTTCGGGTTTGTTTCCGCTACTTTCTGCTGCGCCTTTGCATCCAAATCTTCAAGTCCTTCAAAAAAAGCATCTCGATTTCCATTTTTCGCCTCTGTGGATAGCTCACTAAAGAGGTCCTCAAAGTTCATCTCCATTTCTCTGCGGATCTTCTCCTCGGTTTCATGGACCGAGCCTAAATCCACCTTCTGCGTTTTGGAGTCGCTTTTCATTAGCCTTCTAAAGAGAGAATAGAAGAGTAAAATAACGGCTAAGAACACGGCTATAAGCGTGTAATTGGAAAGAAGCGTCTTCCAATTGAATTTGTCTTTTTCTTCTATCTTAAATTGAGTGGTCTGTACAATAGGCGTGTTTACAGTCTCGAGCACACTGTTGGTGTATTCGTTTACTTTTTCAATGGCAGATTTACTCCCTTTGATTTCTTCCTCGGTCAAAACGTTTACGACCACAGGACTCGGGTCAAGACTATGAAACTGCCCGTCTTTTGGATTAAAGTAAACAAATGGAGTGCTGGCCACTTGAAAGCGACCTGCCACTTTTGGGATCACTAGATATTTGGCGCTTACATAGCCGTCGAATCCTCTTTTGCCCCCTAAAATGCGCGTAGTAACCTCCGGTCTAAACATTGAGCTCTCGCCCGTAACCGACAAATGAGGAAGCATGGTACGACTTAAATTCCCTGCGCCTGTAAGACGTAGTTCAAAGGGAATGGCCTTCCCTACTTGCAAGGGTTCTTGTTTTAGCTTGGGAACGAGCGTAAGTTTATAATCCCCTACCGCTCCCTTGTAGCCATTAGGAGGTGCAGAAGGAAAATCTTTCACGTGGAGCTTTGCACTGCCGCTTCGGAGTTCATGCGCTTTGTTCCCTTCCGCCATTACGTTCACGCTCACAGGAGGAACGGTTAGGGAGCCTGGTTCTTTTGGAATCACGAGAGCCATTCCAATGACTTGAGAAGAAACTCCCGTCTTTTGCTGTATTTCGGATTTGTCAAAAGCCACAGGCTTAAAACGCATATGATCGCTTTTAGGAAACTTTACTTTCCCAACCCGTCGCAGTTGATTAAAGTCTTTGCTATAGGCTCGAACAATCGCCATAGTAGGTTCACCGGGGTAGATTTGCTTTTGATCGATCTCCATTTCGATCGAAATTTTGGAAAGGGAAGACTCCTGCGCAGCGCGCGTATTAAAATCTCCATCTCTTACGGTCACCTCAAAGGGATCGGTCATGTAAATCTGACCGTTCACGGTCACAAGAAAAGATCCAATCTTGAACTTTCCACTGCTTTTAGGCTCTAATAAGAATTCGTAAATAAGTTGGTTGATTACGGTACTCGTGGAAGGATCTCCATAGGTCTGACGCACCGAACCTTGGCCTAAGACATGAAATTTGGATAAATCGGGTGTACGCAGAGGCGTTTCCTGAATCAGGTCATTTCCGTTGAGTTCCTGAATCACGTAGAGGGTGAATTTCTCCTTACCGTTAAGAACTTTCTTATCGGTATCTGCTAGTAGACTCACCTGAGCATCGCTCAAACCTGAGACTACAAGGAACAGAAAAAATAAGAGCCTAGTCTTCATCACCAATCTTTCTCGTTGCTCCTAGGCACCGAATATGTGTTTTTATTTAATATCTTTCTTGCCGTCTCTGATTCCCGTCCTTCTACACGGTTCAGTAGTGCATTTTGCTCATCTTTTGGCATCTGACTTCCTTTGGGTGCATCTCCCTGGTTCTTTCCGTCCTCTCCTTTTCCTTCACCACCTTCTCCTGCAGTACCTTCACTCGGTTTTCCGTTCGGGTCCTTTTGGGCGTCTTTGCTTTTGTTCTTGCCCTCATTCCCACCGCCGCCACCGCCGGCATTCTGAGACTCTTTCTCTTTTTCTTTCAGCATGGCAATCTCGTAATTTCGCCTTGCTTCTTCTTGGTAAGGATCAAGTTTTAACGCTTGTTTGTAGGCCGCAGCGGCCCCTTTGGAATCGTCAAGCTTCATAAGGGAATTTCCCAAATTGTACTGCGCCACGAGTCCTTCCTCTTTTGTCTTAGCGAAAGATAAGGCTTTTTCATATTCTGCCCTAGCCTCTTCAAATTTCTTTTCTTTATAAAGGGAATTCCCCAGATTGTAATGCGCTGCAAAATCGTTAGGGCTTTTTTCGACCGCACCTGAGAATTTGGATCTTGATTCCGGGAACTTCCCTTTTTCAAAATACTGATTCCCCTCGTGCATGAATAGCTTATAACTTGACTGGGCTTTTACAGTGTAAAAACCAAGCAAAACAAAGAGAAATAGAAAATAATTTTTTTTGACCATTGATGCTACAAAATTATTTCTTTTAATCTGAATATCTGAGGGTAAAACCGTTAAAATTTGGTTAAAACAACCGCTTTAGGTGGGGCTTTAGAAGTGAAAACCTCTTTTCGGATTGAAAAGAAGGATTAGCAGCCAGAAAAAGAGCGATACTGCTAAGAAATATTGGTAATAATGCTTGGCATTTTGCGAGTCCACATAGAGATTCGAATCGCTTGAAGCCTGCTTTAGTTCATGCAGAATTTCTCTGGAGGCATTGTCAAGGGAATTTCCATTTACATAGCTGCCTTTGGTCCCTTCTGCCAGGGCTACAAGCGCCTTTTCTTCACGTTTTGTGACCACAGGCTGACCATCAAGTCCCATTTTGTACCCTAGAAGTTGACCGTACAAATATTCAGGAACTGGAGCACCTTCCGCAGTGCCAATGCCCACACTAAGAATGCGAATGCCTTCTTTTCTAGCTAGGGATAAAGCCGCTTTCTGCTGCTCTTCATTGTCCTCTCCGTCCGAGATCAAAACGACTTGTCTGGATCCTTTTGGAACCGACTTAAATTTCTTAACGGCCTCCTGAATCGGCTTTAAAAAATCCGTTCCTTGGCTTTGCAAAATCGTGGTCTCAATTCCTTGAACGTAAGACTGCACCGCGGTAAAGTCCGTCGTTAAAGGAAGAATGGAGCGACCCTCAGCGGCAAAAACAACAATTCCGACTCGATCGTTTTCTAATCCTTGAAGGGTGTTAATTAATATGTTTTTTGCCATCGTGAGCCTACTTGGCTCTATGTCCTCGGCATTCATAGAACTGGAGACATCGAGTAAAAACAGAACGTTGTTCATTTTCTGCTCAGATTTGATTTTCTCACTTGCTCCTAAAACATCGACAATCGCAAGGACTAAAAATGCAACTGCCAATAGATAGAAAAGAGGAAGAACTCTTGCGATTGGACTGCTTTTAGAAAACAATTTTTCTCTAAACCTGGGTTCTGCAAAGGCCTCACGAGACTCCCGTCTCCATCGCAAAAACGCGACGATAAGCACCCCTAAAAATGGGATCAGTAGGAGTAGAAGCAGATAAAGAGGTTGGCCTAAGCTTACGTCCATGCGTGGTCTATTTAGAGTATGGTTTTAAACAATGCCCATCTCAAAAGGGCATCTACGAGTAAAATGAGTAGTGCCCCCAAGAGCAAATAACGAAAATACTCGGTATAGTTATACATTTTCGAGGTTTTCACCTCGGATTTTTCAAGTTGGTTGATCTGCGCATACACATTTTGAAGCGCATCGTTTGAGGTAGCTCTAAAGTACTTCCCTCCCGTTTTCCTTGCAATGTCCAAAAGAGTGGGTTCATCAATCTTCACCTCGACTTCGGTAAAAACAAGGTCTCCAAAGATATCTATATTCGTGGGCATTAAGGCGTAGCCATTAGTTCCAATCCCAATGGTATAGACCTTAATTCCCAAACTTTGCGCCAAATCCGCTGCGACAAGGGGCGAGATGGAATTCTCAATCGTATTGACCCCGTCGGTCATCAAAATAATAATCTTCGTTTTGGCTTTGGAATGTCTTAAATGCGTGGCTGCGACGGAGAGTCCGTCTCCAATTGCGGTCCCAGGCTCTAGTTCCATTGGATCTATTTGCTCGATTTCATCCAGCACAATTTGATGGTCTGAGGTGACGGGTACTTTGGTTAAGGCTTCTCCACTGTAGGTTACAAGACCAATTCGGTCGGTGGGCCTGTCCTTCACAAACTGACTTGCGATTTTTTGAAGCGCAGAGAGTCGATCGGGTTCTAGGTCTTTAGAAAGCATACTTAATGAGGCATCCACCGTCAGCATAATGTCCATTCCTTTGGTGTCGTCCTGAAGCTCTGAAATACTAAAAGTCCGTGGCCTAGCCATGGCTAGGAAAAGAAGACTTAAAATCAAATATTTAGAAAGTTTTAAAAACTTTAAAACCAGGCCATACCCTTTCGAAGAGTCCATATCTTCTAAGGAACTTACTCTCAGCTGCTGGTTTTTTTTCTTTGAAAAATCTCGAATCAGAAGGGGAACAAAGAAAAGAAAGAGCAGAAGCATCCAGGGGCTTTCCCATTGAAAATTCAAATCAAACATCCTTTCTCAAATTTTCAAATTCTAAATCCTTGCTCGATTCTTTGACCATCTGCACAATCGAGTCGTAATCCTTCGTCATGGCCTCCTCGTCTGGGAAAATTTTCGCAAATTTCACGAGATCTCCTCTTGTGAAGACTTCTTTTAAGATGGCTTCGCTCGGCTGCGAGACCGTTTGGTTCATATGAATAAGGTCAAGTAAATCTTCCGTTAACAGAACGTCCGCAGGAATTCGGTATTGACGCGTCAGAAAGGCTCTTGAAATGTCGATTAACTCCACATAGAAGAGTCGGTAATTTCCTTTTTCAATATACTGTTTCTTCTTAAGCTGTGCGAGCGCCTTTAAGGTTTGGTTGGTCGCTACTTTTGGCGAGTCTTTTTGCCTCTTTCCGTACTTTATGAATTGATAAATCAGAAAGATAATCGCGAGTAAAGCGAGTAGTCCTAGTAAGTAAAACTTATAGAGGTCCCAATAGTCTTTCATATTGAGTTTCACCTCTCGGTTTCTCATGATGTCGTTGATTTCATCGCCCTTTTGGGCTGTGTTCACGACTTCTAACGTGTAAGGGATGGTTTTCAAAACTTTCTCTCCGACTTTCACCTCAAAAGCAGGAAGCGTAAAGGTTCCTTCCTCAAAAACAGTAAAGGTAATGAGGCGCTCGTAATGATCTCCTTGCAAAGAAATACTGTCTTGAATCTCTTCGAAGTGAAACGGCAGCAGCTCCCCTCGAGGGGCAAGCTGTACGTTTTGTCCGTTTAAATTTTCAATTCGGATTTTGTAGGTATTAGGCTCCGCGAGTGCAATGGTTTTTTTTTCTAGTACAGAAAAAAGCGTTTGACTACTTACACCTAGGCTCCAAAGCCCAAAAAGCAGATAGATAAGTTTTTTCAATCTCCTTACGTTTATCGGTTTAAAAAATACTGGTGCAGGGCGCGCGTATAGGGTGCGCCTGTGTTTAATTCAATAAGGCCTGCACTGTGTTTTTCCAAAATTTCTTTTAATTTTTTCCCTTTACTTCTTCTCGCCTCAGCGAAATTATAGCGCCAGCGTTTATTCGAAGTGTTCACCCATTTGACTTCTCCTGTTTCGGAATCTTCAAAAGCTACGTAACCTAAATTCGGAAGTTCTAAATCGCTTCGATCGTTGACCCGAAAGGCGAGCAAACTGTGGCTTCTAGCCGCTACCCCAAGGGTTCTTTGTTCAATTTCTTCTTGAAAATCCGATATCATAAAGACAAAGGATTTCTTTTTGAACACTTTCATAAGATACGAAAGCGCTTCGGCGTGATTGCTTTTAGCGCGAACGGGCTCAAAAGAAAGAATTAAAGAAAGAATCGAAAGCACATGCTTTCTTCCTTTCCTCGGAGGAATCACTTTATAGACTTTGTCGGCATAGAGGATTAGTCCGACTTTGTCCTGATTGCCTGCCGCTGAGAATCCAATACTCGCGCAGATTTCGGCCATGTATTCTCTTTTTAGAGCGCTGTGGGTTCCAAAATCCATCGAGGAAGATACATCCACCATAAGAATGACACTCAGCTCTCTCTCCTCTTGCATTACTTTTACGTAAGGCTCTTTAAATCTTGCCGTTTTGTTCCAATCAATTCTCCGAATCTCATCGCCAGGCTCGTAGGGTCTAATCTCAGAAAAGACCATCCCTTGTCCTTTAAAGGAACTGTGGTATTGCCCCATGAGCACAGCCTGGCTTTTGTGCCGGGTGCGTATCTCAATCTGTTTGACTTTCTTTACAAGTTCTTTAATGTCCATAGAATTCTTTCCTTTCTCTTCTCTCCTTTTCTTTAGAGAGGATCCCTTTATTTACGGCGCCTGAATTTTCGCTAGAATCTTTTCAATTAAAGCCTCCGAAGTTAATTCTTCCGCCTGGGCCTCAAAGCTAAGGCCTATTCTATGTCTTAGAACATCCATCGCCACCGCTTTGACGTCTTCCGGAATCACAAAGGCGCGGTTTTGCAAGAAGGCATGCGCGCGGCTGGCAATGGCTAAATTAATGGAAGCTCTTGGAGAAGCTCCAAATGTAAGGAAATCGGAGAGTTCACTTAGTCCGTACTTTTCAGGATTTCTAGTGGCAAACACCATATCCAGAATGTATTTTTCAATTTTTTCGTCTAGGTAGATCTGATTTACGATGGCTCTCGCTTCTAGTATCTGCTCTAAACTAAGGACTGCATTAATCGTCTCAGGCGTCCCCGTGGCCACACGTCTCATCACCTCTCTTTCGTCCTCAAAATCCGGATAATCGATCGTACATTTAAGCATGAATCGGTCACTTTGCGCTTCAGGAAGCGTATAGGTTCCTTCTTGGTCAATTGGGTTTTGAGTGGCAAGAACGAGAAAGGGTCTTGGTAGAGCCATGGTTTCATCGCCAATGGTCACCTGCCTTTCTTGCATCGCTTCTAGAAGTGCAGATTGCACTTTCGAAGGCGCTCTGTTAATTTCATCCGCAAGGACAAAGTTTGCGAAGATAGGCCCCCTTTTGATTAAAAAATCGTTCTCCTTAATGTTGTAAATTTGAGTTCCAATCACGTCCGCTGGAAGAAGGTCCGGCGTAAATTGGATTCTTGAAAATTCGCCATGCACCGCCTGGGCCAAAGATTTGATGGCTAAGGTTTTGGCTAGGCCGGGAACTCCCTCTAATAAAACGTGTCCGCTTCCTAAAAGCCCAATGAGCAGTCGGTCTATCATATAAGACTGCCCGACAATGGCTTTGTTAATTTCCTGTTTTAAGCGCGTAAAATGCGCGTTGGTTTCGGTAAGCTTATGCGTAAGAATCTGAAGCTCTTCAGCCTGCTTTATTTCTGACATAAATTGAATTTAATATTGCGTGGGTAAAATTGCGATAAATACAAGCAAAAGTCAACACAATTAGTGCCAATTTCGCGTTAAAATTTGTTAAATGTAAAAGCACTGGAATTGGGCCATAGAACCCTCTTTCTTTTGCTTTCTAAGTGCAATTTACAAGATTTTTAGCTTGGAAACTCCAAATTTGTCTTTCAATTTTTATTTGTCTCCCTTTTCCAATCTCTCAAAATCCGAAGTCCGCTGCCCTTGTAACCCTCTAAAACAAAGGAAAGAAGGATGATTGTTATCAGATTTGAAAATAGTCCACGAATTAAGGTCGCATGAATAGCAGCTATTCAAAAGCGAATCCTTCCACAAAAATCTTCTGAACCAAAAGGGCCGCTTTGCCTACTATATTCCAATGCCTAAGGGGAACTTAAATATAGTACCTCTACTTGTGATTTACAATTAATTAAAGTACTTTTGAAGCTTAAAACCAAGTCTTATGACCTATCAATTTCAGACCCATAAAACGGTCAGAAAGAACTTAAAGGAAATCCTAGATTCCACTCCGTACGAGGAGCTTATGCTCATCCCGGATGGATTCAATAACAACCTATATTGGAACCTAGCTCACTGCGTAGCGACCCAACAACTTCTTCATTATTACCTAAGTGGCAATTCGTTTCGAATTGATAAATACTGGGTGGAAACCTACAAAAAAGGAACCCTCCCAAACCTAGACGTCTCCACTTCAGAAATAGAAGACCTCGGGTACCTACTCACGGAGACTTCCAAGATTTTAGCAAAAGATTACGAGGCCGGGCTCTTTACAGACTACTCGAATTATCCCACAAGTTTTGGGATCTCCCTTAGTTCCATTGAAGAGGCCATTCAGTTTAACAACGTGCACGAGGGACTACACTATGGCTATGCCCTTGCACAAAAACGCGCCATTTTAGGCGAAACCCATTAATATGAAAGATTTTAACTCAAGCGAAGGTATCGATAAGAAAGACGACATGGTCTTTGGAATCCATCCTGTGATGGAAGCCATTGAAAGTGGCAAAAACATTGACAAAATTTTTGTTCAAAACCAACTTGTTGGAGCCAATGTACAGGAACTTAAAGCCCTTCTCGCAAAGCACAAAATTCGTCCGAACTATGTGCCGGTTGAAAAACTAAACCGACTCACTAGAAAAACCCACCAAGGGGTTGTGGCTTTTATCGCTCAAGTCCCGATTTACAGCATTGAAGACATTTTACCCGGTATGCTGGAAGAAGGGAAAACGCCTTTCCTTCTTATTTTAGATCGCCTTACCGACGTAAGAAACTTTGGTGCCATTTGCCGTACGGCAGAGTGCGTAGGCATCGATGCCGTGATCGTCCCAGAAAAAGGAGGCGCACCGATCTCTTCAGATTCGATTAAGACTTCGGCGGGAGCCCTTTTCAACATTAAAATCTGCAAGGAGAAAAACTTAGCCCACACCGTGGATTACCTTCAACAAAACGGTGTGCTTGTGTATGCCGCTACAGAGAAAGCTCAAAAACTAGCCTACGACGTAGACTTCAATGAGCCTTGTGCCCTTGTCATGGGGAACGAAGAGAGCGGAATTTCAAAAGAAGTTTTGCACCATGCAGACGAAAAAATCAAACTTCCTATTGAAGGAAAAACCCAATCCCTCAACGTATCGGTAGCCACTGGTGCCATCCTGTACGAAGCCATTCGTCAAAAATCCCATTCCCTTAAACTCGAATCGTAAGATTCCCACCCCTTAGAATTACTTTATGAAAAAATATACTATCGTTCTTTTTGCCTTACTAAGTGTAACTGCTTGCAAAAAAGAAAACACTACTTCAACGACAACTTCAACATCGGATAGCCTTGCTCCCAATGCTTCTACATCCGATTCAACTGCGGTGGTAGGAGCTGAAAGCGCAGGACCTGCCATTGCGGAGAAGGAAGGAGTCTATACTCAAAACTTCAAATTAGCCATTGGTGAAACCTACCCTCTTACCACGTACCAAAGAAACCTACAATCGGTCGTAGGACCGGACGGAAAAACCCAAAGGGGATCTAGCAATTCTACGGACGAGATGAGCTTCACGGTTAATGATTTGAAAGACGGAGTTTATGACATCACGATTAATTTGGTGGGAAAAACCAATTCTCAAACGGCCGCAGGAAAAACCGTGACGGTCGATACCAAAGGGAAAGAACCTGAAGATCCTCAACTCAAGATGATGTGGCATATGAACCGCGCGCTTACGGGGAACAAACTTCAAATGAAAATGGATACCAAAGGAGAAGTTCTCTCCATTACTGGATTCGACCCAATCTATAAGAAAATTACAACGGCAGCCACTTCTCAAATCAAAGAAGCGGAACAAAAAGAAGGTTTCCTTAAAAGTTTCAAGGATAGCTTCAATGAAAACTCCATTAAAGAACAGTTTACCAAAAACCTAATGGTTCTTCCAAAAGCTGGAGCGAAAATTGGACAAAAATGGAGTGAGACCGAAAATGCAGCTCCTGATGGTTCTGTAAAACTAACGACGAATTACACGCTTGAAAAAGTGGAAAATGGAATCGTTACGATTAAAGTAACCGGCGGTATTCCAAAAAAATCAGATAAGAAAACAAACGAGGGAGTGACCCACACGATCTCCTCTGAGCTAAATCAAAGCGGAAGTGTGAAGCTGGATCAGGCCACAGGTTGGATCAAAAACCAAAACGTGAGCGTGAAAACCACGCAAAGCCAAACGCTTTCTGATGGAAAACAAAGCGAAACCATGAAAAGCGAGTCGACTTCCACTGTTATTGTCAACCCTGAAAAATAAAGATTTTTACTTCTCATGAAATTCATCCTTCTTACGATACTCTCTACGATCATCATTTTCTTTGTTTGGAATATTTTAAAAAGACTCTTTTTTAACAAATTCTATCAATTTCCAAGTCCAAAGAAGAGTACTCAAACTCCCAAAGAAAAATTGAAGTCCAATTTAAAATGGGACGCTGAAACGGTAGAGTATGAAGAGTTAAACGAAAAAGCAAATGGCCAAAAAGACTAATCTCCTATTCGTAGTCCTTTCCTTAGGGATTTTACTTGCCATCTCCCTTTTGTATCTCTCCCCTGTTCTTACGGGTAAGAGTGTCATTCAGCCCGACATCGTGCATTACAAAGGAGGCGCAAGTGAACTTTTGGATTACCGCGCTACCCACGGAGCGGAAACCTATTGGAGCGATGCCATGTTTGGGGGGATGCCTACCTATCAATCAGGAGCTCAGTTCCGAGGCGATTTAATTAAGCAAGTCGATTATGCGCTGCAGATTTTGCCAAGGCCTGCCAATTATATTTTTCTACTCATGGCGGGGTTCTTTCTGCTTGGCTATGTGGTGACCAAAAGCTGGAAGTATGCCCTTTTAGGGGCTACCTTTTTTGGTCTTTCCACCTATTTCTATATCATTATTGCGGCCGGACACAATGGAAAAGTCCATACCCTCGCCTATTTTGCGCCTTTGCTCGCAGGCATTTTACTGGTGTACATTCGAAAGAAATACTTACTTGGGTTTATTCTCACGACGCTTTTCATGGGACTGCAAATTGCAGCGAACCACCCGCAAATGACCTACTATCTCTTTATCGCCCTTGGGTTTTTATTTCTATCCGAACTCTACAGAGCGATAAAAGACAAAACGAGACTTCGTCACCTTTTAGTCAGTTCAGGAATTCTGGCTCTAGCGTTTGTTCTTGGCGTAGGAATGAATTCGCAAAGGCTCCTTGCCAATGCTGAATTTGTAAAGGAAACTACCCGCGGAAAACAAATTCTTGACAACCCTACCCAATCGAGTACGAAGTCCGGTCTTGACAAAGAATCCATTACGATGTGGAGCTATGGAAAGCTCGAAACTTTAAACCTCTTCATTCCACGCCTTATGGGCGGCGCGAGTAGCGAAGAAGGATCCGATAAAATCATGGAAGGAGTCCAGACTTTGGTACAGGAGAACGTACAGAGTCAGGCGCAGTGGGATCGAATCTCTCAAGGCCTTCGAAGTTTAACCTACTGGGGCGAGCAGCCGGGAACCTCTGGACCCGCTTACCAAGGTGCAGTCGTAGTTTTCCTTGCTATACTTGGGTTTTTCTTTGTTCGAAAAAAGTACCGTTACTGGATCTTAGGAGCTAGTATTCTAACGATTCTACTTGCCTGGGGGCATAATTTCTCCCTACTCACAGACTTTTTCATTGAATACATTCCTTTATACAATAAATTTAGAGCGCCTTCCTCCATTTTAGTGGTGGTAGAACTTCTCTTCCCTCTTGTGGCCATTTTAGGACTGTATCAGTTCTTTCAAAGCTCGGAAATCTCCAAGGAAAAGAAACAGAAAACGCTTATTTGGGTAAGTGCAGCGGTAGGGATCTTCCTTATTTTACTTCTTCTAGGTGGAAAATCTCTTTTAGGCTTCTATACGCCTAGTGAAAAGACCTACCTTCCCCCTTATCTATTAGACTATCTTGCAGAAAACCGTCATTCGGTTTTTGTCCAAGACACTTTAAAAACCTTGGGCTATGTTGCACTTGTCTTTGCCCTACTCTTTTTAAGTCTAAGACAAAAGCTATCACAGAACGTAGTGTTAATCGGAATTGGGGTTCTTAGTTTAGTGGATCTTTGGAGCGTAAACAAACGCTATTTAAACGATACCAATTTCGTAGAGAAAGCCTTTGCAGAGCAGCCTTTTTTAACCGAAGACTCTGAATTCTTGCAAGAAAAAGCGAAAGACAATTCTTACATTCAAGGACTTTTAGGCCAAATCCCGGTGAATAAGGCCTTAGAAGAATTAACCACGACCGACACGAGTCATTATCGAATCTACAACCAAACCTTAGGGACTTTTGGTGAGACCAATACGTCGTATTTTAAATCTTCCATTGGCGGGTATTCCGCTGCGAAATTGAGACGCTACGATGACCTCATCGATCGGTATTTCTTAAGAGGAGATTCTATCCAAACTCCAAACGTACTGAATCTCTTAAATGCGAAATACCTCATCTACGGCTCTACCGCAGATCCCCAGGTGGCCCTGAATCCAGACGCAAACGGTCCAGGTTGGCTCGTCTCAGAAGTTCTCTTCACGAAAACAGCTAATGAGGAATTTGAAGCGATTGGTCAAATAGACAGCAAAAAGGTAGCTGTGATTAATGCCTTAGACCAATCTTATCTCGAAGGGAAACCTCTTGCCGCGGATTCCACTGCAAGCTTTACCCTCACAGACTACAAAGCCAATGAGATCGCATTTGCATCCAAATCGAAAACCCCTCAGTTGGCCGTGATATCAGAAATGTACTATCCATATGGTTGGAAAGCCTATGTCGATCAAAAACCTGTGGAGTACATTAAAGTAAATTATCTCTTACGAGGAATCTATCTGCCCGAAGGAAGTCATGAAGTCAAAATGGTCTTTCAGCCAGAGGTCATTCAAAAAGGAAAACTTTATTCACTTTTGAGTACGGGTCTTTTTGTTCTGCTTGCAGGGCTTGGATTCTATATCGAGAGAAAAAAGACGCCTACAAAACCTACTAAGAATGAGGGTAAGGAGCTAGAGGGAGAGTAAAATGAATAAAAAAAAAGTTTTAATCATCACGTATTATTGGCCTCCCGCAGGGGGACCCGGCGTACAGCGATGGCTAAAATTTACAAAATACCTGCCTGAGTTTGGGTATGAGCCCTATATCTATACTCCTGAAAATCCAAGTTACCCTCTTTTAGATCCTTCGCTAGAGAAGCAGGTTCCAAAAGAGCTCACGCTTGTGCAAACCAAAATTTGGGAACCCTATCAATTGGCGGAACTCCTTAGTTCAAGCAACAAAAAGTACAAAGCCGGTCAGTTTGATAAAGTAGAAAATCAGAGTCTAAAAGGAAGACTCTCCATCTGGGTTCGAGGGAATTTCTTTATCCCCGATGCCAGAAGGTTTTGGGTTAAACCCTCAATTCGTTTTCTAAAAACTTATTTAAAAAATAACGGCATTGATACGGTGATTACCTCCGGTCCACCGCATTCTATGCACCTAATTGGCCTTGGACTCAAAAAAGAAGATCCCTCTCTAAAATGGATTGCGGACTTTAGAGATCCGTGGACCGAGATTTCCTATTACAAGCATTTAAAACTCTCCAAATGGGCGGATAAAAGGCACCACGCACTAGAGAAAGAGGTACTACAAACTGCGGATCTAACTCTGGCAACCAGTTACTCGGATGCAGAGCAGTTTAACTCCTTAGGGGCAAATGCAATTTGCATCACCAATGGATTTGATCCAAGTGATTTACCTACCCTCCCAAAAGACAGCCCTACGTCCGATGCAAAGTTTTCGCTCAGTTATATTGGCGTTTTAGAACAATTAAGAAATCCCCAGCTGCTGTGGGATGTATTAATCGATTTGGTTCAAACTGAAGAAACCTGGAAAGAGAAGCTTGAGCTTCGTTTTGTGGGTCGAGTCGACCCCAAACTTCTCGAGAGTCTTCAAAGCTCCCCACTGGCCCCTCACTTAAAGGAACTAGGCTATCTCTCGCATGAAGAAGCCTTAGCTCAAATGCAAAAAGCTTCCTTACTCCTTATCACCAATTTTCCGTCAAGCGCTTCCAAAGGCATTATCCCCGGAAAGCTTTTTGAGTACTTAGCCTCGGAAAAACGAATTTTATCCTTTGGACCTCCCTCAGCGGATGTGCAAAAGATTCTAGAAGAAACGAAAAGCGGGTCTCATTTTACGTATGACGAATCGGCCTCTCTAAAAGAATTTTTGAAAAAAGAAATGGAGCTTTTTAAGTCCGGAGAAAAGAAAAAAGGCGCTGCCTCCATTGAAAAGTTTACAAGACGCTCTTTAACAAGATCTCTTGTCAGTGCACTTGAACGTTTAATTCCTTAAACTGAAACTCTATGACCCCTAACGATAAACTATCCGAAAAAAGCACTCAGGAGCTCATTTCAGAGCGAGCAAAAATTAAAACGGCCCTCTTAACGAATGCGGTCATGGTAGGCGTTTTGATTGGCATTGCAATCTATAGCACCTATACGAATGGACTGAGTATTCTTACGTTCTTTCCGCTCCTTTTCATTCCCATGTTTGCCAAAAAAGCAGCGGGTAAAAAAGCGATAGACAAAGAACTTAAGAATCGAAACGTATTGTAAAAGATGGAATTGAGGAGTTCCCTCTTACCATCCTCACGTTAAACTCCTTTCTACTTGCTGTGTTCAATTAAATAATTGGCAATCACTTTCTCAATGAGTTCTTCCTTGGTTAGGTGATGAAAAGTCGATTTGATCTGAAGTTTAACCTCTTCTGGAATTTCACGGTTGGGTTTGGTTTTAAAGACTTTTTTTGCCCAAACCAGGGTATTGTTCCATTCTAGGTCCTTTGCATCTACTTTCCCTGCAGGCTCAAAATGAATTCCAAGTTCTTTTTCAAACCCAGCAATTTCTTTTACCTCTTCCTCTTGAAGGATCGTCATTGAGAGTCCTTTGGCACCTGCCCTCCCTGTACGACCGCTTCGGTGCACATAGGCCTCTTTCGTATCAGGCAAATGGTAATTCACCACGTAGGCGAGCTCCTTTACATCAATGCCTCGAGCCACTAGATCCGTGGCAACCAGTATATCAATATGCCCTTCTCGAAACTGCTCCATGATGCGATCTCGAATGGCCTGAGTTAAGCTACCGTGAAGAGCCCCAGAGGGGATTTTACGGATGGCTAAGTTCTTGGCCAATTTGTTTACAGCTGCTTTGGTTTTGCAAAAGATAATCCCTCTTCCTCCTTTTTGAGAATTTAGGAAATGCAGGAGTACATCCAGTTTTTCAATAGGATCTACAACCAGATACTGATGATCGATTCCTTCGTGCGGCAATAGGTCTGATTCCGACTGAATCGAAACGGCATTTTTATTTAGGTAATTGTGGACAATTTCTTTTAACTCTCCAGGCATCGTGGCACTAAACAAATACGTGCGACGCTCCTTAGGTAGAGCTTTTAAAATCTCTATCAAATCTTCTTTTAAGACTTGGAACATTTCGTCGGCTTCGTCTAATACAAGATGCTTTAACCCTTTCACATCAAAGGCTTCTCTTTTTAGTAAATCTAAGAAACGACCGGGAGTCGCTACCAGAATTTGAGGAGAGGCTTTCAGGGCCTCGATTTGTGATTTAAGGGTACTTCCCCCTGTGATTAACACGGTGGAAACTTCCGCAGTGTAGGTTGAAAAAGAAATTAGATTGTTATAAATCTGTTGGCTTAACTCTCTTGTGGGCGCTAAAATTAGAGTTTGTATCCCCGTCTGCTTTGGATCCACGAGTTGCAAAAGAGGAACTCCAAACGCAGCGGTTTTTCCCGTTCCTGTTTTCGCAAGTGCGACAAGGTCTTTCTTCTGATCGAGAATTACAGGAATCACACTCTCTTGAATCTCGGTGGCAACCGTGATTTCAAGATCAGCTAAAGCTTTTTGAAGGGACTCGTTTATTCCCAAATCGGAGAGGCGTACAGACATATCTAATTTTTTACAAAGATAGCGACAGTTTTGCTCTTAAGGCTATTCTAACCTAGTGAATTGTTGCAACTCCCCTAGGTCCTCCCTCTAGTCCTAAAATAAGAAGTCCGTCTCACCCAAGGGGAAACGGACTTTTTTCTTTGACTGCGCCCGTAAAGCGCTGCAGATAGAGAAGGGTTTATAGGTTTACAACCATCCCATTTCTTCCATCCATTCGTCGTTATAGATTTTCCCTACGTATCTAGAACCGTGGTCATGCAGTAAGACTACAATCACATCGTCTTTCGTAAAGGTGTCTTTCATCTGAACAAGGGCTGCGATGGCACTTCCTGCAGAGTAGCCACAGAAGATTCCTTCCTCTTTTGCCAGCTTTCTAGCGTAGATTGCTCCGTCTTTGTCAGTTACTTTCTCGAAATGGTCAATTACGCTCATGTCGTAATTTTCTGGAATGATATCCTCTCCAATTCCTTCGGTTATGTAACTGTAAGCGTTCTCTAGGTGGATTTCGCCAGTTTCATGGTATTCTTTAAGAATAGATCCATAGGTATCCACTCCAATTATGTTTATATCTGAATTCTTTTCCTTGAAAAACTGTCCACATCCGGTTACGGTTCCTCCGGTTCCTGCTCCGGCCATAAAATGGGTAAGCTTCCCCTCCGTTTGCTCCCATATTTCAGGAGCTGTAGATTCGTAATGGGCCTGACGATTCGATAGGTTATCGTACTGGTTCACGTACCATCCGTCTTTTGTTTCCGTAGCTAAGCGCTTGGAAACAGAATAATACGAGCGTGGATCTGTAGGTTTCACATCCGTAGGACATACGATGACCTCCGCTCCTAGAGCTCTAAGGATATCGCACTTTTCTTTGGATTGTTTGGAGTTGGTGACAAAAATACATTTGTATCCTTTCACAATGGCGGCAAGGGCAAGTCCCATTCCCGTATTCCCTGAGGTCCCTTCAATAATGGTCCCTCCTTTTTTTAAACGTCCGTCTTTTTCTGCGTCCTCTATCATCTTTAAAGCCATACGGTCTTTGACAGAATTCCCAGGATTAAACGTTTCCACTTTGGCAAGGACTAGGGCTGGAAAATCAGGTCCTAGCACTTTATTCAATTTTACAAGTGGGGTATTCCCGATGGTTTCGAGAATCGTATTTGCATAAGTCATAGCGTGTTTTCTAGTAGTATTTAAGTGGTGCAAAGATACAATTTTCCCCTTAGTTGTATTTGATAGAACGTACAGGAGAAATCTTTGAAATAAGGACACTTGGTAAGACCAGTGAGACCGCAGAAATTAGAAGTATCCCTACCGAGATCCCTACAATATAAAGGGGATTCAAATCCACCGGTACTTGACTTACGTAGTAGTTCTCAGGATTCAGAGAGATGATGCCGAAGTATTTTTGAAGCAGTAAGAATCCAATTCCGATGGCATTTCCGATGAGAAGCCCCGGAATCATGATAAGCAGCGTATAGTTAATGAAAATCATCCTTACCTGTCCATTGCTAGCTCCCAAGGTTTTCAATAGCCCAATTGATTGAGTCCTTTCAATAATTAGGATGAGTAAGACCATAATAATGTTAATGACTACTACTGTAAGCATAATGGTGATAATGAGGGCAATGTTAACATCAAAGATATTGATCCAATCCACGATTTGGGGATACCTAGAGGTCACTTTATCGGCCCTATTCCCCTCACCCACAAGCGCAGCAACCGAAGGAAATACCTCTTCTAAATCGTTATTGTCGTCTAAGAAAACCTCATACCCTCCCACATCAGAAGGACTCAAGTCTTGAATTCTTCTCGCGTGGTTGATCCCTCCTAGCACAAACAAATCGTCAATCATTTTGATGTCCGTTTTGTAAAGTCCAGAGATTTCAAATTTTCGGTACAGAGGGTTCTGATCTACTTTAGAAAAAATAGCCACAATGCTATCTCCTACCGATTTTTGCAAGTCTTTCGCCAACTTTTCAGAAAGCACGACCTCATTCGTATACCCTTCTTCCGTCACGATTGGGGTTCTCCCCTTGGTTATGAATTGTTTGAAGCGCTCGTGGTCAAAATCCTTTCCAATGCCTTTAAAGATAATCCCTGCAAAGTTCTTTTCAGTTCGCATAATCCCACTCACCGTCACAAATTTTTGAACCTTCACTACGTGAGGGTTTGCTTCTAGCTCTTTTAAATGGACCGTAGAGGAATTTAAAATCGCGGAATTGTAAGACGTGTTGCTATTATCGCTTTTGATCTCAATGGCACCGGCAAAATCCGCCATCCTATTTTTAATCGCATTTTTGGATCCAATTCCTGTGGAAACGGTTATTAAAGAAACAATGATTCCAAGGGCGACGGAGAGTCGACCGATGAAAATGATAATCTGTGAGAGATTATTTTTGCTATCTTTGGAAAACGCAATTTTCTGCGAGAAATAGAAAGGAAACTTCAACCCGATGAATTTTAGCCTCAAAATTAAAACTTTACTTCTTACAAGCCTAATTTTTTACGCAGCAATCGCTGGGCTCTCTGCGCAAACCTCCTCAAAGGAATGTTTTAAGGCGGGCGCAGACCGACCTGAGCTCTATTTGCCTCTGTTAGAGGGCAAATCGGTGGCCGTGGTCACCAACCAAACGGGACTTTTAGAGGATGGGCAGCATCTTGTGGATTACTTGGTCTCCCAAAACATCAAAATCAAACATATTTTTGCTCCTGAACACGGCTTTAGAGGAACGGCGGATGCAGGCGCCGTGGTTAAAAATGGAGTGGATACCAAAACGGGACTCTCCGTACTGTCTCTCTATGGAAGCAATAAAAAACCTTCTGCGGCTCAGCTTGCAGGCGTTGATTTAATTCTGTTTGACATTCAAGACGTAGGCGTTCGTTTCTATACTTACATCTCAACACTAGCCTATGTTCTAGAAGCTGCGGCCGAACAAAAGGTAGAAGTGATCGTTCTAGACCGTCCGAATCCGCATGACGGATATACCGACGGACCTATTTTAGAATCTAAATTTTCAAGTTTTGTAGGTCTTCATCCTGTGCCTGTAGTCTATGGACTTACCATTGGCGAATATGGAAAAATGACCATTGAAGAGGGATGGCTTAAAAACAAAGTAAAGCCTACCTATACGCTCATTCCTATGTTAGGATACCATAAAAAAGAGCGCTACCCGATGAGGGTAAAACCCTCTCCGAACTTACCTACGGACCAGGCTATTAACCTCTATCCCTCGTTATGCTTTTTTGAAGGTACGCAGGTTTCTGTAGGTCGAGGAACGAATCTCCCTTTTGAAGTCTATGGCAGTCCTTGGACGCCCTCGCTTCCCTATAGCTTTACACCCAGACCGATGCCAGGAGCAAGCGATCCTTTCTTAAACGGGAAAAAAAGTTATGGAGAAAATCTTTCGCTTGAGCCTACGGATCTACGAAAATTAGATCTCTCGTACCTTCTAAAAGCCTATCAGGCGTACAAGAATCCAAATCAAAATTTCTTTTTGAAGAATCTATTTTTTGATAAACTGGCAGGAACGGATGCTCTTCGCAAACAAATCGTAGACGGAAAGTCCGAATCAGAGATTCGAGAATCGTGGGAGAAGGGACTCATTTCTTTTGAGGCCATTCGCAGCAAATACATCCTTTACCCGAACTAGTCGAACGGCTCAGGTTTATTTTTGTCGTCCTTGTTTTTGTAAAGGATAAACATACCAATAGACAGTCCGATCACGCCTGCAGCTCCATTTAGAAGTGCACGAGAAAGCCTATCCTCTGCATCGCTGCCAATATAGTTCATCCCAAAAATAAGGGCAAATGTGATGATTGAAAACACAATGTGTGCTTTTCCAAATAGTTTCATAATTAGTTTAGTTTATAAGAGACCATAAGCCCTCCGCGGTACGGAAGCCATTCTCCACTTTTATTCCAACCTTCTGCCTTGTCGTAACGAATCCATTTGTCAGGTGGAACCTGCTCATACCCGTGGTACATTCCTTGACTGGTTCCCCCTCCGATAAAAGCGTCCAGATTCCATTTTTCATGAATCTGCCACTGATACCCAACGGTCGCTCCCACCATGAAATTAAATCCTCGTTGAAATTTTTCTGTTCCGATGTAATTCCACTTCGTTAAATCGTAAAGACCAAACCCTGCGTTTAGGCCTACATAAAATCCGTCCATTGCGGATTTAAAATAATGCCTTCCCTCAAGGTGCCCCATGTAGATTTGCATATGGTTTCCTGCAAAAGATTTCCAAGGGGAAACTAGAATGTCCGCTTGAAGGGTTTGTTTGCGGGAGAGTTGGTATTCAGCTCCTACATTGAATATGAGCGCAGGAGCAAGAAGGGCATTGCCTTTCAAAAAGAGTTTGTGATCCTCTGTCGCTTGCTGCGCAGATAAATTAGAGGTTCCAAGCAAAACAAGGCTTGTAATAAGAAAAATGGGTTTCATTAACTGTTTTCAAGTTCACTTATCAATTCTTGCACTAGAGAAGGATCTCTTCCTTCTTTCTTCACAAGGGCAAGAGCCCGATTTGCACTGCTGCTCGCAAGCTCTGTATGTCCTAATTTCTGGTGCAAAAGAGCTAGAAGATAGGTGTTCTCCATACGAGCTTCTCTTTCGACGGACTCCTCCGCCCAGAGGACAGCCTGTGACAGGGCCTGTGGATCTTGAATGTGTTTCCAGAACAAATAGCATGCCTCATCTAATACGGAACTCTCAATGGTCTCTCCCGTTTGAAGATAGTTTATCGCGGCGTTCTCATATTTTTCAAAATTGCCCACCGAGGGGTAAAAATTCATGGCCAATCGATGGAGCTCCAAATTTCCTTTCTGAGGTCCCAAAAGTTTAACCGCACCCTTCAAAAAAAGAGATTCGTCTAAAATCCCTTTCTCTATATCCATGGCCGACTTGGCTAGGGTGTTAAGCCGTATTCTTTGCTCGTACGAATCGTAAATATCACGTGGCAAAAGCTCTAAAATGTTTTCTTTGTTTTTTGCAAAAACTTGGAAGGTTCTATCCTTCGTGGATTCAATAAACGAGAGCAGAAGCGCAACTTCTTCATGGCTGTAAGGTCCCATCGGCTTGATTTCAAAATAACGGTTGACCACTTTTTTCGCAAACTGAGGCTCTGAGCTAAGGTACTTCTTGCTGGCCTCCATTAAAAAAACGAGATCCGTTTCTCCCTTTTCAAAGCGATTCTTGACACTGCCCTGCTTTTTCTGATCCAGCGCTTTTTGGCCAAGCCCAATTAAGGCTTCCTTGTTCATGTATCCGTAGCCTCTTACAAGAACCTCTCCCTCTGCATCCAAAAATAGATAATGCGGAAAGGTGTTCACCCCATAGGTCTGCGCGAGGTCTTTCCCCTCGCCTTTCTCCATGTCAATATGGGTGTTGATGAAATTAGAATTGTAAAAATCGCCTACAGACTCATCCGGAAATACGTTTTTCTCCATGAGTTTACAAGGCCCACACCAGACGGCGTACGCATCGATAAAAATGAGCTTATCTTGCTTTCCTGCCTCCTCTAAAAGTTCAGGAAACGGAGAATTATCAAACTCAATCCCTCCCTTCGCATACCCCAGCACGCTTACAAAAAATACCAAAAGGGAAACTATTCTACTCATATCTCGATCAAATGATAGGGTAAATATACAGAAAAACCCATTACCACAACCCTCCGCTTTCTCTGATTTTATGTTAAATTTCAGATAATTCCGTAATCAAAACAAAATTAGACGCTTACAGAGTGCTTTAATTGTTCAAATTGAGAAATTAAGACCCTTTCGTGCTCTCTTCTTAGAAGAGAAAGAAAAAAAGAGTACAAAAATGGAAATTATATAAGACCACGAACCTCTCAAAATTGCTATCTTGCATGCATATAAAAACCGATAATCGTTTTGGGCTCATGATTCTAATTGTTGACGACTCACCACAGAACATCATTTCGCTAAAGAAAGTACTCGAAAAAAACCATTTCGCAGTCGATACCGCATCTTCTGGAAAAGAGGCACTTCGAAAAATCTTAAACCAATCCTACGTTTTAATTATTCTGGACGTTCAAATGCCAGAAATGGATGGATTTGAAGTCGCAGAGGCCATTTCAGGCTTTTCAAGAGCCAAAGAAACCGCCATTATTTTCCTTTCTGCGGCCAGTGCCAATGTAAGTTTAATTACCCGTGGGTACTCTTCCGGTGGACTGGATTATATCACCAAGCCGGTGGATATGAATATTCTGCTTTTAAAAGTAAAAACCTTTTACCGCATCTACGAACAAAACCGGGCGCTCAATTTAATGCAAGATACCCTTCGCGCAGAAATTGAAACGCGGAAAGATGCAGAACGAAAAAAAGACGAGTTTATAAGCATCGCAAGTCACGAGTTAAAAACGCCGATGACGAGTGTCAAGGGCTATATTCAACTCATGGAGCGAAGCCTTCACAAAGGCGATATTGAAACTACGAAAGTCAGGCTGAGCAAAGTTCAAAATCAAATTGAAAAGCTAAACCTACTCATTGCGGATCTTCTTGACATTTCTAATATTGAGAGTGGCAAGATGAAACTTAACCAAAACTACTTCTCGATGAGCAGTTTGGTGGACCGGGTTTTAGAAGTCATGCAGCCTTCCAATCCTTCCATCGAATTTCACCACGAGGTTCATTATTATGAACTCATCTATGGCGATGAAAACCGAATCGAACAGGTAGTCATTAATTTTTTAACCAATGCGATTAAATACTCTCCAGGTGAAACCGAAGTCATCATCAAAACCTATGAGAAAGACAACCAAGTCTTTTTCTCAGTCCGCGACAAAGGCATTGGGATGAGTGAAGAAAATCGCCGAAAGGTCTTTGATAAATTTTACCGTATTGAGGAATCCTCTGAGCGTTTCCAAGGTCTTGGAATCGGACTTTACATTTGCAGAGAAATCATACACCGCCACGAAGGCACCGTGGGAGTGCATTCCAAACCCGGGTTTGGCTCTGAATTTTTCTTTAGCATTCCTCTACAACTAACCCCAATCCCTCACGAGAGGGAAACTCAATAAACGACGCATGAATTTTAAATCCAATTTACTTTACGGTCTCGGTCTTGCCCTTTTGGTTCTCCTTGCCAGTTCCGTGGCCTCCTTTATTAGCATAACCAATTTAATTAAGAGTTCCGCTCAAGTCAAAAAGAGCAACGAAACTATTCTGGATATCACTTCTCTTCTTGCACTCGTAAAAGATGCAGAAACAGGTCAAAGGGGATACCTCCTTACGCTCGATCCCCAATTTTTAACGCCGTATGAGGAGGGTAAGAGCAAGCTTAACGCAGCGATTGAAGAAGTTCGATTAGAACTAAGCGATACAGAGACGCAAAGAGCTAATTTTAAGTTTTTAAATGAAAGTATAAAAGCGAGACTCACCCTACTCGACCAGAATCTAAAAGCAAGAAATCTCCATACGGGTATCTCTACCCAAGATCTTTTGGAAGGAAAAGAGCAAATGGACAACATTCGCTCAGCCGTTTTACGCATGCAAAATGAGGAGCAGGCGCTGCTTCAAAAGCGCACCAGTCAAATGGACACGTTTGCTTCCTATACCCCCTTTCTAATTGTCGCCTCGGCCCTTCTCGCTTTTCTAATTACGCTTTATTTCTTTCGTAAAGTAAATGAGAGCTACAAAAGAACGATGAGCCTTACCCACCAACTGGAAACGAAAAATGAGGAGAGTGAAAACAGACTTTTAGCCATTGAAAAAGTAGCGGCGCAGATTTCTTCAGGCGACTACAATATTTTATGGGATCAAAACGCGCAAAATACCTTAGGCACGGTAGCAGGCCCTTTAAACCGAATGGCCGACTCCTTAGATTCCTCTTTCAAACTCTTAGAAGAGAAGCAGTGGCTTAGTGCCACGAGCGCTTTACTCAGTGAACGAATGATGGGAGAGAAAACCTTAGAGACTCTGAGTGACGAAATTCTAGAATTTGTGACCAGCAAAACGAAAAGCTTTTTAGGAGCTATTTATTTACTGGAAGAGGAGGATCATCAACTTCATTTGCGCGGAAGTTTTGCCTTAGATGCAAAATCAGCGCAAAAAAGAATTGCCATTGGTGAGGGACTCTTAGGTCAGGCTTACCAATCGAAAAGAGAAATTCTGATCGAAGACTTTAATGCAGAATCTCCCTCAGTCACCTACTCGAGTGGAAAAACCCTACCTACCAATTTACTAATTCTTCCCCTTACCCGCCACAACATGCCACTGGGCGTGATGGAAATTGGGACCACCCACGCTTACTCTGAGACTGAACTTGAGTTTCTGCGCAGTGCGGCTAGCACCATTGGTCTTTCTATTTTTGATACGCAAAACCGCATTAAGCTTCAAGAACTTTTAGAAGAAACCCAGGCGCAGAGTGAGGAACTTATGAGCCAGCAATCGGAGCTGGAGAATATTAATTCGGAACTGGAAGCGCAGTCTCAAAAATTACTCGCCTCTGAAGAAGAACTTCGCGTACAACAAGAAGAACTTCTGCAGTCGAACCAAGAACTGGAAGAGCGTACGAGCTTACTCGAGGAGCAGAATGAACTGATTGAACAGAGAAACCTGGACATTCAACAAAAATCAATTGCCTTAGAACAGAGCACCCGATACAAATCGGAATTCCTAGCCAATATGTCGCACGAACTGCGTACCCCACTTAACTCTATTCTTCTCTTGTCCAAGCTGATGACCGAGACGGAGGAACTCGAAGAGCAATACGTGGAATACGCCACCGTGATCCATAGCTCAGGCCAAGGGCTTCTTACATTGATTGATGAAATTTTAGACCTCTCTAAAATTGAATCCGGAAAAATGAGTCTTGAGCTCCATACGGTACCTGTGAAAGAGATTACCCAAAGCATGCAAATGCTGTTTGGAGAAATTGCAAAAGAAAAGAACTTAAAACTTGAAATCAAAACGAAGGACTTAGAAATCGAAACCCTCTACACGGACAAACTTCGGGTAGAGCAAATTCTTCGAAATCTCCTTTCCAACGCCTTAAAGTTCACTTCCGAGGGCAAAGTAACGCTTGACATTACCAGCAATAAAGACAAAGGCAAGGTGTACTTCAAAGTGTCGGATACCGGCATTGGAATTGCAAAAAACAAAATTCAAATGGTCTTTGAAGCCTTCCAACAGGCGGACGGATCTACGCAGCGTAAATACGGGGGAACCGGTCTTGGCCTTTCCATTAGCCGAGAGCTCTCCAGACTCTTAGGCGGAGAAATTAAACTTTCTAGTAAAGAAGGAAAAGGAAGCACCTTTACGCTTATCATTCCGATCAACGCTACGCAAGTGACGGAAGCACCACAGGAGCTCGTGACCGAGACTTTTGAGGCGATTCCTACAGAACTCGCTCCTCTAGAACCGGCAGAGGATGGACAGCAGCGCTACCTATCCACCAACATTCCAAAACCCGTTGAGGACGACCGAGATCAAATTCAAAAAGACGATAAAATCATTCTGATCATTGAGGACGATACTTCGTTTGCGAAAATCCTTTTGGATTACGCCCGCAAAAAAGGATACAAGGGACTTGTCTCCGTTAGAGGAGACCAAGGAATCGAGCTCGCCGAACACTATAATCCTTTAGCCATTTTATTAGACATTCAACTGCCTATTATGGACGGATGGCAAGTTATGGAAGCCCTTAAATCGAATCCGAAAACCAAACCGATTCCCGTGCACATCATGTCTTCTATGAAATTTAAGCATGAGAGTCTACTGCGTGGAGCGGTTGATTTCATTAACAAGCCTTTTGCCTTAGAGCAAATGCAAGTTATATTCAACACCTTAGAAAATGCCATTAGTCGCTCGCCTAAAAAGGTACTCATTGTAGAAGAGAATCCACAACATGCCAAAGCGCTTAGCTATTTCTTAAGTACCAATTCGATTTCCAACACGATTGCAACCAACGTAGACGAAAGCATTGATTCTCTTACAAGCCATAAAGTAGACTGCGTGATTCTCGACATGGGGGTTCCCGACCGATTGGCTTATGAAACTCTTGAGACCATCAAAGAGCAAGAGGGACTTGAGAAGCTGCCTATTATCGTGTTTACAGGGAAAAACCTTTCCAAAGGAGAAGAAACCCGGATTAAAAAATACGCAGACTCTATCGTGGTAAAAACGGCTCACTCCTACCAGCGTATTTTGGACGAAGCCGGACTGTTTTTGCATTTGGTAGAAGAGAAAAACAAAAAAGACAAGAAACAAGTAGGTGCAGATACCCAAAGCACCCTTCGAAATATCCTTAAGGACAAAACGGTTCTTCTCGCGGACGACGATGTACGTAACATTTTCTCACTCACCAAAGCTTTAGAGCTGCATGGGATGAATGTACTGCCTGCCTTGGACGGCAAAGAAGCCCTTAAAACCCTTGATGAAAATTCTCAGATTGACATTGTACTCATGGACATGATGATGCCCGAAATGGACGGATATGAAACCATTGGTCAGATCCGATCGAACCCTACGTACAAAACACTCCCTGTCCTTGCTGTGACGTCTAAAGCAATGATGGGAGATCGTGAAAAATGCATAGCCGCAGGTGCTTCGGATTACATATCCAAACCGGTCGACATTGATCAACTCATCTCGCTTTTGCGAGTATGGCTTTATGATAGAACCTAAAAAAACACAACCCATGAAACCGATACAAAAAATTCTAGTCATTGACGACGACAGCAAAAACATTTACGCCCTGAGTGCTGTTCTAAAAGCGAAGGGGTATGTTAGTATTTCCGCTCAGAGCGCGAAACAAGGTTTAGAACTCTTAAACGAAGATTCCAGCATTGCGCTGGTTTTACTCGACATGATGATGCCAGAGATGGACGGATACCAAGCGCTTCAAGAAATCAAGAAAAATCCTGCCATCCAACACATACCTGTCATTGCGGTGACCGCTCAAGCAATGAGCGGGGATAAAGAAAAATGCCTTCAGGCCGGAGCGGACGGGTATCTATCTAAACCCGTGGCGATGGATCAACTCTTAACCTTATTACAAACTCACCTATAAATCACCGATTTTGGAATCTTTTGAGGACGAGCATATTGAACTTTTACTATCCGACATTCTTGAACTGTATGGCTATGACTTTACGGGCTATTCTAGAGCCTCGCTCAAACGCAGAATTGTCCGCCTGTTTGCCCTAGATAAATTCGTAAGTTTTGCGGAATATAGGTACCGCATCCGTACGGACAAATCCTATTTTGAGCGGTTTTTAGAAGAGATTACGATCAACGTAACTGAAATGTTCCGTGACCCTGAATTTTACAAAAATTTACGGGAAGAACTTTTGCCTAAACTCGGCACCTATCCGTTTATCCGAATCTGGGTTGCGGGTTGCAGTACGGGCGAAGAAGCCTACTCCGTGGCCATTCTTTTAAAGGAACTTAAATTACTACATAAGAGTTTAATCTATGCGACCGATTTAAATTCGGCCGTTCTTGAGACCGCTTCTCAAGCCATGATTCCTCTGAACAAATTGAAGCTTTATACGGAGAACTACCTCGCCTCTGGGGGTAAGGAGGATTTCTCTGATTATTATTCAGCCAATTACTCTTTAGGAAAACTCTCTAGTGAGCTAAAAAGCAAAATTATCTTCTCGACCCATAATTTAGTCACAGACCATTCGTTCAACGAGTTTCAACTGATTCTTTGCCGCAATGTGATTATTTATTTCGATCGAGAACTGCAAAACGGTGTGTTTAATCTTTTTGACCAGAGTTTAGAAACTTTTGGTTACATTGCTTTAGGGACGAAAGAAAGCCTCGACTTTTCCCCGATAACAAAAAACTACGAAAGAATGCCCGGGGTCAAAATATGGAGAAAATTAAGATAAAATGAGAACTTGCAAAGCCTTGGTGATTGGTGGATCGGCCGGAAGTTTAAACATACTCTTTAAATTTCTGCCGAGTCTCAGTGCAACCCTTTTGTTTCCCATAATTCTTGTGGTACACCGAAAAGCAGGCAAAGAAGAAATGCTCACGGAGCTGCTCGCTTCCAAGACTCAATTAAAAGTAAAAGAAGCGGAAGAAAAGGAGACCTTAAAGGCCTCTACCCTTTACATTGCGCCTCCAGGCTATCACCTTCTAATGGAAAAAGACTTGACGCTTTCGTTAGACGCCTCTGAAAAGGTCAACTTTTCACGTCCTTCCATCGATGTAAGTTTTGAGTCCGCCGCCGATACCTTTGAAGAGGGCTTAGTAGCGCTGCTCCTTTCCGGAGCAAATTCAGACGGAACGAGTGGCCTTCAAAAAGTAAAAGAAAGAGGAGGACTCACCCTAGTCCAAGATCCTGAATCTGCACAGGTTTCTTTCATGCCGCAAAATGCAATTGACCATGCTCCCATTGATCATGTTTTAAAACCAGAACAAATCGCCCCCTTACTTAATTCTTTAAACGACGATTCTTATGGCAAAATCTAAAGTATTTTTATTTGACGACAACGAAGAAATCCTTGAATTATGCGTTGAGATTTTACAGGACTTATGTTGTGAGGTGAAATTTTCTCCCACCACAACCGATTTACTTTCTCAATTGGAGCAGTTTACGCCGGATCTTATTTTCATGGATAATTGGCTACCTGATATTAGCGGAGTGCAGGCTACACAAATGATTAAAGCTTCGGAGAAATTCTCCCATATTCCGGTCGTTTACTTTACCGCCAATACCAACATAGAATCGCTTGCAAGAACGGCAGGTGCGGATCATTATTTAGAAAAGCCCTTTGACATTGAAGATTTTGAAAATCTAACCTTGCAAGCTTTAAAAAAAGTGAAGTAGATTCACTTCCAAATCTTCCAAAAGGAAAACATCCTTCTTTTCAAGTGTTAAATACTTTCCTCTCTACCCGGTATCTCACCTAAAGGTTTTACATAGACGAGACTTCCCTGCTTGGGATGGTACGATGGGAAGTATAGAATTAAATCCATGGCTTGCAAATCTTGAATGCATCGATGGTACGTGGAATTCGATTGAATCCTACTTTTGCTCATGATTTCCCTTCGAGAAATCTGAAAAGACTCTGTGTAATTTTGCGCGCTCCACTGGTGGCATAAGCACAAATAGATGCTTATGTGAGTAGGAGTTAGTTTTTTCGATCGTGCAATAAAATAAAAGAACTCGGCTAGGTGGCTTTCTGCTTTCATAAGAGCTAATTTTTTAAATCCTTTTCGTTTAGCGAAGGCCTTTCACTCTTAGTTGAGTTGTGGCATTTACTCGAATAAAGATTGGTTTACTCCAGCGAAATTGAAAAGATTAATTCACAATTCATCCCTAGTCCTTCGGTACTACCGAAAGAAAAATTTGATATTTTTTTGAAATCTAATGTCAATTTCCAATAAAATTTTAATTGAAAGCCGCTACTTTCTTAGAAGCTATACTACAAGAAAACTATCCTAGAGAGGCTACAAAGGGAACCTTTCTTTCTATTTTCGTATATTTGCAACTCGAAATCACAGTAAGCAAACATGTAAAAAACAATTTCTTTCCGAAAAATAAGAGCGACTGCCTTGAAAAGGTGGCTCCCCTATTAATTCCTAACTGAAAGAAATTATGCTTACCATTCAAAATCTATCCTATACACATCTTAACAAAGATTTACTGTTTGAAGGTATCCACCTCACAGTAAACAAGCACGACAAAATCGCTTTGATCGGCAATAACGGCGTAGGGAAATCTACACTACTAAAACTTATTACAAAAGAACTAACACCCTCTCAAGGCCACATCCTTTGGGATAGTGAGCCCTATTACATCCCACAGATCTTTGGACAGTTCAATCATTTAACCCTTGCGCAGGCACTAGGGATTGAAAACAAATTAAATGCTTTACGAGAAATCTTAAAGGGGAATACAACTGAAGAGAACTTTCAAGTACTTAATGATGACTGGACCCTCGAAGAACGCTGCCATGCATCCTTAGAGGATTGGGGACTCTCCGGTCTGGACCTTTCTCAATCCATGGAAACCCTTAGTGGAGGACAAAAAACAGAAGTATTCCTAGCTGGAATCTCTATTCATGAGCCTGAATTCATCTTATTAGACGAACCAAGCAATCATCTCGATCTTGAAAGACGGGAACTCTTGTATGCGTTTATAGAAAGTACCAAGAGTACGATCCTGCTGGTAAGCCACGACCGAAAGCTACTTAACCTCGTAAGTATCGTTTGCGAGTTGAATAAGCATGGCATTAAAGTCTATGGGGGCAACTTTGACTTCTATAAAGAGCAAAAGCAAATTGAGAACAAGGCTTTAAGCCAAGACATTCAAAGCAAAGAAAAGGCCTTGAAAAAAGCCAAAGAGAAAGAACGTGAAACTATAGAAAGGCAACAGAAACTAGACAGTCGAGGCAAAGGAAAACAAGAAAAATCAGGTGTTTCCCGAATCATGCTAAATACTTTACGAAACCAAGCCGAGAACAGTAGTTCCAAACTAAAAAGTGTCCATGCAGAAAAGATCGGGGGACTTTCAAAAGATTTACAAGACCTGCGTTCTGGCCTTTCCTATTTTGACAAGATGAAATTTGGGTTTTCCCCATCCCAACTCCATACCGGCAAAATCTTAATTAAGGCAGAGAACCTCAACGTTCAATATGCCGAAAAGCTCCTTTGGAGAGAGGACTTAACCTTTCAAATTTTAAGTGGCGAGCGGATTGCTTTAAAAGGACAAAACGGATCTGGTAAGACGACACTACTAAACCTTCTTTTAGGCGAGCTAAGACCAGAGACAGGAACTCTTTTTAAAGCAGATTGTACGGCCGTCTGTATCGATCAGGATTACTCGTTACTTAAAAGTGGGCTTACTGTACTAGAACAAGCGCAGCAGTTTAATACTTCAGCTCAGCAAGAGCACGTAGTCAAAACCCAATTAAATCGTTTTTTGTTTTCTAAAGAGGATTGGAACAAACCCTGCTTCGCGTTAAGCGGCGGCGAAAGAATGCGTTTATCACTATGTTGTTTAACTCTTTCGGAGCAGTCACCGGACCTCATTCTCCTAGATGAACCCACTAACAATTTAGATATACAAAATGTTGAGATTTTAACCAGCGCACTAAATGAATATGAAGGCAATCTGCTTGTCGTGTCTCATGATGAAACTTTTTTGAAGCAAATCCGTGTGGAGCGAGAAATTCGGTTGTAAGAGTATCCGTCTGCCCTAGTCAAGGCAGCAGTTAGGACATATCTTTTCCCTTTGACGGGGAAGAAGTCGTCTAATTAAATGGTAAATCGGGAGCTATCCCCTTTTTGCGCATTTCCTTAATCTCTTCAACAAAGGCGCGCTCTTCGTCGTCTTGTGGGTCTCGACTGCCCGCTATCAAGTATACGAAGCGAGTGTAAGGGTCTTCAAACTCTTCTTTCGGCTGATTGTTTCTAGTGAGTTCAATGCGTTTGCCTAGAATGGTTACGTATTTAGATTTGTCCATAAGGATAAGGTACAAAAAAGGAATGAAAACAGCAAGAGTAAATCTAAAATACGAAAGGGTACCTTTCTAATTACGAGTAGGTTGTCTAATTTACCGTAGGAGGTAAACTGTTGTGTGCAAAGGGTTGGATTCGACTACTTTCAAATTTGCCCTTTCCCATTATCTTCAATTTTAGACATGCAGGATTTAGTTGTCCCCACTATTTCAGCAAGTTGCTGTTGCGTCATTCCCATTTCTAAACGTGTATCGTGATTTGACGAACCTATTTTAAAGGCTTCGTAGCCTTCTTCGAGTTCATCACGCTGCTTCGTACCACGTTTGCCGTAATTTTTCTCTTTGAACTCTTCGAGTGTCATTAAGTTCTTATCTTTCGTTTTCATATACTACATTTAATAAGGTCAATTCCTATTATTTTTCATGCACTACGTAACCTTTCTATTACCTTTTTTTCTTTCAAAATATTGATATGTTTTTGAATTGCTGATTCATTAATCTTTAGATTTTCCACTAATTCTTCTCTGGACATTTTGGGATTATCAACTATCAAACGAAAAACCTGATTTTGTGCAGGAGTCAGCTCTATGATAGAACGATCAACTTGACCACCTTCTTGACCACCTATTTGACCACCTATTCCATTAACAAATCTAGGCAGAATAATTTTAAAGATTCCTAAACTATCTAAAAAACAGGAAGTTTCAGGAATTTGATCCTTGTTTCCAATAAACATTTATAATCCAGAAATTTTTTGACCCCGAGCTTGGTGCGAGTTTTCAGCGATAAAAGACATAAAAAAAGCGTTTAGTAGTAATACCAAACGCTTTTAGTGGTTTCTCCAGGAATCGAACCAGGGACACACGGATTTTCAATCCGTTGCTCTACCAACTGAGCTAAGAAACCATCACTTTAGTTCTGTTGTTTAAAGTGGTGCAAAAATAGCATCTTTTTCAATACAACGCAAGACTTAAGATGCTTTTTATCGGCATCGAGCGAAAAGCTATTGATTTTCAGATGCATTTTTTTCATTTTCCATTCGCATTTGCTCTGCAATTTCTTCTAGCACGGGATTTATCGTGCTTTCAGGGATTTCACTAATGCGAATATACATCAGTCCGTCAATCGCATCGTTGAAACTTGGGTCCACATTAAAGGCAATTACTTTTGCATTTTGCTTAATATACTTTTTAATGAGCACCGGCATTCTCATGCCCGGTTCTAAATCGTCTATCAGTTTGTCAAGTTTATTTAAATCCGACTCAACTTCTTCAACAAATAAGTTTTTGTCTCTTTCACGAATCTTGATTTTAAACTCATGCTTCGGGTGCACGTACTGCGCCACAGCAGAATCGTAATAATTAGAGCGCATAAAGTCAATCATGAGTGATTTTGAAAAATCAGAGAACTTATTGCTTATACTGACCCCACCCATTAAGAACTTATGATCCGGATTTCTAAGGCATACGTGAATGATCCCCTTCCATAATATAAACAGAGGCATTGGTTTTTGTTGGTATTCTTTTGAAATGTAAGCTCTACCCATTTCAATCACCTTGCGGAAGAAAGGATGAAGCTCTTGATCAAAATCAAAGAGAGAGCTGGTGTAAAAGCCGCTCACGCCGTATTTTCGCATGACAGTCTTGCCTAGGGCCATACGGTAAGCCCCTACGATTTTACTTTCTTTCTCATCCCATAAAAAGAGGTGACTATAGTGCTTGTCGTATTCGTCTAAATCAAACGGAAGGTTGCTCCCTTCTCCAACGTCTCGAAAGGTGATTTCTCTTTGTCTCCCAATTTCTCGCATCACGGAAGGAATCTCTTCATAAGCGGCAAAATAAACCTGATACTGCCCGCTTTGGAACAGCAGCTTGTCTTCTGCCTTCAGAGCCTCAATTTCTTTCTCGATATCCTCCGTCGGTGTTTCGTCAATGATATTGGCCACCAAATTTCCAGCCTTACCAATTGGAAAACTTAATTTCAGATCCGGGAGATTCATTTTCTCCATGAGCGTTTTACGTCTTTCGTAATAAGCTCGAAGAATGTAAATTTTATCTTGTAGGTATTCTCCTAATTCTGTAATGGTTTCTTCTTCGTCCATTTGCCTAAGACTTACGGGACGCCCGATGCGTATGCGTATCGGGGTTTCCCGACTGCGCATCATTTCCGAGGGAAGAAGTAGGGTTTGCAAATCGGGGTGCAAACGAGCGGCCTGGTAAAAGAAGGCGCTGTTCTTTGCATGAAAATACATGGGAACGACAGGAACACGCGCTTTTCGAATAAGCTTTAAAGCGGGCTTTGCCCACTTTCTGTCTCTTACTTCCCCTGTAGGATTGTTTCGGTTTGAGACTTCCCCTGCGGGGAAAATACCAAGGCAGCCCCCCTGTTCCAAATGCTGAAGCGTCTCGCGCATTCCGCTTGAGCTGCTATAGAGTTCTTTTCTAGATTCAAATGGGTTTACGGCAATCACATAAGGTTCCAATGGCTTAATCTTCTCAAGTAGAAAATTTCCCATGAGTTTAAAATCCGGTCGCACCGCTGAAATGATTTTTGCCATGAGGATTCCATCAATCGCGCCCAAGGGATGATTGGAGACCAAAATAAAAGGGCCTGTTTTGGGAATCTTTGCAAGATCCTCCTCAAAGACCACGTATTTAAGGTCTCTTTCTCTTACAAAACTTTCAAAAAAATCAGCTCCTTCCTTGTCTTTCAATTTGTCGTAGAGTTCGTTGACCTCATCAATTTTCGTAAGCTTCATAAGCGTACGAGCCGCTAATTCTTTCACCGGACCTAGGCGCTTTAGCCCCGCCGCTTTAATCAATTCGTTCCTTGTAATTAGGCTCATAGTTTAATTCTTAAAGTTCTCCTTGGAACACCATCTGAAGGGTTCCTCGCGACATTTGTTCTAGAAGCACCGTTTTGTGGTCATAAAAATGGGCAGTGGATTCGATTGTCGAATTTCGAACGGTCAAAAGCCGTACTTCTTTCTGAATTTCCACTTCAAATTTAGAATGAAGCGATTCGATTAATTTATCAATCGAACTGTATTTATCTTCCAAACAAAGTTCAAGACAAATGGCCGTGGTCTGCATTAAGGAAATCCGAATTTGAAAAGCGGACAAAAGAGCGAAGATTTCACTAAGGTGATGCTCTGCAATAAAAGAGAAATCTCTTGTGCACACCGTGAGTAGTATTTGATCTTCCTTTAAAATGTAACTCTCTAGAACCTGTGCTTTTGAGCTGCTGCTCACTTTGGTTCCGGGAGCAAGAGGATTTAAAAAGGATCTCACAAAGAGTGGGATGTCTTTTTTCTTGAGAGGTTGAAGGGTCTTGGGATGAATGACGGAAGCGCCGTAATAGGCCATTTCAATCGCTTCCTCGTAGGAGATGTAAGAGAACTGCTGCACGTCTTTAAATTTGCGGGGATCTCCGGTCATCACGCCCGGCACGTCTTTCCAAATTGTCATGGATTCCGCTCCTAGGCCATAGGCAAAGATCGCAGCTGAATAATCCGAGCCTTCTCTCCCTAACGTGACGCTGCACTGATTCTCATCGCCTCCGATAAAGCCTTGGGTCACATAATTCTGAAGGGGGTCTAAGGACCCTATTCTCTCTTTTGTCAATTCCCAATCCACTTCTCCTTCGCGAAAGGTACTGTCGGTTCGAATGTACAAACGAGAATCCAACCATTGGTTGATAAAGCCTGCTTCTTCGAGATAAGAACTTACGATAAGAGAACTAATCAGTTCTCCATAACTCACGAGCTGATCGTAATAGAAATCATAGCCTCCTTTGTCCTCGTCTAGTTTCAAGGTATAAAGAGTTTGAAATAGAATTTCAAGTTCTTCAAACATGCTGTGGGACGGCTCAAAAAGATCGTTTGCAATCTCTAAATGAAAGGCCTGAATCTGCCCTATTTTCGTTCTCGTTTCTCTTCCGTTCATTAGGTCCAATAGGACCTCTTCTAACGCATTGGTTGTTTTCCCCATCGCGGAGACCACAACAAGTATCGGATCCTGTCCATGCAGTTCCAGTACTCGAGACACATTCCTTACACTTTGGGCGTCCTTAACAGAGGCGCCTCCAAATTTATAAACTTTCATGCACTTTGTAAAATTAGCGTCGAAAAACCCGAGAGCTCAAATTTTAATCAAAAATAGCAAAAAAATACCTGATTCGGTTTGACAGGGGGAAGGGAATTGAGAGATAAATCTTCATTAGAAAAAAAAGAACCAAGGCTCTAGGGGCAATTCAAATAATTTTACGAAATTTGAGCATTAACCAAAAATGCAATAATGGCAGAGCAGTCCCTTCAAACCTTAGGAGAATTTCTTATTGAGAAACAAGATGATTTTCAGTACTCTACGGGAGAGTTTTCTCGACTTTTAAGCGCCATACGCTTAGCTTCAAAAGTGGTAAACCGAGAGGTCAACAAAGCGGGAATCGCGGATATCATAGGGGTTGCGGGGAATACCAACATTCAGGGGGAAGACCAGCAAAAACTTGATGTGCTTGCCAACGAGATTTTCATCACGGCCTTATCCCAGCGTGAAGTCGTCTGTGGAATCGCCTCTGAAGAAAACGATGATTACATTGAAATCAAATGCGGAACCAACGGTCATTTAAGCAAATATGTGGTTCTAATCGATCCTTTGGATGGATCTTCCAACATTGACGTAAACGTTTCTGTGGGAACTATCTTCTCCATTTACCGCCGTGTGACGGAACCGGGATCTCCTGTAGAACTCAAAGACTTCCTTCAAAAAGGATCGGAACAAATTGCAGCCGGGTATGTGGTATACGGCTCCTCCACCATGATTGTGTATACAACAGGGAACGGAGTGAATGGATTCACATTAGACCCAAGTTTAGGAACCTACTACCTCTCTCATCCCAACATGCAGTTCCCAAAAGAGGGGAAAATCTATTCCATCAATGAAGGAAATTACATCAAATTTCCTCAAGGAGTAAAAAATTACCTTAAGTACTGCCAAATGATGGAGGGCGATCGTCCTTATACCTCAAGATATATTGGATCTCTTGTTTCGGATTTTCACCGAAACATGATCAAAGGAGGAATCTACCTTTATCCGTCTTATGCAAATGCTCCTAATGGAAAACTTAGACTTTTATACGAGTGCAACCCGATGGCTTTCATCGCGGAACAAGCCGGAGGAAAAGCGTCAAATGGATTTGAACGCATCATGGACATTGACCCGACAGAACTGCACCAAAGAGTTCCTTTTTACTGTGGTAGCATAACCATGGTCGAAAAAGCAGAAGAGTTCATGAGAATGGACGCAATAAAAGACTAATGCTTTAGAATTTTCTCTCCCATGATTGCCTCTATCCAACCCTATACGTTAGATTTTATTACGCCTGGCGGCACTTCGCGCGGCGTTTTAAAAACGAAGGACACCTTCTTTTTAACCCTTCAATCCGATTCGGGTGTAGGGGTTGGAGAATGCGCGCTCTTTCGGGGACTCAGCATGGAGGATTCGCCCCTGTATGAAGAAAAATTACAGTGGCTCGTCAAAAACATTAATCTATCGCCCTTAGAAATCGAAAATGAGCTTCGAGCATTCCCCTCGATCCTAATTGGATACGAACAGGCTATGCTAAATCTAAGGAACGGAAAGGACCTCTATTTCCCAAGTGCTTTTACGGAAGGGAAAGACTCGCTTATAATTAACGGACTTATTTGGATGGGCGACAAAGCCTATATGGAAACCCAAATCCAGGAGAAATTAAAGCTCGGTTTTAAAACCCTGAAACTAAAAATAGGACCCAATTGGAACGAGGAAAAAACGATTCTCGCTTCTCTACGCAAAACCTTTTCTGCAAAGGACCTAGAACTTAGGGTCGATGCAAACGGGGCCTTTGATTATGAGCAGGCTCTAAAGGTATTAGGTGAATTGGCCGATTTAGAAATTCATTCCATTGAACAGCCCATCAAAGCTGATCAAAGGGACCTAATGGCGAAGCTTACAAAAGAAACGCCTACACCTATTGCATTAGACGAGGAACTTATTGGAGTCCTTATAACCGAAGATAAAAAAGAATTACTAGAACAAATAAAACCGCAATACATTATTCTAAAGCCTTCCCTAGTGGGTGGATTCAAAGCCACAGATGAGTGGATTTTTCTTTGTGAAAATTTAGGAATCGGTTGGTGGATCACCTCGGCATTAGAAAGCAATGTGGGACTAAATGCCATTGCGCAGTACACTTATACGAAAAACCCAACTCTTCCTCAAGGCCTTGGTACGGGCTCTTTATACAAGAACAACTTAGATTCTTCTCTTGCTTTAAACGGAGAAAAGCTGAGTAAAAAACTAGGCTAAAGGGACTAGTTAATCGAGTCAAGCGCAATCCCAACCCCATAAAAACAAAAAAAAATCTGAAACAAAGTCAGATTTTCTTTTTTGAGATCATTTAAGATAAGAATCTCCTTCTCTTAGAAAAAGAACTCCTTAAATGACATCTTCTACAAAAATTCTCTTCTTTAATGCTTGCATCCATTGCGCAAACCTTCTTTTGATCGCCTTCATAGAAAAAATATTAAATGTTAATAAATGATAATTTGTAAATACCAATTGTATGCCAACAAGTCCATCATTTGAAACTTTAACACAAGCTTTCTATTGAGTTGCAGTTTCTAGCCCTCTAAAAACACCCCTTTTCTAACTTCTTAATTTTCAAATATTTACTCCGCTAGTTTACTTTCTACTTGTGAGCAGGGATGCAGACTACGAAAGTATTGGGCCTCGTCTTACTTACCAAAGAAAGTCCCCTATTTCTGTGCTTTTTTTAGTAAATTTGCCTCTGAAATTCTTAAATCATGGAAGAAGAAAAAAAAGGTCTCAATTTTATTGAGCAAATCATAGAACAAGATCTACAAAACGGACTAAGCAAAGACTCTCTTCGCTTTCGTTTTCCTCCAGAACCGAACGGGTACTTGCACATTGGTCACACCAAAGCGATTTGTATCAATTTTGGTCTAGGAGAAAAATACGGAGCCCCTGTCAACTTACGTTTTGATGACACCAACCCTGAGAAGGAAGAACAGGAGTTCGTAGACTCCATTAAAAAGGATGTGGAGTGGCTTGGTTTCACATGGGACAAAGAACTCTATGCCTCCGATTATTTTTCTCAGCTCTATGACTGGGCGGTGCAGATGATTAAAGAAGGAAAGGCCTATGTGGATGAGCAAAGCTCTGAACTCATTACAGAGCAGAGAAAATCACCGGTAGAAGTCGGGGTTGAGAGCCCTTACAGAAACCGTCCTACTGAGGAGTCTTTAGAACTCTTCGAAAAAATGAAAAATGGAGAATTTGAGGAAGGCACCATGTCGCTTCGTGCAAAAATTGACATGAGCTCCCCCAATATGAATATGCGGGACCCGGTTATGTACCGAATTTTAAAACGTCCTCACCACCGTACGGGAGAAACTTGGAAGATTTACCCGATGTATGATTGGGCGCACGGAGAAAGCGATTATATCGAACAAATCTCCCACTCGCTTTGCTCCCTTGAATTTGAAAACCACAGACCTCTCTACGATTGGTATTTAGACCAAGTCTATAGTGAGGGCAGCGTCAGAAACAAGCAAAGAGAATTTGCAAGAATGAACGTGACCTATATGATCACCTCGAAACGAAAACTACAAAAGCTAGTAAGTGAAGGTGTGGTGGAAGGATGGGACGACCCTAGAATGCCTACGGTATCGGGGCTGCGTCGTAAAGGATACACTCCCACTTCGATTAAAAACTTTATCGAACGCGTCGGGGTAGCGAAAAGAGAAAACTTAATTGACATTCAACTGTTAGAATTCTTCGTACGCGAAGATTTAAATAAAATCGCGCCTCGTATGATGGCCGTGGTGGATCCGGTTAAACTAGTGATTGAAAACTACCCAGAAGGGAAAGAAGAATGGCTAGAATCCGAAAACAATCCTGAAGATCCAGAGGCAGGCACAAGAAAGCTTCCTTTCTCGAGAGAACTCTATATAGAAAAAGAAGACTTCCAAGAAGAAGCCAACCGTAAGTTCTTCCGACTAAAATTAGGAGGAGAAGTTCGACTAAAAAGCGCTTACATTATCAAAGCCGAAAGAGTAGATAAGGATGAAAATGGAGAAGTAACCACCATCTATTGTACGTACGATGAAGAGAGTCGCTCTGGAAGTGGAAGCGAAGCGAGTCTAAGAAAAGTAAAAGGAACTCTTCACTGGGTAAGTGCCGCGCATGCGCAGCCTATCGAAGTGCGCCAATACGAGAGACTCTTTACCGTAGAGCAGCCGGACGCAGAAAAAGATGCCGATTTCTTAGCCTATGTGAATCCAGACTCTGTGCACATTCAAAAAGGATTTGCAGAGCCTGCTCTAAAAGACGTAGAAGTCGGAGCTCCGATTCAGTTCCAAAGAATTGGGTACTACACGAAAGACCAAAGTTCGACCAAGGACAATTTAGTCTTCAACCGCACGGTCACGCTGAAAGACAGCTACAAACCCGAGCAGTAAGCAAAAATCAATAATTACTTCAAAGTCTTGTCCTCGGGCAAGACTTTTTTAATAATCAAAATCTTAAATTATTGCGTATTTTAGTGCGCTTGAGTCTTAGTCTTTATGGTAAAATCCAAGTTTCTTTTCAGCCTTCTCACCTTATGTCCTCTCCTTGCCCTAGCGCAAAAGAAAGACACGCTAACCGTTTTGGAAGAAATCACGCTCGATGCGTACCAAAAGCCTATTTCCCAAATGACTTCCACCAAGTCTTTTGCCCTTAGCGGTGAAAGATTCTTAGGACAAAACCCACCGGATCGACTCTTAGAGTCCGTCAATTTACTTCCAGGCGCTTCTTTAGAGCAGCGCTCTCCAGGAAGCTACCGACTTGCTCTTCGAGGCAGCAGTCTAAGGAGTCCCTTTGGCGTTCGAAACGTCAAGATTTATTTGGATGAATTCATTCTTACGGAGGCCAGCGGATCTAGCAATCTAAACAGTATTGATCCCACCTTTATAGAGTCCATGGCTCTTTACAAAGGGCCTGAAGCGGGAGATTTTGGAGCGACCACAGGAGGAACGGCTGTACTTCACACCAAAACGAAGAACCAGGTGGGACTCTCCATAGGAAGTTACGGGGCGTTCTCCCAAAACCTTTCCTTTTCAAAAACCTTCGGAAAACATGCTCTCACCCTACTTCAAGGGTATTCCAGAGCCGACAATTACCGCGAGCAAAGTCGCTTTTCAAGGGCCAGTATCCTTTTAAAGGACCGAGTACGTTACAAGGAAGGAAGCGAACTAGGACTCCTGCTCTTATTAAGTGATCTCTCCTATCAAACACCCGGAGGGCTTACCCTTTCGCAAGTTTTAGAAAACCCGAAAGGGGCGAGGCCCAGCACCCCGACCCTCCCCGGATCAAAAGAGCAAAACGCAGGTATTTTGACAAAGAGTGCTCTTTTTGGTATCTCACACCGCACAAAACTTTCCTCGAACTTAAGCCATTTTGCACTCATTCAAGGGGGCTATTCGGATTTAAGAAATCCGTTTATCACCAACTATGAAAAACGCTACGAAAGGCAGTTTGCAGCAAGAACCTATTTCACCTATGAAAAACTATGGGAGAATTGGACCTATGAAAGTAGATTAGGACTTGAGGCAGCAAGCAACCAAAGCACCGTTCAAAACTATGACAACCTACAAGGCAAGGTCGGTGAGGCTCAAAATTTTGATGAATTGTCGGCTCGAAGCGGCTTTCTATTCACCTCGCAAAAAATGACTTATAATAATAGATTGGTCTTAGAGGGGGCTTTAAGTTGGAATGCAATTTCTTTAGGATGGACCTCCCTTTACCCGGAAAAGAGCACAGGTGCAAAGTCTCCCTCGACAGAACTTCTTCCTTCCCTTAGTGCACTCTATTTATTTGATAAGGATCTCTCGCTTCGAGCTAAACTCTCCAAGGGGAGCTCCTCGCCTACTTTAGAGGAGATTCGAAGTTCAGACCAAGAGATTAGCTCTTCCCTTCGTTCAGAGTACGGTTGGAACAAAGAAATTGGCCTTCGCAAAGCAATAGGCTCTTTTTTGTTTGTCGATCTTTCCTACTTTGAACTGGATTTAAAAGAGGCTATTGTGAAAAGACAAAATGAAAAGGGGGAAGATTACTTTCTTAACGAAGGAGCACAAAAGCAAAAAGGGTTTGAATTTTCTCTAGAGACGCGCCCTTTTTCTATGGGCCTCCTTCGGAATGTTCAGTTCTATGGATCAGGAAGCCTCTATGATTTTACCTTTCAATCAAGTTCGAAGGATTCGGAAGCCATGCTTCAAGACAAACGGATTCCTGGTGTGCCCTCTACGAGCCTTTCTTCGCTTCTAAGTTTTGATCTCTTTGACAATGTTGGAGTTCACTTCTCGAACTACTACCGCTCCTCCCAATACCTAAACTCTCAAAACACGGTAGAAGAAAGCGCTAGTTTGCTTGGTCAACTGCGACTGCAGTATCGTTTTAAACTTGATAAATCCAATGCCGAAGTCTTTTTTAACCTCCCGAACCTTTATGGCACCAAACAAAGTCTAGGCTACGACATTAACGCCTTTGGAGGGCGTTATTACAATCCAGCTCCGCCTAAAGGTTTTCAAATGGGGATCAAAGCCTACTTTTAAGAGGACCTCCTCTTTTCAATCGCACTAAGAATAAGACTTGCGTGCACGCGTGAGTTCTCGATAAACCAGAGATGCGTGTCTTTCCCTCCGCAAACCACGCCTGCTAAAAAGAGATTCTCCACATTGGTCTCCATGGTTTCGGGATTGTAAATCGGATTTAGATTGGGTCCTGTAAGCTGCACCCCTACCGATTCTAGAAATTGAAAATCAGGTAAATAGCCTGTCATAGCTAGAACAAAATCATTTGGAATTTCTATTTTTTCTCCCTGCCCATTTTCAAAAACTACACTTTCTTTTTTGATTCCTAGGATTCTAGAATTGAAATATGCCTTAATACTACCCTCTGCAATCCGATTTTCAATATCGGGTTTCACCCAATATTTCACTCGAGAGGAAATCTCTTTTCCTCGTACAATAAGGGTCACATCGGCTCCCTTTCGGTAAGTTTCAAGGGCTACGTCAATAGCTGAGTTGCTCGATCCGACCACAACCACCTTTTGCCGAGTATAGCCGTACGGCTCGGTGTAATAATGTTTTACTTTGGGAAGGTCTTCGCCTTGTACGTTCATTCGATTTGGGATGTCATAAAACCCTGTAGCAAGAATGACATGGCGCGCTGTATAGGTAGCTTTAGAGGTTTGCACCTCAAAATAGGACTCTTTTTTAAGGATGGCCTCTACTTTTTCGTAGTGATTGACTTTTAGATTTCGGTTTCTTTCGATGCCTCCATAGTATTCGAGCGCATCTTTTCTTCCGGGTTTAGCTCCTGTGGAGATGAAGGGTACCCCTGCGATTTCTAGTTTATCCGCCGTGGAGAAAAACTGCATGTTAAGGGGATAATGGAAAAGAGAGTTGACCGTGGTTCCTTTTTCAATAACTTGATAGGAAAGGCCGCGAGCCTCAGATTCCAGTGCGCAGCAAAGCCCAATGGGACCTGCTCCTACAATTAGTACGTCGAGTAATTCCATAGAGCAAAGGTACTTCTTTTCTCTGTAAATTAGAGACTACCCACTCTCTACGCACTAAAAAGAGCTACGATTCATTAGCCTTCTGTTTTCGGATTGAAGAGATTCTATTTGCGTCAAAAGCCGCGTGATAATCTCAAGACCTGGAACGTTTACTTCTAGATCGTAATGAAAGTTCAAAAGACGCTCAAAGGATCCGAGCTCCTCGTAAAGGAGGTAGGTCACCTCGTTTTCGATGCGGGTCTGGATAAGACCGCAAGATTCTAATTCTTGAAAGAATTCCACTTCGATTTGGTAGAGCTTTATAAGCTCTTCTTTGGATATGCGATCGCTTTTCATTGCTCTTATTTTAAAGGGTTCTTAATTTTTCAAACAATTCTTTTTCTTCCGTGCTAAGGCTCTTTGGAAGCTCAACTTCTAAGGTGACGAGTAAGTCTCCAAAAACTCCTTCTTTCTTATACGCTGGAAAACCTTTGCCTTTCAGGCGAACTGTGGAAAGGTTTTGCGTCAGAGGTTTGACCTTCAAATTGACTTCTCCCTCCAACGTGGGAACGCGAAGCTCTCCTCCTAGTACCGCTGTATAGAGATCCACGGGCATCCTTAGTCTCAAATTGTGACCTTCTAAAACAAACTGTGGATCTTTCTCAACTGTAAAGGTAATGTATAGGTCTCCCGAGGGACCGTTTTGATGACCCGGGGAACCGTAGCCTTTCAGTTTAATTTGAAGTCCATCGTACGCGCCTGCCGGCACTGTGATGCGGACTTTTTTGCCCGCAACCTCAAACGTAGTTTGATGTTCTTTCGCCGCTTGTCGAAGGGAAAGAGAAACTTCTCCATGCAAGTCACTTCCTTTGAATCTCCCCGAAGCGCTGCCCCTTTGACGGCGGTCAAATCCACCTCCAGCTCCGCCAAACATTTGTTCGAAGAAATCCGAATACTCTTCTCTTGAACCACCCCCTTCGTGGGAAAATCCGCCGAAATCTCCAAAACCTCCGCCAGAAGAATAGCCTCCGCTTTGCTTTTGAGCCTTTTCGTAAGCCTCGCCCTGCTGCCAATTCTCCCCGTACTTATCGTATTTTTTACGGTACTCGGGATTCGAGAGGACTTCATTCGCTTCGTTCAATTGCTTGAACTTTTCTTCCGCTACTTTGTCTCCAGGATTCACATCCGGATGGGATTCTCATCTATGATATTTCTAAGTGTCTCTAATTGTCATTTCTCCCTCTTAATAGGGGTTTTTAGCGTTTTTGTATTTTAAGATATTTCTTAAATATCATTGTATATCATAAAAAATGGCTGTAAATTTGGCTGTAAATATTTTTTATGATTAACATTAAAAGAAAGATAACAGTTGATATAGAAAGAAGGAAAAAAAAAGGTGTAATTGTTAATGAAAACGCACCAATATTTATTCGTCTTACCTTTTTATCTAACAGAATAAATTTTTATAGTGGTTTCAGAATAAATATTTCTGACTGGGATTCTGAAAAAAAGGAAGTCATTTCTGGTAGGACAAATTCTAGTGAACAAACTGCTGAAGAAATAAACATAAAAATTGACAAGTACAAATCTGCAATTCAGTCGTTCTTTTACGAATGTCAAATCAAAAAGCAGATACCAACTATTGAAGAGGTCAAGGATGCTTATGAAAAGATAAAAAATGATGGTGTAGAAGTAAAAAAAATAAAAAAATTAAAGGTTGAATTAATAGAAGTTGAGTCTAAAGAAGAAATATCATTTTATAAAGTGTTTGACGAATTCACTTCCTATAATGGAAAAATTAATAATTGGACAGCTGATACTTATGCAAAGTTAAAAACTTTAAAAACTCATTTGGAAGCGTTTAATCCAAAACTTAGATTTGAGGATTTAACTTTGGAAGGATTAAGCAATGTTCTAACTTTTTTTAGCAAAACATTAAAACTTCGAAATACAACTACCAAAAAATATATCGAAAATATTAAGTGGTTCTTGAGATATGCAGTAAAAAAGGGATATACAGAAATTAAATCATTTGAAGATTTTCAACCAAAACTTAAAATCGCAAAGAAGAAACTCATTTTTTTAACGGAATCTGAAATTTTGCAAATAAAAAACTTTAAGATTCCTGAATCTAAATTATATTTAGACCGCGTTCGCGATGTTTTTCTTTTCCTTTGTTATTCTGGTTTGCGCCATTCAGATGCTTACAAATTGAAGAAATCAGACATTAAAGATGGAAGATTTGATGTTACAACTCTGAAAACAAATGATAGCCTTGTAATTGAACTTAATAAAACATCTCAGGATATTATTGATAAATATAAAGATATTCCTTTCCAAAATGATAAAGCACTTCCGGTTATTTCTAATCAAAATATGAATGAATATTTGAAGGAACTTGGGCAGTTAGCAGAAATAAATGAATCTATTACAGAAACATATTTCATAGGTAATGAAAGACACGATGAAACTAAACCCAAGTATGAACTTTTAAGTAGTCATGTTGGAAGGCGTTCTTTCGTGTGTTTATGCATTGCTAAAGGTATTGGTTTACAAATTATAATGAAGTGGACAGGACATTCAGATTACAAATCGATGAAGCCATATATTGAAGTTGCAGATTCAACAAAAGCGATTGAGATGCAAAAATTAAATTTTTAGGAAATGAAAACAAGTGAACATTTAGCCTTCCTACAAAGAATAGCAACTGGTTTTAATACAATTCGAAATACAAGTGATGTTACAAAGGGTTTATTAGACCATATCATATTTTTCTGTAAAATAGATGATGCTCTAGTTTATGAAGATTTGCTGCGAAGCGAAAATATTCCACTTCTTTTAAGTGAATATAAAGAACTGATATCAGAGATTAAAAAGAAATTTAACGATAGTCAAAGTTTAATACAAGAGTTTTCTGCAACTGTCTTTTTTGAACAATTACTAATTCCTTATGATCACAAAATTGAGGTTGAAAGCAAACGACTTGAGTCGTACAGAAATGAAGATAGTTTGCTGCAAAGGCAATTAGAATCGTGGAGTATGAAATATTTAGAAGAATCTGTTGAGATGAAAAATTTGACCAGGGATTTCGAAATTGCTAATAGTGAATACAATTTTCAGAAGCAAAAACTTGAGATTGTTCAAAAAGAAAGAGATGAGTTTTTTGAAAATAATTCTAATATTCTTTATTTCAGTTTCAGTCCATTTCTAGAAAAAATGGACATTATAAACAAATGGATACTACGACTTTCCAACTCAAATACTTTTTCCCAAATTATATTTAAGGATGAGGATTCCATAGAATTAGCCTATTCAATTTTAATAAAAATGAGTCTATTGAAAACTGTTTCTCTTCCAGAATTTTATAATCAGATTACATTAAATAAGGTGCTTACTCTCGAAAAAAATCCGAGTAAGGATAAATATATTGCTTATTCAATAAACAAATTGAAAGCATTTATTGTTGACACTAAAAAAGAAATATGGGAGAAGACGATTGTAGAATGTTTTCAAATCCAAAATTATGATAAAATAAAGACTGTTAACCAAGATCACTTAAAAACTAAAGATCATGAAGAAATTGATTTTAAAATAAGCAAATATTTTGAAAGTCTCAAGAGTTAAAATAGTCGCAGAGAGTCTTGAAATTTATTCTTCTCTAATAAAATAGGACACTATCCCAAAAAGTGTGTAAGTTGAAAAGTATTGGCTTGAGATTTATAAGACACTATCCCAAAAAGTGTGTAAGTTGAAAAGTATTGGCTTGAGATTTATAATTTAAGCCTATCTTCAAATATAAGCATAAATTGATTGAGTACGATACCCCAATCTCTAATAGGCATTGTCCATTTTTTTGTTGCTTCTCTTAAGGCGAGGAAAACTGACTTTAAAACTGCATCATCCGTAGGAAAGGACATTTTATTTTTGGTGTATTTTCTTATTTTTCCATTGAGATTTTCGATTAAATTTGTGGTGTAAATGATTTTTCGGATTTCAACAGGGAATTCAAAAAACACGGTTAATTCATCCCAATTATCTCTCCAGGACTTAATTGCATAGGAATATTTAGATTCCCATTTTTCTGCAAAATCATTTAAAGCGGCTTCTGCGGCTTGTTTTGTGGGTGCGTTGTAGATATGTTTCATATCGGAAGTAAAGGCTTTCCTGTCCTTCCAAACCACATATTTGCAAGCATTTCTAATTTGATGAACTACGCAAATTTGAGTTTGCGATTGGGGGAACACACTGCGAATAGTCTGGGTGAATCCATTAAGGTTATCCGTTGCAGTGATAAGTATGTCTTCCACGCCACGTGCTTTCATATCGGTTAACACGCTCATCCAAAAACTGGAGCTTTCACTCTTCCCTAGCCACATTCCTAGAACTTCTTTCTTTCCGTCACGTCGCAGACCCACAGCAAGATAGATGGTTTTATTGATGACTTTAGAGTTCTCACGAACTTTAAAAACGATTCCATCCATCCAAACAATAAGGTATAAATCCTCTAAAGGTCGATTTTGCCAAGCGACAATTTCACTGGAAACAGCATTGGTGATCCTGGAGATTGTTGAGGTTGAGACATCAAAATCATACATGTCCTTGATTTGTTCTTCAATATCACTCACACTCATTCCTTTGGCGTAAAATGATATTATAATATTTTCTAAACCATCAATAATATTGTGCCTTTTGGGAACTATCATCGGCTCAAAAGTACTTTGTCGATCACGCGGAACTTTAATTTCATCTTCGCCAAAAGAGGTTTTTATCTTCTTACTCTGATGACCATTGCGATAGTTGCCGTCTTTCGTTTTCTGATGTTTATTAGTATCTAGATGGTCATCTAGTTCTGCTTCGAGCATATGTTCTACGGCTCGTTTGTGCATTGTTTTGAAGAACGAGGTAAGATCTTCGCTGTTCTTGAAGGATTTGTAAAAATCCTTGTTGTTTAATAATTCTTCTTTGTCAATCATAACTGTATAAAGTTTAAAAATAGTAAAAAGTTATTTCCGAAAAAGTTTTGAGTTTTTAAGGACTCAAAATTTTTCAGAATAACTTTTCAACTTACACAGTTAGTGAAACACTACCATTTATAATTTAAGCCTATCTTCAAATATAAGCATAAATTGATTGAGTACGATACCCCAATCTCTAATAGGCATTGTCCATTTTTTTGTTGCTTCTCTTAAGGCGAGGAAAACTGACTTTAAAACTGCATCATCCGTAGGAAAGGACATTTTATTTTTGGTGTATTTTCTTATTTTTCCATTGAGATTTTCGATTAAATTTGTGGTGTAAATGATTTTTCGGATTTCAACAGGGAATTCAAAAAACACGGTTAATTCATCCCAATTATCTCTCCAGGACTTAATTGCATAGGAATATTTAGATTCCCATTTTTCTGCAAAATCATTTAAAGCGGCTTCTGCGGCTTGTTTTGTGGGTGCGTTGTAGATATGTTTCATATCGGAAGTAAAGGCTTTCCTGTCCTTCCAAACCACATATTTGCAAGCATTTCTAATTTGATGAACTACGCAAATTTGAGTTTGCGATTGGGGGAACACACTGCGAATAGTCTGGGTGAATCCATTAAGGTTATCCGTTGCAGTGATAAGTATGTCTTCCACGCCACGTGCTTTCATATCGGTTAACACGCTCATCCAAAAACTGGAGCTTTCACTCTTCCCTAGCCACATTCCTAGAACTTCTTTCTTTCCGTCACGTCGCAGACCCACAGCAAGATAGATGGTTTTATTGATGACTTTAGAGTTCTCACGAACTTTAAAAACGATTCCATCCATCCAAACAATAAGGTATAAATCCTCTAAAGGTCGATTTTGCCAAGCGACAATTTCACTGGAAACAGCATTGGTGATCCTGGAGATTGTTGAGGTTGAGACATCAAAATCATACATGTCCTTGATTTGTTCTTCAATATCACTCACACTCATTCCTTTGGCGTAAAATGATATTATAATATTTTCTAAACCATCAATAATATTGTGCCTTTTGGGAACTATCATCGGCTCAAAAGTACTTTGTCGATCACGCGGAACTTTAATTTCATCTTCGCCAAAAGAGGTTTTTATCTTCTTACTCTGATGACCATTGCGATAGTTGCCGTCTTTCGTTTTCTGATGTTTATTAGTATCTAGATGGTCATCTAGTTCTGCTTCGAGCATATGTTCTACGGCTCGTTTGTGCATTGTTTTGAAGAACGAGGTAAGATCTTCGCTGTTCTTGAAGGATTTGTAAAAATCCTTGTTGTTTAATAATTCTTCTTTGTCAATCATAACTGTATAAAGTTTAAAAATAGTAAAAAGTTATTTCCGAAAAAGTTTTGAGTTTTTAAGGACTCAAAATTTTTCAGAATAACTTTTCAACTTACACAGTTAGTGAAACACTACCTAAAATAGATGCAAATGACCTCATAAAGTCCTTTTACATTTTTTTGCATTTTATTTTTATTTTTTATTTTATATAGCATTGAATATCAGTATTAAATTATTGATATTTTTTTTATTTCCATTTTTCTCCATTTCGAATTTTATGTCTATTTGCAATGTTAAGAACGGGCATATTAATTATTAAACTTTAAATAAAATTCAAAATGAAAATCGAAAATCTTTTAGAAAAGCCAATCTGGCAAATGACAGGTCAAGAATTTTTGGCATTAAATGAACAGAGTAGAAGTACGGTTCAAGATCAACAAATAGTTTCAATTTCTGAAAACTCCTTAAATAAAAAATATGTTTATGGAATCCGTGGAATTGCAAATCTTCTCAATTGCAGTATTGCAAAAGCAAATCGCATAAAAAAAAGAGGAATTATTGATGAAGCTATAATTCAGGAGGGACGTTCTATCATGGTTGATGTTGAATTGGCTTTAAGTCTAATTAAAAACAACATGTAAGATGGCGCAAATGGAAAACGACCGATTACCCGACGGATATCAAAAAGGCACATCATTTTTTCACTCAAACAACGATAATGAAAATATTCATATTTTCAACGGAATAAGAGAAGATTTCAAACTTGTTTCAGGAAAAAACATATTTCCGGGAAGTATCTTTCCTCAGATAATGCAGAAATTAATGAGAGAATTAGAAACAACATTAAATTTTTCTCCAGATTATACTTCAGCCTCAATTTTATATGCGGTTTCGGTTTCGATGGGAAATCGAATCCAACTGAAAGTAAAAAACAGTTGGCTGGAAAAATCGAATTTATATATGGTTCTCGTCGGTAGAACAGGTGATGTAAAAAGCCATTCGGTTTCGTTCTGTCTTAATCCTTTAATGAAATTGGATAAAGAGAATTTCGAACAATATATCATCAAGAAAAAGGAATTTGAACAATTACCAGTTGAAGAAAAGTCTAAAAGTACAGTTCCAGTTCTTAGCCAATTATTGCTGAACGATTTTACGCCAGAAGCATTTGTTAAAGCACATTATTTTAATCCTAGAGGAATTGGTTTATACACTGATGAGATTGCAGGTTTCTTTAATTCTTTTAATCAATATCGAAAGGGAAGTGAGGAAGAATCCTATTTATCTGCTTGGAGTGGAAAACCTATCATTAAAAATAGAATTTCTGGCGATGAAATGAGAGTGGATAATACAAAAGTAGATATTATCGGAACCATGCAGGAAGGTATATTATCTAGTGTTTTTCAATCCAATAAAATGAAAAATGGTTTTATAGATCGTCTTCTTTTTGTGTTGCCGCATAAATATGTGGATAATAAATGGAACGATCTGGATTTAGATGAGAAATATATAGAATGGTATTCAGAATTTATAAGCAAAATTTATAATCTAGCCGAGAATTCAGAAACTGTACTGGAATTTCAACCTGATGCAAAAGAATATTTATACCGATGGCAGAATAGCCAAAAACACGATTTTGATTTCGAATATCAAAGAGGCGTGTCGGTAAAATTGCAGCAATACGTATTGAGGTTTTCAATTTTAATTGAAGTGATTCATTCAGTTTGCAATGATCAGAAACTTAAGAATATTTCTTTGAAAACTTTAAAATCTGCAATTAAGTTAAGAGATTATTTTTTTGAAAATGCAGTCCGTGTTTTTGAAATCATTGATAATACTTACTATGACTCACTCACAGAAATACAAAAAAATGTATTCGACAAACTCCCGCAACATTTTAAAACAGGAGAAGGAATAGAAATAATTTCTAAAGAAGATTCGATGAAAATTAGAAGTTTCAAAAACTTTTTAAAAGATGAAAAACTCTTTAAAAAAATCGCTCATGGGATTTATGAAAAACAAGTTTTTTAGAGGTTATTATCAATCTCCTACTGCACTATTTGCACTATTGCACTTTGAGTTTTAAAATACTGAATATCAAACATTTAATGATAATTTAAAATGCAATAAAGTGTAAGAAGTGCAAAATCAATTTTTTTCAAAGTGCAGAAAGTGCAACGAAAGTGCAAATAAAACACACGTCAATCACCGATGAATAAAGGATAGTGCAGAAAATGTAAAAAGTGCAGACATGATTAAATACAGATATAAATTAGATCCTAGTTCAAAGAAATACAAATGTCCCAGTTGCGGTAAGTTATCATTTGTGATTTTCATTGATACGGAAACAAGTAAAATCATGGAAAATTATGGTAGATGTGATAGAGAATCAAAGTGTGATTATTTTTATCATCCATCAAAAGATGGTTTTAAAAATTGTAAAAGTTCAACGGTGGTAGATCATTTTACTAATGAGTTTTGTCCTTCGTTTCATAAAAATGATTTGATGGAAATATCAATGAGGAATGATAATAATTTCCTGAAATATTTAAGATTTTTACTTGGCAATCAAAAAGCTAGTGAAGTTCAAAAGAGATACAATATTGGAACGCTTCCCGAATTTAATTTTGGAACTGTTTTTTGGCAACTTGATGAACTTAAAAAAGTAAGAGCAGGAAAAGTAATCCAATATTTTGCATCAGGAAAGCGAACAAAATATATTACATGGATGCATCAATTTTTGAAGAGGGAAAATACAATTTCAGATTTTAATTTATCACAATGTTTGTTCGGATTGCATTTAATCATAGAAGATGAATCAAGTATAATTGCTTTAGTAGAATCAGAAAAAACAGCATGCATAATGAGTGTGATATTTCCAGAATTTTTATGGTTGTCTTGTGGTGCAAAAGGTGAGTTTAAACAGAAAAAATTAGAGCCAATTAAACACAGAAAAATCATTGCATATCCTGATTGTGAAATTCAAAAAAATGGATTTACAACCTATCACGAATGGAAAAAAAAAGCGGTCGAATTGAATGCGAAAGGATTCGATATTTATATATCAGATTTATTAGAAAAACAAGCAAAACCCGAACAAAAAAGAGAAGGAATTGACATTGCAGATTTCTTTATGATAAACCTATGAAAAGATGAGTAAAACAGGTTTTACATCGAGATGTGCCGATAGAGCTACAAAATCTGACGCTTTTGAGTCTAATCGGCATCTCGCTTTTTCTCCCGATTGGTCAAAAAAGGGAAAATTGCTTCACAATTTTAAAATTAAAAGAATATGAAAAATAAAGTTTTAAGGTTCAGAGTTTCATCTCTCGAACATCAAATTATTCAGAAAAAAATTAGAAAAACAGGTCTCTCAATGTCGGAATTTTTCCGAAGACTTTCCTTAGAATTGGAACTAAAAAATACGTTGACGGAAGATGAAATTGAAGGCTATAAAACCCTCTCAAAATACGCTGATAATTTCCGGAGAATTTCCAATTTATTTAAACTTGGAGATGTTACAGGAATGAAAAATGAAATGCTTGAAACTTCGAGAATAATAAAAAATCATCTAGAAAAATTTAAGTAAAATGATAGGCATGGCAAAATCTTGCATCGGTGGTTTTTCACTTTTTAATTATGTAATTGATGACCAAAAAGGAATAGAAATATTGCGAAATAATCTTTGTGGCGAAACACCTATTGAACTTTTTCAAGAAATGAAAATTCTGCAAAATCTAAATCAAAACGCAACCAATAAACTCATTTCTATGGTTCTTTCTCCGCATGTAGCTGATGGTGAAAAATTGAGTAAAAAGCAGTTGCAGAATCTCACAAAAGAATTTTTAAAAGAATTAGAAATTGATACCAATCAATCTCAATTTATTGCTTTTATGCACACAGAAAAACGCCATCGTCACATTCACATCCTTTTAAACAGAGTAGATGAAAAAGGTAAATTGTTGAAAGACCATCATATTGGGAAGAAAGCGCAATGGGCAGCGCACAGAGTTGCAGAAAAAAATGAATTAGTATCTGCAAAACAAATGAGAATTGATAAAATAAGAGCTTCCGAAAGTTTCGAATTTGATTCTAAGAATTTAAGGAAAGAAATGTTTCGAAAACATCTGAACGTAATGGCAACAAAGCCAAACACGATGGAAAAATACTTATCAGAAATGCTGAAAAAGGAAATAAAATTCATTCCTACAATCAATAAGCAAGGTGATTTACAAGGTTTTCGGGTGAGAGATATGGAAAGTCAAACAGAAATGAAAGCGAGCGATGTTCACCGAAATATGGGACTGAAAAAACTTTTAGATTCTGGTTTGTTTTTTCAGGATGATAATTTCAATTTGAGTAATCCAATGCACGAATTAAATCAAAAAAGCATTCAAAATTTTAAAAAAGAATTAGAAATGATTGCTCTTCAAAATAAAATATTGCTAGAATCTAAAACATCTGAAACCAAAATTGTTGATAAAATTGAAAGAAAAATAATAGAACGTAGTACATTTAGAAGATAATTATATGGCACAAAAAATAAGAACCCAAGATGTAATGGAGCTTTTTGCAGAGAAGCTTGACAAAGCAATTGAAAAATTTGATTTGAACGAGAAAATAATTACAACTGTAGATGGGAAATTGGAAGAGATTAAAAAAACATCTCTTAAAGTTGAATTTGAACCACTGAAAGAAGTAATAAAAGAAATCAGTCAAATATTTGAAAAACAAATAAATGAATTAACTCGTATTTCTGAAAAACATAACAATCAAATTAAAGATTCTGTTAAAAAAGAAGGAAAACAGCAATTGTATTTTTACGGTTCTTTAACGATTCTATTTTGTTTGTGTGTCGCTTTTTTATCATTTGGAATTAATCAATATCACGAAAAAAAGTATGCTGAAAATGAAATGAAATTCTATTCAAAAGAAGCTCATCGAAGAAATACTTATCTGAAAGAAAAAAATCTTACCGAGAAGTATGAAAAATGGCTTGAAGCTAAACAGAACCCAGAAAATGATAAAAAATAAATCTATTAAAATATGGAAAAATCAGCCAGCGCAAACCAATGGATTTTCCCACATTTTAACAGATTACAACAACAATACTTAATTGACAACCAAATATTTGAAATGCTATAGGTGTTTAAAATTTCATTCTCTGTATCCTCACAGCATTTAAAATTGCCAATAAAGCAACGCCAACATCGGCAAAAACGGCTTCCCACATTGTGGCTAATCCACCTGCTCCGAGTACTAAAACAATTGCTTTTACTGCAAATGCTAAAATGATATTTTGCCATACGATTTTCTTGGTTTGCTTACCTATGTTGATTGCCATAGGGATTTTGCTGGGCTTATCATCCTGAATAACCACATCGGCAGTTTCTATGGTGGCGTCGCTTCCTAAACCGCCCATTGCAATACCTACGTCGCTCAAAGCTACTACTGGTGCGTCGTTCACGCCATCGCCTACGAAGGCTACGGTTTCATTTTGGGCTTTTATTTCTTTTACTTTATTTACTTTGTCTTCGGGTAATAAATCGCCAAAAGCATTATTAATTCCTAATTTATCTGCAACAAATTTTACTACGGTGCTTTTGTCTCCGCTCAACATTGTGGTTTTTACGCCTAATGCTTTCAGTTTGTCAATTGTAAGCTGTGCATCTTCTTTGATGCTGTCGGCAATGGTAATATATCCTGCAAATTTCCCATCGTAAGCAATGGCAATTAGGGTGTAAACAATTGTGGTCGGGTCTAAATCATAATTGATGTTGAATTTATCCATCAATTTAAAATTTCCTACCAATAATTCTTTTCCGTTTACATTGGCTTTCAAACCGTGACCTGCAATTTCTTCTGTATTTTCTAACTTTATCGAGCTATCAATTTCACCTACATATTGATGGATAGCGGTAGCAACCGGATGTGTACTTTGACTTTCTAAAGCATTTACCATTTTCAGGATTTCCTCTTTATTAAAATCCGGTTTTAATACCACTTCTTGTACTTTGAAAACGCCCTCGGTCATTGTACCAGTTTTGTCCATTACTACATTTTGAATACTGGCAATTACATCTAAAAAGTTACTTCCTTTAAACAAAACACCATTTTTGGAAGCTGCACCAATTCCACCAAAATAACCTAACGGAATACTGATGACCAAAGCACAAGGGCAAGAAATAACTAAGAATACCAATGCTCTGTACAACCATTGACTAAATTCATAATTGCTCACAAAAAAGTATGGAACTATTGTAATTAGCACTGCCAACAACACAACAATCGGGGTGTAGATTTTTGCAAACTTGCGGATGAATAATTCTGTTGGTGCTTTTTGTGCGGTGGCATTTTGTACCAATTCTAAAATTTTAGAAAGCTTGCTATCGGTATAAGCAGTGGTTACTTTTACCTGTGCAACGGTTGTTAGGTTTATCATTCCTGCCAATACGGTTTCGCCTTTGGTTTTGGTATCTGGCTTACTTTCTCCTGTAAGTGCTGCTGTATTGAATGAAGCGGTTTCGGATAATAATTCTCCATCTAGTCCTAATTTTTCTCCGGGTTTTAATTGAATGATATTGCCAATACTTGCGGTTTCTGCTTTTATGGTTTTAGCTTGATTATTTTCTAAAATAGTTACTTCATCTGGTCTTTGATCGAGCAACGTTTTAATGTTAGCTTTCGCTCTTGTTACTGCCAATGTTTGGAATACTTCGCCAACGGCATAAAACAACATTACGGCAACACCTTCAGGGTATTCGCCAATGGCAAAAGCTCCGATGGTTGCAATGCTCATTAATAAAAATTCTGAAAATACATCGCCTTTTCTGATGCTTTCAAATGCTTCTTTAATTACGGGTAATCCAACTGGTGCATACGCTACTACATACCAAACAATTCTTATCCAACCTGTAAACCAAGATTGCGGCAACCAATTATCGAAAGCAATGGCTATCATCAAAAATACGAAACTGATGATAGCAGGTAAAAACATTTGAAAGGTAGATTTATCGGTACTTCCGTGGTTATGACCGTCATCATCGGTGTGTTCGTGGTTGTGTCCATCATCGTCGTGATGTTTTTCCAATAGCATTTTAGCATCGGCATCGGTATATATTTTTTCTTCTTGAGGTGTGCAACAAAGCTGTTTGCCTTGTGCATCATATTTATGTTTGTGTTCCATTATAGTAATCTTTTAGTAGTTTGTTTATAGGATAAATATTCTTGTCCGTGTTGTTTTTCTAAAAAATTTTCTTCCAATCTTATCTCAATTTGGATAACGATGTAAGTGGATAGCATCAGGAAAAATGTAATTGCATTGGGCAGTATGAAAAATATTCCGGTAACGCTGATTATCATTCCTAAGAATATCGGGTTTCGGCTATAAGAAAATAAGCCTTTTGTTATTAATTCGGTTTTATTATTTTCATCTATACCAATACGCCAACTGTTGCTCATTTGATATTGAGCTACCGAAATCCAGAGTAGTGAAAGATGTATCAAGATTAATCCAACTATCATAAACACTTCTTTCATTAAATAAGAAATGGGTACTAAATACTGATATGCTTTATCGCTGAATGAATAAATGAATACCGCTATAAAAAGCAAGGCTATCAATATTTTCATTACAAAACCGATGTAATCGTGTGCGTTATCCGTTTTGCCAAATGTTATCGGATTGATGCCTGTTTGCTTATAGGTGCGGTATGACGGTAGCACAAATGCTACCGTCATATACAACACCAAATACAAAGGCAAATAAAATTTTAACCAAATCATAGTTCCTATTTTTAATGTCCGTGCCCACCTGTATTGCTCAGTTTTGCGTTTACAAAGAATGCTCCTTTTACCACAATTTTTGCATCGGCAGGAATTTCATTTACAAAAGATACTGCGGTATAACCCATATCAGATACGCCTTTAAACACTTCCACTTTTTCAAAATTCTTGCTGGTTTTATCTTCCTTATGGTCTTTTTCTTCTTCCTCTTTATGACCGCCTTCTTCTTCGCCTTCTTCGTGATGTTCTTCTGCTTTTTTATTGGTTTGTACAAAAATATAGTATTTTCCATCGGCATTTACAATGGCATCATTCGGTACAGCCGAAGTTGTTACATTATTAAGACTTACAATGGCAGTAACATTCATTCCGTCTATAAGTCCTGTTTTATTGCCTTGTACCACGGCGTGAGCGGCAATTGTTTTGCTTTCGTTTTCAAAAGATGAGCCTATTGCAAATATTTTAGCATTATAGTCTTCTACTGCATTGTTGGTTATTCTAAAATGAATAGTTTGCCCTACTTTGAGCATCGGCAAATCTTTTTCAAAAACATTCAAATCCAAATGCAAGGAACTGTTATCTACAATTTCTATAACAGGTGAAGAAACATCTACATAGCTTCCTATTTTAGCGAAAACGTTACTAACCGTACCATTCAAAGGACTGGTTACAACCAATGCTGATTTTAGATTACCATTTGAAACAGAACCTGGATTGATGCCCATTAATTGTATCTGTTGTTGTAAGGAAGCTCTTCTGGTACGTAAACTATTGAGTTCGGCTGTGGCACTTTGTAGATTTTTCTTAGCACCTGCATTGCCTTCGTTCAATTCTTTTTGTCTTGCTAACTCTTGTTCTGCAAAAGTTATTCTGCTTGCAGTACTCAAATATTCTTCCTGCAATTGTATAAACTGCGGATTGGCAATAGTGGCTATTACTTGTCCTTTTTTTACATAATCTCCAATTTGTACGTTCAGTGTTTTTATTACACCACCATACAAAGAAGTTGCGTTGGCTTTGTTGTTATTGGGAACTTTCAGCAAACCATTTGCTCGGATGGTTGCCGTTAATTCTTTTTGCTCTATTACGCCTAATTGTATGCCTACCGTTTTTATTTGTTCTTCGGTAAGTGTGGCAATGGTTGGCGTTTCTTCTTCGTGAGGAGCTTCAGCTTTTTCGGTTGCTTTTGCTTCTGTAGCCTGACCCTCTTTTTGTTTATCGTTTTTACACGCGGAAAAAGTAAATATTAAAACAATTATCGCTGTGATAGACGTGATTTTATTTATATTGAATTTCATTTTTGCTTATTGATTAATGAATGAATAAATATTGATTACGGATTGGTTTACCTGCTGAATACTTTTCAAGTAATTCAACTGAATATCGGTGGCAGTTTGCAGCGCAAAAAGATATTCTACATAACTGATTTCGCCTGTTCTGTAACCCAATTGTGCTGCTGATACAATTTCCTTGGCATTTGGCAATGCTTCTTTCTCAAAATAATTGAATTGCTGTATGTCTTGCTGATATTGTTGCAAGGCATTTTGCATTTGCGTAGCCAATGTTTTTTGCTGTTGCTGTGCATTGGCTTCGGCTGCTTGTTTTCTGTAATCTAAAGATTTTATTCTGGCTTTGGTAGCACCATAAGTGATGGGAATAGCAATACCAATGTTTACAGAACTAAATCGGTTTCCACCATTAAAAAATTTCTCTGCTCCGTTTACATTTTGAAAACCAATTAAAGACTGATTGACATAACCAATGGTAAAATCGGGTAAGCCTTGCGAACGTTCTACCTTTTTTGTTTGCTCTGCAATAACGGCATCTTGATACAAAGATTGAATGGCAGGATGATTGGCTACAGCTTCATCACCCAACAAATTAGAAATTTGCAAAGGCTGAAAATTGCCGTTTTCTGCAATGGCAAAATCGTCTTTTGTGTTCATCAATGTTTTTAGATTGGCAACTGCATTGCTTAGGAATACTCCGTTTTGTTTCAGCAATAAATTGATTTCGCCTTTCTTGGCTTCCGCTGTGCTGATGTCCACTTTTTTGGTGTCGCCAGTTTTGTATCGAAGTTGTGCAATTTTGATAAAATCATTGTACAAACTATCCAATTGTTGTAACTGTTTTTCATTGTGTTGCAAGTACAAAATTTGATAATAATAAGTACGTACTTGATTTTTTAACTCCAATACCGTAAGGTTTTTTTGCAATTCTTTACCTTTTATTTCGGCATTAATCAGTTGCTTTTTAGCTCCAAATAATGATGGAAACGGAATGGTTTGTGACACCTGAAAAGACTGGTCGAATTTGGTACTGCTATATTGCCCTAATTGTGCATTAAAATCAAGTTTTGGTAATTCTCCAGCAGTTTTTTTCAAAGCTTTGCTGGCATCAATTTCTAAATCTGAAGCTTTTAAGGTTTGATTATTTTGAAGTGCAATATTTATCGCATCGTCAACGTTAGTTAAACTTTTTGTCTGTGCATTTGCTGTAAAGCCTACCGTTGATAAAAGCAATACAATGATGGTTACAATGGGTTTCACTTGTGGCTTTCTTTTTAATTTAATTTTTGAATTGAAAATGATATAGAGTAATGGCAGTACAAATAGGGTAAGGAAAGTTGCGGTAATTAAACCACCGATAACCACCGTTGCTAAAGGTTTTTGAACTTCAGCACCTGCACTACTACTCAATGCCATTGGTAAAAATCCTAAACTGGCAACTGTTGCCGTCATCAATACTGGTCGCAATCGGATTTTAGTTCCTTCTATTACTCGTTTAAATACGTCTTTTACGCCTTCTTTTTCCAATTGGTTGAAAGTACCTATCAATACAATTCCGTTGAGAACTGCTACACCAAACAAAGCAATAAATCCAATTCCTGCACTGATGCTGAACGGCATACCACGAAGTAATAAAGCCAATATACCACCGATCGCACTCATTGGGATAGCTGTAAATATTAAGCCTGCCTGTTTAAAGGAACGGAACGTGAAATAGAGCAATACAAAAATCAATAACAAAGAAACCGGAACGGCTATCATTAATCGGTTACTGGCTTCCTGCAAGTTTTCAAATTGACCGCCATACGTGAAATAGTAGCCCGGTGGTAATTTTACCTGTGTATTTAATTTTTGCTGAATTTCTTCTACCACACTTTGTACATCCCTGCCTGCAACGTTGAACCCGATTACAATTCTACGTTTTCCTGCTTCACGGCTTATCTGTGCCGGTCCTAATTTGTAATCAATAGTTGCTACTTGCGAAAGCGGAATTTGATTACCAGTTGAAGTTGGTATCATCAAATTGTTTACATCTTCGATACTGTTACGGTAAACACTATCCAACCGAACTACCAGTTCAAATCTTCTTTCGTTTTCATATACTACACCAGCACTTTTTCCTGCAAATGCAGTGCTTACTACATTGTTTACATCTTCTACCGTTATCCCATAATTGGCTAAACGTGTACGGTCGTATTCTATATTTATTTGCGGTAAACCACTCACACGTTCTACTTGTGGAGATGTAGCACCTTCTACTGTTTGTATAATTTTACTAACCTTATCAGCATTCAAGGCAAGCGTATCTAAATTTTCTCCAAATATTTTTACTGCTACATCTTGCCTAATACCTGTCATCAACTCATTAAAACGCATTTGTATTGGCTGATTTTTTTCAAAGAACACACCAGGTATTGCTTCTAATTTTTCATTGATAGCATCTCCCAATTCATCATAACTTCTGCCACTTTTCCATTCGCTTTGAGGCTTTAGCAATATCATCATATCAGTAGCTTCGGGTGGCATTGGATCCGTTGGCACTTCTGCCGCTCCAGTTTTACCTACTACCATTTTTACTTCATCAAATTCTTTAATAATTCTTGAAGCTTGCATAGAGGTTTCTATACTCTGGCTCAATGAACTGCCTTGTGGTAAAATACAATGGAAGGCAAAATCTCCTTCCTGTAATTGTGGTATAAATTCGCCACCCATTCTTCCAAATAAAAATAGCGTAAAGACAAATATACCAACGGTAATTCCTACTAACCAGTATTTTATTTTGATGGCTTTTTCTAATAATGGCTGATATATTTTTTGTAGCCAATTCATCATCTTATCCGAAATAGTTTCTTTGAGCATCGGCTTTTTAGATAGGAACAAAGCGCACATCATCGGGATATATGTTAAAGATAATATCAATGCTCCGAATATTGCAAAACCTACTGTTTGTGCCATAGGACGGAACATTTTACCTTCTACACCTACCAATGTAAGAATAGGAATATAAACTATAAGGATAATGATTTCACCAAAGGCTGCACTATTACGAATTTTGGAAGCTGAGGTAAATACTTCATTATCCATTTCTTGCTGTGTGAGCCTTTGTGTAGATTTCCTTAAACCTAAATGATGCAATGTAGCTTCTACAATAATTACCGCACCATCTACAATTAATCCAAAATCTATTGCTCCCAAACTCATTAAATTGGCACTTACGCCAAACACATTCATTAAAGCCAATGCAAACAACATCGCCAAAGGAATAGCGGATGCTACAATCAATCCTGCCCTAAAATTTCCTAAGAAAAGCACCAATACAAAAATGACAATCAGTGCGCCTTCTATCAGGTTCTTTTCAACGGTACTCATAGCTCTGTCAACCAAATCTGTACGGTCTAAATAGGGTTCAATAATTACATCTTCGGGTAAGGATTTTTGAATAATAGGTAATTTTTCTTTGATGCGATTTACCACCTCATTGCTGTTCTCGCCTTTCAACATCATTACCACACCGCCAACTGCATCTACTTCGCCGTTGTAGGTCATTGCTCCGTATCTTACAGCACTTCCGAAACGTACATCTGCTACGTCTTTTATAAAAATGGGAATACTGCCGCCATCATTTTTTACACTGATATTTTTTACATCATCCAATGAAGTTACCAAACCGATACCTCGGATGAAATAAGCGTTTGGTTTTTTGTCGATATATGCACCACCAGTATTTTGATTGTTTTTTTCTAATGCGGTAAAAATGTCGGTAACACTTACCCCCATAGCTTTTAAGCGATTGGGATTTACTGCTACTTCATATTGTTTCAGTTCGCCACCAAAACTATTTACTTCGGCAATTCCGGGAGTTCCATATAATTGTCTTGCTACAATCCAATCCTGCATTGTGCGTAGGTCTTTTGCATTGTATTTTTTTTCACTGCCTTTTTTCGGATGGATGATGTATTGATAGACTTCTCCCAATCCGGTACTTACTGGTGCAAGTTCTGGCTTGCCAATACCTTTAGGTATATTTTCCTCTGCTTCTTTTAGTTTTTCATTGATAAGCTGACGGGCAAAATAAATGTCTACTTTATCTTTAAATACTACTGTAATTACCGATAAGCCAAATCTTGAAATACTCCTTGTTTCTTCTATATCTGGAATATTGGCAATGCTTTGTTCAATAGGGAAGGTTACTAATTGTTCTACTTCTTGCCCTGCCAACGTAGGGCAAACCGTAATTATTTGCACCTGATTATTAGTAATATCGGGTACGGCATCAATGGGTAGTTTTGTGGCACTCCACACTCCCCAAATGATGAGTAACAAGGTCATTATACCAATGACAAGCTTGTTCTGAATACTAAATTTTATAATGTTATCTAACACGTATATCTGTTTTAATTTTTGATAAATAAATTATTGCCTCTTGTCATAAGAAGCCAACAGATAATCAAATAACTATTGGATGAAGTGGATAATGCCTGTAATTATTTCTATAAACAAACATTCATAGAAAATACATAACACGAACACGCTAACAGTACCATAAAGCCAATAAAAGGCATACAATTACTGAGGCTTGCAACAAACCATCAATAGCATTAAGAAAATCTGAAAAAATTAAACAGTAAATTTGGGAGGATGCCAAATACTTCCTGAGTAGAAGGAAATTAAAGTAAAATCACGAAGTGTAATTTTTTTAACAACAAGAGTGGGTTTAGGTTGCTTGATTTCAAAAGGTTTGAAATGGTAAGTAGTAATACTTATACTACAACAATTGCAATAACAAAAAGGACCGCAATTGTCATCGCTATCTTTGTTGTGGTCGTGAGATTGAACGGTTTCAATTTTAGGAATGGTATCTTCACACTGATTACTTCCATCGCTACAAGGCAATGAAAAAAGTACCATCAGGTAAAAAGTCAATATTGTGATTATCCATCTCATTTATAGTGCAAATATAGAAAAATAAACTTTGCAATCGGATTGCAAAGTTTCATAGTATTTTAGTTGCATCTGTCAAACCGTCCTTTGAGTACCAAATTGATGCCTTCTAATTTAAAATTTAGTGGAATATTGATGTTTGGAATTTCGGTATCGGTAAGACAAAAAGTTCGCTGGCACTGGGAGCAATGAAAATGCGTATGCTGTTCTGAAGGTTTGCAATTGCAACCCGATTGACAAAGTGCATATTTTACAACTCCTGTTCCGTCGTCAATAGTATGGATAAGTTTGTGCTCTAAAAAAGTTTTCAGCGTTCTGAATAGCGTAACATTATCGGCATTTTCAAACTGTTCTGCTAACTCTTTATGACTGATAGCATATTGTTGTTTCAGCAATTTTTCTACCACCAATAAACGCATTGCTGTGGGTTTAATATTTCTTTGCTGTAAAATAGTTTCTTCGTTTTTCATAAAGTCCCCAAATATTTATTTTTAAAACCTCACACAGTATCATAAAAAACAAACAGCCAAAACTATATAGTTTTGGCTGTATTTTTGGCTGTATTTATCATAAGTATTTGATAATCAGTTGAAATTGTAGAGAGGATGGTATTTTCTTGCAAGTTTTCGGTAGGCTTTTTTTATTTCCTCTGCAGTGGCGGAGGGTTTTACGCCTAGAATTTCATAATAATTGGTGTGTGCCATAAGAATCAATTACTCTTTAAAGGTACAAATTCAAACGAGAAAATACTTTATCTTTGGTTAAATTTAAAGCTTGTGATCGAACTCTTTCGGAACTATTCCAATCTGCTTCTGTTAATTTTAGGGATTTTACTAGGCAGTTTTCTAGGTCTTTTTTGGCCTGAATTCGTTGTGTACTTAAAACCGGTTGGGGATATTTTTTTGAACTTACTCTTCGTAAGTGTCGTCCCTCTGGTCTTTTTTGCTGTAGCCAATTCCATCTCTAGTGTTGCGCAAAGTGGAAAGTTCTCAAGGATCCTTTTTTCCATGATCTTCAGCTTTTTGCTATTTATCGTGATTGCGGCCTTATTTACTATTGGCGCTGTGACTCTTTTCCCAACCGAGGCGGTCGGCATCACCGATCCCAATTACGCCTCCACTCTTCCTACGGAGGGGAATTGGGGGGATCGAATTGTAGAGTTCTTCACCGTAGGAGAATTCACTGCCCTGTTCTCTCGCCAACACATGCTAGCGCTTTTAATCTTTGCCTTTCTGTTAGGCTCCGCCATCCGGAAAGCAGGCGATAATGGAGTCGTTTTTCAACGCTTTGTAGCCTCCGGCTACGAAGTCATGAAAGAACTTCTACTCATTGTTATGAAACTAGCCCCTATTGGACTAGGAGCGTATTTTGCCTATCAAGTAGCCACTGTAGGTCCCGAACTCTTTGGCTTTTACGCGCGCCCTTTAGGACTCTATTACGTAGCTGGTATTGTTTACTTTTTTGTCTTCTTCTCCCTTTATGCCTTTTTGGCCAAAGGAACAAGCGGAATCAAACTCTTTTGGAAAAACAACATTTACCCCTCAATCACAGCCTTAAGTACGTGTAGCTCTTTTGCGACCATGCCTGCGAATTTGCAAGCGGCTGCCAAAATCGGGGTACCCGATTCCGTGGCAAACCTTGTGATTCCGATTGGAAGCACCCTTCATAAAAACGGATCCTCCATGTCCTCAATTATTAAGATTTATGTGGCCTTTCTAATTATTGGAGAAGATTTCTTTGATCCTTTGAACCTACTGTTAGCCGTAGGAATTACGATTTTCGTCTCCATGGTGGCAGGAGGCATTCCCAATGGAGGCTACATAGGGGAAATGCTTATGATTTCTGTGTATCAATTGCCACAAGAAGCCATTCCTGCGGTCATGATTATCGGAACTCTTGTGGATCCCTTAGCGACCGTCTTAAACTCCACCGGGGACACGGTAGCCGCCATGCTCACCACGAGGCTCTCGGGTGAGAAATTTAATGAGCCCTCGGTCGATTCGTAATCCAAACCTAGGTCTCCCCAATTAAAATCCTTTTTTTTATGAAATCCATGCCCAATCCCGAATTAGAATCCTACTTTAAAAAAGAAGGCCCTTTTCTGCAAGTGGCAAAAAAGCTAAGAGAAATCCTTCTGTCCTTTGATCTTAGGGAGGAGAAAAAATGGTATCAGCCCTGCTATACCTACAAAGGAGCGAACCTCTTTATCATTGGACAATTCAAATACTACTGCGTTCTTAGTTTCTTTAAGGGAGCGGTATTAGAAGGTTTTGACGACTTGTTAGAAAAACCAGGAGAAAACTCCAGAAGTGCGCGGGTTATTAAATTCACGGATCTTTCCAGCGTTCTAGATCGGGAAGAAGAAATTAGAAAAGCCATAGCAGCCATGCTGATTGCTGAAGACAAAGGACTCTCTGTTAAGAAGGAGCCTCTCACCCCTCAAGCCTACCCACAAGAAATTCTAGATCTACTTGAAAAGGACCCTAAGTTCAAAGAGGCCTTTGAGTCTCTTACACCCGGAAGAATTCGTACTTGGCTTTTGCACATTGGCTCCGCCAAACAGGAAAAGACCCGACTAGATCGACTGCAGAAGGCCTATCCAGAAATCTTAAAAGGAAAAGGACACAACGAAGACTACGCACGCAAAAAGAAATAACTTTCTTTTAGGCTTTGCTTTTTTTGCAGCTTTGTTCTGCATCGCAAAACAAGTCTTAGTTCCTTTTGAATCATAATACAAGAAGCCCTCGGTTCTGTGACCAAGGGCTTTGTTGTAAGCAAAGGTTCTCGAATCTAGTTCAAATTCCTTCTATATATATATTCACCTTGTTTCCATCTAGTTCTCCCTCTCTAGGTACTGATAATAGCGAGCTCCTCTAAGGGTTGGACTTTCGGATTCAATGGACTCTAGAGAAAATCCTTGAGGTCTCGTTGCAATAGAGCTTGAAAGTTGTTTGCGGTGAAGCTTTTCATACGTTTCAAAGGAGACTGCTTCTCTCTTTGCTAATGTGTCAAATAAATTCCACTCTCTAGCGACCTCTTTCCACTCTTTTGAAATCACGCCTTCAAAGACCTTCGCTTTGGATCCGCTTCCATACGCTAAAAAGCCAATTTTCTTTCCTTCAAGTTCTTCTCCGGAATCTAGGCTGGTCTGTAGTGCAGACAAAAGAGCCATGAACACAGAGGCGGTGTACATGTTTCCGATTTCAGAGGAAGCTCTTTGAGACGGCTCTATCTTTTCTGAGATAAAGGAAAGGTACTCTGGTGATTTTGCCACGGCCTTTTGCTCCTCTGGCGTTTCAATCGAGAGTCCTTTTTCTGCGCTATAAATCTCAGTAAAGACTCTCTTTCCATGAAAGGCATAAGGCAAGTGAAAAATCAAATAACGCCAATTCTCATAGGGTTTATCGGCTCCCGTTTTCTCTTTAAAATGCTCGTAAGCTTCCTTGATTTGATTTTGATAACAGACATTGGAATACTGTCCATCAAAGACAGGTTCTTCTGAAAAAAGCTCTAAAGTATCAGGCATCGAATCCGAGGCTCCACTCAAATCCGATTTTGAAATTTTGATGCGCGGTTTGAAAAAATCAAAAACACTTCTTGTGGCCACACCCACAGTAGGTTCCAGGGTTAATAGTTTGGGATTATTTGATAACAGAAGCGCAACTGCGCCTCCTCCTTGCGTATATTCACCCGAACTTCCAAGTTCATATCGAGCATAGTCCGAGGCAATCACAACCGCTTTTCGAGAAGGATCGGCGCGGCAATAGTCCATACAGTTTTCTAAAGCATCCACGGCTCCAATACAGGCAAAGGTCATGTCGACCACGTCACAGTTCTTGAAGACTCTAGGTCCATAGGTGGGTTCTAAAACTTTCTCCACCATGCCCATGGCATAAGTGGCTGTAGGTTTTGCGGAGTCCAATGCACTTTCTGTTCCTAAGTAGATCCTGGAGATTTCTCTCGGATTCACGCCCGAATCTTTAATTAATTTTAGTAGCGCTTCCGCTGCAAAGCTCGCGGCATCTTCATGCACATCGGCTAAAGCCATTTTATAAAGTCCTAATCCTTTTTCTAGTTTCAAAGGGTCTAATTGACGATTGACTGCTAAGTCTTTCATATTCAAATAAAGAGAGGGCACATAGAAGCTTGCAGCTTGAATTCCGTACGGCATAAAGGGTAATTTTACTACGAAATTAACAATTCTTACGGCAAATGACAGTCAAAATGGGAACTATTTATGCACATTCAAGTGCAAATTGTTTTTGTATCGAAAACGACTTGGTCTTCAAAGGCTTTTAAAACAAGGTTTTGGGCCTTGAGAAATTGGTGAATTTCTGGGTCTCTTTTTATGGCTTGCGGTTCCTAATCGAGATTGTAAAGCACAGCTTGAATTCCGTGTCCTATTTTCTTGAATTCTGTGTCCTATTTTCTTCAATTCAATTGTTTCCTATTTAATTAAATAGTCCATTATGCCACACTTTTATTTCGAAAATGATTTTTTCTTGCTTATAAATTCATTTAAAAGGACATTTATAAACACAAGAACTGCCATGCAAATTGCTACCCAAAGGACCGTTGTATTTTCATCTTTATTTGCCACCGCAATAGCCAAAAACGCCCAAACAGCCACCAAAGCAAATGCGGACATCCTTTGTTTCCAGATCATAAATAAATGCAGGAGCGATGCAATTGCAATCATGATTACGGTCCAAACCGTTTCTGAAATCCCAAAGCCTCCCCATTGTATTTTTTTGAGATACGCGGCTATATCGGCAATTAGAGCCACCGAAATCCAACCGGCATAAATGTAAAATGGCAAGCGAAGAAATAATGCTGTCTGCAATGTTTTCGTGTCAAATTCGGATTGAATTTTTTGTATGATTTTAAACAAAGAAACCAACAACAACACCATGATGGGGATGGTTAAAAATGTATAGTCATATAACCATGCCAATACCCAAAAACTATTGGCAAAGCAGGAAATAACAAACCACCAACCTATACTTAGAACCACTTTTTCTTTGGACGTCGTTTGCTTAGTTAAGGGTCCAAAATAAATCACAAAGCCCAAAAGCCCAAAATAAATTAGTCCCCAAATCGAAAAAGCATATCCTGCTGGCGTGAACAGGTTTTGATATTTTGCAGAAATGGTTGCCATGGTTTCGCCATTAAAAGCACCTGTATTGGAGAGGTAATTAATAACAAGAGTTGCTATGAGTACCACTGCGTTTACTATTTGAAATTTCTTTTTCATGCGGTTTGATTTTTAAGTTCGCTTTTTTTGAATTTATTAAAGAAATACAGTACCAATAAAAATTGTGTATAACCATAAATCGCATCTTCAATAGGAATGGTGAGTATTCTGATTCCCATAAAATCTTTTGGATTATAATTGACTATAGGCGTTTCTATTCCGCTTCCCGTTAGAATTCCGTTCACTGGAAAGAAACCCAGCATTAGGACTGTAAATACAAGCGAGGCCTTACCAATCCAATCTACTCTGGCGATAAAGTGCAAATAAACGAGTGTGAGAATAGTGGAAAGGGCGGTGACCAAAGTGTAGATTTTGTCGTGGTGCAGTAAAGCAATAACTGCACAAACAATAATTGCTACAAAAACGATTACATTATTAAAGCCCGACAACCCATCCATCTTGAAAAATTTGTCGAAACAAAAATAGGTAAATACGCAAGAAAACGGAATACAAATAAAGAACAGCCATTCTTCTATAGGCAATCCCGCAATCACAAATCCCAATGTATAATTCGTATTGAACCACCAAACGCCTTTTGCAGTGAACCATACGTCCCAAGCGATAAAAGGAATAGCGACTAAAATAGCGGATTTTAGAAATGCTCCAAAATGCTGGTTGAACTGCAATCTTTTGTCAAAAGAAGCAATAAAACAAATGATGACTGTAAAAAAAAGAATCAAAATATAAGTGTAGCTCATCATTTTTTAGTGGTTTTAAAGTACATTTTGAAATAAATGAGAGGCACATACAAAAACCCAAAGCATTCGCCCTGTTCTTTACCCATGTGCTTGTGATGTTGCTTATGTGCTCTACGCAATGCTTTGAAATACGGGTTTTCTGTCCGGGTAAAATACTTTAAACGTTGATGGATAAAAATATCATGCACAAAAAAATAAGCCATTCCGTAAAGCATGATCCCCAAGCCGATATAAAATAAATAATTGAAATCTTTCAAAGATCCAAAATACATTAAAGCAATCGTGGGAAGTGCAAAAATGACAAAGAAATAATCGTTTTTCTCCAAAGCTCCTTCATTGCTATGGTCATGATGATCTTTGTGCAATATCCATAAAAAACCGTGCATCACATATTTATGAATGAGCCAGGTTGCTCCTTCCATAAGTATAAAAACCATCACGACCAGTAGTAAATTCATTTCCAGCGTTATTTTTGATTAAACTTATTTTCTAAAAATACAAAACGATAATTGAATATCTCTTCAATTTTTTTTCTTACAAAAAGTGGATGTACTAGTTGACCGACAAGCCCCAAAGGAAGCTCATAATCTACCGTGTCTTTCATTAACACACCCTCTTTATTTGGAATAAATTCGTGGTGATGATTCCATGATTTATAAGGTCCTTTTTCTTGAAAATCGGTAAAGCTTTTTTGAAAATCGACCTGCGTAATTTTTGTTTTCCATTTCAACGGAATTTTGAAAATCGGCGACACGGTATAATCAATTTCCATCCCTACAAAAATAGGTTGATCACCCAACTTGGTGTGCACCACAAAGCCCATGTCTTTGGGTGTAATTTTAGAGAGATTGTGTGGTGATGAGAAAAACGACCATGCCGTTTCTATAGGGCAGTTTAGTTGTTGTTCTCTATACAATTGATATTTCATTTCTAATCTTTTAATAACAAATCAATATTTTTTGTCAAAATTTCAGATTGAACTTTGCTTCGGTTTTTGACAATAAATTCTTTATCTCTTTTGACGTGCGAATGATACCCTAAAAAAGTAGGTGCATTTTTTTGTACCGACAGCCTAATAAATCGTAATTCTATATTGCTAGGGTCTTGTTCAATGGCCTTTTCTATATTTTTCTTTCCCGTTTTAAAGGTCTGGAGTTTGGTCATCGGACTGAAAACATGTTTTGCCCAAACGGTTTGATAACCGCCCAAATACCCCAAATAAAGGGATGAATTGTTTTTTTCCTTTTCTAAATCTCTAATCATTTTTTCGCACAATATTTTATCGGATGCGGCTTTGCTATACCCGGTACGATAGGTTTGTAAATTCGACTGACTTACACTCCACATAAAAAATAAACTGGATGCGATGTAGATAAAAATATTCATTATAAATAGGTTGTTTTAAATCGCACATAGCTTTTGAATGCTACAAATGCTTTCTCGGAATTAGACACTCGCACACGATTATTCAAAATATCTTTTGATGATTTTGATTTTATTTTTTTAAACAACGATAAATAATACTTATACGCCAAATAAACTCCAAAAATAGCGACAACGGGTAATTTTTTAATACCGATTAACGCCTCTTCGAACTCCTGTTCAATTTCCTTTTCTATCTGACTTTTCACATCATTATCGAATACTTTCATATCTACATTTGGAAAATAAGTTCTACCCATAACTTGATAATCCTCCTTTAAGTCTCGTAAAAAATTGATTTTCTGAAAAGCCGAACCTAACTTCATGGCATAAGGCCTTAATTCATCATATTTTTCATTCTTTCCCTCGGTAAAAACCTGTAAGCACATGAGTCCAACCACTTCTGCAGAACCAAAAATATATTCGTCGTACAATTCGGAATTGTAATCTATCTTCTGCAAATCCATCTCCATACTATGCAAAAATTGATGGATAAGCGTAGGGTCGATTTGGTATTTATGTACCGTTTCCTGAAAAGACTGCAAAATTGGATTTAATGAAATCCTTTCGGATAATGCATTTTCAGTTTCTATTTTTAATCGGGTTAATAATTTTTCTTTGTCATATTCATGGAAACTGTCCACGATTTCATCCGCTAGCCGCACATAGCCGTATATAGCATAGATTGCCGAACGAATGGAAGGCTTTAATGCTAAAATACCTAACGAAAAACTCGTACTGTATTTTTGTGTTATCATTTTACTGACCGAATAAGAAAGTTCGTCAAATAGTCGTTTCATAAGGTGTGTTTTTAAAGTTGATGAACTTCGCTTGCTACAATTTTCCCGGAAATAATGGAAGGGGGAACCCCGGGACCGGGAACGGTTAATTGACCGGTGTAGAACAGGTTATTTAATCTTTTGTTTCTTATTTTTGGTTTTAGTACGGCGGTTTGACTAAGTGTATTTGCTAGTCCGTAGGCATTGCCTCCATAGGCGTTGTAATCGGTCATAAAATCAGAAACACAATAACTTTTTTTGTACTCAATTTTTGATTTTATATCGACCATTCCCGTATGCTTTTCTATTCTTTCAAGCATTTCGTGCAGATATTTTTCCCTAATCGCTTCTTCATCGTTTATTCCGATAGCCAAAGGCATCAGTAAAAACAAGTTCTCTTTTCCTTCGGGCGCCACACTTGGGTCTGTTTTCGATGGACAACAAACATAAAACAACGGTTTTTCAGGCCATTTTTTATCACCATAAATGCAGTCGATATGCTCATCCAGATCGTTCTCAAAGAAAAGCGTATGGTGTTTCAGGTTGCCCATTTTTTCGCTAACTCCTAAATAATAAATCAAACTGGAGGGGGCAAACGTTTTTTGCGCCCAATAATTTTCATCATAATTTCTATATACAGGGTCTAAAAGTGTTTCTGTATGATGATAATCAGAGGATGCAATAACGGCATCGAATTCATAGGCTTTACCGTCAATCGTCAAGGATTTCACTTTGTGCTTGTCTGCATTAATTTTTTCCACTGCTGCATTAAAATGAAAAGTTGCCCCTTGTTTTTCTGCTACTTGTTGCATGGCTAATACCAACTGATAAAAACCTCCCATAGGATAATGTGTGCCTAAAGCGTACCCTCCGTAGTTCATTAGACTGTATAAAGCAGGTATGTTTTTAGGCGAAGCTCCAAGGAAAATTACAGGAAACTCCATCAAGGTTCTTAATTTTTCATTTTTGAAATAGCGAGAAACGTAACTTCTAAAGTTGCTGAGTAAATCTAATTTTAAAGCACTTTTCGCTATTTTAGGAGAGATAAATTCACCCCAATTATGACAAGGTTTAGTGACAAAATCTTGCATTCCAACTTCGTACTTGAATTTTGCCGATTCCATGAATTTCTCCAGTTGTATTGAGGCTCCTTTTTCAATCGTTTCAAACACAATTTTTAATTCCTCTAAACTTTCAGGTACCTCCAGTTTCTCATCTGAAAAAACCATCTCAAATTGCGGATTTAAAGAGATTAAGTCAAAAAAATCGGATGTTTTAAACCCAAAATCTTTAAAAAATCGCTCAATTATATCAGGCATCCAATACCAACTGGGTCCCATATCGAAGACATAGCCTTCGCGGGTAGTAAATTGTCGTGCTCTTCCTCCCGGTTGGTTGTGTTGTTCAAAAACATGTACTTCGTGACCCGACTTTGCACTGTATGCCGCCGCAGACAATCCCGAAAAACCGGACCCTATGATTGCTATTTTCATTTCACTTTATTTTTGCTGACTTCCTTTAATAAATTCTCTGAGTCAATGTTTTGCTCATAAATGGGTAAATGGAAATCATTTAGTTTATTAAGAAGTCGTATCAATTCCATTTTTTCGATGTGATTAAGATTACCCGTTACTATTTCAGTGGCCTGCCTAATCTTATCCATTTGAGTATCTAAGGCTTCTAATCCTTCTTGAGTTATCGAAATAACCCTGCTTCTCTTATCAAGGGATGAGCGATTTTGCTCCACAAAGTTTTGCGCTATTAAGCGATTTATAATTTGCATTCCAGAGGGTTTTTCTTGTACATTTTTTTTAATCAATTCCATCTTGGTCATTTCACCAAAAGCTTTTAGATTTATTAAGAATATAAAATCTTCCTGTGTAGAAAAATTAGATCCAAAAATGGCCGATTTAGAATAACTTTTCGCATAACGATTCATATGTATAAGCAGTGTATTGATAACACTATCTGCACTTCTACCTTTTTCTTTACCTTCCCAATACGGCTCTTCTTTGCTGTCTAGTATCGTGTTATTTGTTACTATCCAATGGATGAAATCTTCCACAGAAGAATTAGATCTGGTACGATTCCCTTGTTCATATTGTTCTACTAAATCAACAACCTCTTTTATCAATTGATAATTCATTACACCTTAAATTTAGGATGTAAATGTACTAATTATTTTTTAAATAGTATTTTTTTAGACTAAAATAAACAAAATATACTTTACATTTGCACCAAGTAATTTTTTATTACAATGGAAAAAATCATTTTTATTGTTTTTGCAGTTCTACTGAACTTTAATTTGAATGCACAAAATGTAGGTTTCGTATCGGGTGTGGTAAAGGATAAAAACACACAAGAAGAACTGGTTGGCGCAACGCTCAAATTCATCGGAAAGGATACTATTTACACGACTACGGATGAAAAAGGGGATTTTAGTATAAAATTACCAGTAACAAAGTACAATATTGAAATATCGTCTTCTGGATACATTCCGATGATTGTATACAATATCAATGTGGGTTCTGGGAGTACTCAAATACTTCAATATGAACTGGATGAAATAAGCCAAGAATTGCAAGAAGTAGTCATTAAAGCAGGTAAATCGGTCAGGGCTACGGATATGATTACACCCCTGGCAACCCAACGATTAACATCGGAAGAGATAAAAGTAAATCCGGGAGGTAATTTTGATGTTTCAAAAGTGATACAAGTGTTGCCCGGTGTAGCCGGCGGCACGACTCCCAATCGAAATGACATAATTGTGCGAGGTGGGGGTCCGAGTGAAAATGTGTATTACTTAGATGGTATTGAAATCCCTGTTTTAAATCACTTTCAAACGCAAGGTGCAAGCGGTGGTGCCACAGGAATTTTGAATGTCTCCTTTATCCAGGATGTTCAATTGACATCGTCCGCCTTTAATAGTAAATATGACAATGCACTTGCATCCACTATTGTCATCAACCAACGAAATGGAAACCCGGATCGTTTGAGTGGTAACGTCCGACTTTCGGGCAGTGAATTTGCGATTATGCTGGAAGGTCCATTAAGTAAAAAGACCACATTTATGGCATCTGCAAGAAGGTCTTATTTGCAGTATTTATTCAAACTACTCGATTTATCCATTCGTCCTGATTATTATGATTTTCAATATAAAATTAATCATAAGATCGACAAGAAAACCGAAGTGAATTTTATCGGTTTGGGAGCGATTGATAATTTCAAACTCGCAATTCCCAAAAATAGCGATGCCAACAATGAATACATCAATCGAGCAAATCCTCTCATTCAACAATGGAACTACACGGTAGGAGCCAATTTGAAACGATTAGTAAACAACGGCTATTTCAACCTTGCGTTAAGTAGAAATATGTTTTTTAATGGCGCAGAACGATATGAAAATAACGCTCTAAAAGAAGGCAATAAATTATATTCTCTCAGGAGCCATGAAACCGAGAACAAGTTGCGTTTTGACATGAATAAATTTGAAAACGGATGGAAATACAGCTACGGTGCTGATGCCCAATATGTGAAATACGATGCGGATGTATTTAGTACAATTAAAGAAGAACAAAAAGATGAAGAAGGAAATATAATCTCGCCCGCGGTAAATTCTACAAGCAATTCGGCCATTGAATTTTTCAAATTTGGACTGTATGGACACGTGTCAAAATATTTTTTTGAGGACCAATTATTGGTATCCGGAGGTATAAGAACGGATGTGAATACGTTCACAAAAACTGGTTTAAACCCACTCCAATCCTTATCTCCAAGGATTTCATTTTCGTATCTTCTGAGCGACCAATGGAAACTTTCAGGATTGGTTGGCAGTTATTATAAACTTCCCGTTTACACCATGCTGGGTTTTAAAGATGATTCCGGAAATCTAACGAATAAAAATCTGAAATACACCAATGCAATCCATTATACGATAGGGACAGAATACGTTCCTAAAAACGATTTGCGACTTACCTTTGAAGCCTTTTACAAGGATTACCGAAATTATCCCGTTTCCTTAACGAATGGAATTTCTTATGCCAATATTGGAACCGATTATTCTGCAGTGGGTGGCGAGCCTTATATTTCCACGGGAAAAGGCAGGGTGTACGGACTAGAGGCCTACATACAACAAAAATTGGTAGAAAATTTATTTTATGTGGCCAGTGCCACGCTTTACAAATCCGAATTTGCTGGGATCGATGGAAAATTTAGATCTTCGACCTGGGATTATGGTTTTGTATTATCGAGTACTTTCGGTTACAAATTCAAAAACAATTGGGATGTTGGGGTAAAATATCGAATGGCAGGTGGACAACCTTACACGCCTTTTGACCTTGCGACTTCCACCGCGTTGTACTTGACCAACGGAAGGGGAATTTATGATTATACCCAACTAAACAGCAAGCGACTTGGAATTTTTAATCAGTTGGATTTAAGGGTCGACAAGAAATACAATTTCAAAAAAGTGAGTTTGAATCTCTTTATTGATTTTCAGAATGTTTTAATGGACAAAACCCCTAATTTACCCAAGTTTACCTTTGAAAGATTGGACGATAATTCGGGATTTAAGACCACAGATGGCCAAACCATAAAATCAGACGGAAGCAATGCGATTCCGTTAATCTTAAATGAGGAGTCCGCCACGATTGTACCCTCTATTGGATTTATTGTGGAGTTTTGATTAAGTAGGAATAGGGAAAGTAGAAAATTCAATCGGACATGAAATCGAGTGGATTAAGAAATTCTGTTTACCCGTATTTGATACAGATATAATCGCTAAAGCTTATTTTATTTAATGCAAAGCGCTTTCCATCGTATCATACTGAAATACAAATCCTGCATCTATTATTTTCTCATTACTTACTTTCGAGCCTTCTAAAAGCATGGCAGCCATTTCGCCAAACATCAACTGAATAATAAATTTGGGGGCATTGGGTAAAAAGCTCTTTTTGCCAAAAGATCTTAACAATAATTTTGAGAATTCATTCATGGAGATAGGCTGGGTACTCACGGTGTTGAAGATTCCCGATAGTTCGCTCTCGCTTAGAATAAATTCATACAAACGAACTAAGTCACGTATATCTATCCACGGCATGAATTGTTTCCCATTCCCTAGAGCCGTATTGATACTCCACTTGGCTAAGGATGCCGTTTTAGCATACATGCCACCCTCTTTACCAATGATGATCCCTTTTCTCAAGACAATGGTCCTTATCCCTAATTGATTAAATTGAAAAGCCGCATTTTCCCATTCTTTGCAGATATAGGCTAAAAAATCTGTACCGTTAGGGGATAACTCCGTAAAAACCTGCTCCGTGGTTACAGCTCCATAATAACCTACGGCGGAGGAAGAAATAAGTGCAGTAGGTTTGTTCTCAAGTTGACGTACATACTTAAACAATAAATTAATTGATTCGACTCGGCTATCGACAATTTCCTTTTTTCGCTTTGCGGTCCAACGTTTTTCAGTAATATTAGCACCCGTAAGATTGATTAGGACATCCACTCCCTCAAAAGCCTTTTCATCTATTATTCCCTTTTCAATATCCCACTGAAAAAAATGCAAATTTTCGTTTTTAGAGCTTTTTTTAGTTCTAGTTAAAGCGTGAATTACATGCCCTTTCTGCAATAAATATTGAGTTAGATGTTTTCCAATAAAGCCAGTACCTCCAGCGATCAATAGGGTATTCATTACGTGTTTGTTTTTAGGTTATTTAACTTATTATTAAAAGTGAAACACTATCTCAGAAATGGTTTTACAAACGTATACTTTAACACAGTTTCTAATTTTTCACTCGTAATTATCTTTCCTTGTGTTCCTGAATTTTGGACTAAACTAGGTAAATCCAATCTCTTTTCTCTACGTAGTGCATCGTAATATTCCGCTTTGGTAGGATGATAAGGTGCTACGGCATTGAAGATTTCACCCCCAATTTCTTGTTGAATTATTTGTATAAGGATACCCAAACAATCCTCTAAATGTATAAAATTGATAGGCCTATCTGGATCTTTCATTTTATTTTGTGGGCGAAGAAAATGAAGTGGATTTCTATCTTCGCCTATCAATCCCCCGAAGCGAACAATGGTGGTTTTAAAGTGTTCATTGCTTCTCAATAACTGTTCTACTTCTAACAGCTGCTTACCCGATTCCGTCTCTGGCCCAGGAACCGTTACTTCGGTAACCAAATCGTGACGACTATTCCCATAAACCGAAGTGGAACTAATAAAAATAAGTCTTTTTACGGTAGAATTTTGAATGTAGAGAATTAAATTCTTGATTTTAGCAACAAAATTTTCATTCGTATCTGTCTTTAGTTTCGGTGGAATACTAATTAGTAAAACTTCCTTATTATTTAGAAAATTTTCAATATCGCCTGCAACGGAATTCGTTTTCAAATCCAATAGAAACGGTTCTATTCCCACTTGCTCAAGTTTAAGAAAATCGGTTGTATTCCTAACGCTCCCATTTACGGCATATCCCATTTTAAAAAGGGCTTTTGCCAATGGGAATCCCAACCAGCCACAGCCCAAAATCGCTATTGATTTATTTGTATTCATTTCAATTTCTTTTTTATAAACGCATGGCAAACTTTTCATTTTGTAATCGTGGATTCAACACTCGAAAGTGCGCAGCAGCATCGAGGCCCGAACCTGCTGCCCATTGCCCGTTTTTCCTTCCCATCACAACGTAAACTCCCTCTATTTGACTTGCAAAAAAGGGAGCTCCAAAATTTATTTTTGAAATGAGATGTCTACTTATACACTTTTAAGGCACTTGTCAATAGATCCACCTGTGCATTGAGGGATTTGCTAGAGGGTTCCTTTCGTAGGGCCGCTAGTTTTAAATCCAGTCCCTTTTGAATGGTCTGAGCTAAGAGCATTTTCGCCTGTGCATTTTCACCTAACTGTCCATGCACCTGGGTAAAGATTTTGGTAATCTTGTGAGTGGCTAGGTAATCGTCTGAACTCATAATCCATTCGTATCCATTTTCAGCCGCCGCGCCTGCTACAGGGTCTCTAAATTTTAGAAAAGGATAAAAAGCAACGGTCGAGGCAATTTCTGCGCGGTGTTTCTCAATCTTATTCTCCACCACAATCGGAATCAAAACGGTCATGACATCAGAAGACAAACCTTCCAATTCCACAGATTCTAGTTTTTGTTTCGCCATTTGCGGATTGATCTGCGCAAGTGCCCCAAGAGAATTCCCTTTGATGGAATTGGATACCTCTGAAACTCCTTTTTCATACAGAGGTAGATACTTGGCATTTCCCGTTTTAGAAAGCGCACCAATGGCGGCTCCTCTTACAAGGGTTTTCTCATCGGAACTTGCCAGTTGCTCTACTTTAGCAAGCGCTGCTTTTTGATGGTCCGGTCTGGAAAGATCAAGTCCACTAAGCGCCTCAATTCGAAGTCTAAAGTTTGAATCGTTAAGTCCCTGCTTAAGCGTCTGAATTGCACTTGCATCCGTAAGATTTAAAGCGGCATTTGCAAGGGCATGCTGCTTAGGTAAAAACTCTTTCGCTGTTTGGTATTGAAGTAGATACTGCGCAGGGGTTTTCGATTCAGTAATCTCGCTTAACAGCACGCCGTCTGAATTTAGATTGACAAGTTTTGGATTTTTGCCAACTGGAATCGAAAACTCATTCTTCGCTTTTGCACTGACCCAAACAGTTTCTCTTTTTACGGCGTTATCTTCTACAATGTCCACTGCGATGGGGAATTCAAAATACCCTCCTCCTTGCGTCTGGGCAATGGAGAGTACGATTTCTTTTTTCACCGGTTCAAAGCGAGTGGTATAGGTAAGTTTAGGATGACCTCCTCCAAAATACCACTGAGTAAAGAACCAATTCAAATCCTTACCGGATACTTTTTCAAAAGCGAGACGCAAATCCGCTGCTTCTGCCGTTCCGTATGCATGCGTCGTCAAATACTGATTTAGTCCTGCGAAAAAGGCATCATCTCCTAGATAATTTCGAAGCATGTGCAGAATCCCTCCTCCTTTGTTGTAGGATACGGCATCAAACATGTCTTCTCTATTGTGGTAATTGTAGCGAACCAAATCTTTTGAGATATTGGAAGGATCACCGAAGTAGGCCTCTAGTTCTTTAAAGAGTCCATAGTCTGCTACGTCTTTTCCGTATTTGTGTTCGTTCCACAGGTATTGCGAATAGTTTGCAAAGGATTCGTTCAGCGTTAAATTGCTCCAGCTCTCCATGGTGACGAGGTCGCCAAACCAGTGGTGAAAGAGTTCATGGGCAATGGTATCTTCCCAAGAATTTTCATCCACCAATTGAGAGGGTTTTTGTTGAACGTCCTCTGCGTGAAGTACGGCTGTGGTGTTTTCCATCGCCCCACTCACGTAGTCTCTTGCGCTCATCTGCGCATATTTGTTCCAAGGATAATCGTAGTTTAATCGCTTTGAGAAAAACTCAATCATCTCGGGGGTGTGTCCAAAGATTTGCTTTGCGTAGGGTTCGTATTCTTTCTCTACATAATAATCCACAGGGATTTGGCGCCATTTGTCCTTGACCACGGCGTAGTCTCCTACTCCCATAAAGAAAAGGTACGGAGCATGCGGCTTGTCCATAACCCAGTAATCGGTACGAAGATCCTCACCCACGTTCTGTGAACTCTTTAATTCTCCGTTCGAAAGCGTGATGTACTTTCTAGGCACGGTCATGTAAATTTCTTGCGTCGTTTTTTGATTGGGTCTATCAATGGTTGGAAACCACACAGAGGAACTCTGGGTTTCTCCTTGGGTCCACACTTGGGTTGGCTTTTCTTTATCTTCTCCTAAGGGATTAATGAAGTATAGTCCTTTGGCATCCGTGATGGCCTGGCTTCCCTTTTGAGTCACCTGCTCCGGTCTTGCCGTGTACTTAATATAGACCTTGTAGTTTTCATCCTTTGCATAACGCTTGTCTAACTGAATCTTTAAAAGATCGTCTGCGTAGGTATACTTTAAAGGGCTTTTTGAGCTTCCTTTCTCTAGAGCCACTTCATGAATGGCCATGGCCTTCGCATCGAGAACGAGCGAATCACTAGGGTAAAAATAAGGACTTGCGGTAAGGGTTGCCTCCCCGTTTAATTCCATTTTAGAATAATCAAAACTCACCTTTAATAGGGTGTGCTTTAAACTGGTATATTTAGTGGAGGTAGCCTGATAAGGCTGGGTGCGTCCTGAATTTAAAGTCTGCGCCTCAAGGGAACATCCTAAAAAAAGACCGACAAGAGAAAGGGACAATAGAGTACGTTTCATACAACTGCATTTTAATAACTAGTCTCAAAATTAAGCCTAAAGTTACAAAATTGGCCCTGTAGATTCCTCTACCCCAGAGAGAATTCATAGAAACTTAACCTCTCTAAAGAAAACGCTTGTACGCTAAATCGATAAAATAGGAATCGAAATTTAGATTGCGACCGGCGCCTTAATTCCAGGATAAGGATCGTAATTCTCAAGCGTGAAATCTTCAAAATCAAAATCAAATAGGGATTTCACCTCCGGATTCAAACGCATAGTCGGAAGGGCTTTTGGCGTTCTTGAAAGCTGCCTTTCTACCTGTTCAAAATGGTTGTTGTAAATATGCACGTCCCCAAAACTATGAACGTAGTCTCCTACTTCAAGGCCTGTGACTTGCGCCATCATTTGAAGTAGCAAGGCGTAACTAGCAATGTTAAATGGCACACCTAGAAAAACATCGGCACTACGCTGATAGAGTTGCAAAGAGAGTTTGTTATCGGCGACATAGAATTGGAACATGGTATGGCAAGGCGCTAAAGCCATTTTTGAGATCTCAGTTGTATTCCATGCAGAGACAATTAATCGACGAGAGTCTGGATTGGTTTTAATTTGCTCTATGACCTGTGAAATTTGATCAATCACTTGTCCACCTGAACCTTCCCAACTTCTCCATTGCGCTCCGTAGACAGGACCTAAATCTCCATTCTCATCTGCCCACTCATCCCAAATGCTGACGCCATTATCGTTCAAATACTTTACATTCGTATCTCCTTTTAAAAACCAAAGCAGTTCATAAATGATAGATTTTAAATGCGTTTTTTTCGTGGTCACCAAAGGAAATCCTTTGGAAAGATCGTAACGCAATTGATAGCCAAAGATGCTTTTTGTTCCTGTCCCTGTGCGGTCAGTTTTATCCGTTCCGTTATCTAAAATATGCTGTAAAAGGTCAAGGTAATTTTGCATGGCTAATCTAAAAATCTAGGGGTTGGCTTAAATCTGAGCGTAAATATATAACATATATTTAAGTAAAGAAAGGCTAGTGTCTTTGATGTTCTTGGAATTTTCGGTAGAGTTTCAAAAGGCGAAGTTGCTTTTCGAAACGCGCCATAAAGCCCTTGTGGTGGAGAAGTGCGCCCGCGGCAAGCCCAATACACGCGCCCATTAAAGAATCTAAAAACCGCGCCCAAATTAGCGCATTGTGGGAAGCTCCGCTTCCTAAACTGGTCTCTGCCAAAAGGATGGTAAGAGGCGTAATAAAGATCACGGCAAAGAAATAATTGCGAACGACAAGGAGTTCAATAATGATTTGCAAAAGAGCAATAATGAACACGAGAGCAAGAGGCTGCGGTTTTAAAAGAATTAAAACCCAGGTGAGTCCAATCCCAATAAAGGTTCCGAGAACCCGGTGTGTATTTCTTTCGGTGGTATGCGTTAAATTTCGCCCTTGCAAGATGGCTAAGGTAGAGACTGGAATCCAGTAAGGACTTTGAGGATCCACTGCATATCCAAGTAGTAATGCTAAACTCACACCTACGCCTAGAATCAAACTTTCTGCTGTAATGGTATATCGGTTTCGTTTCGGTTTTACTCTTGGAATGTGCACCGTAGCTTTCGCAATAAAAACAGAGTACACAAAGGCAAGAAAGACCGAGACCATCGCTCCAAGAGCAAAGACCCCAATTCGAACGGGAAGCAGCTCTAAAGAAAATGGAAGGTTGGTAGCTACAGCAGCGACCATAATAAAAAAGAAATTCCGAGGGGGAGGGATATCAAAATATCCGCAAAGCCAGTGGGTTAACACGGCGATCAAAAAGAGCGAAAAGACGCTCCAATACGGATTAAAGGAGAACAGTAAGGAAGTGGAAAACGCCACGATCATTCCAAAGGCGCACACGATTAAGTGAACCATTCGTTTTTCAAGGGAAGCATGCGTAAAATAAAGGATCGTTAAGGCTCCAATGGAAGCCAAATTTCCGTAGGGCTGATTCTCAAAATACCAACCTGCAAAAAGACAGACCCCAATGCAGAGTCCCGCCAAAACTGGAAAATGCCAAAGCCTTTCGGTTTCCCTAATGTGAATCATGGAAGCCAAATTGCTTCTCAAAGGCGTTTGCAAGTTTCTTTTCATTTGGATCTTTTCTATAGATCATCTAAAATTTAGGATTCCGCCCTCGTCTCAAAACCTTTGGCCTTTTCCCAAAGCGCATCCATTTGCTTTTCGTCAAGTTCTGCGAACTCAAGTCCCTGCTCCCTAGCCAAAAGTTCCATCTTCTTAAATCGAGACACGAATTTTTGATTGCTTTTTTCTAGGGCAGTATCGGCATTCAGCCCACTAAGTCTCGCATAGTTGACAAGGGAAAACAGCACGTCTCCTAATTCTTTTTCTTTTAAGTCTAAGTCGGTTTCGTCTTCAAATTCGAGTAATTCCTCTTTTACTTTTTCCCAAGCGTCTTTGCTTGAGGCAAATTCAAACCCGACTCCTTTTACTTTCTCTTGAATTCGATGGGCTTTCACGATGCTAGGTCCCGATTTCCCTACACCGGACAAAACGGAAGTATTTCCTTCTTTTAGTTTTAATTTTTCCCAATTTTGTTTGACTTCCTCTTCTGAGCTCACTTTTGTATCGCCATAAATATGAGGATGGCGGAAAATCAACTTTTCGTTCAGCGAGTGAATGACGTCTGCAATGTCGAATTGTCCTTTTTCAGCAGCAATCTTTGAATAAAAAACGAGATGAAGAAGTACGTCTCCTAACTCCTTTTTAATCTCGGGCATATCCTCTTTTAGGATTGCATCCGAGAGTTCATAGACCTCCTCTAGGGTAAGAGGACGAAGGGAGTCTAGGGTTTGTTTTTGATCCCAAGGGCATTTCGCCCTAAGATCATCCATGATGTCTAATAGTTGGGAGAACGCTTGTAGTTTTTCTGATTTCACGTGCATAGTCAATCGCATTTTTCTGGACTCTACAGCCCAAATGGTTGGAATAAAGGTAAACTAAAAAAACTTTGTTACGAGGGGTAACAAAGTTTTTTTATTTCTTGAAGGTAAAGGAATTAACCTTGTTTTCTCTTGGTAGATTTCACCTGCGCTTTCGAACTGCTTGTGGCAGGTTTCGCTTTTGCAGTAGAAGGCTTTTTGGTTTTAGCCTCTGGTTTCTTCGCTGTCGTTTCAACGGCTTCTACTTTCGGAGCACTAGCCTCCTCTTCTACTTCCTCTTTCACAAAGCTCTCTGGCGTAATGTACCCTGCTTTGTGCAATGTGTTATACCACTGAACTAATTTCTTGATATCGGAAACATACACTCTCTCCGTGTCATAATTAGGAAGTGCTTTGTCCATTACTTCGCGAAGCTCTGCATCCGAAGACTTATGGGAAATAGACGGCTCGTAATTCACTTCTTTTGCAAGCGTTTCGAATACATCAAACAAAGGAACTTCTTTATCGAATGTAAACATGGCGATATTATCCAGAAGACTTACTTGGGAAGAATTTCCGATGCTCATTTTTTTCTTCGTGGTTACATCCTCAATAATAAACCCATTTTTAAGCTGTGAAACGAGCTTAAAAAGACCTGGTTTTCCAGAGATGGAAATAATTTTTTCTAACTGCATAAAGTATTGTCTTTAGTATTTAAACTTAATTAATAATAAGGCGATTCACTTATTTAGGAAACCGCATTTTGTAATTTACACTTACCTCTCCTTGTGAAATCTTAGAAAGTTTCCCTTTCACAAGCTTTTTCTTAAGCGGCGAAAGGTGGTCGGTAAAGAGTACGCCATCAATATGGTCGTATTCGTGTTGAATTACGCGGGCACGAATATCGGAAAAAGTTTCCGTATGTTTCACAAAATTTTCATCTTGGTATTCGATTACAATCGTCGGTTGACGCTTCACGTCTTCGCGAACGTCCGGAATTGACAAACAACCTTCGTTGAATTTCCACTCCTCTCCGCTCTCTTCTAAGATTTGAGCATTAATAAAGACTCTTTTGCCCTGTTTAATAAGCTCCTCTTTAATATCCGCGTAGTCTTCATCTTCTGCGAGTGGTGTGACATCAATCACAAACAATCGAATATCGAGGCCTATTTGTGGCGCTGCAAGTCCAATCCCATTGGCTGATTCCATGGTCTCGTACATGTTTTCAATCAATTCCTTTAAATTCGGATAATCAGGCTCAATGTCTTTTGCTACTTTTCTGAGGATAGGATCCCCAAAGGCACGAATCGGTAATATCATCTTTTTCTTAAATCTAAAAAATTCTGTAAAATTAATGTGGCACTCACCTTATCAATTAGCTCTTTGCTTTCGCGTTTCTTTTTGCTTTTTCCGCTTTGCGAAATGTAAAAAGAAGCCATTTTTGAGGTAAAACGCTCATCCAGTCTTTCGACAGGAATAAAGGGAAACTTGGCCTGAAACTCAGCAATAAATTTAAGAATATCGCCTTCCACTTCGGAGGGATTTCCACGAAGATCCGTGGGAAGTCCAACCACCATCGCTTCTACCGCATTTTGACTAAGGTAGGCCGTCAAAAAATCCATTAAGTTCACGGTTTCTACGGTGTCTAGTCCTGAGGCAATGATTTGAAAATCATCGGTCGCCGCAAGTCCGGTTCTTTTTTTACCGTAATCCACGGCTAAGAGTTGTCCCATGCTGCAAATTTACAAATTTTAAAAATTCTATCCCGAACTTCGTCTTATTTTAATTTTTTGTCTATTTTAGTTTCCCCAAACCAAAAAAACAAGACCCCGTGAAGACATTATTTTTGATTCGACATGCCAAGAGTGACTGGACCCACGAAGTCGAAGATTTCCAAAGACCCTTGAACGAAAGGGGCCATCAGAACGCTAGAGGCATGGCTAAGTTCCTTTTGGAAAGTGGCTTTGAGATTGACAGTTTTGTGTCCTCTCCTGCCAAAAGAGCCTTAACGACTTGCCGTTATTTTGCAGAAACCTACGGAAACTCTGCCATTAAAAAAGTAGAAGATCTCTACGAACCTTTGCTTGAAGATTTTTACAAAACCCTAGAGCGCACCTCAGATGAATTTAATTCCGTTGCCCTATTTTCTCATAATCCTACTATTAGTGAGTTCTTGTCGGACTTAGTTTCAGAATCGCGCGAGTTTTCGACCTGCACGGTGGCCATCGTGAAAATTGACTGCGAAAGTTGGTCCGAATTCTCAGGGGCAGAAAAAACCCTAACTCATTTCTTACTACCAAAAGAAATTTTAGACTAGAAATCATTCCGACAACAAAAGACACTCTTTTTAGTCCCATGTTACTATAGGGAAGTCGGGGCATCCGAATCTATTTTCCAAACCTTAATTTGGAAGTCACTCCGATTTCTTCAGGCCGCACACCTGCGAATTTTGAACTCATTTAAAGTGTATTTCTACACGGCACTTCGTATAGTAAATTCCTTCTCATTCTACTGTGGAATAAGGAGATGGGGACCAATGAGACTATCCGTTCGTAATTTCTGATAAAAAAAAACTGAATACATTGGAACTTCTTGAGGCTCAAAGATGATATTGAGATAAATACAATGCCATTTAATTCAAAAAGTCTGTTATTTCAATCGTATTTATTATTTTTGTATGAAATAACAAACGTTTTGAATTTAAAGAAGCAAATAATTCTTCCAAAATATACACAGTTACTTGAAGAGATGGGAGAAAATATCAAGCTGGCCAGAAAGCGACGAAAACTAACCGCGAATCAAGTGGCAGAAAGGGCAGGAATTGCACGCTCCACATTGTATTTGGTTGAGAAAGGTAATTCAAGTGTTTCTATGGGAGCCTACTTTAACGTTTTACGGGTTCTAGGATTGCAAAATGATTTTCTGAAATTGGCTGCCGACGATGAGTTTGGCAGAAAACTTCAGGATCTGAATTTGCTAAGATAAGTGAACTATGAAACTAGGATCATTTATCGCTTCGCAAACGGAAAAAGATTTTCTGAGCCATAAGCAATCGGGATTCAATCCGCACAGGATGGAAAAGGAAAAAAGGAATTCAATTTTGAGTAGAATTAAAATCAACTACTCTCTACGTTTAGGTAGATATTGCAAGTCTATATAAGTTCGGCAAAAATTTGATACTTTGCCAAACTTACATCCTAATTAAGCTTTGTTTTTTAGCGATTTAGATCTCAATATACCATCCAAAAGACAATAGAAGTATAAAACAAAACTAGCCTCGCAATTTGCGAGGCTAGTTTCATTTTATAAGGCTACTTCTTTATCCCATTCCTACTAGGAATCAAAAAACAAGTCCTTAAAACATTATTATTTCTTTGCTTTTACCCTCTGTAAATCAAGGTCTTCAAAATCAAAACTAAAGTCAGTAATGTCAGAAATTGGTTTTAAGCTAGCAGCGGTTGCATTTCCATTCTCGTCCAATGCAAAAGTTAAATAGGCATCCGCATCATAACTACGATCGTCCCATTTTACAATAAAGGTATTTGGAGAATAAGCTATTAAGTCTCCTTTTAAACGAGGAGAAGTTTTGCATTCGAGTCTATACCCTTTTCCATTTTGAGAGATGTTTACATCGCCAAACCAAAGGTCATTGTAGGTCCCCACAAACTTTGATGCGGATAGTTTTCCTTCTTTTGCTTTTCCAAACTGAGCTGCCTTTGCATAGGCCTCTTCTTTTTGTTTTTGGTAGGATTTACCTGCTCTGTCCATACGTTCAGAATACGTCTTTAGCCAGTTTCTGTCTTCAATACCTAGGTAAGAATCTTTGAGTGCATTGGTAATGGTATTAAAAGCGGCTCCGCTTTGTTGGTTGGTTAAAACCACAATTCCAAGGTTCATATCTGGAATGAGGGTAAATAAAGTCACGGTTCCTATCAGTCCCCCACTGTGTTGAACTTGCTTATGTCCTTTCACATCGGAAATAAACCATCCAAGGCCGTACCCGTAATTTCCTGTATCATAAGGATTGCTTAATGCCACCGTAGAGGGGCGTTGAATTTGCCAAAGCTGCTGAATTTGGCGATCGGATACAAGTTTTTTCCCGTCTTTCGTTGTGAACCCATTCATTAAGAAATTAGCCCAAGTAAGCATGTCCTCTACATTACTCATAATACCTCCCGCGGCATTTGCAGTTTCGTTCCAATCGTGTGGAATCTGCTTTACAACTCCGTCTACAGGAGCGTGCGCATCAATTTTATTTTTCACCGCCTGAGCGCGAACATAACTACCGTGGCTTGAAGTCATACCGACCGGTCTTAAAATGCGGCTTTCGATAAATTCAGCCCAACTTTGATTAGAGATTCTTGAGATTACTTCTCCCGCTACGATAAACATAATGTTGTTGTAGTCTAATTTATCACGGAACTCATTTGCAGGTTTTAAATAACGAACATTGTGAATAAGCTCCTGCAGAGAAATCGTTCCTCCTTCTGGAAAAAACATAAGGTCGCCTTGTCCGAGGCCTAGACCGGCTCTATGGGTCAAAAGGTCTCTCACGGTAAGATGCTTACTTACGTAGGGATCGTACATCTGAAATTCAGGAATGAATTTCGTCACTTTATCGTCCCAGCTTAGTTTCCCTTCGTCCACAAGCATGGCAAGAGCTGTGGCTGTAAACCCTTTTGAATTGGAAGCAATTCCCACGAGGGTTTTCTCGTCCATTTTTGCCTTGCTGGTAAGGGAGGCTACGCCATGACCTTTGGCATAAATTACTTTTCCGTCTTTTATCACTCCTACGGAGATTCCAGGAACCTCAAAGGTCTTTAGGGTATTTTCCACTAGCTGATCTAGCTGTTTCTCCGCGATCTGTGCCTGGGTAAACCCTCCCAGTGTGATCGCTAGCATTACGACAAAGCTTTTTCTCATAGAATCAAATTTTTCTCAAATGTATGAATTCTACGCGGGATTTCTGAAATGCACCTTTGGGTCTTTAGGGATTTTCACTTAACTTTGTGCAAACCTTTTTGACACAATGACAGACAAGAGAGAATTCTTTTTGGAGTGCTACAAGCACCAAATTGTAAAGTTTGGCCGTTTTACCCTAAAATCCGGGATTGAAAGTCCCTTTTATGTAGATCTACGCCCGCTTGCTTCCGATCCAAAAATCCTGAAAAATCTAGCCGCCCGTATGCTGGACATCGTCCCTTTGGATGAATTCGATTTGATTTGTGGAGTGCCTTACGCCGCATTGCCCATGGCGACGGCTATGTCCTTAGAGAGCTACCTGCCTTTAATTATCAAACGAAAAGAAGCCAAAGCCTATGGCACCAAACAGCTTATTGAAGGTCTCTACGAGCGTGGACAAAATTGTCTCTTGGTAGAAGATGTGATTACCTCCGGTAAATCGCTTCTGGAAACCATTCCAGAAATTGAAGAGGCCGGATTAAAAGTCTCTGACATTGTCGTGGTTTTAGACCGCGAGCAGGGAGGAAAAGAACTCCTAGAAGAAAAAGGATACCGTGTTCACACGCTTTTCACCATTACGGAGATTTGTCAAATTTTAAAAGAAGAAGGAAAACTAGATGAGGAGCAAGTAGAGAGAATTCAAGACTTTTTGAAAGGAAATACCATTTCCTTTGAAGCTCCGAAAAGACTCTCTTATGAATCTAAACTAGAGTGCCTTACCCACTCCAAAGCACAAAGGCTACTGGAAATTGCCATAGAGAAGAAATCCAATTTAATTGCTTCTGCGGATTTACTTTCTACCGACGAGCTTCACGAGTTCGCGAACAAAGTAGGACCTCACATTGTAGCGTTAAAAACCCATATGGATGTCGTGACCGACTTCGAATACGAAAAGACCATCCTTCCTTTAATCGATTTAGCTGCAAAGCACAATTTCTTATTAATGGAAGACCGAAAATTCGCGGACATTGGAAGTACCCAAGAACTTCAGTATGCGTACGGAGTGCATAAGATTTCCAATTGGGCGGATTTAGTGACCGCTCAACTAATTGGAGGCTACGCATCGCTAGATTATTTTCACAGTGCGGGAGTCATTGCCATTATCGGCATGTCTTCACAAGGAACACTTACGGACAAAGCTTACCGGGAAGAAGCCACTAAGATTGCCGCTTCTCATCCAAATGTAATTGGAGGGGTCGCACAAGCGCAGCTTCCAGGTGAACTTCTACTTTTCACGCCAGGTGTTAACCTTCAGAGCAAAGGCGATGGAAAAGGCCAACAGTACAACACGCCAGCGCATGTCTTCAAACAACTTCACACGGATTTCATCATTGTAGGAAGAGGAATTTATAAAGCCGAGAACCCAGAAAAATCCGCCTTAGAATACAAAATTGAAGGTTGGAAACACTACGAAGAAAGCTTGTAGAAATAGAACTACAAACTCAAAATAAATTCAAAGAGCAGCCCCGAGCTGCTCTTTTTCTATTTTTTCTTTACAATTCTTACCATAGGTCAAGGAAATAAAGGACTTTCTATTCTTATCTTTGTCTCACCAAATCAAAACACATATACAAATGAAAGTAAACATATTTAGTGACATCCGATGTCCTTTTTGCTATGTAGGCAAAAAGAAATTCGAAAAAGCACTAGAAAGCTTTGAGCACGCAAAAGACATTGAAATCGAATGGCACAGCTTCCAACTAGATCCTTCTTTACAATCCGATCCAAACGTGGATCCTTTTGAATACTTTTCAAAAGCAAAAGGCGTGTCTTTAGAACAGGCAAAGCAAATGCATGCCTATGCGCAAAACGCAGGTAAGGAAGTAGGAATTGATTTTGAGTTCGCGACTCAGAAAATCGCCAACTCCTTAAAAGGTCACCTTTTAATCCAATTGGCAAAACAAAAAAACCTGGCTAGCGAAATGGAGGAAGCTCTTTTTAGCGCCCAATTCCTTGAAGGTAAAAACATTGATTCTGAAAGCGATTTAATTGAAATTGGAACCCGTGTCGGACTTTCAGAGGCGGAAGTAATTGAGGCCTTAAATTCAGATGAACTTCGCTACAAAGTCAAAGAGGACGAAATGTTAGCCCGCAAAATCGGGGTAAGAGCGGTTCCTTTCTTTATCTTAAACGACAAATACGGAATCTCCGGGGCGCAGCAACCTTCTATGTTTTTAGAAGCGCTTGAAAAAAGCTACAAAGAATTCTCGGAAGGAGACAAAGGACTTGAAATTTTAGGAAATTCCCCTAGCTGCGAAGTCGACGGAAATTGCGACTAAAAAATACAGTACCTGACACTTATCAGATTCTAACTCAAAAAAAATAACGATCTTTGATCAAATTCAATAACAAACCAAATTCAAAAATAAATCCTATGAAAAAGATGTTTTCAATGATAGCTTTAATGCTATTCACTCTTAGTATTACAGCTCAAAAAACACTTGTAAGCGATCCTGCACATTCTAGAATTCAGTTCTCTGTCATCCACTTAGGAATTAACGACATTACAGGAAACATGGACAAAGCGGCTCTTACCATCCAAGCGGATGAGCAAAACTTTGCAAATTCAACTTTAACGTTTGAAGTAGATCCATCTAGCATCAATACGCACATTGAGGCAAGAGACAACCACTTAAAAAGTGCAGACTTTTTTGATGTTGCCACTTTCCCAACCATGGCGTTCACCTCTACCTCTTTAAAGAAAACAGGAAAGAAAAATTACTACGAGCTTAATGGAAACTTGCTTATGCATGGAGTAACGAAACCAGTGAAACTAACTCTTATCTACAGAGGTTCAACAGAATCAAACAAGAAAACCGTTCACGGATACCAAGTTCTTGGAACCTTGAAAAGATCTGACTTTGGCGTAGGAACCAAATTCCCTGAAGCGATGGTTTCTGATCTAGTAAGAATCAAAGGAGACTTTGAGCTTAAAGAAAAATAAATCCGATTTTTTAAAAATTGTTTAAGGGGAGTAGCGGCAGAAATGCCGCTACTTCTTTTGTTTTGTCCTAAAATACAATCACAACGCCTTATCCTCATCCTATATTCATTGAACTGTGTGTCGGAATGATTCAACTTGGTGAACTAATTAAAAAAACAGTACCTACTCCTAGGTATTTTATCTCAATCTTCGGACTTCATAATTAAACGTATAGTACTATATATTAGTTATTTAATAAAATTAAACAAAGAAGTAAATGGTATGAGAAAAATACTTTTTATTGACTTTTATTTTGCAGTTCAGTGCAAACAACTATATTTGAGACTGCTTTGCACTCATGATGAAACACGCGCATTTAATTTTCTATTTTTTGCTACTTCCCTTTTGGAGTTTTGCACAGGGCGATAGCCTTGTGATTCGCGCGAGCCTAAACGAGAATTTAAAAGATCTCGAAGTAGAGCAAGAACTGTACTATACCAATAAGTTCCCCCATCCTATTTCCGAAGTCGAACTGCTGAACTGGATTGCCGCCTACAGAAACGAAGGCACTTCTCTCGCTACCCGAAAAATTGAAGACAGACAAAAGCAGCTCTACTTTGCAAAGAAAGAAGATTTAGGGTCCCTTACTTCCCTAGTGATTAACGATTCTCTTTCCCTGAAAGAGCTTAACGAGGAAAACTTAAAAATTCCTCTTTCAAGTCCTTTAGCTCCTGGAGAAAGAATCACTCTACGCTTAAAATACACGCTTTCCCTTCCCTCCATTAAGTTGACAGGATATGGAACCTCCGAGAGCACGCTTGCTTTAAAATATTTCTTTTTAGTTCCCAATACGTTTGAAACGTTAGATCCCGAACCAAGGCGATTCAACGACACGGAACAAACCCAAAGCGGCGGTCAAAGCTGGAAGATTTCTTTATCAGTTCCGCAAGGATACCAAATCGAGAGTAACCTCAAAAAAGAAATGGATTCTTCCTTTGTCTTTTCTGGTAAACTAGCAGACGATCCCGAGTTTTTAATCTCCCTAAACGACATGCCGACGCTTCAATCAAGCTCCCGCTACGGTGAAACGACTTTCGTTTTTGGTTATCCAATTGAAAAAGAGCAGCTCTCGACCCTCCATTATTTGCTTCCTGTGCATTTAAACTTTCTGGGCGAGAAATTAGGGCACGTTCCTTCCAAAGTTTTTATCTCTCCCAAGTTCTACTCCAAAGAAGATTTCTTTGGAATTGATGACATCAAGTTCTGGAAATTTCGCTACAAAATGTTCTCGGACATGGAAAAGACCGATCTGGACTATTTCAGCATGGTTTCTAAGAAGGCCCTTCAGGGCGAGGCCATTACTCAAAAATCCAAAGACCACTGGTTTAAAAATGGACTCCAGACTTATCTGGAAATGCAATATTTGAAAGAGAACTATAAAGATGCTCTACTCATTGGAAAGCTACCGCAAGAAGCTCAACTTTTTGGGATCCATCCGCTTCGCTACTTGACGGCCGCTAAACTTAAGCTTACGGAGCGCTACGGCCTTGGATACCACTACATCCTAACGAAGAACTTAGATCAAAAAATAGGAACGCCTTATCCTGTGCTTAGTAACTTCAATGACATGGCCATTAGCCAGTTTGAGACGGGCAGCCTGTTTAATTTCATTGCTGAGAAAATGGGCACGGATGAATTCGAAGAATTCACAAGGACTTATCTTTCCAAAAACACAGATACTCTATTAAGCACGATAGACTTTTTAGATCAACTCTCAATTCGTACAGGATACTCATCCGCATTTCTTGAAGATTTCATCTATAAGAACAACCGGGTGAATTTCAAGGTGAAAAAATTTGAAAAAGTACCGGAAGGCTATTTGGTGAAAGTGACAAAGAACTCTTCGTATGGAATGCCGATTCAAATTACCTCAGAAGATTTTGAAGGAAACAAAAAATCCTTTTGGTACGACACCTCTTCCAAAAGAAACGAAGGCCAGTATTTAATTCCTCGTCCTGAGGTAAAGAAAATCTCGGTGAATGACGAATACCTCTTTCCCGAGTCTAACTATAGAGACAATTACATTTACACCAAAGGACTTTTCGCCAATACCAAACGGATTAAATTTAAATTACTTCCTGACATTCCGGATCCAGAATACAACGAAATTTATCTGAGTCCAAAAGTAACCTTTAACGCTTACGACAAAGTGCTGTTAGGGATTGGATTTAAAAACAAGTCCCTTTTTGACCAGCCATTCCAATACTCCCTTTCTCCCTATTTCAGTACAGGAACCAACACGTTTGCAGGTTCCGGAGCCCTCTCTTATCGTTTCCGACCGCAAGATGCCTTTTTCCAAAACTTGGAAATTGGGGCCAGTGCCTCGTACTTCCATTACGATTACGATTTGGCGTACAAAAAGATTAGCATAGCCTCCACACTTAATTTCTCAAAGGTCTTACGAAGCGATATTAATAGAGCTCTTTATTTCTCTTTCAGCCATTTCGAAAAAGATCTTACTCCCGAATTAATCGCAAAAGGAGAATACGACCGCTACGGTCTTTGGAGTTTAGGCTACGGATACAACGACAAAAAAATCATTCATGAAATTTCCTTTGGCTCGAGCCTTCAGCTAATGAATGATTTTCAAAAGCTATCGGCAGAAGGCTATTACCGCTGGGAATATGCTCAAAACAAAAAAATAAGTTTCCGCTGGTTTGGTGGGGTGTTTTTCAAAAACGAAGCAAGAAACAATCTTTTTGATTTTGGAGTCTCTCGGGTTTCTAATTATGCCTTCAATTATAGCCTGCTTGGTCAGAGTGCAACCGAAGGGATTCTCTCTCAACAGTATGTACAGGCCGAGGGGGGCTTTAAATCCCATGTAGGGGAACCGGTCAACCGCTGGATCTCAAGTGTGGGAGTCGATGCCCATATTTGGAAACTTTTCAACCTATATGCCGATGCAGGAGTGTATAAGAACAAGGGACAAAGTGAGGAGTTCATTTGGGATTCTGGAGTGAAACTAAAAGTCATTCCTGATTTCCTTGAAGTGTACTTCCCTCTTCAATCCTCTCTAGGCTTTGAACCTTCACTAGACAATTACGGGAAGCGAATTCGATTCACCCTAATTCTGAACTTAAGCGCACTTACGAGCCATTTCCGAAAAGGTTGGTACTAATTGAAGGGGATCTCACAATCCGCTTTCGCCTTCTCCTTGGCCACTTTTTTCACCCTAATTTGCTTGCAGACTCTTTTGCCTATACTTAAGTCGATATTTTGTATTTTTGCAGCATGGTAAACATAGGCCCTATTCAACTTCCCGACTACCCTCTTCTTCTTGCTCCTATGGAGGACGTAAGCGATCCTCCCTTCCGTAGACTTTGCAAGATGCATGGAGCAGACCTTATGTATTCGGAGTTTATTTCCTCGGAGGGATTGATTCGGGATGCCATGAAAAGCAAGAAAAAGCTTGACATCTTCGACTACGAAAGGCCTGTCGGCATTCAAATCTTTGGAGGAGATGAAGAAGCCATGGCACTTTCTGCGAAAATTGTAGAAGCCGTAGAACCGGATTTAGTGGACATTAATTTTGGATGTCCGGTAAAAAAAGTGGTAACCAAAGGAGCCGGAGCAGGCGTTTTAAAGGACATTGATTTGATGGTACGACTTACTGAGGCTGTCGTTAAATCCACACATTTGCCTGTGACCGTAAAAACAAGACTGGGATGGGACTTTGATTCCATTAACATTGGGGAAGTCGCCCTACGTTTGCAAGATGCGGGGATTAAAGCACTGACTATTCATGCAAGAACGCGTTCGCAAATGTATAAAGGTGAGGCGGATTGGAATTACATTTCTCAAATCAAGAACCACAACGATATTGAAATCCCTATTTTTGGAAACGGCGATATTGATTCGGGTCCCAAAGCAAAAGAATACAAAGAAAAATACAACTGTGATGGCGTCATGATTGGAAGAGGAGCCATTGGCTACCCTTGGATCTTCAATGAAATCAAGCATTATTTCAAAACAGGAGAAATCCTTACGCCTCCTACCATCACAGAGCGACTCGAAGCCGTTCGTCAACATGCGGAGTGGAGCATTGAGTGGAAAGGAGAACGCACTGGTATGGTGGAAATGCGTCAGCATTATAGCAACTACTTTAGAGGAATCCCTCACTTTAAGGATTTTCGTCGAAAATTCTTGGAGGCGTACACCCTCGAAGAAATGGACGAAGTGATATTTGAAGCGGCTCATTTCTACAAAGAATTTCAGCTTACGAACTAAGAAGAATACGTTTATGCTAACTGAAGTCCATCCGAAACTACCTATGCGGAATCGAGAGATCACCTTCCATTATTATGTGAAGGAATTAGGGTTTGAGCCTGTGGGAGGACCTGAGTATCCCGATTATTTAATGCTCAAAAAAGACCAAGTGGAACTTCATTTCTTTTTATTCGAAGCGCTTGATCCCCTTGAGAACTATGCACAAATCTACCTTCGAGTAAGTGACATCGATTTGCTTTACAAATCTTTTTTAGAAAGGAACATTGCAATCCATCCAAACGGACCTTTACAAACCAAACCTTGGGGCGTAAAAGAGTTTTCTCTACTCGATCCGGATCATACACTCCTCACCTTTGGGCAGCGCGTATAACAAGTCTCTTTCAAGGCAAAGGTCTTGTAACAAATACGCTTATTTCAAGACGTATTGGACTAGAAAAAAACCCATAAAATCACTCGCGCAAAAAGCCTCATAAAGTCAAGAATTCATCCCAATGATACCTTCGAAATTGGATCCAAAACATTTGGTAGAAGGACGTAAAATCCCCATTTTGACTTCTGTATGTAAAGTATTTTTGCGATCTTGTGATTCCATATTTTAAACTCGTATTTCGATGCTAAAAGCAACCCACGTTACGAAAACATACCAAGCCGGAAAGAAAACCGCCCTACAGGATTTCAGTATAGATGTGCCTGAAGGCAGCATTTACGGCCTACTAGGACCTAACGGTGCTGGAAAAACTACATTTATCCGGATTATCAATCAAATCTTAGCCCCGGATTCAGGTGAGATTTTTATTGAAGGAGAACGATTATCTCCTCATCATATTTCAAAGATTGGTTACATGCCCGAAGAAAGAGGGCTCTATAAGAACATGACTCTTGGAGATCAGCTCCTCTATTTTGGAGAACTTAAGGGAATGAGCCGCGCCGATGCCTTAAACCAAGCCAAGTTTTGGTTTGAAAAACTCGGCATGGAACAGTGGTGGAAAAAGAAGCTCTCCGAACTATCAAAAGGAATGGCGCAGAAACTTCAGTTCGTAGTGACCGTTTTGCATAGACCTAAACTCCTCATCCTAGACGAACCCTTCTCCGGATTTGATCCAGTGAACGCCAATTTAATTAAAGATCAAATTCTATATTTGAAAGAGCAGGGAACCACGATTATTCTCTCAACTCACCGAATGGAAAGTGTAGAAGAACTCTGCGACTCTGTCGCTCTCATTCACAATTCAAAGAAAGTGCTTGACGGAAAGATTTTCCAAGTTCGCGAACAGTTTAAAAAGAACATTTTCTCTGTCACTTTAAGTGACGTGGAAAAAGAGAAATTGGAAGCTTTTAAGTTGAGCCACCCTCTTTCCAATTTGCGACTTGACCACGACCTCTACTCTTTTGAACTCGAAGGAGGAACCAGTCAAAACGCGCTGATTGAAGCGCTACTACCCATTGGGAAAATTCGAACCTTTGATGAGAAAATCCCAAGCATGAACGAAGTATTTATTAACGCTGTAAGCGATCCCTCTTAAATAAGCCCAATGAAGAACATCCTTCTGATCACCAAACGGGAATACCTAACCCAAGTTAAAAAGAAGTCCTTTATCCTTTTGACCCTTTTCGCCCCTCTCATCTTGGTGGCCTTTGGCGTTTTAATCGGAGTGATGGTAAATGCCAACAAATCCAACTCCAAGATTAATGTAATTGACAAGAGTGGAGTGTTTCAGGAATATTTAAAATCGAATGAAACGGTCACTTACCTCTTTCTAGACCCTGGCACAGAGGCGCAAATGAAAGTGCTTTTAAAAGAGGCCGAGGACATGGACGGACTTTTGATCCTTCCTCCCGTGAGTAATGAATCCCTTGAAAACCTTGAAAAGGACGCCGTTCTTCTCACGAATAAGAAAATAGGAATGGACACCAAATCCAAGATCCAAAGGGATTTGGAAAGTCTGATTCGTGAACAAAAAATCAAGGACTTAGGCCTTAGCGATACTCAAATTGACAACCTTGACAAAGGTTTCAATTTGAAACTACAAAATGTGGTGGATCAAAATTCACAGGACAGCGATTTAAACTTCGGCGTTAAATACGGACTAAGCATGGTCCTCATGTACGTTATCTTTATGTTTATCATCATCTACGGAGTTCGTGTCATGCGGAGTGTTTTGGAAGAAAAAAACAACCGAGTTGTCGAAATCATCATCTCATCAGTCAAACCTTTTGATTTGATGCTAGGGAAGATCTTTGGGGTTACGCTCGTAGCCTTAACGCAGTTTGTGGTCTGGATCACTATGTCCATCATTGCTGCCCTCATTTTAAACACAGGCTTTAGTGCATTGAGCGGGAATTTACCGATGGGAGGAGCAGAAAGTGAAGCACTCACCAAAGGACTGGATCTAAAACTTTTGGCAGGTGAAGTTTCCAATACTCTCTTAAGTTTAAATTTCCCTCTCATTATTACCGTCTTTATCTTATTCTTCCTTTTAGGATACATTTTCTACAGCGCCATGTACGCGGCGATTGGATCCGCAGTGGATAACGAAACCGAGACTCAGCAGTTTACGCTCTTTGCTATTCTTCCCCTTACCATTGGTATGTACGGAAGTGTAACGATTCTGAACAACCCGGAAGGACCTCTGTCCTTTTGGTTATCCATGATTCCGTTTACTTCCCCTGTCGCTATGATTGCAAGAATCCCGTTTGGAGTTCCCCTTTGGGAAATTGCTCTCTCGCTTGTACTTCTCGCTATTTCCGCAGTGGGAATGGTCTTTATTGCATCTAAGATTTATAAAGTGGGAGTCCTTATGTACGGAAACAAAGCCACTCTAAAAGAAATCTGGAAATGGATTCGAAGCTAGTCTAGAACCGTTTAAGGAGCGAGTCTTCTACCTTAGACCCTTTTTTATAAAAATTAGATCGAGCGACGTGCTATGACTTATCTTAAATCTATTCTGAGAGGACTCGGGCAGATTATGTTCCAAAACAATAGCTATTCTGGGCTTTTGTTTCTTTTGGGAGTTCTATATAGCGCCCCCCAATTAGCCGCCGCCGCAGTGGTAGGAACCCTTTTGAGTACAAGTACCGCTCAACTTTTAGGGTATTCAAAAGAGGATATTCGTGAGGGACTGTATGGATTTAACGGAGCTCTAACCGGAATTGCGATTGGGTACTTTTTTGGATTTACATTTACCACCGTATCTGTGCTAATCGTTGGAGCAGCTCTTACCACACCACTAAGCTTTTACCTAAAGAAAGTTATCCCCCCATATACCGCACCTTTTGTGCTTGTGACATGGATTTCAATGGCCGTGCTTCTCTTTCTATTTAAGATTCCACTGCTTGCCTTTCCACTGCCATTAGACACGCCACTCGATCTATTCACTGCCACAGCGAAAAGCTTTGGACAAGTTTTATTTCAAGAAAACAGTGTGACCGGAATTCTCTTTCTTCTTGGTCTTTTACTTAACTCAAAAACTTCCGCTCTATATGGACTCTACGCAGCGATTTTAGGGACTTTAATTGCACTGCTCCTAAGAGAACCTATATCGGGGCTTAACGCGGGCTTAATGGGATACAATGCGATTCTTTGTGCAATTGCACTTGCCGATTCAAAACGAAGCTCATTTGTTTGGATTTCCATCGCAACGCTTCTATCCGTACTTTTAAATATCGGACTTGCTAAATCAGGGATTATTACGCTAACCGTTCCTTTTATACTAAGTACTTGGATGGTTCTAAAACTCAAATCCTTCCAAAACAAATCTACTCCTTTAGCGCCGCTAGTTTAGGATTCCCTAGGAAGATGTGAAAAAATCACATCTTTATAGACTGAAATTGATAAATCAGCAAAAACCTCTAGTCAACCTTTCTGTTTTCAAAACAAAATGAGCGAACCAATGGATCGCTCATTTTTATGTATTGAAATAGGATTCGATTATCCTAAGATTTTTGCTACTGTCACTCCAATGTCTGCAGGAGAGTCTACTACGGTAATACCGTTTGCTCTCATGATTTCCATCTTCGCTTGTGCGGTGTCTTCGTCTCCTCCAACGATTGCACCTGCGTGACCCATCGTTCTTCCTTTTGGAGCCGTTTGACCTGCGATGAAACCTACTACAGGTTTCTTAGATCCGCTTTCTTTGTACCAACGAGCTGCTTCTGCTTCAAGAGAACCTCCAATTTCACCGATCATCACTACTGCTTCTGTTTCTGGGTCGTTAATGAAAAGTTCAAGAGCTTCTTTCGTAGTTGTTCCGATAATTGGGTCACCCCCAATTCCGATCGCAGTGGATACTCCGTATCCTGCTTTTACTACTTGGTCTGCTGCTTCATAAGTTAAAGTTCCAGATTTTGAAACAATTCCTACTTTTCCTTTTTTGAAAACGAAACCTGGCATAATTCCGATTTTCGCTTCATCCGAAGTAATAATTCCTGGACAGTTAGGACCGATAAGTCTTGCATCGCGGTCTGCGATGTAAGATTTTACTTTTACCATGTCAGCCACTGGAATTCCTTCTGTAATACATACAATGACTTTAATTCCTGCTTCTGCCGCTTCCATAATAGCGTCTGCTGCGAATGCGGGCGGTACAAAAATAATGGATACGTTTGCTCCTGCTTTTTCTACAGATTCTGCAACGGTATTGAAAACCGGCTTACCTAAGTGTTCAGAGCCTCCTTTTCCTGGAGTTACACCCCCTACGACTTGGGTTCCGTATTCAATCATCTGAGACGCGTGGAAAGTTCCCTCGTTCCCTGTAAATCCTTGTACAACTACCTTAGAGTCTTTGTTTACTAGTACTGACATTGTTATTTGATTTATTTTGTTATAACGTTTTAATGCTTACAAATTTACTTAATCTTACCGAGGTAAAAAAAATTAAATTCAGTAATTTTCTTTTCGTTTGCGCATGCCCTTTGACCTAGGGCAAGCAGAGTATTTTTACTTTAGATTTTTTACTTTGACTTCTTTGCGAAGGTAGTCTTTGAACTCGGTCGCAAGGGGTCCAAAATAGGTCCCTTTCTTAAGACTTTGGTTTACTCCCGTTTGCCCTAAAATGACGGTTCCTTTCTCCACATGAACGCCTGAGGCCATTCCTACCTGTCCCCAAATACTCACCTCGTCTTCGATAATGCAGCAACCTGCAATTCCGACTTGGGCCGCAATAAGAACTTTTTTGCCAATCACGGTATCGTGCCCTATTTGAATTTGATTGTCTAAAACGCTGCCCCTTCCAATAATCGTCGTGTCTGTGACGCCTCGGTCAATGGTACACAAGTTTCCGATCTCAACTCCATCTTCAATACGAATGTTTCCTACGGATTTTAGCCGTTCATGACCCTCCGCTGTTTTCCGGTAATAAAAGGCATCCCCTCCTAAAACCGTTCCGGCTCCAATGCGAACATAATCTCCGATTCGCGTTCCGTCTCCGATGACCACATTTGGACTAATATAGCAACCCTTTCCGATTTGTACGTCGTTTCCGATTACAACCGAGCTATGGACAAAACTATCTTCTCCTAGGGTTTGCTTATCCGCTTTCTCTTGAAAATGAGTAAGGGTAGAGAAATGCTCATTAATGAGGTTAAAGTCTCCAAAAGGATCCTTCGAAACGAGAATCGCTTTGCCCTCAGGCACCTCGACCTCTTTATCGATTAAAACTACACTTGCTCTTGAATTTAGAGCTTTGTCGTAGTATTTAGGGTGGTTCACAAAGACAATTTCACCTTCGATTACGCGGTGAATTTCATTGGTTCCCAGAATGGGAAACTTAGGATCTCCGATGGCTTGGGCTCCTATGAGCTCAGCAATGGTTTCTAGGGTTTGTACAGATTCAAATCGCATCGTTTAGGTATATAGCAAAAAGTAGCGCCTTTTTCCTTCTCTTTTAAATAAGGAGCGCTAAAAAAGTAAAGGTCTTAAAAAACCAAAAGCCTTTGCTCTTTTAAAGAGGAAAGGCCTTTGATTTGGTATTTTTTACTTGACGCGTTCTTGGTAAGAACCGTCTTCTGTAGAGACTTTAATTTTATCTCCGGGTTCGATGAAAAGGGGAACGTTAATACGAGCTCCTGTTTCTACGATTGCATTTTTAAGGGCATTGGTCGCCGTGTTTCCTTTCACACCTGGATCCGCTTCTACCACTTCCAAAATCACAGAAGGGGGAAGTTCAGCCGATAGAGGAGATTCATCCGATTCTTTCAGAATGATCATCACCTCCTCTCCTGCTTTCATGAACTGCGCATTGTCGATCATTTCTTTGTCAATGTAGATTTGAGAAAAATCGTCGTTGTTCATGAAGTGAAATCCATTGTCATCTTCATAAAGGTATTGGTACTTACGTGTAATTACCTTTACTTCTTCAATTTTGTGTCCCGCTGAAAACGTATTGTCAAGTACTTTTCCACTGGTTACGGATTTAAGTTTGGTTCTCACGAAAGCAGGACCTTTCCCTGGCTTCACGTGCAAGAACTCGATTACCTTGTAGATGTCATTGCTAAATTCGATGCAAAGACCTTTTCTAATGTCAGCTGTTGTTGCCATTTATAATTTCGAATGTATATTACGTTGTCTAAATCTTAGTTCTTTAGTCTTTCCCCGTCCCGTATCCTCTTACAATTCCTCTTGGAGAGTTGCGGACAAATTCAAGGATTTCATCGCGCTCTGCGGTCGGAAGCATTTCCTTTTCAATCTGGCTCATCGCCTGAGTCACGTTGGTCTTCATTTGGAAGATGTAACGGAAGATTTTTTGAATTTCAAAAATCTTATCGTTACTATAGCCTCTACGACGAAGCCCTACGGAATTAATTCCCGCATAGCTCATCGGTTCTCTTGCTACTTTTACGTACGGGGGAATGTCCTTTCTTACGAGGGTTCCTCCGGCAATCATCACGTGCTTTCCCACTTTGCAAAATTGGTGAATTGCAGACAATCCGCCCATGACGGTATGGTCTCCAATTTCCACATGCCCTGCGATTCCGCAGCCATTGACAATCACCACGTGATCTCCAATGACGCAGTCATGCGCAATGTGCGTGGTGGCCATAATAAGGCAATCCGTCCCTAGCTTCGTATGTCCAAGAGCTTTGGTTCCTCTATTGACCGTGACACATTCTCGGATCGTAGTTCGATCTCCAATATAGACGTAGGAGTCTTCTCCTTCAAATTTTAAATCTTGTGGAATGGCCGCAATAACGGATCCTGGAAAAATTCGACAATCTTTCCCGATTCTTGCGCCGTTCATAATGGTGACATTGGGGCCAATCCAAGTGCCTTCTCCAATTTCAACATCGCCTGCAATGGTCGTAAAGGGTTCGACAATGACATTTTTTCCAATTTTGGCCCTTTTATCGACCGCAGCTAATTGATGTACCATGCTTAATCTGTTTTGTTACGTGCCACCTGGGCCATAAGTTCGGCTTCGACGGCGACTGAATCGCCGACATACCCGTAACCTTGCATATGTACAATACCGCGACGAATCGGCTCTATGAGTTCAATCTTGAAAATAAGAGTATCTCCAGGAATGACTTTGCGTTTGAATTTGACTTTGTCAATTTTGACAAAGTACGTTGAATAGTTTTCTGGATCTGGAACGTTTGCGAGCACAAGGATTCCTCCAGTTTGTGCCATCGCTTCAATTTGAAGAACGCCTGGCATGACCGGTTCTTTTGGGAAATGCCCCACAAAGAAAGGCTCATTCATCGTGATGTTCTTCACACCCACCACGTGCGAATCTGAAAGCTCCATAATGCGGTCTACCAATAAAAATGGTGGACGGTGCGGAAGAAGTTTCATAATCCCGTTGATATCAAAAACAGGAGGTTTTGTTAAATCAAAATCAGGCACGTTCTTTTTTCTCATGAGTTTCCATTGACGGTTAAGTTTCTTGGCAAACTGCGTGTTCACGAAGTGTCCGGGTTTGTTCGCAATCACTTTCCCTTTCAGTCTTACCCCGGTAAGGGCTAAATCTCCAATGACGTCCAAAAGTTTATGGCGCGCCGCTTCGTTCGGGTACTTAAGGGTTAGATTGTCTAAGATCCCATTGGGACGGATGGCGACATCCTCTTTCCCAAAGGCTTTTTTAAGTTTATCGGAAGTCTCTTTCGTAAGTTCTTTGTCCACATACACAATGGCATTGGATAAATCCCCTCCTTTGATAAGACCTGCGTCCATGAGCATTTCAAGTTCATGCAGGAAGCTAAAGGTTCTCGCTTCTGAGATTTCTTCTTTGAATTCAGAAATATCTTTAAGCGTAGCATTTTGAGTACCGAGTACTTTAGTTCCAAAATCCACCATGGTGGTGATTTCATAGGTGTCTGAAGGAATAATGGTCAGTTCAGAGCCTGTACTTGGACAGGTAAAACTAAGAACTTCTTTCACCACGAAGTATTCACGAGCCACGTTTTGCTCCTCAATCCCCGCCTTTTCGATCGCTTCTACAAAAAATTTAGAAGACCCGTCCATAATGGGCGGCTCTGCGCTTGAGAGTTCCAAATACGCGTTGTCCACATCGCAGCCCACTAAGGCAGCTAGCAAATGCTCGCAGGTATGAATACGAACTCCTAGTTTTTCAAGAGTAGTGCCTCTCTCGGTCGTCGTCACGTAGTTTACGTCTGCTTCTACCTGAGGGTGCCCTTCGAGATCGGTTCTTACAAACACGAATCCCGTATTTTCTCTCGCGGGCTTAATGGTTAGTTTTACTTCACTACCGGTATGTAAACCGATACCTGAGAGTGAGACTTCACTTTTCAGGGTTTTTTGCATGTCAGTCATTAGTCCTATCGTTTGAGTTCGCCTCTAGCTCTTCGATTCGTTTGGCTAGCTGCGGTAAATTCTTAAAATGGACGTAGCTACGTCTAAAGTCCCCCGCAGAAATGGCCGGAGATCCATAAAGAACTTCTCCATCCTGCGTACTCGAGTTCACCCCGCTCTGGGCCTGAACACTTACTTTATTTCCTATCTGTATATGGCCTACGACTCCCACTTGTCCTCCGATCATGTTCCAATCGCCAAGAGTCGTCGAGCCTGCAATTCCTGCCTGGGCAGCAATTACGTTATGTTTTCCAATTTTTACGTTGTGCGCAATTTGAATTAAATTGTCAATTTTGGTTCCCTCTCCAATGATCGTGGATCCAATGGTTCCTCGGTCAATGGTGCAGTTCGCTCCAATTTCGACATGGTTTTCAATCACCACATTTCCTAATTGAGGAATTTTTTGATACCCCTCCTTCGTCGGCTGAAAGCCGAACCCGTCCGAACCAATTACGGTATTGGAATGAATGATTGTATTGTCTCCAATCACGCAATAATCATAGATTCTAACTCCAGAAAAGATCTGGCAGTTTTTCCCGATTTTCACGTGTTGACCCACATAGACATGCGGGAAAATCTGAGTCCCGTCCCCTACCTTCACCTTTTCGGCTAAATACGTAAAGGCTCCGATGTAAACATCTTCACCCAGCACAGCGCTTTGGTCAATGCTAGAGCCTTCCTCAATCCCTTCTTTTCTTTTTTGAAGCTTTTGGTAAAGATTCATCAGAACTTGAAAAGACAAGTAAGCATCCTCCACAGCAATAATCGTGAAAGGATACGCTACAGTATCGTCAATTAATTTGTTTGAAACAATCAAAACCGCGCAGTCGGTCGATTGCAAATAAGGTGCAAATTTCTCCTGAGCAACAAAGGACAAATGCCCTCTTTCTCCCCTTTCGATCGGAGATACTCCATTAATTACAGTGTCCTTATCACCGATGATTCGACCACCTATAATTTCTGCAATTTGGGATGCGGTAAATTCCATATCGTGCAAAGATAGAAAAATATGAAATAGTCTTTGTTCTTATTTGATGGATTCTATCGATCTAAAGCTATTTTTCTTCCCTATTCAACCCTAAAGTTCTTCATCCTAGGTCTAGAATGATGCAAAAAAAGGCTTTTCTAGCTTTCGAACTTAAATCCAACCCTCACGCACGGAGCGTGCTACTAGTTCTTGAAGCGAACTGCAGCCTGACTTTTCAAGAATATTTTTTCGGTGTGTTCTTACGGTGTGAACACTGCGACAGAGTCTATCCGCAATGGTTTGGCTGGTATGCCCTTGAATAACAAACCCTAAAATCTCCTTTTCCCGAGGCGAGAAAAGGCAGTCTTGAGGACTAAAATGCTCCGCCAGATGCACATTGTAAAACGAAGGCGCCGAGTCCATTCCGATAAAAGAAAGCTTAGGAATACCTGTAATATTTAAGTGGGTTAGATCCGTAAAGATAGCAAGGGTTCTAGCTCCTCCCTCTGGAAAATAATAGACGGGAACAACTTGTTGTAAGACTCTTTTGTAAGTACCTTCTTTCGTTCGAAGTCGGTAATCATAGGAGAACTTATATTTGAAGAAAAGCTCCTTATTAAGGGATCTGAAAAACTTAACGGCGCTTTTCTCGTAATGAAAGTAATAGGGACTGTCCTCCTCATGCAAGTTTCTAAGGACCCATTCTAAGGTGAACTCGCTCGGCTGTAGGCCTAAAATCTTCTCAATCCCTGGATCCACAAATTCCATTTGCGTGGTTTGGGTGTTGAACACCGCATAGAAGTAATCCCCGAAATGAAATAGATCCAAATACTTCTTGACAATTTGCTTGACTGACAATTCCACGTCTTGACTTCTCGAATTCGGAATGGAATCCCAAATCTTCGCTAATTTTTTAATTTCGTCCACGGCAAAAAGAGTTTTTAGTTTTGATTTGTTTTTACACAAAACAAATCTTTTAGTAGTTTGTGGTAAATATACACAATATTCACCACCTTATTCTCAATCAATTTTGAGATAAGATAACAATCGTCTAATTCACTGATTTCACCCCTATCGACAAGGGTTTTTTAAAATCTCAATGCAATCAAAAAAAAGGAGGGAAACTTTTTTCTAGGAAAGCGGTATCCCCATTACCGAGTTCTAATCTAAAGCTTGACAAAAAAAAGGGTCTTCTTCCGACCGATTTTTTCCGGTACGAAAGAAGACCCTTTGGGAATTCAATTTGAATTTTTAAAATTTTTTATCGAAGATAAACCGCTTTAAGCGTGGCTACCTCTTTTCCGTCTTTGTCTTTTAAAACAAGGATATCCTTTCCAGCAGCATAGATTAAATCAGACCTTAAGACTTTTAAAAAGGTTTCTTCCGTTTTTAATCCCTCACAGGCCATTTCTGTGGAGACTAGAGATTCCACTTTATAGGAATTATTCTTCGCCGCTTGCAGTACGCCACTAAAAGAATTGCATCCTCCATGACCCTGCACTCTGTCTTGCTCTGCTTTAAAAATAACGTGAGGCTCTCTCTCCCCTAACACCGTGACAGGATTACCCTGCAAACTTGTAAGTTTCCAATACGTTTCTAAAAGAGGCGTCGAGTTTCCCTCACTTAGCGGTTTTTTCTCTAGGGAACTACATCCCACAAGAAAAAAGAGCAGCGCTACGCAAGATAAGATAGACAGCGTATTTTTCATCGAGTCCTATTTTTTCTGAAGCCTCATGATGGCGATATCACCTGTAATGAGCGTAAGGGTACTCCCGTTCACGCTATACTTATTCACCTTTTTCAAATTGTTGAAAAACACGGCTTCGCCCTGACCTTCACAAGCCATTTTAGTGGACATGATTTCTCCAAATTGGATTCCTCCGTTTTCTAACTTCGCCTCCGTATTGTAATTGTTACAGCTACTGGTTCCATGAACCTTTCCTGTGGCCGCATCAAAACTAAGCGTCGGTTTACGATTTGGGTAAAGTGTCGCAAAATTCACGCTTGGATCTGCAATATAATCTACTTCCCACTCCCCTTCTAAGGCTTTGGCAAGTTCCGCTTCGCTAACCGCTTCAAATCTTGCAAGCGGAGCCATACGCGCTTTGTTCAAAGAAAGAACGCCGTCTTTGATGGTATAGTTGTCTACCGTGATTAAAGCTTTACTAAGTCCCGTTTCATATTGCATATTTTCACAAGCCATCATGGTTGACATTCCTTGTGCAAATTCAATTTTTCCTAGGCTAGGCTTCTCAAGTTGTCCTCCAATTCCGTTGCAACCTGCCCACGCAGAGTATCGTCCGTTTTCAGAATCAATCTTTAAGAACGGCATTTTTCCATTCACTAAATCGGGAACCTTCTGTCCGTTCAGCTCCACAAGTCTCCATTTCGTTCCTTCTAAAGGGGTTTGATTCATTTGGGTTTCAGTTTGAGTTTGGGAAGCGTCCTGCACATTGCAAGAGCTAAAACTTAGCATTGCGGCAAAAGCGGCCCCATAGATTGTATATTTCATAATTCTTTTATTTCTACTTCCTATATAAGTCAACTTTTATGCCATGGCTCTGACAGCCCACTCCTGTATAGAAAGGCTCACGAATGGTTTTCGTTTCCTGTTCCTAGAACTCACTCTTCTCTAAAAAAAAATAATCGACGCCCTTTCCTTCCAAATAAAAATAGTTCTGTACTTTTAGATCCCTTTGTTTGAAGGGTCTATTTGCCCCTCCAAAAAAGCATTTATATTTAATTTTAAAGAATCTTTCCACCTATTTAAATTTACCCCTTATGAGCCATCGAATTCAACTTGCAACCGCAGACCCTGCCGCTCTTCAGGCCATGTTAGCCCTCGAAAAATACTTAAGCCAAAGTGGACTAGACAAAAAACTATTTGAACTAATAAAGATTAGAGCCTCACAACTCAATGGATGCGCTTATTGTCTGAATATGCATACAAGAGACGCCCTAAAAATCGGAGAAACTCCCCAGAGAATTTTTCTCCTTGATGCTTGGAGAGAAACCACACTTTACACGCCTATAGAAAGAGCGGTGCTGGCTCTTACAGAAAAGGTGACTCTGATTTCTGAGGGTCCTATTTCCGACGAAGTCTATGATGAGGCCAAAGCGCATTTGACCGACCAGCAGCTAGCCGCTGTGCTGATGGCAATCGTCACGATTAATGCATGGAACCGACTTGGAATCACGCTTGAAAACGAACTAGATTAAAGTTCTTAAAAAACCAATACCCAATGAATCTTGAACAAATAAGCGAAAAACTAGACAAGCTTAGAATTTCTAGCGATCAATTAGAGCCAAACGAATCTCAGAGGCAGCAGTCTTTTCGTGAAGTAGAATCGTACAGTGAATTCTTCCTAAGTAGCCTTGAGAAAGAGAAAGGTTATCAAAAAAAGGAAATTGGAAACTTAGAAATCACAGGAGAAAAGAAAAATCTCTCCGAGCTTCTCAAAACCTACCACCGCGAAGTGGCGCAAACCGGAATCAATGCAGCCTCTCCTAAACACTTAGGGTATATTCCGGGCGGGGGACTCTTTAGTGCTGCCCTCGCTGATTTTATTGCGGCCATCACCAACCCGTACGCGAGTGTGTACTATGCTTCGCCAGGAGCAGCCACAATCGAGAACGAAGTGATCGAGTGGTTAAAGACGGTGTTCTCTTTTCCTAAACAGGCGGTGGGAACCCTATGCTCCGGAGGATCCATCTCCACTCTAACTGCTTTTACCGCCGCTCGAGACCACCACAAAATCAAAAACGAAAGAATCCCCAAAAGTGTGGTCTATTTAAGTTCGCAGGTCCATCACTCCTCGCAAAAAGCACTGCGAATCCTAGGACTAGAAGATGCCATCCTTCGGTTGGTTCCGTTGGATTCAGAGCATAGAATGATCCCAAGTAAATTAAATGAAATCCTTCAGGCGGATCTAGAAAAGGGACTGACTCCATTCCTTATTGTGGCAACCGCAGGAACCACAGATACGGGAGCTATCGATCCCCTAAATGAACTTGCAGACCTTGCTGAAAAGAACAACCTGTGGCTGCATGTCGATGCAGCCTACGGAGGCATGTTTATCCTCTCTTCACAAAAAGAAAAATTTAGGGGCATTGAAAGAGCAGACTCTCTTATTGTCGATCCTCACAAAGGACTCTTTCTTCCGTACGGCGTAGGCGCCGTGCTGGTCAAAGAAGCGAAGGATGTTCTTCACTCGAATTATTACACGGCGAATTACATGCAGGACGGGCAGCAGATGGAACTCTTGCAAAGTCCAGCCAATTTATCTCCCGAACTCACAAAACATTTTCGAGGACTTCGCGTATGGCTTCCCTTACAGCTCCACGGTCTTGAGCCCTTTGTTAGCTGCCTAGAAGAAAAACTACTTCTCACGAAGTACTTCCGCAAAAAACTGGAATTCTTAGGGTTCTGCCTTGGCCCCGAGCCGGACTTAAGCGTTAGTTATTTTTGGTATCCCTTTGAATCAAAAAGCGAGGAAAAGAACCGCAGATTGCTAGAAGAAATTCACCGCGACGGCAGAGTTTTTCTTAGTTCAACGCAGATTGATTCGAAGTTTGTCATCCGCATGGCCATCCTTTCTTTTCGCACGAAGAAAGAGACCATCGACTTAGCGGTTCAAATGATTGAAGAAAATCTTCAAAAAGTTTTGGAAAAAGAATCTTAATTGTATTTCATTATTTTCTATCTTTAGTCGTACAAACTCTTGCCATGAAACGAAATAACACCCTAAGACTGAGTCTTCTATTTCTTGTGTGCACTCTTTTCTCAAGTGCACAAACTTTAGAAGAAATTACGCAAAAGATTAATCAAACGCTTTACGAGTACGCTCCCTATACAGACGACGGATCCTCTTTCATGTTTCGTAAAAATGCGCTGCAGCTCCAGTCGGATGGAAATTTCAAACTCTTTTTCTATGCTCCTGTGCAAGGAGAAATCGCCCAATTCCAAAACCCTAATCTGGACTTTTCAAAAGTCATCGGCATCCAAAAGGAAAAGGAATCTCTTTTTCTTGTTTTCCCAAAGAAAATAGTTTCTACGCGCGCAACGCTCAGAGATTTTAATAAGGAAGTTCAAACAGGCCGTACGGTTTCTTTTTTCGCAAAGGAAAAAGATCAATCTCAAATGATGAAAGCACTTTATGATCTGGTAATTGATTCTAAAATCAAAAAAGGCGTGATGACTCGAAACGAAGCGAAAAAAGAATGGAAGGACTACAGCTCGATGCATCCTGATATTTTCATCCATGAATATAGAAAGTCGATTTTGAACTATCCTTATTATGCGGCTAAAGATCAGGCAAGAAGACAAGAAACTTTTGATTACCTAACGGAGGAGCTTCCCTTAGCCTTTGAAAAAGAAAAGGCAAATTTTCCGGATTTGAGGGTTCGAGCTGAGGAGTGCCAGGCCAATCTTGCTTACAGTGAAGGTGACAATTCGTACATAATCTCGCTTCCCTATGGAAAAATCCAAATATCAGAAGAAGGGATTCTTTCTTACGCGGAGCCCAAAGCCCAATACTTTCATAAACTCAAATCAAGTTCGGAACCTTTTCAGCACGTAAGTACCAAGAAAGACTTGTCTCCCCTTAAAATTTCGAAAGGTGCCAACTATATTGAGAATTATTTTTCAGAACTAGGATCCTTTTGCGATTAATCCAAGGCTAGACCTACTTTTTTTTCAGCTGAGCGATCTTCTTTAGAAGCGCATCGCGATGTTTTGCCTCATGGTAAAACTTCGGAAGCTTTTCAAGGAGAGTAAAATGCTCTCGATCCTTATGCTCTCTTAGCTTTGCCCCTATGTACTGTTCAAGGTATAGCAAATGAGGTAAATTATAAGCGACAATCTGATAGTCCTTAAACGGGGTTCTGTACCATAAATTCGCCTCGAAGTAATCGTGAGCAGGCACTTTATAGAGGGCTGTTTTGCCCATGATTTTCACTTCCATGGATTTGGTTTTCAAGAGTCCACAGTGGGAACATCGAAGGGTCGCCATCTTCTTTTCTTCGTCCCGAATCGCTGTGGCCATCTTTCCACACTTAGGACATTCGACGTCCACTTGATGCAGAAACTCCTGCAACCGAAGATTTTGATCCTGAAAACGTTTTTGCCCTGATTCCATCTCTTTCGAATTTAATAGGTGAAAAATTACGATTTACTTTCTTCAAATATAAACTAATTCTTCAAGAGCGTAAAAAAGACTGACCCCCGTTCTTTCCGCTCTTTTCCAAACCATAATTTCCCTGATGAATGTCAGGAAAATAAGCAGGCTAAAAAAAGAGATTGAATCTTAAAAAACGCCTAATTTTATACTAGAAAAACAACCATGATACTCACTCTATTAACCCAGGCACTCGTGCCTAAAAAAAACCAATACTATGAGAACTCCCTTATGCCTACTTTTTGCCGGTCTTTCCGTTATTTTTTATGCACAGCAAACTGCTGACACCCTACAATCTACCCTAAAAGTAGAGGAAGTAACTCTTTTAGAGGAAAAACTCCCTGAGCCATCCTTCAAAAAACCTTTTGCCATTTCTGTTAGTGGCTACCTTCAAACCCTGTACTCCCATGAGAGTTTTAAAGAGGGGCCAAACACTTCGCAATTTCGGTTAAGCCATTTGTTTCTTACTCTAAAAGCCGAGGCTCCTGAAGAAAAACTAAGCGCTACGGTTCAATTGGATTTTGGACTAAAGGATGCTTTTTTAGATGCATGGATTTCTTATCAGCCTACAAAGACCCTCACTCTTTCTCTCGGTCAGAAACAAACGCCCTTAAACAACAAAGAACTCCTACTCAAATCCTCTAAACTCACCTTTCAGGACAAGAGTTTAGTAAGCAGCGCCTTTGGTGCAAGCGGGCGAGAGCTTGGCCTTTTTGGAGAAATGGTCCTTGGAAAAAAAGAATTAAAACTCGTACCTCAAGTAGCGATTACTTCTGGCGACGGTCGGAATGTCTTTAGTAACGATATCGGAGGTCTTAAATACGGAGCTAGACTGGATTTCTATCCTTTTGGCTTTTTCAAAGACCAAAAATCCTTAACCATTGGAGACCTACAACGTGAACCCAGTCCAAAACTTGTTTTAGGAGCTGCCTATTCTTACAACCAGGGCGTAAGCCACAAATCAGGAGAAGGCCATGGAGATTTTCTATTGCTAGACAATAACCTAAATGCGGTATATCCCAACTACGAAAAGATTTATGCCGATCTCCTTTTCAAATACCGGGGCTTTTCATTGTTTACGGAATTAGCAAAGGCTAGCACTTCTGGAAACTCGACAATTGCAAAGCATGAGAATGGTGAAGACCTTGCGGGAGAAGCGAAGGAATTATACTCCTACTTATCCTTAGGAAAAGCCTACAATTTGCAAATGGGTTATAGTTTTGCAAAAGGACTTGGTGTTGATGTTCGTTACGCCTCGATTACACCAGAGTTCAGTTCCATGCAGAATTCCGTTCTTCAGAAAAGCAGCGCCTTCACAGTAGGAATTAGTAAGTACTTCCTTCATTCTACTCTTAAACTTCATACTGCCTATAGCTTCCTAGAAAAAGAAAAGGTAGGACCTTCCCAAAGGGCCGATTTACTTGTTCAACTTTCGTTCTAAGAACGAAAAAAAACGAAGTCTTTAAGAAAGAATCTCTCGAGGAAAATACAGAATGTATTTTGTGTTCTCACTGGTCATGGAACTGGTGAGAATCTGGTTCTCAAACAAACTGAGAGATACTTTCTGTCCGTTTTTTCGAAGAAGATGAATGGGTTGTTTTTCCGCGTTGTAAGCAAGTAGACTTCTGGAAATTTCTCCGACTAGCTCTTTTCCTAATCCGGCGCCAAATCGAGCATCGGTTAGTTTAATCTTTTCCTCAACAAACTCCCTTGAAAAAGGCTGGGAAGCTAAAATCGTTTTGGGTATCCTCCTTCCTAATACACACTTGCAAAAATAAGACAGGACGACGTCCTCATGGTTTTGCCATAATTTAAGCGCTTGAATCACATCGTTATCGTCTAGTTGCGTAAAGCGCTCAATGTCCCCTTTGCTAGCAGCAGAATGTTTGGATTTGTACAGAAAATAGCGAAGATTCTCTGGGGCTTCTAATTGGACTCCTTCTAAAGTAAGGGTTCTAGCCCGAGAAAGAATCCTTACGAGTAGATGCTCTAGTAAGGCCGCGGTCTTATGGTAATAGACCTGCCAGTACATAAACATTCGGGCCGTTAGATAATTCTCAATGGAATAAACTCCTTTTGCATCGATGACCAGTTGGTCATTTGATACATTTAGCATGGAGAGGATTCTCTCTGTGTTAATACTTCCTTCCGAGACTCCCGAATAGAAACTATCGCGTCTTAGGTAGTCTAGGCGGTCCACGTCCAATTGAGAAGAAATGAGTTCATTAAAAAAGCCTCTAGAATAGCGTCCTTGAAACATTTCGATGGCAAGAGTGAGTTCTCCTGTGAACTGCCCGTTTAGGTCCTGCATTAGAAGTAGCGAGAGTTTCTCATGGTGGTAATCCTCAAAGAGCATGTTTTCTAGTGCATGCGAAAAAGGACCGTGCCCTATATCGTGCAGCAGGATCGCTAAGAGCGCAGATTCTTGTTCTTTTTTTGAAATCTCTACTCCTTTTAGTTTCAAGGTTTCTAATGCCGTAAACATTAGGTGCATCGCTCCGATCGCATGATGAAATCGCGTATGGGTTGCCCCAGGAAAGACCAAATTTAAAAGGCCCGTCTGCCCAATTCTTCTTAGCCTTTGAAAATAGGGATGCTCCAGTACATCAAAAATTAACGGTGAGGTGATTTTAATAAATCCGTGAACAGGATCGTTGATGATTTTAAGTTTGTTTTGCATAGGAAAACTTGGTATTCAAGTAGAGTTGACAAAGGTATTCAAAAAAAAGAAATTCCTTTCGAATTGGACTTTTATAAAATTAACTCAAATTTAACTACTTAGCTAGATTAATTAACCATAACTTAAGAGAGATTGGTCGTATTTTTGAACTTAACAAGGAGCAGAATAAAATATAAAATAAACGCTCATCTCATGGGTTAGGAAAAGAGGAGATGGGAGAAAAAAAAGCAGCCTCTATTTTTCACATTGCTAAAGCCAGTAGTTTTTTTTCATAGTTTATTTTTACTGGCCTTTAGTGCGGAGAAGATTCTATGGGATCTTCTCCGTTTTTTTTATCACGGTTTTCGTATTTTAGAGTCTCAAAAGAAAGAACTCAGTTTGTACACTACCCTTAGCATTTCAAAATGAACAAAATAAGAAAAAGAGCCCTATTATTCGATTTAGACAATACCCTCTATCCTGTGAGCTCCATCGGAAACGACCTGTTTGCAGAATTATATAATTTGATTGAGAGCGATAAACGCTACTCAGGCGATCTAGAAGAAATCAAAGCGGAAATTCAAAAAAGACCCTTTCAAGTTGTAGCCAATGAGCATAAGTTTCATCCTGATCTTATCGAGAACAGCCTTAGGCTACTTGAGAATCTAGTATATACTGGACCTATCAAACCCTTTGCATCGTATGAGAAGACAAAAGAACTCGACGTTTTAAAGTTCCTAATTACAACAGGCTTCACTAAATTACAATGGAGCAAAATCAAAGGAATGAATATTGAAAAAGACTTTGAAAAATGCTTTGTCGTCGACCCTTCCAAATCAAGCCTGACAAAAAAAGATGTCTTTGCACAGATTATGAAGGAGTATTCTCTTACGCCAGAAGAGACTCTTGTGGTGGGTGACGATGTTCACTCCGAAATTGCAGCTGCAAAAGCGCTAGGAATGGATACTGTACTCTACGACTATACAGGAAAGTATACGAAGGAAGGCTCGTATGACGGTCCAATTCTATTAAATTACGATTCGCTAGCTAAGTATCTACAGCAAAGCCTAGCGGGCCGTTTAAGTTTGATTCTAGCCTTTGCACTTACATTCTTGAGGTAACCTAACAACCGCCACCCTATAAGACAAATTGTCACCTTCCCGTCATTGGTATTTTTTTTGAAACTTCTGCTCCAATTAAAAATAACCAAATTATGACATCAGGAAATATCAATGTATCTGTAGAAAACATTTTCCCGCTGATTAAGAAGTTTCTTTACAGCGACCATGAAATCTTTCTTAGAGAATTAATCTCTAACGCCACCGATGCAACCCTTAAATTAAAGCATCTGATTCACATGGGCGAAGCCACGGTGGAATACGGCAATCCAATAATTGAAATTAAACTAGACAAAGAGAACAAAACGCTTCACATTATTGACCAAGGAATTGGGATGAGCGGTGAAGAAGTAGAGAAATACATCAATCAAATCGCCTTTTCTGGAGCAGAAGAATTCTTAGCAAAATATAAGGATGACGCAAAAGACGCCGGTATTATCGGACACTTTGGCCTTGGCTTCTATTCTGCCTTTATGGTAGCGAGCAAAGTTGAGATTTTAACGAAATCGTATAGAGAAGACGAACCTGCGGTTCGTTGGGTTTGTGATGGTAGTCCGCAATACACATTAGAACCTACGGACGAGAAAACCACAAGAGGATCTGAAATCATTCTTCATATTGCCGAGGATTCCACTGAGTTCTTAGAGGAATCTAAAATCAGAGAGCTTCTTTCTAAGTACAACAAGTTCATGCCGATTCCAATTAAGTTTGGAACTCGCACTGAGACTTTGCCACTTCCTGAAGATGCGCCTGAGGATGCAAAAGCAGAAACGATTGAAGTGGATGATATCATCAACAATCCTAACCCTGCTTGGACCAAAGCTCCTTCTGACCTTAAAGCAGAGGACTATAAGAGCTTCTACCGCGAACTGTATCCAATGCAGTTTGAAGATCCCCTTTTCCATATCCATTTGAATGTAGACTACCCTTTCCATTTAACCGGAGTTTTGTTTTTCCCAAAACTGGGTAACAATGTAAACATTGAAAAGGATAAAATTCAACTTTATCAAAACCAAGTATTCGTAACGGACGAAGTCAAAGGAATTGTACCGGACTTCTTAATGTTATTAAGAGGGGTAATTGATTCTCCAGACATTCCACTAAACGTTTCTCGTTCTTATTTACAAGCCGACGGAGCCGTGAAGAAAATCTCTTCTTACATCACGAAGAAAGTAGCAGATAAAATGGTTTCTCTCATTGGAGAAAACAGAGAGGACTATGAGCAGAAATGGAACGACATTAAAGTGGTGATTGAATACGGTATGATTTCCGAAGATAAATTCTTCGAAAAATCAGACAAGTTCGCTCTTTACCCTACCGTAGAAGACAAACACTACTTATGGAATGAGTTTGAAGAAAAAGCGAAACTCAATCAAACCAACAAAGACGGAAATTTCATCGTGCTTTATGCAACCAATCCAAATGAGCAGCATAGCTACATTCAAGCCGCTCAGGACAAAGGATATGAAGTACTTTTACTAGACTCCCCAATCGCACCTCACCTAATTCAAAAATTAGAATCTACGAAAGAGAAAATCCAATTCGTTCGTGTGGATGCAGATCACATCAGCAACCTTATTAAAAAGGATGAGCCCATCTTGGCCAAATTAACGGATGAGCAAAAGGAAACGCTTAAAACTACTATTGAAGAAACGGTAAGCGACAAAACGTTTACGGTTCAACTTGAAGATATGGATAGCAGCGATGCGCCTTTCATCATCACTCAACCTGAGTTCATGCGTCGTATGAAAGACATGCAAGCTACTGGCGGAGGCGGAATGTTCGGAATGGGCGGTTTCCCTGAAATGTACAATTTGGTGGTCAACACAAATAGTGATTTAGCCACTACAATCGTGGAAAGTGAAAACGCAGAGGATAAAAGTGCTAAAATCAAAAGAGCATTTGACCTTGCAAAACTGTCACAAAACCTACTAAAAGGAAAAGACCTAACAGCCTTTATCCAAGCAAGCTATAAAGATTTACTAGGTAAATAAACCTCTAATTCAAAGCAAATAAGTCCCCCTAAAGTTTTTCTTAAGGGGGATTTTTTGGTTTAAACCAAAATCGTTTATGACGTCTGTAAAGCTACTTAGTTCACTAGGTGCATACTAGCTAAAGAAAAAGATTCAGTCTTCTTATTTATACGTTAAAATTATCTTGCTTGCGTAGCTCTCGCCCGTCCATATTAAGGGTGCCTTTAGGCGATGTACAAAAGAGAATAAGACCAATTGCAAAAAGAAGAAATCCAAAAGCACTTGCTCCAAAAGAACTGAAATGATATTCAGTATTGAAAATTGAGAGTAGCCCTAAAATCACTATCATTAAACCTCCGTAAATAAGCACTTTAGACAAGCAATCTCGGTTAAGATTAAACTTCCTATGTGCAAGGGACTGCGCCGTGCTGTTCACGCGACACTCTTGACTCGCTTGCTCGTCAAAAGAAGAGGGCTTTGTGCTTCTATTATTCATGATCAATTGGTTTTCGTCTTTTTGTGTTTTTAAAAGGCCCTAGAAAGGGGGAATTCTGCAATGGAAATTAGTTTTAAGTAGTAGTATAATAATCTATCTTCCCCCTTAGGACCCGCTGAAAAAAGGTTTGAGCCTCTGAACTATTGAATTTTTCAAGGTTAAATCAAACGGTTCTTTTCTCATCATTTGTGCTTAGGACTTCAAAGTTAGAACTTGGATTCTTCAAAAAAAAATCCAAGTTAGTCCAAGTTTACCCTTTATTAAGAAAGTTAGTCTTCGCTGTACTTTGAAAAGTCAGGATCTAGATCACGAAGGATGCTGTAAAGTCTCGTATAATGTGTTTCCTCAATCACCTGTGAAAGCTCTTTCCTACGAGACTTTTTTTGAGTGTTGGACTTCACGACGAGGATTTGGTAGACGAGGTTTAAGCCACTAGTATACTTGTGGTAAAGGAGATCTGCCTGGTCCGTAAAATCTGCGGTTTTAATTTCATATTGTGGGGGAAGCGGCTTTCCTACGGCTTTATATAGGAGGGCAAAGGTCACTTTTAAAAACCCTAGATTCATTCCAAAATAATGGACGTAGGATTTTTCCATTTTTTCCTTCAGCGGTTTGTAAAAAGACTTTGCTTCTTGAAGGAGTTCAAATCCCTTTTCATAAAGCTTCAGCCAGATAAGCGTATTGGCAAAAAAGACCAAAAGCTCCTGCTCATGGCTTGACGGAAGATTTTGCTCTTTCAGATTTTTCAAATATTCTGGTATTATGAGATTGGGATCTGACTTACCGTCCATGAGAAGAACCGTCGTATAGCGCATCTCATGGTAAGGCATGTATTCCCCATCGGCTTTATAAGCCTCATAAATAGAGGAAAGCGTGTTAAAATGCCGAGAAAATTCTACATCGTTATTTGTCATAAACGCACCAAAGCAAAGAAGATTGGTTTGAGACAATTTCACGTGGTTAACGATTGTACTCTTTACCAGATCTTCCATCGCGCGCCGCACATAAGGAGTTCCAAATAAATTGTAATTCGGAACCCATGCAAGGTTATACTCCACGGCCCACAGGTTCTCTTTATATTTCTCGTAGAAATACTTAAAATGATCAAGTGATTTGTATATGTACTGGGTGTATTCGTTTAATGTGCCTACGGTGATCGTGCTTTGTTGAAAGCTCTCTGGGTGTTTTACTCCATTTTTCAAAAAGAGTTCCATTGAATCAATTACATTCTTATCTCCTTCGCTGACAGAATTGGTGGATTCAAGAGAAAGACAGAAGCTGTCCCAATCCTTGAACCCAATATATAGACAAAGCATGGAAAGTGTAGAGCGATTCGTTTTATGGGAAGACTTGATCTTTCCATAAAGGCGTCTTAGAGTTTGAACACTTACGTTGGTACAGTCACTCAATTCTTCAAAACTTTTAGCAGAATCAAGAGGTTTCACAAATTTAATTCGGACTCGCGACAGGAGCTCCGATTTCGGGACAGAAATAGAGGACTCCTCAGCGATTTGCAAGAGGTTTTCGGACATAGTTTTTTTTTCAGCTTGTTGGGAATTCTTCTTCTTCAAATTCTATACTACTCAAAGTTGAAGAAGCAGGATTCTAAAATACGAAAAAAACTCAACTTTGCAAAGCCCTGGATCCCTAGGGGTTCGCACGTGCCTTTAACATCCTTTAACAGTAGTGAAATCGAAAAAGGGGTTAGAGGAAAAGCATTTTCAACCCAGCCAAAATCCGCCCCAAAATTCGTATTATTGTACTATGAAACTAATAAGCTACAATGTAAACGGTATTCGCGCCGCATTTACGAAGGATTTTGTGGGCTGGCTAAAAGTGGCAGACCCAGACGTGATTTGCATTCAAGAAAGCAAGGCTGGGAACGATCAAATTGACACCGCTCAATTTGAAACGGCTGGCTATTACAACTACTGGCACAGTGCACAAAAGAAAGGCTATAGCGGTGTGGGAATTGCGTCCAAAGTTAAACCTAAACAAGTCATTTACGGTTGCGGAATTGAGAGGTACGATAATGAAGGTAGAATCCTCAGAGCAGACTTTGAAGATTACTCCGTGATCTCCGTTTATGTCCCTTCTGCATCCAACATTGAGCGATTAGACTTCAAGATGGAGTTTTGTAATGACTTTCTGGACTACATAAAAGAGCTTCGCAAAACGATTCCAAATCTGATTATTTCAGGGGATTTCAACATTTGCCACAAGGCGATTGACATTCACAATCCCGAGGGCCTTAAAAATACTTCAGGCTTCCTTCCGATGGAAAGAGAATGGATGACCAAGTTTATTGAAGAGTGTGAACTTATTGATAGTTTCCGACACTTCAACGACCAACCGGATAACTATTCTTGGTGGAGCTACCGACAAAATTCAAGAGCTAGAAACAAAGGTTGGCGACTCGATTATAACTTCGTCTCATACCCAATGAAAGACCGCCTCACAAGAGCCGCTATTTTAAAAGAAGCCTTTCATTCGGATCATTGCCCTGTCCTAGTTGAGTTTTAGGACTTCAAAATTAAGATTCACTAGACTACAATACTCATAAATCACATATAATAAACATTATATGTGGTGAAAATACGAGTGCTTACGCAAAAGTTCCGATATTTCGCTTTGCAAAAGGAGTGAAAAAATATAACTTTTTGTGGTTACAACCCTAAAAAGTTATAACTTTTTGCGATTACAACCACAAAAAATCCTAATTTATGATGCATAGTCTTTGTGAAATTGTATCTTTGTAATATGATCAAACGAGAAATTACACCTCAACTTCTAGAGGATTGGGATAACAAAAAAGCCTTGATTCTTCTTGGCCCACGCCAAGTCGGAAAAACGACTCTCATCCAAGAACTTGTGACGGATCAAAATGTATTAAAATTAAACGGGGATGACCCTCAAGTTCGTTTACAACTCGCGGATGCTAATTTTAATTTTCTATTGAATTTAGTTGAACCTTACGATGTGATTTTTCTAGATGAAGCGCAGCGCATTGAGGACATCGGTATAGTCGCCAAACTCCTCATTGATGCCAATCTAGGAAAACAATTGATCATAACTGGATCCTCCTCACTTGATTTAGGAAACAAAATAAATGAACCTCTTACAGGTCGCAAATGGGAACATCAACTCTTCCCACTATCTTGGCGAGAAATTGTTCAGCAGTATACTTTTGCTCACGCAATTACTAGGCTTGAGGAATTTCTGATCTACGGTATGTACCCTGAGGTTATTACAGGTCAGAATAAGAAAAAGATATTACTTTCTTTGTCTGGAAGCTATCTATATAAGGACATTCTGGAACTAGTCAACATTAAAAAACCGGATTTACTTCTGAAGCTGCTTAATGCACTCGCATTGCAAGTAGGGGGTGAAGTTTCCTACAATGAGCTTGCTAAAATACTGAGTGTGGATCGCCAAACTGTAATCAATTATATAGACCTCTTAGAAAAAGCGTTCGTCATTTTTCGACTCTACCCTTACTCTACGAATCAAAGAAATGAACTCACATCTAAACCTAAGGTGTATTTCTATGACAATGGGATCCGAAATGCCATTATTGGCCGGTTCTCCCCTCTTGTGAGTCGAGACGATCAAGGAGCTCTGTTTGAAAACTTCATTGTGAGCGAAAAGAAAAAAAGGTTGAACTATGATGGATTCTATGGTTCAGTACATTATTGGAGAAACAAACAACAGGCGGAGATAGACTATCTTGAATTAAATGAGGGGGAGATCACAGCTTATGAGATTAAATACAATCCGAAACGTAAAGTCACCTTTACAAAGTCCTTCACGGACAAATACAACCCGAAAAACACCTTCGTGATAAACCGCGACAATTTCTTTGAATTTTTGTAAATTCACGGTCTTATTCCTATCACTAAAAAGTGATTCCTGCTACCTTCATTAGTCCATGCTCAATGACTAATTAGACACCCAACTGATATTTATTTTAAATTAAACCTTAATTTTAAAATGGTTGAAGTTATGAAAATTCAATACTGCTCAGATTTGCATTTGGAATTTCCAGAGAACAAAGAGTACCTCAAAGAAAACCCAATAGTACCCATGGCTGATACTTTAGTTCTAGCTGGGGATATAGTTCCGTTTGCTGAAATTGAACGCCATCAGGACTTTTTCGATAAGATCTCGGAGCAATTTAAGCATACGTATTGGATCCCTGGAAATCATGAATTCTATCGAAGCGACATTCAGAAAGCGATTGGAAGTTTTGAACAGAAGATAAGACCTAACGTCTCATTGCTCAACAATACAGTAAAAGAGATTGAAGGAGTAAATTTTCTCTTTTCCACTCTCTGGTCTCACCTCTCTCCACAAAATGAATTCCTAATTTCAAGGTCTTTAAATGACTTCCGTCTAATTACAAATAATGGTCTCCCTTTTTCAACTGGTGATTACAATGCACTTCACCGAGAAAATTTGAGATTCATAAAAGATTCCCTTAGACGACTAAAGGGTGCCCCATCGGTTGTTGTTACTCATCATGTACCAACTTTTGAAAACTATCCCCCAAAATACAAGGGTAGTGCTATCAATGAAGCCTTTGCTGTCGATTTAAGCCATCTAATGCTAGAACATGATATTCAGTACTGGATCTATGGACATCATCACTGCAACCTACCCGAATTTTCATTAGGCAGCACAAAGCTCTTAACCAATCAACTTGGCTATGTAAGCCAGGGAGAAAACAAAGAGTATAGACAGAATGCCTTATTGGAGATAAGTTAAAGGGACTACTTGGTCTCTACTACCAGCATAAAGGGTTCTAATTTAGACTCGATTGCAATTGAAGATATTTGACTGAAAACCTTCCAATATAATTGAAGGTTTTGCACTTTCGGATAAACAGTTCAATCGTAATTGAAGGTCTTGCGCATTTTCATAAATACTTCAATCATAATGGAAAAGATTTTATTTTATAGAGAAGGGTACTTAGAACGTATAAAACCGTTCATTGATAAGCATATCATCAAATTACTCACTGGGCAGCGAGGAGTAGGTAAAAGTTCCATGCTTCAGCTAATTATTGAAGAAATCCAAAAAAACGACAATGCGAATATCATATACATAGATAAAGAACGCGAACAATTTTCGGATATCATTACTCATACGCATTTATACGAATATGTGAAAAGTAATTTGTTGCCCGATAAAAGCAATTACGTTTTTATCGATGAAATACAGGAAATAGTTGAGTTTCAAAAGTGCTTGAGAAGTTTGCTCAATGAAGAGCTTTGTGATTTATATTGTACGGGAAGCAATGCCAATATTCTTTCGGGCGAATTGGCAACACTCCTTGCTGGACGTTATGTTGAATTTACAATCCATTCTTTGAGTTATACCGAATTTTTAGATTTTAATTCACTGAAAGACAGCAACGAAAATCTGGAACGCTATCTCACCATAGGCGGAATGCCCTACAAGCAACATATCGGTACGGAACCTGACGTGGTTTTTGAATATCTGAAAAACGTATATGCTTCCATTTTACTAAAAGATGTAGTAAGGCGAGAAAATATTCGGAATGTTTCCCTATTGGAAAACCTCGTCGCTTTTTTGGCAGATAACACAGGCAGTCTTTTGTCGGCACAAAATATCAGCAAATATCTTAAATCGCAACAAATCAATATGCCAACCCAAACGGTCATCAATTACCTGAAGGCACTGACAAACGCATATTTTGTACATAAATCACAACGAGCAGATATCCAAGGTTTAAAGATATTTGAAATAGGAGAAAAATATTATTTTGAAGACCTAGGCATTCGCAATAGTGTCAGAGGGTTCAATTTCCGTTCGGAAGTGGGGAAATTGAGAGAAAACGCAGTGTATATGCAATTGTTGCGCTCAGGGTATCAAGTTTATCCCGGCAAGGAAGGAACTTGCGAAATTGATTTCATCGGAGAAAAAAATGGAGAACGCATCTACGTTCAAGCATGCTATTTATTGGCAGATGAAAAAACGGTTCAGCGAGAATTTGGCAACCTAATGCTAATAGAAGACAATTATCCCAAATATGTGGTCATATTAGATCCGATTTCTCCACAAGCAACCTATAAAGGAATTATACAAATATATTTACGTGAGTTTCTAAAGCAACGTAAGTTTTAGAAAAAGGAAGTTCAATATTCAAAACCCATGTACTACTGGGCAAATGCTTCCAACACATAAAAAAAAAGCCAGCGTTAACGCTGGCTCTACTTTTTCAATGTCGTATCGACTAATCGATAATTTGATATTCAATTGGCATTGTACCTTTGGAAAGGTTTCCGATTTCATCGAAGGCTGCTTTGGATAAGTCTAAAGCTCTTTTCGCATGAAAGGGTCCTCTATCGTTGATCGTTACGATGCAACTTTCCCCATTTCTTAGGTTTGTCACCTTTACTTTGGTTCCAAAAGGTAGGGTTCTGTGCGCAGCAGTCATCTCAGAATTTCTGAAAACTTCCCCGCTGGCGGTTCTTCTCCCGTTGAACTTGTCGTGATAATACGACGCATAACTCGTTTTCACCTCATCGTTGTCATTGGCATTGTATTTGTCGAATGAATACAGTCCAAGAGTTGAAATCATCATTATGATTACGAGAGTTACTCTTTTCATCATTTTGAATTGTTTTTATTGGTTTTGACTCGGCAAAGGTATATTCGCACCTTTAACTTCAAAATTCACATTGTTAAATTTTCTTAATGTTTTGTTAACACTATGTTAAAATCTCTGTAAAACCTCGTGGATTCAGGTCTTTACAAGAATTGTTAAAAAGTGTTAAAATAAGACTCTATACGTTAACTAAATTAACAATGTAGTGAATAGTATGCCTATTTTTAGAGGCTATTAATCTGTATATCAATACACTAACTCCTCAATACAGAATATCCCTCTTTTTGGAAAACTTCCTTTTTCGCGATAGCATCCTCGCTCCCTACAGCACACATGCCTCACTGAAAGTTGTGCGTTTTTTGGACATCTTTTGTAATTGAAAACGAAATTATACTTTCGTTTCTATGCTTTTATAGCAATTACAAACCACCTCAAAAATTGCGATCTTATGGAACCCAACGCACAAGATTACGAAAAGTACATTTGGCAACTGACCGTGGCCGAGTACATTGAACTTCACCGTGAAATGGTGAAAGAGAAAAAATACGAGTACGGCTATTCCGGTCTTGCCAAGGTACTTGGCTGTGGAAGGTCTACCGCCTACAACATTAAAGCCTCTGGCGTTTTAGACGAAGCGATCAGTCAACAAGGGAAAATCATTGTCGTAGACGTAGAACATGCCCTTCGAATCATTCGACTTAAAAACGTCAACATTCCAAAACAAAGAGGAAGACCTTCTTCTCGAAACCAAGGAACCGCAAATTAGCTGCTTCTTTTTCAATTTAAGTTCTGATATTTCGTATCTTCTGTTTACGAACTACAAATTTTATTGAACTATGGCCTATCCTATTATTGCAATCGCACTTACTGTAGCGCTTATCGTTTATTTGTTGTATTTACTCCTGATCAAAAAAGATGGGAAGGCCTTTCGATCTACCCTCTACCCGGGACTTGTCTTTGTGGCTCTTTGGGTTATACTCTACTTTGCAATCTTTCGCTAAAGAGTACCCTTCTTTGAAAAATGCGTGGCTAAAATTTCTTATTCTGAATGCGAACCGCATTTAAAATTGCAAGTAAGGCAACTCCTACATCTGCAAAGACGGCTTCCCACATGGAAGCAATTCCTCCCGCTCCTAAGGCCAGCACTACTGCTTTAACTCCAAAGGCAAGTATAATATTTTGCCATACAATGGATTTGGTAGCCTTACCGATCTTGATCGCCATAGGCACTCGAAGGGGGTTGTCGTCTTGAATGACGACATCTGCCGTTTCAATGGCAGCATCGCTGCCAAGTCCTCCCATGGCAATTCCTACATCGCTTAAGGCAAGCACAGGGGCATCGTTCATTCCGTCTCCGACAAAGAGAATAGGACTTTCTGTTTTCGCTAGGGTTTTCAAATGCTCCACTTTATCTTCAGGCAAGAGTCCGCCGTAGGCGCTTTTGATTCCTAGCTCCGCAGCCACCTTCTGAGCCACCGCTTCTTTATCTCCACTCAGGAGTGTAGTCCGGACGCCCAGTCGATGCAGTTCTGCAATCGCAGCATGCGACTCCTCTTTTAGCTCATCGGCTAGGGTTAGATATCCTTTGTATTCTCCGCCAAAAGCAATGGCGATAACAGTATCTACGTTCTTTTCGTGCTCACTTGGAAAAGAAACATTTTCTCTCTGTAAGAGTTTAAAATTTCCCACAAGAAGCGTTTCTCCTTGGATTTCGGCTTTTAATCCATGCCCAGGAACTTCCTCAATGGACTTAAATGCTATACTATGATCTACTTCTCCTACGTACTCTTTAATGGCACTTGCAATCGGATGCGTGCTATGGCTCTCTAAAGTATTGACAAGAGTGAGTAAGTGCTCCTTCTCCTCTTTACTTGTACTTAACACTTCATCCTGTACGACTTTAAAGACACCTTTTGTAAGAGTCCCCGTTTTGTCCATCACGACGCTTTTTGCGGCGGCTAATACATCAAGGAAATTGGATCCTTTAATAAGGATTCCATTTTTACTTGCGGCTCCAATCCCACCAAAATAACCTAGGGGAATCGAGATCACGAGGGCACAAGGACACGAGATTACTAGGAACACGAGGGCTCTGTAGAGCCACTCGGAAAACACATAATCCTCGACCCATAAAGCAGGTAGAATGGTAATGCCAATCGCTAGATACACTACAATGGGCGTATATACTTTTGAGAACTTACGGATGAAAAGCTCTGTAGGAGCTTTTTGAGCCGTCGCTTGTTGCACAAGCTTTAGAATCTTGCTCAGTTTTGAATCTTTGAACGCAGTGGTCACTTTCACTTCTGTCACCTGCCCAAGATTAACCATTCCGGCTAAAACGCTCTCTCCTTCTCTTTTCGTATCCGGTTTGCTCTCTCCGGTAAGCGCCGCCGTATTAAACGAAGCGGAAGCAGAAAGAAGGACGGAATCAAGCGACACTTGCTCTCCCGGTTTTAAACGAATCACTTCTCCAATTTCAACATCCTTTGCGCGTAGTGTAGAAGGAACTCCCTCCCTTAGCACTGTGACTTCTTCCGGTCTTTGGTCTAAAAGCTCTTTTATGCTTCCTCTCGCTTTTCGAACGGCCATGCCTTGGAAAACTTCCCCCACACTGTAAAACAGCATCACCGCAACCGCCTCTGGATATTCCCCAATCGCAATCGCTCCTAGGGTCGCAATACCCATTAAGAAAAACTCAGAGAAGAATTCTTTGTATCGTATACTTTCTACTGCATCCCTAAGAACAGGAATCGCCACAGGCAGATAGGCCGCTATATAATAAACAATTCGGACAGGCCCTTCAAACCAGGACGGTTTGAGGAAATGATCTAGCAAAAGACCTACTATGAGTAACGCAAATGAAAGAAGCGGAATTTTAAAAAGGGAAAGTAAAGAAGTGCTTTCTGAGGCTCCATTCCCATGCGAATGGGAATGATCATGACTCTCCGAGTCACTTTCGCCTCCCGAGTCGTCCTCGTGAGCGCAGCAACTGGGCGCTTTCTTACTTTTCCTTGGAGTGGAACTGCAGCAGGAGTCCTCAGACTCCATAGAATCTAGGGCATTTGTCTTCTCTTGACAGCAAAGCTGTCTTCCTTTTGCATCGTACCGATGGGTATGCGGGTTTGAAGAGTGATTCTCGGCCTCGTGGTCACAACAAGATTTTGACATATTTTTTCGCCTTTAGCGTCTTTACTTAAACTTCAATTAAACTTAGATCCTTCCCTACTCAATTAAGGAAATGGACCCTTGCATCACGAAGCTGGAAAAACAAAGAATGAGTTCTCCCACTTCGCAGCGTGAAAACAAAGATACAAGAGAATTTTGAAACCGATCTAAATTAAGTCCATTTTCCTCTTTCTACTCGACTCAACTTCTCTATTCTGGTTAGAAAAGGAGTGTACAAAAGCTTCATTCAAATCATTAAATCCTTCTTTTGAAATCCGATAAACACTACGAACGTCCCTAACCTTTGCCTGGGGCATGCCGCCTATAATTTTCTGGGTCGCTTTTTCTCCTGCCTCATCCCCGTCTAAGCATACAAACACAAAGCCACTAAACGAGCTAAAATCTTCTAAAAAGCGACTGCATTGCGTAACCGAATTTAAAACCACGAGCGTTCTTCGAATAAGAGATCCTTTCTGATACTGAAGTTCTACATAGGTGAGCAGATCGGTGAGTCCTTCGAAGATAACCATTCGTTTCGCACTTTGCTCCACAATGGAATAGCTACTCGGACCTGACTTTAATTTCCAAGTGGAGGATCGCAGGTCGTATCCTCCTTTGGAATTTTCAAGGCCGAAGGCCACGCCTTTTCTTCCTTTCACCTCAAAGGAAACCTCCAGTCCGTAATCCTCAAGGACCGTAGAAGAAATGCCCCTGGATTTAAAATAACTCCGAAGGACTAAGTCTTTTACCGAACCAAAAGAAAGTAGCTTCAATGTACTTTTCGAAGGCGCCCTTTTTCTTTCTGTGGAGGCCCTTGTTTTGATTTCTGTAAGCTGCGAGGAGGAGAGGCTAAAATCAGCCTCCAAGAAAGCTACTGCAGAAAGAAAACCTAAATTCTCTAAATCCATTACCGCCGTTAAAAGGCCTCCTCCTTTGTCCTTTTTAAAATCATAATACACATCTCCTTTAATGGCCATCTTAATGCCTTTTGCTTCAAAATAGTGATGGGTTCCAAAGCGTCCCGTATAGGAAAGCTTCCTGGACATTACCAAATAAAAGGCATAATCTAAAAGGGTCACACTTGAGAGAATCTCCTGGATTTGAGAATACGAATAGTATTTGCTTGGACTCATATCGTTTAATTTTGAGTTAAAGTTTGGCTCTCGGGTAAGAAGTACCCTCGCTTAAAAAAAGACTCCGCCTCCTTACTTCTATTTAGTCTACGGAGTAATTGCATGGAGTAAAATATATCCTTCTCGACATCGTAATAATCTATTCTCTCGAGCCTTCCCCCGTACTCCTGTTCAATTTGAGGATAAAGCGCGTAGGGAAGTAAAGAATCGGATTTCAAAATATAATACCTCGAATACTGCTCAGGCGTTGAGATCTCAAAGCGTTTGTAATGCCTTTTAAAAAGAAGGGTGTCGCTTAAATTCCTTCTTCTTCCATAGTACGCAATGGGGTCCTTTGAAAAAGGCGCACCTAGCGTTTTGGAGAGTACGCTCCTGCCTGCTTTGGGATCTATAGAAATCCTTACCCCTGCTTCAAGGCCATAATAAAGGGAGTCTTTAATTAAAAAATACTCCATGTCCGTCTCTTCCCCAAGTTCACTGGGCGTAATTTCAAAAACCCCTATGGGTAGAAAGCTAAGCGAAGAGCGGTGAAAGGTCTTGCTATTTTCTAGGCCTTTGGAGGCCTGAAAATACACGCTAAAGAGCAGATCTGCTCCCCCCGTCTCCGCTCTTGGGATTTCTTTCGTACAAGAAAGAAAAAGAGGGATAAGAAAAATAAGACTCCACTTTTGAAAAGTGCTCGGGATTAATAAAGAAAAGGAAAGTTTCATAGGATGCATTTTTGAAAAAAGAAAAGAGAGAAGAGAAAAGAGAAAAGAGAAAAGTAAAACAAGGATTTAAAACGACTACTGGCTCATTCTAAAAGCAGCAGACCTGGAATAAAAAGCCGTTACCTCCCCACACCGTTTCGAGGAGGAAACAAAGGCCCAGCAGGTTTAATTTCTTTTTCACTCGCAACATCGAGCCGCTCTAGCACAGAGGTTTCCCCCTTCTGCTCTTTTCCTCTCATTTCCCCTGCTGCTTTTCCCTGCTTTTGGTTATAGCTCTGTACCAATTCTTCTCGAAGGGTAATTTTGGAATGGTTTAACAGAGAGTAATAATTCCCGCTTTCAAGACGGATTCCATCCAGCGCCGCAAACCCTAAGTTGGCTAGTTTGGTTTTGTAGCGCTCGAAGAGTCTCTCGCTAAGCGAATTGCCATAAAGTATGGCAGAAGTGCCTCCATAGCGGGACAGAAGCTCTACGAGCTTCTCGTACTGCTTGTTTTGAGGAAGAATGAACTTGCCCATAATTTCGTTGGCATTGTTGAGAATTAAAGCTTCGGTTCGATCCGAGAGGCCAAACTTTTGAGCGGACAAATAAGCCGCCGTTTGTTCTGGATTGGTGATTTTATCAGGTTGGTAATTCACGCAAAACAGTTGCTTGTTAAAACTATACACAGGCACTTGTTTTTCCTTTCGTTTGGGATCCCTATGCTCATAGATTCGATCGGAATCGCTACTTGTTCCAAACACTAAGTACTGTCCCGATCGAAGGTTGAGCACAAGCCCATCTTTCACCTCGACTTTGGTATTTTCAAAGGCGAGCCGCAGTCGACTTAGCATTTGCTGATCTTGACGGGAAGAGATTAGCTGTCCACTTGGATGGTTATGCACAAGGGTAATCGACTCGGGGCTCAGTTTGTGAACGTGCCCTGCCAAAAGCCGTAGATCCACCACAGCGGAGGAGAGTCCTCCGCTTGAGAGATGCTGCACGAGATAGCTGCTGTCCTTAAACTGATAAACTAAAAACGTATGTTCTACCGCCTCTGATTCTAATTCTCGAAAGAGCCAAGCGACATCCGATAGCGAAGTTAAAATCGATCCGGACATAAAATCAAGCGCTTTGTAACGAGAAAACTGCCGCTCCATGAGCGCAAAATCGCTTGCACTTTGCTCTAAGGGTGCGAGGCTAACTTTTGATTTTGCTCTTTTCTGTGGAGCCTTAAAGCGCGCAGTTGCACTGTATAGTTCGTAAGGGAATTTCTTTCCTAAAGAACTCGTTAAATACTGCGTTTTTGAAGTTTCTTTAAATCCAAAATTGGTATTCTCCCCATAGCGGGCTTGGTAATTAAATAAATCCACGGACATAATTCTTAACTATTTTAAGGTTATACTTTGCGCTTCTTAACGACGCCGACCTCGGTAAGGCTCTTTCTCTAGCTCCAACTTTTCATTCTTTTGAACCAGAAGCGAGTTTGCCGTAGTTTCAACTTGGGACTCTTTTTCGCTTGTTTCCACTTTCCTTTCTACAGAAGTTTGAGACTGACTCTTTTCACTTACTAAGGAAGACCTCGCGGGTTCTTTTTCAAAAGGTATTCTTGAGGCTTTTGGCTCCGCGCCTCCACTTAAAGACCTTACACTTCTGGATACTTTAGAAAGTTCTTTGGAAACCAGGCCTAATTGCGCCTTAAAATCCTTTGCGCTGTGCGGGTATTTTTTCATTTGTTTCAAATAATAATTCTTAATCCGAAACAGCTCCGTTCGATAATGCGATTGAGACTTCACATCTCCCTTTTCCAATACTTCTTTTCCGATTCTAGAAAGGTGCTTCACTAAGTCCAGTTCCATGAGCTCCCCACTAGCTGAGTCTTTCAAATAGGCTTTCTTCTCATACCGAGAACTCTCTCCATAGGAAGTGGCTGTTTCTTTTACGAGTTGTAAAAACTCTGTACTGCTAGACTCCTGTACGTAGGAAAGGCTTTTCTCAAGCGTACTTTCTCGAACCGTTACATTCCTTGAATACGGATCCAGAAGAAAAGTAAGTCTCTCCCTACCGCTTGTCGCGCAGAGGGGTTCTCCTTTTAAGAACTGCTCAATTTCAAGGGAAGAGAGTTTAGAGCAAAAGGAACGATCCTGGTTTAAAAGGCCGTACTCCATTAAAGTGGCCTCCGTTTGGGTAGATAAATTCATATTTTATTGATTTTAGATTTGGTTTGCTTTTTTAATCGTAGGAGAAAGATTCAAAAGGTTTGAAAAGTTTGAAACTTGAAAACCCTTAGAATAGGCGCCTATATTAGTTTTGAGCGTAGACTTTAGAAGAAGCGCCCGATTCAATACTCTTCTTGTAAAGGAACTCCTGAGGAGAGCGCAGCTCTCCATTCTCTCTTACCATAAAGTGAAGGTGAGGTCCTGTGGACCCGCCTGAGTTTCCACTTCGGGCAATGATATATCCTGCCAATACTTTTTCTCCCTTTTTGTAATAACGCTCGGAGAGATGCAAATAGGAAGTCGAGATTCCCCCTTCGTGCTGAAGGGTCATATAATACCCTCCTCCTTTGGAATCCCATCCGCTTTTTTCTACGACGCCGTCCATGACCGCAATCACGCTCTCATACGACGCCCGAAAATCCAGTCCTCGATGAAATTTAACTTCCCCAGAAAGTGGGTGCACTCGATTCCCGTAAGGAGAAGAGATGGAAAGTTCCCCTTCCAGGGGAAAATAGAAATCACTTCTCGGCTCCTTACTTGGAGAGAGGTGCTCATTTGCACGGAATCTAGGATTCCCCTCAAGGGAAGAATCCATTCTGTCCCTTGACATCTGACTTAAAGCCTTTCCCTTTTTAGAGGATTTTGTAGAAGAACTCAAAGAATCCTTCTTTCTTTTTTCCATTCGGTATTCTTTTCGATTCGCTCTCTCGCGTTTGTAAATGGCACGTAGAGAATCTAGGCTTGGTTTCAGTCCCGTATTGAACTGCACCACGGGAGGAAGAGTCTTTAAGGAAAAATGAACTTTCCCCGGAGTCCGAAGGGAATCGGGAGTGGCTTTTCCCATGCCGTCTTTAAACCGATTGAAAGCTTCCATCGCTTTCTTCTTGGAAGGAGGTTTTAAATAAATCGAATCTCTCAACATAGGATTAACAAGTGTATCTGCGCCTTTCGTAAGTACGCTCTTACTTGCGAGCGATTCCTTCAGGGTATCCACTTCAAGTTTTGAAAAAGCAGGCGTACTTCGAAAATCGCCAGCGAAATAAAGGGAAGAATTCTGTTTAATGCCCTTCGGGTTGTTAGATAAAAAAACCAAAAGGAAAAAGGGAAACAAAAACAGAAGAAAATGAAAAAGGGTGCTAATTGGATTCATAAGATTAGGTTTTAAAAGGTGATTTGATTTGTTGATTTGAAATAGTAGCAGGTCTTCGTTTTACCAAGATTTAGGCTTGAGTTAAGATTTAGGCTTGGGTTAGGTTCTCCCGAAAGTTCCAGTTCAAGTTTTAAGTGAGCGGCAAATTGAGGATCAAATAAGGATCAATCCAAACTCGCAGTGGAAGCTGTAGCTGCCGCAGCAGCGGTACTTGAACTTGTTTTAGTAGTTGGACTTGAACCTCCCTTATTCGTTGAACTAGAATTGGAAACGACTGAGCGAAGTATGCCTTTCACAAGCTCATCCGTTTCCCTATGGATGCGTGAGAAGTTTTCGAGTAGGATTTTTTCTTTTTGACAAGTGCCGTGCTCGTCTTTAAAATCGTAGTAAATCGGCATTTGCACTTCGCTTTCTGCCAAATAAAGGGACTCGGATTCCAGTAGCTCAATTTTTCCACTCATCGCAGAACTTCGGTATTCTCCCTCCGAAGAATAGAAACTTGAGGCAATCATTCCCACCATTTCTCCGGTTCGAAGCGAAGCGATTTTCCCCGCCGGAATCATCGTGTCCATTTTTTCGCTGCTCGAAAAACTAGTTCCTTGACTCGAGTAGGACTCGGAGTAACTTTTTTGTTTGATTTTCCCAAAGAGCCTTTCGAGCCATTCAAGGGTATGGCGGTCTCGAACGGATCCACAAAGAATGTTTCCCATGACCGAGCAGATGGTATCGGCCACTTCTCTTTTGTAGAGCTGCTTTAACTGGGGCAGCTCTTGCAGCCCAAGCACAACAGCAATTTTACTGCTCCGCGCCGTGGCCACAACCGAATCAATCTTGTGAATGTAGATCGTGGGAAACTCATCCGCAATGATTCCAGCCGGAAGATTTCCTTTTTGATTGATGACTCGAAGCACTCGATTTAACACCGAGGCATACAGCGCCGAATTAATTCCTTCGGTCTCGGGGCTGGAAGCGAGGACCAAAATACTCGGATCATCCTGATCTGTAATTTTCAGATTCACTTCTTCTCCTGAAAAGACCCAGTAGCTCTCTTTTGTAGAGAGACGTGAAAGTAGAACTCTAAGAGTTCCGACCTGTCCTTCCAATTGATCAAACGCTCGGTTGTCGTACGCTGATTTAAACGGAGCGAGCATGGAATGCAGTTCTTGCTCTGTAAAGAGAACAGAAAAAATCTCTTCATAGCTTTTGTTCAAAAAGCTAAGCAAATGAGGAAGCGAACTGTACTTTCCTTGGCTCTGGTTCGCTAAGAAATAAATGCAAGCAGAAAGGAAGTTCACCGCACTTTGCGTAAAGAATTGATCAGCTCCTCCTGAATTTGCAGACCCTCCCTTTTGAAGGGAAAACACCATGGACTCAGCCATTTCTTGAGCCATAGCTAGATTGGGAACGTACTTCTTTTGCAAGGGATTGATCCGTCTACTCTTTTCGACTTCGTTTAGATTCACCACATGAAAAGAATGGGTATAGCCAGAGTTTTGTTTCTTTTGCTGCAAATGATGGTAATACGCAATTTGCGCAAGGTCTGGGAACTTGAAATCATAAAGGCAAAGGGAAAATTCTTTGCATACCATTTGACGGATTGCAGGAGCAATCACGCCAAAGGATTTTCCACTGCCTGGGGTTCCAATCACGAGGGTGCCTCGAAAGGGATCTAGATTCACCCATCCGCGGCGCATCTTAGACCCGTGCCTGTATTTGTACGGAAGGTTAATAGACGTGGCATTTCCGATCAGCTCTTCGTTCTGTTTAAAACTTTCCTGCTCTGTATTAAACCGGTCCTTCCCTAACTTGCCTTGCACAAACTTAGAGATGGAATCTGCCCCTACTTGCACGAGAAGCGCTCCCAATAGGGAGAACAATGCATAAAATGCATGCATGAGATAAAATCCATAAAATAGTTCAGGTCCTTTTTTCGCTTGAAAGCTAAGGAGGATAAAGAGACTTGCGGCCATAAAGAAAAGACCAAGGAAAATAGGGCGAACGATGGCCCTCCAAATCTTAAGATCTGACTTTTTGCGCGCTTTGGTCCCGACGGCCACAATGCAAATGAGGATAAGGGTCCAAATCTTGGCATAAAAAGGAGGAAAAAATATATACAGATAGGACAGCCCTAGAAGGACGTCGGAAAATATTGGGATTTTTGTGTCCAGATAGACCACGCAAAGCGTTTCCATGACCACAAGGCCGTAGACCATCTTTTGAAAGAAGCCGTAGAGTTTAAGCTGGTGAATTTGTTCTTGCATAGCATTGGTTTTTATAAGGTTACCCCTAGAATGGATTTGAATAGATTAGAAGGATACTAAATAGAATAATCCCTTTAGTCTACTCCTACTACTCAATTAAGACTTCAATCATTTAGAGGGTGTCTGCTTTTAAAAGAGCAGAATAGGGAATTTCAAGGGTGAGACTTCGTCCCGAAAGCTCCTCTTCCACGAGGCGAACCCGTAGGGTTTTTGAGTTCGGAAAACTAAACTTCTCGAAGACAAAGACATTCCGGTACGTAGATCGAAACTCCTTTTGACTGTGATGAGAATAAACCGGATTTAGGGCAATGGATTGATGGTTGGTTGCTTTGTAAATCTTTTTGTCTTCTACCGAAAAGAGAATCGATTCCATCTGGAATTTCAGATTGGTTTTGTTTTCGATGAGGACATCCAAAAACACATAATCTCCTACCACATAAAGCCCATTTAAATTTAAGGTTAAGCCAAAGCCTTTTTTTCGAGCCAGAGGCCTTAGCTCCTTCCGAGAAAGGATTTTCTCACAGAAATTCAACAGCTCTCTTGGCGAGAGAGAATTTCGGCTAAACTCTAGGGGCTGCATGTGCTGAGGGTAGATATAAATGCTGCTTTGGATCTCGTGTGAGTCCTTACCCCCATACACAGCTCGGTATTGCGCCATAAAGGATTTGGCTACAATGGTCACAATGCCTAAATCTAACGCCTGGTAGGTGTATGGCGACGTATCTGCAAATGAGGAAGAAGATAAAGTGGAAGAAAGTCCACTTTTTCCTCTGGTCTGCTTTTCTAAAACCGCTAAAGAATCCTCTAACACTTTAATCCGGGCTAAGTTCTCAGTCGGAAGATCTCCAAGTAAATAAGAGGTTGAGAGATCGACAAACTCAATCGGTTCCGGCGATACAATGTGTACATTCACCCCCGGTTTCATTTTCAAAACGGGAAGAGAAGAAAGCGATTTTTCTTTCTCTGTGCTTTGCGACTTGGCTAGCGCGCACAGAAGCAAACTAGAGACAAGCAAAATTCGCTTTGCCACTTCTCGATTACTGCAACTCATTAACGAAGAACGTGCTTTTTTCTGAAGAACTCTAGGCATTAGATTTCCGAAAGATTGCGAAGCTTTGGGCAAGGGTACGCGGGTAAAAGGGATATTAAAAAGCGTTTTCATAGTAGATAAAGTTTAATGAGCCTCCTCTAAAAGCAGCACCTGGGTACCGTACTTTAGTTTGGCCTTGTTGGTTCTTAATAGTTTAGCGGCACTTTGTGAGGCGCTTCGAAAAGCAGTAGACAAAAGACTGGAGTAGAAAGAAGGTTCCGCAGAATCTAGGCTTTGGCCTTGGACAGAACTCGAACCTAATTCTTTCATCATGTTTCTAAATTCACTTCCAGGCACGTAGAGTCCTTTTTGTCCATCCAAATCGTACAGCGTTAAATGAATGGGAAGGATTTCTTCTTTGACAAGAACAGAGACAATCGAAAGGTTCGCTCGTTCAAAGGAAAACCCGGAGACTTGTGCATAAAGGATCTGACCTTTAAAGAGCTTTTTATTGCCCACAAAAATGTCTTCAAGAAGTCGAAGTCGAATCCGACTTCCTAAGAATCCCGATAGATCTTCATCGATCACAGCCTTTATAAAAAAGGATTCATTTTGCTTGTAAACTGCATTAAAATGCGGACTATGAGTGGTTTTGCTCACTCGAAGTGTAGAGGATAAAAATTCGTTCAACTTTTCTTTATGCGCTAAGAGTTTTTTCTGAGCTCTATTTTCAGCTTGGAACTCAGGATCTCTCGATTTCTCTAATGAATCCATAACGAGCATTTGAGAGCGCAAAATTCGGATAGGGTCCATCTTCTCTTCTGCATTCTCAAGAGCCCCATACTCTGCAAGCTTCGTAGCAGGTCCCCAATCCTCTCCATATGCACTATTCGTCCTCGTATCCGTGGTTATACTGCTTCTTGCAGGAGTCTTTTCAGGAGCCTTTTCAATCGTATCAAAAGGTGCACTTCCAAGACTGGGGTTCTTTTCTTCCCGTGCATACGGTGCATTCTCTGCATCCATGCGATTCGAGCTCTGCATTTCACTTGGGGAAGCTTTTGGAGCTCTTCCTAATGCCTTTTCGTTAAAGAGACGAATGAAATCGCGAGAGTCTTTAGGTGGCCCTGAGCTCAATCCCTCTTCTTCCAAAGTACCTAAAGGACTTTCTGCTTCTTTTAGAGAAGCCTTTTTCTCGCTGGAATCCAGCGCAAAAAAGCCGTCTCCATTTCTAAAGAAGGCATCGTAAGCCTCATTTTTAGAAAGGATGGGATCGCTCGATTCGCCAAAGGAAAGGGAAAGTCCACCTTCTTGGCTCTGCGTAGGCCTGTCTCGCTGTGCAAAGCGTTCAAATTGATACCCTAAAAACAAAAGAAAGGGCAACATAATGAGCGGAACTACGTAGCGTGGCTCTTTATAAGGAATCCGATTGATAAGCATACATTAAGGTTTTGTATTGGGTATAGAGTCGATCCATTTCAAGGCTATCGACCTTGGTTAATTCTCCTTTCTTCTCTTTCGCTAAATAGCTCTCAAGCGATCGAATCGTTTGGCTTAACTCCGGGCGAAGCTTTTCTCTTTTGAGGCGTATCTTCTTACGATACACGATGCGCTGCTTCGTATCCTCCCTTGCCTCGAGAAAATCCCTCCTTAGTTTCTCCTCCTTGGAGGGGAAGTACTTATACTGCGCAAGGTTGAGGACAAGAGCAAGCAAAAGCACAAGTAGTAAAAAGCCAAGTACTTTTTCGGGATGCTTTTTAAGCCTCTCTCGAAGTGGAGCAAGTTTCTTAAGAACCTTAGCGAAGAATTTTTTGTTAGTATCCATAAAGTGTTTCGTTTGAGAGTTCAGAATTGTCCGTAATGCGCCAGTCAAGAAGAAGGATTCCGTGAGGATTTTGAGGACTGCGCATTAAGTCCTTATAATAACCTTCGGAGCGCAGAAGCCTTACCATCCGGCGGGTCCTGCGCTGAATGGATTGTTTGCCATAAAATGTAAAATGCCTTTTCTCTAAATCGATTTGAATGGAATCCACCTGGATACTCACCATCGAGCTAGAGGAGATAAGTTGATTGTAAAAACCCTTTTCTCTTAAGTTTGAGTACTCCTTCTTCCCAGAATCATCAATGAGATAAAGAGACTTTTCAATGTTCTGCTGGATGTACTCGTCGTCGGGAGGGAGCGTAAAGAAGAGGCGATGAAAAAGTTCTACTTGAGACTTGTACTCCACTTCTCGATTGAGTAGTGCGCTCGTTTGATTTAGTAAAATGGGCACGCCTGCATCGAGTACGTAAAGGGATTTTCGGCTATCGCGAACCTGTATGTGCGCAAACAGAAGCGAGGCGCATGAAATGAAAAGGGAGATCACCAGGGCAAGAATCCCTAGGTTTCGGTTTTGTTTGAATCTTTGTTCAATCGTTTTTATTATCATCTCAAATACTATTTAAATAAGACTGTGGGTTATCCTTTTCTAGACTGTCCAGAACTGCGATACGAGGTTTTTATACTTTGAATGATGTGGCGGGTTGATCCGCTAGAAGCGGCAATAAGTTTTCCAGCTCCCGCCTTTCCTTTGCTCATGACTCCGGCGCCTGCGGCGGCGACAATGGAATCCGCAATGGTGGGTGTCATTAGAATTCCAATTCCTGTTACGAGGTAGGCCACGCACGGAAACAAAACGGTATGAATGAGTCCATTGTTTGAAATGTAGTACGAGAGCGTAGTGAGATCGGTAACGGTGCCTGCGTCCAAAAGCCGGTCGTAGCGCTCCATTTCGAGGTGGTACCCCGAGATAATGAGCTGCTGCCCTAAACTCACAATGGTATACGCCACAAACGTGTATAAATTGACATTAATGAACTTGCTTACCCAATTCTGAAACGAGTGTTCGAACCCTGGGATAAGGGATATTCCAAGTGCAATGGGTCCTAGCAGAATCAAAATGTAAGACCAAACCTTTTGAAGGAAAAACACGAGGTACGTGCACACTCTTAAGATGGTTAGGCAAATCGCTTCAATCAAATCCGCAGTAAATTTTTGCGACTCAAAATCCATCCGAATTTTCCATTCTTCAACGGGCTGAAAAAGCTCACTCATCCCTTCTATCATTCGCTGGGAAAAGCCGCTGTCTTCACCTAAAGCAAGTTCTCTTTCTTTTGCTTTTTCATGCGCTTGTTGCTGAATTAAAAAATCGAGGAGCTGGGTTTGTTTTCCGAATCTTTCAATTCGAACCTTATTGGCCTCGCGCTCGAGGCCTAAAAACGATTCTCTTGAAGGAACAGCAAGCTGCTCCAGTGGATATTGAATCATTTTATAAAACCCAGTCCAGTGCAAAAGGATCAGTCCAATGACAAAAGGACGGAGCATGGGCGTAATCTCCCAAGGTCTAGCCCCTTCCTGCATCTGAAATCCTAGGTAGCCTAAGTAAATAAGCGAACCGATTCCTCCAAGGGTTCTTCCCAGCATACTTGCAGATAGGGCGCGAGACTCTAAATCGTGGTCCATTTGGGTAAAGACCTCAAAAAACCAACTCTCAAAGGCCCCGTCTCCCATCAGAAATTCTAACAAACCGCTAGAATTAGAAGAATCCTGAGCAAAGAGGATTTGTGGCAATAAAACCACAAAAAGGGAAATTCCTTTTAAAATAGTCGATGCTTTCATTTCAACTTGTTTGTTTCCATTGGGTTAAAAGTCCCCTTACAATCTGCTTATCGTTTTTTGAGAACCCTTCCAATGAAACAAAAGAGTTTGAAGCGGAAAAGATTTTGTTTTCGGATCGATAAAAGGACGAACGCTCATGCACTTCACTTAATAAGACCTGATACTGCAAGTTTCTTTCAAATGCTCTTAAGTCCATTAAACAGGCGTGGTAGAGAAGGATTCTTTTCCCTCTTGGAAGGACCGATTTACTCGCTAGTCTGTATTTACTTTTAAGTAGCGATAGCTCTTCTGTTAGAGGGCTTAGTCCTCCATTTCTAGAAAGAGCTAGAAAGCTCTTTTCGGACTTTAAATCCCAGTCCGTGAAATGCGTAGGCACTTCAGGATAAGCTAAAATGGGTTCTAACTTTTCCTTATAATACAATTGCCAAAGCGGCTCACTTGATTGAATAATACTCGTATGGTAAGAAAGATCAAGCAAACTTTGTTTGTGTAGAGAATCTACACTCTTTGCTACAAGTTCTGTTTGTTTCTCCTGTACTTTGAGAGACAAGAGTCTCTCAGACTCGGCTCCCCCAAGTCGAAGAGGTCTTAAATCGGGTCCCGTTTTGTAAGCTCTGTTTCGAGCCGGAGCCCAGAGCCCCCAAACGGTTGCATAAGCGAAGTTCGTTTGCACTCCTAAAAAGTAGTTTGGATAAGGACTGAAATCCCTCCAGCTTTCATAGACCATTCGCTTCTGTTGATTCACAATGGAAGGATCATTCAGTCTTTTCTGTGCTTCTAGCTTTCCCGCAAAGAGGAAAGAAAACAGGAGAAATAAGACTAGCGAAAGTTTCTTTGAAACGTACTTTCGATTCTGTACTGTCATTTGGAAATTCATTAGGGGATGGAATTAAATTGTTGAAACAAAGAGTAGCAAAGTGAATTGGGAAATCAATTCCCTTATTCCCTTATTCACGAATTCACTCTTACCTGCTTGTGAGTAAGTTCACAGGTTCTAAGTCACGAGGGCAAGACGAAAGAGCCAACTGAACAGATCTTCTTTAGTTAAATTCACTTCGATATCTTGAGAGTAAATTCTGTACAATCTGTTTGTCTAGATTAATGTAGTCTGCCAGAGCCGGAATCTGACTTAAAGCAGACTTTGGATGCGCAGATTTAAGTCGTAAAATCAGGTAAAGCAGATACCCATGAATGCTTCTAGCGCGGGAAAGTAGCTTTTCAAGCAAAATTTGCCGGTCGTATGAATTTAGCAGAATGTCTAGGTCTTTTGAAAGAACACTTGTGAGCAGTTCTTCCTGTAGCAAGTAGCTTTGCTTTAAAATGGAAGTATAGTATCCAGAGAGCAAAACGGCATGCTCAGGGGCTTTCGAAGAAAGGACCAAAAGCTCTGCGCTTTTGGACGAGATTTGCTCCAAATACCAATAAAAGTATTCAAGCTGCTTCCCGGAGAGTATTAAGGAGTTTACCTCATAGAGTTGTTGGTAGAGATATTCCTGAATCGAAATAATCTGCGTCATCGTAGAGGAAATTTCTCCATAGGCTTTTCGTTGGGTCTCGACACTTGCGCGAAGCACCTCACTGCTGCCAAGTCTTACGACTTGGTTCTTTGAAACTTGTTCAAGCAGTTTGTCGTTTATCACCACGGAGACCCCTTGCGCTTTTAAGCGAGCTAAGGCTAGAATTAGAAAAAAAGGAAGAGTTTTTGGATTCATGATTTCAAAGATTTTAATTGATTTAAAATAGACTGGACAAGACTCTTGTCACGCTGCACATAGTATCGCAGCTGGGATTTTTGGATTTCTACTTTCTGCCTTGATTCCCTAAGAGTGAAAAGGAGGTAGCGACACTTTGATTCCAATTGAGAAAGTTCCTCAAGCGCAAAATCAAAAAGGATTTTTCGATCGGCGCGCTCCATTTGGTTGATTTCACCAAGGGTCATGCTGAGCCCCACTAGGTACCGAAGTAGCGACTCAAAATCCTTTGTCCACTGAACTTTCTCTTTTAGTGCCTCTGGTATTAAATAAGGTGCCTGCTTCAATTCCGAAATGAGATTTTCTTCTAGGCTCTCGATACGTTTTCCTCTTTCTAGTATGGCCATCGCGTATGCGCCGCTTTGCATCCAATTCTCCGCTGCGGAGAGCCTTTTTAAAACAAGGCTGCTAGTTTGCTGGTACGCCTTCCACTGCTGTGAATTCGAGTGCTCCAGGATTACACTTTGGTTTTGCGTTTCTAAAAGGCTCGATTGCCTTTCGTGCTCTTCCAGCTGCGATCGAATCTGCTGATTGAGCATTGGAAACGAAACATTCTCTCTTTGCCAGGGCTCGGTGGGTTTCCCTCCGCTGGAACTAAGGATTCCGCGCAAAAGAAAAAGAACGAGTCCAAACGAGCTGATTTTTAAAACGAGTCGATTTTCCATCAGAACTCGGATTTATATCGAGTTAGTAAGGACGACACAATCGCTTTATCCGCTCTTATATACCCTGCAAAGGGTTCTAAGGATTTTATAAAACCAAGTCGTCCCGCTCTTTCCATATGGATGGAAATCGACATGAGCCAGAGTTTAAGCGATCGAACTTTCTCACTTACGCTGTAGAGCAGTCGATAGCGATCTCCTGCGCTCGCAAGGTTTAAATTCCCAGAACGCAGAAGCTCCGTAAGATCGCTCGACATCTCTAAGATCGAGGCGTACGTTTGACTCGAAGCTTTCGCTCCAAACACAGCGTACTGTGGACTATTTTGCACAAATTGCTCGATAGCGCGTGCCTGCGCCGCGCACTGAGACAGTTCCTCCAAAAGGGTTTTCACCTGAATTCCATTTTGTAGCGTTCCTGAGACTTCTGAGAGTCCAAGTAGAATCGTATTTTGAATTTCGCCTACCACAGCGAGCTGCGAGGCCACTACCATTTGCGCAGAGCGAAGGTTTCTTTTCTCTTGCAAAAGCTTGTTTTGTGCAGACTCGAGTGCATCCGAGTACACAAAAAGGGCCGCCGTCGTGGTAGGATCGACGTAAGTCGCTTGCGCTCTTAGCATCGCTGGCTCTAAACACAGACTTAAGACCAGCATTGCAGAAAATACTCTTTGACATGGCCATGCTAGCCAAGGCTTCCCTAGGGAACTAGGATTTGTATTGGAATAAACAGCTTTCATCTACTAAGGGGGTTTGATTTTGAAGGTCTTAATAACAGGTTTCCTCTTATTTTTCAGGTCCTTACTAGTACTGCTCTTCAGAGTCCGCAATAGAATTGAAATTCAATTCTCTTCTAGGCTTTAAGTCGATGCTTTGACTTAAAGGCCTATCCGTCTCATTCACTTCTTTCACCATCTGACTTAGTGTTAGGTCTGAGCTTTTCAGATCTGATAAAAAGTGCTCAAGAGCCGATTCAAAATCAGAATAGAAACTTAAGTACACTTCAAAAGCTGTTTTCTCTGGCTTTTCCGTCGTAAAGGTCATGTACTGGGCGAGTGAAACTTCATTCCCATATACTTCCCCACTAGCGCCTCGTTTTATATAGAATTCTTTGAAGCGGCTTCGATTCTCCTTGTTGTCTAGTTGATTCAAAGTGAAAATCTTGTTCTGCTCTACTGGATTTAAGGCCAGTAGCGAAGCAATTTTTGAAAAATTATCCCGGAATTTCGTTTGGTCTAAAAGAATGAGAGTATCCGAATTGTTCAAAATCGAATCCTTCACAATGGGACTTGAAATCACATCGTCCAATTCTTGCGTGACCACAATGGCCTCTCCATAAAACTTCCGAACGGTTTTGTACAAATACAAAATATAACTTGCCATTAGTTCTGAGGCTATGGCTTTCCAAGCTTCCTCAATGATGAGTGCTTTCCTTCGGTTTTTACGAAGTCGCATTTTCTGCAAAAACGTATCCATGATGATCAGCGTCACAATTGGAAAAAGTTTCGGATTGTCTTTAATGGAATCAATTTCAAACACAAGAAAAGGTTCTGTCAAAAGACCTCGGTCTGCTTTTTCGTTTAAAGTACGCGCGTAGCGTCCCCCACGATAGAAATCTTTTAAAACCAGAAAGAAAGTACTTAAACTAAATTCTCTCTCCGAAATCTCATATCTCTTTCCCCGTAGGAAAAGCGGTAAAAAGACCGAGGCAAATTCATAGAAGGAATTAAAGCTAAGCTCGGTTACGCGTAGCTCTTTGTGTAACTCTGTTACTTTTTCAAGTAGCAAAGGACGAATCGGCTCCAGCTTAAAAGTGGATGACTTTGCACTTGAAAGGCCTTGCCCCAGGGTTCCAAATGCTTTGCGAACTATTGGGCTAGTTTGCTTCCCTCTCGCTTCAGTCCCTAGTGGTTTCACACCATACTCTGCTACAGGATCATTTAATTGACTGTAGGGAATTTCAAGCGTAGATTCTAAAACCTTTTTCGACTTTCTAGACTCTAGCCTACTTTCAGCGCCTTCTTTACCAAAAGCAAAGGTTTCCACCTCGATTCCAAAGTCTTTTAAATACTCTGAGAGTTCAATTGGGGTGAGCGATTCAAATCGCTCAATACCCGAATTAAAATAATGTTCATAATAAGAGAGAACAAGTTTATCTAGGATGGATTTTTGAGCGCTAGACATTGTGCTTTCACTCCCCTTCCAAACCAGAAACACCAGACTTGTCAAAAACTCGCTTTTCTCTAGCGTCAATTCCTGCTTTGAAATCAAAAAAGGATTCATCGTAATTGGATTCTCCTCCGTATACTGAATGTATCTCCCCTTCTTATAAAGGCTCAGGCCTTTATAAGAATCTCCAGTATCTACAATCACCACATCGTAATTGTAATTTAAGTACTGCTCCACTAGGCTGTTCATCAGAAAGGATTTCCCGGATCCCGAGGGACCTAAAACAAACTTATTCCGATTGGAAATTCTTCCATTTTGCATCGGGAGATCGGAAGGATCTACTTTAATCGGCACCCCTTGCCGATCCGTAAACTCAAGGAAAAAATCAGAATCTTCGCTTTTGAGGTGGCGCTCATTAAAAAAGAAGCAAAGAGCGGCACTTCGGCTCGTCAAAAACAAATCGTACGATTTTAATTCCGCAGCATTGCCCGGCAATGCGCAGCGAAACAATTCTAACTGATTGTACGAATTTTTTGAAATTAAGATCCCTTGGTTAAAAAGGTGCTGCTCAATCTGAGACTGCACTTTCGCTAGCTTTTCTGGGTCTGCGCATCGCACCGAAAGGGAAAAGTGCGCTTCCACCAGAAGTTCAGATTCAAACGCTAAGCTTTTGATAAACTCCTCGATTTCTTGTGCGACGAGCGCATTTGAAGGGGCGCTGGAAGCAACTCCTTCATGCTTTTTCCTTTTCTTCTCAAGAGACCTCAGCGTTTCTTCTTGCGGTGGAATCCGAATCACTTGGTGGTACACCAAGCATTCAGATTCCTTTACATTATGCAAGAAAGAAAACTTATCGATAGCTCCTTTTAGTCCGCTTCCCATAGAGCTACCTAGAGACATTTCCGCAAAGGGTTTCACTAAGCTCGGGAGCTCTACTTTTTCCACATCCACAAGAGAAAACACTTTGATGTAGCTCTCCCCTATCCGAAGATGCTCAGAGGTACTTAGAAGCGTATCCCAACTTGGAACCTTTGAAAAATTCATGGACAGAACCTGGTTTATCTTAGTCTCAAATTCTTTTTCCTTTAGAAACCTGGGTTCAAACCGACTGGATTCTAAAAGTAGAAAGATCCTCTCCGCTTTTTCGCGAAGCAACTTATAATTTGCATTCGCCACTTTAAACAAGTTCTTCTTTTTAGAATCCTCGTGGTACGGACTTACAAGCAGCAGAGTTTCGAGTCCACTAAATAGCCTCCCATCAAAATGCTCTTTAAATTTCTTTTTCAAAAAGGGTTCCTGAGGATCTAATTCTGATCCATAAGTTTCCTTCGAAAAAAGATCTAACTTTTGAAGCGTAAAGCCTTCTCCAACAATACTAACGATTTGACTTAGGACGCGATGCTGCTCTAGATATAGATTGGGATCGCAATTATGCTGGGGCGCAAGATTCTGAATCGAGAGACCGATTACAGGCATTCCGTAAGAATCTATAAGGACATCATAGTCCCAACCGTTCTTAAGTCCCAAATCAAACCCTAAGTAGGGCGGCTGAAAAATCGTTTTTTTAAGTGACATAGTTGAAATTTAAAAAGTGAGAGGCTGTTTTAGAATCAAGAGATTCTTTACTATGAATTAATGGATAAAGCAGAATTGTCTTTTTCTTTCCAAGCGTCAATCGCTAGAAGCGAGCCTTGAGTCCTGAACGGCGCACATAGAGAAGATTCTCATTTCTCGTTTTACGATGCAGACCTAGCTTCCTCTGCCTTCTAAAAGTGAATAAGATTCCCGCTGTAGAAAAACCTAGACCTAGGAAAAGTCCAATGAGTCCAATCAGACTCGATAAAACAATGGCAAGGAATGCGCCTGTGGCCGCTAGGCCAAAAGCCCAATAAATGTAATGGTCTTTTAAGCCGAACAGAAGCAGAGGCTTTTTTACGCCTCTGAAAATCTCGAACTCCATTAGACCATTCCAAAAAAGGATCCGACAAAGGAAGGTACGATCACTAAAAACAGACAAGCACCACTCCATCCCAGAATTTCCTTATTGATATCCTGATCTCCATTGGTCCATTTGTTATAGATACGAATGCCTCCAATTAACCCTACCACGGCGCCAATCGCCTGAATAATCAGTTTGATAGGATCCCAGTACAGGCGAATCGTGGAATTCGCAGAGTTGAGTGCGGCCGCTCCAGGACCGCTTTGAGCGAGCAAAAAGTCCGTTGTGCTAAGCAGAATGGCGCAGGTCATTAGTTTGATGAACGTCGAGTTCGAAATTGAAATTGTTCTCATAAGATTAAAAATTTAGATTAATATTCGTTTTTGTTAAAATTGAGTTGCTTGATTTATTAGGAGGTTCTTGTATTACAGGTTGCCTTTCAAGTACGAAAAGCATACATGAGGTTCCATTGAATTCTTAGCGGAAACAGACCTAATCAGATTCTATTTCCGTATCGGAATCGAACAGAGTAGATTTATATACTTTGATTCCATCCACTCTCTCCACGACAATACTCGTTTCCGCTAAATTCATAAGCTGTCTCCATCTGGCTTTGGTATCTTGCTCTTCCACCTTTTCACCTTTCCCGACAGGTATTTTAGGATCTATTCCTGGATCCACGTGCGCTACAGCACCAGGTTCTGATACTAAAACCGCTAAGTTGGAAGGTGCGATTTTCTTTGCGCTTACTTGTTTAGGAGCGCGCGAACGAACCTCGGATTTAGGTTGCAAATTCCCATTCTCAGGCATTTCATGGGCTTGTGAAAGCTTTGGAGATTCGACGCTTTCGCTCGGTCTACTTTCCTTTTGCTTTTTCCTAGCTCCATGCCTGGAGCGATTAATATTTTCAAAGACTCGCCTTGAAACGGCGTCTAGCCTTTGCTTCCTTGCTAATTTGTCAAGCACGTTTGCGGGCTGCTCGGCGTGGAATCTACTCATCTCTTCTTGTACCATTGCTCCTTCTGACTTTCTTCTCTTTGCCTCTTCTCGCCACCGCGCATAGCGGCTAAATTTAGAAGAGGTCAGATTCCTTATTTGGGAAGGAATCGTTTTCTCTAGCAAAGAATGGGAAGAAGCTCTCGGATTAGTAAGAGGGGCCGTGGGAGACTTCGAAAGTCTAGGCGAGTTTGGCTTGAGAATACCGGCGAAATCCTTTTGAAGAATTTCTTCCCTTTGGCTTGTTTCAGGTTTATCCATTTCGTATTGAACGAAATAATTCGGATCTTTATCTAGTTTCGAACGATGGAATAAATCGTAATAAATATTGCATCCGAAATAGAAAAAATAGATCATTAGTATGAGCAGGACGATTGTAAACATAGTGGCTTTGGTTATTTTTTGTGGTTACAGAAAGATTACTAAAGGCAAATAAAGACCTGCTAAGGCATTAGTGAAGGTTCTTCTACAGCATATTCCCTTCGAAGCATTTGAATTTCATCGATGTAAACAAGCAGCTCGTCAAATACTCGATAGACTGGTTTTCGCTGCTCTTTGCTCATGCCCGTTACGGAAATATCCGTTAAAGAGGAAAAATCGTACACCGGTTGCATTAAGAAGGAACTCGCTTCACTAAGCATTAAATCACTAGCAATTTGATTTTTATAGTTTCGCCTTGAATCCAATTTCCAGCGGACAAGAAGGTTTTTGGTATTGCCCCCGATGAGTTTCAAATAGTTTAAGTACTGCATCGTAGATTTGATCGTAAGAAGAGAATATTCAAAGGGAATCAAATGAATATCACTCAATTTCAAAACCTTCTGATGTTTTTCTTGAATGGAAGACGGTAAATCCACAACCATAATGGTTGAACTGTTTTTTAAGCTGAGAAGAAACTCCTTCTCAAGCGCTAAAGACTGCTGTTTTCCCGACTGGACTGTATAAGGAAGCAGTTTTCGGTCTGAGAGTTCTTCTCTATACAATCCCATCACGGCTGAGTTTTGTCCTAAATCGAGAAGCTGCACTTCTCTTGCACTTTTTGAAAGATAGTTGCACAAACTCATGGCAAGTGTACTTTTGCCAACGCCTCCTTTTGTATTTCCTACACTCAGTATCATATCGATCTTTTTTTACGTTTTCTATTTTGCTCTTCCATATCCGTATTTCCAACCCGCGTTGGGACAAGCAGATCTTGTAGAATATTCACTAGACCGTTCTCTACAAGTTCCTGTGGAGCATCCGGTTCAAAATCAGATTCAAGTTCACGCTCATGCAGAGGTCCATTTGCACGTTCTATCTTTTTCACTACCAAATCAGAACTTTCCTTTTGCACTCCAAACTTGCGCTCCATTTCAAGGTATTTATTTACAAATTTTGGCTCTATTAAACTCTCTAAAGCCTCCACATGGTGCAGTCTTTCATGGAATGCGTAATGCTTATTATCATTAGGAAACTTTAGAATTTGAACTCCAGATTGGAGGGGATTGTGAATAAACTCAAGTACTTCTTTTTGCGCGGTCTCGCGGAGGGAGGCCTCGCGCTTTTCTAGCTTTGTAAAAAGCATATACTCTTTTAAATCCAATTCGGAATTCAGCGACATTAAGAGCCTTTTTTCAAGTGCGCTCTCAATATTGTAAGCATTAAGGCTAAAAAACTTTTTGGCCTCTATATAAGTATCTGTCCACTTGAAAAAATTGACAAGTCCTAAAGTATGCTCTGGACCAAAGACGCTTGAAGTCTTTGGATCGATTAAAGTGCCCTCCAGTTTCCGAGTATGAGGATTCATTATAAGGATAAAATCCAGCTGATGTAAGCTTTTCAGACGGTACCCAAGTTCCGATAGGTAGAGAATCTTTGAATCTTCAATGGATTTCTTAGCCATCGATCCGCTGCTAGTTGGAAAAGATTTACGAATCTCGATTGCACCGAACACAAGATTGCTTGCATTGAGTTTTTCTCTTTCAAAGAGTTCTTCTACTTCTTTCAGGCGAGATAGTGGAAGTTCCTGGGAAAAGGAAATCTCATCTACCTTCCGCCGAAGGAGAGTGCCTAGGCCGTACGCAATTTTAAAATCGCCGTTCTTTTTGCTATAGTACAAGTGAAAATAGTTTGAAGCGAGCAGGGTTTCTAAATCGGGTCGCTTTGAATATCGATAATTCAGTAGCTCTTGCGCTTGCGCCGGCAAATCAATTCCTTGTACACTCTTTAACGCTCTAATTAAAGACTCGTTTAGGGTGATCATTTCATAATAGCATTCTAACTTGAGGCCTGTTTCAACAGAGATTCGAGAGGACACGATATGAACATGATTATGCTCTGTATCTCGATGAAAGATCACTACATAAGGTTGCTCTGCATATCCGTGCTGCCTCATGAGTTCCTCGGCTACTTCAGAAAGTTCCTCTTTTGAATTCATCTGTTGAAAACAAGTGACCACAACATGAAACTGCGGCTGCTTTGAGCGACTTTTTTGACTTACCTTTTGTAAGTATGCTCTAATCTCTGCCGGCTCTTTCGATTCCATGATAGACTCTGAAAAATTCTTAATGGCCATCAGTTCTCCTGTCTCATAATCCAGTTTGTCCCGATGGTATCGAACCACGGCAAAATCTGTACTTTTTGAACCTAATAAAATGACTCTCATTTCTCTCTTTTAGTTTAGTGATCAGAAGTTTAGATGCTTTCATTTTCTATCTCTAAAACTTCTATATCAAACTTCGAGAGTTCGCTTCAATTTTGGGTAATTATGCTAGTAATTCGAACTATAAAGGACTCATTTGAACTATACAGGACGAATTGTTTTGTAAATTCAAACTATTCTGAACTTAAATGGACGAAAAAAAGGGAGAAAAAGAATGGGAAAAATGCGAGTCGACTACGAAAGTAGCACACGATTACCAACAAAAGAAAAATGCAGCTAAAAAACGGTAAGTAGCACGAGACACAATCTGAGTATTCCGACGAAAAGTGCACCACTTATTCCGACACAAACTGCACCACATATTCCGAGACAAAGTGCACCACCTCAAATCATTTATTAAGGAGATTGGGTGGCTTAGTTATTTATAGGTTGATTTAAAAAACGGACATTCCGCCTCAAAGTGCACCACAAATTCCGATGCATACTATACCACTTAGAAATATTCTTTAGGAAAATTGGATGGTTTTGTTATTTGAATGGTTGATCACACTAAAAGAGACTTTAAGTAATCTCCATAGCCACTTTTACCATACTTTTCAGCTGCTTCTAAAAGCTGCATCTCGTTGATAAACCCTTTACGAAAGGCAATCTCTTCAATACAGCAAACTTTAAAGCCTTGTCTTTTTTCCAGTACCTTGACGAACTCAGAAGCCTCATGTAGAGAATCAAAAGTACCAGTGTCAAGCCATGCAGTTCCTCGACTCATCACTCCTACCTCAAGATTTCCTTTTTCAAGGTAAATCTTATTGATATCGGTGATTTCTAGTTCACCTCGCGGCGAAGGCTCTAAATCTTTCGCATACTGTACTACAGAATTATCATAGAAATAAATTCCCGGTACCGCAAAGGTTGATTTTGGATGGGATGGCTTTTCTTCAATACTAATAGCTTTTCCATTTGCATCAAATTCGACGACACCATAACGTTCTGGGTCTCGAACTTGATATGCAAATACACAGCCTCCTTCCACGTTCGTTTTGCTTTCTAAAAGAGCTTCCAGACCTGAACCATGGAAAATATTATCACCAAGGACAAGCGCAACAGAATCTTTTCCGATGAACTCTTCCCCTAGCACAAAGGCCTGCGCAAGTCCATCGGGTGAAGGCTGTACTACGTACTCAAATCGACAACCGATTTGACTACCATCACCAAGCAACTTTTTGAAAGCCTGCTGATCATCGGGCGTCGTGATAATGAGAATCTCGCGAATCCCAGCAAGGAGTAGGACCGACAAGGGATAATAAATCATCGGTTTGTCATATACAGGCATTAACTGCTTGCTTACTGCAATCGTAAGAGGATAGAGTCTGGTTCCGGATCCTCCGGCAAGTATGATTCCTTTCATCAATGACTTAATTAAGGTTGAAATAAAACTCTTCTTTGAATTTTAGCAAATTTAGCTTTTTATACGACAACAAGAATAGCATCTTATTCTGTACAGTATTTAACTTTGTGAAAATTTGCATCAAAACTGAAAGCCTAAAGTATGTAAAAATGGGACTGAAAAAATCGCATTGGCCCAATTTGCTTCAGTTTGATATTTTTTATCCTGTTCAAATAGACCTGAATTTTCAGGCTTATTTGTACACTTTTTGTCGAAATAAGCACATCGTAACCTATCTATTTATACACTTTTTGTACTAATAAGCTTTTTTTTGACTTTTTTTCTGCTTATTTATACAAACTTGTACCCTTCAAAAATTGAATAAAAATCTGATTTCTATGAGTCAAATACTCTAATTCATTATATTTTTGAATCGAGAATTAGATTTGCCCTCGTGATTTAAGATTCTCAATCCATTCTGGATTTGCAAGATACCAATCAATGGTTTCTGAAAGCCCTTCTTCAAAAGTGACAGAAGGCGTCCATCCTAAATCTTCATTTAGTTTTGTTGCATCGATAGCATAGCGTTTATCGTGCCCAGGTCTATCTTTCACGTAACTAATTAACTTCGCGGAATACCCTTCAGGTCTTCCAAGCTTTTGATCCATCTGCGAGATAAGTTCTTTAATAAGATCAATATTTTGCCATTCGTTGAAACCTCCAATATTGTACGTTTCTCCTGTCTTGGCTTCGTGAAACACTTGAAAGATGGCTCGAGCATGGTCTATCACATAGAGCCAGTCTCTAGTGTATTTTCCATCACCATAAACAGGCAGAGGTTTTTCTTCAATTATATTTGAGATGAAAAGTGGGATTAGCTTTTCAGGAAAATGATTAGGACCGTAATTATTCGAACAATTTGAAATTATAAAAGGTAGCCCATAAGTATTTCCATAGGCTCTGACTAGATGATCTGATGCGGCTTTGCTCGCAGAGTAAGGCGATTTGGGATCGTACGAAGTTTTCTCGGTGAATAGCCCTGTTTCTCCGAGTGCTCCATAGACTTCGTCTGTAGACACATGATAGAACAAATGGGTTCGAGGTTCACTTGGGAAGTTTCCATGGGAATGCTCTGGATTAAGAGTCCAAAATTCACGACAGGCATTTAAAAGATTGGCTGTGCCCACTACGTTTGTATTGATAAAGGCATTCGGATCCGTAATGCTTCGATCTACATGTGACTCTGCTGCTAAATGAATGATTGCATCGGGTTTATACTTCGCAAACACTTTCTGGATTTGCTCTGGCTCGGTAATGTCTGCCTTCTCAAAAAAATAGTTTTCACGAGATTCTATATCTACTAAATTATCTAAGTTTCCAGCATAGGTCAGAGCATCAAGATTAATGATTTTAGTATCCGATAAACGAGTGACAAACTCACGTACCACATGTGAACCTATAAATCCTGCACCGCCAGTAATAACAATCGACTTCATTCTTTATTATTTTTGAATTAAAAAAATCACCAACCAAAATTATTGATTTAGAGTTCAAAGCAAAGATAAGTTTTTTAGCCCCATACTAAAAAGCTTGTCGTTTCACTTCTTTTCATTTTATGTTCCAATTTTTAGAGGTTGGAAGTACACTGTCAACAGTATCATAACGATACGTGGAAATTGGATTCAGCGAATTCTTAAGTAAGGTAAGATCTTGTATTCCTATAAATTCCAATATAGCACCTAGCAGAGCTCTTGTAGAAGGAGGATAATTTAATGCTAATTTTTGAACTGTGGAGATTTCATTATCTGTAAACAATTTGATCAATTCTATTATTCTCAGTGTGGATTGATTAAGTGTAGAATCAGGAATCTTATTTATGTAATTGATTGCATCTAAAATTTGAAGAAGTCGAATGTTTTCTTTCGTAATTACATTCTTTTGTTTGACTATTAAAATTTTATACCTTCCCCTTTTAAAGCTAGGTCGCCAATCTCGTTTCCCAATCTGAATTACATTACTAATCTGAGTAGTCAATCCGAGTTCATTATAGATGCCCAAGCCGGTTAAATAGCCAATAGTTTTTCCATCTTCTTCGAGTAAATCTTTCACAACTTCCAATTTCGTCGGCTCCAATTCACCAAAAATAGACACTTCAGGTTTATAAAATTTTCCTTTTGTTAATTTTGAGATTTTGCCAGAACTTACTAGTCTATTTAATGCTTTCACTATAGCTCCGGCACTCAAATCGTTTGTAGTGAAATCTTCATAGGTGAAAATATGGCCTCGTGGAAGCCTGTCAATTGTATTTGCTATGTAATCAGATGTTTTCATTTTATTCTACAATGCAAATATACAAAAAATTGTCTAGTTTTTTATATAATAAACTGGACAATAATAATGAAATATGTAAATTATGCCTAATTCACTTGAACCCACACAAAAGTACAAGCTCGGACTGAAGCAACCTAAGATAAAAGAAATTTTAGAAAAGGAAAAAATCAATCCTAATGACAATGTCAAACTCCTAGAACGATTTGGGAAACAAACGATTAACAATCCATTTAAACTTGAATTATCAAAACTATAGTTTAAATTCAGCTTGAAAAAGTATATACATGACATCCAGATTGGGTGTCATGTATCATTTCCACCGATTCTAGCTTGGTCACTTACAAGGCAAAGATATGCAAACGCATCACCTAACACACTAGCAATAAACTACTTAACTTGGTTGCTAACTTAGTCACTAGCTTTCCAAACATATGAGAAGAAACCAACTAACAATAAGCAACTTAACTTGGTAAATAGCTTGGTAAATATATGCAATCACATCACCCAACGTACTAAAAGTAAACAACTTAACTTGGTCACTAAGTTGATTGAATCCAAGGACATCCAAATGTTGATCCGATTGTTCTATAATGCATGATTAACGGAGGCTAGGTATCAATTATAAAGAATTATTTTCCAAAATGGAATCTTTACGAATTCACATTCCCCTCGGGATGCTCTTTCAAATACGTTTCAAATCGTTTTTCTGCATTCCATTTCGCATGTTTGGAGGGTGTGAATCGGTAGCCTTTGCGTAAAGAAAACACTTTCGTGAAGGTTGCGCCAAAAAAGATAAGCATGCACGAATAATTAATCCACATCATAATCAATACGATCGTTCCTGCGGTCCCAAAAGCAGATGTAGGTTTAAAAGTTCCAAAATAGAAGCTAAGTAAGAATTTTCCAAGGGTAAATAAAGCAGCCGTTAGAATTGCTCCCATCCACGTGTTTTTCCATTGAATATTAACATCGGGAAGAACTTTGAACATAAAGGCAAACACGAGAACGACAAATCCAAAACCTACGACATAATTCACAGTTTCCATCATGCGATACGTTTCTAAGCCTAATTGACGCGTAATAAATTCATTGAACAAACTAATTAGAGAGGATATCACCATTGTGACCATCAAGAGAAATCCAATCACTAAGATCATTCCTAAAGAATTTGCGCGATCCGTTAGGTACTTCAGTATGGCTTTTTTGGGAGCGGCCTCGACATCCCAAAGATCATTGAGCGCTTTCTGCAGTTGAAAAAAAATGGTAGTAGCTCCAAATACTAATGAAAAAACACCCACGACTTTCATAAGGACGTTGTCCTTGTCAATTAGAGCGGCTGATATCATTTCTTGAATACTCTCTGCTGCTTCTCTTCCCATTAGCATACTAATCTGATTGGTAATTTCCCCTCGTATGGCCTGTTCACCAAAGAAATTTCCCGCAATCCAAATAATGATAATCAAAAGCCCAGGAATGGAGAACACCGCATAGTACGCAAGACTCGCCGCATCTTTCCCTGCATCTGATTTATTCCACTCTGAAAACGTTTCTTTAAATGTTTCCCACAGAAAGCTTAGACTGTTTCTCATATCCTTTACTACTTCATTCAAATTCTTAATTCCTATCTAAATCACAATCCCATTTCTGTCCATTTATTTAGAAAGGATAGCCGATCGCAATGTTCAAAATCAAATTGTCTTTTCTCCAACTTGAATTCCCGAAATCAATTTTATCAAAAGTCCATCGATCGTTTTGCTCGTAATACGGAATTCGAAGCGGCATGGCTAAATCGAGTCGTAGAATCAGGATCGAAAAATCAAGTCGAAGTCCCACACCTGCTCCCACTGCTATTTCTTTTAAGAAATCCTTGGAAAATTTCCCACCAGGCCTAGTGGGGTCTTCATTAATCAACCATACATTTCCGGCATCAGCAAAGACGGCAACGTTTAAAAATTTGTATAGATTGGCTCTATACTCTGCGTTAAGCTCTAGCTTTACATCCCCGGATTGATCAAAGAAAAAGGTTGCATTTTGTTGTCTAGGATCGTACGATCCAGGACCCAACGTTCGCGCCCGAAAGGCTCGAACGCTATTACTTCCTCCCACGAAAAACTGTTTTACGTAAGGGATCGTGGTGGAGTTCCCATAAGGTAGACCAATTCCCGCAATCACCCTAGAGGCAAACGAACTTCCTTCATTAATCTTATGATAAAACCGGAAATCATGCTCCATTTTCGCATATTGACTAAAGGGAATTCCAAACAGTTTTTTCGCCTCCTCTTCTTTTGCGTTCGCACCGGAAAACAGTCCCGCAAAGGTCCCTGCCAAATCGACACTTCCTTTGTAGTAAATCGTATTGGTCTTTGGAATCATCGTATTTGTGTACGTATAACTGTAGGTCGGTCCAAAGATGAGTTGCTTGTCAATTACTCGCTGAAGCGAGGGGTTGGCAGCAATGCCTTTATCCGGATTCCCATGGATTTGCTCTAGGTAGGCTTCCTGCACATTTTGAGGAGCCACCACGTTCACATCCAGGACTTTTAAATCATGCTCTTTTCGCTCGTTTTCTTTCCACAGATATCCAAAAGAGCTATTAAAATTATGAAGGGTATAGAGCTGTGTTCTACTCAAATACTCATAGCCAATATTAAAATTCGTTCGAGGTACAAAGGCACTTGAGGAACGAAACTCAAAAGGAGCTACGATCCGAGGAATCGAAAGCTGCGCATTTGCACCGACTCGAATGATATTGTTTGCATCCTTCGGCCCTCCAGCCTGCACATCAAAAGCTCCGTAAACGGCTGCTTTCAACTGTTCGGCGCCTCGAAAGAAATTTCGATGCGTCCAATTTAAGTTAAGTTCTGCTCCATTGTAATTGGCCGAGTTTGTTTTCCCTAACGCTTCGAATGCGAGGGATTGGAATGGCCTAGGCGTTAAAATATAGTAGGCATCAAATTTATGATTCAAAGAATCAGAAACCACAAATTCATTCTTTACAAATTTGAACACGCCCAAACTAATCAAACGATTTAAAGACAAATTATGGTCTTCTCGACTATACAGATCGCCCCTGTCAAAATACAGAGCTCGGTCAAATATTCTTGGTTTGAACTTATTTTCTGGATCAATGATATACAAATCGTTAACGACCTTAACCGAGTACGTTTTGTAAGGCACACCGTACTTACCGAGTTTGACATCTTCGATGTTATAGTCTGCAAAGACAATGGTTTTATCGATGGTAAAGGGCACCTTGGAAAGTTCAGGTGTACTCGGTTTTAGTTTAACAAGGAGTTCCACTTTTGGCTCTTTAGAAACTGTAGAATCTGCCTGGACAATTATATTGTCAGGACTAAAATAATAGAAACCTCGGTTCTTTAAATGCTGATCGATTCGCTCCCGTTCCGCTTTTACAACATCCAAATCAAAGGGATCTCCTTTTTTGAGAAGTGAATTCTCTTTCACGGTTTGAATCTCTGAATTAATTCTTGTAGAATCTTTAGGATACGAAACCGAACTATTTAAATACCTAGCACCTGGTTTTAAGGTATAAAGAACCTTTACTTTTTTATTCTTTGTAAGGGTGTCGGAAGTAGCTCTTGCATTAAAATACCCTTTGTTCTCCGAATAGTTGACAATAATCTTTATATTGAACTCCCTGTCAACATCTCCAAAGAGCACAGGCTCTTCTCCCACTTTATGTTTGAGCCAGTAGCCAAGACCTTTCTGCTTTTTTGGCTCCTTCGTTATGTTGTAGATATAAAGTTTAGGGCGAAGACCTAAAAGAGAGGAATTGGGTTTCGGCCTAAGCTGGGATTCGAGTGCACTTGCTAAATTTTTCTTTTCTTTCTTAGAAAGGGTATCGCTTTTCACTTCCACTTTCGCCCCCGTATAGAGTAGCTGGCCATCCTGCAAAAATTTAGTATTGCTACACGACAGCGTAAGAATAGTGATTGCAAATAGCTTTGCAAGATTTCTATATGAGTTTTGCATAGTTCTAATCTTCTTATTTAAAGGGTTCACTTTAATCAAGTTTTCCGTTTGCGCTTTGCCCATTTCCTGATCGATTATTTTTGTTCTCTTTTTGAACTTTCGAAGAGTTCTCTGAACTCATCGTAATCCAAAGTCATAATAAATCCGACACCTGTTTCAATGATTTGCCCTTGAAGTGCAACTTGGTAATCATTTTTCCGATAGGCCCTGAGTCGGTACCGCCCGTCTTTTGAAAGTGTATATTCAATTTTAATATCGCCGGCAATATTGGTCATTTGCTTGTTTTGACGAGCCTGTCCTTCCACCGCAAAATTATTCCCGACGCTCACTTCCAAGCGATCATCAAACAGCCTTTTGCTAAGACCTATATTTAAATCGGTTCTTTCGTTTTTCGAACCGCTTGAATAGTCTTCCGTTGATTCTAAATCAAAATTAAGTTCAACCCCGCCAATTAAATCCTTCGCTAAATTATTTAGTTGTTCCGATAAAATTCGACTGACACTTTGCTTCGCCACCGTAGAAGCGGAAAGACCGGTTTCACTTTGAAACGGATTTTCTCCGATAAAACGATTTAGAAGCAGAAGCGCAAAGACTTGTTTGTTGAGTTCCGCTTCCTCTCTTCGAAGCTGGTCTAGTTTTGCGCGTGTATTGTCAAGCACGACGGCGGATACAGAGCTATTTTCCTCTGCAGTCGTAATATCAAATGTTATAACAGGTTTTAAAAGTTCCCCTTTCATGATTAAAAGCGTATTGAATGGAATTCTCTGCTTGTATTGATTCAGCTCATTTCTAGAGACACCCGCTAATTGTTGTTGTAATAAATCTAAAGGAGCCGCTTCGGTCTTATAAATGGCAGTTAAATCGAGATTTGCAAGCATCGGTTCTCCTGTCCAGGTAATTGTACTTCCCTTTTGAATATCAAACCTACGCTTAAGTAGACTTACAGACATTTCATAGCCTCCTTTCTCCACCTCGTACACTCCGACCAAGGTAGTTTTACCCGAAGGATCAATTCCTCCTGTAAGCTGCGCTTCTCCTTGAAGTTCTACAAAATCACCATTCGCTTTGTCAATAAGTAGAGATATTTTCGCTTCGCGATTTACTTCAATGTTGACATTCACATCCATTCCTTTGATATCACTATCACTAGAAATAGAATCGGCTTTAATTGTCTCCTGAAGCGCGACTTGATCCTGATCAATAAATTCTACGATACCGTCCCTCTCTTGCAGAGATGGTGATGATTGAGGAAGGACAAAAGTAAAATCGGTTTGATCGGTTACAGATAGCGTTCCATCTACCACAGGCAAATCAAGATCTCCACCAATTTTCAAATCGGCATTAATCGCTAGGACTCCGTACATCATTTTTTCATTGTCCTTCTGCGAATCCACCACTTTAAATCCATTGGCATTCAGAGTCAAATCAAAAGCGAAATCTTGATACGTCTTGGTTGCGACTAGACCATTTACAGCAAGCACGTTTCCAGATTCATCTTTCACTTTAAAATCGGAGAACTCCACACCGCGAGAAGTAAAACGAATTTCATCGTTCAGATCTTTGAATTTACTTCCTAGCTGCGTGATTCCAAGAGCAGCATCATTGAATTTAACTGCGCCTAATACGGAAGGCGCACTTGTTGTCCCTCCTATTTTGAGGTTTCCAGAAACATACCCTTCCGTGCTTTCTAAAGCGCCCATTGAAAACCCTTCTGCGGTTTTCATTTGAAGCCTCGTAAGATCTAGATTCATATCAAGTCCACCTGTAGATGATGTATAATATCCGCCAAGCTTCACATCGTTGTCATACCCGCTTAACGCAAGATCAGCGCGTATCTTATCCTTAGTCTCGTTGCTAGCTTTAAGATCTAAATTTCCGACGGGACTTCCATATACATACAAATCACTTACATCTATATCAGCATCAAAATGCATATCCTTTTGCAAATCCCGAATCTGCGCGAATCCATTTATCGTTCCTTTTGCTAAAAGAGAGTCTTTCTTCAGCATTTCTGTTATCGTCTCAATCTTAAACTCCTTTAGTGAAATCCCAAGTGGACTTCCCGCGGCCAAAGACTCTGATTGAATTCGAATTTCACTTCCGCCGCTTGAAAGAGCAAACTGATCTGCATAAAATCCTGCACTACTAAGCACAAGTTGATTTTCTGGCGCTACCGTCCAATCCGTATAGTTGAGTTTTAAACCCTCCGGATTAAGACTGATTTTGGTTAAATCCCCTAGTTTTTCTAATTGCCCCGCAATTAGAAACTGGGTTATATCTTTTTCATCTTTAGTCGTTGCCTTATATGTGATCAGATTATCTTGTACTTGACCGACTAGTCCTAGTTTTTGAAGCGCTAAGCTTTCTGAGGCAAAGGAGCCCAAAGACACATCATAAATCAAAGCATCGGACTTATTTGATATTTGAACTAAGCCTTCTCGAATCTGATTCGCCCCATAGGTAACCATCGGAATCTGAAGCCCTAAGTTTAAGCTTCTTGAATCCGCATCGTAGTTTCCGTCAAGAGCAATCGGTTCAAATTCTTTCAGCTCAGGTACAAATTTTCGTAGTAGATTGTCATCTTTTACTTTTCCTGTAATTGTAAAGTATTGATTCGGTTCGATCGCGGACTTCGTTTTCGTCGGTTCTTGAAATTGATAATAGGTATTTAGAGTCTCCCCAAGAGAACTTAAAATTTGAGTGGTTTTGAATTTCCCTATAAGTTCAATGTCGGCAATTTGAGAATTGAAAGAGATTCGGTTGCTATCCGGAGTGGACAAAGCGAAAAGTGACAATTGCTGCACCGGATAAATTTCTTTTTCATCTGAGATGGCAAAATCATTTAAATGCAAATAGCCATTCGGTGCATCGGGATTGAGACTTGTAAAGTCTCCATCCAATTTCCCTGCAAGAATAAAAGGATCTGAATAGAATCCGAGTGTATGCAAATCTAACTTCTCAATCGTTCCATTCACCTTTACCGTAGGACTGTTTTCATTATAAACACCCGATGCAACCAGATTAAGATTTGCATTTGGATCTTTTGAATTCAAATGTACATTATAAGCACCTCCGTTAATATTGCCCTTAAGATCCATGTTGCGGTATGTGTAGCCATTATAGCCCACAGAGGCAATCGATCCCGTCAAATCTGCATTTGCTCGTGCTAAATCAAAACTTTGACCTTTCGCTGCAATCTGTCCTGTAATCGAACCTAAATCCTTATTCTGAATCAGTTTTCCAATTTGTAAATTTTGCAAATTGGCGATTACATTATACCTCTCTGCATTTTTCCGACTCATATCCACAGCCGCATTAATGGCTGCATTACCTAACGTCGAGGAGAATCTTAAATTCGTATCAACAACTTCCGTACTTCCTTTTGCCGTCCCTGAAATCTTCATATGAGAAGGAAGCGTGATATTACTTGGAATGGTATTCTTGGGAACCAGATTGTATATAGTTTTAGAAGACGAAGAAAGTTCATCCACTTTCAGATCATACAAAAGCCTATCTGGATCCATGGCATTCTTTAGATGTCCCCGAGCTTTTACTTTCAACTGATCAAGTCCGGAGAGTTCCAAATTTAGAATTTGCAAATCACCAATTTTTCCTTTCAGCCTAGTGTTTAAATTAAGAACTGCATTTGGGTATTTATTGAAAGGAGCAGTAGTACGAAGTGAAGGTACAAGCATTAAGATATCACTAAACCCTATTTTTGAATTTTGTATATCCGCTGTGATTTTAACTTCGCCTGGATTCGCTGAAAGCTGCTCAATCGAATTGTAATTTAAAACTAGTTCATCTCGCAGTATCGTTTTAGGAGTCTTCAAATAAAGGTCTTTCAAATAAGCCTGCTTCTCGCTATACTCAAAGTCGGTTTCTAATTTTTGAACATTTAGTCCACGAGCTTCTTGAATTTCTGCTGAGTTCACAGACCCTTTAAAAGTTCCGTTTTCCATCTTGAAATTTCGAAGCTCTAAGGCAAGTTTCTCAAAATTAAGATGATTGAAATCCATTCCCGATCTTGTTTTTGGAATCGCCGTATTGTCGTAAGCAATTTTCACATCGGAAAGACTTATTTTTTTGAGCAGAAGCTTAAGGGCATCATTAGTCGACGACGAGGATTCGTTCGAATCAGTGCTATTATTTGAACTCGAATTCGTTTCAGAGGTTGAATATGACTTTTCAGAAGAACCTTCCGCAGGCAAAAAAAGCTTCGCTTTTATATCCGCTCCTTTAAGAGCAAGGCTATTAATTCCAAAATCATTCTTTGGTAAATCTATATGGTCTATTCTTGAACTAAGTTCTTTGAATAGAATTTTTGCAAACGTTTTTGTATTATCATCCCCATAATCAATATTAAAATTCGTCAGCTTAATTTCACCTAGTGAAATTTGCATAGACTTTTGCTGATTTAAAGAATCTACCTTCTGTTCTACTTCCGCGCTTACTTCTTCTAAAAGATCTTGCTTCATTTTCAGCTTTAGACCGTCCATTGCAATCTTGTCTACCGCATAAGTATTCTTTTCCAGGTCAAACGTTTTGACGCGTGTGTCAAAAGATTTAAAATAGACATGCAAGTCATTTCGGGACTGCTGGTCTATAAAGCTTACACGAATATCCTTAAGTTTAATCTTATCTAGAGAAATGATAAAGGGCTTAGATGAACTTGCCTCTTTGTCGTCTGTGGCAAAAGCTTCAATAAAATAATCAAAATTGAATCTTCCGTCTCTTTCTCGGACCACATTTGCTTTCAATCCATCTAAATCAATGGATGTCAAATCTGCCGTATTGTTTAAAAGCTTCGGAATATTCAGTCCTACCTCAAATTTTCGTGCATACAAAAGGGTATCTACTTTTTGCCCTTGTAAATAAAGGTTTTCCATAACCAGATTGTTTGGAAAAGAAATAAAGATGCGCTCAAGCGCCACTTTCGTTTTCACCTTCTTTTCAAGATAGTTCACGAGCTTTCCCTTCACGAAATTCTGAACGGAAGGGAGCTGTAAACTAGCTGCTAAAATGGTCAAGAAAAGCAGAACAGAAACGAAAACAATTAGGACGTATTTAAGAATTCTTTTGAAATGCTTCATCACTTGGTTTGTAAACATTCTTTTACGCGACAAAAATACTGTTTTATCTTTTGAGCTGCCAAAAAACACAGCAATCTTAACATAATTAAATTATGAATTGTAATTATCCAAGGTATTGAGACAATTTTCTTTTATTTCTATGACTTTACAGAGTGGCACCATTTGACTGAAATGAATTGCACAATGAGACCGAAATAGGTGGCACAAAACGAACCGTTATATCCAATATTATATCCCGTTTCATTAATAAGTCGTATCCGCTCTACGAACTACATAGTGTAGATTCTTGTAGGGCGGATACATCCCAACCAAATTTTTCTTTTCCCTTCAAAAGTCTATTTACATATTGAGCGCTTACACCTAATTCTTCTGCTAAGGACTTCTGACTCAATCCTAGATCATCTAATCTAAGCAATATTTTTACTGCAAGCTGCTGAGATTCTTTCAACCATTCCCGGTTTTTGATTCTCTCTTTAGCCATTGTAACTGCCGTCGATTCAAGATGGGCAATTTTGTCTAAATATTCTTCTTTGCTTGTCATATGTTATACTTGTTCTGAAAGATAATTGAAGAAAGATTCTTCATCTGCTATTGAATTGTCTCTTAAGAAATCCTGTAGTGATCTTAACTTTCGCACTAGACTTTCTGTGATAGGATGATCATCGTTTTTTTGAGTTAATTTAATAGCGCTACCAGCAATAATGATAACAGTACCTGATTGTATGACATATAAGCTTAATACTTGATACTTTGATTTTCTATGAGGTAATATTTCATAAACACTTACTCCCTTAAAATATTTTTCAAAATAATCCAACAAGTTACCATCTTTCACGCAGGCGGTGATCCAGGAATGTAAGCAAACACCTTTACACTAGCAGCGTCCTCAAATACTCCCCATACCCACTCTTACCATACTTTTTAGCAGCTTCTAGAAGCTGCTCTTTCCCGATAAATCCTTTTCTGAAGGCGATCTCTTCTATACAACAAACTTTAAATCCTTGGCGCTTCTCTAGGACCTTTACAAACTCTGAGGCTTCATGAAGCGAATCAAATGTTCCGGTGTCAAGCCATGCGGTGCCCCTGCTCATTACGCCAACTTCAAGCTGGCCTTTCTCAAGGTAGATCTTATTGATGTCGGTGATTTCAAGTTCGCCACGTTTAGAAGGCTTAAGGTTTTTGGCATACTCGACCACTGAGTTATCATAGAAGTAAATACCAGGTACTGCAAAGTTGGACTTTGGATGCTCGGGTTTCTCTTCAATACTTATCGCCTTTTGATTTTCATCAAATTCGACGACTCCGTAGCGCTCAGGATCTCTAACCTGATAAGCAAAGACACACCCGCCTTCTACAGTAATTTTACTTTCGAGCAGCTCTTCTAGGCCAGAACCATAGAAGATATTATCTCCTAGGACTAAGGCGACGGAGTCGCCACCAAGAAAGTCTTCACCTAGGATAAAAGCCTGCGCGAGTCCATCCGGGGAAGGCTGTGCAATATATTCAAAACGGCAACCAATTTGGCTCCCGTCCCCGAGCAGCTTTTGAAAAGCTTTCTGATCTTCCGGTGTCGTAATTATTAGTATCTCCCGTATTCCTGCAAGAAGTAGAACTGATAAAGGGTAATAGATCATCGGCTTGTCGTATACAGGCATTAACTGTTTACTTACTGCAATAGTAAGGGGATAGAGTCTGGTACCGGATCCGCCGGCAAGGATGATTCCTTTCATAGTGGGTAATCTATAGTTGAAAAAAGAAGCCATTGGATACTTCTTAGGCCGCTTCTGACAAATTTAATATAATTGCGCCAATATAAGCTATCCTTTATTTCAGATCTATTTAAATCACACTAAATCCTCTGGTATGTGCTATTCTAGGAGGCGCAATTAGTTCGAACAATAACTTCAGATATACCTTAAACCAAAAAACATAGAAGAAATCCCGAGTATCCACTAATTACTTTTGGCAGTCGCTAGTCCTTCTTGATGAGGCGCTAAAGCCGAAACACCCCAGAGAACGTTTCACTGCGGGATACTAATAAATAATTGAATTAAAAAAAACAGGATTGAATAGAGTTCCCTAAACTATAAGTCTAAAACCCTATTTACCAAGTTTTTTTTTAACTTAGACTCTGCCAATGGGATCTAGTAATTCAAATCCATGCAAAGACTCGAAAAAAAAAATAAAATAAAGTAGAGTCAATGGCAACAATAAATGCAGAACTTTGGTAAATAAGAGGGCAGAGTTTCGACAACACAAACTGCATAACGCAACCACAAATCAAAATTATAAAAAATGAAAAAAGTAAAAATAGGACAATCGAGTTTAGAAGTAGCGCCTTTCAACTTAGGAGGCAATGTCTTTGGATGGACACTTGATGAGGAAAAATCATTTGAACTGTTAGACGCCTACCTAGAGGCCGGATTCAATTTCATTGATACCGCCGATATGTATTCGTATTGGATTAACGATGGTCCAGGAGGGGAATCTGAAACCATCCTAGGGAATTGGATGAAATCCCGTGGTAACCGCGACCAAATTATTCTCGCAACCAAAGTAGGTGGCCCTACCGGGGTTCATGCTATCGACGTCAGCCGAAAGCATATTTTAGAAGCAGTTGAGAAATCCCTTGAAAGACTGCAAACGGACTATATTGACCTCTACTACCTTCACTACGACGATGAAAAAATACCTGTCGAGGAAACTTTACGAACGTTTGATGAGCTTGTCAAATCAGGGAAAGTAAAACACATTGCCGCATCGAACATCTCTGCTGAAAGACTTAGAGAATCCTTAGAGTATTCAGACAAACATAACATCGCAAAATACGAGGCCATCCAACCCCTTTACAATCTTGTAGAACGTGACGCTTATGAATCTAACTATGCCCCACTTGTTGCAGAACATAATTTATCTGTATTTCCGTACTCCGCTTTAGCTGGAGGATTCCTTACAGGAAAATACCGATCTGAGAGCGATTTTCAAAAAAGTCCACGAGGCGCCGGCGCTGGGAACTATTTGAACGAAAAAGGACTCGGAATTTTAAAGGCTTTAGACCAGATTGCCGAAAAGCATAATACAGCTGTGGCCACTGTATCGCTCGCTTGGTTATCCGCTCAGCCTAACATTGGAGGCCCATTGGCAAGTGCCACTTCCTTAGACCAGTTATATGAAGTTCTTTCAAGCACAAATCTAAAACTAGATGAAAGTGATTTCGAACTACTAGATTCCGTTAGTAAATAATTTAAAATAAAAGATCATGGTAAAAATAAATTCTGTTCTAAAAGAGCAGCCCTACAAAATAGAACTCACTTCCCCTACGGGGAATGTGGTTATCGCCGATGAGCCTACCGATAAAGGTGGTGGGGACCTTGGGTTCAATCCCAAGGAACTTTTAGTTTCTGCATTAGCGGCGTGTACTAGTGCAACTGTCAAAATGTACGCTGAGAGAAAACAATGGGACCTCAAGGAGGTGAAAATAGAGATTTCACTCGAAGAAAATCCTGAGGACAAAACAACCCTATTCAAACGAAACATTGAGCTTGTTGGAGACCTCGATGAGGCCCAGCGCACAAGACTTCAACGCGTAGCAGAGGCTTGTCCAGTTCATAAGATTCTAACTGGGGATATTGAAATTGAGACGGCGCTGAAGAACTAAGCCACACAATATATTGGGCCTATGCACGAAGGGAATTTAAAAGAGCCCTAGAAAGCGACAGGCTCAGAGCCACGGTGGCCTTGGAGCTATGAGGAGCAAGAAAGCTGCCCCTTTCCAGGCGCTTGTAAGAAAGCACAAAACCGCCGTATTCCCAATGAAGAAGTTTAAGGTGTGTGCGGCTGCGATTTAAGAACACAAATACCTCCCCAGAGCTGGGCACTCTTTTCATTTGATCCAAAACCAAACCGCAGAGACCGTCAAAACTTTTACGCATATCACAAGCACCCTGATACAGGTAGTAACATTCACAAGACCCTAAAGCAAACATCTTAGTAAAGACGAATCAGTTGTCTTACGAGCGCTAAATCCGCGGCGCATTCTATTTTCACGCCATTGGGGTAGTGAACACGAAGTTCTCCCCTTGGGGTAGTCTGCTGTCGAGGGAGCTTAAAAAACCCTAAGTTTAAGGCTCCGAGCTCCGACTCGCGCGAGAGCCAGTAGCTCAGGCGATGCACGCCAATGCTTTTGCTCGCGCAAAATTCCTTTTTACTAAGTCCGCTCTCACGCCACTCGCTAACCAAAAGCAGTCCCTCTTCTCGCTTTGTCATATTCTTTTCTTTGAGACAAAGCTAAAAACTCAATCTAGCGTAGACAAGATGTACTTGGTCGGGCGGATACATTAGTTCTCGATTGCGTAACACCGTTGAAAACAATTCCAGCCGTTTAGCTACTGTTTTGAAATGTCTTGCGGAGCTAAATTTTGGCAATTTTGAAGATAGCGAAATAGAACTTTTTGGAGGTGCTTATGAATTTCTTATTGGCAATAATACAACCAATGTAGGAAATCGGATGGTGATTTTTTTAAATCTGTACACATGTCTATGATAATTGCGCAATTGGCAAAGCACAAACAAAAAAAGAGGAACTAAATTTATGATCCTGCAGCGAGCTAACTAATACGACTTAACTTAGAAAATGATAAAATTTTTTTTTGACACTAGACACTAGACACTACCTCAAAAATCTAATTAAATAGTCGAGTTGGTTTATCCAAATAAAATGATTTCCAACCCTCATCCTTGATTTCTTCTTGCCATTGATCTCGGATAATTACACTTCTTATATAAATATCATCCATTCCTTTTTTCCAAGACTTCCAAATACGCTCATCTATTCTGTTCTTTGAATGCCAATAATATTCTTCCGAACAAAGATTAAAATAATCGTTGATTTTGAATTTGATGAGGGATTTCGAATATTCTCCAAACTTTTCGTCATCCGCCGCGTAAATAAAATTATCTACCTCCTCATTTGAAAATTGGATTACAAAATGAAGTAAATCATTTAACTTGTCATATCTGTTATTAAATTCTGTAAACAGCTGCTTTTGTAAATTATCATTACTTAATTTAAGAGTTAATCTATTATGTCGTTCAGCCAAAACAGTTCCTACAACCGCTAATAAAACAGCACCGAAACTTTTCAGAATATTCAAAAACTCGTCCATGGTGTAAAATATTGAAATATATTATTTGATTAAAAAATAAAAATTGCGCACAACCCAAGCTACCTTTAAAATAAATTGGCCAAAAACAAAAAACAAATAGTTGCATCATTTGATCTGAAAAATTCGACAACTTTAAACCGATCTAAATGTGATAAACCAAACCATAAAATCTAAATTCTTCAGAAAATAATCAAACTACTTTGGGTAATAATTCCTATACGCTCCAGAATTCACCCGCACTAACCATTCCCTATTCTCCAAATACCAATCAATGGTTTTTGCAAGGCCCTGCTCAAAAGTCACTGAAGGAGACCAACCTAAAGCTTCATTTAATTTGGTGGCATCTATGGCGTACCGCTTGTCATGGCCGGGGCGGTCTTGCACATAGGTAATGAGTCTTGTAGAGTAACCTTCAGGTCTACCAAGCTTCTCATCCATCTGTGAAATTAATTCTTTTATCAGATCAATATTTTGCCATTCATTGAAACCGCCAATGTTGTAGGTTTCTCCTGTTTTAGATTCATGGAATAGTTGAAAGATAGCTCTGGCATGATCAATGACATAGAGCCAATCCCTAGTGTACTTCCCATCCCCATAAATCGGCAAAGGCTTCTCTTCAATTATATTTGAAATACAAAGCGGAATCAGTTTCTCTGGGAAATGATTGGGACCGTAATTGTTAGAACAATTTGAAATAATAAATGGCATACCGTAGGTATTCCCATAGGCCCTTACCAAATGGTCAGAGGCTGCTTTACTTGCAGCGTATGGTGACTTTGGATCGTAAGGGGTTTTTTCTGTAAAGAGTCCCGTTTCTCCTAGTGCGCCATACACTTCGTCTGTGGAGACATGGTAGAACAAATGGTCTCTTGGACTATCAGGAAAATTACCATGGGTATGGTCTGAATCTAGGGTCCAGAACTCTCGACATAAATTGAGCAGGTTCGCCGTTCCAACCACGTTGGTGTTAATAAAGGCGTTTGGATCCACAATGCTTCGATCGACATGCGACTCCGCCGCCAGATGAATTACCGCCTCAGGCTTATACTTCTCAAAGACCTGTCGAATTTCTTCTGGTCTAGTAATGTCCGCTTTCTCAAAGAAATAGTTTGGACTTGATTCAATATCCTTTAGGTTATCTAAATTTCCGGCGTAGGTTAGCGCATCCAGATTAATAATACGAGTCTCTGGTAGTCTTGTGACAAACTCACGCACCACGTGCGAACCTATAAATCCGGCACCACCGGTAATAACAATCGACTTCATCTTTGATAAATAATATATTTGAAAAAAAAACTCTCTAGTAAACTAGAGGGGTTTCATTTTGTGTATACAAATATAAGGGGTTTACACGATTCGAGTATCCAAAGGTTTGGATTTGTTGTTTCCTAATTAGCAAAGTGGGTTACTAATGAACAAAGACTTGTAGTGACCACTACCCCAAACTCCGTCCAGCCAAATTAGATAGAATGATGAACTTAGTCTTTGTTAACTGAAATGGAGAGTCTACAAAAGTTGGTTTAATTTCATCGGATCAACACACACTCACAATTATTTCAACCCATTGATTTTTTGCAGCTTAGACATGAACTAGCCTGAATTCTAGGAAATGCGTAAATTGCAGCCGCAAACAATTAAAAAACGCGTTAAAGCGACTCATATATGACTGAACCTGAATTGATAGCCGACAAGTCTCCAAACCTAACCATTTATCCAACGTCGCAGGAGGCCTCGCACCAAGTAGCGGAGCGGATCGCAAGTGCAATACGAGTAAAACAGCAGCAAGGACTCCCTATTATCCTTGGATTAGCCACAGGAAACTCACCCATACCGGTTTATCAAGAATTGGTTCGACTTCATAAAGATGAGGGTTTAAGCTTTCAAAATGTCATCAGTTTTAATCTTGATGAATATTTTCCATTAGACCCCACTCATCAATGGAGCTACCATCGTTTTATGGATGAGCAATTATTCAATCATGTGGATATCGATAAAGCAAACATTCATATCCCTAGAGGAAATTGTGATAAAAATAGTATTGAGGGGGAATGCAGATCGTATGAAGAAAAAATAGAAAGCTACGGAGGTATCGATGTTCAGTTGTGTGACCTTCTCCCACAAAACCGTAACACTTAAAAGTAGAGATTTTTCGATAAAGCAATTAACTTTAAAACAAGAATAATCAGATGAAAAAAAGCAGATTTACAGAAAGTCAGATTGTCTTCGCCTTGAAGCAATCCGACACGGGAGTAAAAGTGGAAGAAGTATGTCGCAAAATGGGTATCAGCGAGGCAACTTTTTACAATTGGAAAAAAAAATTCGGAGGCTTAGGCATCACGGAACTTCGCCGTTTGCGCCAGCTGGAAGAAGAGAACAGCCAGCTCAAAAAGTTGGTAGCTGATTTAAGTTTGGATAAGCAAATTCTTCAGGATGTTCTGAAAAAAAAGTTCTAAAGCCGGTTCAGAGGCGTGAACTGGCGAAAGGGATACAGCAGGATTACCGGGTTTCTCAGCGAAGAAGCTGTCGTTTGGTGTTTTTACAGCCTAGTGTTTATTATTACCATCCACATCGGAGAGATGATAAGGCTCTGAGGATGCGACTCATAGAACTTTCCAACATTCGTGTTCGGTATGGCGTGCAGCGTTTACATATTCTTCTGAGACGGGAAGGATGGAAGGACAATCATAAAAGGATCTACAGAATCTATTGTGAGGAAGGTTTGAACCTAAGGAGAAAACGGAACAAAAGAATAAAATCTGCACGCTCCCGGGTTCCTACCAATGGCATTGCTTCTAGTTTACATGAGTGCTGGAGCATGGATTTTATGAGCGATGCCCTGTTTGACGGCAAGAAATTCAGGGTCTTAACTTTAGTGGATAATTATAGCCGTAAATCCTTGGTGCTTCATTCCGGAATTTCCATTAAAGGAGAAGATGTTGCTGAAATATTAAAAAATGTTACCTTTGAGCAGCAAGCCTATCCCAAGCGGATTAAGATTGATAACGGACCGGAGTTTATCAGTAAAGCATTGGACAGATGGGCTTATGAAAGGAAAATAGAACTGGAATTCTCCAGGCCGGGAAAGCCAACAGATAATGCATTTATAGAGAGTTTTAACGGATCATTAAGAGATGAATGCCTCAATGTGAATTGGTTCTTATCGCTGGAAGATGCACAGCAAAAGCTGGATGTCTGGAAAGAGGATTATAACAGTTACAGACCCCATAGCTCATTGGGGAATTTAACGCCAAACGAGTTCATTGAAAACAGTCAAAACATGCAAATTTCTCTATTTTAGATTGTTCCATATATCGGGGGGAGGTCAATCAAGAAAAAATTCTATTTTTGAAAAGTACTGAAAATGGGGAGCGCACACAGGGAGACCATGCCCAGGCTAAGCTTGTTTCATGCCTTGATGGGGTCGTGTGGGATGTGGCAGTGGATTTGAGAAAAGATTCTTCCACGTTTGGAAAATGGTACGGAGTGGAACTATCAGGAGAGAATAAACTGCAATTCTATATTCCGCGAGGATTTGGACATGGATTCTCTGTTTTAAGCGAATCAGCCGTGTTTTCTTACAAATGCGATAATTATTATAATAAAGTGTCGGAGGCTGGAATTCTATGGAACGATGAACAATTAGATATTGATTGGAGAATTCGTGAGGGTGAAGCAATCATTTCTGATAAAGACAAAGTGCAACAATTGCTTCAAGAGTTAGATTTCTAGAATTTAAAGGGTAGTGTTTCACTAACTGTGTAAGTTGAAAAGTTATTCTGAAAAATTTTGAGTCCTTAAAAACTCAAAACTTTTTCGGAAATAACTTTTTACTATTTTTAAACTTTATACAGTTATGATTGACAAAGAAGAATTATTAAACAACAAGGATTTTTACAAATCCTTCAAGAACAGCGAAGATCTTACCTCGTTCTTCAAAACAATGCACAAACGAGCCGTAGAACATATGCTCGAAGCAGAACTAGATGACCATCTAGATACTAATAAACATCAGAAAACGAAAGACGGCAACTATCGCAATGGTCATCAGAGTAAGAAGATAAAAACCTCTTTTGGCGAAGATGAAATTAAAGTTCCGCGTGATCGACAAAGTACTTTTGAGCCGATGATAGTTCCCAAAAGGCACAATATTATTGATGGTTTAGAAAATATTATAATATCATTTTACGCCAAAGGAATGAGTGTGAGTGATATTGAAGAACAAATCAAGGACATGTATGATTTTGATGTCTCAACCTCAACAATCTCCAGGATCACCAATGCTGTTTCCAGTGAAATTGTCGCTTGGCAAAATCGACCTTTAGAGGATTTATACCTTATTGTTTGGATGGATGGAATCGTTTTTAAAGTTCGTGAGAACTCTAAAGTCATCAATAAAACCATCTATCTTGCTGTGGGTCTGCGACGTGACGGAAAGAAAGAAGTTCTAGGAATGTGGCTAGGGAAGAGTGAAAGCTCCAGTTTTTGGATGAGCGTGTTAACCGATATGAAAGCACGTGGCGTGGAAGACATACTTATCACTGCAACGGATAACCTTAATGGATTCACCCAGACTATTCGCAGTGTGTTCCCCCAATCGCAAACTCAAATTTGCGTAGTTCATCAAATTAGAAATGCTTGCAAATATGTGGTTTGGAAGGACAGGAAAGCCTTTACTTCCGATATGAAACATATCTACAACGCACCCACAAAACAAGCCGCAGAAGCCGCTTTAAATGATTTTGCAGAAAAATGGGAATCTAAATATTCCTATGCAATTAAGTCCTGGAGAGATAATTGGGATGAATTAACCGTGTTTTTTGAATTCCCTGTTGAAATCCGAAAAATCATTTACACCACAAATTTAATCGAAAATCTCAATGGAAAAATAAGAAAATACACCAAAAATAAAATGTCCTTTCCTACGGATGATGCAGTTTTAAAGTCAGTTTTCCTCGCCTTAAGAGAAGCAACAAAAAAATGGACAATGCCTATTAGAGATTGGGGTATCGTACTCAATCAATTTATGCTTATATTTGAAGATAGGCTTAAATTATAAATCTCAAGCCAATACTTTTCAACTTACACACTTTTTGGGATAGTGTCATTTAAAGTAAAATACTTTTCAATTTTCACTCAAAAAACATCAGTCACCACATGCAAAGTTGAACACAAAGCTAGAATTCATCATTTCTAAAACCGTGTATTCCTCTTAATTACTTGATTAGGTTCAATAGTCTTTAGTTCTGTAATCGTTGTATTTCCACCAATGTATGCTCCAGGATAAATACTTACATAATCTTCTAATACAACATCATGATCGATAACAGCATTGGCATTAATAATACAATGTTTACCAATAACAGTTCCAGTTTGAACAACAGCGTTTGCTAAAACAACTGTACCTTCACCTATTTTAACATTCGTCCCGATTTGCGCAGATGGATGAATCACTTTTCCGAAATGATGACTAATAGTTTCTGAAATTTTCTTTCTCACGACATTATTTCCAATGCCTATAACAAGTTTGAGGTCGGGTTTAAATTTCTTACTGTACGGTTGCTTTACTTGCTCAAAGAAAAATACTTTCGTTGCAGCATTTATGTGTTCAATAGCATCTGCAATAACACCTCCGTGTCCACCTGAACCATATATTAAAATTTCATCATCCATCTTTTATCGTAAACTTCAATCACTATTTCATTCTAATTAATCAATGTAGTTCGAGCACTCATTACACCCCCTGCTTTGCAATTACAAAATCCCAAATTTAGAAATCACTCGTTTTTTAACTACTAAATATAAAATACTTAAAGAGGTCAAAATCACAACAGAGAAAATCCACTGAAAAACATCTGATTGCTGAGAAGCGTAAATAACGCCTAAACCGAGTACAAACTGAATCATTGCATAGGATAAAGACACTACTAATTTATTATTTCCAGCCTCGTTACTCAACAATTGATACAAATGTGTTCTATGTGCTTGAAAAATATTTTCCTTTCGAAAAAGGCGTCTAATAATCGTCCAAACAGTATCGATGCCATAAACGGCTATCAATAACATATATACTAAGTTTTGAGTTAGAACAATTAGACTACCCAAAATAAAGATAATAATAAATGCCATACTAACACTCCCAACATCACCTGCAAAACACTTTGCTTTAATTCTAAAGTTGAAAAAGCCAAAAACTAATGTCGCAACAGCTGAGTAAAGAATTAAATCTTGTTCAACGAATACATTTTGACTGTTGATCAAAGCTAATAAGCCCAGGACAGCAATACTATAGGCTGCAGTAATTCCATTAATTCCATCCATGAAGTTATAGGCATTTATGGTACCAATAACCAGTACCAGCCACAATAATAGAACCAATACAGGAAACTCAAAAATCTCTAGTTGGTAAAACAACAACAATACAGAAATCAAATGAATCAATAAACGTACCTTATTGGACAACGTAAACAGGTCATCCAAAAAACTAACTAACGTCATTAAAGTAAGACCTAAAAAAAACCAAGGATAATCAAACCCTGAGTATATAAAGAATGCTAGTACACCGAAATAGAATATAATTCCGCCACCTCGCAAAGTTATTACCGAATGCGAACTTCGTTCGTTTGGTTTGTCAATTATACTAAATCTATCTGCTATCTTAAAGTAGCCTAGTTCTGAAACAAATAAAATTATGAAAAGTAATAAGTATTCCATATTTTTATATAACGTGTTTAACAAATCCCCTCACCATCCAAGATAATGTATAATACCCGGCCTGTAAATTTCCTAAATTTTGCGTTTCTTTTAAAAAAGTAAAATGTTTTATTATAAGCTTGTGCTTTTTAGATGTGGCTTGGTTTTTAGAAACTCTATATGAAGATAGAACTTCGTTTAGTCCGTATGCATACTCTTCTTTGTCTTTTAAAATAGATAACCATAAAGCATAATCTTGTTTTCTAGCATGGTCAGACATATACAATTTACCTAATTTTTGGGTATCATAGATTACTGTTAAGCAACCTATTTGATTTTCTTTAAGTAGTTCCTTATAAGTCACACGTTTCGAAACATAAAATACTTTCTTAATACTATCTCCTATTTCATTAATAAAATTATATGCGGTAAATGTAAATGAATAATTATTCTTCAACATAAAGTCTAATTGTTTCTCTAATTTCTCACCCTGCCACACATCATCGGAATCTAGAAAAGCTATGAACCGACCTTCTGCTTTACTTATTGCAAAATTCCTCGTTAAACCAGCTTTCAAATTCTGTGAATTTTTGAAAATTCTGACTCTATTATCTTTATTCGCAATTTCTTCAATTAATTTCCATGAATCATCTGTTGAACAATCATCTACAATGATCCATTCCCAATCAACATAAGACTGTTTAAATATAGATTCTTCCACATAACGTAAAAACTTTGCTCCATTATAAACTGGAGTGATTATTGATACTTTCATTCTTAACTATAAAATTTTGAATTAAAATCATTTAAAATTTTGCGTGCATATTCCGGCTCTAAATTATAATATTTACTATTTTCAAGTTCAGTAATAATTTCTGGATTCAATCTAAACCCGATTCTTTTTGCAGGTACACCAACTACAATTGAGTACGGTAATACATCTTCTAAAACTACCGCATTACTTCCTATCACTGCTCCATTACCTACCATAATTCCTTCTCTAATACTAACCTTTGATCCTATCCACACATCATTGCCGATAATAGTTCTCCTTTTTCTTCCTAAATCACTAAGATAAGTTGACATAGAAAACCACCAATGTGAATGTTCCATCCCTCCCATTTGAACATAAGCAGCGATACTACAATATTTTCCAATAGTAGTATTATCAATAACACAATTATGTCCGATGTAAGTATAATCTCCAATAATTGACTTTGAAATAAAAGAACGTAATTCAAGCTTTACACCTTTACTAACTTTTACTTTTCTTAAAAGAAAAAATGGTGAATAACTTAACTTAATTATTAAATAATATAGCTTTCTCATTTTAGAATAGTGGATAATAGATTTGTATTGCCGACGGCATTAACGTACTTTCTGTTTTTTAACTTTTGAAAAATATCAATATTTGATACATCGTCAATAATAAAATCAATATCCATAAACTTACATTGGGTTAAAATTGTAGAATACTGAGCCATAAAACATTCTATCTTACTTGTTATATTCAAAAAATTAATTTTCTTATCAATGATTGTAACTCCCTCAATTTCTGAAGAGACAGTATATTGCCTTGGGTGATCTTTAATATATACTACATATCCATTATCTTGTAATTTCTTAAAAATCCCGTTTAGTTGGATAATTTCTTCCTTTGTTTCTATACCTTTTAAAAGATAACAAATCGAGTTCTTCTCAACACCTTCTTTTATAACATCTACAGTATTCCATGGGTTTGATATAATAATTTCTGAATTTGTTTTCATAGTCTTCATTAAATTCAAATAATCCAAGCTCCACACATAGAATTTATCAAATGAGCTAAAGCAATCTCTCAAAGTAAGTACTTTTTCGCCATGCATAAAATTATTAAAGCAAATTTCATTTTCATTACAATATACTTTTATAGCCCCTGAAGCACAGCTATACTCCATATTAGTCCATACTTCTGATACATCATAATTTTCTTTAGCATAGACTACCTGACTTAAACGAAAAGCAATAGTAGACAGCATTATAAAATTAAATCTTAAAATAAACATAAGTCTGATTAGATAAAGAATATCCCTAGACATTAATAAACCTTCAGAACTACTAATAAAAACTAAATTTTTACCCATTAATATCTGATCGTCAAAAATATTTAAATCATAAAAATATGCTACATCGTATTTAGTACTTGATTTGTTCTTTTTAGCAAAAAAAAATTTTATAACCAATAAGAAAAATCCAAAAAATGAAATAAAATTTAACAAAAAAATTCTAGTTTTAGCTACTTGATAAATTTGGGCTCTATATTGAAATAGACTATCATATACAAAGCTCCTAGGGTATTCTAATCTCTTCAAAATTAGCATCTTTAGATACACCTCCTCCTCTTCCCAATTACGATTCCAATTTATGCTTAGAATAGATTGCTTTAAATTCTTATAATTACCCTTTAACTTTTGAAACATATGATATCATAATTAGATTTAGTACAACAACAGTAAATCTTAATAGATTAGCAACTGTAAGGTCAGAATTAGTAGTGATATAAGCTAATACAAAAAAATTCCAAACTATAAAAGAACTTTTAACATCATTTTTAAAAACTTTTGAAATGGTGGTTAGAAGTTTAGTGAAGTAGATCAAATATAGTATATATACAATAAAGGCTATAAAAAATCCATACTTAACTATAACATCACCTATAAAATGAGTTGGGCTAGAACCTGAACCTATATTAGTTAAATATATTTTTGAATAGACTTGCTGCTTAATTTCAAATCCTTCGATAAATAAATTATTCAGCATCATATCTATTCGCACAATAAAACCAGAACCTTGTGCAGCAAACAACCTCCTAAAAGGGGATTCAATTAAATATTCATAAGTTTCAGTATTCAGTTCAGTGAATCCTTTAAAAACTAGATAGATAATTGCAAGAGAAATAATTAGTCCTAAATACTTAAAAAGACTTTGCTTCTCGGTACATAATAGCAAATAAAAAATTAGAAAAAATGAAATAATACCTTTATTTCCTCCGGCACTAAGTGCAAAGAGAGTAAAAATAAACAGTAAATAAAATACAAACTTACTTTTTATTCTATGTCTAAAATACAAAAAGCTAGAGGGTATAATTATCATAAATAGTGTAGAAAAAGTTATGTATAGAGGAATAGCTCCACTGGCATCCAATCTCTCACCAAGTCCCCCTTCACTAAACAGCTTCATTAATGGGAAATATTTTCTATATATCAAGATATAAGACACACATATAATATTTACAAAAATAAAATAATGCGTCAAGAGTTTATGATTTCTAATATTATTATAAGAAATTTTATTTAAAAAAGACTCAAGAACAGTCAAGTTCATTCTATGAATAATTGCGTACGCAATTATATTAACAATTGCTACTATTATCGCTAAATAGTAATAAATTAATAATGCGTCAAATTTTATAGCGTGAATGTATCCTTCAAATCCTAACCTATAGTACAAAATAGGCCCATAAAAAATAGTGAAATTAAAACAGTAATAGATGAAATAGATACTTTTCACCATTTTTTTCTTATAAATTATTAAGAACCATAATAAAAAAACTAAGGTTACAAGTAGAAATAGTGAAAAGTTAATGTTCGCAATATCCATAATTCACTTAATTATTGATTTTTTTTATCTTTTTAAATTCTAAGAACACAAAAAATAATTGGATAATGAATGAAATAAGCGTCGCTACAGCTGCTCCCATTAAAGCATATTTATGTATCAAGAAATAACACAATAGTATATTAATTAGACAACTAAATAATGTTATTGTGGCCAGTTTAACTGTTGCTTTATAATAAAATAGATAATTCACATACAATTTATAAATATTTGAGATCCCATAGCTTATTAATATAACTAAAACAATATTATAGTCGATCAAAAAATCTTTTCCTATTAAATACTTATAAATAAAAGGTAAAGATAGAAAAAGACATAAAACCACGATAATTGTAAATAAAATATAATAAAAATTTATCCTATTTAGTAATGTTGTGGTATTCTTATTGATATTTGCCAATTTTTGAAACAAAAATGGTGTATATGCTTGATTAAAAGAATTACCTACAAAAGACATGACTAGGCCGATTTGATAAGCAACACTATATAATCCAACATAACCTATATCGTAAAAGCTTAAAATAAAGTAGCGATCGGCATAACTCATTAAGTAGCTACTTATACTATGTAGAATAAGAGGACTAGAATAAATAACTCCTTTTTTTAAATAATCTAAATCAATACTGAATGAATATAACTTATTGCTCTTTAAAATACAAACAGCAATAATCGAAAACAAAATTGCTACGAATGTAGCTGTGAAAACTCGAGATTCCCAACTAGTAAATATATACAATAGTATAAAGACAGTTATTGAGAAATCTAAAAAGGTTTTAGTAATTCTAAAAACACCATAGAACTTCGGCTTCTCAATAGCTCGATAGTAGGACAATAAAATTTCAGATATTTGAGAGAAAGTTGCATATATCAGGCTACAACTGAATATAACAAAATAGATCCTTGGAACTTCTATAAAAACATTTATACTCAAGGAAATAATCAACAATACTATTCCAAATATAAAAGTAAAGTTAATAGCAGTTGATAAGAGCTTAGATATATTTACTTCCTTATCATAATAAAATCTTATTACACAAGATGCAATATTCAAACCCACGATTGGAAAAAGGATAAAAGATGTGTTATTAAAAATATCAATTAATCCGTATTGTTCCTTCGATAAAGTTTTAGTTAAAAATGGCAGCAATAAAAATGGTATTGCCGAATTAATTAAATTTAAAATAGTATAGAAACCGATATTCTGCACTATCTTACTCTTCAACAACTTAGCGATACTCAATTTATAGAATATTTTAAGTTAGATGGGTATATGATCCCCAATTCTGTTTCTCTAAAAGAATTCTTATATTGTTTTTCAATATTAAGCCTTCTCTTATTCTTTAGGATATTAAAAAAGTCTCCTTTTTTACTGAAAAAACTGTTTTGTATTCGAATATATGGTTGTCCTTTAGCGGTATTCATCTGAAAAACAATGGAGTTCTTTACTATACTATTCATCATTAAAAAATTAGTATACTGACCGTTAACAAAAATATAGCCAGATTCATCAAAAAAACAATCTCTAATTTCAAGGATAGTATTGTTCGCTGAACCTAAGCCTCTATGCCATAGATTGACCGATTCACCTAATATTTCTTTCTGATTTATATCTCTGCCTTTTACATTTTCAAATTTACAGTTCTTAAATAAAACAGTATTACCCACTTCCAGCCCCTTATTGTAAGAAATAACACGAACATTATGCTGTCCAGAAAAAGAAAACTCACAATCTATAAAAGAAATATTCAAATTTTTAAATTTCTCTGTATCATTAACGATTGCAACATTTGTTTGTGGTGCATTTGTAATTTTACAATTAATTATTTGAACATTTTCAGTGTTTATTATACCTAAATTATTAGCAACAGAAAAGTTCCTAACTTTATTAGACAAGTCTGAGGAAATATTAATATTTCTTAATATAACATTTTTAGCAGAATACGTTTTTCCACGATATACTTTTCTTACATCATAATTTCCTACCCCAAATTCACCATAATAGTGATATCCTGTTATCTTTCCACAAATGTCAATGCAATCCCCAAAATAACCAACATCACCTTTCTTAATTATTTTAGAACGACCATTCTTATCTCCTTCAATTTCAACATTACTTCCCCATATCACAATCGATTTACCATAAATTGCAAATTCACCTTCTGGAAATATAAGTTTACCACCACCAGCATTAATAACTTCATCTATCGATTTTTGGATTATTTCCCAGTTATCAAAAACACCATCTCCAATTACTCCTTTCTCAACCAATTTAATCTCCTTACAATAATATGAAGAAGAGAGAAAAAAACAAACAAGACCAAAAATAAGCTTACGCATAGTTGGGTACTTTAATTGAACATATTTAATAAATATTCTACATAATTCCAATCATCTATTGTATCAATATCAAATGATACATTTCTATCCATTAAATAAGCATATGTCCTATCTGTATAATAATTCGCAGATAATATCGCTTCTTTTTTAAGAATATAAATAGCTCCGTTGGGAAAGTACGTGGGTCTATCTTCAAAATAATCAAGTTGTTCAATAATGCCATCCTTATTTATATGCTTATTCCATTTTAAAGGATGACTTTCTTCAGTAAAAGATATTACAGCATCTGCATCATTACCTTTAAATAATGCAATAGCTTCATCAATATGTCTTGACTCACGAAGTGGTGACGTTGGTTGTAACAAAATACACTCATCATACCTTTGTTTAAAATAATTCTCCGATAAAGTTAAAGTATACTTTATAACATCATTTGAACTTGCTGCATCTGTTGAAAGATAATCTGGTCTCAAGCCTAAAACTTCAGCTCCACACTTAATAGCAATATCAGCTATTTCCTGACTATCAGTACTTACTATAACTTTAGTAATACAATTAGATTTTAGAGCTGCTTCTATCGTATAAGCTATTAATGGTTTACCTCTTAATAATCTAATATTTTTTCCAGGTAATCGCTTTGAACCACTTCTAGCAGGTATAATTGCTAACACAAGTTACAATTTTATATGTTTAATATCTTCCTGAGCTTTCTTAAAATCTTCGTGTTTACCTATATCCAACCAATAGCCGTTGATAGGATAGGTAACGAGTTTCAGGTTCATTTCTAAAATCTTATCCATTAAATCGATAATATCAAAAAAAGTATCTTCAGGAATCATTTTAAGCAATTCTCTTTTTAAGATATAAATTCCAGCATTGGAATAATACGTATATCTTGGTTTTTCTTTCAGCGATTTTACGGCGTTTGCGTTATCTACTTCCAGCACTGCATACGGTATATCGACATGATAAGATGTAGCTGCCACAGCCATATCAGCAGATGATTCCTTGTACATTTTGTAAAAATCAGCAAAATCAATATTAGTAAGTAAATCACTGTTCATGACAATAATATCATCATGTTCGAAGTCTTCAACTAACAAAACCGATCCAATGGTACCTAGTGGTTTACCTTCTTGTACGTACTTTATATTAAGGTTCTTTGAAGAGCCATCCCGAAAATAGTCTCTCAACTGCTCGGCTAAATAATTAACACTGATATGGATGTTCTTTATCCCAACTTTACCTAAACGATCTATATTATACTCAATAATAGGTTTGTCCCCTACTATGAGTAAGGGTTTTGGGGTGTTTTCGGTTAAGGGCCTCAACCGTTTTCCTTCACCACCTGCCATCAAAACTGCATCTGCAGGAATAACGGTTGATGTGGATCTGAAATTAATGATATCTACAATCTGATGCTCATTGTTAAGTACGGGTATAACTTTAAAGTTCTTGGATTTGTATTCCTCCAATTTATTAACAGCGTTCTCACCCACTACAACAAAAGAAGGACTAGGTTGAATGAAAGACAATAAATGATCTTCAAAACCTAAGCCTTTAATGAAGCCACGGCGCAAATCACCATCTGTTAAAGAACCTAATAATTTATTTTCATCATCAACGACAAAAAGGATGGCATCAGATGCTAAAGCATCTAATTTCACTAAAGCCTCTCTTACATTTGACAATGATAAAATAGTATGTTTCTGTATTGTATTCATGATAAATTGTAAAATCTTTTCACAGAATTCAGCTGTATTTGGGTATTGATTTGATTAAAAATCTCAGAAGCGGCACCTCCCTTATCATACGGGTTCTTCACGGAATCAACGTTTTTCAGAAAAGCACTGTCCTGAATTTCTTTAAATCCTCTTTTTATATCTTCTATTGTACAAGCAACATTTATTACACTGGCAGCTTGCATTCTTCCTTTTTGTCTATCGCCAATATTAATGGTTGGCGTTAATAATGAAGGGGCTTCCAATATTCCACTAGAACTGTTCCCAATAATTGCATCACATACTTTAATAACTGATAAAAACCTTAAAGTACCTAACGAACTAAAAGCTTTTGCGATATCTGGATATTTTTTTACAAAATCATCAATCATTTGGTTGATAATTCGTCCATCTGTATCTGCATTAGCTTTAGTAAAAATAAAAAAACTATCCTCTTGTTTTTCAACGACATTCAATAAGTTTTGAAATTGTTCGGCAGACGATAAACTACCTAAAGTTTCAGGGTGAAAAGTAACCTGAAAATTGCATTTTTTAAATTCAATACCTAAATCTTCTTCTAATTCTTCTTTTGAAAGTAATTTCAAATCGCGGATATTATCTAAACCAATCGCTCCTACATTAAAGACATTTTCAGGATTTTCGCCCATCTGAATAACCCGTTTTTTATACTCCTCAGTTGATGTAAAGTGCAGATGGCTCATTTTGGTAATAGCATGTCTAATGGCGTCATCATATGCACCTTCGGTGATTTCACCTCCGTGCAAATGCGCTATCGGAACTCTAAAAATTGTTATAGCAGAAGCAATTGCTAACATTTCATATCGGTCTCCTAAAATAATAACTAAATCGGGTTTAAGCCTTGGTAAGACATCTGCCATCCCTATCAATGCCATTCCCATGGTTTTTGAAATACTTGTAGGTGTATCAGATGATAAAAGTATTTCCATTTTTTCATCAATTACAAAACCATCGTTCTCAATGTTTTTATATGTCAGTCCATATTCAGGTGACATATGGGCACCCGTTGCAATAATCTGTAATTGCAATTGATCTGACTCTTTGATGAGCTGCATCAACGGTTTTAGTAAACCATATTCTGCTCGTGTAGCTGTTATTACACAAATTTTTTTCATATCTCAATTAAATCATCTGGTGCATAATCCCTTGAGGCCACTTTTCCAACTATTTCATCCCATTTCATTGGTGAAATCCCGGTTCCTGGTCTTTTAATGGTCAAATTTCCCTCTGTAAAAACTGCTCCTTTTGAAATTGAAGTTGAAGCAATAATACTTTTGCGTGCGATCTCTATATTCTTTATTTCCGAAGCACTAGGCCTTTTAAGTCCATCGCCAGAAATGGCTTGTTCTATATTACGAATGGCTTTTACCATTTTTATTAACTGAAGTGGCTCCAAAGAGGCAGCGTGATCTGGACCTTCCATTGTGTTATCTAAAGTAAAATGCTTTTCAATTACTGAAGCTCCTAATGCAACTGCAGCTATCGGAACTTCGATACCCAATGTATGGTCTGAATATCCGATATGAGTACCAAACTCCTGCTGTATGGAAAGCATTGCTTTAAGATTTACATCATCCATAGGAGTTGGGTATTCTGTGTTACAGTGAAGAATAGTAATGTCATCTTTTGATATATTTTCTGCGAAAAAGACATTTAGAGCAGCTGTGATATCTTCCATCGTACACATTCCCGTTGAAATAATCACTTTTTTAAATAATTGAGCAGCTTTTCTCAAATAGGGTAGATTCGTGATTTCTCCCGAAGGAATTTTCACTAAATCTAATCCTATTTCTTTTAAATAATGCAGCGAGTCTAAATCAAATGCTGTGGAAAAGAATTGTATGTTTTTTTGATTGCAATAATTAATCAATAACTCGTGATTATCATGCGATAGCTCCAATTTTTTCAACATTTCATACTGCGAGTCTACTGAATCACCTGTATTTTGAATTTGATAATCTGCTTTTTTAGCAGATTTAGAAACTAAATTCTCAGATTTAAATGTTTGAAATTTCACATAATCAACACCAGCATCTACCGCTGCGTCAATAAGTTTGAAGGCATTCTCTAAATTTCCATTATGATTAACACCAGCTTCGGCGATAATTAAAACTTTTTTCATCTATTTAAGTTTTTTTGCAGAATTCCCAACCCATACTTCATTATCAGGAATGTCTTTGATGACAACACTTCCCATTCCAACTATCACTCCTTTTCCAATTCTAATTCCTTGTTTTATGACAGAATTAGCTCCGATAAAGGAATTTTCACCAATATATACCTTTCCTGCTAGAACTGCTCCTGGTGCAACATGTACTCCATTTTCAATTACACATTCATGCTCTACAATGCAACCTGTATTCAAAATACAATTATCACCAATTTTTGCAAAAGCATTAAGAGTGGCATTAGCAGCAATGAAATTCCCTGTCCCAAATATAGCATAATTACTTATGACTGACGAAGGATGAATAACATTTAATATTTGCTTATTTCTAGATGAAATTAAATTTGCCACTTGCTGACGAATTTTATTATCACCTATTCCTAGTATAAATTTATCGACAGAACTCCAATCAAAAGAATCACCTATCTCATTACCTAAATAATTAATATCAAAAGGATTATAAAAAACCTGACTTCTTTCACAATAAAAATTCACTTCCAGCCCCATCTGTTTCGCAGAGTCTAAAACAACAAGTGCATGTCCAGAGTAGCCAATAATTGCTATGGAATTTTTATCTAGCACTACTTGGAATGTTTACGATTCTTTCTTCTAAAAACTCAGCATTCACCTGTGCATCACGTTGACAATTTGCGTACATCGGCAGTCGGTACATTAAATTCCAAATCGGACGTGTCATTATGCCTTGATCGTTTGTATTTTTCAAAAACTCGTCTCTATCCGCTTTGTTACTAAGTTCGACACACATTAACCAGTAATTTGCTTTTGTATCCGCCGTTTCTTGTCTGAATTTAATCTCGGATTCTTTGAAAAATTCAGAGTACTTACTTGCTAAAATTCTCTTATCTTCTAGAAAACCGTTTAGAGATTCCAATTGAGCACATGCTAACGCCGCATTCAGATTAGGCATTCTGAAATTATAACCTAAGTCATCGTGAAAAAACTCGTAAGGATGTGGGCGTTTCGCTGTTGTAGTCAGATATTTTGCTTGAATTCCTAATTCAACATCATTAGTTACAATGGCTCCACCACCGCCGCTCGTGACAACTTTATTTCCATTAAATGAAAAACCACTGATTAACCCAATGGTACCAGTATGTTTTCCTTTATAAAAACTTCCCAAAGATTCAGCAGCATCTTCAACTAAAGGAATGTGCCATTTACTACAAACTGCCATCAATTCATCTAAATGAACGGGGAAACCAAATGTATGCATCGGCATACAGGCTCCAATTCTTCGTCCGGTAGATTTATTGTAGCATCCATCTTCACGAAGTTCACCATTTTCTTCTAAAAAACTTTCAAGTGCTTTAGGTGAAAGTCCCATCGTATCTAAATCAACATCTACAAAGACAGGAACTGCATTATTATAAACAATCGCATTGGCTGTTGCAATAAAGGTAAGAGCTTGTGTGATCACCTCTTCTCCTTTTTTTACGCCTGCCAATCTTAAGGCAACCTGTAAAGATGCAGAACCATTAACTACGGCAACAGATTTTGCAGCGCCAGTTATATCTTGCATCATCATTTCAAACTTGTCAACAAATTCGCCTACTGATGAAACAAAGGTAGAATCAATAGTTTCTGCCAAGTATGCTTTTTCATTGCCTCTGAAACGCGGTTCATGAAGCGGTATAAATTTATCTGAATTAAAATGATCTCTCACAAAAGAGATCATACTTTGAATGTTTTCCATCTTTACATTTTAGAATCTAAATACTTACCAGTTTCCTTATGTCCAAAATTAGGAATCATTGTAAAGAATAAATCTACTATTTCTTCTTTATTCCATTTACGAGCAGCTTTTAATTCACTTAATTTAGTTTCAAACAAATTAAGTTTATCTTCTTCAATATTAAGCTCGTTTTTAATGACTCCTAAATTTTCAAAACGCTCCATATCCAAAATCTCATTAGCTGTAAAGAATTCCTCAAAATCTTTTTCACCTGTTGTATCACTTGATGTAAAAAGGCAAGGCCACTTACCTTGCTGCGGTAGGGTCTCAACTAATTCCCGCGCTTCATCCTCGTCTTTACATAAATATGGTTCGTACCCTTTTTCAGAAAGATACTTAACAGCAATTTCTGCAAATGTAATTAAATGCAGGTTTTCGCTTAGTTTTGGAAAGAATACATCTCTGTTTTCACCAAAGATACAAGACATCAAACATAATTCTCCCGATTCCTTCGGAATGACGAAATATCTCTTTATATCATTTGGCGCTACTATTGGTTGTTTTTTTTCAATACGCTGGTTGAAGCCGTGTAATAATGAACCATCAGAAAATGCAACATTTGCAAAACGAGCTGTTGAAATCGTAATTTGCTTGCTTCTACGCATCAAAAACATTTCCATGATCCTTTTTGATGCACCCATCATATTGACAGGATTTGCAGCTTTATCAGTTGATACACAAAAATATTTTTTAACACCTTTGTCAATCGATTGTTGTAAAGTTTTATCTGTATTAAAAACATTTACATTAATCATTCGCATTAATGTGTAAGCGTCTTTTTCACTACGTACATGCTTTAGTGCTGAAAGATTCAAGACATAATCATAATCGCCATCTTCCTCCCAAAAAGAATCGTATTCTATTGAACCAATATCTAATGCGAAAGTTTGAAAATCACCGCTGATATAGCCAAATGAACTTCTAATATCACGCACCAATTCAACCATATTGTTCTCACTTATGTCTACAACATGTAACTTTTTAGGATTTCGTTTGAAAATTTCCTTTGTTGTTGCTGAACCAATTGACCCTGCACCACCAATTACAAGAAATTTGGAAGAACTGATGATTTTTTGCAATTCAGCTTCATACATCTGAATGTCGTCCTTGAATAATTCCTTTCTTCTGCCAATTAAATTTAGTATATTCATAATTAATTACTGCTACTAATTTTTTTTATATTACAAATCCCAATACGAGGCCGACATACTATACTTTTTTCTTCTTATGACATAAACACGCATCGTACAATGTTAAAGAAACATTAGCATTTACCTCAATTTAATTTTGTATAAATTTTAATTCGACTATTTAAAATTTTGTGTCAAAAATATTTTACATGAATTTTTACATTTATCGTTGGAAAATCTTATAACTAAAGACATTCTTGCATTTTACTATTCCTTTCTTATTCTGTACCCCTCAATCTGAAAGGTAAAAATAATATATTTTCGTAATGCTTGTATTCTTTCAAGTTCTTTATCTTAAAATAGAAGCTCAAATCCAGACTTATTCCTAAATATCTAACTAATTTTATATGATTTCCTTTCCAAGTACCTAACAAAGGTACAAACTTTCATACGAATAAGGTATTGTAATAATATCTGAATCAGGAAATATTTATAGAAGGTCTATTGAACCGTAAGTTCACTTCTCTAAAATGGACTTTCTGCTTTGATTACCATATTAATCATTTCCAAACAAATCTCTGGTGAACACTTTATAAGAGACATCATTCAATTCTTCTGTTAGTCTATTTGAAATTATGACGTCACAATCTCTTTTGAAACTATCTAAATCATTATTAACCTGAGATCCGTAAAATATTTCATCTTCTAAAACCGGTTCATAAACCACAACTTGAATCCCTTTTGCTTTGATTCTCTTCATAACACCCTGGATTGCAGACGCCCTAAAATTATCAGATCCGGACTTCATAATAAGCCGATAAACTCCTACTTTTTTAGGGTTCTTCTTTATGATAGAATCAGCAATAAAATCTTTACGAGTACTATTAGAATCTACAATTGCTTTTATTAAATTGTTTGGTACTTGGTCATAGTTTGCAAGCAATTGCTTTGTGTCTTTTGGCAGACAATATCCACCATAACCGAATGAGGGATTATTATAATGCGAGCCGATACGTGGATCTAATCCCACACCTTCAATTATTTGTTTGCTATCTAGTTCAAAAGTCTGCGCATAACTATCCAATTCGTTAAAATAAGCAACACGGAGTGCCAAAAAAGTATTTGAAAACAATTTTATGGCTTCAGCTTCTGTCGAGTTTGTAAATAACGTAGGGATCTTTTCTTTTACTGCACCTTCCTGCATTAGTCTAGCAAATTCTTTTGATCGTTCACTTATCTCTCCTACGATTATCCTAGAAGGAAACAAATTGTCATACAAAGCTTTCCCTTCTCTCAGAAACTCAGGTGAAAATATCACATTACTGAACCCAAATCTATCTTTAATCATTCTTATAAAACCAACCGGAACAGTGGACTTTACAACGATAATAGCTTCCGGATTAATTTGATTAACCTCGCTAATTACTTTTTCAACACTACTTGTATTAAAATAGTTTGTTGTCTCATCATAATCAGTGGGTGTTGCAACGATGACAAATTTCGCATTCATAAATGCTTCATCTTTATCTAAAGTGGCCTTAAAATTCAGATCCTTATTGGACAAGAAATTTGTTATTTCTTTATCTTCAATTGGTGATATGCCTTTACATAATAAGGCAATTCTTTCTGGAATTATATCTAAAGCAACAACTTCATTATACTGAGCTAATAGAAGTGCATTTGAGAGCCCGACATACCCAGTACCAACTACTGCTATTTTCATATTTTTTGTATTTCTTTTTGACCACTAGAGCAATACGGCAATTTAGATTCGCGCTTTCAGTTTCTCAAAAAAACTTTTCTCCTTTGCACTGTACCCATATCCATACTTATTTCCATATCCGAAGTGTACCTTTGGTACATCGTTTATAACAAAGCCAACATTTTGAATTTTCTTAGAATCAATATTGCTATTTGCAAAATCTAATAATGATTTTTCTGTATACCCCGACCTCGTGACATAAATTGTCGCATCAGCTAAATCTGAAATCAAGAAGGTATCCGTCACAAGCATCAAAGGTGCTGTATCAAAAATGATGTAATCGTAATGCTCTTTCAACTCCTCCAATAGCGAATTGACTCTTCCATTACTCAGAAGCTCTGTGGGGTTAGGCGGAATTGTCCCTGTGTATATTACGTCTAAGTACTTATTGTTTTCAGAAGTATGAATGATTGATTCAAGCTTTGTGGTATCATCATAAAGATACTCTGTAAAACCATTTACGGTTTTAGCAAATGCCCCATACCTTTGAAACTGGGGATTTCTAACATCAGCTCCGATTATCACAACTCGTTTTGTAGGTGAAGCTAAAACCATTGCAAAATTAACGGACATAAAAGTCTTCCCTTCCCCTTTAACTGATGACGTAACAAGGATTACATGACTTGACTTCTTCTTCGGAAGCATAAAGTTCAAATTCGTACTTAGGATTCTGAATGCCTCAGCAAGTGGCGATAGGTCATTCATTTTTACTACTTCTGATTCCCCTTTCTCTACAGACGGTATTTCAGCAAGAACTGGAGATTTTGTTAATTTCTCAATATCGTGTTTAGAATTAAGCTTATTATTGAGTAGCTCAAGTAAATAAATTATTCCAAATGGAATTAGGAGCCCGATCAATATAGCACCTAAATACACGATATTTCTCTTAGGTGATACTGGAGTTGCTGTACTGTACGCTTTGTCAATAATTCTTGCCTTTGGTGCAGTTATAGCAAGGGATATAGCCGTTTCTTCTCTTTTTTGTAAAAGAAGTAAATACAGACTTTCTTTGATTTGCTGCTGACGTTCAATCCCTCTAAATATTTTCTCTAGTGAGGGAATTTTGGATATTTTCCCTGCTACTTTATTTTGTTCCTCCTGATACTCTCTTGTTGATATATTTAAAGCATTACGATTGCTTTGCAAACTTTGTAAAACCGAAGATCGCATCGAAGAAATTTGCTTATTGAGATCAATGATACTTGGGTGCTCGGACGTGGCCGTTTGAAGTAATCTATTTCTTTCCATAACGAGCTGATTATAGGTCATAATGGAACTTGAAGCCTCTGTACTATTAAGCCCTACGTTACTTGGTAGAATTCCTGACTTCTGTCTATTTAAATGGCTAATTAATGCGTTTGTAAGTTCCAATTGCGCGTCAACCTCCAATTGCTTTGAGCGAGCTTGCTGCGCAGTTTGTAGGCTAATTTGAGCTTCAGCCGCTAAATCGGTAATTCCATTTGAAGCTTGGAATCTTTCTTTTTCAGATTCGACGTCACCTAATTCTCCAGCTAGAATATTTATTCTCTCGTCAATAAACTCTTTTGTTTTCTGCGATTCCGAATTCTTATCTGTTATCGCGTCTTCGTTATACGCAAGTACAAGACTATTAATTATGCGTTTCGCTTTCTTTCTTTCTGGATAGTTTACACTTAGTTCAATGACAGAGGTGTTTTTCCCCACAAGATTGGCAACTAAAATCTTTTGCAACTCATTAATCCTACTTTCCGTCTTTGCATAATAAAGTTTCAAATCGGAAACTTTATCCTTATAGTCGAAATCTGGATTTTTAGTTATAATAATATTAGCATACGGAAGTCCAATGGTTTTGTTAAATGTAGTCTTAATTTCATTCTCTAGTTCTTCTGAACTAAGTGTAAGTTCATCGCCATTTATTTGGATTGAAATAGGCAATTGAGGGTCTTTTTCATCAGGCTTCTCTGAAATCACCTTTACTAAGATCGGGGTTGTAGTACTAAACAACTCGGTATTTCTTATATTGGCATCTGTGGTAATCTTTGTCTGCAAGTGATTCTTGGTCACCACTTCTCGCATTAACTTTTTTGATTTGAAAATCTCCAATTCATTATCGACACTCGCTGATTGCATTCCACCTAATCCAGACAAATCCTGCAATAACCCTTCTTCAATTGAAGAGGCTTTTTTTGCATCCTTAATGAGGACAGTGGATGTTGTCTTGTAAATAGGTGTGGTATACCGAAGGTAGATCACAGCGAGTATAAGAATTATAGCAACCGATACCACAAACCATATCCATCTACGTAGATAAGGTTTCAGGAGTTCTTGCAAATTTAATTCACCACCTTGATTGTCTTCGTTATAATTATCTTGATTCATTATGGAACTAATTAAGAATAAGCTTACTATTATTTTCTAACCACCAAAGCAATAATGGTAACTAAAATTGACGCTATTGAAATGTAAAGTGTATTATTAGGATCTCGCTTGGAGATTCTCTCCTGAGTTTTATTCGGTAAGACATAAACTACATCTCCCTGAACTAAATCATAATACGGAGAATTGATAAAATTTGCATCCGTTAAATCAATTCTTGCCTGGGAAATATTTCCATCTTCATTCCTAATAACTAGTACGTCCTCTCGTTTTCCATAGACGGTTAAGTCTCCTGCCATTCCCAGTGCTTCCAGTAAGGTAGCTCGCCCCTCGGGTACTATAAATTTACCAGGACTTCGAACTTCTCCTAAAACAGAAATTCTGTAATTCGAAAGCTTTATATTAACTGAGGGATCTTTAATGTATCGTTTGATTTGAGAACGAAGTGATTCTGCTAATTGATCCACTGTAAATCCCATTGCAGAAACTTTACCTAGTACCGGGAAGTCAATCTGACCATCGGCCTCAATTCTATACGTTGGAGCTACAGTTGCAGTTCTCGTAGCAACCTGATTGCCTGCAGGAGTACTTCCATCTCTAATTGTTTGACCTGAAGAATAATTCTGATTGAATGGTTTTGCGACGTCCACATCTAATGCAGAAACAATAATTTGAACTTCATCTCCAACTTGCAAATGAATCTGCGTATTACTTTTAGATTCGCTCAGCGCTACTTCTTCAATATTTTTCATATAATGAAGTGCATTCTCGTCTTTGTTTGCATCTCTTCCCTCAAACGTTTTGCAGGAAGAAAGCATCAAAAGACCAAATAACAATAAATAAGCGTTTTTCATAGTTTAAGGATATTGTAAAAGTAACTTTTATTTTGCTTTGTAGCTCAATGGAACTATTAAATAATCTAAATTATTTGAGGATCGCAATTAATCTCTCACTAAGATAGAAAATCAAATTAAAAGTGCAATCTATTTTATTCGTTTTTAAATTTATATTATCTAGGAGCTAAAAATTTTTAGCTATGTATCGTCTTTTTAAAAATCACCACTCTCTTACAAATAATATACCATCCTCCGATTAGGAGGGATTCTATTTGCCATCTTAGAGATGCGCATCTAACTCTTCGTAAACAGAGTTGTTACTGATATACTCTGGTACAATTTGTTTTAAAGCTCTTACTACTTCTCTCTTCTCCGGTTTTTGAGATACTGCCACTAACTTCTCAACTTTGTAATTTATTTCCTCATAAATCATCGTTGGATCTTTTGAGATCATTATTTTTTCATTATGTGTAGGAAGAGTTTTGGTATCATCACTTAATAATTCTTCGTATAACTTTTCTCCTGGTCTTAGCCCTGTATAAATAATTTTGATATCTCTGTCCACTTCAAAACCGGACAGCTTAATCATTCTTTTTGCAAGATCTAAGATTTTCATGGGCTCTCCCATATCAAAAACGAAGACCTCACCTCCTTCTCCCATAGTTCCTGCTTGCAATACGAGTTCGCATGCCTCTGGGATGGTCATGAAATACCTGGTGATTTCAGGATGGGTAATTGTAAGAGGTCCCCCTTCTTCAATTTGCCTTTTGAACAAAGGTATTACTGATCCGTTTGATCCGAGTACATTTCCAAAACGTGTGGTGATAAATTTAGTGGTATTTCCTTCAATATTTTGAAGGGATTGAACAAACAGCTCTGCTGTTCTTTTCGTAGCGCCCATGACATTGGTTGGGTTCACAGCCTTGTCTGTAGAAACCATTACAAAACGATTCACTTTAAATTCGCTCGCAAGGCATGCTAAATTTTTACTTCCTAGCACATTCGTAAAAATAGCTTCATGCGGATTTTCTTCTACTAATGGGACGTGCTTATATGCAGCTGCATGGTAGACCATAGAAAACTTATACAACTCAAATACGGAACGAAGTCTTGAGTAGTTTGCCACATCTAACATCACGAATTTGAAATTGATATGGGGATAATCTTTTTTGACTTCATGTTCGATTTCATACAGAGGAGTTTCCGCCTGATCAAGAACGACCACCAGGGCGGGATCAAAGTGCGCAACTTGGCGAACTATTTCACTACCAATGGAGCCTGCTCCACCAGTAATCAAAATATTCTTCCCATGATGTCTTCTCTTCACCTCCTCACTCTCAATCTTTATCGGTCTACGGTTAAGTAAATCTTCAATCTGAAGATTTTTAATCGTATTCCCTAAATCATTCTCTCTTAATTTCTGAACGGAAGGAGCTTTGTATACCAAAATATCTTTCGATAAGAATAAGTTTACCCAATCATTCATTTCCTGGCGAGACATCATTTCTTTGATAACCAAGACTCCATCTATATTTAACTCGTCCTTTGTGAAATTTTCAATTTTATTTTTCGTTAAAATGGGTTTTCCAAGTAGTCTCACTCGATTTGAATCTTGACGCGATGTGAGGAATCCGACCAAATGATAAGGCAAATGAGTATTGTCTAATATAACTCTAGCAATAGCTACAGATTGATCATCTATTCCTAATACAAGAATTCTTTTTTTCGTAGCGCTTCTCTTAAATTCTCTCGCTAACTGAAAAACTTCCTTCACAACAAGTCTGAAAACAAAAAGCATTGTAAACGAGACCGCAAAATAAACAATAAGAACAGGGGTTCTAACCACTTTTACATCTGCGGCAATTGAAGCGATGAAATTAATTAGTTCTAAGACCACTGCACTACAAAAACTTGCAGCAAGTAATTTAAATAAATCAATGAATGTAGAGTGCCTAATAATCCCGGAGTAAGTCTTAAACAGAAACATGAAAAAAACATTCACACCTATTATGAGAAGGTACTTACTAAAAAGGTTTAAGGTATTATAAGGTGATACTCCAAGAGTGAAAAGGATTCCATAAGACATCACTATGGAAACCAAAAGAATGACAACGTCAATAAACAAGATAATCCACCTAGGTAAATAGCGAATCTCAGTCAAGTTTACAACGTTGTCTCCAACATATATTTTTTTCAGAAGCTCCCGGATCGTCTTCATCTTATCATTTGTGTTTTCAAATCTTAATTAGTTTATAGCATCTAAATTTAAGACTTCATGTTTGAGAAAAACCAGGAATATATATTTTCAATCATATATTCATCCTTCGTTTTGCAAATATAGAAGTTATTTTTAATATACTTATGCTCCCATATAACCGAATAATAATTATTAATTCGGTATAACTTGGAACCTAGTTTAGTAATAATTAAATATATTAATACAATTTAACGTTAGCTACCAAATTTCGTGCCTTTGTGTGGGCAAATATACAATTATTCATCTAGGATCGAAAGGAGACATAAAGGAATATAAAGTTATATCCAAGCAAAATTGAAATGCAGTGCATGGTTTCTAGGATATGGTGAAATTCAGTAGAACTTTTAATTCAAAAAATGATTGACAAAAAAACCTACTATCCTGCACGAAGAATAAACGATCCGAGTTCACCCATTCTCGTACTTGTAGAATTTAAATCGACTTTGAAACGGATTCATTTTCGAGATCAAAAATAGTAGTGGATAGAATTACCTCAAACCACTCTTTAAACATCTTTAATGTTCGTTTTTTTGGCCAGTGTCTCATATCATAGCTCCAACCTTGTAACTTGAAGGTGAAAATACTACCGAAATCTTTGTGGAGCCAAACTTCCAAATCTTGACAGTTTTCATTAATTAAAAATACATCTACTTGTTTTCTATAAAGCACTCCGCCATGATCTCAATTGGTATTTCAATTGAATCAATACAGCTGACATTCCGACACAAAGTACTCCATTTTAAGTACAATATATGTTAGTGCGACGAGAAAAAGATGCACTTTCTAAAATACATAAAAACAACTACTTATAAAATTTTTAGAAATAAAAAATTCGGCTTATTTCAGAACTTTGCTTATTTTTGTACTGTTTCCAATTACGAGAACAGAAGGGAAAAGCAGTATTTTAAAACTGAGGCAAAAAAATACTTATATTTAAAATCACGTGCCGCAGCTGATGCCGCTGTGTCAGATTAGAAAATCTCAATTTTAATAAAATGAGTCTTTGCGATTTTAGAAAAGTTGCAGATTGTGCGCAGAGTGATTCATTTTATTTTTCAACAATAATATTCATCAAAAATTAATTCTAATTGAATTTGATGAAGAGGGTGAGGCGACAAACAATTGGCCACGAACCGTCATTAATCACAAACAATTTTTAAAAATAACAACAAACCCTTGAAAAATGGTTGAGCAAAAATCGTCCCATAGAATGGAAACAAATTTTGACATAGATAAAATAATAGACATAGGTACAATCACAAATGAATTTGATTATAATAGAGCACTCATAGCTGACAGACGTTTACGACTTCTAGCAAAAGAAGACATCCGTTTTAAAAAGTTGAGGAGCAAGCTCCGCGACCTAATTGAGGATTACGAAAATAGGGAGTGGAGTGATCTGGAAAACATTGACGACCACAAGATTGAAGAAAGTGAAAAACCTAGCTAAGCAGCCGAATTAGAAAGGCTATTTAAAACAGCACTCTAAATGTATCTATTTAAAAAAATAACTCATGAACACGAAAAATAGACACTATCCCAAAAAGTGTGTAAGTTGAAAAGTATTGGCTTGAGATGTATAATTTAAGCCTATCTTCAAATATAACATAAATTGATTGAGTATGATACCCCAATCTCTAATAGGCATTGTCCATTTTTTTGTTGCTTCATTATTTACACATCAATTTGTCACGGTTCAGGTTTTTATGCTTTGATCGCTACGCTGGTATCCAGTGGAGTCTGCTTAATCATCGCACCTAAAAGGCAAAAGCTAGTTTTAAACCGTACAGCCATTGCAACGCTAAATCTGTGCTTAACTTTGAGCTATATTACAAGTAGGGTGAATTCAACCATTTACGGTATTTTATTTTTTGTAGCTTCCGTAGGTGGAACCGTAGGAAAATACACCTACCTAAATTTCACACGCACAAAATTAACAACTTAGAAAGTGGAGGTCCACAAATCACACTACTACTTCTCTTCCGCCTCCTCAAAACTTTTGATAAGCACATCACTCATTTGATTTAAGAATTTCGTTCGCTCCGTTTTCCGATCTCTAATCTCTCCCAGAGTCTTATGGTAATTTCCAAGATCAATATTAAAGCAGGTTTCGATGGTTTTCACCACCTTAGAAAATTCAACTGCTCCCTGGTTGAAGGCTTTCATTTGCTGTAGTCCATAGAGTAATTCTACTAAGCCTGCTTTTGAAGAGCTCCATTCTAAAGGAGATTTCTGAGATCTAATTTCTTGAAGATATAAATCGTCTAGACCTAAAAGTCTTTGGCTCAAATAAAGTTCGTATTTATCGTTAGCGAGTACGAGAGCGACCAGTCCGTCATGAGACGTAGAAAACCGCTCATCATGACTATGTAATGACAGAGACTGAGTGACATATAGATCGTAACTAGACCTAAGGAAATATTGATCGTCGACATAACTCGCTCCCTTTCTGAAATAAGCTATAAAGTCTCTATTTTCCAGCGCGAATTGTTGAAGGGTTTCCAGTTGCTTTTCAAGCACAACTTTCACATTCTCTTTCCCCGCTTTGGGAATGGTTGATTCTAGTTCAATTATTCTTGATAAAAAAATAAATTCCGAAACAAATTTCGGTTTAATTTTTTTGAAGAACTCAATTTCAAAAGCCATGTTACTAAATACATGGAAATGAACTAGGGATTTAAGTCGTCGGATGTACTCATCCGTTTTCATTAAATTGTATTGATAATTTTCTAAATTCTGTGTACTTTTTGAAAGAGGGTCTACGTCTTCTAGTTCACTGATTAGTTCAAGCCATAAAGACTCTGCCCTTGCCAGTAGTTGGGATGATTGCATGTTGGGTGGTGGTTTGTTTTTCTTCTTGTTTTAGGTTGTGTTTTTCATTGGTTGTGTTTTTATATTTGAGGAAAGTTTTTTCTTTAACCGTCTCGGTCCTTTTTCATTCGTTCATAATATTCTGTTGGAGTGACTCCAAAAAATTCATGAAATAATCGAGTGAAGGTTTGGCGGCTTGTAAAGCCGGCTTGCTCAGCGATTCCTTGAACCGACAAACTCATGAGTGTTGAGGATTTATTTATTTGCCTTGCCGCGTACTCCAATCGGAGTCGATTGATATAAGAACTGAAATTTTCTTTTATTGAAGTATTAATTACGTAGCTAATGAGTCTCGGTGACAATTCAAGCCTTGCAGCGACATCCTCTACTTTAATCCCTTTCTGTACAAAACCCTGATCCTTCTTGAATTGATTTAGTGCATGGATTGCGGTTTTTATTTGATTTTCTGTAAAAGGTTCTGGGGGACCTTTTACTTTTCGCATCGCTCTTAAATAGAGAATTTTTGCCTTCCTTTGTATGTAGGATCTTTTCGGTTTAAAATATATAAGTAAAAAGAGGCCTCCTCCAATGAAGAGAATTATTAAAAGTTGAATCAAACGGTCTGTTAACGATACGGCAATCGTTCCTGATTTAGCCCTGTCAGTAGCAGGGTCAAATTCTCGTAGGACTGCTACTGCCATATAATCCTCCTCCCTATTTTCGATACTATCTAATTTGATTAGTTGTTTTAGATAATAAACCTTCTGCTCATGGTCAGTCTTCGATTCCATGCCTTGGATTAAGTATCGATAATTCAAACGTAGTTCCGGCTCAAAGAAACCATACTTCGAAAACAAGGAATCTACAGCCAAGAAATGCCTTCTGGCATTTGTCTTTTCCTTCATATCTAGACTTGTTTTCCCCAAATAATAGTGAGTCAAGGCAAGCGCCGTAAAATCTTCTTCATATTTAAGAAGGAATAACGCATCAGAAAGAACGGAATGGGAGTTGTTGAAATCCTCAGTGAAAAGCAGATCCATTCCATGGCCTAACAAAAACTTCCCTCTTTCTTCAGAATGGTCCTCTAATCCATTCAACTCTTCAAGCCCTTCGGAAATAAGATGACGAGCTGCTGAATATTCCTTCAAATGACGTTTAACAAGGCTTTGTTGATACAGAGAATTCAGATAACCTGCAGTCATATTGTGACGCTCGTTTAAGTGCAGTTCACCCTTCTCTAAATTTCTTTTGAAATAATCCACGCACTGCGCAAAATGAGAATCAGCTTCCCCGTAAAAACCAAGGTATTTCTTAACTAAGCCAATGTGAAACTGTATTTTATAATTTAAGTAGGAATCTTTTGATTTTTGAACCGCTCTATGGGCTCTTCGGTATTCGTCAAGTGCTTTTCTGTAATCTCGGAAATTGTAATAATAAACGATTCCCTTGCCTAAAAAAGCTTTTGCAATTAAACTATGGTCTTTTGAAAGCTTCGCTGCCACCAAACTGCTGTCCGCGTAGTGCAATTTTACGTCTGTGTCTCCCATAAAATAGACTGCGTCCTCATAAACGTAGGTTAAATGCTGATAATCTTTCTGGAATTTTGCGGCTTTTATGCTCTGATTTAAAGGCACTAGTGCCCTAACGTCATTTTCAGAAAAATGACCGTACAGCTTATCATAATAGTCATAGTTTTTGGTATAAGCTTGCGAAATTGCATAGTTTGAGGCCAAAATTAGGACTAAAGAAGGGAACGGATTACGCATACTCGCACGTATTTGATAAAAATAAAACTTTTTTTCAATTATTTTTCCACTTTTAATATGCTTTGCATAGTATTGCCAAAATACCGCACCTGATTTGATAGGAGCCCACTTTTCATTATTTCTGATGAAAATTCGCCTCAAAAAGGAGGGAACGGATTCTGCATGTGAGGGAACGGATCGTGATCCGTTCCCTACCCTAAAATTTTCATATACCTGAATTACATACATTTACCCCAAGAATTCTATCAAACAAAAAATCAACCGGCCGGGCTAATCTTAAAACATTAACCCATTATGAAAAACCAAACATTTCAATTTGCAGCCTTCAGTGGCTTAGCTTTTATTCTACTATCAACTGTTATATTATCGTGTCAAGATCGCGATTCTATGCCCGCTTCTTTGAAAGCGGAAAATCCTACTGGCACTATTTTAAAATCTCAGGATTTGTTTCTAGAGGATGGCGATAAGGACACGACCAAACTACCCCCGAAAAAGGACAGGCAACATTGGATCGAAACTGAGGGCTAAAAAAAATCCCAAATCTATGAGTACTCATAAACATGGGATTTCTTACAGGGATTTCTTTTGTGAAAAAGATCCTGTTGTAATTCTAACCTACTCTGGACAGAAATGTCCATGTGACGGAACTTGGGAAACGATTGGAACTCCTAAGACTCGAATTGTCCTAGCCAAAGACCAACTCACTCCCACCTATCTGAGAAAGAAAGTCTATTGGAAACTCCGAAAGAGAGGATGAGAAATAGAAGCTATACAAGTCAACTTGGCTGAGTGCTGATTAAATATCCATTGACCGACCGTTAACTCTAAACTCTAAATTTTAAATTAAAAATAATTCATATCATGAAAACCGAGAGATCCATTTCAGTAACACTTTTCAGAGTTTTCTTTGTGGTTCTGTTTACTTATACACTGATAACCAAGTTCATTGATTTTGATAACTTCAAAGCTCAACTTCAGCACGCTCCCATGTTAGCACCTATTGGATTACTTACGGCATACACCGTGTTAATCCTTTTTTTCTTAACGATTCTGCTCCTAAGTATTTCGAGGACAATCGATATGGGACTTTGCTTAACGTTGATTCTTTTGACTCTATTTACACTCTACAATGCAGTCCTATTAATTTTCTTTGAAAACCGACCCTGCAGTTGTATTGGATTCTACGAAAAGTGGTCTTGGAAAGTAAACTTGGGAGTTAACATAGGGTTACTCGTTATAGTATTATACGGCATCCATAAGAGCATTATGAGTTCAATATCTAGACATGATTTAGATTTAGATTTAAACTTAGACTTTGAATTAGACTATGATTTAGACCAAGATTATAGCTTAGACCAAGACTATGACCTAGACCCAGACATTGATTTAGATTTAGATTTAGACTCAGACAAAGACCAAGACTCAGACAAAGATCAGGACAAAGACAAAGACTGAAATCTAGTGCTAAACCTGAAAAAAAATATTGAGAAGGTACGCGTACTTCTTAATTGCATGCTGCAGCATGATTGACACCTGTCAACTGTGAATTCCAGTTGGCTACAATGTACAAGGGAGAACCTATTGTTCTCCCAAATACATAGCAACCGATTGACTAGGAATAGTCAAGTACCAATTTTATCAATATTTATTTTAATTATTAAATTTTTTTACAATGAAAACCATTTCATTTTTAAGAACCAACGCAATGTCGGTAGTCGCCCTGCTAACAGCAGGAATTACAATGTCATTTCAGATGACAGAGAAGGAAGCTGTAGATACAATCTACACTTATAACAGCTCTTCCACTGTGGAAGGAGAATTTGCGAAATCCTCTAATTGGATAATGGTAGTTCAAACACCGCCAACTTGTGACGTTTCTGGTAATCGACCATGTAACATTACTGTACCGGCAGGATTAACTTTGGACTCTCAGATCTCTGATCTATCCAATTCGCAGGTATTAGCAATTCACCCGGATGAAAGAAAGCCATAAGAGCTTTCTAAAATTGCTGCCTTGCAATTCGCAAGGCAGCTTTATTACTACCTAGGATTCTGCTTTATTCCTGAGAGTTTAATTAATTCTTCAGGGATAGCAATCGCATATCTGGGATCATTAGGCGGTAAAGTAAAGTCTTGCCCATTAAGGGTCCTCTTTAAGGTGATGTTCGAACCATCACGATTATATCTCTTAATGTCAGGCCAACGTAAGCCTCTAATTAACAGTTCTTTTCTACGTTCCTCCAAAATGATTTCTAATGCTTGATCTTGGGTTGATGACGTAAACGGTACATATGTCCCTGGCACCCATCTCCACTTTAACAAATCATTTAAAACTACCATAGCTTCAGAGACTTTATTTTTTCGAGCAAGAGATTCAGCTCTAATTAAATACATTTCACTTACACTTGCGGAACCGTTTGGTCCATTACTTCCAGCACTGTAACCTTTAAAATATACTTCACCTTCATTAGCAGAATAGAAATACAATTGCTTTCGCAGATCATTATCGTCATATTTCTCGTAAAGACTATTCACAATTCTAGCTGGCCGCAAATGATATTGATAATCCATAAGGCACCAGAAGAGAACCTCTTCATTCATATCATTGAATGGATATGCAGCATTTACATCCAACTTGGAATAATCCATCAATGTGTTTGTAATCGATAATGCCCTTTCAGAATATAGCAATGATCGATCGTAATCACCCATATATAAATATGCTCGAGCAAGTAAACCAAGTGCCGCTGGTCGTGAGGGTCGTAACTTTGAAAATTCTTCGTCTTTCAAATAAATAGCTGCTTCCTCCAAATCTTTAATTATCTGATCATAAGTCTCTTTTAGACTAGCTCTTTTTGAAGGTATATTCATATCCGGATCCAATCTCAATGGCAAACCAAGAGTTTCAGATGCCGTTTTCTGATCATATGCAACGCACCAAATTTGCACAGCATCAAGATATCTAGCTGCTCTTAGAAATAATGCTTGTCCTTTAATATAATCAGCTTCTGCACTTTTAACTCCGAGCGTTTCTAAATTAGAAAGTGCGGAATTGGACGTGAAAATAGCACGATAGGTGTGAAACCAAGTATTGCCTAGAGAGGATGACTTCGACACATTATCTGCCATCCATGTATACAGTCTTTTATCTTCTTCAAAATTAAGACTGTTATAGTGATCATCTGTTAGATAAAAATCATCTGAACTTGTTTCACCGTCAGCTGCAAACAATGTATTGAGAGTTCCAAAGCCATCAAGGAGAGCTTGAATATCACTCAAATCTTGAATTATCGTTAATTTGGAGTCTGACTTTTCATTTAAGAAATCTCTACAATTTGTTAATTGGAAACAGACAAAAACACAGAAAAGAAGTTTGAAGTATTTTTTCATAATAATTACTTTTTAAAATTGAGCTTTTAAACCTAGTGAAAATGTAAGTGGGGGTAACACAGTGTGAGAACCCATGTTATAATCTGGATCTCGATTTGATTTTGTCGCTTTCCATAGGATTCCCAAATTGTTCATATTCGCATAAAGTTGCATAGAATTGGACAATTTATTTCGAAAGGGATTGAATTTATAATTTAAGTGGACGTACTGCAGTCGGATATGATCACCCTTCTCAATAAGTGCTTCAGAGCCTAAGTAAAATTCGTCTCGAGCACTATTTGTTTGATATTGAATAGACGGAACATTCGTTAAAGCTTCATCTCCTGGATTCTGCCATCTATTAGCAAAATCATCATGCATTAACCAATTTTCATAAAGTCTATTATAATTTATCGAATTCCTTCTAAACCAATACCCAAGTTTATAAGAAACGCCAATGTCTAAGCTCCATGATTTATATCCAAACGTATTTGTAATATTACCAAATGCAGTAGGCACTGCTGATCCATAATAATGGAGATCTTCAATTGTTGTATCGGGACCTGTTAACTCTAGATAATCTTTACTTAGCTCTCCATTAAGATAGCCTCTTGGATCCCCTGTTTGAGGATCAAGACCTCCCCATTTATAGGCAAAGATTGAATAAACTGGCTTTCCAACAGCTCCTGAAACAGGAACAGAAGAAATCACAAACTGCCTGCCAATCATATTATTAAGATAATAGTCTGTAACTTCATCTCGCTGAAAACTTAGATTCATGGAAGTATCCCATGAAAACATGCGAGCAACATTCTTGCTTTGCAAGTTTATATCCCAGCCACTCCCTTTCATTCCCGCAACATTCCACAAAAGGCTTGTAATACCTGTCGTATAATCAAGAGGAGCTTGACCAAATAGATCATCACTTTTCTTTTGGTACCACTCTATGGATCCTAAAATTCGCCTATTGCGACTTGAGAAATCTAATCCTAAATTAATTATCTGAGTCGTTTCCCATTTTAGTTCTGGGTTGTAAAAATTAGAAAATTGAGCCATTTGCGTTTGGGTAAAACGAGACACTCCATAATATCTAATCGTGGAAACTGCAACCATTGCGGGATCTATATTCCCATTAAAACCATAAGATCCTCTAATTTTTAAATTTGGTACTAAAACTGAATTATAAAACTTTTCGTTTGAAATATTCCAAGCAAATCCGGCGGACCAAAACGGATTCCATTGGTCGTTAATATTTAAACCGAACAGATTACTTGCATCACGTCTTGCACTTGCCGAAATCGTATATTTTTGATCAAATGTATAGGCTGCATTTGTATACATAGAAATAAATCGATTTGTCTTATCTTCCATTCTAGCACCATCTAGAATAGGACTATATGAACCCATTAAGGTGGGATATCTTACAGTATAATTCACATTGGCAAATGATTTATTGTTTTTATTATACCCATAATATCTTGAGGCTCGAGAATCTGACGTTGAATTCCTTACTTCTGAGCCTATAATTGCATTGACAGCATGTTTTCCCCAATTGCGATTATAATTTGCCTGAGCCCGCAGATTAGTTAAAAGAGCCCCGGAATTAGATTGTGCTAAAATCCCTCCTTTTGGAATGATGTAGCTAACTTTACCTTGGGAATCAATGGTCGAAAAAAGGTTGACAGCATTTCTTGCATCATAACTTTGCTCATCATATAAAGTTTCAGATATCCCAGTGCCTTTCTGTACTTGATAGTTCACGATCGCATCCAGACCTTCAATTATGTTATACTTGAGTCCTGCATTCAATCTCAATTCAGTTTGCTCAGATGTTGCCTTAGTATGTTCCCAATTTGTCAAAGGATAGTAATTCCAATCAAGTAGTTTGCCTCCGCCCAAACTCAATTTGTAGTCTTGGTTGTAGTCTTTAGGTAGACTTAGAGCATTACCCTCTTTATCCGCAATCTCCATATATGGTAATCCGGCATTCTTAACCAAAACAGAACTAATTCCATCCTTGCCACTTTCCGTATTAATTTGGTTTATCCAAATTCCTGTGGACACCACTAATCGATCTATCGGCTTCCAACTATTCTCAAACCGTAGGTTTAATCTGTCATACTTCTCACTTAAACTTCCTATGTTGTCATCATACCCAATCATTGCTGACCATGCAAGGTTTTTACTCCCAGCTGACAAGTTCAACGAATACTGTCTATTTTCTGCAGAAGAATAAATATATTTCGAAAACTGTTCCCGAGAATCAATTGATTTCAATCTTTGAATTTCTGCATTTAATTGAGAAGTTCCAATCAAGCCACTTCGATGTTTTTCAAGAAGTGAGACTACTGGTGACAAAACAACATGATTATATGAAGTAATATCTTTATCATAGTACCCTCTCCCAAATAGTTCTCTTTCAACATCTATAAAATCTGAACTACTCATTGAGGGAATATAATTCAAATTCGGCTTTTGGCTAACAGAAAGTGAAGTGTTAAAATCAGCAGAAAATGATTTTGCAAAACTCCCTTTCTTAGTGGTTATCACGATTACGCCATTAGCAGCCCTTGCACCCCATATACTTGAAGCAGCAGCATCCTTTAAAATCGTAATACTTTCAACGAGATCAGGATTAATTGCAGCTAAATCACCTTCATAGGGGAAATTGTCTAAAACAATAAGTGGAGATTTTGGTCCTTTAATCGTACTAAGTCCTCTAACCATTAATTGGGGCTGACCAGAAGCGGTGCCATTCGAAACCATAACCCCGTTAGCAACAGCAGGAAGCCTATCCATAATATTCAAAGTAACCTGCTTGTTCAGCATATCCTTACTAACGGTTGAAAAGGATCCAGTAGCACGTTCTTTTGGTATGCTTTGGTAACCTGTCGATAGCGTGATACCTTCAATATCTTGCAACTGCTCGTGTAAAACCACTCTTATTTGGGCATCCAGTTGAACATCATAAGTAGTGGAGTGACTTTCAAATCCCCTTCTGGAAAAATACAAACTGCCTTTTGGTTCATTAACAGAAATTTTAAATTTTCCTAGTTTGTCGGTAGGTACAATTCTATTATCCTTTGCCCATACATTCACATCGATGATAGGTTCACCGGTGTTTCCATCAATGACAGTACCTGAAATTGTCGCCTGAGCGTTTAGCGTTAGCCAGCAACCTGCTAGCAGAAATAGTAATAAATATTTCATAGTTTAGTTAGTGTTTAGTTTAGAATCTTATCAATTATTTTTCTGAAATCACAAGCATTTCTAAGGGTCGATTTTCTCTAACGATGGTTAATCCGTAGGGAGCTAATTCTCTTATTAGCTGCTCTACAGAAAAAACTCCAGAAATCTTTAGGTCAACATTCTCACTGATACCGGTTTCATCAAGAAGGGGAAGCTGGATTGGAGTGACCCCATTAATCATGTTTATCATATGGAGTAACGGAGCATTTTGTAGAATGGCAGGTGCTTGCGGGAAGGTCGAAATTCTCTTTCCTCCTTTTGTTGCAATTAAATTTGTATCTGTTGTCCTCTTTAGGACAAGACAATCCGTTTGCAATACTTTGATCTTCGCATTATAATTAGAATAGCGATTAAGCACTTCGAGCATATCTACATACAGTGAATCGGCCTTATCCTCTGGTACATTGTGCTCAAAACTATATAGATCAGAATTTTCGAATGTTCCATTTGACTCATTTTTCGCATAAAACTTGGAAGCATCTTTAAGATTGAGAATCATTCTTTTTTCATTGAAACGACCCTCGGACTTAATCGAATTAAAGGCTTTTAGTCCAATTCCAAAAAAAATATCACTCAATGGTAAATTGGTGAACTGTCGTCCGATTTCTTTCTTGGAAGCAGAATATTTATATTTACCTCCAGCGCCAATGCCAGGGACATGCCCTTTCATAAAAATAGAGTAATTAAGCATCGTAACATTGCGTTGTCGATCAAAATTTTCATCTAGCATAAAAGGTCTTTTACGATCTATACTAGTAACTGTCTGAAGGCTTTCTGAATACCCTTTCAAGACCTCAGCAATATTTTCAGCGGTTACTTGTCGACTATCTGTTGTGTTAACAACCTTTCCATCTTGAATCCACACGATGAAAGGCTCACCTATATGAGGGAAAACTTGATTGAAGTATTTATCCTCTGTAACTGACTTAATACTCTTAAATCTCTGTCCATTTTTTGACGAAAAGAATTTGTCAAGTAGTTGGCGATTCTGCCCAGTTACAGCCTGAATAAAGATTTGATCCCTAAATTGTTCTTGCAGTTGCTCCATTTTAGGGAAAGCAATCAAACACCCGCTGCACCAGGTATTCCAGAAATCAAGCAAAATTAATTTGTCTCGATGTTCAGAAAGTTTAATTGATTTCTCAGTACTATTCACAATTTGATGGCTTTTTGTCCAGAAATCTTCGGGGAGTACATCTCCTACTTTAAAAGCCTTTTGCTGCGCTGGAATCTGTAGACTGAGAAGAACTAAAAATACTAGGGCGATGATGTCCCTGCAAAACTTTTTTTCCATAGTTTTGTTCTTGGTTTTTTTGGTTAAACAATTATTAAGACCACGCTCTTTCTCGTATTGCTTCTAATCAAGGGAAAGGGCATTTTTATTTTTGACGTAAGTTTTACGCAATTGACCTAAGTCTTTTTTGGGAGTTAGATTTCCCCTCTCATCGGCATATAGCTTCTCCATTGCGAAGGAAAATCCTTCCCAAAAAAATATAATGAAGATATGAATGTAAAGATGGGTTGAAAAATGGCATCGAAAGCCATCTGATGCTCGATATCAGGGGTTTTAAACACCTGACTATATAGTTTGAAAGAAAAAACCAACACTACCCGCAAATCAATCTTCAATCGATTTGGGTAAGTGGAAAAAACATCTTACTTTTAACGTGCGAGTTAGTTTAGCAGATAGTAAGTTCCGTCAACCTCAAATTGAAGGGCTGGGTTGCTTTTTGAATGGGAAATGTAGGATCAGTTACCTAAATAGGCAATTTCGTCTCTACCCCACTATCAAAAGTGGGCAATGTTGGCAATGTGCGGAAAAGTGAAATGATTTCTCCTGTCCGAATTTTAGAAGTATAACAGAAGTCTAAATAGGAAAAAGGGCAGCTACCTACTTTCAACTCTTATCGAGGTACTGCTAAGAACCCTTGACGAAATATCCAATAGGGAGACTACCCCATAATGCAAATATACAAAATACGAGGTAGCGACTTCCCAGTTGGTCTTGCGTCATCAAATATTAGCAGTTTTCGATAACAAGACTCTAATTAAAGTCGCATTTTTCTGGTTTTAATTACTAATACAAATATAGTAAAGATAAATGAAACATGCAAACACCAATTAACTAATTTAAAATAATATATACAATAGTGGATAACGATGCACGAAAGAAACGTTTAGTTTCACCAAAATTCAGGAAAATCCTCGGGGATAACTTGCGTCTTGAAAGATTAAAACAAAACTATTCCATACCCGATATTTCTCACATGACGACAATTACCAGTAATACAATCCGAACTATTGAACAAGGTGATGCCACGAATATCGACTACTATATTGAGTACGCAAAGGCAGTAAAATATGACTTCGGACCAATAAGTACAATGGGAATTGAATTAACTCCAAAAATACCTTTGCCGCCAAAGGAAAAGGAAGCAACTAATTTAACTGCCAAAATCAGAACCAATATAATTATGACCGAATTTCTAAAAGAAGGTAAAACGGTTGGGCAAATTCAAAAAGAATTAGTCCGTCTAGGAGTTATCAATCCCCCATCCGTTTCAGCGACAGAAATTGCAGGTGTTATGAGAAACTTGGAAATAAAGAAGGTTATAAAAGTTATTGGAAAAGAGGGAAGGAAAAATGTGTACGGTAAAATTTAATTACGACTGTAATAAAAAAAATTAGACCTAACTAAAATAGCCAGGTCTAACAATTGAGCTCATGTATAATGCTTAGAAAATATTTCAAAATAGGAAGCTACAATTTCAAACAGCGAAGCAGTCTATCAGTTTGAAATGCTCACTAGAACATTTCGGAGTTTTCTTGGATGTGCGACACGTAAAGCACACCAAAAACCAACCGTGGCTACATACAATCTACCGTAGTTAAGACACTGTCCTACTATAGGAATCGTTAAATGACTTCCTTGAATCTTTCTGATGGGAAGATCTGTTTCTCTACGATACATAAATCCCTTAGAAACGGTGAGATGATCTTTAGTTACTGTAATGGTTGTAAAATAAGTTTCAACAAAGAGATTAAACCCTTTCACGAAGAGATAAAACAGAAGCCAGGCAATTATTGATGTAATTCCATGAATAGCCATACGGTAGATATCTAAAAGTACAAACGGAATGCTAACCGACCCTATTGCCATTAAAATGCTTGAAGGTAGGAAGCATGTCCAATGCAAATGAGCCCTGTAAAGAATTGAGGGAGTACTAGAATTAACGGGAGTATTAGATGCAATTTTCATAATGAAATTTTAAAAAAATTAAAGTATGATAGAAAAAACTTTTTTGGAGTAGTTCATTCTAATTACGCTGTACCGGGGTTCCGCAAATCTCGCAATCAAATGAACCCAACATCACTTAATGCAATAGCCTCCCCCCATTTGTACAACGTCGTAAAAAATTCATGAAATATCTCCATCCAGAAATAGAGATCCGTAGGTTTATTCACCTATAAGTTATGTCAGTGCGACCTAGCATTAGAACGGCAACAATTAGTAGAACCTAATTAGAATATAGCCTTCATTTACTGCTTGAAAAGTCGCAAGAGCCCACCTTTGTGGCATCTTTTACAAAGATACGAAAATCATCTGAATCATTTGTCATCACAAACAAGAAATTTTCATTTTTTCGCTTAATTTGATTCAATTGACTGAACATGGCCAGTACTACTAATAACCCCAACAATACAAATACTTCAGAAGCTTTCCTCCAGAAGTATATCTGCCAATTTATTGCATCAAAATTTCTTGTGGACTTAAAAGATGACAACGGAAAAACAATTTCTCAAAATGAATACGCAAAATTGTGCGGTCTTTCTTCTTCCACAATGACAAAGATCAAATCCATAAATGGGTATGACATCCCATTGAGCACCATTTATAAAATTTGCCGCCAAGAAAATATTTCTCTTGGGGACTTACTAAAGGAGTTCGAGGAAAAGTACGGCACAAACCTGCCAGACTAAACACAGTCGAATAGCGATTCAAAAAAAATTCAAAAATATTCTTGATTAAATCTTATTGGAGCTATTGTTTCTAACTGCTTTCCTAATCGACAATAGCTGGATTGCTAGGCCAATGCACAAAAGTCTTCTAACCACTCTTAAATCCGCTCTACAAAGGCAAAAGCTTTGTTTTCAAAGCGGTAGCTTCTTGCACAAGCAAAATATAATCACTCACAACCCCTAAAGTTTTTGTAGAATTAAGTATATTTACATAGGAAATTGTCAGAATTTCTAATAAAAACTTAAATTAAAAATACCATGGAAGAAGAAGAACCAAAACACAATTGTTACTATAATTTGGATGACCATTTCAAAGATCTACAAGCCACAGGAGATCGTTTTCGTAAATGGGCTGAAGAAGAAAGCAAGATGACAAAAGAAGAACTCGGCCTACGGGCAAGAAGAGACGCAGAAGACAAAATTAAGGTTATTAAAAACATTGCGTCATCTCTCGGAGTTTCACCGATTGAACTTATAAAGCATACTTTGCGCAGAGACGACGAGGATGAAGACTAAAAAAGTAAGAATTTTACTTTTCAACTTACACAGCTCGTGGCTACCTTCTCGTACCACAGACATAGTGGCTCGGCACTCAATCTTTACACCGTTTTGATATACGATGCGAAGCTCACCTGTCGACAAATTGTTTGTATTGTCAATTTTACGAAAACCCAAAGAGCCCTAGCTGCCTGTCCCGGCTTGACCAATAAAGTAGTCGGTGAATGCCAACACCTTTTTTTAACACCTAACCTTTTTACTAAGACCACTCTATCTCCATTTCTTTACAAAGGACAATCCTGCTTCACGTTTACTCATGTAAATAAAATTTATAGCAAAGCTAAAATCTCAGTTCAGGTGAGACACTATGTAGATCGTAGGGCGCATACAGTGATACGACCATAAATACTGGCAGAACCTACCTGAATTTGCTATATCGCTTAATTATAAGTTAAATCTGAAAAACCAGTCATAATGGCAGGTTTGAAATTATTAATCGTATAACTTTCTGACAATTAACCAAATATTGTCCAAGGAATGTTTTTTGAGTTTTAGATGAAAAATTTTATATATGCTGAAATCGATACTTCATAAAATCGGATTAAAAGAAAATCAAAAGCTACCAGAAAGAAAGAGTTTGAGTTCTTTAGCAGCTAAAGTGCTGACAGATGAGAAAGAAGTTGCAAGAGTTCAGCCTTATCTTACGGCTATCAAAAATGCAATTGACGAACCTGCGATAACCAACATTGCTGTTACTGGCGCTTACGGTTCTGGCAAAAGTACCATTATCAAAACATTTCAGCAACTAAATCCAGAAAATAAATACCTCAATATTTCTTTAGCATCTTTCAATGATACTAATAATACGGATGAAATGGAAAGAATGCTCGAAGTAAGCATATTGCAGCAGATTTTCTATCACGTAAAGCCAGGTGAAATTCCTGATTCAAGATTCAAGCGTATTATTAACAATACAACTGGGAAAATCTGGTCTATCGCTATTGGATTGGTCTTATGGATTTCTAGTATTTTCATTCTTTTCAAATTTGACTACATAAAGAAAATTAATCCGGACACTTGGATCTTGGGATGGAGGAATATAGATTGGATAGGTTTACTAGTATATCTTATATTCTTTTTTGGAATCGGAATGTTTTCTAAAACCGTTGTTCGTTTATTCAGCAATTCCAAAATCAATAAATTAAATATTCAGGGAGAAGTTGAATTAGGTGATAATATTGATAAATCTGTTTTTAATGAACATCTGGAAGAGATTCTTTACTTTTTTGAAAGAACTGATTATAATGTAATCGTGATTGAAGACTTAGACAGATTTGAGAACTCGGATATTTTCACAAAACTTAGAGAAATAAATATTCTGCTGAATAATTCAAAGTCCATCCAAAGTAAAAGAGGTTATGAGAAGATAAAATTTATATATGCAATTAAGGATGATATGTTTAAAGATAAGAACGAAAGGGTTAAGTTTTTTGAATATATAATTCCGATAATACCCTTCATTAATCCATCCAACGCCGATGAACAGTTATCCAAGCTTATTAGGGAAGCAAAATTGGAATCTGTTCTATCCCAAGAATTTATCAGTGACGTCATTACTTTTATTGATGATATAGATATGCGTTTGCTCATCAATATCTTCCACGAATTTGTTTTATACAGAGAGGCCCTTAACCCGGAATTTGTAACCATGCCGGAGGAACTTTTCGCAATCATTACTTACAAAAATCTGTATCCTAACGATTTTATGAAGTTACACAGAAGAGAAGGAATGCTTTATCAATTTATAAATAATAAGGGCAAATATGTTTCAGGAATAATAAATGAAATTGATGAACAGATTAGAAAGAACGAAAAAGATATCAAAAAAATTGAAGATGAAGTTATTAAAAGTGTAAAAGATTTAAGAATTAGATATATTAACGCTGTTCTATGTCTTTTACCACAAAACGCAACTTTATTTATAGAGGCTCCTATTAACGAACTAACAGATGACGAAAATTTCGAAAATTATATCATTAATAATAATGTCACTTACAACGTCTATACACGATATGATTCTTATAAATACAGCCAAACAACCACCAAACTAGATTTCAAATTTTCTGATCTTGAAAGGGAGATAAGTTCAGATTTCACCTATTCGGAAAGAGAACAATTTATTTTAGATAAAACCAACGATATGGTTCAACTTATCAAATTGGAGATTGAAAAACTCAAAAACAAAAGACAAGAAGTCAAATCTTGGGATGTAAAGCAGATTTTTGAAGAAATTGATATAAGCACTTATTTAGATGTTTTTGCCGGGAGTCCTTTGATGCGTAATTTACTGATAAATGGTTACCTCAATGAAAATTATAATGATCACATCTCTTTATTCCACGAGGTAAGTTTGACCAAAGAAGATTTCATTTTCGAGAAGAAAGTCAAGAGTGGAGAGTTTCTAGCGTTCGATTATAACTTGACAAATGTTGAGACTGTAATTAGTAAAATTCCTGAAAAATACTTCAGACGAGACAGTATTTTGAATTTTGATTTACTTGATTTTCTTGCTAAAAATCATACTAATTATAAATCTTTATATGATAGTATCATAAACTTATTGGGCAACGAGAAGGAAAAATCTATCGTATTTATAGATTCGTATATACACCGAGAAGATTTTCCGAAAGAAATTTTTATGTCGTCCATTTGTAAGTCTTGGCTGGGATTGATCGATTATCTATACAATGATAGCAATTATACTGAGGAAAAAATGAACTTTTATCTAGAGCTTTTGATAAAGTTTGTTCCGAACGAAGATATCGTGGAATTTCAAAATAATTATTTGTTAAAGGATTTGATTGAAGAAAGGTCATATTTCTTGTCGATGATAAAGAATACTGATGAAATTGACTATTTTGAAAAGGTCTCTTCGCTGTTGAAAATATTAGATGTGAAATTTTCGCTTTTAGATCCTGTTAAAGATGATACCAAAAGATTGTTCGATTATGTTTATGAAAATGATAGTTATCAGATAAATGCGGAAAATATCGAAGCTATGATGCTTGAGTATAGTAAATATAGACAAGCAGGCGATTTAGGAAAAGCTCATTTTAATTCTGTTCTTCATTCAAAGTGCGAACATCTTATTGGCTATGTGAAAGGATATATAAGTACATATGTTAAAAATGTATTTTTAAAATTAGAAGGAAATTCTGAAGAACCAGAAGAGTCATTTCTTATACTCCTAAATAATCATAATTTGGAAAAAAAATTAAAACAGGATGTGATAAATAAATATAGCTTTAAAATCTCCAGTATATCAGATAAAGTAGATTCGGAAATAAAAACAATGCTGGTGGAGTCCAATAAAATTATACCAAATTGGAAAAATGTAATTGATTATTATATTGATTGCGATTCTTCTCTGGAAAAACCCCTGATAGACTTTTTGAATAATGGTGAAAATTATCTTGAGCTTTCGAAGGAAAAGATGGATAAGGAGGGAGATTTTGGTTATGTAGAGTTTAGAAAAAATATTCTACTGTGCAATGATTTGTCAGACGCGAGCTATAAAAAATTGCTGGAAAATAGTTTATACACAAGAGTCCAGCTTGCCTTCGATAATTTGAGTATTGAGAAGGTGAAATATCTGGTTGAAAATATTCTGACCCTATCTAAAGAGAATTATAGTCTGTTGAAAGAAAAATTTCCCCATCAACATATCGACCTTATAGCCAATCATCAAAATAAATTCATTGAAGATTTTGAAAAATATCCTTTGGACGAAAAAGATATTATTTTACTGTTAGGCAATTTGACTAAAATAAATCATCAAACTAAAATTGCAATCATAAAAATACTTAATTCTGATGTAATTATCAATAGTAAGGATATTTCGATTATTGTCTGTGCCATACTTTCAAACTCTTCTTATATTCCATTAGAATACCAGATCATTGAGGGATTATTTAAAAATACCACTTCGGTAGAAAATAGAATAAAACTGCTTAACATTCAATTTAGCAAACTATCTATCGAAGAAATTAGTAATCTGGCAAAAAATTTACCCTATCCTTATTCTGAAATCGCTGTAAGCAGAAAAAGACCCACAATCCCTTTAAACAGCCACAATCGTGAGTTTGTTAATAATCTTAATAACCAGGGTTTGATTTCTTCATTTGTGGTTAAGAGTAATGTAATTAAAATTGTCGCTAATTATTAAAGTATGAATCGAATCCCTCTTTCAAGATTCCCGACAGTTGAATGCGATGACGAGGATATTATTGCAGCATACGAATGGTTTCGGTTATACCTGTCACAATCTGATTGGCTTAAAAAGAAGAATGCTATTGAAAGCTATCTATCCGGCTGCTTACAGCCTGTAGACATCTCAACCAATATAGCAAGCTTACCTAGTATTGTGATTGAAGACGACAAAATGGGTTGGTATCTATATCTTACTTACACCTATATCTATGAACGCCACAAATATGAGTACTTTCAAGGTGCGCGGATTATACCGATATTTAAACGATTGGGGAAAAATCTAGAGCTAGTAAAATCTATTGGAGGTATTGACAAGAAAATGCGGGATTTAATTCGTAAAAGATCTTCTGAAGCAGATGCTATTCTTTTTGAAATTTTGACAGGTCTATTATGGGTATTAAATGGTTGGAAAGCGACTATAGTTGAAGAAAGACAAGGAGAAACTGGGAAAAAACCGGATTTTTTAATGACACAAGGTACTGCAAGCTGGCAGGTCGAATGTAAAAGACAAAGCAAAACAGCAGATTACACATATACTGAAACCCAAAAAAGACTGTCACTGATAAATGAAGTTAAAGATCTATTGTTAGAAAACAATATCCTACTTGATATAACAATCCACGTCGAACTAAAATCATTATCAGATACCTATCTGAAGGATTTACTGATCAATATCATTCCTAATATGGAACATGAATTAATAGTTTCAAATGCGGAAGTTGACATAAAAATATCTAAAGTTGATACTATCAAAATCAATAGCCATCTTGAAAAATATTATGTTAAAAATCATTCTCCACAGCTCTTGGAACTGATAGCCGGAAAAGCTGTAGACTATTCGAGCTTTACGTGCGGAACTAAAAGTGTTCAGTTTTTTTTGGGTGAGGGTAATGTTAATAATAGCTATTTAGCAGAAATTGCCAATGTTTTTGGTGTGCAATGTTATTGCGATGCGGAAGCTTCTATTAATGCAAAAGCAAGAGATATAAAAAGGCAGATTTATAGCGCTATTAAACAATTTGATAACAAAACAGGAAGTATAATTCATATTGGTATCGAAACTTTTGACGGGCCAGAAGTTGAAAAAGCTAGGCTCGAGAAAATTTTAGGTACCATGGAAAACTTTAATAGCTTAGACAATACTTTGTGTTGGATCTACTGTCACTATTTTCAGTCTTATACGCGGTCAGATAAAGATTGGTATTTTGATGAGACCGTCAACGTGGTTACATCACTTATTAATCCAATTCTTCCGATTCCCAAACATTTTTTAATAGTACCTGAAGACGAAATTCCTATCATTGATGGTTCACATTGGGAAAGAGAAACCCCGTGATTCAGCTCAAAAAAATAATATCACTAATATTTGGTATATTCGTGTAGTAAAAGATACTTGCAATGACAATTAGAGAAAGAAAACAAATCAGAAAAAGGATAATCTCCGCTTCTGGTAACAGAAGTCTGAAGAGAACAGCAAGGAGAGCCTCACTTAATGCACAGAGAGCATCAAGAGTTTTAGACATTCCGTATAATGTTATCAAAGATGGTATAATTTACACTGTCCTCAAAGATAGATGGGTAGCATCGGGAAAAGTGGATAAAATTACTTCTGAAAAGCATGGGCTTAGAAAAGGCAGTAAGTTATGTCTGTAAAAATGAAACTTCGACTTTTTTGTGGTCTTAATGGTTCAGGAAAGTCGAGTTTATTTGAGGAGTTTAAACCAATTCCGATGAAATAGAAAAAGAAATTCTTAAAACAGGTTTCCTAGACCTGAATACATTCAATTAAAAGTAAGCCAGAACGATTTCAATGACTTTCTGAAAGAAGACGATTCAGTGACACTTCTTAAAAAAGCAGAAGAATCAAATCATTCTATTGATGTTTCTTTAGATGAAAACATTATAGTTGATAAATCAAAAGATACACATAGCTATGAAGCTTCCTTAATATCGTCTTTTATCAGAAAAGAGTTGATAGAAAATGAAAACACTTTTTCTTTTGAAAGTGTTATGAGTCATTCTTCCAAACTGAACGAACTTAAGCTTGCCAGAGAAAAGGGCTATAGAATCTATCTTTATTTTGTATGTGTAGATGATCCTGAAATCAATGTTTCTCGCGTAGAAAACAGAGTGGCAAAAGGTGGTCACAAAGTAGATAAAGAAAAAGTAATATCAAGATATAAATTAACATTAGAAAACGTCTTTGACGCTATTCAGCTGTCAGGCCGGGTTTATCTTTTTGATAATTCTAACACAATGAGGATGATTGCGGAAGTTGAAAATAAAGTGATGACCATACACGTTGACCAAGCGAATATGCCAAACTGGTTTGTCGAGCATATCATCAATAAAATAAAATCGTAAATTTATTGCATACAGTGCAACAGCCACGACTTGATTTGACAGTTAGGTATGTGGTTTTAAATCTTTACCAATACAAAGATCAATTGGGCAGGTAGTGTTTCACTAACAGTGTAAGTCCGGTTGACCTGGTTCATCCTGGCTTAAACTCTACCACAATGCTCATTTACATTGCACTAAAGCTCTATAAAGCCCGCCTCCATACTTATTGAGATTTCCTATTTGTCTAATTCAATAAGCCACTCCAAAAATTACATTCGCCCTTTTTTATATGCGTATTTTTGATTCTTCAAATATTTAGAGTGCAGCACTCAAATACTTGATAAAAAGAGTATGGCGTACTACTATAGTAGTACATGAATATTCACACGGATACAGCAAGAACATAAAAGACACCAAATCACAGAATTAATGAATAAATTACTATCTCCTTTTACTAAAGGTGAGTTTCAGCTAAAGAACCACATCGTAATGGCTCCTATGACCCGTAGCCGTGCTACAGGAAACATTCCCAATGAACTAATGGCTACTTACTATAAGCAGCGCGCAGGTGCTGGTCTAATCATTACGGAAGGAACTTCTCCTTCCCCAGATGGTCTCGGCTATACTAGCATTCCTGGCATCTTCAACAAGGACCAAATTGATGGATGGAAAAAAACGACCGAAGCTGTACATCAAGAGGGCAGTAAGATTTTTGTTCAATTAATGCATTCCGGTAGAATTGCGCACGAATCGAATTTACCAGAAGGAAGTGTCGTTGTAGGACCCTCCGCCATTAAAGCAGCAGGACAAATCTTCACAATGTCAGGGATGCAAGAGCACACTACTCCGATTGCACTTTCTACTGAGCAAGTGAAAAATACAGTTGCTGATTTTGTAGAGTCTGCAAAGAATGCAATAGAAGCTGGTTTTGATGGAATTGAAATTCATGCCGCGAATGGATATCTGCCTGAACAGTTTCTAAATCCTAATGTAAATGTAAGAACGGATGAATATGGTGGATCAATCCCAAACCGAATTCGGTTTGTCGTTGAAATCGCAAAAGGGATTGTAGATGCAATTGGTTCTGATAAAGTGGGGATTCGTATTTCACCCTTTTCTCAAAGCAGTGATCTAGCTCCATATCCACAAAACGAAGTAATCGAAACCTATACCCTTCTAACCAAGGAAATGGAATCCTTAAACTTAGCTTATGTGCACCTTAGTGCTAATGCGGATATACCAAAAGAATTGTATTCAATTATAAGAACTAATTTCTCTAGCACAGTAATTCTATGTAATGGTCTTACGCCTGAAACAGGCGAAAAGGCATTAAGTGAAGGTTTTGCTGACGTAGTAGCTTTTGGACGATCTTTTATTTCTAATCCTGACTTCACTAGCAGAATTGAAAAAGGTGCAGAACTCATCCCGCTTACAGACTATGACACTCTTTACTCTCCAGGAGCTAAAGGGTATACGGACTACCCTACTTTAGAACAGGAACTTAGTCTGAAATAGAACTGATTAGAACTTTTAGTTCAAATATATAATACAACATCCGCCCTAGGAAGTACATAAATTGGACTCTATCCAATGTACTTGCTAGGGCGGTTACTTGTGTGTAATCTTATAACACCATCATCATGTAGAATGTTGGCAAGATTCCAGATCTTTGCTATTGCTGTTGAATCTGTCATTTTTTAATAATTGTTTGTAATAATTTTTCATCAGCTTGAGATAAATAGAATTTATTTTTTAATTCTTCATGCCGAAGGCGTTTCACCAGAAGTAGTAAAGCAGATTTCACTGAACCACATTCAATTCAATCCAATTTTCGCTCATTTAATTCATTTCCTTTTATTAAAACATGCAACAACTTGTTAATTTGGTGTCAGTTACACTCGCTTTCTTTTTTCTAAACAAGCAAAGTATCAAGTCCAAAAAGGAATATACTCCACGAATTTTGTAGAAGAATTACTTGGGTCATTAAGCTTTATTCTGCTTTGATTTAATGCTTCTTTGATGACCAATGAAACTTGCGACCACTGATTATTGTGCAATTTAAATCGTTCTCTTACTAATGTATTAGTCTTTGAACTAGAACCATTTCGATGGCTCACTTGCAGAATGCAGCTAATGTTTAATTATCCCTGCTAATTGACACATAGCTCCAAGATTGTAAAACTATTCGAAAAGATCGCACTTTCGAGAAGGATTACATTGAAGGGAGTTATGGCGAAGCACCCTATATTGGGTGTTCGCTGTGAATTCGCTGCGTAATTTCGTAAAAAGATAGCTTCTTAATTTTGAAAATTTAAATCCATCATAATCTAGTACGCATATTTCAAACTTTCGGCAGTAAATTAAGAATACTGCCGAAAGTTTGAAATATATATTGACGTTTGTTTTTACATGGATTACTCTTTGAATTTATTAATACAAACATGTATCTGTTCATTAAATAGCAATTGGAAACTTAAATATAATTGAAAAAGTGCGGTATAACGAAAAACGAATACCCCATTTATGAGAAAATTTCTCACTAAATAGATTTAAACGTTATTATTTTACGTATCTTTGAGAAAATTTCTCATAAATAACAACATATGTTAATCGAATTTTCTGTCAGTAATTATTTATCATTTAAAGAAAGGGTCACCCTTAGCATGGAAGCAACTTCAATAAAGGAGCACATAGATACAAATGTGGTTTCAAGGAATCGATTTAATCTTTTGAAAGGTGCTGTTATCTATGGAGCCAATGCAAGTGGCAAAAGCAACCTAGTGAAAGCAATGTCTACCATGCGACGACTAATACTTCAATCCTTTGAACAGTCTTCTGCGGATGATCTTCCCATAGTACCTTTTTTACTAAATACGGAAACTGAAAATAAGTCTTCTTTCTTCGAAGCAATATTTTTAATTGATGATATCAGATACCGGTATGGGTTTGAAGCAGATAACAAAACCATTCATGCGGAATGGTTGTTTAAATCTGTGAAAAAAGCCGAAACCCCATTATTTCTGCGGGTAGATGACGGAATTGACGTACGGAAAGGGTTTTCTGAAGGGAAGGATCTTGAAAAGCGTACAAGAGACAATGCACTATTTCTTGCCGTAACAGACCAATTTAACGGGAAAATATCTCAAAAAATAATGAAATGGTTTAAAGATTTCATTAGCATTTCTGGTCTAAGCCACGAAGGCTATAAGGAAGTTACATTTAAAATGCTTGAAAATGACAAAATGAGAAGTTCGTTACTCGAATTTTACCAAAGACTAGATCTTGGATTTGAGGATATCTCTATTTCTACAAAGAAATTTGAACCGGCGGAGCTACCCACTGAAATCTCAAAAAGTCTAATGAAGCAACTTATTACAGATTTAGAAGGGGCAAATAAAATAGATATAAAAACGATTCACAAAAAATTTAATGCTGAAAATACCAGCGTGAGTAATGTTGAATTTGATCTTCGAAACCAAGAATCAGCAGGTACAAATAAACTATTTACTATCTCTGGACCAATCTTCGATGTATTAAACGATGGCGGATTATTGGTAGTGGACGAACTAGACTCTAGCCTACACCCTTTGATGACTTTAGCCATCACCAAACTTTTCAACTCAAAAGAATACAATCCCAATAATGCACAATTAATATTTGCAACGTATGACACCAATCTTATGTACTATGGCAACTATAGAAGGGATCAAATCTACTTCGTTGAAAAGGATCAATTTGGAGCCTCTGATCTTTATTCCTTAGTTGAGTATAAAGAAGATGGTAAACTCATTCGAAAAGATCGTTCTTTCGAGAAAGATTACATCGAAGGTCGCTATGGTGCAATTCCGTTTATTGGTAACTTATCGGCAAAATGGCTAGGAAACTCTAAAAAGTAAAAAATGAAAACAGCACAAACACAATCGGAAATTACACCCTTTATCGCCACTCATCCCGGAAGTCTAATTGCAGATGAACTTGTAACAAGAGAAGATCTTGATCAAAAAGAATTGGCCAACTTACTTGATGTAAAAGCGTCTTTCTTAAACGAAATTATAAATGGGAAGAGATCAATAACTGCAGATATGGCATTGCTATTAGAAAAAGCAATAGATATTCCCGCAGATTTCTGGTTGAAATTTCAAATGCAATATGATTTGGACACGGCGAGAATCAACAAGCTATAATACCCCCGCAAATTCAGACCACTTGACTAATTAAAAAAATGTTTAATTTTAATCAAGTGAAAATTATGAAAAGAAGCAGAAGAAAATTCGATTCCTCATTCAAAGCAAAGGTTGCTGTTGAGGCTTTGAAAGAGCAGCAAACCCTTTCGGAACTGGCTATTAAGTTTGATTTGCACCCCAATCAGATATCACAATGGAAGCATGAGTTTTTAGAGAACTCGGCGCTAGTTTTTGAGCAAAAGCCCAAAGCATTGAAATCCGATCATGAGGTTGATGTGGATAAGCTCTACTCCAAAATTGGGGAATTGCAAATGGAGAAAGATTTTTTAAAAAAAAGTTTAGCCAAGTTAGGTCTATGATTGATTCAAAGCTTTTTATTGACAAGAATCACGGTCTGAGTATCCGTAAACAATGTGAAATTCTGGAAATAAACCGCTCCGGATTATACTATGAACCGAAAGGCGAGCCTCAGCAGAACTTGGAGATCATTGAGATCATGGACAGGCATATCCTGGAAGAACCTACTGCGGGGGTCCTGACCATGCAGTCCATGTTGCAGGATCGGGGAATTAACGCTGGTTATGAACGTGTAAGACGCCTTATGAGGCTGGCTAACATTAAACCTATCTATCCCCGAAGGCATTTAACGCAATGGAAAAGGAACGACTATATTCACCCTTATTTGCTTCGGAATCTCGCCATAACGCATAGTAATCAGGTATGGGAGATCGATATCACTTACATACCAATGGCCAAGGGATTTATGTACTTAACGGCAATTATTGATGTTTACAGCCGCTATATTGTTGGATGGGGACTAAGTAACTCTCTGGATGCCGATTCCTCTCTGAGGGTAGTCAAAGAGGCTATTCGGGATCACGGTAAACCTATGATACTCAACAGCGATCAGGGAAGCCAATTTACTTGCAAGGAATACATAGATTATCTCAAAGACCAGCAAATACAGATCAGCATGGATGGCAAAGGCCGGGCGCTGGATAACATCTATATTGAACGGTTCTGGAGAACAATAAAGTATCAGCATATCTACTTGAATCCGGCGACATCAGGTGTCGGTCTATTTACTGGAATTAAGAAATGGATTGAAAAATACCACTACAGGGCACACCAGGGAATTGATAGAACCAAGCCAATCAACAGATATAAAATGGCAGCCTAATTCAACTAAGAAATGATCAATAGTGGTCTAGTGATGTCGAGGTATTTTAAAGAGTCTAAAATATGGTTAAAAGAATATTCTTCGATAGCTATTTTAAAAATTCTATTAGAAGTAGAATCAATTTGGAATTTTTGTGGTTTACTTGTGTTATAATTCAAATATTCAATATTTAATTTATAATCCTCTGTCATACGTTCGTATGGTTTTTCGAATATGAATATTAATATTGGTATAATTGTTAATATTCCGTTCCATAAAACGTGAGAAACAATAGAAGTTAAAATATTAAATCTTACTCTTAAAAAAGTTAGAAAAATTCCTCCAATTAATTGTGTAGATACTAAAATTGGTAAAATACAGTAAAAAAATGTGGAACTGTTTTCAAAATTACTACTATGTACAAATCCAAAAAGAATTATGAGTATTTCGGAGTGATGGTGCCAGGTGTTTCGGTCAAACAGTGCCACTAGGAAGATCATGCAATATTAAGTTTTTTATTGATTATAATTAGTATTGATTTTGTTTTTTCGCAAAGATTCACCCTGTAAATTAATACGATGTGCAGAGTTTACAATACGATCTAAGATTGCGTCAGCTAAAGTTCCTTCTCCAATTAGTCCATGCCAAGCCGATACCGGTACTTGAGAGGTAATAATTGTTGTCCCTGAGGAATATCGTTCATCAATTATATCTAATAGTATTTCTCTAGTCGTTGCATCTAAAGCTTGCAAGCCAAAGTCATCAATAATAAGTAAATCTACTTTTATTATTTTCTTGAGTGACGCAAGGTAGGTTCCATCCATCTTACTGAGTCTCAACTCATTTAAAAGCTTCGCTGTCACACGATATAAAGTTTTGTATTCCATAATACAAGCCTGATGGCCGAGAGCTTGTGCAAGATAGCTTTTACCGGTTCCTGCGGCTCCAGTAATGATTAGGTTCTCATTCCTTTTTATAAGGTCCAGAGTGGAGAGCCTCATAAACATGTTCTTGTCCAAGTGACGCTCGGGTGAGAAGTCCACATCCATTATACTCGCTCGTTGTCGAAAGCCTGCTTGCTTTATTAGGTTTTGCATTTTACGATTTACACGATCCTCCCATTGGTGGTCCGTTAATAAAGTAAGATACTCATCTGGAGTAAGTTCAAGAGACTTGGAACTTTGAGTAAACTGTTGATGCATAAGTGCCATTGCACTTAAACGCATTTTTCGTAGTCGTTCTACGGTTTGGATTTGATTCATAATAAATAGATTAATTTTTTAGTTGTAAGCTGAGGCACCACGGATATTCTCATGTTCCGGGATATGGGATTCCTCCCTTTCTAGATCTGTATAATAAAATGATGTTTTATCCACATTGTTCTTTAGGATATTTCTAATACGATTAAAGGATACCATGTCGTATTTAATTGCCCAATAGCAAGCCCGATTTAAACGTTCCGAACCATAAGACTTACTTAGCAATAGAAGCCCCATGATTCGCTTGTATCCAACCTCAGGGTACTCAGAGTCCTGGAGGATTTGTTCTACGCATGCAACAACGTGTTCTCCGTAGGGCAATGCTTTGTTTAGGAAGTATTGGGGACTCCAATCCCTGTACGCTTTATGAGTACTAGATAAATGATCCGGATTTGTATTATAGACCCCTTTAGAACAGAGGCGCTTATGGTGAGCAATACGCTCATGATTATAATACACTTCCACATGATTTGCTGTATATTGAATAATGGTATTCTTGCCTATAAAACGATAGGGCACACTGTAATAAGACTTGTCTGCGGAGAAGTACACATATCCAATCTTCTGAACTTTTGCCCTGCAGGGTAGTGTTTCACTAACTGTGTAAGTTGAAAAGTTATTCTGAAAAATTTTGAGTCCTTAAAAACTCAAAACTTTTTCGGAAATAACTTTTTACTATTTTTAAACTTTATACAGTTATGATTGACAAAGAAGAATTATTAAACAACAAGGATTTTTACAAATCCTTCAAGAACAGCGAAGATCTTACCTCGTTCTTCAAAACAATGCACAAACGAGCCGTAGAACATATGCTCGAAGCAGAACTAGATGACCATCTAGATACTAATAAACATCAGAAAACGAAAGACGGCAACTATCGCAATGGTCATCAGAGTAAGAAGATAAAAACCTCTTTTGGCGAAGATGAAATTAAAGTTCCGCGTGATCGACAAAGTACTTTTGAGCCGATGATAGTTCCCAAAAGGCACAATATTATTGATGGTTTAGAAAATATTATAATATCATTTTACGCCAAAGGAATGAGTGTGAGTGATATTGAAGAACAAATCAAGGACATGTATGATTTTGATGTCTCAACCTCAACAATCTCCAGGATCACCAATGCTGTTTCCAGTGAAATTGTCGCTTGGCAAAATCGACCTTTAGAGGATTTATACCTTATTGTTTGGATGGATGGAATCGTTTTTAAAGTTCGTGAGAACTCTAAAGTCATCAATAAAACCATCTATCTTGCTGTGGGTCTGCGACGTGACGGAAAGAAAGAAGTTCTAGGAATGTGGCTAGGGAAGAGTGAAAGCTCCAGTTTTTGGATGAGCGTGTTAACCGATATGAAAGCACGTGGCGTGGAAGACATACTTATCACTGCAACGGATAACCTTAATGGATTCACCCAGACTATTCGCAGTGTGTTCCCCCAATCGCAAACTCAAATTTGCGTAGTTCATCAAATTAGAAATGCTTGCAAATATGTGGTTTGGAAGGACAGGAAAGCCTTTACTTCCGATATGAAACATATCTACAACGCACCCACAAAACAAGCCGCAGAAGCCGCTTTAAATGATTTTGCAGAAAAATGGGAATCTAAATATTCCTATGCAATTAAGTCCTGGAGAGATAATTGGGATGAATTAACCGTGTTTTTTGAATTCCCTGTTGAAATCCGAAAAATCATTTACACCACAAATTTAATCGAAAATCTCAATGGAAAAATAAGAAAATACACCAAAAATAAAATGTCCTTTCCTACGGATGATGCAGTTTTAAAGTCAGTTTTCCTCGCCTTAAGAGAAGCAACAAAAAAATGGACAATGCCTATTAGAGATTGGGGTATCGTACTCAATCAATTTATGCTTATATTTGAAGATAGGCTTAAATTATAAATCTCAAGCCAATACTTTTCAACTTACACACTTTTTGGGATAGTGTCCCCTGCAGTATTCTGTCATTTCAAAACCTTCGGTAGGAAGTTCTTTTAGGTATTCTTTTTCTACGGTTCTAAACAACTCGAGTCGACTTGCGTCCTTTCTTTGGAAGAGTAACTTGTTATAAGCCGTGAGTAACGTTTTAATTTCCTTGTTTAGATCCTCTAATGTAAAAAAGTTCATTTCTCGCATTGGATAATAGATCCGTTGATAGACTAGATTGACTGCATTCTCCACCAACGCTTTATCTTGTGGGGCATAGGTGCGCGTAGGATTCACAACACAGCCGTAATGGTGCGCAAAATCTTTAAAGGATCGATTAATTCTCGGCTCGTATTTACTTGCTCGACTTACCGCTGATTTAAGGTTATCACAAACAATAGCTTTAGGTACCCCTTGATAAAAATGCAGTGCATTCTCACAACATTTGATGAAGTCTTCTTTTTTCTGACTCACGCACGCCTCTACATAGGTATAATGGCTATTAGGGAGTATACACACAAAAACTTCCACAGCCATTTCTTCACCTGTTGCTTTATCAACTATCTTAAGCTTTTTACCAGCATAATCCACAAACATTTCTTTTCCTGGCTCATGCTCAAGTTTCATTGACCCTTTAATCTTGCTATGTTTTCGGTGGTAATGCTCAAGGAATTGAGTGTAGCTGTAGGGTGTATCCACTAGAGAGACATACTGTTGATAATGATACTGGAAAGTAAATCCAGGGTGATTACGAGCCAAATTAATTTGGTCAAAATACTGCAGGAGTTTATCTTGACGATTTGAGTCCACCGTGCTTGTATGCGGGAACATTTCACTAAGCTGCGCAGGGGTTTGTTGCACAAGTTCCTTTACGCAGTAATTACCGGCCCTAACGCGGTTAATGTAGGAGTTGTAAAATACCTCGACATCACTAGACCACTATTGATCATTTCTTAGTTGAATTAGGCTGCCATTTTATATCTGTTGATTGGCTTGGTTCTATCAATTCCCTGGTGTGCCCTGTAGTGGTATTTTTCAATCCATTTCTTAATTCCAGTAAATAGACCGACACCTGATGTCGCCGGATTCAAGTAGATATGCTGATACTTTATTGTTCTCCAGAACCGTTCAATATAGATGTTATCCAGCGCCCGGCCTTTGCCATCCATGCTGATCTGTATTTGCTGGTCTTTGAGATAATCTATGTATTCCTTGCAAGTAAATTGGCTTCCCTGATCGCTGTTGAGTATCATAGGTTTACCGTGATCCCGAATAGCCTCTTTGACTACCCTCAGAGAGGAATCGGCATCCAGAGAGTTACTTAGTCCCCATCCAACAATATAGCGGCTGTAAACATCAATAATTGCCGTTAAGTACATAAATCCCTTGGCCATTGGTATGTAAGTGATATCGATCTCCCATACCTGATTACTATGCGTTATGGCGAGATTCCGAAGCAAATAAGGGTGAATATAGTCGTTCCTTTTCCATTGCGTTAAATGCCTTCGGGGATAGATAGGTTTAATGTTAGCCAGCCTCATAAGGCGTCTTACACGTTCATAACCAGCGTTAATTCCCCGATCCTGCAACATGGACTGCATGGTCAGGACCCCCGCAGTAGGTTCTTCCAGGATATGCCTGTCCATGATCTCAATGATCTCCAAGTTCTGCTGAGGCTCGCCTTTCGGTTCATAGTATAATCCGGAGCGGTTTATTTCCAGAATTTCACATTGTTTACGGATACTCAGACCGTGATTCTTGTCAATAAAAAGCTTTGAATCAATCATAGACCTAACTTGGCTAAACTTTTTTTTAAAAAATCTTTCTCCATTTGCAATTCCCCAATTTTGGAGTAGAGCTTATCCACATCAACCTCATGATCGGATTTCAATGCTTTGGGCTTTTGCTCAAAAACTAGCGCCGAGTTCTCTAAAAACTCATGCTTCCATTGTGATATCTGATTGGGGTGCAAATCAAACTTAATAGCCAGTTCCGAAAGGGTTTGCTGCTCTTTCAAAGCCTCAACAGCAACCTTTGCTTTGAATGAGGAATCGAATTTTCTTCTGCTTCTTTTCATAATTTTCACTTGATTAAAATTAAACATTTTTTTAATTAGTCAAGTGGTCTGAATTTGCGGGGGTATTATATTGATTGTGTTACGTGATATTCCAAGCGTAACTGCAATTTGACGATTACTATAACCGTCTAAATGAAGTGTAAGAATTTGTTTAAAGTCCATAGGCTCAAGTATATTCGCCATAGCTTATCTTTTTTACAAGATAAGATACTTGATCTTCCTAGTGGCACAATTTGAACCGAATTAGGTGGCACAATTTGAACCGAAATTTCGAATCGTGATCAGTGGCACAATTTGAACCGTTTTGGGTGGCACAATTTGAACCGAAAATTCAGATCGTAATCAGTGGCACAATTTGAACCGAATTAGGTGGCACTAATAGACCGAATTGGGTGGCACAATTTGATCCGTAATATCCAAATTATGGATATATAAACAAGAATTTTAAATGAAAAATTCCATTTATTTCTATCTATAATTTTTGAAAAAAGTTTATTGTAACGCAATAGATCTCTGAAAATCATCTCTTCAGCAATTGGAACAAGAAAGGCTGTGATTAATAATGTTTGTAAGAAAGTGTTACTATTATAATCTATTCTTATTTCATATAAAATAGGTTCTACTTTATTCAAAAAATATATTAGAGGAAAAAATATTAATGCATTAATAACAAGTTCAAAACATAAAATAACGAGTATATATTTTACATTTTTTTTGAAAGTCCAATTTTCGATTCTTTGGTCAGTCGGATTTTTTATAAAGTAATAGACTTCTAAAAGAATATTTTTCATTAATATTTTAAGAGAATTTAATTTTAATACGATGTTTTGTAAAATATCGCACAACGGTTGGGTATTTCTGTTGGCGGGGCTTATTTTAACTGATATTTGTAAATATAACAAAATGAACAATTAGCAAAAATCTTCATGATGTAAACTTCAACCCTGCTAATAGAAATACCTTGTTATCTGTAGTTGTTTTTTAATCGATTTCATATTTCTTATAGAAAAAACAGTTAATTTTTTCTTTTAATGATTTTAGATATTTCCAAATAAGATACAATCAAAGCCCAAATTATTACAATAATTGCGATTGCATAATACAAGTTTTGGTTAATAAATTTACCTTCTCTGTTTAAAAATGAAATGAATAACATTAACAGAATAGATAGATAAATAATTTTTGGTGTCAATAACGCTTTCATAAATTCTAGATAGTGCTTTATACAATTACAGATAACGTTTCGCGGCTATGCGATCAGGCGGGGCTTTTGCCCGGAATTGTTCTTCTGAAAACGAGCATTTCTCGTATCCGTAATTTATCAATCGAAGGCGAAAATCCCGCCTGGCGCATAGCCGTTGTTAGCGGTTCGTTGTTCATTTCTCAGTTCGTTTTAGCAACTTTAAATTTTCTTTTATTTCGTTAATTATTGTTTTTTTGATTTCAATTTCCGTGTTTTCAAAACGGTTATTTTCTAATGTCAAAATCAATTAATATCTCGTTTTTAAAAAAAATTGACCTAAAAATTTCTTTCGGTTTTGGTTTGGTCAAGTTACATTAAAATCAGTAAATAATTTTTTTTATCAATTCAAGGTTTGTTGAATCATCATTTTTAATGGTCAAGAAATATTTTGTTTGCCAATTTTGGGTTTTTTCTGCTTGTTTATTTGTTGTTACGTCCCAAGGTGGATAAACTCTAATCCCTCTTTTTCCTTCTTTTCCATTTTGTTTTATAATTCTTTTGTCAGCTAAAAGAGATTTTGAAAAAATAAATTGTCCAAAGTTATTTTTATTTCTTGCTGTGATAATTATAAAATCAAAATCATCAGCAATGTCAAAAGGTTCGGTTATTCCTTTTTTATTTCTTTTCCAAATCGCTACAAATTGTCCTGTTTTTTTTGGTGTGATTTTAGAAACTCGATGAAGGATTGATTTTCCATTAAGTTTGAATGTACAAGCTCCATATTCTACGCTTTCGATATTAAGTTTTGGGGTTGTTAATTCAAAATCACATTTGTCATAAACTAATTTTTTAGCAATTTTTAAGTCGTCGGGAAATGTGTTTAATATGTTTTCGGTTGTCAATATTTTATGATTTTCCTTTATTCGATTTCGTTCTTTTACAATGACCGCTAACGGAAAAAGTATTGGCGAAGGGCGGGCTAAATTTAACTGAAAGTTCAATTTCGACCGAACGAAGCAAATTGCTTTTTTAGATTACCAAATTACAAAAAAAAGTAATATGGAAAGCAAGTTGCGACTAAATGCAACAAACCTTTCTACTTGGTTTCAACCCCGCCTTTTGCAAATACAATGTTATACGACGGCAAAATTTACTAAAGTTTTTGTTTCAAAACCCACTTTTTTGTCGGTTCAATCCATTCTTTATACGGTTTATATAGAAATCCGTGTCCTAAGTTTTTGTCAACTTTAATTTGTTCAAATTTTGTAGTAAAGTTTTCTCTACTCTTCCAAAAGTTATAGTTCTTTCCTGCAATATTATCAGAATCATCATAAAAGCATAACACTTGTCCGTGAAATTTCCATTCGTTATGTTGTTCTTGGTAATCGTTATTACCTGCTAATAAAACATAATTAATTGGATTATGATTAATGTGTGAAATGTTGCTGGCGATAATTGCACCTTTAGAAGCACCAACTACAGTTATATTTCTTGCAGCAGTACCTTTTTTAATAAGACTGTCAATTTGTTTGGACACCTTATTTGCATAATTTAGATAATCAACATTTTCTGTGCGGACTTCGGCGATCACTTCAGAATTTGGAACTCTAAGAGCATTCACTATTTCATCAAATTCATATTTCCCGAATTCTTCACTTACAGCATTTTTTCCTTGAATTTCAATTATACGGCCGTGCAAATAATAAATATATTTTTTTGAATTGATGTCGTTCGTTTTACAACTTAATGCAGTTAGTAAAATCAATAACAAATAGATCGATAATTTTTTCATAAGGTCTGATTTCATTTGCTGTCGTATAACGGTCTAGGCTATACGTAGTGCGGGATTTTAAAAGCCGAAAGTTTCAAGTTCGCACAAACGGTAGCGAGCCGTTTTTATATTTGTTATTTTCTTGCAATAAATATACAAACTGCGAGCGGAATAGAAGCACAAATCTTCGGGTTAGAAATTCAGCCCGCATTACGTGTAGCCCTTGTTGTGTGTTCGTTATTGTTGTTTATCATATCCGTAATCCCTTTCAACTTTAGATATTCTTGTTTTATATTCTTTGTACCATTCTTTGGTCCTTTCTCTTGCGCAATTAAATGCTCAGCGTTTTGTTTCCATTTTTTTTAGGGCGGTTTTGGTGTGTCTGCTATCATAAAATTCAGTATTACCGTTTTCTTGGGTCAATATTTTTATTTGTTTCTAAAAACTGGTTTTTCTCTACTGGCTTATATATAATATCTTTCCTTGCTGGGTTTTTAATTAATTCTCCTTTAGGTCGAGTAGGTCTTTTCTCAAATCCACCGCCACAATTGGGGCAAACATTATTTAGAACATTATCAACACAATCTTTACAAAATGTACATTCATAAGTGCAAATCATTGCTTCTGAACTTTCATTAGGTAATTCCTTTTTACAATTTTCACAAGTAGTTCTTATTTCTAACATTTAGTTTCTTTTAATGACACACAACGGTCAAGTATAAGCGTAGTGCGGGTTTAGAAGCACTTCACTTTCGGTTTAACCATATGTTTGTTAATATTCAATTCGTTTAAATTTAGCACTTTCGCCCGCATTACGCTTATACATTGTTGGCAATAGTACTTTTTAGTTTATCATTTAAGCTCCTTATAAAATCTTTTCGTTTATCAAGTTCTTTTAGGTTGGTTTCGAATGTTTTTGTTTCTTTCAAATTCGGAAATGATAATTTACCTTTTGCAATTGAATATGTTATTAATACATTGAAGCAATTGTATAACAATATTAATTTTTGAATTTTATCAGTTTTGGCAATCTTAAATCCAATTCGTTGAGCTGTCCTTTCATTGATTATGTAACTAGTACCACGAATTTTAATATTTTCAGACTTATTATTTTCATTCTCTTCAATAAGGTTTAAAAGTCCTTCTAAATATTGCTGAATTATAAAATTTGTTCTTTGTTTTCCATTCATCTTTTGGTCAATTACAAAAACATAATCAAATAAGGTTCCTCCGTGTATTTTAATCATTCCCCTTTTGCGTTTTTCAGATAGAAAGAGTGGTGAATAATAAATTAAACCTCCGCTTTTTTTTAAGGAAGGTGTATCAAAGAAAGGTGCAATTATAGATAGAGTTATTGGGAAAGTTAAAATCACAAATAAATACATTCCTGATTTCCAGGAAATATATAAGGAAGTCAGGATTATAATTAATGCAAAAAATCCAATCAAAAATTGAATCTGATTTTGTTCCTTATTTGATTTTATGTAAAATCCGTGTTTCAAATCATTTCTTGTATTATTGCCAACGGGAATAGTATTTGCGAAGGGCGGGACTAAGAAGTTCTAAAATCTCAACTTTGCCTGCCCGAAGCGAATGCTTTTTCCACGAACCTAAATTACGAAAATTGGTGAAGTGGATAAGCAGTAGCGGCTTAAAAAAACCACTCGTCATATTGCGCTCTCAACCCCGCCTTTTGCAAATACCGTGTTGGCTGTAGTGGTTTTTACTCTTTTCCTAAAACATAAATATCATAAACTATTAAACCGCCTAGGTTTTTTTCATCTTCTTTTGTCCAATTATTACAATTTGGATCGGTGTTTTTACATACAATCCCATTGAAATCCCAATTTTGATTAAAAACAACTGTAAGCTGTGTAGGTCTATCTTTTATCTGTTTTGAACTATTTTTTCTATATTCATAATCATTTATAAACCTGAATGTTATTCTATTGATTTCATTTCTATTTTTGTTTGGTGCAGGCAACGTAGATTTTATTTCCACATTCATTTTTGATAGTAGAAAGCTTAAAGGCTTACCAATGAATTCATTCTTATTTACGTCTATTTTTTTTGCATCAGCAACGCTCCGCATTGTGGTTTGGGCACAAGAAAAATTGAAAATAAAAATAGAAATCATTGTTAGGTGTTTAACTAAATTTTTCATTTTTTAATTTTTTTTAATTTGGACATAAAGTAAAAGCGTAATTAGTTGTTCCGTCAGCATTTTGCGTTGTTGGAATATTTATGGCTCTAAAATTTCCAGCACTATCCATTTTAGTAAGTGCTATTCCAGAATTATATTTATTTAGTATAAATGCCAAAGCACCAGATAGTGAAAATGAGTTTCTTAATTCACTCCATTCTTGTAATAGTTCATTTGGAAAATTAACATGTTTTCCATTAGCATCCAATATTATCGAAGGCGGATAATTTTGTAGAAAAATATTCATTGCACTAGGGTCTGTGACTATCAAAGCATATGTTGTACCGTCTTGTGTTATCACATATCTCGTGTTGTAGTTAGAATGATTATTTCTTGCATTTATTAAAGAATAAAAATCTCCAGGAGATGGCGGATTGCTATTAGGGTGATTATGCAAATCTGCAACAGGATCAGAAAAGCTACTGGTTAAGTTTTCAATGGAAGAACTTCCACCCGTTTGAACGCCTGTAATTTCCAAATTTCCATTCACATTTCCAAATACAACGCCATTTTCCACCCCGTTATTCATGCCAATTATAGCAATTTTGGCAACAGTGTATTTTGTACCTTTAGAAATGTTAGTTGCAATTTCAGAGGGGATTTTAGCATCTTCACAATCCATTTCTTCTTTTACAGCGGGCTCCGGATAATCAAAAGATCCACCTCCGTAATCTCGGTTATCAGCACCCCCATCATCTACTGTGGGTATATAATGTAAAGGTTTTGATCCACAAATTTGAAAACTTGTTCTTACAAAAGTAACACCTCCGTCTGAACTTAAATAACTATAATCATAATAACGAGTCTCACAGTATAAAGATGAAGATTTGGCTAAAAACTTTGCAGTTAGATTCTTTTTGAAGTCAGATGTCTTGTAATCAGGAACAATATCTTTTTTATTGAGCAAATAATAATTTTCAAAGAATTCTAAGTTTTCTTCATCCTTATTAAAATTGAAATAAACTTTATTTTTAATTCTTACGAAAATGAGCAACTCTTTGATACGACCATTCTTTTTTAGCGGAACTGTCATAAAGCTTTCATCCAGATGGCCCATAGTCATAGAATAATCCCAAATTGGAATTCCGTGTTCTAATTTAAATTGATGTGTTAAGAATTTTGATTGGAAAATAAAGCTAACATTATTAATAAATTTAATATCCTCTTCCCACAGTGACTTTGAATTAAAATTTTCCTCAATGTTGGAAATCGACTCATCAGGTGCCTTGGGTGGTCATATTGATACGTGTGACGGTTGCGGGAACCTTTCCATCAGCTACAACTCCTGCCGTAACCGGCATTGTCCACAGTGTCAGGGACACAAAAAGGAAGAATGGATCCAGAAACGCGAACAGGACTTGCTGCCGTGCACCTATTATCATGTGGTTTTTACACTGCCGCAGGAGTTGAATGGGCTAGCAATATCCCAGCCCCAACTCATTTACAAAGCCTTGTTTGAGGCCGCCTGGGCCACTTTAAACCAGTTCGGCAAAACCGAAGGCCTGCAGCTGGGCATGATTGGTGTTTTGCACACTTGGGGACAGAACCTGAGCCTTCATCCGCACCTGCACTGCATTGTTCCGGGCGGTGGCCTCACGAGGCAGGGAAAATGGAGAAAGAAAGTAAGGACCGACAAATATCTGTTTCCGGTGAAAGCACTGAGCAAAGTGTTCCGGGCAAAGTTTGTGGCTTTACTGAGGCTTTGTGGAATTACTGACCACGCTCTTACCGAAAAACTTTTTTCCAAAAATTGGGTTGTGTATGCCAAGCGGCCTTTTGGCGGCCCCAAACAGGTGATCGAATATCTGGGAAGATACACCCACAAGGTCGCCATCAGCAATCACCGCATAAAAGAAGTGACGGATCAGCAGGTCCGTTTTGAGTACAAGGATTACCGCAAAGGCGGCGAAAAAAAGGAAATGACCCTGAGCAACCAGGAGTTTATCCGGCGCTTCAGTCTTCATATTCTGCCGAAAAGATTTGTAAGGATTCGCCATTACGGCATCCTGAGCAGCAGCTGGAAGCGTGGGAAACTGCAGGCCTTGCAATCCGATTTAAAGATCAAGATCCAGGAGGTACCACCCAAAACTTTGCTCAATAAATGCCGGTGCTGCAAGCAAGGGAATTTAGTCACCATTGCCATTTTCGGCCAGCGCGGTCCGCCGCAGGATTCTCTTTTCGTCACCCAACCTTTGTCTGCAGAATAAACTTGTGGGTAAGGGAATCTGTGTTCTGCAGCGAAGAAAAACAGCAGAAAACACCCACAAAGACCACAAAAGGCCACAAAAAAAAGCAGTCCTTCCGAAAAACTGCTTTGTGATCCTAAATTCTAAAATCGAAAACTCCATAGACTGCCAAAATACCGCTGAAAAGCTACCGGAGCTTCCGTTCAACGGGCTTTCATCTCGTGTCCTGCGGACAAGACGAAAGCTTAGTTATTAGCCGACGTTTTTAATATACATTTTCTTTAATCTTAACAGTCTAAAATATTTATACCACAATATAACCATTAAAACAATAATTATTAAACTAAACAAATACTCAAGTGCAGAAAATATAATTGCAAAATAGTCAATATCTTTTGAAATACTTTCGGATTTAGTTTTATCTTCTGGAACTTTTACAGTTGTGTCATTAAATTGTACAGTTATTGAATCATTTATTTTGTATTTTGTACCATTTTTAACTTTGTTATCAGTAATTAATTCTAATAGTTTCTTATCTGATAAATGTTTAATTTCGTCGTAAGGATTTACAAGATTTGAAAATGATATACTAAAATTATCAATAAATTTTCTGAGCATTACAATCTCATTTTTTTCTGTACGGTTTTTCTTAAATTTTTCGGTTAAACTATCAAGTTGTTTTTGATTTGCATTTTCTACCAAATTCTTTTTATTATCCCATTTTTTCTTGTACTGCTTTGATAAAGTATCAATATTTATCTTATTGTTATTTAAGTAGAATTCAGTTCTAAAATCAAAGCTTCGAAATAATATTGAATCTTTTTTTGAGGTTTTTTTTCCAGATTTATCAACTTTTGATAAAGTTGTAGATATGCTTTTTTCTCTATCGAATTTATAATTTGTATAGACCTTAAATGAAAAAAGAAAAACTAGCAAAAAAGTCAAAAAACTTGCGCCAATTCTGTATAATGTTAAATCATTTTCTTTAAAATTAATACTACTTGGAATAATATTATATATTCTATGTCCAACTGTTAATTGATTGTTTTTTGAATCTAAAAGCCCAGCAAACGAAATAAAATCATTAGATTTCAATAAACTTTTCTCAATTATTACTTTATTTGCTACAATATTAAATTTAGGAGTGAAATCCGTACTCGTTTTTGTTATTTCAAAATGTTTCCAAATAGCATTGGTATCTTTAGAAAATATTGTTAATTCCTTGTCAATTTCATCTGCTTTAATATCACTATGACTTTTGAAAATAATTGTTCCATTGAATAGAATAAGATTTTCATTAATGTCTTCTTCTTTATATTTGATAGAAATTCCTTGAATTTTTTTTATTACATCATCATAAAGCTTAATATTACTTCTCTCTATGTAATAAAATGAAGATCGCCGAATATAAAAAACAGCCCAAACTGTTAAAATTACTGGAATAATAAATTGAAAAAGGTCAATTATTCCATTAAAAGTTAATTTGTTAAAATATTTTATAATTAATTCAATCATTCCTTTTTTAAAATGTCGGCTAACGTTTTGCCGCTTGCCGCAGTGGGGGATTTCGGAGCACTACACTGTCAACCAAGCACAAATGTTGATAGAAGCACTGCACTTGATTTAACCACGTCAGCCCCCATTGCGGCAAACGGCTGTTATGCCCAGTTTTTATTTTTCTGTCCAATATTTTTCTTTTAAATATTCAGTCTTTTTAATGTCACAACCTAATACAAATACCCTATAAACAGGTTTGTCTATTCCGTAATATGGTATTTTATCTTCAAAGAATTCTGTTTCCATTGTCTGCAATATGTTTTTTAAATCATTGATTTTACTTATGTCTGCGGAAAAACCAATGCAATGTGTCTTTGCCCATTTGTCAGACTTAATTTGATTAAAAGCATATTCGACAATTTCAGTTTCTGACTTGAAGTATTTCAAATTGTCTTTTTGTTCACGTTCTGTATAATACCAAATATAAAGTCCGCCTGATTTGTCAATCCCAAAACCTTCATAAATACTGCTTCCATTTATTGAATAGCTATTAAAGTTGAAACAGTTTTCTTTCATCCAATTTTCAAGTTCGATTTCTGTCTTTGGTATATAAATACTATCCATTTGTCAGTTTCTTATATGTAAATGGTCTCAACTTAATTTCAGTCTTTAATTTTTCAAATTCGTTGTCAAAAAATAATTTAAAGAAGTGTTTTACGTCTTCCCAATTGTCAAGCTTGGTTTGAATTTGTTCGTCTTGATTTTCTCCATAAACAAAAAATAGGTCAAGGTTTTTGTGAACTTCAAGTACAAATTCATTCTCCATATGTCCAACCCAAAAAGCTCCGTGTTCTTCGTCCATTTGGATTGTTTCTTCAATTGCAGATTGTATGTCGTCAAATGTTGCGTTCTCAACTGAGTCGCCCCAACCTTTTTCTATCCAAATGTTTGTTGTCATACGTGTCGTTCTAAAATTGCACACAACGGTCTCTGGCTATGGGAAGTTTGCGACATAGCGAACCGAGTACAGTCGGCAAAATAAAACTTTCTTCGTAACCATGATGTTTCAACTACCTAAAAATCGCAAATTTCTTATAGCCAGTGGTATGCGTTCGCCTTTATTTATTTTGTCTTCCCAATTTTTCAACTTTTGAAATCCATTTTTGTCTTGTTGTTTCATTTGAGTTTTTAATGATGCCAAAGTACGAAACTTTAACTGGACCAATTCCGCAAAATTCTAAAGTTGCTTTTTTTAGTTGGTTTATACTTGGTCTGCCATAAACCAACCAATAATACCAACTCGGTTGGTCAAGTGTTGTAATAATATGAGCTGTTTTACCTTTTAACAATTTGTCCCAAAACATTGAGTTTTCTCTATACTGAAATGCAAAGCCTGGCAAAAAAAGTCTATCAATAAATCCTTTCATATTCGCAGGAAGTCCACCCCACCAAACAGGATGAATCCAAACTAAATGGTCTGCCCATTTAATTTTTTCCCAAGCATTCAAAAGGTCTGGCTCTAATTCTGTTCTTTTTTGATACCCAAATTGCAGATTTGGATTGAAATTGAGGTCTGCAATTATTATTTCTTTGACTTCTGCCCCTGAATTTGTAACACCTTTATTATAGGCTTTTGCAAATGCAAAGCTCAAACTTTCTTTGTTTGGGTGACCATTTATAATTAATATTTTTTTCATAAATTATTTAATGTATAGATATTGAGCTATTTGAAGTTAATGAAGCTGTAAAATCTTTTGGGTTATGTAGTTGATGGCTAAAATAGATGCTGTTCTGAAAACTGTTTTCAAGTATTTTTTCAACATGTAGTACAGTGGAAAAAGAGGTCAATTCCGATTGACCTTTTGGACATTTTAAAATAACTTTTTCTTGTTTAGAATTACTGTGTGAGACAAAAATTTCAAAGGTTGAAACATCTTCACTACCGCCTCCTCCAAATATTAATTTTCGTTCTTTAAAATTTAAAATTTTAAAGAAATTTATTTTTTGCATGATGCCTAAAGCAGAAGTAATGAGTTTAGAATCAAAGGTCAGTTTGGCTGAAACAGTTGGTATCTTTTCTATTTGATTAAAAATATATAAATCTGGAATATCAAAATCATAAACTTTCCTGTTTTTACCGTCAAAATTGGATATTACGGATCAAATTGTGCCACCCAATTCGGTCTATTAGTGCCACCTAATTCGGTTCAAATTGTGCCACTGATTACGATCTGAATTTTCGGTTCAAATTGTGCCACCCAAAACGGTTCAAATTGTGCCACTGATCACGATTCGAAATTTCGGTTCAAATTGTGCCACCTAATTCGGTTCAAATTGTGCCACTAGGAAGATCAAGTATCTTATCTTGTAAAAAAGATAAGCTATGGCGAATATACTTGATCCTATGGACTTTAAACAAATTCTTACACTTCATTTAGACGGTTATAGTAATCGTCAAATTGCAGTTACGCTTGGAATATCACGTAACACAATCAACTCCTACATTAACCGCGTTAGGGCCGGTAATTACTGCGTAAAGGAACTTGTGCAACAAACCCCTGCGCAGCTTAGTGAAATGTTCCCGCATACAAGCACGGTGGACTCAAATCGTCAAGATAAACTCCTGCAGTATTTTGACCAAATTAATTTGGCTCGTAATCACCCTGGATTTACTTTCCAGTATCATTATCAACAGTATGTCTCTCTAGTGGATACACCCTACAGCTACACTCAATTCCTTGAGCATTACCACCGAAAACATAGCAAGATTAAAGGGTCAATGAAACTTGAGCATGAGCCAGGAAAAGAAATGTTTGTGGATTATGCTGGTAAAAAGCTTAAGATAGTTGATAAAGCAACAGGTGAAGAAATGGCTGTGGAAGTTTTTGTGTGTATACTCCCTAATAGCCATTATACCTATGTAGAGGCGTGCGTGAGTCAGAAAAAAGAAGACTTCATCAAATGTTGTGAGAATGCACTGCATTTTTATCAAGGGGTACCTAAAGCTATTGTTTGTGATAACCTTAAATCAGCGGTAAGTCGAGCAAGTAAATACGAGCCGAGAATTAATCGATCCTTTAAAGATTTTGCGCACCATTACGGCTGTGTTGTGAATCCTACGCGCACCTATGCCCCACAAGATAAAGCGTTGGTGGAGAATGCAGTCAATCTAGTCTATCAACGGATCTATTATCCAATGCGAGAAATGAACTTTTTTACATTAGAGGATCTAAACAAGGAAATTAAAACGTTACTCACGGCTTATAACAAGTTACTCTTCCAAAGAAAGGACGCAAGTCGACTCGAGTTGTTTAGAACCGTAGAAAAAGAATACCTAAAAGAACTTCCTACCGAAGGTTTTGAAATGACAGAATACTGCAGGGCAAAAGTTCAGAAGATTGGATATGTGTACTTCTCCGCAGACAAGTCTTATTACAGTGTGCCCTATCGTTTTATAGGCAAGAATACCATTATTCAATATACAGCAAATCATGTGGAAGTGTATTATAATCATGAGCGTATTGCTCACCATAAGCGCCTCTGTTCTAAAGGGGTCTATAATACAAATCCGGATCATTTATCTAGTACTCATAAAGCGTACAGGGATTGGAGTCCCCAATACTTCCTAAACAAAGCATTGCCCTACGGAGAACACGTTGTTGCATGCGTAGAACAAATCCTCCAGGACTCTGAGTACCCTGAGGTTGGATACAAGCGAATCATGGGGCTTCTATTGCTAAGTAAGTCTTATGGTTCGGAACGTTTAAATCGGGCTTGCTATTGGGCAATTAAATACGACATGGTATCCTTTAATCGTATTAGAAATATCCTAAAGAACAATGTGGATAAAACATCATTTTATTATACAGATCTAGAAAGGGAGGAATCCCATATCCCGGAACATGAGAATATCCGTGGTGCCTCAGCTTACAACTAAAAAATTAATCTATTTATTATGAATCAAATCCAAACCGTAGAACGACTACGAAAAATGCGTTTAAGTGCAATGGCACTTATGCATCAACAGTTTACTCAAAGTTCCAAGTCTCTTGAACTTACTCCAGATGAGTATCTTACTTTATTAACGGACCACCAATGGGAGGATCGTGTAAATCGTAAAATGCAAAACCTAATAAAGCAAGCAGGCTTTCGACAACGAGCGAGTATAATGGATGTGGACTTCTCACCCGAGCGTCACTTGGACAAGAACATGTTTATGAGGCTCTCCACTCTGGACCTTATAAAAAGGAATGAGAACCTAATCATTACTGGAGCCGCAGGAACCGGTAAAAGCTATCTTGCACAAGCTCTCGGCCATCAGGCTTGTATTATGGAATACAAAACTTTATATCGTGTGACAGCGAAGCTTTTAAATGAGTTGAGACTCAGTAAGATGGATGGAACCTACCTTGCGTCACTCAAGAAAATAATAAAAGTAGATTTACTTATTATTGATGACTTTGGCTTGCAAGCTTTAGATGCAACGACTAGAGAAATACTATTAGATATAATTGATGAACGATATTCCTCAGGGACAACAATTATTACCTCTCAAGTACCGGTATCGGCTTGGCATGGACTAATTGGAGAAGGAACTTTAGCTGACGCAATCTTAGATCGTATTGTAAACTCTGCACATCGTATTAATTTACAGGGTGAATCTTTGCGAAAAAACAAAATCAATACTAATTATAATCAATAAAAAACTTAATATTGCATGATCTTCCTAGTGGCACTGTTTGACCGAAACACCTGGCACCATCACTCCGAAATACTCACAAAATTAAAAACATGATACTTTGAATTTAAAAAATGCTTGGTATTAACCTTAGTATTATTTTTATAGAAATTAAATGGTTTGCTTACATTTTCAGCCATAAAATCTGCTGAACTTTTCCCAGCTTTATCTTTAGTAGAATAATAAACCAAAATTTCAACATTTTTGACATCATTTGCTAAAACACCTTTTGAATATAATAGCAATGGTGCAATACCACCCATCCATCCGGAACTAAATACAATTTTACTTTCAATGGTTCTTTTCTCAGCAAAATCTAAAGATTTTACTAGTTCACTTGTCGGTTTTGTAATATCGATATAATCAATTTTAGATTTTATGGCATAATCTAAAGCATTATTATTGGGGTCTTTTGCACAAAGTATGATTAAATTGATTGAATGCTTGTATAATGATTCAAAAGAGTTTTTGTCATTTATATCAATTTGTACATGATTTTGATTGGTACCCTTATTTCTTGTTCCGATTAAAATTTTTAAAGCTGGGTTTCTGTTCGAAAGCATTTCATGAATAGTATTTCCAATCAAACCAGTTCCACCTATAATTAAAATTGTTTTGCTCATCTCTTTAGTTTAAGTTTAGATGTGCAAAGCTAAATCCTATCAAACTTTCAGAATAGGACAAATGTCTAAAAAGAAAATTCTTTTCGTATTCTGCTTAAATGTCGTTGTGAAATACCTAAGTAAGAGGCCAAATATTGTAAAGGAATTTTTTGAACATACTCTGGTTGATTTTTCATTAGGTCTGTATAGCGTTTTGAGGCATCGCTTTTTTGCAATTGAAATATTCTTTTCTCTAATTCAATGTATTGTTGTTCTGCTATTGTTTTTAAGAAATATACCCAATTAGGATTTTGTTGTACTAATTTTTCGAATTTGTCTTTAGGAATGATTAACAATTCAGTTTTTGTAATGGCTTGTATATTTTCCATAGTTGGTTGTGCTGTCAAAAATGAAGAATATGCTGTCATTAAACTGTTTGGAAAAGTGATACAGTAAGTAATTTGTTCGTCTTTGTCTGAAATATAATATGATCGCAAACTACCTGTTAAAACAAATGCTATTTGTTTACAAGTTTCTCCTTCTTTAATATAATAATCTGCCTTTTTGAAGATCTTATAAGATAAAAGTTGTAGAAAATCGTCAATTTCAATATCTGTCAATATATTAAAGGACTGTAAAAATTTTCTTACGTTATCGTTTTTCATTTTTAGTTTTTTCGAACGGTTGTGATAAGGTGACGCATAACGGTTTTGGGCTTTGCGAAGGAGCGGATTAGAAAGATGGAACTTTCAACTTTTTACAAATGTAGCAAAACCATTTTTTCTATTTGCTAAATTACAAAAAAGAGCAAATGAAAAATGGTTTTTGCGGATTAAGTGCACAAACGTTCAACCTATGACTTAACCCGCTCTTTTGCAAAACCCTTGTTATGTGCTGGCACTTTTTATTCAACTATTTTCCTTCTCAAATTCTTCAATTTCCCTGTAAAATTCAATGGCTTTTTCAACGGATTTTCCTCCCGAACCTGCTAATAAATTTCTAAACCACTTTTTATTTAAGTTTTCGGATTTGTGGTTTTTGTATAACCAAAACGAAAAGTAAATAAAACTACCTGTTAGGATTATCTGAAAGATAATGTATGTCAATCCCACGTCTTGTGGAAACCAATTGTCACTCAAATAAAACGTTGTAAAAAAGGGGAATTGTAAACACATAAATTTGGCGTGGTTAATTATGGAAAGTTGAAGTTTTGATAATTGTTTCTGAATTTCCATTATGCTTCCATTGTAATTTATATTTTTCGTCCAAGCGAGGTGTTTAATATAGTCCGCAAACCCTTTTATGTTTATTAAAGCGATTGCCGAAATGGAAACAATAAAATAATTACTTGCCGAAGAATAATTTGAAATAGCATAAAACAAAGCGTAGCCCAAGATAAGAAGATAAAATACAAAAGCTACTGTTCCTGCCGTTTTTAATTTAATCAAGCCTTTTAAAGTAGATTCTGCCTTTCTACCAATAGTTTCTTTTAAAAGTAATTTATTAATTGTCAATGTTTTTTCTATTTTGACATTTTGCTCTTTCCAAATATTTATAAGTTCTATGTTTTCCATTTTATTGATTTTTAAGTTGATTGAATTCTTTTTTTAGTTTGCTTTTAATTCTGCCGATTTTTGTTGAAACATTGGTTTCTGTAATTCCGATGATTTCTGAAATTTCCTTGTAACTTTTTTCTTCTAGGTATAGCAACATCAGGGCTTTGTTCAAGTCATTTAATTCTGAAATTATTTGGTTCAATATTCCCAAGTTGGTTTCTTTTTCATCGGCTATTTCTGTCTCGGAAAAATCGAAGATATCTGTCGTAAGTGGGTTTGAAATCCGTTTTCTACTGTTCTCTTTCCTGTAGAACGAAATAGCCACGTTCAATGAAATTCGGTATATCCAAGTTGAAAGTTTAAATTTTTTGTTGTAGTTGTCAAATGATTTCCACAACTGTAAAATAATTTCTTGAACCAGGTCTTTCCTGTCTTCAATGTTCCGACAATATGAGTTTGCGACTTTAAATAGAATACCTTTATTGTTCTCAACAATAACGAGAAAATTGGCTGTTCTATCTTTGTCCATCATTCAGTTTGTGCGTTTGAGGACCTAATTTTAATACATAGGTTGTGCTGTCTGTTTTTATTGGTGTTTTTGGTTTTGCACTATAATAATTTCTCGTTATCGAAATGCTACAACCTGTTGCGAGTATTGTAAATGCCGTAATAACAACAATAATTAATCTGATGTTTTTGTGCTCCATTTTAGTTAGATTTAATTAAGAAGTATTTACCTTTTCTTAATTATTCGCGCAATGGTTTCAAAAATCACACTTTTTTGAATATTTTTTTTCAGTCAATAATTCGGCTTAAACTTTTAGTAAAGCTCAGAGAAGAAATTTGATGTTATTCCTGAAGTTCTTTCTTCCGCTTGCACATAACGGTTTGCAGCTTGGCGAAGTGGCGGAAATCGAAGCACGAATGTTCAGTTTTGTACAAAAGTTCAATCGAAGAACTGCCGTTGATTTTAGCACTAAACCCGCCATTTTGCCAAACTGCTGTTATGTGCCGTTTTATTCTTCAAGCACTTTTGCTAATATGATTTCCAAGTCTGTCGAACCGTCAACAGGATAAGCACAAGCTAACCATTCTTCTCTCGTCATTTCGTCAAAAATACTAAAATTGTTTTTTGCTTTAAAGTTGATGTTGAATCCTTTAATTATATGTGTTTTTATATCTTCTTTAATGTCGGTATAGTCTGCTATTTGAAACTCAACAGGCAAAATGTTTGCATTCGTTATTAAACGTTGGATTGCATCTCTTGAATAATAATTTTCGATTTCTCGTTTTCGCAGAATATCGAAATCGCCTCCAAGTTCTTGTACTTTGTCAATTAGTAGTTGCTTGTTAGCCAATTTTGAATCGTAGTCAGTTGCACCTTTGTCAGAGTCCAGAATGAAAATAAACTTTCGATTTATTTTTCTGCATAATTCTGCATTTACAAAAAATTCAACTTGGTCACCACCACACGGAATTAGTAAAATGTCGTCAGGTAAACCGCCATTAATTTTTTGAAATGCTTTTTCCCAAAATTTTACATCCCCACTACCTTCTACAAATACTGCTTTTCTATAATTGTCGTTAAGTAAATTGTAATTGGGTCTAATGCCTAACTCTTTTATAACTACATCTAATATGTCGGCTTCATTTTCGTAATTGAAATAATTTGATATTTCATTTTCTTTTTTAACTACAACTATATTGGAGTTTTTTGTCGCACCTGCAAAAACAGGCGAATGTGTAGTAATAAAAAATTGACTATTTTCTGAAAGTGTAATAATAGAATCCAACAAGTCGTTTTGTAATTCGGGATGCAAAAAGGTTTCGGGTTCTTCAATGCCAAATATTTGATATTTTTTAGTTGCTTTTTGGGCTAAATACTCAAAATACGCTACCATTAGAAGTCGTTTAAAACCCGTCCCTTTGTTTGATATTGGAATTTCAAATGTATCTGTCGTAAATTTAAGTGATAGGTCAAATTTCACTAAGTTTCCCCAGTTACAAGCTACGGAAGGTTTTATCTTTTCTAAATTAGGAACGTTTCTTTTCATTAATTCAGTTATAACACTGAATTCAGTTTCTAAATCGGTTTGAACATTTGTCTCTATCTGACTTGTCAATGCAGAGTTGTTTTGCAATGATTGAGTTGCAATAGGTTTAAACTGAGTTTGAAAGGCAGTTGAACCAACGTTTAAATCTTGTTCAGCATCAAATAATGAGTAATCAGGCATTTCAAAGAATTCGTATTGTTTCTTTAAATTCTTTAAATATTCATCTCCTGGATATTCTTTCTCTACTCTTCCTAAATCTTGTGTATTTGCGTCAATCAATTCAATTTTTGAAATGTTTGTTACTCCACGTCCTGAACGAGAGTGTTCAACACTCAATGCACCTAGGTAGCCATTTATATCAGCTTCCTTAATTCCCCAACAATTCGAAAACTGTTCACTATTAATGTCATTGCAAGAGTAGAATAGTTCTTTAACTAATTTACCAGCACTTGAAAATGTAAATACTTTTTTTAGTTTTATTTTTCCTTCTGAATCTAGTGCTAATGGATTGATTGTCTCACTCGCTTCAAAACGGATGACAATTTCAGTCTTTTCATCTTCTGCAATTCCTTTGAAAACGTCATTTGAGGTGAATTTTTCATTAAAAAAGACATCGAGTGCTTTAAGAATATTAGATTTTCCAGAATCATTTTTACCGACAAAAGAATTAATGTCGCCAGCCTTAAGATTCTGTAAAGATTTTATTCCTCTGAAATTCGTAATTGATATGTCGTAAATTTTCATTGTCGGTTTTTAGGTTGTCACACAAAATGGCACATAACGAAAAAGTATTTGCGAAGAACGGGCTACTGCAAACCAAAAGTGGTAAGGAAAACCGCCTAGAGCAAAATGCTTTTTCAGATTTCTAAATTAGTGAAAATTGAAAGATGAAAAGCAGTTTTGCGGATATTAAAAACCAAATTTTCAAAGGACATCTTCAACCCCGTTTTTTACAAATACACTGTTATCTGCAGTGACTTCCTATTTTATGAATTTCTCCAAGTTACTTTCTTGAGACCATTTGTTTTTTAAGTCATATTTTGCAAGGTTAGAATCAATAATAATAGAAAATCTAAAATCGTAATTTACAATTGTTCCATAAAAGGATGCAGGTTTCCATTTATCGAAATCTTTTTTAAAGAGCATTTTTCTTACCTGACGGCATATTTTTCTGTCCGATACTTTTATACATTTAAACTTTTTTATTTTTCCATATTTGTCGATTAAAATTGACATTGTATTTTGACCAAATTTCACATTATGAATTTCTAAATTCTCCAGTATTTTATTTCTGAACATTATCGTCGCAGGTTCAAATTTTGGATATTCAAGAACTCGATCATCTATGAAACTGATGGAAACTTTTGGCTCTGCTTTAGAAATGCTATCTGCCTTTCTCAGACTTTCAACTACTTCTTCAGACTGTCTTTTATGAATTGTATAACTTTCTCTGTCGAAAATAAATTTCCCCTTTTCAATCGTAAATTTAATATTGTTTTTCTCTTGACTGAAAAGCCAAAAAGGAATTGCCAGGAATATGGAAATCCAAAATTTTATGTTTATGGCGGGTTTTAATTTCATTGCAGATAACGGTTTCGTGTATGAGCAGTAGCGGATTTGAAAGTACAAACCTTTCAGTTTAGCACAAAGCTTATTAAAAGCACAGACCTTGATTTTACCACTTCACCCGCTATTGCTTATACACAATGTTGTGCGTTCGCCCTTTATTTTTAGTCGGTTTAGTCAATTTTCAAAGGTAGGATTTTTTGGGGTAGGGAAGGCACTCTCTCTTGCAAGTTTTGGTCAAGCGTTGGCTGGTGCGACTTGCAAGAGTGTGTGCCTTTGGGGCGGATTAACTGGCACAGCAACTTAATTTTGATACGTCTTTTCCGAAAGTTATTGCTGCTAATTTTATACCTTCTCCCAAAGTCAAATAAGGGTAGAAACTGTCTGCTAAGTCTTTCACCATTATTCCGTATTTGATTGCCATACTTAATTGTTGTATGAGTTCTCCACCTTCGGGTGCGACTACTCTTGCACCTATAAGTTTGTCAGTTTCCGAGTTACGAATGAGTTTGATGAAACCCCTTGTGTCGTTGGCTGCTATGGCTCTCGGTACGTCTTTCAATTCCAATTTTGACACTTCAAACGGAATGCCTTTTGATTCTGCCTGTGCTTCATCTAAACCTGCCCCTGCAATTTGTGGGTCAGTAAACACCACCCAAGGTAAAGAAGAATAATCGGCTTTATTATCTGTTCCTGAGAACGCATTTTCAACGGCAATTTTACCTTCAAAAGCGGCTGTATAAACAAATGCAGGGGTGTTGGTTACGTCACCTGCTGCGTAAATGTTAGGTAGATTGGTTTCCATTTTTTCATTTACAGCGATATGTCCGCTTTTGGTGAGTTCCAAACCAATGTTATCTAACCCTAATTGGCTTGTATTGGCTTTTGTGCCTGTGGCAATTACTACCTTACCTTTTTCTATAATTTGCGTAAATGAACCGTCAGGACATTTACAGTGAATGATGGTTTCATTCGCTTGTTTCTCGAATTTCACGGCTCTGAAATTAGGTAAGATTTCAATGCCTTCTTTTCGCATTTGGGTTTCCAATGCTTCACTGATGTCTGGGGTTTGTGTCCGTAGAACACGGTCGGTAAATTCAATGATTCGGACTTTAACGCCTAAACGATTGTACGCCATTGCAATTTCCAAACCTATGTAACCTGCTCCCATAATGGTCAAGCTTTCGGGTTTTTCTTCCAAGTCGAAAAGGGAAACGTTGGTCAAGTAGTCAATTTTGTCCAATCCTTCAATAGTCGGAATGTTGGTCGTAGCTCCCGCAGCAATTAAAAATTTGAAGGCTTTGTATTCCTTGCCATCAACCAAAATGGTTTTGTTGTCTTTGAATTTTGCCCAACCTTTTAGCATAGTCAGGTTTTCAAAATCGCTTACCACATCCATATATTTTTTCTCTTGAAGTGTGGCTACTAATTTTTTCTTGTCTTTGATGATTTGAGCGAAATCAATATCAACTCCTTTTGGCTTGATGCCTTCAAAGTTGGAATGTGTAGCGTGATAAGCCGACTCGCCTGCACGAATAAGATTTTTAGAAGGCACACAACCCACGTTGACACAAGTACCGCCAAAGTCCAAACCACCGTTTACCATTAAGGTCGATAAACCTAAACTTTCGGCTTTGATAGCTGCCGAAAATGCAGCCGAACCACCACCGATAATTATTAAATCAAGTTGATTATTCCTACTATTTCCATTTTCAGAAATTTCACTTTTTACACGATAGTTTTTTGTGCCGTTAATGGTATTGATGATTTCTTCTTTACTTGTTTTGGTAGGGTCAAAAGAACATTCACAAGTAGCTTTTGGATAGCTCACATTTGCTTCTTTTACACCTTCGTTTTTGGAAAGTAGTTTTTCAATGCCTGTGGCACAATGGTCGCAGGTCATACCTGTGATGTCTAGTTTTATTATTTCTTTGTTCATAATGATTTCTCTTTTTGATTTTCCTTAATGATTTCGGCTTTATAGCCTGTCTGCTCAATAACCTTGATGATAGCGTCAGGATTTGTTTTCTTTGGGTCGTATTGGATGGTTGCCAAATCGCCCGGATATTCCACTTTGTGTTCAATAATGCCGTCCACTTCTTTGAGGGCATTTGAAATATGGTTGGAACAACCTGCACAAGTCATTCCCGTGATTTTCAGTTGCAGGGTCTTACCTTCTTGCTGTGTTGTATTTGCTGTTTGTGCTTTATTGTCAGTCGGTTTGCAACATTGTGCATTGAGCTGAGCAATTCCAATTAGGAACAAAGCACTCAATAGAATTAAATTCTTTTTCATTGTGTAATTATTTAATTAAGTTCTTAAATACAAAAGGCAAAAAAATACTATTTCTTGCCAACCACTTTGTAACCTGTACCGTTGATGGCTTCTTCAATTTGAGCGATACTCACTTTGGTTTGGTCAAATTCTACTTTGGCAATCGCTTCTTCATAAATCGCATCTACCTTAACAATGCCTGGCAATTTGTTCACATCATTTTCTACGTGTGAAGCACAACCATTGCAAGTCATTCCTTTTACATCAAAAGTTACCGTTTGGATGTCAGAAGCATTGACGATTACAACTTCCTTGTTGTCGTTTGAAGGATAGAAAATGTGTGCATAGTTTGGAAAAGCGAGCATCAAGGCTGCAAACACGGTTACAATTCCCAAGAATGTTTTGGTCTGCATAAAGGGTTTTTTTTCGTCTTCTTCGCAATCACATTGGATTTCTTCGGCTGTTCGTGGTTTGAGCTTCTGATACCAAGCAAAGCCCAATACCAAAACGGTGATACCGATTAGATAAGGTCTTGCTGGTTCCATCCATGAAAAGGTAGATGCCACTCCTGAAGCTCCTGAAATAAGAGCCAATACAGGTGTAATGCAGCAAAGTGATGCTGCTACTGCCGAAAGCACACCCGCTCCGACAAGTCTGTTGTTTTTCTTGTTCATACTGTTTCCTTTTTTGAACTGTTTATGATGTGTTTAAAAAATGGACGAAGTAAAGTAAGTTGCTCCTGTTTCAAAGAGTAGAAAATGGTTTGTCCTTCTCTTCTACCTTCAATGACGTTTCCGTCTTTTAGTTTTCTGAGGTGTTGCGAAACGGCAGGGATGCTCATTCCGAGAATGTCTGAAAGGTCGCAAGGACAAAGTTCGTTTTCTTCTTCTAAGAGAAATAAGATTTTTAACCTTACTTCGTTTCCTGCCAATGCTAAAAGTCCACTCAGTTGACTGAATGCCTTGTCGTTGGTTTGAAGTATTTCTCTACAATTGTCTATTTGAACCTTGTCGGCAAACACACGGATACACGATTGATTGTTTTCCATAATTTCCTTGTTTAGGATTTAATAACGCAGCAAAAATACAAATAGTTTTCTTATTTAAGCAAATACTTAATTATAGTTTTTAACAATTCTTCTTTGTCAGCGGTGGGTGATTTAGCTCTTTTGGTTTTTTAGCGTTGGCTTTGAGTGTCGGAAAAACCAAATGTGCTAAATGTGCGGTGGGTTTTTAGGGTGACGCACAACGGTAAAGTATAAGCGTAGTGCGGGATTTCGGAGCGATTCACTGCCCGCCTACCGCAAAGTTTCTTAGGAGCAAAAATGCTCATTTTTAGCTGTTCAGCCCGCATTACGCTTATACAATGTTGTGGTGCGTTTTTCTTTCATTCATTTATTTTTAGTCTCCCAAATTGAATTCAGGTTCTAATATTGACTTGTCTCCTTTAATTGTTTCTAAATCAATTTCAAAGGGATTTTCAAGTCGTACTTTTTTGTCAATTTCTGAGTTTCTAAACCCTAATATTTTCACCCCAATGATTTTTTTGAAACGTGTTGTTACTCGTACTTTTGTCTCAGGCCAATAATATCCATCTCTTCCTTCGTATGTCAGTCCTTCCTTTATGACGATTTCTTTTAGTTCTGGCGAATTGGCTGTAGTTTCAAATTTATGGTCAGGGGTTATTGCAAATGATATTTTATAGTCATCACTTTTGTCGTCAAAGTAATACCAACAATTGAACTCGTCCGTGTGTGGTTTGTATAAGAATGAAAATAGTCCAATTGCTAAAAAGGTCAATGGTAGAAGTCCCCAATACCAATTTTTAAATGTCTTGTCAAACTGTTTGAACTTTTCCCTTAAAGTCAGTCCGAAAATTGGTAGTGCGAACAAAAGCGGAATAATTGTTAGAAACCATCTCCCTGAACTGTTAGGGTCATAGAGGATAAGATAGCTGGCGTGTTCAAAATATCTTAAAAGCCAAGCTGCCGAGACAAATAGCATTACTGTCTGACCAAGTTTTTTGTCAAATAGCAGAATGACAAAACCAATAAAAGCAGAACCTGTCAAGATAGGGGTGTAAAATCCAATTCCTGTCGCCAATAAAGTTCCGAAGAAGATTAATAGTCCACAGAGGAACAACAAAAAAGTCAATATTGGTATCGAAAATCTCATTTATTGTCTGAATGTCTTTTTAAATGCACCACTAACGGAAAAGTATTTGCGAAGGGCGGGCTAAATTTAACTGAAAGTTCAATTTCGACCAACCGGAGCAGATGCTTTTTCAGATTGTCTAAATTAAGGAAAAAAACAATATGAAAAGCAGCTGCGGCTAAAGGAATCGAGTGGTTGTTTTATATATTCAGCCCCGCCTTTTGCAAATACCGTGTTATCTGTAGTTGCATTTATTTATTCATTAATTATTCCGTAAATAACGTGATTTTGATACTCTCCATTTTTGCAAGTATGACAAAGCAAAACGCCTTCTTTTTTCATACCTGCATTTTGCATAACTTTTCCCGAAGAAGTATTAAAATCAAAATGGGTAGCAAAAATTCTCTTTAAGTTTAAAGTTTTGAAACCAAAATCAATTACGGCTTTTACAGATTCAGTTGCATATCCTATATTCCAGAATCTTTGGTCAATCCAGTAACCAAGTTCTGCTTTGTTAAAGCGTTTGTCAATTCCTAAATCAATTCCACCAATAATTTCTTCACTATTTTTCAAGCGAATTGCAAAAACATATTGATTTTCATTAATAAAACCTTCTTCTGATAATCTTAACCAAAATTCGGCACTTTTATCAGTATAAGGTGAAGGTATATTTACTGTATTTTTTGAATAAACTTCACTATTCAGGATTTCAGTAATTTTTTTTAAATCACTATTTCTAGGTTGGTTTAGAATAAGTCTTTCTGTTCTTAATTCTGGAAATTTCGTTTTATCCACGGCGTTTTTTTTGCAATTACAGATAACGTTTTGGTATTTCTGTTGGCGGGGATTATTATAACTGGTTTTTGTAAATATAACGAAAAGAACAACTCGCGAAAGTCTTTATGATGTAAACTTCAACCCCGCTAATGGAAATACTTTGTTGTACGCAGTTTATTGTCGTGATATTGGAATTTTTGAATTAATTATAGTAAAAATTTTATGGGTGTTTTGAGATACTTCTGTCCAGTCTCCCACAGATTTATATTCACAAGTTAAATTCATATTTTCTTTTTTATAACTTAATTTAACGTTCCCAACATAACCCGTTGCAAGACGATTCGTAAATTTAGGAGTAGTTATAGTTTGATAAATGAATTTGGATAAACTGTCTTTCTCTGCTTTAGTAAAAAATAGTTTTTGTAATTCAGTTTTTTCAATCTCATATTTAGGCGGAATATTATAAACTTCCTTGCTGAATATGATATTTTCAAACTCTGCGGAGTCAGAAAATTTTGAAATCGTTAGTTTTTGAAATCTAGTTTCAATAATTAGTTCATCCCAATAATTATTAGTGTCAGGTTTTGTTATTAAATCTCGCTTTTTACCACAGGAAAAAACAACGAATGCGGAGAAAAAAATAAGCGATTTTATATTCATTTTTCTTTTGGTGACACTTTTATCTAAATTGCGTACAACGGGAAGAGGCTTTGCGAAGTTGCGACTGGACTCAGCCAAGGACCGTGCGTCGCAATTTTGCAAAACCTATGTTATCTGCAGACGTTTTTTAGGTATTAGCTTTTAAAATGTTAGCGAGCCTATTTATGCTTTCAGATTCAATATTTTGTAAATTAAAAACCTTTTTTTGTCCATCATATTTTGAAATAATAAGTTCATTATTTTGGATATTGTAATTACTAATTTCTTCAAATTGAAAATTTTTACCCCAAAATTCATTTAGTTTAATCATAATTCCTTTTTTGTTCCATTGCACAAAGTTTTTGTACCAAAAAATTTTAGAATGAATAAAAGCAAGAAATAAGAATATTGCAATATTTATTAATTTTCCAATTTTAGGATTTTCAAAAGTCCAAAATTCAAGAAAGTTCAAAATTATAAGAATAAAGGCAAGAATTAAAAGAATAAATTGTGCTTTATTATCTCTAAAATTTAAATGATTAAAATGTATCTTATTCATTTCTATGGTTTTTATACGGTTGCAGATAACGGTTTGTATATGAAAAGTAGGCGATTTCAAAGCATTAAACTTTCAGTTAAGCACAGAATTAGATACAAGCCAAAAGACTTGAATTTATTACTGTTTCGCCTATTTTTTATATACATTGTTACCCACAGGCTTTTTTATTATTTTTAAGTCAGAATTTTTATTAACTTTGCGACTTCAAAAATGGCAAATACAATTTCAATATTTAATTTCAATCTTCCTGCGGTTACTCCGCCCTGAAATTTAGTGCTTTTTTTCTCCGCCCTCTTTTAGAGGTAAACTTACTAAAATCTATTTAATCAAACGGACGTCATTGGTATTACTGCCAAGTGGACTCGCTTTTTAACAAAAAATATTAATGAATAAATACGCACGACTTTATCGTCAAAAATCAAAACAAGAATATAAAAAAGTAATTAACTTATTTAGTAAAAATTCTGAAAAAAGTGCCAAAACAGAGATTTTATCGGGCTTAACAGTAGCTTTGGCTTTAATACCTGAAGCTGTTGCTTTTGCTTTAATTGCAGGATTATCTCCGCTTACAGGTCTTTATGCATCTTTCGTAGTTGGATTAATCACGTCTATTTTTGGTGGACGACCTGGAATGATTTCAGGTGCTACTGGTGCAGTTGCTGTTGTCATTGTCGCTTTGGCAATTTCTCACGGACCCGAATATATATTTGCAACTGTAGTCTTGGCAGGTATTATTCAAGTTCTGGCAGGTGTATTCAAATTGGGTAAGTTAATGCGATTAGTTCCACATCCTGTAATTTTCGGATTTGTCAATGGTTTGGCAGTCATCATATTTATGTCGCAACTCGACCAATTTAAGGACGCATCAGGAAATTGGTTAACCGGTCAGTCGTTGTACATTATTCTTGGCTTGGTCTTGTTAACAATGCTCATTATATGGGGTTTACCAAAACTTACTAAAGTTATTCCTGCTTCATTAGTTGCTATTTTGGCTGTTTTTGGAATTGTGGTAGGTTTTGGAATTGACACAAAAACCGTAGGTGATATTGCATCTATCCAAGGTGGTTTTCCGCCATTTCACATTCCAAGTGTTCCTTTCAACTTTGAAACATTGGCTTTGATATTCCCATATGCGGCAATTGTAGCTGGTATCGGTTTGATTGAGAGTTTGCTAACGCTCAATATTATTGATGAAATTACCGAAACTCGTGGTAGAGGAAACAAAGAAGCGGTGGCTCAAGGTGCTGCAAATATTTTTTCAGGTTTCTTTTCTGGAATGGGTGGTTGTGCAATGTTGGGGCAAAGCTTGATTAATGTTTCCAATGGGGCGAGAGCAAGGCTTTCGGGAATTGTGGCTGCTGTGGCACTCTTACTATTTGTAATGTTCGGTGCTGGTTTAATTGAGCAATTACCAATGGCAGCTCTTACAGGTTTGATGATTATGGTCGCAATCGGAACTTTTGAGTGGGCAAGTTTGAAGACTTTTAATAAAATGCCTAAATCTGATATTTTCGTTATGGTGGTTGTAACACTTGTTACTGTATTCCTGCATAATTTGGCTTTAGCAGTTATTGTGGGTGTTATAATTGCAGCTTTAGTTTTTGCTTGGGATAATGCGAAGCGTATTCGAGCAAGAAAGTCCATTGACGAGCAAGGAGTTAAACATTATGAAATCTATGGTCCATTATTTTTTGGTTCTGTAACTGCTTTTAATGAAAAGTTTGATATTCTAAACGACCCTGATGAAGTTATTATTGATTTTAAAGAAAGTCGGGTAGTCGATATGTCGGCAATAGAAGCTCTTAATAAAATTACAGAACGCTATTTAAAAGTCGGCAAGAAAGTCCATTTACGCCATTTGAGTGCTGACTGTCAAAAGTTACTTCAAAATGCCGATAAAATCATTGATGTCAATGTCATAGAAGACCCGAATTACAAAGTTGTAGTCGATAAGGTTTAATAGATGCTGGTCGTTTTTTTCAGCTTGTGGGTAACATTGTTTTTTTACGAAACAAAACACGGTGTAGTTTCGTAAAATAACACCTATATGCGCATTTCGTAAAATCTATTGCTAATATAATTAATTTTTTGTAAATTAGATACTTAGTAAGTTATTTTTTGTGGATAGCGAAACAAAATAGGTTAAATTAGAATTATTTAAGTATGGATAGCGAAACAATATTAAAAACCTTACACGACCGATTGCAAGTGCAACGCTATGCCAATAATACCATAAAATCGTATTGTGGTTATGCACAAATATTCTTAGAGTATATGAATAAATATCGTACGCTCAACGAAATACCTATTGCTGAAATAGAGGGTTTTATTAATGAAAAAGTATTTCAAGACAATATTAGTGCATCTTATCAACGCTCTTTAGTTGGGGCAATTAAGAAAATTTATGAGTTGGTCAATAATCAATCGATAGAGTTAAATTATTTATATCCTAAACGAAAATCAACCCAACTGCCTACTTTCTTTTCTCAAGAAGAAGTGAGAAAAATATTAAATGCTACAGATAATTTAAAGCATAAAGCAATTCTCACCACTATTTACAGTTGTGGATTGCGCTTAAGTGAGTTAATAAATCTTAGACTAACCGATGTAAAATCCGACAGTAATTTACTGTTAATACAGCAAAGCAAAGGGAATAAAGATAGGTTAGTAGCTTTACCTGATAAGTTATTAAGTTTGTTGCGAGAATATTATATTGAATATAAACCCAAAATATTTTTATTTGAAGGAACTAATGATGAGCAATACAGCGAAAGAAGTGTTCAGTTAGTTTTGAAAAAGTCAATGAAAAAAGCCAATATTGCAACAAAAGGCAGTGTGCATACTTTGCGTCATTCATACGCCACACATTTAATAAAAAGCGGAATTGACATTCGGGTTGTACAAGAATTATTAGGACATAGTGATATTAGAACAACCATGATTTACACTCATATTACAGATGTAGATAAGAAATCGACACCAAGTCCATTAGATTTTTTATAACCTAAAATAAAAAACCCAACTTTACATTTTTGGGTGTAAAATTGGGTGTTTATCTTTTAACTGATTAATTACCAGTGTTTATTGCGGAGAAAGAGGGAACCTCCCAACTTTCCCCGAAAGAAAGTTACTTAATTTCAACTATAAAATAAGGCGGGAACGCAGTCTAAATAAAGGTTTCCAACATATTTTGGGTAGTGTTTCACTAACTGTGTAAGTTGAAAAGTTATTCTGAAAAATTTTGAGTCCTTAAAAACTCAAAACTTTTTCGGAAATAACTTTTTACTATTTTTAAACTTTATACAGTTATGATTGACAAAGAAGAATTATTAAACAACAAGGATTTTTACAAATCCTTCAAGAACAGCGAAGATCTTACCTCGTTCTTCAAAACAATGCACAAACGAGCCGTAGAACATATGCTCGAAGCAGAACTAGATGACCATCTAGATACTAATAAACATCAGAAAACGAAAGACGGCAACTATCGCAATGGTCATCAGAGTAAGAAGATAAAAACCTCTTTTGGCGAAGATGAAATTAAAGTTCCGCGTGATCGACAAAGTACTTTTGAGCCGATGATAGTTCCCAAAAGGCACAATATTATTGATGGTTTAGAAAATATTATAATATCATTTTACGCCAAAGGAATGAGTGTGAGTGATATTGAAGAACAAATCAAGGACATGTATGATTTTGATGTCTCAACCTCAACAATCTCCAGGATCACCAATGCTGTTTCCAGTGAAATTGTCGCTTGGCAAAATCGACCTTTAGAGGATTTATACCTTATTGTTTGGATGGATGGAATCGTTTTTAAAGTTCGTGAGAACTCTAAAGTCATCAATAAAACCATCTATCTTGCTGTGGGTCTGCGACGTGACGGAAAGAAAGAAGTTCTAGGAATGTGGCTAGGGAAGAGTGAAAGCTCCAGTTTTTGGATGAGCGTGTTAACCGATATGAAAGCACGTGGCGTGGAAGACATACTTATCACTGCAACGGATAACCTTAATGGATTCACCCAGACTATTCGCAGTGTGTTCCCCCAATCGCAAACTCAAATTTGCGTAGTTCATCAAATTAGAAATGCTTGCAAATATGTGGTTTGGAAGGACAGGAAAGCCTTTACTTCCGATATGAAACATATCTACAACGCACCCACAAAACAAGCCGCAGAAGCCGCTTTAAATGATTTTGCAGAAAAATGGGAATCTAAATATTCCTATGCAATTAAGTCCTGGAGAGATAATTGGGATGAATTAACCGTGTTTTTTGAATTCCCTGTTGAAATCCGAAAAATCATTTACACCACAAATTTAATCGAAAATCTCAATGGAAAAATAAGAAAATACACCAAAAATAAAATGTCCTTTCCTACGGATGATGCAGTTTTAAAGTCAGTTTTCCTCGCCTTAAGAGAAGCAACAAAAAAATGGACAATGCCTATTAGAGATTGGGGTATCGTACTCAATCAATTTATGCTTATATTTGAAGATAGGCTTAAATTATAAATCTCAAGCCAATACTTTTCAACTTACACACTTTTTGGGATAGTGTCATATTTTGGTAGAAATTGCTAAAATTACTCTTCTTCTAAGAGTTCATCTAAAAGCTTAATAAGCACTGGATCCATATAATTTGCAGCGCCTACCTGTCTTCCTACAAAACGCCCTTGTTTGTCAACAATAAAGGTAGTCGGAATCGAACCTGAAAACAGTTCAAGGGGAATTTGACTTGCCATTCCGTAGACCGGAAGATCAATTTCTTTCTTCTCCATCCACTGTTTTGCTTTATCAAGCTTTCCATCTACATCCACCATTAAAAATACTAAATCCTCTCGATCTTTGAAGGTTTGTCTTAGTTTATAAATGGTAGGCATTTCAACGAGACAAGGTCCGCACCAGGTTGCCCATAAGTTAATAAAGACTACTTTTCCCTTAAGACCCCGAAGGGAACTTATAGTCTGCTTTGAATCCACAAACTTTAAGTCTGGTGTCACGTAAGCGACGGAATCTGCTTCTGCCGAATCCGACGTCCCGTTTGTCGATGATTCGGAATTAGTAGAATCCACGGCAGAACTTGAATTCGTTGTTTGAGCTAAAGTGAAAATAGAAAAAAGTAAAAAAAGTACACTTGTGAAATTTCGTATAATATTGTTCATTTTTTTGTTTGAATTGTAGAGCCGATTTTAAAGGCCAATTAAATGAGTATTGCACCCTTTGCATATAGGGTGAATATTTTGAAAAGTTAGTGTGAAAAGAGGGACAGAGCACAGAGTCTATCCGCAGTGAAATAGCGCTACCTATACTCCCTAGAAATGCCTCTTAACCAAAGGCTAACAGCAGCTTTTGGTACTTAAGAAATAACGGAACTTGGTCATTAAACCCATTTGTACTTCGGTATTTGGTCTGTACAGACCCATCTTTCAAAAATGAAAATGCTGTATTTCCACAAAAGGTGGAACCTGTGACAGGTAGAATCTTTACTTGTTCAAGGCTTACTTTAGAGCTATTCTCAACACTTAATTGAGTACTTTGGTTGCACGCTTGGAAATTAGAGTACGGAGCTGCTGACGGATTTTTAGAAAAAGTAGACTGTACAGGCGGTGTTTCTCCTGTCCACATTTTCACGCTTGCTTTCATCGGGCAAGGGGAAAATAGAAGAAGCAGTACTGCGAAAAGCGCTAGTAAAGGCTTATTCGGATAATTTGAAATCACCGTTTTGTAAATCATGAGGGCAAAACTACGGCTATATCTCTCTAAAGACAAATCGAGCGTGAAAGATTAAACGTTTTTAACATATAAAAAGAGCTCTTGAATATTGGATTACGTCAAGATTGAACAAATTCACAATTTTTCACCCATGCTGATCACATGAAGGATTTGGATTTTTATAAAAAATTCTGCGCTCAATCCATCGACCATCTCTGTCAACTGATAATCTAAATCTACCACTACAATCGATAGCTTTTTATGTATTGTTAAACTAGCGCGTCAAAATTTCACGTAACCTATCATAAGCGGTTAACAGCAGTAGATCTCGCATCCTATTTCGCAATAATGCTTCCTGCTAAAAGCAAAATAACTGATTATTTGCTTATTACATTTAACAAAAAATAACTATATTTGCTTTTTATGAAGAGCAATTATGGAAGATTTATTATTAGAATTTCAATCAAAACTAGCACGTATATCACTAGATATACAGCGATATCTTGTTTATCAAATAGATTTGAACAACCGTTTGATTGCGGTAAAAGGGGCAAGAGGTGCAGGTAAAACCACACTCCTTTTACAAATTGCAAAGTTGCATCTTCCTTTGCAATCCACGTTGTATGTAAGTTTAGACCATATCTTTTTCTTTGATCGCAAGCTGTATGAATTAGCGAAACAATTTGTTCAATTCGGTGGAACATACCTTTTGCTTGATGAAGTTCACAAATATCCCAATTGGTCAAGAGAAATAAAACTGATTTACGACAACTTCCCTGAACTCAATGTAATCTTTACATCCTCTTCGGCGCTCGAAATATACAAATCTGAATCCGATTTAAGCCGAAGAGCAGTCGCATATTATCTTAAAGAATTATCTTTTAGAGAATTTATCATGTTTGAAACTAAAAAAATACTTCCTGTCTATTCGTTTACAGAAATTTTGAAAAACCACAACACCATTGCGACTGAACTCATACATGAAATAAAACCTTTGCCCTTGTTTGAAAAATATCTAAAGATAGGGGTGTATCCGTACTACAAAGAGAATGAAGTTCTTTATATACAGAAATTGCAAAATACGATTAACCTCATTATAGAAATAGACATCAATGCGACCGAAGATTTACAATATGACACTCTGGTAAAACTGAAAAAATTACTCATTACGGTTGCTTCAAGCGCGCCATTCACACCCAATATTACGAAATTGAGCGAAAAAGTAGGCATTTCTCGAAATACACTAGTGCAAAGCCTTAAAATTTTGGAACGTGCCGGGTTGGTCAGTGAACTATACCAAGATGCCTCCGGCATTGGTGTATTGACCAAGCCTGAAAAACTATATCTGAACAACAGTAACTTAATGTATGCGTTGGCAAAGGAAAAAACGAATATAGGGAACGTTCGTGAAACATTTTTCTTAAATCAATTTAAACATTTACACGAAATAAACCGCTCAGAAACTGCCGATTTTAAGATAGACAAAACTTATACTTTTGAAATCGGCGGAAAAAATAAATCCAAAAAGCAAATCGCAAATATCGAAAATGCTTATGTAGCGAAAGACGGAATTGAAATCGGATTTGATACAATTATTCCGGTTTGGCTTTTTGGTTTCATGTATTAGGACAATATCGTCTCATCTGCTTACAAACCAATGAAAACCTCCGGGTCTTGGCTTGTATCAACAATTTGATTTTAACCTTCGCACACGATAGAATTTTTTGGGGTAAAAAGCACAAGACAATAAGATGACGCTGTTGGTCGTCTTACTGCGTTTTTCTCAGCATCGTCCGTCACTCGATATACTTTCGCATTCAGTTAAGATGCATATTTTTCTCAAACCTAAGATCAACAAAACAATTGAGCTGGTATCAAAATTAGCTTGAATCACACGCCGATACTAATGACAAATTCCGTACATCTGTAATACTATAATATCAATTAAAGCAATTAAACCATAATAAGTGATACCAAAATGTTATTTATTTCTCTAGCAAAAACACAAAGAAACCTAGCTGATAATGTCCGTGCAAAACGTTTGCAAATGGACCTTACACAGGAAGGTCTCGCACAAAGGTCAGGTGTTCCTCTACCCACATTAAGGAAATTTGAGCAAAGAGGCTTAATCTCTTTGGAATCATTTTTAAAATTGCTTTCTGTTGTGGGCGGATTAGAAGAAATGGTAGATGCGTTGAAACCGAAGTCGCAAAATTTTAAATCTATTGATGACGTATTAAAATAAAAGCAAAAGTCGGTAAAAAAACGAGGTACAAGAACATAAAAATCGCTCCCTTATATCTTACAAACATCCAATAAAACGTTCCATAGTAATTTAAATAAAACTAAAATGACGGCGCTGGGCGCCGTCATTTCCATCTTTTATAAACTAGACGCTTATACCAGTTCTCCGTAAAGATCAAATTCTTCAGCAGAAGTAATTTTCACGTTTGCAAAATCTCCTACGGATACATAAGTATCTTTTGCAGAAACAAGAACCGTATTATCTACATCTGGGGAATCAAACTCGGTACGTCCCACAAAGTACTCTCCTTCTTTTCGGTCAAATAAGACTTTGAAGGTCTGTCCAATCTTTTCTTGGTTCTTCTCCCAAGAGATTTGGCTTTGCAGTACCATGATTTCTTCTACTCTTTGGTCTTTTACTTCTTGAGGCACATCGTCCTCTAATTGGTAAGCGGATGTATTTTCTTCGTGAGAATAAGTAAAGCATCCTAGACGATCAAATCGTTGGTATTTAACCCACTCTTTCATCTCTTCAAAACGCTCCTGCGTTTCTCCTGGATAACCCACGATTAAAGTCGTACGAATTGCCATATCCGGAACAAGTTCTCTAAACTTGGCTAATAGAGCATCCGTCTTTTCATGCGTGGTTCCACGCTTCATGGATTTTAATAATTCGGAATTTATATGTTGAAGAGGAATGTCAATATAGTTACATACTTTCGGCTCGTTTTTAATCACCTCAAGTACATCTTCTGGGAATCCACTTGGAAATGCATAATGCAATCGAATCCACTCGATTCCCTCAACTTTTACCAATTCTTTTAATAGATCCGCTAGCGCTCTTCGTTTATAGATATCAAGACCATAGTAAGTCAAATCTTGCGCAATCAAGATAAGTTCTTTCGTGCCTTTTTTGGCTAGGCCTTGTGCTTCTTTCACTAGATCTTCAATCGTCTTGGATTGATGTCCACCTCTCATTAAGGGGATTGCACAGAAAGAACAAGGACGATCACACCCTTCTGAAATCTTCAAATAGGCAAAATGCTTAGGCGTTGTGGTTAAACGCTCTCCTACAAGTTCATGCTTGTAGTCTGCGCCTAACTGTTTTAATAGTTGTGGAAGTTCTCTTGTACCAAAGTACTGATCTACATCTGGTATTTCTCTTTCCAAATCCGGCTTGTAACGTTCAGACAAACATCCTGTCACAAATACTTTTTCCACCTCCCCTCGATTCTTAGCCTCTACAAAATCAAGAATTGTATCAATACTTTCTTGTTTTGCATTGTCAATAAATCCACAGGTGTTGATAACAACAATATCCCCTCGATCTTCATGAACCACCTCTTTTCCGCTCGCTTGAAGCTGTCCCATCAGTACTTCGGAGTCTACTACGTTCTTCGAGCACCCTAAAGTGACGATGTTAATTTTCTTTTTCCCGATAGATTTAGTTCTCATATGACTTCTGCAGATTAATTAGGTTTACACTTCCGACCTAGAATTTAAGGGTGCAAATTTACAAAATAATTAATTACTTTGAGTTTTGATAAATATTTGATTTTCTATCCATTAAATATTCTCTTAGCCTAGTAAGACCCACTCCCATCAAGCATTATTCTATATCAACTATTTGAATGGATAGTGGGATAAGGTACGGCTTTTTTAGGCTAAGGAATTAGTTGTCGAAATAATGATCGACAAAAGATACTTTCAAATTCTCTTTATTCAGGTCTTTGAAAATGACGACGGACATCGTGGTATCTCTGCAAAATTCGGTCATAATAAAGCGCAAAGAGGAGTAAAGCAGCAGATACTAAAAGAGTTCTTAGTCCAAAATAAGGATATAAAAGTCCTCCCCCAATTCCGCCTAAAAAGAAGAAGGCAATAATGGCTAGCTTTAAGTAGATATTCTTCCTAAGTTGTTTCTGTTGTCTCTCTTTTCGGTAAAACAGAATCTGAGACAGCTCAATTCCTAAATCTGTAAAAAGACCGGTTAAGTGGGTGGTTCTAACAACAGACTGAGAAACACGCGTGACTAATGCATTTTGAAGTCCCATTACAAATAACAGCACAGAAGGAGTGAAAATTGTGAGCACAAAGTCTGTTCGGTCTAAAAATTGGGGCGCAAAACTCACTAGAACAAGAAGAATAATTTCAATGGAGATTGGAATTAGATAGGAACCCTTATCTCCTTTTGCCGCGCCTATTTCAAGTAAGAGACTGGAAACAAAAGCTCCTAAAAGAAACATCACAATGTAAACTAGAAATGCGAATGCCGCTACAATCCGTCCCCCCACCAAATCTTCCGAAAAGAACGCAAAATGCCCCGTCACATTGGTGGTCAATACTCCTAAAGCTAATATCCCCGTAATGTTCACAATTCCAGCCACCCCTGAAAGTAGGGAGGCTAATTGCAGATTATGGGAAAAGGTTCTTTTGTTACCGGTGTGTCTAAACATATTTGCAACTACAACTAATTTGATTTCGTACTCACTTTTGACGATATGAAGATCATCTTTTGCTATTCTTATTGCAGAATAACCAAAGTCAGTAGCGAGGGATAATCGCAATCGATAGCATTACTCAGCAGAACTGATTTCAGAAATCAGTTCATACTCGAATCCTCGAGTAAGAAGATAACGAATCGTTTTGACTCTCTTTGCGTACTCTTTCAAGCCTTTCTGTTTCTCGTAATACTGAGCGTAAATTTTCTCAAGAGTCTTTATATAATCCTCTGGATCGATTTCATCCAGGCAGCTTGAGATTAGTTTCTCGGAAATCTGCTTTTGTTTCAAATGTTGACGAATCTTATTTTTTCCCCAGCTTTTCATGTAGAACTTACCTCTAATATAACTTCTCACGAAGCGCTCCTCGTTCAGAAAATCTTCCTTCATCAAATATAAAAGGATCTCGTCTTTCGCCTCAGGAATAAGAACGTAGTCTCTCATTTTCTGCTCCACTTCGTAATGGCAGCGATCCTGGTATACACAGTAGTTTACCAGTTTCTGTTTAATCTCCTCAAAAGTGAATAGCTTTTTCTCCATAGAATTTTCTAGAGTAAAGATAGTGAAAGTAGGATGCGTCTTTAACCCTCTAGCGCGCCTAAAAGGCGCGCTAAAAAGAAATTAATTAATAACAAATCATGAAGTTAGTAAGAGAATAGCGGAAGGCCATCCATCATACTATTTACTTTTTTACGAACGTCTTCTAAAACCGCTTCGTTCTCTATATTTTCAACCACATTTAGAATTAATTCTGCAATGGTATCCATATCGTTTTCTTTCATTCCACGAGTGGTAATCGCCGCAGTTCCTAAACGAATTCCTGAAGTCGTAAAGGCGCTCTTGTCATCGTAAGGAACCATGTTCTTGTTACATGTGATGTCTGCTTTTACAAGGGCATTTTCGGTTTCTTTCCCGTTTACGTTTTTATTACGCAGATCCACTAGCATTAAATGGTTGTCTGTACCTCCACTTACAATATCAAAGCCTCTATCCACTAAGGATTTTGCCATCGCTTGCGCGTTCTTAATCACTTGGCTTGTATAGGTGGTAAATTTATCATCTAGAGCTTCTCCAAAAGCAACTGCTTTTCCAGCAATTACGTGCTCTAATGGACCTCCTTGAATTCCTGGGAATACAGCAGAGTCTAACACGGCAGACATCATTTTCGTAACTCCTTTTGGTGTTTTGTGTCCGTAAGTGTTTTCGTAGTCTTTTCCTAGCATAATAAGACCTCCTCTTGGTCCTCTTAACGTTTTATGCGTTGTAGTAGTTACTACGTGGCAATGAGGGAAAGGAGAAGAAAGATGTCCTTTTGCAATCAGTCCTGCAGGGTGAGCAATGTCCGCCCAAAGGGTAGCTCCTACTTCGTCTGCAATCTCTCTGAATTTAGCAAAATCAATATCTCTTGAATAAGCAGAATACCCTGCAATGATCATTTTCGGTCTTACTTCTAAGGCTTTCTCTCTTACGTTGTTGTAATCGATCCTTCCAGTTTCTCTTTCTACACCGTAAAAATGAGCTTCGTACTGAATACCTGAGAAGTTTACGAGGGACCCGTGAGTTAAGTGCCCTCCCATAGAGAGATCTAATCCTAGAATCTTATCCCCTGGCTTTAGAATAGAAAGGTAGATCGCTGCGTTAGCCTGCGATCCAGAATGCGGTTGCACGTTGGCATATTCCACTCCAAAAAGCTGTTTTGCTCTTTCGATTGCTAAAGTCTCAATCTCATCGACGACTTCACATCCACCATAGTAACGTCTTCCCGGATATCCTTCCGCATACTTGTTGGTTAAAACACTTCCCATTGCTTTCATTACATCGTCCGAAACAAAGTTCTCGGAAGCGATTAGTTCAATCCCATGGGTTTGACGCGCTCTCTCCTTCTCAATCAAATCGAAAATCACACTGCTGCTCATATTATATAAAATTTGAAATTATTAAATCTAACGCCCTTTATTCAAAGCGTTCCAAATTTACGGAAAATAAAGATTATAAAGCGACCTTTTTCCACAATCTATACCTAATGTTTATCAGTTTTGAATAAGCCTTATAAACTGAAATCCTGCAAGGGGACATTTTATTTCAAATGGAAAATCTCAAATTTCATCCATTTCCCTCATTGGAATCCACTCTTCACATTACAAATTGTCAAATTACAATCGAAATTAATCATGGTAAAAAAAGAGAACACCCATCACCACAAGTTCCAAGTCAGACATTTTCGGTAGTCTGATCTGCTTATTTGACTTACTATGTTTACAGGTTGCTGTCAATTCTTTTAAAATAATTTCGTAGTTTTGAATGAGATCGCTCATCTATTTAATGACTTGGTAATCAATTAAATATACGATTTTTTAATCAAATGGACAATCTTTTTTCCTTTCAATTTCTAAATGCACAACAGGTAACATCACTAAAAAAGGGCCTTCGCTATGCGAATGCCCCTTACTTATTCAACGATTGATTGGCGTAATTTAATTACTACTTACGCTTCACACGCACTGCATGTTACGAAGTTCACCATAAGCTCTTTCGAAACAGAGGAGCTTCTTTGGTAATAAAGTGTTTTTACACCTTTTTTCCAGGCTTCAATCATCACAAAGTTCACATCCTTCACTGGCATCGTAGACGGAATCTGCATATTTAAGGACTGAGCCTGATCAATATACTGCTGTCTTTGTGCAGCTTGAGAAACGATCTCCATCGGAGAAATCTCCTTGAAGGTTTTGAATACTGCTTTTTCTTCGTCTGTAAGTTCGCTTAAGTGCTGGACAGATCCATGATTTAACATGATGCTTCTCCACGTTTCTTCGTTTTCAATTCCTTTCTCAGCAAGTAATTTGGTTAAATACTTGTTCTTACGCATGAAATTCCCTTTGGCAAGTCCAGCTTTGTAGTAATTGGAAGAGAAAGGCTCAATACCTGGAGACGACTGCCCTAAAATCGCGGAGCTAGAAGTCGTTGGCGCAATTGCCATTAAAGTTGTATTTCTTTTTCCGTATCCTTTTAAAAGTTCCGGTTCTCCGTAAATATTCGCTAGTTCAGCCGATGCTATCTCAGCCTGCTCACGAATGTGTCTAAAGGCTCTTGCATTAAACTGTGTCGCTTCAAAACTTTCAAATGGAATTAGGTTCTTCTGTAAGTAAGAATGGTATCCTAGAACTCCTAGTCCTAAGGCTCTGTGTCTCATTGCGAAGTTTCTTGCTCCTGTTAGGTAGTAATTTCCTTCGGTCTTTTCAATAAACTCAGAAAGAACTGCATCTAAGAAATAGATTGCAAGTTTCACGGCATTGGTGTCTTTCCATTCGTCGTATAACTCTAAGTTCATTGATGAAAGACAGCAGATGAACGACTCATCCTTCGTTGACGGAAGCATGATTTCAGAGCAAAGGTTACTTGCATTCACCGTTAGACCTAAATCTTTATAAACCTGAGGTTTATTTCTATTCACATTGTCTGTAAAGAAGATATAAGGAAGTCCTTTTTGTTGTCTACTCTCTAGGACTCTTGCCCAGATCTTTCTCTTCTCCGTATCTCCATCAATCATGTCTTGCATCCAGTAATCCGGAACGCAAACTCCCGTAAATAGATTCTGGATCGGAGATCCAATATCTTTGATGGATAAGAACTCTTCAATATCTCCATGGTCAATGTCTAAGTAGGCAGCAAAGGCTCCTCTACGAACCCCTCCTTGAGATACCACATCCATTGCTGTATCAAACAGCTTCATGAAGGAAACGGCTCCTGAAGACTTTCCATTGTCGGTCACCGCGGTTCCGCGGTTTCTGAGTTCTCCAAAATAGCCAGAAGTTCCTCCTCCAATTTTGGTTTGCATGATAACCTCTCCCAATTTATGGGTAATGCCTTCAATATGATCGGGTACGTGTACGTTGAAACAAGAAATAGGAAGACCCCTTTGAGTCCCCATATTCGCCCATACCGGAGACGAAAAACTAATCCAACCTTTGGTAATCATTTCTTCAAACGCGGGTTGAAGCTCTGGTTTGTATAGACGTTTTGCCGCCGCGGTGGTAATACGCTCGATTGCTCCTTTTACGGTTTCTCCTTTCAGCAGATACCCACGGTTTAGCATTTGTTCGGACTCTTCATTAAGCCACCAGATATCGGTATTTTCTTCCATAGTTTTTTTTGAGTTAGGCCTTTTCCTCTAGAAAAGGCAGTGTATACTGATTGTTTGAGAATTACGAAAACTTAGAAAAGATCGTTTTCGGTAATACTCTTGTCGTGCTTGGTGTAATCCACCGGTCTTTTTGCAAAGAAGTCATCTAGCGAATTCGCAAATACTTCTTCTTCAAACCATACCATCGGACGATACTCCTCTGGTGAAACGTTGTAACGGGTCTGCATCCCGATTTTCTTTAACGAATCATCTACTCTATATTTCATAAAGTTTAAGAGATCCGTTTTTGAGAAGTTATCGAGTTCTCCTCCTTGGAAGATCCAGTCTAGAATCTCGCCTTCCACTTCGATAGAATGATCCACAAGGGTATAAATGTCTTCTATATCAGAATCTGTTAGTAGATCTGGCTGCTCCTCTCTAATTTTATTGATTAGATAGATTCCTGCATTCGCATGAATCTGCTCATCCACAGAAGTCCAAGCAATAATGTTACTCACGTTTTTCATGTATCCTTTAAAACGGGTAAAAGACAAGATAATTGCGAACTGTGAGAAAAGAGAAACGTTCTCAATTAAGATCGAGAATAACAAAAGAGAGGATACGTACTCTTTTGGCGTCGTGGAATTCGCATGGCGAAGTACATTAGATAAGAATTCAATTCTTTTCTTGATTACAGGGATCTCCACTACTTTTAAAAAGTCCTCGTTATATCCAAGAACTTCTAACAGGCGTGAATAAGCCTCTGAGTGACGAAACTCACATTCTGCAAACGTAGCTCCCAGTCCATTGAGTTCTGGCTTAGGCATATGGTGGTACAAGTTCCCCCAAAACGTTTTAACTGACACTTCAATTTGAGCAATGGCTAAAAGAGCATGCTTGACCGCTAGTTTCTCATGAGGCTCTAACTGCGAATGAAAGTCCTGTACGTCCGCCGTGAAATCGACTTCCGAATGAACCCAAAAGGCTTTGTTAATGGCTTCTGTATATTGAAGTACTTCTGGGTACTCAAACGGCTTGTAGCTAATTCTTTTATCAAAGATTCCCATAATGAAAGGTGCAAGTTAAACGGTTACTAAAATGATTTTATCGTTCGGGGCATAAAAAAGGAGATAACGAAAAGTTATCCGCTTTGTAGATTCCATTAAATTTCATGGATTTTGCCTTTTACGAACAGTAGCAAAAATAGAGAATGAATTGATAGATAAAAAATGAAGAGTATTAAATCTCATCAAATGAGGGCCAAAAGTTTTCCACAATGACACAGAGTGCGCATTGTTAGTAGGTTACAGCCTTCTTTCTTTACAAAACCACGTAAAACACGGATTTGGCGTTAAACAAAGATTTGTATCTACATGATGTACAGGTGAATACTATTAAACACACACTTTGAAACCTCTTGTTTAAATAGAACAAAACATTCCTTAGGCCTCCTCTATGATCTGCTAATCCACTTAAAAAGGATCTAATTTCCACGAACTCCAATCTTATTGTTACGAATACCTACTCTTATTCTTCTACCAGAAATCAAAATGAGAACAACAAAGAATTATATCCCTTTTAATTCGCTTTCTTTTTTTGGATTTTCAAAAGAGTCTGTAACAAATTATTTATTTTTTACACTTATTGAGAAATCAATCTAAGGGCCCATGTTACTTATTAAGGATCTTCATAAATCGTACGATACCGGCAAAAGCAAACTTCACGTGCTTAAAGGCATAGACCTTTCTATTGATGCGGGTGAGTTTGTCTCCATTATGGGAAGTTCGGGATCTGGAAAATCAACTCTTTTAAATATCATTGGAATCTTAGACGAAAAAGATTCAGGAGTCTACGAACTGGATGGAATTCCGATTGAGCAGTTAAATGAAACCAAAGCGGCTGAATACAGAAGTCGTTTTCTAGGGTTTGTCTTTCAATCCTTTAATCTCATTGGGTACAAAACGGCTTTAGAAAATGTGGCACTCCCTCTCTACTACCAAAACGTAGGGCGAAAAGAAAGAAATGCAAAAGCTTTAGAATATTTAGAAAAGGTAGGCCTGGGTCCTTGGGCAAATCACTTGCCTAACGAACTCTCTGGAGGGCAAAAACAAAGAGTCGCGATTGCTCGCGCACTCATCACAGACCCAAAGGTTATCCTTGCGGATGAACCGACAGGAGCCCTGGATAGTAAAACCACCCACGAAATCATGATGCTTCTTCAAGAAATTAACGAAGGCGGCAAAACCATTATCGTGGTGACCCACGAACCGGACGTGGCGGCGCAAACCAAACGAAATGTCCTTTTAAAGGATGGACGCATTGAAAGCGACGAGTTCATCAAGCAAAGAGTCCTTTCCTAAGCCTTTGAAAAAGAAAAAGAATTAAATAAAAAAGAGTACCATAAATCCTTACAAGACCTCATGTTTGATTTAGACCGCTGGCAAGAAATTTTCGCCTCCATACGGAGCAATGTCCTTAGAACCGTCCTTTCTGGTTTTACGGTTGCCCTTGGCCTTTATATTTTTGTGGTTCTGTTCGGAATAGGAACCGGTCTTCAAAACGCATTTACGCAAGGCTTCGCTAGAGACGCACAAAACCTGATTTCCATTTTCACAGGAAAAACCACCATTGCCTACGGAGGTCTTCAGGAAGACCGCACCATTGTACTTAAAAACGACGACTACGATAAGGTTCTTAAGTACGACCCTGAGAAAGTAGAATATTCCACTCCTCGATACTCCGCTTCCCTTCTCGTTAAATACGGAAACGAAAGCGGGACGTACCAGATTTCTGGAAGCGAGCCGGAAGAAAAAAACATTGAAAACAGAGACCTTCTCGAAGGACGCTATCTCAACGCAGGCGATATCAACCGAAACAATTACGTGGCCGTCATCGGTCGAATGGTCCAAAGGGACTTAATTAAAAACGGAAGTCCTGTCGGAAAAGAACTAAATATCAATGGAACGATGTTTACAGTGGTAGGCGTCTTTTCAGACGACGGTGGAGACTGGGACGAGAGAATGATTACAGTTCCCGTGACCACCCTACAACAAATGAAAAAAGGTTCAGATACGCTTAGTAATATTTATATTACTTACAATCCTAACCTTTCTCCTTCGGAGGCAATTAAGTACGGGGAAGATTTGCAAACGAAACTTAAAAGCAAGCATAAAGTCTCTCCAGACGATGACAATGCGATCGTAGTTCGAAACAATGCAAGCAACATGGAAGACACCATTAAATTCATGTTCGTCTTAACCTTAATCGTAGGATTCATTGGTCTAGGAACCTTGATGGCGGGGATCATTGGGATCTCGAATATCATGGTGTACATCGTAAAAGAAAGAACTAGAGAGATTGGAGTTCGAAAAGCGATTGGGGCCAAACCCAAAAGCATCGTGGGGCTTATCGTACAAGAAAGTTTAGTCATTACGATTATTTCAGGTATTGTAGGCGTTCTCTTAGGAGTGTTAACCCTTGAGTTAATTGGCGACAATTTAGAAAAGTATTTCATTAAAGACCCGTCCGTGGGCTGGGGCACGATGGCCATGGCCTTTATTGCCTTAATCATCTCCGGGTTAATTGCAGGATTTGTACCGGCGTATAGAGCCAGTAAAATCCGACCGATCGAAGCCCTTAGAACTGAATAAACAACTTGAACCTAATAAAGAGAAAATAAACCGGCATGAACATCCTATTCAAACGCGACACTTGGCAGGAGATCTACCACTCATTAAGAAACAACAAGCTTCGTACGTTTCTTACTATGATTGGTGTGGCTTGGGGTATGTTTTTATACGTGGCTCTTTTAGGGGCCGCGAAAGGAATGGAGAATGGTTTTGACAAAGTATTCTCAGGGTTTGCAACGAACTCTATTTTCATGTGGGCGCAGAACACCAATATTCCTTACGCAGGATTTCCAAAGGGAAGACAAATGAATCTTCATTTGGGCGATATTGAGTATTTGCAAAGCAAAGTTCCGCAAATCGATTACATCTCCCCTCAGAACAGCCGAGGGAACTTCGGTACCCCGGGAGAGCAGATGTCAAGAAATGGAACAACGGAAGTCTATACGCTTACGGGAGACCTTCCTATTGGAAATAAGATCTCGGAGAAGAAACTTTTGTACGGTCGATATTTGAACGATTCCGATGTGAACGAAAGTAAAAACGTGATTGTCATAGGAGAAGAAATCTATAAGAATTTCTTCGACCATAAGAAGCATGAGAACCCATTAGGCAAATCCATTAATGTAAAAGGAATCTTTTTCAACGTGATTGGCGTATTTAAAGTAAAATCCCAAGGCGGTATGGAAAGCGATCGAGCTTCCTACATTCCCTTATCCACCTTTACAAAAATGTATAACGATGGAGATAAAGTAGGATTCTTTGCCATCGTGAGTAAACCGGATGCCGATTTAACGGCCGTGGAAACCGAAGTAAAAGACCAATTAAAGGAACGCTACGACGTTTCTCCAGACGATAGCAATGCCTACGGAAGTTTTAACCTAGGGAAGGAATTTAAAAAGCTTACAGGCTTTTTAACCGGAATGCAGCTCCTTACCATTGTGGTAGGAACCCTTACCATTCTTGCAGGGGTCATTGCCATTTCAAACATTCTTCTAATTACGGTAAAAGAACGTACAAAAGAGATTGGAATCCGGCGTGCCCTAGGGGCAAAACCAAGTGAAGTCCGAAATCAGATCCTTTTAGAAAGTGTTGTGATTACCTTAAGCTCTGGAATTTTAGGATTCATGTTTGGGATTTTCCTACTCATGATTTTAAATATGGCAACGCAAAACCAAGATGCCTTCCCGTTCTATAATCCCACAGTGGATTATTCGAACGTCGCCATTGCCATGGCTGTCATGCTATCCCTAGGCCTTGTCATTGGAATGATTCCTGCGCAAAGAGCCGTGAAAATCAGACCCATTGAGGCCCTTAGATCCGAATAATAAGTAATAAGAAAAAACTGTACAATATGAAAAAGAAGTTCACCCTGAAAAAAGCCCTTTACATTTTCCTAGGTCTTTTACTGGCTTTAGGCCTCATTTCAGGAATCTCTTACCTCATCAGCTCTAACTCAAGCAAGAGCGAAGTGTTTCTAACCAAAAAACCAGTCATCAAAGACATGGACGATAAGGTGATGGCCACAGGAAAGATTGTTCCTAGAGAAGAAATTGAAATCAAACCAAACATGCCTGGAATTATTAATAAAATTCTAGTGAAAGAAGGGGACCATGTGAGCGCGGGACAACTAATTGCCACGATTCAAATCGTGCCAAGTGTGCAGAACGTAAATGCTTCCATGCAAGAAGTTAACAATGCAAATCTTCAGATTAGCAATGCAAAAGCAAATCTTGCGAACCAGAGACAGCAGTTTGATATGCAGCAAAAGCTGTATACGCAAGGAGTCATTTCAAAACAAGAATTCCTTACGGCTCAGCAGCAATTGCAAAGTGCACAGATTCAATTAAACAATGCGAACCAACAACTTTCTACGGCGAGAAAAAGCCTTCAAATTGCAAGAACAGGAGTCACTCCTGAACTTCAAGGAATGGCCACTACACAGATTCGTTCGAAAGCTACAGGAACGGTATTAGACGTACCTGTAAAAGTGGGTAGCCAGGTGATTGAAGCCAACTCTTTTAACGCAGGTACAACCATTGCTTCGGTCGCTAATTTAAATTCTCTTATCTTTGAAGGACAAATCGATGAAGCTCAGGCTGGAAAACTAAAAGAAGGCATGGATTTAAACATCGTAATCGGCGCCCTTCAAAACAAAAAATTCCCGGGCAAACTTACCATGATTGCACCCAAAGGGAAGGATGAGAACGGGACGATTAAATTCCCTGTCGAAGGGGACGTCTTTAATCCTGACAATGAATACATTCGTGCTGGATTTTCTGCAAATGGGGAAATTGTGCTGAGTTCTCAAAAAAATGCACTACTTTTGGAAGAAGCACTTATTCAATATGAAAAAGTCAAAGGAAAGGACACTCCTTTCGTCGAAGTAAAACAACCGGACGGTTCCTTTAAAAAACGCACTGTAAAATTAGGAGCCAGTGATGGAATCAATGTTCAGATCCTATCCGGTATTACAAAAGACTCTGAAGTCAAAGTATGGAATCCAAGCGATAAGGATAAAGAAGCTCTAAAAGAGCAACAAAGCAAGTAAAAAAAACCTAATTATAATTGTGAAATTCTGGAGCTGGCAAATGCGGGTTTCAGAATTTTTTTTTACGACCCGTTTTACAGAACCCACAATAAATTTTTGTGCATACAACCCACAACACTTCCATTATTTCAAACAACATTTTGCTCCTCGATTGCTATTGTCAAAATAGCAGTTGTTCTATTGTTTTCATAAGTTTATAAACTGCGATAATTTGCTTTAGGGATAAAACTATTGGAATAATTATTTTGATTTTTGTTTATTAAATCTATCAAAGTATCTGTTTTTTAGTATATTTGTTTATTATAATAAACAATAGTATGCTCGATTCGATTACGATAAAAGAAATGAAAACCAATATTGGGTCTTGGTGTCGAATGATGCGCAAAGCAGAACGTCTCACCAAACAGGAATTAGCTCAGGAGCTGGAGCTATCGAGATTCACCATAGCAAATCTCGAAAACGGAGAAAATCCTACGCTCGAAACATTATTGAAAATTTTACAATATTTCGATGAAATGAAAGGCTTAAATCAATTTGTTGAAAATAAAATGGAAAATCTTTCCAATAACCAATCCATGTATTAAGTATGGCTAAAAATCAAATTATTTCTGTTCATTTTCAAGGGGTAGAGATTGGGAAAATTAGCTATGATGAAGATAAGCGTAAATCATCTTTCCAGTATAATCCAGCGTATTTAGAGATGGATTTGTATAAAAGGCTTTTTCCCTATGTCATTAGGAGAAGTCCAAATGTTCAGGTTTTTTCAGAATTTGAAAGCGAAACTTTTAGGGGTATGCCTCCTATGATTGCAGATTCTTTGCCTGACTATTTTGGAAACATCGTTTTTAAAGAATGGTTAGAAGCAAGCCATAAAGATATTAAGAACATTTCTCCCTTAGAGCAACTCACCTATGTAGGTCAAAGGGGAATGGGAGCGTTAGAATTTAGTCCAGCCAAAGATATTACCTCTAGCACAACGATAAATGTCGCAGAAATTGCGCAGGGGGTTAAAAAAGTACTTGACGTTAAAACAGCTGTTAAAGAAAAAGGCTTGAGCGACGTGGCGCTACTAAATATTTTCAAAATCGGAACATCCGCTGGCGGTGCAGGACCCAAAATTTTGGTTTCAGAACATAAAAAAACAGGCCAGTTAAAAGCGGGTGATTTAGAAACTTCTATAGAGTACAATCACTATCTTATCAAATTGTCGATTGCTGAAAACGAAGGATATTCTAAGGAAAAAGTAGAGTTTATTTACTACCAAATTGCCAAATCTTTAGGAATTGAAATGATGGACTCCAAAATAATTGATGATAAGCATTTTGCGACCCTACGGTTTGATCGACAAGAAGGAGAGAAACAACATGTTTTGACCGCTTCTGGAATGACGGGTTGGGACTTTAAAAATCCAGAAAATTCTACTTATGAAAATCTTTTCCGATTATCAGTCGATCTTAGGCTTCCTCATAAAGATATAGAACAACTTTTCAAGCGAATGGTTTTTAATTTGGTTTTTGCCAATATTGATGATCATTTGAAGAACTTCGCCTTCATTTATAACACAGATAAAGACCGTTGGAATCTAGCGCCAGCCTATGATCTGACGTATCCGCTAGATGCTTTAAAGAATTATATAAGGGTTTCACGAGCGATGTCAATCAATGGAAAAAGAAGTGCTATTACCAGAGAGGACTTATTAAAGATAGCCGATCAGTTTACTGTTAAAAATCCGAATGCTATTATGGATCGTGTTCTTGCGGCGACTGAATTATTTAGACCGCTTGCAGAGAAACAAGACATTCCACAAAAAGTGATTGATAAAATTGAAGCTGAATTTATTCAGTTATAGAATTAGGGCAGGTATTTGCAGCTCTTTTATAATTTGTCTAGTAACTGCATAACCAACTGATATAATGGAGAATTGCTCCTCTGAGCAAATTTATTTTAGGTTTCAATTCAGAAAATTGCATATTATTTCTTTTTTCCTTAAATTAGAGTCTGTAGTAATCTACACACCGACAATAGGTAAAACCATTATTAATTCCGCACGCATGAATACTCTAATCAATTATCTCAATTCTAACCACTACGAGTATAAGGAAAATCAAGAGAAGCTAACTGTAAGGCTTAATTCCGTACAAGAAGTTATGATATCAAAATCTCCTGAGGGAAGTTTGAACTTCTCCAATCGATTCACGGGATGGAATTTTCTCTCGGGATTTTTCCAAATGAGTCTTTCAAGTGCGATTCTTCTAAACCTTCCTTTTCTCGCTATCATCACATTTGCCATAGTGTATTTTGAATTAAAAAGCCCAATGGGAAATTTCACTGTCCATTTCGTCATTTTAGCCGCATACCTCCTTTCGTTTGCAGCAAGCATTTACAAGTACAGCAAAAATTTAAAGTCTTTTGAAGCGCAGGTTCGCTCAATAAAATAAAAAATTATTTCCTGCTAAAACACCTGTTCCAATTATCAGTTTTCAAATTAGATTTAGTGTCTTAAATAAACTAAAATCTAAGAGAGCTTTTATGAGCACTTTGTTAGATAAACATTAGAGCTTCATACGAAATAGGATAATTTTTAGAAATTTAACTGCTTAGAGAATTTTAAAAAGGATACGAGTTTAAATAAATTAAACAGCCAACCTTTCGAAAAAATAAGATTACTTCTTGAAAAGAAGTGCGGTATTTAGAAATAGCAGAAGTAAAGAAAGTGTAACCCATACGGAAGTACTCATATCGCTTACTCTTTTGGCTTCCACCAAGGTCATCGCCTTTTGTGAGAGTTTTAAACTCTGGTTAATGTAATTATTGATTTCAATAATTTGGTCCATGTTTTTATTGGGAACCGCGTGCTGCGAAAAATACACTAGGTTCTTCTTTCCAATGTATCCGGCAAGCCAGTATTCATCTGAGTTGTCCATTTGCAAGTATTCAAGTCGGTAATGCTCAGAGCGAATCTTACCCGCATGACGCAGGTCGAATTTTTCGGAATCTAGTTTTGTGGAATCTAGTTTAATTGCGTAAAAATCAACAGGCTGTGGTAGCTTGTTTATGATTTGTACCGCCATGGAATTGGGAACAAGCTGATCGTAACTCTTCTGTACGAACCAGTACGCAAAAAAAGCACTCGCCCCTAAGACAATTACGACTCTCACCAAACGCACCTTTACGCTATGCTTTCTCCTTTTCACGGTTGAAAGCAGAATGGCAAAGCACAGTAGCAAAAAGACGATAAAAACGAAATTCTCCATCGGGGGCAAAGATAGTAAATCTTCTTTCTAGGTGAGTCCCGATCCTTCGTAAATCCTTTGATCTAGTAAAAAAATGCGTGTAAAACCCACTCAACATTGATTATTTAACCCGCTCAGCCTTAAAAGGAAGGATCTATGCATTTATCTAGTATACCTATGCGTTGAAAAATAAAGTGTATTTTTATTTAGCCTTGGATCCTTAGATAGTATGGACCTAGGTACTAACAAACTTGTAAACTATATCCAGTATGAAAAATAATCTTTCGCTCGCGCTTGGCTTCTTCCTACTCTTGTTCTTTGGACTTGTATCGGCACAGAAGTACAAAATTTCCTATGAGATGAACTTTAAAAGCGATCCAGCGGCCACTACGCTGAGCAAAACGGATATGATCCTGCTGGTCGATCAATCAAAATCTATATTCCTCAACCGCAAGCACTATGAAGGAGATTCTCTTGCACAAACGCAGACCCTGTCCAATGGTCTTTTGCCTCCGCGTTCTTTGAATTTCAAACAGATGGTGAAAAAAGACCATGAGGCAAAAACCTATTCTGAATATCTTCGTCTTGCACGAGAAATTTATAAAACGAAAAGTCCCCTACCTATACTTGATTGGAAGATCACATCCGAAACCAATACCATAGGCGAATACAAAGTTCAAAAAGCCCTTTTAAGCCATTCAGGTAGGGAGTGGGAAGCTTGGTTCACCCCCGACATTTCGATTGCAGAAGGCCCGTCCGTTTTCTATGGACTGCCTGGTCTCATCCTATCGATGAAAGACTCGAAAGGGGATTATGAGTTCAACTTGACGGGAATCAAAAAAGAAGAGAATTTGAATGTCGATTATCAATTTAAAGAACCGCTACAAATAAGTAAAGCGCAGCGATCTAAGCTACTAATCGATTATTATAAAAACCCAATTCGCGACACTGGTGATGAAAGCTCCCTTTCCAATTTGAAAGAGAGAAAAGAGAAGATTCAAAAAGATCTTCGGGCAGACAACAATCCGGTAGAATTAAAGGACGCTATTCCCTATCCTTAATACCCTTGATTTCTCGTCCTACACTTTCCCTTCCCACTCGTTATAGAACTGGTCTAAAAACTGCTCCATAAACGCATGACGCTGCTCGGCCAACGCTTTTGCTTTTGGGGTGTTCATAAAATCCTTTAAAAGAAGGAGTTTTTCGTAGAAGTGGTTAACGGTAGTCCCATTAGACTTCTTATACTCTTCTTTGGACATGGCTAAACTGGGCTTTTGATTCGGATCGTACATGGGATTATTTTTAAATCCACCAAAATTGAAGGTCCTAGCGATTCCAATGGCTCCGATGGCATCCAATCGATCTGCATCTTGGACAATATCGAGTTCAATCGGTCTCGATTTTGGAGCATTCTCCCTATTTTTAAACGATATATGTTCAATAATATAGAGCACCTGATTTGTGATAGTCTCCTTCACTCCAATTGAGTCTAAAAACTTTTTAGAAATGCTTAGGGCCAAAGTTTCATCGCCGTCATGGAATTTAGGATCTGCAATGTCGTGCAAAAGTGCGGCAAGTTCAACCACTTCCAATTCACAGCTCGTATCCTCTGCAATCAACTTCGCGTTTTTCCATACACGCTCGATATGGAACCAGTCATGGCCTGCTTCCGCTCCCTCAAGCTGCTTTTTTACAAAGTCTATGGTTTTCTCTATGGTTTCGTTCATTTTGTATCGTTTAAAAAAGTAACAACTCGTTTCCAAAACACTTTGTTGTAGGACCGGAAAAAATTCACATGTCCGATGTCTTCTTGTGGACTGTCCTTCGGAGATACCAAGTCATAAGTGGGTTTTAAGTTAGGATAGGTTCGGTCTAGTAAATCTTCGACTCCGGACTTGGTGAGCCATGCGTCGTCACTCGCCCAAAGGACCAAAGTTTTCTGATTTAAGCTTTTGGACACATCCACTTCGCTCTTATCGAGCAGTCGTCCAGTGGATTTTTTGTGAAGGATTAGGGTTCTCCAATCCTTGCTTACTCCCTTGGGGAGAGGCTCTCCTAAGGCAAAAAACGGAGCTGGAAAATACCCAAGTACACTTGTCGTAAGCGGCTCAAGCAGTCCGAACCCTGCGAGTCCTAAGAGCTTTGTTTTTAAGTCTAAATGCCCGACATACGCATTTTGCGTAGAGACAAATACAAATTTCTCAAAATTCTTTGAATCCTCGTTCATTCCCAGGATAAGAGCTCCCACAGAATGGCCTACCAAATACGTTTCAAACCCTTTATAGTTCTGCTCAATGTAGTCTGTGACTGCTTTGTAATCGAGTGCGCCCCAAACTCGCATCGTGGCTTTTAGGTTACGTATATCTCCATTCTTAGATAGTCCAATTCCTCTATAATCGTAACATAAGACATGAAATCCTTCTTCACATAGGTAAGTAGCAAAGGAATAGTAGACCTGTTGCCTTACACCGGTTGCGCAGTTAATAACCACCAGTCTTGACCTTGGATTTTCGGGGGTAAAAAGGGTGGCGGCTAAAGAATAGCCATATTCTGCGGTAAGTGTCAAACTTGTTTTCATATATAATCGGGACTTTCAGGTTTTAGAAGTACCCCTCATTTAGCGCCTCCTACAAAAGCCTCTTTAAAAATGAAAGTATTTTTAATAATTTCTTATATAAAGAGTACGTAGACGGTATGCTCTAAATAGTGTTTTAGTGAGAATCAAGATCCTTTAAGAAAGGGAGACCTGCTTGTGACCCGCGATTAATCGCTACTTTTAGAGAAACATTATTTCCAAACTTCACGCAATCTTCTGTGGATTTTCCTTGGCAGAAGGCCATTGCAAATCCCGAAGTGAACGCATCACCCATTCCCATTTTGTGAAGAATCTCGTCGTGGTCATTTCTTAAATAGCGCATTTCGGATCCGTTGTAAAAGGTAGTGGAATTGCTATCGTCCCGTACAAACAGTACGTTTGCAAAGGATTTGATTAGATTCTTTTCACTGCAATTGGCAAAGACAATGGGAAGATCTACACTCTTTGCCACGATGAAGGAGGCGTATCGTAGGGTCTCTAGGGATAGAGTCAGTCCAGGTGCTGCATAGATCCCAAGTTTTAAATTGTGCTTTTGAGCTAGTTTTGCGGTGGCCTCAACCACTTCCATAGGAACCTCCAATTGAATGAGCACAAGATCTGCGGATTCAAATTCTTTTTCAGCAGCCTCAATATCGGCAGGTTTTAAAAGGTGGTTTGCAGCCGGAACCACGACAATGGCATTCTTACCTTCCGAAGCAGAAACATAGGCGGAACCGGTTGCGGCCTCGCTTGTTTGTACCACATGAGATACATCAACACCCTCCTTTTTCAGATTATCTAAAATTTGCTGGCCTTTGGAATCTTTTCCTACGCATCCAATAAAGGATACATTCGCACCCAATCTTGCCGTACCGACGGCCTGATTGGCTCCTTTTCCGCCAAAAAAATATTCGCTGTTGTAAGCTAAAACGGTTTCGCCAGGTTCCGGATGGGTTTTGGTGTTTAACACCAAATCCACGGAGCTACTGCCCACCACGATAATTTTAGGTTGCTTAGAGGTATTATGCATTGCGATAGAGGTTAAATAACAAATTTAGGGCATTCAAGAGTAAGACTCAAACTTTTAGGACAAAATTAACTGCCGACTTCGATAAACTCACTTACGACCTTGACAATTTCACCGCTTGAATCGAGTCCAAAATAGCTCGCATAAAAGCCTTCGCCGTAGCCTGCCTCAAAGGCAAACACTTGTCCTTTCTTCTCTCCATTTGGAGCTAAAAGTGCAAATTGATCGATTGCACCGTTTTCATCAAAAAATTCTTCGTGGAAAAACTCTTCATAAAGTCCCATGAAATCCACTCCTTTTCTTTCGTAGAGCGTTTGCTCTAATAGAGAAAGTTCGTTTTGCGTATCGCTATCCATGTAAGCGGCCATTCCTGATTCTACAGGAAAGCCAAAGATTTCACCGGAGGCAAGCTCTTTTGGATCTTGTCCCTGCGTAAGTCCTAACTCCCAATCTACAACGGGAGTGTCCGCACATATGAGCTCTATGTAAGCTACGCAGCTACTTTCCCTCTCCTTATGAATCAGCACAGGATAATCGCCAGACTTAAGTCGGCGCGTAAAAGGCTTCATGTCGCTTGTGATTATAGGATCACAGGCTACAAGCTCCCCTGTAGGAAGATGAAGCACCCCTGCCTCAAAGGTCTCTAGAAGTGGACTTTCTACGAAATTGCGGCTAAAAAGTTTCTTTATATTCTCGATGGGTTCCATATCATTCAATTCTTAAGTATAGACAAAGCAAAACAGTGCCAAAGTAAAATCCCCTTGAAAATAGAAATCATTCCCTTCTGCTTTCTGTTGACTTTAGATACATAAACCCCAAGATTTCCTTGGGGCTTTATGCTTTGCACACTTGTGCACCTTCTCGTAATTAAAGGGTAAGGAGCTTTTGCTCCAATAACGCGATTTTATCTTCCGCGTCCTTATGTTTTTTTCTTTCCATTTCCACTACCTTCTCAGGAGCTCCGCTCATGAATTTTTCATTCGAGAGTTTTTTCTCGACGGATTTTAAAAATCCTTTTAGGTAAGTGATTTCTTCCTGTGTTTTCTCCTTTTCTGCCTCTAAATCGAGGGTCTCGCTTAAAGGAATCGAAAACTCCTGGTTCCCTACAAGGAACGTATAGCTCGGAAGAGACGTTTTGCTTTCAAAATGAACACTTTCCAAGTTTGCAAGTTTCTCGAGAACCGGAAGGTTCGCAAGGTCCTTGCTACTGGTGTAAAGTTCTACCGCTTCTCTTGGAGAAAGCCCTTTGCTTTGGCGGTAGTTTCGAACTCCAGAAATTATTTCTTTAGTTAGTTCAAAGTCAGTTAAGATCTTTTCATCAAACGCTTTCCCTGCGGATTGTTGCGCAATAATAAGCGCCTCCTCAGTACTTCTTTCGCTCGCATTCTGCCAAAGTTCTTCTGTTAAGAACGGCATAAACGGATGAAGCAGTTTTAATAGCTCCTCAAAGTATCCGATGCTACGCTCGTAAACTTCTTTTGAAGCCTTTTCTCCGTAGCTAGGTTTAATAGCCTCTAAATACCAAGAGCAGAAATCATCCCAAATCAGTTTGTATAATAAATGAAGAGCATCTGAAATTCTAAATTTCTCGAACTGCTGATTGATCTCTACGATGGTTTTGTCCAGTTTGTTTTCAAACCAATCCATAGTTTGAAGATCTCCCTTACTCGCTTTAATCTCATCCGACTTTTCCCAGCCTTCCATGAGTCGGTAGGCATTCCATATTTTGGTTGCAAAATTTCGTCCTTGAAGCATTAAATCTTCATCAAACAGAAGGTCATTCCCTGCCGCTGAACTCAGTAGAATTCCCACGCGAACGCCGTCCGCACCGTGCTGCTCTATTAATTTAAGCGCATCGGGTGAATTCCCAAGGGATTTCGACATTTTGCGTCTTTGCTTGTCTCTAACGATTCCTGTGAAGTAAACATTTTTAAACGGCACTTCTCCTCTGAACTCTTGTCCCGCCATAATCATACGAGCCACCCAGAAAAAGATAATGTCCGGACCTGTAACTAGGTCTGAGGTTGGGTAGTAATACGATATGTCTTTGTTTTCAGGGTCAAGCAGTCCATCAAATACGGACATAGGCCAAAGCCACGAAGAGAACCAGGTATCAAGCGCGTCTTCATCTTGCGACAAAGAAGAAAGGGTAAGGGAAGAATTCCCTGTTTTTTCTTTGGCAATAGTAAGCGCCTCTTCGATGGTTTCCGCAACGACAAAATCCGATTCGCCGGATCCGTAATAAAAGGCAGGAATTCTTTGTCCCCACCACAATTGACGAGATATGTTCCAGTCCCGGATGTTCTCCATCCAGTGTCGATAGGTATTTTTAAATTTCTCAGGATGGAATTTAACCTCATCGTTCATCACCACGTCTAATGCGGGTTTTGCGAGTCCGTCCATTTTCAAAAACCACTGCACGGAGATTTTAGGCTCAATCACAGCGCCAGTTCTCTCAGAAGTACCTACTTTATTCACGTAGTCCTCCGCTTTTAAAAGCAAATCCTTTTCAGCAAGTTCTTTCGCGATCTCTTTACGAACCACAAAACGATCTTTGCCTGCATAATGCAGTCCATGGTCATTTAATTTTCCTTCCGAGTCTAAAGAATCGATTAGTTCAAGGCCATGCTTTTGACCAATTTCGTAGTCATTGATGTCATGAGCAGGGGTGATTTTCAAAGCCCCGGTTCCAAATTCTAAATCTACGTAGTCATCACTAATGACAGGAATGACTCTTCCTACGATAGGCACAATTACGTTTTTCCCCATTAGATGAGCGTAACGCTCATCTGCAGGATTCACGCAAATCGCGGTATCTCCAAAAATGGTTTCGGGTCTCGTAGTAGCAACCGTAAGAAACTCTTCGCTTCCTTCCACTTTATATTTAAGGAAATAAAGCTTTCCGTTTTGCTCTTTGTAAATAACTTCTTCGTCCGAGATATTAGTTTGCGCTTCGGGATCCCAGTTCACCATTCGGTGTCCACGGTAAATAAGTCCTTTGCGATACAAAGCCACAAACGATTTAATTACCTGCTCAGAAAGTTTGGGTTCTAAGGTAAAGCGGGTACGGTCCCAGTCGCAAGAAGCTCCAATTTTCTTAAGTTGCTCTAAAATAGTGCCGCCATACTCGTTTGTCCAATCCCAAGCATGCTTAAGAAACAGCTCTCTCGTAAGGTCTTTCTTGTCAATTCCTTCGCTCTTTAGCTTTGCCACTACCTTTGCTTCTGTAGCAATCGATGCGTGATCCGTGCCCGGTACCCAGCAAGCATTGTAGCCTCTCATTCTTGCGCGACGCACAAGAACATCCTGAATGGTATTGTTTAGCATATGCCCCATATGCAAAATTCCGGTCACATTGGGTGGAGGGATCACCACCGTGTACGGGGGACGATCGTCAGGGGTACTTTTAAAATACCCGTTCTCACTCCAATAGCGGTACCATTTCTCTTCTGTTTCGGAAGGGTTGTATTTGTCATTAAGTGGCATAAACTCTAATTTTTGATTTCCTAAGTGCAAAAATAGGCAAAACAAAAATTTAAAAACATTTAATCAAAATATTTTTAACTTTGTCCCTTGGAATTTATCCAACCGACGGATTTTCCAAAGTATAAATACATACAAATTATGAGAAAACTACTTTCAATCGCCCTTGTGGCATGCGCTATTGCCACTACATACGCACAGAAAATTGCATTTGATAAAACCACCATTGAGTACGGAGTTATTGAAATGGGATCGGACGGACATCGTTATTTTAATGTGAGAAACACAGGAGACAAACCTTTAATCATTAATAAAGTACAAGCCGCTTGCGGATGTACGACTCCAGAATGGAGCCAGGCCCCTGTACTACCGGGAAAAAGCTCGAAAATCAAAGTAGGCTACGACACCAAAATAAAAGGAGAGTTCACCAAACTAATTGAGGTGTATTCGAACGACCCGAAACAAGGTAGAGCCACACTTTACATCAAAGGAAACGTTCAACCGAAAGGAGAAGTACCTGCTAATGCAGCCCCAAAAGGGAAGAAAGCTGGAAAATAAGAAAAGAGAATTGAAATTTTAATTTTGGCCCATTTCCCCTAAAGGAAAGGAAACGAATAGCGTAGAGACTTTAGCGTCTCTGCGCTTTTTTTATTTTAGGGAAGGAAGCCTCTCGATTCTAAATTATTTACTAATTTTAACCTTAAAGTAAGCAAGGAACCATTTAAGGTTTTCCTTCTGCTTTCATAGAAACGAGGTCTGAAGACCTTTAAGACACAAAATGATTTTTAATTAAACACAGCTAAGGATGGATTTAGATTTCAGCGATAACTTTCGCGCAAAAGGCAAGGTAAAACTCGAAAAGCATAGCACCCGCTACGAGGGTGAGCTTACCAAAGCCCAAGGAAAGGCCCTACTCAAATTAGAGAAGGAAAAACTCTACGAACTCCAAGAAAAACTTTATGCGGACGGTTCAAAGTCGCTCCTTATTATCCTCCAAGCTATGGATGCCGCCGGCAAAGACAGTTTAATTGAACATGTCTTTGGTGGGGTAAATCCACAGGGCTGTGAGGTCACCTCCTTTAAAACGCCAAGCACGAAGGAATATTCTCACGATTTCCTATGGCGACATACAATCGCCCTTCCTGCAAAAGGAAAAATCGGAATCTTTAACCGCTCCCACTACGAAAGCGTTTTGGTCTGCAAAGTGCATCCTGAGTACAATTTGAGCGAAAAAGTATGGGACGACATAAAAGAATTTGACACCCAATTCTGGGAAGATCGCTTTGAAAGCATTGAGCATTTTGAGAAGCATTTGGCAGGCAACGGAACGAAAATCGTGAAGTTATTTTTGCATGTTTCAAAAGACGAACAAAAAGAGCGCTTTTTGGATCGATTGAATGAAGAAGAAAAAAACTGGAAGTTTGCTCATGGCGATCTAAAAGAAAGGGCGCTTTGGAATGAATACCAAGACGCTTATGAGACTGCGATATCGAAAACCTCCAAAGACCATGCTCCTTGGTTTATCGTTCCTGCCGATCAAAAGTGGTTTGCTAGAGTAGCCGCGGTTCAAATTATTATTGATGCGCTTGAAGAAATGGACCTTTCGTTTCCAGATTTCCCGAAAGAGAGAAAGAAGGAGCTCCTTGAGGCAAAAAAGGCGTTAGAGAGCGAAAAATAAAAACCCATAAGAAATTCTATAAGCCGGATTCTGTATCGCCCTAAAGGGCGATGCTTGTTATTTATCTACGCAAGGCATTGCTGCCTTACTTGAGCTGATTACCCCTCGGCATTGGACGGGCCGCCCTTAATTGCCGATATACTTACCATTGCACCGTATAGAGTTTACCTGGTTTCACTACAGCCGAACTGTACATACTTTCTGTTGCACTTGTCCTCGCATCACTGCGGACGGATGTTATCCGCTATACTGCCCTACGGTGTCCGGACTTTCCTACCCTTCCAAAGGAAGAATCAACAAGCCGAATTTCTTATGGATGGCAAAGATACTTTATTTTGAGCTTTTTTTACGCATCGGAGTGCAGCGGTCTCCATAGGAAATCTCGCTTCAATTCTTTAAAATCAAATGAGTAGTATCCGCCGTAACAAGAGTTACGGCTCACTATTTACTTGAAAACAGGAGGGATTTGAGACCTTAGAATTCTACTCGTCCTTAATTGCAGGTTGAGTAAAGACTTCCATAAGACCTTCTGGAAGTTCCATTGTAATGGTCTTTACTTCTCGATTAACGTCTAAGATCCAATCCTTGATAATCGGGACCACTACTTGTTTACCCTCAAGATTCGTTAAAAAGTAATGCTGCGCGGTTTGGTCGTTGATCGATTGAATGACGCCGAAGTTAGCTCCGTGCTGATCCAAAAGTTCAAAACCTACGACTTCGTGGTAATAGAACTTCTTACCAGAAAGTTTAGGAAGTGTAGACAAAGGCAAATAAACCTCTCTCCCTAGAACTTGATCAATTTGTGATTCGGAGGCATTTTTGAAAAAAACCAATTTTGAATCCCCTTTTAACCACTGCTGCTTCTCAATAAAGAAAGGCACAAGCATTCCGTTAATCTCGACAAAGATCCCCTCTAGCTTACTATAGAGCTCAGGCTGGTCTGTATCTAACTTTAAAACCACATTGCCCGCAAGTCCATGACGGCGAGTAAGTTTTCCTAGCAAGTAGCAATCTTCTTTATTCAAAACAGTTGTATTTTCAAATTATAATTTAGTTCTAAGAATGTTCAAGACCTCTTCATTAGCATGCCTTAGGTCCAAAAAGTTTCTTGTGTGCAAATTTAAGAGAATTGTTCTAATTAAATTGAGTGAATTTATATTTGTTATAAGGTACTGCATTTCCGAAGCAATAATAAAATTCAGTCTCTGGATTATTGACAAGGATGGTTTGGAAAATTTGTCAGGCTAATCCCTGACAAACACAAAATTTTTGTCAGGGTATAGATTGATTTTTGTTTTGAGGATATCCTTTTATGCACGTAGCTCAAAGAATTCCGGAGACATTATTCAAAAATAAATCGAATTTCTTTAGGCATAAAATGCAGCGCCTCAAAATCCTTAATGACCTCAATTTGATGGGAAGTTTTTGGCGGTACGATAAGGGAATCTCCTTCTCGAAGTAGAGTGGCCTTGTCATTCATATGGAATAGGATTTCCCCAGTCTTCATATAAACGACGGATTCTAAACTAGCAGAATGCCTCGGGAGCATTTCTCCCTCATTTCCACTCATTTGCTTTAGCGTAAGCGACTCTCCCGCAGAGAGAAGCTTTACGGTAGGGTTGACAGAATTATTCATATCTTCTACTTTTGGGTTTATTCTACTAAGGTACCCATTCGCTTGGATATTAGAAGGCATTCTGATTTATATCAGTACTCATTCAAACAAAAAAAAGGTGCTACCGAAGTAACACCTTTTGTATAAGAATCTTTGTAAGAGCTTATGCTTTCGCTTCACCCTCCGCTTCTGGAGCTGCTTCTTCAGCTGCTGGAGCTGCCTCTTCTGCTGCCGGAGCCTCAGTTTCTGGAGCAACCTCTGCTACTGGAGCTGCTGCTTCCGCTTCCGCTGCTGCTTTCGCATCTGCCTCCGCTTTTGCTTGAGCCTCTGCTTCTGCTTTCGCTGCATCTTCTGCTGCTTTTGCTTCTGCAACTACAGCTTCTTGAGCTGCTACTCTGTCTGCGTTTACTTTCGCTTCTGCTTCAAGAGCTGCTTTTTTCGCATCTTCTTTCGCTGAGCTTAATGATTGTTTCTGTCCTTCTACCGCTTTGTCTTTGTCTTCTGCCCAAGCTGCAAATCTTTTGTCTGCTTCTGCTTGATCAAAAGCTCCTTTTGCTACACCCCCTTGAAGGTGTTTTTTAAGAAGAGCTCCTTTGTGAGAAAGAATCGCTCTTGCCGTATCGGTAGGCTGAGCTCCTTGGTTTAACCAAAGTACTGCTTTATCCACGTCCAATTCAATAGTCGCTGGATTGGTGATAGGGTTGTAGATACCTAGTCTTTCGATGTAACGTCCATCTCTTCTAGCTTTCGCGTCTGCTACCACAATGTGAAAGAAAGGTTTACCTTTCTTACCGTGTCTTTGTAATCTAATTTTTACTGACATAAATTTAAAATTTTGGGAAACTCGTCCCGGTTAACATTTTGAGTCTGCAAATTTAAGTTATTTTTCTCAAGTAACCCTCTGTTACCCTTCTATTTTCAAAAAAATATCGAAGTTTTTTGAAAAAGACTTTCTTGGACAGAAACTTAGCGGTAAACTTTTGAGTCTCAGAGCGTCTATTGTTGATCTAGAGACCCGATGAAGAAAAAGCCTAAACAATATTGGTTCTCTTCCATTTTGAGCTCTGGGCCCATGTGATCTTTTAACCCTGGAGAAGACCAATATGCTCCCACTCCTGCGGCGCTTGCCGTTAAATACATGTTTTGAACGGCCATGGAAACGGCTGCAATTTCTTCCCACTGAGGAACCAGTCCTGAATAGTTCACGACAATGGATACGACGGCATCAGACTGTACCCACTTATGGGAAATATCCTTGTATTTCTTTTCAAGAAACACTTCTGGATTCGTGATTTCTTTGTAGACCTCTGCCAGTCTTTCTCCCATCCTATTTTTCTGTTCCCCTTGAAAAACCTGAAAACGCCAAGGGCGTGTTCTCTTGTGGTTAGGGGCATAATTTGCGGAGTCTAAAATTTCTTTTAGGACCTCTGGATCAATGGGCTGACCGTTATAATCTCTTGGGAATCGGCTCTTTCGGCCTTTTATAATTTGACTAAGTACTTCTTGTGAATTCATGAGCCAAAGATAATTCGATATTCTCAATTAAGAAAAGTATTCTTAGTAGATTTCTTCTATTCTTTGGGTGATGTTATTCAACTTAAATTCTTCTCCTTTCTTTTTTCCAAGTAGAATTTGAGCCATTGGGCTTTCAAGGGAAATTGCGTAGTATCGATCCCCGTCGAAGAAAATCTCTCCTAAGGAAACGGAAATATAAAATCGGGCTTTGTTGGTGATGACAAGGGAACCTAATTGAATTCTCTCCGTGGGGGCAGAGATTACTTTCTCAAGTTCTTTTTGCATCTTTTTCAGACTCGCCATTTGGCGATCCAAATGATACAGTTCCTGCTGCAACTCTTCTCGAATGCTATCGTATTTGGTGGTCTTCTTAATATCTTGGCTAGCTTCGCGGGTAAATTCGCGGTAGTACTCCAGAGTTTTCACTTTTCCGGAGAGGGTTTGCTTCACGAATTCTCGAAGCTCTGCTTTATTATAGTTTCCTGTTAGCACATTCCAAATGTAGAGAATTCCTTTTATTTCACCCTTTCCCTTTTAAGCGATTAGAATAGAAAGTCAAAAAATGCTATCTATAGCTGAACCTCGCTCCTAAACTCACTTCTTTACAGGCCCTCCAATTTTATTCTAAGACAATTCTCTACCGATCAAACAAAAGTCTTTCTCCTGCTTTCTGGTCACTAACTTGACCCTTCTCGTAGGCTAAGTGGCCATTGACAAAAGTATGGGTCACTTTGGCTTCAAACTTCTGATTTTCAAAAGGGGACCAGTGGCATTTATAAAGTAAAGATTCTTTCGTGACTTCCCAAGGGGAATTGAGATCAACTAAAACCAAATCTGCCTTGTAGCCCTCTTTTACATAGCCTCGGTCCTGAATTTCAAAAAGGATGGCTGGATTGTGACACATCTTTTCCACGATTTTCTCAAGAGTAATTTTTCCTTGATGGTAGAATTGAAGTAGTGCCACCAGGGAATGATGAACTAAAGGACCTCCCGAAGGAGCTTTGGTATAAACTTGCTGCTTTTCCTCCCAGGTATGAGGAGCATGATCGGTCGCAATCACATCAATTCGGTCGTCTAACAAGGCTTCCCAAAGGGCGTCTCGATCTTTGGCGCTTTTCACTGCAGGATTCCATTTGATCAAGGTTCCTTTTGTCGTGTAATCTTCCTGACTAAACCAGAGGTGGTGCACACAAACCTCCGCTGTTATTTTCTTATCCTTTAAAGGAATGTCATTTCGGAAAAGTTCCGTTTCAATCGCCGTAGAGACATGAAACACATGGAGTTTTGCGCCGGTTTTCTTTGCAAGCTCTATGGCTTTTGATGATGAGATAAAGCACGCCTCTGCACTCCGAATTTCTGAATGGAATTCCACAGGGATATCTTCTCCATAGAGTTGTTTGAATTTTTCCGTATTCTCTCTAATGGTTTGCTCATCCTCGCAATGCACCGCAATGAGCATCTTCGTACTAGAGAAAATTTTCTCCAAGGTTTCGGGATTGTCTACAAGCATATTTCCTGTAGAAGATCCAAGGAAAAGCTTAATGCCCGCTACATTCTTAGGATTGGTTTTAAGTACCTCCTCTAAATTATCGTTAGTGCCTCCCATCATAAAAGAATAATTGGCGTAAGCGCTTTTGCTAGCGATCTCGTATTTGTCTTCCAAAAGTTCTTGGGTGACCGCATTCGGTACTGTATTGGGCTGTTCAATAAAACTGGTCACGCCTCCTGCGACTGCCGCTCTACTTTCTGATTCAATAGTGCCTTTGTGGGTGAGTCCAGGTTCTCTAAAATGCACTTGATCGTCAATAACTCCGGGCAGCAAATAAAGTCCCTCGGCCTCAATTATTCGATCGACCTTCTCTAGGGACAGCTCTGTGCCTACTTTCAAAATTCGGTCCGCTTCGAGCAAAACATCGCCTTTGAAAATTTTTCCTTCGTTTATAATTTGAGCGTTTCGTATTAGCGTTTTCATAAGTATTCTATTGAAATTTAATCCCTAGGGCTGTTTTTGCTCTTCCTTTTAGGCTCCAATTCCTTTGAAAAAGATTAGAAGTCCTCTTTCCTCAAAAGGATTATTTTGGAAGAGCCTCAAAATTACAAAAAAAGAATGCGATTTAGCCCTCCTAGTAAAGGGATTGAAACTTGATTAAACCAAAAGTGTAAGCCAACCCTTCAATTTACATTGTTTATTACATCCGAAATCCACTTATAGTCCGCAAACAACACCCCAATATTAATTCAATGAATATCTTAGCACGCATAAAAATTAAATAATGAACGGAAACTTATTTGGTGATTTTATCTAAGTTTGTCTAATAATATATCCTGCAAAATGTATAAAGTATTGCTTAGCTTCATTTGCTTATCAACCTTGCTAATTTCTTGTCGTCCTGAGAAAAGCCACGAAAACAACGAATGCACAATTACCATTAACATTAAAGACAATCAAGTTATTGAATTTGAAACTATTTTTAAATTTAATAAACCTGTAAAGAACATACTTCATTTTGTTGTTAATGACAATATATCTGACTTGAAAATCGATGGCAAATCTGACTTCCAATATGCTTTTGATTCAAAATCTAGAGAAATAAAAATAGATGCAACTAAGTATAATCTGAAAAATCTAAATTTTACTTATAAAATTTCATTAGACCAGCTTGAACATAAATCTTCGTCGGGATTATTATTGTTGGACGATGATCTTGTTCCGCAACTAGTCGACGAAAAGCGAATTCAGTATTTCTCATATCATATGATCTTTAAAAACATTTCGCCTTACAAATTCTATATCACGAATAAATCACTAACAGATAAATCACCAACAGACAGAGCTTTGGTAATACTATCCTTCGATGAGTATTCTAAATATGAAGGGAATAATATTTCGATACTTCATAATAAGTCCTCTGATGATAAGATTACGTTCATCGCCAATGAAACTGAAAACATCCGTGATACATACAATAACTACCTGCAAATAGACCAAATCATTGATATCAAAATACTCTTAAACGACTACTATCCCTATTCCTTCTATTCTACAGACAACTTTATAAGCTTACAAAACATTCCCTACAAAAAGGGAACCTCCTATCTACTTTCCCATGAGATTGCACACAGTTGGTTCCGCAAAGCAGAAATTTACAATTACAGTAGTGATGCCTTCATGAATGAAAGTTTGGCTGAATATATGAGCTATATTTATTACAGAAGCGTTTATGGCGAAAGCCAATTTACTAAACTGATGCAAAGAAAAAAGACAGAAGCTAATAGGATTGCTTTTTCACTAGTGGAGGTAAACAAGGATATGGAAGGGGAAATTCGAGGGAAAATATTATATACAAAAGGTGCATTAATTTGCTATGAAATTGAAAGAAAAATTGGACGAAACCATTTTAAACAACTTCTACAATTGACCTTAAAAAACAAAATATCTACCCTCGCAGAATTCGAAAAGTTATTAAGTCAACAGTACGGAAAAGAAGTAAAGGATCTATTCGAAGATCTAAAAAAAAGAAGGTCGTTCTCATAATGATAATGTATAAGTGTAAAATAGGAATAAAACTGTATTCCTTTTGAGGATACAAGATTTGACATGGCTCTCCACATATGAGACACAAAAGCAGTATATTCGTACAAAGGACAAATGGAAGTCTAGCTGACAAGCGGAATTTAAAACGAGGAAATCCATCCTATTTTTTACCTTTGTCCAAAATTCATTGGATTTGAAAAAATTATTAAGCGAAACACTGATCTACGGGCTAGGAGCCATCCTTCCACGAGTCATCGTGTTTTTACTCAATCCCCTGTACATTAACTTCATCAATCCCGGTGAATTTGCGCAGTTCACGAATCTCTATGCAATCATTTCTTTTGTTAATATTTTTCTAACCTTTGGATTTGAAACGGCCTACTTCCGATTTGCAGCAGAAAAAGACATGGAGAGAAAGACCTTCAATACTTCGTTTTGGTTTGTAGCAATCAATGCGGCGGTGTTTCTAATAGTTTGTCTTCTCTTTACGCAATCCATTGCTGGGTTTATGGGCTATGGAGCTTCTCCTGAGTACATTCGTTGGATGGCTTGGATCGCTTTCTTTGATGCCGTTTGTATTATTCCTTTTGCTTATTTGCGTTTTCATAACAAACCCATGGTTTATTCCGCCATTCGAGTGGCGCAAAGCGTCATCCACACCGTGTTTGTGATAGCGCTTTTCCTTTGGATTCCGCGCGAACTCTCTAGGAACATGGGACTTACCCATAACGTATCGTTTACTTTTTACAGTAATTTGATTGGCTCTTTGTTTGGCATTCTCATGCTCCTTCCCATTGTTTTAAAGGTCCGATTTCAATTTGTCAAATCCCTTTTTCACAGGATGATAAAGTATGCATGGCCCGTGATGATTGCAGGACTTGCCTTTATGATCAATGAGAATCTAGACAAAGCAATGCAACTCTATATGATTCCTGCCGAGGACGCGGGGGCTTATGGAGGCGCCTACAAACTCGCAGTTCTTATGACACTCTTTGTGACCGCGTACCGAATGGGAATCGAGCCTTACTTCTTTAAACAAATGAACGAAGTGAACGCAAAACAGACCTATGCGAAGATTACCGAGTACTTCACTTACTTTGCTTCCATCATGGCTCTGGGATTAATTGCGAACCTTTCTTGGCTTAAAACTCTCTTTATCCCGAATTCAGCCTATTGGAAAGCGGTTGATATCATTCCTATTATCATTGTTGCGAATTTATTTTTCGGCATCTATTACAACCTCTCCACATGGTATAAAGTCACGGACCGTACGATCTTTGGCACCTATATTTCTTGGATTGGCGCCCTAGTCACCCTTGGGTTAAACTTCTTATTTTTAAAAGAGTACGGGTTTATGGTCTCGGCCTATGTCACCTTAGGAGCCTACTTCCTAATGATGGTACTTTCCTACTTCTTAGGCCAAAAATACTACCCGATACCCTATCCTACTCGAAGAATTTGTTTAACTTTAGCCGGTTTAATTGGCCTCTCTTTTGTTTCGTACCAATTATTTAATGCGAATTTGTGGATTGGGAACGGAATTTTCTTGATATTTACCCTCTCCATCCTCTACAGTCAAAGAGGCCTATTAAAAAAGAATTGAAAACAATGAAGATAAAAGTAATCAACCGCTCCTCACACGAACTTCCAAAATACCAAACGCCGTGCGCGGCCGGTATGGATCTTTACGCTTTTTTAGAATCCCCGATCACGCTCGAGCCCCTTGAGCGCAAGATTATTCCCACAGGACTCTCCATCGAGCTTCCCAAAGGATACGAAGCGCAGGTAAGGCCCCGAAGTGGACTTGCGATTAAAAACGGAATTACAGTTCTAAATTCTCCGGGCACCATTGATGCGGATTATCGAGGGGAAGTGGGTGTCATCCTCATTAACCTATCTAAAGAAAACTTCACGATTCAAGACGGCGAACGAATTGCCCAGATGGTGATTGCGCAGCACGAATGCGCCGAATGGGAAGTTGTAGAAACCCTAAGCGATTCCAGTAGAGGAAGCGGGGGCTTTGGAAGTACCCAAAAATAGAATTCCATACGAGGCGTTTTGCCTCCATTTCATCCCTTAAGTAAACTTCGAAAAACGAACACTTGACTAAAATTTAAAACACACTCTTTTATGAAAATAATCGTTCCCATGGCCGGAAGAGGCTCTCGACTAAGACCCCATACCCTTACGGTTCCAAAACCATTAATTCCAATTGGTGGAAAACCCATCGTTCAGCGCCTCGTAGAGGACATTGCGAAGGTTGCAGGCGAACCCATTGAAGAAATCGCCTTTATTATTGGAGATTTCGGAGCGGAAGTGGAAGCTCACCTCATTGCGGTCGCGGAAAAACTAGGAGCCAAAGGAACGGTCTATACGCAGGACGAACCTTTAGGAACCGCTCATGCCATCAAATGTGCTGAAGCCTCCATGCAGGGAGATGTCGTTGTGGCATTTGCAGATACGCTATTTAGAGCCGATTTCCATTTGGACAAAACTTCTGACGGCGTGATTTGGGTGAAAAAAGTAGAGGATCCAAGCGCATTTGGCGTTGTGAAATTAGACGACTATGGTTTCATAACTGATTTCGTTGAAAAACCAAAAGAATTTGTTTCCGATTTAGCCATTATTGGAATCTATTACTTTAAGTCTGCGGAGACCTTGATGAATGAGATTAACGACATCATGGAAAAGAACATTAAAGAAGGAGGGGAATTTCAATTAACCACCGCTTTAGAAAACCTTCGTAGCAAAGGAGCTAAGTTCTCTCTAGGCAAAGTCGATGACTGGATGGACTGTGGAAACAAAAATGCGACCGTGGAAACGAACAGCAAAATCCTAGGCTACGAAAAAGAAGGGTTTGCAAACTTTCCAGCTTCGGCCCTTATTGAAAACAGTTTAATCATTCCTCCATGTTTTATTGGAGAAAATGTGAAAATTACGAACTCAAAAGTGGGACCTAACGTTTCCATAGGAAACCATACAATCATTGAAAATTCAAATATTGATACCTCCCTTATACAAGAGAAAACCACGATCAACCACGGGAATTTAAGCAATTCCATGATTGGAAATTCAGCAGAATATTACGGCGTATCAAGAGAAATTTCTCTAGGAGATTTTTCCGTTTTAGATTTCTTATCCAAATAAGGCGGTGCTCCCGCTCTAAAGCAACCTATAAGCCAACACACAACCTTTGAGGGTTGTGTGTTTTGGCTTTAATCTTGCACTTGCCTTTAAAATCCTACACTTATGAAATCAAATATATTTATTCTTTCTTTTGTTACCCTTTTTCTTGCACTCGGTTGCACGAGCCAATCCAAGGTCGCAAATCCCACGGACATCAATAAAGAAGTGGATGCGAAAGCTTTATGGACGGACATCAATCGAGCGCCCGAGTTTGAAACCCTTAAAATCTCAAGTAAAATCAATGCACAGACCGGAAAGTTTTTGCCTACGATTGATGCCACAATTTACCTAGAGAAAGATGAGAAAGTCTGGATGAATTTCTCCGCTCTGTTTTTAAGCGTTGCTCGTGGAGTGGCCACTCCACAGGGATTTAAAGGGTACGAAAAATGGAACAAAACGTATATTGACTCTTCTTACGAGTATTTGAATTCTCTTTTGGGTGTGGATTTCATAGATCTACAATCCCTACAGAAATTGCTTGTGGGAAAAACCTTCCTCCCTATCGATCCTAAGGACTTTAAATTGACCAAAGGGACCTCTTCCTATACCCTCGTTTCTAAAGAAAACCAGCGCTTTGGCTCGAGCGAGAGCAGTGAAGAGTATCAAATAAGTTTGGAATATGCTTCCAATTTTGATTTAAAAAAAGTATTATTGCAACAAATAAACTCGCCCAATCAGCTCGAGGTCTATTATTCTAACTTTGAGACGGTGGGTACAGAGCGCTACGCGAAAAATGTTAAACTAATTATAAAAGGCAAAAAGGAAAGTCAAGTGGAGATAGAAAACACGAAATTTGAACTTACAAAAATGTCTACGCCCTATAGCGTGCCTTCAGGTTACAAAAAAGTGACGATTAAATGACAGCAAAGAAACTTTTTTTAGGGGCTGCCCTACTGTGCTTCGTGCTTGGTTTTTCCCAGAGTAAAACTCAGCTTCAAGCGCAAAACAACGAATTAAAAAAACAGATCGCAAAGATCAATAGCAATTTAGCCAAAGCCAAAAGCGAGGCGAAATTGTCGGTGGCTTACTTAGAGGAAGTGAACAAGAAAATCAAACTTCGAGAAAAGGTCTACCAAAACACCCAAAAAGAAAAACGTCTCATTGAGGACGACATCTATCTAAAGCAACTGGAAATTAACCGCCAGCGTCGAGAACTTGCCGTTCTTCGCAAAAACTACGCAGAAGTATTAGTCAAAGCTTACAAAAACAAAGGCGTTCAAAACAAAGTGACCTTCATTCTTTCTTCCCGCAATCTAGGGGAAGCCATTCGTCGCGCCCAGTACCTAAAGACGTATAGCAATTTTCAAGATCAAAAAGCCGCCGAGATTATGGGCGTAGCTCAGAAAATTGAAATGAACATTGAATCTCGTCAGAGATCCGTACAAGACAAGGAAACTCTACTTCGTTCTCAACAAACGGAGCTTTCTACCATTGAAGTAGAAAGAAAACAAAAAGAGGGACTCTTAGCTCAATTCAAAGTAAATGAAGTAGAGCTATCCAAAGAACTAAAACAAAAGCAGGCAGAATCCAGAGCACTTGAAGGAAAATTAAGAAGCATTATCCAAGAAGAAATTCGTCTGGCTAAAGTAAAAGAAGAAGCGGAAAAAGCAGCAAGAGCCGAAGCGGCACGTCAAGCGAAAATCATTGCCGATCGCGAGAAGGCAAGAATTGAAGAGGCGAACCGCGCGAAAATTGCACAGGCAGAAGCCGCTAAGAAAAAAGCAGAAGAAGAGGCTAAACGCCTTCAAGACATCGCCGACAAAAAAGCGAAAGAAGAAGCTGAGAAAACCCGTCTAGCGGAAGCTGCGGATGCGAAGAAAGCGCAAGATGCCCGAAAATCAGACGAGGCGGACAAAGCAGAAGCAAGAAGAATTGCAGCTGCAAAAGAGTCCGCAGAAGCGGCTTCGAAAGCGAAAGCTGCCGCAGACAAACTCGCTGCAGCAAAAGCGAACGAGGCGAAACTCTCCAAAGCAAATGAAGATGCGAAAGAGGCGGTCGAAGCCAAAACGATGACCGCGTACGGAGTTGGGAAAACTTCAGCCGGAAACTTCGCGGCCAACCGAGGATCTCTCGCCATGCCCGTCTATGGAACCATCACCCATCGATTCGGACGCCAACCTCACCCTGTTTTCAAAAACATTGTAGAGGAAAACTCTGGAATTAAAATTGCGGTCCCTAGAGGAACTGTAGCTAAGAGCGTGTACCCAGGTATTGTTTCAAGAGTCTTTGTGGACGGAGGAACCAAAACGGTGGTGGTACGCCACGGAACTTACTTCACCATTTACTCCAATTTAGAATCGGTTTCTGTTTCCGCAAATCAATCGATTGTGGCTGGAGCAGCCATTGGAGTTGTAGGAGCTGATTTCGACGGATCGTACACCTTAGACTTCCAAATCTGGAACGGAACCACGCCAGTGGATCCTATGGGATGGTTAAAATAATTAAAAAATAGTTTACATTTGCACTGTAATAATCTTAATAAATAATACTCATGATAGGTTTTAAAGAAATACTAATCATTGCCCTTATTATCGTAGTTTTATTTGGTGCAAAAAAAATCCCAGAACTAATGAAAGGAGTGGGATCTGGCATCAAAGAATTTAAAGATGCGGTAAAAGACGAAGATAAAAAAGGCCAGGATCCAAAATCCGACGAGCCTACTAACCCTTAAGAAAACACTTGCGCCCCATGGCCTTTTCCGAACTAGCATGGGAGGTTTTTAACCTTTCCATCATCCATTATCATATCACAGATCAGGTAGATGCATCCGACTGCAACCCATACGAGGAGGGTAGTTTGGAACGACTTTTGTATGCAAAGAACTGGATTGACACCGTTCAATGGCATTTAGAAGATCTAATCCGAGACGAGCAAATTGACCCTATTGAAGCGCTGGCCCTGAAAAGGAGAATTGATAAATCGAATCAGAATCGAACCGACCTTGTTGAGTATATTGACAGTTGGTTTTTGGAAAAATACAAAGACATTGTCCCAGCGAAGGACTCGGTTTTAAACACCGAAACTCCCGCTTGGGCCGTGGATAGGCTTTCGATTTTAGCACTTAAAATCTACCATATGGACCAGGAAGCAAGCAGAGAATCTGCAAGCGAGGAGCATAAGGCGAAGTGCAGGGCGAAACTGCTTGTTCTTTTGGAACAACAGATTGACCTGATGAGTGCCATCGATCAGCTCCTGATGGATATAGAGAACGGTTTCGTTAAGATGAAGGTATACAAACAAATGAAGATGTATAACGATGAGAGTCTTAACCCGATCCTATATAGAAAGGATGCGCAAAAATGAAATTTTTAACTTTAGTTATCACCTTACTTACCTTTTTAGTCTCCTGTTCTTCGGAAAAAGTGACACTTTCTCCGATTCAATCGAGCATTGATGCTGCTTCTGCAGTGGCCGCAGGGACGGGCGTAGGCGGTAAATTCACTGAAAAATCAGGGAAAATATTTTATGCCTCTGAGCTTTCCTCTCACATGTCTACCTTTCCGAAATTCCGGAATTCTGCCTTAAATGACGAAGTGAGGGATTTAAAATTCCATGTTAAAGAATACGTTTATGCTGTGCATGCATACAATCTGGTAGGGCAGGAACGCGCACTTGAAAAAGTCGAATCCTCTTACAAGAAAATTCAAAAATTAAGACGCTATCTCTCTCCTTCTGACGATGAAGTCATTAATCGCTATCTGGTGAGAATCAAAAGTAACATTGCCCAACTAGAACTTCTAAGTAGGCCCCCAGGAGGTAAATAACCTTTTTAAACGAACCCCCATACCATGGTCAAAAAACAAGCTGAATCTAGAGTTCCTACCGAGTTTGGCTATTTTAATATTATTGCTTTTTCAGAAGTCGAAACCGATTGGATGCCGCATTTGGCTCTAGTGGCCGAGGGGACTGATTTTTCAAAACCTGTAAACGTTCGGTTTCATTCCGAATGCATGACAGGAGAAATCTTCCACTCCAAAAAATGCGAATGCGGGCAACAGCTTGACTACGCGATGAAATACCTACAAGAAAACGGAGGTATCCTCATCTACTTACGCCAAGAAGGACGCAACATTGGAATCATCAACAAACTAAGAGCGTACTCTTTGCAAGAAGGTGGACTCGATACGGTACAAGCGAACTTACAGTTAGGACTTCCTGCGGACGATCGTGATTTTTCGGTCGCCATTGAAATCCTCAAATTCCTAGAGGTAAAAGAGGTGAACCTTTTGACCAACAACCCAGACAAAATTAAATACGTCGAACAAAGCGGCATTAAACTACACTCTCGCATTCCGCTTCAAATTGAAGCTACCGATGAGAGCCGGGACTATTTACGCGTAAAACGGACGTATTTCAAACATCTATTGAAAGACGATTCAGAATCGTAACTCTCGAGGTTCGAAAAAGCCAATGGAAGCGGAACAGGGTCCAATTAAAAAGAGCGAAAAGCAGAGGCAAATAAACTGTAAAATCTAATCCCAATAAAATCACCGAGCATGGCCTCAAGAGTACCAAAGGGTGAATCGAAGCTCCCCTATATGTTACGTGACTGGAAAAGTAAGATTCAACTATAGAAAATGAACCTTAAGTCCTTTCAGACCTTAGGTAGGTCTTAAGGCGAAAATACAAAAGCCGTTTCCTCTCATGAAGGAAACGGCTTTTTATATAGAATTTGTGTTTTTTACTATCTTCTATTTCTGTGGTGCAGAAACTTTAAGAGCATTCAGTACGGAATTGTACTCTTTGCTTTTTAAATCAGCTGCTGCAGAAGCAGGAACCAGTACAATTCTAAATTGTTGGTTGTTTAGATACTGCGCTTTCTCTGCACTCGACATCGTAGCTTGATCAAAATTCGCTTCTGTATAGATCTCTACTAAATCTTTAGAGAAAAGGAAGTTGTAATCTAACTCACGTCCGTCGGTTAGGTATTCTGTTTTCGGAATTAACTGCCAAACAGGTCCGCTAGTACCTACATTTCTGTAAACCAAAACCACGTCCGATTGTGGAAGTTGAATGGATTGCTGAAGTGAATAATCGTTGGAAGCACTAAAGGTTCCACTCACATCTTTCATCACAGGATAGGTATCGTAATCTTGCCCGGAACCTCTATCGTCTGTATTATCGCAACTAAGTGCAAAAAGACCAACAAAGGCGAGCATCAATAGGGGTAGTAACTTTTTCATAGATTTACTTTGGTATTAAATGATAATTACCCTTAACTATCCAAAACAAATGCCAAAAACTTTATTCTTTGCATGGGGGGCGTAAAATTATAAAGTTGTATTTTTGTTTCTCACGAAAACCCTGCCTTATGAAGCTAACCCGTTTGTATTCTACTCTATTGCTAAGTATCTTTCTAAGCAGCTTTCTATCAGCGCAGTACAAACCCTTAGACCTTACAGAAGCGAAAAAGAAAGAGGCTGAGCAGTGGGTAAACAAAACCTACGAAAGCTTATCACAAGACGAAAAATTAGGTCAATTATTTATTGTTGCACTTTACACAAACAAGGGTGAACAGGAGATTGAGCAGGTAAAAACCCTTGTGAAAACAGAAAAGCTAGGAGGACTCATTTTAATGCAAGACGATGCAAAACGAGAAATTGAGATCCTAAATGAGCTGCAATCGCAGAGCAAAGTTCCTATGCTCGTGGGAATGGACGCAGAATGGGGAATTTTCCAAAGAATTGAAAAAGCCTATAAGCTGCCATGGGCCATGGCCTTAGGCGCTATCACAGACAAAACCGTCGTCACCGAAATGGCTTCGCAAATTGCGGCGGATGCAAAACGAATGGGCGTCAATTGGGTTTTTGCTCCGGTTGTAGACGTTAACACCAACCCTAGCAATCCTATCATTGGTAACCGAAGCTTCGGATCCGAAGTGGATAATGTAGTACTCTCCGCGAATGCATACACGAAAGGACTTCAAGACCACGCGGTTCTCGCGGCAATCAAGCATTTCCCAGGGCACGGCGATACGAGCATGGACTCGCACTTGGATCTTCCGGTCGTCGCTCACTCCAAAGAGCGATTAGAAAAGATCGAACTAGCACCCTTTAAAGCGATGATGGATTTAGGCGTAGGAGGCGTCATGGTCGCCCACTTGTATGTGCCTGCCTTAGAACCCAAAAAAGGAGTACCCGCTTCTATCTCTTTCGACGTCATTACAGGCCTTCTAAAGGAATCCTATGGCTATAAAGGACTGATCATCACGGATGCCTTAAACATGGGCGCCGTCGCAAAACGCTACAAACCAGGTGAATTGGATTTCCTTGCCTTCCAGGCAGGAAATGACATCATGCTTTTCTCTCAAGGGGTAAACGAGGGGAAAAAGCGAATAAGACAAGGACTTGAAAACGGAACGATTCCGGAGTCTCGCCTAGAAGAAAGTGTAAAGAAGATTCTAAAGACAAAATACTATTTAGGCCTTGATTCTTTTGAGCCTATTTCGACGCAGAATCTAGACTACGACTTAAACAATCAGACGCACAAACAAATGGCGCAAAAGGTTTATTCTAAGGCCCTCACTCTTTTACGAAATGAAAATGTGATTCTTCCTCTTTCTTGCAAGGAGACTTACTATTATGTAGGATTAGAAGAAGACCCTTTCCATGAGTTTGTAAAAGCACTCCAAATAGGTACGACTGTAAAAACTGTCTCCAAATCAAAAATTAGCTCCATTCCTAAGGGTGCAAAAGTAATTGTGGGCCTACACAAGGACAATTCTACGGCTTACAAACCGTATAAAATCTCAAAAGAATCCAAAGACATTCTTAAGAACTTAACGAAAGACCACGAAGTAATACTAAGCGTATTCGCTTCGCCTTATGCCCTTTTAGACATGGATCTACAGGGAATTTCAGGGGTTGTGGTCGCCTACGAAAACAATATAGACTCGCAAATGGCGAGCGCAAAAGCATTTTTAGGACAAAGTCCTATGGAGGGAAAACTTCCCGTGAGTATAAGCGCCGAATTAAAGGCAGGCGATGGGCTTATTCTTCCCACGCAAGAGACTTCTACAAATCCAAAACCAACCTCTCAAATCCTCATTGAATAATGAAAATAGGAATCCTTTGCTACCCTACGTATGGAGGTAGCGGCATTGTAGCCACTGAACTTGGAATGGCACTCGCAGACAAAGGCTACGAAGTGCATTTTATTTCCAACAATTTACCGGCTCGACTTGACATTACAAACCCCAATATCTTCTTTCATAAGGTAAACTTGCAGACCTACCCTCTGTTTCAATACCAACCTTATGACATCGCGCTTAGCTCTATGATCTACCGCGTAGTGAACCTCTACAAATTAGATCTTCTTCATGCGCATTATGCAATCCCGTACGCGTATGCCGCGTTTACAGCCAAGCAAATGCTTAAAGAAGAAGGGAAAGACGTGCCTCTAGTCACTACCTTACACGGCACAGACATCACACTTGTAGGTCAGTTTCCAAGTTACAAGCATGCAGTAGAATTCTCTATCAACCAAAGCAATGCGGTAACGTCCGTTTCTGAGAGTTTAAAGAAAGATACTTTGAAATTCTTCAACATTACAAGACCTATTGAGGTCATCACGAATTTCATTGACAACAAAGTATTCACTCCTGAGATCCCTTGCCAAAGGGACCAATTCGCAAAACAGGATGAAAAAATACTCATTCACGTCTCGAACTTACGTCCCGTAAAAAGAATACAAGACGTTCTTCAAATCTTCAAAAACGTACAGGCCAAAATAAAATCTAAACTTGTCATTATTGGGGAGGGACCGGATATGGAACTTGTCAATCAATTTCTAGAACAAAACCCGGATCTAATTGATAAAATCCGGATTCTAGGAAAAGTAAACGACCTCTACCGAATCTTAGAACTTTCCGATGTTTTCCTTCTTCCATCCGAACAGGAAAGCTTTGGACTGGCCGCCCTTGAGGCAATGGCAGCCGCAACCCCCGTGATCAGTTCAAATGCCGGAGGAATTCCTGAGGTAAATATCCAAGGGGTTACAGGCTATCTAGCCGAAATCGGCAATGTAGAAGTAATGAGCAACTATACCATTAAACTTCTGAGCGATCCAGAATTACTCTGCCAAATGAAAGTGAATGCTAAGAACCAAGCGGAGAGTTTTGATTTGCATAAGATCGTTCCCCTTTATGAGGAGATGTACAGAAGAACCACCGAGGAATTTTTGAATTCAAAAAAACCTTAAATTTACACATACAGATGTAAGCATTTTATGAGCGAACCGAGATTCATATCCAATCTAAGACACAAACTCGAGCGAGAATGGTTTGGTGTACTTACCCGCCTAGGTGCGAAACTGGGAATCCCAGTTTCAAAACTTCGTGTATTTTTCATCTACTCCACTTTTGCGACGGTTGGCTTTGTTTTCCTGCTCTATCTTGTCCTTGCATTCTTTCTTTGGGTAAAGGATATCTTTGTCACTCGTCGACCGAGCGTCTTCGATCTCTAACCTTCGCAATTGGAATCATCTTAGGGGCTTAGTTTTTAAAACACCTTCATTTTACATTTTGTAATACGCATCGTTTTAAGTGTAAGAACTCGCCTTGCAAAAGACCGTACTTTTACTCAAATTCAATTTAGATTCATGAAAATAGATTACCTACATGTGGATTCGGCCGATCACTACCGAGCTAGGCCCATTTACGACTCATACAAATCGTACTTTCCACGGGACGAAAGACGAAGCAAAGAGCAGTTCTTTACGCTTTTCAAAAATCCAAATGTACAAGTACGCTCCCTTCTAGTAGATTCGAAAGACTTAGGGTATCTCATTCTTTGGCCCTTGTCAAGTTCTGTATTCGTGGAACACTTTGAAATCTTTGATGAGTTCCGAAATCAAAGTTATGGATCAAAAGTACTTGCAGATCTTTTTAAAGACTATTCAAGAATTGTACTCGAATGCGAGCCTGAAGACTTAGGTCTAGATGCAAAACGTCGACTTTCCTTTTATCAAAAACTAGGATTGGAGGTTCTGGACAAAAACTATCAGCAACCGGCCTATGGACTAGACAAAAACCCACTCGATTTATGGCTATTAAGCAACTATCTACACCACGACATCAAAGCCTTAAAAGAAGAAATTTACGATGTTGTTTATCATTAAAACATCCCCTTTAAAATCAAAAAAAGCGGCACTATAGGCCGCTTTTGTATTTCACGTTTAATCTGTGCTTAGTTGACAGACCAAATTGTATAGGTTCCGGGTGGACATTTAATTTTGACCCAACGGTCACTACGGGTCGTTGTCTTATAGGCGGTTTCGTTTCCGGTTAAATCGGAGATCTCTTTGGACACCCAATTGCTTTCCACCCATTTTTCTTGGTACGTAGAAGATGTATTAAAATACACAATAAGACCTGGATTTCCATTGTATCCATTTCGTCTTGCAATGTATTCATCCTTGTCCGCGTAAAGAATAGAGGTCGTCCCTGTTGCTTTCTCGTTATGGATTTTGATAAGGGTGTTTAACGAAGTTTTGTCAAGCCACTCTTCATAATCTCGATAGAAAATTGTTGGATATCCCTCGTGGGTTAGAATATACGCATAGGCATATTTTTTATTCCAAATATCATCGGTGTCGTGGTTGGTGACAAAGGTTACCGATTTGTGTGGATTTTGTTTCCAGTACATCGCCTCTGTAAGCTTCATTAAATTGTCCTGATCAAACGCCTCTTCCATTTTGTAATAGGTAGAGAAATCGAAGACATTACTTCCTGAGGATTTCACCCAATCGTCGATTAGCTGTAGGTTGGTATCCCAAAGTTCTCCAACGGAGAACCCTCCTACCGCAGCATTCCAATCTTTGACGACCCAAGAACCAAATCCTTTTACATAATCAAAACGCCATCCGTCAAACTTAAGAGTATTCTTATAGTACTTCCCTACGGATTCTGGTTTTTTCCAGAACCAGTCCTGCACATACGGATTTGCATGACTTAAATCTGGCATGTCGCCAAAACTTCCTTCATCATGCGTTCCCGTGCTGTTAGGATAAAAAGATTCATAATCTCTTTTAAAAAGTCCTGAAGCTACGGTGGTGAAATCGGTCCAAGTATCGGTTTTCGTATAAGGATTGTACTGCGAGCCTCCTCCACTATTGTGGTTTAAAACAATGTCCGCATACACCATCACATTGCTTTGATGGGCTTTGCTAATAAGGTTCACTAGCTCGTCCTTGGACCCAAAACGAGTCTCTGTCGTGCCGTGCTGATTGTACTGCCCAAAGTCAAAATAATCGTAAGGATCGTATCCCATAGAATACCCTCCACTTTGACCTTTAGTTACAGGGGGAAGCCAAATAGCTCCAATTCCTGCACTAGACCAGGCACTTACCTTTTCACTCATTTTATCCCACCAGGTTCCCCCCATAGGAACATCCCAGTAAAAAGCCTGCATCATAACGGCTCCCCCTTCTCCGCCTACCGCTTTACCGCTTGGTGGCAGGGCTCCCACCGCAAAGGGCTTTCCTTCGTGCGTGGTGACGTTAATGACTTTAAAGTCAGGTTTCACCACAACTTCGCCTGGTGGAGGATTGGGAGTGGGGTCTGGGTTCGGTGTTGGATCGGGATCGCGTCCGCCATCAGAGCCGCAGCTAAGCAGCACACTTAGGGTCATCCCAAGTATAAGTAGAGGTCTAAATTTCATTGTAATCAAATAAAGTAGAAGGTAAATTTAGTGAATTAATTAACACATTCCACTTTTGATTGCAAATTTAGCCTACCGACTATCGAACTTCGTATTCGAGCTTCACTGTAATGCTAGATTCCTTCTCTTTTGATGAAGTATTATAGGTTCCACCCCAGGAATATTCCTCGGTTGAGTTGGGCGCTGTAATTTGAATGACCCCAGTGGAGCCTTTTTTAAGTTTCCCTAATTTTGCTCCTGCATTGTCTGCAATTTTCTCTGCTCTTTCTTTCGCATCTTTGGTTGCATCTGCAATCATCTGCTGCTTCACCTCAGAGAGTTTGGTGTAAAAATAATTTGGTGTTGTGGACGTAAATTCAATCCCTCGATTAATAATCTCGGTGATATTTCTGGATAGATCTTCTATCTTCCCAACTTCCTTACTTTCTATTGATACCTTTTGCATTAATTGGTACCCACCGAAATTTCGGGAACTATTTCCGTTCGCATCGTTTGAATAGTTATAGAGTTTTTGGATGTCCACCGCTGAAAATACCATTTCTGCCGGTTTAATTCCTTTGGATTTCAAATACTCTGATATGACACTTCGATCCGCGGCAAGTTCCGCGTAGGCACTTTGCAGCTCAAAACTGGTTCTGGAAAAACTTCCATCCCAAGTAATTAAATCAGATGTAAATGTTTTAGTTCCAAGGCCTGTCACCGAGATTGTATTATCGGCTTTGTTACGGTTTTTTATGGCTGAGCCAAAAAGGGCCACGCCAATAATAAAGCCTAGGGCTGCAATCGTAACAGCAATTATAGATTTATTCATTGTGAAAATTGGATTTGGTTTTTTGTATTCGTACAAAGAACAAACAAATCTTGTTCCGCTTTGAAAACTATTGAATCAAAGGTAGGTTGTTACAAAGGAAGCTCCTTCTCTTTTTGAACCGTTACTCGGGTGTCCAAATAGTTAGTTAGAAGACCTTTTAACTCTAGCTCAATGGCTTTCATGTCGAATCGAAGTCTGAATTTCTTAGCTAGATCCAGTCTTTCATCTGCATAGGCTAAGTAGATATCAAAATCATATTCGTCAAGTCCACGGGATTTGTAATACTCTAAATCGGTCGCTTCTTTCACGCGCTTATAGAAAGCTTCTCTTTGTGCGTAGTTTGCTGGAGGAGTTGGATTTGTAGCCTTATTAAATAGTTCTCCTAACCCGGAAGCTAATTTCAATAAATCCATTTGACCTTGGGAAAAGTCGGGTCCCATTGCCATCGAAGAAGGCATTTTATTACTTGGATACGCCCCTTCTGCAGGAGGTTTCATCATATAAGCAGCCATCTCATCGTTCAATTTTCTTTCTCGCAGCGGTCGATCTAAGGCTCTCGAGTCTTTGCTTAGGATTCCAGAAGGACGAAATCCGATCACTACTTCTTCAATTTCATGTTCTAAGAGAACTAAATCGATTGAAATGGAGGAAGTAAAACTTTCTGCTTTCACATAGTAACTAACTCTTTGAAAACCCGGCTTAATAAAACGGATTTCATCTCCTACACTTCCATAGATAAGAAAATGCCCATCGTTGTCCGATTGCGTTAAATTCTCTGTCGCGACATTGTACACACTTACGCCCGCTACACTTCGATCTCCTTCTACACTCACGCGGCCAATTAAAACCTGTTGCGCGCTCACATAAGCGCTCAGAAAAAGAAATAGGAAAAGAAAAGGTGTTCTCATAGGAAATTGTTTTTTTTAGTGGAATCAAATTAAGGCTGATTCGAATCTTTAAGTCTACTCACATAAACCTGGATAGGTGTTTCTAACTCGGCTGTCACCCCCGAGAGGTTTCTAGCACGTGCATAGGTTCTCACTTTTGGATTGGAAGAAAAGGCAAACCCTAAAAATTCTCCAATCCTATTTGAAGGAATGCCATTCTCTAGAAAATAGGACTCAGGCAAGCGCTGCTTTACCCAATTGATTTCCCCTTGTCGGTCTTCAAATTCATAAAGACTCTTCTTTCTACGTCCATCCCCACTTATCACTTCATACAGCGCATGCACGTTTAGGTTACCCAAAAGCATGGGTAAAAGCGTTTCTGCTGCAGAGGTGTAAGCTTTCTCACGCGGCTTTTCTGGGGCCTGAGGAAGACCTACGGCTGCTTGCACTTGATCGGCTGCACTTCTTTTTGCAAGAAGCCTGGAATCCTTTGCAAGGTCTCCACTTAAACGTACACTCGGTACTTGCACCTCTTCAATTAAAGTTGCCACCTTGCTAAGGAAGGTAAAGTAAGGAGTATCTTGTCCTGTAACCACGAGAGCACTTCGTTCATACCCACGCTTAACAAATCTTAGCTCCTCTCCCACACTTGCAGGAATTTCATAAGCACCTTCTGAATCCGTAAGGACTTTCGCTTGGGTTTTCATATTCATTACGAGAACTCCAGGAAGCTTCACACCTTCCGTGCTAACAAAGCCTTTTGCGCTTTGAGCGTAGAGCACGCTCAAAGTACCCAAAGTAAACAGTATGACAAAATGACGCGTTAGTGGGTTCATATATTCAGGTCGTAAAAATACTTCCTATTCCTCTATAATGAACTAAATAATCGATAGCTCATGCCCAAGTTTAACCGTAGTTAACGCGTTTTAAGACAACTTAACACTTTGACAATCTTGTTTTCGTTAAAAATTATTCAAAAAATCATTGCAAATGGCATTATATCTCAAATAGGTTCTCCGCAAATCGAACGAACACTATTGCACAAATCAAATATTGGAACGAAATTTTCATTACCTTTGCAGACTTACTACAATTAAGGGGCTGACCGGTATCGACAGCAAGCCTAGTGGGTAAGTAAGCATGCAGAGAACCTCAGCGCGATCTCTTTAATCCCTTGCTGAAAACTTTTAACTGGCGACCAAGAGTTTGCTCTTGCTGCTTAATCCGAATCACAGTAGGATTTAGCGCTTTTCCCGAAGTATAGTAAGGAAACAAGATGTCCCACAGAAGCCTCCGTTTTGCGGCGTCTGATTCTGGGGCATAGGAAATGCAGAACTAAGTCTCGTGAATCTTCGGCTCGAGAACAAAAATTTTAGAAGATAAGTTAAGCGTTGGGTGTTTGCCCTCTGCGTTTAATCGAAAATTAATGGTAGAATAAGCATGTAGAAATCTTATGTACTACTTGTTTGGACGAGAGTTCGAATCTCTCCAGCTCCACATTTTAGATTCTAACTGTCTGATTTTTCAGGCAGTTATTTTTTTATCTTGAACGATTGTGGGACTATAGCTTGATAATAAATATGCCGTTATCATCCAAAATTCGCAACATTTTTAGTAAGTAATTAAAGAGATATTTTCACCACGTTCCAACAAACTCACCGTGGATCTATTAACCGCTGCCTTATCGGCTAATTCTTGTTGATTTAGATTATGCTTAATACGGCTTTGTTGAACAAACAAACCTATTGTATTTAAAATTGCCTTATCCGAAAACAAACTAATGTCTGAAATATTACTCATAAATTATCTTTTTAACCCATAATGAATCCTATTTCATTCATTGTGGATTTATATCTAATGTACGAAATATAACGCATAACTAGAAAAAAATGCAATTACGCATCAAATTTCACTCATTGTGTGCTTACTTAAATCTTGATATTGCTTTGTATATTGTCATTTCTTATTTAGGCAAAAGCACGTGTGTTTTTTTTGCAGGTGAAAAATAAGGAGTCTATCACAGCTGCCCTTTGTGGACATTACGGATCAAATTGTGCCACCCAATTCGGTTTATTAGTTCGTAGGGCGGATACGCTTATTTAAAGATTTTGGAAAAGACTTATGCAAAAGTTCATGGTCTTCTTCTTTAAAAGAACCGTTCAAGACACAGAATCCAAAATCACACACCAGGGTGGAATTAGTACAATAGATTAGAAAATAGTACATTTGTAGTTCGTTAGAACAACCCATTGAATTCAAGAATCTCCATATGGTTTTGCTTTATTGCACTTGGACTTTTCCTCGTGCCTCAGTGGGCATGGGCCAACTTGGAAATGCAAGCACCTACTGCGAATACTTGTTCGATGTCTGGTAATGGTCTTCCCAATAAGGACACAACTACAAAGCACTCTCATGGAATGGAAAATTGTGGAGACTGCAACACAAAATCACATGATTGCAATTCTAGTGGCTGTACGAATCATTGCAATGCTGCCGTCTGTGGAACTTTGCTTTTGCATGGTGCTGTAATTTCAAAATCAGCACTTGGTTCTAAGACTGCTCTTGTCGATTCCTCTTCTAAAAAATCTCAATTCTATTATCTAAATCCTACGTATTTAGAAGGACTTAAGTCCATATGGCAACCGCCCAAACTTTTTCTCTAAGAATTTCACGCGCAATTTTGCCTCTACCTTTTTTTCGGTAAATAGGCTTTACAATTCTTATATTCCAACTAAGAATTGCTTACGCCACTTGTGAAATTCAATACCAAGTCTATTTATAGGCCTACTTAGAATTCAAACTTTTTTAACTATAAACGATTGGCTCCTAAACAAATGAGTCATCCCCTAATTCTATTTATAAAATGAAAACAATCTTATATTCTTTTATTGCCCTAGCATCCCTTACCCTTTATTCTTGCAACGAATCCAAAACTGCAGAAGTGGGAACTACTTTCACTGCCTCTGCCACTCCAACGACAGGAGAAATTGTACCAAACGATTATGTCTGCATGGTGAACAACGCTTACATGGGTAAAAAACAACTTGAAGTGGATTTTGAAGGAAAAACCTACTACGGATGCTGCGAAGATTGCAAAACAAAAATTCCACAGCAAGAAAATGCAAGAGTAGCACTTGATCCTGTTTCTGGGAATGAAGTAGACAAATCAGAAGCTGTGATTGCAATCGCCGACTCTTATGACAATGTACTTTATTTTGAAAACGAAGAAAACTACAAGACTTACTTCCAAAATCTAAATTAAGAATAGACTCATGAAATCAATAATATCCTTGCTGTTTCTATTTGGGAGCTTTGCCTTGGCAAGCGCTCAAGACACAGCAACCAAAGCGCATAAGCACGTGCACAGCGAGAGTAAAAAAGCGCTAGAATACACCTGCCCAATGCATCCCGAGATCGTTTCGAGCAAAGAGGGCAACTGCCCAATTTGCGGAATGAAGCTTGTCGAGAAGAAGGAAGGGAGCAAACCCGAGATGGGAGCTCATGGTGAGCATGCACAGCATGCCGACCATTCTAGCATGAAAAAGGTAGAACCTAAGCCTACTCTTGGAAAGATTGAAGGTCGTACCGTAACTTATCATTTGTATGTCAAAGATACGCTTGTCAACTTTGCAGGAAAGCAGAAGATGGCAATCGCAGTGAACGGCCAAATTCCGATGCCAACGTTAGAATTCTACGAAGGTGACACAGCAGAAATTATTGTGCATAATTTGATGGACAAATCTACCTCCCTTCACTGGCACGGTCTGCATTTAGAAAACAAAGAAGATGGAGTTCCGTGGCTCACACAAAAGCCGATTCCACCCCATTCTACTTACACGTATCGTTTCCCTATCATTCAAAACGGTACCCACTGGTACCATTCACACAGTGGTTTTCAGGAACAAATTGGGATGTACGGGATGATGGTTTTAAAGAAACGTGAAAACGATCCTACCTTTCGTAGTGGGATTGACGATCTTCCAGTCGAAAATCTGATTTTAAGCGAATGGTCTAATTTAAAGCCTCATCAAATTCAGCGAATGTTGCACCATGGTAATGACTGGTTTGCCCTTAAAAAAGGATCTTCTCAGAGCTATCTTGAAGCGATCCAAGCAGGTCATTTTAAAACGAAGCTCACCAATGAGTGGAAACGAATGCATGCGATGGACGTGAGCGATGTATACTACGAGACCTTTCTAATCAATGGACAAAACCAAAGTACACTTCCTAACTACAAAAAAGGAGATAAAGTACGATTACGTATCGCCAATGCAGGAGCTTCGTCCTATTTCTGGATCAATTATGCAGGTGGAAAAATCAAAGTTGTGGCTAGCGATGGACTTGACATTGTTCCCATTGAAGTAGACCGACTTTTACTTGCCGTCTCTGAGACCGTTGACATTGTGGTAGAAATTCCCGAGGATAAACATTCCTACGAACTGTTAGTCACCCCGGAAGACCGTTCTAATTCCACTTCAATCTTTTTAGGACAAGGAACTAAAAAGAACCATCCACCGCTAGAGAAACTCAAGTATTTTGAAGGGATGAAAATGATGAATGACATGATGAAACTAAACGGTGAGATGAAGGATATGGGAATGAAGATGAGTTATCAGACCATGGACATGAACGAAGTGATGTATCCTGAAATCACAGGTCTTCAAAAAGGAAAGCATCAAAAAGAGCATACCATGCATTCTACTCACGGTGAGCACATGGATTCTTCTGCGCATTCAAATCATGCAATGCCTGCAGAACCAAAAGTAAATCCAGAGCATGCGGAGCATGGAGAACATGCAGGCCATGAAAGCCATGCCCAATCTACAAGCGACATTAAGACTCTAAACTATGGAATGATGAAATCTCCCTACGATACCTCCTTACCTAGTTCAAGTCCAGTGCGTGAATTAAAATTCACTCTTACAGGAAACATGAACCGATACGTGTGGTCCATGGATCATAAAGTGCTGTCCGAACTAGATAAAATTCTCGTAAAAAAAGGAGAGATCTTACGCATTACACTTGTTAACAATTCCATGATGCGTCACCCCATGCACTTGCATGGATTTGATTTCCGGGTTCTAAACAACCAGGGCATTCAATCTCCATTAAAGAATGTCCTTGACATTATGCCAATGGAAACGAATGTAATCGAGTTTGAAGCTAAAGAGGAGGGCGATTGGTTTTTCCACTGCCATATCCTTTACCATATGATGGCGGGGATGAATCAGATTTTCCAAGTCGGAGACTATGAAAATCCAAACTTGCCCGATCGGGAAAGTGCCTACAAAGTTCTGCAAGCAGAGAGCAACATGACGCACTTAACGGCTGAAAACGATTTTGCAACCAATGGAATTAATGGATCGGCTATGCTTTCCAATACCCGTTGGGAACTTTCTTCAGAATGGAAACTAGGGTACGAAGCTAAAGACGGACAAGAAGTCGAAACCAAATTGGGACGCTATGTGGACAACAACCAATGGTTCATGCCCTTTATTGCGTACAATTACCATAAGAGAAACCACTCAGTGAGTCCTGGAAAGAAAACCCTATTTGGACAGAAACTATCTGAGGCGAAAACCTCCACTGTGAGTGCCGGATTTGTTTACACACTTCCTCTTTTGCTCCAATTGCAAACTGAAGTATTCAGCGATGGAATGTTTCGAGTCCAGTTAAGCAGAGAAGACATCCCTCTTAGTCCACGACTTCGTGCAAACTTCATGGTGAATACAGACAAAGAATATAGAGCGGGTCTCAAATACATTGTCACTAGGCACATTGGAATTTCCACGAATTATGATTCTCACCTTCATTGGGGAGCAGGACTCACCCTAACTTACTAAAGGACTGTCCACTTAATTTTATTTAGGGCCGTGATTTCAATTTCACGGCCCTATTTTTCCATTTTCAAATTCAATAATCTACTCGCCAAAAAAAACTCAAACACAAAGTCATAGGGTAAAAGTGTATCCAATTACAGAAAGTCATGGGGTAAAAGTGTATATCTGCATATCGGATTATGAATTATCAGCGGTTCTTATAAAATTCCGCCACCTGTAGTGCCGAAATATGAATGGCATTGGTCAAAAAAGCAAATTTTCTCTCTTGTACTTCATCCCTTTATCTGACCAAGCGATGCGGTCCAGGATAGTACTGTTTGGGGTAAAAACCTGTCAATTCGATCGTCAGATCTCAGAACACATTCTCGGGCAACCTGCGTTTCCACTTGATGGTTTCATACAGCAAGTTCTTCTTTCCCCTAATCACAAAGTAGGACCCTACCTCGGTAACTAACTATATTTCAAAGAACTATTTTGGATTTTAATCGGACAGAAGTGATCCTAAATGATCCGAAAATTCAAAATTACAAAACCTTAATTGAAGTATTTATTCATCTTCTTATACAATTCCTCAATCAATGTTTTAGCAAACACCTGTGTTTATTGGATAGATTTATAACAGTTCAAGTAACCAATTAAAAACATTTAGGTGTTTTACTCCGTTGCGGTCTTGTGTAAACGAGTCTGTGGTTAGTAAATACTTCGGGTAGTTGTCATTAATTATTTCCAAGGAGCGGAATTCACGCTCTATGGTTTTTTCATTGGACATTTCCCAAGCTACTTGATAATATTCTATTTCGCCTGACGGAGTTTTGCACACAAAATCTACCTCAGCATTTCGGGCAGTACCTGTCCAAATTTTATTACCTCTGCGTAACAACTCCAGATAAACAATGTTCTCTAAAATATGACCTCTGTCGGTAGTACGTTCCTTACCGGTGAGAACGTTTAGCAAGCCGGCATCGACCAAATAATATTTTTCCTGTGTAGCCAATTGTCTTTTCCCTTTCAGGTCAAAACGATTTACTTTGTAGAATACAAAACTTGCCGTTAAATACTCCAGGTACTTTTCCACGGTTGTGTTGTGTGTGCTTTGTCCATCCTGCTTTAGAGTTTTAGCAATATTACCAGGTGAAAGCGGATTTCCAATATTGCAAGCTACGAATTTAACAATGTTCCCGAAAGCCCGTTTGTCATTAACCTGATGACGTTGTGTAATATCTTTTTCAACAATGGTCGTGTAAATAGCTTCCAGATACTCGTAAATTATATCGTAACCGGCATCACGCAGCTCAACTCCTTTGGGCAAAGAAGTTTCGTTGATGTAATCAAAAAACAAAGCTTCGTAATTGAGATACTTATTAGAAGTATCAATATTTCGAGCGGATAAATATTCTTTGAACGAAAAGGGTAAAATAGAAATTTCTATGTATCGTCCACTCAATAAAGTTGCCAGTTCGCCCGACAATAGAAAAGCATTTGATCCTGTGATGTAAACGTCCATATTTGGTTTTACAAACAATCCATCTACTAGACGTTCAAACTCGTGGACGTTTTGAATTTCGTCTAAAAAAATATAACTCGGTTTTGATAAATCTAAAGCTCCAATAATATATGCATACAAAGCATCTAAATCGTTCAGAAATTTACGCAGTTCAAAGTCTTCAAAATTTAAAAATACAATTTGATTTGCAGGTACCCCCATCTGCAACAAAGTTTGACGATAAAGTTCAAATAAGGTACTTTTACCGCTTCTACGTAATCCGCTTACCACTTTGACAAGGTCTTTATCTTTGTAAGCTAATAATTTAGATAGGTATTCTTTGCGGTTTGTATAATCTCTCATTGAGCAAAGATATTCAATAAATCATTAAAACTTGAAATATTTACAAGTTTTAATGATTTTAATCTTTAAGGGAATGAATAAGGTTGAAGGCATAGTTATTAAACCTAACACAAAAAGCAAGTTTTAATAATCAATTCACATATTTATGTACTGAATTATCCAATTCCTCACTTACAATCTTGGCATGTACCTGAGTTTGTCGGATGGAGGAATGGTCAAGTAATTTTGAAACATATTCGATACGCATGCCATTGTTTAACGTATTGGTAGCAAAAGTGTGTCGGCTCAAATGAAAATGCAGTATGTAAGGCAATTTGATTTCTTCTCCCATTCTGTCCAGATCTACATCACCCAAACGGATTTTACCCCGAAGCTTTAAACTTCTGAATTGTTCAACTGCAAATATTCTCTCCAGGTTTTCTAATACCGGGAATCACTAGTGTCCCAAACCATTTAATAACAAAAGGCAAACGCAATATGAACAGAAAAAGCTCAGAAAAGCACACAAACAAAGAGCGGCAATTTAAAATCAATCGAGTTTCAAAGCCAGGTCTCCCTCTTAAGGCCTACGAGGATACGTGCGCATTTAAGCTATATCTCCTTGATGTGGGGTAATGGGCGCCATGGCCAATTTAAACGTAAAAACAATCTTGGAAGGCAACCTAATATTCACAGAGTTTAAAGGAGCTCTTAGTGAACAGTTTGTATTACAACAGATAATAAGCGAATCTGAAATCGCGATCTTTTATTGGTCTTCAGATAACTCAAATTCAGAAATTGATTTCATTATTCAATTTGAAAATGAAATCATTCCTATTGAAGTCAAAGCAGCCGAAAACCTTCAATCAAAAAGCTTAAAAGCATTTGTACAAAAGAATCAGTCACCCGTCGCGATACGTACGTCCATGTCAGACTTTAGAGAGGAAAGCAATTTAACCAATTTCCCTTTGTATGCAATCAGTGCTCTTGCTTCCTATCTCGAAGCCAAAAACTAAGGACAAATTCGAGATGGAACTATACCGTGTTACGATTCGCTTACTACAAACTGCACGAGACGTTGGTGATCCTTTTCTAATACTTCAAAACGATACCCTTCAATTTCAACCGAATCTTTCTCCTCTGGAACTCCATCGAAATAATGATAAAACAGCCCTGCCACCGTCGTGTAATTTTTATAGATTTCAGGATCAAAATCCAGATCAAACGCTTTTGAGAAGTCTGCGAGTGGATACTGCCCACTGATTTGCCAAACACCTGGGGAGGTTTCTTCGATCGAACTATCTCCGTCCTCTGTTTCTTGCGTTTCGCCGATCAATTCATCTACGATATCATTGAGTGTGACGAGTCCTTTCGCCGTTCCAAACTCATCAATTATGATTGCGTGGTAATTGCGATGGGTTTTAAACGCTTCTAGCACTTTATAACTTGAAGTGTTTTCACTAAAATAAAGAGGCTGTCTCAGTAGAGCCTGCAAATCCAAATCTTCACCGATATGCGTGATCAATTCTTTTACATGGACCAGTCCTAAGATTTCATCAGGATTGGTATCACTCACAACGGGATACGCTGCATGCTGTTGGTCTTTTATCTTTTCAAAAATAGTTTCCCAAGTGTCCTCTACTTCAAAAAAGACAAGGGAAGTTCTATGGGTAATTAACGAAACCACTTTTCGGTCTCCAAGTTCAAACACTCGCTCTACAATATGGCGTTCAATCTCATCAATTTCTCCACTTTCTGCACTTTCTTTCACTAATGCTTTAAGCTCTTCTTCACTCACGTTCTCTTCTGTCGTCTGATCAATCCCTACAAGTTTAGCAAGTGCATTGTTAGAGGTGGTTAATAGCCAGACAAAGGGACGCGTTACTTTTGAAAGAATATCCATCGGAGTCGCTAACACGGAAATGATTTTCTCGGGAAAATGCATTCCAATTCGTTTTGGAAAAAGTTCACCTAACACAATGGAGAGGTATGTAATGGCAATCAAAATAAGAACCGTAGAGAGGGGTTGCGAGTAAGGCGCCAAAAAATCCACTTGATTCAAAAGAGCCTGAACTTGGCCTGTCAATTTATCCCCACTGTAAATCCCCAATAAAATTCCAATCAGGGTAATCCCGATTTGGACCGTTGAGAGAAACCTAGTAGGATGCTGGGAAAGTTCAAGCGCTTTCTTTGCTCCAATATTCCCTCTCTTCGCTTGGGATTCTAATTTGAACGTCCTTGACGAAACAAGGGCCATCTCTGACATGGCAAACACTCCGTTTAAAAGGATTAATAAGACAATTATAAGTAATTCCATAGAGTAATTCAAGGCCGCTTTTAACAGCTTAATGCTTCAAAGATAAGGAAACGGCAGCTTTTGCGCGGATGAAATTTTCATAAATAAAACACAAAACAAACGGGTAAAAATTCTTATCTTTACTTTCAACTCATACTCTCATGTGCAATTATGTATCCTTACTCTCCACGAGCCAGGAATTAGAAGAATATTTCGAAGCAAGCTACCAAGGTCTACCCTATCATTTGGGCTACCGCATTAATGGCTTTGCAAACCCTATGCTTCCCATTATTTCAGACAAAGATCCGAAGGTGATAACCGCCGCCCAGTGGGGACTCATTCCCGAGTGGGGCAAAAACCGAGACTTTCAAAAACGCACACTAAACGCTAGAATTGAAACCCTGGAGACGGTTCGGAGTTACCGAGACTCCGTGAACAAAAGGGCACTCGTCCTTGTGAATTCCTTCTTTGAATGGCAGTGGCTAGATTCAAGTGGAAAACAAAAGCAGCCCTATTCCATCCAATTAGAAAATGCTCCTCTCTTTGCTTTGGGAGCACTTTATAGCGATTGGAAAGATCCCCATACGCAAGAAACGACCACTACCTTTTCTATTGTGACCACTGGGGCTAACCCTCTAATGGCTCAAATTCACAATACAAAAAAGCGCATGCCCTTAGTCCTTGATTTTGAGGCTGCAGAGCGTTGGCTTAGTGAAGAGCAGCCCCAAGAATTTGCTTATCCTACTTACGACCCCCTATTAGAGGCAGAAAAAATTGAATTTCACTAGAAATTATTTTTTATCTTTCCGGACTTTAAAAATCACACGAAACAAATAACCTCCGATGAATAAACTCCTTCTAGGCGCCCTCTTATGCACCAGCTTTGCCTGGGCCCAAACTACCCCTTCTTCTACCAGTGTAGAGAAATCCATCACAGGCGTCCAAGCAGGATTTTTAGGACTAAGTGTTTACAATGAGAGTAGACTTGCAAGCGAAATTGCCCTTCGAAGCTCTGCCAATCTCAATGCTGCCTTTTGGTTTGGAGATTTAAGCGGTTCCGGTTTCGTTTTAGCGCCTGAGTTAAGTGTAGAACCAAAATACTACTATAATTTAGAGCGTAGAGCTCAACAAGGAAAAAGCACAAGTCGCAATTCAGGAAACTACATTAGTCTTGATTTCAAATACGTTCCGGATTGGTTTGTGATTTCAAGTGAAAAAGATTTGAACGTAATCTCTTCCTTTGGGATTATACCTTCTTATGGAATCCGTCGAGAAATCGGAACGAATTTTAACTATGAATTTAAAGTGGGACTGGGGTATGGATTCTTACTCAATTCTGGCTTTTCTTCCACTTCCGGTGCCATGGCAAACTTAAGTTTCAAAGTCGGATACGATTTTTAATCTATCTGCTTTTCCGCTCTTCCAATTTCAAGTACATGTTTAGGTTACTTTATCTGAAATCCATTTTATTGTACGCGTAAAAACACGTATTTTTGCAAACGATGAAACGCTGGTACCTCTACCCTTTTTCCCTTCTGTACGCTTTTATAACGAGCGTTCGAAATGCGCTATACGATGTAGGATTACTTAAATCTACACGCTTTAGAACCCCAATTATCTGTGTGGGAAATTTATCCGTGGGCGGAAGTGGAAAATCCCCAATGGTTATGTACTTGGCGCAGCTTCTTTCCGAGCATTACAAGACGGGTGTTTTATCTCGAGGCTATGGTCGTGTTACCAAAGGATACGGAATCACCAATTACGAAAGCTCTTACAAAACCGTAGGGGACGAAGCCATGCAATTATTTGAACGGTTTAAAAACCGATTTGTCATTGCGGTGAGTGAACAAAGAGTGCCTGGGGCGAAAAAAGTCATTGCAGACATGGATCTTCAGGCTCTAGTGCTGGACGATGCTATGCAGCACCGAGCCATCCGAGCTGGATTCACTATTTTAATGACGGACTACAACGATCCTTATTTTAAAGATTACGTTTTGCCTGCTGGAGACCTAAGAGAAAGCCGATCAGGAAAGAAACGAGCAGACATTATTATGGTTTCTAAATGCCCAGTGAATTTATCTGAAGAAAAGAAGAAGTACTATCGCTCGCGAATCAAACCCCAAGGAAACCAAAAAGTATTTTTCTCTTCCGTCGTTTACGACGAACATGTTTACAGCAAGGATAAGATCCTTCCTGATAACAATCTCGCCTACTACGACATTTTACTCGTGACCGGCATTGCAAACCCTTCCCCCTTAGTGGACCATCTTTCGAATTACACGAAGAAAGTAAAACATCTTCGATTTAAAGACCATCATAATTTCTCAGATCAGGATATAAAGACCATCCTTGCTGAGTACAACAAACTCGGAGAATACAAACTTCTTTTGACCACGGAGAAAGATTACGTGAGACTAAAAACTTTTGATTACCTTCGGGACTTAGTCTATTACTGGCCTATCAATGTAACGCTTGACGATCCAGAAACGTTCAACCAAACGGTATTATCTTATGTTAGATCTCATTAAATCCTCTGCAGCCTTTATTAAAGAGGTAATTAAAGACACACCTGATTACGCAATCGTCCTTGGCTCAGGTCTAGGCGCCTTAAAAGACGAAGTCGAGGTGATAAAAACCATTAGCTATTCAGAAATTCCAAACTTTCCACAAACGACCGTCGTGGGACATAACGGTCAACTAATCTACGGATTGCTTGAAGGGAAGAAAGTCCTTATGATGAGTGGACGCTTTCATTATTACGAAGGGTATGACATGAAAACTGTAACCTTTCCCATGCGTGTTTTCCATCTCCTTGGAATTAAAAACATGGTGGTATCGAATGCTTCGGGTGGAGTAAACCCGGATTTCAGAGTCGGCGATATCATGCTGATCAAGGACCACATTAACTTTATGCCGGAGCATCCACTTCGTGGAGCCAATCTAGAAGAATTTGGACCTCGCTTTGTGGACATGAGTGAGGCTTACAATTCAGATATGCTTTCCACTGCGAAAGCGGCAGCAGAAGAGCTCGGCATTAAAGTTCATACGGGCATCTATTTAGGTCTCCAAGGACCTACTTTTGAAACTCCTGCCGAATACGGTATGGTTCGACTCTTAGGCGGCGATGCCGTAGGAATGAGTACTGTACCTGAAGTTATTGTCGCTCGCCATATGGGAATGAACGTCTTTGGAATCTCAATTATCACCGATGTAGGCGGACCTGACATTGCTTTTAGCGTTTCCCATGAGGAGGTATTAGCTGCAGCAGATACAGCCATGCCGAATGTCATAAAAGTAGTTCGCAAATTAATAAAAGACTACGCGATCTAACTTTTTCAACAATCAAGAATACAAGCACCTTTCGAGGTGCTTTTTTTGACCCTTAGAGTAAGAACACAGTCCCTAAGAGTTCTATTTCTTTTTATAAAGAGGATATAATTCTTAAATTTGATCTGTGGAACCTGAGGCAACGAGAAAAATAATTCATATCGACATGGATGCTTTTTATGCATCCGTCGAGCAGCACGATTTTCCAGAGCTTAGGAATCTAGCCCTTTGCGTCGGCTCAAAAGAGCGTGGTGTAGTAGTCGCCGCGAGCTATGAGGCCAGAAAATTTGGTATTCATTCTGCCATGCCTTCCAAACGAGCTTTAGAAAAATGCCACGATCTTCTGTTTGTTCCCCCTCGCTTTGAGCGCTACAAAGAAATTTCGATGCAAATTCGCAGTATTTTCAAAGAATACACGGATCTTATAGAACCCCTTTCTTTAGACGAGGCGTACCTCGATGTCACACAAAATAAAAAAGGTATTGATTCCGCTAACCAAATAGCACGAGAAATAAGAGCTCAGATACAAGAAAAAACTGGTCTCACAGCTTCCGCCGGGATTTCTATCAACAAATTTTTAGCGAAAGTAGCCTCTGATTACCATAAGCCTAATGGGCAGAAAACCATTCATCCTGATAAGGTTCTTGCTTTCCTTGAAAACCTACCCATTGAACGATTCCATGGCATTGGAAAAGTGACTGCAAATCGAATGCACGAACTGCATATCTATACGGGTGGAGATTTAAAAAGCAAGACTCTGCAAGAACTCACCCACTATTTCGGAAAATCTGGAATGTATTTTTACAATGCAGCTCGAGGCATCCATCATGCTCAAGTAAATCCAAATAGAATTACGAAAAGCATTGGAGTTGAGGACACATTTTATGCCTACCTATCCGAAGAAGACAGTTTGAAGAAAGAACTCCAAACGATTGCCCAAAAACTATTTGAAAGAACCTCAAAACGGGAACTTCGAGGAAAAACTCTGACGCTTAAAATCAAATACAACGACTTCTCCCAATTCACACGGAGCCGCACTTCCCAAAACTTCTACCTAGATACAGAAGAAATCCTTTCCACCGCATTGCATCTCTGGCAATTGCGACCTTTTGACAAACCCATTCGACTTTTGGGTTTAAGCCTTTCTAACTTCGAAAATCGGGAGCAAAAATCGACTTCCGTTCAACTTAAAATCCCGTACGACTTATACCCGTAACCCCCTTTCAATCAGTTCTCACAACATTTTACTCTTCATATTTAGAACAATTCTAGATTATTGTCTAATTCAAGAATTAACAGTAACTTACAGTGCTTGTTTGACAAGTAACACACTTGAAAAAAAACCTAAATTTATGACTAAGTCTCCAAAGAGTTGGACACTCGTCCACTTGCGAAATTACCACCGTGATAAAATTCAATTTGACACAAGTAAATTCACAATTATCTATAGTGCAAAGGATGAAATCACTTTGTACATTGGCGATTCCAAAATTAAAATAGCAAGCGAAAACTTTTTCTTTCTGCCGCCTAATGTCAACTTCTATTTCGAAAAGAAATACAGAACCGCTTTTGTGTTCGGATTTGACCAAGACTTATTTATCACGCGCCTAGAACTTCTGTATCAGATTAAGAACGGAAATTTATTTAGTGATTTGAATGGGACTCTTGTCAAAAACGATTTCTTCCCATATGAACTTATTTTAGAACATTATTACTTACCGGTTCGCCGCCCAGGCGCAAACCAATTAATTCGTAAAAACAGTCTCTTAAACTTTTTAGAGTTCATCCTTATTCGTATCCTATTAAGTAGCGATAGCGAAATGAAAATCCATTCTCAACAAACCTATGAAAAGGAGATTACGGATCGGTTCCTATTTATACTAGCCCATGAGGAAACCATAAACCTCAATGCGACCTATTATTCCGAACAACTCAATATCACTAAACGAACCTTGGACAACGCCATTAAAGAGACTTATGGTTGTACGGCGAAAAAGTATTTAATTGGCAAAGCCACCGAAAGATCTAAGACTTTACTCACTACTTCAGACATGCCGATTAAACAAATTAGCGCAGAAGTGGGCTTTTCTCAGGAGTCAAACTTTGTCAATTTCTTCAAAAAGAACACAGGTCTTACGCCTGGACAGTTCAGAATGACCCTCACAAGCGACCAACCGGCTCTAAATTTCATGTCACCCAAGCTCACCAAGGACAAAAAAACGCAATAGAAAATGGGTTTGATTATCAATTCAATCACGACAAAAACACAATTAAAGTACGAACGCTTGTTCATGTGAAAATTTAAAATACGACTTAAAACTCCGTGTTTATGCATGTTACAAGCGCGTAGTTATCAAAAAATACAAAAAAGTTATGCAAAACGTTTGCATAACTTTTTTGTATTTTTTGATAATATTCTTAGGAATTCGCTGATGTATCTTTGCACTCGAAAACAAAGGGATTCACCACTCAGTTTTCAAATCTAACACAATTTATTATAAAAAACAAGAAAAAAAACATGAAAAAATCAGCAATTTTATTTGGAGCACTTTTAGGTCTAGTATCGATTACAGCGAATGCACAAACGGCACAAGCAACCGTAAACGTTAGACTTCATCCAATCCAAACGATTATCGTAAATGCCGCTAATCAAAATGTAAATTTAGATTACGTTACTGAAGCAGACTACTTAAATGGAGTAGACGCAACGCAAGCGGATCACCTTACCGTTTATTCAACTGGAGCCTTTGCAGTAACTGTAAAATCTGATACCGACAAATTAGAAAGTACTGCCACAGGCGTAACTGCAGACATTGATGCAAGTGATATCTATGTAACCGCAAGTGCTGGAACTTCAAATGCTCTAGCAACAGCAGGAGTTACATATGAACCCGCTGTATCTCTTTCTCAAACTGCAGCAAAATTATTCTCTAGTACAACTGGAGGGGTAAACAAAAATGTCAATGTGAACTATGCTGCCAAAGGAGACTTGGATGCATACGTAAATAAATATTTCAACGTAGAAAACCCAACCGTTTATACGACTACAGTAACTTATACGATTGCAGCTCAATAATCGCTAATTGACTAAAAACATAATAAGGCAGTTTAGGGATAATTCCTTAAATTGCCTTTTTGCAATCCTATGAGACGACTATTCTACATTATAGGCCTTGTGTTTTTATTCGTTCCCTTTATAACACAAGCACAGACTGGTATTACGGTAGGGCCACCGAGAACTTACTTCATTTCCGCTCCTGGAGAATCTCAAACAAAAAAGATTCTGGTGAGCAACCCAAGTAAAACCGGTACCATGAATTTAACAGTATCCTTTAACGATTGGTCTTATGACCTTCACGGAAGTAATGTCATGCTAGATTCTGGCACGCTACCCACTTCCTTATCGGGTTGGCTAACCCTAATGCCTCAAACTTTCTTTACTTTAGCTCCAGGCGAAAGTAGAGAACTTGAGATTACATTAACTGCGCCTACCCCATCGGCACCCTTCGAACCAGTTCACACGACCATGCTTTTCATTACGCAAACCAATCCTTCGGACTCGTTTAATGAAAAAGGAGCATTAGTAAAAGTGGCTGTTAGAACTGGGGTCAAAATTTACCATCAGTATACATCGGATACGGCTAAACCGGATATCACATTTACCGACTTTAAATTTGAAAAGGAGAAGAAGCAATTGCTACTTAACTTCACAAACGACGGAAACACTTGGACCGATGGGGCGATCCTCTCGGAACTCGTCTCGCAGACAGACGGATCCGTCGTAACACTCGCAGATCAGGTTATCTATACGATGCCTAAGGATCATAGACAAGTGACCATTAAACTACCCGAAAACTTAAAACCGGGCAAGTATTTGGCTACAGCTACATTCTCTCACATCGAGAATGATGTCATCAAAATGGCTGAACTTTCCTTTACTTATGAATAGATTATTGATACTTTTTGTATTATCAATTCCACTCTTTCACTTTGGACAAGCGGTTAAAATTCTACCCCATAATACAGGCTGGTTTCCAGTGGACAGCTACCAAGGCGCAAGAGTCTCCAATTTAATTCAAGTACCTATTCACTTGGATTCCTCACAAGGGTACCAAATGAATGAGTGGTCTCTTCATTTTAGAGTGGTGGGCCCTATTACGAACGGAACTAAAACCCTAAGCGCAGCGGATTTACAAAAAATTAAATTCCAGGTAAGTACAGTCACTCAAAGAGACCTACCTAATGATGATGGTCTTTTTGCCAACATGAACAATATTGGTATTAATCCTTCACTCATCCCATTTAGTACAGGAAGCACGGCTATAGTGCCTCATTCGAACTTCAATCTGCAAGTTGTTAACCGATATATTAAAGTCACCTTAGGCCTTGACGTGGAGATGGAAGGAGGAGCCTACTTAGAGCAATACTCATCCTGGGACAATTACACAGTTAATTTAGTTTTCGAACTGCGAAATCGAAAAGGACAGATTATGCCCTATGGTCAACCGGCCTCGGTTTCCTTTGATATGAGAATTCATCCAGCAGACTCACCACCTATCGAACAGAACTACGTTGTTTCGCTCAATCCAAATGCTTCGAATGTCCTACTTGAATTCAAGGCACCCAACGATTATGCGAATGGAGTATCCCAGGTGCAACCCCAGGCGCTCTCGATTATTTCAAAAACTCCCTATTTTCTGCAAGTAAAAACCCTTAGCAGTGAGCTTTCAAGCACGACAAGCACTCTTCCTTTCAATAGTGTTCAATTAACTATGAAAGATAGCCAGAGCGGTTCCACTACGGGTTCCGTCATGCTATCCACTACAAACCAGACACTCCATAGCTCACAAGCTCACACAGCCGTCAAATGGTATGATTTGACCTACTTTATTAAACCACCTGCTGATAACTACGGATTTTTTAATAAACCTTATCAACTCTATAGCGGAACTCTTCTCTTCAGCATTACCCCCCAATAAACAAGTTGACTTCCTTCTTAAGAAATACCATCCTTTTCCTTTCACTGCTTGGCTATTTAGGGCTTAAAGGGCAGGCAGGCGATTTCTTGATGACTAGTGACAAAAACATTAGCGTCACAAACGAGGAGTTAGTCACTTTAATCCTTAAAATCGAAAATAAAAGTGATTTAGAAGGCGATTTTCAGCTTGAGACCAGTGGGAATCAATATTTAAGGATCCTGAAGAACAGCAGTGCAATCAGTCTTGGAGCTAAAGAAAAGACCTTCATCCCTATTAAATTCTTAGTCACCAAGAGCCAACCAGCAGGGAAAGCTTTCATTTCCTTCAAGCTGCGAGATCAATCCAAAAACATCCTCGCCGAATCTTCTACCACGCTCACGATTGCTCCTAAAAGAGTTTTGAAAATATCGACAAACGATCCTCAGGAAATCATTTATCAAATTGGGGATTCTCTTCGAATCCACACTCAAGTACACAACGGGGGAAATCAAAGTGAACAAGTAAAGCTAGTCGCCTCATTCCCATCCCTATCTGGCAGCCCCATCAGTATTGAAAAAAACATTAAACTCGAGCCCTTTTCAAATCAAAATGTGACCTTCTCTAAGATTATTGATCGCGACCTATTGCAACAGGAATTATTCAACGTCAATGTCGCGATGCTGAACGATCAAAATGAATTCATCGGGAACGCGATCGTACTCGTCCAAAATGCCCTTGGAAACCGTAGGTACGTGGACCCAAATCAACAGCGCCTACTTACGAATGTAGGAAGAGGCAACCAAGTAAGCTGGAGCCTTAGAAACCCCTTTAATAAATTAGATGCGGCACAATCGCTTGATCTAAATACGACGGTGAATTCTGGAGATCTGCAAGCTGAATTTAATCTCAACAGTACATTTTACCATAATCAATCTCTTCCCACCCTCTTTCAAAACACTTACCTTAAACTGGAACGCCAAGGGCTGGGTTTAAAAGTCGGAAATCTAAGTACTACGGACCTTGATGTTAGCTTAACCGGACGAGGAGCTGAATTTTATTTGATTCCAAAGGAAGACAGGAAGAGTACGTTTAAAATTGGAGCAGTTGAAAAAAGTTACAACTTATTCGACCCTTTAGACCTTAAAAATTCTCCTCGGGGGTACACTGCGTTTGCCACCTCCACCACTGCTCTTACCCAAAATACCCGAATCGAAAATGATTTTGTTTTCGATCAGGATCCCCTTTCAAACAATATCTTATTCAATACTAGGTACTTTTACAATACAGAAAAGACGCAATACGGCATCGTTCTCGGGTATGGGAAATCCAAATCTACAGATGAGTCCAATCAACAGGAAAATTCCATGGCCGCTGGCTTTAATTTGAGAACTCAGTGGAAAGCGTATACTCTTAATTCTGACAACTACTTTAGCACTGGATATTATCCAGGCATTAGGAAAGGTAGCACTACCTTCAATCAAAGAATCGGCAGACGATTTAAAAATACAAGCGTTTGGGCCCAGTACAATTTCAATCGGTACGAGCCCAAAAACATTAATCCACTTTATCATTTTTCCACAACCACGACTCGACATCAAGCGGAAATCGGAACTCAATTCCGATTAGGATCGAATGTTTCAATGACGATTGCTCCTCAATTTCAGAGTGAGAATGCAGGAATTTACCTCGCCGACTATTTATCGAGTACACCTGTGGAGTTCCAGTCAGCGCTACTCAACAAAACGATAGGATTTCAGACAAATAACAATCTTCACCGCTTTAACATATCCCTAGTTGAAGGAATTGCAAGGTATAAAGGGTATACAGAGACCCAGTTTGTAATCAAAACTCAATTTAACTACTATTTCAAAAATCTTCTTTTCAACGTAAGTGCTCAAAAAGGAAATTTCCTTCTTTATGAGGGAACTCGAAACCAGCAGCTCACCAACGACACGGAGAAATACACTGCGCTGCTTAGTTACAGAAAAGACTTCTTCAGTAAAAAACTAAATCTTAATTTTAGTGGTATGGCGAATAAAGATTCATTTGTTGGAACTAGCGTATCGCTTTCAACAAATGCTGAATTTAAGGTAGGTAGATCGACCTCCATTTTCGCTTACTACGGATACACAAAATTCATTGAAAGCGTTTACGACTTCAACAACACCTATTTTCAAGTAGGTATTACACAAAAAATTCCTACCATTGGAGAGCCAGGCGTGAAATACAAAAATGGAACGATTGCCGTATTTGTCTATCATGACATCAATAACGATGGTAGCTTCGATCCAGAAACAGACTATCCTGCGGTTGGAAAACAAGTTCAAATCAATAAAACGATTTTTATTACTGGAAAAGACGGAAAAGTCAAATACAGACAAGTTCCTTATGGGGATTACACGGTAAAATCACTTGAACGCGATTGGTATGCGGAAGTCATTAGGACAAGTCTTGATAGTCGCTCTGTAGAGCTAACCATCCCCTTAGAAAAAACAGGTCAAATCTATGGAGCCCTGCAATATACTAATTACAATAAAAACCAGTACGAAGTAAGTTCCAATCTCTCGGGAATTCAAGTCTTATTCAAAAATGAGCATGGTAAAGAATTCACTTTTTATACAAATGAAAATGGAGAATACCGAGCATATTTACCGCTGGGTCAATACCACATGACTGTGGATGCAGAAAGTTTGCAAGAGAACGTGTATGTTGATCAAAATCCTATAGCAACCTCAGCCAAGGAAAACGAAGTCACCACCCTACCCACGACAATCCTTAAGGTCAAAGAGCGCCGAGTGGAAATCAAACGTTTCGGAGAATAATCTTTTTTTAAGTACTCGCACTATTCCATTATAAATTCAGTAAGCTGCTTAAGTTTGCGTAAATTCGTGTAAATATCTAACAAATGAATCAGGTCATGCTTCAAGGGTTTCACTGGTACAGTGAAGGGAACGGTGTACTTTACAATGATCTTAAAGAAAAGGCTTCGTATCTTAACGAACTTGGTATCAGTTCCGTATGGATTCCCCCTGCCTACAAGGCTTCTGGCGGTGGGTATTCAGTTGGGTATGATCCTTACGACTTATACGACCTTGGAGAATTTGATCAAAAAGGGACTGTTCCAACCAAGTATGGAACGAAACAGGAGCTGATCTCGGCTTGCAAAGAACTGCAAGAATCGGGAATCTCAATCCTTGCTGACATCGTGATCAACCATAAAGCCGGAGGCGATGAAAAAGAACGATTTCATGTTGTCCGCGTCAACCCGGAAAATCGACAAGAGAACCTTTCCGAGCCCTTTGAGATTGAAAGCTATACCAAGTTTACATTTCCAGGTCGACAACAGAAATACTCCTCCTTTGAATGGAATTTCACATGCTTTTCAGGCGTAGATTATGCAGAAGGACAAGAAGCTGGAATCTTTCAAATTATAAACGAGTTTGGTGAAGGCTGGGAAGAAGTGATTGGAGATGAAAAAGGAAATTACGATTATTTGATGTACAATGACATTGAGCATCGAAATCCTTTCGTAAGAGAAGAACTCGGCAATTGGGGCAAATGGTACCACGACCAAATTTTCTTTGATGGAGTGAGACTGGATGCGGTGAAGCATCAATCTCCAAACTTTTACAAAGAATGGCTTAATAACCTTCGCTCGAATACGGGAAAGAATCTATTTGCTGTAGGAGAATATTGGGCTCCTGGTCAACTTCTTCTCCTTTTGGATTACATTGCAGCCACCGAGGAATGCATGAGTTTATTTGACCCTTCATTACAACACCAATTTCATTTGGCGTCGAAACAAGGAGAAGGGTTTGACTTAACCCAAATCTTTGAAGGCACACTTACGAAGGAAAGACCAGATCTTTCGGTCACTGTGGTCGCAAACCATGATACCCAACCTCTTCAACAATTAGAGGCGCCCGTAGAACCTTGGTTTAAACCTCTAGCCTACGCCCTCATCTTACTAAGAGAGGACGGGTACCCTTGTCTGTTTTATCCGGACCTGTTCGGAGCAAGCTACAAAGACCATGGAGAAGATGGCAAGCAGTATGAGATTTTCCTACCCAAAGTGGATAGCCTTGAACTCCTTTTAAAAGCAAGAAAGAACCATGCTTATGGATTGCAGCGAGATTACTTCTCAGAGCCCACTTGCATCGGATGGACAAGAGAAGGAGATGAGGAGCATGAAGGGATTGCCATCGTTTTAAGTAACGCAGGCGAGAATTCAGTCTCTATGGAAGTGGGTACGCGGTATGCGGGCACTCACTTTTCTGATTTACTTGGCCACTTAGAGCACGTAGTTGAAATTAACGAATCTGGCTGGGGAGAGTTTCTCTGCCCTGCAGGTAGCCTCGCCGTGTATAGCAAGAAAGAAAACTAAATTACTTCTCCTCAGAAACCAAAACTTTCTTAGCTGTCTTTTTGGTTCCGTCAATCGAATGATTGTACGGCAGATCTAATAGCTCTGCGACAATTCCATAGACCTCCACATTTTTAAACTCTCCGATCGTTTTTCCCTGTTTAAATTCTGGACCAGTAGCATAAAACACAGATTTCATTTCTGGAACTTTTTTGGGATCGTACCCATGCTTTCCCGGGGTTTTGTAATCGTTTTTGCTTAAAAAGACCTTTCCCTTTCTAGGAACTAGATAAATTTCTCCCATTCGGGAAGTAAACGTATCGGGTCCACTTCGATAATGAAGTCTTTTAGGAAAACGAGTAGCGAGATATACTTTGTAGTCTTTTGTACGAGATCTCTTCAGCTCTTTGTAAGTAGAAAGAATCTCTTTTGGATCTTTTACTTGGACGCGCAGTAAGGTTTGAGCATTCACAAAACGAAAGCGTTCGCTATCGTTTAAAATTTCGGGAATCGAAAGGGGATTTTCTAAATCCACTCCAAGCATTCCGTGATCGGAAACAAAGATAAAATTGACATTTGGCAAGCCTAATTTCTTCACCTTTTCTTTTAGCTCTCCTACCGCTTGATCCACCATGAGTACGGCCTCTTTCGTTTCACTGGATTCAGGACCGTGCAAATGGCCCATCTTGTCGACCTCGTAAAAATACATCGTAATTAAATGGGGCCTTTTTTCTTCGGGAAGCTTTAGCCAATTCTCTACAATGGAAATACGCTGCTTTGCATCAAACTTCTCATGGTAGGGATAATAATAACTAGGTCTTGTTCCTCCTGCGGTGCCGTTCGATGCTACCCAGAACAAACTCGCGGCCATCGTATGGTGGTTTTCTGCTAGACCCCAAAGCGGAAGTCCCTTTAACCAGGAGCTGTCTGTTGTTTTTCCCGCACGACTCATTGAAAAATCATCCTGCCTTTTCGTATCGTAGAAGTAATTGTCCACAAATCCCGTATGAGACGGATACATTCCAGTCACGAGCGTATAGTGGTTCGGTCCGGTAACGGAAGGATAAGAAGGAACCATGGCTTTCGCTTGCACCCCTGCATGGGCTAGAGCTAAAAGGTTTTTCGCGCCATATTTCTTTGCATAATCATACCGAAACCCATCTGCAGAGATTAGAATCACGTACGGTTTTTTCATTGCTTCCGCACTATTGCTGCGGCCTGGAACGACCACTTGCGCAGTATCCACCTGTGCGAATCCAAAAAACAAGACGAAACTATAGCAAAGAATAAGGTACTTTTTCATGGCAAATTTTCTTAAAGTCTTACAAAAATAGGACTTTCTTAGAGGGGAAGCTTTAATTTCATGTTAAATCGGGATAAGACTCTATTCGAAGTTAAAAAAATGCTTAACTTTAGTCTAGTAAAACCATACCATCATGACGAATATTGTATTTCCAGTTGATTTCTCCGATTCTACCGATTTATTGATAGAAGGAGCTGTTAAATTTGCCAAGACCACAGAGGGTAAAATCTTCCTTATTCACGTGGCTCCTTCCGACATCGGATTTGCCATTGGGGACATGGGCTTTCAATACTTTCCTGAAGTGGAACAAAATGAGATCAAAGAAGAGCTTCATCTTTTAAATGGACTCCAAGAAAAAATCAAAGCCATGGGCGTTGAGTGTGAGCACCTGCTAAGACAAGGAATCGCGAAAGATGTGATTTTAGAATACGCAAAGGACAAAAATGCCGATTACATTGTTATGGGATCTCACGGAAGAAGTGGAATCTACGATGTATTTGTAGGAAGTCTAACCAAAGATCTGACAAAAAGTTCTTCTATCCCTGTACTCGTAATCCCTTGCCACGACAATTAAGGAACGTATTTTTTGTTCGGTAATCCCAAAGGACGTTGGGCTCTACAGGTTGGCTTTAGTGAGGACGATTTACTGCTTCACCGTAAGGTAGACCACATGGAATTGGCCTTTTAAATGAAGTACTTCCTCCCCAATTTCGAAAAACTTTAAATCGTCCTCTTTGTTTGGATCTACGTAGTCTATCACCTGCAAAAAAGATAAGAGGTCGTAGGTGAACAAATAATTGTTGTATTCAGACTTTCTTGTAATTTCAACGTCCTTCTCAAGTAGCCCCTTGGAGATCACCTCATCATTTTCCCCATTGATTAAAAGGAGCTCCTCCTTCTCAATCGTTAAAAGAACCTTCATTTTTCCCTTAACGAAGTTGTGTCCCCCGGAAGAATCCGGAGCTCCAGCATAACTTGTTCCGTCAAAAAAATAGATTTGAGCTTGAAGACCGTTTGCAGAACAAAGCAGAATCAGAAGCAGTAGGCTAAGTGTAGTTTTCATTGTTGTGGATTTGAATTAAGGAAGGACTCTTCTTAAAAACGTTTCTATCACACGAACAAAGCTACAACAAACCAAGGTTCCAAAAATACCTAGAGGTAGGTATTTTTGGAGCTCAACATCTTACTCCCCAGCTACTATTTATCAAGGACAAGGAGATTGAATTTGCCTTGATAATGGTGCATTTCGGCAGCAAGATCGTAAATATTCAACACGTCTTGTTTTGCGGGATCTTTATAATCCAATAGCACAAGGGAGGACATGGCACCAAATCCAAAAACATATTCAGTAGACTCTGGGGTTTTCTTAACATAGGGATCTCCTTGAAACGCTTTCTTCCAATTAACGGCATTTGTGTCCTCACTAGTAAGAAAGCCTTCATTTTTCTTACCGTCAATTACTAATTTAAAATTTTTCTTTTCGAACAGATCGTTTCCTTCTGAATCAACGTCCACATACGACTCATTCGCATCAAAAAAGTACATTTGAGCCTGAAGACCGTGCGAAGAACATAAAAGGATCATTAGTAGTAAACTTCCAATTGTTTTCATAGTAGTATTTAAATTAAAAGAGATATTCCTAAGTGAGAACCCTAGATATAGTAAAAAAATAATTTATTTAAAAAAAGCAGAGGGTTTTGAGCTTGGAACTTCTTTCATTCACTTACTCTTTTCTTACATAGATCGCTTGGAATATCCCTTTTAGATGGAGTTTTTCATCCGAGCCGTCATACACCTTCAAATCATCCTCAATACCTGCCCCTTCATAGTCAGTCACCACGATGGAGGAAAAAGAGCCATTCGCATATTTAAATAAATATTCCGTCGAATTCGGATTCTTTTTTATTTCTACACCCTTAGCAAGTACGTCCTCTTTTAAGACGACATCGTTATCGCCATTAATGTGAAAGACTTCATTCTTGTCGCTATTGAGAAGGACTTTAAAATTTCCCAATTCAAAAGTATGCTTACCTGCAGAATCGGGTGCCCCTGCGAAACGAAAGGCGTTAAATAAGTACATTTGAGCCTGAAGACCTTGAGAATAAGCTTGCAATTGTTTTCATAGTAGTGGTTTTTAAGGGATAAGGGATGCTTCTAGAAGTGGAGTCAAATATAGAAAGAAATAGCCTATCAAGAATACCTAGACTTAGGTATTTTCCGAAAAAGAGAAAGTGCTGAACTCCCATAAAATCGGCAATCTAAGACAGCCTAGCAATGCTTTCGTTGTTATTCCAAATCTATTCATAAATTTACTACATGAAAATTCTGCTTGTAGAGGACGAAATGGAATTAGCGAGTAGCATCGTAGAGTATCTTTCGAAAGAAAGCTATCGTTGCGAGGTTGCTTATAGTTATTCGGAGGCCCTTTCAAAAATCAATGGATTTCAATACGATTGCATTTTACTTGATATCACGCTACCGGGAGGGAGTGGACTTAAGCTTTTAGAAGAATTAAAAAAATCGGATGCAGAAGATGGCGTTATTATCATCTCTGCTAAAAACTCATTAGACGATAAAATTACAGGACTTGAAATGGGCGCGGACGATTATTTAACCAAACCCTTTCACCTGTCCGAATTAAGCGCCCGGATTTTTTCTATCATTCGCCGCAAGAAATTCCAAAACCACACGATTGTAAATGAAGATGAGTTGCAAGTGGACCTTTTAGCAAAAACGGCTTTCGTAAATAAGAAAAAGCTTCCCCTAACCAAAAAAGAATTTGATTTGCTCGTTTATTTTCTAGGGAACAAAAACCGGGTTCTGTCCAAAAGTACTTTAGCAGAGCATCTTTCTGGCGATTTTGCAGACATGTTTGACAACCATGATTTCGTGTATGCACACGTGAAAAATCTAAAGAAGAAACTTTCTGAGGCCGGCTACGAGCATTCGATCAAAACAGTCTACGGAACAGGATATCGCTGGGAAAGCAACTAAAACAATACGACGGTGAAACCCTTACTAAGCAAAACCACTACACCTTTTCTTCTTTACATCCTACTTATCTTAGGGGTCAGCATACCTGTGTATTACTATGTGATTGATTCTATATGGAAAGAAGAACTGGATGAACACAACGAAATCGTGGCGGAAAAAACCGCCTATGAACTCAACAAATATGCGATCTCGCCTCAGGAACTAGCTCAGAACATCGCGATTTGGAATCGTATTCAACCCGGAACCAATATTGAGAGAATCTCAATCCAGCAAATTAAAAAAGATACGATCTTTACCACAGAAAAGTACAAACCTTTCTCCGCAGACCCCAACCTTGAAAGATACCGAAATCTTCAAAAAGTAATTTATATACAGGACGAGCCCTACCAATTTTCCATTGAAACCAACATTGAAGAAACAGAGGATACGGTTCTTGTGATCGGACTTATTACCGCCTTTTTCTTTTTGCTTATCGTGGTGGGTCTCTATCTTTTAAACCGAAAATTATCCAAGACTCTTTGGGGTCCTTTTCATCAAACGCTAGAGAAACTCCAGACCTTTAACCTAAACCAAAATTCAAAAATAGCGTTTGACTCAACAGATACACTTGAATTTATGCAGCTCAATTTGGCTCTTAACGATTTAATGGACAAGAATTTGGCCGTGTTCCAAAGCCAAAAAGAATTCACCGAAAATGCATCGCACGAACTTCAAACCCCACTCGCTATTCTAAAATCGAAAGTGGATCTCTTGCTGCAGACTAAAGACCTAAGCAAGGAGCAGTACCTTATTGCTGAAGAAATGAATGCAGCACTACTTCGCAGTTCCAAAACCAACAAGAACCTACTTCTTCTCGCGAAAATCGAAAACAATCAATTCGTAAACTCTGACAAAATCCCCATGGGGACTTTGCTTACGCAAGTTTTGGATAATCTTGAACCTCACTTTGAAGGGAAAAATATTCATCTGGTCTCTTCTATCCATTCCGTCTTAGACATTACCGGAAATCTTAGCTTAACGGAAGTTTTACTAAACAACCTTTTAATCAACGCAATTCGCCATACAGACCCAGAAGGGACGATTGAAGTGGAATTATCTACTCTAGAACTTGGGATAAGAAACTCCGGCGAAAAAGCGCTCCGTAAAGAGTTTCTTTTCAAACGCTTCTCAAAGTTATCTTCAGAAAGAGATGGGAGCGGGCTGGGACTTTCCATCGTCTCTGAAATCTGCAAATTTCATCATTGGAAAATCGATTACCGGTTTGAGAACGGATCCCACGAGTTTTTAATCACGTTCTAAAATTCTAAATTAATTCTAAATTCAATTTCACCTTTGTGGGTTTAAGAAATTGAATATGAAAAACCCAAACGATGGCTTTGCCATCGGTCGATTAAAGAGTATCCGGTATGCGTTTAAAGGCGCCTTCTTACTCCTTAAAACGGAACATTCCGTAATCACTCAAGCGCTAATTGCTGTGAGCTTCGTTTGTATCGGATTCTACTTTCGTATTTCCACCATCGAGTGGCTTTTTCAAGTGTTCGCATTTGGCCTACTCTTAAGCATCGAGGGGCTCAATACGGCCGTAGAAAAAGTATGCGATTTCCTTCATCCTGAATTTCACCCTAGAATAGGGTTTATTAAAGACATATCTGCAGGGGCAGTGACCTTTGCAGCCCTCACCGCCTTTTTTACTCTTGTGATTATATACTCCCCTTACCTTTATGAAAAAATTAATTAACAGCCGTTTTTCCCTTCTTTTTTCGATTGGGATACTTTACTTAGTCTTCTCGCTACTTACGAGAGTCGTTCTCCTAATTTGGTCGTTCCAAGATGTGGAAGCGAATATAGGTGGGCTAGCTCGGGCTTTTTTGACTGGCTTTGCATTTGATTTGTGCATTGCGATTGCCTTTTTATTCCTCTACGCGGTTTATTTGCTCCTATTCCCAAAAAGGTGGATTGGTTCTTTAGCCGATCGAATTTTTACTTATTTCTATCTCGTTCTTCTTTTGATTGTGATCTTCTTTAGTGTCATGGCTGAGTATCCTTTTTGGGAGGAATTTGGAGTCCGATTTAATTTTATAGCAGTAGATTATCTAATCTACACATACGAAGTCGTTTCGAACATTAACGAATCCTACCCTATTGCTCTGATTGTACTTGTACTCCTAGCTCTCATTGTAGGCACATTAACCTTCTTCTATAAAAAGCATATTCTTAGCGCCACCTTCTCTGACAAACGACCCATTTCAAAAAGAGCACTTGTTGCCATTCCTATTCTGCTCTTGGGAGTCGTTCTTTTACTCTCACTTAAAAACAAACAAGCAGACTCTTCCAGCAATCTTGTCGTGAACGAGCTAGGAAAAAACGGAGTCTTTTCTTTCTTTGCAGCCTTTCGATCTAACGAACTGGACTATAGCACCTTTTACCCAACGCTAGACGATATGAAAGCTTATTCTATCTTGAAAGAGTCCCTTTTGCAAACCAATCAAACCTATTCTTCAACGGGGTATGATGACATAGAACGAATTACAAAAGGAGAAAATGAAATCCGCCCCAACATTGTTCTCATTGCCATCGAAAGCTTTAGCGCCGACTTTCTTTCAGAATTTGGAAATGAGAAAAACCTAACCCCCAATTACGAAAGACTAGCGAGTGAAAGTCAATTTTTCACAAACCTCTACGCCACGGGAACAAGGACCGTCCGTGGGATGGAAGCCCTTACGCTCAGTGTTCCTCCTACACCAGGGAACAGCATCGTTAGAAGACCTGCAAATGAAAATCTATTTTCGGTTGCAAGCATTTTAGAAGAGAAGAAGTACCATCCCTACTTCATCTATGGAGGAGATGGATACTTTGATAACATGAACACTTTTTTCGGGGGTCAAGGCTTTGACATCGTAGATAGGGATAGAGGAAATCCTCTTTCCGATAAAATCAAAACCAAACGCTACGCAATTCCAGATAGTGAAGTCACTTTTGAAAATGCATGGGGTATATGCGATGAGGATCTTTACACCCAAGCACTTCAGTATGCGGACAAAAGCGCAGCTTCCAAAGAGCCATTCTTTCAATTTGTAATGACCACTTCAAACCATAGACCTTATACCTTTCCTGAAGGGAAAATTGATCTACCACAAGGCGACCGAGATGCCGCAGTTAAATACACAGACTATGCCCTTGGCAAGTTTATCGAAAAAGCTAAAACCAAACCTTGGTTTAAAAATACAGTCTTTGTCATTGTGGCTGACCACTGCGCAAGCAGTGCTGGGAAATGGGAAATCAACATTGACAAACATCACATTCCAGCCCTCATTTACAATTTACCTCAGTCCCCTCAAAAAATCGATCGCTTGACTTCACAAATTGATTTAATGCCGACACTTTTTGGTTATCTAAACTGGAGCTACAAAACGAGTCTCTATGGAAAGGATATTTGGCAGACAAAGAAAGGAGAAGAGCGCGCCTTCATTGGAAATTACAGAACCTTGGGCATCCTGAAAAATAATATATTCACACAGATTGACGATCGAAAACGAGTAAAACAATTTCAGGTTTCTCAAAAGGATGAGGCTATGCAGGAACTAAAAATTATAGATCCCTCTTTGGTGGAACAAACCATTTCGTATTACCAAACTGCAAGTGAGAGATTTAAGAATGGAAAAATGAAAAAGTAAAGCCTAAAAACACGAAATAATCTTATTTAGTTTTTTCGCATATTTGGATTGTCTACCACGTCAAGTAGCTTTTAAGTTTGATACTCCGAGAAGTTTAAATATGAAATCTTTTTTACTCAAAACAATTCTAATAACTGCAATTGGATTCTCAAATTCATTTTTCAGTCAACAAGTTCGTTTTTACTATCAATTGTCTTACAAAGCATGCGATACTTGCGAGGAAACAAGTGAAGAACTTAACGTTTTGTCCGTGGGTCAAAATAAATCTATTTTTCAATCGTATGATCAACTACAGAAGGATTCCATTTTTATAGTCGCGGAAGAAAATCAAAAAAAATACGGAGCGCAAATTGACATTGATAAGGTCATGGCAAAGAGGATAAATCACTCTTTTATTATTATTAAAAACTATCAAAGCAAAGAGATTTTTTACAAGGACATTCTAGGGGATCAATCCTCTGTTCAATACGAAGAGAAAGAAAAAATCAATTGGAAATTATCCCCAGTAAAAGATACAGTCAGTAACTATTTAAGCCAAAAAGCAACCGCTGAATTTGGGGGCCGGATATGGGAAGCCTGGTTTACTGCGGATCTACCCATCCAGGATGGGCCTTATAAATTCTGGGGACTTCCCGGGCTAATCGTGAAAATTGAAGATCAAAAGAAAGAATATTCTTGGAAACTAATCGGAAATAAAAAAATCAAATCGGAAAACCTTTACGAAGATAACATTATGGATTATCAAAGGTTTCCAATGACCCAATCCACTAAAGAAAATTTTTTGAAACTAAAAAAGCAATACGAAAAAAATCCGTTAGGGGATCTTTTACTTCATATTGGCGAGGTAGATGGAGACGTAATAAAGCAATTAAAAGAACAAGAAAAATCGCTGCTCCGTTATTATCAAAACCACAACAACTCCATTGAAATAGAGTAAAGGAAAAGCTCAAATAGGGCTGCTTCTAAATTCCTACCAAATTGAGTTTTAGCTTTACTGCCAAAAAACAATGAAACCCATTAGCAAAGTTGCGGCCATCACACTTTTGTTTTGGCTCATGAAAATCATCGCGACCACTCTGGGCGAGACTTTAGGGGATTTTCTATCCATGACCCTCAATTATGGATATGCCGTTGGAATTTTGATCACCCTTAGTTTTTTCGTCCTCTGTTTATCTGTGCAATTAAGAGCCAAGCGGTATGTTCCCGCTCTCTTCTGGCTGGTGATCATTGCCACTACCACCTTAGGGACTGAGATTTCAGATTTTCTTGACCGAAGCTTGTACTTTGGGTACTTGGTAGGAAGCCTTACTCTTTTTTCCTGTCTGGGGCTCACCCTGTTATTATGGTTCAAAACCTACAAATCTCTTGAGGTCTATCCCATTAACGAAACTAAAAAAGAAATATTCTTTTGGATAGCCGTTTTGTTCTCCAACAGTTTAGGTACTGCATTTGGTGATTTTTTAAGTGACAACTTAGGACTAAGCTATTTAACGGGAGCCCTTGTGACTGGCCTAATCATTCTTGGAGTCGTACTACTTCATCGATTCACGAAAATCAATGAGATTGCCCTTTTTTGGATCGCGTTTGTTTTCACTCGGCCTTTTGGGGCTACGTTCGGAGACTTCTTAACCAAACCTCTTGCAAAAGGAGGACTCGACCTAGGTACTTTGAATGCTTCACTTGTTTCACTTGCACTAATAAGTATACTGATTTTCATTTCTCATCAGAGAGAGAAAAAGTGGAATTAGTATAAATATTCAAAGTTTCTACAAAATCATCTTCCAACTTTGCTTTATTAATTTAAAATTAAAAGCAATGAAAAAGTTATTTATTCTTTCGCTAGCCCTTGTATCTACTACTAGCTTGGTACAGGCTCAAAAAATGCAAGAAAAACAAGTTCCTCAGCAGGTAAAAGCAGAACTACAAAAGCAGTTCCCTAAAGCCACATCCGTGAAATGGGAAAAAGAAAATGGAGAGTATGAAGCGGGATTCCTTATGGGGAAAACAGAGCATTCCGCCCTATTTTCAGCGTCAGGTTCCCTTTTAGAAACCGAAGTAGAAATGGAAACAGAAGCACTTCCAAGTTCTGTGAATGCTTACATTTCAAAAAATTACGCAAACAAAAAAATTAAAGAAGCCGCGAAAATAATGGATGCCCATGGCATCGTTACCTACGAAGCCGAAGTGGATGGAAAAGATATCCTATTCAATTCAAAAGGCGATTTTCTTAAAATAAACAACGACTAAGAAATAGAGTCTCAAAAGGCAGCTCCTTGTTTCAAATAGAACAAGAGCTGTCTTTTCAATTGAATAGGCAAAAACCACCATTCTAAAACGCATCGAAATCCATTTGAAAAAATTAGTATTCGCTAAATGCATGCACTAAGTAAGAAAACTCTGCTTTCCCTTCTGATGTTTCTTTACTTAGGAATCCTCAGAGCCCAAGTCAGTTTTCAAAGTCCGCAAATGGAACTAAGTACTCCAAAAGCGTTAGACACTTTGGATACGACCCCTACGCTGAACTACAAACATCTTATTGCACCGGGCATTCTCATCGGCCTTGGAGCGCTTGGAATTGAAAACGACGGAGTCAAACAGCTCAATTACTCCACGAGAGAAGAAATCATTGAGCACAACCTTAAACACACCTCGCTAGACAACTTTACCCAATATGCGCCTGTCGCTTTAGTGTATGGATTAAACGCTCTAGGAATTGAAGGAAAACACAATCTAAAGGATAGGACCCTTCTTTATGTGACCTCGCAATTAATTTCGGCCGCATTTGTGATTCCCTTAAAACACATTGTACAAGAGGAAAGACCAGACGGTTCCAACCACTTTTCTTTTCCTTCAGGACATACCTCAACCGCTTTTTCCTCGGCGCATTTCATGTTCAAAGAATATAAAGACACCCACTTTTTACTTAGTATGACTGGATACTCGTTTGCGATCTTCACGGGGGTTTACCGAGGTATAAATGACAAACATTGGGTAAACGACATCGTGGCTGGTGCAGGATTTGGAATCTTATCTACGGAACTCGCCTACTGGCTTTATCCAAAAATAAGTAGGATGATGAAAAGCAAAAAAGAAAAGTCAGGAGCGAGTATGATTATGCCTTTTTATCAGGAAAAGGCCTTAGGACTTAGCTGGGTTCAATCGTTTTAACCTTAAGTAAGATTGCCCTCTTTTGGATTGCCTTCGCTTTCACTCGCCCTTTTGGGGCTACGTTCGGAGACTTCATAACCAAACCTCTTGCGAAAGGAGGACTCGATCTAGGCACTTTGAATGTCTCTCTCGTTCCCCTTGCACTGATAAGTATACTTATTTTCATTTCTCATCAGAGAAAAAAAATGTAATTCCCGTTTGAGGCAAAAAAAATACCGCTCTTTTATAGGGAGCGGTATTTCTAACAATCAATTAATTAATCTTTTTTGTAAATAGCAGGATCGTAATACGGTCTCTTTACTTTCGAAGGAGATTTGTAATCTTTGTCCTTGTTATTCCCAAGCGGAACCATTAGCTCCCAGCACCAATAAATGAAGATGGCACTAGCCACGAAAAACAGAACCCAATTTAACACGTTACCGAACAAATCGTAAAAACCAAATGCCCACTTGAACACGTCACTTAAGAATAACCAGAAAGATGTCATTATTTTCCTTTTTTAAATTAACTTTGCACAAATTTATTAAAAAATGTTCAAACTACTTTCAAAAGAAAGCAATATTTTTTCGATACCGGTCTATATTTTCTTTCTTCTCGTTGTAGTAGTGCTTTTCAACGTTTTAAATTTTAGTTATCTGGATTTTATTTCGGTCGCAATCGCCTTTTGTGGGGTCGCTTTGGGGTATTTCGTTTTTAATCAAATAAACTTGACTTACAATACGCATCTGCCCTTGGTTTTATACACGGCGCTTATCTTTGCGTTCTATGACGGGACCATCGATATTGGTATTTCGGTGACGCTTTTTGTCAACTCGGTTTTGCTTTTTCTTTTAACCTCTACGCAGGAACATTTCCGCAAGCAGTCCTACCTCTTGGTTGGATTTTTATGTGCGGTGAACTATTTTTTTCTCCCTCCTGTCTGGCCAATGCTACTGTTTGTGATACTCCATATCATTGCCACGGCTCAGCACATTGCCCTCAACTTATTCCGTTTCTTTTTCGGGATATGCCTTTGCCTAGTGACCTACTTGAGTGTGATGTTTTTTATTGGGTATACAACGCTCGATCCTAATTACTTGCCCCTAACGGTGGGATCTCTAATGCAGGATTATTACCCGCTTTACTTCTTACTTCCGATACTCCTTATGAGTATCTATGCAATCTTTGACCATTTTCAACATTACAATGAGAAGAGCCCTGACTCTCGATTTAAATATACGTTCTTACTGGTTTTTACCCTCGCACAAGCCATAAGCATTGTGCTCTATATGGGGCCTCATTACGAATACCTTTTGGTTCTTGCTTTTCCCGTAAGTCTAATCCTATCGCGCATGCTACGCTATTTGCCTAAGTATGCCTACCGAGAAATTGGACTATGGGTCATTTTAATTTGCTTACTGCTTTATAAAGGCGGAACTTTCTTTCAATTTTTCTAATTTTCCATTATGATTCAAATAGACAATAAATTAATCTCCGAGGATATCTTTTCCAAACAGTTTGTATGCGACCTCACACGCTGCAAAGGAGCTTGCTGCGTAGAAGGAGATGCGGGCGCTCCTTTGGAGAAGGAAGAAGCCGAACTCTTAGATACCCTTGTAGAAAAACTAAGACCTTACCTTCGAAAAGAAGGACTTCAAGCGATTGAAGAACAAGGAGCTTGGACTTTTGACCCCTACGACGGAGGTCTTGTAACCCCGCTTGTAAATGGAAACGAATGTGCCTATGTCATTTTCGATGAGAAAGGGGTAACCAAATGCGGAATCGAAAAGGCGTATGAAGAAGGAGCTGTAGAGTTTCACAAACCAATCTCTTGCCACCTCTACCCGATTCGAACGACAGAGTACTCTACTTTCACCGCCTTAAATTACCATGAGTGGCCGATTTGTGCCCCCGCCTGCGACTTAGGAAAATCCCTTGAAGTTCCGGTATACAAATTCCTAAAAACGCCTTTAATCCGTAAATACGGAGAGGATTTTTACAATGTGCTTAGCGATGCGGCCACAGAGTGGGAAAAAGAATTCAACTCTGATAAGGAGTAAAATCGAGTCCTAGCATTAGGAGCTAACAGGACTTATAACGATATGAAAACAAAAAAATCGACCTTTTTTAAGGTCGATTTTTTATTGTATTGTAAAAGGCTAGGTGAGCCTATATTTTACTTCTTTAGAATTTCTAAAAACTCGTCGTGAGATACTTTGGTCGATTTCTTTTCAGAAGTCTCCAAAATTACGTCTTTCAGTTTCGCCATTCCTACTTCAGAAGAAATTTGTCTTACTTGTTCTTCTTGCTTAAGCATTTCTACAGCGTACTTTTGAATTTCTTCGTCTGGAAGGTGGTGAATACCGTAAACCGCAAGTTGGTTTCTTACCATTTGCTCGCTTTGTGCTAATAGGTCTGCGTAATCCAGCTCGATGTTATTGTCAGTCATTAATTTCCCTTCAATAATTTGAGATTTTACGATTTCTTTTTCGTTTTCAAAAATCTCTTTCGCTTGCTCTGCAGACTGAATATTCTCGTTTGAGAATTGTAACCACTTTACAAGGAATGCTTCGGGAAGATTAACTTCTTGCTTTTCGTTTACTTGTTCCAAAATTTTGTTCACGAAGTGAATGTCTGCATTTTGTTGGAAGTACTCGTCAAGTTCCGTTTTTACTTTCTCCTTTAATTCGTCTTCTGAACTAATGGTTCCTTCTCCGTATACTTTGTCGAAAAGCTCCTGGTTAAGTTCGTGAAGATCTAAAGAATAGATGTCCATTACTTTCACTTCCACCTCGTCGTGGTGAAGGTGTTCCACTTCTTCTTTTGAGAATCCTAGCTCAGTCGCTAAGTCTTCATTTTCTTCCAACTCTTTTTTAGAAACTTTCACGCTTCCTTCTTTTTTCAACTTTTTCACAAGTTCGAAGGCTGCTTTTGTTTCCTTGGTTGCCGTAACCGTTTTTGGATGGTGGTGGTGCTCACCCTCTGCATCTTCTTCTACTACTTGAGATACTTCAAGAGCAATTTGAGAATCCGCTCCAATTTTATCTTGCTCTACACGCGTAGCAAAACGCTTTTGCATGTTTTCAATGCTCTGTCCAATTTCTTTGTCAGACGCCTCTACTTCGTAGTGAGGAGCCGAGTAAGAAGCCAGGTCAATTTTGAAATCGGGCTCGTACCCTACTTCAAACGACACAGTCAATTGTTCTGCGTTAAGATCTAAATCGTCAACAGGGACCGGTACGGGCTGACCTACCATCTTAAGATCGTTGTCTTTGATGTAGTTGTTTAAAGCCTCAGAAACTACTTTATTAATTTCTTCGTAAGAAATAGGAGCTTCGTACTGCTTTTTTACCATGCCCATTGGCACTTTTCCTTTTCTGAATCCAGGTACTTGGGCATTCTTAGCGTAGTTGTGAAGTTGTTTGTCCACATTCCCCTTATAATCCGCTTTGTCTACGGTCACTGTAAGTAATGCGCTTACCTCATCATGATTTTGTGCTGTAACGTTCATTATATGATCTATTATTTGATTAAAATTAAGGTTCGCAAAAATACGAAAATTTTGCAAACAATGCCCATAAAGCGAGGCGATTATACCAAAAATCCCAGCAGTAGGCCTGCTGGGATCCTTTCGGAAGTGGAAAAACTAGTTTTTGATCTCGATTTGAGCGTTTACATCCGCTTCACCGCCAATCGCCTCTCCAAATTGTCTCTGCGCAGAAGGCATTTGATCTTTCACGCTTTGGGAACCGTGGTGAAGTTTGATACTCACTCTAGCTGGAGACTGCACCTGGCTCACTTTCCAAAGGGTCTTTAGGCCAAGTTTCTGTCCGTCAGAACGAATCACGTCGTTTGGAAGCCTCGAGAGTTCAAGATCAACCCCTGCAAATTCAAAGGTGATAAAGTGCTCGTCTTTCTCCTCGATGATTTCCTCTAGCATACTTTCCAAATGATCGTCATGTCTGTGGAAAAAATCAAGACTAAGCTCGTAGCTCTTTCCAGGCTCCAAGATCAAATCTGAGGAAGCCTTGCCTCCTAGGTAGGTGATTACTTGAGGAGAGCTCGCGCTTCCCTCCTCTTTAAAACTTAGGGTAATCTGTTCAATTTCTTCGTGTTCATGAATGTCCTCAGGAACTCCGTCTCTACGGCAAGAAGTAAACAAAACAGCGATGAGTAGGATTGTAATTAAAGAATATATAGATTTCATAAGAGTCAAATTTTTATAATGAATAAGTAAGTGTGAAAATAAAATTACGGCCTTGTTCAGGCGAGAAATACCGTAGGCGATTCATGGAATCGCGGTACTCCGTATTTAATAAATTGGTGATCCGAAGATCGAAATTAAGGCTTTTTGCAATCGGTCCTCCAAGGGACAGCGACCAGAGGTCGTATCCTTTCGGAGTGGAGCTTACGTCCAAAACCTTCTCTACGATTTGTCCATCTTCAATTAGACTTAGCTCTACATTACGTAGAGGAAATCTCTTTTGTTTCAGAACTAGTAGGTTTTCTAGTTTTGCGTAATACGCGTTGGATTTAAAGCCCGAGAACTCAATGCCGTTTCGAAACTGAGTAGGTTGCATTAAAATGAGAGGCTCGTCATGACTTAAATCCTGACCTCTTAGGCCGCTGGCCTGAGAAGTCCATTTTAAAGCCTTGGTAAGGTTCCAATTTAAATCCACGTCCACGCCGTAGAGTCTTGCCTTAGTCTGTTGAAAAGACCAAATCAAAAACACGCCGCGATTGGAATTCTGAACCCCCGTTGGAATCTGGCTAATGTAATTTGAAGAGTGCATAAAGTAAGGGGAAACCTCTAGAGAGAACCCCTCTAACCACGGTCTCTTTACCTTCGCCGTCAAACTAAAATGGTCAATCTGTTCCGACTCAATCTCTAGGGTTCCTAGTTCAATCGTGGAGGCAGAATGATGCAGTCCGTCTGCAAATAGCTCCGCCGCACTCGGCGTTCTCGAAGACCTGGAATACCCAAAGTCTAAACTAAAATTGCTTCCTACATGGTAGTTTGCAAAAGCACTGAGCGAGAGATTGTGGTAATCTAAAATTGGGCGAGTGAGCACACGACTCCCTTCGCGAGAGACTTCAAACTGAGAAAACCTAGATTCAAATCGGGATTCCCAATCGCTTTGATCGTAGTATTTGTACGCATCGTAGCGATTAAATTCATAGCGAGCTCCCGCTCCCAAATGAATTTGGGGGCTCAGGCGATAATTTAAAGTCGAATAGAGTCCTAAATTATAGCGATAATAGTCTGGGATAAGTCTTCTGGCTTTGGTGGAGGGATCGGGATAATTATCCTCAATCGCTCCAAAAACACCCGTTTCCAAATCCCAACTTTCCCGTTCAATCAAATGATCCACTTGCAGGCGGTGGGTAAGAAGCTCTAAATCCATCGAAGGAAGAGAGCTTAATTCGCCCCTTCTCAAATCGAACTCCTTTCGTTGGTTGCTTTGAAAATCGTACTGCGCACTTAGCTTTCCGAAATTGGCAAATCGATGATAGGCCTCTAATTTCACTACATGGTGAGCTACTTCCTGTCTCGGATTTGAAATTTGGTAACTAAAGTCATCGAGATAAAGCGGACGGCTGCTTGCAATGGCATCGTAGAAATCTTCTGGACCTCCCAAATGCGAGCCTCTGTAGATTCCAAACATCTGATTCACTCCAGAATAGGAAGCTTCAAAACCATTTTTAAAGCTACGTTTTCCTACCGCAAAGCGAAAGGAGCTTTGCTCTGCGCCTGTGTTTTGAAGGGTATGGTGAGGAATCTGCACGTCTCCTAGTTTTTGGTAGGATCCGCCTGTCGTGACAAACCAGTCGTTCTCCCAGGCTTTCCCTAGATCGACTCCTAGCTTAAGGCCACGGCCACTCGAAATTCCAGAAGCTGTAAACTTTCCCATGAGGGTGTCTTTGCGAGGCAGAGTTTTGGGTTCTAAAAGCACAAGTCCTCCTGCCGTATCCCCTCCGTATTTGAGGACGCCGGCTCCTTTCACTACGCGAACCCGTTGAAACATCGAGGGATCTACGCTTGGGGCATGCTCTACGCCCCATTCCTGTTCATTTAATCGAACGCCGTCGTTTAAGATCGCCACTCGAGTTCCGTAAAGTCCATGAATGATGGGTTTGGAAATCCGACTCCCTGTACTTAAAGTACCTACTCCACTTAGAGTGCTTAGGGCACTTCCTAGGGTTTCAGAACTAAGTCTTTGCAAATCCGTTGAGGAAAGAGTTTGCACGGAATGACCCGATTTTTGTTTGGCTCCTGCTCCCTGCACAACGACGGCCTGAATGTCGTGAAGATGGTGCTCCATTCGAATGGTAATTCGAGTGGAACTCTCCAAATTCAGCCCCATTTCATAGGGCTCACATTCTGGATGTGTTACTTTGATATGATAGTGACCTTTGGGAAGGTCCTTAAATTCGAAACGTCCACTCGCATCGCTTTTTGTCGTGCGATTGCCCAATTGAATCGTTGCATTTTCTAATTTGGTTTTGTTGTGGAAATCCTCCACATTTCCTTTGAGTACAAAGGAAGTTTGTGCGCTCACCATGAGCATTCCTAAAAAGAATGCCATGAGCTTTAATAATGGCTTCATAGATTGATTTAAGCACTTAAATAGAGAGCATAACTCCTTTTTGGAGCTGCTTTTGAATAGAATAGAGAGTTAAATTCTCCCCATGGGAGGTCCCCTACTCGAGATATGAAAAATCTCTGTGCTTAAATTGCGGACTTCAAAAGAAAACAAAAGAGGGGTTTTCTTTTCGTGTTTCACCTCCGGACTCCAAATTTTGGGAGACTCAAAGCTAATTTGGTGCGATAAAAAATGACAAGCTTGACAGTCGCTTGCCCCGTGAAGAGTCGTAACTTTCTGTAACGAATCTCCACTCGTGACCAAAAACTCGGTACTCGTACGGGAGTGTGAGTGGTGGTGAAAAAGTGTGGAAAACACCATGACCAGTACATACACCGCGCAGAGCGCAGTGGATAAAACCGGTTGTAATTTTTGAGTTTTCCGCATTCTGCTAAATTAATAAATTCTTTCTTAACAATGCCCCTAAGCAAGTCTGAAAAATTGACTAGAATTTAGTAAATTTGTGTCTCATTAGAAACCCTATAGCAAATGACAAAGAAATCCATGGTGAAAAAGATTGGAGTCTTAACTTCTGGAGGCGATGCACCCGGAATGAATGCGGCAATTAGAGCCGTAGTAAGAACGGCCATCTATCATGATTTGCAAGTCGTTGGAATCCGAGGTGGATACAACGGTCTGATCGAAGGGAATTACACCAAAATGGGGCCTCGCTCCGTGAGCAACATCATTAATTTGGGAGGGACCATTTTAAAATCGGCCCGATCCAAAGAATTCCGAACCGCAGAGGGAAGACAAAAGGCCTTTGAGAACTGCAAGGCAGAAGGCATTGAAGCCTTAGTTTGCATCGGCGGAGACGGTACGTTTACCGGCGCCCAGGTGTTTAGCGAAGAAACCGGAATCAAGGTCATCGGAGTTCCGGGGACCATTGACAACGATATCTTTGGAACCGACAATACCATTGGATACGACACTGCCTTAAATACGGCGATGGAAGCTATCGATAAAATTAGAGACACGGCCACCTCTCACTCTCGAATCTTCTTTATTGAAGTAATGGGAAGAGATGCAGGCTTTATCGCTTTAAATAGTGGAATTGCAACCGGAGCTTTGGACATTTTAATTCCAGAGCAAAACGACAGCATGGAGGAGCTTCTTACGACGTTTAAAAAAGCGCACAAAAGAGGAAAAACCTCAAGTATCGTGGTCGTTGCAGAAGGAGAAACCCTAGGTTCCACTTACGAACTTGCACAAAAAACAGGCGAAGAGTTTCCGGATGCGGACATTCGAGTGACCATCTTAGGCCATATTCAACGAGGCGGCTCCCCGAGCTGCGCCGATCGAGTACTCGCTTCTCGTTTAGGCTACGGCGCGGTCCTTGGACTGATGAACGGAGAATCCAACGTGATGGCCGGACTTCAAGCGAACCAACTGGTTTATACTCCAATAGAGGATGCCATTAGAAAACACAATGAAATCAACCAGGACCTTCTGCAAATCTCAGAAATTCTGGCCCTATAATTAATCAATCAAAATCAATTTATTATGTCAACAATTAAAGTAGGTATCAACGGATTCGGAAGAATTGGTGGTTTGGTATTCAGTGCTATGCTAGAGCGCGACAACATCGAAATCGTAGGTATCAATGACCTGATCAACGCAGAATACATGGCGTACATGATGAAATACGATTCCGTGCACGGACGTTTCGATGGCGAAATCACAGTGGAAGGAAATGACCTTGTAGTCAATGGAAAAAGAATCCGTGTGACGGCAGAAAGAGATCCAAACAATTTGAAATGGAACGAAGTGGGTGCAGATTACATCGTGGAATCGACTGGACTTTTCCTTTCTAAAGACCTAGCAGGAGCCCATTTAAATGCAGGAGCAAAAAAAGTAATCCTTTCCGCTCCTTCAAAAGACGACACCCCGATGTTCGTTATGGGAGTAAACCATAAAGAACTAACAAATGACGTTGCGATTTTTTCAAACGCTTCTTGTACAACAAACTGTTTAGCTCCCCTTGCAAAAGTACTTCACGACAACTACGGTATCCTTGAAGGACTTATGACCACAGTCCATGCGACTACGGCGACTCAAAGAACCGTGGATGGACCTTCCATGAAAGACTGGAGAGGAGGACGTTCCGCTCTTCTAAACATTATCCCTTCTTCCACAGGAGCTGCGAAAGCCGTAGGAAAAGTAATTCCAGAATTGAATGGAAAACTAACGGGAATGTCATTCCGTGTACCTACAGCAGACGTTTCTGCAGTAGATTTAACGGTAAGACTAGAAAAACCTACTTCTTACGATGAAATTTCTGCTGTGATGAAAAGTGCTTCTGAAGGCGAACTTAAAGGCATCCTAGGGTACACCGAAGATCCTGTCGTTTCTCAAGACTTTATTGGAGACAAAAGAACTTCTATCTTCGACAAAGGAGCGGGAATTATGCTTTCTCCTACCTTTGTGAAAGTGGTATCTTGGTACGATAACGAAACCGGTTACTCTAACAAATTAACAGATCTATTAGTTCATTCTGCTTCTCTATAGGAAGTACACTATAAATCATCAAAAGCCAAACCCCTCCCCTTCGAGCGGTTTGGCTTTTTTGCTATAGGGCGGCAAAGAATTTGCAGTACTCTAGGCTCCATTTAAAGATTAGAAAAATGACCAAAATAGCGGAGCCTCGGTTCCACGAAAGTCCTCACTTTAACGAATTCTGGACTAAGGGCATGGGCAAAAGGCTCTTAGATTGGTCGGGAGCCCACCCTTCGCTTGAAGGGTTTGAGAAACTCTCCCCCCTTTACTATCAAATTGACTCTTTGGCCGACCAGGTGGTTAGCGATACGTACAAAGCGATGCCTTACCTAAAGGCAAGTAGCCTTATTTCCAAGTATATGAGAAAAGAGGATACTGCCAGCGAGCCAAAGGTGGAAAGTTTAGAGAAGCTTTTAACACAGATGAGGGCGCGTCCCGATTGGTATAACCCCGAGCTAGCCAATGTAGGGGCAAGACTTTGCATGCGAGGCGGAGTTAACTCCCTAATGGTCTTACGAGACTACAGCCTAATGGGCGGGTATGAATTTGCCTACCTAGCCAAACCTCTTATCTATACGGGCCAATTAAAGAAAGGAGCAGTCAAAAGACTTAAGGATACGTTAGAATTTTGGGTGCTCGTCACGCGCGAAAACGCAATTACACCCGGCTCAGAAGCCTTTGAACTTATTCTAAAAACGCGCTTAATGCATTCCTACGCGAGACTTTCCATTTTGGAAAATGCGGAGGATTGGAACACAGAGCTCTGGGGGGAGCCTATCAATCATTTTGACATGATTGCTACCTATCTAGGATTCTCCCTTGTCTTTCTGCACGGACTCTCTCAACTAGGCGTGAAAATCTCAACTCGCGAAGAACTAGGCGTTTTTCATCTCTGGAAATACGTCGGAACTCTATTAGGGATTCCCACGGAGCATTTACCCGACACGAAAAAACAGGCCGTCGAGCTCTTTTATCAGTGGTCTACTCTTCAAGACAAAGCGGATGCGGACTCAAAAGAACTTGCACAAGCACTTTTGCGAGAGAACCTAGAGAGCACCATTCAGCCTTATCAGTTTCAACGAAAACTGCTATTGAAACTTCACCAAAGCATGTCTACGTTTTTTCTAGATCCTGCAATCTTGCAGCGACTAGCCATCCCAAAAACCGATTCTCTTGGACTCTTTCCAAAATTAAATTGGGGATTAAACCAAGTGGCACAAAAGCTCCTTCACTCGTCCAGCGCCAATAGCGCAACAAGACTTGTAAAGCTAGGGGACCGCGCGCAGCGTCAAGTTCTTACGGACTACCGAACCCATAGCTGAGGAATTTCCATTGCCTTTTCACTGGCTGTTTCAGAGATCTGAAAATTGCTACAAAAATTAGCAACGCTCTAAGTGAATTGCGCGATTAATTGCGTATTTTTGACGAAATAATTTGACTTATGAGCGCAGCAGACGATAAAAAGAAAGCGCTAGCCCTAGTGCTAGAAAAACTAGATAAAACCTATGGAAAAGGGACTGTGATGACCCTTGGAGACAATTCGGTAGACACTTCCATCGAGGTGATCCCCACCGGATCTCTTGGACTTGACATTGCCCTTGGGGTGGGTGGATATCCAAAAGGAAGAGTGATCGAGATCTACGGACCTGAGTCCTCAGGGAAAACCACTCTGACTCTTCATGCCATTGCAGAGGCTCAAAAATTAGGAGGCATCGCAGCCTTCATTGATGCAGAGCATGCATTCGACCGCCATTACGCTTCCAAACTAGGAATTAAATTAGACGACTTAATTATATCTCAACCGGACAACGGAGAACAAGCCCTTGAAATTGCTGACAATTTGATTCGTTCCGGTGCGGTTGACATCGTAGTGATTGACTCGGTAGCAGCCCTTACGCCTAAAGCAGAGATTGAAGGAGAAATGGGAGAATCCAAAATGGGTCTTCATGCCCGTTTGATGTCTCAAGCCTTAAGAAAACTAACAGCTTCGATTTCAAGAACAAAATGTACTGTGATTTTCATTAACCAGTTAAGAGAAAAAATCGGGGTCATGTTCGGAAATCCAGAAACCACGACCGGTGGAAATGCTCTTAAATTTTACTCTTCCGTTCGAATTGACATTCGTAAAGCAGGTGCTCCAATCAAACAAGGGGACGACGCAGTAGGAAGTCGCGCGAAAGTGAAAATTGTAAAAAACAAAGTAGCACCTCCTTTTAAACAAGCAGAATTTGACATCATGTACGGAGAAGGGATTTCGAAAACAGGAGAAATCTTAGATGCAGCTGTGGATTTAGGCATTGTGAAAAAAAGCGGTTCATGGTTTAGCTATGAGGAAACCAAACTAGGTCAGGGACGAGACTCTGTCAAGGAAGTTCTTAAAGACAATCCTGAACTAGCAGAAGATTTAGAAGCACAAGTAAAAGAAATGCTATTCTCTAAAAAATAACTTTTTTTAGACTAAATACAATAAGCCCTCTATTCTACCAAGGATTAGAGGGCTTTTTTGATTGTAGCACATCCTTACAAGTCGATAATTTTTCTACCTTTATACCCACCCATTTTGTTTTCCTTAAGACTATGAAAAAATCACTGCTCCTAAGCCTTCTGTTTGTAACGGCCGTTATCTCTGCACAAACGCATCGTTTTATTTACGAACTAAAATTCAAATTGGATTCTACAAGCACGGAGCTTATGTCCACTCAAATGGTATTAGACATCAACCCAGATTCCGTGAAATTTTACGAACACGATTTTTTGGAAATGGATTCCATAAACAAGGCCAACCAAAACAGCGGGTACCAGGTCTGGGGCTACCAGAACCTTGTGACTAGAAAACGGAACTCTTTCGAAAATAAAAACTATGAGAATACGGACAATGTTTTTGTGTATACCACAAGCGATCCCCTCCAATGGAAACTAAGCAAGGACACTAGGAAAGCAGGAACCTATACCTTACAGAAAGCAACTACAGACTTTGGAGGTCGGTCTTGGATTGCTTGGTTTGCTCAAGAAATTCCTTACAATGAAGGACCTTACAAATTCAGAGGCCTTCCGGGACTCATCTTTGAAATTCACGATACCAAGAACTCATTTGCCTATTCGATGATTGAATCTTTGAATCTAAAGGAGACCTTTGATACAAGCGGCATTATCGAAAATTACGCGGGTGGCAAACCTATTGAAATCAGCGAGAAGACCCTTAAGCAGAAGAAACTAGAGTACTACGAAGATCCCCTAAAGGATTTTAGACTGCAATTCGATGAACAGCCCAACACGAAATTCTTCTATCGTGGAACGCAGATCACCGCAAAAGACCAATTAAAGAAGCACGAAAGGGACGCACAGGAAAATATTCGAAGGGAAAACAACCCGATCGAATTAGACAAAGCCATTCACTATCCTAAAAAATAAGCAGAAAGCAAAAAAAGTCCCTTCTAAACAATCCCCTTTCGTTATAGATTGTTGAGTGGATCCCAGAAGCGAGTTTTAAACTCCACGATCTTGGTTCCATGGACTTTCACGCCTTCTTTTTCTAAAGCTTTCGTAAAACGATCGAGACAGCTCGCAGCTATGTGACCGGTGCTGTTACATACCCTATGTGCTGGAAAACTAGAGGGGTAATCCCGTAGAGCATTCCCCACATGGCGCGCATGGTTTGGATAGCCCACTGCGCGAGCAATAGCACCGTAGGAAGTAACTCGTCCCTTCGGGATGAGTTCAATTATCTCGTACACTTGAGTGTTAAAAAGGGGATCCATCTTCCAAAGTTAGCAAAAGAGTGACAGAAAGAAGCTTACAAGGCATAAAAAAACCAGTGGAATCAAACCCCACTGGTTTTCTGTTTTCAAATTTGTTTAACTCTAGGAGTTTTCTAGAATGTATTGGAACATAAGAGGCGCACAGATGGTCGCATCACTTTCCACAATGTATTTAGGCGTATGAATGTCTAGTTTCCCCCATGTAATCTTCTCGTTCGGAACCGCTCCTGAGTAAGAACCGTAAGAAGTGGTTGAATCTGAGATTTGACAGAAATAAGACCAGAATGGAGTGTCGGTCATTTCTAAATCTTGGTAAAGCATCGGAACTACACATATAGGAAAATCTCCGGCGATTCCTCCTCCAACTTGGAAGAACCCAATTCCTTTTCCTCCTGAATTCTTAGGATACCAATCCGCAAGGAACATCATATACTCAATCCCTGACTTCATGGTTGAAGGCTTAAGCTCTCCTTTGATACAATAGCTACTGAAAATATTTCCCATGGTGGAATCTTCCCATCCGGGTACGACGATAGGTAAATTTTTCTCTGCTGCGGCAAGCATCCAAGAATTTTCTTTCGGAATCTCATAATACTGTTCTAACACTCCAGAAAGAAGCATTTTGTACATGTATTCGTGTGGGAAATATCTCTCGCCTTTGCTTTCTGCATCTTTCCAAATCTCAACGATATGCTGTTGAAGTCTGCGGAACGCTTCTTCTTCTGGAATGCAAGTGTCTGTAACACGGTTAAGTCCTTTTTCAAGTAAATCCCATTCCTCTTGAGGTGTAAGGTCTCTGTAGTTAGGTACTCTTTTATAATGCGAGTGGGCAACTAGGTTCATTAAATCCTCCTCTAGGTTAGCACCTGTACAAGAAATAATCTGAACTTTGTCCTGACGAATCATATCGGCCAAGATTTTACCAATTTCTGCAGTAGACATCGCACCTGCAAGGGTAATCATCATTTTACCGCCGTCTTTAAGGTGAGCTACATAACCTTTAGAGGCATCCACAAGGGCTGCAGAGTTAAAATGGAGGTAGTATTTCTCAAGAAATTCTGTAATGGGTTTACTCATTATTGTAATGTTTTGGCAAAGATAAGATTTTGCCTAATATAACCCTATGCCGTTCGTTAACATAAAACTGCAGACCGGGTGAAAACAAAACCCTAAGGATTTTTTGAATAAAAAAATGACGCAAATCTTTGCGCCATTTTTTTAGTCTAATTTTTTAGTGAAAGGTTTCCACCCAGTCTTCTACTTTTAGAATTTCAATCTTTCGATTTCCCTCTCTAAAAGGCCACTCAATTACATCGCCTACTTTATACCCTACGGCTGCAAGAGCAATATCCGAGAGAATGGAATGCTTGTTTTTTTTAGGTTTGGCCTTATCAGAAGACACTAGAATGTAGTCATTTTCTCTATTTTCTGTGTGGTCCTTAATGGTTACTTTTTTATTTACGGTCACAACATCTTCAGGAAGTTCACGTCTTAGAACTTGCTTTGCATGTCTTAGCTCAGAAGTCAGTCTATTTTCCTCTTCTTGCGTCACTCGTCTTCTTCTTAAATGCTCCTTAATTGCGTCGTAAATTCCTGTGGTTAATACGATTGGATTGTCCATGTCTTGTACTTTTAATTTAAACTTGAATAGAATATTTCGCACCAATCCGGCGCGTGCAATCCTTGTACGGATCGACGGTGCTAAAACTAATTTGTTTGAATAGAGCCCTGTCCCAGATCTGACAGGGATTAGCCCATGAAGTCTTTAGAACTTTTTAGAAATGCATCTGTAAAAAGATAAGACAATGCAAAGAGAATCCCTACACAATATGTAAAACCAGCAATCTTAGAAATCGCAACCATCTTATTTACAGTTATTTGAACAATACACAAAGATACGAATAATATAACGCTCAGGCAAATCAGCTAAAATGCAATTAGAACCGATATCGCCGATCTTGTTTCTTCTGTGACAATTTGGATTTTTGGTCGAGTCTTTTCGCAATTTGGGATTTTGACGGCTTACTCTTTAGTCTCTTTTTAGGGACGATTAGGGCTTGCTCCACGAGCTCAGTGATGCGACGAGTCGCAATTTCCTTATTCCTTAGTTGAGACCTCTCTTCACTTACAGTCACAGAGAGTACACCTAATGAATTAATGCGTGTGCGAAGTTTATCACTCACCCTCTCAATCTGCTCTTCATTTAGAAGCAGGGTATCTTTGACCGACCAAAGGACCGTCACACTGGTTTCTACCTTATTTACATTTTGTCCTCCCGCCCCGCTGCTTCTCTGGGTTCGATAGGATAATTCTGACTTTAAATCCATTTTACTTAGTTTGCTCTTCGAGCCATTTTTTTAACAAAGGACGACTAATCTTCCCATTTGGCGTGCGTGGAATTTCCTTTACAAACAAAACTGCTTTGGGACGAAAAAAATTCTTCTCAAAGGAGATTTGCTCCACCATTGAGAGAATCTCGCTCGATTCCTCTCCTTCAATCACTAGGATTAACTTTTCCCCAAGGACTTCATCTTTTAATCCTACAAAAACAGCCTCTCTCGGAATCTGTCTTTTGACCAAAGACTCCAACTCCTCCGGCCTAATTTTCGCACCTCCTGAATTGATCACATTGTCGGTTCGTCCCAAAAAACGAAACTTATCCTTTCCAATCAATTCAACTAAATCATTCGTCTGAATGAGCTCATCACTTACCTTTGGGGCTTTAATAAGAAGAGCTCCTTTAGAATCAAGCTTCACTTCGATTCCTTCAAAGAGAGTGAAATAGTCCTGCTCCACAGGATATAGCTGCTTAAGAGCAATATGGGAAAGCGTCTCTGACATGCCGTACGTTTCGTATATAACCGTAGAGCCTTCTTCCGCCGTATTTGATTCAGAGGCTAAAACCTCATGTAGCTTCTTCTTAAGGGATTCGGATACGCCAGCTCCTCCAATAATCAACTTTTGTACCTTACAAATAGCATGCAAACTGTTTTCTACCTGCAAAGGAGTCATCGCACAAAAGCCAATTCTTTCCTTAAGGCTCTCCAAGGGACGAAGGGAAGGATCAGCTATAGAAAGAGTAAGTCCTCTTTCTAGACTTCGCACCACCATCATCTTTCCTGAAATGTACTCAAGCGGAAGGCACAAAAGAGCCGTATCCCCACGCTCCAGATCTAAAAAGTCACAAGTCATTTTTGCAGAATTTAGCATCTTTTCTTTGTTCACTTTTAGAACTTTAGGAACCCCAGTGGATCCGGAAGTCTGAACTTCTACTTCATTTGACCTGGAAAACCACTCTTTCACAAATGAAATTGTCATTTGCTCAAATTTTGTTTTTGGCAATAACTGATTAATATCGAATGACTTAAAATCTATTTTCATGAACTCCCTGTTTTACACGTCTTAAAATTATACTTTTTTAAACAAAACTTTTGCAAATGTGTAAAAATTCTTTAAATTTGCACCACTTAAATATACAGACCCATGGTGTAGCGGTAACACTACTGATTTTGGTTCAGTCATCTGGGGTTCGAATCCCTGTGGGTCTACAAACAACTACTGTTAATCAGTACTTTACGATTATTAGGGACTAAATCAGGGACTAACGTTCCTGATTTTTTACCTTTTAACCGAATTTCGCGAATGATTTTCAATATGGATGAAATTGTTGTTTATTCCATCATTCGTATTAACACTTATAATAGAATTTGATTTATCAGAAATGTCACTTTTAAAAAGTCTGTTATTTTCAATTTCTCTTTCTTTCATATAATCTATATCCTCATTCAAACTCAGTCGCACTTTTTGTTCTTCTTCATATTGCTCAATTAAAGCAGTTTCCGTAAGTGGCAATGCGTCTAATTTCTCATCTATCTTGGATATATTCTTTGCGGTTGCGTGAGATTGCATTTCGATCTCCGTTACGTTCACGCCTTTCTCAGATAACTTTAAAATCGTATTATGCACTTCCGCTTTGGCTAAATCTATGCTTTTCTGGTAGGACACCAATTGGGTTTTCCAGTAATTTGCGTTTACATCTTCACTACTTTCGGAATACTCTAAAATTCTGTAATAAGCATTTTCCGCCTTATGAACTTCGGACTGTACCTTTGTAAAATCTTCATATTTTCTTAAAACAAAAGCACTATCTGCAAGAAATTTATTCTTTTCACTTTCTAATTTTTTTTTCAGCATTTCTATTTCAATTTTCGCTCTTGTTTCGGGATTGGTGATGATTGAAGTTTTAAGTTCCTGTGTACTGATATCCGAAATGTCTAAAACATCTGCTCCTTTTTTCATTGCTTCTAAATATCTCGCCTGTTTTGCCTGCAATTTTTGCAACATAAAAACATCGATGCTGTCGTTGGTTAACATAAAGTTGATACGGACGTTTTCATTTCTGTTTCCTTGTCTCCAGGCGCGACCTTCAATCTGTCGAAGTGAAGTGAAGTTGTATGGTAAAGTAAGTAAATAGACGTCGGTTGTATTTTCTTGGAGATTCATTCCTTCTTGAATGGCTTCGCTACCGATAACAATTTTAATTTTTCCAGCGTTAAAATCATCTTGAATGGAAATTCGTTGCTTCTTGCTTGTTGCTCCAGTTATAATTCCTATTTCTTCTGGTTTATAATTCACCTCCTTAATGAGGTATTCTTTCAATTTTGGAAATTGCGCTACTGCCAATTCGGAATAAATAATCTGTCCAGAATCTGGAAGATCCTTTTTATTTTGTCGAATCAGATTCATTGTTTCTTTTAATTTTGGAGAATTTTCTATAAACTCATTCAAGGTTGGTTCTTCTCTTTCATAATAAATTGATAGATAAGGCGAAAAGGCGATTAATCTAGCGTTAAGAATATGAGTCAGAATTGCTCCTTTTATCAAGCACAGACAAAGTTTTAAAGAAAGTGACCATTGTAGACAGCGAGGGGATTTCATCTGTATTTACGTATAATTATACGGCCGGTAAACTTACTACTGCACATTTTGAAGGTGACGGTGAAAAGACAGATTACACCTTATCCTACGAGAATAATTTACTTTCTAAATTAACTATTCTTCAAGACGACGGCAGTACTGAACTTACTACGACACTCAATTTAACGTACAATGGCGGTAAGGTTGCAATGGCCTCCGGAAATATGACGGGTGACGGACAGGAACTCATGAGAAATGAGACCAATTTTCTTTATCATTCAACCGGTAAACTAATAAAAGTGGACACCGTAATGCTTATGGAAGATCTGGATAATCCGGGAACATACAAGCCTGCAACCAAAATGGTGAGCGACCTGTTGTTTACCGGAAACAACCTGTCTCAATGGAATATGACGATGACCACGATTGCCCCACCGCCAATTGTGATTCCGCCGATTGTTTTTGACATTAAATTAAGTAATTACGACAGCAATAAAAACCCTTGGGCGACGCTTCCTGTTGAATTTACCATTGCAGGCTGTCATTTTATGACAGGCACCAACGCGTTCACAGGATTATCAATGAATAATTACAAAACCGTATCGGTTACATCTTCAGCGGGCAACGATGGCGGAACGTATGCATATACGTACGACAGTGCTGGTTACCCGACCAAAGCCGTCTCCACAGCGGGTACATTTACCTTCGAATATCAATAAAAATCAATGAAATACCTTATCGTCGGTCTCGGCAACAAAGGAGATGAATATACTGAAACCCGGCATAATGTCGGGTTTAAAGTTGCTGAAAAAATCGCCGAAACTATTGAAGCTCCGTTTAAATCTTCCAATTTTGGACTTTTGGCTGAAGGAAAATATAAAGGCAGAAAAGTCTTTATTCTTAAGCCTGATATTTACATAAATCTTTCAGGAAATGCGGTGAAATTCTGGCTTCAGAAAGAGAATATTCCTTTGGAGAATTTAATGATTGTCACGGATGATCTTGCTTTGCCTTTCGGAACTTTAAGAATGAAAATGAAAGGTTCCGACGCCGGACACAACGGTTTGAAAAGCATTCAGGAACAGCTTCAGACTCAGAATTATCCACGATTACGTTTTGGGATTTCTGCAGATTTCTCCGAAGGGAAGCAGGTAGATTATGTTCTTGGAAAATGGGAAGGTGAGGAAAAAGAAAAACTTCCCGAAAGAATCGAGAAGTTTTCCAAAGCATGTCTGTCATTCGTTTTCGCGGGAATTCAGAATACGATGACTGCTTTTAACGGGAAATAGCCATTTCGACGGTCTGCGTTTCCAATTCCGCGTCCATATTTTCGTCTAGCCATGTTACAATACCGCTTTCGACGCAATAGTTGGCACCCACAATTTTAATTTTTCCGTCTTTCTCCAGTTGATTCAGCGTAGTACTCTGCTGACGGATATCCTCCATGGTTTTCCGGATATTGCAAACGTTAAGTCTTTCCAGAAGATCGCTGTTTGACGACGAACGTTCTTCGCCTTCTTTAATCAAACCGTCAATACAGCCCTGAAAATGACCAACAAGATGGTTAAGGTTTTCCATGCCCATTCCTTCAATGCTTTGTGCGTCCAAACCGCCTTTCAATGCGCCACATTTCGTATGCCCGAGGACAACTACCAATTTGGAACCGGCGACATTACAGCCAAATTCCATGGAACCAAGAATATCTTTATTCACAAAGTTTCCGGCAATTCTTACACTGAAAATATCGCCTAAGCCCTGATCAAAAATTAGTTCTGCCGACGTACGGCTGTCGATACAGCTAAGTATTACTGCAAAAGGCCACTGCCCGGCGCGCGTATCGTTTACCTGCTCGAGCAGATTGCGGTTCATTTTTAGGTTCTGTACAAAGCGTTGGTTTCCTTCTTTTAGAAAATTAAGCGCTTTTTCTGGTGTTGTTGTAGATTGTGTTTCTAAGGTATGTGCTTTCATTTATTTATTTTAAAGTTGATGTTGATTTTTTTAAGTTACATGGCTCTTCTGTGGGCAATGATGATGTGTGAATCTTCGTCGTCAGCGTATTCCTGATAAGAGGTTTTGAAACCAACTAGCCTCACTTCAATATCCTCTTCTTTTGCACGGATATTGGCAAATTCCTGAATCATGTCAAGAATGTCGGTCGCGATGTAGGATGTTGATCTCGCATCAATACAAACCTGTGAGTTTGGTTTGATATTTTTCAGCGTTTTTTTAATGGGCGCTTTGTTTAGAAAAGAAACCTCTTCCGCAAGTTTTATGTTGATTTCATCAGCATCGTCAAGCTCTTCGCGACTCAGATAGTATGCCCGTTTCATGTTTCCCTGAAGGATATAGAAAACCGAAATCAATAATCCAATTCCCACACCCTTCAGTAAATCAAGCGAAACTACTGCGACTACTGTCGCGATGAAAGGGATAAACTGGTATTTTCCTTTGTGCCAGAAATGCATCACCGTTGCCGGTTTTGCCAGTTTGTAACCTACAAGGAGTAAAACTGCGGCCAAAGTAGCGAGTGGAATCATATTCAGAATAAACGGAATGGTAAGAACACAAATCAGCAATAGCCCACCATGAATAACGGTAGATAGTTTAGAAGTTGCTCCCGCATTCGCATTGGCAGAACTTCTTACCACCACTGATGTCATGGGCAAACCGCCAATCGCCGAAGAAAGCAGATTTCCGATTCCCTGCGCGCGGAGTTCCAGATTGGTATCTGTAATTCTTCTACGCGTATCCAATCGGTCAGAAGCTTCAATACAAAGCAACGTTTCAATGGACGCTACAATAGCGATGGTTGCGCCCACAATCCAAACTTTTGGATTAAGGAATCCCTGCAGATCAGGGAAAACAAGCATGTTTTTAAAATCTGCCGCACTTTGCGGAACAGGAAGGGAAACCAAATGGTCTGAACCAATCGCAAGTGAACTACCGGAAAGGATGAAGATATAATTCAGCAGAATCCCTGCACCTACTGCTACCAAAGCTCCGGGAATCATTTTGAGTTTTTTCAGCGCTGGAAATTTATCCCAGGCCAAAAGAATCGTGATGGAGACTAAGGTAACGATTACTGCACCGGGATGAATTCCCGCAGCTAATTCGGTAAAATAATTGGGGTTAAAACCATTGGCGAAAAGCGTCCGGTTCCCTTCAAAATCCTTATCAAAACCCAATGCATGAGGGATCTGCGTTAAGATGATGATGATCCCAATTCCGGCCAGCATTCCTTCAATAACGTTGGTGGGGAAATAATTTGAAATACTTCCAGCTCTGATAAATCCTAAAATCAGCTGAAGAATCCCGGCAATAATTCCTGCGCAAAGGAAAAGTTCGAATGCGCCTAAATCGGTAATAGCAGTAAGTACAATAGCGGTTAATCCCGCTGCGGGTCCGCTGACCGAGATATTCGAATTGCTGAGGTAACCGACAACCAAACCGCCGATAATTCCTGCAATAATACCGGAAAGTGGTGGTGCGCCGGAGGCTAATGCAATCCCAAGACACAGTGGGAGTGCTACTAAAAATACGACGAGTCCTGAAGGGAAATTTTCTTTAATCCCTCCGTATATAGAAAGTGTTTTTTTCATTTTTTTTGAAAAATTGTGCTGCCTTTAGCCACAGCTGGCCGTTTGGAATTTCGTACAGGAAATATCCGGACACAGTTTGTGACTACAGCGGTTGAAATGTAATTTTTGATACAGAACTGTTTGCCAGCACTTAAAAAAGTGTGGAATGTTCATTAAAAGCAATAAAAATTAAACTTCGGGAGGCGGGGAAAATATGGTAAGAAAAGGGGAAAGGTGTACAGAATCATCTGCACAGATAAATGAATTTGCTGAGAAATCTCTTTCGAAAAACTTCAGAAAGTCATGAACACTAAGTGTTTCAGGGACCGTTTTTTCGTTGATTACCAGCGGTGAGTGTTGGGTTTCTTCTTCGGAAATAATCATATTAGTCGCCGGCAAATCCCAATTGAAAAACGTGGCAATAGTTGGTAATGCCATGAAATTCAAAAAGACCGTCAATGTTATGATGCTCCAAAGTTTCATATTAATCAGATGAGGTTTTTATTTTTTTTCCTGCTCATTACCCATTCTGAGTTGGTTAGATTGTAAATTTTCTGAATATCTTTCAGAATACTCTCGAAATCAATTTCCAGATCGATGATCTTTCCTGTTTTCAGATCGAAAACCCAGCCGTGAACAATTGGATATTCATCGACCAGATACTGTTCCTGAACTACAGCCATTTTAATAACGTTGATGCACTGTTCCTGAACATTGAGTTCTACAAGGCGGTCGTAACGTTTCTGACCGTCTTCAATTGCATCCAATTCAGCCTGATGCAGCCTGTAAACATCGCGTATATTCCTGAGCCACGGATTCATAAGACCAAGATCCTGAGGCGTCATTGCAGCTTTTACACCGCCACATCCGTAGTGTCCGCAAACGATGATGTGTTTTACTTTTAGGTGCTCTACTGCGTACTGAATCACAGCTGTAGCGCTCATGTCCAATGTGTTCACAACGTTTGCAACGTTTCGGGTTACAAAAACTTCTCCAGGTTTTAAACCCATCATTTCCTCTGCCGAAACACGGCTGTCTGAATATCCAATATAAAGGTAATCAGGAGTTTGTGATGCAGAGAGGGTCGTGAAAAAGTCTTTGTCCTCAGTGAGTTTTGACTCAACCCATTTTTTATTGTTCTCGAAAATAACCTCGTACGATCTTTTCATAAATAACTGTTTCAGGGTTTAATTATATTATTTCGCATAAGTTGTTTTCTAATTCAATAGACTAAATCAATAATGCAAAAATAGATGTTCAGATTTAAAAAAACCAGTATTTAACAAAAATTTAATATTAAATTTTGTGATTAATATAGCCATGAGTGGCATTTCCGTTGGGGGTGATTTGGGCGGGATTTCCGATTACGACTGAATTTTCAGGAACATCGCAGTTTACATAAGCGTTGGGAGCAATCAGTACATTATTACCGATTGTGATATTTCCTACGATTACAGCGTTCGGTCCGATCCAAACTTCATCACCAATTTCCGGAACACCCTCAGTTTTTCCACGGTTCGTCTGAGCGATCGTTACGCCCTGCGCAATGTTGCAGTTTCTGCCGATTTTGGTTTTTGGATTAATGACCAAGGCGCCCCAATGTCCCAGATAAAAACCTTCACCAATCTGCGTTTCAGGATAAATCTGGAAACCATATTTAATCTGATGATGACGCAAAACCAATCTCCAGAACGCTCCTAATATAGATTTTTTTCTGTACTGTTGACATTTTCTTAAAATATAGATGAAATGAAGATTGGTGAGTGTGCTGATTTTATAATTAAATAATTTATTGAGTTCCTCGAGAGATGTTTTTATGTTCCAATGTTTTACCGGTTTGAGATATTCGGATGTAGAAATTTTAAACGAAGTGACATTAAAGATAATTCCATCGAAATAATAACAGTTAAAACTTCTGATAGTTTAATTATTGAACTTAATGATCACAGCAGAGCAATACTTGAAAAATATAAAGATGAAGTATATGAAAAATCTAAAGCTTTGCCAGTGATTAGCAATCAAAAAATGAATGAATATTTACGGGAACTAACGGAATTGGCAGAAATTGATGAACCGATTCGCGAAACCTACTATAAAGGTAATCAGAAATTCGATGAAGTTTCCCCAAAATACGCGCTTATGAGCTCTCACGCCGGGAGACGAACTTTTATCTGCAACGCTTTGGCTTTAGGAATTCCACCGCAGGTCGTGATGAAGTGGACAGGTCACAGTAATTATTCTGCAATGAAGCCCTATATTGATATTGCAGATCAAACTAAAATAAATGCGATGGCAAAGTTTAATATGCTGTAATCTGATTTAATCTGATTTTGTTTCCGGTAGCTAATTATGTGATCTGTGAGGTCTCTCTGTGGAATAACACTACAAGAACGTCTTTCGCGAAGCACATGATTAATAATAAATAATGGCTTACCAAAATACTTTTTCTAACTTATCACCGCGAAAATTTTTGCAATGCAGTAAGGATTCAGAAGATGAAATTAAATTTAGCGGGCTGCGGTCCGCTTTTTCATCACAATCTTCAATTAAGTTAAAAATAATTTCCTATATTTGTACTGTTTTACTTTATAATGCAAGGAACTTTAAAAACTTTATTGCTTTCCCTCACACTCGCGTTATTTCTGGCGCCGGGGATTTCCTTAGCCTGCAGTAAAAAGAACAAGCAGATTTTGAAATCAGAGGCTCATGCCGAAACTTTCATTAAACAGTCATTCGCGAAATTTCATCCGTCTTGCGACAGCGGCGATTGCAAAGATGAGTGCTGTCACCCCCAATCTCACAATTGTCAAACGGAAGGATGCTCAGGAAACTGCAGCGGCAACCTTTGCAGTTCTGCTCAGTACACTGTTTTTGCGGACAATAAATTTTTAGAGGATTCTAAAAATGGGATGTCCGGTTACTATGAGAAAAATTCTAATTTCTATTATCAGAATCCCCTGTACTCAGGTGGATTCCATACCATTTGGGAACCGCCCAAAATAGGGTAATACCTTCTTTTACATCCCGTATTATGTCCGGTCGTGAAGTGCTTTGGCACTTTATCCGTGATTATTTAACGGCGCTGTATTTCCCTTCGAACTTCCACTTCTCCTTTAAAAGTAAATTTCACAAAAGAATTTTCTTTTTTGAGCAAGGACACCTTGAAGATTAGGATGTTCGTAAGCAGTTTCTAACCACCGAGGCTCAAAAATTAACCTATAATCTAAAATTCAATGAAGAATATTCTTTTGGGAATACTCGCTTTTATAGCAGTATTCCTCGTTTCCTGCACAAATACAAAAGCAGAAAATACCCAAATTACCAATGCACAGTTTAAGACGGGCGACATTGTTCCCCACGACCAGGTTTGTATGGTAAACAATGCCTACATGGGCAAAAAACAGCTCGAAGTAAAACATAATGGTAAGACGTATTACGGCTGCTGCGAAAACTGCAAGCTCAGAATCCCGCAGGAAGAAAACGCACGCATGTCCTACGATCCTATATCTCATCAACTCATCGATAAAGCAACCGCTATTATTGCAATCTCCGATAAGAATGATAACGTCGTGTACTTCGAAAATAAAGCAAACTACGAAGCCTTTTTCAATAAAAAATAAATCACCTTTAAACTTATAAAAAAATGAAAACAGTAATATTCAGCCTTTTGGCCATCGGCACATTTGCATTCACTTCTTGTAAAGAAAATAAAGAACAGAAAAGCACCACTGAAACATCCATGCAGCATGACATGAGCACAATGTCCGACAGTGCAGCGATGGGCGATATGGCAATGGATGCAAAGGTGACCGTTACCGAAGCAAAAAAAACTACCGCTGACCTTACGGAGCTCTATTCTCATTACACCCACCTTACATTCGCGTTGTCCGGTGATGATGATAAGGAAGCGGTAAGTGCAGCAAAAGGAATCCTGGCGTCCTTTCCTAAAATAGACATAAACGGTTTTTCTGCTGAACAGAAAAAAGAATTTGCTGACCTCGAATCAAGCATCAGTGAACACGCCGAGCACATTGCAGATAACGCCGGAAAGATTGATCATCAGCGCGAACATCTGGATTTAATGAGCGCCGATTTTTACGACCTGCTGAAAGATTTCGGAACTCCAAAACCGGTATACAAAGTATTTTGTCCAATGTATAACGATAACAAAGGCGCTTTTTGGCTTAGCGATTCACGTGAGGTGAAGAATCCTTATTACGGCAAAGAAATGCTTTCATGTGGCGAGGTTCAGGAAGAAATTAAGTAAAACCGTACAGAACCATGATTCAAAATTTAATCAAACTGTCCCTCCGCAACAGGTATTTCGTTTTGCTGATAGCAATCGGCCTTTTTATCTGGGGTATTTTTGCGGTAAGGGACAATCCCATCGATGCCATTCCGGATCTGAGTGAGAACCAGGTCATCGTTTTTACGGAGTGGATGGGCAGAAGTCCCCAGATTATTGAAGATCAGGTGACTTTCCCTCTGGTCAGCAACCTTCAGGGAATTCCGAAAATTAAGAACATCCGCGCCTCTTCCATGTTTGGGATGAGCTTCGTGTATGTTATTTTCGAAGATAATGTGGACATATATTGGGCCAGAACCAGGGTAATGGAACGGCTCAATTATGCGCAGCGCTTACTCCCGCAGGATGTTACCCCTACTCTCGGACCGGATGGCACCGGTGTAGGTCACGTCTTCTGGTATCATTTCGATGCACCCAAAATGGATTTGGGAGACCAGCGTGCCCTTCAGGACTGGTATGTAAAGTTTGCGCTTCAGACGGTTCCCGGTGTGGCGGAAGTAGCCTCCTTTGGCGGCTTCGAAAAACAGTACCAACTCATTGTAGATCCTGTAAAACTCCAGTACTATAACGTCCCTCTGATGGATGTCATGAACAAAGTGAAAGCCAACAATAATGATGTGGGCGGACGTAAATTTGAGATGGCTGATATGGCCTATATCATTCGCGGTCTGGGTTACATCAAGAACGTAGCCGATATCGAAGAAATTGCTTTGGGAAATTACAACGGTATTCCCGTGCGGGTCAAAGATATTGGCTCTGTGCAGATGGGTGGCGATCTGCGTCTGGGTATTTTTGATGCAGACGGTGAAGGCGAAGTTGTGGGCGGTATCGTAGTGGCACGGTATGGCGAAAATGCAGATAAGGTCATCAACGATGTGAAAGAGAAAATGAAGGACGTGGAAAAAGGTCTCCCTGAAGGCGTCACCTTCAAGACATCGTACGACCGCAGTACTCTTATTGAAGGGGCAATAGACAATATCAAAACCAAGCTGATCGAAGAGATTATCGTGGTCGCCATCATTGTTATTCTGTTCCTCTTTCACTGGCGAAGTGCATTCAGTATCATTATTCAGATTCCGGTCACCATTGCCATCAGCTTTATTCTGCTAAATGCGTTTGGACTTTCATCCAATATCATGTCGCTTACCGGAATTGCACTGGCAATCGGGGTGATTGTAGATAACGGAATTATCATGTCTGAAAATGCGTATAAAAATCTCTCCGATTGGCAGAACCATCAACAAAATAAAACCCCCTAACAATGAAAACCAACTGGTTAAAAAATATATTCAGAAAGAAAGATAAGGAGAAAGACAGTTACGTTAAAATTCCCGAAGATATTCGGATGAAGATTATCGAAAAATCATCCTTACAGGTATCCAGAGGGGTCTTTTTCTCTACGGTGATTATCGTGGTTTCCTTTCTCCCCGTATTTATGTTGACAGGTCAGGAAGGTAAACTTTTTCACCCGTTAGCGTACACCAAAACTTTTATCCTGATCGTTGATGCGATCCTGGTACTTACCCTTGCGCCGGTGCTTATCTCTTTTTTCATGAAAGGAAAGTTTAAGGATGACAATAAAAACCCGGTAAACAGAGGGCTTGAGCGGATATACGAACCTGTCATCCGCTGGTGCATGAAATGGAAAAAAACAACGCTTGGCATTAATATTCTTGCCCTTCTCATCAGCATCCCTTTAATTATGAACCTCGGCCGTGAGTTTATGCCGCCCTTAGATGAAGGCTCACTACTCTTTATGCCGGTCACTTTGCCTGATATTTCGAACTCCGAAGCTAAAAGATTACTGCAGGTGCAGGATAAAATCATTAAAGGAGTTCCGGAGGTGGATCATGTCCTCGGAAAAGCCGGAAGAGCAAACACGGCGACAGATAATTCACCCATTTCAATGATTGAAACCATCATTCTGTTGAAACCTCAGGACGAATGGCGCGACGGCCTTACAAAAGACGATCTTATTAATGAATTGAATGCTAAACTGCAGATTCCCGGCGTAACAAATGGCTGGACCATGCCGATTTCCAACCGGATCAATATGCTTTCAACAGGGATTAGAACGGATGTGGGCGTAAAAGTGTACGGACAGAACCTGGACAGTATCGCCGTCCTTTCCGAAAAAATAAAAAAGGAGCTCACCGGTATTGAAGGAATTAAAGACATGTACGTAGAACCCATCACCGGCGGGAAATATGTGGATATTGAAGTAAAACGCGAAGAAATAGGAAGATACGGGCTAAGTGTGGATGATGTAAATGCCGTCGTGGAAAGTGCCCTCGGCGGAATGAAACTCACCACCACCGTGGAAGGCCGACAGCGCTTTTCGGTAAACGCCAGATACGGCCAGGATTTCAGAAATAATTTGGAATCTCTGAGAAGACTGCCCATGCAGACGATGGAATTTGGTTCCATCCCGCTAAGTGCAGTAGCCGACATCCGTCTTACAGAAGGACCACCAATGATCAATTCTGAAAATGCAATGTTGCGTGGAACTGTTCTATTCAACGTACGCGACCGGGATTTAGGCAGTACCGTAGAAGAAGCCCAGGCAAAACTCAATAACATGGTGAACAAAATGCCAAAAGGTTATTTCGTGGAATGGAGCGGTCAGTACGAAAACCTGATTCGCGGAGAGCAGACTTTAAAAATGATTATGCCCCTCGTATTAATCGTGATCTTTCTTTCCATGTACTTTGCATTCAATTCCTACCGTGAAGCTTTCTTTAATCTCATCAGTATTCCTTTTGCCTTAATCGGCGGCGTATTCATGATTTCGCTTTGGGGCGTCAATCTCTCTGTAGCAGTAGCAGTCGGCTTTATTGCCCTGTTCGGACTTGCGGTAGAAACCGGAATTGTGATGGTCATTTACCTGAACGATGCCATGATTCAGCTTATTGCCAAAAATGGCAACTCACGGGAGACCATTACCAATGAAGAACTTCGGGAGTACGTCATTAATGGAGCAGCCAAAAGATTAAGACCTAAAATTATGACCGTGTGTGTCACCCTCTTCGGACTTGTACCAATCCTTTGGAGCCACGGCGTGGGAAGTGATATGATGAAACCAATCGTATTACCGATGGTGGGTGGCGTTTTTACTTCCGCAATTCACATCCTGTTGGTAACCCCCATTATCTTTTACATGCAGAAAGAATGGGAACTGAATAAACTGGGAAAAATTGACGTCCTCGACGCTTCCCATTAATCCTTAATTATTACAAAATGATAAAATTCATAATAACAGGAGTACTTGCTTTGCTCTGCACCACCAGTTATGCTCAGCGGATGCCGTTGCCGGCAGTAATGGACAGTATTGCAGCCAACCATCCTGTGGTTAAAATGTATAATGCGGAAGTCCGGTCAATGGACGCTGCGGCCAAAGGCGCAAGAAGCTGGATGCCCCCAACCGTTGGAGCCGGGTTGTTTATGACACCCTATAATCCAAACCTCTGGCAACGCGACGGCGATATGCTCGGTATGGGCTCAGTAGCAGTTTCTGTGGAGCAGATGTTTCCCAACACAAGGAAACTTGATGCCAACGAAAATCTGATGAAGGCGATGTCTTCCGTAGAAAAGGAAAAACTCTATGCCGCCCTCAATGAAAACTTTCAGGATGCGAAAAAACTGTATTACAGTTCAATCGTCCTGGATAAAAAGCTGCAGGTCGTAAAGGAAAACGAAAAGATGCTGGATTTCATGATCAGAAACGCCGAGATCCGGTACAAAAACGGGCTTTCCAAAATATCTGCATATTACAAAGCCAAAGCCGCCCTCGGAAGCTCCAAAAACATGCAGCTCATGTACGAGAATGACCTCCGCGTCAACCGGATCCGGTTGAATGCCCTCATGGGAAGAGACCCGCTCGCGCCACTGGAGATTGAACCGGAATACAACCTGAATGACTATTCTCTCGAGACTTTTGGTCAGGATCTCTTTTATCAGAACAGAAGTGATCTCCGCGGCATCGACCGGGAAATCAATATTGCCAAACTCAAACAGGATCTGGAAAAGCAGAATCTAAAGCCGGAATTTGGCGTAAAGTTCGAAAACATGTTCGGTTTTGGCGGCCAGCCCATGCAGTTTTCTCTGATGCTGATGGCAAAACTGCCGTTTGTTTCCTGGGCTTCAGGCATGAATAAAGCCAATATTGAAAGCCTCAAACTGAAAGAAGAAGCCTTGCAGGCACAGAAAGAAATGATGGTCAACGAATACAGTGGAATGGCCTACGGAATGCGCAATGAACTGGACCTGAATAAAAATCAGTTGAAACTCTATGAAGACACCATTATTCCGGCCTTAAAAAACAACTACAAATCCATGCAGTTGGGCTACGAGCAGAATACGGAAGAACTCTTCATGTTATATGACGCATGGGAACAGCTGAATATGGCCCAACTGGAATATTTCGAGATCCTGACCAAAGCACTGCAGACGCAAACTGAAATTGACCGCTTAATTGAAAGAAGATGAGAAAAATTATAATATTCACTATGCTTTTATTTGGTTTGACGGCGTGTGACAAAGTTAAGTTCTGGGAAGATAAGCACTCGGCAGAAGCTGCAATGCATACTTATACCTGTCCGATGCACCCGGAAGTGATTTCAGACAAACCCGGCAAATGTCCCAAATGTGGGATGGATTTGGTCCTGAAAGATGCCCCTGAAAAAAAGGAAGAGGGGATTAAACTCGACGATCTGCTGAAACCAACCAATGAATTTGTAGTGTCGGAACAGCCCGTAATAAAAGTAAAAAGAGAAAACATACCCACCACGGTTGATGCTTTAGGGACGGTAGAATACGATACTCGACAGATTGGCAGTATTTCCTCACGCGTTGCGGGCCGTATCGAGAAACTCTATGTGCGGTATAAATACCAGAAAGTGTCGAAAGGGCAGCGTATTTTAGATATATACAGCCCAGAACTTTTAACCGCACAGCAAAACCTGCTCTTCGTTATTAAAAATGACCGCTCAAACAAAACAATGATCGATGCTTCACGCCAGAAACTCCTTCTTTTGGGAATGCCGGCTTCACAGATACAGAAAGTCATCCAGCGAGGGAAACCTGATCTCACAGTTCCGGTTTTCAGCAATTACAGCGGACACATTCAGCAGGCAGGATCGGCAGGATCCATGGCTTCAGCACAGCAACCCTCTCCCGCAATGGCTTCAAATACGGCAGTTACCGCAGAACTACCCCTAAAAGAGGGAATGTATCTCCAGAAAGGACAGAATGTTTTCAGTGTCTACAATCCCAACAGAACCTGGGCCCTGATCAATATTTTCTCTGAAGACATTGCACTGGTCAGCAAAGGACAGTCAGTCATGATCATCCCGGAAGCCAATCCTGAAAATCGCTTCAAAGGAGTCATCGGTTTTATTGAACCCTTTTTCAGGCAGGGCAGCAAAACCGTAACGGCGCGCGTCTATTTTGATAATTCCACCGCAAAAATTCCTGTCGGAAGTCAGGTTAAAGCGGAGATTATGAGCCACAACAGAATGGCAGATTGGCTGCCGAAATCAGCGGTGGTTTCTTTGGGGATTGATAAAATTGCGTTCAAAAAAGTTGAAGGCGGTTTTATTGCCCACAAGGTTGTTACCGGCGCGGTGGTAGGCGATAAAATTCAGATCGTCAGTGGTTTGCTTCCTGAAGATGGAGTTGCCGAAAATGCACAGTACCTGATGGACAGCGAAAGTTTCATAAAAATTAACAGATAAAAATTGATAAGATGAAATTCAATATTTTAATGCTGGCCTTGCTGGTTTTTCTTTACTCCTGTAAAAAGGAGGAAGATCCGCATGCCGGCCACGATATCTACTACACCTGTTCCATGCACCCGCAGGTAGTCTCCGATAAACCCGGAAAATGCCCCATTTGTCACATGGATTTGGTGCCGGTGGAGAAGAAAAAGAATGCTGATCCCAATGAAATTATCTTGAATGACGAGCAGGTTAAACTTGGGAATATCAAAACAGTCGCGCTATCTGATGGGTCTATGGCCGACAAACTTACGCTGACTGGAACACTCAATTTTAATCAGTACCAAATGCAGGCAGTAAGTTCAAGAGTAATGGGTAGAGTTGAACGGTTGTATTATAAAAACATTGGCGATTTTGTTCCGAAGGGGGCGCCGTTGGTCGATATTTACAGTGAAGAACTCAATAATGCAAAGCAGGAATATTTGCTGGCATTAGAAAGACGCAAGCTGTTCGTCGGTAATACTTCCATTGATTTTGATCAGTTGCTCCAAAGTTCCCGCAACAAGCTTTATTTATGGGGAATGTCCGAAGGCCAGATCAAACAGCTGGAAAGATCAGGAAAAGCCACACCTACTACTACCGTGTTCAGCAATGCGGCCGGTTACATCACCGATCTGAGCATTGCCGAAGGCGATTATCTTGCCGAAGGTAGCACCATCGTGAATCTGGCAGATCTTTCATCGCTTTGGGCAGAGGCGCAGGTGTATTCTTCCCAAAGGGCACTCCTTCAGAAAGACAGCAAGGTCACCGTATATATTCCCGATCTGGATAATTTGAAGATTAATGGGAAGATTGATTTTACAAACCCCGAAATCAGCCCTTCAAGCAGAATAAATCTGGTACGCGTGTCCGTGCCAAACAAGGGCAATCTATTGAAACCCGGCATGCCAGTATATGTTCTGGTGGAAAATAAATCCCGTGATGGTCTTTCAATGCCTGTGGATGCGGTAATCAGGGATGGCAAATCTTCCACGGTGTGGGTGAAAACCGCGAAGAACACCTTCGTCAACAGAATGGTGGAAACGGGTCTCGAATATGAAGACAGAATAGAAATCACATCAGGAATTAAGGCGGGAGACGAAGTAGTGGTCTCCGGGGCCTACCTTCTGAACAGCGAATATATATTTAAGAAAGGGGCAGATCCCATGGCAGGTCACGATATGAGCACAATGTAATATGAGAAAATTGAATATGATAGGCTGGCTGGCGGTGCTAGTGGTGGCTATTGTTTTAGTCATTCAGGTCATACCGGTGGAGCGTAATGTCTCCACCGTTCCGCCAGGTCAAAGTTTTGAAAGAACCCAAAAGGTGGCCGCCAACGTGGCTGCAATCCTTAAAGTTTCCTGCTATGACTGTCATTCCAACAACAGCCGATATCCGTGGTATTCAGAATTACAGCCGGGCGCGTGGTTCATGGCCCGGCATATTAAAAAAGGCAAAGAAGAACTCAATTTTGATGAGTTCAATAATTATTCAAAAAGACGCAAAAAAGGAAAAATAAAAAGCATCATCAGCCAGATTGAAAAAGATGAAATGCCTTTAAAATCTTACCGCATGATGCACGGAAACGCCAGATTATCAGCAGATAAAAAAAAAGAACTGTTAGATTTTTTTCGTGACAACGAATATAGTAAGTAACGCAGAACATCAGAAATTACGCTCGACTTTGGTCTTTAGAGTATCAGAAATGGCCGTTTAGAATAAAAAAGGATCGGAAAAGACCATGTTGTAGAATCAACAAATTAATAACAACGTGATGAAATTAAATATTAAAAATATGGTTTGCAGCCGATGTCTCAAAGTGCTTAGGCAAGAGCTTGAACAACTAGGAATTAATGTTTCATCAATTGAACTCGGGGTATTGGTAATCGACGAGATGGCTGGTAATCATACTGAAATCATGGCGAAAATTGAAAGCGTTCTCCATACCAATAAATTTGAAATAATCCATAGTCCAGAGGAAGTGCTCGTCGAAAAAATTAAACATTTTTTGCTTTCTAAAATAGAAGAGCCCCCTCTCGATTCCACGGTAAACCTATCTCAAATTTTAAGCACGGAGTTCAACCACGAATATAAGTCACTGAGCAAGTTGTTCTCACACTTTGAAAATACAACGCTGGAAAAATATTTTATTAAATTAAAAATTGAGAAAGTAAAACAACTTATTCAACTCAGGCAGTACACCTTTTCAGAAATAGGGCATCTCCTGGATTACAGCAGCGTCAACCATCTGTCGAGACAGTTTAAAGAGATTACCGGAGAGAGCATGACAGAGTATAAAAATGCTGAACTAGCCAATCGAAGATCCTATGATGAAATTAGTTAACCTTAGAACTTAGGCGTACGAAATTATAAATAGGAAATAGTTGCGAAATAGAAACGGCAATCACAGAGACGTTTGCGCAACTCTCGATAAACTTCAGGTATAGTTTTGATGTTACTTGGCCTTTTTTTCAAAGCGAAATTATATAGAAACTAACGAAAATTATGCAGAACATCCGTTTAAGAAACTTGTACTTTTACAGTAGTAATTACAACCAGCTCGCTTTCAAAAAACTATTTTATTGCAACACGAGTTTGGCCAAGTAAGGCTCACAGAACGTATTTTAAAACGGATAGTCGGAAAGTAACAATATATAAAAGAATAAAATCAAACAAAATGAAACAACAAATTGAAATAACAGGAATGTCCTGCGAAGGCTGCGTTAAAAATGTCGAAAAAGCGTTGAAAGAAATTGATGGCGTACAGAATGTAAAAGCGAGTCTGCATCCACCACGCGCAGTTATTGAAGCAGAGAAATCGATTAATACAGCGCAGTTAACGCAAGCCTTGGCGAAAGTAGGTTATAGTATTGCCGGCGCTTCCGTAGATGAGAATTTAAAAAAGTCTGGTGGCTCCTGTTGCTGTTGAAAAGTATGAACTGCGCGGGCAAGTATAATGTTAGTACGATGTGAACGATAACGGTAGAAATGCTCCGCTGAAAACTAAGTGAAAGAAGCAAATAAATTTTTTAAAAAAAATCAAAGTAGCCAGCAATAGCTTGCCTGATCAAACGCACTTATGATTGCGACAGGATCAGCGCAGGAACTGCATATTTATTGAAAAAACCAACCTATTTATTAACATCAAAACCAACAATTATGACAGGTTATAACACGTACCAAAGTTGTATTGAAGCATGTTTAAAATGTGCTGCAATATGTAATCACTGTGCTTCATCATGCACTGAGGAAGAAGATGTAAAAATGATGGCGAGATGCATTCAGTTAGACATGGAATGCGCAGCGATCTGCTATGCCTCAGCACAGTTAATGAGCCTCGGCAGCGACAAAGCAAAAGAAATTTGCCGCATTTGTGCCGATATCTGTGAAGCATGTGCTGCAGAATGTGAAAAACATGCACAACATGGAATGGATCATTGCCGTGAATGTGCAGAAGCTTGTAGAAAATGCGCCGAAGAATGCCGGAAAATGGCAGCGTAATTTAAAACGGGTGGTGATTTAAGAAGGCTCACGGTGTAGTAGTAAGCAACCATGGTAAATCAGTTTTTGTAACAAATACTATAGATAATACCGTTTCTGTGATTGATGTGGCAAGTCAAAAAGTGATCCACACAATCCCGGTTGGCAAAGGCCCTAATGGAATAAGCTATTGGTTTGAAACTGGTGGAATGCCATAAACAGAATATTAAAGGAAAGACACATCGGAAACCTTTTAATTTAATCGATAAGCTAAATATATATATTATGGAAAAAATAAGAGTTGCCATTAACGGATATGGTGTCATTGGCAAACGGGTTGCCGATGCAGTGCATTTGCAAGAAGATATGGAACTGTCGGGTGTATGCGATGTAATAACAGACTGGCGCATTCAAATGGCAGTATTGAAAAAATATCCCGTGTTTGCTTCCGATGACATGTTTAAAACAAAGATGAACGAAGCAGGCATAAATTCATCAGGCACGTTGAACGATCTGCTTGCATCCTCAGATATTATTGTGGATTGTACGCCCAAAAAAATTGCGGCTCAAAATATAGAGCTTTATAAAAAACTTGGTAAAAAGTTTATCTTACAAGGAGGTGAAAAGCATGAAGCAACCGGTCATTCCTTTAGTGCCGAAAATAATTATGCAACTGCAATTAACCTTGATGCTACAAGAGTAGTTTCCTGTAACACTACTTCCATTGTAAGAACACTAACCGCACTGAAGAATGCAGGCTTGCTCTTAAAAGCAAGAGGCACTTTACTTCGTCGTGCAACCGACCCATGGGAAAGCCATTTGACCGGGATTATGAATACCCTGGTTCCCGAAAAAGATATACCCAGCCATCAGGGACCGGATGCGCAATCTGTTGACCCCTCTTTTAACGTTATCACATCGGCAGTTAAAGTGCCGGAAACGTTAAGCCATCTACATTACTGGAATGTACAGTTGACCAGAAAAACCGATAAGGAAGAAGTTTTGGATGCGTTCAATAAATCTACCAGAATTGCAATGATTGAATACAGCGATGAGTTAGCAGCTAATAATACAGTTAAGGAATTAATGCTTGCAATAGGCCGCCCTTATGGAGATATGTATGAAGTAGCCTTGTGGCAAGACATGCTGAAAGTGGTTGGAGATGAAGTGTTCTATGCTTACTTAGTCGATAATCAGGCTATCGTAATCCCCGAAACCATTGACGCTATCCGTGCCCTAACCGGAATTGAACCAGACGCTGAAAAGTCGATACTTAAGACCAACGAAAGCCTTGGAGTTAAACAGAGTTTTTATTAGGAGTAAGCAAAAAGTAAATTCTCAAATTGATAAAGCGGAATGTTAAGGAAAATGGTTTGAACCCTGCAAATATTTGTAAGACGCGCACTTCCGCAAATGCCTATTTCTAAAATATATAGAAATTTAGGGATTAAATTAAAGTTTAAAAAAAATGAAAATGAACGATAACATTGCAGACTTATTAGGGAAAAAGGCATCCTTCTATTTGGATCACGTTTGTGAAAAAATAACGAAGGATGAATTACAAAACCCCGGTAAGGATGGTCTTGACCAGGTATTTGGAAATAGCAACAGAAACCCGCAGGTTCTGCGGAGTCTCGCTCAACTTTACGGTCAGGGTAATCTTGGCGGCACGGGTTATCTGAGCATTCTTCCCGTTGACCAGGGTATTGAGCATAGTGCTGTGTACTCATTTTATAAAAACCCCGACTATTTCGACCCTGAAAACATTTTAAAACTTGCACTCGAAGCCGGCTGTAACGGTGTGGCTTCTACCTTCGGCGGGTTAGCCTTGAATGCCCGAAAATATGCGCACAGAATCCCTTTCATTGTAAAGATTAATCACAATGAATTACTGAGCTTTCCAAATAAATATGACCAAACGCTATTTGGAAAAGTTAAAAACGCCTGGGATATGGGGGCCCTTGCCATAGGAGCAACCATCTATTTTGGTTCCGAAGAAAGCGACAGACAGATCAAAGAAATTGCCGAGGCGTTTGAGCACGCCCATCAGCTCGGTATGGCGACTATATTATGGTGCTATCTTCGAAATGAGGCATTTAAAACAGCAGATCAGGATTATCACTCCGCTGCGGATTTAACAGGACAAGCCAATCATATCGGAGTAACAATTCAAGCTGATATTATTAAACAAAAATTGCCGACAAATAATTTTGGATTCAAAAACATTAAATTCGGTAAATACGATGACGCGATGTATGAGGCATTAACAACTCCCCACCCGATTGACCTCTGCAGGTTGCAGGTAGCGAACTGTTACATGGGCAAAATCGGATTAATTAACTCCGGTGGCGATTCAAAAGGTGAGTCAGATCTGGTTGAGGCCATTACAACAGCGGTCATCAACAAAAGAGCGGGCGGCACTGGACTGATTATGGGTCGGAAGGCATTTCAGCGCACGTTTAAAGACAGTGTGAACTTGCTACAAAGGGTACAGAGTGTATATCTCGATAATAAGATAACAGTTGCCTAAAATAAGTTTCAACAAACTATCAGAAAATGAAGATTCCCATTAGCATCGTAAAAAAGTCCGGAGATATTGTCGCATTTGATGTCGAAAAACTCATTAATTCACTTAGGCGCGCGTCTGCTGGGGAAAACGTCATTCAGCAAATCGTTGGTGAGGTTCAGTCCACGATTTACGAAGGCATGACCACCACAAAGATCTATAAAATTGCTTTTGATTTGTTAAAAAAATATTCCCGCGTAAGTGCTTCAAAATACAAACTCAAAAACGCACTCTTTGAATTGGGTCCCTCCGGTTTTCCCTTTGAAAAATTAGTGGGCAAACTGATGGCTCATGAAGGTTTTTCCACACAGGTTGGGGTCATTGTTCAGGGAAATTGCGTGTCGCATGAAATAGATGTCATCGCTGACAAAGACGACCTGCACTGTTTTATTGAATGTAAATTTCACAGCGACCAAGGGAGATTTTGCAATGTAAAAATTCCTCTGTATGTCAATTCCAGATTTCTGGATGTAGAAAAACAGTGGAAAAAACAAAAAAGTAACGAAGGAAAAATATCTAAAGGAGGTGTGTACACCAATACAAGATTCACTTCTGATGCCACACAATATGGGAAATGTGCAGGTTTACTAATGGCAAGCTGGGACTATCCTTTTGGGAACGGTTTAAAAGAGAGAATAGACAAATCCGGTTTGCACCCATTAACCGCATTAACGACCCTGACAAAAAACGAGAAAACAAAATTGTTAGACCTTGGTGTAGTTCTTTGCAGAGAAATTTACGAAAACCCGGGGGTCTTAAACCAAATCGGACTTGCAAAACCACGCCATAAAAACATTATCGAAGACGCAAAAGAATTATGCACTCAACACTAAATCAATCTGACCAATGAAAAATACAAAAATTACCATTCATTTTTTGGGCGCTGCGGGTACAGTAACGGGTTCCAAATATTTAATCGATACAGGATCACATCAACTCCTAATCGACTGCGGAGTTTTTCAAGGATTAAAGGAATTACGGCTTAAAAACTGGGAATATCCGCCTGTGGACGTTTCAGCCATTGATGCCGTTTTATTGACTCATGGCCATTTCGACCACACAGGATACCTTCCCCGATTGGTAAAATATGGTTTTAGTGGATTAGTTTACGGAACAAATCCAACTTTGGATATTGCCACAATCATTCTGAACGACAGTGCCAAAATACAGGAACAGGAAGCAGCGCGAGCCAATAAGGAAGGCTACTCCAAACACAGTCCCGCAGAACCGCTGTACGGCCTGAAGGATGTAGAAAAAACATTGCCCCATTTTAAGGAGGTTCCGCCATCACAGTGGATTCCTTTGTTTGATGGTATCAATGCACGGTTTCAGTACAATGGGCATATTTTGGGTGCAGCTTTCATTGAGTTGGATGTACATGGCAAACGTTTTGTTTTTTCCGGAGATATTGGACGTACCAATGATCTACTGCTATATCCACCCCTGAAACCCGAAAAGGCGGATGTTCTTTTCATAGAGTCAACCTACGGAGGAAGGTTTCATCCGGATGAAGTGGAAGCGGTTCTGGAGATTGAAAAATTAGTCAACGATACCATTAACCGTGGAGGCAGCGTGTTTATTCCCAGTTTTTCGGTTGAACGTGCTCAACTGATGATGCTTATTTTATGGAGGTTGCTTAACGAAAATAAAATACCCAAAGTACCGATAATCATGGACAGTCCGATGGGAGCCAGCATACTCGATCTGTTTTACCGTACCAGAGATTGGCACCGGTTAACAACCGACGAATGTGATGAAATGTGCGATCATTTCACGGTGGTCAGCAGCTATCAGGAAACCATGGAGTTGCGGTCCGACAACAAACCAAAAATTGTTATCGCCGGCAGCGGGATGCTCACCGGTGGCAGAATGCTCAACTATCTTGAAACCCAGGCACAAAACCCTGATAATACCCTGCTTTTTGTCGGCTATCAGGCCGAAGGAACCCGTGGAAGAAAACTATTGGATGGTGAGAAAGAACTAAAAGTGTATGGAAAATGGGTTCCTTTCAATATGGAAATAGCGGAAATTGAAGGACTATCTTCACATGCAGACCACAATGAACTCATTGGTTGGATCAATGAAATAACAAATATTCCTGAAAGAATTTTCATCGTACATGGAGAAAAGGAAGGCGCAGAAGCGCTGCAGCTGGGCATAAAAGAAACCTACGGCTGGGATTCGCAAATACCGCAACTTTATGATATTGAAGAATTATAATTTGGAGAGATGAATCATATAACGGACAGTAAAATCAAGCATTCAAATGAGACCAACTGGTATGTGATTACCGGCGGACCCAGTACCGGAAAAACAACGACCATTGATTTGCTTCAGAAGCAAGGTTACCTTACGACAATTGAGCACGCCAGGCATTACATTGATACCATGCATAATGAAGGAAATTCTGTTGAAGAAATCAGAAGCAATAAAACGAAATTTCAATTGGGCGTGTTAGATATGCAGATTGCCCAAGAAGGATCGCTCAATAAGGAGGATATGGTTTTTTTGGACAGGGCTATCCCGGACGCAATGGCTTATTATCAATTTTTAAACTTGGATTATGATGAAAAGTTACTTAATGCCGTCAACGGGGTTTCCTACAAAAAAATCTTTATTCTAGACCGATTGCCGTTTACCAAAGACTATGCGAGAACCGAAAATGAAGACGATCAAAAACTAATTCATCAGTTGATAATAGAAAGCTATACCAATCTCGGTTTCACTATCGTTTTTGTTCCGGTTTTGCCTCCCGAAGAAAGAGTGAAATTCATTTTAGATAATTTATGAACAAAAAATATTCATCCAAATTGTTAACATATAAGAAATTATTATTATGAAAAATTCAGAACATGATCACAACATGCTTAAGGATACTGATTCAGCAACAGGCAATCATTCCAAACATGAAATGGAATCGGGCAAGGAGTCTGTCCAGCACGCGCAAAAAAGCCATGCCTCTGCATACAAAAAGTTATTTTGGATGCTTCTGATTTCCTTTATTTCAATGTTTATACTAATGTATGCGATGGTGGACAAGCTGGCTAACGTAATTCCAAACATAAACCAGTTATACATGGCAGGCCTGATGGCTTCTCCTATGTTAATCATCGAACTGCTGTTAATGGGGAAGATGTATCCCAACAAAAAACTCAACAAAATCCTTATGGGCCTCGGAGTGCTGATGATGGTGCTGTTTTGGTCCGGGATTCGGCAGCAGACAGCCGTGGGAGATGTCCAGTTTCTAAAGTCCATGATTCCACACCATGCAGGGGCTATTCTTATGGTCGAAGAAAGTAATCTGGTCGATCCGGAAGTGAGAAAGTTGGGCGAGGAAATTATCAAAGCACAGGAGGAAGAAATTGCCGTCATGAGGGCGAAAATTAAGGAACTTCAAACCCGGAAGTAATCTCAAATAGCAGAATTTAACGCAAAAAAATTGAATTATGAAAAAATACACCTGTCCCATGCATCCCCAGATATTGAAGGACGAACCGGGGAAATGTCCACTTTGCGGAATGAACTTAATTCCCTTGGGAGGAACCGCCCGACCTGAAAAAGACGAACACAGCCATCATCATCAGAATCATGATCATCACTCAGAATCTGATAGTTCAGCGGCGGGATTTGACAAACATGCAGGTCATCATACTCCGGATTTTCTAAAAAGATTCTGGATCTCTTTGGCACTTACCGTTCCGGTCCTTCTGCTTTCTCATATGATTCAGCAGTGGCTCGGTTTCACAATTGCTTTTAACGGTGATAAATATGTACTTCTGGTTTTGGGAAGCATTATTTATTTCTACGGTGGGATGCCTTTCTTCAAAGGATTTTTCGGCGAAGTGAAGGCCGGCGCCATTGGAATGATGACGCTCGTTGCTTTGGCAATTACTGTAGCTTATGTCTATTCCGTTGCAGTCGTATTCGGGCTGCCGGGCATGGATTTCTTCTGGGAACTTGCCACCTTAATTGTGATCATGCTTCTGGGGCACTGGCTCGAGATGCGTTCGCAGATGGCTGCTTCAAAAGCGTTGCAATCTCTAGTTGCCTTACTACCAAATGACGTAACCGTCGAGCAGAACGGAAGTCCGGTTAAAATAAAACTGGAACAGCTGAAAAACGGAGATACTGTAATCATAAGACCGGGCGAAAAAGTCGCCGCTGACGGTCTGATTGTCGAGGGCAGTTCCTATTTAAATGAAAGCATGCTGACCGGAGAAAGTGTTCCTGTAAGAAAAGAGTCCGGTGGAAAGGTTATCGCAGGGTCTATCAATGGAGACGGGGCTTTAAAGATAAAAGCAACAGGGGTTGGAAAGGATTCGTACCTCAATAAGGTCATTAATTTGGTTCAGGATGCGCAGGCAGCAAAGTCGAACACTCAGAATCTGGCGGATAAAGTAGCCAAATGGCTTACTATAGTAGCAATTGTGGTGGGAGTAGGAACTTTCGCTTACTGGTACATCACCATGGGAGATTTGGCTTTTGCTCTGGAACGGATGGTAACGGTAATGGTAACGGCCTGTCCTCATGCTTTAGGAGTGGCAATCCCTCTGGTGGTGGCCATTTCCACTACACTTTCAGCGACAAATGGTTTACTCATCAGAAACCGCACGGCTTTTGAAACCACCAGAAAATTATCGACCATTATTTTCGATAAAACCGGCACCCTTACGAAAGGTTCCCACACTGTGCAGAAAATCATTCCTCTAACGGAACACTATTCGGAAAACGATTTACTCCAGTATGCAGCAGCAGTGCAGCAGAACTCCGAACATCACATTGCAAAAGGAATCATGCAGACCCTTTCCGAGAAAAAACTGGAGCTATGGAAGTCAGACAGTTTCCGCTACATGCAGGGAATTGGAGTGACAGGAATCGTAAACGGTAAATCGGTTGTCGCGGCTGGTCCTAATTATTTTGTTCAAAACAATAAACAGGTACCTGCCATTCCGGAAGAAATCAACCAGGATGCAGAAACAGTGAACTTTATTTTGATTGATGACGTGCCCGTGGGTATTGTTTCTTTAGCAGATACCATTCGCGAAGGCGCAAAAGAAGCTATTGACCAACTTCGAAGCATGAACATTAAATCATTCCTGCTTACAGGTGATAACGAAAAGGTAGCGGCGGCGGTGTCAAAGCAGTTAGGAATGGACGGATATTTGGCAAATGTACTTCCGCACCACAAACAGGAAAAAGTAAAAGAATTTCAGGATAAAGGAGAAATCGTTGCCATGACAGGTGACGGCGTAAATGATGCACCGGCTTTGGCAGCAGCAGATGTAGGCATTGCAGTTGGCAGCGGAACTGATGTTGCTGCCGAAACCGCAGATATTATTCTGGTCAACAGTGACCCTCGAGACGTGGTGAAAATGATAGATTTTGGAAAGAAAACCTACAGCAAGATGATCCAGAATCTCGTATGGGCAGTGGGCTACAACATCGTGGCTATTCCACTTGCTGCGGGTGTTCTGTATCCTACATTTGTCCTGAGTCCCGCCATGGGCGCAGTGCTGATGAGTGTCAGTACCATCGTGGTCGCACTTAATGCAAGTTTGTTAAAAATTAAATAATCACAGGATGAAATATATATTTTCGCTCTTCCTATTTATGGCAATGTCCATAAACAGTTATTCACAGAGCACCAAAACCGTGTACACCTGCCCGATGCATCCACAGGTCGTGAAATCAGCACCCGGTAACTGCCCCATTTGCGGTATGACCTTGGTGAAGAAAACCGTTACTGAGAAAAAAACGGCGGCCAAATCCGCGCCCGCTCCTAAAAAGGCCACCGCAGTTAAAAAAACTACGATTCAGAAACCTGAAGTGACCCCTGCAAAAACAAAGACAAAAGCGGAAGTTAAAAAACCGGTGATGCCAAAGACTAAAGCAGTACCGAAAGATCCAACAAGCGTCAAAACGCCGGAACATTCAACAACTGCTCCCCATCCGCATGAAGCAGCGCAAAAGATGTACACCTGTCCGATGCACCCTGAGGTGGTTTCGGACAAACCCGGAAAGTGTCCCAAGTGCGGTATGAATCTGGTCCCTCAAAAAGGAAAGAAGGAAGATCATTCTGCACATGGAAACATGCAGATGCATAGTGAACACAAAATGGTCATGCCGATGCCTGAAAAGCACCTAAAAGGCGGACGCAAAGTGACCTACCATCTTTATGTGAAAGACACCCTGGTAAATTTCGCGGGCAAACAGAAACGCGCCATTGCCGTAAACGGGCAGATTCCGATGCCAAAGCTGGAGTTTTATGAGGGCGATACGGCGGAAGTGATTGTCCATAATTTAATGGACGAAGAAACTTCTCTGCACTGGCACGGTCTTCATCTTCCAAATAAAGAAGATGGGGTTCCCTGGCTTACCCAGAAACCCATTCCACCACATTCAACCTACGCGTATTCGTTTCCGATCATCCAAAACGGAACCCACTGGTATCACTCACATACTGGCCTGCAGGAGCAGATTGGAATGTATGGGATGATGATTCTGAAAAAACGTCCCGAAGATCCTACTTTCCGGCCGGGGATTGATGATTTGCCCACGGAGCAGCTTATCCTGAGCGAGTGGACAAACCTGAACCCCAATAATGTTCAGCGGATGCTCCGCAATGCGAACGACTGGTTCGCAATCAAGAAGGGCGCTACGCAGAGCTATTCTGAAGCCATAAAACAGGGACATTTCAAAACCAAGCTTACCAATGAGTGGAAGCGCATGCTGGCCATGGATGTGAGCGACGTTTACTATGACGCATTTCTGGTTAACGGGAAAACCGAAAGCCAGCTGGCAGGATACAAAGCCGGTGACAAAGTTCGGCTTCAAATCGCCAACGGCGGTGCTTCCTCCTATTTCTGGCTCAATTATGCCGGAGGAAAAATAAAAGTAGTGGCCAGTGATGGATTGGATATTGAACCGGTCGAAGTGGATCGCCTGATCCTGGCGGTTTCCGAAACAGTGGATATCGTAGTGGAAATTCCTGAAAAAAACACTTCATACGAACTCCTTGTTACACCCGAAGACCGCACAAAATCTGCGTCAGTGTTTATTGGAGAAGGAGCTACGAAATCCCATGATCCATTACCCAAACTCAAATACTTTGAAGGGATGAAGATGATGAACGACATGATGAAGATGAACGGTGACATGAAAGATATGGGCATGAAGATGAGTTATCAGACGATGGATATGAATCAGGTGATGTACCCCGAAATTATTGCTGAAAATCATGCAGAAATGACCATGAATAAGATGGAAAGTAGTGATGCAGAAATGGATCACTCAAAACACCAGATGCCTGCTTCCGGGATTACCACATTGAATTATGGGATGATGAAATCGCCTTATGACACTTCGCTTCCGAAAGACAGTCCCGTGCGCGATCTGAAGTTTACCCTTACGGGAAACATGAACCGCTACGTGTGGAGTATGGACGATAAAGTTCTGGCAGAATCTGACAAAATATTGGTAAAAAAAGGCGAAATTCTCCGCATTACCCTATTCAATAACTCAATGATGCGTCACCCGATGCACCTGCACGGTTTTGATTTTCGGGTACTCAACAAAAATGGCCTTCAGGCACCCCTCAAAAATGTGTTGGATATTATGCCGATGGAAACTAATGTCATCGAATTTGAAGCTAAAACGGATGGGGACTGGTTTTTCCACTGTCACATCCTCTATCACATGATGGCGGGGATGAACCGTGTTTTTGCTGTTGGTGATTATCAGAATCCTTTGCTGCCCGATAAAGCTTCAGCTTACAAAAAGCTCCAGCGCGAAAGTAACATGTGGCACCTTATGGCCGAAAACGATTTCGCCACCAATGGTAACGACGGGATGGCGAGAATTTCAAATGCCCGCTGGGAATTGGGAACAGAATGGCGTTTAGGTTACAATCCCCATCACGGCTACGAGGTGGAAACCCAACTCGGCAGGTATGTGGACCGTATGCAGTGGCTGAAACCATTTATCGGATTTAACTACCATTATAGAAAGATTGACAGGAATAATATCGAAAAAAACCTTTTTGGACAGGCATCTACTAAAGATGAAAGAAAAACTTTCAGCGCTGGTATCATGTATAAACTCCCGATGTTGGTGGACCTGCAGGCAGAAATATTTACAGACGGAATTGTAAGGTTCCAGCTGAAACGTGAAGACATTCCGTTGACTGCGCGTTTGCGCGGGGCATTCATGGTCAATACCGACAAAGAATATATGGCAGGTCTTAAATATATCGTCACAAAAAATATCGGAATCTCAACCCACTACGACAGCGATATGAGCTGGGGTGCAGGGATTACACTGAACTATTAAAGGAGTTTTTAGTGTGTCAATTTTAAAGAGTGCAGCTGCCAAATAAAGACCGGTTGCACTCTTTTTTACAGCGTATAACGACCGCCGGAACCACAGATTCTCATGAGGCAAACAATACCAGCCTACAACCTGAGGAATCATTGCAGTAATATAAGCTAAGACATAAGTTCAAGTAAATATATTTTTATTAAATTAGCACCGTGAAAATTTTTTCCTTTTTTCTTTCCTTATTCTTCATGGTACTCACGATGGTACCATGCAGCGATGCTGCGAAAGGTTTAGGCGAAAAAGTTTGTTTGGCAGAAAACGTTCATTTAGAGCAAGGTCAGGATCAGCATGCTGATCTTTGTACGCCTTTCTGCGTTTGCAACTGTTGTGGAATGTCAATGACTGTCATGCTGCTGAAAAAATTACTCCCTGAGAAGATTGCTCTTTTAATTAAAGACACTCTTCCTGAAAAGAATTACAGTTACGCGATTCTACATGTTGTCAATATCTGGCAACCGCCTCAATTAGGTTAGTATTATTAAATAAAATTTACGGTTTTGCTTTTCTGCGAACGCGTACTTTTTATTATCTAAATTTTACTTTAATCTAATTTTCTTTATCAATGCTAAATAAAATCATTGAATTCTCCATCAATAATAAATTGGTGATCGGAATTTTCACTATTGCGCTCATTATTTGGGGCGTCATGTCCCTTCGAACCCTTCCTATAGATGCCGTACCAGATATTACAAATAATCAGGTACAGGTAATAACATTAAGTCCATCACTGGCAACACAGGAAATAGAACAGTTTATTTCTTATCCTATAGAACAGACAATGTCTACTATTCCTGAAATTAAGGAAGTGCGATCTATTTCCCGCTTTGGTTTATCTGTTGTAACCATTATTTTTCATGATGACATAGATATTTACTGGGCACGCCAGCAAGTCTCTGAACGGCTTCCTGAAGCAAAAAGTTCCATTCCTGCAGGACTTGGTAATCCTGAAATGGCACCGGTTTCTACTGGTTTAGGTGAAATTTACCAATATACGGTGCATGCTAAACCCGGCTTTGAAGATAAATACGATGCTGTCAAACTGCGAACAATTCAGGATTGGATCATTAGAAAACAATTATTAGGTACGCCGGGAATTGCAGAAGTAAATAGTTTTGGAGGTCTTTTGAAACAATATGAAATTGCTTTAAACATTAATCAACTAAGAAGTTACAATTTATCTATTTCTGATATTTTCACAGCACTGGAAAAAAACAATCAGAATACCGGTGGTTCATATATTGATAAAAAACCCAATGCCTATTTTATCAGAAGCCAGGGCTTGATCACAAGTCTTGGAGATATTGAAAGGATTGTAGTTAAAAATTCGGAGAGTGGTCTGCCTATTACCATCAGAGATGTTGCAAAAGTTCAGTTTGGGACTGCTACCCGATACGGTGCACTTACCAGAAATGACAAAGAAGCGGTCGGCGGAATTGTAATGCTATTAAAAGATAATAATGCTTCTGAAGTAGTTGGACGAGTAAAGGATAAAATAGACCAAATACGGAAAACTTTACCTGACGGTGTAGAGATAGAACCCTTTCTGGACAGAAGTGAATTTGTAGACAGAGCCATGAGTACGGTGCAAAAAAACTTAATAGAAGGGGCGTTAATTGTAATATTGGTTTTAGTTCTTTTTCTCGGGAATATTCGTTCAGGCTTAATTGTGGCTTCGGTTATACCTTTAGCAATGCTATTTGCCGTAGCATTGATGAAAGTTTTTGGCGTATCTGGAAACTTGATGAGTCTTGGGGCGATCGATTTTGGACTTATTGTGGATGGTGCTGTAATTATCGTGGAAGCAACCATGCACCACATGAGGAAGTTGAAAACAGGAAAAATTTCGCAGGCAGAAATGGATATTCAGGTTTCCGGTTCTGCAAAAAAAATGATGAACTCCGCTGCGTTTGGGCAACTAATTATTTTAATTGTCTATTTACCAATATTGGCTTTGGTAGGAATTGAAGGTAAAATGTTTCGCCCGATGGCACAAACGGTTTCCTTTGCAATATTTGGGGCATTAATTCTTTCGCTTACTTATGTGCCGATGATCAGTTCACTTCTATTGAGTAAAAATATTACCCATAAAAAGAACTTTTCTGATAAAATGATGGAAAAATTTCAGCGTATTTATGATCCGTTGATTAATGGTGCACTGCGATTTAAAAAAACTGTTTTGATTGTTGCAATTACGCTTCTCGGATTGTCAGCAGTTATTTTCAATTCTCTTGGTGGTGAGTTTCTACCAACGCTGGAGGAAGGAGATTTCGCAGTAGAAACAAGATTATTAGTAGGAAGTTCGTTGGACCAGACTATAGATAAAATAGAGCAGGCATCCAGCCTATTAATGAAGACGTATCCCGAAGTAAAAGAGGTGATTGGTAAAATCGGTGCATCAGAAATACCTACGGACCCAATGCCCATTGAGGCTGCGGATATTACCATTTTATTAAAACCTAAAAAAGACTGGACAAGTGCAGATACCCGAGAGGAATTGACGGAGAAAATGCAGAAAACTTTAGAGCAGGTTCCGGGTGTTACTTTCGGTTTTTCGCAACCAATCCAACTGCGTACCAATGAATTAATTTCAGGAGTGAGACAGGATGTGGGTATCAAAATTTTTGGCGACGATTTAGAAACGCTTTCAGATTTAGCAAAAAAAATAGGGGCGTTAATTCCCTCAGTTGATGGTGCGGAAGATCTGTATGTAGAACAAGTAAGTGGTTTACCGCAAATTTCCATCAAATTGAATCGGGATAATATAGCCCGATATGGGTTAAATGTTGAAGAAATAAATAATGCGATAAATACCGCATTTGCTGGAGGTGTAGCCGGAACGGTATTCGAAGGAGAAAAACGTTTTGATTTGGTCGTTCGGTTAGAACAAGGCGAACGCCAAAGCATAGAGGATGTGAAGAGACTCTTTGTTACTGCAAGTAATGGAAACCAGGTTCCGTTGGAGCAGGTTGCAGATGTAAGTTACCAGTTGGCACCTAACCAAATACAGCGTGAAGATGCCAAAAGAAGAATTATCGTTGGCTTTAATGTTCGCGGTAGAGATATTGCCTCTGTAGTAAAAGACGTTCAGGCAAAAATTGACGAAAAAGTAAAAATGCCGACTGGCTATTTTATAACGTATGGTGGACAGTTTAAAAATTTGGAAGAAGCCAACAAAAGACTGTCTATAGCCGTGCCGATTGCATTGGGATTAATTCTTTTGCTGCTATATTTTGCGTTTGGCTCCTTAAAATATTCACTGCTAATTTTCACAGCAATCCCGATGTCTGCCATAGGTGGCATATTTGCACTTTGGTTAAGAGGTTTACCTTTTAGTATTTCCGCTGGTGTAGGCTTTATTGCTTTGTTTGGTGTGGCTGTTTTAAATGGAATCGTATTAATAACAGAGTTTAATCAACTTAAAAAACAAGGAATGAAAGATATTAAGCAAAGAATTCTCGCAGGTACTGCTATAAGATTAAGACCGGTTTTAATGACTGCTACCGTTGCATCATTAGGATTTTTACCGATGGCATTGGCAACCGGAGCAGGAGGAGAAGTACAAAAACCATTAGCAACAGTTGTTATAGGTGGTTTGTTCACCGCAACATTTCTTACACTTGTACTTTTGCCGGTACTTTACTCTTATGTGGAGAATATAAAACCTTCCCGACGTAAGTTGAAAAATACAAAAATTGCAGGATCAGCAACGATTATTCTTTTGTTTTTACTCTCAGGTTTTAATAATGGAGTTAAAGGTCAAATTACGACAAATTCATCTTCATCTTTAGGGACGATAGATTTGAATTCAGCAATTTCTGCTTCCCTGGAATCCAATCCAAACACAAGGGTTGCAAAATTAGGAGAGGAATACCAGTCTGCATTAAAAGGTTCTGTGAGAGATTATGGCAAAACAAATATCAATCTCACTTTTGGTCAATATAACAGTCTTATTGCTTATGATAATAATATTACCATAAGCCAAAATATTCCGAATCCGGTTTATTTGAAAAGATTAACAGAACTGGCAGACGCCAACATAAACGCGTCCAAAATGCAGGCAGGAATTTATAAAAATCAGATCACTTATCAGGTAAAAAGTATTTATTATAGTTTACTCTACAGAAAAGAACAAAGAACATTAAATGAGGAATTAATCGCGCTTTATGAGAAAATACTTCGTGCTGCCGACATAAGATTTCAGACTGGTGAAACAAATATTTTAGAAAAATACAATGCCAATACCAGATTGCAGGAAGCGATTTCTCAAAAATTGCAGACGGAAGAATATATAAAAATTCATCTGGAGCAATTGAAAAGGTATACCGGAAATCAAACCATCGAAGATATTATGGAAACAACGCTTATCGAAAAGTTTTTAGATGTATCACCACAGAGCGCAATTTTTAATAATAATCCAGACTTGCTTGCTTTGAAAAGCCAGATAGAAGTCGCTAAAGAAGAAATCAGAGTTGAAAAAAGCAGGTTACTTCCCGATTTTAGCGTCGGTTATTTTAACCAATCGTTGGTAGGTAATTTCGAGAAAAATGGAGTTTCGAAGTTTTACGGAGTAGGAAAAAGATTTCAGGGTGTAGAATTGGGAATTAGCATACCCATTTTTGCAAAAGCGCAAAAAGCAAAAATCAAAGCCGCAGAAATTAACCAGCAAATACAGGAAGCAAAAGTAGATGCATTTTCTTTCAGTCTTTCTCAACGGGGTTCTACACTGCTTTCGGACCTAAAACGGTTGCAAATCCAGATCAATTTTTATAGGGAAACAGCATTGCCACAGGCAAAGTTGCTTATTACAAAATCACAGCGTGCCTTTGAGGTTGGAGAAATGGATTATTACCAGGTTAGTCAATCCATAAACAACGCCGTGGAAGTCCAAAAACAATACATCGAAAGTTTAAATCAATATAATCAAACAGCCATCGAACTGGAATTAATTTCTGGTTTATAATAAATAATTAAAGTTCCAAAATCATGAGTAAATCAAAATATTTATATATCATCGTCTTAAGTTTTATGTTGTCAGCCTGTAATTCCGATAAAAAGGAAGAAACAGCAGTCACGGCAAATGTAGAAGTTCCGCACGATGCAAACAGCGTAGAATTTAGTGAAGCGCAGTACAAAAGTGTGGGAATGGAATTGGGAAATATAACCAATACTAATCTTTCCAATTATATCAAAGCCTCTGGAGCTATTGAAGTTCCACCGCAAAATCTGACCAGTATCACCTCTTCTTTTGGAGGTCATGTAAAATCCATGAACGTAATCGAAGGAAAATATATTGGAAAAGGAACCGTGGTGGCAACGATAGAAAATCCTGAATTTCTACAGATACAGCAGGATTACATGGAAAGCAATAGTCAGATGTCTTATTTAAGACAGGATCTTACACGCCAAAAAGAACTGGTAAAAGAAAATATTGCAGCCAGAAAATCTTTACAGCGGGCGCAAAGTGAGTATAATAGTATGTCTGCACGAGTTGCCGGATTACGGGCAAGACTTCAGGTTGCGAACATCAATCCTGCTTCTGTTGCAAGAGGTAACATATCTTCGCGCGCCAACATTTATGCACCACAAAGCGGATACGTAACAAAAGTATATACCAATATTGGAAAATATGTTGGAACTAATGAGGTTGTCGCAGATATTGCAAATACAGGTAATATGATGGTAAAAGTGCAGGTTTTTGAAAAAGATGTTGCAAAAATAAAAGTTGGTCAAATTATTCGATTTCAGGCTACTGGTGACGCCGAGGAAAAAACTGCTAAAGTTTATCTGATAGGGAAAGATATACACGGAGACAGAACTGTAGATGTTTTGGCAAGAATTCAGAATGTATCTCAAAATCTGTTGCCGGGAATGTTTGTAAATGCGATTATAGAACTTGGATCTGTGGAAACACCAGCATTGCCAGATGCGGCAATTGTAGGTTCCGGAGGTAAGAATTTTATTTTTATTTTAGAAAAAACTTTAGAAAAAACTAAAGATAAAGATGGGAAGGAAAAAGAAAAACAATATATCTTTAGGAAGGTAGAAGTGCAAACCGGTGTAAGCGAAAATGGTTTTACTGCGGTTACTTTGCCTGCAAAATTTAATGAATCCGATAAAGTAGTTTTAAAAGGGGCATATGACCTGCTTTCTAAAATGAATAATATGGAGGAAGAGGAGTAATCTTGGGATAATTTTAAAACCTTAAAACCTATTTACAAACCATTTGTTTCCATAAAAAGTTGCCAAAACTAGCATCAAAATATTTTTATGATTTCAATTTATTTATACGCCTTAATTCCAGTTGTTTCCATTTTATTGGGCGGGATTACCGGATTATTTAAAAAACCAAACGCGGGTTTTCGGAGTTCTGTGTTGCATTTTGCGGGCGGAGTGGTTTTTTCAGTTGTTGCAGTGGAACTTCTGCCGGATATTATTAAAAATCACAGGCCTATTGAAGTGGGAATTGGTTTCGGACTGGGCATCGCGACGATGTTGGCTGTAAAATATTTTTCAGAAAAATTTCAAAAAAACGCTGAAAAATCGGCAGTAAAAAATTCTTTGCCGATGGGACTTCTGGTGGCATTGGCCATCGATTTACTAATAGATGGCGTGCTTCTCGGCGTTGGTTTTGCGGCTGGAAGCACCGAAGGAATTCTGCTTTCCATCGCTTTGGCTCTCGAAATTTTTTCTCTGGGATTAGCAGTAGTTTTGGCTTGTATGGATTTAAATTTTTCAAAACAAAAAAGCCTGACTATTTTATTAGTTTTGGGTGCCTGCTTCTTTGTCGGAGCCGTTTTAGGAATTACATTATTAGCAGGATTATCACAGGAATGGCTGGAATTGGTGCTGTCTTTCGGTCTCGCTGCTTTATTATTTTTGGTAACTGAAGAATTATTGAAAGAAGCGCACGAAGAAAAAGAAACACTTTTGCAGACGAGTATGTTTTTTGTAGGATTTTTAATATTTCTACTGGTAGGAATGGTAGTTTAAATTAATTAAGATTAAAAAAATAAGCATAATCGTAAAGTTCAAAAAATGAATTTTAATTTAAAATTTTTAGGTTCAAAAATTAAACTTGATAAATTATTATAATAAGATACAAACGATATATTCAAAAATTAAAATATAAAAAATGGCAAAAAAGAAATTAAACTTAAGGGATATTGGAACGGAAAAACATGCCGGAGAGCATTCCCACGATGCTGGACATAATCACGATAATACGGACAAAACAACGTTACAAATGTTTTTGCCCGCCATTATATCATTCACATTATTAATAATTGCTATTGCTTTAGATAATTGGATTACCCAAAATTGGTTTAATGGATGGGTAAGGATTGCCTGGTATGTTGCAGCGTATATTCCCGTGGGATTACCAGTTTTAAGAGATGCGTTTGATAGTATAAGAAAAAGTGATTTCTTTTCAGAATTTTTTTTGATGAGTATCGCTACGATTGGTGCGTTCGCCATTGGAGAATTTCCTGAAGGTGTAGCAGTGATGCTTTTCTATGCTGTGGGTGAAGTTTTTCAAACACTTGCAGTACAGAGAGCAAAAACTAATATAAAAACACTATTAGACCAAAGACCAGATGAAGTTACCGTTGTTAAAGATAATCAATCAACAACTGTAAAAGCGGAATCTGTAGAGATTGGCGACATAATCCAACTAAAATCTGGCGAAAAGTTGGGTTTAGACGGCGAGTTATTATCTGAAAAAGGGTCTTTTAATACAGCGGCACTCACAGGAGAAAGCAAACCAGATTCTAAAGAAAAAGGCGAAATAGTTTTAGCAGGAATGATCAATCTGAACACCGTGGTTCAGGTGAAAGTAACTACCGCATACAAGGATAGTAAACTTTCCAAAATATTAGAATTGGTGCAAAATGCAACTTCACAAAAAGCACCCACAGAATTATTTATTAGAAAATTTGCAAAAATCTACACGCCCATCGTTGTATTATTGGCAATTCTCATTACAATTATTCCATTCTTTTTCGTACAGGATTACACCTTCAGTAAGTGGTTGTATAGAGCACTTGTTTTCTTGGTAATCAGTTGTCCGTGTGCTTTGGTAATTAGTATTCCATTAGGTTATTTTGGTGGAATTGGTGCGGCAAGTAAAAACGGAATCTTGTTTAAAGGAAGTAACTTTTTAGATGTTATTTCTACCATAAAAAATGTGGTGATGGACAAAACGGGAACCATGACGGAAGGGGTCTTCAAAGTACAGTCAGTTAACATGCAGCCCGAACTCGACAAAGATTTAATTCTTAGGATGGTAAATGTTATTGAAAATTCATCCACTCATCCCGTCGCGACGGCCATTCATGAACACCTCGGAGAGCCTGATCACAATGTTGTAATCAACAACATCGAAGAGATTGCCGGGCATGGTTTGAAAGGGGATTATCAGGGAAAACAGTTACTCGTGGGGAACTTCAAACTCATGGATAAATTCGGTATCCAGTACGATATTAACCCTGATGATATAGTAGAAACCTTGATTGCCATTGCATATGAAGGAAAATTTGCAGGATACATTACCATTGCCGACAGCATCAAGGAAGATGCAGCGGAAACAGTAAAGAAACTGAAGAGTTTAGGAGTAAAAGTGACCATGTTGAGCGGCGATAAATCAACCGTGGTGAAAGCGGTCGCCGAAAAACTGGGTATTCAAAATGCCTTTGGCGACTTGTTGCCGGAGGATAAAGTGAATAAAGTCAAAGAAATAAAATCGCGCAACGAAACCGTGGCCTTTGTCGGAGACGGGGTTAATGATGCACCCGTAGTGGCATTAAGCGATGTGGGAATAGCGATGGGCGGTCTAGGTAGCGACGCAACCATTGAAACGGCAGACGTCGTTATTCAGGACGACAAACCATCAAAAATCCCGATGGCCATTAATATCGGTAAGCAGACTAAAAAGATTGTGTGGCAGAATATTGCTTTGGCCTTTGGAGTAAAAGCCATCGTTCTCGTTTTAGGTGCTGGTGGTTTAGCAACAATGTGGGAAGCAGTCTTTGCAGATGTTGGCGTAGCCCTTCTTGCCATATTAAATGCAGTGAGGATCCAGAAAATGAAATTCTAAATAAAGCGGGCTTCGGTCCGTTTTTTTTTGTTCCCGGGTTAAAAATTAAAGGGTTGCGTATCGTCCCCCTCACGCCAGCGGCATATAATCAAAAAGGTTCCTTCCAATTTAAGAGCAACTATTCTCGGTACCCATTCACTGGACGCAGAAAAAATGGTACAGAAATCTAATCATTGATCACGTAAATTATTCGATAAAATACTTTTTCTCCGCGGAATGATATAGCAGCATTATTCACTTTCGCCACAGCCCACAGCAATATTCCTATGTGCCGACGGACATACCACCATGACGATTGCTTACCAGATTTTCTTCCATGGTCTGCATGAGACACCATTACAAAGAGGTCGTTTTTATACTAAAATTACCCAAATTCAAACTTGTGAATTTAGATTTATTTCGCATTGTCACGTTGCTAAAAGATTAGCATCAAGTTTTTATATATCACCCCAAATGACATTTATAGAGGAAATTCCGCAGGCTGTTGCCAGGCGTCAGTAATTAATGTTGTGCTGGTTTGGATCTGAGTCTGTTTAGTCCCCACTTCTAAAATCAGGGACTAAATTAGTGATTGTTTAATGGTTTATACGATGCCTTATGGTTTTATGAAATTCTGTAACTTACTTACTGTCAGCAAAATGATGACTTATATTGCTTTATTGGTTTGAATAATACTCCCTGTGGGTCTGCAAAGGAGTTACTTTCTGAAACAAAAAACCATCTCAAACTAAGCGTTAGAGGTGGTTTTTTCATTAGTAGGTGTTTCAGATGATTTATTTCGTTTCACGTTTAGTGTCAAATTACGGATCAAAAACAAAATCTGCGGATTTTGATTTTTAGGCATAGATTTTCGTTTGCTTCGCAAAACCTCATACAAAACTCACAATGCCGCAAAGCATCTCTTTAGTTGACGTGCGACTTTAAAACCTCAGTAAGTTTTGATTTACTAACAGGATGAATGTTTTCTAAATTGAGGGTATCGACTTTGCCATTCGTATCGGTAATAACAACGGCACTCGGACCGTAATCAATTGACTTGATTTGAGCGAATTTCTTTTTTAACCCTGAAGGACTGTTGATTTTCGCCGCAAATCCGCTCGAATTCCATTGAAATACATTTTTGAAAAAATAGACTCTCAGCAAATAAAGCAGGATTGAGAGATAAGTAAATATGGGAAACAATTTTCGAAACAGTACGTTTCCAATATCCAGTTTATGCAATACCGAAAAAGCATCCACGAGCACGCAAATTCCTAAAAACACAAGGAATAATAGATTCGTTTTTGAGTCTAGCTTTTGAAAACTTATTTTCTTCATGAGAGTAAAAACCTGGTTTAATCCTCTTAGCACCCCATCGGGGCCGTTGAGCAACAGGGCATTAAAGATAATAAATAATTTCAATAATAAATCGTGTTTCAGCTTGTTTTGAACTGGAACAGAATTTCGTTCTAGTGCCATTGGATTTCATCCAGGACGATGCTTCGAACATGACCCGCCCCTTTATAAATCTTCATTTCTAAATGGAAAATCGGAAGCTTGAATGCAGCGGTGCGGCCCTCTCGGATAAAGGACTCTTCATTCAAGTTCTTGCAAAGTGTACTGTCTAGGTAGATTTCCACTTTATGGACGAGGTCTTTTAAAAAGTCAGCTCCATGAACACGGCGCTGAGAAGGTTTAAAGGCGCCCATTTAATTCAAAAACCGCCTCGTGCCAAAGGTCTATAGTCCAAACTCCGCCGGTGAGACCAGGGCAAATCCGCGAAGAAAAAAAGACAATCCCAACTTAAATATCACCCTGCTTCTTTTTAAACACAAAGGCGCTTACCAGTAGGGTCAGATTCACCAGAACGGCGAATCCATTGGAAAGAATGATGGGCCATTCCTGTTTTAATATCCCGTACCAGACCCAGAGTGAGAGCCCCGTAATTAAGACCCCAAGGGTTAATAAGGAAAGATCTTGCGCATTCTTCTCTTTAAGCACTTTAATGAGTTGAGGCAGCATGGCCACCGAGGTCAAAACACCGGCCACGGTACCGATAAGTGTTTCATCCATGGGATATCGGTTTTTGATTTAACGCTTCGCGCTCGGCGTGCGAGACCTCGTAGCTCGCCTCTCGTAGCGCCTGTATTTTTCCTACGGGCCTAAGGACTTCGTGGCTTTCAAAGGGATTAAACGAGAGGTTTTCCAAATCCGGACCCCCGGAATTCAACACCCCGGAGCATGCTAGTTCGCCAATACAGACCCATGGGGAATTTTTCCACATGCGGTTTAGAAAATTTACGGGCTGGCTTTGCGTATCGAAAGCAAATTGAACTAGTAGTTCTGCCTTGTAGCCCTGGCCATTAGCCATATAAGCTTCCACAGACTGGTCTACGCGCTCTAAAGACTTGCCTTTTTCGCCCTTAGGCTGTAGCTTATACTTGACCATCGCGTCCCCAAAGCGGTAGGCTCCGACCGAATGGTATTCAAAGTCCAAACTAAAGCGCTCTTTGGTTCGATACAGTTTAAGCACTTGCTCCATAAACGAAACGTTCAGACTGCTCTTAAGAACATGGGGCAAAGCGCCCAAAATAGGTAAACTGCTCTTGACTTTAGAAAAAAGCCCCCCAGTAAAAAAGGTATTTATAAGAATAAAGAGATTTAAAAAGCTTTTCACGCTGACCATGGGAAATAACGGAAAATTCACCAGCGGAAGATTTAGTACGCTTCGGCTGTGATCCGACAGACGAAGCGACACTCCAAAGAGCGGAAGACCCCGACGCGGACTCACTATTTTCAAGTGCGGATGCGAGAGGCGCACAAGGGCGTGGTAAGACTCAAGATTAAAGAGCTCATTCCCCGCCTCATTAGGGAGGAACGTTCCTTCTAAAAAACTGTAGGTGGTGGCATGGGCACCCCGAGTGGCGTAGCCCTTCGGGTTTTCAACTTTCGAATGGCGAACAAAATTTTTCACGGCCTTTAAAGCCTGTTGCAAAAGGGAAATTTCTACAGCGGATAACTGACTGTAGGTCTGAGAGTAAGGAAGTTTTTCTTTCATAGGGCCTAGGTTTATCGTTAACGTTCTTGCTCGGTGGCATCGCGACCAAACTTGAAATACGGGGTAAGCGGATGTGTTCTTTTCTTCAAGAAAAGCGAAGCCATTTCCATTCCTATGACAGAGAACGTGATTCCGTTTCCTCCGAAACCGAGAACAAAATAAGAATGTGGAAACCTAGGATGGGTTCCAATGTACGGTAGGCCGTCTTTCGTTTCTCCAAAAGTACCCGCCCACACAAAATCAGTGTAAAACTCATACGTGGGCCATAGTTTTTGGAATTCACGTTTTAAGGCCATTTCCTTCGAATTGAGTTGGGCATCTCTCTTCATTGCGTCTTGGAACTCTTCGTCTGCTCCCCCTACGAGGAGCCTTCCGTCATCCGTAGTTCGAAAATACAAATAGGGATCTGCAGTGTTCCAAAATAAGGTAGTGCTTAAAGGTTTTATAGGTTGTACATTCACTTCCGATACCATCGCATAAGTACTCTTTAGGTCCACAAATTTTTCTTCTATAAAGCTCTGTGTTTCATAGCCTGTGCAGTATAAGATACGGTTTGCGTTAATTTCAATTCCGTCTCCACATTTGGCAATCACATGGTTTTTACAATCTTTAACCTCTTTCAGTTCGGTCCGGTCAAAGACCTTTAACCCTCTTGAAGAATTGTACCTTAGAAGCTCATGGGCAAGCCGATAGGCATCCACGCTAGCCCCTTGGGAGCTAAGAATTCCGCCGTAAGCTTTTTCAAAGCCATATCGTTTTTGAATCTCTTCTTTTTCTAGCCATCTTACATTGAACCCTGCTTCTTTCCGGGACTCAAATTCTCTCTTAAGTCCGACCTCTTGCTTTTTAAGCGCGGCATAATAAAGCGAGTTTTTCTTTGTAAACCCAGCTTTGGAATTAATCTCCTTGGTAACTTCCTCTAGTGTATCAATCGCTTGCGCGCAGGCCTTGTAACTAGCTTCAGCTCCCTTTTTTCCAATTTTTTCAATGAGTTCGCACAGAGGGACATCGATCTCGTACTGTAGAAGAGAGGTGGTAGCAGAAGAACTGCCATGCACGACTTCACGCTTATCAATAAGAACAGTGGAATAGCCGTCTTTTATCATTTGATGAGAAAGTAAACTTCCCGTAATGCCTCCACCTACGATGAGTACATCGCAAGCAATCGATTTTTTAAGAGAAGGATAAGAAGAAACCAGTCCATTTTTTACTAGCCAAAAAGGTTCATTTGATTTGAGATCCATAGAGTTACACTTACGTAAATAATTCAACTATCGAAGGTATTTATTCCCCGGTGTAAGAACTTACACAATTTGCTTAATGTTTTACATGACCGGAATTTTTCTTTCAAAGTACAAGTAGTGGAATGATTTTGTCATTCTTACTACGTGAACTCTAAAGCAATAAACCCATGCAAGCATTCGATTCATTGAAAGGAAAAACAGTCGTGATTACAGGCGCTTCCAGCGGAATTGGGAGAGCTGCCGCAGAAGCTTTTGCACTCCAAGGCGCTCGAATTGTTCTTGCGGCTAGAGGAGAAAGCGCCCTAAACGAAACCCTGCAACTCATGCGAGATTTGGGGGCGAGCGCGTTAAGCGTTCCCACCGATCTAACACAAAGGGATCAGATAGAGAACTTAATTCAAAAAGCGCTTCAATTTAATGCCCGAATTGACATTTGGATCAACAATGCGGGCGTGATGGCCACGGGCCATTTGGAAGACATGCCGTCAGAGGCATTGGATCAAATTATTAAAACAAACCTCTTGTCTGCGCTCCATAGCGCCAAAGCTCTACTTCCAATCTTTAAAGCTCAAAACGAGGGTGTACTGATAACCAACATCTCGGTTTCTGGTCACATGCCTATTCCCTACGCGACCGCCTACAGTGCATCCAAATTTGGACTCAGAGGTATGATGGAGGCGCTCGAATCAGAAGTATCCGATTATCCCAACATTCACTTGGTATCACTTTACCCAGGGATGCAGCGCTCCACAGGAAATATGCACAGTGCAAAGTATTCAGGGTTTGATATGAAAGTACCACCCTTCTCTTTTGACCCTAGAGTGCTCGCCAACCAAATGGTTACGCTCGCGAAGTATCCAAAAAGAGCGGCAACAACCGATTGGTCCTCTTTATTTTTACAATCCGCCTACAGCCTGTTTCCAAAAACCATGATGAAATCCGGCTCGTGGGTTCTTAGAAAACTAATGGACAAAGACGGCGCCCAAACCAATGGGAATCTTTTTGTTCCTTCCCGTGCTCCCCATAGAATTTACGGGGAAACGATGCTACCTCCCCCATCTAAAAAAACCAAAAAAATTCTTCTAGCCGGAGGCTTGCTTTCGCTAGCTTATGCCGTATTTGCATTTTCGAGAGGAAAATAATTCAGAACTCTTAAAATTTCTGATAAGGTCAATCAAAAGCAGTAAAGGATCAAATAGGACATTAAAGCAGCTATTTCATAGTTGCTGCTCCTGGGAGACCCTTGTTTTCGCTCACTTCCTCTTTTTCATAAACAAAATTAGGTAGTATTTATTTAGACTTATTAAAAATAATTAATACTTTTGCAGCACGATCTACCAATCTATGCAGTCAAAAGTTCCCCTTTTTCGTTCTTCTCTTTTCAAATGGGTACCCTTACTTTTTGTTTTGATTCCAAGCCTTGGCTTTGCGCAATTACTAGAAGGCGTCGTTTTGGATAAGGAAAACCGAGTTCCCCTTACCAACGTTCGAATTCAAATTGAAAACACGCAGACTTGGACCCTCACCGATCGCCATGGACTGTTTCGTATCAAGTACCAACCTGGCGAAACGCTTGTCTTTAATCGAAGCAATCTCATTTCCATTCAAAAGACGTATTCACAAATTCCCACGACAAAGGTCGCAATTGAAATGGATCGTCTCTCCACTCGAATTGCAGAGGTGACCATTTCACAAAAGAAAAAACAATACTCTGAAATTGAGATTCGGGAAGAAGCTCTAAAAAACATACAAGCCTTTTCTGTAAACGAAGTTCTCGAACAGCTTCCCGGTCAAAAACTCATGAACTTAAATCTGAACGAGTTTAAACCCATAGCCTTTCGAACCGTAACCCCTACCACGGTCAGCAACGAAGGCTTTGGAAACAAATCGTTTGGAACCTCTGTGGTGATCGATGGGATTCCCCTCTCGAACAATGAGAATATGCAAACCTATAACTCGACATACTCTAGTCTCTTCTCACCAAACTCTATTGGTTTTGGAGTCGCAGGAGGAAACAATGGTTATTTTTCCAATGCAAACTACGGAGTCGATCTTAGAGAAATCTCCACGGACAATATTGAAAAAATTGAAGTGATCCAAGGAGTCGCTTCGGCTCGCTATGGAGATCTTACCTCCGGGGTGATTGCCATCACTCAAAAGAAAGGAGAAACACCGCTTCGTGCCTATGGCGCATTTCGAGATGGAACGCAGGAATACAATCTTAGCAAAGGGTTTAAGCTGAGTGAAAAAGCTGGATTTTTGAACGTAAATGTAAACTACTTGGATTCGAACACCAATCCCAGAACCAAGTTTAATGTTTACCAAAGACTTACCACCAATGCCATCTGGTCGTGGAACAGCCCAAACCGCCGACTTTTAAATACCTTTTCAGTTTCGTATTCTAGCAACCTTGACGATGCAAACTTTGAACAGGAGGATACTTCGATGAAAATAACATCGAATAAGAAACGGGATCTTCGCCTATCCAACACGCTCAAATGGCGCTTTGAAAACTCCTTTTTTGACAATTTAAATTTTAGAGCAAGTTACTCCAGTGGGTATCAGTTCTCACACGATTCTCAACTCGTCAACATTGGAGGAGAAGTCGTGGGAACCTCAACAAAAGAAGGGGTCTATCAAGGGTACTACACCCCTGTGAGCTATCGACAAACGAAAGAAGTGGAAGGAAAGCCTATTCACTTATACAGTGCACTGGATCTTGGAAAGAAATTCCAGACCGGCAAATGGAATCATAATACGTCACTTGGGATTGACTTTTCCTTGAGCGACAACAAAGGTCAGGGACGACTGGGCTCTCCAGAAACCATGCAGAATCAATTTGCAAACGGAGCGGGAGGCGGTGGAATTGCTTTTAGACCCTATAATTTTGGAGACAACGTAAAAGCAGAATCCCAAGTGGGACTCTACGTAGAAGACAATATCTACCGCAAATTCGACTCCGTTCTTTTCAACTTATCGGTCGGACTAAGAGCCGATTACCAAAATGAAAATTTCTTACTTGCACCTCGTATCAATACGTATGTGATTTACAACAACTTTAAACTTAGGGGCGCCTTCGGGATTTCTTCCAAATCTCCTTCGCTTAATATGATCTACACAGGGCCTAGAGTCTTTGACGTCGTGCTTGGCGATGTGAGACTGCCCGGCTATTACAACGTAAGTGTGGTTCAAACTTATATTGACCAGGCGGACAACAAAAATTTAAAACCCTCACGTGGGATCCGTAGTGAAATTGGAGCCGACTATAAGTTCCCCTTTGGGAACCTTGCAATCACTGCGTTCTACAACCAACTTAAAGATGGGTTTACCTCGGAGCGCTACGCAACCAAAAGAGATTTAGCGGAAATTGAATTTCAATACCAAGGCACGCAAGAGCCCACTTACTCGGTTGTAGGCTACAGCGATTACTATTATCTGCAAAACAAAGCCTCTAACAATCTAGAGTCCACCGACAAAGGTCTGGAACTCCTTTCTTCTTTAAACCGATTGTTTTTCAACCATCTAAGCTTAGACATTCAAGCTTCCTACACCGTGACCAAAAGCAACTCGCACACGGATTCCTTTTACGAAACCACTCTTCCGCTTGCAAACGAAGTGTATGGACTTTACAAAGCCTATGAAACAACGCACGATCAAGTTCTACTTGGAGGGGCCTTAAATTATAGGATTCCAAAAGCAGGGCTTATTTTCACGTTAAGGAGTCAGCATTATCTTGTGGATGGAAACTCTTTTGTAAACCCAAACAAACCCTACGCTTACCTGGATCGAAACTTGGTAAAAGTACTCCTAACTCCGGAGCAAATTGAAGACCCCACTCAATTTGCACATATAAAATCCGGGAATCAAAACGAAGTAGAAAACAAACTCGATAAAGTCTACCATAATCTTAATCTAAAGATTACGAAAGAATTTGCAAATGGCTTTCGACTCTCTTTTTACGGCAATAATTTTCTGGATTTAAAACAAACGGCTCTCGTATATGAAAGCGGACAATGGGTTCGTAGACTCAAAACGGGCCTTCTAGATTTAAGTTTCGGAGCGAAAATAGAATATGAATTTTAATCCTTAATCCCCTATTCCATGAAATCAATTATCACCCTTTTTTTAGCTTTCTTTTTAGTGCTCTCCTGCAGAGACGATGATTTTGGAGGGGGCGGCAGCGAACTTAAACCTGTAGATTTCAAAGTAAGCACGCATTACGATAGTTCCCTTAACAGTATTGCTTCTAAAGGAAGCACGGTGGTTTTAACCAACACAGGCACAGGAGACGTATACACGCAAACCAGCAGTGAGAATGGGGAGGCTAGCTTCACGCAAATCTTGCCGGGAACCTATAGCGTAGTGGCTTCCCAAACCCTAACTTCTGCGGAGTTCGCCACTTTATTTGGGTATGAACCTCAAGAGGAGCAGGTCCATTTCAACGCAGCGCAGGAAAATGTAACTGTGAACACCAATGTGAGCTCAACTGTATTAGAGCTTAAATCGGCCCGCGTCGGAAACCTTGTGATTAAGCAAATTTACTATGCAGGCTCGCACACCACCCAAGGGGCGATGTTCCGCGATCAATTTATTGAAATCTATAACAACTCGAACGAAGTCATTTATGCTGATGGACTTTATATAGGTCAGCTTTACGGCAAGACCAATCAGACCCCTTCGTCTTACACTCTTCCTAACGGACAATTTGACTGGTCAAAATCGCTTCAAATGAGTCTTGGAAGCAAAGCGAACACGGATTATGTCTATGCAGATTACGTACTACAGGTTCCCGGTACCGGAATTTCGTATCCCATTGAGCCCGGAGCAAGCTTTGTGATTGCCGCGACTGGGATTAACCATAAGGCGCCCTTAGTTGATAATCAAGGAGATCCTATGGAAGTCAGAAATCCAGACTTAACGATCGATTTAAGTACTTCCGAGTTCGAAGTATATCTTGGCGATTTTAGAACAAGCATTGGGGAAACGGTTTTCCGCTCCGACATCCAAAACCCTTCAGTCGCGGACATAAACATTGCATATTGGGGAATTCCTGGATACTATAGCAACAACAAGGATCTCTTAATGGACAGTTTAGGCCGAGATAGCTTTGTCCTTTTCCGAAGCACGGAATTCTCCACGTATTCAGCGTACACCGATCCGAGTGTAAGTAGTGTGACCGCCAACTCAAATTATTATAAACAAATCCCTAACAGCGATATCATTGACGGGGTAGAACTTCAGCATTACAATCCCAATTCGCAGCGCCCTAAAATGCTTAGCGCTTCCATCGATGCCGGATTCACCCATACGGATGCCGCATACAATTCCCAAAGTGTAATTCGAAAAGTAAAAACTGTTTTAGACAATGGTAGAAAAGTCCTTGAAGACACAAACAACAGTGCAAACGATTTCGTTAAACTAGAAAAAGCAAACCCGAAAGGATTTGCAAATTAAGATGAAGCCATTTTTCCTTTGTTTATTCACTTTCTCTTCCGCCTACGCTCTTGCGCAGGTGAAGGACACTCTACTCATACCCCAAAGTCCCCTGCACGAAAATTATTCTCAAGTACTCGAGCAGAATCCTTTGCAAGGCGCGAACTTAAAGCTATCCAACTATACGGAGACCACAATTTCACATAGTGTAATGGATGCCGGATTAAAAAGAGTGCAAACGCCTGAAAAAACAACCAAATATGGTTTTAATGCCAAGGGGATTTACAATGCAAATGAAAATCTAAGACTCTTTGCGAAATTCCAATATGAACATCTGCAAGAGAAAAACATGGGGTACAACCTAAGTTCTCGACGCACAGACAAGGACCTTGTTTTAAATGCAAATTATTTATTCGTTCCTAAGGTCTCAGATTGGGAGACGCAGAATTACGACCTTTCTGGAGGGGCAAGTTTTAAAGTTCAAAACCTCAGATTTGGAGCCGATGCCTTTTACACTGCTCAAAGTTCGTATCGCAAGTCCGATCCTAGACCGGCCGTTCTTTCAGCCGACTACGGGGCTACTCTACATGCGGGGTATCAATTCAATGCGCACTTAGTGACCCTTCATGCGGGCCTAGGCAGAACCACGGAAAACAATGAGGTCATGGCGGTAAACGAATACATTAATGCACCTGCTTATCCTGACACCTATGTTCGCTTTTCTAATGGGTATGGGAGATTAATTAATTTCTCTTCTTATTCTGATTTTCTTTACCAAACCGATCATTCTAATTTTGGGGCGGGGTATCAATTTTCTAGAGATGAGAGCCAACTGAATTTGAATTACAATTATCAGTACGATTTAGAAAAGATTTACGGAAAGGATGCAAACAGTCAAGTGTATTTAGATCCTGAACTTTTGCAAATGAAATACCGCACGAGGACTCATAAGTTCACAGGATCCTATCTCACGCACTGGAAAAAACAAAACATTCTTGCGCAGTTTGGTGCGCTTTCTAAAACCGGAGACAACTATAACAAAGTCGAAGGGGGACAAAACTACCGAATGACCTCGGATAAATTCTATCTCTATGTTCAAAGCACAGCGCAGAATAAAAAGGGACTTCAGTATGGATTTCGATTCAAAAATGATTTCCATTTCTTCCGTGCCCAAGATCTTTTGGGTACGACGGACAAAAGATCGGACAGTTGGACCCTTTCGCTAAGTGGCCTAAAAGAGCTCTATCAAAATGAGAAATCCACACTTAGTTTAGAGCTAGGCGTAAAGCAGTACCTATCGCTCGACAACACACTTCTTTATACGGCTACCTCCTCGAGTACTTTATTCTATGACCATGTCATTAAGCCTGATTCCCTTTATGATGGATTAAACAAAACAGGTGCTTTTTTAGAAATCTCCTTCTTAGGAAAACTTAAGAAATCCTCTCATTACAAGATTTTTGCTAATTTTGAAGGTCTATTTAAAAATGAGAACTCTGTAGAGCTAAATACTTTATTTACCCGGCCTCAAAGCACTGCGCAGTTCGGCCTTGTGATCTATTATTAACAACATGAAAATACTACTTCCTTTCCTTGCGATTTTCGCCCTTCTCTATTCCTTTTCCCCTCCCATGGAAAATGGACTACGAAGCGTGGATAGAGGAATCGATTTAAGAGCTCTTTATTCCAGTGGAGATCCCTCTACTTGGCCAGAACCCCATTTGTTTGAGGAGGCGCGCGAGGGTTTTAGGGACATTGGCCCCCTTCCTAAACCCAAATTCCCGAAAGACAATCCCTACAGCAAAGAGAAAGAAGAACTTGGAAAAACGCTTTTCTTTGACCCTAGACTTTCTGAGTCCGGCCAAATTTCGTGTGCCAGTTGCCACGATCCGGAACTGATGTGGGCGGACGCAAGAAGAGTCGCGTATGGCCACGATCGCCAACTAGGCATACGAAACACTCCTACGCTTGTAAACATTGCGTACGCCACTTCCTTATTCTGGGATGGGAGAGCAAAGGATTTAGAAGACCAAGTGAAATTCCCAATTGAAAATCCGGTGGAAATGAATATTCATTCCAAACTTGCCGTAAAACGAATAGCCAAAATAAAAGCGTACAGACCGCTTTTCGAAGAGGCTTTTGGCGAAGGGAAAATCACACAAGACAAAATAGACAAAGCCATTGCAACCTTTGAGAGGACTCTTTTAAGTCCAGCCACTCGTTTCGATCAATTTGTAAAAGGAAAAAAAGACGCCCTTAGTGATTCCGAAGTTCGAGGACTTCATCTCTTTAGAACCAAAGCCAACTGCATTAACTGCCACAATACTTCGTACTTTTCAGACCAAAGGTTCCACAATGTAGGACTTACCTATTTTGATCGCGAGTACGAAGATCTAGGACGCTACGAAATCAGCAAAAACAAGGAAGATGTGGGGAAATTCAAAACTGCGTCTCTTCGAGAAATCTCTCACACGGCCCCTTACATGCATAACGGATTATTTCCCGATATTCGTGGCGTATTAAATATGTACAACGCAGGAATGCCCAATGAGAAATGGAAAGAAAGCGGGCGGGGAATCTCACCGAAAAAATCCGGTATGCTAACCACGCTTAATCTTTCAGAAAGTGAACTTGTGGATCTTGAGAACTTCCTTAAGTCGCTGCACAGTTTACGCTACAAAATGAGAGCTCCTGAGCTTCCAAAATAATATAATTAGTCACAATAAATAATCAACAAATAAAGTTATGAAAAAATTAATCCTTCTTACCGGCCTGTTCTTAGCCTCTATTACTCTAAGTGCTCAAGTAGCGGGTATTGCCCCTGCAACCAAAGGTCAAGAATACGGTTCTGGCGTTACCGAAGCCCAAACCTTCGATGTATACAGTGCAGACAAACTTGTTCGCGAGATGTCAAGCAAAGACAAATTAGAAAACCTTGTGATCCGAGCGGAAGTAAGTGGAGTCTGTGAAAAGAAAGGATGCTGGTTAACCCTTGTTAATGACATGGACACACGCGTCTTTGTAAAAATGAAAGACTACGCATTTTTCCTTCCTCAAGACATTATGGGAAAAACCATTCTCTTAGATGCCGATGCGGAAAAGATGGTGACTTCTGTTAAAGAACTTAAGCACTACGCTCAGGATGCAGGAAAATCTGCTGCAGAGATTGCGAAAATCACGAAACCACAAACAGAGATTCGCGTGCTTGCTTCAGGCATCAAGGTTGTAAACTAAACGACACCTTTCTCTAGTCAATTTATAAGAGCTGTTTTTTAAAAAAGAAATCAGCTCTTTTTCGACACTATCCCAAAAAGTGTGTAAGTTGAAAAGTATTGGCTTGAGATTTATAATTTAAGCCTATCTTCAAATATAAGCATAAATTGATTGAGTACGATACCCCAATCTCTAATAGGCATTGTCCATTTTTTTGTTGCTTCTCTTAAGGCGAGGAAAACTGACTTTAAAACTGCATCATCCGTAGGAAAGGACATTTTATTTTTGGTGTATTTTCTTATTTTTCCATTGAGATTTTCGATTAAATTTGTGGTGTAAATGATTTTTCGGATTTCAACAGGGAATTCAAAAAACACGGTTAATTCATCCCAATTATCTCTCCAGGACTTAATTGCATAGGAATATTTAGATTCCCATTTTTCTGCAAAATCATTTAAAGCGGCTTCTGCGGCTTGTTTTGTGGGTGCGTTGTAGATATGTTTCATATCGGAAGTAAAGGCTTTCCTGTCCTTCCAAACCACATATTTGCAAGCATTTCTAATTTGATGAACTACGCAAATTTGAGTTTGCGATTGGGGGAACACACTGCGAATAGTCTGGGTGAATCCATTAAGGTTATCCGTTGCAGTGATAAGTATGTCTTCCACGCCACGTGCTTTCATATCGGTTAACACGCTCATCCAAAAACTGGAGCTTTCACTCTTCCCTAGCCACATTCCTAGAACTTCTTTCTTTCCGTCACGTCGCAGACCCACAGCAAGATAGATGGTTTTATTGATGACTTTAGAGTTCTCACGAACTTTAAAAACGATTCCATCCATCCAAACAATAAGGTATAAATCCTCTAAAGGTCGATTTTGCCAAGCGACAATTTCACTGGAAACAGCATTGGTGATCCTGGAGATTGTTGAGGTTGAGACATCAAAATCATACATGTCCTTGATTTGTTCTTCAATATCACTCACACTCATTCCTTTGGCGTAAAATGATATTATAATATTTTCTAAACCATCAATAATATTGTGCCTTTTGGGAACTATCATCGGCTCAAAAGTACTTTGTCGATCACGCGGAACTTTAATTTCATCTTCGCCAAAAGAGGTTTTTATCTTCTTACTCTGATGACCATTGCGATAGTTGCCGTCTTTCGTTTTCTGATGTTTATTAGTATCTAGATGGTCATCTAGTTCTGCTTCGAGCATATGTTCTACGGCTCGTTTGTGCATTGTTTTGAAGAACGAGGTAAGATCTTCGCTGTTCTTGAAGGATTTGTAAAAATCCTTGTTGTTTAATAATTCTTCTTTGTCAATCATAACTGTATAAAGTTTAAAAATAGTAAAAAGTTATTTCCGAAAAAGTTTTGAGTTTTTAAGGACTCAAAATTTTTCAGAATAACTTTTCAACTTACACAGTTAGTGAAACACTACCTCTTTTTCATTTGCCTCATACTTTGAAAAATAACAAAAGACCACTCAAAAGAATGGTCTTATAATAGTTGTAATACAGTTTCTACCTTCTAAAACTAGGTATTCCAAGAATGCACTTGTGATAGGCTGTCTTTTACATTCTTTGTACTGTGGAAATCCCCAGAAGCCCTAAGGCTCGCTGAATAACCTTTCCGGTTACAAAAGAAAGAGTTAAGCGTAAGTTCTTTTGCTCCTCCTCCCCATTTAAGATTGGAGTATTTTGGTAGAATGCGTTGTACGATTTTACGAGCTCGTACACATAATTAGCGACATGGGCTGGTGAAAGAGCATCCGCTGCTTTCCCTACCACCTCTTTATAATTGGAAAGTACTTGAATCAGTTCTTTCTCATACTCATTTAGTTCTCCAGAGAAAGAGATCTCTGCCGATTCCTCGAACTCTGCCTTACTAAGTAAGGACTGAATTCGGGCATAGGTGTACTGAATAAAAGGACCTGTGTTTCCGTTAAAATCAATACTTTCTTTTGGATTAAAAAGCATCTTCTTTTTAGGATCCACTTTCAACATGAAGTATTTTAAGGCTCCTAGGCCCACAGCCTTGTAGGAGGCCTCCTTCTGTTCTTCATTTAGAGATTCAAGCTTTCCTAATTCTTGAGCTTTCTCTTTGGCTGTAAGGTACATCTCCTCCATTAAATCGTCCGCATCTACAACCGTACCTTCTCTTGATTTCATTTTCCCTTCGGGAAGTTCCACCATCCCATAGGAAAGGTGATAGAGTTGATCGGCCCAAGAATAGCCTAATTTTCCTAATATTTTGAAAAGAACTTGAAAGTGATAGTCCTGTTCATTCCCAACAGTATAAATTAATTTATGAATAGGATTGTCTTTAAAACGCTGTACGGCGGTTCCTAAATCCTGAGTCATGTACACGGCGGTTCCGTCCGAGCGAAGAAGGAGTTTTTCATCTAATCCCTCAGAAGAAAGATCCACCCAAATGGATCCGTCCTCACGACGCGTAAAGACACCCTCATTGAGTCCTTTTTGAATGATATCCTTTCCTAATAGATACGTATTACTTTCATATTGGACCTGATCAAAATCAACTCCAAGGTTCTTATAGGTTTCTCCAAAGCCCTTGTAAACCCATGAATTCATGGTATTCCATAAATCACGAACCTCCGGACTTCCTTTCTCCCAGTCAAGCAGCATGCGCTGCGCCTTCTTAATAGAAGGAGCTTCTTTTTTCGCCTCGGCTTCCGAGAGTCCGGACTCCATTAATTCCTTTATTTCCTGCTTATACTTCTTATCAAAAGCAACATAGTAGTTTCCCACCAATTTGTCTCCCTTAAGTCCAGTGGACTCAGGGGTTTCGTTTAGTCCAGATTCCTGCCATGCAAGCATCGACTTACAAATATGGATTCCCCGATCATTTATAATTTGAGTTTTGACCACATTATATCCCGCTTCTTTCAAAATAGCCGCCACCGAAAACCCTAAAAGGTTGTTTCGGATGTGTCCTAAATGCAGAGGTTTGTTTGTGTTGGGAGAGGAATACTCCACCATCACAGTTTTCTCTTTCTGCTCAATTTGCCCGAGTCCACTTTGGGTGGCTAAAAGCTCTTTCAGAAAGAACTCATTTTTCAACTTCAAATTCAAAAACCCTTTCACCACATTAAAGTCGTGAACAAAATCTGTGTTGCCGGTAAGGGCTCCTCCCAATTCCAAACCAATTAAATCAGGACTCTTTTTCAGTAGTTTTACAAGAGGAAATATCACCACTGTGAAATCTCCCTCAAAATCCGTTTTGTTGTCTTGGACTTCAAGTGTGATGTCATTTATTTGATATAAATTCTGAATTAACTCAGAGAGTTTTTTCTGTAGTGTGGCTTTAATTGTCATTTCTAAGGGTTTGTTATGCAAATATACTGCAAAATAAAAAATCGACTCATGGTTTATGAGTCGATTTCGGCTAATTCATATTAGCCTCTCTAACTTGATTGAAAAAATTACAAGTTATGAAGCAGGAATATCCTGTGACATGGTTCGGTTTTTAATTGGGAAGGCATTTCAAAAAGGCCTTCACACTTAAGAGTTCGCTTTCTTTTAGCTTCGACTCTTTTACGCAACTAGAAAGTCCCTTTTTCCCTTCTGGGAAAAGACTCTCTAGCCCTTTGCCTTTCTTCGCAATTTCATAGAACGTATCTCCACTTTGGATGTAATACGTCGTAGAACTAGGTACAAAACGGCTTGGCAATTGAATTTCAAGGGGAGTGCTCGCTTGTTTGGCTTCTTTGAAATTGACTTTGTCTTTTCTATACAAAGTGTAAGTTGGCGTCTGCTCCACTAAGAACAAATACCCTAACACCTTCTTATTTCCATCCTCATAGGTCACCAAACGGGCCTTATCTCCCTTTCCTATCCAATTGATCTCCTCAAATTCTGGTTCTTTTTTGAGAACAAATACTTCCCCATCTTTGCTTACTTCGATCTCGTCTTTGTATGCATCGTAACGTACAGGCCACTGCCCTTCCACGCCTTTAATTTGCGCCTCTATGAATTTATCATTCAAATAGACCGACCCTTCCACTTCATTGTACTGGACAGATTTTTTAGAAAGGACGGAGCGAAGTCTATCGCTTTCAAAGGAGTCTCCACCTGAAGCCCAATTTTGAGCAAAGGATGCTACGTCGGAAACAAGACAGAAGAAGGTACATTAACCATAATATGAATCGCGTTCATATAAATCTTTGTCAGCGCCCTTCCAAAGCGACTTCACAAAAAAATATTTATCATATTTCGCCTTCTTAAATGAAACGAAAAATTCATTTGAAAAAAGCCAATCTCACCCTCAATTGCATTGCAAAAAACATGAAAAACCAGCTATATTTTGAATAAACCATATCATCGCTTGTCTCCAAAATGTAAATTAACGTGAGACAATCTTCACTTCGGATGGAAAACACTCAACTTCATGTTACAATAGCTCTCAAGTAGTTAAGTAAACAAGCGACTCGTCTCGCTTAGAAAAAGCATAAAAAAAACAGTGTAGATAAAATCTACACTGTCTTTTAAATCAAGAGTTGAAGAGTTAGATCCCCAATCTTTATAAAATATAATTTAGTTTTTGTCCCAAATTAATTTAGTATCCATTTTATCACCTCCAATTGCTGTAGATGCAGCTTTGTAGTTATCTACGTTCAAGGTCTGGATTACAGTAGGATAATACAATCTAGCAGGTAGATCTGTCAACCCATCGATAAGCGAAGTGAATGTATAAGTTGTTGCACCATCTTTTGGCACGTTAAGAGGCGCCGTTTCCCCTGGAAGAAGTAGAATACTGGTATTTGGATATCCAGTTCTTCTATATTCAGCCCAAGCTTCATACGGTTGCATAAATAACGCTACCCATTTTTGAGTAAGTACGGTTTCTTTTGAAGCTGCTGGCAAACCTGCAACAAATGTTGCAATATCAGCTGCTGGCACTTCCCACTTCTCCATAGAGGCGGTTACACCTTTCACATAGTTTGCTTGGCTAAATCCATTTAATTCAGAAAGTAAGAATTCTACTTCAGAGTACTCCATTAGGATCTCAGTATAGTCTTTCTTATAAATCTTATTTGAGAAGAAACTAGCTGTATTTGCTTGAGACGAAGAAAGAGATTGTGGCAAACCGTAAGGTTGTCCAATATATCTTGTTTTGTCTGACGCATCGATAGGGATTTGTCTAATTCCTTGCTCATCTGTTGGATCTGGTTCCATGTAAGCACCACCATTCAACAATGGAGTCTTAAGAGATCCCATTGGAGCTGCATAAGAGAACAATCTTGGGTCAAATCCGTAATTTCCAGTGTTTCCTTTAAGAACATCGATCATCGTTCTCGAAACTGAGAAGTCAGATCTTGTCATAAAATCACTATACATAGGGGAAGGATTCACAAGTGAATTCTCATACGTTACTCCTACGTTGTCGGCATTTGAAGTCATAACCCCAGCTGCAACAGCTTCGGCCATATGCGCTTCCGCTCCAGGCACTACACCTTTCACTCTCATACCCACTCTTAATCTTAGCGAGTTAGCAAACTTTTTCATTTTAGCTGCATCTCCAAAAAGAACATCTCCTCCTGTAAATACTTTACCAGGAACCGCCATTTCAGAGGCTTCTTTAAGTTCTTTTAAAATGTCAGCATACACTTTTGCTTGTGAAGCAAACACAGGCTTAAGAGTTTCCTCTACAGCTAGCGCTTGGAAATCTGGATCGTCCGAACCATAAGAATAGTAAGGAATATCTCCAAATGTATCTGCTAACTGAAGGAACACATACGAAAGCATGATTCTTGAAGCCGCAATCTGGTTTGCATTTGGACCGTAAGCACTTGTTGGACCTGCAGTCACAGGATCTGTATTTTGATCAATAACTTTCTTGTAGTTTGCAGCAGCAGTATACAAGTTTCTCCAAAGTGCATCTCCACTTGTAAGACGATATTGGTAACGGTCTTCCTCCGTATAATTCGTTTGAGCAGAATATTGAACCCATGGTAGGGTCACACGACCAGACTCAAATGAGTTTCTAGTTGCATCCGTGACCATCTTATTGGCCGCGTTAAATACACCATAACTTAACGGACTTTGAGTTAAGTTCGGGTTATCGTTGATTTCATCGAAATCTTGAGTACATCCGATAGAGACTACTCCGATGAGCGCCGTCGCAAGGATGGTTTTCGATAAGTTTAATATACTATTTTTCATCTTTTAATTAAAATTTAATGTTTACGTTTACCCCGTATTGTCTTGTAGATGGTAAAGACCCTCCTTCAAGACCTTGGATGTTACCTGAACCATAAGCAGTATTTTCAGGATCCATACCTTTCCATGCCAAATCCCATGCTAGAAGGTTTCTACCGAAAGCAGAAATTCTAATTCCTTCTACCGCAGAACCAAGAATTGATTTTGGCAAGTCATAAGATAAAGTAATGTCTCTTAACTTAATATAACTCGCGTCAAATACGTTAAGTGCATCCACTGTACTGTAGTACATACCACCCCAGGTTTCTGCAGCAATATTGGTTGTATTTTGAGTTCCATCTGCATGAACCCCATCCAATACGACTCCGGCCTCTCTATTTCCACCAAGTGCAGACTCTTCAAGCATTCCTGAATACATTCCCCACATATGTGAAGTAGAGAAGTACTTACCTCCTTTTTGCATATCAAATAGGAAAGAAAGTCTTACGTTTTTGTATTTAAGTGTATTTCTAAGACCCATGTTGTAATCTGCAAGTGTCGAACCTAAGTTTGTAATCGCAGAAGGAACATAACCGTTTCCATTGTTAGCAACAATCTTCTGTCCGTTTTCATGGTAAGTGAAATCAGTACCGTAGATCTGACCGTATGGCTGACCTTCCACAGCAAGAAGTCTTGCTCTAAACGGTGCATTGGTTAACTGAAGTGTTTTTGCATCTTCATGTAATTTCACAACCATGTTTTCGTTCTTCGCGAAGTTCCAGTTCATATCCCATTGGAAATCTGAAGTTTTCACTGGGGTTACCCAAGCCATTGCTTCAATCCCTTTGTTTGTCATCTGACCTGCATTAATCATCATTGAAGCGAATCCAGTGGATGGATCTACTGCTAATGGAAGGATACCGTCAGTAATGTCTACATGGTAATAGGTTACGTCAAATCCTAAACGATTTCTAAGGAAGTTCATTTCTAAACCGATTTCCTTAGTATCCTTAAGTTCTGGCTTAAGTAATGGATCGTTGAAACGAGTACCAAGTGAGTAACGTGGATCTCCGTTAAAGTTTGAACTTTGGTTCACGTAGTTTGCCAATTGGTACGGGTTTGTATCACTCGCAACATTCGCCCAACCTGCTCTTAATTTACCAAAAGATAACCATGGTGCGTTAATGAAGTTAGAGAACACCAAACTACCTGTTACAGAAGGATAGAATTGATCCTGAGAAACTGTAGAGAACCAGTCGTTTCTTGCAGTGGCTTCAAGGAAGAATGTATCTCTAAAGCCGAAAGAGGCAGAACCAAATACACTATTTACTCTCTTATGGAACTCGTAGTTATCCGCTTGTGGAGTTTCTACTGAGTTCGACAAGTTATAGTAGTTAGGAATAATTAATCCCCCAACTGTAGTTCCAGATAAATCCGTGTATTTTGATTCACGACGATTCACCCCTGCAAATGCGTTCAAGGTAATATCATCAGAAATTCTCGGATTCCAGTGTAATCTAGCTTCGTAGTTAAACTCAGAGTGATCTCTATTGAAAATAGAATAATCTGAAGTCGATTGTGATCCTACAGCTACTCTACTATCGTTATTCTGTGAGTAGATATCTGCATATACTTTTCCTACAATGTATAAATTGTCTCTCAAGTTGTAAGTTAAACCTACATTCCCGAAGAAACGATTTCTTTTGTCATTTGAAGTGTTTTCGTAAACTGTCCAGTAAGCATTGTCAGAGTACGCTGGCGTCCCATCATTCCATGCTGTTCTGTTCCAAGATCTTTGGTTACCGTTCGCTAATTTGTAATCTCTTAATTTTCCGAAATCAAGTTGTCTTTGACCCCACTGGAAGAATTTCTGAGCTACAGAGTTGTCCCCATATCCTTGCTCCGGTCTGTTGAAACCATGAGTCTGAACAAAGTTTAACACAGACTCTACTTTTACCTTATCATTTAACTGAGAATTGGCACTAATAGAGAAGTTATTTTTCGTTAGAGTAGAATTTGGAAGGATACCAGAGATATCTGTGTTGGTGTAGGAAAGTCTAATGTTTGAATTGTCAAACGATTTTGAAACAGCTACACTGTTTGTAAGAGTAATACCTGTTTTGAAGAAAGTGTCAATATCATTCTTTGGGGCTACCCATGGCACCTCTTTCATGTAGTCTGACGCAAACTCAGGATCGTATGCATACCAAGGAAGGTACATCAAATTTGGATCGTATTTCGGACCCCAGCTTTCATCCATTCCATAATCCGCGATGTTGTAAGTTTTACCTCCAACAGTAATCGTTTCGAATGTATCAGATAAACCACCTCCGTAATTTCTCTGTAACTCTGGATAAATGTAAATGCTTTCAAAGGAAACACCCGTGGTTAATTCAACACTTGTACGTCCTTTCTTCGCAGTTTTCGTTGTGTAAATAATCACCCCGTTGCTTGCTCTCGATCCGTAAAGTGCAGCCGCTGGACCACCTTTAAGTACCGTTACGGTTTCAATGTCATCCGGGTTAATGTCAAAAGCAGGATCTCCGTAGTCTCTACCCCCAGCTCCTCTTTGGGTATTCGTATCGTTTATGTTGGTGTTATCTAATGGAACACCGTCTACGATAATTAGAGGTCTGTTCTCACCCGTTAGGGAACTCACACCTCTCATGGTAATCCTTGTGGACCCTCCCATGGCAGAAGATGCGGTTACTTGAACCCCAGCTACGTTACCAGATAATGCACTTAGGGCATTATTTTGTCCAGCGTCAGAAATGTTTTCCCCAGAAATTTCCTGGGCTGCATAACCGATGGACTTTTTCTCCCTTTTAATACCGAGTGCCGTCACGACAACGCCCTCGATATCTGTGGTTCTAGTGGTATCAACCTGTGCATTCACAATAGCAAACGACGAAGTCAACACAACGGCTAGAACGCTTGTTGTAAGTTTCTTCATATCAAATTAAATTTTTTCAATAGACAAATGTGCAAAACTTTGTTAAATTGACCAAACGTTTAGTTAATAAATTCTTAATAAATTTTTATATTTGGGAAAAGATTTTCGCTTTAAATGCATTAAAACGAATACAAATTATGTTAATAAAAAAATTGACAAATAGCCTGATAGAAGCCGGTTGCGACGAAGTAGGTCGCGGCTGTTTGTCGGGACCGGTAGTCGCCGCAGCCGTCATATTAAAAGACGATTTTTTTCATGAATTAATAAACGACTCAAAAAAACTATCCGCAAAGTCCCGTCAGCAGATGGCTCTGTATATTAAACAGCATGCATGGGACTATGCAATTGCGGAGTTACCACCGGCCGTGATCGATGAGCATAACATCTTAAATGCAAGTATTAAGGCGATGCATTTCGCGATAGATGACTTAAAAGTAAGACCGGAGCATATTGTTGTAGATGGAAATCGATTTCATACCTACGGATCGATACCTCACACCTGCGTGGTCAAAGGGGACGCTAAAGTTCTCTCAGTGGCTTGCGCCTCTATATTAGCAAAAACCTATCGAGATGAACTCATGGGTAAACTTCATTCCGAGTTTCCACAGTACGGGTGGGATAAAAACATGGGATACGCAACCAAAGTACATCGCGAAGCCCTCAATCGATTTGGACCCACTCCCTATCATCGACAAAGTTTTCGACTCAAATACGACTAATATAAAAAACGAAAACAGGAAGCAAAAGCTTCCTGTTTTCATTTTTATTGGGCTAAACCTTACTTCTTATTCGAACGATTCGAGCTAGGTTTTCTTTGATTTTGTTGGGTTTTTTGCTGCTCTTGAGCCTGCTCCATCATTTCTCGCATACGCTTTTGGAACTTCCCTTCTTTCTTAGGTTGGGCTTTGTTCGCCTGAATCTGTGCATGGATTTTTTTCTCATCCAAGATCCAATATTTGATCACAAGGATAATGACAATGTTAATCGCATTGGAAACAAAATAATACCATGAAAGTCCTGAAGCCATCGTGTTTAAGAAGAACAAGAAGGTGATAGGGAAGATATACATTAAGACCTTCATATTAGGCATTCCTGGCGCAGTAGGCTGCTGCATGTTCCCAGCGGTAAGCATCGTGTACACTAAAATCACAGCCGTACATGCAATCGCAAATACGCTTAAATGGTCTCCAAGGATAGGAAGTGCAAACGGAAGTTGAATCAAATCGTCGTATGCGGTTAGGTCTTTTGCAAACCAGAAGCTTTCTCCTCTCAAGTCAATAAAGTTAGGGAAGAATCGAAAGAGTGCATAGAAAATAGGCACCTGAAGTAGCGCGGGTAAACAACCGGCCATTTGATTCACCCCGGCCTTTCGATAGACTGCCATCGTGGCCTGCTGACGCTTCATCGCATCAGCATCTTTGTATTGTTTATTTACCTCGTCGATTTCTGGACGAATGACTCGCATCATCGCACTAAGCTTATGCTGCTTGAACATCACGGGAGAGAGGATTAATTTCACAATAATGGTCATTAGGAAAATGACCCAACCTGCGGCAATTCCGAAGGACGAAATGAAGTTATACAAAGGCATGAAAAACCAACGGTTAATCGTTCCAATGAAAGACCATCCCAAAGGAAGGATTTCATCAAAATTCTTATCGTATGATTTCAAAAGGGGCAAGTCTAGGGGAAGGAAATACCAATTGAAATCTTGGTTTAACTCTCCTGCCGTCATTTGAACATCCCCTGAAAAGTTTAATTTCTTTAAATAGGGTCCTTCTTCAATCATATCCTGATTTCCAACAGATCCATTAAATCCATTCGAAGACTCAATAATAGAGGCGAAAAACTGCTGCTTCACTCCAATCCAGTTTAGGGTTTCTCCTTTTTCGTCTAAGCCTGTTCTCCCATCGTAATCGTAGGATTTATAATTATTAAATGCGTAAGAAAATTCGGAATGCGTTTGTTCTTGGCTACGTCCTTTCTCCACATTGATTACATTGTAGTCCCATTTAAAGGCAGCTTTGGAATCGTTTGAGATTTGGGAAAGACCTTTTGTTCTCACCTTGAAATCAAGCGTATAATTTGGATTTAATGTGTAAACAAATGAAATATTGGCTCCTGCACTTTGCGCCGTAAGGGTCAGTTGATTACCATTCTGACTAGGAGAAAAGAGTAAATCCTTTGTGTTGATGGTTTTCCCCGTTTTGTCCTTAAATTCAAATCCGTAAGAAGCACTGTTCTTTTCGACAATGACCAGGGGCAAATCTGCTTTGTCTGTTTTGGAATCGTACGCTTTGTAATTTTTAAGCTCTACTTTGGAAACTCCTCCCCCTAAAGTAGAAAATTCAAGTCGTAGCTCATCAGACTCCAAAGGGATGGACTGAACAGAAGCCTGCGTACTATCTGTAGGGGCCAAAATCGCAGCTTCAGCTGGCTTTACTGCCTCGACCTGCTGGGCGACTGCAGCCGCTTCTTGGGTTTTCACTTCGGCTTCTTTGTTTTGTTTGTTCTGAAAATAGAACATCGCCCCTAGCATAAGTGCTGAGAAGAGCATAAAACTAATTAACTGATTCTTGTCTAATCCGTTATTTTGTCGCATTCCTTATATCGTATTTGGTCTGTATCTAATTTAACTTCCTCCAAAACTATTCTTTAGCCTAGTGGAAATTTCAAGGTCACAAAATTACTGTTTTTTTTTGAAAGCCTCCTTTTAGTTTAGGCGAAAATCAGGCGAAGTAAAAAACGCCAAGTTTTCTCGCAAAAAACGCAGCCTTTTTTAGGCTGCGCTTAGGGCTTTATTTTTTTGTTTGACTCGCTTTCACAAAGGCTACAAAGAGCGGATGCGGCGATTCCACCGTACTTTTATACTCTGGATGGTACTGCACCCCTACATAAAATGGATGGTCTTTTAATTCCAAAGTTTCCACAAGTTGTGTTTCAGGATTAAATCCTGTAGGAACGAGTCCTTTGGATTCAAATTCCTTCGTATACTCAGAATTAAATTCATACCTGTGTCTATGACGCTCTGAAATGTTTTTAGCTCCGTAGATTTCGTGGAGTTTCGAGCCTGTTTTCAAGCTGCATTTCCAAGCTCCCAGTCTCATGGTTCCACCTTTCTCCACCACATTCTTCTGGTCTTCCATTAAGGAAATCACTGGATCTAGGGTTGAGGAATCAAATTCAACCGAATTGGCTTTTTCAAGGCCCAACACAGTTCTGGCGAATTCAATGGTCATAATTTGCATCCCTAGGCAAATTCCAAGGGTAGGAATTTTGGCCTCTCTTGCGTACTGTGCCGCTACCACTTTTCCTTCAATACCTCGATCTCCAAATCCTGGTGCAATTAAGATCCCGTCAATTCCTTCAAAAGTCTGAGCCACGGTTTCCTGCGTAATATCTCCACTATATACCCAGCGAATTTTGACTTCAGTTTCTAATTCTGCGCCCGCATGGATAAAAGATTCCACAATGGACTTATAAGAATCTTGTAGAGAGACATATTTGCCCACAAGAGCAATCTCTACTTTTCTTTTTGGATTTTTATAGCGCTTTAAGAACTGCTTCCAATCCTTAAGTTCTGCTTTTTTGTCTGATTTTAAATTTAAGGCATTTAGTACTACCTCGTCGAAGTTTTGCTTCTGCAAATTTAAGGGAACTTCATAAATGGTTTCCATATCCTTCGACTCGATCACACTTGCAATGTCCACATTACAGAACTGAGCTAGTTTTGCCCGAATTTCTTTTGTAATGCTATGTTCAGTACGGCAAACCAAGATATCGGCTTGAATCCCGTATTCCATTAGTTGGCGTACAGAATGCTGAGAAGGCTTTGTTTTCAATTCTCCACTTGCCGCTAAATAAGGGACCAGGGTTAAATGAATCACCATAGAGTTTTGTTCACCTAATTCCCAACGCAGTTGTCGTACGGACTCAATGTAAGGTAGAGATTCAATGTCTCCAACCGTTCCACCAATCTCTGTAATGATAATGTCGTAATTCTGCTTGGAAAGAATTTTAATACGACGCTTAATTTCGTTTGTAATATGAGGAATGACCTGCACGGTCTTCCCAAGGAAATCCCCTCTTCTCTCCTTTTCAATAACGGTCTGGTAAATTCGTCCCGTCGTTACGTTGTTGTTTTGAGAAGTATTTGAATCTAAAAATCTTTCGTAATGGCCTAAATCCAAATCGGTTTCTGCTCCATCCTGCGTCACGTAGCATTCTCCGTGTTCGTAAGGGTTTAAAGTGCCCGGGTCGATATTGATATACGGATCGAGCTTTTGAATAGTGACATTAAATCCTCGCTCTTTCAAAAGGAGCCCTAGAGAGGCTGAGATGATTCCTTTTCCTAACGAAGATGTCACACCTCCGGTAACAAAAATATATTTTGTCGGTCTTTTACTCATTGATTTAGGTTTGTGCAAAGTTAAAGGAAAAAACAATGCAGCGCAATTTGATTTCTTTTTATTCTTTCTTTATGCAGTGAACTTACCTAATCATGGAGCCCAAAAAGCACTATACCCTAGGCGATTAGCTAGTTTACTCAAGTTCACTAAAAAGATTTTAGCTCTTTTAAAACTGAGATTTAGAAGCCCCACGCTTTAGCTTAAAAAAGCCTCTCTTTTTTCTTGTTACTCGGCCACTTTTACTACCCTTTTTTTTCGATATAAGCCGCTAAAAAGTGTAAATTGCCATTTGAATTTAAAAGTAAGAAGCAGTGGCCAAACTAAAATCGGTGTATTTCTGTCAAAATTGCGGCACTCAGTATTCTCAGTGGCACGGTCAGTGCAAAACGTGTGGATCCTGGAATACGCTCGCGGAAGAAATCGTAGAGAAATCCTCTAGTAAACAGAGCGCAGAAAAATTAAAAAACCACATTATCAATATTGTGGAAGTGGAAACTACGGAAGAGCCTAGGATTAAAAGCAATTCCGAGGAACTGAACCGGGTTCTGGGTGGAGGCATTGTTTTAGGCTCTGTCATTCTAATTGGTGGAGAACCTGGAATCGGAAAATCAACTTTGCTCTTGCAGTTAGCTCTTAAGATGAAAAAGAAGATTCTTTACGTTTCGGGAGAAGAAAGCACCTCGCAAATCAAGATGCGTGCGGATCGACTCACTGAGCTCCAGAATCCGCACTGCTATTTATTCACGGAAGTCTCCGTGGAGAAAATCATTCACGAGGCAAAAAAACTACAGCCCGATCTCCTCATCATCGATTCGATTCAAACCCTGCATTCTCAAAACTTAGAAAGTTCTCCTGGGACGGTTTCTCAAATCCGGGACTGTTCGAACGAGCTAATTAAATTCGCGAAAAGCACCTCCACTCCTATTATTATTGTAGGTCACATTACAAAAGATGGGCAAATTGCAGGTCCTAAAGTTCTAGAGCACATGGTCGACGTGGTACTAAACTTTGATGGAGACCGAAACCATCTCTTTAGACTGCTTCGTGCTAGTAAAAACCGTTTCGGTTCCACGGCGGAAATCGGCATTTATGAAATGGTCTCTCAAGGCCTAAAAGAAGTGAAGAATCCTTCCGAGGTTTTAATCACGAAAAAACTTGAACCTCTTTCAGGGAATTCGGTAGCAGTGACCCTCGAAGGGAACCGTCCCATGCTCCTTGAAATTCAGGCGCTTGTTTCTTCTGCGGTCTACGGAACTCCGCAAAGAAGCACCACGGGCTTTGACAGCAAACGACTTAACATGCTGCTTGCTGTGCTTGAAAAGAGGGCGGGCTTTCAATTGGGAGCAAAAGATGTCTTTTTAAATTTGACCGGAGGAATTAAAACGGACGACCCTGCCTTAGATTTAGCCGTAGTGGCAAGTATTCTATCTTCTAATGAAGACATTCCAATTTCGGAGAAATATTGTTTTGCGGGAGAAATTGGACTTAGCGGTGAAGTACGCCCTGTAAGGCAAATTGAACAGCGCATCTCAGAGGCAGAAAAACTAGGGTATGAAACCATTGTGGTATCTAAATTAAATAAGATTCCAAAGAAAAAATACGGGATCCAGATTGTGGAAATAAGCAAACTCGATCAATTACACGAACTTCTATTCTAACTTACACTATTGAACTATCTAGCCCACAGTTATCTTTCCTATTCTCCTGAGCAATTGGTGGGAAACTTACTTGTGGACTTTTCAAAGCGGAAAGATCGGCTAGAGTACCCGAGGGAAATTCAAAAAGGAATCGAACTTCATCATGCGATCGATCTCTTTACCGATAGCCATCCAAAGTTTAAAGAAATTAAAGCGCTATTTCGACCCTCGACTGGTCATTATGCGGGCGTATTTGCTGACATCGTTCTGGATTATTTCATTCTTAATGATAAGAGGCTTCTCTCAACCCCTCAGTGGCAGATTCATTGTAAGTGGGCCTACCAAAGCCTCACTCAGTATGAAGAGTGGCTTCCGCCTCGTTTAAAATCCGCGCTGCCTAGTATGATTCGCGACAATTGGCTTATGCAATACCAGTCCTTAGAGGGGATGAAAAGAGCTCTACACCATGTGGTAAGACGCGCTGAGTTCCTAGCGGACTCCACCGATGTATACGAAGTCTTAGTAAACAACCAAGACCGAATAAAGGAACTATACGATGAGTTTTTTCCTCAGTTAAAAGCGTACTGTGAAGAGTTTAATGCAAGGCAGATCTAGAATTCTTTGAACAAATAGCGATCAGGATAATTGAGCCTGTGACTTTGTCTTTTTCCCTCAACAGTAAGGTGAATAATATTGATTTGATCATCAAAAAGATTGTAAAGAGCACTCACAGCTACCTCTACTTTCTTCGGAGTTTTCACTTTCGAAGACTCTAAATAAACCACGACAGACTCGCTGTCTTCTTCAAATCCTAAATAGCCAATGGATAAGAAATCCCCCTCAACTCGTAGGCGTAGAACTTCTAAAAGGTAGTCTCGTAGAGCCTCGTTCAAAGGCTGTTTCATCGACTCGTTTTGAAAATAAAGAATCTTTCCCGTCTTTTTTCGCAGCGCATTTTCTAAATCATCTAAAAAGAATCTACCTGTAATTTGAAAAGTCTCCGACTTAGAGGAGTAGTTAAATTCCACGCTGCCTACATGGTAGGGATGCACAAGGTCCGTTTTCGCAATGGGATTAGAGCCTCCTTTCGCAAACGAAGTGAAAAACAAAAGTAGTAAGAATGGATAGTACCAAGAACTTTGAATCGAAAATTTCATCCTACGAAATTAGGAATTTCTATGAAAACAAATTATTTAAATTTCAAATGATTGCGAAATGCATACACTCCAATCACGACTGCAATCCCCGCGCAGACTGTACTAAGCAAAAAGACGCTTCTTGCTCCTAATGCGTCAATCACTAGTCCCCCACCTAAAGCGCCAAGAGTAATGGCAAGTTGGATAAGTCCTGTTTGAAGTCCTCCCGCACTCTCAGCCTGTTCAGGAATGGTTCGGGTGAGCCAATGGGTCCATCCCACTTGCACAATTCCGAAAAACATACCCCAAAAAGAGACTAAAACCACCGTGGGAGGAAGTAGATCTCCCCAATACATTAAACCTACGACGCAAATTCCCATGAAAAGTGCAGCCAACTGTAATGTTTTATGTAGATCCCATTCCAGAGCATAGCGAGAAAGACTTGCTCCTAAAAAGTTGGCCACTCCAAAACTAAGCAGTACCCAAGTCAAGTTGGCATCCTTCACATTCGTTACATTTTCAAGGAAAGGTCTTAAATAGGAAAAGAAAATTGCATAGCTCATAAATATAAAGAATGTAGAAAGCATTCCTTGTCTTATCTCATTGCGCTTAAAAATTCTAAATACTTCGCGAAGCTTTACAGCTCCTTGGGAAGGCATCATGGGCAGGGAAGAGAATTGCCATACAAACGAAATCACGCCTACAAGAGAAGCAAGCAAGAATACGTTTCTCCATCCAATGTGCATGCCTAGAAAACTACCAAGTGGAGCGGCAAGTACCGTGGCCACAGAGACCGAACTAAAGATAATCGATAGAGCTTTGGGTACATGCTCCTTGGGAACAAGGCGCATCGCCGTCGCCGCCATCATACTCCAACAACCTCCAATTCCAATTCCTAGAAGGATACGGCCTATAATAAGGATGCCAAAATTAGGTGCAAAGCCAACAATCAAATTCGAAAAAATAAGCAGAAGGCTAAATCCCATCAAAACCCAACGACGATCTAATTTCGCTGTGCTCACTCCAATAAACAAACTAGAAATCATAGCCACGGCAGCCGTCACAGAGATTGCCATCCCTACAGTACCTTCGCTTACCATCAGCTCAGAGGCCATCGGAGTTAAAAGACTCGCGGGTAAAAACTCCGCAATAATGAGACCGGCCACACAAAGGGCGACAGACCAAACAGCGCTCCAATTGGGCCCTTGCACTAAACTTTCTTTATTCATTTGATCATCCTTCATACGGTCTATTTTTTGCAACTGGCAAAAGTACCACATTAAATCCCTTCGATCTCAAAATTTCCTAGAGTCTTTTTCTATTGATTTCATAGGTCATTTTTTCATACTTTTGCGATTCGTTGCACTTTAAATTACCAAAAAACAATACTGTGGAGGACTTTACTTTGTATTTAAAACTCGGATGGGAACATATTATTTCCCTGGACGCCTTAGACCATCAACTTTTCGTTTTGGTCCTAATTATGGCCTATTCGATTCAAGATTTCAAGAAAATTTTGATTCTTGTGACTGCTTTTACCATCGGGCATTCCCTAACCCTCGCCTTAAGTGCAATGGATATCCTTCGAGTTCCTGGAAATTGGGTGGAGTTCTTAATTCCACTTACCATTGTATTAACAGCGCTTGATAACCTTATTTTACGCAATAAGGCCAAAACCTTAATGCGCCTTAATTATTACCTCGCACTTTTCTTTGGACTCATTCACGGAATGGGATTTGCCAATACGATCCGTATGACCCTAGCTCAGGAGCAGTCTTTGTTTCTCCCTCTTCTAGGTTTTAACATTGGACTGGAACTTGGCCAGATCCTTCTTGTCGTCGTCTTTTTGCTCGTTAGTTTTATAATGGTTCAACTTGTGAAGATTCCCAAACGAGACTGGGCACTATTTATTTCTTCCGGAGTCTTTTTTCTGGCGATGCAAATGACCTTAGAGCGAATTCCATAATTCAATTAGAAGCCTAAAACACCAACCGACTAGCTGATAGAAGCCGATGAGCCATTATTACTCAGTAGAATTTCAAAAATTATTTTTGAAAAAACACTGCGTTTTTTTCGTTTTTTGGCAAATAATAAGTAGTTTTGATACGCGAAACCCATCTCAATCCCCCTCGCACCATTCATTATGAAACTAAAACTACTCTTAATCCTGCTCCTAAGCTTCGGGTTTTCCAAAGCGCAAAATCACCAGAACAATCCAGAGGCCACGCACGGCAACAAGTTTGAACAGCTAGGCACAATTCTGCCTACACCCAATGTTTACCGCAACGCAGCAGGAGCTCCGGGAACTCAGTATTGGCAGAACCGAGCGGATTACGACATTACCGCCTATTTAGACGAAGAAAAAAGAAACCTAAAGGGATCCGAAAAAGTAACCTATTATAACAACTCACCGGATGCCCTAGATTATCTTTGGCTTCAACTGGATGAGAATGAGCATTCCTCTGTGAACAATGCAGGGTATGATTTCTCATCGTCCCTTCCTAAACAAGTCTCTTCAGACGATTTGGGGCCTAGTGAACTTCCTAAAAAGAACAACGGTCTTGGGGTTAACCTTGAGAAAGTAGTTGATGCAAATGGGAAAGCTCTTTCGTATACAGTGAATAAAACCATGATGCGAATCGATCTTCCTTCTCCCTTGAAACCTGGCGACAAACTGACCTTTCACATCGATTGGAATTACAACATCTCAGACCGTCTATCCACAGGAGGAAGAGGTGGTTATGAATATTTCCCAGAAGATGGAAACGACTTATACACCATTACTCAATGGTTCCCAAGAATGTGTGTTTACTCTGATTTTCAGGGATGGCAAAACCACCAGTTTACAGGACGTGGAGAATTTGCACTTGTCTTTGGGAACTACAAAGTGACGATGAACGTGCCGGCAGACCACATCGTGGCCGCCACGGGAGAGGCAAAAAATTATAAAGAAGTTCTTACCGCAGACCAGTATAACCGCTATCAAAAAAGCACAACCTCAAATGAGCCGATTGAAATTGTAACTCTGGCCGAGGCTAAGAAAGCAGAAAAAGAGAAAAGCAAAAAGAGAAAAACTTGGATCTTCGAAGCGAAAGACGTTCGTGATTTCGCATGGACCAGCTCTCGAAAATTCATTTGGGATGCGATGCACGTGAAAATTCCTGAAAATGGAAACGACGTGATGGCCATGAGTCTCTATCCAAAAGAAGCCTACGGACTCTATAGAAAATTCTCCACCAAAGCGGTAGCGCATACGATTAAGACCTATTCTGAATATACGATTCCGTATCCTTACCCTGTCGCTCAGTCCATTGAAGCTTCGAACGGGATGGAATACCCAATGATTTGTTTCAACTATGGACGTACGGAGAAAGACGGAACCTACTCCGAAGGAACCAAAAACGGAATGATTGGCGTTATCATTCACGAGGTAGGTCACAACTTCTTCCCCATGATTATCAATTCTGACGAAAGACAGTGGACTTGGATGGACGAGGGACTTAATACCTTTGTGGAATATTTAACGGAGGAACGTTGGGATCCAAAATTCCCATCAAGAAGAGGTCCTGCCCACACCATTGTGGACTACATGAAATTACCAAAAGATCAGTTGGAACCTATTATGACCAACTCAGAAAACATCACGCATTTTGGACCTAATGCCTACGCGAAACCGGCAACGGGACTCAACATCTTAAGAGAAACCATTATGGGACGTGAACTTTTTGACCAAGCCTTCAAAACCTATTCAAAACGTTGGGCCTTCCGCCATCCTGAACCTGCGGATTTCTTTAGATCAATGGAAGATGCGAGTGGAGAGGATTTAGACTGGTTCTGGAGAGGCTGGTTCTATGGAACCGACCCTGTGGACATCTCTCTCGATAAAGTTTCTGTGGCGACTCCGAACTTAGAGTATTCTCCAAAACCCATGACAAGAAACTACACAGTCGACAAACCGCTTGAAAACGACTTCGTGGATTTATCTAAAAAACGAAATCAGGCAGATCCTTCTATTGTATTTTACACGGAAAAGGACAAGGAGCTGCAAGACTTTTACTATCGTTACAACCGCGGACTAGAGAAAGTGGACACCACTACAAGTCACTCCATGACCTTTGACTACCAAGAAAAAGTTCCAGCTAGCGAAAAAGCAAACCTCAAAAATTTAACGGCCTATCAGCTAGAATTCTCCAACAAAGGAGGTCTTGTGATGCCGATTCTACTCGAATTCACTTTTGAAGATGGAACGAAACTTGAGGACAAGCGCCCGGCTCAAATCTGGAGACACAATGAGAAAAACGTGAAGCTTTCCTATGTGTTTGATAAAAAACTAAAATCCATTCAAGTCGACCCAATGAAAGAAACCTCTGACATTGACGAAAAGAACAATTTCTGGAGTGCTAGTACAAGCAAAGAACCCGCTACTTCGTTTGACGTCTTCAAACGCAAACAAGGACAGTCCGCTCGCGGCGCTTCCAGTGGAAGAATAAATCCGATGCAGGCCGCTAAGAAATAGACTCATTCAAAACTCCTAAAAACCACTTGCCTATCGCAGGTGGTTTTTTTAATGGGCAAAAAGCCATGGAAAAACCTGCCATATTTACACCTCTTGTCCAAGAGTCTGCCAATTTATCCCCCAAAAGATTTTTTTTCCTCCCAGAAAGACATTGGCAAAGTTTTGGGGAATTGAAGGGAAAATAACAACAACTAATTAAAATATACAATTATGTCAGTAAATTTCAAACCGCTTGCAGACCGCGTTCTCGTTGAACCTACCGCGGCAGAAACCAAAACGGCTTCCGGAATTATCATTCCAGACACGGCACAAGAAAAACCACAAGAAGGAACTGTAGTGGCAGTGGGCCCTGGAAAGAAAGACGAACCTACTACTGTAAAAGTAGGAGACAAAGTACTTTACGGAAAGTATTCTGGTTCTGAACTTAAATTGGAAGGAAAAGATTTCCTTATCGTAAGAGAATCCGATCTACTTGGAATTTTAGGATCGTAATTAAATCCCTACTAACAAACTTTAAATAAAGTCATACATACCGACTTATCTAAAAAATTAAATTAAAATGGCAAAAGAAATAAAATTCGACATTGAATCGAGAGACGCGTTAAAAAGAGGTGTAGATGCCTTGGCAAACGCTGTGAAAGTAACTCTAGGACCTAAGGGAAGAAATGTAGTAATCGAGAAAGCATTCGGAGCACCCCACGTAACCAAAGACGGAGTTTCTGTTGCAAAAGAAATTGAACTAGAAGACAAAGTTGAAAACTTAGGAGCACAGATGGTAAAAGAAGTGGCTTCTAAAACCAATGATATTGCCGGAGACGGAACCACGACTGCGACTGTACTTGCTCAAGCGATCGTTCGCGAAGGACTTAAAAACGTAGCGGCTGGAGCCAATCCAATGGACCTAAAAAGAGGAATCGACAAAGCCGTTGCTAGCGTCGTAGAAAACCTTAAATCCCAATCTCAAGAAGTAGGAGAAGCCGCAGAAAAAATCAAGCAAGTTGCTTCTATTTCTGCAAACAACGACGACACCATTGGTGCACTTATCGCAGAAGCATTTGGTAAAGTTGGTAAAGAAGGAGTAATCACAGTAGAAGAAGCAAAAGGAACGGATACGACTGTAGACGTAGTTGAAGGAATGCAATTCGACAGAGGATTCCAATCTCCTTATTTCGTGACCAATTCAGAGAAAATGGTAACGGAACTTGAAAACCCATACATTTTACTTGTTGAGAAGAAAATTTCTTCCATGAAAGAACTTCTTCCCGTACTTGAACCTGTAGCACAAGCCGGAAAATCCCTTCTAATTATTTCTGAAGAAGTAGAAGGAGAAGCACTTGCTACTTTGGTTGTAAACAAACTAAGAGGATCTCTAAAAATTGCAGCGGTAAAAGCTCCAGGATTTGGAGACCGTAGAAAAGCAATGCTTGAAGACATCGCGATTTTAACAGGAGGACAAGTAATCTCAGAAGAAAGAGGGTTCACAATGGAGAACGCAACTCTTGAGATGCTAGGAACCGCTGAGAAAGTTTCGATTGACAAGGACAACACTATCATTGTAAACGGAGGAGGTGACCAAGCGCAAATCAAAGGGCGTGTGGGTCAAATCAAAGCCCAAATGGAAAACACAACTTCAGATTACGATAGAGAAAAACTTCAAGAACGTCTTGCTAAATTAGCAGGTGGGGTAGCTGTACTATACGTAGGAGCTGCTTCTGAAGTGGAAATGAAAGAAAAGAAAGACCGTGTAGACGATGCTCTTCACGCAACAAGAGCTGCCGTAGAAGAAGGAATCGTACCTGGAGGTGGAGTTGCACTCGTAAGAAGCATTGAAGCACTTAGCAATTTAACTGCTGAAAATGCAGATCAACTTACAGGAATCAAAATTGTAAAAAGAGCCATTGAAGAGCCTTTAAGACAGATTGTTGCAAACGCGGGTGGAGAAGGTTCTGTAATCGTTGCGAAAGTATCGGAAGGAACAGGAGACTTCGGATTCAACGCGAAAAACGATGAGTACGTAAACATGTTTGAAGCCGGTATTATTGACCCAACGAAAGTAGTACGTGTTGCACTTGAAAATGCAGCTTCTGTTTCTGGAATGCTCCTTACAACAGAATGTGTAATTACAGAAGTTAAGAAAGACGAACCTCAAATGCCAATGGGCGGAGGAATGCCAGGGATGATGTAATAATAGTCCAGGTATTCGTTTTTCGAATCCTATAGGCAGCGAGTTCTTTTAAAAGAGCTCGCTGCTTTTTTTATTTAGATACCGAGTGATCCAAAAAGGGAACCCAGAGACTCGTATAGATGGGTGGGTATACTCAAGAGTCACATCTCTTCTATTTGAAAACCTCACAGAAATTCGAGCTCAATCCGTTCGCATAAAATTCTATGGGGCGGTGCCCCAAAAAAGAGTCGAGCGAAATAAAACCATGGCTCCTTAAAGACATTTGGCATTCCAAGGCAGAGGGCCTCTACCCCATATCATGATACGATTCTCTATTTGGAAAACAAACGGTAAAAACCTAGATTTCTTCGGACGTATTCTCGACTTCCACAGACGGTTTTTGAAGCTGACCTTTGTACAAGTTCGAATAAAACCCACCTACTTTTAGAAGCTCCTCATGAGTCCCTTGCTCTACAATCAGACCTGAGTCCATCACCAAAATTTTGTCAGCTTTTTGAATAGTAGAGAGTCTGTGCGCAATAATAATCGAGGTGCGATTTTGAGTAATCTTCTCTGTTGCGCGTTGGATGAGTTTTTCGCTTTGGGGATCAATGGAAGAGGTTGCCTCGTCGAGAATTAAGATTTTAGGATCGGATAGATAAGCCCGAAGGAAGGACAAAAGCTGTCTTTGCCCTAGAGAAATAGAGCTTCCTCTCTCGCTAACGACATACTCATATCCTCCTGGAAGCTGGGAAATAAACTGATCGACCTCAATTTCTTTGGCCGCTTTTTTCACTTTTTCAGGCGTAACCTCAGGGTCACCAAAGGCTAAATTCTCATAGATGCTGTCATGGAATAAGAATACGTCCTGCAATACCACTCCCACATGGGCTCTTAAATTGTAAAGCTCGTAGTTTTCAAGCGGCACGCCGTCAATTAAAATTTCACCAGAATTGCGGTCATAAAGACGAGTGAGGAGGCTAATAATCGTGGATTTACCGGCTCCTGTAGCGCCTACAATGGCTACACTTTCTCCTGGATTCACCTGGAAACTTATCCCCTTAAGAACTTCTTGTTTTTCGTCATACGAAAAATGCACATCCTTAAATTCAATCCGGCCTTCGAAATGATCTTTCTTCACGGTGCCTGTATTGGACATGGATAAATCTTGATCCATCAGTCCCAATACACGCTCGGCTCCCACAATGCCTCGCTGAATATTGTTAAAGCGGTCTGCGATTTGTCGAAGCGGTCGAATAAGCATCGAGATGTATTGAATGAAGGCAATAACCACCCCTGCTGTAATGGTAATATACCCTCCATAAAAAAGAACAAAGCCTATAAATAACGAAGAAATTAATTCTACTACTGGGAAAAAGAGCGAAAAGATAAAGACGGTCCGAAGAAGCGCACTCTTTAGAGTCTCGTTAATGGAAACAAACTTCGAATATTCCTGCCCTTGTCGGTTGAAAACTTGAATGAGTTGCATCCCTGCAAGTCTTTCTTGTACGAACGAGTTTTGGTTTGCAGTCCAAGTTCTTTCGTCTCCAAAAGCTTTTTTAAGCCTCTTTTGAAAGAACCTTGTAATCACCACCATCAGAGGTAAGATCGCAATGGAAATATAACTCAAATGCTCGTTTGTGTTGAACATCATGATTAACACGAAGACGATTCTTAGGATATCCCCGAACACCATCAAAAATCCATCGGTGTACACCGTGGCAATGGTTTCCACATCTCCCACCGCTCGCGTCACCAACTGACCGATAGGCGTTTTGTCAAAAAACGAGGTTTTGAAATAGAGCAGTTTCTTGTATAGAGTTTCTCGGATATCCCGAATGACATTCTGAGAAATGAAGTTGGAAAAATAAACGAGGAAAAAATTAAGAAAGGTCTCTAAAATGACAAGGCCCACTAACCAATAAATATGCTTCATCATTAGGCCCTTATCGCCTAACTTGATAATGTCATTGTCGACGATTTGCATCGTTAAATAAGGTCGGAATGTGGAAGTTACCGACAGCAAAATGGATACGACCAAGGCGAAGATAAACCACGAGCGGAATTTCATACCTATTAGAAATAGGCGTTTAATGATCGATCCGGTCGAGGGTTTATTCATAGGGGTATAAAAATTTAGTATGGTTAAATTTTCTGATGCAAATTTACGGAATGTTTCGTAGATAGCACGGCCTCTCTATCAAAGGGTTTTAAAATTCGAGTCCTTCTTTAAGATCGTTTCCCACTCGTACCCTACGTCGAGAAGATAAAGACCGTGCGCAGGCGCAGAGGTTCCCGCTCGATTTCGATTTTTACTTGCAATAATTTCTCTTACCTCCTCAGGCCTAATCTTTCCTACTCCTACCTCCAATAAAGTTCCCACAATCGCTCGAACCATATTGCGTAAAAATCGATTGGCCGATATGGTGAAAACAAGACGGTTTTCAATTTTTTTCCATTTTGCTTTATAGACTTGACAAACAAATGTTTTGTTATCTCCACCTACTTTTGCAAAACTTTCAAATTCTTTGTACTGACAAATAATTTCAGCGGCCTGATTCATCTTCTCAAGATCAAGCGCTCGCGTATAAAACGAGTAGGCAGTATCGATTGAAAAAGGATCCTTGACTAGAGATACATGGTACTCATAGGTCCGATAGGTTGCGTCAAACCGAGCATGCGCTGAGGGCTGAACTTCAAACAGTTTTTCCACTTGAATGTCACGAGGCAAAAACCGATTTAAGCGCCTTACTAGGTCGCTAGGGAGCACTCCCTCAAAATCCAAGTGAGCAAACATTTTCTTGGCATGCACTCCGGTGTCCGTTCGACCCGCCCCCGTAATGGAGATCTTCTCACGCAAAAGGGTTGAGAGAGAAGTTTCTAGAACTTCTTGCACCGAGATTTCTCGGGGCTGAATTTGGTAGCCAAAATAATTTTTTCCAAAGTAGGAAAACTCAATAAAATATCTCAATTTCGTATGTTTGCAATGCAAAAATAAAACATTTGAAGAAGATACTCTTACTTTCTGACACGCATTCTTATATGGACGAGCGCATTTTGCATTACGCCGCGAAGGCGGATGAAATTTGGCACGCCGGAGATTTCGGAAATCTTGAGGTCTTTGAGGCTCTAGAGTCCAAAGGGACTCTTCGCGCAGTCTATGGGAATATAGACGGGGCCTCCCTTCGGAGCCGCTGCCCTGAGTCTCTTTCTTTTACTTGTGAAGGTCTCGAGGTCTTCATGATTCACATTGGAGGCTATCCAGGAAAGTACTCCCCTTCTGCCAGAGAAAGTCTAAAGCAGCTAAAACCTAAACTCTTCATTTCAGGACATTCTCATATTCTAAAAGTGATGCACGATAAAAACTTAGGACTCTTGCATTTGAATCCTGGCGCCTGTGGATGCCAAGGTTGGCATCAAAAACGAACCCTGCTTAGTTTTGAAATAGAAAAAGGAGAAATCCAGAATCTAGTTGTAATTGAACTGGGAAACAAAACGGAACAAAGCAATGAAGATTAACGACGCTGTATCGCTCATAGACCAAGATCTCCATGGAACCGTCACTTCGGTTCACGGAGAATGGGTCGTCTTTAAAGATTCTCATGGGTTCACCCATAAGCACCACAAATCGGAACTGGTTCCGATGGACACTTCGCTTTATGAAAATATGGAAGTAAACCCAAAAAAGGAACCTTTAAAAACGACCTCAAAGAAGCACCGAACCACCCATCTTGTTCTCGATCTTCATTTTGATAAATTGGTCTCAAATCCTCTTGCCTATGAGAGTTTTGAGAGACTCTTTCTTCAAAAAGAAAAACTTATCGAAACCATTGAATTCTGCCGAACGCACCGGCTAAAGAAATTAGAAATCATCCACGGGTTAGGCGATGGAGTCCTTCAAAAGCTAGTCGTGGACTACCTAGAAAATGCGATGGATCTTGAATTCCATCACACTCAGATCTTGGCCCAGCAATCTGCAAGCATTCTAGTGTACTGGAAGTAAAGCAGCTCTACGCCTCACAAACGCTCCCTCCTTTTTCAAATCCCAATTAAATTCTCTAAATTTGCGCCTAAATAACGATGAAACAGCTCCGAATCCTTGTCTCCAAAGACTATTTACTTTACCAAATTACCAATGCGAAAAGCGTATTGGAAGAAAAGGAACTGCTCTTAGATCTGGAATCCAAAGAACAATCGTTTTTACAACCCATTGAAAATCTCCTTCAAGGCTCATTCGATAAGATTGAAGTTTATTCTGCTTTTAATCATTTCACCCTGATGCCCGAGGGCTTTTCTCAGCACGAAATAGGCCTGGATCTGCTTTCCCTGAATGCATCTCTAGAAAAAGACAAAGAAGAACTGATGCTTGCTGTGAATAAAAAACATGCAGTTCAGTTCTATTACACCTTCCCAAGGGATCTTTACCAGGTTTTAAAACAGAGCCATCAGAATGCAAAATTCAATTTCTCTGGAGAAAAGTTTTTAAACCAGATCACGGTTAAAAAACCAAGAGAGGTTCACATAAATTTGTATCAGAACCAATGTGAATTTTTCGCATTTGCGAACAAAAAAGTAGTGCTCTACAACCATTTAGATTTGCAATCCGAGGTTGACTTCCTCTATTTTATACTTTTCACCTTAAGCAAAATTGATTTCTCTCTTAGAGAAACTAGATTTCATATTTACGGAGAAACTTCTCAAAACGAAACCTTTATCTCGGAACTCAATAAATTTGCAACCCATTTAAAAATTCCCTTCGACAATCTGCCGAAAAAGAATTTCATTTTAAATTAACCCCAAGTACACAGACGATGTTTAGAATTATCTCCGGACGCTGGAAAGGCAAACGAATTGCGGCTCCCAAACATTTTGAGGTCCGTCCCACTACGGATTTCGCAAAGGAGGCCCTGTTCAGCATCCTAGAGCACCGTAATGACTTAGAATTCCTTACGGTCCTAGACCTCTTCGCAGGGATTGGATCGATTTCCCTAGAATTTGCTTCTCGGGACTGCAAAGACATTACCGCTGTGGAACTCAATCCAAAGCACTGCGCTTTTATTAACGCGACCGCCGCAGAGCTAGACTTGGCACTGCAAATTAATGTGCAACGTGCAGACGTTTACGAGTACCTAAAAAAGAACCGTAGTAAAAAGCAGTTTGATTTGATCTTTTGTGATGCGCCCTTTGAATCCACCGACGAGGCACAATACCAAAAACTAATCGATCTTGTTTTAAATGGGGATTTTCTTAAGCCTGGGGGAAGTTTCATCTTGGAACACACCACACGACTAAAGCTTCAGCATCCTTCTATTCTTGAAAGTAGAAAGTATGGGAACATCACGTTTTCCTTCCTTCAAAAACCAGAAGCAGAACTAGAAGTTGAAACGGAGCAGACTCCGATTACAGAGGCCTAAGTTCTAAAGGAATCGCGTTTCCAAAAATCTTTTTTGAAATCTTTTCAAAGTTTTTCGTCACGTCTGAGACGTAGAAATGATATTCCACGTTCTGATTTTCACTCTGGAGCAAATGGCTTGATTCAAGGATGAATTTTAGGTGACCCACCACAATGCTTGGTGAATCGATAATACGAACTCGGTTGCCGTAAAACTGCTTAATTTCGTCGATTAGAAGAGGGTAATGCGTACATCCCAGGATCAAAGTTTCAATGTTTTTAAGCTTATTTTGACTTAAATAATTGTAGATGATCGCGCTCGTAATGGGATGGTTCCGAAAGCCTTCCTCAATGGCAGGCACTAAGAGAGGGGTCGGAAGTTCATCCACATGAATAAACTTGTTATGCTTTCGAATGCTTTTTCGATAGATTCCAGAACTCACGGTCGCTTTGGTTGCAATCACACCCACATTGGTATGAATTTCAAAAGCTACTTTTTCTGCCACGGGACTAATTACATCAATCACAGGGACTCTTCCATCGACAAGCTCTTTGATTTCTTTCAGTGCATTGGCAGTGGCCGTATTACACGCCACCACAATCGCTTTGCAGCCCTGATCCAAGAGGAATTGAGTGATTCGGCGGCAATAGCCCCTAATCGCTTCAGGAGATTTATCTCCGTAAGGCAAATGCTTTGTATCGCCGTAATAGATGAAATTTTCCTTGGGAAGGATTTTGCGTATTTCTCTTGCGACGGTCAGTCCTCCTACTCCCGAATCAAATATTCCGATAGGCATATCTGCGCGAAGAGAAGAGTAATCTGGTTTTTTTATTTTCAAAGCGATTCCAATTTGTTGCAAAAATACAAATATTATTTCTCGTACGGATTTCTAGTCCATTCTTGGCGGCTAGACTTTGAATAAATCGGAAGCGATGCCGTCTGCCATAAACCAATGTTCGGAAGGAATCACAAGGCGGTTCCCTTCCATTTTTAAATACCCATTATCCATTTTAGGAGTCAGTTCATTGCCGAAATGAGTAAGGATTTCTGAAGAAAACTCCGATTGAAGTCTTTTTAAGTCTACCCCTTTGCGAGTTCGAAGGCCGATCATTAGCATTTCATTATAGCGATCCTTTTCTTCAAGAATCTCAACTTCTAAAGCAAGCACTCCCTCGCGAAGGGATTGAATGTATTTTGTATTGTTTGCGACGCTCCAGCTTCTTTTGGATTTTCCATCGTAGGAATGTGCTGAGGGTCCAATTCCAAGGTAAGGTGAATAATTCCAATAGGCGGAATTGTGTCTTGACTCTTTTCCAGGCACTGCAAAATTTGAAATTTCATAGTGACTTAATCCCTGCTTTTTAAGATACTGCGCCATCCAATGAAACTGATCGTTTTGAAGGGCTTGGCTTGGCGGGGGAACAATCTTTTCTTGCACCCAATGGCTCAAGGTCGTCTTAGGCTCTACCGTAAGGGCATACGCTGAAATATGAGGGATTTCAAGGGACATCGCAATTTGAAGATTCTCCTGCCAGATCTCCATAGAAGAGGTCATAGCTCCGTAAATAAGGTCAATTGAAAGGTTTTCAAACCCAAAGTCCTGACTTCTCTTAATAGAATCAAGCGCCTCAGAGGCAGTATGTGCGCGATTCATGAGGATTAAATCGTCCTTGAAAAAGCTTTGAGTGCCAATGGAAAGCCGATTAATGGGTGTTTTAGAAAGTGCTTGAAGCTTCGCGGCAGACAAATCATCTGGATTCGCCTCTAAGGTAATTTCAATATCCTCTTCCCAATCATAATAACGCTGCGTCTTTTCGAGCAGTGCCCAAAGTTCATCTACTTCCAAAAGGGACGGCGTACCGCCTCCAAAATAGATCGAACGAAGTGGCTTTTTCTCGAGTTCTCCTTCCCGAAGAGATAACTCCTTATGCAGCGCAAGTAAGAGCTCCTCTTTCTGATTTAAAGAAGTAGAAAAATGAAAATTACAATAACTGCATTTTTGTTTACAAAAAGGAATGTGGAAGTAAATCATGCGCCTTTCTTAATTATGCTCTAAATACGTTCTCCATTTGTCTAGTGCTTCCTTCATATCCTGAGGCATTGGACTTTCAAAGAACATAGGCTCCTTGGTGGTGGGATGAATAAATCCAAGTGTATGTGCATGCAGTGCTTGGCGAGGAAGCACCTCAAATACATTCTTAATAAAGTGCTTGTATTTCGGTAAATTGACGCCTCGTAGGGCTACATTTCCCTCGTACCGTTCGTCGTTGAAAAGCGTATGGCCGAGGTATTTAAAATGCGCTCTAATCTGATGCGTACGTCCCGTTTCCAGTCGACACTCTACCCAAGTCATATGGCGGAATCGTTCTTTTACTTTGTAGTGGGTCACCGCATGTTTTCCACTGCTGCCGTCAGGGAAAACGGCCATCTGCATGCGATTCTTCTCGTGGCGACCGATATTTCCTTCAATCGTACCCTCGTCCTGTGCTAGGTTTCCCCAAACAAAAGCCCAGTAAAGTCGTTTTGTTTTTCTCTCAAAAAATTGCTTCGCTAAGAAACTTAAGGCATATTCTGATTTTGCGATCACGAGTAGTCCGGAAGTATCCTTGTCGATTCGATGCACCAGTCCTACGCGGTCTAAATCGCTTTTTTCTTTGTTCTTCTCAAAGTGAAATGCAAGCGCATTCACAAGAGTTCCGTCCCAATTGCCATGGCCAGGGTGCACCACCATACCGGGAGGTTTGTCCACAACCAAGACTTCTGAATCTTCGTACACAATATTCAAAGGAATATCCTGAGGAACAATCACATTTTCTCTAGGAGGACGACTTAAGAGAACGGAAATCTCATCGCCCGGTTTCACCTTATAGTTTTGTTTGACAGGCGTACCGTTCACAACGACATTGCCAGCTCTACAGGTCTGAGAGAGTTTGTTTCTTGATGAATTTTGACGGAATATGAGTAAGTATTTATCAATACGAAGTGGCACCTGCCCCGGATCCACCTTGAGACGCAAATGCTCATACAGGGCGCCGCTTTCCTGGTCCTCGTCCTGAGAATCTTCGTTTCCATCAAAGTCTAACTCGGGATCTTGATCTTCTATTTCGTTATAATCTTGGCTCATCCGTTATTGAAAATAGCTTCACACAGGTCGTTGAAGCTATTGTATTTCTATTATTTTATTGACTAAAAGTTACTCCACAATTACTTTCCTAGCCTTAGGCTTAGGTTCATCCTTCGATTCTGGCGTTTTAGGAGTACTCGATTTTTCATTCGTTGTTTTCGGAGTTTTTGCCGGCTCCACCGGTTTTGCTTTTTGTTCGGGATCCGTTTGCGGTGACGCTGGGATGACTGGGTTTCTCGGAGCTGTCTCTATAGGATCGGAAGTATCTTCCCATTCAATTGGCGCAGGTGCTCGTTCAATCTGAGTCCGATAAATAGAATTGAGCTGCTGGATTTTCCCCATCATTTGGGCGGGAATCTTTTTGCTAGCCCAAAGGTCAATTTGCATTCCTTGGTCCCGAATGGCTCCGCCTTCTGGGTCTTGGTAGTAAACAATATCGGATTGATCCCGGTCCTGGTCTTCAAAATCAATCAGACCAATTTCAAATAAATTGTTTGAGATGACCGCTTTTGCTTCTTGAACTGTGAGGCCTACTAAGTTGGGAACCGTTACATTTCGTTTGGGTCCCGTACCAATGACTAAATCAATGCTTGCAAAGCGAGGAAGTTTCATTCCGGGCTTCACGATGGTACCCCCTCTCTGCATACGAATAACCGCATCTCGCTGAATATTAGGTTCATAAATCGTATCGCCTACCTTCAGTCCAATCGATTCCAACTGCCTAAAGGCAAGTCCTTTGTATTGGTCTAAGATATCCGGTACCTGAACCGGTGCATAGGTTCGTGGGTTCACTTTTAAAAGAATGGCTCTTCCTCCTTTCACTCTAGAACCTGCAGTAGGATAGATTTGAAGAACCTGGAAAGGTTTAAACTTAGGGTCGTATTTAAAACTATCCACTTCGTAATGAAGTCCATTGTCGTCTAGTACTTCAATAGCTTTGTGTACAGATAGATTGACCACATTGGGAACTGGAATTTCTTCCCCATGATTGGTGTGGACTTCAAGCCAACGAAAGGTAAGCCAGACTAGACCTAAAAATACAATGGCTGCGAGAAGTATATTCCCTAGTACCTTCCAGTGAAAAAGCGATTTAAACATACAGTATCCTTGTTACAGAAGACAAATATAACTAATAATTTTAAAAACGAGATTGGATTTTCTTGCCCTTGCAGCGTGAGAACATTATTTTTTTTCAAAAATCTGTTAGCTTAAACAAAATTGCTAAATTTGCCTTACCCTTAAGGTGCAGTAAATATGAATAAAAAGAACGTTGCCGTGGTCATGGGCGGATACAGCGAAGAATACAAAGTTTCGCTTAAGAGTGGACAGCTCATTTACGACTCCCTGGATCGGGAAGTTTACAATGTTTATCGCGTAGTCATCCTCGCAGATGAGTGGTATTTCGTGGACGATAACGAACAAAAAGTTCCAATTAACAAAGCCGACTTTTCCGTCGAAATGCAAAGCGGGTATGTTCTCAAATTCGATGTTTGTTTTAATACCATTCACGGTCGACCGGGTGAAAACGGAGAACTGCAGGCCTATTGGAATACCATTGGACAAAAATACACGGGATGCAACTTTTACCAGAGTGCCTTAACGTTCAACAAAAAGGACACCTTAGCCGTTCTAGCAAAATACCAAGTACCTTCTGCCAAAAGCGTCTATTTACGGAAAAACGATCCCATTGAGGCGGAGCAGATTATTGAGCATCTTGGACTTCCCCTTTTTGTGAAGCCCAATCAAAGCGGCTCCTCGCTTGGAATTACCAAAGTAAAATCTTTGGAAGAATTCCCAGAAGCGATCCGAATCGCTTTTGCCGAGGACGACGAAATTTTGATTGAGGAGTTCCTAGACGGAATGGAAGTTTCTGTCGGTGTGGTCGATTTCAAAGGAGAAACCACGGTTCTCGGAATTACAGAAATCGTTCCTGAAACCGAATTCTTTGATTACGCTGCAAAATACCAGGGAGCTTCCCAGGAAATCACCCCGGCCAGAATCTCGGATTCAATCAAAGAAAAAGTGGAGAAAGTAGCGATTCGTGCGTACGACTCTTTAGGGATGAGTGGATTCTCAAGAAGTGAATTTATCATTGTAGAGGAGATTCCCTACATGCTAGAGATGAATACAAATCCTGGATTCTCTCCCACGAGCATTTTGCCCCAACAAGCGACCCATTTTGGTCTTAGTATACAAGAACTCTGCGGAAATGAAGTGGAGAAAGCCTATAACAAACCTCTTTAACAACGCTTATGAGAATTGCGGTATTTCCGGGATCATTTGACCCGATCACTTTAGGACACTTTGATATTGTGGAGCGAGCAGCGCCACTCTTTGACAAAATCATTATTGCCATTGGGCAGAACTCTCAAAAGAAGTATATGTTTTCTTTGGAACAGCGTAAAGAATTCATTCGCAATACTTTTAAAGATTTTCCAAATGTGGAAGTTGACAACTTCGAGGGGCTCACCATCGATTACTGCCGCAGCAAAAATGTAAATTTCATCCTTAGAGGCCTACGAAATCCTGCCGACTTCGAATTCGAAAAAGCCATAGCGCAAACCAACCGAACCCTTACACAAGACAATAAAATTGAAACGATTTTTCTTCTCACCTCTTCTGGGAAATCCTTTATCTCAAGTAGTATTGTGCGGGAAATCATTACCTTTAAAGGCGATTACGAACTCCTAGTACCCACCGCGGTTCGCGTCTAACTTAACCCATTTGTATTGGAAATCCATCACAATTTCAACCTCTTCATCGAGGTCGTAGGAACCCTAGCCTTTGCGATGTCAGGTGCTTTTGCCGCTATGCAGAAACGCCTTGATCCCTTTGGTGTCCTTATTATTGCCTTTGTTACTTCAGTAGGAGGCGGGACGGTAAGAGACCTACTGCTAGACGTTCCTGTCTTTTGGATGCGCGATATGCTTTATCCGATCACGATTTTCATCGGGACCGTTTTAGCCTTTATCGTCAAATCCTTTGAACGAAATTTCAAAGTCACCCTGTTCATTTTTGACAGTTTTGGTCTTGGGCTTTTCACCATTATCGGAATCCAAAAAGGCTTAAGTCAGGAGCTTCACCCTTTGATTTGCTTAACTCTAGGAACGATCACAGGTTGTTTCGGTGGAATTTTAAGAGATACGTTCCTAAACCGAATCCCTCTGATTTTTCGAAAAGAAATTTATGCAACCGCTTGTATTGTAGGGGGCGGAATTTTCCTTTCTCTTATTCGGTACACAAACCTAGCGTATGTCATCATTCAAATTACGACGATTCTTCTTATTGTACTGATTCGAACCTTCGCAGTTAAATACCATTGGCAGATGCCCAAATTCTACGACCAGAGAACCAATTTTGAAGATTGATTTTCACTCAATAGAAAAGAATTAGCCTGCAATATCCTTGCAGGCTAATTCTTTTTATTCGAGTTAATCTTTTTTCTTAAGAGAACTTGCCTCTTTGTCTCATGTGTGGATTGTGCATATGCTTTTGCATAGAAGGCATCTTCAACTGATCTTTCATCATTTTTATTTGATCGGTCATCATCCCAGCACTGTCTAATTTTTTAGCTTCCTCTAAAAGTCTTTGTCCTTCTTGCTTCCGACCTTTAGAAATCGCCACTGCAGCTAAGTTTAGGTTAGCCATAGCACGATCGTGCTTCATGTTCAGTCCATATTCGAGGGCCTTTCTCATCAAGGGTTCCACTTTCACAGGTTGGTCTTGCGCTAGGGTTAGACCTTGCATATAATGGAAGTATCCGTACTGTGATTTGTGCAATTGGGTTCTGTAATTTTTAATGTTCTCAAGCCACTGCCCTGCTTTCTCCGTATTTTGCTTACGCATCTGCCAGAAAGCAAGTAGAATATATTCGTTTTTGAAAAACAACGCAATTGGAATGGCACTAAGAACAAACACGACGATTCCCCACCCTGTTTCCCGAGTGAAAAACATCATGTATACGCCTAGACCCATCAGAAGGGCAGCAAATACTAATTTTATAATTTTATTCATTTCTATTTTTATGTGGTACAAAGATAAAAAAATGCCTTTAAAAAGGAAGTTCTAAAATCGGAATTCCTTTACACGCTACGAATTCAGCTATCAATCTTGTACTTGGTTAAATACTAAGCTTCTGCCTCCTTTTGAGCATCCTTCCGCTCATACGTCTGAAAACAAAAGTCGTACTCATTTTTTTCATCCGCCTCTTCACAGGTCTCACTTGTTTTGATCCAGAGTTTCGAGTTTATCTTGGGAAAGAAGGTATCGGCCTCAAGGCTTGTTTTCACAAGGGTCACTTCCAATCGATCCGCATTTTCAATCGTCTGCTCGTAAAGACTTCCTCCTCCGATCACGTAAATATCCGGATTGATCTTCTTGGCAAACTTTAGTGCTTCTTTAAGACTTCCTACGATCAGAACCCCTTCCATAAACCAATCTTTCTTTCGACTTACGACAATGTTGGTTCGATTGGGAAGCGGTTTCCCAATACTTTCGAAGGTTTTTCGTCCCATGACAATGGGATGATCGCTCGTCAGTTCCTTAAAGTGCTTTAGGTCCTTTGGCAAGTGCCACAAGAGCTTATTGTCGTGTCCAATTTCTCGGTTCTGCCCCATGGCCACAATTAGCGTCGTCATTTTTTTTGAATTTTGACAAAAATAGCACATAATTTGTATATTTACGAGGCATTAAACCATATAATATTTAAACTATGAGAAATAAGGGTTGTCTTAGCGCAGGCACCATTGGAATCGCACTAGTCGTTATTGCTGCTGTGTTATTCTTTTGGGGGAAAAATGCCTACAACAGTTTTGTTCAAGGAGAACAAAAAGTAAATGCTCGTTGGTCAAACGTGGAAACCGTGTACCAAAAACGTGCGAATTTAATTCCAAACTTGGAAAGGACCGTAAAGTCTTACGCACAATTTGAACAGGAAACCCTTACAGGTGTGGTAGAAGCTCGTTCCAAAGCAACCTCTGTAACCATTGACCCTACCAATATGACGGAGGCGGACATGGCCAAATTCCAAGCTGCTCAAGGCGAACTTTCCGGAGCGCTTAGTCGATTAATGGCAGTCGTGGAGCAGTACCCTAATTTAAAAGCGGACCAGCAGTACCTAAACTTCCAACGAGAGTATACCGCCATTGAAAACTCAATTCGAGCGGAAACCGTCACGTACAACGGTGCAGTGGAAGAATATAACAATTTAGTGAAAACCTTCCCGAACAACGTTCTGGCCGGCTTATTTAACAAAGGTGAAAAACCTTATTTCAAATCGGCTGCTGGAGCGGAAGTAGCGCCTGAAGTCTTTTCTAACTAAAAAACAATGAATAAGTCCTTTCTTTCAGAATCGCAAATGTCCTCCCTCGTGGAGGCCATTTGTGAGGCTGAAAACCACACCAGTGGTGAGATACGAGTCCATATTGACGCGACAACCCCCGAGGACAATGCCGCCGTGGCTTTTGCTGCCTTCACTAAACTGGGAATGCAAAATACTAAGGAGCGTAACGGCGTGCTATTTCATGTCAATTTTGAACAGAAGTATCTAACCATTATTGGGGATGAAGGAATTCATGAAAAGGTAAGACAACAATTCTGGGACAATCTCCATGACAACATAACGGCAGAATTTGCCCAGGGCCGTTTTTATGAGGCTCTAAAAGAGGCCATCTTAAAAACAGGTCAAGAACTAAAAAATTATTTCCCAATTCAGGGGGGAAATCCAAACGAATTATCCAATGAGATTACATTCTCGTAACTTTTTTACGATTCTATTTTCCTTTGCTTTTAGCGCTTTGTTATGGGCTCAATACACCGTGCCCGAAAAGCCGAAAGTGCTTTACCCTGTTTATGACGAGGTGGGGATTCTTTCAAAGCAGCAGCAGGATCAATTAAACGAGAAACTCATCAAATTTGAAGACTCTACTTCCACAGAGATTGAACTCATCATAATCCCTTCCACGAAAGGCGAAGATGTCAATTTCGTAGCCTGGCAGTTTGGAGAAACTTGGAAGATTGGTAAAAAAGAAGTAGACAACGGAATTGTTCTTCTTGTGGCTGTGGAGGATCGCACCCTTGCGATTCAACAAGGTCGCTCGGTTGAAAAATATCTCACGGCGGCTGTTGCAGGGCAAATCATTGACTATCTCATCACCCCAAGTTTCAAACAAGGGGATTACTATACGGGACTCGACCGAGGCACGACCGCCTTAATGGAAGCGGTCCAAGGCCAGTACAAACCCATTGTAAAAGACCGTTCCAGCGACGGACTTCCTAGTACAGGTCGTGTCATTTTTATCCTAATTATTGTTCTGTTTTTCCTAATCCTTATCTCCAAAAGCGGAGGTGGCGGAGGCGGAGGCTATCGGGACGAAGACCGAGACGTAATCTTAAGCAAACGAGGTAGAAGATCCTATCCCGGAGGATTCTTTCCTTTCCCTCCCATTGGAGGTGGAGGATTCGGTGGGGGAAGCTTCGGAGGAGGCGGAGGATTCGGCGGCTTTGGTGGCGGAGGAAGTTTTGGAGGAGGAGGCGCCTCAGGCGGTTGGTAAGGAGAAGCAAATCTTCTTTCTATCAAAATAACTATAGTTACTTAAGAATTTTCCTAGAAAACCTACATTTAAGAATCTTTTTTTCACTAAATTCGAGCTTCAATCTTTTTTTGTGAAAAACACACTGGTTATCTTTGCGCATCCTTTTTTGGAATATTCCTATTCCAATCGGGTTCTAATTAATTTTTACGAAAGACATCAGCATTACGATTTTCTAGACCTCTACGAACTGTATTCGGATTTTCACATTCCTGCGTTTAAAGAAAGAAAACGTTTGGCCAAGTATGAGCGGTTTATTTTCCACTTTCCGATTATTTGGTTCGGGGCACCTCCTCTTTTAAGGCTTTGGCTAGACGAGGTATTAGACCCAACGTGGATTGATCCCGAAATAGACAATCCCTTTGAAAATAAGGAAGTCTTTATTTTAACCACGACAAGGAGCAAAGAAAAATCCTTTGGACCTTCTGGTAAACACGGCTATACAGTGGATCATTTAATTAGTGGGCTTATTGTCACATTAAGAGCCTTTGAAGCGGATCTAAAACCCACCTTCATTGTTTACGAAGCCGAAAACTTAACCAAAAAAGAAATCATTCAGCACAAACAAAACTTCATCAAACTCCTTACAAGTTAATGGAAACCAACTTTGCAATGAACCTACTGATTTTCTTAGGAGCTGCCATCATTATGGTGCCGCTCGTACGAAAACTTGGACTGAGTTCCGTTATTGGTTATATCCTTGGCGGAGTCATTATTGGTCCTTTTGTCTTGCAGTTAACCGGAAAACAAACGGATGGCATCATGCATGCCACAGAGTTTGGTGTCGTGATGCTTCTTTTCATAGTCGGACTTGAATTAGAACCTAGAAAATTCTGGTCGATGCGTAAACGCATCGTGGGACTTGGGCTCTCACAAGTTACCCTCACCATTGGACTTTTGTTCCTAGCTTTTATTTTGGCTGGTTGGCGGGTGAATCAGGCCATTGCCGTAGCGATGTGTTTCGCCCTTTCCTCCACTGCAATTGTACTCCAATTACTGCAGGAGAAAAACCTAATTAAGACCACTGTGGGGGAAGCCTCTTTTGCTACGCTCCTGTTTCAAGACATCGCCGTGATTCCGATTCTTGCCATACTACCTTTGATCGCAAAATTTGAAATTAAGGAAGAAAACGAAGTTCAAATTTTAATTCAAAACCTTCCCGAATGGATGCAAGGAGCCACCGTTATCTTAGGAGTGGTACTTCTTGTCCTTTTAGGTAAATACGTTTTTGTCCCTTTCCTAAGGTATGTGTCAAAAGCGGGAATGAGCGAACTTTTGACGGCTTCGTCTTTGTTTTTAGTAATTGGGGTATCTGAACTCATGGTGGCAGTAGGACTCTCGCCTGCACTGGGGGCCTTTCTTGCTGGGGTGATGCTTGCTAACAGCGAATTCCGACACGAACTCGAAGCCCAAATCAATCCCTTTAAAGGTCTTTTGTTAGCCGTTTTTTTTGTGAGCGTAGGAGCGATGATCAATTTTGCAACCATTGCAAGAGATCCTCTCTTTATCTTCTCAACGGTGGTCGTGGTTCTTGCGATCAAACTATTCGTGCTTTACGCGATCGGTAAGTTCTTTAAAATTGAGAGCAAACAAAACTTTTTTTACGCCTTTGCTCTGTCTCAAGTAGGTGAATTTGCCTTCGTGCTTCTGAATTATTCTCAAAACTTATATCTTATTTCTTCCACCCTTAATTCTCAAATGATGGCGGTTACCGCCATTACGATGACCATTACCCCTCTACTGCTCATCTTTTATGAGAAAAAGCTAGCTCCCAAGTTCACACCTGGAGACTCGGATGAAAAGCCCTTTAACATTCTGGACACCAAAATACAGGATAAAAAAATAATTATTGTAGGGTTCGGACATTTTGGAAGCACAGTAGGTCGACTCCTAAGAGCAAGCAAAATTTCTGCAACGGTTTTGGATTACGATCCAGAACGAATCAAAGTGCTTCGAAGTTTTGGTTTCAAAGTTTTCTATGGGGACGCTACACGAATTCCGATCTTAAGAGCGGCAGGAATCGAAGAGGCTGAAATCTTAGTGCTTTCTCTGGACGATCCAGAATCCAATAAATTCATTGCGGAAACGGTTCGGGAGCACTATCCCAAAGTGAAAATTTTTGTCCGTGCTAAAAATAGAATGGACGCGTATTATTACCTCAACCATGGAATTGATCAGATTTACCGCGAAACCTTAGGAACCGCAGTGGATATGGCGGTGGATGTACTAAGCGAAACGGGCATGCGCAAATACGCAGCCCGTCGACTCGGTAAACGATTTATGAACATCGATAAACTTTCCGTTCGAAAAATTGCAAAAGATTACGAAGAAGGGGAAGGTCTTAGCTTTTCCACACGGGAATCCATCCAAAGGGAAGAAGCGCTTCTCTCCTTAGACAACCTCAATTTTGACGCGCACGATTGGAACGATTACGACGATTCGGAAAACGAAAATCTTCCTTAATCCATACGAACAGATCCTCCGGAACTTGCATGCCTTGTTAAGATTACATTCCCTCTTTTCAAAATGGTCACATCCCCGCTGCTACTTGCACTTGCATTGGCTCTTTGAGAAACCGATACCTTTACATCGCCACTGCTGCTGGCTTTAATCATCGCATCTTCTACGACAAGGGACTCGGCTTTAATGTCGCCAGAAGAACTTGCTTTCAACTCTGCATTCCTTGCTTTTCCGCTTAGCTTGAGATCTCCCGAAGAAGAAGCGTCTGCGGTTAAGTTAAGGGCCCATATTTTTCCAGAATAGTCTCCACTGCTAGAAACATCTAAAAAAAGGTCATTTGCTTCCACATCTCCTACAATACTTCCACTGCTTGAAGCTTTCAAATTCATTCTTTCTTGAGTGAATTTACTTTGAATCACAATGTCTGCAGACGAATCCGCAGTGACCCCTGAGAGTTTATTTGTGTAAATTTTTGCTTTCACTTTGTGCGCGCCTCGAATTGAGGTTCCAGGTTTAAAGGTTATATGAAGATGACCTCCGTTTGAATCCACCAAAACTTTGTCTAAAATGGATTCCGGCGCAGAAATAACCACTTCTTGGCGATTTGATTTAATGATTTCCGCATCAATGGATGTAGAAACGCGAACGGATTCAAAGGAAACCTTAAACGATTTTTCACTCGTGGGCCCTGTAGCCGACACTTGATCTTGGGTGACCCAATTTGAAATAACTCCCTGAGGATCTGAAGAATTACAAGCAAACAAAGCTTGAGAAAACAGGCAAACGATTAGAATTTTTTTCATACTATTAATTTTAAGGGTATTCAAATTTAAGATTTTGTATCTTTATCTCTTATTATTATAACACCTTACCAATGAAAAACATTACTTCATTAGTTTTAATTTCGTCGCTGGCTCTTTCGGCCACGGCTTGTAGCACAATGAAACAATCTACTTCCAGCGCAGAATCTTCTACAAATGCGCAAGATCCCAGCATGCAGAGCAATCCTTTTTTAAACAAAAGCACCTTGCAATACCAAGCTCCCCAATTTGATAAAATAAGGGACGAGCACTACAAACCTGCATTCGATTATGGACTTAAAATTCAAAAGGCGGAATACGAGGCCATCGCAAACAATCCAGAGGCTCCCACCTTTGAGAATACTGTGCTTGCGATTGAAAACAGTGGTGAGGTCTTAAAAAGAGCGCTTACAGTTTTCTACAACCTGAGTAGTTCCAATACCAACCCAACCATCCAAAAGCTAGAAGAGGAGTATGCTCCTATTCTTGCAGGTCATTCCGACTTGCTCTATTTGAATGACAAAATATGGCAAAGGCTTAAAAAAGTAAGCAGTCAAGGTCTCGACAAAGAAAGCCAGCGTTTACTAGAGTATTACAAACAGAACTTTCAAATTGCAGGAGCGGATCTATCTCCTGAAAACAAAAAAGAACTTAAGGCGGTCAATGCAGAGCTTGCAACGCTTTCCACTCAATATTCAAACAAACTCCTAGAAGCAAGAAAACAGGGAGGACTTTACCTAACTGACGTAAAAGAACTTGACGGTCTATCCCCAGACCAAGTGGCTGCGGCTGCTAGTGATGCGAAAGCAGCAGGTCACGCTTCCGGCTACCTTCTTGCCCTTCAAAACACAACACAACAACCCATCCTGCAAAATCTAAAGGTAAGAGCCACAAGAGAAAAACTTTTCAAAGCCTCTTGGTACCGTGCAGAGAAAAACGATAACGCAGACACCCGCTCGGTCTTAGAAAAAGAAGCGCTTCTGCGCTTCAAGAAAGCAAAACTAATGGGCAAAAGTTCTTTTGCTGAGTGGAAACTACAGGACCAAATGGCAGGTTCTCCCGACAAAGCGATTAATTTACTTGCTCAGCTTGCAACGCCTGCGGTTGCCACGGCAAAACGTGAGAGAGATGAAATACAATCCCTTATTGATAAGCAAAACGGAGGATTCAAACTCGAACCTTGGGATTGGAATTACTATGCAGAACAAGTCAGAAAAGCAAAATACGATCTTGATGAAAACGAAATCAAACCGTATTTTGAAGTGCAAACGGTCCTAGAGAAAGGAGTGTTCTATGCAGCAGAGCAGTTCTACGGAATTACCTTTAAAAAGCGCACCGATCTTCCCGTTTACCATCCCGACGTAGTTGTATACGAAGTCTTTGACCAAGACGGAACCTCGATGGCCATTTACTATTTGGATTTCTATACACGTAGCAACAAAGGAGGGGGTGCTTGGATGAGCAACTTCGTGGATCAATCCCACCTACTAGGGCAAAAACCAGTCATTGTCAATGTATTCAATTACCAGAAACCGGCTGAAGGAAAACCTTCTTTAATTTCTTATGACGATGTGACCACCATGTTCCATGAATTTGGACATACACTTCACGGTCTTTTCGCCAACCAACAATACGTTTCTCTTTCGGGTACAGCCACCCCTAGAGATTTTGTTGAGTTCCCTTCGCAAATCAACGAATTCTTTGCATTAGAACCGGCCGTATTAAAAAACTACGCACTTCATTATGAAACGAAAAAACCAATGCCTCAAGCCCTTGTGGACAAAATAAAAAAGGCGAGTAGCTTCAACCAAGGATACTCTACTACAGAGCTAGTTTCTGCCGCAAGTATTGATATGGGTTGGCACTCTGTGAAAAATGAAAATGAATTTAAACCTACCCTTGAATTCGAAAAAGAAACCCTCGCTAAATTTGGGTTCAATTTAAGTGAAGTTCCTCCAAGATACCATTCTCCGTACTTCTCCCATATTTTCGGGGGCGGTTACTCTGCAGGATATTACGCTTATATGTGGGCGGATATGCTAAATGCTTCGGCTTGGGACTATATTAGCACCCATGGAGGAATAACTCGTGAAAACGGGGAACGCTTTAGAAAGTACATTCTCTCGGTTGGGAATTCGACCGATCTAAACACGGCCTTTAAAGAATTTACAGGGAAAGATCCTGATCTTACTCCCCTATTAAAAAGCAAAGGATTCATCAAATAAGTTCGAAGCGAACGATAGAGAATTATAAAAGTAGCGGTTGTAAACAGAAAGTTTTACAACCGCTTTCTTTTTTGAAAAAGCAAAACCTTATTCATGCAATAGAAGTTAATTTCTATTCCCAAAGGCTTTTGCGTATTTTTAACCCATGAAATCCACTACGCTCTACAATCTTTACCTATTAAAAACCATTCCGATTTCTTTTTTAGCAGGAGTCCGAATTAAGTCCTTAGACTCTCGATCGTGCCTATCGAGCGTAAAGCTAGGACTGTTAAACCAAAACCCTTTTCGCTCTATGTTCTGGGCCGTACAGGGAATGGCAGCCGAGTTTTCTACCGGGATTCTTTGCGCCGACAAAATCAGAAAGACGAACCAAAAACTCTCGATGCTGGTGGTGCAAAACAAAGCGGAATTCACGAAAAAAGCCGTAGGAAGAATATATTTCACTTGCGAACAAGGTGAAGAAATTGAAAACACCATTCAACTTGCCATTGAGTCTGGTGAGGGACAAACCCTTTGGCTCCGTTCAAAAGGTATCAATGAAAAGGGAGAGACCGTTTCTCAGTTCGAATTCCTTTGGAGTTTTAAAGTCAAAAACTAGCCCTTGACCTAAGGCCAAAAAAAAGGGCGATTCTTTTTGAGAACCGCCCTTTCTATTTCTATTTTTTTGCTCCTTTTAAATGGAGATCAAAGTAATCCGTTACTTTCTGCATCAAATGAACACGGTCTTTTCCGAGCACATTGTGTTTATGCCCTGGATACACAAAGTAATCCAGTTGAATTCCCTTGTCCACTGCGGCTTTAAGGAACTTAATTGAGTGCTGCCAAAGCACCACATCGTCCTGCGCTCCATGGATCATAAGAAGGTCTCCTTTGAGGTTCTGTACTTTGCTTGTCAGGTTCGCATTTTTGTACCCTTGTGGATTTTGACTTGGAGAGTCCATGTATCGTTCGGTGTACATGATCTCGTACCAGTTCCAATCGATCACTGGTCCCCCTGCAACTCCCACTTTAAATACATCCGGATAGCTAAGCATTAGGTTCGTCGTCATGAACCCTCCAAAGCTCCATCCGTGCACTCCCATTCTCTCTTGATCGACCTGCGGAATGGTTTTCAAAAACTCAACGCCTTTCAGTTGGTCTTTCATTTCTACTTCCCCTAAGTTGCGGAAGACAGCTCTTTCAAATTTTGCGCCTCGGTTGCTTGAACCTCGCCCGTCCATGGTAAAGACGATGTAGCCATTTTGAGCCATGTATTCATACCATAAATTGCCACTTGCAGGGAAACTATTAGTCACCAATTGCAAATGGGGTCCATTGTATAGGTACACAATCACAGGATACTTTTTAGACGGATCAAATTGGGTAGGAAGAATTAACTTCCCGTACAATGGGGTTCCGTCCTCTGCATTTAGGGTGATGTTTCGGATTTCTGGTCTTTCATAGTTCTGAAGGGGATCTTTACTCTTTACTAAAACATTTGTTTTCAGATCCGCTGTGCGAAGTACGGATACGACGCGAGGGGTCTCACTGTTAGAATAAGAATCGTATAAAAGCGCGCCGTCTACACTTAACTTTCCACTGTGCATTCCAGGCTGACGAGTAAGCTGCTCCACTTTATTTGTCTTATAGTTTAGGCGATACAACTGTCTTTCGAGTGGTGATTTTTCCGTTGAACTATAATAAATCTCCTTTTTCTTTTCATTGAACCCAAGGAGTTCCGTGATGATAAAATCGCCCTGAGTTAAAGCTCTTACTAAACCTTTGTCCACATTGTAATGATACATGTGATTGTAGCCACTTCGTTCGCTTTGCCATATGAAATCGGTATTGGAACCTGGAAAAAAGGCAAGTGGATGCTGGGGCTCTACATACTGCGCACTTTTTTCCTCAAACACTTCCTTTACAAAAGCACCAGCCAAACTATACTGATTCATTTTTAAATGATTCTGGTCTCGATTTAAAACGCCCACGAAAATGCTTTTGGAATCCGGACTCCAAGTCACGGCCGTAAGATACTGTTCCTTGTCTCCTGGAATGTTCAAATAGGTGATTTTAGAAGTATTAATATCGTAAATCCCCAGTGTGACTTCGTGTGATTTTTGACCCGCCATCGGGTACTTCATATTTTCATTCTTGGCAGGACTTCCTGACCAATCTACAATGGGATAATCGGCGACCATCGTTTGGTCCATTCGGTAAAAGGCAATTTTCTGCTGATCTGGGGAAACAAAAATCCCTCTGTCAATACCAAACTCATTTCGGTGAACAGCTTGCCCGTAAACGACATTAGGATCTGTGCTCTGAGAAATAGCCCTAACCTCTTGTCCTTTTACATAATATAGATTTTGATCCACTGTATAAACAGCTGCGTTTTTACCTTCTAGAACCGTAATGTTTTCCGCCTTTTCAGGCACCTTGAAATAGGTGCTTCTTGTCCAACCTTTGGAAGTTTTGGTTAAAAGGGAATATTGACCCGCGTCTTTGTAATAGGCGCTCGTACTCGAAAGAAAACTCAAAGGAGGCAATCGATCTAACCGGTCTTTTCCTTGAAGGTTTTGATTCACTCTTGAAAGTGAAATTAGAGTATCGGATTTTAAAGTCCCGAAATCAGTAATCATATAGCCGCTTTTTACAGCACTTAAATAGCTTTTCGAATCCGAAGAAAAAGAAAACTGGGAGATGTTCTCCACCGCTAAATTACTGCGTAGACCACTTACGGCCTCTTCCATGGTGTATTTTTGCTTTTGAGCCGTTAGAAGAGTGGCTGAAAAGACGAAAAAGAGTGAGAGTTTTGATAGTTTCATGCGTACAAATTAAATCGATCAAATGTACTGAAAAAATAAAACCTATACCGCAAAAAGGGGCTTAATCCTTGGTCTTAGTCCATTTCTAAAGCAAGCTCTTCCCAAAGTGCCATTTGCGTCTCAAGGTCAAGTTTAAGCTTTTCGTAAGATTCAAGATCCGACTCCGAAGGATTATGGCTTGCAAATTCCGACTCTTTCTTGGCAATGGCAGCTTCCAGTTCACTAATAGCCTGTTCTGCTTTTTTGAGTTTGCCTTCCAACTGCTTTTGCTCTTTGGTCACAAAACCTCTCGGTTCTTCTTTCGGTTTCTCTGGAGCAGGAGCGGCTTTCCCCTCTACTTTGCTCTCTTGCTTTTGACTGAGCTTTGCCTTTTCCATTGAGATTTCACGAATACTTTCTTTTTGACGGAATTCTAAATATTCATCTACGTTTCCTAAGAACTCCTTCATATGGCCGTCACGGAATTCAAAGATTTTATCAGCGAGTCCTTGTAAGAATTCACGGTCGTGAGAAATTACAATCAGGGTTCCCTCAAATTTATTCAAGGCTAACTTGATGATCTCTTTCGACTGAATATCAAGGTGGTTGGTCGGTTCGTCCATGATTAGGGTATTGAACGGACGTAGTAGAAGTTTACACAGTGCGAGTCTATTTCTTTCCCCTCCGGACAGCACCTGGGTTTTCTTATTCACATCTTCCCCTGAAAAAAGGAAGCTTCCCAGTAGGTCTCTTACTCGAGGACGAGTTTCCTCAGTGGCGGCATCTTCCGCTTCTTGAAGCACGGTTTTCCCCGGCGTAAGAACCTCTTCCTGGTTCTGAGCAAAATACCCAATATTGACGTTGTGCCCCAAAGTCCAATCGCCTGAATAATCTTTTATATCTCCGGTTAGAATTTTTGCAAGGGTGGATTTTCCTTGTCCGTTTTGTCCAAGCAGGGCAATGCGATCTCCTCGTTCTATAAAGAAATCCACTCCATCAAAAACGGGTTTTCCGTCATAGGCTTTTCCAAGGTTTTCCGCCTCAAAAATAACTTTCCCTGGAACTACACTCTGAACAAATCGAATGTTAAATTTAGAAATGTCCTCGTTGTCGATTTCAATTCGTTCGATTTTGTCTAATTTCTTAATAAGGGACTGCGCAAAAGAAGCCTTTGTCGCAGAAGCACGGAATCGGTTGATATTGTCTTCCATCTGCTTGATCTCCGTATCTTGATTCTTCTTCGCCTGTTGCAGTTTTTCGCGTCTTTCTTTTCTTAGCTCTAAATACTTGGAATAATTGGCTTTGTAATCGTCTACTTTACGGTTGTTCACATCAAAAGTACGGTTGCAAACGGAAGTCATAAACTGTTTGTCGTGACTCACCAAAACAATCGCCCCATTATAATCCTTTAGGAAGTTCTCAAGCCAAATGATACTTTCCATATCCAAGTGGTTCGTCGGCTCATCCAGTAGAAGTAAATCGTTATTTTGAAGTAGAAGCTTAGCCAGTTCAATTCTCATACGCCACCCTCCGGAAAAAGTGTCCGTAATTCGTGAAAAATCATCCGCCTTGAATCCTAGTCCAAGAAGTACTTTTTCCATGTCGCCCTCCAGATTGTACGCATCGTGATGGTGCAAAAGGTCGTTAAGCTCCGTCATACGAGTAATCAAATCCGTGTAGGCGTCACTTTCGTAATCCGTTCTAACCGTCATTTGATGATTCACCTCCTCAAGTTCTTCTTTCCAAAGGTTTATCTGCTCGAAGGCTTGAAGAGTTTCCTCCCAAACCGTGCGGCCTTTCACAAACTCCAAATCCTGCTTTAGAAATCCAATAGTGATGGACCCTTCAGGTACCACAACGCCTTCGTAAAATTGGATCTCAGAAGATAAGATTTTTAGAAGCGTCGATTTTCCCGCTCCGTTCTTCCCTACAAGACCGACCTTATCGTCGCGCTTGATGGTAAAGTTAACGTCACGGAAGAGATAATTTCCCGAATGATGAAGGCCAAGGCCCTGAACTGAAAGCATAGTAGTAAGTAAAAAGTTTACGGGTGCAAAAGTACGAAAATTGTATGAGGAATTTGAACTCTTAATTTGAGTCTAAAAAACCCCTTTTCGGGCAACAAAAAAATTGTTTTTTTTTGCTTTTGAATGTCTAGTTTTGTGCTGCGTTAGGCAAACTAAGACCCGATCCTTTTTGCGTAATAAGGCTCGAATTTTCTAATCTGAAATTCTTGGAATTTAAAAGCTCCGTAAGGAGCATCTGCATCTGTTCTTTGGCTGCCTCGGGCAAATGGGAAGCCTTTGCCGCTTCAATCACTTGAGCCTTGCTATTCTTTTGAATGTTGGAAAGATCTTCTCGGCTAAAGAGATTGAACAGTTGCTCCTCAATATTGTAATATTTGTATTCTGTCTCTGTGGAAAGAATCTCGGGCTCTGGAAAATCGATTAGTTTCACCGTCCGGGTTTCCGAGTCTAATTCCCATTTTAATTTCTCAAAATCGTACCCTACAAGGACTTTTGCCTCCACGATGACCAGAGCTCTTTTCTTCGTAGGAATGAAATTGAAAAGCTTTTTGGTTTCCTCGTAATTGTAAATCTCACTAAAATGCCCTTCCGCGGAAACCACTTTGAAGACCTTTTTTAAACTTTGCGCGACCGTATGCGAACTTTCCTTTACCACAGGAGGAGAGGATTTTAATTTCCCCACGGTCAAAAACGTCACGAGTCCACCCAAGAGAAGACCTAGCACGAGCATCACTAAAACCATCACTCCTCCCTGCGCCGCACTTTGCGTGGATAATTGATACAAGATATAGCCTAGTAAAAAAGCGCCTAGCACTCCCAGAGAAAGCAGTAGCAGTTTGTATTTTTTTGGTATCATAAATCCTATAATTTATTTAAAGGCGCAAACCCTTAGTTAAAAGCTACAAATTTCATGCAAATTACATGATTAGGAAACCAGTAGACTGCACCCTCGAATATCTGAATGGTCAATACGACCTAAGACTTCAAAAAAGTGGCCCCTTTGTTTTCCTAAATCCTGAGTCGAGATAAAGGAGCAGGAATGCCGGTTGGCCAAATCAATAATATTGAGCGCACCGTTTCTATTTTCCGGCAAATACGACATGGGATCGTCCAAACTTCGAACTAGAACCTTCATCCAAGGGGGACACTGGTAGCGGTTTTCCCCTAAAGAGTAGGCCTGCGATAAAAGTTCACACATGGAATACTCCGAGTAGATCGATTGAATTCCAAACCCATTTTTCAGTTGCAAAAGCAGCTCGTCTTTGGTGATTTCCACCTTGCGGCCTTTCATCCCTCCGGTTTCAATCACAATTAGATTTTTGAGATCTAGTTCCTTCACGCTCGGCTCAGATTCCAAAAAATCAAGCAGCGCGAAAGAAACTCCAAAAAGAACCACTTTTTCATTCTGTGTTTTTTGAAGAAGTGCAAGTAGAGCCTCGTGGTTGTAAAGGAAATAATCATTTTCGGGTCTATTGGAACGCTTCATCAGCGCATCGACCATATAGATGAGAGAAGAATTTGACTTTTCAAGATAGGACGGCAAAAGACCCAAAATGATAAAATTTTCCTGGGCTCCTATAAAGAGTTCAAAGGCCTTAAAGAGACTTTTATCGTAAAGCGCGCTTTTTGCAATATAATGACTAGAGCGAACCATTTGCGTGGTTCCTGAACTTTGAAAATAAAGTTCGCTCCCGAAATTTTTATCGAGAATTTTATGGTTCTTAAACATCTCGATGGGCAAAAATGGAATCTGATCCAATTTCTGCACCTCCGATACTCGAACGTTTAGAAAATCAACAAACCGCTGATAAACCTCCACGTTCTTATACTGATACTGAAATGTTTCGAGTGCCGCCGTAAGGAAATCCTCATCTGATTTTATGTCAAAGATTGAATCCATCTACCCTTCAAACGTTTTCAATTCAAATTCTGTTTGAAATTCTCCATAAGTAAAATACGAAATCCAATCTCCCAAATTAATATAAAGTGAGCCGCTCTTGTCTAGGTCTAAAACCATAGGCAAATGCCTATGTCCGTAGACAAAATAATCATAATGCTCGGACTTTAATTTCTCCTTGGAATAAAGGATTAGAAACTCTTTGTCCTCTCCTAAAAAAGCTTTGTCTTCTTCTCCGGAGATCATTTTGTTTTTCTGTGAAAGGTAGAGCGCGATGCGCATGGCTAAGTCAGGATGAATCCATTTGAAGGCCCACTGTGCAAGGGGATTGGTGAAAAGCTTTTTCATTCGCTTATACCCTTTGTCACCAGGTCCTAATCCATCTCCATGAGCGAGAAGAAAGGTCTTCTCTCCTATTTTAAAAATCTGCTTCTCAAAATAAACCTTGGCCCCAATTTCGGTTTCAAAGTAATCTTTCATCCACAAATCATGGTTGCCAATAAAAAAATGAATTTCAATTCCTTGATCGTGCAAATCCGCTAGCTTCCCTAAAACGCGAACAAAGCCTTTAGGCACAACGTGCTTCCACTCGTGCCAAAAATCAAACAGGTCTCCCATTAAAAAAAGAACCTGCGCGTCTAAAGAGATTTCATCCAACCAACGAATGAATTTCTGTTCTCGAACCTTGCTTTCTTTGAAGCTAGGCGCTCCAAAATGCTGGTCCGAAGCAAAATAGACTTTTTTACCGGGTAAAAGTTCAATTTCTGTCATGGTGCTTTCACAATAGGTAAGATTAGCGGTTCTCTTCAAGAAACCACTCACCGTAAGAATTCTCTGTTTCGTGGAGTTTCAAATACGCAAGTTCTACCCCCTTAGGAAGCTCTGCGCTTATTTTTTTTGCAATTTCATAGAGCATGTTCTCGCAGGTCGGTTGGTAAGGGCAAAAAATCACTTTATGTCCTTGCGCCTGCAAATCCTCCCCCAATTGTTTGTGCGGAGAAAGTGCATTCACCAAGACTCCGTGATCCCAAGGTTCAATAATTTGCCTTTTGACAATGGCCTTAATGTCACCAAAATCAACTACCATTCCATTTTTAGCATGGCTTAAATCCTGAAGGGGCTCCCCCTTCACGGTAACAAACAACTTATAAGAATGCCCATGCATGTTTTTGCATTTCCCATCGTAATTGTATAGGACGTGGGCGGTTTCAAAACTGAACTGTTTGGTGATGCGTATCATAGGGCAAAGATAAAACTTTAAAACGAGAACTCTCATGCCTTGTCCCCCTGCTCCCTCGGGAGCCAAAGGAATAAGGACGCGGATGAAATTAACAAACGATGCTCATTTGCAAATCAAAAATCTTGCGCTTTGAAACTCGCCCACCCTTTGCGCACTAATTTCCTGCTAGCCCCCTTATCACTACTCATTTTGTATTAAAAATAATTATATTTGAAGTCTCCTGAAAAAAAGTAACTATGAAAAAACTCCTGATGCTCTCGGCATTTCTTTTTGCCCTCCTTGCGACTGCTCAATCCTCACCTCTAAATCTAGCCGAAATCATGAAAGGTGAAGAGTTCGTAGGCTATTCCCCTGAAAACCCAGTTTGGGGCTTCGATAATGAAACTCTATATTTTGACTGGAACCCAAATAATGAGCTCGGGAAAACCATGCATTACTGGAAAAAAGGAATGAAAGAGCCCCTTCCCGCAAGCCTTGAGCAGGAGCAGTTTTATAGCAGTCGATTTCAAACGAAGGATTTTCAGACCTATTATTATTTGTCAGGAGGCGCCCTTTGGTCTTATGACTCGCAAAGCAAAAAGAAAAAAAGACTTTTTCAAAACGCAGGTCCCCTTTCTAATTTACAACTGGGCAAAACACCAGGCGTTCTTTTCTTTGAGCAAAATGGAAATAGTTTCAAACTGAGTTCTAGCGAAGGAAGCGTCGTTCAGATCACGAATTTTTCGAAAACCAAAACCGAAGAAAAACCAAAAGCAAAGGACAGTTTCTTAGCCTCTCAACAAAAAGAACTCTTTGAATACATTCAAGACCAAGACGAGAGAAAAAAGTGGAGAGAACAGCGAAGCAAGCTCCTTAAAAAAACCTTACCGAAATCTTTCGGTACAGGAAAAGATTTCTTTAATCTCTCCGTGAATCCAAACGAGAACTATGTCACGTTTGTGGAAGGTACGCGCGCTAAAAATCAGAACGAGGTGATGAACGTTTTCATCACAGAGGATGGATACAACAAGTCTCAAGCGACCAAGCAGAAAGTGTCCCAAAAGAACCTCTTCCCTTCAAGACTTGGAATTTACAGCCTCGAAAAAGACAGCGCTTACTTTGCTGAATTTAAAACCTTAACCGGTCTTTCCTTAGAGCCCGAGTACCTTCGAGAAACGTCTATTTCCAAAAACGCAGAGAACAAAAGCAAAAAAGAACCAAGAGAATTGTCCTTTGGACGGACCCTGTATAGTGACGATGGAAACTACGCGGTCGTGGACATTCGATCCCAAGACAATAAAGATCGATGGCTCGTTTCTTTAAATCTAAAGGATGGAAGTTTTGAAGAAATTGACCATCAACATGACGAGGCTTGGATAGGCGGACCGGGCATTCCTTCTTATTCTTTCGGTACGGGAAATATTGGGTTCTTAGCGGACCAATCCACACTCTACTACCAATCTGAAAAAACGGGATATTCGCATCTTTACACTTTCAACCTTAAATCGAAAGAAAGAAAAACCCTTACCAGCGGAAACTGGGAAGTGCGAGAGGCCCAGCTCTCAAAAGACAAAAAAACCTTTTACCTTTCAACCAATACCACGCATCCTGGGAACCGAGAATTTTACAAACTAAGCTCTAGCGGTGGAAAGCTGATCCCACTTCTTACCCAAGACGGCGCTCACGAGGTCGTGCTTTCTCCAGATGAGAAAAAAGTAGCCGTTCGCTATTCGTACAAAAACAAACCTTGGGAACTTTTTGTGGCGGACAATACGTCTAACCCGAAGCTCCAACCCATTACCCATTCTACCACAAAGGAATTTAATAGCTACTCCTGGAAACAGCCGGAAGTTCTATCTTTCAATGCTCAGGACGGTCAAGAAATTTACGCAAGAATCTACAAGCCAAAAGCAGAAGTAAAAAACTCTGCGGCCGTAATTTTTGTTCACGGCGCGGGCTATTTGCAAAATGCTCACAATTGGTGGAGTTCTTACTTCCGAGAATACATGTTTCATAACCTATTGACCGATTTAGGATACACCGTTCTCGATATTGATTACCGGGCAAGCGATGGATACGGAAGAGACGTAAGAACCGGTATTTACCGCTTTATGGGAGGCAAAGATCTTTCCGATCATTTAGATGCGAAAAAGCTTCTTGTGGAAAAGTATGGAATCGAGCCGAGCAAAGTAGGAATCTACGGAGGTAGCTATGGAGGCTTCATTACTCTTATGGCACTCCTTACAGAGCCCGGTGAATTTAAAGCGGGCGCTGCTCTTCGCTCTGTGACCGATTGGGCCCATTACAACCATGGGTATACGGGCAATATTTTAAATTTTCCTGAGACCGATCCTGAGGCCTACAAAAAATCCTCGCCAATCTATTATGCGGACAACTTACAGGATCACCTATTAATGCTTCATGGCGTTGTGGATAACAATGTGGAATACAAAGACATTGTTAGGCTGCAACAACGTTTTATTGAACTTGGAAAAACAAATTGGAATCTTGCTTCTTATCCTGTGGAGGCTCATGGTTTTCGAGAGACTTCCTCTTGGACGGACGAGTATCGCCGAATCTTAGAGCATTTCAATACATACTTACTAGAAAAATAAATTGTCATTTCAAAAATACAAAATGCCTATCTGAAAACTGAGATAGGCATTTTGTATTAGTGTATTCGTACGAGAATACTCTTCCTGTTTTAAAATCGAATTAGCGTTGTAGTTTTTCCCCGTAAGAAAGGTCTCCTGCATCTCCAAGCCCTGGGGTAATATACCCTTTGGACGTTAGGTTCTCATCGGTGGCTCCCACCCATATTCTTGCTTCAGGATAGGCCTCCTTTAGGGTAGCAATCCCTTGTCTGCTTGCAATGGCAGCCACAATATGAATACTAGAAGGGGTTCCATTGGTCAGTAAGTCCTTTAACGCTTCAATTAAACTGGCTCCTGTGGCTAGCATCGGATCGGCTACAATAAGGGGTCGTCCTTGTATACTAGGACAAGTTAAATAATCCTGTTTGATGGAAAAGTAGTCATTCTCTTCGTGTTTGCGGTAGGCCGCTACAAAACCACAATCCGCTTTGTCAAAATAGTTGAGCAGCCCTTGAAATAAGGGGACTCCTGCTCGAAGGATGGTAGTGATCACAGGCTGAACCGAAAGCTCATTCACAGAGACTACGTCTAGTGGCGTGGTGATATCACTTGTTTTAAATTCTAGTTCCTTACTTAATTCATAGGCCGCGATCTCTCCGATACGTTCCATATTGCGTCGAAATCGTAAGCGGTCCGATTGAACCTCCACATTTCTTAATTCATTCATCCAGGAACTCACAAGGGAGTTTTGAGCAGAAAGCAGCGTTACCATAGTCAAATTAGAGTTTAAAATATCGTTGCGATAAAGGTATTAAAAAACCTTTTGAGTAAAAACTCAAAAGGCAAATTCTTATTTTTCTTATTTCTGTCTGAAATACACTTCGATTGGGACTCCGGTAAATCCGAAATGTTTACGAAGTTGATTCTCTGTAAAACGCTTATAAGGTTCTTTTACATACTGGGGTAGATTACAGAAGAATACAAACTGAGGCGAAGGAGTTCCTAACTGCACACAGTATTTTATTTTGATGTATTTCCCTTTTAAAGCAGGGGGTGGATAATTTTCAAAGATAGGAAGCATTACTTCGTTTAATTTCGAAGTTTTGATTTTTTTCTTACGGCTCTCAAAAACCTCCATGGCAACTTCCACCGCTTTTAAAATCCTTTGTTTCGTCAAAGCCGAAACAAACAGTACAGGTATGTCCGTGAACTGACCAATTTTGTCTTTGATTTTTTGTTCAAAATCACGCATGGTATTGGTCTGCTTGTCTTCGATCAAATCCCATTTATTCACTAAAATCACAATTCCTTTCCGGTTCTTTTGGGCAATCCCAAAAATATTCATGTCTTGGCTTTCCCAACCTTGCGTCGCGTCCACCATGATGATTACCACATCCGAATTTTCAATAGCACGAACCGAACGCATCACGGAATAGAATTCCAAATCTTCGCTTACTTTCGCTTTTCTTCGCATTCCTGCCGTATCCACTAGCACGAACTCATGTCCAAATTTATTGTAGAGGGTTTCAATGCTATCCCGAGTGGTTCCTGCAATATCGGTTACAATATTCCGTTCGTTGTCGAGAAGGGCATTGGTCATTGTGGATTTTCCCACGTTAGGTCTTCCTGCAATGGTAATCTTAGGCAGCCCTTCGAATGGGTCTTTATAATCCACTGTAGGAAAATCTCTTACGACGTCGTCTAAAAGTTCCCCAGACCCTGATCCTGTGGCAGAAGACATTGTGTAGTATTTTTCTATTCCTAAGGAATAAAATTCGGTTGCGTCGATTTCCTCTGTAGCAGAGTCCACTTTGTTTATGACATAATACACCTTCTTTTTAGAGCGGCGTAGCATTTCAAAAATCTCTTGGTCTGTATCTGTAAGTCCATCCTCTACGCTAAGCATAAATAGAATGGAGGTAGCCTCGTCGATGGCTAGTTCTACTTGTTTGGTGATTTCCCCTTGGAAAACATCCTCAGAATTTACTTCGTATCCTCCCGTGTCAATCACAGTGAATTCAACACCGTTCCAATCGGACTTCCCGTAGTGGCGGTCTCTGGTCACACCGGATACGGAGTCGACAATAGCCTCTCTACGTTCAAGCAAACGGTTAAATAGGGTTGATTTTCCGACGTTAGGACGTCCTACGATAGCGACAATATTGCTCATCAAAATTTTGTTTAATAATCCGAGATCTCTCAAGGATGATGATTATTAATGGGTTACCCAGTCTTTCTGAGCCCAAAAATTTTTGCAAAGATATGCAATTCCATTCTTACAGTTCTTAAAAAAAGTAGTAATTTCACATCTCAAAACCAAAGCTTGCTATGAAAAAACTTCTCATTGTCTTACTTGTTGCCTTTGTGATCATTCAATTCTTCCCAATTGACAAGACCAATCCACCGGTTACAAAAGGAATGGATTTCCTAATTTCAAAGCAAACTCCAGAACCGATCGCTCAAAAAATACGCAATTCTTGCTACGATTGCCACAGCAATGAGTCTCGCTACCCATGGTATTCCAATGTCCAACCTACCGCTTGGCTATTGAAAAAACATATTGAAGATGCGAGAACAAAACTGAATTTCTCCACATTTGCCACCTACGAACCTAAACGCCAAGCTCACAAGCTTGAGGAATCAGCGGAAGAAATTCAAAATGGCAACATGCCTATGGAATCTTACCTACTTGGACACCCAGAGGCTAAGTTTTCTCCGGAAGACATGAAAATGGTCGTGGACTACTTCAAGAAAGTAGAACTCGAAACAAGAATAAAATTCAACCTTCAACCCCAATAATTGGAACCTAAAGTAGACTCCTCTAAGTACTACGTACTTTACGACGGGGATTGCGGCTTCTGCAATTTCTGGATTCAGTGGATCTTAAAACGAGATTCAAAGGACCTATTTCGATTTTCTGCGCTGCAGAGTGAATTTTCGAAGTCCTTTTTAAAAGAACGAGGATTGGAAGCAGGCGAAATGAATACAATCTATTTGTGGAAACCGGGCTTATACTACCATACGAAATCAAGCGCAGCCATCGAAATCGCAAAGGTTTTAGGCGGGACGTATGGACTACTGGCCAGAATCAATTTCCTACCTCGATTCCTAACCGATAAATTTTACGATAAGGTGGCCAAAAACCGCAAAAACCTTGCGAGCTCCTACTGCGCGGTGCCCACCGAGGCGCAGCGAAAGAAATTCATTGACTAAGATTTTTTACGTCTTCAATCCTTATATTTGCACCCATGGAATACAATACCGATAGAACCCAGCTTAATATGCCTGAGTACGGACGACTCATTCAACAATTGGTCGAACAATGCAAAGAGCTACCTACGAAGGAAGAGCGAAATGAAATGAGCCACGCCATCGTGGACTTCATGGGTCAAAGAAATCCGACTTTACGAGACGAAGAAAACTATAGACATAAACTTTGGGACCATTTATTCATCCTAGCAGATTTTGACTTGGATGTAGACTCTCCCTACCCTATACCCACCAAAGACCAGAGAAAAACGGAGCCTAAGAAATTAGATTACCCTGTATTACAAGGGGAATTCAAATTCTATGGAAAGAGTATTCTTCAACTCATTGAACTCGCAATTGAGCAGGAGGAAGGAGATGAAAAAGAAGCGCTAATCGAAGTCATTGCCAACAACATGAAAAAGTCCTATAACATCTATAACAAAGAGCACGTGACGGACGATGTTATCTTTAGGCATTTAAAAGAACTCTCTGAGGACCGACTGGATTTAACCAGTATCGATTCGCTAGAAAAAAGCAAAATTTATTATTCGAATGCTCGGAGCAAAAACCAAAAGCACTCAGGCCCTAGCGACAACAAAAACCGTCAAAAATACCAACAGAATAAAAACCGAAGAAAATAATGAGCGGGACGTTTGAAATAAGAGGAGGAAAAAGACTCTCCGGTGAAATCATTCCACAAGGTGCCAAAAACGAGGCGCTTCAAATATTATGCGCTGTTCTTTTAAGCGACAGCGAAATTCGTGTGAAAAACATCCCAGACATTCACGATGTGAACCGTCTTATTGAAATCCTTGGCGATTTTGGGGTGAAAATTACAAAAAACGGACATGGAGACTATTCCTTTAAGGCGGATGAAATCAATTTTGATTATATCAAATCGGAAGAGTTCAAAAAGGACAGCGCAAAGTTAAGAGGCTCTATTATGCTCCTGGGCCCAATGCTGGCTCGTTTTGGTGAGGCCTACATGCCCACTCCTGGAGGGGACAAGATTGGACGCCGTCGACTTGACACGCATTTTCAAGGACTTGTAGAGCTCGGAGCTAAATTCCATTACGATGAAACGGAAGGATTCTATAGTCTATCTGCAAAGGAACTAAAAGGAACCTATATGCTTTTAGAAGAAGCTTCGGTAACTGGAACGGCTAACATTATACTTGCGGCTGTACTGGCCACAGGAACGACTCGTATTTACAATGCAGCATGCGAACCTTACTTGCAACAGCTTTGCAAAATGCTGAACCGCATGGGAGCAAAAATCTCTGGAATTGGCTCCAATCTTCTCACGATTGAAGGCGTTAAAACCTTACACGGAACCGAACACACCATGCTTCCAGACATGGTAGAGATTGGTTCATGGATTGGTCTTGCCGCCATGACAAAATCAGAAATCACCATTAAAAATGTACAGTGGCCAGAGCTAGGGCTTATTCCTTCTACCTTTAGAAAACTTGGAATTCAACTAGAGCGTAGTGGGGAAGACATTCTCGTTCCCGCTCAAGAACACTATAAAATTTCAAAATTTATTGACGGATCGATTTTAACAATCTCGGATTCCCCATGGCCAGGCTTTACACCCGATTTGCTTTCCATTATTTTAGTGGTCGCAACTCAGGCAAAAGGAACGGTACTGGTGCATCAGAAAATGTTTGAATCCAGACTATTCTTCGTGGACAAACTAATTGACATGGGAGCACAAATAATTCTTTGTGATCCACACCGCGCCACAGTGGTAGGGTTAAATCAGGAAGCGCCCTTAAGAGGCACCACGCTTATATCCCCAGACATTAGAGCAGGAAATGCGCTTTTAATCGCAGCTTTAAGTGCCGAAGGAAAATCGACGATCCACAACATCGAGCAAATCGACCGTGGGTATGAAAACATAGACGGACGATTAAAAGCTATAGGAGCAGACATTGTCCGTACCTCTTAAAAAAGATACCTTTTAAAAAATAGAACTCTCTCGATGCATTGCCTCTCAAAAGTTTAATACTTTTAAGGTAGTGACATCGAGAGAGTTTTTTTAAGGTACTTACTAAAGGGTTTAGAGCCCCGAATAATTTACTTTATTCTTTTTGGAAGCTTTTTTCATAAAGCTCAATCCATTGCTGTGCGCTCATCTTTTCTGCCAATTCTCCCAGGAGCTCGTAAGGAATTGCATCCATTTTCTTAAAGCGAATACAAGATTTTCCCATGTCCAATTTGTACTTGCCATGTTTGGGATACTCCGTTGTAAACCATGCTAACAATTCTGGGCTTGCATAAAGACCCATATGATAAACCGCCATGAAATTCTTTTGCGAACCAATGGAAAGGAAAGGAAGTGGCTCATCCTTTTTGCAGTGATACCCTGCCCCGTACATACTGAGAGGAACACTAAAGGTAGGGAAGCCATAAGATAAACGAGACTCAAAGCCTGAGGGTAAATTGGTTTCGAAAACTCGAAACAGTTTCTCAAAAGGCTCCTTTCTATCTTGGGGTAGTGCCTCGTAATAGGTCTGAATGTCTTGGGATTTAAACTTCATCTTAGTTCGTTTTGGTTTTAATGCACTTTGGTGCTCATTCAAAATTAGCAAAATAAAGTGATAGAACTATGCTATAGAATTCAAAATTGGAATCCCTAGAAAATTGAAGTATTTTCAGTAATTTTGCGTAAAAGATATTCGATATGCCTACCATCTCTAAAAGAGCTCAATTAATGCCGGCATCCCCGGTTAGAAAACTAGTCCCATTTGCCACACAGGCCAAAGCCAAAGGAATCAAAGTATTCCATCTAAACATCGGGCAGCCGGACATCCCAACCCCGCAAACCGCACTTGATGCAGTGAAACAGAATGATCTTAAGATTTACGAATATGCACTTTCTGAAGGCAATATCGAATACCGTGAAGCGTTAAGAGACTATTACCATTCTTTAGGATTCACTGACCTTACCACAAACAATTTCATTGTGACCAACGGAGGCTCAGAAGCCCTCAACTTCGCGATCTCTACACTTTGTGATGATGAAGACGAAGTGATTATTCCTGAACCGTACTATGCAAATTACAATGGATTCACCTCTACTTTCAATGTAAAAGTTGTGGCCATTCCATCAAGCATTGAATCCGGGTTTTCCCTTCCACCGATGGAAGATTTTGAAAAAAAGATTACTTCGAAAACCAAAGCCATCATCCTTTGCAATCCAGGAAACCCGACCGGCTATCTTTACACAAGAGAAGAGCTTCAAAAGCTTGCTGAAATTGCATTAAAACATGATATCGTTATTATTTCTGATGAGGTTTACAGAGAATATGTGTACGATGGAGAAAAAGCAGTCTCTATTTTAGAGTTTCCAGAGCTGAAAGATCACGCCATTGTAATTGACTCCGAATCGAAACGCTACTCCATGTGCGGCGCTCGTATTGGTTGTATGATTACGAGATCTACACTTATCCATAATGCGGCCATGCTCTTTGCTCAAGCTCGATTAAGCCCTGTTCTCTTAGGACAAATCGCGGCAGCAGCAGCTCATAAAAACGATCAGGAGTACATTTTAAGTGTTCGTGCAGAATACACCAAAAGAAGAAACTTACTTGTAGAACTTCTAAATACGATTCCGGGAGTTATTTGTCCAAAACCGAAAGGCGCATTCTATTGTGTCGCGGAACTACCCGTTGACGATACAGAAGTGTTCGCTCAATGGATGCTAGAACATTTCCAAGACGAAAAGCAAACCGTCATGGTGGCTCCTGCAGGAGGATTCTACAGCGATCCAGAACTTGGAAAAAAACAAGTTCGTATTGCCTATGTACTAAACGAGGAAGATTTAAGAAGAAGCGTGGAGCTACTTGAAAAAGCGATCGCGGCCTACCGAGAAACCAAAGGCATTTAAAAACCCAAGGATAGCCGTAAGCCCTTTCCAGGACTTACGGTTTCCCTTTTTTGTCCTCCCCCATTTTTTAGTGTAAAAACGAATTAATATGACTTTGAACGAATCCTATTCTCTAAAAGAGTATACCACATTTGGCGTGGAGGCAAAGGCGCGCTACTTTGCCGCCGTTTCCACTTTGGACGAGCTCAAAGAAACACTTATAAACTACAGCGAACTACTTAAGAAAGAGCCTAGTTTAAAACCTCCTCTTTTTCTAGGACAAGGTAGCAATCTGCTTTTTACACAGGATTACAACGGGCTGGTCATCAAACTCAATTTAAAAGGAATTAAATGGGAGCCTATTGGGCAAGAAACAGCTTTAATTTCAGCCATGGCTGGAGAAAACTGGCATCAGTTCGTGCTTTATACCTTGGAGGAATTAAACCTCGGCGGTCTTGAAAATTTATCTCTTATTCCTGGAAACGTAGGCACCTCCCCTATACAGAATATAGGAGCGTACGGAGTCGAAATCAAGGATGTCTTTAAAAGCTGTAAGGCTCTTAATTTGCAGACTTTAGAGCTGGAAGAATTTTCTTTAGAGCAGGCGCAGTTTGGGTACCGTGATTCTTTTTTCAAAAAGGAAGGAAAAGGAAAATACGTAATTACCGAAGTGGAGTTCGAGCTTACTAGAGACCCTTTTCATCTTAAAAAAACAAACTACGGTGCCATCCGCACTGAACTTGAGTCCAAAGGAATTCAAAACCCGAGCATTCAAGAGATTTCTAATGCGGTGATCTCCATTCGCCAAAGCAAGCTTCCTGATCCCAAAGTCTTAGGAAATGCGGGCAGTTTTTTCAAAAACCCAATTGTTTCTGATTCTTTTTTCCAAACGTTGGAAGCGAAATTTCCCAATGTGCCTCATTACGCCGCTCCCCATGGACAAAAAGTCCCTGCGGGCTATTTAATTGAGCAGTGCGGTTGGAAAGGAAGGCAAATTGGAAATGTAGCGACCCACGAGCACCAAGCGCTTGTCCTTGTGAACAAAACGGGAGAGGCCACAGGAAAGGAAGTATTCGACTTTTCTGAAAAAATTATACAAAGTGTTTTTGAAACCTTTGGAATCACCTTAGAGAGAGAAGTAAATATTCTTTAGGATCCTGACATTTATCGGATTTACAGAATTAATGCAAACCTAGGGGAGAGAATCTGAATTAAAACCCTATTTTTGCTAGAAGCAATTGTTTATATGAAATACCTGTTTCTCAGCCTTCTCAGCGCCGTACTTCTTGCGCTTTCATGGCCTACATACGGCATTCCTTTCTTCCTTTTTTTCGCGCTCATCCCCTTACTTGTGATGGAGCACGACTTAAGCAAGTTTTCAAAAATAAAAAACAAGGCCTGGTCTATATTTGGCTTTTCGTATCTCACCTTCCTTCTATGGAACATCGTCACCACGGGTTGGCTCTATGGCTCTTTAAACCCAGACGGAACTCATTCCCTTTTGGCGGTGGTCATTCCGGTGCTTGCCAATTCCCTACTCTACTCCTGCGTATTCATTCTATATCATCATTATAAGAGAATTCAAGGCACCTATTGGGGACTTGTTTTCTTTGTTGCCATTTGGATGGGCTTTGAGAAGCTGCATCTCGATTGGGAATTCACTTGGCCTTGGCTAAACCTTGGGAATGCATTTTCAGAGTATCCCAAACTAATTCAGTGGTACGATACTCTAGGGGCCACCGGCGGTAGTTTCTGGATTCTACTTATCAACGTCTTTGGGTTCTACACCTTAAGAGTATGGCAGGCGGCAAGAAAACAAAAGGCATTGCTAATCAATTCTTCAATTCTCTTAGCAGGAATCCTTTTGCCCATGGCAATCTCTCTCATTAAGTACAACTCTTTTGAGCAGAAGCCCACAGGGGAAGTAAGCGTTTTACTTTTGCAGCCCGATTTAAACCCCTATACTGAGAAATACAGCAAAGATTCCCTTACAATCGTTTCGGAGCTTTTGCAAATAGCACAGAGCCATTCTACTGGAAAAATTGACTATTACATCGCTCCAGAAACTTCACTTCCTGGAAGCGGCTCCATTTCGGAAACAGGATTCGACCATAGCCTCGTCCTAGGACAGGTTAAAGAATTTTTAAGCACTAAACCAAGCGCCGTGTTTGCGGCAGGAATCTCTTCGCACCGTTTTTTCTCTCCGCTCGAAACGGCACCCAAAAACGCCTACCAAACTTCAGGGGGTCTTTTTGTAGAAAGTTACAATACGGCCGTTCAACTAGATCCTAAAAGTGAAATACAAACTTACCACAAAGGTAAATTAGTACCCGGCGTCGAGATCTTCCCTTATATGAACCTTTTAAAGCCCCTATTAGGAGATGCGATGCTCAATTTTGGCGGAGCCGTGGCTTCTCTCGGGAAAGACGATAAGAGGGCTGTCTTTACAAACCCTTACAACGCAGGAAAACTAGCTCCTGTTATTTGCTACGAAAGCATATACGGAGAGTTTACCACAGAGTATGTTAAGAACGGAGCCAACTTTTTAGCCATCATGACCAACGACAGTTGGTGGGGCGTCTCTAACGGACACAAGCAACTACTCTCCTATGCCCGCTTACGAGCCATTGAGAACAGGCGTGAAATTGCTCGCTCAGCAAACAGTGGAATCTCTGCCCATATCGATGCAAGAGGGGAAATTGTAAACGATACCTTTTATGGAGACCAAACTGCGCTCTATGCGAAGGTGAAGCTGTACGAAAACCAAACCTTCTATACGCAAAGCGGAGACCTATTAACTCGAATTTCAATCTTTACCTTAGGTTTTTTAATTTTTTACACACTGATCAAAAAGTTTCAAAACCGAAAAAAAGCCTAAAGCAGCAGAATACGACATTTCACATCGTTTTCGACCTAGCAGCACTTCGCGATTCCCAAGAAATTAGGAATCTAAAAGCGACGTATGCGCAAAAAAGAGTATCTTTGCAGCCTTACGAGTGAAGCTTCCTATCCTAACGCCAATTCAAGAGGAATTCCCCCTTGCGTTCAAGCGCAACTATTTGAAAATAAATTTCAAAAACATTTGGAGGTACCGGAAATTAATCCTAATTTTGCACACTCAAATAATAAAGTCGTAAAAAGAACATCGAGATATGTCAAGAATTTGCCAAATAACAGGAAAGCGTGCAATGGTTGGTAACAACGTTTCCCACGCCCATAACAAAACGAAAAGACGTTTTGAAATCAATTTATTGGAGAAGAAATTCCATCTTCCAGAAACCAACGAGAACATCACGTTAAAAGTTTCTGCACACGGACTTAGAATTATCAACAAAATCGGAATTGAAGAGGCAGTTGAAATTGGAAAAAGAAACGGACTTATTAAAAAATAACAGCAATGGCAAAAAAAGGTAACAGAGTTCAAGTAATTCTTGAGTGCACTGAGCACAAAGAAACTGGCATGGCTGGGATGAGCAGATACATCACAACCAAAAATAAAAAGAACACGACAGAAAGACTGGAGCTGAAAAAATTCAACCCCGTTCTTAAGAAGTACACAGTTCACAAAGAGATTAAGTAACCATTTTTAAAGAATATTTACAATGGCAAAAAAAGTAGTAGCAACCCTAAAAGACGGGACCTCTAAAAAACTAACTAAAGTGGTGAAAATGGTAAAGTCTCCAAAATCTGGAGCTTACGTTTTCGAAGAAAGAGTGATGAGTGCGGACGAAGTAGACGCGTTTCTTAAGAAATAAGACTCCCACACTTAAGACAATATCAAAACTACCCAATTTTGGGTGGTTTTTTTGTTTTATCTTTGTACAGCAACATAAGCGCCCTATAAAAACAAACCCCGGTTAACCCCTATTGCATGAGCTGGTTTAAAAAAATATTTAATCAAGAAGAAAAACAGACCCTTGACAAGGGACTAGAAAAATCATCCACTGGATTTTTCGATAAAATCTCAAAAGCCGTTGTCGGAAAAAGCAAAGTGGACGACGAGGTTCTCGATGAATTGGAAGAAATCTTAATCGCATCCGATGTGGGAGCGAGTACCACCATTAAAATTATCGAGCGTATTGAAGAGCGAGTAAGTCGAGACAAATACGTAGGCACAGAAGAACTTGACAAAATACTAAAGGAAGAAATCAAAGGACTCCTACTCGAAAACCCATCTCTAGAACTTAATGAAAAGGAGCAAACCAAAAAACCCCATGTCATCATGGTGGTGGGTGTGAATGGCGTGGGAAAAACCACAACGATTGGAAAACTCGCTCACCAATTCAAAAGCCAGGGCAAAAATGTAATCCTAGGCGCTGCAGACACCTTCCGAGCTGCCGCTGTGGATCAACTTGTCATCTGGAGTGAGCGTGTAGGCGTTCCTATTGTAAAACAAGGAATGGGTTCCGACCCTGCCTCTGTAGCATTTGATACGGTACAAAGCGCAGTAGCGCAAGGAGCAGACATCGTCCTTATCGATACAGCAGGACGACTACACAACAAAGTAAACTTAATGAATGAGCTTACTAAAATCAAACGAGTCATGCAAAAAGTGATTCCGGACGCTCCACATGAAATCATGCTCGTACTCGATGGATCGACTGGCCAAAACGCATTTGAACAGGCCAAACAATTTATTGCTGCCACAGAAGTCAATTCTTTGGCCGTAACCAAACTGGACGGCACCGCAAAAGGGGGTGTTGTCATCGGAATCTCAGACCATTTTCAAATCCCCGTCAAATACATTGGTGTAGGAGAGAAAATGCAAGACTTGCAACTCTTCAACGGCGAAGAATTCGTAGAATCATTTTTCACAAGACGATAAACCCGATTTTTAATAATTTACCGAAATTGTTATAATTTTTCAATATTTGATACAGTGTATTGTTTTTTGGTGTAATTTTAGCCTTAAGCAAACCAAATCATTTCAAATACTAACAATTAAAAAATTTAAACTATGGGTATCTTAACTTGGATCATTTTTGGCCTTATTGCAGGCGCACTTGCAAAATTAATTATGCCAGGAAACCAAAACATGGGGTGGTTAATGACCATCATCTTAGGAATCGTAGGCGCATTCGTGGGTGGATTCGTCGGAAGTCTAGTCGGACTTGGTGATGTGAACAGCTTCTCTTTTGGAAGCATGGCACTCGCTGTCGTTGGAGCCTTGATCGTTTTATGGATTTATGGCATGGCCACAAAAAGATAGAACCAAAGTAAAAGAAAAAAAGCAGCCGTTCCTAGAACGGCTGCTTTTTTTATGGGGTTTAGAGGCTTAATCTATTTTCACTCTGTAAAAAGATTCCATCATGATTTGTGGTTTCGATTCTGGAGCGCTGATCATTTCAAAAAGCTTGAATTTATCTTCTCCTAATTTACTCTTAAGCACTTTGTTGTACAATTGATCGGAGTTTAAATCCTTCATCAACTGCTCGTATAGAGACACTTTTTTAGGGAAAGATTCTAAGGCGTAATCGGTCATTTTTGCACGTTTTGCCGCTTCTGCAATCGCCTGCTCCAAAGAACCCAACTCATCTACGAGGCCTAATTCTTTTGCACGTTTTCCAGACCAGATACGACCTCCCCCAATGGCATCTATCTGCTCAAACGTTTGCTTACGGTTCGTGGTCACCCAATGCACAAATTTCTTGTAGGTGTGCTCCACACTATTCGTAAACATTATTTCCCCTGCAGGCGTTAACCCTTGAAGCCAGGAATGATAAACTGTGTTCTCGTTTGTTTGAACTACGTCCGAACGAATGCCGTTGCGGTTTGCAAGCTGCTTATAATTCGGAATCATACCAAATACTCCGATGGAACCGGTTAACGTATTAGGCTCTGAGTAAATCTTATCTCCTGCCATAGCTATATAATAACCTCCGGATGCGGCATGATCTCCAAAGGAAACCACAAGTGGTTTTTTGGCTTTCAATTGCTGCAATTCGTAGAGTATTTCTTCGGAAGCATTCGCGCTCCCTCCCGGAGAGTTGATTCTAAGTACGACTGCTTTTACCTTGTCATCCTCTGTAAGCTTCTGAATGTACTCAATGTAATTTTCAGAATAGATCCCGTCATGACCCTTTCCATTGTAAATGGCACCGCTAGCGTAAAGAACTGCAATCTTATCCCCTGCGGTCTTCTTAGAATCTTTACTGGATTCAATGTATTTTGCAAAGGACACACGATTTAATTTCGAGTCTTTCTTAGCTGCAATTTTAGTCCGGATGAGATTCTCATACTGACTCTTTTGAATTAACTTATCTACTAATTTGTATTTGAGTGCATTTTCTGGAATCATTCCATACAAACTGTCGGTCACTAGTTTAAATTCGTCGGCAGACATAGATCTTGAGTTTGCGATCTTCTGTGCGCTATCTCCCCAAAGATCCCCTAGCAAGACTGAAAGCTGCTCTTTGTTTTCCTCTGAAATCGATTCGCGTAAAAAAGGTTCTACTGCCGCCTTGAATTTCCCATGTCGGATAACATCCATTCCAATTCCATACTTCTCAATGAATCCTTTCATGTATACGACTTCCGAAGACATTCCTTTCAAATCAATCATTCCCATCGGATTGAGGTAATAGGAGGAAGCCACCGAACCTAGGTAATATCCACTTTGAGTAACGCCATTCCCGTACGCATACACGAATTTACCACTGGATTTAAAATCTTCCAAAGCGGCTCGAATGTCGTCTAATTGAGTAAGACCTGCGATAATATAATCCGTCTCAATGCTAATCCCTTTGATTTTATCGTCTGTTTTCGCATTTTTAATGGCGAGTAGAACATCCTTTAATAACACCTTTGAAGGCTGTGGGGTTGTGGAAAAGAACAAAGAAGGTTGATCTTCCGCTGGGCTGTCAATAATCTGCATCTTCTCATTTAGAGTAAGGATCGAATCGTCTTGGATCTTCACCTTGTCTCCACCCGAAAGACTTCCTACAATCATCATGACTAGGAAGAAGCAAAATAGCATGGCTCCTACTATAAAAATGGCTACAATATTGGCCAGTACATTTTTAAAAAAACTTTTCATAACTTTATCTGCAATAAATATGACTCTATATGTCGCTACATACCGCCATTTTGTTACTTGGTTCCAATTTAAATAACCGAGAAAAGAATCTTGAAGAGGCAAAACTGTGCCTAGAGAACTATGCAGTGACTATCATTAAGGAAACAAAAATCATAGAAACAAGCCCTGTAGAGTTTGTGAGTCCCTATAAATTTCTTAATTTTGCGCTGGAAATTCAAACCTCACTTTCTCCCGTTTCACTTTTGAAAACGTTGAAGAAAATTGAGAGTGAAATGGGTAGACCCCTAGACTCGAAAGCGTCTGGAAAGGTAACGGATCGTTTGATTGATTTAGACATCGTTTCCTATGACAACCTAGAGTTTAAAAGTTCTACGTTAGAACTTCCCCATTTGCGTCACTTAAAAGAGCGTGAATTTTCAATGCAACTCCTTGAAGAACTAAAGGCTATGGCGTAAGTTTGGCCCACTAGAAATAGAGGAAACGCAAGCGAATGAGGCGGAAGCATGTAGATGTGTGTTAAAAAATGTGAATATTGTAAACTATTATATAAGAACCAATCCCATTTATGGCATGTTTCTTGTTAAATAGGGTAAAAGAGGCCCCAATTAACTCACATGGAGATTTCTCCTACTTAGGCCGCAAGAAAAAGGCATCCCAAGGGATGCAAAATAAAAAAGAATCATTTATTAACTAAAAATATATTTTATGAAACTAAATTTAGCAAGTTTGGCGCTAGCACTGGCAATTCCAGTAGCCTCTTACGCGCAGGATTCAGTTGTAGTAGCAAGCGAAGTGTATCCAAACACGTACACTTCTGGTTCTGCAAACGTGAGCCCTTTTACACAAGAATCAAAGAGATTCAATGATTGGAGCATTTCTGCTGGTGCAGGGGTTCCACTTTTGCAACACTCTGCCAACCTAATCTCTTTGAAAGAAGACGGAAACGGTAAGAATGTATTCGGTTATTCCGCTTACCTAAGTGTGGATAAAGCGATTTCTCATGCTTTCGGATTGAAATTACAATACGACAGAGGAGAAACAAGACAAGGTGATTTCAACACCAAATCTGACAACGCAACCGGTAACCAAGTTGCAGGGAGAACTCAGTACGATGCAATCTCCATCTTAGGAGACATTAACTTCTCTAACTTACTTAGACGTGTAGACAACCAATCGCCAATGCGTTGGGCTCTTCACGGGTACGCAGGTATTGGTACTTTAGCTTATAGAGCTTACCAAGAAAATGCAAGCGGACAAAGTTTAGTAGCAGAAGTAAAACCTTTTAAACTTGGTTCTCCATTTGGACAAGCAGGTGCAGGTTTGAAATACAAAGTGAACCGTAGAATCGACCTTGAAGGTAGAGCAATGTACGTGATCACTGGAGACGATCTATTTGACGGTGCAGCTTCTGCATCAGGATCAGGTGCTAGTTTCTGGAATGCGACTTTAGGTCTTTCCTTAAAACTAGGTCAACACCAATCTCACCTAATGTGGCATGACCCACTTCAAGAACTTTATTACAAAGTTGACGTACTTGAAAACAAAAACCAAGACGTAGAAGTTTGTAAAAAAGGAGATGCGGATAATGACGGTGTATGTGACGACTGGGATAGAGAACTTGACACACCAGCAGGTGCAAGAGTTGACGGAGCCGGTGTTGCATTAGACACAGATTTAGACGGAGTAATTGACCTATATGACAAATGTGTGACGGTTCCAGGACCGATTGAAAACAACGGTTGTCCAACAGGACAAGGGATTGTAAGCGATGACACAAGAGCTTTAGAAGGTATCGAGTTTGATTTCGATTCTTCTCAAGTACTTCCATCAAATCGTCCAATCCTTAACTCTGCTGCAAACTACATCAATTCTTCTACTGGCAATTATAATGTTGTAGGGGGAACGGATACTGCAGGATCTGATGCTTACAACCAAAAACTTTCTGAAAGAAGAGCAGGTAGCGTGAAAAACTATCTAATCGAAAGCGGAGTAGAAAGCACTAGACTTAACGCAATCGGTAGAGGTGAAAAAGACCTTAAATACCCAGAATGTAATCCTTCTACAAAATGCCCTGAATGGAAAAACAGAGCAAACAGAAGAGTATACTTCGAGGCTAACTAATAGGGCACTAAACCCAAAAACAGTGAAAACCACGCAACTTTGCGTGGTTTTTTTTGTTTAATTTAAGTATTTTTACACCATGAACGACGCTCGCTACCAACAGCTGAAGTATGAGTACTTGAAAATGTTTTGGGGGTACAGTGAATTCCGAGATCAACAAGAAGAAATCATTGATTCCATAGTCTCGGGAAAAGACACCCTAGCGCTACTCCCCACAGGAGCAGGAAAATCACTCTGTTATCAGCTTCCAGCTCTATTCTTAGAGGGCACCTGCCTTATCATCTCTCCGCTACTTGCCCTCATGCGAGACCAGGTCATTCAACTAAAAGCCCTAGGCATTGAAGCTGAATACCTTTCGTTCGAACTTGAGGATTTAGAAATGGAACTCATTCTCTCTCGATGCAAAGAGGGCGTCACGAAACTTCTGTTTGTCTCTCCCGAGCGACTCAAGAACTCGGTATTCCTTCGCCATATGGAGGAAATTGAAGTTTCGTTTTTGGCCGTTGACGAAGCCCATTGTATCTCCGAGTGGGGCCAAGACTTTCGACCGAGCTATCAGCACATCAAACAATTTCGAGAAGAATTTCTTCAGGTTCCTTGCCTTGCTCTGACGGCCACCGCAACGCCTCAAGTACTGGCCGAAATTAAGACCAAACTAGCCCTTACTCCGGTTCAACTTTTCCAAAAAAGCTTTAAGCGAGACAACCTCCAAATTGCAATGGAGAAAGAAAGCCATAAGTACGAAAGGGTGGCCGAGCTCTTACGAAACCATAAAGAGTCGGGCCTCGTGTACGTAAGAACTAGAAAAGAAGCAGAAAACCTAAGTCAATTCCTTCGCTCACGTGGGCACGATCGAGTTCAATATTACCATGCTGGACTCTCCGGTAAAGAAAAAATAAGCCGTCAAACCCAGTGGCTCCAAAGCTCGAACCAAGTGCTTATTTCTACAAATGCTTTTGGAATGGGTATCGACAAAACCAACGTTCGATTCGTCGTGCACTTTACAATTTCAAGCTCGCTCGAGAATTACTACCAAGAAATTGGACGCGCCGGACGAGATGCTCATTCAAGCCTTGCTCTTCTGCTATGGTCCGAGGAAGAAATCGCGGAATTTGACCGAATTCTAAAGAATCAAATGCCGACCAAAGAACAATACGAAAAAATTCTAAGCATCCTGTACTCGATTTACCAAGTCGCGGAGGGAGAACTTCCGGAAAAATCTTTCGTATTAGACATTGAAAAGATAAAGCGGCTTACTCGCTGCTCTGGAGCAAAGGTGCGCAACATCATTCAATTTCTTCATCACCAGGAATTGATTTACCACAACGACTACAAAAGCCCCTCCACTTTAGAGCTCTTTCTATCTCCAGACGAAATTGATCAACTCCCTGCTTCGGAGGCCTCGGTTCTGGAAAATCTATACCGTCAGCTTCCCGGTCTCTCCAAACAAAGGGTCCATTTTTCGGATATTGGCCTGGCTTCAAAGCTAGGCGTATCGCTTGAGAATTTAAAACAGACTTTTGCCACTTTGAACAAAACAGACTATGCTCTATATATGGACGGCTCACTTTCTAGTGTGAAATTCTTAAAACCGCGCGATTCCAGAGCTCTCTCCTTTGGCTACTACCCTTTGTTTGCACAGATACAGAAAAACAAAGTTCAAAAATGGGAAGAAATGAAGTACTTTGTAAAAGAGGAGAAAACCTGCAAAATGGTTCTCATCCTTCGTTACTTTGGGGAATCTTCAAATGAGCCTTGCCAGCGCTGCTATGTCTGCAAAAAGAACCAAGAGGCAAATTTTGGAAGTGCCCTAGAGAGTGAACTTCTCTTTGCTCTGGAAAAAGGACCCAAGACCTTGGAACAGCTCTCCGTGCATTTAAGTCTCTACCCAAAAAATGACATTCTCGAAACATTAATTCTTCTACTAGACAAGGAGCAAGTGAAGATGAAAGATTTTCGAACCTATACGAAAGCGTAAAGCTTTGCACAGCTTTAAAACAAGCAATATCTTTGCATTATGAAACCACTTAAAGTCGTCTTTTTCGGCACCCCAGAGTTTGCAAAAACAATTTTACAGGCCATACATGAATCCTCGCACGAAGTCGTCGGAGTCGTTACGACCACAGATAAAGCTTCTGGAAGGGGGCAGAAAGTATCAGAATCGGCTGTAAAAACCTATGCGCGTGAAAATGAACTTGTTTTGTTCCAACCGGAAAAACTGAAGGATCCGGATTTTCTTTCTTCAATTGAGGCGCTTAAGGCGGACCTTTTCGTGGTTGTAGCCTTCCGCATGATGCCGAAAATCCTTTTTGAAATGCCACCCTTGGGCACATTTAACCTCCATGCATCCCTACTCCCAGACTATCGAGGAGCAGCACCAATCAACTATGCAATTATGGGTGGAGAGAAAAAAACAGGTGTCACCACTTTTTTTATAAACGAAAAAATAGACGAAGGAGCAGTCCTTATGCAAGAAGAAATAGCGATCGAGCCCACGGACTCGGCCGGTACGCTGCACGACAAACTAATGCTTCTTGGAGCAGATTTGGTTTTAAAAACCCTTGACGGTTTGGCAGCAAATGAATTAGAACCTAAGGTTCAAGTTCAAACAAATGAACCTAAAAACGCATTCAAAATCTTTAAGCAAGACACCAAAATTGATTGGCAAAAAGACAGTGAAACCCTGTATAATTTCATTCGAGGTCTCTCTCCTTACCCCTCCGCCTTTACTACTCTTGAAATTGGAGGAGAGCAAAAGAATCTTAAAATTTATGAAGGACGCTTTGAAATCCTTGAAACAGGGAAAGAAGCAGGAACCCTTTCTGTCGATAAAAATGAACTCCGAATTTATACAAAAGACGGAATCTACTTCCCCACCAGCGTTCAGCTTGAAGGCAAAAAAAGAATGGATATTAAGGACCTATTGAATGGTTTCAAATCCTTATCCGAAATAAAAAGGGCCTGATTTCTCAGGCCCTTTTTATTTTAAAGTTCAACGAGCTCGCTAACTTCTACGTCGTATCCTCCCACGATCGGTTTTAGATCCGGATTCTGCGTGATCACCCGAAACTTACTTATTCCCAAATTCTTCAGGATTTGAGTTCCAATTCCGTAGTCTCGGAAATTAGATGCAAGCGTAGGACGCGCAGCAGAGCCTTCTTGGTAATTTAAAAATTGCTGAAGCTTGCGCATCGTATTTTCGTTGTTGGAAACGTTGTTAATAAATATAAGCGCTCCTTTTCCTTCCTCATTAATCATGCTCGTCACTTTCTCAAGCAAAGGCTTTTCTCCAGTGATTAATCTACTTAATACATCGAAATAAGAATTTGAGGCTTGTACACGTACGAGTACCGGTTCGTCTGCTTTCCAACTTCCTTTGGTCAAAGCAAAATGAATTTGATCTGTACTGGTTTCACGGAAAGCATAGAAATGAAAATCGCCGTAATGCGTCGTGACTTCTCTTTCTTCTAGTCTTTCTATTAAATCTCCCTTTTGAAGCAAATAATGAATTAGATCTTCAATGGAGACGATTTTAAGATCGTGTTTCTTAGCAAGTGCGACGAGCTGAGGAAGTCTAGACATGGATCCGTCTTCGTTCATAATCTCGCAAATCACACCTCCTTCTTTCAGACCTGCTAATCGAGTTAAATCGATCGCAGCTTCTGTATGCCCTGCACGTTTTAAAACGCCTCCTTTCTTAGCGCGAAGCGGAAAGATATGCCCAGGTCTCATGAAATCCGCAGGTTTTGTCTTTGAATCCATAAGGGCTAAGATGGTTTTTGAACGGTCGCTTGCAGAAATACCTGTAGACACCCCCTCTCCTAACAAATCCACGGAAACGGTAAATGCGGTTTCCTTTGGATCGCTACTACGAGTTACCATGATATCGAGTCCCAGCTCGTCACAACGCTTCTCCGGAAGGGGCGTACAAATTAGTCCGCGACCGTAAAGAGTCATAAAATTGATCATTTCGGGCGTGGTAAGTTCGGCTGCGGAAAGAAAATCGCCTTCATTTTCGCGGTTTTCATCATCAACTACAATGATGATTTTCCCTTGACGTAAATCCTCGATTGCATCGGGAATGGTATTAAGTTGAATATCTGACATTTTGTGGTATAAAATAGACTACAAATATACGAAGCAATAAGGGTTGAAAAAAAATTTACAGCGGATATTATGGATTAATAAAAATTTGCCTATTTTTGCATTCCAATAAAGGGTACTTTGGCCGAGTGGCTAGGCAGTGGTCTGCAACACCATCTACAGCGGTTCGAATCCGCTAGGTACCTCAACAAAACCCTATGAAGCTGAATCCAAGCGACATAGGGTTTTTTGTTTGTTTCAACGGTTACCTGAAAGCCTAAAAAGGAGGCGGTTCGCATTGTGCAAATAAAATCAAAACTACTACGCAGTCCACTTTTAGCCCTTTTAAAGGATTGGAATGAAGCAATTAAAAAGAATTTCAAAACTCGATTTATAGCTCACAAATCACTCAATATTACCTCTATAAGGGTCCTTAAGACAGCAATTCTCAAACTTAATTTAGGAATTTTAACATTTCCTTAACATAGGTTTGGCGTCTTACTTGTCTATAGGTACAGTAGAATTATTTATTCTAACTGAAAAATAGACGAAATGAAAGCAATAGTAATACTAGGAGCCGCTTCAGTTTTAATGCTGAGTGGATGTAAGAAAGACGAAACCGTCGCTCAAAAATCACTTGAGCAAGAAAAAATTGAGTACCAAGCTCGTCAATTAGAAATTGAAAGGCAAAAACTTGCCATTGAAAAAGAGAAAATGGTATTCGAAAGAGCCAAAGATAGTATCGCAAAAGTAGAGACTGAAAAACAGGCCGCAGTTTCAAAAGCCGCAACTCCGGTCAGAGAAAGAGTGGTAGAAAGAACTGTATATAGAGACAACCCATCTTCTAATTCTGGATCTTATGCAGGGCCAGCCGACAATGGAACATACCAAGAAGCACCTGAAAGAAGAGGAATGAGTAAAGCCGCCAAAGGAACCATTATTGGTACCGTAGGGGGAGCTGCTGCAGGTGCCATTATTAGCAAAAAGAACCGAGGCGCAGGAGCTGTAGTCGGAGGTATCATTGGGGGTGCAACAGGATATACCATTGGTAGATCGAAAGACAGGAAAGACGGACGTGTAGTTCGTTAAGTCCTTCCAAAAAGAACAAAATTTTATATTATAAACCGTCCGGAGTCTAGTGATTCCGGACGGTTGTTTTTTGCCACTTCTTCCCCATCTAAATAGAGGATTTGAAAAAAAGCAATGCAGGATCTTATCTTTTCTTCCGTATGATTAAATTCACTACAATCCTTAGGCAAGCACCCAGAACATTGCTTATATTTGTACTATGTTCACACTTGGTAATTTCCTCACACTATCCACCTTCGGCGAAAGCCATGGCCCTGCCTATGGAGGTATTTTAAGTAATTTTCCTGCAGGGATTGAGTTAGATCTCCCTTCAATTCAGTATCAACTAGACCGAAGAAAACCAGGACAGAGCAAACTAGTCACACAAAGAAAAGAAAGTGACACCGTTCAATTTCTTGGTGGAATCTTTGAGGGAAAAACCACGGGAACTCCGATTGGTTTCTTAGTGGAAAATGAAAACCAAAAAAGCAAAGATTACGACCATTTAAAAGAGAGTTATCGTCCTAGCCACGCAGATTACACGTACGATAAAAAATTTGGGTTTCGTGACTATCGAGGAGGAGGTAAATCCTCGGCAAGAGAAACTCTTAATTGGGTCATCGCTGGGGCGATCGCAAGACACCTCTTGGAAGGCGTTACCATTAATGCGTACGTCTCTTCCGTGGGGGAAATATTTTGTGAAAAACCGTATCAAGAGTTAGATTTCTCAAAAACCGAGGATTTTGATGTTCGATGCCCCGACAAAGACTCTGCAGAAAAGATGACGGCCAAAATAAAAGAGATAAAAAAACAAGGAGATACCATTGGCGGAACCATTACTTGCGTGATTGAAAATGTTCCTGCGGGACTAGGCGAACCTGTTTTTGGAAAACTTCAAGCAGAACTTGCAAAAGCGATGCTCAATATTAACGCAGCCAAAGGTTTTGAATACGGCAGTGGTTTCTGTGGAGCCAAGATGAAAGGAAGTGAGCATAACGATTTGTTCAACGAGGATTTCACTACAAAGACTAATCTTTCAGGAGGAATTCAAGGGGGTATTTCCAATGGAATGCCTATCTATTTCCGGGTGGCTTTTAAACCGGTAGCCACTCTTTTAAAACCTCAACCTAGCATCGACCAAAATGGAAACGCAGTGCAAGTGGAAGGAAAAGGAAGACACGATGCATGCGTACTTCCTAGGGCCGTTCCTATTGTTGAAAATCTGGCTGCCTTTGTGCTGGCAGATTTATTCTTAATTCAAAAAACTAGAAAATTATAATACCATGAACAACGTAAAATCATACTGGGACAAAGCTATTAGTCTTGATCAGTACCTAGAAGTAAACAACCAACGACTTGAACAGCCGAAGGACGAGCAGGAAGCATCCTACAAGGAATACTATGATCTCGGAGCGCAGCGAATGGCACGAACTCTAAAAACCTTTAAAAAGGATGAAGCCTTAGTTGAAAAATTAAAATCAAAAAATTTCAACGGCAAAATTCTTATTATTTCTGAACCCTGGTGTGGTGATGCTAGTGCAACGGTTCCTGCCATCCATGAGTTTTTCAAGGATACCCATGAGGTGAAGATCTTCCTTCGCGACGACGACACCTCACTCATTGACCAATATCTTACAAACGGTACGCAGTCGATTCCGATTGCTTTAGTCTTAAATCAAGACTATAAGGTTTTGGCCCATTGGGGGCCTCGACCTAAACACGGTTTCGAACTTCTAAAGAAATTCAAAGAGAATCCAGAAGCCTACCCGAAGGAAGAATTCTACAACGATTTGCAAGTGTATTATGCAAAGAACAAAGGAAAAGACGCCCTTGAAGAACTTATAGATTTAATATAAATCCACAAACAAAATAGTAGTGAAAAAGAATTTAATTTACATTGTACTCTTAGCCGCTTTAGGTATCATCGCATTTGTACCGGGAGTAAAGGAAATGTTTATGCCGGTCGCTGAAATAGAAGAAGCGGTGAAAGTGAATGAAGAGGACTATGACATTGCCCTTGAAGGACTGAATACTCCAGATGCAAACCTTAAAGATTTTCGAGGCAAAAAACTCCTTTTTCTAAATTTCTGGGGCACTTGGTGCGCCCCATGTCGAGAAGAATGGCCTACGATTGAAGCGCTCTACAAAGACCGTAAAGAAGAGATGGACTTTGTTCTTATCGCAATGCTAGACGAAAAAGAAGCAGTTTTAAAATTCATGAAAGAAAAAGGGTATACTGCGCCCGTTTACTTAGCCAAAAGCCCAGTAAGTGGCAAAATTCTTCCCAAGGTTTATCCCACCACATTTATCCTCGATAAAACGGGAAGAATCTTGCAAAAAGAAACCGCAACGAAAGATTGGAACAGTGTGGAGTCCAATGAGTTCATTGACAATATGCTGAAATAATTTGTTGGCAATTTAATTAGCGTAAAGCATTATGGAATGCATTTTGCAATTAAATTAGCCTAACAACACAAAATGAAATATTCAAAAATTGCACTTATCAAGGAAGCTATTAAGCATAAAGGTTTCCTACAAAAAGTTCCTGTCATTTGGCGCATGGTCAAACTATGGAGAAAAGGAGTCTACCCTACCAAAGCAATCGATTTAATTATCCCTATTTTAGGGTTGCTTTATGTGATCTCTCCTATTGACCTTATCCCGGAAATAGCGGTACCGGTCATCGGATCGTTAGACGATCTTGCGGTACTCGCCTTTATCATACCTAGATTAATCAAAGAAATTGATAAGTTCCTGCTTTGGGAAGCCATGCAAAAAGAAGGAATCACAACGCTTGATCTTGAAGCTCAAGGATAGAAATAAGATAACAAATCAAATACAAAACCGGCGAATATCCTTCGTCGGTTTTATTTTACCAAATTTTTCCTCAAATTTACGCCGTGAAGACATTACTCTCAATTGTAGGTACGACAGGAATTGGAAAGACAAAACTCTCTATTGATTTAGCTAAGGAGCTGAAGACCGAGATTTTCTCCTGTGACTCTCGTCAATTTTACAAAGAAATGCCGATCGGAACAGCGGCACCCTCTATGGAGGAACTCCAAGAGGCTACTCACCATTTTATTGGGCAGAGGTCTATTTCTGAGCCCTACTCCATTGGCCAATACGAGCATGACGTACTAGAAGAGCTGGAAATTTCGTTTAAGAAATCCTCAATTCTCATCCTAGTCGGAGGTAGCATGATGTATGAAAAAGCCGTTCTAGAAGGACTTCACCCTCTTCCTACGGCCAATGAGGAAAACCAGGAAAAACTACTTGAATTGTGGCAAAACCAAGGACTGGAGGCTCTTCAAAATCTACTTTTAGAGTTAGATCCTCTCTATCATAGTCAAGTTGACCTTCAAAATCCGCGTAGATTGCTTCGTGCACTAGATATTATCTGGCAAACTAAGTCTCCCTATTCTACACTCTTACAAGAATCAAAATCATCTCGTTCTTTTCAATCCATTCGAGTTGGAATCAAAGCTCCTCGAGAACTGATATACGACCGAATAAACCAACGGGTGGACTCCATGATGGAAAAAGGACTTTTAGAAGAAGTAAAATCTTTACTACCCTTCAAAGACTACCCCGCTTTGCAGACCGTAGGCTATAGCGAACTTTTTCAATATTTTGAACACCTGTGCAGCTTAGAAAATGCGGTCGAAGAAATCAAGAAAAATTCTCGGCGGTTTGCAAAGCGTCAACTCACTTGGTACCGGAAGGAAAATGATATTTTTTGGGTCGACCACAGCGATGCCTTCGAGCAAAGCATGCAGTACTTGAAAACCCATCCACTCGCACCTTTAGAGCCCCTAACTAGCTCTAACAATTGAAAGATCCTAGCACTTTTCAAGAGCAGGGTTATATTGGAAAAAATTCAGTATTTTTGATTTTCGAAATCACGATTAAAACACACTTCCCCCATGGCAGATACACCTTCAAATATGCTCCCTTTAGGAACCAGAGCCCCTTACTTCGAACTTCCTAATCCTTCAGCCCAAGGAGAAATTCAAAGCCTTGAGCAATTGAAAGGAGAAAAAGGAACTCTTGTTATTTTCATGTGCAACCATTGTCCTTTTGTACAGCATGTGATTGACAAGCTTACTGAACTGTATGAAGACTATCAAGGTCAAGGAATCGAGTTCATTGGAATTAACGCGAACAACGCTGAAAAATACCCAGCCGATTCTCCTGAAAAAATGATTGAGTTTCAGATTGAGCGCCGTTTTGATTTTCCTTATTTATTCGATGAAAGTCAATCGGTTGCCAAAGCATACGATGCTGCATGTACGCCAGACTTCTTCTTTTTTGATGAAAAATTGGACCTTATTTACCGCGGACAAATGGACGACTCCAGACCTGGCAATACAAAAGAAATCACGGGCGAGGATTTAATTATCGCTTTTGAAAATCTACTGGCGGGCGCCCCTCAAGAAGAGTTTCAAAAACCGAGCTTAGGATGCGGCATCAAATGGAAGTAGGAATTTCTCTTTCTATTTAAAATTCTCCTATCTAAAACGCGCACCTAGAAATAGGGATTATACTGCTTTTCAAACCCAACACTAGTGGATGGACCGTGACCGCAATATACATTTGTGTCTGAATCTAAAGTGAAAAGTTTCTCTTCAATGCTTTTTAATAGCGTTGGATGATCTCCCTTATAGAGATCCGTACGACCAATGCTTCCTTGAAATAGCACATCTCCACTAAAAATGGCCTTGTTTTGCTTCGAGTAAAACGCCACATGTCCAGGAGAATGTCCAGGCACGTGCAGTACTACAAATTGTTGGTCGTGTAAATACAAAACCTCCCCTTCGGTTAGCTCTTTAATTTCTCCACGAAACGCTTCAAATTCAAAACCAAATCTTCTTGCATCAAGAGGATTTCTGGACAAATTCTCCTTTTCAAGGCCATGCAAAGAAACCGGGACCTTGTACCGGTCAACACACGCCTGTAGCCCTAGAACATGATCGATATGCGCATGAGTTAGTAAAATCCCTTCTACCTTAAGCTCCTTAGATTCAATAAAATCAAACAGCCTCCTAGTTTCTATCTCGTTGCTATTTCCAGGATCTAGGATCCAAGCCTGAGTCTTAGAATAGAGGACATACGTGTTTTCGGAAAAAGGATTAAATGCAAAGGGTTCAAAGTCAAACATAAGAAAAAGGTTCTAGTTTCAAAAATAAGGAAATAGCAATTGGATAGGGTCCATTAAAAGAAAAAGCTCATCTAGACTAGAGAGTTTGATGAGCTTTTAGAAGATTAAATAGGATTTAGTTAAAATTCATTTGCTCCTCGCAAAGGGTTTTAACTACTTGGATCCATGGATCCTGATCGTTCATACAAGGAATGTACTTAAATTCCTGACCTCCCGCATGGGTAAACTGTTCTTTTCCTTCGATTGCGATCTCCTCTAAGGTTTCGAGGCAATCGGACACAAACGCAGGACAGCAAATGGCTATTTTTTTCACACCATTTTCCGGGAAAGTTTCTAAGGTTTTGTCGGTATAGGGCTCGATCCATTTGTCACTTCCTAAACGGGATTGGAAGGAAATTGCCACCTGATCCTTGCTTAACCCTAAACGCTCACGAACAAGTTCCGTAGTTCGGAAACATTGATGTCGGTAGCAGTATTTGTGAGCAGGTAAAGAATCCTCTTGGCAGCAATTGTCTATGCGACAGGTCTTGGTAGGATCGGTTTTACGCAAATGTCTTTCAGGAACTCCATGGTAGGAAAAATGCAATTTATCAAACGTTTGAGGCAAATCCTTTTCAATACTTTTCGCAAGAGCATCAATGTAAATATCCCTATCGTAAAACGCAGGAACGTAATTAATTTTCACATTCGGGAACTTTAGCGCCTGTACTTCTTTTGCCTTCTCAATCACCGTTTCTGTCGTACTCATTGCATACTGCGGATACAGTGGGAAAAGGACGATTTCATCGACTCCTTTTTCCACAAGCTCTCGAATCCCAGTCTCAATGCTTGGCTCTGCATATCGCATTCCCACAGCCACAGGTACATCCACTAGGGGCTGCAACTTTTCTTTAATTTGCTGCGTGATCACAATAAGAGGTGAGCCTTTATCCGTCCAAACGGAACGATAGGCCTCAGCGGATTTCTTAGGACGTGTTTTTAAGATGATGCCTCTTACCAGCAAATTCCTAAAAAACCAACGGTAATCAATGACACGTTCGTCCATCAAAAACTCGTCTAAATATGTTTTGACATCCTCTACCTCGGTCGACTTTGGCGATCCAAGATTGACTAATAAAATTCCCTTCATAATTTTTTTTTGTCCTAAAAGTCTCTGCTTTCTAGGGATCTTGATTCTCGATTATCCGTTCACCGCCTCTACGGTTTCCACTAATTCAGGTACAAATTGCTTCAGAATGTTTTCAATCCCCCCTTTAAGGGTTGCGGTTGAACTAGGGCATCCTGAACAAGCACCTTGTAATAGCATTTTTGCAGTCTTACTGTCAGCATCGTATTCGATGAGAGTGATTTTACCTCCATCATTTTCTACAGCGGGAGAAACGTATTCATCTAATATATTGGAAATCTCTTGTTCTGCATCGGTGTACTCTCTTTGAATACGCTCCATAGCAGGCGCTTCGTGGCTTTGCGCCTTGATAAGCGCTACCGTATTTCCACTTTGCAAAAATTCTGCGATAAATCCTCTTACAGCCACCATCACCTGATGCCACTCTACGGAATCATCCTTTGTTACCGCCACGAAATTATCTGAAATAAACACTTCGGTCACAAATTCAAATTCTTCGTACAATGCGCTTGCTAAGGGAACCTGAGAAGCTGCCTCTCGGGATTTCACTTCTAGAAATCCTTCCACAATAAATCGTTGGGAAACGAACTTCATTACGGCAGGGTTTGGAGTCATTTCTGCATAGACAGGGAAAAGCTCTCTTTTCTTTGTTTTTGCGTAAATTCTCGGGGTTTCTAACAGTTGGTCTTCAATAATCTCTTTTAATTGATCTTGAACTGCGTCCCATTCTACGCCGTCTGCTTTCGCCACAGCAATAAAATTGGCCGTGATGAAAATTTTCTCAACAAAAGGGAACTTCAGAAGTTCTCCTGCTAGGGGAATTTCTGAATTATCCGTGTCCCGATCCAGCTCTAAAGAGCCTGGTATCAAGGTATAATCGGTTGCGAACTTAATTACTTTTGGATTCGCAGTAGTCTCTATCGTTAGTTGTCTCATTTTTCGTAAATTTGAATAGCAAAAATACGCAATTAAGCCCACATAAAAGCTGAAGTGCAGTAGAGTTTGTCAATTAACATTTATCATAAAATAATTTAAGTCATGGCACTTGTAAAAGAACTTTTAGGAAAAACCCCTCAAATTGGAGAGGGTACATTTTTAGCAGAAACAGCTACTGTAATCGGAGACGTTCAGATGGGGAAAGACTGTAGTATCTGGTACAATGCGGTGATTCGCGGGGATGTGAATTTCATTAAATTGGGAAACCAGGTGAATGTGCAGGACAACGTAATGCTGCACTGTACGTATGAAAAATATCCACTTGTGATTGGAAATAACGTCTCAATTGGCCACAATGCCATTGTACACGGCTGCACATTAGAGGACAACGTTTTAATCGGCATGGGAGCCATTGTAATGGACAACTGCAAGATTGAAAGCAATTCTATTGTAGGAGCAGGCTCCGTGGTTATCCAAGGAACCCGAATTAAATCCGGTGAAGTTTGGGCAGGAACACCCGCAAGAAAACTAAAAGACATTTCTGTGGATCTTTTAGAAGGCGAAGTAAATCGGATTGCAGACAATTATGTGATGTACTCAAATTGGTACAAGGAAGAAAAATAACAAGAAGCACACGAAAAGCCACAGAATCTGTGGCTTTTTCGATTCCTATTTATTGAGCAACGTCTAGTGCACTTTGTCCGTAATACAAAGTAGCCACTCCCTCTTCACAACGAATCCCTGCAGGAGCCTGCGTGACGGAACAGTCTGAAATAATTCCATACTTCAAATTAAAACTTGAGCTCGCCTGATTGTATTTCGAAATTTGAGGAAGGAGTTCTTCTTCTAGTTCAATAGGGTATGCAATGAAACTTGCCGGTCCTCCACAAGCTTTGGACCCTAAAGGCGACACTCTCCATTCCAAGGGATCTGAGCATTTTACGCTTGCGATCTGCTCCGCAATGGAGGCTTTTAATCCTCTAAGGAACCCACGGTCCCTTTCAATATCCATATCTTCTTTATCCGTATAATCTCTCTCAGGCATTAAGGCTACATCTTTTGGCAATCGCTCCTGTTTTTGTGCGGAGTCCTTGCTTTTGCATCCGGACAAAAATAAAGTTAGGAGTAGAAAAAAGGCAATTCGGTTCATATGAAAAGGGTATTACAGCATAAATCTAAGAAAAAGGAAGCAAGATTCAGGCCGAAGAAAATCCCTTTTTTTTCTTTAAATTTGAGCCATGAACCCACCTCTTTTTGAGCTTGCGGAATACACCAACCGAAGTCTTTTTTTAACCGGAAAAGCGGGCACCGGAAAAACCACCTTTTTGAATGAGCTGGTCAAGAAAACTCGCAAAAAACACATCGTGGTAGCCCCGACAGGAATCGCAGCCATTAATGCCTCCGGAGTCACTATTCATTCGATGTTTGGTCTTCCTCTTCGTCCTTTTCTCCCGACCATCGATCGCATTGACGGGCATTTAGGCAACAACGTAAACGATTTACTTCAACATTTTAAATACCGCAAAGAAAAACTAAAACTACTTCGGGAATTAGAGCTTCTCATTATTGATGAAGTCTCCATGCTTCGCGCAGACGTCCTTGACATGATGGATTATTCTCTACGTTTTGTACGACGCTCCCCTCTTCCTTTTGGAGGAGTTCAAATGCTATTCATTGGGGATCTTTATCAACTACCCCCCGTGGTTCGTGAACAAGAGGCCTTAGGCCGCTACTATCCCACTCCCTTTTTCTTTAGTGCGAAAGTCCTCCAAAATTTGCCCTTAATTACGGTGGAGTTAACGAAAGTCTATCGCCAAAGTGATCAGGACTTCATTGATCTTTTAAATGCGATTCGAGACGCGGATGTAGATGCCATTGATTTCGATCGGCTAAATGAGCGTTACGATCCCGATTTCGAGCCGAATGAAAAATCTTATGTATACCTCACGTCTCATAATAAAATGGCAGATGCCATTAACCGAAAAAAAATAGAGGAGCTCCCAGGGTCTTCCGAGTTCTACCCTGCAAGCATAGTTGGCGATTTTAAAGAAAACCAATACCCTTGTGAAACCAATCTTGAACTAAAGGTGGGGGCTCAAATCATGTTTATCCGAAACGATGCCTCGGCTGAGAAACGCTATTTCAATGGAAAACTAGCTGTGGTACAATCCCTTTCACAGGACTCAATTAAAGTACAGATTGAAGGGAGTGAATCTCTTTATACGCTTAAAAAAGAAGTATGGGAACAGAAATCCTACTCACTTGATCAAAATAAAAACATTAAAGAAGACGTACTTGGAAGCTTTGAGCAGTACCCTATTCGCCTAGCTTGGGCAGTAACCATTCACAAAAGCCAGGGGCTTACCTTTGAAAATGTAATCATTGATGCGGGAAATTCTTTTGTTTCCGGCCAGGTCTATGTAGCACTCTCTCGTTGCCGTACTTTAGAAGGCATTGTGCTTAAGTCTAAAATCACTCCGGAGGTCATATTTTCGGACCGTCGAATCGCTAGCTTTCAGGACTCTACGCACGCAAACGATAGGATTGAAGAAATTTTAGAAAGAGAAAAATATGATTTTACAATTTCGAAAATCTTGCAAAAGCTTGACATCACTTGGGCGAAGAAAGAATTGAGTGTATGGCATAAAGCGGCAAAAGAAAGTAAAAATATCGACCAAAGCGATGTCAAATCTTTAGAATTTAGAAGCCAGAAGGAACTTGAGCATCTAGGAGCAATCTATCAAAAATTCTTTCGCATCCTTCCCCAAATGAAGGAGAAATTCTTTGCAGGAGAAATTCTTTGGGAAGCGCTAGATCTTAAAACAAAAGGAGCCACCGAATTTTTCTTCAAAAGCGTTCACGAAAATCTTTTCCAACCCTTCAAACTGCTCTATTCGCATACGAAGGGAGTCAGTGGTTTAAAAGGGTTTAATGAAAAGACGAAAGATTTACTCGAAGATTTTCAAAATTATTTACAGGATTTAAGAGACCTTAAACTACTAGACACTCCACTTTTAGACTCGGACACTAATCTGGATTTAAGTACAAAAGTAGTCAAGATCCCTAGCCACCAACTGACCTTCCAGCTCTTTAAAGAAGGCAAAACCCTTACGGAGATTGAAAAACACAGAGGTCTGATTCGGGCTACACTCATTGGGCATTTTGATAAATTTGCTCAGAACGGCTCGCTAGATATGGAGGACCTTTTGCGACTCTTGCCCAAAGAGAAGATTAAAACGTTTGAATCTCATTTTTCAAAAGAGCCTAAGCACACTTTAAATGAGTGGAAAGCGATTCTTCCCCCTGAATTCGAATACGGAGAAATTCGACTGCTTAGCTCGTTTTTTGCTCCAAAAGAGGACTGATTCATAGTTTAATCGATACTCATAGGTTTTTTGAATTGAATCTTTTTTGCTTGAAGAAAAAGCCTTCGTATCTTAACAGATTAATTGAAATATATGAAAGCATTTAAATTATCCGTTCTGGATCTCGCTCCTATTAAGGAGGGCAGTTCTGTCAAACAGGCCCTGAATGAAAGCATGGATTTAGCAAAATATGTTGAGTCTTTAGGCTATCACCGCTATTGGCTCGCAGAGCACCATAATTTTGAAGGCATCGCTAGTTCCGCTACTTCTGTTTTAATCGGATACATCGCTTCGGGAACGAAAACGATGAGAGTGGGTTCTGGTGGAGTGATGCTTCCCAACCACTCCTCTTTAGTGATTGCGGAGCAATTTGGAACCCTTGAAGCTCTCTATCCGAACCGGATTGATTTAGGAGTAGGTCGCGCGCCAGGTACCGATGGATACACTGCCAAAGCACTGGGTAGAAACCCAATGACCATTAATACGCAATTTCCAAAGCAGATTAATGAAGTTCAAACTTATTTCTCCTCCGAAAATAGTGGTGCTCTTGTACGCGCCATCCCTGGAGAAGGAAGTAATATCCCTATTTATATGTTAGGCTCTTCAACGGACAGTGCTTATTTGGCAGCCGAACTAGGCCTGCCATATGCCTTTGCAGGGCATTTCGCACCCGAGATGATGGAAAGAGCTTTTAAAATCTATCACGAACGCTTTGAACCAAGTGCTCAGTTTGAAAAACCTTATACAATCGCTTGTGTAAATGGGATGGCAGCTAGTACAGAAGAAGAGGCTCAAAAGATATCCTCAACCTTATACCTTACGTTTTTAGGTCTAATTCGAAACGAAAGAAAACCCTATGCGAAACCGGTGGACGATATGGATGCCATCTGGAGCCCACAAGAAAAAATCCATTTGATGCAAAAATTGAAATACAGTTTCATAGGAAGTAAAGAAGGAGTGAAAACGCAAATTACAGAGTTCCAAGAAAGATTTAACGTAGATGAAATCATGATCAATTCTGCGGTCTTCGACGCGAATGCACGAAAAGAATCCTATCGAATTCTTCAAGAAGTAGTAAGCGAACTTCGCAACTAAAAAGAATACGAAACAAGCCCCAGACAATGTCTAGGGCTTGTTTATTTTTATTCCGTTAGGTTCTTTTATCGATTTCGGCTACTTGTAGCTCCTCTCAATTTCCACACTAACACCACGCATTTCTCCACGCATTGGGGGCGAGGTTTTTGTCAGTTTGATTTTCATAAACTCCACCTGGGGAAATTCGAGATGAATTTTATTTAAAATACGTCCGCAAACATGCTCTAGAAGTTTGGAAGGAATTTTCATTTCCTCATGCACAATATCATTTACAATCGCGTAATTAATCGTGTCCTCAAGGGAGTCAGACTCAACCGCCTTTTCGATATCGGCATGCAGCTCTAAGGTCAAAAGATAATAAGTACCTGTTAGAGTCTCCTCTTCTAGTACACCATGGTACGCATAGATTTTAAGATCTTCTAAAATGATTTTTGCCATAGAGCCCTCGACTATTTAACCGATTGAGAAAGTTCCAACATTTTTTCTACAGGCACGAGTGCTCTTAGTCTAAGTTCTTCGTCCATTGTGATTTCAGGTAGCTCATATTTCATACACAAATATAATTTTTCAAGTGTATTCCTTTTCATAAAGAAACATTCAGAACAATTACAGCTTTCGTCAAATACCAAAGCTGGAATCAGGGTTTTCTCCGGTGCGCGTTTGCGCATCTCATGAAGAATTCCTTCTTCTGTCGCTACGATAAACTCGGTCGCTTCGTCTTTTTCCACGAAATTGAGTAAGGCAGAAGTAGATCCAATAAAATGAGCAAGATCAAGTACAGGCGTTTCGCTTTCTGGGTGCGCAATGAGCTTCGCATTGGGATGCTCAGCCATCTGAGCGGCGATTCTCTCCATGGAGAATGCCTCGTGAACGATGCAACTTCCATCCCATAAAATCATATCGCGTCCTGTCTTTTTCATTAGGTAGCGACCTAGGTTTTTATCGGGAGCAAAAATAAGGGGTTTATCCTTCGGCAAAGAATTAATGATGGTTTCCGCATTGGAACTTGTCACGATAATATCACTTTCTGCTTTGGTCTCTGCGTTGCAATTAATATAGGTCGCAATTAAGGCGCCCGGATGCTTTTCGCGCATGGCTCTCAGTCCTTCGCCGCTGCAACCGTCTGCAAGAGAACATCCCGCTTGCAAATCGGGAAGCACCACTTTTTTAGTAGGATTAAGGATTTTAGCTGCTTCCGCCATAAAATGAACACCACAAAAAGCAATCATATCTGCATCTGTGTCTTTTGCCTGACGCGCTAATTGAAGGGAGTCTCCCAAAAAGTCCGCTATGTCCTGAATGGCAGGGGGCTGGTAGTAATGGGCAAGGATTACCGCATTCTTTTCTTTTTTCAGCTCTAAAATAGCCTCCACTAACGCATCCCCTTGGGGAATAACGATATCGCTAATGTCTAAAAACCCTTTTACGGGTAAATTCGCTTTGGCTTTTTGAAAATTCTCTGTACTCATGCTTTTTGTTTCTATTCGTTGGAAGGAAAATTTAAGCTAAGAAAGCCCTAATCCGGCTTTCGAGCTCGGTTTGCGCTTTGTCTAACTCCTTATTCACTAAAATTTGGTCAAATTGAGGTTGAAAGCTCATTTCATAGGCTGCTTTTTCTACACGCATCGCTATGGTCTTACGATCCTCTGTCTTTCTATTAATCAATCTTTGTTCCAATTCCTCTATACTAGGGACTGTAATAAACAGACTCAATGCTTTTTCCCCGAAAAATTTCTTTAGGGCGATTCCTCCTTTCACATCTACATCAAAAATCACCGTTTTCCCTTGGCCCCAAATTCGTTCTACTTCGCTTTTAAGCGTGCCGTAAAAGGTTCCTTCGTAGACCTCTTCATATTCTACAAAAGCGTCTTTCGCAATTGCACCTTGAAATTCTTCTAGAGACAAAAAATAATAATCTTGACCCTCGATCTCCCCTCCTCTAGGGGCTCTTGTGGTACACGATATTGAAAATTCAAGCTGGTCAAAAACCCCTAAAGCATGCTTCACAAGCGTGGTTTTACCGCTTCCGGAAGGAGCGGAAAAGACGATTACTTTCTCATTGCTATTCCCTGACTCCATTATAGTACGTTTAAAGTTTGCTCTTTGATTTTCTCTAGATGGTCCTTCATTTTCACCACTAGCTTTTGAATCTCTGCGTGATTTGCTTTCGAACCAAGGGTATTGATCTCACGACCCATTTCCTGCGCAATAAACCCAAGTTTCTTTCCGTTCTGATTTTCGGTCTCTAAGACTTCTTGATAATAAATTAAATGCTGAGTTAAGCGAACTTTCTCTTCAGCAATATCTAACTTTTCTGTGTAATAGGCTAATTCTTGGTAGAATCTCGTTTGGTCTACCGCTTCGAACTCCTTTAAGGTCGTTTCATAACGCTGCTTTACAGCATCCATTCTTACGCTTTCAAAAGGTTCAACTTCTCCAAGATACTGCTGGATTAACTGTAAATTGCTTTTTAGTTCTTCCCCTAAAATTCGACCTTCTTCTGCTCTAAAGGCTTGGAAGGAACTCAACGCTTCGTGAAGAACTTTTTTCAAAAATTCCCACTCTTCCTCGGTGAGCTCGTCCGATTTCGACGAGATTACCTCAGGCATTCGAATGGCCATTTTTAAATACTCAAAATCGGGACCGTCGGACGCAACGCTTTTCAGCTCTTGCATATAGGCCTCAAGCAAAGATCTGCTTAGGCGAACCTCTTGATGGTCTTCCAAAGTTTCACTGTTGATGTAGCAATCTACCTTGCCTCGAACGATTTGATCGTTAAGTGTTTTACGGATTTCAAATTCCTTTTCTTTGTATCGCATGGGCACCCGCATACTTAAATCCATACCCTTGGAATTGAGAGACTTAATCTCTACAGTGACTTTCTTGCCTTCAAATATACCTTCGGCTCTACCAAAGCCGGTCATTGATAAAATCATAGTTTACTATTAGTGGCACAAATTTAACACTTTTAAAGGAATGTCTAGCTGCTAGAAATTTCCTAATTTTAGCGAATGAAACGAATTCTATTATTTCTTACCGCGATTCTGTTTTTAGCAGGATGTAAAAAGGAAGCTCCTGTCGCGGAAACCCCTGTAGTGGACACCCTACAGACTCCTAGTACTGCAAACGATTCTCTTGCCTTTCAAGATCAATTAAAAGCGGATTCTCTGGCCACGGCACTTAATGAGCAATCGGCACAGAGCAAACTTCAATTTAAAAAAGACGAAAATGTGATCCTGTCCTTCGATTTACAGGCGCAGAAAGGGGAAGCAGTCGTAGAGGGCAAATCCTATGGCCTTACCAAAATGCAATTCTCCGAGAACAATTACACTTTAAGTGGGCCGGAGATTCAAGTGAACGCAGAAAATGGAAGCTTTAACGAGATGACTTCGGATTGTCTCTACGGGATGATTCCAAACGTAGAATTCATCCTCAAAGACAAAACACAAAAAATAAGTTCAGTGGGTGTACAGCACTGTCCTGTCTACTAAATTCGGGTTTAGATGAAGGCAGTAAAAGTGCAAAATGACAGTCAAAAGCGAGAATTTCTGGAATTCGCTGCACGGCTCTATGCGGAGGATCCTCATTATATCCGTCCCTTAGACATGGATGTTGAAGCCGTTTTCGATCCTAAAAAGAACAAGCTTTTTCAATCGGGTGAATGTGAGCGATTCCTTTTTGTAGATAAGGAAAACCAGACCCTAGGAAAAGTGGCGGTCTTTGTCAATGCAAAATACACGCAAGACCAACCCACTGGAGGAATCGGATTCTTTGATTGCATTAACGATCAGAATGTTGCCAATTTCATCTTTGATTTTGCAAAAAAATATTTGCAAGATCGCGGGATGGAGGCGATGGACGGCTCAATTAACTTTGGAGAGCGAGATAAATTCTGGGGCGTTTTAATTGAAGGCTTTGAAGAGCCTCTCTATGGAATGAATTACAATGCGCCTTATTACAAGTCGCTTTTTGAAACCTATGGATTTGAAGTCTATTTCAATCAACTTTGTTTTTCTAGACCGGTGCACGGTGAGGTTTCTAGGCTTTTCACCCTTATGCATAAGAAGCATTCTCGAAATCCTGAATTAAAAGCCATCCCTCTTAAAAGAAACCAACTCTCAAAATTCGCAAAGGACTTCACCCTTGTCTACAACGCGGCTTGGGCCTCTCACGGAGAAGGAAAACAAATGGACCCCAAAAAAGCGCTTCGAATGTTCAAATCGATGAAGCCTCTCATTAACGAACACATTTCCTGGTTTGTCTACCATAACGACGAGCCCATTGCCATGTGGCTTAATCTTCCGGATGTCAACCAGTGGTTCAAATACTTAAAAGGCCGATTTGGACTGCTCCAAAAGCTTCAATTTCTCTGGCTTAAACGATTCAAAAAGAACACCACCATGGTGGGTATGGTGTTTGGCGTCGTACCGGCATGGCAAAAAACAGGGGTCGACGGCTATATGATTTGGGAAGGCACTCAACATCTACGAAAGCATACCGATTTTAAGCGAACCGAACTGCAATGGATTGGCGATTTTAATCCCAAGATGATCAAAATTGCGGAGGCGCTCGATACCACAGTGACTAAAAAATTAGCCACCTACCGCTACCTTTTCGATCGCGAAAAACCCTTCAAGCGCCTCACGGACGTATAAATTTCTACTCTTAAAATAAAGAGCTGGCAATTTTACGGATGTTGTCACTTTTTCCCATGGAATAAAAATGCAGTAGAGGTACGCCCGCGTCTTTAAGTTCCTTGCACTGCTGGATGGTCCATTCAACACCAATTTCTTTGACCCTCTGATTGCTCGTGGCCTGCTGCACTTCTTTCACAAGATCTTGGGGAAGATCAATTTTAAACGTTTTAGGAAGCATGGATAGGTGGTTTTGAATTGCAATGGGTTTAATCCCCGGAATGATCGGCACGGTAATCCCAATTTCACGAGCTTTTTCGACGAACTGAAAGTATTTTTGATTGTCAAAAAACATTTGTGTGACGACGTAGTCTGCTCCAGCCTCTACTTTCTCTTTAAGTCTTTGCAGATCTGTGGCAAGGGAAGGTGCCTCAATATGCTTCTCAGGATACCCCGCTACTCCCACACAAAATTTATTCTCTGAGTCGCAGCGATCACTGTCGGTTAAATACTTGCCCCTACCAATGTCGTTAATTTGCTCCACGAGGTGTTTTGCGAGTGAATGACCTCCACTGCTTGGAACAAAATGAACCTCTCCTTTTCTTGCGTCTCCGCGCAAGGCCATGATGTTTTCAATTCCTAGATAGAGACAATCGACAAGCAAATACTCGGTTTCTTCCTTGCTAAAGCCGCCGCAAAGCACATGAGGTACGGTATCCACTTTATACTTATGTTGTATCGCCGCACAAATCCCAAGGGTGCCGGGTCTCATGCGCGTCATTCGGCGCTCCATTAACCCTCCTGCTTTTTCCAAATACACGTATTCTTCTCTTGAGGTGGTCACATCAATAAAAGGAGGATTAAATTCCATCAAAGGATCAATATGACTATACAAATCCTCTATTCCTGTTCCTCGAGTGGGAGGAATGACTTCGATGGAAAAAAGGGTTTTATTCTTTGCGGCTTTTATATGCTCTGTAATTTTCATGGTTTAAGGGTGCTCTTTTTGCAAGGGTTTGTTCTTATTCTATAGTGCATGCGTAGACAAATTGGGTTTAAGCCATTTTTCAGCGTAGCTTACATCAACCACCTTACGTCTTGCGTAATCTTCTAGTTGCTCTGGGGTAATTTTCCCCACTCCAAAGTATTTGCTTTGCGCATTTCCGAAGTAATAACCAGAGACGGCTGCTGTGGGAAACATCGCAAGACCTGGAGTCAGGGTGAGTCCAATTTTTTCTTCCACGTCAAGGAGTTTCCAAATGGTTTCTTTTTCGAGGTGATCGGGGCACGCGGGATACCCCGGTGCAGGACGAATGCCTTCATACGCTTCTTTGATTAGCGATTCATTGTCTAGCTTTTCTTCTTTTGCATAGCCCCAATAGTCCTTTCGAACTTTTTCATGCAAAAATTCCGCAAAGGCTTCTGCCAATCGATCGGCTAAAGATTTCACGAGAATCGCGTTGTAATCGTCATGATCCTCCTGGTACTTGGCTTCTAATTCGCTTGAACCAAAACCTGTGCAAACGGCAAAACACCCTATGTAATCCTCAATCCCCGAAGCTTTGGGAGCAATAAAATCAGAAAGTGCGAGGTACTCTTTCCCTTTGGATCGTTCGAGTTGTTGTCGAAGGGTATGGAATTTGGCTAAATACGTTCCAGCGCTGTCACTCACTTCAATGTCATCCTCCGAATTTGAATTGGCCTTGAAAAGGCCAAAAATGGCTTTCGCTTTCAAGAGCTTTTGGTCTATGATTTCAGAGAGCTTCTCCTGAGCTTCTTTAAAAAGTTCTCTTGCTTGCTCTCCGACTACCTCGTCCTTTAAAATATCGGGGTACCTTCCGTGAAGTTCCCAAGTCCGGAAAAAGGGACTCCAATCGATATAGGGAACTAGTTCACTTAAATCCTGATCTTCTAGTACATGCACTCCTAACTTACGAGGCAAAACGGGCGGACTCTTTTCCCAATCCACTTTGAAATTTTGCGCTCTGGCCACCGCTAAATCCACGTATTTCTTTTCTACTTGGCGACTCAGAAACTTTTCTCGGAAGTCTTTGTATTCTAGTTTTAATTCGTCTTTATAGGACTCTTTCTTTTCTCCGATTAGCCGACTTACAACCCCAACGGCGCGTGAAGCGTCGTTTACATGAATCACAGCACGACTATATCCAGGATCGATTTTCACGGCTGTGTGCGCTTTGGAAGTGGTGGCTCCCCCAATTAATAGCGGAAAATCAAGTTTTTGATCCTCTAGCTCCTGCGCCAAATGGACCATTTCGTCCAAACTGGGTGTTATAAGACCGCTCAGACCGATGGCATCCACCTTTTGTTCAATGGCTGTTTGAATAATGGTTTGAGGGTGCACCATCACTCCTAAATCAATAATCTCATAATTATTGCACCCTAGAACCACGCCCACGATATTCTTTCCAATATCGTGTACATCTCCTTTTACGGTTGCTAAAAGAATTTTACCGTTGCTCGGTTTAGAACCGTCCTTTCGCTCCTCTATAAAGGGCTGTAAATAGGCTACCGCCTTTTTCATAACGCGAGCGGACTTGACCACTTGGGGCAAAAACATCTTCCCGCTACCAAACAAATCGCCCACAATTCCCATTCCGGTCATAAGATGACCTTCGATTACATGAAGAGGGTTTTCAGCCTCACTTCTTGCCTGTTCAATGTCCTCAAGAATAAAACGATCGATCCCTTTTACAAGCGCGTGGTTAATTCTTTCCTGTAGGGGCACATCACGCCAAGCTAAATCTTCTTCTAACTTCTTAACACTAGAATCGTGCGTCATGGAATAATCCACAAGTTTCTCTGTGGCCTCTTCATTTCGGTCGAGTAGAACGTCTTCCACTAGAGTAAGAAGACCGGGTTCAATCTCATCGTAAATCCCAAGCAAATTCGGATTCACAATGCCTAGGTTCATACCGGCCTTAATGGCGTGGTAAAGAAATGCAGAATGCATGGCTTCCCGAACGCGGTCGTTTCCACGGAAAGAAAAGGAAACGTTTGAAACGCCTCCACTTAAGGAAACGTAAGGCAAATTCTCTTTGACCCATGCCACTGCTTTAAAAAAATCAATCGCATTTCTTCTATGCTCTTGCATTCCAGTTGCGACAGGGAAAATATTAAGATCAAAAATAATGTCCTCCGCTGGGAACTGAACCTCACCTACCAAAAGTTCATACGAACGCTTGGCAATTTCAATTCGTCTCTCAAAAGAATCCGCTTGTCCTTGCTCATCAAAAGCCATTACCACCACAGCGGCTCCATAGCGTTTGATGGTTTTTGCCTGCGTTAAGAACTCCTCTTCCCCTTCTTTTAAGCTGATGGAGTTCACCACTCCCTTCCCTTGAATCACTTGAAGACCCGCTTCCAGGATCTCCCATTTTGAACTGTCAATCATCACTGGAATTCGTGCAATATCGGGCTCGGAGGCGATTAGATTTAAGAATTTTACCATGCACGCCTTACCATCCAGCAGTCCATCGTCAAAATTGACATCCAAAATCTGGGCGCCCCCTTGAACCTGATCCCTGGCCACGCTTAGGGCTTCGTTAAAATCGCCCTCTTTCACAAGACGAAGAAACTTCTTACTTCCTGCCACATTGGTTCTTTCCCCCACATTGATGAAATTGCTTTCAGGAGTCACGATAAGGGGTTCTAAACCGGATAATTTTAAATACTTCATTTTCGTAGAAAGTTAATTTTCAAATTGTATAAATTCATTTTTAATGAGCCTCTCTCTTTGCTCTTCGAGGACTATACCCCTTCAGCACATTTCCAATAGCCTCAATATGGGCAGGAGTGGTCCCACAACATCCTCCCACAATATTTACAAGCTGTTTCTCAGCATATTGTTTTACTTCCTTTGCCATTTGCTCCGCACTTTGATCGTACTCTCCAAAAGCATTAGGCAGCCCAGCGTTCGGATAAGCGGAAATGCAGAACTCTGAATTTTGAGAAAGCGTTTCTAAGTGAGGCAGGAGTTGCTGCGCGCCCAGCGCACAATTAAATCCTACACTTAAAAGATCCAAATGGGAAATGGAAATCAGAAAGGCCTGTGCAGTTTGTCCACTTAAGGTTCTACCCGATTGGTCTGTAATCGTGCCCGAAACCATAATAGGAACTTCCTTTCCTGACTCTTCTCGATACAAATCAATCGCAAACAAAGCGGCCTTCGCATTGAGGGTGTCAAAGACGGTTTCAACTAAGAGCAAATCAACTCCTCCCTCAACCAAGGCTTTGGCTTGCTGGTAATACACCGATTTCAACTGCTCAAAAGTGATTGCTCGATATCCAGGATCGCTTACGTCAGGAGATAGGGAAGCGGTTTTGTTTGTAGGTCCCATCGCTCCGGCAACAAACCGAGGTTTACTCGGATCCTTAGCGGTAAATTCATCGCACACTTTTCGTGCAATTTGTGCAGATTCGAAATTAAGTTCATACACAAGTTCTTCCATATGGTAATCTCCCATTGCAATGGTTGTAGAAGAAAATGTATTGGTTTCGACGATGTCGGCACCCACTTCTAAATACGCTTTGTGAACCTCTCGAATGGCCTCAGGCTGCGTAAGGGAAAGAAGGTCATTGTTCCCTTTGAGGTCCGATTCCCAATGCTCAAAGCGAACCCCTCGGAAATCAGACTCCGAGAACTTATATTGTTGAAGCATGGTTCCCATGGCTCCATCCAAAAGGAGAATTCGCTCGTTTAAAGCTTTGTATAAAGCTTCACTGTTTTTTAAAAGAGTTCGTTTTTTAGTTTCCATCTAAACCTAATTTTAAATCCTCAATAATATCTTCTATATTTTCTAATCCGACGGAGCAGCGCACCAGTCCAGGGGAAATACCGACTTCCATACGTTCCGATTCGAGTAGCTTTGAATGCGTGGTGGAGGCAGGATGCGTAACGATGGTCCTCGTATCTCCTAAATTAGCGGACAAAGAGCAGAGCTTTACGCGATTTAGAAAATTCCTTCCTCCCTCAATGCCTCCTTTCACTTCAAAGGCAACGATATTCCCGCCTAATTTCATTTGGCGTTTGGCAATTTCCACACTAGGATGAGAGGCTAGAAAGGGATAGTTCACTTTCTCCACACCTGCATGAGATTCTAAAAACTCTGCGACTTTCAGTGCATTTTCGCAGTGCTTCTCTACGCGCACAGCAAGGGTTTCTAAGCTTTTGCTTAACACCCATGCATTGAAGGGCGAAAGTGAAGGCCCCGTAAGTCTAGAAAATCCATAAATCAGATCAATGTATTTTTTAGCTCCTACTGCGACCCCTCCTAACACACGACCTTGCCCGTCCAAAAGTTTGGTCGCCGAGTGGACGACGACATCCGCTCCAAATTCAATAGGACGCTGCAGATAAGGCGTAGCAAAACAGTTGTCCACAATGAAAATAAGACCTCTTTTTTTTGCCACCTGACCTAAAAATTCTAGATCTAAAATTTCAATTCCCGGATTCGTTGGGGTTTCCACGTAGAGAATTTTAGTGGAAGGCGTAATAAGAGAATCAATGTCATATTGGTGCTCTGCTTTAAAATAGTTCGTGCCAATCTGCCATTTGGGAAGGTATTTCGTGAACAAAGCATGGGTGGCTCCAAAAACACTTTGGCAGCTCAAAATTTGGTCTCCGGATTCTAGTAGGGCTCCAAAGGTGGAAAAGATAGCAGACATGCCCGAGGCAAATGCGTAACCTTTTTCCGCTCCTTCTAGCAGGACCATTTTGTCCACGAATTCGTTCACGTTGGGATTGCTATATCGACTGTAAAGATTCTTTTCCTTCTCTTCGGCAAAACTAGCTCGCATGTCCTCCGCATCGTCGAAGACAAAACTTGAGGTTAAATAAAGTGCGGACGAATGTTCGCCGTATTGACTTCTAGGAGTCTGTGAACGGATGGCATCCGTTTCGAAATGAGTACTCATTCGTATGTTGTTTTTAAGGTTCTACTTACTTGGTTTCACTGATACGTAACAAATCGCCAAAGACACCGCGCGCCGTTACTTTTGCGCCCGCACCTGCGCCCATAATCACAATAGGCTGCTCCCCGTAGCTTTCGGTATAGATTTCAAATACGGAATCTGATCCTTTCAGTTGTCCTAAAGGGGAATGGAGAGGAAGCTCTACCAGTTTCACTTCTAAATCTCCCTTTTCTTTTTGAAGATCACCGGAAAGATCACCAACGTATCGAAGTACATGTCCTGGCTTTAGGGACTTTCGACGTTTTTCGTACGGTGAGTCAATTTCATGGATTCGCTTTAAAAAGTTCTCCTTTGAACCCACTCGAAGAGAAGGAGGAATCAAATTTTCAATTTTGATATCGTCTAGTTCATTTTCCAAGTCGAGCTCACGAGCCAAAATCAGAAGTTTTCTTGCGACGTCTAAGCCACACAGATCTTCTCGGGGATCAGGTTCTGTAAATCCTTTGTCAATAGCCTCCTGCAAAACCTCGGAAAGTGCCTGGTCTCCCTGAGAAAACTGATTGAACAAATAACTTAAGGACCCGGAAAAAACGCCCTTGATTCTTGTAATGTTTTCTCCAGATAAGTGCAGTAATTTTATGGTGTCGATGAGCGGAAGGCCTGCTCCCACATTGGTTTCGTATAAATAGCGCTTGGTGTTTTTCGCTAGGAGTCGTCTAAGACTGCGATAGTTCTCAATGGGAAGGGTATTGAATATTTTATTGGAAGAAACAATGTCAAATCCATTTTCAACAAGATACGGGTAGTGTTCTACAAACTCTCTTGACCCTGTATTGTCAATCGCAATCAGGTTTTCAAGTTGGTAGCGATGTAGCTGGGATACCAAGGCTTGAAGATCCGAGACAGAGTCACTGTACTCAAGTTCACTTCGCCACTCCGAGTGAATCCCTTTTGGATTAAAGATCTGTTTCTTGGAATTGGCTATCCCAACAATCCGAAGATCTAAATTCTTTCTACGGCGAATTTCTTTTTGAGAGTCCAAAACTTGTTCTATGAGGGTTCCCCCTACATTGCCATGTCCAATGATGGCGAGATGCACCACTTTCGGTTTTCCAAAAAGTTCGCTTTCAATAATGCTTTTTGACTTTTCGTCTTGCGAGGAGCTCACCACAATATTGACTCGATTCTCAGAGGCCACTTGACTTAAAATGAGTGGGAAAACACCGTTACGGCCCAACTCCTGGGAGAGCCTGCTATAGTCCTCACAATCGAAAGCAAGGACCGAGACTGCATTAATACTATAAATGGACTGTACTTTCTGCTCTTCTCTCTCTTTTTGAAATTCTCTTTCAAGGCACTCGATGGCTTTTTGAGAATCCGTGGATTGAACTAAAATGGAGAGTCCATTTTCAATGGCTTGTTGAGAAATAACCCCGACACTTATTCTAGCAAGGGTTAAGGCTTTAAAAATTCGACCGTCGATACCGACTTGATCTAAAAAATCATCGCCTTCAAATCGAATAATCGCTCGGTTTTTATATAGCTTCACTTCTTTCTGGGTTTTCATACTAGGGCTTTATTTATAATTGTATTTAATTGCGTGTACTCGATTAGAAAGGCATCGTGACCATGAACAGACTGAATTTCACTATAGTCTGTTTGCTTTTGATTTGCAAGAAGCAGCTCGTAGCAGTCCTTACTCTCCTTTGCAGGAAAAAACAAATCACTGTCAATTCCTATGAGATGAATTTTTGCTTCGATTTGAAGTAGTGACTTTTCTTGAACATTTATCGTGGTTAAAAGGTGATTCACCAAACGATAAGCTTTTAAACTAAATCTTTCGTTTAATTTGTCTCCATGGAAATCCAACCATTCATGGGACCGACGCTTGCCACTTTCCGATGAAACTTCTCTTTGAAAGCGAGAGTTAAGAGATTCAGGTGTGCGATAGCAAAGCATCGCGTGGGCACGCGCCTTTTGCAAAGGATATTCGGGATGAGACAAAAGGTATTTCTGAATAAGGCACTGCGAAAAAAGCCAATCCGTGGTTTTATAATCACAGGCGATGGGAAGAAATAAATCGGTAAGTTTCGGGGACTGGGAAAGGATCTCCCATCCTAAGGACCCTCCTATCGAACCCCCGATGAGAGCACGAAGATGAGAAACCTTAAGTTTAGACAGTGCTTCAAGAAAAAGTGCAGCGATATCAGACAGTGCAAGTTCGACGGGAAGGACTTGATCGATTCCGTCATATCCGTTTCCGGGTAGGTTGAAACACAAAACACTGTAGCGATCTAAATCGATGGATCCCCCCTCGTACACTACTTTATTCCACCACCCCTTTTCTCCCGCCACCGTTGAATTTCCGGTAAGGGCATGATTAATGAGAACCACAGGCGCCTCAGCCAAAGGTTTTCCAAAAACTTCGTAACTCAAGGTAAGAGATATACTCTCCCCTAGGGAAGTTTTAAAATCGGTTATAGTAATAAAGGAAAATGTCGGTTTCAATTTTAAAAGATTTAAAAATTGAAAATGCGACCTAAAAAGGTAAAAAGAATTTACTGTTATCTCCCTCTTGTTAAAGAGTAGAATTTAGCACCTTTCCGCATCGCGGTAGGTTGCCAAGGTTTCGTAGGGTCTATTCCCTCCACCTTTCTTGATAACATTTTCAATATGTGAATGAACTAATTGGACGCAAATATAGAACAAAATTGAGGAACCTACCTAGTAATTTTTGAGATTTTAAAAATACCTAAAGATAATCCTCCTTTCAAATCTACATTAGGGATGCTATTTTTGCCACTATTTGAACCCTTTTACCTGCCACAAATTAGGCTAAAATAGATTTGACCGAGCAAAAAGCGTATCCACTTAAAACATTTTAGCCCGAAATAATTTCAAATTTTCCATTTCTCAGGTCTCTATTACGCTTTCGATTAAGGCTGTAGTACACCGATTTTAGCGGTTTCACTTTGAGTAGATGAAGGTTACAGCATTTAATGCTAGAACTCCGTAAATTAATCTAAAACCCTTAATTTTGCACTTTGATACTGAACTATGGCAATTGAAAAGAAGCGGTTAAAAGACCCATTATGGAGAAGTTTTGGACCTTATGTAAGCAACAGGCAATGGGGTACGGTAAGAGAGGATTATAGCAATCATGGAAATGCATGGGGATATACTTCTTACCACGAAGCCATAAGCCGAACTTACCGTTGGAGTGAAGACGGAATCGCAGGACTTAGCGATGAAAAGCAGCTACTTTGTTTCGCTTTTAGTTTTTGGAATCAAAAAGATGAAATCCTAAAAGAAAGATTCTATGGTTTAAACAACCATCAGGGGAATCATGGAGAGGACATTAAAGAAATCTTTTATTACTTAGACGGCACGCCCACTCATTCGTACATGAAAATGGTGTATAAGTATCCAATTGATGCTTTTCCCTACGAACAACTCGTTCATGAGAACGCTATACGAAGTAAAAAGGATCCTGAATTTGAACTCGTCGATACCGGTGTATTCGAAGACAACAAATATGTCGATCTTTTTATTGAGTATGCGAAAATCTACCATGACGACATCCTAATTCGACTGACGGCCGTGAACCGCAGTAAGGAGAAAGCCCCCCTTACCTTACTTCCGACCTTATGGTATCGAAACAATTGGGACTGGGGATACGGCACTTACAAACCCAATTTGAAGCATCGCAAGGAAGGTGTCATTGAAATTGAGCATGAATCTCTCCCCTACAAATATCTATACAGTAAGGACAAAACAGCCACCACTCTATTTTGTGAAAACCAGACGAACCATCCCAAATTATCCGGCTCCTCTCAGCAGGAGGGGTTTTACAAAGACGGGATTAACGATCACGTCGTGCATGGGTTAGACTCGGTCAATCCAAACAAAACAGGAACGAAGGCTGCTTTTTTAGTGAACACAATCCTAGAACCTGGAGAGAGCAAAACCTTTGAGTTTAGACTTTCCCCCCACGATATGCAGGATGCCTTTTTTGACTTTGATACGGTCTTTGAGGCTAGAAAGAAGGAGGCAGATGAATTTTATGGAGAATTACAAGACGTCATTCCAGACCCGGAAGAACGAAACATTCAACGTCAAGCTTTCGCCGGACTGCTTTGGAACAAACAGTTCTACCATTACAATGTGAACAAATGGCTTAAAGGAGACCCCAAAAATAGACAACCTCGAGATCCTAGCACCTACCAACGGAACCAGGAGTGGTCGCATATGCACAACAAAGACATCATCTCCATGCCAGACAAGTGGGAATACCCCTGGTTTGCCACTTGGGATCTAGCCTTTCACTGTGTACCTTTTGCCCTTATTGACAGTGAATTTGCGAAAAACCAAATGCGACTCCTAACCAAAGAGTGGTATATGCATCCTAATGGACAGCTTCCTGCTTACGAATGGGACTTTAGTGATGTCAATCCCCCCGTGCATGCCTGGTCCACGTTTCGAATCTTCAAAATTGATGAAAAGATAAATGGAACTCCCGATATACCGTTTTTAGAAGCGGTCTTCCAAAAGCTTCTCTTAAACTTTACTTGGTGGGTGAACCGGAAAGACCCGAACGACAACAATATTTTTGGAGGAGGTTTCTTAGGTCTAGACAACATTGGTGCCTTCGACCGAAACATGCAATTTCAGAACGGTCAGTACCTAGAACAAGCAGACGGCACCAGTTGGATGGCAATGTTTGCTCTAAACATGATGCGCATTTCAATGGAACTAGCGCTTCACAACCCTGTCTACGAAGACATGGCCATTAAATTTTTTGAGCACTACCTCTACATCGCGGAAGCGATGGAGACCATTGGCGACAAAGACGGACTATGGGATGAAAAGGATGGGTTCTTTTACGATGTCCTCCAAGACCAGCATGGAGACTCTGTCAACCTTAAGCTTAGAAGCATCGTCGGGCTCATTCCCATGTTTGCTGTAGAAGTGATCGAACATGAAACTCTTGAGCGCTTACCGAACTTCAAAACCCGAATGGAATGGGTGCTTAAAAACAAGCCCGAGTTAGCCAATTTGGTATCGCATTGGGAAGTCGAAGGAAAAGGTAGGAAACATTTGATGAGCATCTTGAGAAAAACAAGACTTTCTCGAATCCTCAACCGAATGCTCGATGAGGAAGAATTCTTAAGTCCCTACGGCGTTCGTTCTCTTTCCAAAGTATATGAAGAAAACCCTTTTGAATTCACTTTTGAAAAGCAACACTTCAAAGTGCAATACTTACCTGCAGAAAGCGACAGCAGCATGTTTGGGGGCAATAGCAATTGGCGAGGACCTATTTGGTTCCCCATCAATTTTCTCATTGTGGAAAGTCTGCAAAGATTCCACTATTACTACGACGAAAGCCTCCAAGTTGAATACCCAACAGGGAGCGGAGAAATGCGAAACCTTGATTTCATTTCCACAGATTTAATCGAAAGATTAAAATCTATTTTTACGAGAGATGAAATGGGCAAAAGAGCGTTTAATGCAAACAATGATTTATTCAACCACGATCCCCATTTCAAAGATTACATCATGTTCTATGAATATTTCCACGGAGACAATGGTCGAGGGGTAGGCGCCTCCCATCAATGTGGTTGGACCGCTACCCTTGCCAAACTAATTCAACCTCGACTAGGTTAATTGACCGCGCTCTCCTCTACTTTGCCCCCATTGACGTGAACTTCATAGTTTACGGTTACATTGGGCTCTAGGGTCTTGGAGACGGAACAGTATTTATCAAAGGACAATTGAGCTGCTTTAAATGCTTTTTGAGGGTCTACGCCGCCTTCAAGAAAGAACTTGACCAAGATCGCTTTAAAGGGCTTTGCACTCCCTACTTTTTCGCGATCCCCTGTGACCTCAGCTTTAAAAGACGTTACCTCTTGTTTTTGTTTTTGTAAGATGGCAACAATGTCAATCCCACTGCAACTTGCCACGGCCATAAGTACGATCTCCATGGGAGAAACCCCTTTGGCACCTTCTCTTGAAGTATTGTCAAGCAAAATAGAATTGCCAGATGCATTCGTACATTGAAAAAGGAAGTTTTCGTCGATTCGTTCTAAATGAATTTGCATAAAATAGGGTATTTGTTGTTCCAAATGTAAAGATACCAAATTATTAAAAGACCCCTCGTGAGAAGAAAGAAAAGATTGGCACTTCTTTCGCTGCATACATAGGACAATCTGTTTATTTGAACAGATACTGTGATTACGAACTAAAAAACTTCAAGTATGACTTACGAAAATCAAAGAAGCGGCAACGGAGGTGTGATCCTCTTGAAAAAAGAGCAGGAAGAAATTGGCCGACTCACCTATACGCTGTTCCCAGAAGACAAAAAAATGATTATCTCCTTCGTTTTGGTTCACCCTCAACATGAGGGAAAAGGAATGGGGAAATATCTTGTGAGCAATGCAATTGAATTTGCGCGAGAAAACCAATGGAATGTCTATCCACACTGTTCTTATGCACGTTCTGTTATGATGAGAATGCCGGAAGTGCAAGATATTTTATTAAAGACAAACGACTAAGAAACATGCGCGGCTTATGCTGTTTATTTCGGAAAATGCAGGAACATCGTTACCAACATTTGTGCAACCTCTAATGCCATAAGCATAGTTAATAAACTCTAGCTTTTTTAATAATGGTTTTTTTGATAGGTAGTGTTTCACTAACTGTGTAAGTTGAAAAGTTATTCTGAAAAATTTTGAGTCCTTAAAAACTCAAAACTTTTTCGGAAATAACTTTTTACTATTTTTAAACTTTATACAGTTATGATTGACAAAGAAGAATTATTAAACAACAAGGATTTTTACAAATCCTTCAAGAACAGCGAAGATCTTACCTCGTTCTTCAAAACAATGCACAAACGAGCCGTAGAACATATGCTCGAAGCAGAACTAGATGACCATCTAGATACTAATAAACATCAGAAAACGAAAGACGGCAACTATCGCAATGGTCATCAGAGTAAGAAGATAAAAACCTCTTTTGGCGAAGATGAAATTAAAGTTCCGCGTGATCGACAAAGTACTTTTGAGCCGATGATAGTTCCCAAAAGGCACAATATTATTGATGGTTTAGAAAATATTATAATATCATTTTACGCCAAAGGAATGAGTGTGAGTGATATTGAAGAACAAATCAAGGACATGTATGATTTTGATGTCTCAACCTCAACAATCTCCAGGATCACCAATGCTGTTTCCAGTGAAATTGTCGCTTGGCAAAATCGACCTTTAGAGGATTTATACCTTATTGTTTGGATGGATGGAATCGTTTTTAAAGTTCGTGAGAACTCTAAAGTCATCAATAAAACCATCTATCTTGCTGTGGGTCTGCGACGTGACGGAAAGAAAGAAGTTCTAGGAATGTGGCTAGGGAAGAGTGAAAGCTCCAGTTTTTGGATGAGCGTGTTAACCGATATGAAAGCACGTGGCGTGGAAGACATACTTATCACTGCAACGGATAACCTTAATGGATTCACCCAGACTATTCGCAGTGTGTTCCCCCAATCGCAAACTCAAATTTGCGTAGTTCATCAAATTAGAAATGCTTGCAAATATGTGGTTTGGAAGGACAGGAAAGCCTTTACTTCCGATATGAAACATATCTACAACGCACCCACAAAACAAGCCGCAGAAGCCGCTTTAAATGATTTTGCAGAAAAATGGGAATCTAAATATTCCTATGCAATTAAGTCCTGGAGAGATAATTGGGATGAATTAACCGTGTTTTTTGAATTCCCTGTTGAAATCCGAAAAATCATTTACACCACAAATTTAATCGAAAATCTCAATGGAAAAATAAGAAAATACACCAAAAATAAAATGTCCTTTCCTACGGATGATGCAGTTTTAAAGTCAGTTTTCCTCGCCTTAAGAGAAGCAACAAAAAAATGGACAATGCCTATTAGAGATTGGGGTATCGTACTCAATCAATTTATGCTTATATTTGAAGATAGGCTTAAATTATAAATCTCAAGCCAATACTTTTCAACTTACACACTTTTTGGGATAGTGTCTTTTGATACGAAAAACAGGTCTAACCTAATCTCGCAACCAAGGTTGCACTTCAAACAAATGTATGTGTAGTGATTCATTTTATTTTCAAGCACTTCATTTGCATCAACTCGGATAAAATTCCCCCATTTGAAGAAATCAATTTTAACCCTTTAAAGGCTTGATTCAATCAATATTTCGAATTCTAAATATCATTTACCTAAGTTACTAGCTCTAAGAATTAATTTTCTGTGTTGTAACGATGGTAGACCAATTTTTTTTCGATTATGATTTACAAATACTGTATCAATGACGGTATCATAAGTTTCAAAAACTCCATAATCAGGATTTTCTTTTAAAACCAAGACGTGATGTAAATCTACAAAGAGTCCATAAATACGAGGGGGACATTCTCCCGTCTGTACCGCTTTAAATAATTCATTATCGAAAAAAGAATAGGACTCAGAACCGATCAAATTTCCAATAAAATTATCCATAGGCATAAACACATTGCCATTGCCCATAACTCCTATGCGATCTACCGACGGATAACCATAATTTTCAAATGTCCATTTTAATAGATTGGCATCTTTTTTATCATTTAAAGCTGTGATCGTAGGGTCAGAACGTCTATTAATTTCGTTTCTAGTAAAGGCCTGAGAAAAGGAATCGACCAATCTTTTATTTAAATTCCTCCTCCACATCACTACTTCTTGCTCAATTGCTATTTCATCAAGTCCATATTTATCATACAAACTAGTGAAGTGTTTATAAGAATTACCATAGGGTGCATAAAGATGAGCGAACTTCCGTAGTGCCCTTCTACCACCAAATCTTAAGTTTTGCTTTTCTGCTAGAGTTATGAATGTCTCAAATTCTTCAATCCTATCTTGATTTTTGGGAGGGTACCGCCGGAATAGCTTCCTGTACTTTCTCACAACCAGTAGGGAATCTTGTTCATAGCGTAATATGCTGTCAACTTTATTGACTTCTGTATAATAGTTAATATAATTCTTCTGACTACAAGAACTACTCAAGAAATAAATTATGGCCAGGAAACCGAGGAAGAAAAAAGATTTGCATTTTAAATTTTGCATGAGTTAATTGTAATTGATTTTATGATTAAGTTCAATAGGATTATTATTACTCTCTATCTCCTCTTGTTGTTGCTTATTCATTTCATTAATATCAAAATCCAAAACATTTCCGTTCGGGTCCTGCATCGTAACCTTTGCTCCCCCACTTATTCTACGCTCTAATTCCATATTGGGCTTTTCATAATATACCATTGCTAATTGCTTAAATTTCTTCCAATCGATGGGAATCGCGTTCCTTCTCTCAAAAAAAAACTTTCCTTTATTTTTAATTTGAGTTAGAGTAAATAAATACTCTTCTCGATTATCGGCAATTTCTACAATTAAACCTGGTAAACCATGAAATACATAAGGCCCATCTGCAATCGGAATATCCAATGTAAACCAAGCATTCCAAATACGACCTCCATATTCAACCGAAGCTTTTTGACATAAAAAATCTCCTAAGGTTTTCTTCTCAGAGCTCACTTTCCACTTTAAATCTTCAGCAATATTGAGAAGGTAATTAAACTGTTGGTTCGTTATAACTTTCTCAATTTTATTCCTTGATAAGTCTTTCTTTACATAAAACTGATTTTCAAAACCAGAAGTCACCATTGCAGGCATTCCAATCTCTGCCAATGAATCCGACGATCGATCTACTAAAAGTCGAAAAACGGATTTGCCATTAATATAATCTAACATAGCAAGTGACTTGCTATACTCCTTCTGCGTCTCAGGACTTAATTTGTATTTCATTTCATAAACCGCACCAACTTCTTGAGCAAAAGCAGTACTGTAAAAGGTTGAAAAAAAGGCAAATATTAAAAATAGCTTTTGAAAACCCATAATTGTTGAATTTATTGGCGAACATAATCGAAGCAAAGTATATCGATTAACTCCTGTATTTTTGACGTTGGATACACACGTTCAGACGGAGGCATAAAATAAATGTACAAGAAGCCGCCTTATTTATCTATGAGAAAACTTCTTTGCAAGAAACAACGCTTCCATGCCTTCAAATTTTTTCATAATTAATACTTAATTGGTTAATGCGTAAAGTTAAATATTATATTCAAATTAGCAAATTAAATTTAACCTTAATTAATTATCACTATTTAATCGGGTAAATAGCCGCAGTATGTGTATTAAACATTTTTACTATATACTGCTCGTCATAGGGACCGTGGATCTACACTTGACCAGAAACCATCTGCTCATAAAGCAAATAAAAACACCTCAAACAAAATCGAGCAAATCAACTTCATATATAAGACTACCACATAAGTAAACAGTTCAAAATTGGAATAAACCAGTTAAATTAATAACTTACTACTGCTTGAAAAAATTGGAAAAGAGCTCCTAATTTCTAGCATTAAAATGTCAACAGGCTATAAAAAAGCTATTCACATTGATTTTGCAGATTTTTCATTATTTTTGCATAGATAAAATAGTATATATGGGACGCGCATTCGAATATAGAAAAGCATCAAAGATGGCCCGTTGGGATAAAATGGCCAAAACTTTTTCAAGAATTGGAAAAGATATTGCACTCGCAGTAAAATCAGGTGGACCGGATCCGGATACGAATCCCACGCTAAGGCGTTGCATTCAAAATGCAAAGGGTGCAAATATGCCCAAAGACAACGTAGAGCGTGCTATAAAAAAAGCAAGTGGTGCAGAAGCGGAACACTATGAAGAGGTCACTTACGAAGGGTACGGACAGGGAGGCGTTGCTTTTTTTGTGGAATGCACCACAAACAACCCTACTCGTACAGTAGCTAACGTTAGAGCTATATTTAATAAGTTTGATGGAAACCTTGGGAAGAACGGAGAGCTTGCCTTTATTTTTGACCGTCATGGAATCTTCACCCTAGATAGATCTCTAATCACTATGGATTGGGATGATTTTGAAATGGAAATGATTGATGGAGGTGCTGACGAGATAGACAGTGATGCAGAGGAGGTAATGGTAACCACTGCGTTTGAAGATTTTGGTACCCTTTCCCACAAGCTTGAATCCATGGGCCTAGAAGCAAAGAGTGCGGAGCTTCAAAGAATCGCGAATTCTACCAAAGCGGTTAATGAAGAGCAGTTCAAAGCCAACATGAAAATGCTTGAAAGATTTGAGGACGATGACGATGTGCAAAACGTCTACCACAATATGGAAATCACAGACGAATTAATGGAATCCTTATAAGACACTATTCCAAAAAGTTGAAAAGTATTAGGCTTAAGTTTTTTATAACTTGAGCCTTTTTGTTTGAAGTGAAGTTAACTTTAGCTCCCCCACCTCTATACACTCAATTTTCAAACTACGCGGTTTGCGCTGTATTTCCGTAGGGGCGCTATGTTCCCTTGTACTTTGAACCAGACTCCCCATAGAGGATATCCTACGCAGTTAAAAGCATGATATAGGTGAGACATAAAGTATTATAAAATTGGTAGTCTAGTGTAGTGCATAATGGATTCCGAACTAGTACTACAAATTTTTCTACATAGTAGGCGGGTTTAAGTTGCCCGTTTTCGCATATGATTCTCTTCCATTCACATAAGAGTTGCGTCTGAATCGTCTTTACTGTAACTGCCCGGATCTTTCGAACCCTTTTCCTGTCATTCGTATTATTCTAGATTCTGAGAAAATTGCTGATGATCTCCTTGACTTCCATCGCTATCTCTTCAATCTTTCCTTTGTTAATCTCTTTAAACTCGAGCGGTGCAGTATCCTTTGCTTTGTGGTAGTACTACAACAAAAATAGCCGCCTCAATTCTGAGGCGGCTACTTCATTTATTAAGATTCAATTACGACTAGTAATCTCTCTTTTGGATAGCATCCCAAGCAGCAGCATCAACCGCGCTTACGACAACTTTTCTGTCTTTAAGTCTTTCTTCGTTAGATGCGTTTTCGTCAACTGTAGCTTCAGTTTCACCTAAACCTTTTGATTTAAGTTGAGAATCTACAACTCCTCTCGCTTCTAATCCTTTTACAACTGCAGCAGCTCTTCTTTGAGATAACTTCAAGTTGTATGCAGCAGGACCTTTTTTGTCTGTGTGACCAGCAACTAGGAATGTTCCACCGTTAGAAGATTTGATGATTTCAGCAGCTGCATCTAATTTTGGTTGAGATTCAGCTCTTACAGTTGATTTATCGAAATCGAATAGGATATCGGTAAGTGCAACCGTTGCATCTTGTGCAAGATCTTCTTGAGGTTTAGGACATCCGTTGTATTGTGCAAGACCTGGAACAGTTTCACAGTCATCATCTTTGTCTAATACTCCGTCTCCGTCAGTATCTGGCCAAGGACATCCGTTGTTTTCAGCTGGACCTGCAACATCTTTACAGTTGTCATCTTTGTCTAATACTCCGTCTCCGTCAGTATCTGGCCAAGGACATCCGTTGTTATCTGCTGGACCTGCAACATCTGGACATTGGTCATCTTTATCTGGAACTCCATCACCGTCAGTATCTGGACATCCTTGGAATTCAGGTAAACCTGCTTCGTCTGGACATAGATCGTCTTTGTCTAGGATTCCGTCTTTATCTCTGTCTGATTGTCCGAATCTAAATAATAGAGACGCACCTGCTTGGAAAAAGTTCGCAACAGAAGATTTGTCTCCTGGAGTAGAAACGTAATCTCCTTGGATACCTAAACCGAAGTTGTCAGTTAACCAGAAGTTAGATCCGATACCAGTTGCAAGAGCGAAATGGTTAGCACCAACTGCTTCACCGTCTCCGTTCACTACACCTGTACCTGAATAGTCATGTCTTAGGTAGTTAGCACCAACTCTTAAGTACGGGTCGAACCAAGATTCTTCGTTCCAAAGAGAGTTTGCTTTTAATTGTAGACCTAGACCAGTCATTAGCATGAATTCTTTATCCATACCGATTCTTTTGTTGTCTACGTTACCTACAGTGGTTTGCCAGTCTAATACTAACGGACCAGTAAGGTGTCTTGCAACAGTTAATTTAGAAAGTGGTGGTGTAATAGTAAAGTTGTTAATACTATATAACTCTTCACCTGAGAACGCTTGTTTAAAAACGTCACCAACATTTCCACCAGCTGCTACGTGATTCTCCGCGTGAGCACCCACCCCGATTAACCACGGGTTGTTCGCTGTCTGCGCAAATACAGTAGAGGCAACGGTTAGTGCCAATGCTGAAATTCCTAATTTTAGATTTTTCATAGAATTAAATGATTAAATAATTGATAATGCAAAATAAATATAATTTTTCTTTATAAACAAAGATTTACAGAGATTTTTTCACCTATCCTTTAGGATTCTCTCCATATTTCTTTTATTTTCTCTATCTTTTATAGCTTCTCTTTTGTCAAACAGTTTTTTTCCCTTCGCTAAGGAAATCAGTAATTTGGCAATTCCCTTTTCATTTATGTACAGTTTCAAAGGCACAATCGTAGTCCCTACGTCTTTGAGTTTTTTCTCAAATTTCTGTAATTCCCTTTTGTGCAAGAGCAATTTCCGTTCCCTTTTCGTTTTGTGGTTGTAAAAAGTACCGAGTTTATACTCTTCTATAGACATATTGATTACATATAATTCCCCTTCAATCATTTGACAAAAGCTCTCCGTAATCGAAGCTTTTGAAGAACGTAAGGACTTGATCTCTGTCCCTGTAAGTACGATCCCTGCCTCGATTTGCTCAATTAATTCGTATTCGAATCGAGCCCGTTTGTTTAAAATGGTAACCGTTTTTTCTATCTTCATTTCGATGGGGTAAAGGTACGAACTGGTAAGTTTCTCGAATTTATATAATTTTAGCTTTGTTTTTTAGAACTAAGTGCAAATTTAACCCTTTTTAAATATACCGTATATATTTTTTCTAAAGTTCTTTAATAAAATGACATACGTGGTAAAGCCAATTAGTTTTCGTAATTTTGCGGCAAATCTACAAAACTCTATGTTAACAGTATCTAATTTATCTCTTCAGTTCGGTAAGAGAGTGCTATTTGACGAAGTAAACATTATGTTTACAAAGGGCAATTGCTATGGGATTATTGGAGCCAATGGGGCAGGAAAGTCCACTTTCCTTAAAATCCTCACGGGAAAACAAGTACCCACCACCGGAACCGTTTCACTTGAACCCGGAAAAAGAATGTCTGTGTTGGAGCAGGATCACTTTGCTTACGATAATTTCACAGTTTTGGAAACCGTCCTTCGAGGAAACGAAAAGCTTTTTGAAATTAAAGAAGCGATGGATGCACTTTATGCAAAACCTGATTTTTCAGATGAAGACGGAATCAAGGCAGGTGAACTCGGTGTCACTTACGAAGAAATGGGCGGTTGGAACGCAGAATCAGATGCACAAACCATGCTCTCCAACGTAGGGGTGAAAGACGACATGCATTACCAAATGATGAGCGAACTTGAAAACAAGGATAAAGTAAAGGTTCTCTTGGCACAAGCTCTTTTTGGAAATCCTGACGTTCTCATCTTAGACGAACCTACCAACGACCTTGACATTGATACCATTGCTTGGTTAGAAGATTTCTTGGCCGATTATGAAAACACCGTAATTGTTGTATCTCACGACCGTCACTTCTTAGACGCCGTTTGTACACACATCGGTGACTTAGATTATGCGAAACTTAACCTCTATACAGGAAACTATTCCTTCTGGTACCAAGCCTCTCAACTTGCCACAAGACAAAGACAGCAAGCGAACAAAAAGGCAGAGGAAAAAAAGAAGGAACTTCAAGACTTCATTGCTCGATTCAGCTCCAACGTAGCGAAAGCAAAGCAAGCGACCGCAAGAAAGAAAATGCTCGACAAATTAAACATTGACGACATCAAACCCTCTTCTAGACGCTACCCTGCTATTATTTTTGAAACGGAACGTGAAGCAGGAGACCAAATTCTAGAAGTTCAAGGACTTTCTAAAACCAAAGATTCTGAACTTTTGTTCTCAAACATAGATTTCAAATTAAAAAAAGGCGACAAAGTGGCGATCTTATCAAAGAACTCTTTGGCGATCACTGAATTTTTTGAAATCATATCTGGAAATCAGAAAGCGGATAAAGGAGATTACCAGTGGGGCGTTACCACGAACCAATCTTACATTCCCCTTGATAACAACGAATTCTTCCAGGACAAAGACTTATCGCTAGTAGATTGGCTAAGACAGTTTACAAAGAACGATGAGGAAAGACATGAGGAATACATGCGTGGGTTCCTTGGGAAAATGCTTTTCTCAGGAGACGAAGCGCTTAAATCCAGCACGGTACTTTCAGGAGGTGAAAAAATGCGTTGTATGTTTAGCCGCATGATGCTTCAAAGAGCAAACGTTCTTTTAATGGATGAGCCTACCAACCACTTGGACCTTGAAAGTATTACTACTTTAAATAACTCTCTTGTTAACTTCAAGGGAACAATCTTACTTTCTTCTCATGACCACGAAATGTTGGAAACGGTCTGTAACCGAATCATTGAGCTCACTCCAAAAGGAGTCATTGACCGCGACATGACTTACGATGAGTATTTGTCAGACAAAAAAATGAAAGAACTAAGAGAACAAATGTATTCTTAGATCTGGTCTAACTCATATCCTTAAGCCGCGCTCACCAAAGCGCGGTTTTTTCTTTTTTGCTAGTCAAAACAGCGGGGATTTATCACCTCGATCCACCACGGTAAAACAAAAATATTTATGTATTTTTGTAGACCTATGAAACAAAAATGGATTTACAGAACAGAGCCCAATGAGGATGTAGTCGACGCACTAAGTACCTCGCTAGGTTTCGGGACTCTGGAATCTAAAATCCTCGTACTGCGAGGAATAGACAATTATCAAAAAGCCAGAGAGTTTTTCAAACCTAATCTTACCGATATCCATAACCCTTTTCTGATGGCAGACATGCAGAAAGCCGTAGAGCGCATCGCCACGGCCATCGAAATGGGAGAAAAAATTATGGTTTACGGGGATTACGATGTGGACGGCACCACAGCAGTTGCTTTAATGTATCTCTACTTAAGCAAACTGGTTGAAAAAAAATATTTAGACTATTACATCCCGGACCGTAATTCAGAAGGATACGGAATCTCGGACGAAGGTATCGAGTTTGCGAGGGACCAAGGCTACTCTCTTATTATCGCCTTAGATTGCGGGATCAAAGCAATTGATCAAGTCGAATACGCCAAGTCCTTTGGGATTGACTTTATCATTTGTGACCACCATTTGCCTGGACTTGAAATTCCGAAGGCGGCCGCAGTTTTAGATCCAAAACGAAAAGACTGCCGCTACCCTTTCAAAGAACTATCCGGTTGCGGGGTTGGGTTTAAACTCTGTCAAGGACTTAATACCATTTATAAAATTCCTGAAACAGAACTTCACGAACTCACCGACCTGCTTGCCATTTCCATTGCGGCGGATATCGTTTCAATGACAGGAGAAAACAGAGTTCTCGCAAAGATGGGACTTAAGACCCTTAGAAAAACAAGAAACATTGGCCTGCGCTTATTAATCCCCGAGGAAAAGCTAGCTACTTATGAAATCTCAAACATCGTTTTTGAGATTGCCCCTAAGATCAATGCAGCGGGAAGAATTTCCCATGGGAAAGCAGCGGTTGAACTGATGGTGTCCGACAATTTAAAGCATGCCAACAAAATCGCAAAGAACATTGTGGATTTAAATGACTCTCGTCGAGAACTTGATTTAAGTTCTACGACCGATGCATTGCAACAAGTTTTAGACACCCATCAGGATTCCTTAACCACAACCGTGGTTTACGGCCCTGACTGGAACAAAGGGGTTATTGGAATCGTGGCCTCGCGGCTCACCGAAAGCCATTACAAACCTACCGTGGTCTTTACCGACGGAAACAATGGAGAGCTTGTAGCGTCTGCACGTTCCGTGTCTGATTTCGATGTCCATAGGGCGCTCGAGAGCTGCTCTAAACTGTTCACCAAATTTGGGGGACACCCTGCAGCAGCAGGACTTTCCATGGAAAAAGACAAACTGGAAGAATTCAAAATAAAATTTGAAAAAACGGTAGCAGAGACCATTGAAGAGTATCAAAAAGAGCCCTCCATCGTAATTGATGGCAAGGTAGAAGTCGAAGATTTGGGGAAGGATTTCTTTAATTTTCATAGAAAACTAGGTCCCTTTGGTCCACACAATCAAAAACCTGTACTTACGCTCACTAACCGTAAAATTAGAGGCGTGGCTAAGCAAATGGGAAAAGAAGGCAATCACATTAAATTTTATCTTCACAATCCACTGAACAACCGAAACATTGAGTGCGTAGGATTTAAATTAGGAAAGTATTTTTCTGATTTCAACACCAAGTCCTTTGATATTGCGTTTACGGCAGAGGAAAATCATTGGAAAGGCAATGTCACCTATTACTTAAACATTAAAGACGTTAAGTTCAATGAAAGCTAAAAAAGTAGGACTTTTCTTTGGGTCTTTTAACCCCATTCACATTGGTCACTTGATTCTTGCAAACTACATCTTGGAATTTTCCGATTTGGAAGAACTTTGGTTTGTGGTGAGCCCCCACAGTCCATTCAAGGACAAAAAATCCCTGTTAGCCGACCATCACCGTTTGGATATGGTACAACAAGCCATCGCGTTCTATCCTAAAATGCGAGCTTCTAATGTTGAATTTTCACTTCCTAAACCAAGCTATACTGTAGACACTCTTGCATACCTTCATGAAAAGCACCCTACTTACAGCTTTAGTCTTATCATGGGCGAGGACAATCTGAAAGGGCTTTCTAAGTGGAAAAATGCATCCTATATAATGAATAACCATCAAATCATTGTGTATCCACGACTTAGTGACGACCAGCAGACCCAGTCCCCTTCCGAGTTAGGCCCTATGATCTCTTTAATTGAGGCCCCCATCATTGAAATCTCTGCCACTGAGATTCGAAAAATGATCAAAGAAGGAAAGAACGTGCGTCCGATGCTCCCTCCTGAAGTCTACGACTATTTAGAAGGAAGTTCATTTTACAAATCTTAAATTTTTATTCATGCAAGCCACTGTCGACAAATTTATAGCAAAATATACCGAAGAAAAAGTAATTCGTTGGTTCAAAAAAGCCTGTATTATTGAGGCGTGGACCTGCTTCTTTTTATATTTAGTGGCGATGCCCCTTAAGCGCTATTTTCCGGAAGCAGATTTTGCACTGATTTTCATTATCGTCGTGGGAAATATCCACGGTCTCTTCTTTACCCTCTATTTGCTACTCACAATTCCCGCCAGGACCATCTATTCTTGGGACGATGAGGATTTCATTTTTGCCATCTTGGCTGCCTTCTTTCCATTCGCTACCATATGGATCGACAAGAAACTGGCAAAATTTGATCGCGAAGAGTAGTATTTTTCAATTTTGATGTAACGTTTTCTCTCCCTAACTGTCTTATTAGAACAGAAAGGAATTTTTATGCAAATTTATTCTACTGATTATCAGTAAATTAAAACACGAATCAATTATTTTTACTACTTTGTATTGCCTAATACTAGAATAATAATATATCTTTGCATAAGAAACTTCTACAAGAATAAAACTACTAAGGTGATTCTTTGAAATCAAATTTCATTGAAAGCCTGTCAAAAAAAATAACATGAGAAAATTAATCCTACCTATCCTACTTGTCTGCGCCGCCTATTCTTATGGGCAAACGACAGATTCGACGAAAGTGTCCGATATTCAGGAAATCACTTTAACGAAAAAAGTTTTCGAAAAAAAATCGGATCGTTTCGTGTATGATGTATCCTCCTCTCCAGTCGCAAAAGGGAATACTGCTTTTGGACTCTTAAAAGAGACTCCCCTTGTTTCGAGCACAGACGATACAACGCTAAAGATTCTAGGTAAGAGCAATGCTCTTATCTACATGAACGGTCGCAAGACGAACATGAGCGCCGAAGCGATTACAGAGCTATTAAAAAACACACCGGCCGAAAACATTAGTAAAATTGAAGTCATTACGGTCCCGGGTAGCGAATACAATGTAGAATCCTCCGACGGAATTATCAACATAATTCTTAAGAAAAAACTGGACGATGGGATTAGCGGAAATTTGAGACTAAGCAATATCCAATCCAAAACAAACCAGCAAAGTGGCTCTGTATCCCTGAATATAAGAAAAAATAGACTTGGTATATCCACCTCATTAAGCACTCGAAACCGTAGTCATATCGAAGATCTACTTTTAGAGAATGGAACGCCCGAGCTTGACAATTCAACGAAAGGATATGTCCAGTTTCCAAATCAATCTTTTGGGGGCTATCTGAATTTAGATTATGAACTAGCGGACCGACAAAACATAGCCCTTAGCCTAAATTCTTATCAGAATGAAGGCAAGGATGCACAATCGGATCTTTTCAATAAACTAACAAGAAATGGAGAATCGAAATATAGCCTAACCCATATAGATGCAAATGAAAAATCCTCAAACAACTCCGCGAATTTAAACTATGAACTTCGCACGGACGATTTGGGAAGCAAGTTAAATCTGAACGCAGCCTATCTTCATTTCGAAAAAAAGCAGTTTACACACAACACCACCCACCGTTCAAATTCCCTTGAAGAAACTTTAGATTTACAACAGGAGTTCAAACAAAGGACCCCTCAAAAAATCGACAATTACGCAGCCACAGCGGACTATATTCAAAAGTTCAAAAATGATTTCACTGCTTCTATAGGGGCGAATTATGGCCGGACCAAAACGGACAACGATACCTACCTAGAGAATCTAGATTTAAGCACAGGGGATTTTGTTATGGATCCTAATCAATCGAACCATTTCGTTTACGACGAAACCATAAGCGGACTTTACCTTACTCTAGAAAAACAATTTTCGGATCGACTTTCCGCAAAAATAGGTTCTCGTCTAGAAAATACAAAAGCAAAAGGAGAAGTACTAGGGACCGATCTTACAATCGATCGCAAGTATACGAATATACTACCGTATGCAAGTGCAAGCTATGGGATTAATTCAAACCACAATCTTTCCTACGCCTTTTCTAGTCGCATAAAAAGACCAAGTTTCTGGGAACTGAATCCGGTCCGCCTCTATCTTACGCCAACGAACTACATACAAAACAACCCTTTTGTGAAAGCGGCAGAAGTTTACAACCATGAACTGACCTACATGTACAAAAACTCCTACTTCTTAATTATTGGCCACAACCTAACCAGAGATGATTATTCTCAAGTCCCTTTGCAAAGCGGCGAGGAATTAAGATACATTCGAACCAACTACGGAGATAAAACGCAAAGCACCGTATCCTTGGGAATGCAAAAAAGCTACTTTAAGGGGATTTGGACCACCAATACTTCCATTGGTCTACAGCATGCAAAAGTAGATGCCTTCCTAGATACAGACCCGATTACAGGAGATAAATTTGATCCCTTTACCATTGATACAGCAACCAATTCAATTTGGTTCCAAACGAACAATACCCTTAGACTTTCCAGCAAGAAAGATTGGTTCTTAGGCGTTAACTTTTTCCATATCGGTTCTCAGATCTTAAACATAGGAACTTTAGAGCCCATCTCTTCCCTCGATATGAATATAAAAAAGATCTGGAATGATTGGACTTTTAACCTGCAGGTCTTTGACCTATTAAAAACGAATGTGGTCAAAGTGAAAGATCTCCAAAGCAATGGGAACTACAACAATGTAACCAACAACAATTTCAATCAATCGATCGAGCTCTCAATCACTTACAATTTTGGAAATAAAAAAGTGAAAAAGGTTAGAGATATCAAAGATGCAAACACAGATGCTAAATCAAGAACGCAATAAACCCCATTAGAATTCATTTCATTTCATTTCAATATTTTTGGAGAAAAGCCAGAGTTTAACCCTACTCTGGCTTTTCGATTTTATTGCGCTAAACTAAATTCACGAAGAAGAATAGGACACTGCACAAACATCTAAGAAAATAAAAATTGCGTCTCCTATTCTAGAAGACGTAACATGTTTTTGATTTGCATTTCTTATCCTATATCTACCTACTATTTTCTCTTTTACGCTTTTGGAAGAAAAACCTCCGCTAGCATGCAACGTGCACTTCCGCCTCCATTTTCCTCGATGGTAGACAGATTTGAATACAATATCTCGTTGTAAGACTCAAGAAGTTCCACCTGCTCTTTTGAAAGGGATTTATAAGCCGATTCACTCATTACTAGGTATTTCTTTCCTTCCTTATTTTCAACCTGCAGCATATTACCCGCAAATTGATGCATTTGCTCCTCGGAGATTTCTACCACTTCTTTACCCGAAGCTTTTATGGTTTCTTGCACTTTTTCTCTTTCCATTTCGTCGTCGATGCTATCCAAACAAACCACCACAAACTTATCAGCAACACACATCATAACGTTCGTGTGGTAGATGGGTAAGCGCTCATTTCCGGCACTTTGAAAACTGTGAAAAGCAATCGGACGGTATCCGATTCTTAAGCAAAATTCGTTGAATAGCTCTTCTTCCAAACGAAGTGATACCGAACCATAAGCAATCTTATTCTCATGGTCAAAGATCATGCTGCCCGTTCCTTCTAAATATCTTCCATCCAACTCGGAAGAGGAAAGATCGATAATTTCTGAAACCTCGAATCCCTCTGCTCTTACTTTCTCTAATACATCCATTCGTCTCTCGTCCCTACGATTTGGAGCAAACATAGGATAGAGATATACACTACCGTCTTTATGGAAACTCACCCAATTGTTTGGGAAAATAGAATCCGGCGTGTGAGGCTCCAAGGTGTCTTTTACGACAATAACTTCGACCCCTGCAGCTCTCAATTTTTCAACAAATTGATTGAACTCTTGCAAAGCTTGCGCTTGGGTTGAATCTCCTTCGGAGTTCACTTGAAAATAATTATTCTCCGCTGTTTGGGCATTGTACCCAAACGAAACGGGCTCTATCATGAGAAGTGTACTGGTTGATTGCATTCTTTGAATTTAGAAAACAAAAATAGCCATAATTAGTCGAATGCCAAATCTTTTCCAGTCCGATTAATTTGACTACTTTAGTAAGGTAAACTTCCCACACATGCACGATCGTCGAACTTTTTTAAAATTGACTACTCTTGGCGCTTTAGGCGGACTCCTCACCCCTAAACTAGGAGCCCAACCCAAGGTCTCTAAATCCGAGGTGCCCAAAGGTCCCGTGGTGATTTCTACCTGGGATTTTGGAATAAAAGCAAATGAAGAGGCATGGAAAGTACTTCAATCGGGAGGGCGCGCGCTTGATGCCATTGAAAAAGGAGTGCGGCTAGTCGAAGACGATCCCAATGAACGAAGTGTAGGCTATGGAGGTCGACCCGATCGCGATGGAAGAGTGACTCTCGATGCCTGCATCATGGATGAAAACGCAGGGATTGGCAGCGTGGCTGCACTCGAGCATATCAAAAATCCAATTTCAATTGCACGCGCCGTGATGGAAAAAACACCCCATGTCATGCTTGTGGGGGAAGGAGCGTTGCAATTTGCCCTCGAGCAAGGGTTTCAAAAAATAGACCTACTAACCGAGACAAGCAAAAAGGAATGGGAGCAGTGGCTAAAATCTTCCACTTATCAACCCAAAGTCAATATTGAAAACCACGATACAATCGGAATGCTCGCCCTTGACAAGGATGGAAACCTTTCCGGAGGATGTACGACTTCTGGAATGGCCTACAAAATGCACGGTCGAGTCGGAGACTCTCCTATCATTGGAGCGGGGCTCTTTGTTGACAACAGTATCGGTGCGGCTAGTGCCACAGGCCATGGAGAAGAAGTGATTCGAACCGTGGGTTCTTTCTTAGTCGTGGAGCTCATGCGCCAAGGTCATAGTCCCCAAACGGCATGCAAAAAAGCAGTTGAACGTATTTACCAAAATTTTATCAATCAGAAGAGATCTCTAAAGGATACTCAAATCGGCTTTATCGCTCTAAACAAACAAGGAGAAACAGGTGCCTATAGCCTACAGCAAGGGTTCACCTACGCCTGTCATACCTCCCAAGAGAACCAATTGAAATCGGCTCTCCACTTAATTTAAGACCCTATGGATTATACTTTAGAAATAGCGTGCTTTGAGATTACCTCCGCACAAATCGCCCTAAACTCGCTCGCAGATCGAATTGAGTTTTGTGCAGAAAGGAATGTGGGAGGACTTACTCCCAATATTGACGAGTTTCGATACTTAAAGAGTATTTCAACGAAGCCTATTCGCGTCATGTTGAGACCCAAAGAAGGTTCGTTCCTTTACAACCTGACTGAATTTGAGCAAATGAAAAAGAATCTTTTGCAATTCAAAGCATCTGGAGCCGATGGGTTTGTTTTTGGAATTTTAAACGAAGGGAACCACATCGATACGGAAAAGAACAAAGAACTGATTGAGCTTGCGGGGGACCTACCGTGTACTTTCCATCGCGCCGTCGACCGAACTCCAGATCTTGACCAAGCCTTTAAGCAGCTCATAGATCTTGGCTTTTCCACCGTTCTAACTTCAGGTGGAGCCTCAAGCGCTATGGAAGGAAAAGACCGCCTTAAACAGCTTGTAGAATTGTATGCTGGAAAAATTGAGATACTCGTGGGTGGTGAAGTTAGGTCGGACAATGTAGAGCTATTAAAACTCCATACAGGCGCTAAATCCTTTCACTCCTCAGCAATTCCTACCTACGAAACTTATGTGAATGAGGACGAGATTAAAAAACTTAAAAAATATCTTTAGTTGGATCTGACAAGTGGCATGGTAGAGCATCTTAGAAGCCCTCCCATTTTTGAGATTTCACGATAAGGAACTTCCTCTACCGTGATGCCCCACTCTTCTCTTAGAAACGTATTCATTCTTGTAAAACTGGAATCGGACACAACGATCTCTGGCGAAATAGAAAAGACGTTTGGACACATTTCAAACATTTCTTGATCGCTCACATGGAAACAATTTTCTTCGCCGAAAATATCAATTAGAAGCCTATAGTCACTCTGATCTACAAATCCATTCTGGTAAATGATGCATTTGTCCTTTCCAATCGGATTAAAAGTACAGTCTAAATGAAGAATTCCTTCAAACGGAACCGTATCGTTCTTCTTTAATTCAAGATCTATAATCCGTTTTTTAGGAAAGTATTCCTTTAAAATATTGATTGCATATTCATTTGTACGAGCTGTCTTGAAATTTCTATAATCTTCTGAAAAGCAGGTTCCCACAAACAGAAAATCATTCCAGACGATCACGTCTCCACCTTCAATGTGTGCACTTTCTGGAAGATTGATAATATCCCTCCATTTTACTTTCTCAAAAATCTTACGGTAGGCATCTTGTTCGTCTGCGCGGTCTTGAATCACATTGGAAATAATCATCTTGTCGTCAATCACGAAGGCTACGTCTCTCGCGAAGACTTGATTGTAATCCTCGATGATTTCAGGGCGTAGAACCTCAATTTCATACTTAAGCAGAATTTTTTCAAATTCTGTCATTTCATGAATGACATCGGACTCACTCGGATAAATTCCATTCTGAATGGAATGGTAGGATTTGGCATCGTAGCTTTCCTCTAAAAGTGGGATCCCACCAAGGGAAGCAGGTTGACCTAGTACTACAGATTTTAATCGAGCCGTTTCGTTTGTGATATTTAATTTCATAAGTTGAGATTGTTACAAATATAATCAAAGAAATGGATACAAAAGAATCATTCTAATTTTAATGAAAATTCCGTTTCTCTAGGGAAGAGAAACGGAATTGAATATAAGATCTTGAGAGCTTAGCGATTTGCCATGTCGACATAATTTCTTGCCGCCGCTCCTTTGTATACTTGTCTTGGACGTCCAATTGGATCTTCCATAAGTCTCATTTCTTTCCATTGAGAAATCCATCCTGGTAGTCTACCCAGTGCAAACATAACGGTAAACATTTCTGTTGGAATTCCAAGGGCACGGTAAATAATACCGGAATAGAAGTCCACGTTTGGATATAGTTTTCTTTCGATGAAATATTCATCCTCTAAAGCGACTTTTTCTAATTGCATTGCAATATCAAGCGCTTTGTCGTCTATTCCTAGGGAGTTCAAAATGTCGTCTGCTGCTTTCTTGATGATTTTCGCTCTTGGATCGAAATTCTTGTACACACGGTGTCCAAAGCCCATCAATCGGAAATCATCGTCTTTGTCTTTCGCTTTGGCTACGTATTTCGCTACATCGCCACCGTCCTGCTCGATTCTTTCTAGCATTTCAATTACTGCTTGGTTGGCTCCACCATGAAGTGGTCCCCAAAGTGCAGAAACCCCAGCAGAAATAGAAGCAAAAAGACCTGTATGGGCAGAACCTACCATTCTTACCGTAGAGGTAGAACAGTTCTGCTCATGGTCTGCATGAAGAATTAGAAGTTTATCTAATGCATTTACAATGACTGGATTCACTTCGAAATCTTGGTTTGGCATACGGAAAGTCATTCTGTAGAAGTTCTCTACATAATTTAAATTGTTATCCGCGTGGTTCAGAGAGAAACCTTGCGTTTTTCTAAAGGTCCATGCACATAAATGTGCAAATTTGGCGATTAGCATTTCCGCAGCATGGTCTAACCCTTCTTTGCTACGAACATCAACCGCTTTCGGATTGAACGCTGTTAAAGCCGAAGTTAAAGAGGATAGCACTCCCATTGGGTGGGCAGAACGAGGAAAAGCATCGATGATTTTCTTCATATCCTCAGCCACGTAGTTGTATTTTTTAATTCCTTGTTCGAATTCTGCAAATTGTCCTTGTGTAGGAAGTTCTCCATTCAAAAGTAAATACATTACTTCCGTAAAGTTGGATTTCTCTGCAATTTGTTCGATTGGATATCCACGGTAATAAAGTTCTCCGTTATCTCCGTCTAGGTAGGTGATCTCACTTACAGTTGCACCTGTGTTTTTATACCCTAAATCCAAGGTGATCAGTCCCGTTTGGGCTCTCAATTTTGATATATCAATTCCTCGGTCTCCGATTGTACTGTCTACAATTGGGTACTCAAAAGAATTTCCATCGTAACTTAATATTACTTTGTTGTCTGACATATTGTTCTATATTTTTTGTTAAAATTACGCAAAAAAGACTTACAAATCAAGTGATACCCTCGGGATCTCAATTAAATTTTTCTATGATTTTGATTCAAAAAAATGCACGGGAAAATTTGAAAAGCCCTACTCCCTTTATCTGCCTGATTACATGTCCATTTGATTCATAAAAAAAACACCGGAATATCCGATGTTTTGCATAGTTTAATTTCGTTTAACGATTGATTTTAAAGGCTTCCAAACCTGGGAATACGGCCGTATCTCCAAGCGCTTCTTCGATGCGAAGTAGCTGGTTGTATTTCGCCATACGATCGGATCTAGAAGCAGACCCTGTTTTAATTTGTCCACAGTTCATAGCCACCGCAAGATCCGCAACGGTTGAATCTTCTGTTTCTCCGGAACGGTGAGACATTACTGAGGTATAACGGTTGTGTTGTGCCATTTGTACCGCGGCCATCGTTTCGGAAAGAGTTCCGATCTGATTCACTTTTACTAAAATAGAATTTGCAATACCGTCTTTAATCCCTCTTGAAAGGCGCTCTACATTGGTTACAAATAAATCGTCTCCCACTAGCTGTACTTTGTCTCCAATTTTATCAGTGAGCATTTTCCAACCTTCCCAGTCGTCCTCTTGCATTCCGTCCTCGATAGAAATAATAGGGTATTTCGCAGCGAGTTCAGCTAAGTAATCTACCTGTTCTTCACGGGAACGGTGAGCTCCTTTGTCGCCTTCAAATTTACGGTAGTCGTAAGTCCCTTCTTTGTAAAATTCAGACGCTGCGCAGTCTAGGGCGAACATAATATCGTCACCTGGTTTATATCCAGCTTTTTCAATGGCTTGGGTAAGCGTATCTAAGGCATCTTCAGTCCCTTTAAACGTGGGAGCAAAACCTCCTTCGTCTCCTACAGCTGTAGAAAGGCCACGAGATTTTAAAATGGATTTTAACTGGTGAAAGATTTCTGTCCCTTTGCGTAGTGCATGGGAGAAGGAATCAGCCTTCACAGGCATGATCATAAATTCTTGGAAAGCAATCGGTGCATCCGAATGAGATCCTCCGTTAATGACATTCATCATCGGAACCGGAAGCGTATTTGCATTCACACCGCCTACGTATTTGTATAGTGGCATTCTTAAATCTTTTGCAGCTGCTCTAGCTGCCGCAAGAGAAACCCCTAGGATAGCATTGGCACCAAGTCTACCTTTGTTGGGAGTTCCGTCAAGATCAATCATGATCTGATCAATCAAATTTTGTTCGTGTACGGGAATTCCAATGAGTTCGGGTGCAATTTCATCGCGAACATTCTCTACTGCCTTGAGTACTCCTTTCCCCAAATAATCACTACCTCCGTCTCTAAGTTCTACGGCCTCGTGTTCTCCAGTAGAAGCTCCTGAAGGAACGGCAGCGCGTCCCACAGAACCATTCTCTGTAAAGACATCCACTTCTACAGTTGGATTTCCTCTAGAATCTAAAATTTGTCTTGCTTCGATGTACGAAATGTAACTCATTGTGTAAATAATTAAATGTTAGTAAGCTAAAAACTTATCCTACAAAAATAATCAAAATAAAGCATTTATGTAAATTTTAGCGAGTCTTTTCTGCACCCTTTGGTTTACTGAAAATATTGTAACTTTCGGTATCTATAAAAATCATAAGAAGATGAAATCAAAACTTTTACTCCTAGCCCTTCCTGCAGTCCTACTAATTAGTTGTTCAAAAACGGAAGGAAACAAAGGCCTTGTCGTTGCAGATTCGCAAGATACAATAAGCACTGTGGAAGTCGATAGCGCCAATCTAAGACACACCATGGAACCTGGCACCTTTCGTTATGTTGCGTTCGACGGATCGAACACAAACGTAACCTTTGCCTCTGAAAATGGAGGCAACACCATTACGCTTAAAAGCAATCAACTGACCTTAACGGTTCCTCAAGTGGACTCAAAAGACAATGAGGCGATCTACAAAGATCACGACATTGAAATCCGCGCCTTTGGAGATAGTATCGTACTTGACCAAGGGGATAACGTGATTGAACTCAAAAAAGCAAGAGGTCAAGACTAGTAAAAACAAACAGTCCGCTTAATTGCTTAAGCGGACTGTTTTATTTGAAATCAAAAAACGATTAGTTTTCTGATTTTTCTTCGTTGGATTCAGCTTTTGGCTCTTCCACAGCTTCTGGAGCTTTTTCTTCCTCTTTCGTTGGAAGAGTAGCTACTGCTTCAGCTTTTTTAGTGGAAGTCTTGCGGCTTCTTCTTGTCGTTTTCTTCTCCTCTTCGTTTGGATTATACAGCTCGTTGAAGTCAACCAGTTCGATCATAGCCATATCCGCAGCATCCCCAAGTCTAAAACCTGTTTTGATGATTCGGGTATACCCTCCTTCTCTACCTGCAATTTTAGGAGCGATGGTTCTAAAAAGTTCCGTAATCGCTTCTTTGCTTTGTAAGTAAGAGAACACTGTTCTTCTGTTGTGAGTTGTATCTTCTTTTGCTTTTGTTAAAAGGGGTTCAACATAAACTCTTAAAGCTTTCGCTTTAGCCACAGTCGTGTTGATTCTTTTATGCTCAATAAGAGAACAAGCCATATTAGAAAGCATTGCCTTTCTGTGTGGCGCTGTTCTTCCTAAGTGATTAAATTTTTTACCGTGTCTCATTGTTAATTATTTATCAGCATCTAGTTTATACTTTGCGACGTCAAAACCGAAGTTAAGACCTTTTGAATGTACTAATTCTTCTAATTCAGTTAAAGATTTCTTACCGAAATTTCTAAATTTCATTAAATCAGACTTACTGTAAGAAACGAGTTCTCCTAAACTTTCAACTTCCGCTGCCTTAAGACAGTTAAGCGCTCTTACCGATAGATCTAAATCAGATAATTTAGTTTTCAGTAGTTGTCTAGTATGAAGAGTTTCTTCGTCGTATTGAATTGAAGCTTTCACTGCTTCTGTTTCCAGGGTAATCCTTTCGTCAGAGAATAGCATGAAGTGGTAGATCAAAATCTTAGAAGCTTCTGTTAAAGCATTCTGTGGAGTGATCGAACCGTCAGTTTCGATGTCAATAACTAATTTTTCGTAGTCTGTTTTTTGCTCTACACGGTAGTTTTCAATAGAATACTGTACTTTCTTGATCGGCGTAAAGATAGAATCAATCGCAATGGTTCCTAGGGGAGCATTGTTGGACTTGTTTTGTTCCGATGGAACATATCCTCTTCCTTTCTCTACATTGAAAGTAATTTCAAAACTTACGTCTTTAGTTAAATTACAGATCACAAGATCTTTATTCAACACTTCAAAACCGTTCATTGATTTACCTAAATCGCCAGCCGTCACTTGAGTTTGACCAGAAATTTTAGCTACAACCTGCTCAGAGGCCTCATTTTCAGATTTCGCTTTCAAACGCAATTGTTTCAAATTAAGAACAATCTCTGTTACATCCTCGATTACTCCAGGAATAGTTGAAAACTCGTGCTCTACACCTTCAATTTTGATAGATGAAATAGCATATCCTTCTAGAGAAGAAAGTAATACTCTTCTCAAAGCATTACCGATGGTAAGACCGAAACCAGGTTCCAAAGGTCTGAATTCAAACTGACCTCTAAAATCATCAGAGTTTAATAGAATTACCTTATCGGGTTTTATGAATTGTAAAATTGCCATATTGTTGGTTGAGCAAAAATTGATTTAATTATTATTTGTTGTATAGTTCCACGATAAACTGTTCTCTAATGTCTTCAGGAATCTGAATTCTTTCGGGAACAGCTACGAAGTTACATTCCTTCTTTTCATCGTTGAATTGTAACCACTCGTAGGTGGATTTGGAAGCAAGTGAATCTGCAATTACTTCTAGAGATTTTGATTTCTCTCTTACTGCAATTACATCACCAGGCTTAAGGGAATAAGACGGGATGTTCACTAACTCACCATTCACAGTAATATGTCTGTGAGAAACCAATTGTCTTGCACCTGCTCTTGATTTTGCATATCCTGCTCTGTATACTACGTTATCAAGTCTTGATTCACATAGTTGAAGTAGGATCTCCCCAGTTACGCCACTGGATCTGGAGGCTTTTTCAAATAAGTTTGCAAATTGCTTTTCTAAAATACCATAAGTATATTTAGCTTTTTGCTTTTCAGCAAGCTGATTCGCATATTCAGACTTCTTCGCACCTCTTCTTTTGTTCGGTCCGTGTTGTCCTGGGGGTTGGTTTTTTCTTCTCTCGAAGTTCTTGTCGTCTCCGAAGATTGCAGCACCAAACTTTCTCGCAATCTTTGTTTTTGGTCCAATATATCTAGCCATAGGTTAAATCTAAAAATTAAACTCTTCTTCTTTTAGGTGGTCTACATCCGTTGTGTGGCATTGGAGTCACATCTACGATTTCACTAACTTCAATACCTGAATTGTGAATGGTACGGATAGCGGATTCTCTCCCTTGTCCGGGTCCTTTCACAAACACCTTTACTCTACGTAGTCCCGCATCGTGAGCTACAGTAGCGCAGTTTTCAGCAGCCATTTGAGCTGCAAAAGGAGTGTTCTTTTTAGATCCTCTGAATCCCATTTTACCGGCAGATGCCCAAGAGATTACTTCCCCACTTTTATTGGTTAAAGAAATGATAATATTGTTGAAAGACGCTTGAATATGTGCTTCTCCAATAGCCTCAACTTTTACTTTCCTTTTCTTAACTACTTTACTTTGTTTTGCCATAATTCTAACGATTATTTACTTGCTTTTTTCTTGTTAGCAACTGTTTTTCTTCTTCCTTTACGGGTTCTAGAATTGTTTTTCGTTCTTTGGCCTCTTAAAGGTAATCCGAGTCTGTGACGTATTCCTCGTTGGCATCCTATGTCCATCAGACGTTTGATGTTCAATTGAACCTCTGAACGTAACTCACCTTCAACTTTTACGTTGTCTGTGATGTAGTTTCTGATAGCCGCCAATTCATCGTCATTCCATTCGTTGACTTTTTTGTCTTCGCTGATACCGGCATTTTTAAGGATAGCAGAAGCTGTGCTTCTACCTACTCCATAAATATAAGTTAAACCGATAACGCCTCTTTTGTTTTTTGGTAAATCAATACCGGAAATTCTCGCCATAATTTAATGTTAGCCTTGTCTTTGTTTAAATTTTGGGTTTTTTTTGTTGATTACAAAAAGTACTCCTTTACGACGTACAATCTTGCAATCAGCACTTCTTTTTTTAATCGATGCTCTTACTTTCATTGTAATTATTTTTAATATCTAAAAGTGATGCGCCCCTTCGTTAAATCATACGGGGACATTTCGAGTCTTACCCGGTCACCAGGTAAGAGTTTAATATAGTGCATTCTCATTTTGCCAGAAATATGTGCAATTAAAATATGCCCATTTTCAAGCTCCACGCGAAACATGGCGTTAGAAAGTGCTTCCACGATCACGCCATCCTGTTCAATATGTTTTTGCTTAGCCATCTATCTATTCAAAATTTGTGGTTCTGGAGAGTTTCGATTGCATTAATCCGTCATAATGATGATTCAACAAGTACGTATTGATTTGTTGAATGGTATCTAATATAACGCCCACCATAATCAACAGAGAAGTTCCCCCAAAGAATAAGGCGAATCTATCTGTCTGAACCAGAGTTCCGTACACAAGTGCCGGAAGGATTGCAAAGATAGCTAAAAATATTGAACCCGGCAAAGTAATTTTGGACAATATATCATCCAGATAATCAGCCGATTCCTTCCCCGGTCTTACTTTAGGGATAAGCCCCCCATTCCTTTTTAGATCCTCAGCCATCTGATTCACAGGAATTGTAATTGCGGTATAGAAGAATGTGAATACAATAATTAAGATTGCAAACAGCACATTGTACTGCCAGCTAAAAACATTTTTGAAACCAGCCAAAAATGTGTTAGTCTCATCCATATTGGTTAATAAACCAGGAACGAACATTAGTGCTTGGGCAAAGATAATGGGCATTACTCCGGAAGCATTCACTTTCAAAGGGATCCACTGTCTTGCACCCTGCATTAAATTACGGTTCACTCCTCCTCGAGCTTGCGCACGCGATACATACTGAATTGGAATCTTTCTTACGGCAACCGAAAGGATGACTCCTAGCAATACGACCAGCATCCAGAACAATACTTCAATCAGAATCATAATAGTTCCTAACCCTCCTTTTCCAGTTTGCGTTGCAATTTCTTGCAAGAAAGAGGAAGGAAGATCCGCTAGGATCCCTACCATAATTAGAATTGAGATACCGTTACCGATTCCTTTGTCCGTGATTTTTTCTCCAAGCCACATCGCGAAAACGGATCCAGCAACCAAGATCACAATACTAGGAAGCCAAAACATAATTGAATTGGGCTCTACATAGTACGCGCTTTGGAATTGAGAGTACGGAAGGAACATCTGCGTAATTGAGGTAAGGTAAGACGGGGCTTGCACCAAACAAACAGCAATGGTTAACCAACGCGTAATTTGATTTAGGGTATTTCTACCGCTCTGTCCGTCTTTCTGAAGTTTCTGAAGGTAAGGAATGGCCATCCCCATTAACTGCACGATAATCGAAGCAGAAATGTAAGGCATGATTCCAAGAGCCATAATAGAGGCCCGGCTGAACGCCCCCCCAGTAAACGAAGAAAGTAGTCCTAGAAGACCTGCTCCTGATTGACTACCACCTTGATTTTTATATAATTCCAATAAATTCCCTACCTCGGCCATGTTAATGGCCGGGAGAGAAATATAAGATGCGAATCTATACACAAGAATTAACCCTAAGGTAAAAATAATTTTTTCCCTAAGTTCCTTGAGGTTCCAAATGTTTGTAAGTGTCTGTATAAATTCTTTCATTACGTAAATAAGAGATTAAAGAGTAATTGCTTTACCTCCTGCTTTTGAAATTAATTCTTCCGCAGATTTGGTGAATTTGTCGGCAGTAATTGAAACTCCTGCTTTGAATTCGCCACGACCCATGATTTTCACAAGGTCATTTTTAGAGGCTAAACCGTTTGCTACTAACACGTCTTTAGTGATATCACCTGTAAGACCTTTTGTATCAATTAGGGTTTGAATTGAATCTAAATTGATTCCTCTAAACTCTTTTCTATTCACGTTGTTGAAACCGAACTTAGGAAGTCTTCTTTGAAGTGGCATCTGCCCTCCTTCGAAACCAATCTTCTGAGAATACCCAGATCTTGACTTCTGACCCTTATGTCCTTTGGTTGAAGTACCGCCTTTTCCGCTTCCCTGACCTCTACCAATTCTTTTGGAATTGTGAGTAGCTCCGCTAGCCGGTTGTATAGTATTTAATTTCATTGTAATTAAATTTGATTAGTTTTCCTGAACTTCTACTAAATGTCTCACGGCAGCTACCATTCCTAAGATAGAAGGGGTTGCTTCGTGTTCTACTACTTGGTGTAATTTCTTTAAACCCAAAGCCTCAAGAGTTCTCTTTTGAGATTTTGTTCTACCAATAGCACTTCTTACTTGCTTTACTTTAATTGTTGCCATTTTTTAAAACTTTTAGTGTTTAAATACTTTATCGAGAGATACACCACGCATTCTTGCGATTTCTTCTGGAGTTCTAATGTCTAAAAGCGCCTTGAAAGTTGCTTTTACCATGTTATGTGGATTAGAAGATCCTTTAGATTTTGTAAGAATGTCTTTAATACCAGCCGATTCCACTACGATACGAACGGTGTTACCTGCGATAACCCCTGTACCATGCGAAGCTGGCTTCATAAAGATGTCTGCCCCACCAAAACGAGCTTTTGACTCGTGGTAGATAGTTCCTTCTTTAGTTACCGGAATTTTCACCAAATTCTTTTTCGCGTCTTCGACTGCTTTAGAAATTGCAGTAGCAACTTCTTTTGATTTCCCTAAACCGTAACCTACGATTCCGGCTTCGTCTCCTACTACTACAATAGCAGAGAATCCAAATGCACGTCCCCCTTTGGTTACCTTAGTTACTCTGTTCACCGATACGAGGCGATCTTTAAGTTCTAATCCTCCCGGTTTTACTTTTTCGATATTATCTTGTCCAAACATTGTTTCCGAAATTATATGATTAGAATTTAAGTCCGCCTTCTCTCGCACCCTCCGCTAAAGCTTTCACTCTACCATGGTATACGAAACCGTTTCTGTCGAACACTATAGTTTCAATTCCAGCTGCTTTCGCAACCTCTGCAATGGCTTTCCCCACTTGCGTTGAAACTTCCACTTTATTTCCTGTCGCTTTTAACGCTCTTGAAGACGCGTAAGCAAGGGTTTTTCCCTCTTTGTCGTCGATCAACTGTGCGTAAATTTCCTTATTACTTTTGTATACGGATAATCTTGGCAGTTCAGCAGAGCCAGAGATTTTTCCTCTTACTCTTCTTTTGATCCTGTTTCTTTTCTGTAATTTATTCAGTGCCATTTTCTTAAAATTTATTAAGCAGATTTACCAGCTTTTCTTCTCACGATTTCACCTACGAATCTCACCCCTTTACCTTTGTACGGCTCAGGCTTTCTGAAAGATCTGATTTTAGCAGATACCATTCCTAATAGCTGCTTGTCGTGTGAAGACAAAGTAATAATTGGGTTTTTACCCTTTTCAGTTAATGTTTCTAGTTTCACTTCGCTTGGAAGTTCTAGAACGATCCCGTGGGAGAAACCTAAAGCCAATTCAAGTTTTTGACCTGAATTAGAAGCTCTATATCCTACCCCTACAAGCTCCAGCTTGTTGGTGAAACCTTCGTTGGTTCCAATGATCATGTTGTTAATAAGCGCTCTGTATAAACCGTGAAGCGCTTTGTGCTGCTTAGATTCAGAAGGGCGAGTTACTGTAAGAACTCCGTCCTTTTGCTCTAAAGCGATTCCATCCGTAAGAGTTTGTGAAAGTTCCCCTTTCGGGCCTTTCACAGTAACAACGCCATTAGACTCTGTTACCGTCACTCCAGAAGGAATATTTATAATTGCTTTACCAATTCTTGACATTTTCCTTATTTTAAAAAATTAATAAACATAGCAGATTACTTCACCGCCTACTTTGTCGCTCTTCGCTTGTTTACCTGTCATAACTCCTTTCGAAGTTGAGATAATAGCGATTCCTAATCCGTTAAGAACTCTTGGAAGTTCAGTAGAACCTGCATAATATCTAAGTCCAGGTCTGGAAGCTCTCTGGATAGATTTAATTGCCGGTTTACCGGATAGTTTGTCGTACTTCAAAGCGATTTTGATGTTCCCTTGAACCGAGCTCTCTTCAAACTTGTAGTTTGAGATGTACCCTTGGTCAAATAGAATCTTCGTAATCTCCTTTTTGATTTTCGATGCAGGAATTTCCACCACCTTGTGGCCTGCGCTTTGTGCGTTCCTTACTCTAGTTAGGAAATCTGAAATTGGATCTGTTACCATTTTTCGTTTTTGTTGTTATTGGTTGAGAATAATCAGTATTTAAATCCGTCGAAGGCTAATTTCGAGTTAAGTTATCTCAAATAACTTTCGACTAGGACTTAAACTTAATTATCTTGATTTAAAATAAATTGTTACCAACTTGCTTTCTTAACCCCTGGGATAAGTCCTTGATTGGCCATTTCTCTAAATGTTACTCTAGACAAACCAAAAGTTCTCATATATCCTCTAGGTCTTCCTGTAAGTTTACATCTGTTGTGAAGTCTTACAGGGGAAGCGTTTTTAGGAAGTTTTTGTAATGCTTCGTAATCTCCAGCCTCTTTCAAAGCCTTTCTTTTCTCAGCATATTTCGCAACCATTGCTTCTCTTTTGCGCTCACGCGCTTTCATTGATTCTTTAGCCATTCTTAGTTCTTTTTGAAAGGTAAACCGAAATGAGTTAATAACGCTTTTGCTTCTTTGTCTGTTTTCGCAGAAGTTACAAACGTAATGTCCATCCCTTGGATCTTTTTCACTTTGTCAATTACGATTTCAGGGAAAATGATTTGTTCGGTAATTCCTAAGTTATAGTTTCCTCTACCATCAAAACCGTCTGCTTTGATGCCGTTGAAATCTCTAATTCTCGGAAGTGCAGAAGACGTAAGACGATCTAAGAATTCATACATTCTAATCGCTCTTAAAGTCACTCTTGCACCTACTGGCATTCCTTTTCTTAATTTGAATGCAGCTTCGTCTTTCTTTGAAAGTGTTCCTACTGCTTTTTGGCCAGTGATCATTGTCAATTCTTCCACTGCATAATCTACGATTTTTTTATCCGCAGTTGCAGCTCCCAAACCTTGGGAAATTACGATTTTTTCTAATTTAGGTACCTGCATTACAGATTTGTACCCAAATTCTTCCATCATCGCAGGAACAATTTTCTCTTTATATATTGTTTTAGGTCTTGCTATAAATTCCATTGTCTTATGCATTATAAAGTTTCACCGGTTGATTTAGCAACTCTCACTTTTTTGTCACCTTCTACTTTCGTTCCTACTTTCGTTGCTTTTCCGTCTTTGTCCATCAAAGCGACGTTAGAAATGTGAATAGAAGCTTCCTTCTCTACGATACCACCTTGAGGGTTAGAAGCAGAGGGCTTTACGTGTTTTTTCACGATGTTTGCTCCTGCAACTACTACTCTTGGATCTTTTCCTTCTTTTTTGATCACTTCAAGTACTTCCCCTTTAGAACCTTTGTTCTTACCGGTTGTAATTAGTACCTGGTCTCCTCTTTTAATTTTAACTTTTGTCATTCTTCTTAAATTTTAAAAATTAAAGTACTTCGGGAGCCAATGAAATGACTTTCATGTATTCTTTGTCTCTCAACTCACGAGCTACCGGTCCAAAAACACGCGTACCTCTCATTTCTCCAGCTGCGTTAAGTAACACACAAGCATTGTCGTCGAATTTGATGTAAGATCCATCTTTTCTTCTCACTGCTTTCTTTGTGCGTATCACAACCGCTTTGGATACTTGTCCTTTTTTCGCGTTTCCTTGTGGTGTAGAATCTTTGATAGTCACTACGATCTTATCACCAACGGAAGCATATCTTCTTCTGGTTCCTCCCAGAACTCTGATCACTAGTACTTCTTTTGCACCAGTATTGTCAGCTACTTTTAATCTTGATTCTGTTTGTAACATTACTTAGCTTTTTCAATGATTCTTACTAATCTCCAATTCTTGCTTTTACTAAGAGGTCTTGTTTCTTGGATAAGAACAGTGTCCCCCTCGTTGCACTCGTTGTTTTCATCGTGTGCCGTGTACTTCTTCGTTTTAGTAACGAATTTTCCATACATCGGGTGTTTCATTTTCAATGTTTCACTAACAACAATAGTTTTTTCCATTTTGTTGCTGGAAACAACTCCGATTCTTTCTTTTCTTAAATTTCTTTCCATTGGTAAATGAAATTATTGTTTGTTAGTTAACTCAGTATTTAATCTAGCGATCGTCTTTCTCAAATCTCTGATTTGAATTGGGTTTTCTACTGGGCTGATTCTATGAGCAAGTTTCAATTTAATGAATTCTGCTTTTACTTCAGCTAGCTTAGCTTGTAGATCCCCTGCGCTTAAATTTTTGATTTCCGCATTTTTCATAATTCAAAGATTTATTCAGGTTTAACAAAATCGTTAGCCACCACGAACTTAGTGACGATTGGTAATTTTTGAGCGGCCAAACGAAGAGCTTCTTTTGCAACTTCATAAGGAACTCCACCCACTTCAAACATAATTTTACCAGGCTTAACTACAGCTACCCAATATTCAACAGCACCTTTCCCTTTCCCCATACGTACTTCCGCAGGTTTTTTGGTAATTGGCTTGTCTGGGAATATTTTGATCCATAGTTGCCCTTCTCTTTTCATATATCGAGTTGCAGCAATACGCGCAGCCTCTATTTGTCTTGCAGTAATCCAAGCTCCGTCTGTGGCCTTGATTCCAAAAGTTCCATACGCTAATTGAGATCCTCTCTGCGCATTTCCCTTCATCTTCATCTTATGAACACGACGAAATTTGGTTCTTCTTGGTTGTAACATAATTTCTAAATTTTAGATTTTAGATTTTAGATTTTAGATTTTCTCATTTTAAAAAAGTAACGGTAATTTAAAATTAAAAACGTCTAATCTAAAATTTTAATTATTATTGTTTCTTCTTGGTCTTCTATCGCCACCTCTATCCGAACGCTCTCCTCTTGGAGCCGATTTCTTCTGTTGTTGACCTACTAGTGGAGTTAAGTCTCTTTTTCCATAAACTTCTCCTTTCATGATCCAGACTTTGATGCCTAGTCTTCCGTAAGTCGTGTGCGCTTCAGCCCAATGATAATCGATATCAGCTCTGAAAGTAGAAAGTGGAATTCTTCCGTCTTTGAAAGATTCACTTCTTGCCATTTCAGCTCCGTTCAAACGTCCAGAAACCATTACTTTGATTCCTTCCGCTCCCATTCTCATGCTACTTGCAATGGCCATTTTTACCGCTCTTCTGTAAGAAATACGGTTTTCAATTTGCTTTGCAATGCTATCTGCAACTAATACGGCGTCAAGTTCTGGTCTCTTGATTTCGAAAATATTGATTTGAACTTCCTTACCGGTAAGTTTTTTCAATTCTTCTTTCAATTTATCAACCTCTTGTCCTCCTTTCCCGATGATAAGTCCCGGTCTAGCAGTCGTAATTGTTACAGTCACTAATTTTAAGGTTCTATCGATGTAGATTTTTGAAACCCCACCTTTAGATAATCTAGCATCAAGGTATCTTCTGATTTTATAGTCTTCTGCGATTCTGTCTCCATAATCTTTTCCACCATACCAGTTCGAATCCCATCCTCTGATGATACCTAATCTGTTACCAATTGGATTTGTCTTCTGTCCCATACCTTGATTAAATTTCTTTGTTGCCTAAAATTAATGTCACGTGGTTAGATCTCTTTCTGATTCTATGACCTCTTCCTTGTGGAGCCGGTCTTAGTCTCTTCAATTGTCTTGCACTATCCACGTAGATTTCTTTCACGATAAGGTTTGCTTCCTCAATGTCAGCTCCCTCGTTTTTCGTTTGCCAGTTCGCCATTGCAGAAAGCAAAAGTTTCTCCAATTTGTTTGACGCTTCTTTCTTAGAAAATTTAAGAATGTATAGAGCTTTGTCTACGCTTTCTCCTCTGATGATATCAGCAACTAATCTCATTTTTCTAGGAGAAGATGGGCAGTCGTTAAGACGGGCTTGAACCACGTCTTTCTTTGCTATTTTTTGAGCGATTGCGCTATCTTGTTTTCTTGATCCCATGATTATCTGCTACCTTTATTTTTGTTACCACCGTGACCTCTAAAAGATCTTGTCGGAGAAAATTCGCCTAACTTATGACCTACCATGTTTTCAGTCACGTATACAGGAATAAAAGATTTTCCGTTGTGTACTGCGATGGTGTGTCCTACGAAGTCTGGAGAGATCATCGATGCTCTGGACCACGTTTTGATTACTGTCTTCTTACCAGACTCAATATTTGCCTGAACCTTCTTATCTAAAGTATGATGAATGAATGGTCCTTTTTTAAGTGATCTTGCCATAATTATTTTCTTTTAGATACGATGTAACGGTTAGAAACTTTGTTTTTCTTTCTGGTTTTGTACCCTTTGGCCGGCATTCCGTTTCTTGATCTTGGGTGTCCACCTGAAGAACGACCTTCACCACCACCCATTGGGTGATCGACTGGGTTCATTACAACCGCTCTCGTTCTAGGTCTTCTACCAAGCCATCTACTTCTACCTGCTTTCCCAGAAACGGTAAGCATATGGTCGTGATTGGATACAGAACCAATCATTGCAAGACATTCCGTAAGGATCATTCTAGACTCCCCTGAAGGAAGTTTCACGATCGCGTATTTTCCGTCTCTTGAAGTTAATTGTGCGGATGAACCTGCAGATCTCGCAAGGATTGCTCCTTGTCCTGGTCTAAGTTCTACACATGAAATCACAGTACCTAAAGGTATGTTCTTTAACTTCATTACGTTCCCTACATTAGGTTCCGCTGATTCTGAAGACACTACTTTTTGATCCACTTGGATACCTGCAGGAGCGATGATGTATCTCTTCTCTCCATCTGTGTATTCTAGAAGTGCGATAAAAGCAGTTCTGTTTGGATCGTACTCTACAGACTTAACGGTTGCTTCAACGTCAAATTTATTTCTTTTGAAGTCGATAATTCTGTATTTCTTTTTGTGTCCACCTCCGGTGTAACGCATGGTCATTTTACCAGTTTGGTTACGTCCGCCTGACTTTTTAATACCAACAGTTAGAGACTTCTCTGGTTTGTTGGTAGTAATTTCCTCAAAGTTATTTACAACTCTGAATCTCTGTCCCGGGGTGATAGGTTTTAATTTTCTAACAGACATTACTATTATTTATACTATTAATACTTATTTATACTGAAAAAATATCTAGTACTTCCCCTTCTTGAAGGGTAATTACTGCTTTTTTCAATTTGTTTGTCTTTCCTACTTGAAGACCTTTTTTTGTGTGTTTCGCAGAAACTTTAGGCGCATAAATCATGGTTCTAACGTCCGCTACTTTCACTCCGTAAGCTTCTTCTACAGCCCCTTTAATTTGGATTTTATTCGCCTTAGTATCTACTAAGAAAGAATAAGCCCCTCTTAATTCGGTAAGGTAGTTGGCTTTCTCTGAAATAACTGGTTTAATAATAACTGACATGATTTATTTCTTTAAGTTTTCCTGGAATTTTTCAATTGCACCTTCGAAGAAAATAATCTCACCTGCATTTACAAGATCGTAAGAACTAATTTCAGTATAGTTCAATACTCTTGTTTTAGGTAAGTTTCTTGAAGATAAATACACATTCTTATTCGCTTCAGGAAGAATGAACAGAGACTTCTTACCGTTTAATTCCAATGCGTTCAATACGCTGATGAAATCTTTGGTTTTAGGAGCGTTCAAGCTCAAATCTTCAAGGACTTTAATGCTGTTGTCTTTCAACTTCTGTGAAAGAACAGATTTTTTAGCAAGTCTCTTAAGCGCTTTGTTCAATTTGAATCTGTAGTCTCTTGGTTTTGGACCAAAAATACGTCCTCCACCTCTGAAGATTGGTGATTTGATATCCCCGTAACGTGCAGATCCAGATCCTTTTTGTTTCTTAAGTTTCTTAGTAGAACCGGTAATTTCGCTTCTTTCTTTAGACTTATGAGTTCCCTGTCTTTGTGCAGCCAGGTATTGTTTTACTTCTAAGTAAACCGCGTGTTGGTTAGGCTCAATTCCGAAAACAGATTCGTCAAGAGTAACTTTTCTTCCGGTTTCTTTCCCTGAATTATTTAATACTACTAGTTCCATCTTCTTACAATTACATATGAATTTTTAGCCCCTGGAACAGCACCTTTTACAACTAAAAGATTTTGTTCTTCATCCACTTTTAACACTTGAAGGTTTTGAACCGTCACTTGCTTACCACCCATTCTTCCGGCCATTCTCATGCCCTTGAATACTCTAGATGGGTCAGAACCTGCTCCAATGGAACCTGGTGCTCTAAGTCGGTTATGCTGACCGTGAGTCGCTTGCATAACACCCGCAAAGTTGTGTCTTTTTACTACCCCTTGGAATCCTTTACCTTTAGAGGTACCGGTTACATCCACGTACTCTCCTTCTCCAAAAAGTTTTACATTTACTTCATCTCCAACGCTTAATTCTGTAGATCCGTGTACGAATTCTACCAATTTAGCTTTTGGAGTAGAACCTGCCTTTTTAAAATGGCCGGCTAACGCTTTACCAACGTTCTTTTCACTCTTGTCATCGAAACCTAGCTGCACGGCGCTATAGCCATCAGCTTCTACGGTTCTGACCTGTAAAACCGAGCAAGGCCCCGCCTGAATAACGGTACACGGAATGTTTTTTCCGCTTTCGTCAAACAGGGAAGTCATCCCGATTTTTTTTCCAATAATACCTGACATTATTTAATATATAGTTACTGTTTTCAACGATTTCATTTCGGTTTGTAAGTGATTTCTATGATTCAATTAGGCACACTTCTCCCCTAAAATGAGTGTGCAAATTTAAGGATATTTTTTTAACTGACAAACAGTGAGTTAAATTAATTTCAGAAAAATAACAAAGAATGCGCAAACTAGCTTTTGAATCTAGTGCTTAAACTCGGGAGAGCTCCCGTTCAGAGCTTTAGCTTTATTTTAATTTTCGAGCCCGGTTCCACCAGATCAAAAATCCGCTCAATGGGAGTAAGGCTCCGATCAAAGTGACGATGAAGTATACAATAATACTAGAGAGTCCCATGATCTCGCCTGTATGTAGTGGTTTTGCTAGAGCCGAAAATTGTTTGTTGAGAGGTTTATCTAGAAAAATCTCTTTGGTTTGTAGTTCTCCACTGCGATCAAAACTAAGTTCGTCCTCCACAATGAAACGAAGTGAATTCTCATTATGCCTTCTCTTCACCATGAAGCGAGGGTTTTCAGAGTTCGGGAATTCTATGGCAAGGCTTGCTTTGGCAGGAAATTCTTTTTGAACCTTATCTACAATTTCCGCGAGTGTGGCTGTTTTTTGCTCAGGTGCTTGCTTCTTTTCATCTTGTCTCTTTAGCATGTCTTGCATCAGGGCAGCAAAATCCCCTGAGCCTTCTAATTCGCTTTCCGAATTAATTTGACTTAGAGGTTCTCCCCCTAGAGCTACGATAAGTCCACTCTTTACCCACGGATACGTAATGTAAATTCCAGTTACCGAAATAAAAGCGAGTAGCAGCATGCAGTAAAACCCAACCACTTTATGAAAATCATAATTTACTCTCTGAAATTTAGCTCTAAACTTTATTGTAAAACTTTGCTTTAGGTACTTAAGTTTTTTGGGTAGCCATAGAATAAAACCACTCAGCATTAAAAACAAAAATAGAAGAACACCGACCCCTAAGATTTGGCGTCCAAAATCGCCTAAGAGTAAGGTTCGGTGAAAATCAAGTACGACTTGAAAAAAAGAATCCAGTGCGGCATCGCTTGTTCCCAGCTCTTTTTGCGTATAGGGATTGAAATACGTGCTTTTTAAATTTTCTTGCTGATCAAAATAGGAAAGGCTCCATGCACGGTTGGCCTCCTTTGGCAAATGAATGCTATTGAGTTTATGGTCCTTGGCCTCCAATAAATCCTGTAGCTTCTTTGGACTAATGGGCACTTGTCCCTTTGTTTCCACGAAAACTTTATCCGAGTTATAGGACTCAATGATTTGTGTTTTAAAGGAGTATAGGCAGCCTGAAATACACAGCAGCATAATGACGACTCCACTTAGTAGCCCTAGCCATAAATGAGAAAGAAACATCACGTACTTCAGAAGACTCTCCTTCTTTCGACGTTTTCGAAATAAACTCTTTTTTACGTTGCTCATGATTTTATATACAGAAAGCTGAACCTTTTGAAGGTTCAACTTTCCGTAATTAAATTAAAGGGATGAAAATAGACTTACCTAAAGTCACTTACTTCTTGCTACTATTGGAAATATCTTTCACGACTTCCGTATAGGCCGCTTTTTGTTCTGGGCTTAAAACCGACTCAATCGCTGCTTTTCTTTGCGCATCGAACTTCGTCCAATATTCTTTACCCAATTCTGGATTGCCATGATACAAGTCGTGAGCATCGGAATAGGACTTCTCAAAAGCATCGTTTGCCGCATTGACCACTTGCATTTGGGATTCATCCAATTGCGCCTCAGATTGAATCAGGGCCAAAGTCTCATTGTTGTACCTTGGTCTCTTTCTTGTGTTTTCGTCTACAAACTTACTGTACTTCGCCATTTGCTCAGGCGTTAAGATTTGAGCCACTTCCCCATCTTGACTCGCTTGGAACTCTTCGTATTTAGAGAAAAGAGTGACCCGGTCTGGGTGTTCACCAAGGGTTGCACGGAAGCTCTTACGAGACTCATCGTATTTGTCAGTGATGGCTTTAAAGGCCGTAGAGGTTTCACTATCCAAATTCAATTCTTTTTGAATGATGGAATAGTCAGCCATTCTTTTCTTTCCTTCTTTTGAACAAGCCATTACGAGCATGACAAGAGCGAAGGACAACAGAGTTTTGATTAATTTCATTTTTTTCAGTTTTTTAAGATTAGAATTTATATGTCAATTGTACAGAAGCATTGCGCGGTTGAATCTGATCTAAATAGCCTCCTCGGAAATAAGAACTATAATTCACCACATCGGTAAGGTTGTTAAGGAATACTCTCAGTCCTAGATTCCCCATTTGGTATCCTACTTGCGCCTCGAGTGTAGCATAGCTATCAAGTTCAAACGGTTTCACTCCTGGTTCCACGGAATTTGCGTGGCCGGATTGGATGGTTTTCTTTGTGAAATTGTCTACCGGTCTAGCGCCCACATAGTAAGCACCGACTCCGAAATCAAGACCTCGAAGCGCCCCTTGGTTAAACTTATAGTTTACCCATCCGTTTGCGGTGTGTGAAGGAGTGTTCATGGGAGCCGAGTCGTCCATATAGGCAGGGGATTCTTTATACTTCGCATCGAGGTACGAGTAGCCCGCCATCACTTGAAGATTCGTCATCACCTTTCCAATCAGTTCTACATCCACACCAGAACGAACCAGTTTACCAGCCAGTCCATAAAGACCTGTCGACTGTCCTTGTTCATTTAAGATAGTGTAGGAAAGATTGTCTGTATTCATATGGAAGAGCGTCACATTGAATCTAAGTTTCTCTTGGAACCAATCCGATTTCAATCCGGCCTCAATTTGGTCTGTTCTCTCTGACCCTACAATTCCACCCCCATCAAGAGGATTGTTTGCGCCTCGAAGTGAAGTGGTTGAAGTATAAGATCCGAAGATATTCATATTCTCTCTTGGAGAAATCATTAGACCGAAGGTCGGGTTCCAAGCGTCCTTCACAGTTTCTGCATCAAGTCCATTCAAATGGCTATAACGAAGTCCAAGAACTGCTTTTAAGAAAGGATTGATGGTGATCACGTCTTGTGCAATAAGTCCGTAGGTGCTGCTTTTCGTATTGACACCGTCCGGTCTCGCTCCAAAATCAAGATTAACGCCTGCGGGAAGTGTATTGCTAATTTTCTCCAGTACATTGATTTGATCTACATTGGATTTGGTCGCATAGGAATAGGTGTCCACGTTGGACTGTGTCCAGTCAAACCCCGTTTGGAACGTATGCTTAATAGATCCCGTATACACATCTTGGCCAATGAAATCGAATTGCAACGTTTGGTTGTTGTCTTCTCTTTCGCTTCGGCCTAAGGAACGAGACAAAACAGCGTACCCCGTTGCACTCGATCCTTTCCCTAACGAAGAAGAAATATTGTCATTTGTATAAGATGAGTTGTAATAAGCAGCACGCAGCTTCAACTTATCGCTTAGACGATGAGTCAAATTCGTCGCTAAATTAATAGTCGTGGTATTGCTATTGTCCGTTTTGAAACCTAAAAAGTTTCCTTTCGGCATTTCGTAAATATGATTCTCACTTCCAGGGCCTAAGTTCACGGTCCCTCGGTCGGGAGTTAAATTGGAATTGAAATAATCCATTTCCACACTCACTTCCGTTCTATCGCTTATTCGGTAAGCTACCGAAGGATTAATATAAACTCTTTCCCCCTGAACATTGTCTCTAAAGCTCTGGTTATTTTGATAGGAAGCATTTAGTCTAACTCCTACTTTCTTTGCAGGATCTAGAACCCGTTGTACGTCGAGAAAGCCTCGGTACATGTCCCAGCTTCCGTAGCGAACTCCCACACTTCCTTTGTTAATGAAATGAGGTTTTTTAGTCACAATATTAATTACACCTCCCGCATCTCCTAGTCCACTAGCGACTCCTTGCGTAATCGCGGCCGATCCTTTAATCACTTGGATCGATTCTACTCCTTGCATATCGGTTAGCATTGAGCTCGTTCTAAAATCACTGTCCATCCGGACTCCATTTTTAAGTACCGGTACTCCGCGGTATCCACGGATCGTCATACTTTCCTTGGTTCCTCCATAAGAGGCAAATTGAGTAACCCCAGGAATGTTCTTTACCACATCCGTTACACTTAGTCCTCCTAAGTCTTCAATCACTTTGGAAGAAAGAACAGAGATGCTTTGAATTTGATCTCTAGCTTTAAGAGGCATACGAGTGATCATCTCAAGACCTTCCGGTTGTGCCGCACTGGCTCCAAATAAGTTTACTTCTTCTATTTGTGTTACAGCAGGAATAGAATCTTTCTTCTGTTGGGCAAAGATCCCCATAGATCCTAGGACTGCGGCAATAATTATTGATTTTTTCATAAGTAACCGTCGTTTTTTTCGATGCCCAAAAGTACAATTTTTAATTAGTCTAAATAAGCACTTGAAATGACAAATATCAGTTATTTAAAATTAATCTAGAAGCATTCTAAATAAGAGCGCTTAATTTAGAATAGGAAACATAAAAAAAAACCGCTCCTAAGAGCGGTTTTGAGTTATAGTAAGTAAACAAGGATCATACTTTGATCTCAACGTCTACTCCACTTGGAAGTTCTAGCTTCATTAGAGCATCAACCGTCTTAGAAGAAGAAGAGTAGATATCCATTAGACGCTTGTGTGCGGACAATTGGAATTGCTCTCTCGCTTTCTTGTTCACGTGAGGAGATCTTAACACAGTAAAGATTCTCTTGTTGGTTGGCAATGGAATTGGTCCATTTACAACAGCCCCTGTAGCTTTTACAGTTTTTACGATTTTCTCAGCAGATTTATCTACCAAATTGTAATCGTAAGACTTAAGTTTTATTCTAATTCTTTGTGACATTTTAATCTAATTTTAAAAATTAACCTTTAGCTTTCGCGATTACATCTTCAGCAATATTGTTAGGTGCTGCTTCGTATTTCTCGAACTCCATGGAAGAGGTTGCTCTACCTGAAGACAAGGTTCTTAACGAAGTCACATAACCAAACATTTCAGAAAGCGGGACGAATGCTTTAATTACTTTCGCATTGTTTCTATCGTCCATACCGTTTACGGTTCCTCTTCTTCTGTTAAGGTCCCCTACGATATCTCCCATGTATTCTTCAGGAGTCACTACTTCTAGTTTCATGATCGGTTCCATGATCACGGCTTTCGCTGCTCTACCGGATTCTCTGAATCCCATTTTCGCTGCAAGTTCAAAAGAAAGTTGATCCGAGTCCACTGCGTGGAAAGATCCGTCTTTCAGTGTAATTTTCATGGACTCTACTTCGAATCCAGCCAAAGGACCGTTTTTCATAGATTCCTTAAATCCTTTCTCAACCGATGGAATGAATTCTTTTGGAATGTTACCTCCTTTAATTTCATTCACAAAGGTAAGACCTGGTTTGTCTTCGTCTGCAGGACCAATTTCAAATACAATGTCTGCAAATTTACCACGTCCACCCGATTGCTTTTTATAAACTTCACGGTGAGCTGCTTTCGCAGTAAGTGCTTCTTTATACTCTACTTGAGGTTGACCTTGGTTTACTTCCACTTTGAATTCGCGTCTCAAACGGTCCACGATGATATCTAAGTGAAGCTCTCCCATTCCGGAGATGATCGTTTGACCTGAAGCTTCGTCTGTTTTTACTTGGAATGTTGGATCTTCTTCTGCTAGTTTAGCAAGAGCGTTCCCCATTTTATCCTGGTCCGCTTTTGTTTTCGGCTCTACTGCAATCCCGATCACTGGATCTGGGAACAACATAGATTCTAAAACAATTGGGTTTTTCTCATCAGAAAGTGTATCTCCTGTTTTGATATCTTTAAATCCAACAGCAGCACCAATATCTCCAGCCTCGATATACTCCACTGGATTTTGCTTGTTTGCGTGCATTTGGTAGATTCTAGAGATTCTCTCTTTGTTACCTGATCGGTTGTTAAGAACGTAAGATCCTGCATCCAATCTTCCAGAATAAGCTCTGAAGAATGCTAAACGTCCCACGAATGGATCCGTAGCAATTTTAAACGCTAACGCAGCGAAAGGTTCAGTTACGTCAGGTCTTCTTGTAATAGGCTCGTCTGTTTTCGGATCGGTTCCATCAATCGCTTCTTTATCCATTGGAGAAGGAAGGTATTTACATACCGCATCCAGCATAAACTGAACTCCTTTGTTTTTGAATGAAGAACCACAAGTCATTGGGATAATCGACATGTCGATTGTCGCTTTTCTTAGGGCTTCGTTGATTTCGTCTTCTGAAATAGAATCTGGATCTTCGAAGAATTTCTCCATTAGAGTGTCGTCGTAATCCGCTACTGCTTCTACTAACTTCTCTCTATATTCGTGAACTTCTTCTTTCATATCCTCTGGAATTGGCACTACGTCAAAGGTTGCCCCTTGTGTATTGTCATGCCAAATGATCGCTCTGTTCTTGATAAGGTCTACAACCCCAACAAAGTCTTCTTCTGCACCAATAGGAAGTACGATTGGAACGGCATTCGATCCAAGCATTTCTTTTACTTGCTTCACTACCATCAAGAAGTCTGCACCTTGACGGTCCATCTTATTAACGAATCCCATACGGGCTACTTTGTAGTTGTCTGCAAGTCTCCAGTTCGTTTCCGATTGAGGCTCCACACCGTCTACGGCAGAGAATAAGAAAACAAGACCGTCAAGTACTCTTAACGAGCGGTTTACCTCTACGGTAAAGTCAACGTGTCCCGGGGTATCAATAATATTGAAGTGGTAATCTTTTGACTCAGGTGTAGGTTGTCCGTCTTTACGAGGGAACACCCAACTACAAGTAGTCGCTGCAGATTGGATTGTAATCCCTCTTTCAGCTTCCTGCTCCATCCAGTCCATCTGAGAAGAACCTTCGTGAGTTTCTCCCAGTTTGTGAGTTTTACCCGTGTAGAATAAAATTCTTTCTGTCGTGGTGGTTTTACCTGCATCAATGTGAGCAGCGATACCAATATTTCTTGTGTATTTAAGGTCTCTTGCCATTTCAGATTAGAATTTAAAGTGTGAGAACGCTTTGTTGGCTTCTGCCATTTTATGCGTATCGGATTTCTTCTTGTAAGCAGCACCTTCTTCTTTTGCAGCCGCGATAATTTCAGTCGCTAACTTAAGAGCCATCGATTTGTCGTTTCTTGCTTTAGAATATTTGATTAACCATTTCATGGCCATCGAAATTTTTCTGTCTGCACGAATCGGCATTGGAATCTGGAAGTTTGCACCCCCAACTCTTCTTGAACGTACTTCTACGTGTGGCATTACATTAGTAAGCGCATCTTTCCAGATGTCAAGAGAAGTCTTTTCAGTTTCTCCTTTTTTCGCTTCTACTAAATCTAATGCATCGTAGAAAATCTTAAATGCGATCGATTTCTTACCATCGAGCATTAAGTTATTTACAAATCGTGTTACCAGTTGATCATTAAACTTCGGATCCGGTAACAACGGTCTTTTTTTCGCTTTTGTCTTTCTCATTGTTTCGTTTCTAAATAATTAATGATTACTTTTTCTTACCCGTAGCAGCCGCTTGACCTGGTTTTGGTCTCTTAGCTCCATACTTGGATCTTCTTTGGGTTCTTCCGTTAACACCAGCGGTGTCTAAGGCTCCTCTAACAATGTGATAACGTACTCCCGGTAGGTCTTTCACCCTTCCTCCACGTACCAATACTATCGAGTGCTCTTGAAGATTGTGTCCTTCGCCCGGGATATAAGCGTTGACTTCCTTCCCATTAGAAAGTCTTACCCTTGCAACTTTTCTAAGTGCAGAGTTCGGTTTCTTAGGAGTAGTCGTATATACTCTCGTACATACTCCTCGTCTTTGTGGACTGGATTCAAGGGCAGCCGATTTGCTCTTCTTGGCAAGCGTGGCTCTTCCTTTTCTAACTAATTGTTGAATAGTAGGCATTTAATTGCTTTTTATTTTAGGGTGCAAAAGTAGTGAATATTTTTTATTTGGCAATAGCTCTGGCTATAATTTCAACATTTGCCTCGCTTCATAGTCAGTGAATTACCCCAATTTTCTCCCAACTTAAGTTGTAGAGGGTAGCGATCAGAAGAATAAGTCCCCTTTCTTAATCAAAAACAGGAGAGTGAATTTGAATAAAACCATAGTTCCTTCTTCGCAAATTATATTGCGTATCATGCAGATTGAAACCTTCTATTCAATGCCCTAGGTATCGCCCTTGATTCTTCCTACCTTTGTCTTAATCAAACAAGAAAATTAAAACAATCTATATGAAAAGACATGCTATTATCGGTCTGGCCAAGGCCGACTGCGAAGAAATCGCAGCCAAACTAAATACTCTACTTGCAAATTATTCGATTTTTTATCAAAACACAAGAGGGGCACATTGGAACATTACAGGAGATCAGTTTTTCACCTTGCATCCTAAATTTGAAGAGCTTTACAATAACTTAGTTTTAAAAATTGATGAAATCGCAGAGCGAATTCTAACCCTCGATGGAACGCCCCTACACAACTATTCAGACTACCTTGAAATCTCAACCATTAAGGAAAGTAAGGAAGTGAGCGATCCTGTGAAAGCGGTCGAAAACATTTTAAACTCATTTAAAATCGTGATTGATTTGCAGAGAGAACTTCTCGATGTGAGCGAAAAAGCTGGAGACGAAGGAACCAACTCTCAGATGAGTGATTATGTGACCGAACAAGAAAAAGAGGTATGGATGTATAATGCCTATTTAAGAAAATAAAAGCTTTACTCAAGTTTTTCGAAAATCGCCCCTTGTGGCGATTTTTTTATGATCGGTTTCGTTACATTTGTATTTACATAGTTTAAAATATATGGCAGACGTTCGATTCAACTCCATCCTAGACAATGATTTCTACAAATTCACAATGCAAAATGCAGTTGTAAAACTGTTTCCTACCCAAAGTGTAAAATACGAATTCATCAACCGAGGACAACACTTCTTTCCTCCTGGATTTGCGCAGGAGCTCCGTCAGGCCGTAAATGCGATGGCAGAACTTAAGTTAACCAAAGCAGAAAAGTCCTATCTTCAAACCACCTGTCCCTATATTGACCTTCCGTATCTAGACTTTTTAGAAGGCTACCATTACGATCCTTCCGAAGTTCACATTGAACAGGATGGAAATAAACTGAAAGTATGGGTCGAGGGTCTATGGTACCGAACGATCCTTTGGGAAGTTCCCTTGTTAGCCCTAATCTCCGAACTCCATTATGTTCTAAATCATATGGAAAGAGATTCCAACGAAACGGTCATTGAAACGACGGACCGTAAAGCACAAAAATTGGTTGAACTTGGGGTCACCTTTGCGGAGTTTGGCACCCGTAGACGCCACTCCTACAAAGTGCACGACATGGTTGTGAACTCCTTAGTTCAAAACCAAAACACTAAATTCACGGGAAGCTCAAACGTACACTTCGCAATGAAATACGGAGTAAAGCCCATTGGGACGCATGCGCACGAATGGTTCATGTTCCATGGAGCTGAGTTTGGATTTAAAATGGCAAACAAACTCGCCTTAGAACATTGGGTGGATATCTACCGCGGGGATCTAGGAGTCGCTCTTTCAGACACCTACACTACGGAAGTATTTTTTCAGCAATTTGACAAAAAGTTTGCAAAACTATTTGATGGAGTCCGCCACGACAGTGGAGACCCTATGGAATTCGCAGACATGACCATTGCCCATTACGTAGACAATGGAATCAACCCACTCTATAAATACATCATCTTTTCCGACGGACTGAACTTAACCAAAGTGGAAGAAATTCGCAATTATTGCGAAGGGAAAATCGGAACTTCGTTTGGGATTGGCACCAATCTTACCAACGACGTGGGACTAAAACCCATGAACATTGTGATGAAGCTCATTGGGGTTCAAGGCCATAACGGAGATTGGATCCCTACGATCAAACTTTCCGACGAGCATGGCAAGTACACGGGGGATCCGAATATGATTAAGCTCGCCAAAGAATTTTTACAAATAAAAGATTAAACCATGCGCACTTTTCACCTCCTTTTTCTAGGCCTACTCTTTAGCTTCACCTTTGCAAATGCACAAAACAAAGCAGCTCAGGAAGACAAGGAAATCACAAACCCGAATTTTGACCAAAAACTAGCGGACTCCCTAGGCGCGGATGACCATGGAATGAAATCTTACATCCTGGTCATTCTAAAAACGGGACCTAAGGATAAAGAACTAACCGACCGCACCCAAAGAGCAGAACTTTTCAAAGGCCATTTCGCAAATATAAATGCACTGGCAGAATCTGGAAAACTAGTGATTGCAGGTCCGTTTTCGACTGCAAATGCGCTAAAGTATCGCGGAATTTTTCTCTTAAATTGCAAAACAGAAGAGGAGGCAAAAGAACTACTGAAGGGCGACCCCACGCTAAGTGCTGGAATCTTTGAAGCGGAGATCTTACCCTGGTATGGCTCTGCCGCTATAGGCACCCATTTAAAGGACCACAAGAAAATCACGAAACAAAACCCCTAAGGAATCCCCTTCTTTGCTCTTGATTGTACTCACATAGTTTCGTACTTTTGAACCATGGAAACCATTTATCTGATTGTTGGACTCGTACTGGGCATTTTACTCGGCGGCCTAATCGCCTATTTTTTAAATAAGTCTTCGAGCGTAAAGCGAAGCCTTTTTGAAGATGTGAATGAGAAATTCATTCAAATTAGAACAGAACAGCAAAATGCAAACAAACAACTCGAGCAGTTGCAGGGGCAACTTGAGCAGGAAAAAGAAAAAAGAAACGAGCTAGAAGCTACGCTAGAGTTAGCCCGAGAAACTCAGGCCGGTATCCATGCTAAATTCGAAAGTCAAACGCTCCGCTACGAAGAAGAAAAAGAGCGAACGAAAGATCTTTTAACTCAATTAGAAACTTTCCGTACGGAGAAGCAATCCTTGTTTGGACAAAAAATGCAACTCTTTGAAGAAAACAAGCAACTGCACAGCAAAATCGAATCCCATGTCCAGGAAGTAGAAAAACTGCATGAGCAGTCCAAAGAGCAGTTTGAAAATCTCGCCAATAAAATCTTTGAAGAGAAATCAACCAAATTTTCACAGGCTACCCAATCCAACCTCAAATTAATTCTCGAACCCTTTCAAGACAAAATTCAAGAACTTAAAAACAAAGTAAGCGAATCGTATGAAAAGGAGTCTAAAGAACGATTCTCCCTTGGGGAGAAAGTAAAGGAATTAGCCGAACTAAATCAACAGATCTCCCAGGATGCGAAAAACTTAACTCGCGCCCTAAAAGGAGAAAGCAAGACCCAAGGAAATTGGGGCGAAATGATTCTGGAGAGTATACTAGAAAAGTCCGGGTTAGTGAAAGGACGGGAGTACTTCATGGAGCATCAATTAACTGACCAAGATCAAAAAGCACTCTTTTCCGAGTTCTCAGGAAAGAAAATGCGTCCGGATGCGGTGGTTAAATATCCAGACGACCGCAGCGTCATCATTGACTCCAAAGTTTCTTTAACGGCTTACTCAGCCCTCATTGATGAAACCGATCCCGACACGTACGAATCGCATCTAAAACTGCATGTAGGTTCTATGAAGAATCACATCCTCCAACTCTCTCAAAAAGCGTACGATGATTATGGGAAATCCCTAGACTTCGTAATGATGTTTGTTCCGAACGAAGCCGCCTATATTGCAGCTATGCAGTACGACTCTACTCTATGGGATTACGCCTACGACAAAAGAATTCTACTTCTCAGTCCAAACAATTTGATTACTTCGCTTAAATTAATTGCAGATTTGTGGAAACGGGAATACCAAAATCGAAATGCGATTGATATTGCGGAAAGAGGCACTAAACTTTACGACAAGTTCGTCTCGTTCGTGGAAAACCTAGAAAAGGTTGGAAAGAATATAGATGCAGCCCAAAACACCTACAACGAAGCTTACAAACAACTTAACACGGGAAGGGACAATTTAATTCATCAAACCCAAAAGATGAAAGCGCTGGGAATCAAAAGCAAAAAAGAATTCTCACAAACCCTAATTGAACAGTCCGAAGTCGGCAATGAAGCCACCCTAGAAAACCAACCGAATGAGAATTGAAAGTGCTCAAAATGAAAAAATAAAGACCCTCACTCGACTTTTGACCAAAAATCAAGAGCGCAAAAAACAAGGGATCTTTTTCGTAGAGGGTAGACAGGAGAATAAAAGAGCTCTTGAATTTAACTACGAGCCCCTCGAATTTTATATTTGCGAAGATTACTATCACGAGCCTCTACCGAACTCAAAGATTTATCTTGTTTCCTCTGCGGTCTACGAGAAGATTGCCTATAGGGGAAGTTCCGAAGGGATCCTAGGTGTCTACAAAGCAAAAGAAAGTAAACTATCCGATTACAAACCCGCTACAAATGCCTCGGTTATCATTCTTGAAGGAATTGAAAAGCCCGGCAATCTAGGGGCCATTCTTCGCAGCTGCGAGGCTTTTGGTATCGATGCTTTAATTATAAGTGATCCCAAGGTAGATTTATACAATCCTAACGTGATTCGTTCTAGTGTGGGTTGTTTGTTTGGGCTTCAGGTCTACACTTCAAACAATGAGGAACTGCACTCGTTTTTGCAAGAAAATAACTTTCAGATCTTAACGACCTTAATGGACCAAACGTCCAAGTCACTTCCTTCAAAAGACCTAACCAAAAAATCAGCCATCCTCTTCGGGACTGAACATTCAGGACTCTCCTCATTTTGGGAAAACAAAGGTCAAAACACCCTTATTCCCATGGTAGGCACCATTGATTCACTCAACTTAAGCAATGCCGTGGCAATTAGCTGTTATGAGATTATAAGGCAAAAATTGGAAAAATAGAGAATCTCTTCTAGAGCCTAAACCTAAAAAAGCCATCCTACCCTAAGGTAAGATGGCTTTAGCTTTTCTAAACTAGTGACTAGTTAGTTGCTTCTTCAGCAGCGTCAACAGCAGTTGCAGCAGCTTCTTCAGCTACAGTAGCAGCAGAATCAGCAACAACGTTTGCAGAGTCAACTACAGCTTCAGCTGAATCAACAACAGCAGCAGTAGAATCTACTACGTCAGCAGCAGTGTCAACAGTTTCAGTTTTTTTACAAGCTACAAGAGCTAAAGCAGCGATACCCGCTACGAATAATGACTTTTTCATAATAAATTATTGTTTTAAAAATTGTTTCTTTAATTAAGCGTGCAAATGTAATTCATTTTCTAATACGTTTGCACTTTTTTTTATCCATTTCTGGATTAAAAAGGATTTTCTACTAATTAGTAGCTTCCTTCACTGCTTTCTTAGCGTCGTTTGCAGCTTTCGCTGTTGCATCCGCAGCTCCTTCCGCAGCATCAGCAGCTCCTTTCGCAGCGTCTTTTGCTACTTCAGCACCCGCCGCAGTCGTTGCAGCCGCAGCATCTTTAGCAGCGTCAACCGTTGCAGTTGCAGCAGAGTCAATAACAGATGCAGCAGAATCGGCAATTACAGCAGCTGAATCAGCTAGTGCATTTGCAGTTGAATCTGCAGCGTTTGCAGTTTCTACAGTTTCAGTTTTTTTACATGCTACTAAGGTAAGTGCAGCAAATCCAGCTAGGAATAATGATTTTTTCATAATAAGGTGTTTGGTTTGATTTGATTTCTTATTTTTGTTATTCAATCTAGGATTTGCTCTAAAGCACATCTTCAATTGAACAATACAAAGGTATATCGGATACCAAACTTGTTTATGAAAATTGATTGTATTATATTTGTAAAATCAATTTACAATTTTGTATAACTGAAAACCAACGACTTAAATACTAAACATCTACTTTGAGCGATTTAGATTTATTGCATTTTGAACAGCTTAAAACGGAGATTCAGGCCAAATACTTAGAATCACACACGCCGTCTGAAGAAAATATAGCCCATTGGAAAGGAATCGACATCATTTATTTCCAAGAAGACTTGCGTCAAAAGGTGAAAGGAAACATCAGTGAAAAATCCTTTTACACCTATTTCAAAAATTCACCCGTCACCAAACTACCTCGCATCGACATCCTAAACTTACTGTCTGATTATGCGGGATATTCTTCTTGGTATGAATTTAAAAAGAAACACCTTTACGCCGATGAAATCCTCTCGGAACTAGAAAATGAAGAAGCGAGCCCACTTACTTACAATCCTTCTTCCGAACCGAATCTCACTGAGGAACGAGCCCCAAAGGTTCCTACCTCTCCTACAAAAATTGATTCTCAGCCTTCTGAACCGGTGGAACTGGAGACTTCTCTCTCGCAAGTCTCTACCCAATTAGCGGTCCCTGAAAAAAAACAGGAATCAAAAATAGAACTGGGAACCACGAAAATGTGGTATGGAATTGCGGGACTTGCCTTTATCGCACTCGCTGCAGCGCTTTTCCTATACAAAGACGAACTCTTCACAAAGGAATATTATTATAACTTTATAGATTCCGATCGAAATTCCAAAATCAATGCGGAACTTCAAGTGCAGATTTTGAAGAACGATGAATCGCCTATTCTATACAACGCGAAACCAAACGAACCGTTCGTGTATCGCAATCCCGAAGGCTCCACGCTTACCATGGTGGTCTCGTCTCCGTACTACCGAACCGACACGATACGTAGAAACTTAAAAACGGCCCCCGAAAGTGAAATTATTGAGCTAAAGCCGAACGATTATGCGATTATGCTCTACTATTACTCTAATTCTATTCAGGACATTAAGAGAAAGCGGGAGAGTTTAAACTTTTTAATCAGTCAAGACGCCCTTATCTATCAAGTCTATGACAACGACACCTATGGAATTGAAACACTAGACAAATCTCGATATATCAATTTGGTAACCACTCCCACAACCTCTTTAAAAAACATGGAGGTAATCGACACAAAAATGGAAAAAGGTAAGATCGTCTTAATTAAATTTAGAATTACAAACCATGAAGAACTTTAATCCATACGTTTTACTCCTTGCCCTTGCCTTTTTAGTACTAGCCTGCAAAAAAGACAAGCACGAACTATCGCTTGAAAATGTAAAGTACAACAATAACAAGTCCTCCTATCCCAGTGCAAATATGGACAGTGCCCAGGCGATTAATTCCATTACAAAACAAAAAGTACAAGAGGTCATTGACCTCTCGATCCTATACAGTTCGGGAAAACAAGACACAGAGATAGACTCCGCGATGTACTCTCAGCTGCAAGGCTACTTCTATAAGGCGGATTCGACTACACTACAACCGCTGTTAAAAGAACTGGATAGCTTCCAAGTGAGAGCTGCAAAAGTGCATAACCTCAGCGTTTATGAAAAAATTCACGAAAACGACACGTTGAATTTTGCGAAATTTGATGTGGAATATTTCTCAGCCCAAAATAGGTCCGTCGGTAGAAAACAGCGTGAAGCGCAGTATGTTCTGGTATCCACGCCTAAACAATTCCAAAAGGAATTTAAATTCTTCTTTCTCAATTTCTATCAAACCCCGATAAAAGACAGTACTTCTCTAGGAGTCACTAAGTAATCGAGCGGAACGTCCGATTCGTATACATCCTGTACGGGCTGTGCAGGATCAAAGAAGCCCACTCCCACTTTTTTCGTTTTCGCAGGAAGTGAAGTGAAGAATCGATCGTAGAAACCTTTCCCATACCCAACCCTATTGCCGAGCAAATCACAATACAGAAGGGGTGTGATGACTAGGTCGAAATCTTTCTCCCCACTATCAACCGTGCTTGTTGGCTCGAGAATTCCCCAAGAGTTAAGGACCATCGGAGTCTCTCTTGTAAGCTCAATAGAAATAAGGGTGTCTCCCACCATCTTAGGTACAAAAACACGAATACCATTATCCAAAAAATAGGAAATAAAAAGCTCAGTATTCACTTCCTTAAATTTGGCAATGCTTAGGAAAAGATGCACTTTTTCAATCGCTGAAGGATCAAAGGCTGCAAGAAAGCGCTCAAAGATTTGCGTCGAATAAGACAAAACCTCATCGCTAGATAAGGTTTTTCTAAGTTCTAAATAATGTTGACGAAGTTCACTTTTTGTCATTTTACACTTCTTTAACAGAGATTATATTGACGGGGCAAGCCTTAGCTGCCCTTTCACACGGCGTTAATGCTTCTGGAAAAGGGGTCTTCAAAGTGAAAAATCCTTTCTTATCCGTAGATTTCAAAAGTACCGATTTTCCATCTTTTTTAGACATTCGAAAATACTCCGGCGCAAACTCTGCACAGTAGTTGCAGCCAATGCATTTATCTCTTTGTAGCGTAACAATCACCATAGTTCCCTTCCTTGCTTAAGCCTCAACAATTTTATAAAGTTTGTCGGAAGGTCTTACTCTAAATTCTGTTTTGAAAGTAATTACATCCGCTTTGCTTGCTTTTTCTGCTTCACCTTTCTCATCAATGAGCATACGTTCTACTACCATTTCTTGTGAACCGGTAGTCGGCCCTTGTATAAGAATTTTATCCCCTACACTTAAGTCGTACGCTTCAATTAAAAATTCAGCTACGTTGGATTTCGGATAGAAATGACGACCTTTTCCAATGTATACTTTTTTCTGCGTCGCACTTGAACCTGGATTCTCAGACCATTCACCAAGCTCCTGTCCTAAATAGTACCCACTCCAGAAACCTCTATTGTAAACGGTTTCTAATTGGTCCATCCATCCTTTCACTTTCTCTTGACTAAAGGTACCGTCTGCAACAGCGTCAATCGCTTCGCGGTAGCATTTTACGACTGTGGCCACATATTCAGGTGCACGTCCACGTCCTTCAATCTTCAATACTTTTACACCCGCATCCACAACTTGATCTAAAAATCCAATCGTACATAGGTCTTTAGGAGACATCATGTATTCATTGTCTAATTCAATTTCAAATCCAGATTCTTGGTCAATTACCGTATATTTTTTTCTACAGTTTTGTTTGCAGGCCCCTCTGTTTGCTGAAGAGTTACTGGAATGCAAACTAAGATAACATTTTCCGGAAACCGCCATACAAAGGGCTCCGTGTCCAAAGATTTCAATCTCAACAAGTTCTCCGTTAGGACCTCTAACCTCGTCTCTTTTTACTTGTTCACAAATCTTTTTTATTTGTGTTATGCTGAGCTCTCTACTCATGACCATCGTATCTGCAAACAGTGCATAAAATTTCACAGTTTCGATATTGGTAATGTTAATCTGAGTGGAGATGTGTACTTCAAGTCCTATTTGTCTGGCATAGGAAATAACCGCCTGATCCATCGCTATCACAGCAGTCAGCTCGGCAGCCTTCGCTTTATCTAGTAAGGTTTTTATGATGGAAAGGTCATGATCGTACACAATTGTGTTGAGCGTCAAATAGGTACGTACTCCTTTTTCTTTGCAACGTCTCGATATTTCGGGAAGGTCGTCGATGGTAAAATTCATGGAAGCGCGAGCACGCATGTTGAGCTGCTCAACGCCAAAATAAATAGAATCTGCACCATTGTCAAGCGCAGCTTGCATGGCCGTAAAGTCTCCCGCGGGAGCCATCAATTCAATTTTTCCTGTATTTGTCATTATGATATCTAAAATTTTTGCAAAGATATGGTTTTAAATTTTGTGCAAAAATGACTTAAATCCGTCTCTTATAGTCCCATATCTTTCACCGAAGCTTTAGAACGCAAGGGAATTCTCTAAATAAGTGATAAATCTTGTTAAAGTTCCGTTAAATATGAAACAAGCTCATTTGACTGCATACCTATTTAGTGTTAAATTTGCGATACATACCAATTAACTTAATAATGAGAAAGATAAAAATGACAGAGAAAGTCAAAAAAATGCTACCCTTCGCTCTTGTAGGGGTTATCTCAGGAGCTACCGTATTTGGCGGTATTAAACTAGTTGAAAATCAGCAAGCAAGCTTGCAAGATTACTCTTATTTCAGTTCAAATAAAAACGATAGTGCTCATTTCGCTTCCATCGGAGGAGCCAGTACAGGAACAGACTTTACCACGGCGGCAAAAATGACGGTCCCAGCTGTGGTAACCATTAAAAATTACTCCACAAGATCTGCAGGACGTAGTTCTGAACAAGATATTTTCGAATGGTTCTTTGGGGAACGTGCTCAACCCAGACAACAACAACGTCCAGACAATATGCCAAGTGGAATGGGATCCGGAGTAATCATCTCACCGGATGGCTATATTATTTCAAATAACCACGTGGTGGCGGGAGCTTCCAAATTGGAAGTAGTTCTAAGTAACAAGAAAAGCTATACCGCGACTTTAGTCGGTACGGATCCAAACACAGACATCTCTTTATTAAAGATTGAAGAAAAGGGGCTGCCCTACCTAAACTTTGCAAACTCTGATCTTGTCGAAGTAGGTCAATGGGTACTTGCTGTTGGGAATCCTTTAGGGTTAAACTCAACGGCCACTGCCGGAATTATTTCAGCGAAAGGAAGAGGAATTGGAATCCTCTCCCAAGGATCAGCAACCAACCCGATTGAAAGTTTCCTTCAAACGGACGCAGCCATTAATATGGGGAACTCAGGAGGTGCCCTAGTCAATACAAGCGGGGATTTAATTGGAATCAATTCAGCCATTGCCTCTACGAATGGATATTACCAAGGGTATGGATTTGCAGTTCCTTCTAATCTTGCGCGTAAGATTGTCGAAGACATTAAAAAGTTCGGACTGGTTCAAAGAGGATTCTTAGGGGTAATGTCGATTGATCTTTCCGACGAACAGCAAGTAGCTCTGTACAACCGAGAATACAAAACGAGTTTGAAGCCGGGTGTGGGAATCTACGTAAGAGAAGTCTCAGCAAAATCCGGGGCTGAAGATGCGGGATTAAAAGCGGGAGACATTATAAACAAAGTGGACAACCAAAACATAACCGATTTTGCTGACCTATCAGTAGCAGTAGGTAGTAAAAGACCTGGAGATGCAGTAAATGTAACCTACAACCGGAATGGCAAAGAGAACACCGTTCGTGTGGTTTTAAAAGACCAAAAAGGAAACACCTCGGTCCGTACTCGTGCCGATCTTACAGTCTCTGAAAAAATTGGTGCGGAGTTCCAACCCCTAAACGAAGGATTTAAGACTCGTTACGGGCTAAATAGTGGAGTTCTTGTCAGAAACGTTGTCCAAGGTGGAGAAATGGCTAAGATCGGAGTTGTAGACAACTACATCGTCATTGAGATCAACGGCAAACCCGTAAACTCCCAAAAAGACGTCGACAAAATACTAAATGGCTTTACCGGAAACGTTCAAGTGAAGTATGTCAATGAACGTGGCGGAATCTACACACAAGGATTTAAAATGCCACAATAAGAAACTTTCGTTTCAAATAGTGGATTAAAAAAGGGCTTCGAATTTCTTCGAAGCCCTTTTTCTATTGTAGAAAAATTTCTTTTTAATTTTCTAAAGACTTCTTTTCTTTTTTCCTTGCCTGTCTTTCCTTTCTATCGTAAATCACCTCGGTGATTTTTCCACCAATCCACGAAAAAGGAAAAAAAGTCAAAAAGATGAGGATCTTATAAAAAGTAGGATGATAAGGATTTACAATTACATCCATCATTGCAATAAACAAAAGGATGAACCCAATAAGGATGGCATAAGCTACCTTCGCATATTTCACTACAATCGCGGTCAAAACACCTCCTATGGTAGCACCAATCCCCGAAAGGAAAAGTAGGAAGACAAAAAAGCCATCATTATCCTTCATGGAGTAAAGAAAGTTCTCCCACGATTGAAATGCTGAAAACCGCTCATAGGTAATCCAATCCGGATTAATTCGAATTCCGAAGCTAATAATAAGACCTGCGATTCCCAGCCCTAATAGGACGGCAATTGTATTACGAAGGAAATTCATCTGATTAATTCTCGTAGGCAATCATCGATATCTCGACCTCTACATTTTTAGGCAAAGAAGACACTTGAACCGTTTCCCTAGCCGGTAAATTTTCAGGATTCAAATAAGACGCATACACTTCGTTCATAAGAGCAAAATCATCCATGTTGGTCAGAAAAATACTTGACTTGACCACATGTCTAAAATCCATCCCTGACTCCTCAAGAATCGCCTGAAGGTTCTGCATCACTTGATGAGTCGCCTTTTCGATTCCTTCAATTAGCTTACCGCTCGCAGGGTCTAATGGGATTTGACCTGAAATATAAAGAACTCCCTTGGCAAGAACAGCTTGTGAATAGGGACCTATTGCAGCAGGCGCTTTCGTAGTGTTTATATATCTTTTTTCCATAGTTGAATTTTTGCAAAGGTAATATTATTATTAAAATACTCGAAAGTCTAGAATTTTGAATTCGGTTCGGTGAAGCTACGATCATTGTATTTAATCGCATCGCTTAGTATATTCGCTTTGATTCCGATAAAGAAGTCATAGACTTTGTACTGCCCGAAAGGCACCCAGTTAAAGTTGATTGTGAAACTTCGCTGGTCTCGAAAGAACCCGATTCGAGTATACGCAAGCTTCTTAGTAATAAAATCATAATGCGTGCTTCCCGTAATGTTCCAAAACGGAGTTAGCTTGATAGAGCCGTCAATACCGACGGACGCCACCTTATTCCCAAACTGAGTTGCCCCTTGGGTATAGGCATAATTCGCATTTAAATTCAGAGTCCATGCCTGAGAAAAATGAGCATAGTTAAACTCATCAAAATAATAATTTTCATTTCGAATCTCTCCTCTGGTTTTGTACATTTCTTCTGGACTTTTCTTGTCTTTCGACGCAAAAAGCGCATCACTTAAAGGAACAGACATTTGAATATTAAACCCTTGCAAATTAAATTTTCCGAAATTTTCGGTTCTCGTCCCCAAACCGTTCACATCGTAAACCGTTTCGTAAGGGTCAATGACCAAACTTGTATTCATATTTACTTTGCCGTCGAATAAAGAAGTTTGTCCGTTTATATTGACCATACTCCATTTGTGGCTTTCTGCAGCAAAATTATATCCTCCTGAAATATTCAAACTTTCAAAAAGTTTCACTTTTTTTACGCCCGTGGAATCTTCTTTGTTTCGGACTTTCATTTCAATATTGTTTCCAATACTGTAGGTCATGGCTCCAACCATACCGCTAGAGGGAGATCCAAACATTCCTCCGTCAAAAATAGAATAAGGAGTAAGCTCACCCGTAGCTGAATAATAATTTTTAAAATAGCCCCAATCGGGAGTTCCAAAATCGGGCTGGTAGGTAAATCCAATGCTTGGGATTACCATATGGCGAACGCGTTCGACAAGACTTCCTTTTTTGAAATTTAGCATCCCATAAAGTGTGGTTTGCAAACTCGCTGAAGTGGAGAATGTGGAATACCCTGCAATTTTTTTCTCGTAAACATTTTGTACTTTATCCTCAATAGGATCGTAGAAACGATCCAGGGTTTTGGTCGTCAGTACATTGTTTGCACTTGCACTAAGTGAAAATGTGAAATACTTTGCGAGCGTGGTATTGGTCGCAATGGATAAATTATTCTGAAGTCCCGTTTGCATGTTGTCCCACATCGCTTTTTGGAACATATCCTCTTCTTTTACCCCACTAATGGAATTCGAGAAGTTAAGACCTGTGTTTACGGTAATGTTTTGCAAAAGTCCTTCTCGTATCCCCCCGTCCTTGGGAGAGAATAGATAGAACTGATTGATGGCCACATTCATCTGAGGCAGCCTTAAGTTGACACTGCCGTCCGCAAAGTTTTGGGAATAGGAAGCGGTTCCTGTAATCGTAATAGGAAGCGTCAAAAAACGCTTGGTTGCAGAAATCGTTGAATTCTGTTGCGTGTTAAGGACACTCTGATCAAAAATGTGGTTATTGTTAATCGTATTGCTATAGAACTTGCTACTTACCACGTTGACCGAGGCGGAAAAATTGAAATAAGGATTCGCTTTTGAATCTTGCTGATGTCTCCAGCCAATTCGATAGGTCGAGGATTTCTGATAATCATCAAGTCCTTTAATTCCTCGAACCGTGGTTCCCACTTCGGAATTAAAGTTCCCATTGTAGCGGTAGTTCTTTCGATAATTGACTTCTGGACGTATATTCCAACTTCCTTTGGTGAAAAAGTCTAACATTACTTTCATATCGAAATGCTCACCAATGGGTTGGTAATACCCGAGTCCGTTCAAAAAGAACCCAACATCCTGTCTTTCACCAAAACTTGGAATCAAGATCCCTGCGGATCTCTTGTCTGAGAAAGGCAAAATTCCAAAGGGCAAAGCGAGAGGCGTAGGAACCTGCTCAATATACATTTGAATAGGCCCCGTAATCACCTGGGATTTGTTCTTTCCTTTTATTAGCTTAATATTCGGTGCAAGCAGATAATAATCTGCAATGGTATCTTTTTTACTCAGAAAATACTCATCCGTCGTGTATTTACCTCGACGCATATAAAAAATAGAGTCGTTGATTTTCTTCGTCTTTTCTGCTACAATCACACCTTCACTCTCTTCCGTTCGGGTGTTGTAAGCAATTGCCTGCTTGGATTTGTAATTAAAATTGAACTGATCGGTTTCGTAAACTTTCCCTGCCTGCTCTGTAATTACAGGTTCTATCACACGACCTTTCTCATTGAGTTTTCCACGAGCAAAAACATTCCCTGTATTCCAATCAATAGAAATATAGTCCGCCTTGATATTCATATCCTGATAGGTGACTTCCGCATTCTGATTCAGGTAGGTCATGCGCTTAGGCACGTCTGTACGAATGTTATCCGCCGTGGAGTTCACAGGAGCGGCCAAAGGCTCAGGCTCTCTTAAATTCAGAGTGTCTGATTTCACCATAACCGTATCAACCCCCTCTTTTTTAACCTGATTCTGAGCGCTTACTTGTGCTAAAAAACTGTTAAAAATTAGGATAATTGAAATATGTAATATATTTTTGAAGCTGATTTTGATTCGCTTTATGTTTATCATTAATGGGGTCAAAATTAAATATTTTTATTAAATAATGTTGATGAATAGCAAAACAAATTATCCCAATAAATTTTTGGGGATATTTTTTATTCTTTTTAGTGCCTTTTTTTGGGGCCAGAATAAATTCGTTGTCGTCCTAGATGCGGGTCATGGCGGTCATGACCACGGAGCAAATCGTAAGTATGCGGACATTGGATATGTTGCAGAAAAAGACATTGCTTTAGACATTACCCTAAAAGTGGGTAGAATGCTTGAAAAAGAAAAAGACTATAAAGTAATCTATACGCGTAAAACTGATGTTTATCCTTCTCTTACGGACCGAACCAATCTAGCCAACCGATCCAAGGCCGATCTCTTTATTTCAATTCACCTCAATGCGAATCAAAGAACATCTCCTTACGGAACCGAAACCTACGTACAGGGGCCCGATCAGAATCGAACAAATCTGGAAGTGGCAAAAGCAGAGAACGACGTGATCTTTTTAGATGAAAAGGACAAGGAAACCTTTGGATCTTATGATCCCAAAACACCTGAATCCCTAATTGCTTTAAAAATTCAACAAAATAGATACTTAGAGGCAAGTTTAATTCTAGGGGGGTATGTCGAAGAGAATTTCTCTAAAAAAGACCAAAGACTCTCACGCGGAGTAAAACAAATGAACCTTCACGTACTTAGAATGAATGCAATGCCTTCCGTTTTAATTGAAACAGGGTTTATATCCAATTACGACGAAGCGCACTATCTCGCTTCTACAAAAGGAAAAAACGAAACCGCAGAAAGCATCTACAATTCCATAGTTAGTTACAAAAAAGCATACGACCGTAAGTCCGGTGGGAAATCTAGTCCAATCGTTGAAAAAGTTCCTGAAAAACCAGTGGAACAACCTTTAAAAAATGATTTCAGAATTCTACTTATGAGTTCGAATTCAAAATACAATGAATCCGACCCTGCACTTAAAGGCCTAAAGTATATCCTTACTATAAAAGAAGGAAAGCTCTACAAGTACTATTATGCAACCACGAATTTTGCATCGGTTAGAGACGCAAATTTAAAAACCGCCAAAGATGCGGGATTCCGAAACGCAACTTCCATAGGGTTTACACCCAATCAAGCGTTGTCGAAAGGGTCCTACACAATTGAAGTAGCAGTTTCAAAAAGTAGACTAAGTAGCAACTCCTACTTACTGAAAACCCTTAAGGATAAAGTGACCAGAACCAAAGAGAATGGAGTCTTCTATTACACGTACGGAAGCGTGAAAACGCTGGAAGCGGCAGTTGAACTTCAAAGAGATCTTGAGAAAAAAGGAATTGAAGGCACGGTGATTCAAAAACTGAATTAATTAGCACTTTTATTGACGAACTGGCTAATGGTTGGCTAACTCCATTTAATTCCGTATTTTTGCAATCCTCAAATCCGGCCTATTCGTCTAGTGGTAAGGACTCAAGATTTTCATTCTTGCAACAGGGGTTCGATTCCCTTATAGGCTACAATATCCTAACTTTACCCGTTGCAATAATGCACTTTTTAGAAAGGAAAATTGAAATCACTCTTTGAAATCAGCAGAGATTCTTGTATCTTTGCCGCTCTTTCTAAATCAGAGAGTAGAAAAGTAAAAATAAGAAGGTGAAATAAGCAAAGTATAGAACCTTACTTCAGATAAAAGAAAAAATTCATTAATTTTAAAAATTAATTTGTGGGAATTAAAAATAGTATTATCTTTGCACCCACAATTGAGAAACAATTATGGCAAATCATAAATCAGCTCTAAAGAGAATCAGACAAAACGCAGCAAAAAGACTGCGTAACAGATACTATCACAAAACTGCAAGAACAGCTGTGAAGGTACTAAGAAACGAAGAAGACAAACAAGCTGCTACTGAGCAATTGTCAAAAGTTATCTCGCTAGTGGATCGTTTAGCTAAGAAAAACATCATCCATAAAAACAAAGCGGCTAACCTAAAAAGCAAATTAACTAAGCACGTTAACAAACTAGCTTAATTAGTATAGGAGGCCCGTTCGTCTATCGGTTAGGACTCAAGATTTTCATTCTTGCAAGAGGGGTTCGACTCCCCTACGGGCTACACAACAAAAGGGTAAAACCTTTTAAATAAAGCACTTACAATAGTAGGTGCTTTTATTTTTGTATTAATATGTATTATTTTGGCACTTACTATTTTTTCAGGCTATTTTCTCACTCAAAATAGAGCCAGAATATAGGATCTGGATCAGAGATGTAGGCAGCAAATCAAATATTTTTATAAATTATAGTAGTGCGAAATGTGCTAAATGTGCGAAACGCAGTATTCATAGGCTTTAGCACTCGCAAAAGTACATTTTTCACTTTGCCAAATGCTGCTGCGAAATAGGTAGTTAGAAATAAGCTGACAGAAGCGTATTAACTTCATCTACTTCAATTATTGGGATTGATTTAGAGAAAAGTTTTCTGGAAAAAATTCTTAAAGAAATCTGTGGCTTTTCCATATTAATATTTACACCTGGATTTAGATAGATAATATCACAATGTGATGGATTGCCCTGATCACTAGTATTTATGACATCTCTGTCTCTTAAATAAAGTAGTTCTCCATCTTCCATGGAGAGAGGAGTGAATTCCAGAATAGCATCAAAATCTCTTTTATCAGCATTCTCCTTCCTAAATTCATCACAAGCATTCAAAAAATCAGATTTCTTAAAAAGGACAAATCCTGCTAATTGTTTTTTTGCAATTTTTGCTACATGCTCAGCTTGGGATCTACAAAAATCCTCTGTTGTAAATTTTGCTCTTTGAAGTGAAACTCCTAAATCAAATGAGTATGTGAAAATCTCTTGATCTTTAATTTTTGAAAGTGCTATTTCTTTCTTAAAATGGTCTGCAAAAATAAATCTTACAAAAAACTCAGAAGCATCAATATGTTTAGGAATAAGCATCTACTGTAATAAATTCCAAAATATCCTGATTTAAACTACCTAAAGACTCATCATATCCAGAACCATTAGAAAAGAAAACTTCTTCTACTTTGTGGTTAATTCTACCATTGACCTCACTGAAATAACCAAAACTATCTTTACCTACTTCTAATGTAAACAAGTCATCATCCAACTCTAACTCCATTATAGCGGTTCCATATGATGATTTATAAACATTTTCTTCATTCAAGTTTGAAAGAAAAAAGGCAGAAACATTTCTTAAAACATTCATAGTGTTACTCAAAACTTCTGGATTTACTCCTTCAAGAATTAAATTTCTTTGAATTTGTCTTAGGAAAATATCCTCTTTGTTCTGTGTATAATCACGATTGCTATTTTTTTTAGCAACAATATAATCTACTTGCTCAGTATTACCGTCAAGCATTGATGCCCCATAAAAGCTCTCAATGTAACTGTTTCTCTTAACCTCGGCAGAAAGTCCTGCTAACAATATTGTACCTGTAATTAACATAGTCCTATTTGCTTTTGAGTATGTAAAGTTAAAATGTTTTTCAATAGATCTTTATTGATTGAATGTGCCTCTTCAAAATATGATGATAATGCTTCAAAATCTTCAGTGAAAATCTTAATATCTTTTGGCTTTATTGCAACTGTATGATTTACAATAACTCTTTTTATATCATTATTAAAAAGTATTTCAATTTTCTGCTCTTTCAATGGCGCATCGTTTGTCATTGCAGACTGGGATATAAGCACTATAGTTCCATTATGCGATTTTTTAAAGGATGAGTTAAGAAACTCAGAATTCTCATCAAAGATTTCATTTACTGGAATATTATCAGGACTTTTCCAAATAAATTCATCAACATAGTTTAGAGAAATAGCCTCAACGAATAATTGATAATCTTTTGCTATTTCGTTTACATCTTTGTAAAATCTTTCTTTAAACGGCTGCCACCTATCATATTCTCTACATTCAAAATTAATCTGAGATTTAGAGTTTCCATTTACATTCTCAACCTTTAAAACATTAATGCTTTTGCCTATATGACTAAATTCTTCACAAACAAATCCGCTAATTTCATTATCAGAGATATTTAGTGTATTTTGATTGAAATTAATTGTCTGACTCCTCGCAATACCTTTTTTTTGGTAAGAATTTAAAGCATCTTTTTCTTGTAATTTATTGAATAAATTATCAGGTCTAATAATGCCCTGAGGCAGAAAAATATTAGCAATAACTTTACTAATTGAGTGTTTACCTGAAATTGGTGTAAACATAAATAAGGGTTATTTTCCCACAAAAATATACTATTTAAACTTAATAAACAATACAATATCAGTAGTTAACTTAAATTTATAATACATTTCTGTATTATTTGGACACTATCCCAAAAAGTGTGTAAGTTGAAAAGTATTGGCTTGAGATTTATAATTTAAGCCTATCTTCAAATATAAGCATAAATTGATTGAGTACGATACCCCAATCTCTAATAGGCATTGTCCATTTTTTTGTTGCTTCTCTTAAGGCGAGGAAAACTGACTTTAAAACTGCATCATCCGTAGGAAAGGACATTTTATTTTTGGTGTATTTTCTTATTTTTCCATTGAGATTTTCGATTAAATTTGTGGTGTAAATGATTTTTCGGATTTCAACAGGGAATTCAAAAAACACGGTTAATTCATCCCAATTATCTCTCCAGGACTTAATTGCATAGGAATATTTAGATTCCCATTTTTCTGCAAAATCATTTAAAGCGGCTTCTGCGGCTTGTTTTGTGGGTGCGTTGTAGATATGTTTCATATCGGAAGTAAAGGCTTTCCTGTCCTTCCAAACCACATATTTGCAAGCATTTCTAATTTGATGAACTACGCAAATTTGAGTTTGCGATTGGGGGAACACACTGCGAATAGTCTGGGTGAATCCATTAAGGTTATCCGTTGCAGTGATAAGTATGTCTTCCACGCCACGTGCTTTCATATCGGTTAACACGCTCATCCAAAAACTGGAGCTTTCACTCTTCCCTAGCCACATTCCTAGAACTTCTTTCTTTCCGTCACGTCGCAGACCCACAGCAAGATAGATGGTTTTATTGATGACTTTAGAGTTCTCACGAACTTTAAAAACGATTCCATCCATCCAAACAATAAGGTATAAATCCTCTAAAGGTCGATTTTGCCAAGCGACAATTTCACTGGAAACAGCATTGGTGATCCTGGAGATTGTTGAGGTTGAGACATCAAAATCATACATGTCCTTGATTTGTTCTTCAATATCACTCACACTCATTCCTTTGGCGTAAAATGATATTATAATATTTTCTAAACCATCAATAATATTGTGCCTTTTGGGAACTATCATCGGCTCAAAAGTACTTTGTCGATCACGCGGAACTTTAATTTCATCTTCGCCAAAAGAGGTTTTTATCTTCTTACTCTGATGACCATTGCGATAGTTGCCGTCTTTCGTTTTCTGATGTTTATTAGTATCTAGATGGTCATCTAGTTCTGCTTCGAGCATATGTTCTACGGCTCGTTTGTGCATTGTTTTGAAGAACGAGGTAAGATCTTCGCTGTTCTTGAAGGATTTGTAAAAATCCTTGTTGTTTAATAATTCTTCTTTGTCAATCATAACTGTATAAAGTTTAAAAATAGTAAAAAGTTATTTCCGAAAAAGTTTTGAGTTTTTAAGGACTCAAAATTTTTCAGAATAACTTTTCAACTTACACAGTTAGTGAAACACTACCATTATTTGGCAGTATCAAAGATTAAATTTAGTTTTGCCTTAGTATTACATAATCATAATACTATACTTTTAACAACAAAAAGCCACATGAAGCAATTCAAGTGGCTTTTACATTAGGTATTTTTCTGGAAAATTGCAATTTAGGCAGCTTCAGAAAAGAAATGAGGATTAATGCCTTTATGCTTAATCCTCATTTTTAGGGCTATTTCCTTGCCTCAAACTCTCCTCTATCTGCTTTCAGGATAAAAGACTCAATACTATGAGGCGAAATAGATAGTTTATTGTCATAATCCTGAGTGAACAGTCCATAAGTGAAGCACTGCCAAAACATTGTAGGATTAACAATTAGTTTAGACTGCATCAACTCTTCATAGAGGCTAATTGTTTTTCTGGCTAATTTCATTAGTCTGATCCTTTCAGGCGTATCTGCATAATAGTAGCAAGCATCTATCTGGCTTTGCTTCTCTTCAGCCTGAAACTCTTTAAAATCTGGATCAAATCTAAATTTGAATGAGTTCCATAATCCTGAATGCTTTCTGAAGTATTCATACAAAGGCTCTGGATCCAGCCCTAAAGCCTCTAAATTAAATGCCTCACTTGCATACGGAAACATAAACCGACTTTTAACCTCATCAGAGATCACACTCAGAGCATTACTCTTTAATCCTTCAATCTGTGAAGGCTCTAAGCTGCCTAATAGGTTTGTAGTCATTTTTACAAAGCCGTTTAGTTTTTCGGCTGCTGCTGCCAGATCTTTGTTAGCTTTATCCAGTGCTTTCTGATCTAAGAAAATTAATTCATTTTTCATTTTGGTAATATTTTTAGATTTCATATTCTTTTTTAAGTTTTTCTAATAGTGTCTCAAAATCAGCCTCGCTCATCTCATCCAGCACATTGCCAAACTCAATAGCTTTGAGGCTTGGAAGGAAAAATTTAGCCATTTCAAAAATGTATTTAAACCTATCTTTTGGCTCCAGAATCTCAAAATCTAATTGCAGTGACTCCTTATTTTCATCCACAAAATCAATAAAGAATTGCCTAATATTTTCGGTTTGTTTGTTCTTACTGCCTTTCGGTCTGCCTTTGCTTATGTTATTGCCTTTGGCAAAAGTTCCATCCTTATTTCTCATTTCCGTTAAATTTCCGTTTGTTTATCCGCTTCAAATTGAATGAAAATAGGCTTTTCAGGTGCTCCCATCCATTCAAATAATTGCTTTTGGTACTCCTTAGTCTTTTTGAAATAAGTTTCAGTATCTAACATCCAGCTATAAGGCATCGAAAATTTATCCTCATTCTTATCTCTGAAAAGATCCTTTTCCCTTTCAGAAAGTAGATCTATCTTTGATCTGCTGCAAAGTAGATACTGATCATTATCCAGTGCTATCAGCCAAAAAGAGTTATTTCTCTTTTTGAAAATTTGCTTTACAATTTGATGTCTTTTTGTATTCATTATCTAAGTTTTTATTAATTATAGTATTGCGGAATGTGCGAAATGTGCGAAATGCAGTATTCATAGGCTTTAGCACTCGCAAAAGTGATTTTTCCACTTTGCGAAATGTGCGAAAAGCTATTACGGAAACTCTAAAAATGAACAAAAATTTACTCTAACAATGAGATCCGTAATAGTCTCGCATCCTATAAAATCACTTTCTTATAAACTCCTTTTTTCAATTTTGTAAATAGTTTTTCATCTTTCAGATAGTTATCAAAACTCCTATTAGACATTTCATTTTGAAAGGCTATTTTATAACCTTCTGAAGTCTTAAACTCTTCAGGAAGGGCATTAAATACTCTTTGTTTCATTAATGGCAGTTTGCTGATAGGATCAGAATTTGAAAGGGCTGAATGTGCCTTCATTGCAGTCTTAGAAAAGTATTGAATGAGTTCCAGTGAAGCCTCAACAGATCTCAAAGAAATAGACTTCAGTTTGCTCTCATTGCACGCAAAATAGAGCAACTCCAGAAGCAAAGAAAATCTAATAGCATAAGTCTCTAATTTTGCATAAACACTCCTCAAAACATCATTTTCAGGCATATTTAGAAAGTCTGTCACATCCTGCTGCCATTGCATCAGGCGGCTCTTTGCTTCAGCTTCAAACTCTAACACTAAACCAGCTTCAGAGTCTAATTTTAAGAGCTTACTGAGGATCTTATCCCATTCAGAAAATATAGCCTCATCCAGCTCTTTGGAGTTCCACGCCTTTTTATCCTGATCATCAGGAAAAGCATAAAGGATCCTATCCATAAAGCCGTTTTCTATTCGGTTTTCAGCCATCTCACTCAATACGCTATCCTGAATAGTTCCGATAACAGATATAAAAGGCTCTGAAATATGCATATTCATAGAGGTCTTTCTATTGAGTGTTATTGAGTTTCCACTCCAGACAGATAGCCAGAATTGCTCTTCACTGCCTTTGTTGTATCGGTTAAAATTCTTAAACCAGCTTGCAAGCTCATCTACATACACGCCTAAACCTCTTTTATTGTGTGCCATTACATCTATAAGGGCTTCAGGCGTAAAATCAGATACTAAATGCTGATCCCATTTAGGCAGCTGCATTTCATCCTCAGATAATAGCAGTTCTTCTCTTTCCTTTTTGCTCAGAGACTTAATGAGATCATACTGAGCCCTATTTGCTTCATATTCTTTATAGGCTTCAGAGTCTCTATTTTTGATCGGCTTCAGGGCAAAATTTAGAGGATGAGTTTTTATAGTTCCAGCCTTACCAACTAAAGCAATATAAATAGCTCCTATGTCTAACCAGCCATTTTGAAACTTAACTTTAACCGCTAAGCCATTGCAGACAGATGCAGCATAAAGCATAGATGCAGCCGTAAAATCTGGAGGAAAATTTAAAGTCTCATTCAAAGAGATAACTATCTGCTGGATCCGCTTAGGCATTACTGAGATAGGAAACTCATTTTTATTTGTCCTTCTGAGTTCCAGTGCTTCAGCATCGGCAGCCTTTCTCATTTTAGTCTCAAAATCCTCATCAAAGGACTCAGAGGCAAACTGATTTTTTTTGTATGCAGAATTGATAGAGCTTTTGACTTCAGATAATGGAAAATCATCAGAGACATAAATCTCATTCAGGATCATTTCAAAAGCCTCATTTTTGCCTATACCAAATCGGCAGCAAGCACCAGCCAAAATATTGACAAAGTTATTTCTATTGCCTTCTACAAAGTGGCTGCCTTTGTTTTGCATCCAGACTAAAAGCCTTTGAAATGCTTCAGCCTCTTCAGATCCTGAAGGCTGATCAGGCTGAAATACTTCTGCATCATTATTTACATAAATTTCAGGATCATAAGCCAAAAAGCAAAGGCGGCTAATATCTGAGGTGCTTCTGTCAAAATATTGCGAGTTAAAACGCTTTTCTAAAGCCTCAAAGATCTTTTTATATTCAGCTGCATTGCTAACTATTGGAATATTAATAATTGTCTTTAATCCGTTTCCTGAAGGGCTTATAAATGCAGCTCTTACAATAGGATCACTGATTAACTTCAGTCTTTCAGCCTGAAGCGTTTCAGGATCTGGAAACTTGTCAAAGTCCAAAACCATCAAACCGCTGGCAGTCTTAAAGCCTTTGATATTTCTTTGAGTGAATGTGCCTGAAGCCGTAAACGCTGGCAGCAAGTTTTTTAGATTATTATCCTTAGTTTTTCTGTATTGTGTTTGAGTCTCTTTTATCCTTTTATCAGTCATAATTCTTTTACAGATCCCTGCAAAAGTGCTATCAGTAACATTTTTAGGATTTTTGATACTCTCAAATACAGATACTTTAGGATCCAGTATTGAAAAATCATTCATCTCTAAGAGGCTTTAGGATTTTTATAATACTTTTTGCCTGCAATTATGATAGGCTTTATTTTGCCTTCAGTCTCCCACCTCCAAATAGTAGGCATAGACTTTTTAACAACTTTTGCAAACTCCTGAGGCGTTAAAAGATCCGTTTCAGCATCGGGAATTAATGCCAGTGCCTTATCTAACTTAGCATTAAGGCTGGCTAACTGATTTTCAATAGTAATGAAAGGATTTTCCATTAGTAGTAATTTTATAGGTTTTTATTACCACCTTTGGAAACTGAGAGAAATTTGTATTTTTGTAATGCTTTTAGGGCTCAATCTTTAAGCGTAATTAAAAAATTTACAAATTTCTCCATCAGCTTTCCGCTGGTGGTTTTTTGTTTTACTGAAGCAAAACTATATCAAATGCTTTCACAATAAAAATGCTGCAAACTTCCAGCATTTTTGTAGCATTTAGCATCTTTGCTATTTCTCTCTATCAGGGCTTTTTATCATTTCCAAAATTTCTAATTTATTTTTATAGCCTTCTCTAACATAGTTCTCTTTTGACTTATTCCAGCTTTGCTCTGTTATTGACTTCAGGAAATTCGTTAAACTGAAATTTGATCTATCAATGATTTTTAATGTGCCAGCATTTTGGCATTCAGCTATTTTGCTGCCTAACTCTTTAGGATCATTTATAAATTCTTTTCTGGCTTTCCGCTTAAACTCATCCCTTTCATTTGGTGGAACTTTTCCCTTATCAAAAAACTCATGAAATTCAGGTAGTTTTTTCGGCTGCCTTTGCTTTTTCGGCTCTTTAGTCTTTTCATACAAATCTTTATACTCAAAATAGATCCGTATTTCTGCCAGATGTCTCTTTGTTAGAGTTTGAAATTCTAAGAGTCTCAGTAGATCCTCTTTAGTGCTCAAATACGCTTTTTTTGCAGATTGCCTCACTTCCTGAATCTCTTCAGGACTTTCTGCATTAGATAGTTTTCGCTGCCATTTTCTCAGAATATGCCAGACATTGCCAAACTCTTTTCCCATATCAATCTCATAGGCTTCAGCCTTATGAGTACTAACAAAATCTAAAAAATCACTCATTTTTATACTTTTAACTATACATTTCGCACATTTCGCAAAGTGGAAAAATCACTTTTGCGAGTGCTAAAGCCTATGAATACTGCATTTCGCACATTTCGCACATTTCGCAGCCTATAAACTTTGAAAAATTACTTTTTTAGTTTCCTAATCAAATACATTAGCCTCTACATTTAGTGCCTTTGCTTTTGCTTCAGGCAGTGAGTTAGTGTAATATGTCTCTGAAGTCATATCACAAAAAACATAATACCTAAATAATTCAGGTCTGAATTTCTTTATTTCCTGATCCGTTGCAAGTCTTAACTGATCAGCTGGAAAGTTCCCAAACATATCAGCTCTTAAATCTCCTTCAGAAATGTCATAGAGCTGTATTACTACTCCTATCTCATTTCTGTCATTAATTACTACATCTCCCAGCTGAAAGGGATTTCTGTCTATATCTTTGCTCTCATACTCAAACAAAGAATATTTTTTGTGATCTACTTTCATTTTAATCTTTAGTTATGTCAATATTTGTATAATAATTTTTGATCATTTTGGCGTTTGTGTTATCCTTTTTGCCGATATAAGCAAGCAAAGTTCTTTCCTCTGAATGTCCTGAAACCTCCAGTATTAAGGAAGTAGGAATTTTAGAGTAAAAGTTAGTGCAATATGATTTCCTTCCTATGTGGCTGCCTATGAGTTTAAATTTTGGATAAATGCCTTTGACTTTTCTCCATACACTCTCTTTAACTTCAGTCAAAATAGAGCCTTCAGTATTCTCATCTATTTCTGCTATCTCGCAAACCTCTTTTATTTGTTCGTTATATTCCTGATCCAGAATGAAGTTAGGAAACTCCAGTTTTCTCTTTTTTAGGATCTCTATAACTGCTGGATGCAGCAATAAAGCTATTTTCTTATTTGTCTTTTCCTGAATGAAGTCTATAAAATAATCCTCATTCTCTTTTCTAAGCATCTTAGAATTAAACTTCATAAAGTCGCTGATCCTTTGCCCTAAAAAGCACGAAATATAGAGCCAGTCTCTTGCATCCTCTAAATGTGCTGGCATCTCTTTATTTTTGATTTTCTCCAGCTCTGAGAATGAGAGATAAACTATATCAGTTTCCTCATAGGCTAATTTCACTAATTCAAATCTGGCATCCAACATAATACCGTAATTTCTGGAATAGATACAGATAGTTCTGAGGATCTTAATAGTTTTAGCTATTGTATTGTGAGAATAGTTTTTGTTTTCAGATAGATATTTCTCCAGATCATACTGAAATTCTGGATTCACATCTTTAACAGAATATTTAACATCATATCCCTTGATAGAGCTTTGAAAAGCCTCAAACTCCTTTAGGATTTTCTTAGTATCCTTCAGCTTTAAGATAGTTCTATCTGCCAGCCTTTTGCCCTTCAGTTTGATATAGTTATCAAAGTGCCATAAGATCTCTAAAGGCGTATCTGCTAAGGCTGCCAGATCCTCTCTTTTTTTCAGATCATTATAATACTCTTTGACTACTGACTGAAGCCAGATTTTTGTAGGAATTTCTGAAGGTATTTTCTTAGAGCCTTCCAGATCAAAAAACTTTCCAGCATCATATTTATTTAGAATGTGCTTTCTAATATTATCCTGATCGTTTAGAGTTCTTACAATAATGTTTTTAATATGCAGATCAGTGCCTTTGTATTTTTTGTATTTAGTCCAAAACTTTTTGCCGTTAAGCATAGGATTTTCTAAAACCTCTTCAGGACTGAAAACATAGATTTCTGTCTTTGCTTCTACAAATGTTAAAACATCATTCTGGAAAAACTGAAGTCTTGCAGTGAAACACTCATTTTGCTTTGAGGATCTACTAAGAAAATTGACTGAAGCCATAATATTATACTTTTAACACTTCAAAGATAATATTTATTTTGGCTATTTGTATTTTTTTGTATTATTTTTTGAGGCTATATTTTATTGTTTGAAATTATTTATATTTGCAAAGTGCTTTTATCAGGACATTTAGCAAAAAATACATTTCATCCAATTTTATAGAATTTCATCTATTTTAGTCCCCTACGGGCTACAATTAACAAAGTGGATTATTTTTAATCCGCTTTTTTTGTGTTCAAAACCTTCTTTTCACGATTATTATATCTGCATACTTTCAATTTAATTCACGTAACAAGTATCTATGTGTATATACTTAGTTCCACAAATGGTGAATACATAATCAAAAAGGAACCATGTTATGCAAGTCCTTTACCTAAAAAATACCTCGTTCGAGGTATTTTTTTATATGGGATAATTATGGTCCTTTGACATGGGAATTAGATTCATCTATATTTTTTCTGTTCGATATATGGCGTTTAGTATTAGTAATTATTAATCCGGTGCATTTAACCTGTTTAATTAGGGCAGAAATACGGCTTCTATTCGCAGCCAAATATTAGTTCCATTTAAATTTGTCCATTGCTGGGTGAAGAATACACTCACAAGCAATAAATGGAAAGGTTTGCATAAGCAGCCACATTACCCGCACCTTTGGCGCTTGCACATCGATCGGAAATCAGTAAACGAGAGTGCATTTGGCCACTGAAAAAACTTGACATCCAATTAAAAAAAAACGATAAATAAAATGAAAATTTATATCTCGCGGAAAATCCTATATGTGCTTACAATAATTGCACTTATGTGTTATAGCTCTGTTAAAGCTCAGCCTCCGAGAAAAGTAATCAGCTCTCATGAAAATGGCCAAATAGCAAGTATATTGTATTATGATACTAACGAAAACCCAGTAGGTATTTGGACATTTTATTATGATAATGGGCAGATTGAAAAAATTGGGGAGGTGGAAAAGGGAACTTTTGGAAAACCTATATTATATATCGGAGAGTGGCTATCCTACTATAAAAACAGTCAATTGAAAGCGAAAGGAAGCTATGAAGTCGGTTATAAAAGAGGTTTGTGGAAATACTTTCATGAAAATGGAAATTTGCAAGCTTCTGGAGCTTACGGAGGAACCGGCAGAATCGGTTTAGGAGAAGAGCAACAAGGTGAGTGGAAAATATATCATGAAAACGGAACACTGGAATTTGTAGGCAGTTTCCGTGATGGCAAACAAACTGGCGACTGGAAAGAATATTACGAAAATGGCATTTTATCCGTCACCGCTCGATATGAAATAAATTCGAATAAAGAGTCTGTATTAGATGGTGAAGTAATCTTATATGATGATAAGGGAAAATTAGAAATAGTGCAGCTTTGGAAAATGGGAAAGCTTGTCAGTTCAGAACTAAAGTAAACCAATCTCAGTATTCAGCACATTCGTAATGTTTTATGAAAGCAGACCAAAACCGTATCGACACCGCTCGAATAGAATTTTTCAGAAGAATGCTTGATTTTTTAAAATGAAAATTCACTCTGGTAAAGTTGATTTGCGTTTTAAGGCCTTTCCGTTTGCGACTTATGAAAATGATAAAAGCACACAATTCGACATATCATTTCAACAACCACGAAAACTTTGTGACGCACAAGAACAGACAAACGATTAACTAAAATCTCGTCAGATATTCACCATAAATCTACACTAACATGAAAAAATCAATTAGAAAACATCAAAACATCTTTAGTTGTATAGCCTTCAAAAAATGGAAACCGTTTTCAACAGTCCTTTGTCTCATTATATTAAGCATGTATTCATGTGAACGTGCTGACCCAGTGGCATCTCAGGAAAAAAGCAAACCTTATTGTTATTGGGAGAATGGTAGAGAGGTGTGTTATGAAACCCCGAAGTAAATTATCGATATAAAACCCCATGTAGTTATATCCTACTTGACAGTTAAACGGCCGAATCACCAGATGAACTGCACAGCAGAAGATCCCAGTCATTTTAGCGGTTTTCCGTTGAATAGTACCGCTACTTTGACTCCTTCTTATTTAATATATAAATATTTGCATTATACTAAAGATTAGTAATCCGGTGGGCACTCCGAGAGTTACCCTAACACAACATTGAAATTATCCGCTTAATACTAAATGATTATTCCGCTAAGGCGACAATTAAAAATGTGGATTATTTTTAATCCGCTTTTTTTATGTTCAAAAACATGCCTTTGCTGGTTCTTATACGCCAACTGGTGCAAAATAATTTAGGCATTAGTCCCTACCCCTCACTCTCGACAAGTTGTTTAAGCAGTTGAAATGCTTTTTTAGTAGCTCCTTCCATTTCAGTACAATATTCCTCAGGCATCTCGACTTTTACGTTTAAGGTAGTAATACCATCCTGTTCATCTAGCGTGTAACTCTCACTCATGTTTCCGAGGCTACGCCCTTCCTTACCTGCCATTAGCTCGTTTTGGTGAAGAAAGGTAATCTCTTTGTTCTCGATTATTGAGTCTATCCTACTTTCCATTCCGTTTTGATTGGGATCTAGAAATTGGATGCGACCTCCTGTTTTCAGATCGCCTACATAGTGAGAACCTGGTGTAAACGCTGCAGCCCATGTTTTGTAATGGTTCTTATCCCACATTACTTACCACACTTTTTGTGCGGGGGCATTGATTTGGACCGTTTGGTCAATGGTTTGAAACTTCATCGTATGATTATTTTAAAAGTGATAATATATTTTAATAAAAAATGCAAGAATGCAGCCAAATTTTAAACAGTATAGCACTGAAGATGAAGTCAATCGAGGTAGTAAAAGGAGAAACGGAGCAGAAAAAAATTTTAAGAAACTCTCCTAGTTTCGACCATGATGGGTCAATCCATAAGATCTGAGAGCAGTTCATAAGCGACCCTATCTTCCAGTAAAAATACTCACTCTACTTATTCTTTCCTTTGCGCACAATGGATCGTGACTGTCTGATCGTTAAATCTTTTGCGTCGTCTGAAGAGAATAAGTTCTTAGATATCTTCTTGGAGGACTACTTTAGCGACTATATTTCTTATTTGAGTACTGAGGTCTGATCCACGTAATTCTTTTCTAAAACATTGCCCAAGTGAATTTCAATGATTCCACCGTAATATTCCATTTTAACGACCTCAACTGTCAACCGTTTTGCTTCCTTTTTGTAACCCGCTTGAAAAATCACCTTTTCATAGTTTCTAAATCCGGTTATCCGCCCGATTCTGTCTTTCGTGCACAACCTTGAAATATTGTGCTGGCTGGCTTCTCTGTATTCAATGGTTTTTTCACCTGCAATGATCGGGTCAAAGTAAATCGTTTGCAGAATTAGAAACAATGGTTTCTGCTCTACTTTGGTAGATGTGGTCAACTTTGGTGAATCTTCTGAAGATTTTCTCTTCTGGGCAACGGTAAATGTGCGCAATCTCTGTTTTCGATTTTTCATACTTATTGCTTTTTCATAAAGCTAGTCAAATTTCGCTAAGCAGCACAAAGTCCAGTATATTCTCCTAGAATTGAATATCTGATAATTTCCGATTCGGAAATAGATAATGTAACTTTGCAGCTTAATTCTCAGATAATCATGAACAGAGTCACCATTCAAAGACAGTATTACTTCCGATTAATTTTTGCAGCCGCATTAATCGCAGTCTTAGCTTCTTTTATGGCTTATTCTCTGAAGATAATTACGGAATATTTTCAAGAACATATTTTTCATTTCATAAAATTACAAAGCTATCTGCTTTTTATTATAATTCCTTCGGTGGGGATTACCGCAATCTACTTTCTGAGGAAATACGTATTCAAGAATCGACGAAACAAAGGAATTCAAGAAATTTACAAAACCTTAGACCTTCGAAAAGAGCACTTGCCTTGGTTCAAAGTTCCTTCTCATTACATTAACGGTTTTCTTACTGTGATCTTTGGTGGGTCTACAGGAGTCGAAGTTTCTACTGTGGTCGCCTCCGCAACCATTGGGAATGGAATCTATAAATGGCAATTCTCTGCCAAAATGTACAAACGCGAACTTGTTTGCGCCGGAGTATGTGCGGGGGTAGCAATTCTATTCAATAGTCCTATTGCAGGTTGGCTATTTGCAGTGGAGGTCATTGCGCGTCGACTCAACAAAACAATTATTCTAAGTTGTACCGCAGCAGCCTTAGTCTCATGGGGTCTTCTAAACATTCTCGAAAGTGCGCCTATCATTCCTGTAAGTGTGAGCGATTGGAAATGGGGAGCGATTCCTTTTATGGCAATCTTAGGAGTTCTTGGCGCTCTCATGTCAATCTATTTTACATTCCTAGTCACAAGACTTAAACAATTTTTCTCTGGAATCAACAACAATTTCATTCGAGTGAACTTAGGAGCTCTCAGCGTTGGGAGCATGCTCTTTCTTTTTCCAATTTTATATGGAGATAGCTACCATGGGCTAAATGAATTGGCTGTAAATCCAGAAACCTACGCCATCGTTACCTTAGTGATACTCGCCTTTATTAAACCCTTAGCAGCAGCTCTAACACTAGGCGCTGGTGGAGATGGGGGAGTATTTGCACCTAGCATTGTCGCAGGAGGCTTTCTAGGATTAGCGTTCGCGCTGTTCTGCAACACATTCTTTGGAACCACACTTATCCCTTTAAATTTCATGCTTGTAGGCGCCGCGGCTATGCTTTCTGCCAGTATATACGCACCCCTAACCGCCCTGTTTTTAATTTGCAACCTTGTTCCAAATGGATTCACGTTGGCACTTCCTATCCTTGTAGGCTCTGTCAGTGCAAATTATTTTTCAAAATGGATCTTTCCTTATAACGTATATACCTACCAGATGCCCCCTTCTTTATCGGAAGAAACTCATTCGTAGGTCAAATCCATCCTCTTTTACTAATTCTTATCAATATTTCCTTAAATTTGAATATGAAAATATTAGTAGTTAACGGACCCAACTTAAATCTACTAGGCACTAGGGAGCCCAGCATCTATGGAACCCAAAGCATGGAGAGTACTTTAAGTGAGCTAGAAACTGAATTCTCTCAGTATGAATTTCAGTATTTTCAGTCCAATTCGGAAGGGGAATTAATTGATCGGATCCAAAAAGAGGATTTTGATGCCTTGATTATGAACCCAGGCGCTTTCACTCATTATTCCTACGCGCTGGCGGATTGCCTAAAGAATTGTCAAAAAACCAAAATCGAAGTGCATATAAGCAATATATACACAAGGGAAGAGTTCCGACACAAATCGGTTACAGCTCCCTATGTGAAAGGACTTATATCTGGCTTTGGTATGCAAGGCTACCGATTGGCCGTGCTCAGCTTACAAGACAAGGCCTAAACAAAAAATCCTCCATCTTTAGTAAGACGGAGGATTTTTTTATGATCAACAGGATTACAGGGTCGGACCTGCTGCAACCAGTCTCTTACCTTCTTCTGTATCCGTGTATTTTTCAAAATTCTTAATGTAGCGTGCTGCTAAATCTTTTGCCTTCTCTTCCCACTGCCCAGCAGTTGCGTACGTAGAGCGAGGATCTAGGATACCTTCGGATACATTAGGGAGCGCTTTAGGAATCTCAAGATTCATTACTGGGATTACATCTTTCGCTGCCGAATCAATCGATCCGTCAATGATGGAATCAATAATCGCTCTTGTATCTTTAAGGGAAATACGTTTTCCTGTTCCGTTCCATCCTGTATTCACAAGATAAGCTTTTGCTCCATGTTCATGCATCTTCCCAATTAGGGTTTTAGAGTATATCGTAGGGTGTAGCGTAAGGAAAGCTTCTCCAAATGCCGGTGAGAAGGAAGGTTTAGGCTCCGTAATTCCTCTTTCCGTACCTGCTAATTTAGAGGTATATCCACAAAGGAAGTGGTATTGAGCCTGCTCTTCATTTAGAATGGATACCGGAGGAAGTACTCCAAATGCATCTGCAGAAAGGTAAACCACTTTTTTAGCATGTCCTGCTTTTGAAGGAAGAACTATTTTTGAAATATGATGAACTGGGTAGGATACTCTTGTGTTCTCCGTGATACTTTTGTCCGTGAAATCACAAACTCCGTTTTCATCCACTACCACATTTTCCAGCAGGGAGTCGCGGCGTATCGCTTTGAAAATATCCGGCTCCTTCTCTTCAGAAAGGTCAATAACTTTTGCATAGCACCCCCCTTCAAAATTAAAGACACCGTTGTCGTCCCAACCGTGCTCATCGTCTCCGATCAAGTAACGTTTTGGATCTGCAGAAAGTGTGGTTTTCCCTGTCCCTGAAAGACCGAAGAATAAAGCAACGTCTCCTTCCTCCCCTACGTTAGCCGAACAGTGCATAGAAGCAATTCCGTTTAAAGGCAAATAGTAATTCATAATAGAGAACATTCCTTTCTTCATTTCTCCACCGTACCATGTACCTCCAATAATTTGTATTTTCTCCGTTAAATCGAACATGACAAAATTCTCAGAATTTAATCCTTGCTCTTCCCAATTTGGATTTGTTGTCTTCGATCCATTGATTACTACAAAATCAGGCTCTCCATACTTCTCAAGCTCAAACGAGGAAGGACGGATAAACATATTGGTTACGAAGTGAGCTTGCCAAGCCACTTCCATTATAAATCTTACTTTTAGTCTCGTGTCTGGATTGGTACCACAGAAGGTATCCACCACGTATAGTTTTTTTGCTTTAGAAAGTTGCTCTACAACCAAATCTTTACAGTGTCCGAAAAGCGCACTTGTGGTTGGAATGTTTACTTTTCCATCCCAAAAAATAGTGTCTTTTGTTACGTCATCTAGAACAATATAGCGATCCTTCGGACTACGTCCCGTAAACTCTCCAGTTTGCACCGAAATAGCTCCTGATTCCGTCAAAACTCCTTTTTCAAAACCTTGGTTCTCACTAGAGACTTCGTCTTTAAATAGAGTTTCATAGGACGGATTGTAAATAATCTCTTCATAACCCTTGATTCCCATATCATGCAGCTGCTGAATGATTTGATTGTTTTTCATAAAATTACTTTTTTTTTCGATTTTCTTTCAAGAATCCAAATTTACACTTATTGAAAACTTTTCACATGGGGAAGGTAATGATATTAATCAGATATTACAAAATTACAAATTTACTGTAACTTTCTTATTATCAATTGATTAATTCTGACCACTCGAAATAAGTTGGAAAACCCTTGTGCTGAAAATAGCTCTGATAACCCTCAAATTTGGCACTTAATACAAAATCGCCCCCCCAAGCACCCAGACTTTTTACAAAGGTAGGGCAGTCCGCAAAGTGCAGATTTCGGGCTGTATCAAGCTCTAAATGGGAGGAAAGCAAATCTTCATGCAAATTTAGGACCATAGAAAACTCCTCAAGAGTTTGAGAAACGGTAATCTTTTTTGTGATATCTGTAAATTTTGACACCAGGTTCGTGCTAATCGGTTTATTTCGATAATGCTTTATCCCTTCTCTTGAATTTTGTTTTTGATTCAAATGAATAAAAAGAAGCTCATTTTTGAACTTAAAATCGAGATCGATTGGCTGCACGACTCTTTTCGATTCTTGAATCTGAAAAAGAAGCGAATGCTTCTCTTGAGCTACTGCAATATCGTATCCACTTCCCCCTAAAGCCCGATCGTTTAAAGTGAACGCATTGATTTTAGCCCAATTCGCAAGGTTAGTCATGAGTGTGGAGCTGCTTCCAAGTCCATAATCAGAAGGGAACTGCAAATTAGTTTTTAAACGGTAAGAGCGCGTATCTTGCAGTACCTTTGAGGATGCTTTTTGAACCGATTGTAGAACGCTCACCACGAATAGAGAGGCCTCGGGATTATTGGTACTTACCACTTGCCATGTGGCATATTCAATCTCACAGCGAAGCCACAAGGTATCTTGGTGATACGCTTCCCAATAAATGCGTGATTTTGAATCAGACTCCTCTTCTGACCAAAGTTCTTGTCCCCATTTTGTAGGAACGGCTAAGGCCAGTGCGCCGTCGAGTACAACATATTCGCTGGTAAGTAAGAGCTTTCCTGGTGAGAAAAAAGACTCCATGGGACAAAATTAAATTGCGGAAGTCACTTGCGCTTCAGAATCAATTTTACGAATTAAGCCTTGCAACGTTTTACCCGGTCCTACTTCCATAAATAAGGTAGCACCGTCCTTCACCATGTTCTGAACGCTTTGCGTCCATTTTACGGGACCCGTTAATTGCGAAATTAAATTCTCTTTAATCTGCTTCTCATCCGTTACCGGCAAAGTCGATATATTTTGATAAATAGGAAGGGTAGCCTTTCTAAATTTAGTCGCTTGAATCGCTGAGGCTAAACGGTCTTGAGCAGGTTGCATAAGCGGAGAATGGAAGGCTCCATTGACGCTCAACATAAGTGCTCTTTTGGCGCCCGCTTCCTTTAGCTTCTCACACGCTAATTCAACTGCCGCAGTTTCTCCCGAAATCACTAATTGTCCTGGACAATTGTAATTGGCAGGGACCACGATTCCGTCAATTTGTTCACAAATTTCTTCGACAAGGGTATCGTCAAGACCTAAAATAGCAGCCATAGAACCTGGATTGCTATCGCAAGCGTCCTGCATGGCTTGAGCTCGTTCCGAAACTAATTTTAGTCCGTCTTCAAAAGACAAGACACCATTAGCCACCAAAGCGGAGAATTCTCCAAGCGAATGCCCGGCCACCATCTCTGCTCCTAATGCGTTTATCGCTTTTACAGCCGCCACAGAATGAATAAAAATTGCCGGCTGCGTAATGCTTGTTTTGGTCAAGTCTTCTTGCGTTCCACTAAACATCGTGGATAGAATATTAAACCCTAGAATCTCATTTGCATACTCCATCAAATCTTTGATGTCTTTTCTAGAATCATACAATTCCTTTCCCATGCCGACAAATTGTGACCCTTGTCCGGGAAACACTAATGCTTTCTTCATAATTAATTTAGTAAATCAAGGGTTATGTTTTTTTGCTCCTAAGGCACCAATCGTACCACACGGTATCCGGTGTTGATATAGGCCCCATTTCGTTTTGCACGGACGTATTCGAACTTGGTTGCAAGTTGAGTCTGCACTTTGTCTATCTGTTTAAAAACTTCCCCGTTTTTATTTTCTCTGCTTAGAATATCGTTGACCACGTCGAACCCGATAATTGCATATCTCGATGGACTCTTACAATACTTCGTTTCGTAGGCCGCTAAAATTTCTTTTTCAAATTTCCCCTCCATATTGACCTTTCTATCCATCAAATACACAAGATTGGCTTGGCTTAAAGCGTCCATTTGAGATTCGAAGATACTATTGTAGTAAAGGCTAAAGGCACGATTGCCTTTGATCTCCTTAGACATTTGAATCATGCGCTCACCAAATGCTTTTCCAAGAGAATCATTATTGGAGGCTAGAATGGCAATTACAGGTGTAGGCTGCCCGGTCATCATATTGGTTTCGCTTACAATATCGGCGACCGAAGTCACGATTGAAATGGAAGCATTTCTAAGGGATTTCTCTAGACCAGCTTTTACTCGGTTCGCCTGTGTTTTGTCAGAGTCTGCAACGATATACACCTTTTGGTTGCTGTATACTTTTACAGCTTCCTCCACAATGCGATCGGCATATATGTCTTCTTTCGTTTCTACAATAATTAAATTGCTGTGCCCATACAAATCTTCTGTATTCGCAAAGGGTGCCACTACTGGGATCTTTGAAGAGCTCACATAATCTAGCACCTCTACAATTCCTGATTTAAAGAAGGGTCCGATGATCAAATCAGTGTTTTCCTTCTGAATTTGGCTCAAACTATTTTTGAAACTGGCATCATTTCCAGAGTCCACTACATTAATGTTCAACTTTTGCCCACCGGCAGCACTGCGCTCAATGGCAAGTTTTGCACCGCTTAAAAAGTCACTTGCTAAACTACGGTATTTGCTATCCCCTGCATCAAATCCAAACGGAAGCATTAGGACCACATTTAATTGGTCGCCTGCTTTTTTGACGTATTGTGGATCTATAGATTTAATTTTTAGAACCATTCCTGCCTTTAGTCCACCGCTTAAAGAGGGATTTAAGGAAAGCAATTGATCTAGTGTAATTTTGAATTCATTCAAAATCCCAAAAACAGTGTCTCCACTACGTACTGTATAGGTTAGATAATCACCCGACTCTTCGAGGGCATCTTCTCTATTAACAGTCGTAACCGGTACGCTTTCAGTAACGGCAGGCTCAATCTTGGTCATCGGAACGGAATCGCCAGAGGATTTCGAGCTTGTACTCACGACCAGAAAATCTCCAGGTTGAAGTCCTTTGGATTCAAGCCCAGGATTAAGAGAGAAAAGTTCGGCTTGTGTCAGCTTAAACTTTCGGGTAATTCGATAATAATTGTCTCGAGGCTGCACTTCGTAACGCTCTTGGCCTTGCAAAAGATCGCTTACTTCTTCAGGTGCACTAGGTTGTTGTGTATTTACATTAGACGCGCTAACGACTACGGCAGATTCCGTACCGTATTTTCTAATGTTTTCAAGAGGAAGTACGACCTTATCTCCAATTTTCATATGAGAGTCGAGCTCTGGATTTAGTTTTCTTAAATCCGCTTCAGAAATACGATAGGTTTTTGTGATTCCGTAAATGGTTTGCTTCGGCTGAAGAACAATGACACCTGTAGAGGCTCCCGTGCTACTTTGTACAGAATTTTGACTGCTACCGCGAGTCACGGTAAGTACATCACCAAGTTTGATAGTCCCTTCAACAACGGAAGGGTTCAATCGGTACAATTCATTAATAGACAGGCCGTATTTTTTTGAAATATTATATGGCGTGTCCCCTTTTATGACGATGTGCGTGTCTTGGGCACTCGCCCCAAAACCTAACACAAAGGCAGATAATAGTAGGAATCTTTTTATCATATCGGTGTCTCTTGCTTGCAAAAATAACGCTTTCAAATTAAATCATCAGGATATTCACACCCGATTTTTCAACTTCCATCTGAAGGTAACAATTTTGGAGCCAATCTCTGCCAAATTCAGAGTAGAAGACACTGAAATTAAAGACCCTCTCCTGCCAGTTTTCACCCGGATGAACCTCCAAAAACAACTGCTCAAGTCTATCTAATTTTTCATGGTGCTTAATTTTCTCTGCGCGCAGAAGTCTTTTCTCCATTTTATCGAAAGAACGAAGCTGTCTTTTCTCTTCCGCAAGAACCAAATTCAAAAAGGTTTTGTCAGTTTCAAAGGCTCTAGATTTAAGGGTCTCAAACCCTCTTATAAGCAGTTCTTTTTGCTCGGTAAGCGTAGGATGAACTTGGGATTCCACGAGGAATTTACGATTTACAACCTGGGCAAAATTCTTATAGAAATCAGACACATGCAAATCCATACGCTCAATTTTGCCGAGCGTCTTTTCCGATATCATTAAAAACGAGTTGCGCGGAATCAAAAGGGGAAAATCTAAATTTAAATGCTGAAAATAGGATTTAAGCTCCATCCAGTACATGATTTCTGCATTTCCACCAATATAAGCCAGATTCGGAAGGACCGTTTCTTGATATACAGGTCTCATGAGTGCATTCGGGCTAAATCGTTCAGGATGCTTTTCCAATTCGTTAAAAAGTTCCTCCTTCGTGAATTTAAGCTCTGTATCCACGATCTCAAACCCCTCTAAACTACTCTGAATCCGATTGCGAGTACTTGAAAGGTAAAAAAGGTTGATTTCTCTTGGGTTAACCTGCGCTTTGCCGTAGGTATCTACAATCGTTTCTACCTCTTTCTTCGAATGCTGGAATAGAGCTTCGCTCTCCAACTCTTCTTTAAACGTGGAAATCATGGCTTTTTTAAGGCGGTGTTCATCTCCGTCCACCATGAGAAGTCCATAAACAGAGAATAAGCGGTTTACAAGGGTCTTGGTCGCATCGGTTAGACTCGTACCGTTCTCATACGCCTCTTTCATCCAACGAATTAATTCCGTTCCGTAAATAGAATGTTCAAACTGCTTTTGAAATTCATGAATAAAAAACGGCTCCTCTACTTCAATTCGTCCTACAGCCCCTCCCGATTTCGCCTTTAGTTCATAATACTCATCTCTTGTTTTGAAATGATTTATTTCTTCAAAATCATGATCCTCACTGGCAAGCCAAAATAGGGGAACAAAATTATACTGCGGAAAATTTACTTTTAAAAACTCAGCCGTTTTTAGGGTTTGCAAAATTTTATAAACAAAAAAGACGGGACCTGTAAACAAATTTAGTTGATGCCCTGTAACGACCGTAAATGTATTCTCTCCCTTGATCAGCTCAAGATTCGTCGTTTGCTTCTCGCTAAGTTCAAGCTCTTTGTGCTGGTCAAATAGAACCTCAGAAAGAATTTCTCTGCTTGAATTCGAAAAGGAATTTTTCTTCTTTTCGATTTGCTTTGCAAAATTCTCGAGGCTAAAGCGCTGCGCACTATAAGCCTCTAAATCGCCCTCCAAATAATCCTTAATTAACTTTGGAATGCTGTCGATCTGCGTAAAAGGTATGTGGGTGATGTTTTTCAAAATATTAATGAAATAAATTCCATACGATTCCTATGTTTAATCTAAAATCGTATAGAGGATAAAAAGGAGCTGTGTAAGATTTATTCTGCATAAAAGTAGCGGTTAAATTCTGACCTTCAATGAAAAATTGCATCGTTTTTACTTTCATATTAAAATAAACATCCACTATGGGTTCTCCTCCGATGGCATAGCCGGATGCACCTGGCAAAATAAATTCACTAACCACAGGCGAATATTCTCTAGAATTAAACTTTGAGAAATAGTAAACTTTAAGTCCTGTCATTACCTGCGCTGCATTTTTGAACGCGGGAGCTTTGTAGTACACATTCGCTCTTCCTATAAAATCCGGCATTGGAAACAAGTCCTTATTCCCAAGCGCGCTTTGAAATAAAAGCTTGGCATTGAGGTGGAATTTACCTGCAGAAAAAGTGGCTTCTCCTCCGATTTGCGTCACATCCAGTGAACTTTCAGCTTGGTTAGGTTGTCCGACGGAACTAAAATAGGTGTAATTATCAATCCTTAAATAATTTACGAGCGCTTTGGCATCAAACCACTTAAGACCCACTACACCTCCAACTTCTAGTACGCTTTCATTATTGAAACCTTTCAAGGCGTAATTGTAATTGACAATCGGGGAAGCCTTTAGCAGATAATTAAAACTTGGAGCCGCACTTTGGAAATTCACGTGAGCATCCACGATATACTCTTTAATAGGCTCAAAACTCAAATTGTTGTCCACTCTGAGGTAATTGCCAAACACTTTTCCATTGGAGAACTCTACACCCGATCGCAAGTGAAATTTATCCCAAAGATCCATCTGCAAGTTTCCTACTGCTCCTAATCGGCTCTCACTCCACTCCTCTCCTGCGAAAAGTCCTGTTTCTGAAATTTCGTTTAGACTTCCCAAGGTTAAATTCTGATGTCTGACCCCAGCATCTAATTTGAATTTTTCGTTATCAAAAACAAGGCTGACCGTGTTGCTTAAATTGTTGGAATAGGTCTTACTGCCCAGATCTCTTCCGGATTGAAGCATCTCAAAGTAAGTGATATCGTTTGCACCTAGATTAAAATACTGCTTATTTCCTTGGTGCATGATTGTATGACGAAGCTTAAAGGGGTATTTTTCTGGGTTAAAAGGTGTGAAACTTTGACTCAAATAATACCGTCTTGCTGAAAACCGGGAATCCGAATTGTTCAAATTCACCTCTAGGTTCTCGCGGTTGTTAAATCTTGAATCGCCTCCTAAAAACAAATCTAAATCTCGAATTCCACCGTACTCCTCGTTATTTACATTTTGATGGATGTAATGCGCAAATGCTTCGTATTTGCCGTTTTCCGATCGATAATGCGCCGAGAATAGCGTATTGTTATTTGCGGCTAAACTATTGGTGTAAAACCCTTGGGATCGGAGCCCCATGTACTCGATAGCAAAATTGAAATTCTTTCCCACATTCTGTGTATAGGTGGATTGCAGTGCAGCACCGTTACGCATTGCGGTATGGTAAATAAAAGAAGTCGTTGGTGTTTTTACATCGTAGTATTTGATTTGTTCTTCTGACAAATAAAAATGAGACTTATTACTTGGTAGTAAGGTCAGAGCCTGCTCTTTCTTTCTTGTTAAGACCAAATCCTGAAACCCAGATCCAATATTGGCAAATTGAATCTTACCGAAATTATCCTGGTTATTGTATTGTGAAAATTTAAAGGTTCGATCTGCCGTAAAGGTAGTATCGAAGACCTTGGTCTCCCCATATTGCGTCCTAAAACGATAATCCTCAATGGTAGGTTTAAAGATCTTCATGGAATCCTTTTCACCGTTGTCCACTACCAGCGTATCGGAATTGTTTATTGTACGGTCTGTCTTGTTTACAACCTGTGCATTAAGACCAACCGCTAGAAATAGAAAGCAAATTATGTATTTCATCAAATGGGAATCTACTGCAAATTTAAGAAATCAAATCAAATAAAAAGACCCCGTCATTTGACGAGGTCTAAAAGGTTCATTGAAAAAATTTAATGATCCATTTTTTTACAAATCATTCTGGGTGACCACACCTTTTGAATTGTTGATTTCGGTTTGTGGAATTAACCAAATCCAGCAACTATGATTGGCCGGCAGTACATTCAGTGATATCGTATTTGGACTAAAAAACAATAGCGTCCTAAACGTTTAAAAAAAGAGAAAAAAAGAGGGTTAAGTTTTGTATCTCAGTTATCTTTGAGTTGCACAACAAAAAACCACCCTCTTATGGCAAATATAACACTGTTTTCTCAAATAATTTCAAAATTAGACCGATCAAAATTCAACCAATTAGTTGCCAAGAAAGAAACGGACAAACACAACAAAGGATTCAGTAGTTGGAATCATTTGGTTTCAATGCTCTTCTGCCAATTTGCCAAGAGCCAGTCTGTTCGTGATATTAGCAACGGACTTCGCAGTGCTACAGGAAACTTAAATCATCTTGGAATCAACAAAGCACCATCAAAATCTTCAATTAGTTATCAAAATAAAAATCGTTCGCATGAACTCTTTAAAGAGTAATATTTTCAACTGCTCCAAAGTTTAGGACAGCATCCTAATTTTAAACAAGTCAAATTCAGAATTAAGTCAAAGATTTTTTATTAGACTCCTCGACGATCAGTTTGTGCTTAAGCTTGTTTGATTGGGCAAAATATAAGACCGCTAAAGGTGCAGTCAAAATGCACACACTGCTTGATTTTGATGGCAATTTACCCGCTTACATTAATATCACGAACGGAAAAACAGCCGACAACAAAGGAGCTTACGAGATTCCCCTTTTAAAAGGTAGTGTCATTGTTGCAGATCGATTTTACAATGATTTTTCTCTTCTAAACGTCTGGGACAGCAGCGGAGTGTTTTTTGTAATTAGGCACAAGGAGAATTTGCAATTTACCACGAAAAAGGAAAATGAACTGCCCGAAAATCGCCATCACCACATCTTAAAAGATGAATTAATTGAGTTGAAAAATGAGTCTTCAAAAATTAAATATCCAAACCAATTAAGACGAGTATCGGTTTGGGATGAAGCTAATGAACAAGTTATTAAGCTTATTACCAATCAATTTTCTTGGTCTCCCAACACGATTAGCGAATTGTATAATAGCAGATGGCAAGTAGAAATATTTTTCAGAGACATAAAACAATTGCTTCATATCAAATCATTTATAGGCACATCAGAGAATGCAGTGATGATTCAAATTTGGACGGCATTAATTACCATTCTGATCCTAAAAGTCTTAAAAGCAAGTTCTGAATTTGATTGGTATTTATCCAATTTAGTAGCCTTTATACGATTGAATCTCTTTGTTAAAATTGACTTGCAAAAATGGCTAGACAAGCCCTTCGAGGAGTATATAGAACCACCTCCAAAATCAATACAAGGGGTTCTATTTTAAAAAAAGACCATTTCATAGCCTAAACTCAATGAAATGGTCAGATTTGCTATGTGCAAATTTTACTTAGGACAGGATTGCTAAAAAACATAAAAATATTTTGAGCTAACCGCTAGCAAATACATCCCCAACGTGAACTTTCACCTCCCCGTAAGTTCCATGCGCCGCTGAGAAAAAAGCGCCCTACTTTTAAATAGGGCGCATATCATTTGCAAATTACAAATATTATATCTCAAATCTTAACGATTCGCATTAATTGCAGGATCAATGTTTGGATTTGCATCAAGTTCTGCCTGAGGAATCTTTAAGAAGAATCTCTTATCATCTGGCATCATAGGATTGTTTGCTAAATTCACACGGTGCCAAGAATCTCTTGGTATACCTCTTCTAAGTCTTTTAGCATCATACCACTCTACACCAATTTCTCCATACAATTCCTTTTTCCTTTCTGTTAAAATTTCTTCTAACAAAGCGGGTCCAGTACTGCTAGATTTTACAGCCAGTGGATCTCTGTTCTTTTGCAATGTATAAAGCAAATCGTGTGCTGCAGATGGGCTTGTATGATAAAGCGCTTCCGCTTCAATTAAGATCATTTCAGGAGTTCTGATAAGGGCTAAATCGGCATCAAATGCGAATCTAAACTTCTTTGTGTACCATTCTCTATAATCGGTAATACCTGCTTGCGTTTTTGCAAATTGGTTACGAACATCAGTTGCTGAAAATAAGGCAACAAACGATTTGTTTATAAACGTATTATTATAAGCACTTTCTGTTCTTGTGTAGAAACCATGAGGTGCTAAATAATAATATGTAGATTGGTCTGCAGTCTGTGGATCTGCTAATAACCATTCCACACCTTCATCCATGCTATCAAATCCTGACTGATAGAAACTTGGGCTTAGTGCAGCTGCAGCGCTACCACCGTATGCTAATTTTGCATAACTCCCTGCTTTTGTCCAGTCACCCATCACCTGATACACTCTTGCTGCAACAGCGTAGCTTACTGCTTTGTTGAAATAAGATTTATTATCTCTTGCGTTAGTACCAATTGAAATTGCTTTTTCTAAATCATCAGTGATGAATTTGTACATTTCCTGCATTGTACTCATTGGATTACCTTCTAATGCACCTGCATCCGTATAGATCGGAGGAGCTGGCAGTGAAGGATCAAAAGAATAAGTATGCTGGAACTCTAAGCTCAATTCAAAATAAAAGTAAGCACGCATTGTATACGCCTGTCCTAATAACTCATTTTTCTCTGTATCACTAATCGCTGTACTTTCTTCCACTCCTTGAATAAAAGCATTTACTTGATTAATTAACGAATAAGGGAAATTCCAAGTAAAAACAGTACGTCTATAGTTAGGTTCTCTGTTATCGTTTTCATAGTCGAAAGCGAACCAGCTTCCATTGTTTATTGTAGTGTTCCCTTTATTTTCACGTGCAAAATACATCGCACCTAAATTACCTGAGTCGGTCGAGGTAAACTGCCCACGTGTTCTTCTAAGAATACCAGCGATGTGTGCTTTTGCTCCTTCATAAGAACCGTATGCCACATCAGGAGTAACCGTGTCTGTCGGCGCAGGTTCATTTAAGTATTCTTCACGGCATGATTGAACAAAACCAATCAAAAGTACTAGTAAAATTAATTTTATATTTTTCATTGTTTTAACTTCTTTTTTTATTAAAATCCAAAATTGACACCAAGCGAAATAGTTCGTAGGTTGTAGGATCTACTGTTTGTCGTTCCTGATAAACCTTGTTCTGGATCAATACCTTCATGCGACTGCCAAGTCCATAGATTATCTCCTTGCAAGAAAATCTTAAGGTTGTTAAGTCCCATTCCTTCTATTAGATCTTTGTTTACGTTGTACCCTAAAGTTACAGCCTTTAATCTGATATAATCATTGTCAAACAAGAATCTTGTTGATTGTGACGTATTCTGATTGTTGGACGCAATATTCATCGGTACATTCGTAATATCTCCTGGGTTTTTCCAAGAATTTTTAGTATCCGCATGCTGCTGTCTACCATCACTTGAGAATCCACTCATTAATCCTGCATACGTAGAGTCATAAATTGAACCTCCGAATGCAAAGTTAAACAATGTGTTTAGTTCGAAATTACTTACACGGAAGTTATTTGTTAAACCTCCTCGGAATTTAGGTAAAGAAGTACCTGTGTAAATACGACTTTCTTCTAGGTTTGCTAAATTATAATCTGAAGTAACTTCTCTCGTTTCATTACCATTCGCATCGGTTACAGTATGATACCATGTTCCCATTCCCGTCTGAGGATCAACACCAGCCCATTCTGCAAGGAAGAAATCGTAAAGAGAACGTCCAACTTCCCATCTCTTAGTTCCGTTGATGAATGAATCTTGAGTTAACTCAGTAATTTCATTTTTCTCGAAAGTCATGTTTAGGTTAGTTCTCCAAGTGAATTTATCTGTATCAAAGTTTAGTGAGTTGATACTAAATTCCCATCCGTAGTTTCTTAATGCTCCTACGTTTGTTGTGATGGAAGTGTTACCTGTTGAACCAGGAAGTGGCTTCGCGTAGATAAGGTCAATAGACTCCTTGTTAAAGTAATCCACGTCAGCAGTAATTCTGTTGTTGAAGAATCCAAGCTCTGCTCCTGCATTAAATGACGCTGTTTTCTCCCAGGTTAAGAAGTAATCTCTTGCACCTCCTAAAAGGATACCCGTTTGATCTAATTGATTCCATCCCGTATTGTACACAGATAAATAAGGGAAGTAGCTTGATGTCGCATTGTTACCAAGCTCACCATAAGATGCTTTTAGTTTTAAATGATTCATTACGTCATTTTGGAAGAAATTCTCGTTGCTGACTACCCATGCACCTCCAACAGAATAGAAGGTTCCCCATCTAGTTTCTGGAGCAAATCTTGTTGAACCATCTGTACGTATTGAACCTTCAACAAAATATTTATTAGCATAGTTGTAAGCAGCTCTTCCTAAATAACCAACAAGTCTTTCTTGGTTGATGTAACCTCCCACTCCTTCTGGAACTGTAGAACCATTAAGTACATATACTTCTGGTAAGTAACCTGTACCTTGTGCACTTAAAGCATCATAGCGATAATCCATGATTTCAAAAATTGCTTGAGCATCTACAGTATGTAAACCAAATTTCTTATTGAAGTTTAAACTGTTTGTCCAGTTAATTGTTTTCGCAAGGTCTCTTCCCTGAGAAACACGACCACCTACACTCTCAGCGTTTCCATATGCATAGTGGCTATATTCATAGCTGTCGTATGTATACAATTGGAAAGACCCCTGAGATCTTAATTTTAAATAATCAGTAAATGTTACTTCTGCAAATCCATTTGCAAAAACGTCATAGCGATTATTTCTTACTTGGTAGTTATAAAGTGCACCTACAGCATTTTCATTATTTAATGTACCTCTTTGCGCATTAAGTAATCTTCCAGAAGAAGCGTTATTTCCGTAATCATACTGCTTATTACCAAATGTATCATAGATAAATGAACCACTTTCGTCTCTCATATAGAGAGGGAAAATATTAGGCATTGTATAAATCCACTGAACAGCACTTTGGTACGTGCTACCTGACTGTGTAGGATAGTTTTGTGAAGAAGATGTAAATGAAGAATTCAATCCAACTTTCAACCAGTTGTTCACTTTGGATTCTACATTCGCTCTAAATCCAAGTCTTTCGAATCTTGAAGTTTTCACGTTACCATACATGTCTAAGTAGTCAGCTCCTAAAAAGTAAGTTGTGTTTTCACTACCTCCAGATAGATTAAAACGATGTTCTTGCTTGATAGCAGCTTCATTTATAATCGCTTTTTTCCAGTCCGTATCCCAAAGAAGATTAGCCCCGTTTACGATATTTCCATTTGCATCTACCGGATTTGCAACATCATATGGATTGTATCCTAGTCTATTGATTAACTGATTTGATGCAAATTGACCTGCTGTTGCAGCATCTGCACCGTTGTTATACATTTCATTGTTCTTCAAGGCTTCCCATGTACCCTTCAAGAAATCTCCTGCCCCTAAAGTTTCGTGAAACTTAACTGCAGATGTAGACACACCTACAAGCGATGTTACACTAACTCTTGGTTTTGAGTTTAGTCTACCTTTTTTAGTAGTAATAATCACAACCCCATTTGCAGCTCTTGATCCATAAAGTGCAGTTGCAGAAGCATCCTTCAATACACTTAATGATTCAACTTGATCTTGTGGAATTGAATTTAAGTTTCCACCGTAAGGGGATCCATCTACAATAATAAGAGGTTCAGCGCTTGCGTTGATAGACGAAATACCTCTAATGTAAATAGTTGGATTATCTCCTGGCATACCACCAGTAGAAATTACATTTACCCCAGCAACAGTCCCTTGCAAGGCACTTAGTACACTAGTCGCTTGCTGGCTTTCGATGGTCTTCTTATCAACAGTCGCAACGGAACCGACGATCGCCTCCTTTTTTTGACTACCAAAAGCAACAACCACTACTTCTTCAACATTCTGTGTTCTAAGAGAATCTTTTTGTGCTAATACCGTTTGACTACCCAAAAAGAATAGCGCACCTGCGGTTAACACCTGTAGTTTTACATTCATATTAACAAAATTTAATATTATATTTCCGCAAATATGTTAAAAAATTTTAACACACGCAAACTTTTCTAATATTAACATATTTCATTGATAGGAAAGCTCCTACCTTTTTACGGAAAATTGAATATTAACCCTCATTTTATGTCAGTTTACTAGCGGTTTTTGCGATATGCAAATATTTGAAATTTACAATACTATTTCTTATTTATATTGATTACAAATAATCGCATATGGCTATTTTTCAGAACCTTACGACAATAGTACTTCACATGTAAAGCAAAAAAAACCAGCTGATTTCTCAACTGGTTTCTTAATAGTATCATAAAGAAAACTATTTAAGTTTCTTCTTGACTGCAATTTCTTCGTAAACTTCTAGTACATCGCCAACTTCTATGTCGTTGTATCCCTTTATATTAAGTCCACATTCGTAACCTTTCGTTACTTCTTTGACGTCATCTTTAAATCGTTTCAAACTCTCGAGATGACCGTCGTGTTTCACGATACCGTCACGAAGAAGTCTGATTTTCGAGTTACGAGTGACTTTTCCAGTAAGGACCATACATCCTGCGATGGTGCCCACTTTCGATATTTTAAAGACTTCACGGATTTCGACGTTTCCAATGACTTGTTCACGTATTTCAGGAGATAACATCCCTTCCATCGCTTCTTTCACATCATCAATCGCATCGTAGATAACAGAATAGGTTCTAATCTCAATCTCTTCTCTGTCCGCAATCTCTTTTGCACTGACTCCTGCACGAACGTTAAATCCGATCATGATGGCATCTGATGCTGTAGCGAGAAGCACGTCGGATTCTGTGATCTGACCTACTCCTTTGTGAAGGATATTGATTTGAATTTCCTCTGTCGATAGTCTTTGCAACTGATCCGAAAGCGCTTCTACTGAACCGTCCACGTCCCCTTTCAGGATAATGTTAAGTTCTTTAAAGTCTCCAAGAGCAATACGTCTTCCAATTTCATCTAATGTAAGGTGTTTCTTGGTTCGTATCGATTGTTCTCTTTGAAGCTGCTCTCGTTTGTTTGCAATTGATTTCGCTTCTTTTTCATCTGCAAAAACACGGAATTTATCCCCTGCAGTAGGCGCTCCATCAAGTCCTAAAATAGTGACTGGAATTGAAGGTCCGGCACCCTCCATGGTTTTCCCTCGTTCGTCCAACATGGCTTTTACTTTCCCGTGGTTTTTCCCCGCGAGTACATAATCTCCTAATTTCAGAGTTCCCGATTGAATTAATACCGTAGAAATGTAACCTCTACCTTTGTCTAGGGAAGCTTCAATCACGACCCCTTGTGCATTTTTATCTGGATTTGCTTTTAGTTCAAGCATTTCCGCCTGCAATAGAACTTTTTCTAAGAGTTGGTCTACATTGGTACCAAATTTTGCAGAAATCTCCTGAGCTTGAACATTCCCTCCCCAATCTTCTACCAAGATATTCATGGCCGAAAGTTGTTCACGAATACGATCCGCATTGGAGGTTTGCTTATCAACCTTGTTGATTGCAATAATCATCGGTACACCTGCTGCCTGTGCGTGAGCAATCGCTTCCTTGGTTTGAGGCATCACGTCATCATCCGCGGCAATTACAACGATTACAATGTCGGTGACTTGCGCCCCTCTAGCTCTCATCGCTGTAAAGGCCTCGTGACCTGGCGTATCTAAGAATGTAATTCTTTGACCGTTTTCTAATTTTACATTGTACGCTCCAATATGCTGGGTAATCCCTCCGGATTCTCCCGCAATTACATTGGCCTTTCTAATGTAATCCAGAAGGGAAGTTTTACCGTGGTCAACGTGCCCCATTACGGTCACAATTGGTGCTCTAGGTAAAAGATCTTCTTCTCTGTCTGGTACTTCTTCTTCCGCAGCCTCTTCAAGGTCTGCATCCGAGAATTCAATATTGTATCCAAATTCATCCGCAACCAATTGAAGCGTATCCGCTTCTAACCTTTGGTTCATGGTTACCATTACTCCTAGAGAGAAGCAAGTGGAAATCACTTCCGTTGGGCTTACATCCATAAGAGAAGCAAGTTCTCCTACGGTAATGTATTCGGTTACTTTTAAGGTTCTGTCTTGCGCGTCAATCTCTTGCTGTAGCTCGTCTTGCTCACGTCGAACGGATCTTTTATCTCTTCTGTGTTTTGCTCCTTTGCTCTTACCTCCTTTGTTGGTAAGCTTTTCTAGAGTTTCACGAATTTGGTTTTTAACTTGCTCGTCGGTAAGCTCAACCGGCATCACGCGCTCTCCGCGACGACCTGTGCCTTTTTTGGCTCCCCCTTGATTCGGACGATTCTGACCTCCCCCTTGGTTCGGGCGATTTCCTCCTCCTTGGTTCGGACGGTTTTGATTTCCGGTGCCGCCTGAAGCTTGTGTTCCTGGCGTAGCCGGTTTTTCAATCCTCTTTCTTTTCTTCTTCTTATTTGCAGCATCTTTACTCTTCGATTGGAATTGAGTAAGATCGACTTTTTGTTGAAGAATTTTCGGACCGTCTAATTTCTTATATTGTGTCTTAAGCATTTCAGACTCATGTCCTTCCGGAGAATCCACTGTGTCTTTTGCCGGTGTAGCGGGCTCTTTTACCACTTCTTTCACGGGCTCTTTCGCTTCAGGTTTCGCCGGCTCAGCGTGCGCCTCCACTTTTTCCACTTTCGATTCTACGGGCTCTTTCACTTCTTTCACCTCTTGGGTTGGTTTTGCCTCTTTGGGTTGAGTCTTCGGCTTTGGCTTAGAAGAACTATCAATCTTAGAGAGATCGATTTTTCCAAGCACATTGAATTCGGTTTTGGCCGCTTTGATCACCTCTGGCTCTTTTTCCACGGGTGCCTCGGGCTTTTCTTCTGCTTTTGGAGCAGGTGCTTCCACGGGAGTACCTGAAGCTGCTTCCAAATCAATTTTACCAAGAATTCTCGTTTCTGGCTTTAGACTAGCTTTGGCTCTTATGACCTCAGGCTTCGTCTCCTCTAGTTCTAGCTTCTCTTCTGGAACCTTAGAGATGACAACCTCATGGGATGCTTTTCTTTGTTCCCCGTCTTTGGCGAACTCAGCTTCCAATGCAGAATATGCCGCTTCTTCTAATTGAGCGTTCGGGTTGCTTTCGACCTCGAAACCTTTAGACTGTAGAAATTCCACCATCCTTGACATCGAGATATTAAACTCCTTAACCGCTTTATTTAATCTAATTTTTGGCATTTATACTTTTAACTTTTGTTTTTAATGGGGCTTCGAAGTGAACTAGAGTTTATCGCTTCTTAATCCTCAAATTCTTCTTTAAGAATTTGCTTCACTTCTTCTATGGTCTCCTCTTCAAGGTCAGTCATGTTTATCAAACTGTCCGTGTCTTTGTCCAAGACACTTTTTGCAGTGTTAAGACCCACTTTTTTAAATTCATTTAAGATCCAAAGTTCGATGTCATCAGAGAACTCGCTTAATTCAACGTCGTCTTCTTCAACGGTCTCACGGTACACATCAATCTCAAAATCACTTAACCAGGAAGCAAGACGAATGTTTTGTCCATGCTTACCGATCACTTTCGAAATTTCCTCAACCGGTGTATACACAAGGGCGTATCCCGAGTCTGGATTAATTTCTATTTTATTGACAGTGACATTCCCAAGGGCTCTTTTTACCATTATTTCAGGATTCTTAGACCATTGGATCACGTCTATATTTTCATTTCTTAATTCACGAACTACTCCGTGAATTCTAGATCCTCTCACCCCTACACAGGCACCTACTGGATCAATTCTATCGTCGTATGCATCTACAGCGATTTTCGCTTTCTCACCCGGGATACGAACTACTTTCTTCAAAATAATCGTTCCGTCTTGAATTTCTGGAATCTCCAATTCAAGAAGTTTCTCAAGAAACTTAGGAGCGGTACGAGAGACAATAATTTGAGGTTTGGCCCCCTTAAAATCAACACTCTCTACAATGGCTCTTACGTTTTCTCCTTTCTTAAAAAAGTCTGAAGGAATTTGGTTTTCTTTTGGAAGAATAAACTCATTTCCATCGTCATCTAAAAGAATCACATGTTTGTGGCGAATGTGGTGAACTTCTCCCACCACAATTTCTCCGATTCGATCGTGGAACTGCTCATAAAGAAGCGCATTGTTATGTTCTTGCAATTTGGTAGCCAAAATCTGCTTCAAAGTTAAGATATTTCTTCTACCTAACTGCGCCACGGGAATTTCCATGGTGAAATCTTCTCCAACCTCAAACGTAGGATCTATTTTTTTCGCTTGCGAAATCTCAATTTCCAAATCGTCGTCTTCAGACATTTCATCCTCGACAATCTTTTTATTTAGGAAGATTTGAAAGTCTCCCTTATCTGGGTTTACAATCACATCAAAATGATCGTCTGAGTCGTATCTCTTTCTTAGTAGCGTTTTTAGGGAATCTTCGATGATGGCCATCAGGTCAATTTTACTGATACTTTTCTCATCTTTAAAATCGCCAAACGCTTCAATTAAAGCTAAATTATCCATTACTTTGTTCTTATTAAAAGTTTCATGTTGCCTTTTCTTTTCTCTGCTTTTTTAAAGCAGTCCGTTTTAAAATTTAAGTGCGACGGTGGCTTTCTTGATGTCTGTGAGTAAAATCTCACGTTCTTCTTCCACGTCCACTTTTCCTTTTCCAATTTCTTTGGGTTTTCGGTAGCGTAGGATTAAGGCTATTTTATCCTCTTCCACACGGCTAAGTTCTCCCTCAACTTCCGTTGAATCTTGAAGAACCACGCTTAAGTCACGTCCAATGTTTTTACGAAATTGTCTTGGTCTCGTTAGCGGTTCGCTAAGTCCTGCGGAACCTACCTGCAAACTAAAGTCTCGCTCTTCGCGGTCTAGATTGAATTCGATCGCCCTACTAGCGTCCAGACAATCTTGCAGAGTTACGCCATTGTCTCCGTCTAACACGACGTTTACCTCATCAGAGGTTGAAATTTTCAAATCTATCAGAAACAAATCTTCTCTTTGCTCTAGAAAATCATTCAATAACTGCTCAATCTGCTTTTTAAATTCCATGTTCAAAATATTTCGAACGAAAAAAGGCTTTCTACGCGAAGGCCTTTTCATCTGTTCTCTAAATCTTCGGCAAAGATACATAAATAAATAGTAACTTCAAAATTAATGGATTAACCCATGCGCTAGGCGTATCCACGGGAAGAAAACGAAGTAAATCTTGAAAAAGACAATGCTTTGTCACGTGCGCCACTAATTCACTTATATTCAATATAATAGAAACCGAACAAACTTGAAAACTGAATTAAATATAAGAAATATCTGAGCAAGTTTCTAGAGAGAGCAAGGACCGGCGTTTTTTTTCTAAATTTGCAGGAGCAATAAAACGTTATGAATATTACAATCGTAGGAACCGGCTATGTAGGTCTGGTCACAGGAACCACTCTTGCCGAACTTGGAAACTCTGTTTACTGTGTCGACGTCGACGAGTCCAAAGTAAAGCAAATGCAAAGCGGACAAATCCCCATTTACGAGCCGAATTTAGAAGAAATGTTCCTTCGTAACATTCAGGCGCAGCGCCTGCATTTCACAACGGATCTTAAGGAAGCGCTCTCACAATGTGAGGTGATCTACCTGGCCCTGCCTACTCCGCCAGGAGAAGACGGCTCTGCGGACCTGTCCTATGTACTAAGCGTAGCGGGACAAATCGGAGAACTTATGGATCGCTACAAAATGGTGGTTAACAAATCCACCGTTCCCGTAGGAACCGCGCAGAAAGTAAGTGAGCTGATTGCTTCCAAAACGGACCATCCTTTTGATGTCGTTTCGAATCCTGAGTTTTTACGAGAAGGATTTGCCGTCGAAGATTCCATGAATCCTGCGCGCGTGATTGTGGGCACTCAAAGTGCCAAAGCAAAAGAAATCATGTCCAAAATCTACCAGCCTTTTACCAACACAGGCGTTCCTATTATTTTCATGGATGAAAAATCTTCGGAACTCACCAAATATGCTGCAAATTCCTTTTTGGCAGTGAAGATTACCTTTATGAATGAGATTGCAAATTATTGCGAAAAGGTAGGTGCGGACGTAGACATGGTAAGATTAGGAATGGGGTCGGATGATAGAATAGGACAGCGATTCCTATTCCCAGGCATTGGATACGGAGGGAGCTGTTTTCCAAAAGACGTAAAAGCATTAATTCGCTCTGGAAAGGATGAAGATTTTGATTTCAAAATCTTAGAATCCACCGAGGATGTAAATCAAAAACAAAAGGTGATTCTACTGGAAGATATGGAGGCTTATTTCAGCGATCTAAAAGGTAAAAAAATTGCTTTATGGGGACTTGCGTTCAAAGCCAATACGGACGACATTCGAGAAGCTTCCTCCTTAGACAACATTGAATTGTTACTTGAAAAAGGAGCTGAAGTCACAGCCTACGACTCCGTCGCAGAGGCAAATGTGAAAAAATTATTGGGATCAAAAATAAAGTACGCCAGTACCATGTACGATGCACTCGAAGGGGCAGATGCACTTTTAATCGCAACCGAATGGCCGGAATTCAAAAACCCAAACTTCCAATTGATGGCTGAGAAAATGAACCAAAAGGTAATTTTTGACGGAAGAAACCTCTATCCTTTGGAAAGACCCTCGCAACATCAATTCTACTACAAAAGCATTGGACGAAAAACAATTGACCCGAGAGGAAATTAACCTCCCCCCCTATATAACTTTCGATTTCAGACCCTTTTGGTCCTAAATTAACCCTTAAAACCTCCGCTATGAGTAAGTCTTACGAAGCCCTTTTTCAAAACAACCAAAAATGGATTGATTCAAAACTAGAAGAAGATCCGGAATTCTTTCAAAACCTAGCGGCAGGTCAAAAGCCCGAATATCTCTATATTGGGTGTAGCGACTCAAGAGCAACCGCAGAAGAGTTGTTAGGACTGAAACCTGGAGAGCTTTTTGTCCATCGTAACATCGCGAACGTGGTAAACACACTGGATATGAGCTCCACGGCAGTGATTCAATATGCCGTACAACACCTTAAAGTGAAGCACATTTTAGTTTGTGGACATTACGGATGTGGAGGGGTGAAAGCCGCGATGACCCCTGAGGATTTGGGACTTCTAAATCCTTGGCTAAGAACCATTCGCGATGTGTACAGAACTTACCAGCAAGAACTCGATGAAATTGAATGCGATAAAGAACGCTACAATCGACTCGTTGAGTTAAATGTGATAGAACAGTGCATCAATGTGATTAAAATGGCTAGCGTACAAGAAAGGTACATCACGGAAGACTACCCGATTGTCCACGGTCTCGTGTTTGACATGGCTACGGGTCGCCTTATTGATTTAGACATTGATTTTGAAGAAATCCTGAAGGACATCCAGAAGGTTTATGACCTTACGAATTCAAGTTGGGTCATGAACAAAAAAGGGAAATAGATTCGTCTCCTGTTTCTACTTTCCGTTAAATGCGGACATCGTATTTTGAATCCCTGCAAAGACAAAACTGAGGCAAGCTCGAGAAAACTGCTCGATCCGGGTCTCTAAGTCATTTCTCTCTTCTTCATTCCACGTGCCTAGCACATAATCCACCTGTTTTCCTTCTGAGAACTCGGCAGAAATTCCAAAACGAAGTCTTGCGTAGTTCTGAGAGGCCAATTCTTGCTCCATACTTTTTAACCCGTTGTGGCCCGCGCTTGATCCTTTTGCTTTCATACGCAAAGTTCCAAAAGGAAGAACAAGATCGTCGGTTACGACAAGCAAATTAGAAAGCGGTATGTTCTCTTTTGCCATCCAATACTTCACAGCTTTGCCCGACAAATTCATATAGGTATCCGGCTTTAAAAGCAAAACCTTGCGGCCTTTGTATTTTCCTTCAGCCATCCAACCAAAATTCGTAGTAGCAAAGGGGACTTCCAAGGTTTTTGCAATTTGATCAACCACTTTAAACCCTACATTATGCCTTGTCTCTTCGTACTCTTCGCCTTTGTTTCCAAGGCCTACAATTAGATATTTCATAGTTTCTTACTCCGTCGATTAAAGAATTAATACGTTACTTTTTAGGGGCGGATCCCAGGATACGCTCTAAGAGATGAGTCACCTCATCTACAGAGTCTACCTGTTCCTTTCGGAAGATTAACTGGCTTCCCTCTTTGGTGTGCTTTTCCTTTAAAATAGCTTCCTCAGGATTGGCCGAAAGATAGGAAATCAAATGGCTAAATTGAGGTGTGGTATAAAATTTATCTTGGGGATTTCCAGGAAAATATCCTAAAAACACACCGCTTTTTATAATTACCTTTTCAAAACCAATAGACTGGGCAAGCCATTTGAGCTCTACCGATTTTAAAAGGTTCGCTCCCTCTTTTGGAATCGGTCCAAAACGGTCGATTAGCTCATGTTCAAAACGAAGCAGTCCAATGGCATCTCCAACCTCAGCAAGCTTCTGGTACAGAGAGAGCCTTTCCTCCGTGCTTTGCACGTAGTAATCCGGAAGCATTAATTCTAAATCGGTATCGATGTTCACATCGCGTTTGGTTTGAACCAGCTTACTTCTCTGCTCTTCGTTTTCAAACAAATCCTCAAAGGATTCGTCGTTTTGAAGCTCCTCTAGAGCTTCCTGCATGATCTTTTGGTAGGTTTCAAATCCCATTTCGTTGATAAATCCACTTTGCTCTGCTCCCAGCAAATCTCCTGCTCCCCGAATCTCTAGATCTTTCATGGCAATTTGGAATCCACTACCTAAGTCTGAGAATTGCTCGATGGCTTCGAGTCTCTTTCTCGCTTGTGAAGAGATTAAATCGTAAGATGGCGTAATAAGATAGCAAAACGCTTTTCGATTGCTTCGCCCCACTCTCCCTCGCATTTGGTGGAGATCCGCCATTCCAAAACGCTGGGCATCGTTGATGAACATCGTGTTTGCATTGGGAACGTCTACACCACTCTCTACAATTGTAGTGGAGACAAGAACATCGTACTTCCCTTCCATAAAGTCAAGCACGTTTCTCTCTAAGGTTTTTCCATCCATTTGACCGTGTCCCGTAATGACCCTTGCATCCGGCACAAGCCTTTGTATCAGACCCGCAATTTCTTTTAAGTTTTCAATTCGATTGTTGATAAAATAGACCTGACCATCTCGTTGTAGCTCATAAGAGACCGCATCTCGAATAATTTCTTCATCGAATGCAATGGACTCGGTTTGCACGGGCTGACGGTTGGGCGGTGGGGTTTTAATCACCGATAAATCCCGGGCGGCCATGAGTGAAAACTGAAGTGTCCTTGGAATCGGCGTGGCTGTGAGAGTTAAAGTATCCACATTGCTTTTCAAAGTCTTTAATTTGTCTTTAACCCCGACTCCAAACTTGTGTTCTTCATCGATTATTAAAAGACCTAAATCTTTGAAAACAATGTCTTTCCCCACCAGCTGATGCGTTCCAATGACAATGTCAATCTTTCCATTTTTAAGTCCTTCCTTCGTTTCAGCTTTTTGCTTCCCAGTTCGAAACCGGTTTAAATAGGAAACCGTCACTGGAAAGTCCTTCAAACGCTCTTGAAAACTGCGGTAATGTTGAAAGGCAAGGATGGTAGTGGGTACTAGAATCGCTACTTGCTTCCCATCGGTTGCTGCTTTGAAAGCCGCTCTAATTGCTACCTCGGTTTTTCCAAACCCTACATCTCCACACACCAATCGGTCCATCACACCCACAGCTTCCATGTCTTTTTTCACATCTTGCGTGGCTTTCTCTTGATCGGGCGTGTCTTCATAAATAAAACTAGCTTCCAGCTCATTTTGAAGATACGTATCAGGGGTAAAAGCGAACCCTCTTGCGCTTTTACGCTTGGCGTAAAGTTCAATTAAATCAAAGGCTATTTGTTTGACCTTCGCTTTGGTTTTTGCCTTTAAGGATTTCCATGCGGGGGATCCCAGTTTGGAAAGGACAATTGCTTTGCCTTCCGGCCCTGTATATTTTGAAATCTTATGCAGCGAGTGAATGCTTACATAAAGCAAATCTTGATTCTTGTAGGAAAGTTTAAAACACTCTTGAATTCTACCATTGTTATTCACCTTGACAAGACCCATGAATTTCCCAATACCATGGTCAATATGGGTGATGTAATCTCCTACTTGCAAGGACATTAAGTCCTTTAACGTAAGCTGCTCCGATTTTGCAAATTCGTTCTTTGCTTTGTAGCGTTGAAAACGATCGAAGATCTGGTGATCGGTGTATACCGAAATTTTTAGGTTTGGATCCACAAACCCTTCGTGAAGTTCAGATTTAAAGCTTTGAAAGCTTAAATCGTGGTTCATTTCTTCGAGGATACTTTCGAGCCTCTCCTTTTGCTTTGGAGAGCTAAAGGAAATCCAGGTATCATACCCTGCCTTTCTCTTCAAATTCAAATCTTCCGCTAGAAATTCAAAATTCTTATGAAAAGTGGGCTGCGGTTGCATTGGATATTCAATAAGCATGGCGCCTTTCCGCAGCTGAGAAGAAAAATCAATTTGTTTAAACCTTTGCAGGCTATGCTCAAAATCCACTCTTGAGATGAACAACTCTCCTGGGCGTTGGTGTTTTATATCTTTGCTTAAGTTCGTAAAATTAAGTTCTGCTTTTTCGAAAAAGACCTCTATTTGTGTAGCTCCGAGTTCTAAATTTTTACTTACTACAATTGAATCCTTTGGAAAAAGCTCTAGGAATCCTGTGCGAGTCGAGCTCACCGAATAGCTCATATTAGAAACCAATTGGAAAGAGCTTACTTTCTCTACAGAAAGCTGCGATTCTAAATCAAAGGTCTTGATGGACTCTACTTCACTTCCAAAAAGACTTAACCTATAAGGCTGCTCATTAGAATAGGAAAAGATGTCCACGATTCCTCCTCGAACGGAAAACTCTCCAGGTTCCGACACAAAATCACATCGCGTAAAGTGGTAATTCTCTGCTAATTCCTCTTCAAAATTTGAAGGGAGGGACTCCCCCACCTGGATGGTCTGAGAGATGCGAGAAAAATCTTCCTTTTTAAGCACCTTCTCACTGAGAGCTCTATAGGGAGCTACAATCACCTTGGCAGATTTGTCAGCCAATAGCTCATTGAGTACATCGGTACGTAGAACTAGATTCGCATTTTGGATTTTCTCTACTTGATAGGGCTCCATATGGGAGGGCGGAAAGTAGAGAACGTTTTCTTTGCCTAAGATTTCTTCTAGTTCCGCACTCGCATAAAGACCGTCTTCCTTATCTGCTACCAGATAAAGTAGGGTTTTCTTTTGCGTTAGCGCAAGCTCCGCAACAAAAAGAGAATGGGAGCTTCCCACAAACCCTTTGACGCTGATCGGGGCAGGCTGAGAAAGAGACTCAATAATTTGTTTCCCAAACTCTTTTAAAAGAATCTGTGGCAAAAGAGTATCTCGGAGGCTTTTTAATGGCATAAATAAAAGTACTTAAAGCAGAAAAGCGATTTCAGGACTCCTGAAACCGTTATTTGTGCAAAGGTAGTGTTTTTGAAAAAAACAGTTTTGCGCCCATAATTTTTGCTAAATTTGCTTTATGATTCCTTTTATCAAGAAAACCTTTGCAAGACTCTGGGCCAAACGCCATGTGAAACAATCACAGGCGTTTAAAAACAGGGCGATCGAAGACCAAGAAACCTTACTTTTAGAACTTGTAAAGACTGCAGAAAAGACTCTATTTGGTCTCGACCATGAGTTTAATACGGTTCAAACGATTGAGCAATACCAAAATAAAACTCCTGTAAGCGACTACGAGAGTTTAAAGCGCTATATTGACAAAACCAAAAGGGGCGAGGCCAATATTCTATGGCCTGGCATCCCCCTGTATTTTGCGAAGACCTCGGGGACAACCTCCGGTTCAAAATACATTCCGATTTCCAAGCAAGGCATGCCATTTCAGCTTCAGGCTGCGCAAAGCGCGATCCTCCATTACATTGACAAAAAGGACTCTGCTGATTTTGTAAATGGGAAAATGATTTTTTTACAAGGCTCACCCGAGCTAGAAGAGCAAAACGGAATTCATGTGGGTAGGCTCTCAGGAATTGTAGCGCACCATATTCCCGCCTATTTGCAAAAAAACCGTCTACCTAGTTTAGAGACAAACTTAATTGAAGACTGGGAACAAAAAGTAGATCAAATTGTTTTAGAGACGGAAAAACAAAACATGACGCTCATTTCTGGGATTCCTCCTTGGCTGGTCATGTACTTTGAGAAACTGACCGCAAGAAGTGGAAAGAAAATCACAGAAATGTTTCCTAATCTTCAACTCTTAATTACGGGTGGGGTGAATTACGAACCTTACCGTGAAAAAATGAACGAGCTTTTAGGAAGGCCTGTGGATACAATTCAGACCTTTCCGGCTAGTGAAGGTTTTTTTGCCTTTCAGGACGATTACCAAAAAGAAGGACTCCTTCTTCTAACCCACCACGGCATCTTTTATGAATTTATTCCTTTGGAGCAGTACGGAAAACCAGGCGCTCCCCGATTGACTCTTAAGGACATTGAACTTCACACCGATTACGCCCTTATTTTAACTACGAATTCAGGCCTTTGGAGTTACTCCATTGGGGATGTGGTTCGGTTCATCTCCAAAGAGCCCTACCGAATTCTAGTCAGTGGAAGAACGAAGCATTTCACGTCCGCCTTTGGCGAACATGTCATTGCCATTGAAGTGGAAAATGCGATGGAAACGGCACTAAAATCCGTGCAGGCTCAAGTCACTGAATTTCATTTGGCCCCGCAAGTAGGCCCTAAAGAGGGACTTCCCTACCACGAGTGGTTTATTGAATTCGAGAGACAGCCTGAAGATATAGATTTATTTGCTAGCGAGCTTGATACGGCTCTTCAAGATCAAAACTCGTATTACAAAGACCTAGTGCAAGGTCGAGTTCTTCGCGCCTTAAAAATTTGCTCTCTTGAAAAAGGAGCTTTTCTTAAGTATGCAAAATCAAATGGAAAACTGGGCGGGCAAAACAAAATTCCGCGCCTAGCAAACGACCGTAAAATTGGAGATGAACTTTCTAAGTACGCGATTGAGAACCTTTAACTGCTCACGAGTTTAAGACCCACCACAGAGGCAATCAGTGTGCTAGCAAAAAACAGGCGCCACAGGGTGGCGGGTTCGTGAAAAATGAAAATACCCGCAAGCACTCCACCTACCGCTCCAATCCCTGTCCAAACGGCATAGGCCGTTCCAATTGGAATTGGGTTTGCTCCCCAGGAAATCGATTTATACATCATAAACATGGAAATAAAAAGACAGAGTCCAAATCCAATCCACCAATAAAGGCTTTCTTTCCCTTGGGACTCTTGCGCTTTCCCTAAGCAGGTCGCAAATCCCGTTTCAAAAAGTCCAGCGACAATTAAAATAATCCAGTTCATGGGGCAAAAATAAGCAAATCGCTCCTAGGTTGCAATTCACAAAAAAAAGTGAGAATACTTTTCACATTTGTAACTCTGCTTTTAATACATTTGAGCCATGATTTCTAGAGAGCCGATCAAGACCCTTTTAATCCCCCAATTTCGTGATTTAATTGTGGGGCGATTTTTTTTAGTCTTGGCTTTCCGGATGCTAGCCACCTTACTTGGCTGGTGGGTTTACGATTTAACCAAAGACCCGTTCGCCATTGGACTCATTGGACTCTCGGAGGTCATCCCTGCGGTCAGCTCCGCTCTGTATGCAGGACACGTGATTGACAATACGGAGAAAAAAAGGCTCCTCCTTATATGCAATTATTTATACGTGGTTTTAATTGGAATGCTCGCGCTTGTCGCTTACTTCCAAAGTGATCTCCATCGATTTAATGGAAAAGAACTTTCCTACTTCATCTACGGAACTATATTTCTTACGGGCTTTTGCCGCGCCTTTTTAGGCCCTATCGTTCCGTCCATGATCCCTAAAATTGTAGGGACGATTCGTTTGCCTGCAGCCATTACCGTCAATCAAGCAACCTTTTTAACAGCTTCGGTCACGGGGCACGCACTGGGAGGTTTTTTCATCCATTGGTTTGGGATTCCAGGCACTCTTTTTTGTGTGGTAGGTCTCATGACGCTGGCTTCCCTGTTTTTCTGGCGTTTGCCTCTGCATCCAAGTGAAGCCGTAAACAAAGGCGTGAAAGTGATGGAAAGCATGAAAGAAGGGCTCTCCTATATCTACCGCACAAAAGAAATCCTAGGAGCCTTACTGCTTGATATGTTTGCCGTCCTCTTTGGGGGTGCTGTAGCCATGATCCCCGTCTTTGCAAAAGACCTTTTGCATGTCGGTTCTCAAGGTTTTGGCTTCTTAAATGCTGCAGCAGACATAGGCGCTATGGTTGTTATTATTACACTAGCCTTTGTTCCCTTACGGAAGAACCAAGGTAAGCTGCTCTTATTTGCCGTGGCTGGATTTGGGCTTTGTATCATCGGGTTTGGACTCTCAAAATGGTATTGGCTTTCGTTCTTCTTCCTAGTACTTAGTGGAATCTTGGACGGAATTTCGGTCGTCATTCGGGGAACCATTGTGCAACTTAAAACCCCTGAACACATTCGGGGACGCGTGCTGAGCGTCAACTCCATTTTCATTATGTCAAGCAATGAACTCGGTCAATTTGAAAGTGGACTTGCAGCCAAACTACTAGGGGTCGCACGATCGGTTGTTTTTGGTGGAACGATGACCCTTTTTATCGCTCTGTTTGTAGCAAGGAAAATCCCTAAACTTAGAAAGATGCAGTATTAAAGAGAATGCTCTTTTTAACTTTTCTCTAAAGACAAGTTATCCACATCGTTACCTCCTGTTTACAAATATCTTAGGAAAAATAAAAAAGCATTGTGAATTACTTTTTTTTATTCCATCTTCAAAAAAACTATCTTTGCTAAATGGCACAAAACGAAACTTTATCGTCCTTAATTCATGGGAACTTTGCACAGGAATTGTCTATTTCTCAAGGCAAAATGCCTCCCAATGCGATTGATTTCGAGAAATTAGTCTTAGGCACGTTCCTCATTGACAAAAAGGGTCTCGATTACACCATTGACCTACTGCAACCTGAGGTCTTTTACGACCCGAGACACCAAGTCATTTTTGAGGCCATCTTAAAATTATTTCAAGACAACCACCCGGTCGATCTAATGACGGTGATTCAAGAACTGAAGCGCCAAGAAAAACTTCCATTGGCTGGAGGAGATCATTATATAATTGAACTAACCCTTGGGGTAAGTTCTTCCGCGCACATAGAATACCATGTGCGTATCATCTTAGAAAAATACATTTTACGAAGTCTTATTAACGTTTCTGCAAACGTAATAGACAATTCCTACAAGGAATCCACGGATGTTTTTGAACTGCTTGACAAAGCGGAGCAAAGCTTTTTTGAAATCACCAATGGGACCATTAAAAAAGGGTTTGACACGGCCAATACGCTAGTGAAACAAGCGGTCGAAACCATTAAATCCTTAAAAGACAAGGAAGGTCTTTCGGGAATTCCCTCAGGCTTCACGGCGCTTGACAATGCAACCGGAGGCTGGCAAAATTCGGATCTCGTGATTATTGCGGCAAGACCCGCCATGGGTAAGACCGCTTTTTTGCTGTCCATGGCTAGAAACATTGCTGTGGGACACAAAATACCCCTCGCTTTATTTTCCTTAGAAATGGCCTCCGTCCAATTAATCACTAGAATGATTTCTTCGGAGACTGGAATTTCTTCTGAAAAATTACGAAAAGGTCAAATGGCCGACGATGAATGGCAGAGACTCTATTCGAATGTTTCGGAACTTGAAAATGCACCTTTGTTTATTGACGAAACCCCCTCGCTTTCCGTCTTTGACTTCCGTGCAAAATGCCGACGTCTGGTTATGCAGCACGGAGTGAAAATCATCATGGTAGATTACCTTCAGCTGATGACGGCCAATAGTGGAGGGAAAAATGGAGGAAACAGAGAACAGGAAATCGCTACCATTTCGAGATCCCTTAAAGCCATTGCAAAGGAACTAAACGTGCCTGTAATAGCACTTTCTCAGTTGTCTAGAAGTGTGGAGAGCAGACCAGGGAAGCGCCCTCAACTTTCCGACCTTCGGGAATCGGGTGCGATTGAACAAGATGCGGATATTGTTTCGTTTATCTTTCGACCTGAATACTACAAAATTGCAGTCTGGGATAATGACGAGGAAGGAATGGAATCCACGACCGAAAACCAGGCAGAACTGATCATCGCGAAGCACCGAAATGGAGCGACCGAAGACGTTCGACTTTCGTTTATCAAAAACCTCGGGAAATTTGCCGATTTAGATTTGTATGGCGACGGCTTTGGCCAAGGATATGGAGGGGCGCAGTTTACCAATCAAGATTCCACGAGTGGACTCGACCACATCCGCAAAGGAATTGATCCTGCCAGTGCATTTGATGCCCCAGACAACGCTAGCTACTCTGGACTTTCCGGTTCCTCGATGAACGATTTCGACGACTCAAGCGACGAAGACTTACCATTTTAACTCATAATTTTGGGGTTTACCATTAGTATATTTACCGACGGCGCCTGCAGCAAGAATCCTGGAAAAGGAGGCTATGGAATCGTGATGCGCATTGAAGGCAAAGGCCATGAGAAATTCTATTCCAAAGGATTTCGCAAAACCACCAACAACCGAATGGAACTTCTTGCCGTGATTGCGGCCTTGGAGGAGTTAAAAACGGACGGCCATACCATTCATTTGTATACCGATAGCAAGTACGTTTCGGATGCGATTAACAAAAATTGGCTTAGCAATTGGCAGAAAAGAGCCTTCAAAAACGTCAAGAATCCAGACCTCTGGAAACGATTCATTCCTCTTTACGAAAAGCATAAGCCCACTTTTCATTGGGTGAAAGGCCATGCGGGTCATCGTGAAAACGAAATCTGTGACCAGCTTGCTGTAAAAGCCTATAAAGAAGGGATTCTTGAGATTGACAAGGGATTTGAAGCGCAGCAGGCTGATTCTCTATTTTAAGCCTCAATTAAAAGGAATGTTTTTTTTACCTCTGAGAGCTAGAGTAAATTCCTTAATTTTGTGATATGAATTACATTACCCCTTTAGAGAAACGATATTCTGTCAAGAAATTTAGCGATCAGAAAGTACCAAAGGACGCGCTTGAGCGCATCCTTAAGGCAGGACAGCTTTCTGCCTCTTCTTTAGGACTTCAACCCTATAAAATTTATATTTTAGAATCTAGCGAAAGTCTTGAAAAAGCGTCTGACGCTTTTTACAATAAATCTCAGATTTCTACTTGTTCCCATTTAATTCTCATCACGGCCAAAACGAACATAGAAGACTCCTATATTGAGGGGTATTTTCGGCATATTTCAGAGGTGAGAGAAATCCCGATGGAAAGCCTAGATGGATTTAAAACAAGCATTCAAGGACACCGCGAAAAAGTGGGCCCTGAGAACCTAATTCATTGGTCGGAAAAACAAGGCTATATCGTTTTAGGTCACCTTATTATGGCAGCAGCATTAGAAGAGGTAGACTCCAGTCCTATGGAAGGATTTAATTCAGACATTCTTGCTGAGGCTTTAGGAATTGATACGACCATCGAGCGGCCGGCCGTCACCCTCGCACTAGGATACCGAGCACAGGATGATGTTTTCAGTACACTAAAGAAAGTAAGAAAACCAAATGAAAAGCTCCTTACCTATTTATAACAAACCTTTTTTTACCTTTGGTTGTAAAGCTGAATTCTTAAACACAAAAGATGATTGACACAGATGTGCTTGTAATAGGTTCTGGAATTTCCGGTCTTTCCTATGCAATCAAAATTGCGGAAAAAAGACCCGACACAAAAATCACCATTGTCACCAAGGCGGACGAAGACGAAAGCAACACAAAATACGCGCAGGGAGGACTTGCTGTGGTCACCGACTTTGATCAAGACAACTTTGAAAAACATATCGAAGATACCATGCGAGCCGGAGATGGCGAAAACAAGCGTGAAGTTGTGGAAATGGTCATTAAAGAGGGACCTGCACGTTTTCAAGAACTTGTGGATTGGGGAACTCATTTCGACAAAGCAAAAAACGGAGACTACAAACTTGGACGGGAAGGTGGACATACGGAGAACCGCATCGTGCACCACAAAGACATCACAGGCTTTGAAATTGAACGTGCACTCTTAGAGACCGCGAACCAATCCCCAAACATTACCATCCTTGATTACCACTATGTAGTCGATCTCATCACTCAACACCAGATTCCAGAGAGAACCCTCGATTTAGAGAACATTACTTGCTATGGCGCCTATGTCCTAGATCAAAAAACGAAACGGGTTACAAAAATTGCTGCAAAAATTACACTTGTCGCCACCGGCGGTGCAGGACACGTTTATAAAAACACCACCAACCCCATTATCGCCACTGGCGACGGGATTGCCTTTGTGCATCGAGCAAAAGGAAAGGTATCCAACATGCAGTACTATCAGTTTCACCCCACGGCGCTCTATTCACAGCGTGAAGGAATGCTCTTTCTCATATCCGAAGCGCTCAGAGGGGATGGCGCAAAATTAAGAACGAAAAGTGGACAGCCGTTCATGCATCTTTACGACCCAAGAGAAGAACTCGCTTCTCGGGATATAGTCGCGCGCGCAATCGATAACGAACTTCTTAAAAGTGGAGACAATTACGTCGGTTTAGATTGCCGTGAAATGGACCAAAAGAAATTCATGGAGCACTTTCCGAATATCTACCAAAAATGCATGAGCGAAGGAATTGACCCTTTCAAACAACTAATTCCCGTGGTACCAGCCTGCCATTATCTTATGGGAGGAATCGAAGTGGACCGCGATGGACAAAGTTCCATCCAAAACTTGTTTGCTTGTGGAGAATGCACAAACTCTGGACTGCACGGCGCAAACCGCCTCGCCTCCAACTCCCTACTCGAAGGACTTGTCTTTGGACACAATGCGGCTCTACGAAGCGTAGAGCTCTTAAACGAAGATTCCTTTAATTACGAGGATCTTTCCCTAGTCCCTACTTGGGATGACGATGGAATGAAAACCATCGATGAAATGATCATTATTAGTTACCTTCGTAAACAATTGCAGGAACTGATGAGTGACCTCGTCGCAATTGTAAGAAGTCATTCTCGATTAGAACTTGCAAAACGAAAACAAAACGAAATTTACTTAGCCGTCACCGAGCTCTATAACTACTCGATTCTTTCTCCTCAACTTTCGGAATTAAGAAACCTAGTAAACATTTCTTATCTTATTATAAAGCAGTCCCTAGAAATGACAGAGAACAAGGGATCCTTTTACAACAAAGACCTCGCTGACAAACCCTTAACTATAGCCTAAAGCTAATCCAAGAACCCTACGCATGACAAGACCCTCATACGCCACAGACAAAGTACTAACCCAATTCATTAAATCGGCTCTTGAAGAAGACCTAGGAAACGGAGACCACTCTACGCTTTCCACGATTCCAAAAGATCTTATTCAAAAAGCCCAATGCATTATTAAAGAGGATTGCATCCTAGCAGGCGTTGAACTGGCTGAAAAGATTTTTACCACGTTTGACAAAACCATGGAAATCGAGGTGCTAATCCAAGACGGGACCTTTGTGAAAAAAGGAGCCATTGCTTTTATCGTCACAGGAAAAGCCCAATCTATTTTGCAAACGGAAAGATTGGTCCTGAACTGCATGCAGCGCATGAGTGGAATTGCAACCCTGACGCACGACTGGGACTCTCGCCTTTTGGGAACAAAAACCAAATTATTAGACACCCGAAAAACCACCCCGAATTTCCGGGTGTGTGAAAAATGGGCAGTCGCAATTGGCGGAGGCACCAATCACCGATATGGTCTTTACGATATGATTATGCTGAAAGACAATCACATTGATTTCAACGGAAGCATTACGGACGCTGTAAAAAGATGTAAAGAATACCTCAAGACAAACAAAAAAAAGTTGAAGATCGAGGTAGAAACGAGAAACCTAGCGGAGGTAAAAGAAGCGATCGACGCAAAAGTTGACCGCATCATGCTTGACAATATGGACAATGACACGATGAGCAAAGCCATAGAATTAATTGCAGGGCGCTGCGAGAGCGAAGCCTCAGGTGGAATCACTCGCGATCGACTACAAAGCGTGGCGGCTTGCGGCGTGGATTTCATTTCCGCAGGAGCCATTACGCACTCGGCAAGCAACATAGACATCAGTCTAAAAGCCGTACCAAACGATAAATAATTGTTTGATTTGGAAAATAATGCGTTTTTTTTGTTAAATTATCAAAAGATAAAAATATAATTCATTTTCGAATATCCTCGCAAGCCCCTAGTAATCAACAATTATAAAGAGGAATAGTCGGAGATTTCAAATATTAACAATTCGTTAATGTGTAATCTGAATTTTAATAGTATTTTTGCCACGTGAAAATTAATTTTACCTAATTAAACCATTATGAATTTTAATCCATTCAAAAGATCAATGCTTGCGACGGTAGTCACTTTATCTACTGCAAGTTTTTATTTCGCTCAGAACTCTGACACTCTTCAAAGAGAAAGAGACATTGAGCAGGTTGTACTTTCTGGAGTCGCTGACATCGCGAAAGACAGAAAAACACCAGTTGCTGTTTCTACTATTAGAGAAACTGTAATTGTGGAAAGACTGGGAAACCAAGAATTTCCTGAAATCCTTAACACGACTCCTTCCGTATACGCCACTAAAGGTGGAGGTGGATTTGGAGACTCTCGAATCAACGTAAGAGGATTTGACCAAAGAAACACAGCGGTAATGATCAATGGAGTTCCTGTGAACGACATGGAAAACGGAGCTGTTTACTGGTCTAACTGGGCAGGTCTTTCTGACGTAACTTCTGCAATGCAAGTTCAAAGAGGACTAGGTTCTTCTAAATTAGCGATTGCTTCCGTTGGGGGAACGATTAACGTTCTTACTAGAGCAGCAGACAAAAAGAAACAAGGGAACATTATGGTAGGTGTTGGAAACGACGGATACCACAAAACCTTATTCTCTTACAACACAGGTAAATACGAATCTGGTTGGTCTTCTTCTATCTTAATGAGTAGAACTGCAGGTTCCATGTATGCCGACGGTACAGAATTCGAAGGATACAACTACTACTTCGCTTTAGGTTTCAACCCTAACGCTAAGCACGACTTCCAATTCACAATCACTGGTGCACCACAATGGCACAACCAAAGATCTTTCCAATCTAAAATTTCTGACCATATTCAATACGGAGGATCCGAAGACAAGCCAAACAGAAAATACAACCAAAACTGGGGATATTTGAACGGTGAGGAATATTCAATGACTCGTAACTATTACCACAAACCGGTAATGTCTTTGAACTGGGATTGGAAATTCAATGAAACGACTAAATTAAACTCTGTTGCTTACGCATCTTTCGGTAGAGGTGGTGGATCTGGAGATGCTGGAGGTATCGATAACAATTCTTACACAAGACTTCCTAGAACTGCAGATGGTCTAATTCGTTTCGACGATATTGTAAAATGGAACCAAGGTGGCACTGTTGCCGACTTCGGAGCACCGGATGCAAATCCATTTGAAGCGGACGGAAACAGAAGAAATGGTATCATTAGAAGAGCATCAATCAACTCTCACAACTGGTTTGGAATCATCTCTAGCTTGAACCACAAATTTAGCGAGAACTTAAACGCAACTGTTGGTGTTGATGCAAGAAAATACGATGGTATGCACTACAGAATCGTTTCTGATTTACTAGGAAACAGAGGGTATACCGATAATTCAAATATCAATAACAGACCAAACAGAATAACGAATACATTCGATGCATCCGCAAGCTGGAATCCATTTGGAGGAAAAGTTAATGATGTGAATGATCGTATGGCTTACAGTAATGATGGGATTGTAAACTGGATCGGTGGATTTGGACAAGTTGAATACACGAATGATGTATTATCGGCCTTCGTTCAGGGGTCAGTTTCGAACCAAGGATTCCAGAGAGTAGACCATATGCTTTATGAACCAGCAGAACAAAAAAGTGAAAAAGTGAATCTAGTAGGTTTCAACGTAAAAGGGGGAGCTAACTATAACATCAATGAAAATCACAATATTTTTGCGAATGCAGGATACTACGAAAGACAACCATTCTTTGGTGCCGTTTTCTTGAACAATAGAAATGATGTGAATCCAGATCTTACAAATGAAAAAATTACTTCATTTGAAATTGGTTACGGATTTAGATCAGCATTCTTTGATGCAAACTTAAATGTTTATTCAACATCTTGGGACGACATCTATAAAAGAACGACAACAAGAAATACAACTAGTGGAGAAACGCTTGTTGTAAACATGATCGGAATGGCAGAAATCCATAAAGGAATTGAATTCGACTTCAATGCGAAACCGCTTCACTTCATGAATGTGTTCGGTATGCTTTCTATCGGAGATTGGAACTACAGCGCAAACCCAACTGCTCACTTTATCGATGATGCAAATAACGAAATAGTCGATACGAAATCATTACCACTTGATGGGCTTAAAGTAGGAGATGCTGCGCAGTTTACTGCTGCTCTAGGTGCGGACTTTAAAATCACAAAATGGTTAAATGCAGATGCACAATACCGTTATGCTGATAAATTATACTCTGCATTCGATCCACAAACTGTACTTGATGGAAGAGATGACCGAGGGAAAGCGGTTGAACTTCCTTCTTACGGACTTGTTGACCTAGGTGCCACATTAAAATGGAACTTTGGAAAAGCTCAAGGTCTGAAATTCAGAGTAAATGTGAACAACTTATTCGACACGACCTACATCGCTGAATCTAGAACCAGCATTGCAGCCGATTCTAACGCTGCTAACAACTGGAACGGAATCAATAAGAATAACGAAGTTTACTTCGGGTTCGGTAGAACTTGGAATGCTTCTGTAGCTTATACGTTCTAATATTTAGAGCATATCTTAATGAAATCCCGGCTTTCGAGTCGGGATTTTTTTTATCTTTGTCATTAATTTAAACCCAATTCAATGGATACGTTTTTTATCATGCTACAGGCGCATAGAGGATTTGCATACCTTTTACTTCTATTAATTGCCCTGCTGGTCATATCGCTTGTAATGGTGATGTTTGGCTATTCAGGAACGATCACCAAGTTCCTTAGAAAGACTTCTCTTTTTACGATGATTTTTTTCCACTTGCAAGCCTTACTAGGTCTAGTAATGCTATTTTTCTTTTCTCCTGGATTCAAACAGGCTAAGGAAGCAGGTACTCTGATGAGTGACGCAGTGGCTCGGAACACTTATGTTGAACATCCAACCGCAATGATTTTAGCGGCAATCCTTCTAACCATAGCAAATAAGCGTATTAAGAGTAATGAAAAACTTTCAATGGGAGCATTCATTATGGCTTTAATCGCAGTTGTCCTTATGCTATGGGCATTCCAATGGAGCCGTCTATTCGGAGCTTAAAAATACTATACTAGAAAATGAAAGTAGCAGTTGTTGGTGCCACTGGTATGGTGGGCCAAATTATGTTGAAGGTTTTAGAAGAGCGTGAATTTCCAGTCACCGAGCTAATTCCCGTTGCCTCGAGTAGGTCCGTTGGAAAAACCGTTCTATATCAGGGAAAGGAACATCTTGTTGTATCATTGGAAGAAGGACTCTCCAAACAGCCAGATATTGCCCTATTTTCCGCAGGTGGGGAAACTTCTTTGCAATGGGCACCAAAGTTTGCTGAGGTGGGAACCTTCGTCATTGACAATTCCTCCGCATGGAGAATGGATCCGAATAAGAAATTGATTGTACCAGAAATCAATGCCGCCGTACTAACTTCCGAGGATAAAATCATTGCAAATCCGAATTGTTCAACGATTCAACTTGTTATGGTCCTTCATCCACTTAACCAACGGTTTAATTTAAAGCGGGTTATTGTATCCACTTATCAGTCGGTAACTGGTACTGGAAAAGCAGCTGTTGATCAATTAACCAGTGAAATTAAGGGTGAAACCCCTGAGAAAGTATATCCATACCAAATCTTTAAAAATGCATTACCACATTGTGATGTATTTACAGAAAGTGGGTATACCAAGGAAGAACTAAAACTGATGACCGAGCCGAAAAAAATCTTAAATGATGAAAGCTTCTCACTCAGTGCAACAGCAGTAAGGGTTCCAGTTCAAGGAGGACACTCTGAAAGTGTGAATATTGAATTTGAAGAGGACTTCGAACTCGAAGAAATCAGAGAACTTTTAGCCTCCACACCAGGCGTTATTCTTCTGGACGATCCAAATTCGAACAGTTATCCGATGCCACTTTATAGTGAAGGCAAAGATGAAGTGTTTGTCGGACGTATTCGCAAAGACCCTTCCCAGCCCAAAACAATTAATCTATGGATTGTTGCTGACAATCTTCGAAAAGGAGCAGCAACCAATACGGTGCAAATTGCCGAATATTTAGTCCATAAAGACTTAGTTTAATTCCATCCTGCATCATGCGGGATGTTTTGTTAGATGACTTTAACTTTAAAACCAAAGCCTGTGAAACCTCAAATTCAAGGTGTAAATAAGAATTTTAATTTTCAGCGAACCGTTGCGTTAGTTGGTATTCTGTTATTTATAGCAAAGGTACTAGCATGGCATTTAACCAACTCAGATGCGGTCTTCTCTGATGCCCTTGAAAGTATAGTAAATATCATTGCAGCCTTTATGGGTTTATATTCCCTATATCTCGCTGCCAAACCGGTGGATCACGACCACCCATATGGCCACGGAAAGGTTGAGTTTGTAACATCAGGCGTTGAAGGTGCCCTTATTATATTTGCTGGAGTGATGATTATTATCGAAGCAATTGATTCTCTGCTCCATGGGAACATCCTTCAAAAACTCGATTCCGGGATATATATCATAGCAGCTACAGCTCTTATCAACTATCTAATGGGCTACTATTCCATTAAACAAGGAATTAAAGAGAATTCTCTCGTTCTGCAAAGTTCAGGAAAACACCTCCAAAGTGACACATTAACCACTGGAGGGGTCGTTTTAAGCCTGCTAATAGTTTATTTTACTGGGATCAACTGGATTGATTCGGTAGTCGCCCTACTCATTGGGGGGTACATTATTATTGTCGGCTATAAAATTATTCGAAAGGCTTTAAGTGGCATCATGGATGAAGCCGACCTTGCAATGATTGCAAGACTTGCAAATGAATTGCAAGAGGTTCGAGAAAAACAGTGGGTGGATCTGCATAATGTACGAATTCAACAGCATGGAAGTAAACTCCATATCGACGCACACTTAACACTTCCCTACTACCTTTCGCTTCGTGAAGCCCATGATGAAATGGAATCCGTTTTAAAAACAATCGCTTCTAAAAGTTCGCGACCAATAGAGTTCAATTTTCATATGGACGACTGCAAACCCTTCTCTTGTAAAATCTGTAATCTAGACACATGTCCAGTTCGCGAATTTGCATTTGAAAAAGAAATTCCTTGGACCTTAAAAACTATTACGCAGCCTGATAAGCACACGGTTAATAGTGCATGATTAGCACCTTACTTCCTACGACTGCATCCCGTCAAACGCTAAGCATCACCCTACGAGTTTGATTTCAAATCCTTACATTTGCTTAAGTTCAAATATACCAAACCCGTGAAGGAAGTAACTGATTTTTTTGACCGCTATTTAGATTCCACAGGAACTCTGACTGAGCTCCCCCAAAGTGGATCTGCTCGAAAGAATTACATTGCGGAAGGAAACGGGAATCGCTACATTTTAACGACGAATGAAGACGTTCGAGAAAATGAAAGTTTTCTGTATTTTTCCAAAGTGTTCGAATCGCTTCAGCTGAATACTCCAAAAATACTAGAAATTTCTTCAGATCGAAAAATGTATTTGCAAGAATATTTAGGTGAGCAAACCCTCTTTGAATACCTTCTCGCAGATCCGAACGCACCCGACATCAAACCAATCGTTCAAAGTGTCTTAGAGGATCTGTATCAGCTGCAGATGAGGACCCAAAATGGTATCGACTATTCAATGGTCTTTGAGTATGAAACGTACAATGAGCTTCCGATCTTACATGACCTGTACTACTTTAAATTTTTGCTCGTTGATTTATTGGAGGTATCTTACCACAAAACTAAATTACTTCTAGAGTTTAAGCAACTCACACACCTCATAGAGAACTTAAGTCCTAAAGGTCTAATGATTCGAGATTTTCAGTCAAGGAATATCATTTTAGATTCTGATAAAAAACCCTATTTCATTGATTATCAATCCGCCATGCAAGGACCTCTTCTTTACGATGTCGTGTCCTTCCTTTACCAAGCCAAGGCGCCTTTTTCAGCGAAATTTCGAAAAGAAATGCTTGACTATTATATTAATTTGTTTGAGGCTTCTACTGATCGACAAGCCCTTCGACAAGCTGTTATGCCATTGCGCTTCATTCGCTCCTTACAGGTACTTGGAGCATATGGAATGCGAGGACTTGTACAACGAAAAGCCCATTTTTTAAGCAGTCTTGAACTGGGCATAAAAAACGCGGTGGCACTATCTACCCAATGGAAAGAAATGCGGCACTTCCCAGAATTACTTTCTGTTATTACGGCTCTTAAAGAGCCAAAAACGCAAACTAAAATCAAGTCCCTATTACAAACGGGCATTAACAAATAGAACGATTAAAAATGAGTGTATTACACGTTGAACTTCATAGCTTTTCATATAAAAAGGGTGGTATTCCAAAGGACCCAACTGGAAACGGCGGAGGGTTTGCATTCGACTGCAGAGGAATTCTAAACCCTGGACGAATCGACGAATACAAATCCATGACCGGGGCACAGTTGCCAGTCGCGGAGTTTCTAGAAACTCAAACGAGAATGCCAGAATTTCTGACGGCCATACATAATGCGGTGTCCATTACAATTGAAGATTATCTCAGCAGGGATTTCAAGCACCTACAAATTAATTTTGGATGTACAGGAGGCCAGCATCGCTCGGTTTATGCGACCATTACTACTGCCCAGTACTTAAAGCAAAAATATCCTGAGCTTGAAATTTCAGTCCATCATGATGAACAGCCGCACTTAAACGTTTAAGTCTATGAAGGCCCTTTTATTTGCAGCAGGTAAAGGCACACGGCTTCGCCCTTTTACTGATTCCCACCCAAAGGCTTTAATGCCTGTTAATGGAGTTCCTCTTTTGGAACGAAACATCCGATACCTTCAATCCTACGGAATTAACTCGTTTGTAATCAACCTTCACCATTTCGGTGATCAAATCCGAGAATTTCTAGACCTTAATTCTAATTTCGGCGCGAATATTGAATTCTCTGATGAGTCTGAACTACTTCTTGAGACCGGGGGAGGTCTACTCTTCGCAAAAGAATTTCTTGAAGACGAGAAGGACTTCATCATTATGAATTCAGACATATTAACGGATTTAAATCTTAAAAGTCTCATAGACTTTCATGCAAGCAGAGAAAGTCTCGTGACTTTAGCAGTTTCAAATAGAACCAGTTCAAGAAAACTCCTTTTCACGGATCAAAACCAATTGAAAGGATGGAGAAACACAAGTACAGGCGAAGAGCGCCTTGCCGCACCCGCAAGCACTCTTCACGCACTTGCATTTAGTGGAATTCACTGTATGAATTCTGGTTTTTTCAAAAAAATGAAAAGAACAGGGAAATTTTCCATCATGGACGAGTATCTTGACCATATGCGGGAAGGGATCATACAGGGCTTTGAACACAAAGCGATGTTCGTAGACGTAGGACGTCCCGAATCCGTGATCGAAGCAGAAAAACACTTTAATTAAATTATGAAAAAAATAAAAAGAGATAAAGGTCTAACCAAAATGGTTGCAGGCCCCGAGCAAGAAATTGACCAACGCGTTCAAATGAGTTTCAAAGAAAAAACCTGGGATGAAACGGTCACCAAAGACAGCTGGATGGTTTTCAAAGTGATGTCCGAATTTGTGGATGGCTATGAAAAAATGGCGAAAATTGGTCCTTGTGTCTCCATCTTTGGATCTGCTAGGCTCAGTGAGGACGATCCTTACTACGAAATGGCTGTGGAAATCTCTCGCCTAATCACCGAAATCGGTTTTGGAATTATTACAGGAGGAGGCCCAGGTATCATGGAAGCAGGAAACAAGGGAGCACATATGGCAGGTGGAAAATCAATTGGACTCAACATTGAACTTCCATTTGAACAGCATTTCAATCCTTATATCGACAAGCACTACTCGATGGACTTCAATTATTTCTTTGTTCGCAAAGTGATGTTTATGAAGTATTCCCAAGGGTTTGTCGTTATGCCTGGAGGATTTGGGACCCTCGATGAACTTTCCGAAGCTATAACCCTAATCCAGACCCAAAAAGTGGCACGCTTTCCTATTGTACTTGTAGGCTCTAAGTTTTGGGGTGGACTACTGGATTGGTTCAAAAATACTCTTTTAGAAAACGGGCTTATTTCAGAGCAGGATCTATCACTTTACCGAGTCGTAGATAGCGCTGAAGAAGCAGCTGCTCATATTAAAGCTTTCTATGACAAATACACGATTGATGTTAATTTCTAGTAATGGCATATTATTTGAGATTATATCATAAATCTTATATTTGCAATTAGATTTAAATTATAATGAATATTAAATTATACATATTTGCACTTTTGGCCTTTTTCTTAATGAGGAGTTCCACTAGTGCAGACTTTTACTCCTCAATGACCAAAGTGGATTATGTCGAGGGTACTAAAACACTTAAGTTTACCACCAAATTAAACACGGAGCACATTTCTAATGCCATTAAAATTAGGCCGGAAACAGCTGGATTTGAAGCGGAGGTGAAGCGCTATGTCAATAAAAATGTAGATGTCCATGTGAATGGTAGCGCAAAAACACTAACCTTTACAGGCAGCCAAGTAAATGGAGAGTCTGTTTGGGTATATTTTGAAGCGAAAGGCGTAAGTGAAATCAGCGAATTAAAAATTCGAAATTCGATCTTACTTGAAACGTATCCGAAACAGTTCAATGTTGTAAACGTTGCCTACAAAGGACAACAAAAAACAATGAACTTCACGCGAGGAAGAGAAACCAATCAGGTTGCATTTTAAACGTAAAAATTCAAACGACTACTAAAAGGCTATACGATCTCGTTAAGCCTTTTTCTATTTTCAGAAATAAGCGAACTCATAAAAACCTATGGAATTCACTCACGATTATTATATGCGCTTAGCGCTAAACGAAGCGAAGGCTGCCTTTGAAAAAGACGAGGTACCTGTAGGCTGCATTGTCGTGGCCAAAGATCGAATCTTAGCACGTAGTCACAATTTGACTCAAACTCTAAATGACGTCACCGCTCATGCAGAAATGCAAGCAATCACCAGTACGGCTAATTATCTTGGAGGGAAGTATCTCCTAGACTGTACACTCTACGTAACCTTAGAACCTTGCGTGATGTGCGCAGGAGCTCTAAATTGGAGTCAAATTTCAAATGTGGTGATCGGGGCTCCTGATCCTGCAAAGGGCTATTTAAAACATAGCCTCAAATTACACCCGAAAACCAAAGTGCTTACCGGGGTTCTTGAAGACGAATGTAAATCCCTACTTTTAGAGTTTTTCCAATCGAAAAGAAAGTAACTTAGTTGTGTTTCCCTAAATAATAAAGCCCTTTTAGAGTATGGAGCTTATCGCCAATGTCAATTTTTGTCGTGAGCGGTTTGTACACATGCGATACACCGCCGGTCGCAATTACCATGCACTGATCTTTTACTTCTTCATTTATGCGATCGATAAACCCTTCAACCATCCCTAAATATCCATAGACCATTCCGCTCTGCATGCATGAGACGGTATCTAGTCCAAGAACGCTTTTAGGCTTTACAAGTTCAATCTCAGGAAGCTGGGCCGTTTGTCCTACAAGGGAGTTCAAGGCCGTAATAATACCCGGTGCAATGATTACGCCTAAGGTTTCCCCAATTTCATCCACGCAACTTGCCGTAAGGGCAGTTCCGAAATCTAAAATGATTTTTTTTCGTTCAGGATACAAATTATGAGCAGCCACTAGGTTGGCATAGATGTCCGTCCCCATTTGCTTGCTTTTCGCATGCACAGCCGAGGGAGTATTTCGATCGACCAAAACCGCTCTTAAGCCTTTACTTTGATGAATTTTTTCTAGGGCCCGAACAATGTCATGGGTCTGTTGAGGAACAACAGACCCAATGACTAGAAGTTCGATGTCTTCTATCTTTACAGAATAAGTTTGGTACAGCATTAGAAACTGCATATAAAGCTCATCTCTCGTGCGATAAGGTTTGGTATTAATAATCCATGATTTTTGACACTCATCCTCTATAAAGAGACCAAAACGAATATTGGTATTCCCGATATTGACTACTATTGCATTCATCTTCAATTTCTAGTTTAATCCAGATTGAACTTATTGCACTTCTGTATAATTATCTTCTAAATTCACGTCTGCCAAACGACCTGAAAAATCAATTCCAAGAGCCTTAATTTGCTCTTTCCCATAAGGAATCACAAACGTATATTCTTTTTGCGTCCATGGCCAATAATGCAGAGTTGTAAAGGATCCATACAAATCACTTTTCTTCCATTCTCTAGTCATGTTCATGGGAATTTGGTAATTCACAATCTTTTGGTCTGCAGTCAGAACACTAAAATCAATCGGCATAGGAACTCCTCCTTTGTTCAATAAAGTAATTTTTGTTACTCCTTCGGAATACTCTACATTTTTAATCGCATAATCAATTGTTTTTACCGTATTGATCCAGTAGTGGTAAAACCATTTCAGGTCCATGCCTGATATTTTCTGTGCAATATGCATGAAATCACGATCAGAAGGATGTTTTAAACTCCACTGTGTAAAGTATTCTTTCATAATAAGAGAAAGATTTTTTTCCCCTACGATATAACCTAATTGAACAAGGAAGGTTTCTCCCTTTGTATAACTTGCCACACTATAAGCTCTTCCATCATCATGGTGATCTCCTAACCAAGAAGCAGGTTCTTCTTTTCCTGTCTTCGTGAAATTTGCATAGCTTCTTAAAGTTCCCACAAAAGGATTGCTTTGTGGTTCTGCAGGAGGAAAAAGCTGACTCATCACTTTGGTAGAAGCATAGCTTGTAAACCCTTCATCCATCCACGGTTTCATACTTTCATTCGTAGCAAGCATTTGTTGGAACCACATATGCGAACCCTCATGAACCATCAATCCTACAAGTCGCTCAAGAGTTCTGTGCTCTCCTAAGACCATTGTAGCCATTCCATACTCCATACCTCCGTCACCGCCTTGAATAAACGAATAACTTGGGTAGGCGTAACGCCCAAAATCGGCGTTCATAATTTGAAAATATTTTGTAATAAGAGGCTTACTTTCCTGCCAAAGAGCTGTTTTTTCGTTTTTCTGATAAACGTAATATACTTTAGGTCCATCCAAAACAGTAAAACTCTCCACCGTGTAGTCACGGTCTGCAGCCCAAGCAAAATCAAGAATATTGCTTGCTTTCCAGCGCCAAGTAGCCTTGCCCTCTTTGTCCGTTTTTACTTGTGCATTGTCCTCATATCCTTTGACTTCTCCCGGGTTTTGAAGTATACCTCCTGCACCAAGTACATAGTCTTTGTCAATTTTAATTGTCACATCGTAATCACTGAAGGGAGCATGAAATTCACGTCCAATGTAATCGAACGTCGCCCAACCATCGTAATCGTACTCCGCGATTTTCGGATACCACTGGGTCATGGTCATATCAATGCCTTCTCTATTGTTTCTACCCGCACGACGGATTTGATAGGGTACAACTGCATCCCAATCTAAAGTGAATACTGTTGAGGAATTTGGTTTTATCGGCTCATTTAAAACCACTTTCATAATGGTTTCTTGGATCTCAAAACGCAGGTCGGCCCCATTCTGCTTAATAGAACGTATGTTTTGAACCCCTTCTTCTTCGATAGGAATGCTAGCAAGACGAGAAACGCCTCCCACTTGCAAACGGCTATCTCCATTTATGCCTTGATTCGAAACGTTTTGATCCATCATTGAACCCGGCTTAAACGCGTTCCAATACAGATGAAAATAAACTATTTTTAATTCGTCTGGAGAATTGTTTGTGTAGGTAAGAGTCTGTTTTCCTTTGTAGGTAAAATGCTCCGCATCTACATCAATTTCCATTTTGTACTTCGCATGCTGCTGATAGTACGCCTCTTTTTGACCAAATAAAAAAGCGCTTAAAAGACTTAGCGCTAGAAACATAGTTTTTTTCATGAAACACTTAAATTTGAGGGAAAGTTACGGAAATTTCGCAAATTTCAAAATCGAGCGTATGAAAGAGACTGCCTTCACACGTACTTTTTAGATTTTTCCTCAATTTCAAAAAGAAACTTTACTACTTTTGCAAGCAAAATGAAAATCGATGGTCACGGTAGAGAAAATTGGAGGAACCTCCATGAGTCAATTTGGAGACGTCCTAGAAAACATTATCCTTCGCACAACGTCGGCGAACACAAATCCTTATGAGAGAGTGTTTGTAGTCTCCGCCTACAGTCATGTGACAAACTGGCTCTTAGAGCATAAAAAAACAGGAGAGAAGGGAGTCTATGGCCGTTTTGTCGAAAATAAAAATTACAGTGAGGCTTTAGACGAACTGTTAGAGAAACTTTTAGAAATCAATGAAAAGTACGTCCCATTAGGCCTTGATCCCAAAAAGGCAGCTCAGTTTATTTCGGGTCGCATTGAGCAGGCTAAAACTATGCTTGTAAGTCTAAGTCAAGTCATGGCTTCGGGATATGTAAACCCAAACGACATTCGACTTGCAGCCAGAGAAATACTCGCCTCCATTGGAGAGGCACATTCAGCATGGAACTCCGTTAATATTGTACAAAGCAAAGGGTTTAATGCAAAATTCATCGATCTATGTGGATTCAATGACAATGAACCTCTTACGATTGATGGGAGAATTAAACGCGAATTTAAGGACCTTGATCTATCAAAAACAGTTTGTATCTGTACAGGCTATACCAAGGGGACAGAAGGTATCATGAGAGCATTTGACCGAGGATACTCGGAGGTTACTTTTAGCAAAATTGCAGTGGAATTAAAGGCGAAAGAAGCCATCATTTACAAAGAGTACCACCTTTCGAGCGCAGATCCAGCCATTGTGGGGGTCGAGATCTGCGCGCCTGTAGGGCAAACCAATTACATCGTAGCTGACCAACTGGCAGACATAGGCATGGAGGCAATCCATCCAAAGGCTGCAAAACCGCTTGAACTTGCGGGAATTAACATCCGAATCAAAAACACCTTTGAGCCTCTACACGAGGGAACTCTCATTTCAAAGAATTACATCTCAAAGGAGGCGCGCGTAGAAATCGTTTCAGGATCCAACCAAATGATTGCTATTGAAATTCATGATCCGCTTATGGTGAGTGAGGTGGGTTTTGATGCGCGCATTATGAGCTATTTCCAAAAGCACGAAGTCAGTTATGTATTCAAATCCACGAATGCAAACTCGATTACAATGGTGGTGTGGGACCAAGAAAAGGCTCATAAGCTCATTGAGGAGCTTACAGCTACCTTTTATCGGGTCTCAACTATCGAGGCAGCCATTGTCTGTGCAATGGGTACAAACATTAAAGGCCCCGGCTTTTTATATAGAGCCGCGAAGGCCTTTTATGAAAACGAGATAAACATTGAATGCTACGGACAGTCCCTTATGCAAGTAAACCTACAGTTTATTATTAAACGCGAACATTACAACAAAGCGATTCAAGCGCTTAATAAGGAACTCTGTAGCCCTCAGGCCTAAAGCAACTACAGGTCGCCCAAGGGCGACCTGTAGTATATAGTATATCTTATGATTGGGAAGACAGAAGAATCTTTTCTAGAATTCGTCTAGTAATCATATAAGTGGGTTTCACTCCGGTGAGTCCTAATCCTCCTGACGAAAGAGTACTGCCTGTTTCAAGGGGATTGTCTGAGGCGTAATAGCCATAGCAAACAAATAAATCCGGTGAAATGTGGTGTCTAATCTTGGAGGCCACTTGAATGGCTTTGTGGTAGTGCGCTCCTTCCATTTCTAGTCCCACTGTGTTCCATGTAGAATTCATAAAGTAAGAAAGGATGTCTTTGTTCTGAAGAGAAGTTCCAAGAACTGTAAGCATTGAGCCTTCATAAGCACTAATTTCATCGTCTTTAAAATCTTCTATATTCAAGGCGTTCTCAAACACATAGTTGTCGGCCGTTCCTTCAAATATATGCGAGTTCGGAATCATGATATCTCCTTTCTGTCCCGTTAAAATTCCGGCTTTTCCCATAATGGAAATGGACTTCACTTTCATCGTATATACCTCTTCATTGGACTGATAAGGTCGTAATAACTCGTCCATTACTTCAAAAGCTTGTTCCCCGAACGCATAGTCAAACACGAGTACCACATCGTCTCCCTTAAATCCTAAGGATCCAAATGGTGTATTTTTAAGATTTACTTTTGAGAGGTCAATAATTTGAACATCGATATTACTTCCACTGTGATCTTTTACGTACGTAAGTCCATGCTTCACAGAATAAGTTAAAATCTTTTCTTGCAATGTTCTTTTATTACTAATCTCTTCGTACAGCGTATAATCCACATCACTTGAAGCGGATTTCTGTCCTAAAGCATTGTCTGCAAACAGCATATTTTTAACGGAGTGCATGTTCGCCGAGATGATATGGAGAGGTTTCATTTGAAGTCCTCGACTGACGAGTTCCTCTTTTAATTGATTGGCCCAGCGTTCTCCGAAAAGGTGGTGACCTACCCTTTCCCTTAGAATAGCACTGAAGAAAATTTCTCTTTCTCTAATTCCTTTTAAATCATTTAAGGAATTGTTTCCTAAATGGTAAATGATTTTGAAAAGGCGATCGGGATTCTGATCGTCTCCAAAGTTATGATAAGCCTGAAGGACTTCCTCAAAGGTTCTTCCTAAAAGTGAAGACAAGTGAATTAATGCCACTTCCTTCTCTTTGCGGCTTAATTTTTTCTCCCCTAGGGCTACTTCTTCAATAATTCGCCAGGTTCTTGTAGGCGCATAGTTTTCTCCTTGATGGAAAGCGATTTCTCGAATTTTATCCGCCTCTATATATAAGAAGGTTAAGTGAGTTAAGATGTCGTAAATCTCAGAGCGTCCTAAAAGGACTTCAATATTCATTTGATGAGAATCAATACGGTAGCAATTCCGTCTTCGTTTCTTTGGAACGATAAGCTCGAAGCTTCCCTTCTCAAATCCTTCGTCTGAAGTCAAATGAACAAATGCCGTTTCTTCAATTCCTGCTGGCAAACGATCAAGAACATAAAGCAAACCGTCTAGTTCCACTTTGTTTTTGATTCCCATCGATCCATAGATCTCAGGTGAAATAGTCATTAAAAGGTTTCGAATTGTTTCTCCCGATATGCCGCCCGGCTTGAAGAAACCTCTATAGAATAAGTGACGCATCGTGACATAGAGCCTTTCAATAGCTTCTGTCGTTTCGCGTGCTTTTAAATTGGTCGCCATAAATTATATTTAGATTGTTAAATTTACAATTAATGACGCACAAAGTTAATGAAAATTAAATTAATCTTTTGTGAATCTATGAGTTCATCCTATGAAATGATCCGTTCGACAAAAATCACGTCTAAGTAGGTAGGCAATCCACATGGATTCGGGTCATAGAAAGACATACTGGTAAAAAACAATTTCTAAGAAAAATCCACAATTAACCACAAACACCCCTAAATACACAAGGTACAAATGTCTAAATGATATTAATTTCAAACTAGACCCCCTATTTTTTTCTATTTTTTTATTTTGAATTGGTTTTTTATTTAAATTTGCAGTCTAAACACTTCACTATGCCAACACTAAGATTCAACGCCCTGTCGCAACTTCCCTTTCGCGATTACAGAAAAAACAACGCGATCGAAGTTCCTAAAAAATTATCGGAACTCTTTTGTGAAAACGTATTCTCGGAAGAGACCATGCGTAGTTATTTAACAAAGGAAGCTTTCACCTTTATCCAAGACGCCATTAAAAAAGGAACGAAAACCCCTCGATTAATTGCGGATCAAATTGCTGTTGCCATGAAAGATTGGGCTCTTTCGAAAGGAGCAACGCATTACACTCACTGGTTTCAACCTCTAACGGGAACCACTGCGGAAAAACATGACAGTTTCTTCACTCCTTTCGAAAGCGACCGAGCCATTGAACGCTTTAGCGGAGCCATGCTGATCCAACAGGAACCTGACGCCTCCTCTTTCCCTAATGGTGGAATTCGAAATACGTTCGAAGCCCGTGGGTACACAGCGTGGGACCCGACATCTCCTGCCTTCATCATGGGTACTACCCTTTGCATCCCCTCCATCTTCATTTCGTATACGGGAGAAACACTAGATTATAAAACGCCACTATTAAGAGCTTTGTCAGCCGTAGACGATGCTGCGACCGAAGTATGCAAAGCTTACTTTGACAAAAACATCACCAAAGTAACCCCTACCTTAGGTTGGGAACAAGAGTATTTTCTAATTGACAGCGCTCTTTACCAATCAAGACCCGATCTAATCTTTACAGGTCGTACTTTGCTAGGCCATTCCCCGGCCAAAGGCCAACAATTAGACGACCATTATTTCGGATCGATTCCAACGCGAGTCATGAACTTCATGAAAGAATTGGAAATCGAAAGCATGAAACTTGGAATCCCAGTCACGACTCGTCATAACGAAGTTGCTCCCAACCAGTTTGAGCTTGCTCCAATGTTTGAAGAGACGAATGTAGCGGTCGATCACAACTCCTTACTAATGGACATCATGGCCAGAGTGGCACACAAACACCACTTTCACATTCTATTTCATGAGAAACCTTTTCAAGGAGTAAACGGAAGCGGAAAGCATAACAACTGGTCACTGGCAACGGATACAGGAGAGAATCTATTGAGTCCAGGTAAAAACCCAAAGAAAAACCTTCAGTTCCTTACCTTCTTTGTCAATACCCTTAAAGCTGTACACGTATATGCAGATCTACTTCGCGCCTCAATTGCGACAGCAAGCAACGATCACCGCCTTGGGGCAAACGAAGCTCCCCCTGCTATTATATCGGCCTTTATAGGCACCCAGCTATTTGGTGTCCTGGAAGAACTTGAGAAAGTAACCGACGGAAAACTTTCCCCTGAAGAAAAAACGGAACTTAAATTAAACGTGGTGGGTAAGATTCCAGAAATCCTTTTGGACAATACGGATCGTAACCGAACGTCTCCTTTTGCATTCACAGGAAATAAATTTGAATTCCGAGCTGTAGGTTCTTCCGCGAACTGCGCAGAACCGATGACCGTACTTAACGCAATCGTAGCTCAACAATTGAAAGAGTTTAAACTCCAAGTCGATGGATTGATTGCAGAAAAAAAACTCAAGAAAGACGAAGCTTTGTTCAACGTCTTAAGAGAATACATTAAGGACTGCAAGCAAATCATGTTTGAAGGGGATGGCTATTCTGATGACTGGCCTAAAGAAGCCAAAAAAAGAGGCCTCAACAACCTTAGAACCACTCCCGAAGCTCTGAAAAGTGAACTTGACGAAAAATTCATTCAACTGTATGAAGGACTCGGAATCTATAATCATAGAGAATTTGAAGCTCGTAACGAAATCAAGTTAGAGAAATATGCAACGGAGATTGACATTGAAGCCAAAGTCCTTTCAGACATTGCAAGAAATCACATTGTGCCTGCCGCTTTATCTTATCAAAACCGATTGATAGACAATGTAAAAGGCCTAAAAGAAATTTTCACAGATAAAGAATTTCAAACGCTTGCTAAAGAGCAAATGGATTTAATTCGAAGCATTTCCCATAATGTATCTCAAATCAAAGTGGGGGTAGATGAACTCTTAGAAGCAAAAGACAAAGCCGAAAAAGAGCACGGACAAAAGCAAGCCGAAAAATACTGCGACGATGTAAGACCCCGATTTGATAAAATTCGAGAGGCATGCGATACACTCGAAATGCTTGTAGACGATGAACTTTGGCCTATGACAAAGTACCGCGAACTTCTATTTACAAGATAGAAAAAAGCGGCTACAAAAGCTTTATTTAAAGAAGAGCGCAAACCCAGGGAATCTCCTTGAATTTGCGCTCTTCTTCTTTCCTTCTGGTTTCCTTCCGTATCCTTTTCAATCTAGGTTGAAAGATTCCCACAAAGGAAATAAATTAAAAGCGCAATGCGCTGCTTAAGATACTAGATCCTCAACTCATTTCTTTCTTGCTTCCTAAAACTTAAGATCAGCGTTAAAAAGTACAGATTTCAAGATCTATAATTCATTACAAGACAGACCTTACAATATGACAAATATAGAGCACTTCCGCCCCTCCACTTTTATGGAATTATAGGATAGATTTATATAATAAATAGACCGAAACAATAAATGTTAATAAACCTTAACAAAATAAAAAGCCGCAACCCCCAAATAAAGGGATTGCGGACCGTCTTTCTTTAACATATCGCATGATAATGTTAAAATGTGTTAAAAAAGGGTGTTTTCAATTTTGAAAAACAGCATCTTTTGGCTCTATTATCTACATTTGTCTAGTCAAAATCAAAGTAAATAATATCTATAACACAGATAATCAAATATATATGAAGAAAAGAGTTCTATTTTATGTGACTGTAATTACTTCTGTATTCACATTACAATCTTGCGTTTCGAACTACGTTGTTACTCAACCCATATTATACAAAACAGATGCCAAACTGGCAGCTGTAAGTCCTAAGACTCTCAACTTTTTAAAGAAAGATTTAACCCCTTCTCAACAAATCGACATGGCTCTAGCTTCTGTCGAAACGGCTAACAAAGCGGCGGAAATTGAGAAGACCATTCAGTTTGAGAAAAAAATGGACGGTCTCTTAGCAGAAGCAGAATCTTATCTTGGAGTTCCTTACCGTTACGGTGGCAACACAAGAAACGGAATTGACTGCAGTGCTTTCGTACTTTCTGTTTTTGGAGCTACTATGGGACTTAACTTACCAAGAGTAGCCGCTTCCCAAGCAAAAGAAGGAGAACAAATCGCTAAAGAAGACATCCGCAAAGGAGATTTAGTGTTCTTCTCTAGAGGAGGTAGAATATCGCACGTAGGAATTGTTCACGATGTGGATAGCAACGGAGAAATTCACTTCATTCATGCAGCAACCTCTAGAGGTGTAATGATTTCCCCACTTAGCGATCGTTATTGGGGTCCAAAATTCAGATTCGCCAAACGCGTTATAAACGACGGCTTTATGGATGCGCAAAATTTAGCACAGAATAATAGTAAGATTAATTAATTGAAAAATATCAACCGCTAGAAATTTTCTAGCGGTTTATTTTTTTTGCCCTCAGAAGTATTTCCTAATTTTGCATTCGCAATGAAACGCAAACTCGAGCTTTTTTTAATCCTTTTATCCTTGGGAGTTCTATTACTTCCACAGCAAAATTTTTCTGCGCAAATCATGGCGCTCAATTGCTGCGAGACCCAAAGCTCAGATCCATGCCATAATCCCATGCAACCATCAGATTCGGGTGCGGATAACTCAAATTCCTCTTCGGATCAAAATTGCGACTCACATTGTGCACAGCACTGTGGTTTATGTCTGCATGTCGGAACTCCCCTACTCAATTCGAGCTCCACAGACACCAGCCTTCGTTCGGATCGAAAATTTAGAACAAGTACTTATAGTTACTTATCTCCTTTCGTTTTAAACAGCAACAAGGACATATGGCAGCCTCCTAAAATAGGCTAGACCCCTTATTGGATGTAGGACGCACGCTCCTTTCCAATCTCTTCCCCATTATTACACACCAAATTCATCCTAGCCTAAGCAAGGAGTTTACGGCATTCCGGCTGCGAGACTTCCTTAAGAGGACCCCGAAAGCTCCATTTTCAATAAAGGGAACTTTTCTAATACCTACGGAAGGATGAACTAAAAATTATACAACGAACTAGTCTAATGAAATTTACTATAAAATTCTTCCTATTTTTGAGCCAACTGCTTATCAGCAGTAGTTTTCAGGCGCAAACAACGCATGAACATAGCGCCTTAGTCAAAGGAAATTGTGAGCTCTGCAAAGAGCGAATTGAATCAAGTGCGAAAGCAGCAGGCGCGGCGACTGCAGCATGGGACGTTAGCAGTCAAACTCTATCCGTGCAGTATGATTCCCAAAAGACCTCCATACCCGCTATTTTCACGAAGATTGCAGAGGCAGGACATGACAATCAATACATGCAAGCATCGGAAGCAGCCTATAAAAAGCTTCCCGCCTGCTGTATGTACGAACGTGAGCCTTCTTTCTTAGAAGTAGATTCTACTTATCATAAGCATTCAAACGAATATTTCGTAAGAGGAAACTGCGAATCCTGTCAATTGCGCATCGAATCAACCGCGAAAAAAGCGGGTGCCACTGAGGCAAAATGGACCCCCTTAACGCAGAAACTAACTCTTGAATTTGACGAGTCGAGAACCTCAGCCGAAGCCATTCTCAAAGAAATCGCAAAGGTTGGGCACGACAATGAACTTTTCACGGCAGAAGATAAGGTGTATAAAAATTTACCGGATTGCTGTTTGTATGATCGTAATCTTCCATTAGGGCAAATTAGCAAGCTTGTTCATTTTGACAAGGACGCGTCCGACACCACTACTCCTGAAGGTCGAGAAACCAACTTAGAAACGGTTTCCCTTGTAAAGACCAAAGCGGCAACGGCACTTGACAGAAAGAGCGCAGGGCTTGTTTTCAACATTGGGGAAAAAGAACTTCTAAAAGCAGCCTGCTGCAATCTTGCAGAAAGCTTTGAAACGAATGCAACAGTCGATGTATCCTATAGCAATGCAGTGACCGGAACCAAGCAGCTTAAAATGCTAGGGCTGGATCAAAAATACACCGCCCTTACAAAGGAACTCTTGCCTGAGATCCGTGGTCTAGCCACCGCATACGGTCTTAATTTCATCCCTGGAAGGTGGATAGGAGGAATTCAACTCACCAAAGGGGGAAGTACCGTGACGAGTGGCTATGAAAGCATCACGGGGCAAATCAACACGGAGCTGCGTAAATTTTCAGGGGAAAATGAGACCCAGCTCAATTTGTTCGTCGATCAAAATGCAAGAACCGAGATGAACCTTACGCATACCTCAAGTCTAAATGAACATTGGAACCAAAGCATCCTTCTGCATGGAAATGCAACCCTTGGGAAAGAAGACCACAACCAGGATGGGTTTTTGGACCAACCGACAGGAGAACAAATGAACTTAGCGTATCTCTTAAATTTCAATGACCTGGACCACTCAGGTTGGGGGAGCCACTTTGGAATTAACTTAGTACGAGATTCCCGCATTGGTGGACAGACTCTCTTTGATAAACACAAGGCCGCCTCAGAGCAAAGTGCTTACGGTGTAGGCATTGATATCTCAAGATTTCAAGTATGGAATAAAACAGGATACATCTTCAAGGGCAAACCCTATCAAAGCCTTGGCCTGATGAACCAATACACCTACCATGAGCAGGATAGTTTCTTTGGGCTTCGAAATTACTTGGGAGAGCAACAAACCTTTTACTCTAACTTGGTCTTTGAAAGCATTATTGGAAACACAAACCATAAGTACAAAACGGGGATAAGCTTCCTTTACGACCGATTTGATGAAGTATATCGAGAGGACCCAATCGAAAGGACAGAAACGGTCCCAGGTGTATTTTTTGAATACACTCTAACTGGACTTAACTATGCTTTAGTAGCAGGGGCAAGAGCGGATTTCCATAATTTAGCCGGAACACAATTCACTCCACGCTTAAATTTCCGTTACGATCTTTCGCCTTCTACTACCCTTCGCCTTTCCGCAGGAAGAGGCTTTAGAACTGCCAATATTTTTGCAGAAAGCCAAGCTTACCTTGCTTCAAATCGTCAAATTGAAGTGGAAAAATCAAGAGACGATCTTTATGGCTTAGATCCCGAAATCGCCTGGAATTATGGTGTTAGCTTTAACCAACAATTAAAACTATTTGGTCGCAGTGCCGCAGTACTTGTCGATTTTTTCCGTACCGATTTCCAAAACCAGGTCATTTTAGATTTGGACGAATCCACACATAAAATTCTTTTCTACAATCTTAAGAATAAATCTTACGCGAACAGTTTTCAAACTCAATTTGACCTAAGTCCAATAAGAAACTTTGACGTTCGCTTAGCCTACAAATATTACGATGTAAAGGCAGAGTACCACAGTGGCGAAAAACAAGCTCCATTTATGGCAAAGCACCGAGGCTTCCTCAATATAGCCTATGCCACAACAAAGAATGACAAGGGTGCCTTTTGGAGTTTTGACACGACCCTAAATTATGTTGGAAAGCAAAGACTACCTCTTACAGAGCAAAACCCAGCGGAATTTAGGCTTGCTTCTTACTCCCCATCGTACAGTACCCTAAACGCGCAGATCGCACGAGATTTCTCCTCAAAATTCCGAGTTTATCTTGGGGGTGAAAACTTAACGTCTTATACGCAGGACCTTGCCATTATCGATGCGCAGAATCCTTTTGGAAATTATTTCGATGGCGGAATGATCTATGCGCCCATCATGCCTGCTAATTTTTACATTGGAATTGATGTAAAATTTTAACGTGCCAACAGATTTAAATACTGGAATAGAATGCATTCCACTTTAAAACAAAATGAACCTGACTCTCTCAAGAATCAGGTTCATTTTATTTTCGATGTTCAGAGCTCTTAGCTTTTGAGCCATTTCGTTTCATTTAAGTAGGACTGATCTGGATAGTATATAAACAAAACGCTTCCGTCCTTAATGGTATTAATAATAGGTTTCGCTAGTTCAGAAGAAACAGCGGGACATCCCCAGCTTCGGCCAATACGCTGATGTTGTTTTGCGAAATTTTCGTTTACATAGTTTGCACCGTGCATTACAATAGCACGACGAAATGCAGCGTCGTTATATCCTTTGTCGAGCCCGTGCAATTTTAAAGAGTATCCGTTACCCCCTTGATAGGTTAAATCCGTACGGTAGAAGCCAAGGCTGCTTTGAAGAGAACTTTCGGTATTCGAGAAGTTCTGAGCGAATTCCTCCCCGGTGTTTTTCCCATGTGCAACTAGTGCATTAAACAGGATCTCTCCTGTTTCTGTATTAATCACCCACAGACGTTTTTCATTCGAAGATTTGGAAAAATCTAAAACGGTCAATAAAACGGTCTCTTCCTTAATTTCCCCTGCTTTTTTGAGATTTTCGAATCCCGACATTGCTTTTTCAAACACCTCAAAACTTAGCTCGTTCATATTTGAAAAATCAAGTCGGTTGTATGAACTCAATACGATCTGGGACATTGAACTCTTCTCTACGCTTGCTTCAGGTAAGGCCACGTAGGCAGAAGTATCTGATTTAGCTTCTTTTGTGCCCGTTGAGTTAGCTGAGTCTGATGATTTATAAGACGTACTTAAGGCCAAAACAGAAACGAGAGAGAGCAGTATTTTCTTTGTCATGAATATTATGTTAAATAGATTTGCGATTGCAAATTTATAAAATCATAACAATCAGAGCGTTATTATGAAACACTTTAACAGAACTTTATAACAACGTTAACAGCTGGAATTCTTATTACTCTGCCTCTTTTTGAGTGTCAGCAACAAAAGTAAGACTCACCGAATTCATGCAGTAACGAACGCCCGTAGGTTTGGGACCGTCGTTAAAAACATGTCCAAGGTGCGAACTGCATTTCTTGCAAAGAACCTCAATCCTTTCCATTCCGTGGGTAGAATCTCGCATGTAGGAGACTCCATTCTTATCGGCCTCAAAGAAACTAGGCCAACCGCAAGTGGAAGCAAATTTTTGGTCGCTCCTAAACAAATGGTTACCACAAACTGCACAATAATAGTCGCCGTGCTGGTCGAATTCGTTGTATTTACCACTAAAAGGACGCTCGGTTCCTTTTTCTCGCGCAATATAATAGAGCTCAGGTGCGAGCACTTCTTTCCACTCTTCATTGCTTTTGCTTACTGCTGTAGAGTCATTCGGAGAAAAGTATGGATTGTTTTTTGATGTAGAATCTTGCATAACGTTGGACTTAATAGGAGAATAACTCTGCGAGCACGCTTGCAGAAGTAGTATACCTCCCAATATTAATAGAAATTTTCTCATTTGATTAGTTTCTTAAGGCTTAAAAAGCCCTTTAAAACTTATTTATTTAGTTCAAAATTAGTGAAATAATACTAAATGACAGAAACACAAAAAAAAAGACAATTACGAAATCATAAGCTATTTGCGACGGGACTCTTTGTTTTAATGGCGGTTATTTTCATAGTCACTACCGCCATGCAAAAGCAGTCCGATTCGCATTGGATTGGATATCTGCATGCGTTTTCAGAAGCGGCAATGGTGGGAGCACTTGCAGACTGGTTTGCGGTCAGCGCCCTATTTCATTATCCTTTAGGGCTAAAGATTCCACATACAAACTTAATTCAAAATAAAAAAGACCAAATCGGAGACAACTTAGGTTCGTTCGTCGTAGGCAATTTTTTATCTGCGGAGACGATTCGTCCCTACATTTCAAAACTAAACCTATCGGATTACATAGGATCTTGGCTTTTAAAGCCCACCAACCAGCAACTTTTAATATCCGAGGGGTCCCTTATTCTGCACGATCTTATATCAAAGTTGGAGGACCGTTCCATAGAATCCTTTTTAGTTCAAAAAACGAACGAACTTACAGAGAATCTTAATTTAGCCTCCACACTAGGCAGTACGATTGAATATTTGGTTGAAAAAGATCAACACCAACTTGTAGTAAGTTCGATCGCTTCTCACATAAAAACGTATATTCTTGAAAACGAGGAGGAAATTAGAGAGCGAGTAAAAAAACAGAGTTATTCGATTATTCCCAATTTTGTGGACAAAGCCATTGCACATAAGATCTCAAAAGGAATTGTCTCTTACTTTGAAGAAATTGAATCGGACTTGTCCCATCCGGTTCGAGCAGTCCTGACAGAAAAAATAAAAGAGTTGTCAATGGACCTAAAAACGAAAGAAGAATGGAAAGAGAAAATTCAGTCGATGAAATCCTATTTTCTCACGGAAGAAAGGGTACAGAGCTACGCAAAGGACATTTGGCATTCCATAAAAACCCTTCTTTTAAAAGAACTCTCTCAAAGTGATTCTCCACTAAAGGTCTATCTGCAAAAATCCATCCATAACTTCGCTTTGGACCTTACTGAGGACCCGAACTTAAAAAGTAAAATTGACAAATGGGTTCGACTTACGGCCTTTCGATATTTCTTACGAAACACGCACCGAGTTAGTGAGCTAATCTCGAGCACAGTTGAAAACTGGGACGGACAAATGCTTAGTGAAAAATTGGAATTGGAAGTCGGAAAGGACCTTCAATTTATTCGTGTGAATGGAACTCTCGTCGGAGGACTCGTGGGTCTAATCCTCTATACGATTGCTAATTTTTTCATTTAGCCTGTTTCAAAAGGGCTTCGTTAATCTCTGTAATCAGCTGAGGCCCTTCGTAAATAAAGCCCGTATACAGTTGAACAAGGGAAGCACCGGCCTCCAATTTCTCAAGTGCATCTGTTGCTGAGTGGATTCCACCTACACCTATGATAGGAAACGCTCCCTCACTCTTCTCATGAAGAAAACGAATGACTTCGGTGGATCGTTCCTTTAAAGGTTTTCCCGATAACCCTCCAGACTCTTTTTGATTCACAGACGTTAAATTCTGACGTGAAAGAGTTGTATTGGTGGCAATTACCCCAGAAATACCAGTTTCCTTAACAATTTGAATGATATCGAGTAGTTGATCCTCGGACAAATCGGGCGCGATCTTTAAAAGAATAGGCTTTGACTTCGTTTTGGCTTTGTTTTGTTGCTGCAGTTCATTTAAGAGCTCTGTCAAAGGACCTCTATCTTGAAGTGCTCTAAGGTTTGGAGTATTCGGGGAACTTACATTGACGACAAAATAATCAACGACCTCAAACAAAGCCTCAAAAGCCAGTTTGTAGTCGTCACTTGCCTTTTCATTCGGCGTTATTTTATTTTTTCCAATATTTCCGCCTATTAATACATTCGTATTCGACTTCAATCGTTCAACCGCTTTATCCACTCCTTCATTGTTAAACCCCATTCGGTTAATTATTCCAGAATCTTCCACCAACCGAAAAAGTCGCTTCTTTTCATTGCCACTTTGCGCCTTAGGCGTCAAGGTTCCAATTTCTACAAAACCAAATCCCAGGGCTCCTAGCTGCTTATAAAGTTTCGCATCTTTGTCTAATCCCGCTGCAAGACCCACTGGATTTTTAAACTTTAAACCAAAAACCTCTCGTTCAAGCTTGGGATCCTCTAGGGGTTTCCCTAAAAACCAAGGAGCCAAGAACCCGAAATTCCGTAGCATCCAGAACGTAAGGTGGTGAGCTTTTTCAGGATCTAACTTAAATAGAAGCGGACGTAAAATAGTTTTGTACATAGTAAAAAGATGGATACGACAAATTTAAAGCTTTTTCTAGGGTCCTACCCCATAATTTAGGAATTTCTCTTTTTCAAAACCATATTCAAATGTAGTAAAATGCGATCCGCCTTGTAGGGCAAAATAAGTCTCGAAACGAGTTAAATCCGACGTAATTCAGTTTTATTTCACTAATTTTGTCCAAATTATCAAGACAATTATGGCAAAACAGGAAGATGCGTTTAAAAAAGTAGTTTCCCATGCAAAAGAGTATGGGTTTATTTTTCAAAGTTCTGAAATTTACGACGGGCTCTCCGCCGTTTACGACTATGGACAAAACGGCGCGGAACTGAAAAACAATATTAAGCAGTACTGGTGGAAAGCCATGGTACAGTTAAACGAAAATATCGTCGGGATTGATTCCGCGATTCTTATGCACCCTACGATCTGGAAAGCTTCCGGCCACGTAGACGCCTTTAACGACCCGTTAATTGATAACAAGGACAGTAAAAAACGCTTCCGTGCCGATGTTTTAATTGAAGATTATTGTGCAAAGCTAGAAGACAAAGCACAGAAAGAAATTGACAAAGCGGCAAAGCGATTCGGAGAATCCTTTGACCTCCCTACATTTGAATCTACAAATGCGAGAGTCTTAGATTATCGCGAACGTCAAAAAACCATTCTTTCTAGAATGGCGAGATCACTAGAAAACAATGATTTAGCGGATGTTAAATCGCTAATTGAAGAACTCGAGATTGCAGATCCCGATTCAGGAAGCAAAAACTGGACGGACGTTCGACAATTCAACCTAATGTTTGGAACCAAACTAGGAGCCTCTGCTGAAAACGCGACCGATCTCTATTTAAGACCCGAAACTGCTCAAGGAATTTTTGTCAACTATTTAAACGTACAAAAAACATCTCGTCATAAATTACCGTTTGGAATTGCTCAAATTGGTAAAGCCTTTCGAAACGAAATCGTAGCAAGACAGTTTATTTTCAGAATGCGAGAATTCGAGCAGATGGAAATGCAGTTTTTCGTACAACCGAACACCGAACTTTCTCATTTTGAACAATGGAAACAAAAAAGACTTAACTGGCACTTGGCGTTAGGACTCGGAGCAGAAAATTATAAATTTCATGACCACGAAAAGTTAGCCCATTACGCAAATGCCGCGACGGACATTGAATTTAAATTTCCGTTCGGATTTAAGGAACTAGAAGGAATTCACTCCAGAACCAATTTTGACCTTTCGGCGCACGAAGAGTTTTCCGGTCGCAAAATTCAATATTTTGATCCTGAGAAAAACGAGAACTACGTTCCATACGTAGTCGAAACCTCCATTGGACTCGACCGATTGTTCCTTGCCTTATTGTCACATTGCTTAAAAGATGAAGTGCTTGAAGATGGGTCTGAAAGAACGGTTCTTTCTCTACCTCCAGCCTTGTCCCCTATTAAAGCGGCGATACTTCCGCTTATGAAAAAAGATGGGTTAGGAGAATATGCAGAATCGATATACAACGATTTAAAATTCGACTTCAACTTGAATTATGAGGAAAAAGACAGCATTGGAAAACGATACCGTAGAAACGATGCACTTGGAACTCCGTATTGCATCACCGTGGACCATGAATCCTTAACAGAACACACCGTGACGCTACGGGATCGTGACACCATGGTCCAAGAGAGAGTCAAGGTAGCAGACCTACGAAGAATCATTGATGAAAAAACAAACTTTAGAACCCTTTTGTCTAAGCTTTAAATTTTTCAACGAAATAAAGAAAATTCAAATGGTCTAATTGCATTAGGCCATTTGAATTTTCTGTTAATTTCTTCGAGGTTTAAACGGTTTGATTCCTTTTAAATTCCGTAAATTTGAACCATTCTAAATAAGACACATGTTTTCTATACAAGCCATACGATCCCAATTTCCAATTCTTTCGCAAGAAGTGAATTCAAAACCTTTAGTATACCTGGACAATGCAGCAAGCTCGCAGAAACCCCTCTCGGTACTAGAAACCTGGGATCGGTACTATCTTGAATACAATGCAAACGTGCATCGCGGAATTCATACCCTAAGTCAAATTGCAACGGAGGCTATGGAAGATTCGCGTAAGAAAATTCAAAAATTCATTGGAGCAAAACAGGATTATGAAATCATTTTTACAAAAGGAACGACAGAAGGGCTCAACTTACTAGCTTATGCGCACACGAGCGAGATTAAGGCTGGTGATGAGATCATAATCTCTTACTTGGAACATCATTCCAACATAGTGCCTTGGCAGATGCTTTGCGAAAGAACAGGCGCAAAGCTAAGGGTAATCCCTATGAACATGGAAGGCGAGCTCGATCTTACTTTTCTTGAAAAGAATTTAAGTGAGAAAACGAAAATCGTTTCGGTGAATCAAATATCCAATGCGCTAGGTGTCGTCAATCCCTTGAAGGAAATTATTTCCATGACCCGTAAAAATTCTAGTGCTAAAATCATCATTGATGGCGCTCAGTCTGTACCTCATTTAAAAATTGATGTGCAAGAAATGGATTGTGACTTTTTCGTCTTCTCTGGCCATAAAATGTACGCTCCCATGGGAGTTGGGATCCTTTATGGAAAAGAAGAGCTACTTGAAAAACTTCCCCCTTTCCACGGCGGAGGAGAAATGATTTCTACCTGTAGTTTTGAGAAAACCACCTATGCGGGACTCCCATTCAAATTTGAAGCAGGCACCCCAAATGTAGGAGGAAATATCGCCCTAGGGGCCGCAGTAGATTTCATGGAATCCATCGGACATGACAATTTACAAAGTCACGAACATGCACTACTTGAATACGCCCAAAAAGAACTTCAGCAGCTCGACGGTTTGCATATCTATGCCGAAAATGCACACCGTGCAGGCGTAGTTTCTTTCACATTGAATAATGCGGGAATTGCATCCGATGCGGGAATGATCTTAGATAAACTAGGTATTGCCGTTCGCACAGGACATCACTGCACTCAACCCATTATGGACTTTTACGGAATTGCAGGTACCATTCGTGCGAGTTTTGCAATTTATAATACACTAGAGGAAATAGACGCACTGGTAGAGGGAGTCCGTAAGGCTCAAAGAATGCTAGGCTAGAAGAAATTAGCGAACCTCAGCCCCGCCAAGACCTCGAAGTCTCAGACCGTATTTCCATTGGACATAGGCAAAGACTTGGTACAATTTATATTCGAAAGCCATTCCGTAGTTTTCATTGGGATCGTAATCAATCCCTGACTCAATTACATTTCGGTAACGTCCTGAATAGTAATAGCTATTCCATTCCGATACCAAACTTGCGTTGCGTGCTTTTAGACTGCTTTCGGTATACATACTTTGTGGTCTTGCAATCGCAGAAAGGAAATAATCGAATTGCGTGTCCATTACAATCAATTCCCACTCTCCCTCTTCATTCTTTTCTGGCTTCATCACAGTAGAGTCGTCCTTACTCAGTGAGCGCAAACTACTGCAATTCGTGACGAAGCTTAAAGCTCCCATGAGCAAAACGAGATAGAAGGTTGTTTTCATGACCGTTGTATATGGTAGAAAGGCAGCAAATTAAACGCCAAACTGGAACTACGTCTAAAGAATCCAATCAACTTTGCTCATTGAGCCCTCAATAAGAAAGATTGGAACGGTTATTGTTGCAAAATTTTAGCAAAATATTGTACGAAAACCACCACACAAAGTGCCTCCTTCTGAATCCAAAAATTCCAAGGGAAAACTTTGGACTAAACCACTAGAATCCGAATGATTTCCTTAGTTCTAAAATCATTTTTCAAGTCAAATCTTTGTTGCACTCCTGCAAGAAGGCAAGACGTGGGTATGGGACTGCAAAAGACACGCAAAAATCAAACTTTGCAAATTAGGATTCTCTTTTCAATCGTGCTTACTCTATTTACTTTTGCACTATTTCAATCTCAAACGACAGCTTTTGCCTACATTAAAGATGAGCATGGGAACGCAGTAGAACGAGCGGAGGTAGATCTAAGCCAGTCCTCCAATGACCTGGTGGCCGACAAAATTGGCTATTTTCAATTTGTAAGATTAGATCCCGGCACCTACCAAGTAAACATTTCCAAGGCCGGACTAGAACCCCGACGAATCACCTTTACCATTGAACAAGGTGAAAAAAGAAAAGACCTGGGGGTGATCAGCATGCGCTCAGCCAACCACAGCACTGACTTAGGAATTTTAGTTCTGGACGATGCCATTGCCGATAGTGACGGATCCTTAGTACAACCCATGACCTCACTACTAAGTGCAAGACGTGATGTGTATCAAAAAAATGCCATGCTTGAACAAGGCATGTATAATTTTGTTCCAAGAGGGGTGGACAATCGCTACGAAGACATTTCCTTTAATGGAGTATCCATGTCGGATCCCATAGACGGCGTAGTAGATCCTATTCAATGGGGAGGATTAAGTGACATCACGAGGCGTCCTTCTGAAGTCTCTGACTATTTATCCTTTTCAAAATACAGCTTTGCAAATCTTGCGGGTTCCCTTTACTACGACACGAAAGCTTCTAATTTCAACAAAGAGGCTTCGATCACATATTCCTACCTCAATCGCAATTATAAAAACAGACTTCTAGCTTCTTATGCTAGTGGACTTTTCCCTAGCGGATGGGCCTTTGCTCTTTCTGTCAGCAAAAGATCAGGTAGCGATGGTGTGATTCAAGGAATTGAACAAGATTCCTACGCTTATTTCGGATCGGTTGAAAAGAAATTGTCAGACCGTTTTTCAATTAACTTTACAGCCTTTGGAGCTCCCACTCAAAGAGATACGTACAGCGCTAATACAAAAGAAGTGTACGATTTGATGGGTAAAAATTACAATGCATACTGGGGATTTGATGGAGGGAAAAATCGGAGTGCGCGTACTAGAAATTCCTTCATGCCTGTCTTCCAATTGCAATTTTACAATGGGGTCGGCGAGAGCAGCAATTGGAACAATACCTTATCGTATCAATACGGAAGAGACGCCCAAAGCCGTCTTTCCTGGAGAAATGCACCCAATCCCTACCCTACATACTATACAAACCTACCCAGTTATTACCGAACTATAAATGCACCCCCAGGAGATTTAGACCTGCTAGAACAGAGATGGAACGAAGACAATTCCTTTAATCAAATCAATTGGCAAGCTTTACGAACCCAAAATCAAAACCATTTGGAAGAAGGTGCTCAGTATATGGTAGTAGAGGATGTTCGTGACATCAAAAACTTTAATTTCGCATCGCATTTCGACACAAAACTAACCGATTTCTGGAATTTAAATTTGAACTTAAATTACCAAAATTTCGCTTCGAAGCATTACCAAGAAATAAACGATTTGCTGGGGGCAGAATTTGCGCTAAACCATTACGCTTCGAATGGTCATGAAAACTACGATTCCTCTAATCAAAACACGAGACTTACCGTAGGGGATCATTACAAATACGATTATTTGTTTTTTAAGAACAAAGCTAGCTTCAACCTGTCCACAGACGCTGAACTAAACAAATGGAATGTAATGGCCTCCGTTTTCATAAACTATACATCCTCTCAAAGAAAAGGCAATTACTTAAACCCCTATTACAGTAACTCAAAAGGATTAAGCAAGCGAATTGAAAATCTAGATGCGGGTGTGAAAGCAAGAGTTAGCTACAAACTAAATCCTAGAAGCCAACTCTCATACAATGCGATGCTTTACAGCGCTGCCCCTACCCTTACAGACCTGTTTGTCAACCCCCGCTTAAGCAACCTAGAAACGCCTGAAATAAGAAACCAAGTAGTGAGTTCCAACGAACTTCGCTATAACTATAGTAGCCAAGCCCTAAGAATTCGTGTGTCAGGATTTTGGAGTGATGTAAAAAATGGCACCGAAGTTTCAAGATTCTACACGGATCTTTACTCGCAAGGCACAAAAAACAACACAGAATCCTATGTAACCGAGATCTTATCCGGAGTTGAAAAGCGCTACAAGGGAATCGAGGTGGGAATCGAGGCGAGGATTATTCCAAATTTAAAACTCTTTGCCATCTCCAGTTTAGGAGAGTATACCATTGAGAACAATCCCACCGTGCTTCTAACCACCGAAAACGAAACCTCTGCCCAAGGATATCAAGACTTAGGCCCAGCCCAAATTAAAGATTATAAATTAGCAGGTTCCCCACAAACAGCAGCTACGCTAGGATTTAGATATAGCAATAAAAAACTTTGGTGGCTAGGCGGTTCGGCCAATTTTTTCGCAGACCATTACATGGACTTTTATGCAGCCAACCGAACTTCCGATTTTTACACCAATCCTCAAACAGGAAGTCATTACGAGCAAAGCACAGACAAAAATACAGGACTTGTAATTCCAGCAGCGCGTCCCTCTTCCATCTCACCTCTACTTTCCCAAGTCAAAATGGAAGATCAGTGGCTATTTAATTTGGATGCAGGAAAATCTTTTAGTGTGGGCCGCTATACCTTAGGGTTAAGTTTAAGCGTAATCAACGTATTCAATAACAGAGACTATATTTCTGGAGGCTATGAACAAATTAGAAACACAAACTATCCAGAGTCCCAAATAGATTCACAGAGATCAGAACCTCTCTTTGGAACCAAATTCTGGTATGACCGCGGTCGTACGTTCTTCGCAAATGTGTCGTTTAAGTTTTAATCGAATTTAGAGCCCATTCGACTCAAAGAGAATTTCAAGGTACTCATTTTTTGAAATCATTTCGGCTCCAAAGGTCTCCAAATGATTGGAGTGAATTTGACAGTCAATCAAATCGTATCTGTCGTGGTTAGATTGTACAAAGGTGATAAATGCGGCCTTGGATGCGTTGCTTACTTTTGAAAACATACTTTCTCCACAAAACACTTTACCCACGACTACGCCATAAAATCCACCAACAAGCTCCTCATCCTGCCAAACTTCAACACTCGAAGCTTTGCCCTCTCGATGCAGTTCTAAGAAACCACAGATCAGTTCTTCACTAATCCAAGTTCCGTCTTGATCCACTCTAGAGACCTCCATGCAAGCCCGCATAACCTCTTCAAAAGCCTGGTCCTTCGTAAAGGTAAATTGGTTCGAACTAATAACTTTCTTCATGGATTTAGATACATACAAATTCTTTGGAAAAAGTACGAATCGAGGATCTGGACACCACCATAAGATCTCTTCGCCAGGATTAAACCACGGAAACAGTCCAAGATTATACCCAAGCCAAAGCCTTTCAGAAGACAAATCACCTCCCATAGCAATAAGACCCCCTAAAGGGTGGTACTCTCTTGGATCCGGAAATCCTATTTCATCTTTCTTTAATGAAACCATAGAATAAAAAAATCCCACCAAAGATAGTGGGATTCAAATCAATTATTTTCTACTTTTTAGAAAGGTAAATCATCATCCTCTTCTTCGAAAGGATTTGCATTTTGCGATTCACTCTTCACTCCTTCTTCAAGTGGTGCAGCTTGAGTGGGTTCATTAAAATTGTCAGAAGCCAATTTTTCAATTCTCCAGCCAACAATCGAGTTAAAGTACTTAACTTCATTCTGAGGGCTTGTCCACTCTCTTCCTCTAAGGTTAATTCCAATTTTCACTTGGTCACCCTCGCTCACTGTATCTAGCAATGAGATCTTATCTTGCAAGAACTCAATACTAATAGGCTGCGGGTACTGCTCCTGCGTTAAAAGGATTAATTCTCTCTTCTGAAATCCACTGTTAAAAGTTTGGGTTTCAGAAAGTTTCTTCACTGTGCCTTGTAATTCCATAATCTAAAAACTTAATTCGGTAAAAATAGCAAAAACAAACTTAAAAAAATGAATTCAATACCTAGTATTTTGCAAATAAAAAAAATGAAAAAAAATTTGTTTTACAATTTAAAAATAAGCTATATTTGCACTCACAAAAAAGAAAAGAAGATCTTATAATAACTGCGGATGTGGTGTAATTGGTAGCCACGCCAGACTTAGGATCTGGTGCCGCGAGGCGTGGGGGTTCGAGTCCCTTCATCCGCACTATTTTAAAAATTTCTAATCACTTAGAAATTTTTTTTGCGAAAATAGCTCAGCTGGTAGAGCACAACCTTGCCAAGGTTGGGGTCGCGGGTTCGAGTCCCGTTTTTCGCTCAACTTCTACTTTGCCCTGGTGGTGGAATTGGTAGACACGCAGGACTTAAAATCCTGTGTCCGCAAGGACGTACGGGTTCAAGTCCCGTCTGGGGTACACAAAAAGACTGTTAATCAATGATTAACAGTCTTTTTTGTTATTGGGGGTGGCTGAAAGGGTGGTTTTAAAAATACTTATGGATCAAGAACAAAACTTATCTTTCTATTTAGACTTTTTCTGATGTTTTCTTTTTAACAAGATTTAATTTTTTCAATTACTATTGGTAAATACAGTAATTGAAGATTTAAGATTAAAATCATAAATTCAATTCTCCAAGAAATCTAAAAATTCTCCAAGAATTTTATCCCGGGAAAATTTCCGGAGAAATTAATTTTACAGAAAGCCCTATAATTCTGATGTAAGTTTGTTTTACAAAATTATTTCTTGATTCTCTAGAAAAATCAATTCTCCAAGAAATCTGGAAATTCTCCAAGGATTTTATCTTGGGAATTTCAGAGAGATATTTTTTTGTGGAAAATCCAGATAATCCTTATGTTCGCTTATTTTAGAAAATCAATTCTCCAAGAATTCTATTCAGAATTAGTTTTCAGCATAATGACTTTCTAAATCAAAGTAGACATAGATAGACTCTAAGAACAGACGTATCATAGAAAAAGCAAGAATCAAATTACGGTGAACTTCTAGGTCTGGGTCAGTGTAAATAATCTCCAAATTTTCTGCCCTAAGTTCACCATGTTGTATTTTTGAGTTAATCACATCATAATACTCTTTGCCAACCGCAGTAAATACCATCAGATACAAAATATCAAAGTAATCATCCAATGAAATGAAATTCGTTAGATACTGTATCATTCCAAAGCAAGCATTGTTACCTTTAATATTTGGTAAAGGGATTAACTTATTATTCTCATCAAGTAAGCCACTCCCAAAGGAAGCGAGCGACAGTATACTTGTCAAATAACCTAAGCGTCTAATATCAATTGCCTCCATCCCTTTGATTTCGAGTTCATCAGAGATTAATTGGTCAAATCGATACCGTTGTAATATTTTTGGAAATTCTTTCACATGCGTCTCAAGAATTGGAATGTTCAGGCTTGAACTCAGATCAAAAACACTTTTTTCTATTGCACCTTTTACATTTTCTCCAAGCAGAGCTTCTAAAGATCTTCTAGCGTCCTCTACGTTAGTTATATACCGTGTGTTAAAGCGATTTTTCGATTCCATAGTTAAGTTTTAGTTGAGGTTAATGTAATAAATTGCTAATTAATTGAAAAATCCTAATTTAAAAATCCGTAAATCCGTCTCAAAAGCCCTATTTTAGGGCTAAATCCTTTGTGGATCACGCTCGAGAATAAGTTGTGCTCCATCAAGCATTTTAACCAAAAAGTGTTGCAAAACGAGCAAATCTACCTCGAGCACTTCAGAAAACGCTTCCATTGACAAGTGAACTACTTGACTATTAAAGCATTCAAAATCCTTAAGGCTGTATTTTTCAAACGCGTCTCGAAAGATTGAAAACGGATCATGGTACTCCTGTTTCGAAAGCGACGCAAACATTAAATTAGAGGAAGGAATTAGAGGCTCAGAGAGTCTCCATTTATAAGTTTGCTTACTTAAAACAAAGCACGCTTTAAGAAAGGATCGCATGCAGAGATAGTTCCAAAAGACGTTGTACCCAATCGTAATCGGAGCACAGCTCGAAGAAAATGCAAAACGAAGCATTTCATTTCGTTGTTCTTTAAGCGTCACTAGGTCCTCCACACGAAAAAAGGCTCGCATCACAGACAACCAAGAGTCCAGTTCTACTCCCTCCCAAATCTTCGTTTCAAAATCAATTCTCTTTTTCTTCACGTTTTCTTTATTTTTGTGAAGTTCCTTAAATTCAGTCTAGTATTCTACAGAAAACGCTTGTATTTAACAAAAAACAAAATGTATTTTACCGGACCTCGAGAAAAGAGGATTCTTGAAGTGACGAAACAAGTAAGTCTGCTTTCTTTCTAGTACTTTCACCTGATTACGGAGCGAAGCGAGCGGAAAACGCACATTTCCATTCCCAAAATGAGCGTGTTATCGCCCTCTTTTGGTGTATTAGGAAGACAAGTGATTTTTGAAGAAAACAGAAATAATCACTGAAGCAATAGCCACGCTTTGCACTTTTTTCTAAAGGTTTTAAAGAGCCCTGTAAATTCAAATCTAGGTATGGCCTTATTTTCGCTGTTCACTCGTTTACATATTTTTATTACCGAATCAAATCCGTATTTTTGCCTTAATAAATTCGTGCATGTCTGATATCATACAACTTTTACCCGATCACGTCGCCAACCAAATTGCGGCGGGTGAAGTCGTGCAACGTCCTGCATCCATTGTAAAAGAACTTTTGGAAAACGCAATCGACGCACAAGCCACTAAAGTTGAGCTTATTGTACGAGAAGCAGGGAAGAATTTAGTACAAGTGGTTGACGACGGACTCGGCATGTCGGATTCCGATGCTAGACTCGCTTTTGAACGCCATGCAACTTCGAAAATAAAGAGTTCTGAAGATCTTTTTAAAATCAGTTCGAAGGGGTTTCGTGGAGAAGCATTAGCTTCAATTGCAGCGGTGGCTCAAGTGGAGCTAAAAACAAAGCAAAGACAGGCAGAAACAGGCACCAACCTATATATTGAAGGGGGCGGATTTAAATTTCAAGAACCCATCCAAACGCACGAAGGATCTAGTTTTGCGGTTAAGAATTTATTCTTCAACATTCCGGCAAGACGCAAATTCTTAAAAAATAACAACATTGAACTTCGTCATATTATTGACGAATTTCAACGGGTTGCACTTGCCCATCAAGACATAGAATTCGAACTGTATCACAACGACGAAATTATTTTCAGATTGCGTAAGGGCACCATGCTTCAACGGATCATTGAGATTTTTGGTCGAAAATTACAGCCCGTTTTGATTCCCATCAAAGAAGATTTAGATTGGATCAAGCTTAGTGGGTTCGTTTCGAAACCTGAAGGTGCAAAAAAGGTAAGAGGAGAACAGTTTCTTTTTGTTAACCATCGGTTTTTCAAGAGCCCTTATCTTAATCGGGCAGTACAAGATGCTTTTGAAGGGTTATTAATGCCTGGTTACCTTCCCTCCTTTTTTCTCTTCCTGGAAATTGATCCTGAGAAGATTGACATTAACATTCACCCTCAAAAAACAGAGGTCAAATTTGAAGATGAAAACCTCATCTTTGCTTTAATTCGTTCCACAATCAAAAAAGCTCTTGGCATTTACAACATTGCCCCTAGCCTAGATTTTGACCGAGACCCCAACCTAGATACATTTCTTGATTTCCAAAATAAGGGAGGCTCTAATGGATCGTCTGCTAGTGCTATGAACGAAAAGCCAGGTCACATTTCGGTACCTCGCGATTTCAATCCATTCCGTACAACAGATGCTGCTACTTCCGGCGAGATCGTCAATCTGCAAGAAATGTACGACACACCTCTGGAGGCAAAACCTTCAAAAATCAACTTATTCGAGGACGAAGAATTTGATGAAGACTTAATGCGACTTCCTAATGGGTACTGGCTTTTCAATCAAGGAGACAAAACCTTGATGCTAGACCTTGGAAGAATGCATCGAATTCTTATTGCTCACAAAAACCAAGGCAAAAAAAGAAGCTCGGTCAGTCAACCGCTGTTATTTTCCTTAGAATATTTGATGAATGAGATTGAGAAACTCAAATACAAATCCTTTAAAAAGCATTTGCCTTCCTTAGGATTTGAGATGACCCTTGCCCATGAAAACACGCTTCGAATTGATGCTGTGCCAGAGGGTTTAAAAGAAAGTATGGTCATCAAATTTCTAGAAAACTTATTTGAAAAATTGGAATACAAAAGTGAGGAAGAGTTCCTCTCTCAGTACCAATACCAATGGGATAAGATCCATTCCAAATCTCGTTTTGATTTCCTATATAAATACGAAGCAGAAGCACTAATCAAGGAATACATTGCGATTGGATTCCCAACCTATACTCCAGGAGGTAAAAAATGTTACATTGAGCTCCCTCTTGATGAGTTAAAAACTAAATTTTAAAGCATGTTTAAAAACATCCCGCCCCTTACAAGAAGCATCATTATAATCAATATCGTTGTTTATCTCCTTAGTAATTTACTTTTCGGCGGAAAACTTTACGACTTACTCTCGGCCTACTATCCTTTTTCTCCTAATTTCCATTCGTGGCAAATCGTAACCCACATGTTCATGCACGCACCCATGGGAGAAGGAATTGGCCTTACCCACATTCTCTTTAACATGTTCACTCTTTGGAGCTTTGGTCCCGTATTAGAACAAGTCTTGGGAGAGAAAAAATTCCTAATCCTTTACTTCGTAAGTGGACTAGGTGCTTTTATTCTCTTCAACGTATGGAATTTTTATGAAGTAAACACAGTAGTAACCCAATTGCAAACACAGGGAGTCGACGTAGCTGAGGTGTTTCGAAAAAGCGCCCAAGGGTATCGTGGAGATATGAGTGTGTTTAACAATCCTGACGCCCTGCTTCTAGGCCAAATGCTGAATGGGAAAATGCTTGGTGCATCCGGTGCTATTTTTGGCGTAGTCGCTGCATTTTCGACCATGTTTCCGGATGCGAAATTGGTCTTCTTGTTTATCCCTTTTCCTATAAAAGCAAAATATTTATTCCCCATTATCTTAGTCGTTTCACTCTATTTAGGATTTAGTGGATCCATGGGAGGAGTTGCCCATTTTGCTCACATTGGAGGTGCAATCGTCGGATTCTTGCTTGCCTTGTACTTTAGAAAAAACCACATTCAAAGATGGCATTAATTCGAGCGGCCCTCACCTTTGTCCATTTCTGCATTGTCGTTTTGATGCTAGGTACGCTATTAAATGACTATATAGCTCCTAAAACGTTAGGCTATTTAAACTTGTTATCTCTGTCCTTCCCTATTCTTTTGATTTTCCATGTAGTGCTCACGCTCTTTTGGATCGTACTCTGGAAAAAAAGGGCGGTTGTTTTTATTCTTCTTTCGCTATTCTTTCTAAAACCGGCTCAGCGTATTGTAAATTACAACCCGTCGGTTTCTGCTGAAGGAGAAATCAAGATTATCACCTTTAACACTAAAAATGGAATAGAAGCCACGGACAACCCCAAAACAAGCGTCAAAGACTATCTGAATAGTCAAAATGCAGACATTGTCATCGTGCAGGAAGATCACACGAAATTCGATTCAGAAAACCTAATCACTCAAGGAGGTACTCAACTATTTTCTAAGTACAAAATTGTAAATCAGGAAACCTTAATTACAGACGGATCAAATTCTCACGCTTTTTACGCTGACCTTGATATAGAGGGGAAAATCGTACGTATTGTTAATGTTTATCTTCAACCCTTTCAACTTCAAAAATCGATGGTAAAACCCTCGGGGGATGCAGCTGTAGATCAAGCGAAGGCAAAAAAACTCATTTTCCGCCTCGTCCCTACCTTTAAAGCGCACCAAAGCCAAGTACAGCAAATTCGTCGAGCGATTGATGAGTCTCCCTACCCTGTCATTATAGGAGGAGATTTCAACTCCGTTCCAAATTCATGGGAATACTATCATTTGGTCGAAGGCCTGCTCGATCCCTTCTTAGAAGTAGGACATGGAAGTGCCACCAGTTTTCACGATTATAAATTTCCAATTCGAATCGATTATCTATTTCACTCGAACTCTGTAAAAGCAAGAAGTTATAAGGTGGATCGAAGTGTTCACATCTCGGATCACTTTCCGGTCATTGCTACATTTGACATTAAGTAATCAGATTCAGAAACTCCATATAAAAAGCGGCTTCTTTAAACAAGAGGCCGCTTTTTTATCTTCAAGAAAAGGATTCTATTTCTTTTCGTACTCTACTACTGCACGTATGAAAGCTTCTGCATTTTCCACTGGAATATTTGGCAGAATACCATGACCTAGATTCGCGATATACCTCTGTGTTCCGAAGCGATCAATCATTTCATGAACCATTTTTCGGATCATCTCAGGTGAGGAGTGAAGTCTAGCAGGATCAAAGTTCCCTTGGAGCGTCATATTTGGGCCCACCAAAGCTCTAGCGTGCTCAGGAGTTAGCGTCCAATCGACACCTAGGGCAGAAGCTTTTGAAAGCGCCATTTCTTCTAGGGCGAACCAACATCCTTTTCCAAAAACAATCACCTGGGTCACCTCACTAAGTGCCTCTACAATACGGTTGATGTATTTCCATGAAAACTCCTGATAATCAGTCGGCGACAACATCCCTCCCCAAGAATCAAAAATTTGAACCGCAGAAACTCCTTTCTCTACTTTTCTCTTGAGATACTTAATCGTTGTTTGCGTAATTTTCTCTAACAATAGGTGAGCTGCCTCAGGGTGTTGAAAACAAAAAGATTTTGCAATATCAAAGGCTTTGGAACCTTTTCCTTCCACACAGTAGCATAAAATAGTCCAAGGCGATCCCGCAAATCCAATCAGTGGAACTTCATTGTCTAATTTCTCTAAGGTCATCTCGATCGCATCAAAGACATACCCTAAGCTTTCATCCACATCGGGTACTTGAACCGCTTCTACTTGTGCCATCGTGCGAATCGGGTTCTCTAACCAAGGACCCACTGATTCTTTCATTTCAAAATTAATCCCCATCGCTTGAGGCACAACCAAAATATCGGAAAACAAAATCGCAGCATCAAGTGGAAACCTACGAATCGGTTGAACCGTAATTTCAGAGGCAAGCTCTGGACGTTGACAGCGTGTAAAGAAATCGTATTTCTCCCGTAGCGCAATGAACTCAGGCAAATAGCGTCCTGCCTGTCTCATCATCCAAACCGGCGGTCTCTCCACCTGTTCACCCCTTAGGGCCTTAAGGAACAAATCATTTTTAATCATAATGGGCTTATTTCGTATGCGAAAGTTCTCGAACTAAAACCTTCATCAGGTCTTCGAAATTGCTTTCCATACTTGTATTTATCTTGTTTTGAGTATATTTTCTTAATTCTTTTTCGGTGGTGAGACCGATTGAAAACAATTTCTTGTTTTCAAGACTATTGTGCTCCACAAAACTTCGCACCCCACTGGGTGAAAAAAAGACTAGCACTTGGTACTCCTTTTCTACTTTTGGATGTAGGAGTTCGGTTTGGTACACCGGAATTTGTCGGTAGCTAAAATTTTGTAGGGGTAATGAGGAATCTAAAATCGTTAGGGATAAGGTTCCGCAAAAATGCAAAAACTTTTCCCCTTGAGCGTTCTCGACTAGAAACTCTCGAAGTTCTTGCGCATGGCGCTTTACTTTGTAGGTACCAAATCCATATTTGCGAAGTGCATTTTTCGTCTTAGGACCTACGGTGTAAATACGATTGTACCAACGATTTGTGAACACTTCATTGGGTTTAAAACCATTTTCAAAAAAGGAATCTACGCCGTTCACACTCGTAAATATTAGGGAGTAATCTTTCAAGTCAAAGGGTTCGACTTTAAGAGGCGTCGTTTTAATTACTTCTACAAAATCATAGGAAAACTGATCCCCAAGAGACTTGGCGATCAGTTTTCGATCTAGATTTTTTTTTGTAAAAAGTATGTTCATTCTAAAAACTCCTTATCCCTATTTATAAAGTTCCACCCAATCTTGGTTTCACTTCTTCCATAATTTCTTTTGCACCCGCATTAAGGAAGGTTTGCGCCAGCTTAACCCCCTGCTCTCTTGGGTTTTCCTTGGACAAGGTCTCTTCGATATCGATGCAATTGCGTCCGTTAAGGGTGCATATTCTCCCTTGAAAACGAACGTCTTCTTCAATGATCTCTGCGTACGCACCAATCGGTGCTGTACACCCACCTTCTAAAGTTTGAAGAAAGGCTCTTTCTATTTCAACGCAAATTTGGGTGTCGGGATCGTTTATTCCCTGTAGAATTTCTTTTATTTCTAAATCCTCCTTGCGAGCAGTGACTACGACTACACCTTGTGAGGGTGCGCTTAGCATGAAAGGCAGCTCTTCAAATTCTACTTTTAGATCCAGCCTTGCGAGACCGGCTTTTGAGAAAAGCGTGGCATCCGCCAGACCGCCTTCAATTTTATCCAGTCGTGTCTGAACATTTCCGCGAATATCAACAAAGCTCGTGTCGGAGAATTCTGCCAACCAAAAGGCTCGTCTTCTAAGACTGCTCGTGGCAAGGGTCAACTCTTCCAACCGTTTGCTTTTTGCATTTTGACTCCTCACCAAAACATCTTGATGATAATCTCTCTTTAAGAAAGCTACAAGCTCTAGTCCCTCTGGAAGTAAAGTGGGTACATCTTTTAAAGAGTGCACCGCAATATCAATTTCTTTATTCAAAAGGGCGGTATCAAGATCGCGTGTAAACACGCCTGTAATGCCCATTTGATACAGAGGTTGAGTTAATTGCTTATCGCCCTTCGAGAGAATCGGAGTAATGTCTGTTTTAAAATTCCGATTCTGCAAATGCCTCGCCACTTCTCTCGCTTGCCAAAGAGCCAGTGGAGATTTACGTGTGCCAATTTTAATGCTTTTCATTGAATTCTTTATTTGGTTGTTCCACAAACATTTCGTGCATAAGATCACTTACTTCGCTCGCCCGAGACGGGTTGTCTATGATGTACTTTGCAAAACGATTCGTGATCTTTTGAATCATCTTATCTGTGAGCTCCATATCGTCTACGGCAATGTACCGATGCTTTTTATGGATGCTGTGCATCTCATGGCGTTCCATGTTTTTCAACATGGCTTTAAAGTCATGAATGGTGGGAGCAAGCGTCCGCTTCTTCTCCCAATCAATGAAATCACTCGTCATTCCTTTAATAATTTCTTCAGCCTTTGGAATTTCTTTCTTTCGCTGCTCCATGGTTTCTTGTATATGGTTTGAAAGAATATCCACATCCACAAGTTCTACTCCCTTAATTTCTTTGACTTCCGAATCCACATTGTTTGGAATCGAAAGATCGATCACGAGCATAGGTTTGTTTCCAGAAAAATGAGACTTCTTAATAATCGGCGTTTTTGCGCTCGTGGCGACAATTAAAATGTCTGTTTCAAGAAGCTCTTTGGAAAAATCCTCAAATTCCACATAAGGAATCTGGTATTTTTGCGCTATTTTCTCTGCAATCTCGTTGGTACGGTTGGCAATCTTTACTTTAGGTTGGTAAATGTGCTTTACCAAATTCTCTACGGTATTCTGTCCAATCTCTCCAACCCCTAGCAAAAGGATGTTTTTTCCAGAGAGCTGGGTTTGGGAATTCAAAATATAATGGACCGCTGCGTAGGATACACTTGCGGCACCATTGGAAATTCCGGTTTCGTTTTTTATTCGCTTCGAAATCTGAATCGCCGAATTAATCGCTCGTTCAAGATACGGATTTGATTTCGATTTCTCTTTTTTGAATCGGTTGTATGCGTTTTTGATTTGACCAATAATCTCAAAGTCTCCCAGAATCTGACTTTCTAGACCCGCCGCTACACGAAAGAGGTGGTTGAGCGCATGCTTCTCTTTTAGAACTTCTGCATATTTCATAAAATCCGTCAATTCTACGTCGACTGATTTGCAATATTGCTCCGCAATTAAAAGGTAGTTAGGAGTGGTGGTATAGATTTCGGTTCGGTTGCAGGTAGATACCACGAAAGCATCGCCAAGGTTTTCCGAATGAATTCGGTCAACAAATTCTTTGACATGCTGGTCAAAAAAAGCAAATTTACCCCTGGTTTTCGCATCGGCTTTTTCAAAACTGACACTTAACACCGCAAAATTAGAGGTCTGATGTATGTTATTATTTTGTGGCATAGTAAACAAAGGCAAATTTAGGGCTTTTTTAATTAATAAACCCATGACGAAAGTCACTCCGAAATTCCGATTCGTGGATATTGCTAGGACTCTTTGCCCTGAGTAAACTTTAATAAAACTTTAACCAAATATTGATTGTATCGATTCTTATAATGGGTCTAAATTTATATCTTTGTAACCTTAATATTTTTATCGAAGAAGATGGGTTTATTTGATATGTTCACACAAGAAATCGCAATCGATTTAGGAACAGCTAACACACTGATTATCCATAACAACAAAATTGTTGTGGACCAACCTTCGATTGTCGCTATCGAGCGTCAATCCGGGAAGCCAATTGCCGTAGGGGAACAGGCCAAACACATGCAGGGGAAAACGCACGAGGACATCCGCACGATTCGTCCACTAAAGGACGGGGTTATTGCAGACTTCCATGCCTCTGAGCATATGATAAAAGAATTCATTAAAAAAATTCCTGCCATCAAAGGCAAGCTTATACAACCTGCGCTTAAAATTGTAATTTGTATTCCTTCAGGGATTACAGAGGTAGAGAAAAGAGCCGTACGAGATTCTGCGCAAAAAGTAAATGCAAAAGAAGTTCGTTTGATTTACGAACCCATGGCTGCCGCCATCGGTGTAGGAATTGATGTTCAAAAGCCGGAAGGAAACATGATTATCGACATAGGCGGTGGAACGACGGAAATCGCAGTAGTCGCCTTAGGAGGGATTGTTTGTGATAAATCCGTAAAAATCGCAGGAGATGTCTTTACTAGTGACATTGCTTACTATCTTAGAACACACCATAATCTTTACATTGGAGAAAGAACGGCTGAACGTGTTAAAATCGAGGTAGGATCTGCCGTGGAAGAACTTGATGTAGACATCGATGATATTCCAGTTCAAGGGCGTGACCTTATTACAGGGAAACCAAAAGAAATCATGGTCGGGTACAAAGAAATTGCAAGAGCGCTTGACAAATCTATTGTTCGTATTGAAGATGCCGTGATGGAAACGCTTTCCTTAACGCCACCAGAACTTGCAGCCGATATTTACAAAACAGGTATTTATCTTGCAGGAGGAGGTGCTCTCTTAAGAGGCCTTGCAGACCGTTTGCACCGCAAAACAGGCCTGCCTGTTTTCGTAGCAGAAGATCCTTTAAGAGCCGTAGTAAGAGGAACTGGGATTGCACTGAAAAACATGGATAAATTCAACTTTTTGATTCGCTAATCATACTAATTTGACTTTTTGGGGATGGGATTTTTGTTAAGATTAATTTCGAAGAATGCACTGTTCTTCTTTTTTCTGGTCTTGCAAGTAATCGCACTTGTCCTAGTGTTTACCCGCAATTCTATGCAACAAAGCTGGATTGCCGGTCAAACCACAGCATTCAATTCGACGGTCTCTGGATTTGTCGACGAAGGGACTTCCTATTTGAAACTAAAGCAAATTAACGATCGCCTTGTCGCGCAGAACAAGTCCCTACTCCAAGAGCTTTATGGGAACCAAAACGCCGACCCTGCGATTCTCAAAACGATCCGAGATACGACTGGAATTGCCCAAGCATACACCATTGTGGACGGGGATATCGTATACAATAGCATCAATCGACAGGATAACTATTTCACGATCAACCGAGGCAAACTTCATGGGGTTAAACCTAAAATGGGAGTCATTGCTCCCAAAGGGATTGCAGGGATCGTCGTGAATACGACAGATCACTACGCTTTGGTTCAATCTGTTTTAAGCACAAACAAGATCAAAATTAATGCGGCACTGAAAAACTCACAGTATTTCGGAACCCTTACCTGGAGAGGTGAAGATTCTAGAATCATGCATTTGCAAGACGTCCCGAAATACGTTCCTTTGCTCGTGGGAGATACCGTAGTAACCGACGGAAAATCCGCGATCTTCCCTCAAGGGGTTATGATTGGCACCGTGGCCGGTTACCAAGTAGATCGCAAGACAGGGTTTTGGGACATCGCCGTGGAACTCAGCGAAACCATGGGGAATCTAAATAAGATCTATGTCGTTGAAAATTTAAAGAAAGTAGAAGTTGCAAAAATTCAGGACACACTAAAAGTACAAATGTCAAGAGATGATTAGTAGAAGTATTTTCACCGACATTCTTTCCATTGTGGTGCTCGTCGCACTTCAAATCTTCGTGCTAAACCGAATTACGCTGGCCGGAAAATATACCCCTGTCCTATATCCGGTCTTTGTCATGTTTTATCCTTTCTTTCGAAACAAGTACCTTTTTCTGGTTTCAAGTTTTATCCTAGGTCTTTGCATTGACGCCTTTTTAGGCACTTGGGGAATTAATGCCTTTGCCACCACGCTGATCGCCTATTTTAGGACAATCATCTTTCGAACCTCAACAGATACCTCAACAGATTTCTTCTCCTTTCAAACCTTGCAATGGAGTCAATTCCTCTTCTTTATTTTTTCAAGTATCTTTGTTCATCAATTTACCGTTCAAACTATTGAATTCTTTAAATTCTCTCGAACGATAGAAATTTTATTAAACATTTTAGCAAGTAGCTGCATTTCGTTTGTCTTTATATTGATATACGCTTTGGCTTTTAGAATCAAACAAAAAGTGTGAGGTCCCAGTATTTAAAAATTTCTCTTTTTCTCCTTTTTCTCGTTATTGCCTTTATAGCGAGGCTCGCGTACTTACAACTTTTCACCGATCGTTACGCCCTAAATGCGGCCAATACTTCGATTAAAAAGGAATACATTATTCCTCAAAGGGGGGTTATTTTTGATCGCAATGGGAAAATACTCGTGGGCAATCAACCTTCTTACGAAATCTCCTTTACTCAAGCTCTTTTAAAACCTGATTTTGATACCCTTGGGTTCTGCCAGCTAATGAAAATCAGTAAGCCTCGATTTATTTCAATTCTAGATTCAGTCAAAAAAGAGCGCTACTATTCTCGAATGACTCCTATCACCTTTAAGAAAAACATTAGTCGGGACGAAATTGCTAGAATTCAAGAAATCATTTTTAAATACCCTGCCTTTAGCATTATAGAAAGGCCTCAGAGACAGTATGAAGTGGGTACTTCCGGAAACTTGTTAGGGTACACCAACGAGGTTAATGACAATGACATTAAGAAAGACTCTCTTTATTATTTGCCCGGAGACAATATCGGAAAATCAGGGGTTGAAAAATCGTATGAAAAGGAACTCAGAGGAACCAAAGGGATCCACTACATTCAAAAAGACATTCGACTTCGAAACATCGGTCCCTACAAAGACGGAGATCTAGATGTCGATGTCGTGACCGGAAAAGACTTAACTCTCACCATCGATTACGACTTGCAACGAATTGCAGAAGAAATGCTGGTCAATAAAAGAGGGGCCATTGTGGCCTTAGATCCAAACACTGGAGAGATTTTAGCCCTTGCAACGGGTCCGGATATCAACCCGAATTCTTTCACTGGACCTGGCAAATCCAAACAGATTAATGCGCTACTAAACGACACGTTTAACAAGCCCATGTTTGACCGCTCCACCCAGTCTGCCCACATGCCCGGCTCTACTTTCAAAATGTTTACCGCGCTCGCTGCTATGCAAATGGGAGTAATGGATGAAAATACAATTTTTCCATGCGGGGGAGGATTCAATTACAAAGGTCTTCGAATTCGAGGTCACGGGGGAGCCGATCCCTTAATCCCCTCCATTCAGGTCTCCAGCAACTGCTATTTTTCTTATGCTTATCTCGCCATTATCAACAAATACCCTGGCAACCCTTCAAAAGGCGTAAACGAATGGAAGAAAATAATGGAAAGTTTTGGTTTTGGACAATACCTTAACAACGATTTAGCCACAGGAGCCAAGGGACAAATTCCTAGCGGTGAATTTTACGAAAAACGAGCAAAAACGAAAGTTTGGAGTCCTCTTTCCACAGGAGCCGTCTTTAATGGAATGGGACAGGGCGATGTCATGCTTACTCCCCTTCAATTGGCCAACGGAATTGCAGCGATTGCGAACAAGGGATTCTATTACACGCCCCATATCGTCAAGTCCATTGACGGCAAACCAAATCCGGATCCCCGATTTAAGGTAAAACATAAGACCCTAGTGGATCCCAAACATTACGATCCGATTTTAAAAGGAATGGAACAAGTGGTTTTAGCCGGTACCGGACGAGGACTAAAGACAAATGAATTTACTCAGCTCGCAAAAACGGGAACGGCCCAAGTACCACAAGGGAAAGACAATTCCGTATACGTGTTAATTGCTCCCAAAGAAAAGCCGCAAATTGTGGTGATTGCTCTTATAGAACATGCGGGCTTTGGCTCCACGTGGGCAGGTCCTGCCAGTACGATCATTGCAGAAAAATATTTGACAGGTACCATTAAAAGAGAATACCTCTACGACCGCATGATCAACGCGAGCTTTATGGGGGAATACCGAAGACAATGGGTTGAAGAGCAAAAGCGCAAAGGTCTCTACAAAGAACCGAGCAAAGACTCTCTGCAAATTGTCCAGATTCAGGACAGTCTTCGTTTTATCAAAAACAAAGCGCATCGTGAGAGACTACTCTACCGTCGAGATTCCCTACTCACCCGATTCAACGAACGCAAAACTTCTAAAAAGTAGGTTATGAAGTGGACTCAAGGATTAGACAAACTCGGAATTACGCTGTATCTTTTAATCAGCTCCTTTGCCATTGCGAATATCTACAGCGTGGATCCCGCATTAGGTAAAAAGCAGTTCTTTTTCTTTTGCATTTCCCTTTTTGTGGGAATCTTGATTTTCATTACCCGAACCAAGTTCTTCGAAAATATGTCAAGTGTTTTCTACCTGCTTGGACTTGTTCTGCTCGTAGGACTTTTCCCTTTTGGAACCGAGATTCTTGGACAGAAAAACTGGTATCGATTCGGAAGCTTTACCATGCAGCCTGTCGAATTTTCAAAGATAGGCACCGCCCTTATGCTTGCTCATTACGTTTCTGGACCCAATTTCAATATCAAGTACGGCAAAAGCCTTCGAACCGCCATTGCGATTGTGGCAATACCAGCCCTTGTTGTACTCGCAATACCAGACGTCGGTTCACTTCTCGTCTTTGGCGCCTTTTTCATCGCGCTCTATCGAGAAGGGCTAAGCGGTTGGCTCTTTGGTGTTGTTGGTATTCTAGCGGCCGTCTTTTTAGTTTCTATCGCGGTTAATCCTCTCTATGTGGTTTTAGGTCTATTCCTATTAACAGCCATTTTAATCATGCGCTACTACGGTAAAATTCGGTGGAACATTTACACCTTTGCAAACATTGGCGGCTCTCTTGCGGTTCTTTGCGGTTTGGCCTTCGCCACACCTACCGTTTTAGAAAAACTACCGAAGCACCAACGGGAAAGAATTGAAGTACTCTACAAAGGGGAAAGAGCGTTTCGCGATACTTCAGGGTACAACTTACTCTATTCAAAAACAGCCATTGGGTCGGGCGGATTTTGGGGGAAAGGCTACAAGCAAGGGTCAGTCACGCAAGGCAAATTTGTACCGGAACAAGAAACCGATTATATTTTTTGTACGGTTGGAGAAGAATGGGGATTCTTTGGAAGTGCACTTTTGCTCATCGCATACGCCATCTACATTGCTAGGATCTACTACCTCTCAGAGAGACAAAAAAACCACTTTAACCGAATCTTTGGATATAGCTTTGCTTCCATCCTATTAATTCACTACGCAATCAACATCGGTATGGTGATGGGACTCTTTCCGACTGTGGGGATTCCGCTTCCTTACTTTAGTTATGGAGGCAGTTCACTACTCGCCTTTTCCATTATGACGGCTATCTTTTTTAAATTGAATTACGCGGATAAGAATAGTTTGGTATAGTAACCTATTAATCTAGATTTAAACTCATTTAAAATAAAGCAAAAAATATCCTGTCTTCTTTGGAAGACAGGATGAATTACAAATTTATTCAAAATTTAATTTTTCACAAGCAAACGGAACCCTTCTCCGTGTACGTTAATGATTTCTAAGCCTTCATCATCGCGCAGTAACTTTCTCAGTTTTGCAATGTAGACGTCCATACTTCGGGCTGTGAAATAGTTTTCCTTTTTCCAGATTTTTCGAAGCGCCAAGTCTCTCGGCATAAAGTCATTTCTATGAATACACAAAAGCTTCAATAAGTCATTTTCCTTAGGGGACAACTTATATTCTAAATCTCCTACTTTCAATTGTCTTAGCATTGAGTCGAAGTACGTATTGCTAATTTTAAACTGCTCCTGTTCTTCATTCTCAATGGTAGAAGAACGTTGTAAGATCGCTTTAATCTTGTAAAGAAGCAGTTCGGTATCGAAAGGCTTTGTAATGTAATCGTCTGCGCCGATTTGGTATCCTTTTAAAATATCTTCTCTTAAATTTCTTGCGGTCAGAAAAATAATGGGCGTAGACTTATCAATTTTCTTGACGTCTTCCGCTAAACTAAATCCATCTTTCTTTGGCATCATGACATCAAATATGCAAATGTCAAATTCATTCTCCGTGAACTCTTTTAACCCCTGCTCTCCGTCCGTAGCGAGCGTAACTTCGAAGTTATTAATCGTCAGGTAATCCTTTAGTACGGCACCAAAACTTTGGTCGTCTTCTACTAATAAAATTCTATTGCTCATATTCTTACTATTTTGTGATTGTTTGATTATAAATTGATTTTCTATTAAACCATGGGCAGCTTTACCGTAAAGCTAGATCCTTTTCCGATCGTGGATTCCACGTGAATACTTCCTTTGTGAAGCTCTACAATTTTCTTTACATACGAAAGCCCTAGTCCCTGCCCTTTGACATTATGAATGTTTCCCGTTTCTTCGCGGAAGAACTTTTCAAAGATTTTTACTCTATTCACTGTTTCCATGCCCATTCCTTTGTCTTGGATTTCTATGACATAAAAGGAGCCTTCGTTTCGGGTCCGAACTTTAATTTTAGGGGCCTCGGGAGAATATTTATTTGCATTGTCAAGTAAATTCACGAGCATGTTCGAAAGGTGAAACTCATCAATTTTAAAAGTATATTCGGTGGCTTCAAATTCCTGAATCAGCTCTCCTCCTCTTTCATGCACAATGAGTTCAAACGATTGAGTGATCTTTTGGATTAGACTTCTTACGTTGGTTTCCTTAAGGAACAATTGAACTTCGTTACGTTCTAATTTAGACATATTTAGCACGTTTTCCACCTGCTTTTTCATGCGCAAATTCTCCTGCTTTATAAGCTGCGAATAGTATTTTACTTTCTCGGGAACACTTGCAATTTTATCATTTGCTAGAGAGTCTGTGGCCACAGAAATCGTCGCAAGTGGAGTTTTAAACTCATGCGACATATTGTTAATGAAATCCGTTTTAATGTCCGCAATCTTCTTTTGCTGCATCATATAATTGATGGAGGTTATATAGATTCCTAAGATGGTCAGAAGGGACAAAAAGGTACCTAAAAGCATAGGAAGATTGTTTTTCACTAGCGAAAAGTTCTGCCTAGGAAACACAAGGGAAAGTGTATATAAAGGTTGGTCATCCGCATCGCGGAAAAGCACTTCTTCGTACTTTGCATTTTGCGTTTGCGTTTCATAGTTTACATTGGCTATGCTCGTCACGTTTCCGTTTTTATCAAAAATTCCATAGCCAAAATCGGTTCCGATTCCGTGGTTTTTTAAAGACTTTCGAACGAGCGAATCGATCGCCCTGGGTTCTACCCTTTTTTCGATAGGACGGTTATTCCCAACAATGCGATAAAATTCTTTTAGATTGTATTCTCCTGAATTAATGGAACTATTCAGCGCCGCAGTTAAAGGCTCGGCATGCGAGGAATCTTTGGTTTGCTTGACGAGAACCTCGTCAGTCCACATCTTGATACGGTTTAAACTATCGCCTGTATTGGCAATCGGTAAATTTTCCCGCTCAATAATACTTTGTTGATACGTGATGGTTCTCCTTGTTGCAGAATCTTCTGTTTGTTGTATAATGGTAGAGCTGGGCTGCTTGCTATTCGCAACCACTGTATTCCCGAAATTTTTATTCGTCTCGTTCAAATATTTATCTACCTCCAAATCATTAAGCTCTCTGACAGAACTCACAAGGGAGGCTTCAACTTTGTTCGAAAAATCCTGATCTAACGCACCGTAGTATTCTTTCAGCCATTTAATTTGAAGCGTCACAAAAACCACCACAGAAATTGACATCAAGATGGAGATGATAGGAATAAACCGTTGATTCATGAGCTCTTTTTAAGTTTCAATTGTTAAAATTAAACCATTTAACAATATAAATACAAAAAATAGGCCAGTAAATTAAGCAAACACTCTTAAAACATTGGCTTTTAACACAATTGTTTCAATTATGACTTGGAAATAGCCTCAAGAACTTCCTGAGAAAAGAGATTTTCATCTATAAAATACTGAACGACTGCCTTTTTCATCAAAATTGTTTGTTCATTTGGCTTAAGCTCAGGCATTTCTTCTTTTACATTAAAATGGGGATAGCCCTCATCATCATAGTGCGAGAACTCGTAAAATCCATAAGGCTGAAGCAGTCGACACACGGCAATGTGAATCAAATTTAGTTTGTCCTCCTTGGTGTATTTTTGTTTGCCGCTGCCTAGTTCCTGGACTCCTATTAAAAACAGGACCGTTTCAATGGCTACATGCGGTTCTGTATCAAAATTGGTTTCAAAGAAGCGTTCTACTTCGCTCCATAATTCGTTTTCTTTCATGTGGTTTGTTCTAATTTTAATAAAAAAGCAAATTCTAAAGCTTCTTCTTTTAAGGACTCAAAGCGTCCTGCAGCACCTCCATGTCCAGAATCCATGTCTGTTTTTAGCAAAATTAGATTCTCAGATTGAGTGTGTTCTCTTAGCTTCGCAACCCATTTCGCGGGTTCCCAGTATTGCACTTGAGAATCATTAAATCCCGTGGTCACCAAAAGGTTTGGATAAGGAAGATCCGTCACATTGTCGTAAGGGGAATAAGATTTCATATACTCATAATACTCCTTATCGTTTGGATTCCCCCACTCGTCATATTCCCCTGTGGTCAGTGGAATAGAAGAGTCTAGCATCGTAGTCACAACATCGACAAACGGCACTTGAGCAACAATTCCATGATAAAGCGTCGGTTCTAAATTCATCACGACTCCCATCAAAAGACCTCCCGCGCTGCCGCCCATCGCGTACAAATGACTTGAAGAGGTCATTTCACGTGCAATCAATTCCTTGCTTACGTCAATGAAATCGTAGAAGGTGTTCTTCTTGTTGAGCATCATTCCGTCTAAATACCATTCCCTACCTAGATATTCTCCTCCACGTACATGGGCAATGGCATAGACAAATCCTCGGTCTAATAGGGAAAGTCTTACACTTGAAAAGTGCGCATCGACCGTACTCCCATAACTGCCATAGGCATACAAAAGTAAGGGAGTTTTGGGAGAAATCTCTGTATTCTTATGGTGCACCAACGAAACTGGAATTTCTTTTCCATCTCGTGCCTTTACCCAAAGTCGACTAGACGTATAGTTTTCAATCTTAAACGTAGGATCCATGATTTGCTGCTCCTTCAGCACTGTGCTCTCTCGAAGAGCCATATCGTAATTGCAGACTCGGTTCGGATGGGTAAGAGAACTGTACCCGTACTGAAGTTGGTCGGTCTCAAAATCTAAATTAAGACCTATATAAGCACTGTAGGTAGGATCTTGAAAAGGAAGATAATGAGACTCGCCCGTTCTTCTATCCACAATTCGTATGAAAAGAAGCCCTCTGCGCCGTTCTTCCACCACGAGGTAGTTTTCAAACACTTCAAACCCTTCTAAAAGCGCATCAGAATCGTAGGGAAGTAACTCTTGCCAATGTTCTTTCGTGGGAGTTAAAACACTTGTTTTCATTAACTTAAAGTTGGTAGCCCCTCCTTCATTGGTTAAAATAATCCACTCCTGCTTATAAGGTTCAACGCAGTACTCTAAACCGTCTTCACGCGGCTGAATTAAGTTCCAATGGCCAAGAGGCTCATCGGATCTTAAAAACCAACACTCATCCGAAAGGGTACTTGAAATCCCTAATAAAATATATTCTTGCGATTTGGATTTTTGCACATGCACATCAAAGGCTTCATCCTCTTCCAGGAATACCAGTACATCCTCAGAGGGATCTGTACCTAACTGATGTCGATACACTCGACTTGCACGAAGCTGCTCGTCCAGTTTCACATAAAAAACATGGGTATTGTCCTCGGCCCACACGAGTTTTCCGGTGGTGCTCAAAAACTCCTCCTTAAGGACTTCCCCCGTACGTAAGTTCTTAATAGAAATGGAATAACTACGGTCTCCGGCTGTATCCCAAGCATAGCTTACTAGCTCGTTGTCAGGACTTACTGCGACGCTTCCTATCTCAAAGAACTCATATCCAAGAGCAAGAGAGTTCACATCTACGATCGTTTCACTCTCCGACTCAAGAGATCCTTTTCTGCGAACAAAAACGGGATGCTCCTTTCCCTCAAAGTAATGAACGATGTACCAGTATCCATTGAAAAAATAAGGCACCGATTCATCGTCCTTTTTGTAGCGACTCTTCATCTCCTCGTAAAGCTCATTTTGTAAGTCTTCCGTTGAGGACATCACCTTTTCACAATAGGCATTCTCCTGTTCTAAATAGGCCTTTACCTCTTTAGAATCCCGATCGTTCATCCAATAATAGGCATCGATTCGTAAATCGCCATGCTTCTTCAAATTTTTCTCTATTCTTTGGGCCCTAGGTGCCATCATCTTATTTATGGTCTAAAAGTAACAAAAAACCATCTTATCCAAAGGGAAAAGACGGCTTATTTTATTTTTGGGTTTTAAGGACTCTACTTTCCGCTACGAATGTATTTTTCGATGGCCATGGTCATGGACGGGGTTTCCTTAGAAGGCGCCATTAAGTTGACCACGAGGCCTAATTCTTCAGCCGCCAGTTGCGTCGTAGTTCCAAACACGGCAATGTGCGTGTTATTTTGCTTAAAATCTTTATAGTTTTCAAACAAAGAACGAATTCCTTGTGGGGAGAAAAAGACAAGCATATCGTAGTCGTTTACGGGAGTCTCCGATAGATCCGCATACACGGTACGGTACATAATTGCTCTAGTCCAATCCACTCCTGCCTTGTCTAGGGTGCTAGGAACGTCTGCGTTCAAAACATCAGAGGACGGAAGGAGATATTTCTCATTTGGGTATTTTTTGAACAGTGGAGCTAGATCCGAAAAGAGTTTTTCCCCAAAACTGATTTTTCGTTTTCTATAGACAATGTGCTTTTGCAAGTAATTGGCTACCGCTTCACTTTGACAGATGTAGCGCATGGTATCCGGTACGGAAAAACGCATTTCTTCTGCCAATCTAAAATAATGATCAATTGCATTCTTGCTCGTAAATACAATCCCTGTATACTGACTCAAATCAATTTTTTGTGTCCGGAGCTCTTTTGCATCCACACCTTCCACCAAAATAAAGGGTTTGAAGTCGATTTTAATTTTCTCTTTTTTGGCGATTTCCAAATAAGGAGAAGATTCGTTTGGTTCTGGTTGCGACACCAATATAGACTTTACTTTCATCATTGATTTTCGTTTATAAAAAAAGCAACTTCCATAGGGCAAGTATGGGTATAAATTGCAGCGTGCAAATATACAAAATTTTATAATACCACTCTTTTGGAAGAATGTAGTTAGGGTTGAAGGCGTAGAACAAAATTTTAAATAAAAACAGTCCAACCGCCACCAAAAGTGTCACTTGGAGAAACTCCAATCGCTCTACTGGAAAGTAATAGTTCAAGACCACCGCTCCAATCAGCACAAAACAAAGCGCCATATAAAATTTGGAAGTTACAAAGTACAAGCGACCCCATTTGCGATCCTGACCTACGCTACTGTAAAAAAAGAAGGTGAGAAAAAACCGCGAGAAATAAAACAAACTAAAAACAAGAAGTGTATAGCCAAATCGATTCAAAGAAAACCCAAAAAGAGAGAGCCGCTCGATTTCGAGGGGCACCATGGGAACGTAAGAAGTAAACAATGTGGATAACAAGAGGACGTACACAACGGAGATTAGAATCCAGGTGGGAAATATATTTCCAGAATCACTGTACGCCGCGGTAAAAAACCCTTTGAGACCGCGTTCGCGTTGCAAATACTGCAACACGACAATCATCACAAGCACAGAGGCTAAAAGAACCCCGACTACCCAGTCCCTGTTTTCTATAATTCTTACCAAGCCCACATTGTTTTTGCAAAAGTAAGACTATTTTTAAATCCGAAAAAACGCATTTGAAAAATACATTATCTTTGCAAATTAATATGGAAAAACTAGTCATTATTCCGACTTACAATGAGAAGGAAAACATCGAATCCATCGTTCGCGCCGTCTTTGCTTTGGAAGAGAAGTTTGACGTTTTAGTGGTAGACGATTCCTCTCCCGATGGAACCGCTCAAATTGTGGAATCCTTGCAAAAGGAATTTCCTCTTACGCTCCATTTAACCGTTCGAAAGGTAAAAGACGGACTTGGAAAAGCCTACATCCACGGATTTAGATGGGCTCTAGAAAGGAAGTATTCCTATATCTTTGAAATGGATGCTGATTTTTCGCACAATCCAAACGACCTCATTCCCCTATGGGAAGGATGTAAAAATGCGGACATGAGTGTGGGCAGTCGGTATTCTCAAGGGGTAAACGTAGTGAATTGGCCGATGGGACGAGTTCTTCTTTCTTATTTCGCCTCCAAGTACGTTCAAATCGTTCTGGGTATTCCTGTGCACGATACAACGGCTGGGTTTGTATGCTTTAAAGAAAGCACACTTCGTGCAATTGATTTAGACCGTATTAAATTAAAAGGCTACGGTTTTCAAGTGGAAATGAAATACCGTGTTTTTAAAAAAGGACTTAAAATTAAAGAAGTCCCTATTATATTCACCAATCGACTTCTCGGGGAAAGCAAAATGAACGGAGGGATTATTGGAGAGGCTATTTTCGGAATTCTTAATTTGCGTTGGAAATCAATTTTAGGAAGGTTATGAAAAAACTAGGACTCCTTTTCATACTGCTGTTTGCCGTTTCTTGTCAAAAATCGGGCGCCGTCGATAAGCCAAAGAATCTGATTGAACCGGATCAGATGGCCACAATTATTGCCGAGTTTGCGGTCAGCGAACAAGTAAATTACCAAAGCAAAGGTGGGGATTTAGAAACCACCTCACGCTATGTGCTGGCTTCTCAAAAAGTAACGGCCACAGAATTTCAAGAAAGTTATAATTATTATATTGCTTCCCCTAGGGTACTTGAAAAAATCCTAGTGCAAGCGCAGCAAATCGTGGCGGAAAAAGACCCCAAAGCGAAAAGCTATATTGAGAAAAAATTAAAAGAAGTAGGCTCAGTGCCTATTTTTGCAAGATAAATTATGGGAAAACCTTTTTTTCAAATTGAGAAAAAATCAGAAAGCAAAGCTCGAGCGGGCCTTCTTTCCACAGACCATGGCGAAATCCAAACGCCTATATTCATGCCTGTAGGCACAGTGGCCTCCGTGAAGACGGTGCACCAAAGAGAACTTAAAGACGACATTAAAGCGCAGATCATCCTGGGCAATACCTACCATTTATACCTTCGTCCTACGATGGACATCATGCAAAAAGCAGGAGGTCTGCATCAGTTTATGAATTGGCAAGGTCCCATTCTTACCGATTCCGGAGGCTATCAAGTTTTTTCTTTGTCCAAAAGTAGAAAAATGACGGAAGAAGGGGTGCAATTTAAATCGCATATTGACGGAAGCCTTCATTTCATATCCCCTGAAAAATCAATGGAAATCCAGCGACAAATTGGAGGAGATATCTTTATGGCCTTTGATGAGTGTACTCCGTATCCTTGCGAGTATAACCAAGCGAAGGAATCGATGGAAATGACCCACCGCTGGTTAAAGCGATGCATCCAATGGGTGGATCAAAACAAAGAAATTTACGACCACAAACAAAGACTTTTCCCAATTGTTCAGGGATCTACCTACTCAGACCTAAGAAAAGCTTCAGCCGAATTTATTTCAGAGCAGGGAGCCGAAGGAAATGCCATCGGAGGACTCTCCGTTGGGGAACCTGAGGAGGAAATGTACCGCATTACAAACGAAGTGACGGACATCCTTCCTATAGAGAAACCCCGCTACCTAATGGGTGTAGGCACACCATGGAACATTCTTGAGGCCATCGGCCTAGGAATTGACATGATGGACTGCGTCATGCCGACTCGGAATGCTCGAAACGCTATGCTCTTTACGTGGAACGGTGTGATGAACATGAAAAACCAAAAATGGAAGGACGATTTTTCACCCCTTGATGCTTTTGGAACTAGCTTTGTCGATAAGGAATACTCTAAAGCCTACGTAAGACATCTCTTTGTTTCGAAAGAATACTTAGGCAAACAGATTGCTTCGATTCACAACCTCGCATTCTACCTTGATCTCGTTCGTGTGGCAAGAGAACACATTGTGAAAGGAGACTTTTATTCGTGGAAAGATTCCGTACTTCCTAATTTAAAACAAAGACTCTAGTTTATTTATGACCATACTAGACAAATATATCATCAAAAAGTACTTAGGGACGTTAGGGTTCATGCTTTTACTACTCTCCTTAATTGTAGTGGTAATCGATGTGCAATCTAAATCTCCAAGAATCGAAGGAAATGGATTTACCGTAGGATACTTTCTACTTAATTTCTATCCATTTTGGATGATCTATTTGGTCATTACGTTCATGTCCATTCTCGTGTTCATCTCCGTAATTTACTTTACCTCTCGACTGGCCAACAACACCGAAATCGTAGCGATCATAAGCAGTGGTGCAAGTTTCCACCGGTTTGCTCGTCCTTACTTTATTGCCTCAGGGGTGATTGCCATTTTTTCCTTAGCGACAAACCATTTTGTTTTGCCTTGGGCAAACATTCAAAAAAACAAATTGGAAGTGTATACCATGGGGGACACTTCTAAAGAGAAAATCCTTGGCAACGTGGAAATCGCTACTCAGCTCTCCCCGACCACCTTTATCTTTATTCACAATTACAACCGGAAAGAAAAACGAGGGTCTAGCTTTTTGTATCAAAAATTTGATAAAAACCGCAAATTGATTGAAGAAATTTCAGCGAATGAGATCTATTGGGATGCCAAAAAGAACAAATTCACGATTACGAGTTATCTGCAGAGGAAAAGCGGTGCAAACCAGACCGAAAAAATAGCGAACGGGGATTTGAAAGACCTGAATTTCGGCTATCCTCCGGAAGAATTGTTTCCGGACGAATACTTAGGGCAAACCAAAACCACGCCCAAACTTTTAAAACTAATTGAGCAGGAGAAAAACAAAGGAAACAAAAATTTAAATTACTTTCTAAACGAACTCTACCTAAGAACTTCCATGCCCGTTTCTATTATCATTCTGACGATTCTTGCTCTTTCACTCTCCTCGCAGAAGAAAAGAGGAGGCCTTGGTGTCAATCTAGCTATTGGAATCTCCTTGGCATTTGCTTTTGTGTTCTCCTTTGAAGCGTTGAAGGTCGTTTCTCAAAACAATGTGCTTCCTCCCGTGGTTGCCATGTGGCTTCCGAACCTACTCTTTGGCCCGATGGCCCTTATCCTCTATTTTAGAAGAGCAAATCAATAAAGCATTTTGATTTCTTTGTGGTAAAACCGCTTCCTTCCGTCCTTTTCTAAATCCACTAGGAGCCCTCCCTCGAGGTCTGCCTCTTTGATTATGCCATTTTGGCGCAAGCCTTGAATTTCAAAAACACTAACCTCCTCTTTTTTGAACAAATGAGCATTGTACGACTCAAGAATGGCCTCGTTACTGGGCCACTTTCGTAAGTTCTGAAAAAGGTACTCATTTAGCAATTGCGCGGTCTCATGCAAGTCGAACTCTTGCCCAGATTGCGTCCATAAGGAGCCTGCCGACGGCAAGGCCGCAAAATCTCTTTGGCGAACATTGATTCCCACACCCAGTATATAATACCAATTCTTACCAATTCGCCGCTTTTCAATGAGCATTCCCCCTACTTTTTTCTTGTGGAGGATTAAGTCGTTCGGCCATTTGATTAAAGCTTCCGATTGGGTCAATTTGGCAAGAAACTCTCGAAAGGTTTCCGCGGTATGATAATTGAGCAAATTTTCACTAAGTGCGAGCATCTCCTCGGGAAGTGCGAGAGAAAACGCCAGGTTTTGGTTCTCTTGAGTTTCCCACGAATTGCCGTACTGACCGCGCCCCTTAGTTTGATTAAAGGTATAAACACAGAGGGAGCGAGAAGGCTCCGAAAGGAAATTTACGATGGCATCATTCGTAGAAAGGCAGGAAGTCAAGTAGTAGAGAGGAAACATTTATGAAACTTTATGAGATTAAAACCCTCCTTGGAGCGCAGAAAGTAAACAAAAAACAATAAATTTGCAAATTAGACCAATTTTTGAATGAGTAAAAATACACAAAAGCAACAACTTATAGACAAAATCGTCGAGGCGATTCAAGATACCAAAGGGGAAGATATCAAAATCTTTGACCTTACGGGCATCGAAAACTCTGTCGCAGAAACCTTCATTCTCTGTAGTGCGAATTCCAATACCCAAGTGAACGCCATTTCTGGCAATGTAGAAAAGAAAGTTCGAAACGAGCTAGGCGAACGTCCATGGCACGTGGAAGGAACCGACAATGCACTGTGGGTGCTTATGGACTATGTCTCTGTTGTCGTGCATGTATTCCAAAGACAAACCCGTGAATACTATGAAATAGAAGAACTATGGGGGGATGCAAAGATTACAAGCATCGAAGATTAATTATTAAAAAGGAATTCGTTTCCTACATAGAAGACCATTAAAAATGAAAAATAAAGGATTTAACTGGTTTTTTCCGATCGCCATAGCGGTGGTGCTGTTTCTCTTTTTGCAGCCCATGTTTAGCTCTAGCGAAGGATCGAAACTAGACGAAGAGCGATTTTATGAGCTCGTAGAACAAGGCAAGGTAAAAGATGTCTTAGTCTACACGGACATCAGCAAAGCCGATGTCTTTTTAACCAAAGAGGCCAAAGCAGAATTGGCAAAAAACGGCAAAGAACAGACTCCGAGCCCTTTTGAAATGCTAAGTCCTCAAACAGGACCCGACTATACATTTGCGTACGGGGACAAAACGATTCTTTTAGAAACGTACCGAGACCTTAAAAAGACCAACCCTGCCATTGCTACCACAATGGATTACACCACCGCTAAAAACCCGATTTCGGATTTATTTGTAACCATCCTAATTTGGGTTGCCGTACTTGGTTTGTTCTACTTCTTCCTCTTCAGAAGAATGGGAGGCGGAGGCGGAGGACCTGGGGGTCAGATCTTCTCCATTGGCAAATCGAAAGCCAAGCTTTTCGACGAAAAAGACAAAGTGCAAGTTACCTTTAAAGACGTAGCCGGATTAGAGGGAGCAAAAGAAGAAGTTCAAGAAGTTGTAGACTTCTTAAAGAACTCTGATAAATACACAAGATTAGGTGGGAAAATCCCAAAAGGAGTCCTTTTAGTAGGTCCTCCAGGAACAGGGAAAACCCTTCTTGCAAAAGCCGTGGCTGGCGAAGCAAAAGTTCCTTTTTTCTCCCTATCAGGTTCTGACTTTGTCGAGATGTTTGTAGGAGTAGGAGCCTCTAGAGTGAGAGACCTGTTTGCGCAAGCCAAAGCAAAATCACCCGCCATTATCTTCATTGATGAAATTGATGCGATTGGACGTGCGAGAGGAAAAGGAAACATTACAGGAGGAAACGACGAAAGGGAAAACACCCTGAACCAACTCCTTACGGAGATGGATGGTTTTGGAACCGACACAAACGTAATCGTGATGGCGGCAACCAACCGTGCGGACATTCTAGACAAAGCGCTTATGAGAGCGGGACGTTTTGACCGTTCCATCTATGTAGACCTTCCCGAACTTCACGAAAGAAGACAAATCTTTGATGTCCATTTAGCGAAAATCAAACTGGACCCGAACGTAGATCGTGATTTCTTAGCAAAACAAACCCCTGGGTTTAGCGGTGCAGACATTGCAAACGTTTGTAACGAAGCGGCCCTAATTGCTGCGAGAAACAACCACGATACCGTAACCAAACAAGACTTCCTTGATGCAGTAGACCGAATTATTGGAGGACTAGAAAAGAAAAACAAAGCCATTAAACCTTCCGAAAAGAAGCGAGTGGCCTTCCACGAAGCAGGACATGCTGCCATTTCATGGCTCGTAGAGCACGCAGCGCCTCTTCTTAAAGTGACTATTGTACCAAGAGGTAGATCCTTAGGAGCTGCATGGTACTTGCCTGAAGAACGTTCCCTTACCACAACCGAGCAGATGTACGACGAGATTTGTGCAACCCTGGGGGGTAGAGCTGCAGAGCAAACCGTGTTTGGAAACATTTCTACCGGAGCCCTCTCCGACCTAGAAAGAGTAACCAAGCAAGCACAAGCAATGGTAACGGTATATGGTCTTAACGATAGAGTAGGAAACATCTCTTATTACGATAGTTCAGGACAGAGTGAATATTCCCTTGGGAAACCTTACTCAGAACACACCGCAAAAACCATTGACGAAGAAATTTCTAAAATCATTGAACTTCAGTACACCCGTGCACTCCAGATCTTAACTGACAACCGCGATAAGCTAGATGCACTTGCTGGAAAGCTGTTAGAGAAGGAGGTTATTTTCCGCGAAGATTTAGAAGAGATTTTTGGCAAAAGAGCCTGGGATCCAGAACTCACGGAACAACCCCTGCAGGTTGCAGAAGAAAATAAGAAAGAGGATGTAGAGCCCGTATCTACCCCTCCTAGCGAACCAGAGCCGCTGCAACCAGAGGCTCCCTCCTCGGAGCTGCCCTCTTAATTAAATACAAAATCCTGACCTAAGAATTTACTTTCGGTCAGGATTTTGCTATTTATGCGATTCAATAAAATATAATTTCTATTTTTGTATTCTATAATTGATAAATCCATACTGTATACGTGAGCTTATTTAGGAAATTTGTAGGAAAAATTCTTAATCAGCCTGAAGTTGATGACGAGAACGATCTGGTAAAATTAGGAGACCAGTTAAAGCATGCGGATTTGGATTACAAGTTCGCCCAGCTTTTCACGCACTCGGGAGGCTACTTTAATTATTGCCAAGACGAAGCGGAAGCCTTGCAAGTTCTCAACCAGATTTTAAAACTTGAGGATATCCAATCCGTTTTTTGCTGTGATCAGGACCTAAAGAATTTTTTGGATGTTGTAAAGATCCCTTATGACAAAACGCTGGAATCGTTCCACGATGCGGCCTTTATCACTTGTGAGTATCTCATTGCTTACGACGGTCGAATTATGCTCTCACACAACAACATTCTTCATTACCATTCCTCTCGACTTCCGGAAAAGATTATTATTATGGCAAACGTCTCGCAAATTGTGACCAATTTAGGAGATGCCATGATGAAGGTAAAAAGAAGAGGCACCCTTAAGAATCTTACCTCTATTAGTGGCGGGCACTCGAAACTAGATCATACAGGAAAAGACAATACAAAACTTTTCTTACTTTTACTCGAAGATTAAAACCTTTTAATGTTTACTCTCTAATCAGAACAAAATTGGATAAAAATTTAATTCAAAGGCTAATCTCAGGACTCGTATACGGCTTAATAATCATACTCTGCACAACCTCTCTTGGGCAGAGTCTATTAGAGCCCATCGCCCCTAAAACTCGTCAACATCATTTGTATTTTGGTCTTATTGCCTTTCTTTTATTAGCCAGTGTTTGGGAATGCATCCGAATTCTCAAAATCACAGAAGGATGGCAACGAATTTTTGCCCTTCCGTTAAGCTTAGCGGTCTTTTACATCTTTGCAAAAAGATATTTTGAACAAGGGTTCTCTTATGAGGCGAATTCCTCGGAATGGATGGCTCTCTTTCTGATCCTAGTCGCTTGTCTTACCCTGTTCTTTTTCAAGAAAGAACTTAGCAACAATTCTGGAAAATTAGTTTTTACCGTTCTTTACACGGCACTTCCCTTTGGGTTTGCTTTGGGTCTCGTTCAATTCGAAAACGATCCGTTTACATGGGAGGCGTTTTGGCTTTTTGTACTGATTTGGTCTAGCGATTCCTTTGCTTACTTTTCAGGTAAACTCTTTGGTAAACATAAAATGGCTCCCACGATCTCTCCTAAGAAGACCTGGGAGGGGTTTGCAGGAGGAGTCCTTCTTACTTTGATTTTAGCCTACTTCATTGAATCTAATTTGCCTCAACTAAGAGGAAACTGGATTATAGTCGGTCTTTTGGTTTCTATCTTCGCCCCTTTAGGGGATCTCGTAGAAAGCCAATTAAAACGAAATTTCAATGTCAAGGATAGTGGATTCCTTATTCCAGGGCATGGAGGAGTGCTCGATAGGCTCGATAGCTTTATTATTTGTGCTCCCGTTGTGTATCTTTACTTCCTATTCAATCAACTTTTATAAAATCGACTATGAAACTGCATAAAGAATCTAAAGGCACTCTGCTTGTTGCCACGTTACTTTTCGTGATCGTCGCGATCCTCGCGATTTATTTTCTAAAGCAGTGGTCCCTGCTTATTATCATTCCCCTTCTCATTCTCTATGGGCTGGTGTTTTGGTTCTTCCGAGTACCCCATCGTATTTTATCGGAGCAGGAACTATCCATTGTAGCTCCTGTCGATGGAAAAGTGGTCATGATTAAAGAAGTGGACGAATCCGAGTTTTTGAAGCAAAAAGCGATTCAAATCTCCATTTTCATGTCTCCTCTTAATGTGCATATATGCCGCTATCCTGTTTCTGGAAAGGTGATTTATAAAAAGTACCATCCTGGAAAATACCTCGTCGCATGGCATGAGAAATCATCGACCGAAAACGAAAGAACCACCGTTGCAGTGGAAACTCCGGCAAAGCATCAGATTGTATTTCGACAAATTGCAGGGTATGTAGCTCGAAGAATTGTCTTCTATTGTCAGCCCGGTGACGAGGCGAAAGCGGGAGAAGAATTTGGGTTCATCAAATTCGGATCAAGAATGGACGTATTTTTACCCTTAGACTCGGAAATCCTCTGTAAAATTGGAGACAAAACCAAAGGCGGGGTGGATCTAATTGCACAACTATCCAAATCCGACTCTAACTAGACAATTTCTTGGGTCTTTGCCCCAAGCTCCTTTTTAATCTCGACAAAAGTCTACCCACCTAAAAGTCAAATTTTGGCTTTGCAAAAAATTATTTTAGTTTTTTTTTGTACCTTTTAAACCAAAATTCTTCCTTTATGACCTTGCTACGACTTTTTGGCTTCAGCGCCGCCCTTCTTTTTCTACTTGTTTCCTGTACACAGGATATTAACCAGCAAAAAATCGAGCTTCAAAAGCGCGAAGCTGCTTTGCAGGAAAAAGAAAGCGCATTTGCTTTAAAACAAGCGGATTACCAACTCCTTTCCAAAATGAGAGACTCTATTGTGAGCTCCGTGGATTCTCTTGACATTCACCCTAAATTAGAACTCATTGCAGGAAAATGGAAAGGTAAGATTGTTTGTACCGAAAGCAGCTGTCCTGAGTACGTTGTGGGAGACACGCGAATTGACGATTGGCAACTAGAGGTCGTTGCCGGAATTGTGACGGCTAAGAACTTGAATAAATCGGGCTTTATTCGGGTTTATAAAGGAGCCATCGAAAACAACCAATTAAAACTCTATTACAACAGTCCTGCACATGCGACTAAGGTCTTAAACATAGGAATCGTATTTCCGGATCTTTCCGCAAACAAACTTTCGGGTTCTCGCAGCGTTCAAATCGACGGGAAATGCCAAAGTATATACACCATTGAACTTTCACGATAAGCTGATTTTTTATGCTCACAATTTTAAGTGCAGGACACTTCAGTATTCCCATTGAGGACCCACTACTCAAGTTTTTAGTAATTCTTGTCATTATATTGGCTGCGCCTCTTCTTTTAAATAAGATCAAGGTGCCCCATTTAATAGGACTTATTATAGCGGGAGCTCTCATAGGTCCCAATGGATTTGGGGTGCTACCCCGGGACGCTAGCGTCGTGGTAATAGGAACCACAGGTCTTCTATTTATTATGTTTATGGCCGGTCTTGAAATCGACCTCACAGAATTCAAAAAAAACAAATGGAAAAGTCTAGGGTTTGGTGGATACACATTCGTCATCCCTCTTACTCTTGGAATGATTGCTGGCCATTATTTTCTTGGTTTTGATTGGATTACTTCCATCTTATTTGCGAGTATATTCTCCTCTCATACCCTTATATCCTATCCTATTGTCAGTAAATTAGGGATTACAAAAAACAAAGCCGTCAACATTACCGTTGGTGGAACGATGATTACGGACGTGCTTGCCCTCTTAGTGCTTGCGGTTATTGTAGGCATGTCTCAAGGCGAAGTAAACAACGCCTTTTGGATGCGACTCGGAATCTCGATCGCCGTGTTCGGTGCCGTGGTTCTAATTGGATTCCCGATTATCGGCCGTTGGTTCTTCAAAAAAGTAGATGACAAGGTCTCCCATTTCATTTTCGTCATGGTGATGATTTATCTAGCAGGGCTGTTCGCTGAACTAGCCGGGGTAGAAGCGATCATTGGTGCTTTCTTGGCTGGACTCGCACTAAATCGCTTGATTCCACATACCTCAACCCTTATGAATCGTATCGACTTTGTCGGAAACGCTTTATTTATTCCTTTTTTCCTTATTTCTGTGGGTATGATTATCGATTTCCAAGCCTTTATTAAAGACTTTGAAACGATAAAAGTCGCTCTGGTTATGACCATACTTGCCATCGGTGGAAAATACCTAGCTGCAATGGCTACGAAAAAAACGTTCAAGATGACCGACGATGAGGGAAAATTGGTTTTCGGCCTTTCCACGGCCTCTGCAGCGGCAACACTGGCCGCCGTCATGGTAGGATACAATGTAATCTTAGGCGAAACGGATTCTGGGGAACCAATTCGACTTTTGAACGAAAGCATACTGAACGGAAGTATTCTACTGATTCTAATTTCTTGTACCGTTTCTTCTTTTGTGTCGCTTAAAAGCGCCACCAATATCTTTGAACGCGAAAGCGAGGAAAACATTTCAGATGAAAATGCAGGCGAAGAGAGAATTCTCCTCGCGCTTAATTATCCAGAAACGGTTGAACCTATGACCAACCTAGCTCTGCTCGTAAAATCGAGCTCTAACAAAGACCATCTCTATGCACTTAATGTGATTAATGAAGGTATGAATGAATCCTCTGACAAAAATGCAGACAAGCTTTTGCATACAGCGGCAAACATTGCAGCCGGGGCAGAGATTCTAATTACCACTTTAAAGAGGCACGACTCGGATGTAATCAATGGGATTAACAATGAAATAAAAGAGCATAAGATTACGGATCTACTAATCGGTGTGGACAAGGCGAAAGGATTTAGTTCGTCTTTCGTTTACAATCTTTACAACGGGTATTTAAGCAATTCCACCACCAATGTTTTGGTGTACCATAGTGCGCAGCCTACTGCCACCATTCATACGTACCACACGGTGATTCCAGACCAAGCTCCCAAGGAACCCGGCTTTTTCAAATCTTTGCTCAAAATATGGAACTTAGCTCGACATTCTGGTGCACAAGTGGTTTTCTACACCAGTGAGAGCACGATCAAACTTCTAGAAAAGATTCAGAAAAAAGCAACGATTGAATCCGAGTTTATCATCTTTACCAATTGGAATGACCTGCCTAAAATAGCAGAAAAAATGAAGGCGGACGAAGGACTTATTCTAATGATGAGCAAAAGAGGACAGGCTTCTTATATCAAGGAAATGGCCAAGGTACCAAACTTTCTTCATGAGAACTTCACGAAGACGAATTACCTCGTGCTTTACCCTTCCACGGAATCCGATCAGCCCACTACACTTCGATCGTACACGAATCGTAGAAGCCATAACAATTTAGAAGATTATAGTGAGATTGGGAATTTGATTGGAAAACTATTTAAGTAAAGCATTTTTAACTCGTAAAATTCTGCAATTCTACCAGTTTGTAATAAACCCCTTTCTTTTCTAGTAATTCCTGGTGAGTCCCTGTTTCCACAATCCGGCCTTTTTCCATTACCACAATGGAGTCTGCTTTTTGGATGGTGGAAAGTCGATGGGCAATAATAAGCGAGGTTCTGTTCTCCATCATTTTGTCAAGCGCATCTTGAACCATACGCTCGCTTTCGGTATCTAGTGCACTGGTTGCCTCATCAAGGATCATAATTGGTGGATTTTTCAGCACAGCCCTAGCAATGGATACTCTTTGCTTCTGCCCTCCAGAGAGTTTCGATCCGTCGTCTCCAATATTGGTTTGATAGCCGTCGGCAAATTGAGTAATGAAAGAATCCGCATTGGCAATTTTTGCCGCCGCAATAACCTCCTGCTCACTTGCCTCCGGTTTTCCCATTAGAATATTATTGTACACGCTATCATTGAAAAGAACCGATTCTTGAGTGACCATTCCTAGCAAGTTGCGGAAGGGTTCTAACTGAAGTTCCTTCACATTCACTCCATCCACTAGAATAGAGCCTTCTTGCACGTCGTAGAAACGCGCAAGTAGATTCGCAACGGTCGTTTTCCCGCTTCCGGACTGCCCCACAAGGGCTACAGTACTCCCTTTTTCTAGTACTAAGTTAAAGTCTTCTAAGATGGGATGAATTGAATCGTAATAAAAGGATACATTTTGAAACTCAATTTTGTCTTTCAACTCCTCAATAGGTTGTGCATTCACAGACTCTTCCACTCTCAAATCGTAATCGAGAACCTCCGAGACACGATCCAAACTGGCCATTCCCCCTTGGATGTTAGAATACGCATTCGAAAGCTTTTTAGCAGGTTCTAAAATCTGGAAAAAAATCGCAATGAAAACCAAAAAGGTTTCCGGATCCATTGAGTCCTGATTTAGAATTTGATACCCTGCAAACCAGGTAATAAGTAAGATGGTTACCGAGCCTAAAAATTCACTCATCGGAGAGGCAAGTTCTCTTCTTCGACTCATTCCAATGGTATGCGTCTGCCAGTTGAGTGTCGTTTTATCAAAGCGTCGATTTAAAATTTTATCCGCATTGAAAATTTTAATCACTTTGGAAGATTTGAGCGTCTCATCGACCAAAGAAAACAGATTTCCCAGCTCTTCTTGAGCTGCGGTCGCCTTCCTTTTCAAACTTTTTCCCACACTAGAGATAATCCAGCCCATGATTGGAAAAACCAAAAGAGAGAACAGGGTCAAATTGGGAGAAAGTAAAAACAAGGTGATAAGGGAAGTAATGATCATAAAAGGAGCGTTCACCACGTCTACTAAACTACCCATCACTCCACTCTCTACAGCTCCAATGTCATTCGATATTCGGGACATCATATCCCCTCTTCTTTTTTCCGTAAAGAAAGAAACAGGAAGTTTCAAAAATTTACGATACATCGCTGAGCGCAAATCTTTCGTGATCCCTACCCTATAATTTACTAGTAAAAAAGCCCCTAAGTAGCGGAAAATATTACGAAGTAAAAATGCAAATGCGGTTACGGCGCAAAGAATGGCTAGCACTTGGACGGCTCCATTTTGGTCGATCTGCACTTGAATATGGTAATACGCTAGATCTTTTAAATAACTGAAGTAATCTCCAAATTCTCCGCTGTATACAGGCTTTGTACTCACATCCACACGGTCCATTGTGCCAAACATAAGGCCTAAAATAGGAAGCATCGTGGCCACCGAAAAAATATTCAGAACCGAATAAAGGATGTTAAAGAAGATACTTAGGTATAGAAAACGCTTATGCGGACCTGCGAAATACAAGATTCTTTGGAGTGGCTTCATACTTGAAATTAAGCTACAAAAATACACAATTCTAAGGAGTTTAGTTTCTCACAAAGAAAAAGGAGAAAGTCCCCACAAATTGCAATGAAAAAAGCTGCCTCCACATTGGAGACAGCTTCTTACACTCTAAAAAAAATCGTTGTTTGGCTACCTAAGTCGATCTACAGATTTTACGAGCTTCTCGTCTTTACGGATGTAATGGTTTGCAATAAGCAAACAAATTAAACTCAGTAAAGGGAAAATAGGCTCAATACCTTTCTCAGGAAATGAAATTCCTCCAGATAAATTGAGTAAACCGTACACAAGTACACCGATCAACAAAACGTTTATAATGACGCTGATATAATTCAGCAGCAATTGTCTTAATCTCGACTTAAAATTAAAGATTGAAAATGCTCCTAGAAGAACTAGCACAATGGCAGCCCCACTAACAAACCCCTCAAATAACAAAGTATTCAAATCTTGGCTAGTTACGTATAAAAACACGCTGCCAAGTACCGAGAGTACCATCCAAACCGATTGAATTCGCTGTAACATATGGCAAAAATAGTAATTTTTTTTGCATTTTTTAAAAAAAAATGTAGATTTGCACAATAATTGATTCTATTTCTAAGCCATCCTGGCTTTATTCTTTTATACACAAACCCACTTACAAACACATTTTACTCAACACTTTATGTTCAACATTGAAATGTTAAGGTCAAAATCCGACTCGGAATTGGCTCTTATACTAAAAGAATTCGGTATTAAAATTGCCAAAGCTGCAACCGAAAACGACAAAATATTTGCAATACTTGACTTCCAGGCTTCTAATCCTAAAATTGCAAAAGACTATTACACGACTACTACACCTTCACAACCTGCGAAAGAACCTAGCGATACGACCCAAACCGTAGCTGAAAAACCCGCTGCAAAGAAGGCACCGGCAAGAACAGCGAAAAAGGCACCGGCCGCGAAAAAACCAGCCCAAGTCGAAGAGACCCCTCAAGAGGCTGTAGCCGTCCTAGACGAAACGTCTGCGACAGAGGCGAAAGAAATTCCCGCCGCAAAGCAAAACAAGGCGGTAAGAAAACCGGCTAATCAACCCAAAGCAAAGCGTAAGACAGAAGAAGTGACCACTTCTTCCTCTGAACCCGCGATCGAGGGAGAAACGGCAATGGAAACTAATACGGTGAAATCTGTTGAGAAATCGAACCCTGTGAAGGCTGACGCTCCTCAAAACCAGGAAGAGGCTAGAGAGAGAAGACCACAGAACTCTGCTACTCAACAAGGTCAGAAAAGACCGGCACACCCAGGAAACTCTCAAAGAGCCAACAACAACAACAACAACAACAACAATAGTAATAACCATTCCAACAGAGGCACGCAGGAACCGGCGGAATCTAAAAAAGAATTTAATTTCGACGGACTCGTTACTATTGAAGGAGTTCTTGAGATTCTTCCAGACAACTACGGATTCCTTCGCTCTTCAGATTTCTCCTACATTTCTTCTCCAGACGATGTTTACGTATCTACGACTCAAATTCGTAACTACGGTTTAAAGACGGGAGATACGGTGAAAGGGATTGTTAGACTTCCTAAGGAAGGAGAAAAGTATTTCTCTTTGAAAAAGCCTTTAGAAGTGAACGGTAGAGATCTAGATTTCATCAAAGACCGTGTTGCTTTTGAATATTTAACTCCTTTATTTCCAGAAGAGAAATTCAATTTGGCGGGAAAAGGATCGACCATATCTACTCGAATTGTAGACCTTTTTGCCCCGATCGGAAAAGGCCAAAGAGCGATGATTGTCGCACAACCTAAAACCGGTAAAACCATGCTTTTAAAGGACATTGCAAATGCAATTTCAGCAAATCACCCGGAGGCCTACATGATGGTTCTTTTAATTGATGAGCGTCCTGAAGAAGTGACTGACATGGAGCGTAGCGTCAATGCAGAAGTGATTGCCTCGACCTTTGACGAAGCTGCAGACAAACACGTGAAAGTAGCCAACCTTGTTCTTGCAAAAGCTCAAAGACTAGTCGAATGCGGACACGATGTCGTGATTCTTTTAGACTCTATCACTAGGCTTGCAAGAGCGTACAATACGGTGACGCCTGCTTCCGGTAAAGTTCTCTCTGGTGGTGTGGATGCCAATGCGCTTCACAAACCTAAACGATTCTTCGGAGCGGCTAGAAACATTGAGGGAGGCGGTTCGCTAACCATCATTGCAACGGCACTTATTGATACCGGTTCAAAAATGGACGAAGTTATTTTTGAGGAATTCAAAGGAACAGGGAATATGGAACTGCAACTGGATCGTAAAATTGCGAACAAGAGAATTTACCCTGCCATTGATTTGGTTTCCTCTAGTACGAGAAAAGACGATTTACTCTTATCAGAAACCACCACTCAGCGTATGTGGATTTTAAGAAAATACTTGTCTGATATGAACCCTCTAGAAGCAATGGACTTTGTTGAAAAAAACATCAAAGGCACCCTATCGAACGAAGAGTTTTTAATGTCAATGAATCGTTAAGACGAAGGCGAGCCATCTTTCTGACTGTCATTATCCATCTTTTCGATGTTAAAGATTTATTAAAATCATAGCATAGATTAGGGATCTGCATAATTTTTGCATAAATTAGACCATTAACTAAAAAATACAATTATGTCATTCGAGTTACCAAAATTAAGCTATGCTTACGATGCTTTAGAACCTACCATTGATGCAAAAACAATGGAAATTCACTATACGAAACACCACCAAGGGTATGTGGACAACTTAAACAAAGCCATTGCCGGAACCGACTTGGAAGGAAAGACAATAGAGGAAGTTTGCAAAACAGGATCTGATAAAACCGCGGTTAGAAATAACGGAGGTGGTCATTTTAACCACTCTTTATTCTGGGAAGTTCTTACTCCTGGTGGAAGCAGTGAGCCTGTTGGAAACGTAAAAAGTCAAATCGAAGCTTACGGTGGATTTGAAAAATTAAAAACTGATTTTTCAGAAGCTGCTAAAACTAGATTCGGATCAGGTTGGGCTTGGGTATGCAAAAAAGAGGACGGATCACTTCAAGTGTGCTCTACTCCGAACCAAGACAATCCATTAATGCCACAAGCTGACTGCAAAGGGACGCCTGTGTTAGGATTAGACGTTTGGGAACATGCCTATTACCTTAACTACCAAAACAAGAGACCTGATTATGTATCTGCATTCTTCAATGTGATCAATTGGGACAAAGTAGAGGAACTTTACAACAAGTAAATCTTCCTATAAGTTAAAAAAGGCGACTTTGATTATTCAAAGTCGCCCTTTTTATTAGGTCTGTTTTTAAGAAATCTACACGTTGAGTTCTAGTAAAGTTTCTATATACTCTCTCTCATTACTTAAACGAGGCACTTTGTTCTGACCTCCCAATTTGCCACGGTTGGACATCCACTCATAAAAGAGTCCCTCCTTTGCCACGTGAACTACGGGAGCTTTTAGGGTAATGTCTTTGTAGCGTTTCGCTTCATAATCTGAATTTAACGACTGCAATTGTTTATCAAAATAGTCTGTGAAGTAAGACAAATCTGCTGGTTTTACCGCAAACTCAATAATCCATTCGTGGGCTCCTGACCCCTGATCTGTCATATAGATGGGCGCTCCAGTGAATTCCTTCACTTGGGCTCCACAAGCCTCGCAAACACGGCTTAATGCCGTCTCCACGTTATCGATCATTAGCTCTTCCCCAAAGGCATTGATATAGTGCTTGGTTCTTCCCGAAACTTGAATTCGAAATGGACTTAAAGAGGTGAATCGAACCGTATCTCCAATTAAATAGCGCCAAAGCCCTCCATTGGTTGAAATCACTAATGCATAATTCTTTCCGATCTCGACCTGAGAAAGGGTTAGCACCACCGGATCTGGTTTTCCAAACTCCTCCATGGGAATAAACTCATAGAATATGCCGTAATCGAGCATGAGGAGCATTTCGTCGCTATTGGGACGGTCTTGAATAGCAAAAAACCCTTCGGAGGCATTGTATATTTCGTAGTAATTCACTTGGCGCCCTACAATCTGATTGTACTGCTCACGATACGGTTTAAAACTAATTCCTCCGTGAAAAAAGACTTCCAAGTTGGGCCATAACTCTGCCATGTTTTGTGCGCCCGTTTCTTTCAAAATTCGTTTTAGAAGCACCATCATCCAACTAGGAACCCCTGTGAGGCTACCCACATCTTGATGTTTTACTTCCGAAATGATCGCTTCCAATTTCGTTTCCCATTCGGACATTAACGAAACCTTTCGACTCGGTACAGTGGTGATATCCACCCACATAGGTAAATTCTCAATTAAGATTGCCGAAAGATCTCCGTACTTCGAGTTAAAATCTTCGTACCGCTCGGCACTTCCTCCAAGTTTTAGATTTTTGTTGGAAAAGAGTTGGTTTTCAGGATGGTTATTCGCATAAATTGAAATCAAATCCTTTCCGGCTTTAAAATGGCAATGCTCTAAACTTTCCTCTGTAATAGGGATGTATTTACTCTTTGCATTGGTGGTCCCAGAAGACTTGGCAAAATGCCTTACTCCACCGGGCCATAGCACATTCTTTTCTCCTCTTCTTGCTCTTTCAATATAAGGTTCTATTTCTTCATAGGATACAATAGGAACTCGTTTTTGAAAATCTTCAATACTTCCAATTCGGTTAAATCCATATTCTTTTCCATAGACCGTGTCCTCAGCTAAATACAGCTGAGAAAACAAAACTCCACTTTGAGTTTCAATGGGATCCTTAATGAAATTTTGAATGTTATCAATTCTTTGTTTAATGAACCAGTTCACTAAAGAATTGAATAAAGCCTTGGTTGCCATAGGTAACAAAAATAGAAAATTTTTAAGTCTAATGAAATCCTTAAACGAAATTTGTAACAAAAAAAAGAACTATGCGTCTAATTTGTATAAAAGCAAACATGAGAAAACTGCTCCTCGCCACCATGGCCCTTATCGCAACCTATAGTTTTGGCCAAAAAAAATGGTCTCTACAAGAGTGCGTCACGTATGCCTTGGAGAATAATCTGCAAGTACTCAGCAACCAATACAACCAAGATATTCAGGCGCTTACATTAGAAACCACAAAAAAGCAAAAGCTTCCTGGAGTTTCGGGTTCGCTTTCAAACAATCTTAGTTTTGGTCAGCAACGTTATGTGAATTTAGTGCAGAGAAATGATAACTTTAACAACAGTGCGAACCTTAGTGCTGATGTTCTTTTGTACAATCACAATCGACTCGAGAAAGCCGTGCAGAAAGCTTCCTATGAACTCGATGCTAGTCGTTACGATGTAGAAACCATCAAGAACAACATCGCTTTGCAAATCGCAGAGCAATACTTAACCATCCTTCTAAACAAGGAAATTGTAGCCATTAACCAAAGTGCACTTGAGAACGCAACGTACTTGTTCGACCGCGCAAAAATAACCACGGAAGTCGGTACGACGGCGCAAATCGTTCTTGCCGAAGCCCAAGCTTCCATGGCAAGGGAAAAGCAAAATGTAATTACTGCCGAAGTAAACGTGGATCGCGGGTTATTTAATCTGGCTCAGCTCCTACAGTTAGAAAACTATAAAGATTTTGACATTGAGAATGTGATTTTAGACAGCGATTTAAATGCACCTTTGATTGCAGGAGAGACGATTGTTCAAACGGCTTATGAAAATCAACCTGAGATCAAAGCAGCTCAGTACAGAATCCAGGCAGCGGAGGAACAAACCGAAATAACAAAAACCGCATTCTATCCTACTGTAAGTCTAAGTGCGGGAGTGGGTACCTTTTATTTCAATCAGTTAAACCAAGGAAGAGATACGACTTTCTTCAAGCAATATTCAGAAAACTTTGGACAACAGATTGGCCTTTCCGCAAACATCCCAATCTTTAACAAAGGGATTACCAAATTGCAAGTAGAACAAGCCAAAATAAACGAAAGCATTGCTCAAAACACGCTTTTACAACAAAAGCAAACGGTAAAACAAAATGTGCAACTTGCGCAATTTGATGCAGAAAGCAATTACGAAAGTTACCTGGCAGCTTTAGAAGCGGAAAGAAGCTCTACACTCGCTTTGGATTTTGCAGAAAAAAGCTATGAAGCAGGGAAAAGCACCATTTACGATCTGAACAATGCAAGAAACAGCAGTGCTAATGCAAAAGGATCGGTAGCTCAAGCCAAATACAATTACTTATTTAGCCTTAAACTTCTGAATTTCTACCAAGGGATTCCTATCACCCTTTAAGATTCGACATATTTCGTACTTTGAAGGTTGCATAAAACCTTATTTCCTTAAGACTAGTTTAGTTCTCTAATCCCCTTTGAAATAGAGAACTAAACCCGTATTTATGCCGTTTCAAACAAAGATTTAGAGACTGCAAAACAATTCCTAAATTTGTTAAAACGAAACAATAAGAAATGTGGCTTGATACTTTACAACCCAGACTTCCTTTAGGGGCCATTCCCATTCTACAAAAGTGGCTTGACGGATATCCGCTTCTCCTCACAGTGACAAAAAAGCGATTAACGAAACTAGGAGATTACCGTAAGATTCAAAATGGACAACATCAAATTTCCATAAATGGGAACCTAGAGCCGAACCTCTTTTTTCTGGTACTCACTCATGAAATTGCGCACTTGCTCGCTTTTGAACGCTATTCTCGACGGATCGCACCCCACGGCATCGAATGGAAAATCACATTTGGTCAAATGATTTTGGAATCCATTGATCTCTACCCTCTCGATCTTCAGCGGATTCTCCTTCCCTTTTCAAGGAGCCCGAGAGCAAATTTCATGGCCTCACCCGATTTAGTGAAGTATTTTGAAACCCCGGATCCTACCAGTACAAAAACGTATATTGAAAACCTTCAGCCTCAAGATCAGTTTGAATTTAAAGGTCAGACCTACCTTCTTAAGAAGAAGATGAAAAAGAATTATCTTTGTGAACAACTTGGCACGGGACGACTCTATAATTTCAGCGCCCTGGCCAAGGTGGAAAAATTAAAAATACATGAATAAGTCAAACTTGTACTGCGTGATTATGGCAGGAGGAATCGGAAGTCGATTCTGGCCTATGAGTACATCCAAATATCCAAAACAATTTCAAGACATTCTAGGAACAGGTCGAACGATGATTCAACAGACCTATGACCGAATTTGTGAACTATTTCCTGCAGAAAATATATTTGTTGTCACCAGTAAGGAATACCTAGAGCTCACCTACTCTCAATTGCCGGAGATTAACCCCGAGCATATTGTGGGAGAGCCTATGATGAAAAATACCGCCGCGTGTAATCTTTACATGGCTAACAAAATTTCAGAGATCAATCCCGAGGCTAAACTTGTAGTCCTTCCAGCGGATCACTTAATCTTAAAGGAAGCTCGTTTCCAAGAAAAAATCAATCTGGCTCTTTCCCTAGTGGAGCAGAACGATTACCTTATCACCCTAGGAATTAAGCCAACACGGCCTGATACAGGCTATGGATATATTCAATACCTAAGCGAAGAAAACAAATCGATTTTCAAAGTAAAAACTTTCACAGAAAAACCCAATTTGGAAATAGCAAAAACTTTTCTTGAAAGTGGTGATTTTCTATGGAATGCGGGAATCTTTATTTGGAGCGTCAAGTCCATTATCAATGCCTTTGAAAAGTATCTACCCGAGATGGTTCAGCAGTTCAATTATTGTGAGTACAACTCACAAAAGGAGGAACATTGCATTGAGGAAATCTATCCAAAACTGACGAAAATTTCCATTGACAATGGAATTTTAGAAAAAGCACAAAATGTGCATGTGATCCCTGCCGATCTCGGATGGAGTGATCTGGGTACATGGACGTCCGTCTACCAAAATGCAGCAAAGGACGATCAAAACAATGCGGTGAATTCGAAGAATATCCTTAGCTACAATTCCAAAGGCAATGTGGTACGCCTAAAAAGCAAAAACAAAGCTGCCATCATTGACGGACTAAAAAATTACATTGTGGTGGATACCGACAAAGCCCTTCTTATATGTCCTCGAGACCACGATCAGTTAATCAAAGATTACGTTCAGGACCTGAAAAATCTGAAAAAGGGAGATCGGTTTATGTAAAGCTTTTCCTAATTAACAAAAGGCTTAATCTGTTTTTTACTTGTGTTCTTTGGAACTCCTTTCTCTCCCAAACTGTAAGTGAATCCAATTCCCAAGGTTTGTTTAAGCTGGGTTTTTTGAATTTGGTCATGGTCGTAAAGGATATCGAGTCCTACAATGGCGGAAACGAATTGATTGAACTTTAGATTTAGTACCCCTGAATAATTCACATCGACCCTCTCAAAATGACTAAGATAATTAGCAAAGAAATTTAGTTGGTTGTTTAGGTATATGTCCTTGTAAATCTTAAGTCGGTATAGAAAGTTGACGTTGGTCCCAAGCTCACTACGTACACTCTGGCCGTCTTCCTCTAAACCGTATTTTCCAGCCACTTGCAAATCAGGATCCAGAACGAACGTAAACTTGCCATTGATGGGTCTTACAATTACTTGGAAATTTTCACTAGGATTGTAGGAGATCCCGATCCCTAGGTTTAAATAGCCTGGTGCCATGAAGCGAGAGATTCGATCCTCGTAATTTGGATCCGGCGTGGCAGAATAATTATACCCTGGTGTAAATTGAGAAAGTAGTTGATACCCTGCAGAAAGGTAGTAGTTCCGTCCTAATTCATATCCATAATTGGAGGCGATGTTGATAAAGTCTTCCGTCTTGCGAGTACTTTGTCCGTCCGTTGCGACAAATCCGAAACCGAAGGAAAATAAATTCTCCAAATAATGTCGGTTGTTTTTATAACTGAGATTATAATTCACTTTTCCAAGTACTCCCATGTTGTTATTCCCTCCTGAATTCCAATTTGAAAAAGAGGCTTGGTTAAAGTGCAAATTGTTTTGCCCAAAGAAGAACCAGCGCTTTTCCTGCTCATAATTAATCAAATTAAAGGGAGTCATTGGGATTTCTGTGGAAACTTGAGGAATAACAATCTCATCACGAATGACCAGAGTATCGGTTTCAATGACCTCAATGCCTTCCAGCACGGGATTGGCGAGAGAATCTAAATTCGGTTGCATCTTTAACCAGTTCGAGTGGGAAATGGAATCCAATTTCTTCTGTGTTTCGGTGCGTTGTGCGTGAAAACCTGTGGTAGTGAAAAGAATCACCAATAAAACTATTCGCTTCAAGGGTACGGTTGTTAGAAATTATATACTTTGAGCCTGCAATTTATTGAAAATCTTAAGAAAAATAAAAAATATTGCCTTTTTGTCTCAATTTTAATGAAATTGAACTGATTTTTAGTCGTAAATTAGTCAGGAAATAAATTTAGCACTCTTTTTGACTAGATCCCTTCATGCAAAATAACTCTCCCCTTCAAATCGATGCGTTGGTGTTTCCAGTGTTACTGCTCCTTGGGATGTGGGTGGGCTATTTATTTCAATACTTAAATCTTGTACCGGATTGTTTTGGGGCAATTATCCCTCTCTTGCCTGAAGGCTTAAAGGGAGTTTTCCTTAGTCCTTTGCTACACGGAAGCTTGGACCACTTGCTGAGCAACTCTTTTCCCATTCTAATTCTCAGCTTTTTACTCTATCAATTTTACCCAAAAATTGCAAACCGTACTCTGCTTATAGGATGGATTACGACAGGTCTTGTGGTATGGCTCTTGCCCCCAATTGATTTTTATACAGGAATGCGCTCAACCTATGCCTGTATTATTGGAGCGAGTGGACTTGTCTATTTACTTGCGTTCTTCCTCTTTTTTAGCGGCGTTTTTCGTTGGGATTTAAAATTATTGGCCGTGAGTCTTGCCGTTGCATTTTATTACGGAAGTCTTATTTGGGGAATATTTCCCGAGGAATATTTCCAACAGCTAGAAGCTCCTAGCCGCGTTTCTTGGCAATCTCACTTAGCAGGTGCGGTCGTGGGCCTCGTTCTTGCATTCCTCATGAGACGATCGGGCGAAAGAAAAAAGAAGTTCTTATGGCAATACCCTAATTATTACAGTGAGAAGGACGATCGACTCTGGCAAGAATACATCCTAAATCATCCAGAGGACTTTAATGAAATGCCTCAAAAAAAGAAAGACCCTGTATGGGATCGGCTAGAAGAACTTCGCAACAAATAGCTTTTGTGGCTACTTTTTAGAAAGCAACAAGAAAGAATTCAATTAAAATAGTGAACTCATTCGAAAAGCGCTGAATCGGACTGAAAATTTTAGGTTTTACTCAAATCTAGATTCAGATTGCGATTTTCGCAATACGTTTTGGGGCTTACTTTGGCTGCTTCTTTCAGATTGCGATTTTTGACTCTGCACGAATTACAGCGAAAACCAAAATAAATAGAAGGAACCGATGCCTAATATCGCACACAATCGAGTCCTTAACCTCATTTGAATGAATTTTTTGCAAATAGAAATTGATTGCTTGTGAGGTTTAAAAATAAAATTAAATTTGTTTATTATAATTTTCATCATTATGGAGAACCCTAACATTGAGCAAAAAATCCAAGACTTTATTGCGAGAATAGAAGCCAGAAACCCGAACGAACCTGAATTCCTACAGGCGGTTAAAGAGGTAGCCATCACGGTTCTACCTTTTATCGAAACCCGAAAGGAATACAGCGGCAAAAAGCTTTTAGAGCGCATGGCGGAAGCAGAGCGCATCATAATTTTCAGGGTCCCATGGATGGACGATAAAGGGGAGATCCATGTGAACAGAGGCTATCGAATTCAAATGAATTCTGCTATTGGCCCTTACAAAGGAGGAATTCGCTTCCATCCCACTGTAAATCTTTCCGTACTTAAATTCTTAGCCTTTGAACAGGTTTTTAAGAATTCGCTGACAACCCTTCCTATGGGAGGAGGCAAGGGAGGTGCAGATTTTGATCCACAAGGCAAAACCGACATGGAAATCATGAGATTCTGCCAGGCCTTTATGACGGAAATGTGCAAACACATAGGCCCAGAAACCGACGTTCCTGCGGGAGACATTGGAGTGGGAGCAAGAGAAATTGGATACCTATTCGGACAATACAAAAAAATCAGAAATGAATTTAGTGGAGTGCTTACGGGAAAAGGACTAGCCTATGGAGGTTCCTTAATTAGACCGGAAGCAACCGGATATGGGGTCGTTTATTTTTGTGAACAGATGCTTAAAACGATCGGCGAAACCATTCCGGGAAAAACCTTTGCTGTTTCTGGATTTGGAAACGTGGCATGGGGAGTCGTGAAAAAGATTAATGAATTAGGCGGAAAAGTACTCACGATTTCAGGACCGGATGGATATATTTACGATAAAGATGGAATTTCTGGAGAAAAAGTAGATTTCATGCTCTCCATGAGAGCTTCAGGAACGAACCGTGCAGAGGACTTTGCTACTCAATTTCCGTCCGCTGAATTTCATGCGGGGAAACGACCATGGGAAGTAAAATGCGATGTCGCAATTCCTGCAGCCACCCAGAATGAACTCTTATTAGAAGACGCGGAACTTTTGGTTTCCAACGGTGTACTATGCATTACAGAGGCTGCAAACATGCCTTCCACGCTTGAGGCAATCAACCATTTCGTTGAAAATAAAATTCTCTTTAGTCCAGGGAAAGCGTCCAACGCAGGTGGAGTCGCAACATCCGGGTTAGAGATGACTCAAAATTCAATTCGCTTAAATTGGACTTCAGAAGAAGTCGATGCGAGATTAAAAGAAATTATGATCGGAATCCACAAGGCTTGCCGTGATTATGGGAAAGAAGAAAATGGATATGTGAATTATGTCAAAGGAGCAAACATTGCTGGCTTTGTAAAAGTAGCAGAAGCCATGCTTGCCCAAGGAATCGTCTAACAGGACGTAAAAAAACCTTTAAAGAGTAGGAGCGCCCACGTGGCGCTCCTTTTTTTATCTCAATTTTTACAAATATCAAGTAGTAAATTCTCTACCTGTTTCTAAGAAACAAAACATGCTAAGTGCTAAACCTATTTTTTCAATTTGCTACTGAGCCGTTCCACAAAGGCGAAGGCCGCAGGACAAATCAGTGTATTTTGCAAAGTAAGAGAATTGATTTGGTAGATCTTCTTTCGGTCCGTGTGGGGAAACTCACGACACGCTTTTGGACGAACTTCATAGATCGAACATGTATTGTCATCCGCTAGAAAATGACAAGGCAAATTTTGTAGAACCAAGTCCTCGTCTTCATCAACCCGTAGGTATTTGGCTTCAAAGTCCGATTCTTTCATGCGCAGATGCTTGGATATGCGCTCTACATCTTTCGAAGTGAAAAGTGGTCCTGTGGTCTTGCAACAGTTTGCACAACTCAGGCAATCAATTTTTGAAAAGACCTCACCATGAACTTCCTGAACCTGATAGTCTAAATCTTTCGGAGGTTTGCGCTTAAGTCCCTCCAAGAACTTTTTATGGTCCTTGGATTTTAAAAGTGCGGCTTTTCGATTTTGCTCTATATCCATTGAAAATTATGACTAGTAAACTACAGTTGCAAAAATAAGGCATTCTCATGGGATTCCACTTAGAGGTCAACCTATTTAGTTCGTCATAGAACCGTCAAAATTTCCTATCTCCTTGCGATTGCCTAATTTTGCACATATGAACAAGCTAGAAACCAGAGGAGACATTGAACTTCTCGTCAATACATTCTATAAAAAAGTAGCTGTGGATCCCACCATTGGGTATTTCTTCACCGACATTGCGAAAGTAGACTGGGAGTACCACTTACCCAAAATGTATAGTTTTTGGGAAACTCTGCTTTTCGGACAAGCTTCCTACAAAGGAAATCCTATGGCTAAACACTTCCCAATCAATGAGATTGTGGCCATCGAAAAGGATCACTTTGAACATTGGCTAAAATTATGGACGGAAACCGTGAACGGGCTCTTTGCAGGTGAAATGGCAGATCAAGCCATCTACAAGGCAACCAACATTGCGCGATTAATGGCCCACAAAATGGAGACTGCCAGAAAGCTTCGTTAAAGTCTTAAGGGACGATTACTGTGAAAACATAAGCGGCTAGGATCACAAGCAAAACGGTTCCGTACAAGATATTTGTTTTCCCTCTACTAAGGGAGAGCATGACCACACAAAACGAAAGAGCGAGTAGGATGATCGATTTGAGGTCCAGTCCAAGTACGAAGGGAATATCGTATAGAATACACACAATCGACACAGCAGGAATGGTGAGCCCTACACTGGCAAGCGCAGAACCTAATCCCAAATTAATAGACGACTGTATTTGATTGTTCTTCGCCGCACGAATGGCCGCCACACATTCCGGGAGGAGTACCACAGTTGCGATAATTACTCCGACCAGCGCATGAGGAGCCCCTACGGATTGAACAAACGATTCAATGACAGGGGAAAGTCCTTTCGCCATGAAAATCACAACGGATAGGCATATTAATAACAAAACAAGGCTTCTGAGCGTAGTCCCTAGGGTAGGAGGATCTGCTTCATGAATGATTTCTCCTTCGCCTTCCACAATAAAAAAGTTTCTGTGTCGTACGGTTTGTACCATCAAAAAAGTACCGTAAATCACAAGACAAGCAATGGCTACAAAAATAAGTTGAGCGTTCGTATAAAAGGGACCTCTCACACTGGAAGTGAAGTTCGGTAGGATCAAAGTAAGAACAATAATTGCGACCAAACTCACGAGGTAGGTAGTCGCGGAACTTTGCATAAAGTTTTGTTCTTTGAACCTCACTCCTCCAATCAAAATACAGACTCCCAAGATTCCATTTAAAATAAGCATAACCGCTGCAAAAACAGTGTCCCTTGCATAGGTAAGCGCTCCTTCTCCTCCACTGAGCATAAATGAAATAATCAGACCCACTTCCAAGATCGTAATACAGATAGCAAGAATGATGGTACCGTAAGGTTCTCCCACTTTATGAGCGATAACCTCAGCGTGGTGAACAGCCGCTAAAACACAGATAAATAGGAGTGCAGCCCCTATGACATTCATTATAGTAGTACCGTTTATCCCTCCACATAAATAAAATACGGAGGCTATTATTGGGACTAAAGTATACCATTTCAGGAGTCTTTTGAGCTTCATTTGAAATTTTTTGCAAAATACAAATAATCTATTAAAAACCGGTATTCAATCTAAAAAACTAATAATCTTTTTGGCCTATTTCCAGAAATAAAAATCTTGAAAGTCGGTGCCCATATGAAGCAAAAGGCCTAAAAAGAAAAGTCGATAATATCCTTTAAAAAAAAGAGCGCATAATCCATATAGTACAATCATAGGATACGAATGAAGCAGATGAAACCCAATGCTATTTCGGTTAGGATCGAACATAGGTGTGGCAAGCAGATGGTCTAAATCCACTAGCATACTTAAAAGTAATACGATGTACGCTTTTTTCCATTCAGAACGATAGAAGAAAAATGCGATGAGAAGGGGAAGTCCAAAATGAAGGAAATAATGAACAAAACTCTTTACAATTGGCAGTGCTTCCATCAAAATTGTGCGTTAAGAAAATTTGCTCTGCAGATAGGATCCAATTTTTCAATAGCATACCGAAGGGTGGTTCGAGGCATTCCCTTCGAATGCAATTTCAAAAAATCAATTAGTTCACCCTCGTTACGTTTGCCCATTTCACGCAAAAGCCATCCATTGGCTTTGTGCATCAAATCATGAGAATGATTTCTATTCTTTAGCACAAGTTCTTTGGTTAATGCATACACGTCTTTCTTCAGATGATACATAGTAGAAACAATGGCAATGCGATTAGCCCAAAGATTATTCCGATCGGCAAGCTCAAACAGGATCTCTGGCGAGTTCGTATCGTAACAATGTCTGCCTAAGATCTTATAGCATGAACTATCCACCAAATCCCAATTATTGACCCAGGAGAGATTCTTTAAGTAGAACCTAACGATCTCCCTTCGCTGTTCACTCTTTTTTTCTTTTTCGAATTTTAGCACAAGAATAAACAGTGTGCAGCTTCGGTGTTCGTGAATGGGAGAGTGCAGAACCTTCTCAAGCTCCTCTAGGGAAATGTGGAAATAAAGAGAGCTCGCTACTTTTCGTTGGTCGGGAACCGACACTCCCAAAAATTCATCACCGAAACCATAGTCCCCTATCCCCGTTTTAAAAAATCGAGTATTTTGTACTCTTCGATCCTCTTGTGCCAGCAGGGCTAAACCCTCCTGCAAATCCTCAGCGGTATACTCCACATTTTCAAACTTTAATCCTCAAGTGACTCATCGTCTTCGAAATATTCAAAGAGCAAATCATTGTATGGAAAACGAGCGATATGCAATCGGTACACTTCGTCATAAAGAAGCTTTTTAAGTTCTGGGAAGTTTTCTTTGTTGAGCGCAGAAATAAAGACCGTAGGAACCTCCGATTTTGCCATCCACGTCTTTTTCCATTCTTCAAGGGAAATGTTTTTCCTGGAGGATGGAGTTAAATCGTCTCCTTCTTTCGGTTCGTAAGCAAAGGCATCTATTTTATTAAACACCATAATTGTGGGCTTTTGCCTAGCTCCAATTTCGGTAAGAGTTTTATTGACCGAATCAATATGGTCTTCAAAACTTTCGTGTGATATGTCCACCACATGCACAAGAAGGTCCGCTTCTCGTACTTCGTCGAGCGTGGATTTAAAACTCTCCACCAGTTGCGTCGGTAGTTTTCTAATAAACCCAACGGTATCGGTTAGTAAGAAAGGAAGGTTTCCAATGACCACCTTTCGTACCGTTGTATCAAGCGTTGCAAAAAGTTTATTTTCTGCAAAAACTTCGGATTTAGAAAGGGCGTTCATTAAGGTAGATTTCCCAACATTGGTGTACCCTACAAGTGCAACTCTAACCGTTTTTCCACGATTCTGACGTTGCGTATGCATTTGTTTATCGATCGTTTTTAATTTCTCTTTCAAAAGGGAAATTCGATCGCGGATAATCCTTCTATCGGTTTCAATTTCGGTCTCCCCTGGTCCTCTCATCCCAATACCCCCACGCTGCCTCTCGAGGTGAGTCCACATTCGGGTCAATCGAGGAAGTAAATATTCATACTGAGCTAATTCCACCTGCGTTCTTGCGTAGGAAGTCTGCGCTCGTTGCGCAAAAATATCAAGGATAAGATTGGTTCTATCTAAGATCTTAACCTCTAAATCTCTTTCCAAGTTTTTTAATTGGGAAGGGGAGAGTTCATCATCAAAAATCACAGTTCCAATCTCATGCTCTTTGATAAATTCCTTAATCTCCTCCGCCTTTCCGGAACCCACAAAGGTTTTCGGATCGGGCTTTGCAAGTTTTTGAGTGAATCGCTTTTCGATGGTGGCTCCCGCGGTATACGCTAAAAACTCTAACTCATCCATGTATTCAGCCAACTTCTCTTCGTCCTGATCTTTCGTCACTAAACCGACCAAAACGGCCTGTTCATACGTATGTTCTTTTTTTTCAAGCATAATATATTCTCGTCGAGTACAAATTTACTGAAAAATCCTTTGGCCTCTCTATTCCGTCCCTAGGATTTGTTGATTCAAATCGCTATCCACCTTCTACCTAGCCCCAGCAAATTCATGGGACTGGAGGAAAAAACAAAAATGCGCTTCCGGATCTTTTACCTTAGTTCTCTTCGTTTGCACCCTTGCCATTCTAAAAGACACAGCTTCATTCCTTTGCGAAGTTAAGAGGCAAAAGAACTCAAAACTGGACTTTGTTCTCACGGATTCTATCCATTTTAAGGCTCTCAACGTATAATTCTCCTTAAATCCCATTTTGATTCCCACAAAAAATACTTAAATTGCGTCCAATTAAAAATTAAATCTAGAAATGAAAAAACTATTTTTACTATGTACATTTCTTCTAAGTTTCGTTCAAATGAGAGCGGACGAAGGAATGTGGCTAATGATGCTTGTAAAAAGATTAAACGGTCAGGATCTTCAAAAGCAAGGACTAAAATTAACTCCAGAGGAAATTTACTCTGTAAACAATTCAAGCCTTAAAGATGCGATTGTTCAATTCGGCGGAGGTTGTACTGCAGAGATGGTCTCCCAAGAAGGGCTTTTGTTCACCAACCACCACTGTGGATATGGACAAATTGCAGCTCTATCGACCCCTGAACACGATTACCTCACAAACGGTTTCTGGGCCATGAAAAGAGGCGATGAGCTTCCTGCAAAAGGACTTTCGGTTCGATTCTTAGTAAGAATGGATGACGTGACAGAACGAATCAATTCCAAGCTAAACAACCAGATGTCTCAAGAGGAAAGACAGACTATTATTAACGCGGAATACAAAGCTATTCAAGCGGAAAACTCCGAAAACGGGAAATATGTCGTGTCTGTTAAAGATTTCTACAATGGAAATGAATTTTACTATTTCGTTTACCAAGACTATAACGACGTTCGTTTGGTGGGTACCCCTCCAAACTCCATCGGTAAATTCGGAGGAGACACAGACAACTGGGAATGGCCAAGACATACCGGTGACTTTTCTGTCTTCAGAGTTTATGCAGATAAAACCAACAATCCAGCTGATTTTTCAGCAAAGAATGTTCCTTTGAAACCTAAGCACCACTTACCGGTTTCTCTTAAATCCTTTAAGCCCGGTGATTTTTCAATGATCGTTGGATATCCGGGACGTACTAATCGTTACATGACCTCTTACGGGATTGACCAATTGGTTAACAAAGACTATCCAGCCTGGGTGGATGCTTCCAAAGTTGCCATGGATGTAATGAAATCATACATGGACAAAGACCAAGCAACCAAACTGAACTACGCATCTCAGTACGCGAGCGTAGCGAACTACTGGAAAAACAGACAAGGTACCATTGAGTCTGTAAAAAAGAACGGTACCATTGAAGACAAACAAAAAGTAGAGCAAGTGTTCCAAACTTGGGCTAACCAAGAAGCAAACAAGGCTCTTTATGGAGATGTCCTAAGCAACATGCAAAGTTATTACAATGCAACGGCTGCCCGTGGTATTGAAAGAAACTATGCCTCGCAAATGACTCGTAATGCGAAATACTTCCGTTATGCCGTAACCTTAGGTTCTATGTACAAAGCTTATCTTGCAGAAACCGATCCTGCAAAGAAAGCAGAAATTAAGAAAACGACTGCTGAGCGTATTGAATCTATGTACGAGAAATTTAATCCTGAACTTGAACAACAAATGTTTGAAGACATGATTACCCTTTACAAGAAAAAAGTTCCTTTCGCAGCTTCTTCTCCTGTATTTAGAAACCTAAACACTTCGATCCTAGACGAGCTTGCAAAGAATTCAATTTTTGCTTCTAAAGAATCCGCTATGCACTTCCTTACATTCGCATACGGCCCTAGATTAGATCAAGATCCGGTTTACCGATTGGTAAACGCTTATCTTGAAAGTTCAAGAGAAAGTGCCGCAAAATACACAGAACAAGACGATAAGTTTGCAGACAGCAACCGACTTTATTTTGATGGTCTTAGAAAATCGCACCCAGGAAAAGAATTCTATCCTGATGCAAACTCGACCATGAGAATTACCTTTGGTAAAATCTCAACTCTTCCTATGAGAGACGATCGTAACTACAACGGAATCACGAACAACTTCTATACAGATCTTGACGGTACCGTTGCGAAATACAAAAAAGGAGATGAAGAGTTCGATCTTCCACAAAGACTGATTGATCTAAATGCACAAAAAGATTACGGGCAGTATGCAGATCCTGCAGGATACTTACCTGTGAACTTCCTATCTGACCATGACATCACAGGGGGGAATTCAGGTTCACCTGTGCTAAACGGGAACGGAGAGTTAATTGGACTTGCCTTTGACGGAAACTCAGAAGCCCTTTCTGGGGACATCGTTTTCGAGAAAGAATGGCAAAAAACCATTAGCGTTGACGTACGTTACGTACTTTGGATCATTGACAAATATGCAGGTGCAGGTCACCTTATTAAGGAAATGACGATTGTAAAATAGAAACGTAGAGTTTTTCTACGCCTTACTAAAACCACAATAGCCGCCTCCTAGAGTCGGCTATTGTCTTTTTCTAAGGATTTAGAGCGAAAGATTGCAACTGGCCCTAAGGCCAAATAGGAAATGAAAGTATGAAAGAATACACAACAGAGCGACTCATCCTGCGCCCCACAAGCATTGACGATGCCGATATGATGCTTAACCTATTGAACTCACCTAAGTTCATTCAGAACATTGGGGATCGGGGTGTAAAGACCCGTGAAGAAGCGGTGCGCTATATACGCGAGAGAATAGAGCCGCAATACAGTCAATACGGTTTCGGTAATTATACGTTAATTGAAAAGGATACACAGGAAAAAATAGGCACCTGTGGACTGTATGTTCGTCCGGGGTTAGAGGTTCCCGATATTGGTTTTGCTCTTTTTGAGTCTTACGAAAATCAAGGTTTTGGATACGAATCCGCAAAGTACTTAATTGAAAAACTTTCTCAGGAGTTTGATATCGAAAAAGTCTCTGCCATCACGTCAAAAACCAATCTACCTTCTCAGAAGTTAATTCAAAAACTGGGATTAAAATTCAAAAAGATTGTCGTCTTACCTGACGAAGAGGAAGAACTTCTGTATTACGAGAGTTAAGAATTTTCAAGTATTTGAGCTGCTGCTTCCTGACTTTTCACTTTTTCGATCACCCGAATACACACGCCCGATTTATCGAAAACAAAAGTCGTACGAACAATGCCCATGTAGGTTTTTCCAAAATTCTTTTTCTCTTTCCAAACACCAAAGGCCTCGACAAACTCCTTATTTTCGTCGGCAATCAAATCGTAGGGCAATTCATTTTTTGAATGGAAGTTCTTTTGCTTTGCCACGCTGTCGGCGGAAACACCAATCACTTCGTACCCATGGGCTTTCAAATCACTATATCCATCCCGAAGGTTTTTCGCCTCCACGGTACACGTCGGTGTGCTTGCTCGAGGATAAAAGAACACCACAAACGGCCCGCCTAAAAAGTTTTTCAATTTTACGATTTCCCCTTCTTGGTTTTTCCCTTCTAATAAAGGAAACTTATCTCCTACTTGCAGCATAATTCTTAAATTTGTTCAAATTTAGCGCTATTATGACAAAAAAGCAAAGAGCACTTCTGATCCAGCAAGAATTGGAAAAGCTCTACCCAAATCCACCCATCGCATTAGACCACAAAGACCCCTATACATTGCTTGTTGCGGTAGCCCTATCCGCACAGAGTACAGATAAAAAAGTAAATCAAATTACTCCCGCCTTATTTGAGGTCGCAGACACGCCAGAGAAAATGGCTCAATTAGAGGTTTGGGAAATCAAAGAATACATAAAACAAATCGGACTCTCCAATACGAAAGCAAAAAATCTGCGCTTAATGGCAGAGCAGCTCCTCGAACGTCATGAGGGTACGGTTCCCGACTCCTTCGAGGCATTAGAAGCTTTAGCTGGCGTAGGTCATAAAACCGCTTCTGTGGTGATGAGTCAAGCTTTTGGCGTCCCTGCTTTTCCAGTAGATACGCACATTCACCGTCTCTTATTCCGTTGGAAATTAAGTTCAGGAATCAATGTCGTTCAAACGGAGAAAGATGCAAAAAGTCTCTTCCCAAAGCACACTTGGAACAAACTGCACCTTCAAATCATTTATTACGGCAGAGAATATTCCCCTGCAAGAGGAAGTTTAGAAAAAGATTTTTTAACGAAATTGCTGTTCGAATCTTAAGCGAGCATTTGCTTCACGAGTGCGGCAAATTCGTCAATTTCAAAAGGTTTGGAAATGTGCGCATCTGCCTCTACCGCCTCACTTAGCGCAAAGGAATTCGGATGAGCAGACATTAAAAGGATTTTTATCGATCTCGTTTCTGGATTCGATTTAAGTTGTCGGCAGATCTCACGACCGTCGATTCCCGACATTAGCATATCGGTGACAATTAACTTAGGTTTCATTTGTTTAATCATCTCAAAGACGATCATTGGATTGGTGCAGCTTCTAACCTTATGCCCTTCCTCACGTAGAACTTCCTCTATCATCGAACAAATCTCTACGTTATCATCTACGACAATTATACTCATTTTCTCATTTGTTTTTACAACTTGCCGGCAAAATTCCCGCAATAGTGTTAAGATTACAAATTTACACTTTTTTACGAATGATTGAAATAATTATATATAACTAAAGATTTATTTATTATGGATGTCAATCAAAAAATATATCTGGAATTGAACCGAAATATATTCATGTTGAAAAAACTGCCTAGTGGCTACACTTTCTCGTTAAAGATTCGAATAATACGATTCTAGTTTTCTTTCTAATACATTCAAAGGGAGACAACCTTGATTCAAAATCTGATCATGGAAATCGGCCAGATTGAATTTGGCTCCTAACTCTTTTTCAAAACGGGCACGTAGTTCTTGAATCTTCATAGATCCCATTTTATAACTGAGTGCTTGACCTGGCATTGCCATGTAGCGCTCCACTTCTGCCGTCGCGCCGGCAGCATCGTAAGCCACATTGCTTAAGAAGTATTTGATCGCCTCTTCCCGATTCAAGGTCCCTGTATGCAGCCCCGTATCAATGACAAGTCGTACGGCCCGAAGCATCTCATCGCTTAATGAACCTAACTTTTGATAGGGGTCCGTATAAAGTCCCAACTCAGGACCTAAAGACTCTGTATAGAGGGCCCAACCTTCTCCGTACGCACCCAACCATCCAAAGCGCATGAATTTTGGAAGGGATTCGTTTTCTTGCTGTAGAGAAACCTGGTAGTGGTGCCCTGGAATCGCTTCGTGCAAAAAGAGGGACTCCATCCCTGAGGTCACATTAAATCGAGTGGGATCGGGAATAGGAATATAAAAGATTCCAGGTCTTTCTCCGTCCGGGGTTCCTTGTCTATATTCAGCACTCGCGGATGCCTCTCGATACTTTTCCGTTTGACGAATCTCGAAAGGGGTCTTGGGCGTGTGATGAAACATCGTACCTAATTTAGGAGTGATTTTCTCCAAAATGGAATTAAACCCTTTTAGAATTTCCTCTGCGCTGGTGTAAGGCATTGCTTTCTTATCCGTTTTCACAAACGTCAAAAACTCCTCTAAACTTCCTTCGAATCCCACGCTTGCTTTCACTTTTTCCATCTCAGAGCGAAGTCTGCTTACTTCTTTAAGTCCAATCTCATGAATTTCATTCGGAGTCTTGTCGGTCGTAGTCCAGCTCTTTACATAATAGGAGTAAATGTCATTTCCTTTCGCAAGGGAATTGTATCCATCGGTGAGTCTTGCTTTTGGAAGATACTCTTTTTCTAAGAACTCAGCCATACGGATATAAGCAGGAATTATTTTTCCATTGATCACGCTTTTGTAGGCCTTGCGCCATTTGGCAGCCTCCTTTTCGGAGAACGACTTAGGCATATCGCGCAGTGGACCATAGAAAATATTGGTGGAGAAGTCCGTAGAGGTGATCTCTGCGGCACGGAGCTGTGGAATCATTCTTAAAACCAGAACTTTTGGCAAAACCATTCCCGACTTCATTCCCAATCTAAAGTTCTCCTCTGCAGCGTCCATCCAATTGGGAAACTGATTCATTCTTTTTAACCAGTTTTCGTAATCTTTTTGCGTTTCAAAGGGCTGAGCGCCCTGCCCGCTTCCTAGCATAGGAAAATCCAAAGGAAGACCTGAAAACTGTGTAAAGGGAATGTATTCCGGATGGTAGGCATAGCGTTCAATCTTATCTTTCAAAAGCGTATCCAGTACATCAAATATGACTTTCTTTTCCTCCGAAAGGTCTTCATACGAAACCTGATCAAGCTGCATTTGCACATCGTTATAGAATGCAACCTCCCCTGAAATAAAATCTTTGTCGATGTCAATCGGTAGAAGATCGTTGTACCTCGAGTCTCCTTGCAGGGTAGCCTCTAGTGGGTACATTTTAAGGTACTGCTCATAATAATGCGCCGCAATGGAATCAATTTCCACAGGAGTGCTTTTGGTTAATGGCATGTCTTTCTTCTTGCAACTTCCCATAAAGACGAGGAAAAGGAACGACACGAAGATTTTTAGATATAGAGTTTTCATAAGTCAATTTCGAGAGGCTAATTTAACAATTATTTACTTGAAATCGATTGCTAACCGATACCAGATTAGGATTTTTTACCTTTTAAATATTAAAACAAAACACTTCGGTCTTTCAATCAATTTTCTATCTTTGTCAATCGTATAAAAATAATCTTTAACAAATTAATTGTGACATCAAAGCCATGAAAGGGGTTCTAAAAATTTACCATCCGGAGGAGACCTTAAAGTACCATATTAAAAATTCCTATTCCAAAGCGGTCTACCTCAACAATGAACATTTCTTAGAAGTTGAAATCATTACAGACGAGAACCAAGATCATGTGGAGGATGATTCCCTTCAATACCCATTTCCTCAGATTGCACTTCGTATTTTTGATTACCCTTTAGAGCAGAATGAACTTTCAGGACAAACGTTTGAAATAGAAGAAAATGAGGAACTTGTTTATAGTGAAGTAGATCTATATACAGATCAGGACGCTTTCCTTTATAAAAATCGTCTCGAATTCACCTCGGATCCCGCCGAGCGCATGGAACTCATATGGTCAGGAGAAATTGATGATTTTTATACGGACTCAGGCGAACCTATTCCCTTTAAACTCAAATGTCATTTTGAAGAACTCGAACCTGAGTTCATCGAGGAACCATAGGTCTTTTTTTAATTTATTAACTTACACCCTTTCCACCCGTGAATACAGAAATTCAGGTGGTAATTAAAAGAAAAATAACATGCAGGACAGCACTACCCTTGTACAAACCGTCACCAGCGCTCCCGTAGAGCCTACCACCCAGTTGATTCAACCCGCTCCAAGCGAAGTACACGTGTTTTCATTATGGGAGATATTAACCTCAGGAGGGTTTATCGGAAACTTAATTATGGTTCTGATCTTCCTACTAGGGGTTCTTGCTCTTTATATCTTTTTAGAGAGATACTTCTTTTTGAAAAGATCTTCCAAAACGACACCCAATTTTCTTGAGAACATCAAGGACTTTGTTCAGGAAGGTAAGATTCAAACGGCAATCGACTATTGCAAATCCATTGACTCGCCTGAGTCTCGCATGATTGAAAAAGGACTTGCCCGTGTGGGAAGACCCATTTCTGACATTTCCAATGCAATGCAAAATCAAGGACAACTAGAGGTTTCTAAATTTGAAAAGAATTTAAACCTGCTTGCTTCAGCTGCGGGGGCCGCCCCAATGCTAGGATTCCTTGGAACTGTAATTGGAATGATTATGGCATTCTTTGAAATATCAACCGTGACTGGAGCCGTAAGTCCAAAACTACTTGCCTCAGGTATTTATACCGCAATGGCAACCACAGCAGCCGGTTTATTCATAGGAATACCCGCCTACTTTTTCTACAATTTTTTAGTCACGCAAGTTGACCGTATGGTATTAAAAATTCAAACGCATGTCAATGATTTTCTTGACACCTTAAACCAACCGATCTAATGGAACTAAAAAGAAGAAATCGTGTCAGTGCCGAATTCAGCATGGCCTCGATGACGGACATCATTTTCCTTTTGCTCATATTTTTTATGATCACCAGCTCGGCCATTGCCCAGAGTTCGATCGAGGTAAAACTGCCGCAGGCCTCTACCCAGAATACCTCTGCTCAAGACCCCACCACGGTCACCATTAACGCGGATGGAAACTATTATGTAAATGACAAGGTCATTCAAAAAGAAGAACTAGAGCCTCTTCTTGTAAACGCATTAAAAGGACAAGAAAATCCTACGTTTACCATTAGAGCAGATCAAAACACAAAGCATGGAGACGTGGTATATGCCATGGAGATTGCAGAAAAACATAAATTTAATTTGGCCATTGCCACGCTTCAAAAAGAATAATGAACAGGACGCTAGAACATAGTAATAAAGAAAAGCAAGACAGACTTAAAAGTATAATTCTTACGGTACTTCTTTCCGTAGGAACACTCATTGCGCTTTATTTCTACAAATTCTCGAAACTTATTCCCCACGAACAGGTCTTTACCACAATGCTTATGAATTTTGGGGACAACACCACAGGAGAATCTCTAGAGGAACCTGCAACACAAGACGGGTCAGAGTCTAGCAGCATTCAAGAGCCAACGGAAGATCCTCAGCCTAAAGTAGAGCCTGCAATTCCTGTAGAACAAAAAGTAATTGTGGGAACCAATAAAAATGTGGCGGTGGCAAAAGTGGAGAAAAACACAGCGACCAAATCAAAAACACCGGCAAAGACAACGCCAACTAAATCCAGTTCCACGCCGAAGAAGAAAGCGGCCACAAATGCAAAAGGAGATGCAAAAGGAACCGCTGCCATTGGAAATTTAATCCGAGGACGCGGTACCGCAAACGGCTCTCAAGGAAGCACAACCGGTTCTGGGAACCAAGGCGACCCACTGGGAGGCAGCTCAAATGGAGATAGCAAAATCGGGGTGGATCGTAAGTTAATCGCCTACATTCCAGGCACCATGGGACGAGGCGGAAACCAGCCCTCGCATCAGTGCAGTGCCTCAGGAACCATCACCATCAGTTATTCCGTAGACAAATCGGGTAACGTAACGAGCGCACGACGCACAGGAGGCGTTTCTGACCCTTGTGTTAGTTCGACTTCAGTGTCTTGGGTCAAAAAGTATGTTAAGGCCGAAAAAAGCACAAGCTCATCCACGGGAACCTATCGCATCACCTTCTAATGGAAACAAACTTTTCTTCCTCAGACCAAGCTAATTTTAACAAGGAGGAGTATGAGGATTTACTTCAATGGCTATTTAGTCAAATTCCGAACTATCAGAAACAGGGCAAGAGCGCGTACAAACCTGGGCTAGAGTCCATCAAAACACTCACTCAACTATTTGGAAACCCTGAGAAAAAATTAAAATGCATCCACGTGGGAGGCACAAACGGAAAAGGATCTACAAGCAGTATGATCGCCTCCGTTTTGCAAGAAGCGGGGTACAAAGTAGGGCTTTACACCTCCCCTCATCTTATTGATTTTACAGAGCGAATTAAACTCAATGGGGAAAATGTTGACAAAGGCTTTGTCTTTCAATTCCTGAAAAAAATACAAACCTTACCCCTTGATTTTCAGCCCTCTTTCTTTGAATATACCACACTTTTAGCCTATTGCTATTTTGCACATTCCAAAGTGGACTATGCTCTGATTGAAGTAGGTTTAGGAGGAAGGCTAGATTCGACAAATACGATCACCCCTCTAGTGAGCGCCATCACCAACATCGCCCTGGATCATACCGATCTTCTAGGCGAGACCCTAGAAGAAATTGCCGGGGAAAAAGCGGGCATCATAAAACCTGGGGTTCCGATTGTATCCGGAGAAGAAAACCCCGCCATCGTCTCAGTCCTTCGGAACAAAGCGATCGAATTAAATTCCCCTTTTATAAACGCTACGGAACTTAAAACAAACCTAGCTTCAGACTTAAAAGGAAACTATCAAAAAAAGAATAGCAAAGTCGCGCTTAGCGTTCTAAATGAGCTGCTAAAAATAGGCGTTCAGATTTCTGCTGACCAAATAGAACAAGGCCTACTCAAGGTCCAAGAAAATACGCAGTTTCTAGGCCGCTGGTATGAGTTTTCTCACGATCCACTCGTTTTGTGCGATACAGCGCATAATCATGCAGGTTTAATCGAAGTATTTGCCCAACTTGAATCCTTAGCGCCCTATAAGCATATCGTGCTTGGCTTTGTCAAGGATAAAAAGATCGAACAGGTCATGGAAATCCTTCCTTCGAATGCCCAGTACTATTTTGTAAAGCCCGCCATCGAAAGAGGTCGAAACCCCGAAGAATACGAGCCCTTGCTAAAAAAAGCGAAAATAAATTACAAAATTTTTAACTCCGTTCAAGAGGGATATCTCGCTGCAAAACAAAATGTTAAAAATTCTGATATTGTATTCATCGGCGGTAGCAACTTTGTAGTGGGAGAATTTTTAGAAATAAATTTGGAGAAATAAAAAAAGGTCGTATATTTGCCGAACCAAAAATAAGGGTTCTTAGCTCAGTTGGTTCAGAGCATCTGGTTTACACCCAGAGGGTCGGGGGTTCGAATCCCTCAGGACCCACAAAACTTCAACAAATGTTGAAGTTTTTTTTTGGGCGGTTAGCTCAGTTGGTTCAGAGCGTTGCGTTGACATCGCAGAGGTCGCTGGTTCGAGCCCAGTACCGCCCACTAAAAAACTTCTCAAGGAATTGAGAAGTTTTTCGTTTTTTATAAAAAAGTGAATTTCGATTACGCATTATCAAATACCTCCATCACTTTATCATACACCTTTTGAATTTGCAATTCTTCTAGACAGGCGTAATCTCCGCGATAACAGGTTTTGTCTCCAAAGACAGAACAAGGTCTGCAAGTAAGATCGTCGACTTGAACTACATCCAATGGACTTTGTCCATAGCCTAAAAAGCCCGCATAGGGATGAGTAGATCCCCAAATTGAAACGCAGCGTGTTCCCATTAGACTTGCGAGGTGCATGTTTGCCGAATCCATCGAAACCATGACAGAAAGACCTGAAATCGCCTCAAGCTCCTGTTCAAGAGAAAATTTACCGGCTAGGGATTTAGAATTGGGAATCTTGGATTCCCACTGTTCCAATATCTCTACCTCTTTCTTTCCTCCTCCAAAAAAATAAACTTTATGGTGAGCCGACAAAAGGCGTGCAAGTTCATAGCATTTCTCTAGCGGGAGCATCTTTCCATGATGCTGAGCAAAGGGGGCAATTCCAATGCCTTCTCTAGGGTGATTTATACCTCGGTACTTATGGGAAAGCGTAAGGGGGAAACCTAAGGCTCTAAAGACATCGGCATACCTCTCCACGGTTCGTTTCAACGGTTTTTTGTCTAACTGCCAAACATCCGTTAATCGTTCCTTTTCCTCCTTCCCTTTGTCTAATACCGCAATTTTATATCGTTTTGCACGAAAGTACCGATCAAGTAATTTACTTCGCAGTACATCGTGAAGATCTGCGACAAAATCTGGGCTATAGTCAAGTCTTAATTGTTTTGCGAGTTTCCTTAGTCCAAAGACGCCTTTGTACTCTTCGAAATTCACCCCCACAAAAGTGAAACGTGGCAAATCGAAAAACAAGGGTTTAAAGTTTTGTCTAGAAACAAAGATGACCTCCACTTCTGGATTTTGTTCTAGAAATTCTCTAACCACAGGCACGCACATGGCGACATCCCCGAAGGCAGAAAATCGATATGCGAGAATTCGTATCAAGATTTTAATTGAAATGCCACCGCATAAAATTTGATTTGTTTAGTCATTGCCATCAAACCGTTTGCTCGAGAGGGTGACAAAAATTCTTGCAAACCAATTTGAGAGATGAAGTCAAAATCTGAATCTAAGATCTCTTGGGTACTGTGCCCACTGTAAATTGAGACAAGCAAGGAAACAATACCCTTAGGAAGGATACCATCACTGTCTGCATTAAAAGTTAAGATCCCATTTTTATAACTGGCATCGATCCAAACCTGACTTTGACAACCCTTAATTAAATTATCGGGCGTCTTTTTATCCTCTGGAAGTCCTTTTAATTCTTTTCCCAGGTCAATTATATACTCGTATTTCTGTTCCCAATCCTCTAGGAAATCGAAATCATTAACAATTTCTTGTTGTTTCTCTTTAATGGTCATATGGCAAAATTAAGCAAAGTTTGAGAAATAGATGCTTTTCTCTCTTCCCTATAGGTTAGTCCTTCTTAACCAAATGGTAAATTTGGATGAAACACAGTAGTAAATTCGGGATAATAATGGGCCATAGCATACCGCTATAAACACCATAAATTACAAAACAGATGCAACCAAATAGGTTTACAAACCGAATCTTTCGAAGCTCTTTTAAAACAAAACTAAGGACAATGAAAACGGACGCGGCATAGCCGATATAAGTTGCAATCTCTGGGCTCATAGTTTTTTAATCTGTATACAAAGGTATATATTTTCCCCCGTAAAAAATTTATCGCACTGACAGAAAGTCATTAAACCATTTTTGGTAAAGTATTTGTAACTTTACTTGACCTAGGAGGAAAAGACCTCCTTTAATTAATACGAGACCAAATTATGGATTATAAATTTTCAGCCGGTTTGGATAAAGTGTTCAAACAGAGCAAAAGTGAAACACGAAGACTGAAAAGTGAATTCCTCAACACCGAGCATCTTTTACTTGGCATTCTAAAAACAGATAGTTCTGCGAGACAAATTCTTCAGAATTTGGATGCCGATTTAGCTCAAATTAGAAGGAAAATCGAAACAATGAACCTAGCCTCTGTAAGTCCACTTGCAGAAGAGGTTAAGCAAATATCGTTTACAAAAATGGCAGATCAAGCTCTTAAAAGAGCGGAACTTGAATGTAGACAGTATAAAAGTGCAGAAATCAACAGCGTGCATTTACTGCTGGGTATTCTTTATAAATTCGAAGACCCCACTAGTAGCATTTTGCAGGCATACGACGTCGACTATGAAAGAGTATCGCGTGAGTACCAAACCCTATTGAAAAATTCGGGTCAGGCTCCCAAAATGAGTGCTTACGAAGACGATGAAGAAAGAGAAGAATACGGCCAAATGCGTAAGCCTACCGGAAACCTAGGAAGTGGCAAAAGCAAAACGCCTACTCTTGATAACTTTGGACGGGATTTAACCTCCTTGGCAAGAGACGGGAAATTAGACCCCGTGATTGGAAGGGAAAAAGAAATTGAAAGAGTCTCTCAGATTCTCTCTCGACGCAAAAAGAACAACCCTTTGCTAATTGGTGAACCTGGAGTGGGTAAATCTGCCATTGCAGAAGGACTTGCCCTTCGGATCCACCAGAAAAAAGTTTCTCGAGTTCTTTACGGAAAACGGGTCATCACACTTGATCTTGCAAGTTTAGTTGCAGGAACCAAATACCGTGGCCAATTTGAAGAAAGAATGAAAGCGATTATGACCGAACTGGAAAAGAATCGCGATGTCATCTTATTCATCGACGAGCTGCATACCATTGTAGGAGCGGGTAGTTCTACAGGAAGTTTGGATGCTTCGAACATGTTTAAACCGGCCTTAGCTCGAGGAGAGATCCAATGCATTGGAGCCACTACACTTGATGAGTACCGTCAATACATAGAAAAAGATGGCGCTCTGGAACGTAGATTCCAGAAAGTAATGGTTGAACCGACCTCAATTGAAGAGACGATTTTAATCTTAAATCAGATTAAAGACAAATACGAAGACCACCATAACGTTACCTATACGGACGAAGCCATTAACGCTTGTGTCAATTTAAGTGCGCGCTACATCACGGATCGTTTCCTACCGGACAAAGCCATCGATGCAATGGACGAAGCGGGATCAAGGGTTTACATCAAGAACATGAAAGTGCCTACTGCCATCATTCAAAACGAAGAAAAAATCGAAGAGATTAAAGTTCTGAAACAAAAGGCCGTTCAAGCGCAGGACTATCTTGAAGCAAGAAAATTGAAAGACGAGGAAGAGCGCCTAACCATGGAGCTTGCCGCTGCGCAGGACCAATGGGACAAAGATGTCAAGGAGAAAAAAGAAGTCGTTACTGAAGAAAATGTAGCCGAGGTAGTCTCCATGATGAGCGGTATTCCTGTGACCAAAGTAGGAAAAAATGAGCTTGACAAATTGGCTCATATGGACGAGAAGCTCAATGGAAAAGTGATTGGACAGCACGAGGCGGTACAAAAAGTGGTGAAAGCCATTCAAAGGAACCGAACCGGGCTAAAAGATCCGAACAGACCCATTGGAACTTTTATTTTCTTAGGTACCACGGGAGTTGGGAAAACGGAACTAGCCAAAGTGATGGCTCGTGAATTATTTGATTCCGACGAAGCGCTTATTCGAATTGACATGAGTGAATACATGGAAAAATTCGCGGTATCTCGACTTGTGGGAGCGCCTCCAGGCTATGTAGGGTACGAAGAAGGCGGTCAATTGACCGAAGCCGTTCGTCGTAAACCTTATGCGGTTCTGCTTCTAGATGAAATTGAAAAAGCACATCCCGATGTGTTTAACATCTTACTTCAAATTTTAGACGAAGGACACGTTACGGACAGTTTAGGACGAAAAATAGACTTTAGAAATACCATTATCATTCTCACTTCCAACATTGGAACAAGAGACCTTAAAGATTTTGGGGATGGTGTTGGGTTTGGAACCTCTGCGAAGAAGTCCAACTCGGATGCGAGAGCTCGGTCTACAATCGAAAGCGCCCTTAAAAAAGCATTCGCCCCTGAATTCCTAAACCGAATTGATGACATCGTAGTATTCAACTCTCTACAAAAAGAAGACATTGCGAAGATCATTGATCTTGAATTAGGAAAACTTTACGTGCGAATAGAAAAACTTGGGTACAAAGTAGAACTCACCCAAGAAGCGAAAGATTTTATCGCCGAAAAGGGATGGGACAAAGACTTTGGCGCAAGACCGCTGAAAAGAGCCATTCAAAAGTATATTGAAGATTTGCTTGCGGATCTGCTGGTTAACAAGCAAATTAAAGACAACGAAACGCTTGTTTTAGAATTAAACGAGACTGGCGATGGATTAGTCAAAAAGCTTCCCGAATCCAAATCGAAAAAGCAAAAAGTATAATCCTTTTTCCATGGAATAGTATAGAGCTGTCTTTTTTAAAGGCAGCTCTATTTGTATAAAAACGAGAACCAAAGGGCTTACTCACGGTTGGAAAATAATTTTTTCAATTCACAAAAACGCCTACCTTTGCCTCCATGAAAAAGTATTCTTCGAAACGCAGTGTTCAGTTATTAGCCCATTTACTAAAGGAATATGGAATTTTAGACGTCGTGGTCTCCCCGGGGTCACGTAACGCACCCCTTGCGATTCATTTCGGAGAAATTGAGGAGTTTAATTCCTATAGCATTGTGGACGAACGAAGCGCTGCATTCGTTGCGCTAGGCATGGCAAAAGTGCAGCAAAAGCCTGTAGCAATTACATGCACTTCGGGTTCCGCAGCAGCCAATTATTACCCTGCAGTCACGGAGGCCTTTTATCAAAACGTTCCCCTCCTCATCCTTTCTGCGGATCGTCCTTCGGATTACGTGGATCTTTTTGACGGCCAAACCATTCGACAAAAGGATTTGTTTTCTTCCCATTCTTATGGTGACTTTCAACTTCTTGAAGACGAAGTCGAGGGTTCTGAGGAACAAAATTTTGCCACGATCAAAACGGCCATTGAACTTTGCTTTGAAAAGCAAGGTCCTGTACACCTCAACATCCCTTTAAACGAACCTCTATACGATCTCGTGGGAGAAATTCCTGTGTTCCCTTCCGTCGAGAAACTTGCTCCTGCCCGAAAATTCGAATTGTCTTCGCCCCTAGTGGCCGAGTGGAACACTTCAAAACGAATTATGATCTTGGTAGGCACCCAACCTTTTAGTGAATCGCTTGAGAGCAGCCTTTCCCAATTGGTTAAAAATCATTCGGTTGTGGTTCTATGTGAAGTGAACTCAAATCTAGAAAACCCCAAATTCTTCCACCATATCGACCGTTATCTTTACAATTTTGATGCGCAAGATTACCAAACATTTGCACCCGATCTACTAATTACGCTTGGACAAAATGTCGTGTCAAAACGAGTCAAACAGTTCCTTCGACAAGCCAGCATAGCTCACCATTGGCACGTGGATGAATTTTGGCATCCAGACACCTATTTCTCTCTTACTGAGTATCTGAAGGTAGCCCCTGAAAAATTCCTTCAAAAACTATTAAATGTGGTGAACTTAGAGCCTAGTGCCTATTACAATCTATGGGATCATTTAAGAAGGAAGAAGGACATTAAACATGAGAGCTACGAACTTGCCACAGGCTACTCGGATTTTCGACTTTTTTCGCTGTTAGCGCAAAAAGTGCCCACCCATTACGACATTCATTTTTCCAATAGTTCCGCCATTCGGTATGCGCAGTTGTTCGATTTCAGTGCGCATCGTGTGCATTGCAACCGGGGAACCAGTGGGATCGACGGCTGTACTTCTACTGCGATGGGATATGCTATGAAGTCTGAAAACCCGACCCTTCTTGTCACCGGAGACTTAGGATTCTTCTACGATATTAATGCACTTTGGAACCAATACATCCCTCCCTACACACGAATCCTAATTTTCAATAATGGGGAAGGGAGCATTTTCAAGATCATTCCAGGACCCGACAGAGCAAACACCGATATATTAGAGGAGTTCATCTCTACACGCCACACCAAGACCGCAGAGCACCTTGCGGCTCATTTTGAAATGGACTATACGGAAGTGGATGACGACCAAACCCTCGTAAGAGTACTAGATCTGTTTTTTGCCCCTTCGACAAAACCTAAAATCTTAGAAGTAAACACGAAAGAAATTGCAAATGCGCAGATCTTAAGAAATTACTTCACTTCCTTAGCGAGTGACCCAAAGAACGACACAACTAAGTGATTTTAAGTAGATAAACTAAAAATTAAACCGGAAGATTTTGAATAAAATCAAGCGGGTATCGAGTGGAATCCTCTAAGGAGTTTAATGCATTGATTAGTGCAAAATGACTATAGTTCTGAAGATCATTTACCCCTATGCGAACCTCTTGTATTCTTTTGCGGTCTAACAAAGATTGGCGTTGAACTCCATTCAGTAAATAGCTCTCTGGCGTATACCAGGAATCTTCTTTCAAAAACACTAAGTTGGAAAATGTGGAATCGGTTAAAAGGCCGTTTTGTGTGATTAAAGCTTGCGAAGGATGAATGTTTTGAAGGGTTTGCTCTAATTCTCCACGGTCTTCTTTTTTGAAACGATAGGAAATCATTGGGCTTTCAACCAGTTGAAAGGAAGGAATGGCTGGGGAAACGTAAGGGGTAAGCGTCGATTCGAATTTACCTTCTAAATCATAGACTACCCTCAATTTATGTACGCCTGAATCGACTCTCCCATGCGAAGAAGCGATTTGCTCAAGATTTATAAGACAGATTTTGCCAAAAAATTGAAAAGTGTCCTCTACCCTCTTTTGATGATAAGAGAGAAGGGAGGCTCCCCTCTCCGTAACCTTTATACTTTCAATGAATCGGGACATAAATCTTATTTATCATTTCTTGGTATTCCTGCTCCATCACGCTTTGATGCGTGATTCCACCTCCGCTCCGGAAAAAAAGTGAATTCTCCTCTTGTTCGATAAACCGAATTAAAACGCACGAGTCGAGAGATTCACCGTCAAAGACACCTGCCACCCCGGTATACCAACCTCGAGGCTGCTTTTCCGCTTCGTGAATAATTTCCATCGTTTTTGCCTTAGGCGCACCTAAAATGGAGCCTGCCGGTAGCAATGTTTTCATTATACTGCCAATTTTGCCGGAAAACTCCGGTTTAATCCGACCCGATATTTGAGAACTCATGGCCAGTAAATCCTTCTGATTCGTTTTTAAATAATCAATTCTTTGGAACTCATCCACCTCTACTTCATCACAAACCCTACTTAAGTCATTGCGAAGTAGATCGACTACCGTGTAATGCTCTGCTTTTTCCTTCGGATCTTCTCTAAGTATTTCCTCAGCATTCTCTACCGAGGCTTCAATGGTCCCCTTCATGGGATAGGTGTACATTTTATCTCCCGAGATCTCAACAAAGGTTTCGGGGGAGAACGAGCAAAACTGATTCTGGTAATACACTTTATATTTCGCTTTCGATCCGTAGTAGAAATCCTCCAAATTCGAAGTGCTTTCTACGGGGGTTTTACAGGTGTAATTAGCTAAGTATGAGTTTCCAAGCATCAAATTTTCGTGAACAAGATCGAAACCTACTTTGTAGGACTGAATCGATTCTGGCATCGCTTTGAGGGTGAGATCTTTTAAAGCCTCTTTTTGAACTTTCTCCAATTTCAAAGTGGGGAAATCAAAGAAAATCCCATTCTCTACAACTTCCTCTAAAGGATGCACCACAATCTCTGTCCCTTCGAAATCGACCATAAAGAAAAAAGGCTCCTTTCGTAGAGATAGAGTATCCATCCAATTAAATTTCGCTTCGAAATTTTGACTCATCGCACAAAAGTAAATTATTTAACCCTATTTTTGCAAAAACATTTTAAATGCCCGAATTGTACCCTCAAAAACCAGGGATTGAATCGATCTTAAAGCAAGCATTTTCCTACTGGAGTCGCACTCTTTTATACCAGGTGCTTTTCAGTTTGATTACGTTTAGTGTCTATATTGTTGTTGGATATTATTTTGCCGTTAAGTATGGCATTATGGATCATTACTTGTCTCTTTCTGCCCGACTTTCAGAAAGCATGGAGTCCTATCAACAGGGGGTTCAAGAAATGATTTTACTTCCGAATTTCATGACTTTTTATTGGATCATGATTGCCACGGCTGTTTTCTTATATCCCTTAAACCTCGGATTTTTCAAAATGTACCGAAAAATGGACTTAGGAGAAAAACCTGTACTGCAAGATTTATTCGCAGGCTACCAGGGAATCAATTTCTTTATTTTCACGAGTTATTTCCTTTTTTGGATTCTAATCTATCTCTATACAATTCCAACCGTGATCTTAGGGTTTGCTTGGGTACTACTAACACTGTTTACCGCACCACTGATGTTTTTCATGAGCCGAAAGCTCTTTGAAACCATCCCTTTGAATTTTAAGGGATTAAAGCGATACCCCCTCGAGATCTTTGTATGCTGCATAGTGGCCCTCCTTTTTAAGTACATAGGCCTTTTTACGATCGTCGGAGCGGTTTTCACATATCCATTTTGGAATGCAATGATTTATGCCCTATATCGTAGAGTTTTTAATGAAGTTCATTAAATTTATCGATAAATTAATGATAGTTTCGGTGAAATAGGCTATTTTTGATTTATACATTAAACTATGGAAAATCTAAGCGAATTCAGAAATTCTACACCTCCCGAAAAGAACACAAGTAGCCTTATCTCCCACGCATTTGACATGTATAAGGGCGTATTTTGGTTTGCCTTGCTCGCCATGGCGGTATATATTGCAGGAAATCTATTACTTGAAGCCCTTTTTAGTTTTGATTCCCAAGCGATTTATACACAAATGGTGGAGGCAGGCGATGATTTTAGGGCCCAAGACCTATTTGAAATGGAAGGAGTAAAGTCCTACTATGCTTTCTCAGGAATTTTTAGCTGGCTTGCGGCGCCCCTCTTTGTAGGACTCATCTACATCACCAGCCGGTACGACAACCAAAAACCTCTTCGCTTCAGCGATCTTTTCATTGCGTACAGACAGAATTTCCTAAACATATTTTTATACTCAATCCTTTCTTCCCTAATCGTTGGGATTGCATTCGCACTTTGTTTTTTACCGGGACTTTTTGTTGCACCCCTATTTTTACTAGGATATCCAATTTTGCTCTTTGAAAATGCAAATGCAATACAGGCTATCAAAAAAAGCTATTCGATTGCAAAAGATAATTATGGCACTTTCTTAGGAACTACTCTTCTGGGAGGACTTATTTGCATTGCAGGTGTTATCTTTTGTGGTATAGGTATTTTAATTACGCTGCCTTTCATTTATGTGGTCATGTACAGCACTTACTGTGCTTATTTAGGGAAGCCAAGAGAATTAATTGAAAATTAATTTCTAACCCACAACTCTCGACAGTCCTATTAAGAGGATTTTAAATTGTTTACTATGCCGAATCGCAATCAAATCATTAGCGGAGTCAAAATTAAGCAGGCATTTTTAATTCTGCTTATCACGGCCTTAGTTGCCCTCATCGTTTTTAATCTTGCTCTTTTTATTCCTGCTCTATTAGGGGCACTCACTTTGTATATCGTCTGCAGAGAGTTTAATTTTCACCTTCAAGAAGAAAGAGGCTGGAAACCGATGTGGTCTTCCTTTTTGATTATCTTTTTATCGTTAATTATTCTTATTATTCCCATTTACTTGCTTGGGGATATGCTGATCGCGAAGCTTGGGGATTCAGAAGTATATTTGGAAAAATTCAATGTCTTTGTTGACAAAATTCACACATTTGTTTTATCCAAAACGAAGATTGATTTACTCAGTTCCAGCAATTTGGATGGAATTAAAGCCAGTGCTGCGAAGTTTTCAACCTCCGCATTAAGTGGTACATTCAACACCCTTTCAGTGGTAGCTTCGCTCTTTTTCATGCTCTATTTCATGCTAGAACAGCCACGTCGATTTGAAAAAATCGTACGAAATGCAGTACCTCTAAAGCGTGCTAACATTGATTTAATTGGAGAAAAATTCAGAAAACTAGTCGTTGCCAATGCTGTGGGAATTCCTGTGGTAGCATTAGGTCAAGGGATCGTGGCCCTAATAGGGTATTTTATTTTCGGGGCACCAAGTCCTATTTTGCTCTTTGCACTAACCGCCATTGCCTCGATGATCCCGATTGTTGGGGCTGCTATCATCTATGTACCGGTCGGTATTTTCATGATTGCGGAGGGCGATAGTACAGGAGGAATTGGAATTCTTTTGTACTGTTTGATCGCAGTGGGTCTCACAGATAACATTCTGCGTTTCACTCTGCTTCGAAGACTTGAAAACATTCACCCTCTTAACACGGTATTTGGAATCATTATGGGGATGAATCTTTTTGGATTCATGGGTCTTGTTTTTGGACCGATCTTAGTCTCCATGACTGTATTACTCATCCAAGTTTACCACAATGAATTTAGCGAAGATGACAACGAGCTCATCCTCGACGACGATGAAGAGCTTGAAAAGAAAATTGATTTAAGCATTTAGACCTTTATGGACCCTACTATACTTATTGAAATTTGTCATACGAAAATGCCTTTCGGTAAATACAAAGAAAGCCTTATTTGCGATTTGCCTATCTCGTATTTGGAATGGTTTCAGCGCAAGGGAATGCCCCCTGGAAAACTAGGGATGCAACTTTCAACCATTTATGAAATCAAGCTAAATGGCCTCTCAGAACTATTAATTCCTATTAAGGCAAAAGTGAAGTCGGGCGAGTTCTCTTAAGTACTATTCCCCTTTCAAAGCTTTAATCTCGTCTCGAATCGAGGCGGCTAGAATGAAATCTAGATTCTTGGCTGCTGATTCCATTTCCGTTTGTTTGCGATCGAGTAGTTCACGTAGTTCGTCCTTCGTTAAGTTTGTCTTGATTTTCTCGACTTGCTTCAACACTTCACGTTGCGTGTATTTTTCCTCTGGGAAATCACGAGCACTACCGACGAGTGCAGACGAAATCTTTTTGTTGATCTGTTTAGGCTCTAAACCGTTGATTTCATTGTAATGCCTTTGCTTTTCACGGCGGTAATTCGTCTCGTCAATCGTAGCTTGCATACTCTTAGTCATCTTGTCGGCATAGAGAATTGCCATCCCATTTAAGTTTCGGGCAGCCCTTCCTACGGTTTGGATCATGGAGCGACGTGAACGAAGCATTCCTTCTTTGTCTGCGTCCAAAATAGCCACAAGCGATACTTCAGGTAGATCGAGACCTTCTCTCAGCAAATTCACGCCAATTAACACATCAAAAACGCCTGTTCGTAGATCCTGCATTATTTGAATTCTCTCCAAGGTTTCTACATCGGAATGAATGTAACGGCATCGGACTCCAAATTTCGTGAAGTACTTACTTAACTCCTCCGCCATTTTCTTGGTAAGTGTGGTAACTAGTACTCGTTCGTCTAGTTCCGTTCTCTTGTGAATCTCCTCCATCAAATCGTCAATCTGATTCTCTGTAGGTCTCACTTCAATAATAGGATCTAATAGGCCCGTCGGGCGAATAATTTGTTCGATATACTCTCCCCCGGTTCTCTCTAGTTCGTAATCCGCCGGTGTGGCTGAGACATAGACCACCTGATTCTGCATTCCTTCAAACTCTTCAAATTTTAGAGGTCTGTTGTCCATCGCAGCAGGAAGTCGAAAACCGAACTCTACAAGCGATTCTTTACGGCTCCTATCTCCTCCAAACATTGCATGCACTTGGGGAATCGTAGCATGACTTTCATCAATGACCATTAAATAGTCCTCAGGGAAATAATCGAGCAAACAGAAGGGCCGAGTGCCCGGAAGCCTGCCGTCTAAATACCGAGAATAGTTTTCAATACCCGAGCAATACCCGAGTTCTTTAATCATCTCAAGATCTAGTTCAGTTCTTTCTTTTAGCCTTTTGGCCTCAAGGGGCTTATCAATTTTCTCAAAGAAACTGACTTGGTCGACAAGGTCATCCTGTATTTGTCGTACGGCTCCATTGAGCGTTTCTTTTGAGGTGACAAATAAGTTGGCTGGATAAATCTGAACTTTTTCAAAATTAGAAGTCACGCTTCCCGTAACCGGATCAAAGGCTTGAATTTTCTCAATTTCATCTCCGTAAAATTGAATTCGAATTCCATTGTCTGCGTACGCAGGAAACACATCGACGACATCTCCTTTTACACGGAACATTCCTCTTTGAAACTCGTTAAGCGTTCTGGCATAAAGTGCATTCACTAAGGAATGAAGGAGTGAGGTACGGGTTAATTTCTCACCGACGGCTAGGGTAATTAAGGATTTGTGAAATTCACTTGGATTTCCAATCCCGTAGATACACGAAACCGAAGCCACAATGAGCACGTCTCTTCGTCCCGACAATAGGCTGGCTGTCGCCGCAAGTCGAAGCTTCTCCACTTCTTCATTTATGCTTAAATCTTTCTCAATATAGGTTCCTGTCCTTGCGATATAAGCCTCAGGCTGGTAGTAGTCATAGTAAGAGACAAAGTATTCGACTGCATTTTCAGGAAAAAATTCCTTAAACTCCATGTAGAGCTGTGCAGCCAAAGTTTTGTTATGGGCAAGAACGATGGTTGGCCTTTGTACGTTCTGCACAAGATTGGCTATGGTAAACGTTTTTCCAGAACCGGTAACCCCTAGCAGCGTTTGGTATTTTTCACCCTCCTCTAAACCCTTTGTTAATTTCTCAATGGCCTGCGGCTGATCGCCCGTGGGTTTAAATTCGGATTGTAGTTGAAAGTTCATATAATGGTTCGCTATCGATTTTAATAAGAAGAGGATACTCCCTCTTCCCTACAAAAGTACGAAAAAAGAAAGCGGCTGCTTTGTATTTTTGAGAAGTGAAAAAGGAACTCTTGCACTAGCCTAAAGCCCCTTTGAAACGGCAAAGAGGAGCAAACCTGGATAGGGATGCTCCTCTTTGCTAAAAATAGGTTTAACCTTAATTTGAAGGTTTACGGAATTGAGTCACATCAGAGATATACAATCCTTTTGCTGCACTCATCGGCTTGGACAACATTTTAGCCCCGCCTCTATTGCTTAAAATAGCACGATTTCTCATCGTTGCCGTTGTACTTACATTATTTCCTTTGATGATATCTAAAGCGCGCCCTAATTCAGGATCGCTTGGATTCCCAAACTCTTTAACCTTTCCAACCCACTGAAAAGGAGAAATGAAATTTTCTTGTTTGCTTGGAATGATTCCAGGTACAATGCTTCCGTCGTTTAGTCTTACCATTGGATGGGGATCCATGTCTTTGTTGTAATAAGCAAAGGTGATCGGTTGCAATTGCCATTTGTGATCTTTGTTTCGGTTGTCGTAGTTTAAGAAGTCAGAAGTAGGAGAATCATAAAGAGTATGCGATCCCACAAACTTCCCTACGGTTAGATATCCAATTACCTCCACATCGATGTACTTCTTTAAACTCGTGACCGTAAGCTCACTTGCGGATGCGGTTTGGAAAGAAACCAGAGCATAAATTTTCGGTAGGGTTAAGCTATTAATTTGCTGTACTTCTCCTGTTTTTTCTTGATGACCGTCTACTATGTTGTAGATTTCGATCTTGTCACTAAGTTTATCAAACTCATCGTATTGATTGTGTTTGTCGTTAAAATCTAGGTAGACATAATCTCCTCCCGTAAACGAGCCATTAATCATCTGTGCAAGTCCTACAGCTGTGTCAAGAGAGCCTCCTCCATTGTAACGTAAATCTAAAATAAGTTCGTTTACTCCGTCTGCTTTCATTTGAGCAAACTGTGCGTTTAACTCGTCATTATAATCAATTTTAAACCCGTTGAACACAAGGTATCCAATCGTTCTTCCACCTTCTTTAAACACTTCATAGTGCGCAATCGGGTTTTCTTCCACCATGGTTTTAGCGATCGCAATGGATTCGTCCTTGTCGGTCGTGGAAATCACACCCGTTTCGTCATTGTAAGAGGCTGTATTCGCTCTTGTGAGGTTAAACGAGCCTCCGAATAGCTGCGAATAATTAGAACCCATAAGGTACTGCCCATTCACCTTTGTGATGACGTCCCCCCTTTTAAGTCCCGCCTTATCGGCACTTGAGTTTGGAACGATATAATTCACTAATGCCACATATCTTCCGGTGTTATCCCCTTTTCCTAAGACAGCAAGTTCCAATCCTGTCGTAGACTGCTCTTCTGCCACATATTGCGCTTTTGAAACAATCGCATTGTCGTTTTCAATCCAAGAGAAAAAGTCTGTTACCTCATATTCAAACAACAACTCGTAAAATAATTTGTCTGGACTTTTTCCATTAATGAAAGTGGCATATTCGTTTGGAGTCGCAAATTTAGTATCGCCCAAATTAGGGGCCTCTTTCTGCCAGTAATACCATGAGTTCATCGCCTTCCATACAAAGTCATTTACTTTATCGGGCGTGATATTGGTTACCGGGGGTTCTGGTTTAGGATCTGGTTTAGGCGCTGGATCTTCATCTCTTGAGCAACTTGCTAAGAGAGCAAGCGCTGTTAAGGAGGTTAATGCAATTTTTCTAAATTTCATAGTTTTCATATCTTATTTTTACTAGTTTTGTGAAATGTCAAAAGCTAGATCGTAAAAATATGAAAATAACTAAAATAAAGAAGTCTTTTCTACTAATTATTCTATCACTCGTGAGCATCGCTTGTAAAACCTCAGATATTCCAGAGGTGAAAAACCCGACGTACCAATCTTTTAACGAAGGAAACGAGAAGGGATATCTTGTTGATTTTGAATTATCTAACGAGAACGCATTGCCCAGTGCAGTGGTCATTAATCGTCTACAGCACCAAGTGCTTCCGAGCGATAAAAAAGGTCTTGTTTACCACCTTAGAATCTTAGCAGAATCCCGTACATTGTTAGGATTTAGGCCTAAAACGGTCGAAAAGCCCAACGGTATTCTGTTCCAAAAGGACTCTACCGAAATTTTCAAGGAGGTTCCCTTTCAATTAATCGAAAAGTAATCCTTTTGATCCGACTCAAGAAATAGGAAGCTTTTAAACGAAGAATTGCCCGTGGAGTTCTCGTGTAAAATGTAGTCCCATACCCTTTTTACAAGTCTCTAGGTGAATGTAATTTGCTAATTTATTTTTTCTTAAATTTAGAGTGTTTAATCTCCAATCCTATGAAAAAGTTAGCAATTTTGTGTTTACCTCTATTGGGTACACTTCTATTTTCCTGCCAAAACGGCACTTCAACAACTTCGAGTAATTCAAATGCAACCACAACTGAGGGCGCGAATCCGGAAACGGAAAAGCCCAACACAGATATTGCAGCTGCTTTTGAAGGTCAAACCCGAATCAAAGGTGTCCATACTTCCACTCCTTATTCCGTTGAAATTCTCAATGAAAACCTAGGTAGCCCTTGGGCAGTAATTCAACTACCTGACTCTCGGTTTTTAACCACAGATAAGAACGGATGGATGAATCTCGTGAGTAAAGATGGTAAATCTAGTCATAAAATTCAGGGACTTCCGGCTGTGGATTCTAAAGCACAAGGCGGTCTTTTAGATGTGGCACTGGATCCAGATTTCAAAAACAACAAAACATTATACTGGTCTTATTCGGAACCCGTTAAAGGCGGAAACCATACCTCGGTGGCTAAAGGAGTCCTCTCCACGGATGAAAAATCAATTGAAAACATACAAGTCATTTTCAGGGCTACTCCTGTATACGATGGCAAACTGCATTATGGGAGTCGTCTTGCCTTTGACGCAAGCGGATCTCTTTATGTGACGACCGGGGAACGATCTGATCTACCTACACGGCCACTCGCACAAGACGGCAATGCCTATCTTGGCAAAATTCTTAAACTAACGAAAGAGGGGAAAGCAGCCTCCACGAATACCTTGGGCTGGAAACCTGAGATCTATTCCATCGGGCATCGGAATCCACAAGGCCTCGTGTTTCATCCTGAAACAAAAGAGCTTTGGGAAACGGAATTCGGACCTCGAGGGGGAGATGAAGTCAATTTAATAAAACCGGGAATTAATTACGGCTGGCCCATTATTACCTACGGAAGAGAATACAGTGGCGCTGTCATTGGAGAAGGAATTGGGCAAAAAGAAGGGTATGAGCAGCCTGTCTATTATTGGGATCCCTCAATTTCTCCCAGTGGAATTGATTTCTACACGGGTTCGATTGATGAATGGAAAAACAATCTGTTTATTGGAAGCTTAAGCGGACAAAAAATCATCCGATTAGTGATTGAAAATAATAAGGTAATTGGAGAAGAATGGCTACTCACGGAGTACGGTGAAAGATTTAGAGATGTCCTTAGTGGACAAGACGGCCATCTTTATGCGGTGACCGATAGTGGAAAACTCTTTAGAGTCTCGAAAAAATAAGAATCCTTTTTTACAAACGATCCTATAGCCTTCAATTCCTGAAGGCTATTTTTTTATGTCTGATTTTTTAACTCCCTGGAAGTCTTTCAGATAAAGCGGTTCAAAATAGGCAATGTCTTCAAACATTTTTGCTTCAAATTTTGCTTTTGCTTTCCGAATTAGGTACTGCGCAGAAGGAAGAATTTCATTCTTGTAATTGGCATTGGATAGCGTCAGGAGAGACTGGGCTTTAAGTGCACCGTCTCCTACAAAAAGAACCTTCTTTCCTTCGTATTTTGAAAAGCTGTCCTCTTCTAAAATAAGATTCTGACTCTCCTCGAGCAGTTCTCCTGTAGCACCGTCATACGCTGCGGTATATACTTCCATTCGTCTTGCATCAATTAGAGGTATAATAACCTCGTAACCGCTGTTTAAAAAGGGTTCTACGAGGGTATCCATCGAATTGATAGCAATTAGCGGAATGTTAAGTGCAAAGCAAAATCCTTTTGCACTGGAAGCACCAATTCTTAGACCTGTGTAGGATCCCGGTCCCATACCCAAACAAACTGCCTCTATATCCTCTAGTGTAAGACCCGCTCCTTCAAGCGCCCACGAAACGAATGGGTGCAAATTTTCACTTTGCTTATAATTCTCAGATCGCTCTTCACATAAACATAAGAGCTCCTCGCCTTTGGAAACGGCCACGGAACAATTTTTTGAAGAAGATTCAATGTGTAAAATCGTCATGCTGCAAAATTACTCATTTTTGTGGATAGTCCTTGGTTCACTCTGTGCGGAGGGATAGATCGTGAGATCAGAAATGGTGACATGCGCGGGAGCTTCCACGCAATACCCAATCGCATCCGCGACATCTTCGGCCTTTAGGGCCTGAAAACCCTGATAAACTTTGCTAGCTCTATCTCTATCCCCTTTAAATCGGACGTCTGAGAATTCAGTCTCTACCGCCCCAGGCTGAATATTGGTTACTTTGATCCCCATTTGGGTTAATTCAAGGCGCATACCTTCTGAAATCACATCCACTGCTCGTTTGCTTGCACAGTATACGACTCCACCTGCATAGGTTTGTCTTGCCGCTACAGAACTTACATTCACAATATGTCCTTTCTCTGTCAATAAAGGAAGAATCACTTTAGAAACGTACAGTAGACCCTTCACGTTGCCATCCAGCATCGCGTCCCAGTCATCTAGGCTCGCCGTGAGTAGACTGTCTGTTCCATGCGCATTTCCCGCATTGTTCACTAGAACATCAATCTTTTGGAACGCCTCCGGAATCGAGTCTACAGCCTTTTGAACACTCTCACGATCCCTAACGTCAAACACAAGGACATGCACTTCACACTCAGAAAACTGTTTTTCTAATTCTCGTAGCTTCTCTTCTCGTCTCCCACAGAGGATTAATCGATGCTTTTTCTGTGCAAAATAAGTAGCCACTGCTTTGCCTATTCCAGAGCTTGCGCCCGTTATAAAAATTGTTTTCATTTCCTTATCTCATTAAAAAAATCGTCATCAACTGAGCTTGTCGCTTTGTTAATGACGATTAAAAATTCGTGCGGTAGTTTAGGACGGGAGTTCAGAGATTACATGAACTGCTTCTTTTAAATAAATATCACGTTGCAAGTTCTTAATCCAGTTTTCTGATTTCTTCTGAAACGCATCATCTGTTTTTTCACGTTTTAACTCGTCTTCATAGCGAATGAATTTCAATCCATTTTCGCTTTTATCAAGGGCTTCAAAACGCTTAATCTGAGCTTTTCGCTCTTGCATAAGGGCGCTGAACTTATCAATATTCAAGGTAATTGTATCCTCCTTGTCTAATTTTTCCTTCCATTTCGCAGACTCTTGAACGAGTTGGTATATGTCATCCTTCGCTAAACGCGAAGCACTATTTTGCTTCAATTTTACAAGGTCAAATCGATTCTCTTGTTTAATGTTTTGGGCCGCTGGAATCTTATCCCAGGCGAGAACAAAATCTTCATACCGTTCCCCAATTTCAGCGTGGGTAAAGAAATCGTTCATTACGATGTCGGATTCAATCCCTTTCTTCTGCGTGGACTCTCCTGTTACTCTATAAAACTTCTGAATGGTCAGCTTTAAAGATCCAAAATCATCGTTCGTACTTAAAAATCGGTTGAGATCGACAAAGGTCTGTACGGTACCCTTACCATAGGTTTGTGGCGAACCCACAAGTACGGCTCTACCGTAATCCTGCATTACACCTGATAAAATTTCAGAAGCGGAAGCGGATAGTTCATTTTGCATGATTACTAGCGGACCGGTCCAAATGGGATCGTTTGCTTTGGTGGTTAGCGTTTGAATCTTTCCATTTCCATTTTTCACCTGAACATAGGCTCCCTCCTTCATAAACAAGCTCATGATATCCCCTACTTCTGTAAGCGATCCACCCCCGTTATTTCTTAAATCAAGAATGATCCCCGAGATGCCTTGGGCTTTAAGTTTTAGGATCTCGTTCTTGATGTCGTCTGAAGCATTTCGTCCTTTTGCATCCTCGAAATCTGCATTGAAACTAGGTAAGTTTATAAATCCATATTTCTTACCGTCCGGTGCATCCACAACAATACTACGAGCAAAGGTATCTTCAATAGCTACTTCTTCCCGAACCATGGTTACTTCTTTAATGGTTTTGTCCTTCTTCTCCACGGTAAGGGTCACTTTTGTTCCTTTCTCCCCGCGAATTAGGCGTACCGCTTCATCTGCAAGCATTCCAACTACATTAACAGGCTCTTCGCTTGGTTTGGATCTAACTTTAAGAATTTTATCTCCGTCGCTTAGTTGTTTCGATTTCCACGCCGGTGCCCCTATGGTTAATTGTCCAAGGTATAAATAGCCTTTCTTTTCTTGAATTAGAGCTCCAATTCCAATCACTTTTCCTTTAAACATCAGATCAAAATCGTCTTTGTCCTTTGGAGAGTAATAGTTCGTATGAGGATCAAATACTTCTGTATATGCATTCATATACACCGTAAACCAATCCATTTTTTTCCTTTTCTTAAATCGCTTAAAGGATTCCGTCACTAGGTCTTTTACCTCCTCAGTCGCTTTTACCTGCTTTTGTTCTGGAGTTAAAATCTCAACTTTGATCGTATCCACTAATTTGTGTTTGATCACCGAATCTTTCTTCTTTTTCTGAGACTCCTCTTTTGCATTAAGAGATTCTATTTCTTGTAAAATATTGTACTTGATGTACTTTTTCCATTCGTTATAGAGATCTTTTTCTGTTTCTGGAAACTCTTTCTTTTCAGGTTCAAGGATCAGAACCTCATCTTCTTTCAGGTTGATCGGGTTCTTGAAGATTTCCTGCGTCGCTTGATCAATTTTGTCGATTCGTTGAAACAATCGATTATAAGTCAAATTATAGAAAGTAAGATCCCCTTGATTCAAATAGTCATCGAGTAGCGTTCTATGCTTTGCGAACTCTTCCGTATCCGACTTCAAAAAGTAACGTTTTGCAGGGTCAATCATACCTATGTAGGTATCGTAAACGTTTTGGGAATACGCATCGTTAATCGGCGTTGGGGTATAGTGTAAATAGCTAAGTGTATTTTTTACACTTACCATTATCGTTTGCATCTTTTCATCGTCATTCTTGGGTGAGTTAAAACAAAACACCAAAGAAGTCAAAGGGATAAAAAGAAGTAAAGTATTGAACTTGAAATTTTTAAACATATTGAACGTTCGTTTGTATAATTGGTTGAATGGCCTTGTCATTTGTTACATGACCGAAACAAGGAATCAAATTTAATACCTTATTTACAAAATGTCATCTAATTTTTGATTAATTTTGTGAAAATGAATACGACAACTCAAAAACCGCTCATTTTGGTAACCAATGATGACGGCATTACAGCACCCGGAATTCGTAACCTGGTTGAATTTATGAACGAAATTGGAGAAGTGGTGGTGGTCGCACCCAATTCTCCTCAAAGTGGCAAAGGTCACGCCATCACGATAAACTCTACGCTTACCTTTGAAGAAATAAATCTCGAAGGGCCGCAAAAGGACTATTCTCTTAGCGGTACGCCTGTAGACTGCATAAAATTCGCATTGAACCAGATTCTCACTCGAAAACCCGATTTAGTGGTTTCAGGTATAAACCATGGAGCTAACTCTTCAATTAATGTCATTTACTCAGGGACCATGTCCGCTGCAGTGGAAGCAGGCGTTGAAGGCCTACAAGCCATAGGCTTTTCACTTCTTGATTTCAGCTGGGAGGCTGACTTCAAACAAGCAAAGGAGTACATTCAACAAATCGTAAGAAAAACATTAGCCAACCCTCTTCCGAAAGGGATCGTCTTAAATGTAAACATTCCTAAGTTAGAAAAAGAGGAGCTTAAAGGAATTCGTGTCTGTCGACAAGCAGATGCAAAATGGGAAGAAAGTTTTGACGAAAGAGTAAACCCACACGGTAAAAAATACTATTGGTTAAGCGGATATTTCAACAATATGGATGAAGGGAAAGATGCAGATGAAGTAGCTCTCTCTGAAGGATATATCTCTGTGGTTCCCGTCAAATTCGACCTAACTGCTCACGAGTACATTAAAGATCTCGGAGAGGTGCTAAACACCTAATTAAAAAATCAAGGGTAGACTCTATCACTACTAATAACCAAAACGGGAGGGCCTTTAATTAGCCTCCCGTTTTTTTATAGTACTTAAAAATCCCCTGAAGGGTTTTTGTCGAACGAATTCTTAATCGACTATAGCTCCAATCTTTTCACTGCGCCCCTAAGAGCATTTGCAGCTACTTTTAATTGCGTGCTCCAGTCCTCTGCCGCGGACTCATCTGCACCGTCTGAAACATACTTTAAGCAAACGAAAGGTAAATCTTCGCGTTTGCATAGAAAGGCAAACGCATAAGCCTCCATATCGATTAAGTTAAAAATATCTTTCTTCATCGTGGTTTCAAAATTGTCCCCTGAACCGCATATTCCCTTCTCAAACCCATTTGGAACCAGACCATAAGCTAAAACTTCAGGCTCGTCGATAAAGGGGGTTTTGTACTTGGGAAGTCCAAGTCCACTCACATCCATATCTCTTTGAACAAAAGCTTCACTGACCACAATTTCACCTCGGTTAAAAAAGCTACTTCCTGCCGTGCCTAGATTCAAAACGAGATCGGGTTTGGGTCCACTCATTAACCGTTTTGTCAAATGGTACGCTGCGTTCACTTTGCCAACACCCGTAAAAAGGGTTTCAAATTCTTTGAATTCTTGTCCTGCTTCTGCTTCCATAGCAAAAACCAGAAGCGGTTGATGATACGTCGTGCCGTCAATACAAATTGCCATGACCTACGTTAGCATTCCACCGTCCACGTTAAGAACTTGTCCTGTAACGTACCCTGATAACTCACTTCCTAGAAATACACAGGCATTTGCTACGTCTTTAGGTTGTCCTCCACGTTTCAAAGGAATGGCTTCTCTCCACCCTTGAACTGTCTTTTGATCGAGTGCACCGGTCATTTCCGTTTCGATAAACCCTGGAGCAATTGCGTTGCAACGGATATTTCGGGAACCTAGCTCAAGTGCAATGGATTTTGTAAAGCCAATCACACCCGCCTTCGAAGCTGCGTAATTTGCTTGTCCTGCATTTCCCTTAACCCCGACAACAGAAGTCATATTGATGATCGATCCAGATTTTGCTTTCATCATCGGCTTAATGACCGCTTTGGTAAGATTAAAGACGGAATCTAAATTCACACGAATAATCGTATCCCAATCCTCCTTTGACATACGAAGCATTAGGTTGTCTTTTGTAATCCCGGCGTTATTGACTAGAATGTCAATTTTTCCAAACTCAGCCATTACTTCGTCGATCAGTTGCTGGGCCGCATCAAAATCAGAAGCGTCTGATTGATACGCTTTTACTTTTGTATCGGAACCTAGTGTCGTTTCAAGTTCTTTTGCTTTCTCCACGGATCCTGCATAGGTAAAAGCTACTTGTGCACCTTGTGCGACAAATCCTTCTACAATTCCTTTCCCAATTCCTCTTGTGCCGCCCGTAACAAGGGCCACTTTTCCTTCTAGTAATTTCATATATATCAAATAAGTAAAAAAGGACGCTCTCCTTTTTCGTTGGTTAATTCTTTGTATTGTTTATAATGAGAACGATTTCTCCTTTTAAGGTTTTGCTTTTTGAAAACGCAATCAATTCCAGAATGCTTCCGCGCTTTGTTTCTTCGAATTTTTTTGATATTTCCCGACTTAAACTCACGCGAGTTTCCGGACCAAAAAATTCTAAAATCTGTTCAAGTGCAGTATTGATTTTGTGCGGACTCTCGTACAATATTATGGTTTTTCCTAAGGCGGCAAGTTCCTTTAATTTCGTTTGTCTCCCTTTCTTGGCGGGTAGAAAGCCTGCGAAGAAAAACTCATTGTTCGGAATCCCTGAGACTACCAATGCCGGTACAAAAGCGGTGGCACCGGGCAAACAGATCATCTCTATATTTGCATCACTACAGGCGCGTGCAAGTAAATATCCAGGATCTGAAATCCCAGGCGTTCCTGCGTCAGTGATAATTGCGATGTTTGAACCGTTTTGCAGGTCTTCCACGATTTTGTCCGTCGCATGATGCTCGTTATGAAGATGGTAGGATCGTGTAGGTTTACTTATCTCATAATGTTTGAGTAAGATACCTGAAGTCCGAGTGTCTTCGCACAGGATATAATCGACTTCTTTTAAAATACGAACCGCTCGAAAACTCATGTCTTCAAGATTCCCGATGGGCGTGGGTACAAAATACAAGATTCCACTCATAACTCTTCAAAAAATTCATTTGCAAAGGATTCTAGACTAGGATCTCGCGCCCCCATTAACAAGAGCACGCTTTGAGAATCTAAATGAGAACGCATGCTTTTCAAAAGATCTTTTCGATCCTCTACAAAAAAAGCTTGCTTTCCTGCATTCTGAATTCCTTTTACTAAATCGTTTGCAGAAATATCCTTTGTGGCGCTCCCGCCAGCGTAGTAAATCTCGCTCATCCATATCTCATCCTTCTCACGTAGAGCTGATGAAATTTCTTGAATGAAATCGTCTTTTAAAAAGCGTGTGGGACCAAATCCATGGGGCTGAAACCAGGCAATCACCTTAGGTCTTACAGCTTGAACTGCACGGATAGACGCGGCACACTTTGCAGGATTGTGAGCGTAATCATCAATTACCCATATTCCGTTTTTTTCTCCTACGATCTGGTGGCGTCGAAAAATCCCTTCGTAAGATTTTAAGCTCTCTGCGCAGGTTTTTAAATCGACTCCAATTTTATGGGCTACGGCTACGGCCGCCGCTGCATTCTCTGCACTATGCTGTCCTAGGGCATTCATTTCAAATCCTTGCGCAAGCAGCTCAAAACGAATCTCAAATTCATTCTGAACATAATTCGTTACATTGTAATGAGCTTCTGGAGTTTCGAATCCAAAATCTTCATTTTTATGGTCAGAAAGCTTCTGTGTGAGTTCATGACCCAAGTTCACCACGAAGCTACCCGTTGTATTGGATTTAAATTGTTGAAAAAGAGAAATCAATTCCTCAATTTCTTGATGGTCTTTGTCAATATTGAGTAGTAGCCCAATCTCGGGTGTGTATTGTATCACGGACCCATCACTCTCATCTGCTTCAATAATGAGCCATTCGCCTTTTCCGACGTAGGCATTCCCAAGCTTACCTTCTTTAATTATACTTGTTAACCCTGCACCTGTAATAATGCTTGGGTCCATGTTCCCATCCCTTAGGATTTGGAAAAGCATGGCAGCGGTGGTACTTTTTCCGGAAGTGCCCGCAACCGCTACTGTTCGCTTACTTTTAGCGATCAGGGCTAAAAGCTCACTTCTTTTGATAATAGGAATTCCTAATTCCTTTGCCTTTTTTACTTCTGCAACTGTGTCTTCAATGGCACTTGAAACTACGATTAGCTCGGTTGCAGCAGAAATTCCAGATCCGTCCTGCGCAAAACATTGAATACCTTCCTCTTCAAGTTGTTCTTTGGTTCGATTGTACTCTAGGGAATTAAAAAACCGATCGCTGCCTGCAACCTGTTTCCCTACTCCGCTAAGATACTGAGCGATAGCACTCATGCCCACTCCAGCAACTCCGATAAAAAAAACAGTATTGAACTGGGAAATATCTTTAATCATACGCTTTTAAATTCTATATTTTGTTTTGGAAATAGGTTCGGCTATTGAAATTTATTCTCTACTAGCATCCATAGCCTCTGGGCATACTCATCCACTTTTTTCCAATCTCTTTTGTGGTATACCTGGCTTAAATAGTCTTTTGCCTCCGCTAAATCCCGAAACTCATTAAGTTCATTGACTGTGTGGTTTAATTCCGATTGACTTCCGTCGAATAAGATTTTAGAAAACGCAATTCGATCGTTCAAATCCAATTTAAAATGAGTTCGTTCCTTGGACTTGTTTTGGCTCTCTGTATCTGAAAAATCTTTGCTTGGCACGTGACTTTGAAGAGAAGAAGCCGTGGTTTCGAGGACTTCCTCATCAAATAAAGACCGGACGGATCCCGATAAGCCTTTGATATGCGCAAGTTTAATCTTTTTCTCGTTTCGATGCGCTTGTGCTTGCTGCTGGGTTTGGGTTGGGTTTAGAACTTCTAGCTCTTCTACCTCCTTACTTTCAACCTTTTGAGCTTCCACCGATTCTTCCATTTCAATTTCCTCTGCAGTGGACTCCAAAAGCTCTTCGGTTTGATTTTCCACCTCTACTTCTAGTTCCGCTGTTACGGGTATACTTTCCGCAATGGTTTCCTGCGTTTCTTCCCAAGCTGTAGGCGCTTCAAAGTCCTCTGCAAGTTCAAAATCTGTTTGTAAATCTTCGCTTTCTATTCTATTCTCAGTAGTCTCTTCCGCGAGTTCGGCTTCAATGCTTTCTCCTACCTCTGGCTCTGGATTGGGCTCAGGCTCTAAATTTGGAGTTTCTGATTCCTCTTCAATACTCGGTCCTGCAATTTCAAAATTGAAGGCCGGTTTTTCCTCTTCGATCTCCTCTTCTAGTTCTTGCTCACTTTCCGTCTCCTCCTCTTCTAAAACAGGTTCTGGTGCAGAAAAATAAAGCGAATTTTCCTCACAATGTTTTAAAAAAGCTATTTTCTCCACCAATATATCAAGATTCGCTTTCTGATCGATCAATTCCATTTCGCTATCAATCTCTTGTAAATCTGCGATAATCTCCTTGCAATCCTCAAAATACTGTAATCTTAAATCTTCGATCGTAGTCATAGCTAACCTTATTAAATTTTCGTTATTTTTGATGCTTCAAAACTACGGCTAATTTAACAAATGTTTTTAGAAAATACAATTAATCACGCCAAGCAGAGTGGATGGATGGAAGTCATTTGCGGATCTATGTTTTCAGGGAAAACAGAGGAATTAATTCGTAGGCTTCGACGTGCAGAAATGGCAGGGCAAGCCGTGGAGATCTTCAAGCCAAAATTAGACATACGTTATGACGAAACGCAAGTTGTTTCGCATAACGACAATAAGATCCGTAGTACACCCGTGGAGAGTTCAAGTGAAATTTTATTGCTAGGCTCTAATTGTGCGGTCGTGGGAATTGACGAGGCTCAATTTTTTGATCACGGGATCGTTGAAGTTGCCAATACACTGGCCAACAACGGAGTTCGTGTGGTTATTGCAGGTCTTGATATGGACTTCTTAGGACGTCCTTTTGGTCCGATGCCCGATTTGATGGCGACCGCAGAATACGTGACCAAAGTACATGCGATTTGCAAAAGAACAGGGAATCTAGCCAACTACTCCCTACGTATTACCGAAAGTAAAGATTTGGTTGAGCTCGGAGAAACCCAAAGCTACGAGGCGGTGAGCCGCAACGTATTTGTGGAAGAGCTCTCCAATCGTAAACGATAGTTTCATAATTAAAAAACCAATGAATTACACTGCTCAACAGATTGCAGATATTACCAACTCCGAGCTGATTGGTGACAAAAATCGCCGCGTACAAAAAATCGCGTTTGACAGTCGAATCATCTATTCCACCGAAGACACGGCTTTTATCGCGATAACCACGCCTAAAAGTAGTGGGATTAAATACATTAGTGAAGCAAAGGAGAAAGGCATTGATGTGATTATTGCAGAGCAATATTTACCCAATTATGAGGATCTTACCTGGATAATTGTGAAGGATGCGCAAGATTTTTTACAACAACTTGCTTCCTATCACTTGCGACAGATTGAGAACTTAAAAACCATTGGAATCACCGGAAGTAATGGAAAAACGGTCGTTAAAGAATGGCTATACCAAAGCCTTTGGGACCGTCAAAAGACGGTAAAAAGTCCAAAGAGCTTTAATTCTCAAATTGGCTTACCTCTATCCATCCTACAACTTGGACCCGAGGATCGTTTAGGTCTTTTTGAAGTGGGGATTTCAAAACCTGGCGAAATGGAGAGGCTGGAAGCCATTCTTTCACCAGAAATAGGCATCTTGACCCATATTGGATCTGCACATTTATATCATTTTAAGGAAGAAAGTCAATTAATCGAAGAGAAACTTAAACTCTTCAAGCATTCTCATACGGTTATTTTTTCTGGAGACAACCTAGAGGTTTACAGAAAGATAAATTCTGAGTATGCAGATCGAGAACTGCTCAGTTTTGGTTTTAAATCGCATAATGATGTACACATTATAGGCGATTGGCAAAACGTTCAAAAAGACGTTCAGATTCAACTTAAGGGAGAGCAAATTCAGCTTCCGGTCCAACAACGGGATCACGCTACATTAAACAATGCGCTCTGTGTTTTAACGACACTTACCTATTTAGGATATTCCGCTTCGGAAGCTATCGCAAAAATCAATGCGCTAAAAGGGGTCGAAATGCGACTTGAGAGTGTGAACGGTCAAAAAGGAAACCTAATTATCAATGATTCTTTCAATTTAGATCTCGATTCATTGATTACGGCGTTCCAGTTTATAAAAGAATACCAAAAACAAGAAAAAAACTTAGTTCTCACCGATTTTTTCGAAGGACAAAACTCGAAAGAGCTCTATGAGAGAGTGGCAAAGCTAACCAATGAACAAGAATTCGATACCGTTTTTCTAGTCGGGGAAGAAATATCGCAATATGCCTCTCTATTTGATTCGAAAACTTACACTTTTGAGCATACGCAACAGCTTATGTCCAGTCCTATTCTTCAACGAATAGAAGATTCTCTAATCTTGTTGAAAGGAGCTCGTCGATTTGAAATCGAGCGCTTAAAAAACCAACTAGAGCTGCAAAAGCACGACACTGTACTAGAAATAGACCTCAATTCCATTCTGCATAATATTAATGTGCATAAATCTCTACTCAAGCCACAAACGAAAATGATGGCCATGGTAAAGGCCTACGCCTATGGCTTAGGAGGGTACGAGATAGCCGAATTTTTACAGCACCACCATATTGATTACTTGGGGGTTGCTTATGCAGATGAAGGGGTGGAACTTCGAAAAAATGGAATTACCACTCCCATTATGGTCATGAATCCGGAACAGCATAGTTATGCTACAATCATTGACTACAATCTAGAGCCTGAAATCTATAGCTTTCGAGTTCTCGCGCTTTTTTGCGAGCAACTAGAGCAAAAAGGGTATTTGGGATCTTATCCCATTCATATTAAGGTCGAAACGGGTATGCACAGACTCGGATTTAAAGAATCGGAGATGAAGGCCCTTGCGCTAAAAATTAAGCAGCTAAATGTGAATGTAAAATCCATTTTCTCTCACTTATCTACCTCCGATATACCCGAAGAAAAATCCTACGTAATAAGCCAAGTAGAAACCTTTGATCGGATTACGACTTCCTTTACCACTCTACTAGGGTACTCGCCCCTACGTCATATCTTAAACTCATCGGGAATTGCAAATTATCCCGAATATCAATTTGACATGGTGCGTATCGGAATTGGTATGGTGGGCGTCAGTTCTTCCCAGCCCATTAAGGACTCTCTACAAAACGCAGTCCGTTTCAAAACCGTCATTTCTCAAATCTCTGAGATTAAAGAGGGTGATTCTGTTGGGTATAACCGCAGCTATATTGCCTCCCATGATACTCGCATTGCAACCCTACCTGTGGGATATGCAGATGGTATTCCTCGACGCATTGGTAATAAGAAAGCATTTGTAAGCGTAAAAGGGACTTTAGTGCCTGTTGTTGGGAACATTTGTATGGATATGCTCATGCTTGATATTGGAACTTTAAATGTGCAGGAAGGAGATTCCGTCACTATTTTTAACGGTAGTCCTTCACTTGAAGAGTTTGCCGTGTATTGCGAAACGATTCCTTATGAGGTTCTTACTTCCATTTCACATCGCGTTAAACGAATTTATATTAAAACCTAATGAAGAAGTTACTAAGTCTCCTACTCGTCTTCTCTCTGTGCCTAAGCATTCAAGCCCAGGTTAAAAAAGACCTTGTCATCCCTAAAAATGCAAAAGTTGGGCTCTCTCTATCCGGAGGAGGAGCCAAAGGGTTTGCCCACATTGGAGTACTTAAAGTAATAGACTCTTTAGGAGTTAAAATCGATTACATTTCAGGGACCAGTATGGGCGCCATAGTAGGAGGCCTATACGCCTCAGGCTATCGTGCGGCTGACATTGAGCAGATCGTCTTAAAAACGGATTTCTATACGCTCATCGCAAATGAAAAGACGCGGCAAGAAACTTCGTTCTTCAACAAATCAGTGGATAAATACTTGCTCAATATTCCCATTAAAGATGGAAAGGTAAATGTCCTGCCAACTGCGATTTCATCAGGTCAGAAGAACATATACATGCTAAAAGAATTATTTAAGAACGTATCCAACGTAAATGATTTTTCTAAGCTTCCGATTCCCTTTATGTGTGTGGCTACCAATTTAGAGACCGGTAAAATGGAACTCTTCGAAAAAGGAGATCTCGTCAATGCAATTATGGCAAGTTCCGCGTTCCCCTCCTTAATGGACCCTGTACAGATTGGGGATTCTCTTTACATTGACGGAGCGATGACGGTGAACTATCCTTCAAAACCTTTGAAAGACAAAGGGATTGACATTGTCATTGGAGTAGATTTAAGTCAGGGTTTGGCCACTAGAGAGCAGTTAAATAGCTTAATCGCGATCCTTAACCAAGTAACCGACTACTCGATTCAAAAAGAGACCAAGAATCAATACCAATATACAGATATCAATATCCATCCGAATCTGGAGGGACTTAGTGCTACCAGTTATGGAGATAAACAAAACATTCTATCGAAAGGCTATCAAGAAGCGCTAAAGTACAGTTCCGTATTGGATTCACTTCCAAAATCAACCGAAAGTCTATTACGGGCCCCAACAAACCCCGTATTTAACAACCTTTACAAAATTGAAGGAATTAAACTTGAGAATAACAAAATCTTTAGTAGTGATTACGTACAAGGGAAAATGAATTTGACTCTACCCTCTCTTCAGAGCTACACATCCATCAACAAGATGATTGATAAATTGTACGCTACGAATCACTACAAACTAATCAATTACGATCTGGTCCAAGAAGAGGACAAAACCTATTTGAAACTAACTGTAAATGAGGATGAAACTCGGTTCTTTTTGAAATTTGGGCTCCATTATGACGAGATCTTTAAAACGGGTTTACTGATTAACTTTACAGCCAAAAGATTGTTATTTCGGAACTCGACCATTTCTGCGGATATCATTATAGGCGATGCGCCGCGGTATTACTTCAATTATTTTATTGACAATGGGTATATCCCCGGATTTGGACTCTATTCCTCACGCATGTCTTACGATTTAAAAGATAAAAATTCAATTACGTACCAAAAACAGACCTGGTATCGAAATGATATATTCATCCAGTCGGTTTGGCAAGACCGTTACGCAATTGGTGGCGGACTTAGTCATGATCATTTTGAATCCCAAATTCCGAGTGCCACAGTTTCGACGAAAGACCAGTTTTTGAACCCCTATGCCTTTATTAAAAGCGACACCCAGGACGATCGAGATTTTGCAACGAGAGGCATCTATTTATCCGTCGAGGGAAAATTAATAGACGTACTAGATAAGGAGACGGATAATTCTATCTTCCAAGCAAAGGCAAATGTTAAAATCAACATTCCTATAACCTCCTATTACACCAATAGACTCCAAATGATGGTGGGCCTTTCTCTCGGAGAACAGCTTAATCCTTTCTATGAATATAAGCTCGGTGGGATTTTTGGACAAAACATGGGTAATTTGATACCTTTTAATGGATACGAGCTGGGACAAGAAGGCGGAAACAATGTGCTTATGGTTTCCAATGATTTCCAATTCAAGGTAAATAAAAATCTATTTCTAACTCCGAGTGTCTCCGTTGCCACTGCTTTCGATTCTTTGGAAGATACCCAATTTTTTGATATCATGCACTCCTCTGTAGGGTTAACCGCAGGCTATCGCTCTCCCTTTGGACAGATAAAACTAAATTACAGCAAATCACTTACAATTAATAATGAAGGGTTATTCACCGTAATCCTAGGACACTGGTTTTAATATGATAAACTATTTTTTTGAACAGATCCCTTCTTTGGATATCGAGAACTCCACAACTGAGTGGTTAACGTCATTAGTTGAGCAAGAAGGCAAAAAAGTTGGCGAAATATCGTACATATTCTGTGACGATGAATACCTACTCTCTATTAACAAAACCTATTTGCAACACGATTATTACACGGATATCATAACCTTTGACTATGTAAAGGGTAGCCTTATAAACGCAGATATTTTCGTATCTTTGCCCCGCGTTTTAGAAAATTCAAAGTCATTATCAACAACTTACGACCAAGAATTGCACAGAGTGCTTGCTCACGGCCTACTCCACCTTTGTGGATATAAGGACAAAACCGAAGAAGAGGAAGCTCAAATGCGCGCTAAAGAAAACTTCTATCTTGAGAAGCGATAAGGATTGTATTTATATTTAGGAAATTTTGTACTCCTGAATCTCTGCATTTATACCTGCACTTCTCAAAGTTAGAATCTAATGTTTCACGTGAAACATTAGATATTTAATCCAATAGATTGGAAATTATGATTAGTGAAATATACGATGTAATAGTAGTGGGCGGAGGTCATGCTGGATGCGAAGCGGCAGCGGCTGCAGCAAACATGGGGTCCAAAACGCTACTGGTTACCATGAATATGCAAACGATAGGTCAAATGAGCTGCAACCCAGCAATGGGAGGTATTGCAAAAGGACAAATCGTACGTGAAATCGATGCCATGGGTGGTTACTCCGGTATCATAGCGGATAAGTCTGCCATCCAATTTAAGATGCTAAACCTATCAAAGGGTCCTGCAATGTGGTCTCCTAGAACCCAGAATGACCGCATGCTTTTTGCCCAGGAATGGAGACTGGCTTTGGAGAATACGCCGAACCTAGACTTCTTTCAAGACATGGTGAAAAGCCTCTTGATAGAAAATAACAAAGTATCTGGAGTCATTACATCTCTTGGTATTGAAATCAAATCAAAATCGGTTGTACTTACCAACGGTACCTTCCTAAACGGACTTATCCACGTAGGGGATAAACAGCTCGGAGGTGGACGTATGGGTGAACCCAAAGCATTTGGTATCACAGAACAGCTCGTATCCTTAGGCTTTACAAGCGGTCGAATGAAAACCGGAACTCCTCCTCGAGTAGACGGAAGAAGTCTAGATTATAGCAAAATGGAAGAACAGCCGGGAGATCCAAATCCACAGAAATTCTCCTACTTGCCTAGTGATCCTTTGACAACCCAAAGAAGCTGCCACATTACGTATACCAACGAAAAAGTACATGAAATACTACGTGAAGGCTTTGATAGAAGTCCCATGTTTAACGGAACCATCCAAAGCATTGGCCCAAGATATTGTCCGAGTATTGAAGATAAAATCAACAGATTTGCCGAACGTACAAGGCATCAACTATTCGTAGAACCTGAAGGTTGGAAAACGGTTGAAGTGTATGTAAATGGATTCAGTTCCTCTCTCCCCGAAGACATTCAAGTGAAGGCAATGAAGCACATTCCAGGTTTTGAAAACGTAAAAGTATTCCGTCCCGGATATGCCATCGAATACGATTACTTCCCTCCTACTCAACTCCAGCATACCTTAGAAACCAAATTAGTAGAAAACCTCTATTTTGCAGGTCAAATCAACGGAACCACAGGCTACGAAGAAGCCGCGGGACAAGGACTAATGGCTGGAATCAATGCACACAACAAGGTGCATGGTAAACCAGAAGTAATTCTTAACAGAAACGAGGCCTACATAGGTGTACTTATCGACGACCTTATCACAAAAGGAACAGAAGAACCCTACAGAATGTTTACTTCGAGAGCAGAATACAGACTTCTGCTTCGTCAAGACAACGCAGATATTAGACTAACACAAAAATCATTTGACTTTGGATTAGCTTCACAAGAGCGTCTCGAAAGAGTTCAAGAAAAAATAGAGAAATCCCAAGAACTAGAAGCCTTTTTACGGGAAACATCCCTTAAACCAGGTGTGATCAACCCTATTTTAGAATCGATCGAATCGTCTCCTGTGGATCAAGCCTACAAGGCTGCACAGATCCTTACGAGACCCAATATGAGTTTAGAAAAACTTGATGAAATCGATTTCATTCAAGAGTTCTCAAGAGACTTTCAGCAGGAAGTTCGTGAGCAAGCAGAAATCAATATAAAATACAAAGGGTATATAGACAAGGAACGCGAAAATGTAGCGAAGCTTTCCCGAATGGAAAACATCAAAATCCATGAAGACTTCGACTATACTAAAATAGCCTCTCTCTCTGCAGAAGCAAAAATTAAGCTACAAGCGGTACAACCCCGTACCATTGCTCAAGCTTCTAGAATCAGTGGAGTCTCCCCTGCCGACATTAATGTGCTGCTTATTTATTTAGGAAGATAATTAAATTGTTTCACGTGAAACAATTCATTTGAAATTGAAAAACAAAACAAATGCAGGTTAAAGATCATTTTCTTACTCAAGAGGAATTTGAAATAAAAGATACGGATACCTGTGGTATCAAAAAGACGTGGCCTATCCCCTCTCAATTAAATAGATATTACCAAAGTCCAAAATACATATCGCATCACCAAGATAACGGAAGCTTAAAAGAAAGAATCTACAAATTCGTTCAATCCTTTAATCTCAATTACAAGCGAAATATAGTTGCCTCGCTTAGTTTTAAAAATGCAAGTGTACTCGATTATGGATGCGGTGCAGGTGAGTTTCTAAAAACCATTGAAGAGGATTTTATAACGTATGGCTATGAACCCTCGAAAGTAGCAAGTGAAGCAGCGAAAAATAAACTTAAGAAAACCCATCTCGTTACAGACCTCGAAGATTTACCAAATTCTTCTTTGGATGTCATTACTTTATGGCATGTACTAGAACATATTGAAAATCAGGAGGATATAATAAATAAATTGTATAACAAACTGAAACCAAACGGTTTACTAATCTTAGCACTTCCCAATTACAAATCGTACGATGCGCAGCATTACAAATCCTATTGGGCTGCATACGATGTACCAAGACATCTTTACCATTTTTCAAAAACTGGGATCGAATCCAAATTTAATTCAAACTCTTGGAAACTAAAACAAATCAAACCTCTCCTACTCGATTCCATTTATATTTCGATTCTGAGTGAAAAATACAAAAAAAATCCATTTGCAATCCTTTCGGGAGGTCTTATTGGAGTAATTTCTAATTTTAAAGCCTTAAAAACAAACGATTATTCCAGTCTGATATATATTATCGAAAAAACAGAGAACGTTTAAATTTGACCTATTTCTGAAAGCGAATTTTTAGTGAATTTTTAAGAAAAAAGAAAAAAAGAAGGCCGGAGATTATTTAAATGTCTCCGGCCTTACCTTTTCTATGTAAAATTTTTTAATGCATGATCGCAGCTACTCCAGGCAATTCTAAACCTTCCAAACTTTCTAGCATCGCTCCTCCACCTGTTGAAACATAAGAAACTTTATCCTCGTAGTTATTTTGCTTAACAAACGCTACACTATCCCCTCCTCCCACGAGAGAAAAAGCACCAAGCTTTGTTGCTTCAGCAATACTGTCCCCTAGCGCAATCGTTCCTTCTGCAAAGGAAGGCATTTCAAAAACACCCAGTGGGCCATTCCAAAGGATGGTTCTAGAATTCACAATCGTGTCATGTACTAATACTCGAGATTTAGGTCCGGAATCAAGTCCCATCCATCCTTCTGGAATATCATATATATCGACCACTTTCGTGTTTGCATCGTTATTGAAATCATCCGCAATCACTACATCCATGGGAAGACAAACTTCAACGTTATTAGCCCTAGCCTTTTTCAAAATATCTAAAGCCAAATCCATCTTATCCTCTTCTACTAAGGAATTTCCAATAGTACCTCCCAAAGCCTTAATAAAGGTGAAGGCCATTCCTCCTCCAATAATGAGATTGTCTATTGCACCAAGCATATTTTCAATGATAGTAATTTTAGAAGAAACTTTAGATCCCCCAATAACTGCTGTCACCGGTCTTTCCCCTTTTCCGAGTACTTGATCAATAGCTTCTAATTCTTTTGCCATTAATAAACCGAAAAATTTAGTTTTAGGAAAAAACTTCGCAATTACAGCCGTAGATGCATGGTTACGATGTGCTGTTCCAAAGGCATCATTTACGTAGGCGTCTCCATACTTAGAAAGCTTTTCAGCAAAATTTTCATCGCCCTTTTCTTCTTCCGTATAAAACCTTAAATTTTCAAGCAATAGAATCTCGCCGGCCTTTAAGCCCGAAGTCATTTCTACAGCTTGGTCTCCAAGGCAATCGGGGCAAAATTCAACTTTATGCCCTAAAACTCCTTCAATATCTTTTACAATATTTTTAAGCGAAAACTCTTCACTCACCTTTCCTTTAGGTCGCCCCAAATGCGTCATAAGCACAACCGAACCCCCATCGCTAAGTATTTTATCAATCGTAGGTTTTGCAGCCTCAATTCGGCTTAAATCGGTTACTTTTAAATCGGCACTCTGTGGAACGTTAAAATCCACTCGGACTAGAGCTCTTTTGTTATTAAAATCAAAATCTTTAATTGTTTTCATATTGCTTTTTATTCATTGCTTAATTGAAAACAAATCTAATCAATTCACCGTCTTAAAAAAAATCAAACTCACTAAAATTAATCACAGACCTTTCTTCACATTACCTAACAGTATTTCACTATTTTTTTATTTATATAAAAAGAAAAGTGTTGTATGTTGTTATGTCTTGTTAGTTGTGGGGATAAGTTTTATAGAAAAAGTTTACCTCGTACTATAGGGAACTAACTAGCAAGTAATTCACAATTTATATATCTAAAAATTAGATAAATACGAGGTTATACACAATTTACTCGAATTTTTCAGTCCTTTATTCTATGGATAATATCTGTATGGACAAACGTTGTATAACTCCTGTCAAATTTTGGAAAAGTAATTGCCTTTATCCTTTTTTAATTCTGTCGTAGACAATTTAGACTAATAAAACAAGAGCAAGTTTTGGATAGTTATTCACACGTTTCTTATGATTTATTAACACAGTTCCTAATAAAATGTTAAAAGGGTTTCTATCAGGGGTTTATAATCTATCCTTGATTTTTAACTTATATTTAATCAAATAGTTATATTTTAGTAAAAGTATTGAGCCCAATTTTAGAGTGGGGATAAATATCGGACTGAATATAAAATTGTAAATTTGGAAGATTAAAAAAGAAAACAATGAAGAAAATTGCCATTGCTTGTGACCATGCCGGTTTTGAATACAAAGAATATTTAAAAACGATGCTTAAAGATCGTTACCAGATTACAGATTATGGTACAGACGGTTTGGAGAGTGTAGACTATCCTGACTTTGTCCATCCCGCTGCCAGTTCTGTAGAAGATGGCATCAATGAAATGGGTATTTTAATCTGTGGAAGTGGACAAGGAGTTCAACTTACAGCAAACAAACATAAAGGAGTGCGATGTGCTCTTTGCTGGATGCCCGCATTAGGAAGTTTAGCAAAGCAGCATAATAATTGCAATATGGTAGCTATTCCAGCTCGTTTTATTGCAAAAGAGCTTGCTCTAGAAATCGCAGAAACCTTTTTAACAACGGAATTCGAAGGCGGAAGACACCAAACCCGCGTCAATAAAATTTCTTGTTAAGCAAATAACCCACCGTGTCAATGGCAAAAAAATCAAAATACATTAGTCAAAAGAACAATCAGAAATTACGAGATATTGGTAAAAAAGTTCTCGAATTCATGAATAGGGAAACCTCTAAAATCTACAATTACAAACAGATTTCAGACGGTATTGACTATAAAAACCCTAGACAGAGAGAACTCGTAATACAAGCTCTGCATCAACTTCTTTCTCAAGATAGAATAAAGGAGGTTGAAAAGGGAAAATACATTGTCAATCTTAAGATCCAAGGAACGCTAACAGGTATCATTGATTTCAATCAAGCCGGAAATGCATTTGTGAAAGTGGAGGGGTTTGAAGACGATATCTTCATCCATTCCAAGAATGTAAAAGATGCGTTTCAAGGAGATAAAGTAATGATTGTCACCTACAATTACAAAGGCAAAAAGCTTGAGGGCTCTGTACTGGAAGTACTTGAAAGGAACAAGACCGAGTTTGTTGGAACTTTCGAACATATCCCACTTAAGGATTTTGCTTTTGTGGTCGCCGATCGAAAGGTGATTAATACCGATATTTTTATTAAGAAAGAGCACTTTGGCGGTGCGACCTCCGGAGATAAGGTGGTCGTTCGAATGCTAGGTTGGAACAAAGGGGACAAAAACCCTCAAGGAGAAGTAATTCAGATTCTAGGGGCACCTGGGGAACACGAGACCGAAATCCACTCCATCTTAGCGGAATATGGACTCCCTTATGAGTTTCCGCCTGAAGTCCAAAACGCAGCAGATCATATAGATCGAGAAATTCGAAATGAAGAAGTTGCAAAGCGTAGAGATATGCGCTCTGTTTTGACCTTTACCATTGACCCGAAAGATGCAAAGGATTTTGATGATGCACTTTCGATTCAAAAATTAGAAAATGGAAATTGGGAAATAGGCGTGCATATTGCGGATGTATCCCATTATGTACAACCCGAGGGGATAATTGACCAGGAAGCTTATGAACGTGCCACTTCAGTCTACTTAGTTGACCGGGTCGTTCCCATGCTACCCGAGGTGCTCAGCAACGATGTTTGCTCCCTTCGTCCTAATGAAGATAAATATACCTTTTCGGCTGTTTTCGAGCTAGACGATCAGTCGAAAATACAAAGCCAGTGGTTTGGTCGAACGGTAACCCATTCAGACCGTAGATTCTCCTATGAAGAAGCCCAAGAACGAATTGAAAGTGGAGAGGGTGATTTACATGAAGAAATCAACACCTTAAATAGGCTTGCTAAAATTTTAAGGGATGCGCGTATTAAAAACGGTGCAATTACCTTTGATCGAAGCGAAGTGCGATTTAATTTAGATGAGAATAACGAACCAATTGGGGTTTACTTTAAGGTAAGCAAGGATAGTAACCATTTAATTGAAGAATTCATGCTACTTGCCAATCGTAAAGTATCGGAATTTATTTCACTCAATTCGAAAGGAGAAATATCGAATAAGACCTTTATATACAGGATCCATGACGATCCTGATCCTACGAAGCTGGAAGCTTTGCGTGATTTTGTTTCAACTTTTGGTTACAAAATGAACATTTCGAATTCGAAGCAAACCACCGAAAGTATGAATACTCTTTTGCAAGATGTGAAAGGGAAACCGGAGGAAAATATGATCGAAACCTTGGCCATGCGCTCCATGAGCAAGGCAATATACTCAACCGATCCGATTGGGCATTACGGGTTAGGTTTTTCCTATTATTCTCATTTTACGTCTCCTATTCGACGCTATCCTGATTTGATTGCCCATCGATTATTGCAGCATTATTTAGATGGCGGGAAATCTGTGAATAGCGAAGAGATTGAAGAGAAAGCGAAACACTGTTCCGCAAGAGAGCGATTAGCGGCTGATGCAGAACGTGATAGCATCAAATATATGCAAGTGAAATTCATGGATAAACATGTCGGGCAAGTGTTCGAAGGTGTGATCTCTGGAGTTGCAGACTTTGGATTTTGGGTTCAAATACCAGAAAATGGTGCGGAAGGACTCATTAAACTTAGAGATTTGACGGACGATAGCTACCAATACGATGCGAAAACGCATTCCGTTCATGGGTCTAGACATGGACGTCAATTTCAATTGGGAGATAAAGTGAAAATCAAAGTAATGAAAGCCAATTTAGTTCGAAAACAACTTGATTTTAAAATTGTAGATTAACATCCAGAATCTTTTGATAATATAAGACTTACTTCATGATAGAACTCATACTATCAGCGGTTGGACTTGGTATAATGCTAAGTTTAGTTTTCATAGGACCTATTTTCTTTCTATTAATTGAAACTAGTTTTTTACGAGGACCAAGGCATGCGTTAGCGTTAGATTTGGGCGTGATTGCCGCAGATATACTATGTATTGTCGCCGCCTATTTCGCCAGTTCAGATATAGTCCATCTCATTGATAAACACCCTAGTTTTTATCGAATAACAGCGCTGCTATTATTCATCTATGGTCTTTTCATGATGCTGACCAAAACAAAGATGCACATCAAAGGAGAGGGAAACTTAATTTCTCAAAATTATTTTAAGACCTTTATTAATGGGTTTATTTTCAATCTATTAAACATTGGAGTCATTCTTTTTTGGTTGGTCACCGTGGTCTCTGTACGCAATCAATATCCTGAACAAAACAATTTTATACTCTATCTTTCACTCGTCATTATAACGTATTTGTGTGTGGATATGGTGAAAATATTCCTAGCAAAGCAATTTCACTATAAACTAAATCAAAACATTGCAAATACGATACGACGTGTCGTTGGAATCATATTATTACTCTTTAGTCTGGTTGTATTCCTACAAAGTTTCAAGAAGTTTAATCGTTTAGACACTCAGATTGAAGAAGCACAAAAAAAGGAAATTAAGCTACAAAAACAGCAGCCCTAAATAAGACGAGAAAATTGGAAGGAGGGAAGAGAAATCAAATGAAAATTATGAAGTCAAAATTAGCTCACAAGCCGCTTGGTAAAAATAGTCGAATCGCAATTATATCTCCCGCTGGAGCTGTTAAAGCCTCGGATTTAGAAGGAACGTTAGATTTACTAAGAGAGGAAGGGTTTGAGCCTGTTCTGGGTCAATATGCGCTCGGTGAGCATGAAGAGGGCTACTTATATTCTGGTAGCATTAAAAATCGATTAGAAGACCTGAATTGGGCGTTAAATGAGGAGTCGATTGATGCGGTATGGGCTACTCGAGGAGGATACGGTTGTCAGCATTTGCTCAAAGGAATTCAGTTGGACCCATCGCTTAGAACACCAAAATGGTATGTAGGGTATTCTGACAATACCGCGATTCATAGCTATTTGCTAAAAAAGGGATGGAATTCCATCAATGGACAAACGATTAAGACCTCAAGTTTCCAAGTAGATCCTAAGTCCTACCAGCTCATATTTGATGTCTTCAAAGGCATTAAACCTAATTATTTAGTTGAAGGACATGAACTCAATAAAAAGGGAGAAGTCGAAGGAGTAATCGTTGGAGGTAATTTAGCCTTGGTTTATGCTTTGCTTGGAAGCCCTTATAGTTTTGATTTTCAAGATAAGATTCTCTTTTTAGAGGAAATAGGAGAGGAGTACTATGCTTTAGATCGTATGATTACGAGCTTAGAACTTGCCGGTGCATTTGGTCAAATTAAAGGACTGATTGTAGGAGGGATGACCAGCATGGGGAAGAAAGATCAAAACAAGAATTACGAATCGTTCTACGATCCATATTCCTACGAGCTCATCGCAAGCAGATTAGAATCTTATGACATTCCTATGCTCTTTGGTTTTCCAAACGGACATATTTTCGATAACAGACCGTTAATTATTGGGTCCGAAGTGAAACTCAAGGTCGATTCCAAATGCAAGATTGAGTTCTTATAAAAAAAAGAGGAACACAGATTTTGTCTAATGTTCCCCTGAAGTGCTTTGTCTTATTTAATTTCGACACATCCAACTCTACCTCCTGCATTTCCAGTCGGTTGCGTTTTGAAGTCATCTGCTTTCGCGTGAATAATGATCGCTTTTCCAATTACATTTTTACTTGGATCGTCACATCCCACACACCATTTGTCGGTTTTCATGACCAAACGGGCGGTCCCGTCCTGATTGGTGTTTAAATTTCCTATATCGCCTGCATGATGATCGGAATCACCCCATTTCCCATGGTCCTTAGCAAGAGGATTCCAGTGTCCACCTGCAGAGCTTCCGTCCGCAGCAGAACAATCCCCTGTTTCGTGAATATGAGCCGCGTGCGTACTGTTCGGATTCAAATTATAGACATTCATATCTAGCTCTACTTCGCCTGCTTTTTGTGTAAAGCTTACGGTACCTTGCGTATTCGTATCGCTTTTAGACTGAATTGCATAGGTCTTTGTCGTCCCGCAAGAAACGGCAGTGGCTAGTACAGCACCGATTAAGAGGAATGAAGAATTTTTCATAATATCAAATTTAAGATTAGATTAACTCGAGCCTAAATTTACTGATTATTAAGCGAAGTAGTAGTAAGATGTCGATATTTTAGAAGGGTTTTTTGAATAAATGTAAGTGGGGTATACTGGGAAAAGGAGGTTTTGCCATTTCAAAGAAGTTTGAAATCCAGATGGAAACAAGGTTTTTCCATATAAAAATGCTCCCTTTGCGTTCTTTTTCCAAAACAGGTACAAATTTTTTACGGTTCAGAATACAAAATATACGGTTCGGTCGGTTCGCTTTTGATAAAAAGCTTCGAGCGAATACCTTTGTTCTATAAATATGACGAATATGAAAAATGTACTACTTATTACCGGAATTTTATTTTCTCTAAATTTTGTTTCTGCTCAACAAGGAGAACAAATCAATATGCAAGAGAAAATCGAACAATTAGAGCAGCGTCCTTCCTTTGAGGACTTACAGAAGTTATCCAGTGAGTTTGCTTCTCTGGCTAACCAAGACCATTCGAATTGGCTTCCCAACTATTATGCCGCCTTGGCACAAATACGTATGGGTAGAAGCCTTATGATGGAGGGTAAGATTGGAGAATTAGACCCCTATGCAGACAAAGCAGAGAGCTATGTAACGAAAGCAATGGACCTACAGCCTGAAAATCCTGAACTCTATATTTTGAAAAAGATGATTCATGGACTTAGGTTAATGGTTAATCCCATGGAGAGATATGCAAGCGAGAGTATGCTCGGTGACCAGTCTTTAGAAAAGGCAGAAAAAATCGATCCGACCAATCCTAGGATTACGCTCTTGCGTGCCGAAGATTTGTATTATACTCCAGAGGAGTATGGGGGCAGCAAATCAAAAGGACTTGAGCTCTTTGCAAAATCCATAGAACAGTTTGATTCCTATCAGGCAAAAGGAAAGAACGCTCCAAATTGGGGTAAGTCTGAGGCTCAGCATTTCTTAAATTCGAAACCTTAAAGTAGCGAAGTACGAACCAAAACCTATATTGTATGCTAGAACAAGTCATTATTAGGAAAGCAAATACATGGACTCGGAGATTCTCGAGTAGGGTATGGGTTCACAGTGTCGTACTTGTGCTTCTGATTCTGCTCTGCAGAACGCATGAGCCCTCACAAGAAAAATTTCTCATCTCGGTCTACCTTCTCACCGTCTACGGACATTTTGTGATTTTTCATTTGTTCTATCACGCGAGTCTAAAACCCTGGTTACAATCCAACGATACCCTAAAAACCAATTCCAATTAAAATGTATCTTTACTTAAACGCTATTTAAAATGTCTAAAACCCTTCGTAACATACTCCTTATTACTCTGATACTCTCGAGCCTCTTGTTTGGGTTTCTTACTCCTGACAGGACCGTTGCGAATCTTGGACTTACCCTTGGCGTATGTTTAATGTATACCGTAATACTTGGCGTAAGTAACGCTGTTTTAAATACGTTTTTGAATCAGAAGTTTTCATGGGCAAAAAATACAGGGAAGCGAGTAACCCTTGGTATACTTTTGACCCTTGTGGTTAATATAGTCCTTGTTCTGCTTTGCAATTATCTGAATTTCATTGTGATTCAAGGAGAGGATCCTTCCCATTTTTTCAATGGGGAAATGAATGTTCGACACTGGTTTATCATCAATATAGCACTGCTAGTTACCGCCGTATTGCATATTAATGGATTTGTCAAGGCCCTCAAAAGAAATACTCGGAGTGAGGTTGTGGAGCAAAAAATCATTGCCTCAGCGGCCAATGCACAATTTGAGAGTTTGAAAAACCAGTTAGATCCTCATTTTCTTTTCAATTCTCTAAATGTATTGAGCGCCCTTATTGAAGAAAACGCTGAATCGGCACAAAAGTTCACGGATTCGATGTCGAAAGTATACCGGTATGTTTTGGAGCAAAAGGACAAAGAATTAGTAAGCACACAGGAGGAAATTGAATTTGCGAAAACGTATTGTGAGCTTCTTAAAACGCGTTTTGAAGACAGTGTGCAATTTGAATTTGACGTGAACGAAAAAACTTTAGAAGCCTTTGTAGTCCCACTCTCTTTGCAACTTTTGTTAGAGAATAGCATCAAGCACAATTTTGCAACGGAAACTCGACCGCTACGTATAAGAATCTATTCAGAGGAGGGGTTCTTATGCGTCGAGAATAATTATCAGCCTAGAGAACAATCGAAAGAGCGCCAAGGAATCGGGCTGAGCAATATAGTCCAGCGCTACGCACTTTTAACCTCACGGAATGTATACATTGAAAAATCGGAAGAAAAGTTTAAAGTAAAAATACCCTTATTAACTAAAAAAATTACAGCAATGCAAACCTATGAATATACGGAAGATACTTCCTACAAACAAGCTAAAAAACGAGTGGAAGAACTGAAAGGGTTCTATGGAAATCTAATATCCTACTGCATTTTCATTCCTTTTTTGTTTTTTATCAATTGGAGAACCTCGCCTAACTACTGGTGGGCATTTTGGCCCATGCTAGGGTGGGGAATCGGCGTGGTATCCCATGCGATCCACATTTTTTGGATTGGACGCGATTGGGAAGAGCGACAGATTAAAAAGTATATGAAAAAAGATAATGAAAATACGAACCAATGGAAATAACGAATCAACAACCGCAGAAGTCGCTCGAATACCGCAAAGCAAAGACGCGAGTAAAGAATCTAAAGACTTACTATTTTATGCTCTTAGGGTACGTGATTATCGTTTTAGTGTACCTTTTCAATAGAAATGGTGAACCCTTTTTTACACTGGGCCCCTTTTTAAACGGTTGGCTTCTGACCGTATGGGGACTATTTTTGATTTTGTTTGGACTTTTTCTTTACATTCCTTTTTTCCGTCATTGGGAAGATAGGCAGCTAGAAAAGGAACTAAAACGAATAGAGAAATACACTACTAAAAACAAACAAGGATGATGAGTTCAGATCAAAGCTACCAAACTGCGAAAAGACAAGTACGGAAAATAAAAGGCTTCTACATTCATTTGCAGGTCTATTTAACCGTTTTGGTGTTTTTGACCCTTCTTCCTTATTTGATTCATGAGGGTGAGGAAGATTTCAGTGCCTTTTGGGGACTAGGATTTTGGGGAATTGGCCTGCTTGCCCATGGCTGTTCCGTATTTATTCCTAAATTTATCCTGGGAAGCAAATGGGAGGAGAGGAAAATTGAAGAATTGATACGAAAGGAAAAAGCTAGGAAAGATGCAACGTAAGACCAAAACGCTCATTATTGAAGACGAAAAACCAGCCGCACGAAAGCTAGAAAGACTTATTAGCTTGTTTCCTGATTTGGAGCTGGTTGCAGTGCTGCACTCTGTGGAGGAGGGAGTGGATTATTTTAAAAATAACCCACATCCCGATCTGATCTTTTCAGACATTGTACTGGGAGATGGCGTCTCGTTTGACATCTTTGATCAAATACCCACCCAGAGTTTTATTATTTACACGACCGCCTTTGATAATTATACCTTACGAGCATTCAAACTCAATTCGATTGATTATTTGCTTAAACCCATTGGAAAACTCGAATTAGAATGTGCTATTGAAAAGTATCGAAAATTTGCACCCCAAGAGCAGCATTATGCGGATTTAAATTTCCGCGAATTAATTAGTACTCCAAGAGCCTCACTCTCCAGAATTTTAGTAAAAATAGGATACAATTTAAAGGTCATCCCTGTGGAAGAGATAGGTTATTTTTATAGCGAAAATAAGACGGTCTATGCCCAAACGTTAGAGAGGACTTTTCCTACTGATTTTACACTTGAGGAACTGCAAGAGAATTTAGATCCCGCCGTTTTTTTTCGGGTCAATAGACAAACAATCATTCGATTGGAAGCGATTCAAAACATTCATACCTCACCCCAATTCAAAGTAGAAATGCAGGCTCAATCGCATGAAGAAATCATTGTGAGTAGGGAACGGGTAAAGGATTTTAAAGCTTGGCTGGAAGCGTAAGCTTTTTAATTTATAACACCACTTCCAATAAGCTCCTCTCCTTGATACCATGCCACGAATTGACCTTCCGCTACAGCAGATTGAGGGGTTTCAAATTCAACATACAGTCCTGACTCCTCTTGGTAAAGCGTGGCTTTACTTAAGGGTTGACGGTATCGGATTCTAGCCATTACCTCCATAGATTCTCCTACATTTAAACTTAAGTCTGGACGAATCCAGTGAATTTCTTGAGGAGTCACTTTAATCACTTTTTGAAATAGGCCAGGGAAGTCTTTTCCTTCTCCCACATAGAGTATGTTGTTTTCCATATCGCGAGAGAGGATAAAACAACTTTCTTTGTGTCCGCCAATCCCTAAACCTTTGCTTTGTCCGATCGTATAGTACTGAGCACCTTGGTGTTTTCCAATGACTTTCCCTTCCGGTTTCTGATAGGTGATTTTCTCGGATAAATATTCGAGCTCCTGCGTTTTCTTTTCAAACGAAGGAAGTTCTTTCTGAAAAATGGGATGGTCTTTGAAAATCTCCACGATCTCCCCTTCTTTTGGCTCTAGCTGCTGCTTTAAAAATTCAGGTAGGCTCACTTTGCCAATGAAACACAAACCTTGTGAATCTTTTTTTTCTGCAGTGACCAAATCTAATTTTTTAGCAATTTCACGCACTTGAGGTTTGGTCAATTCTCCAATGGGAAAAACGGCTTTAGAAAGCTGGTCTTGGTTAAGCTGGCATAAGAAATAGCTTTGGTCCTTGTTGGCGTCTATTCCTTCTAAAAGTCTGTAAATTTCATTTCCTTCCGCATCCTTTGTGAAGTCTAACCGTGCATAATGGCCCGTCGCGACTTTGTCTGCACCAAGAGACAAAGCGGTATCTAGAAAGACATCGAATTTTACTTCACGGTTGCACAGAATGTCTGGGTTGGGAGTACGACCTTTTTGGTATTCTTCAAACATGTAGTCCACGATGCGCTCTTTGTACAAGTCACTCATGTCAATCACTTGGAATGGAATTCCTAGTTTTTGTGCTACAAGCAGAGCGTCATTGCTGTCCTCAATCCAAGGACATTCATCCTCTAAGGTAACGGAAGCATCGTTCCAATTGCGCATGAATAACCCCACCACGTCGTGCCCTTGCTGCTGAAGCAGGTAAGCGGCAACGGATGAGTCTACACCTCCAGAAAGTCCAACTACTATTTTCATGTGAATACTAAAAAATATTTTTGCAAATTTACGACTTAATTATTCAAAAGGTCGGTTTTGTGATTCATGGAACGAAAGACAGGAATAGACAATTTAAAAAACAACAAATGAAAAATTTACAGAAAATATCTCTTTTGGTTTTGGTGCATCTGTTTGCGTACAGCCTTGCCCAAGAGTCTTACTCCCAAGAGCAGGAGCAAGCTCCTTCTCGATGGACACTTGGTGGATCTGTGGGTCTCGGGGGATCCTTTGGAAGCGGAAGCTCCAGCACGGCATTATCCCTTTCCCCCAAAGTTGGGTATTGGCTAACCCCCGCATTGCAGGGTGGATTAGGTACGAATTTTATGTGGCAGAACTCAAAGTATTTCTCAACCTCGATTGCCGGCGTTGGACCCTTTTTAAATTATTTTGTGCTTCCTAATTTTTATCTTTCGTCCAAGTACGAACATTATTTTGTGAGTCAGAAGGACAAAGCGACTTCTCAAAAAATATCGGACTCTGAGCCCTCCCTTTGGTTTGGATTAGGGTATGCTCAGCCCATAGCAAGAGGTTCCTACCTTCAAATCGGAGGAATGTATAACGTGCTCTACAAGAAGAATAGTTCTGTGTTCTCCAGTGGGTTTTCGCCCACGGTTGGAGTGATTATTGGACTTTAAAAGGGTAGGGGTTGAAGTGATCTAATTCCACTTCGAACTAACGCACGGAGAGATACTCCACACCGTGTTGGAGTTCTTCTTTAGGTTCTGTTTTCGAAAACTGTTTATGAAATTCGTCGTAATAGCAATTCGATTCCATCTCCGTTGTAAATAACTTTTTAAAGAAGGTAATTCCGAATACAGCGGCTAATCCTAGTGTGCTTGCAATTAATACTTTTGTTTCGATTTTCATTTTCGTGAGATTTATCTCTTGACTAACTTGCAAATTATGTTCCTTTCTATTCCATGGAACGTATAAAATTTGTTAAAAAAAATGTATTTTTGGTCAAATTGTATAATAATGAACTTAAAATCACTGTTTATGACTTCAGGAGTTGCATTCCTTGCTTCCTGTACAGCACAAACTTCATCAGGAGAAAACACGAGTATGTATCCAGAAACTAAGAAAACCGATGTGGTAGACGTTTATTTTGGGCAAAACGTTGCCGATCCCTACCGATGGTTAGAAGATGATATGGCTACTGACACCCAAGCTTGGGTGAAATCTCAGGCTGCGTATACCGATAATTATTTATCGAAAATACCTTTCCGCCAGGAAATAAAAAACCAATTAAAAGAAATTTGGAACTATGAAAGGGTAGGAGCTCCGTATAAGGAGGGTGATTACACTTACTTTTCAAAAAATGATGGACTTCAAGCGCAGTCCGTGATTTATCGTACCGATAAGAATGGGAAGACCGAGGTCTTTCTAGACCCGAATACGTTTTCGAAAGACGGAACGACTTCACTTGCAGGTCTTTCCTTTAATAAGAGCGGGAAACTTGCCGCTTATTCTATCTCGGAAGGAGGTAGTGATTGGAACAAAATCATTATTCTTGATGTAGATAAAAACCAGGTGATCGATCAAACGATTCAAGATGTGAAATTTAGTGGAGCTTCTTGGCTTGGAGAAGAAGGATTTTTCTACTCTAGCTATGATAAGCCTGAAGGAAGTGCACTATCAGCGAAGACAGACACGCACAAAGTTTATTTTCATAAACTAGGTACCGAGCAAAAAAAGGACGAACTGATTATTGGAGGTGAGGATTTTAAAAGACGCTACATGAATGTAGGGGTCTCAGATGACCAACAGTATTTAATTCTTTCCGCTGCCAATGCCACCAATGGCAATGAGTTATACATTAAAAAGATCGGTTCAAAGGCGGATTTTGTTCCGATTCAAACAGGATATGACTACAATACCAATTTCATTGATTCCAAAGGAGATACCCTTTATTTGCTTACCGACAAAGGTGCGCCGAATCAGCGTGTGGTCACTGCGAATATAAATACGCCCACGAAATGGACGGATCTAATTAAGGAAACCTCGGACGTACTTGGAATTTCCAGCGGAGGCGGAAATCTTTTTGCAAGCTACATTAAGGATGCAGTCTCCGTCGTTAAGCAGTACGACTATACAGGTAAACTCATTCGTGAGATCACTCTTCCAGGAAAAGGGTCCGCAGGAGGTTTTTACGGGAAAGCGGAGGACAAAGATCTTTACTATTCATTTAGTAACTATATCACACCGGGAACCACATACAAATTTAATGTTGCGACGGGAAAATCAGAGGTTTATTATAAGCCTAATGTGAAATTCGATGCGGACAATTATGTTTCGGAACAGGTTTTCTATACCTCCAAAGATGGCACCAAAGTGCCGATGATTATTTCCTACAAGAAAGGACTTAAAATGGACGGAAAAAACCCAACCATTCTTTACGGATATGGAGGTTTCAACATCAGCTTAACTCCAGGTTTTTCCGTGGTTAATGCAGTTTGGATGGACAATGGAGGGGTATATGCAGTACCTAACATTCGTGGTGGAGGAGAATACGGTAAAAAATGGCATGATGCCGGAACCAAACTTCAGAAAAAGAATGTGTTTAATGATTTTATTGCCGCAGGTGAGTATTTGCAAAGCAAAGGATACACCTCGAAAGATTATATGGCAATTTCAGGGGGTTCCAATGGCGGACTCTTAGTGGGAGCCACCATGACCATGCGTCCTGATTTAGCAAGGGTAGCACTACCCGCTGTAGGCGTTTTGGACATGCTACGATACAATAAATTTACCGCAGGCGCCGGTTGGGCTTACGATTATGGTACGGCCGAGGACAGCAAAGAAATGTTTGAATACCTAAAATCGTATTCCCCTCTTCACAATGTGGCTGAGAATGCATGTTATCCTTCTACCATGATTACAACGGGCGACCATGACGACCGCGTAGTGCCTGCACACTCATTTAAGTTTGGAGCCGAGCTTCAAGCCAAACAAGGCTGTGACAAACCCATTCTACTTCGTATTGAAACCAATGGGGGACACGGGGCAGGTAGATCGACGGATCAAATGATTAATGAAAATGCTGACAAATTAAGTTTCACTTTAAGTGAAATGGGAATTACAAAACTTGACAATTAATTTGATTGTTTGAGTAAGATCCTATAAGCAGGTGTTCTTTTAGAGCACCTGCTTTTTTGTTCGCTCCACTCTTAGGCAGTACCCTATCAAAAGGTCATAATTGGAATTATTGCTCTGAATTAGTCCTTTTTGCACTAAATTTGATGTATACTCAGTAATCACAAACCAAAAATACTTAATATGTCAGAATTTAAACCAATGAAAACCTTGAGTGAAGTCATGAACAAACTGCGTGAGCGCGGGATCCACTCGGAGTTTAGAATGAATGAAAAAGGAGAGATGGTGCTAGACCAAGGAACCGAAACGTTTGAGCCCACAGATCTTATTATTGTTAGATCCTACCGATTTGAAGGGGATAGCAATCCTGATGACAATGCCGTTTTGTATGTAGCCCAAGAAAAGGGTGGACGTCGTGGAATATTGATTGATTCCTACGGGGCCGAGAGCAATTACCCAGGAGAAGAGTTTGATAATTTTATTCGAGAGATTTGCACGGAGGAAGATGAATCCTTGAATTTTGATGCTCTATAATTCAAGGATTTTATAAACGAGAGCTAGGAAGGAGTAATGCTGTGCATTATTCCTTCTTTTTTTTCTTGAACACCTGGAAAAGGCCCTTTTTCTTTGGCTTCTCCTTCTTAGCATTGATTTTCTCGTTCAATTCTTTCTTCACGTTTTGAACGTCTGATTTTACCGCTTCCACCGTGTTTTTGGTGGTTTCCATTGTTTTCTTTGCCGCGACTTCTTGTTTTTCCACATTGGTTCCAATCAAAGTCTTTTTAAGCCCTTCTTGAATTCCTTGCCAGAAAAAATTGAAAAAGGATTTGGTCTGGTCGCGCTGTACATCATCGACCGATACCGTTTCCGGATAGACTCCAGAATTGGATTTTACGAGGAGATTGGCCACTGCGGATAAGAGTTTATCCTTTTCTCCTGTACTCTTAAGGATCGAAACTTTAAGGTTCTGATGCTTCATCTGTACATTTCCGTTCAAAAGGGATCGATTCCCAGTAAAAGCAAAATCGAGCTCTTTGATATACCCTGTTGTTTGTATTTTCAAATAAGGTTCTACAAAACTATTTATACTTGAGGCGGGAAGTTCTGAAACACTTCCTTGGATCGAAAATTGATCGTTAGAGGAGCCTGTATCCAGCTTCCAATTTACGACCATGGGAGACACGTCCATAAATCGCGTATGAATGGTAATGGGTATTTGAGTGGATTTCGTCTGTCCTGAATTTAGATTGTCTAAATGCAGGTTTAAGTTTCCGAACACCAATTTTCCTGGACCGTCACTCTTTTTAGTGTCTTCTTCATAGACCAATCTTGAATCCACGATGTCTAGGTTTTGGATATGCAGTGGGATCTTTATTTTTCGAAGTAGAGCCGAATACATTGGTTTTATGGTGAGGTCATCCGGGGGAATTTTGCTTCGGAAGATCGAGGCATCCACACCACTTAATTTCAAACTAGCTCCCTCCACGAATTTTTTATCCTGAAGAAGTTCTAGGCGACCTTTAAATTGAATTTTTTTCACGCTGAGGTCGTACAAGTCTTTCTCAACCGGAATCCTAGAAATAAACTGAACCCTGGAAACCAGAGGTTTGTATTCGAAATTCTCGATTTGAAGTCCGTAATTCGTCCAAGAGAGTGGTCCCGTTTTCAAGCGGTAAGTCTTATTTAAATTGGAATGGTACTGCGCAAAGGAAATGTCGTATTTGCCTATTACGAAAGGAACTTTCTTTTTGGAACTTTCCTTAGTAATCTTAAAATCGAATAGGTTTGCGGCTATTCCTTTGATTGTTTGAGAGTTTCCTTCTTTCACGAGGTCCAAATTGGAATCTTTAAGTGAGATCTTCTTAATGGTTAAAGGGAAATCGAGTCCTGTAATCGGCGCTGGTTTTTTAGGGTTTTTTGTGGAAGGTAAATAGACCTTAAGGTCTGCTCCTTGCACAAGAAGGGAGTTTGCGGTTAAGGCGAGTTTTCGGTTAATGAATTCCCAAGATTCAAGCGAAAGGCTTACGAGGTTTAACTTGCCTTCGGTCTGTGCTTTCGCTAGGTTCGTAGAGGCCTTGGTAAATCGTAAATTTTGTAAATCTACTTTCTTCGGATCCACCTTCGCACTTGCAATGTGCAGGTTTTGGTTGTCATTTTGAACTCTAAGGTCTTTGGCAGAAATCAAAAAGTCAGCATAAGTGAATGGAATTCTCCCTTGCGCTGATTTTTCGTCCATCCGTAGTTTATGGATCTCCAAATCAAGCTGTCCGGCAGAGAAAGCGGTCAGCCCGTTTGGCTTTAACAGATTTACCTTGGCATTTTTTAGTTCCACATCTTGCAAGTCGAGAATAAATTGGAAAGGTTTTTTCTCAGCCTTTACGGCGGACCTATTGGATCGGATTGTGATGACAGGGTCTATAAATTCAGCTCTAGACAAAGAGAACGTGTTTTTTTTAAGGGCTAAATCACTAAAGTTTAACTCACGGGACTTCACAGAAAGCAAGTTTGGCTTTTTTGGATACAATGTTAAAAAGTTTTCATAGCTGACAGAAGGCACCAATTCAAATCCTTTAATGCTCATTTTCCCGTCTTTCGTCGTGATATGGTTTGCTTGAATTGCATAAAGCTCCTCGAGTTGGAAATAAAACTTATTTCCCTGTATGTCGTACTTGTCGAAGACAACGGGAAGCTTATTTTCAATTCCTTTTTCTGACAGTTGAAGATTTATGACTTGCAAGTTCAGATCTTCCACCTCTAGAAATCTTTCCCCTGCGGGCTTGATGACTTTAATATTGCCGTTTTCTATGGTAATATTTCGAAACGGCATCGGACTTCTTTTTTTTCCGGTTTTGCTATCTCTTGGTTTGGCTAAGGTGACTTGTAAGTTAGGGGAGTTTAACACTAACGAGGAGGCCTGAATGGATCTTCCCGTGACGGCCTTCCAAATTCCGAGCTGACTAACGTAAACCGATTTTACGCTTCCGTTTAGGCCTATTACGTCCTTGTTCGCCGGGTTTTTAGATGCGATTTCTAAATTTTCAAGGTGAACGGACCCATTCCCGAGTTCCACGTTGAGAGACTCATAGGAAAGGATATAATCAGAATTGTTTTGGATATAAGTGGGTAACTTATACTTCAAAAATAAGTTGAATCCAAGGTTTATTAGTACGACGGCAAGAGCGAGTAGCCCTACCGTGAGTAAAATTCTTCGGACGTTTTTTTTATTCGTCATGGATAAGAGCACTTGTGTTTAGAACAAAAATAATAGCTATTCTCTTGCCAATCCCTATTCTTTTCCTATTTCTTTGAAATAATTCTTATTCTTTTTTCGTTTCTAATGCAATGACAAATCCTTCGTGTGCTCGCACGTTTAAAACAGAGCCGCCTTCAAAGGCTAGATACTGGCCTTTTATTCCTTTTAGGACCGAAGTAAAGGAGGCCTTTTTCTCGAGTGAGATCGTAGTTACCTTTTCGGGAGCTTCGTAAGGATAGTCTAGTTTCCAGAGATCCTGTTCTGCATTAAAGAATTTCGCATATTCAGTGGGGAACAGCTCCCTAACTTCACTTCTGAACTTTGTAAGATCGAGATCGTCTTCATACTCGTCCTTAAGCATTCTTCGGTAGTTGGTTTTATCAGACAATTTCGACTTGAGAGCGACCTCAATCATTCCGGCCTCATATCGATTTTCTGTTCTCGCAATAGGAAGGGCAAAAGTAGCTCCTTGGTCAATCCACCGAGTGGGAACCTGCGACTCCCGTGTTACGCCGACTTTGACCTCCCCTGTATAGGCTAAATAGACGATGTGAGGCACGAGTTGAATTGATTTTTCCACTTCGAGGTCTCTTTCTCCTTCCCCCAGATGGGCTTTGGATAGTTCAGGACGAATAATGGACTCACTCGTGTAAGGACTTTCAAAGAAGCATTTTTTGCAAAAGCCCATTCTAAAAATTTTCTCCTCACGCTGGCAGTTTACGCATTGATAGCCAAGGTGCGATATTTCTACAGATTTGCCAATCAAAGAATTCATATGAATGAGATCGTGCGATAGGTTGAGGTAGTATTGAATGGGGCTCGCGTTTTGAGCGATCATTTTTATTAGTTGGCCTTCAAAGTGCATTTCGTAAATTTTAAGTAAAAGTAAGGATTAAAGATTTGCCATGCTAAATTTCTTATTTTTGTAGCTAAATACCCGCTATGACTTATTTAGTAACCGGTGGAAGTGGATTCATTGGATCGCACCTTATCGAGACTTTACTCAAAAATGGACATTCTGTCATTAATGTTGACAATTTCGACGATTTTTATGACTATAAAATAAAAGTTCAAAATACTTTATTATCCCTTGGTAGAGACACTGAATTTGCATTTGAATCTAAAGAAGCCGATTTAGATAAACTTCAGACTCAGGTTCTGTCTGAAAATTATCGTTTAGCGGTAGTGGACATAAGAGACCTAGAATCCCTTCGAGAACTATTTCGTCAGGTTCCTCTTCAGGCCGTTATTCATTTGGCTGCGCTCGCTGGCGTTCGCCCCAGCATCGAAAACCCAATTGAATACCAGCAAGTAAACGTTATCGGCACGACAAATTTGTGGGAACTATGCAAGGAGTTTGGAATTAAAAAGTTTTTAAACGCCTCCTCCTCTAGTGTCTATGGAAACAACAAGAAAGTTCCGTTTACAGAGACGGATGCAGTGGATTTGCCAATTTCCCCTTATGCGGCTAGCAAACGAAGCACGGAAATTTTAGGGCATGTATACCATCATTTGTATGGAATGGATATGATCCATTTGAGGTTCTTTACCGTCTATGGGCCCCGTCAAAGGCCGGATTTAGCCATTCATAAATTCGCTCAGTTGATTCAAAATAAAGAGGAAATACCTTTTTTTGGAGAGGGAGAGACCTCGAGAGATTACACGTATATAGAGGATATCATTGATGGGATTATAAAGGCTCTAGGCTATCTCGAAGCCCGTTCCCCCCTCTATGAGATTGTAAATTTAGGAGAGAACCAGGTCGTTTCACTAAATGAGATGGTAGGGACCCTAGAATCCACCTTGGAGATCAAAGCACAGAAAAAGCAATTGCCAATGCAGCCGGGTGATGTGGAAAGGACGCATGCCAATATTGACAAAGCAAAGGCGTTAATGGACTATTCCCCGGGCACAAACTTCCAAAATGGCATAAAAAAATTTGTGGAATGGTTTTTGAGAAAACCTCTCCAATAGTCTGTAAATAGGGTGTAATCGTACTTTTTCGAATTACTCTTTTCCCAAATGGAAAATAAAAGAGTAAAAAGATTGAAAATCAGTCATAAAAAAGACAATACCATCATCTATTTTTATACTTTTGCAAAAATTTTATAAATACTAAAAATATGTATTGGACATTAGAATTAGCTTCTTATTTAAGTGATGCCCCTTGGCCAATGACCAAAGCGGAACTTATTGACTACGCGATCCGTACCGGAGCGCCGATGGAAGTAGTGGAAAACCTTCAGGCTATCGAAGACGAAGGGGAAATCTATGAATCCATCGAAGAGGTGTGGAGCGACTATCCCACCGACGAGGATTTCCTTTGGAACGAGGACGAATACTAAAGAAATAAGGCTTTAGGCATAATGCTTAAAGCTTTTTTAGAATTATATCACCAAAAGAGTGCCCTAGCGCTCAAAAAGTTTGTGACCCCTGGGGTCCACAGTTAAATATTGAAAATATGAGTTTTTTAGACCAAGTGCTTAAAGGGTTTTTAGGAGATAAAAACGCAAAAGACCTTAAAGAAGTAAAGAAAGTAGTAGCGAAAATTAAAGCTGCAGAACCGAGTATTAAGGAATTAAGCGATCAGGAATTACGAGCGAAAACGCAAGAATTCAAAGAGCTATTAAAATCAGGCACTCAATCGATCACAGAGGAAGTACACAAACTTGAAGAGCAAATTAAATCCTCGACAAACATTGACGAGAAAGAAGGGATGTTCACTCAGATTGAAACCCTTAAGAAAGAATCTTATCAAGTAGAGGAAAAAATACTAGAATCCATTTTGCCAGAAGCGTTTGTAGTCGTGAAAGAAACGGCAAGACGTTGGGCTGAAAATGGAGAAATTCGCGTTGCTGCGCTCGATTGGGACAAGAACTTAGCGGAAAATAAAGATTTCGTTGAGATTCAGGGAGAAGAGGCGGTTTGGAAAAACCAATGGAACGCGCACGGTACTCCTGTCGTTTGGGACATGGTCCATTACGATGTACAGTTTATTGGAGGGGTCGTTCTTCACAGTGGAAAAATCGCAGAGATGGCTACTGGGGAAGGGAAAACCTTAGTGGGTACCTTACCGATTTACTTGAACGCTCTTTCAGGAAGAGGGGTACACGTAGTAACTGTGAACGATTACTTAGCGAAAAGAGACTCCGCATGGATGGGACCTATCTATCAATTCCACGGACTGTCCATCGATTGTATTGACAACCATCAACCGAATTCCGACGGAAGACGTAGTGCTTACAACTCCGATATTACCTACGGAACCAATAACGAGTTTGGATTTGACTACCTCCGAGATAACATGGTTACTTCTCCTTCAGAGTTAGTACAAAGAGAACTTAATTTTGCAATCGTCGATGAGGTGGATTCCGTCTTAGTAGACGATGCAAGAACACCTTTAATTATTTCCGGTCCGGTTCCTCAGGGAGATCGTCAGGAGTTTGACGTTTTAAAACCTGCCGTAGACCGCATTGTCTCCGTACAAAAGCAAACCATTACGCATATTTTTAACGAGGCCAAGAAACTGATTGCTGCAGGGAAAAATAAAGAAGGAGGATTCAAACTTCTTCAGGCCTATAGAGGACTTCCAAAATCAAGACCTTTAATTAAATTCTTATCCGAAACAGGAAACAAAGCGCTACTTCAAAAAACGGAAGCGCAGTACATGCAGGATAACAACCGCGATATGCCAAAGGTGGATCAAGATCTTTATTTCGTAATTGATGAGAAGAACAATCAAATTGATTTAACGGATAAGGGAGTTGAATATCTTTCGACCGGTGTAGAGGACAAAGATTTCTTCGTTTTAGAAGATATCGGTACTGAGATCGCAGAATTAGAAGCGAAAAACTTAGATAAAGACGCTGAATTTGCAGCGAAAGAAGATCTTTTCAGAAGATTTGCTGAAAAATCAGAGCGTGTGCATACCTTAAGTCAGCTTTTGAAAGCGTATACGCTTTTTGAGAAAGACGATGAGTATGTTGTGATTGATGGAGAAGTGAAAATTGTCGATGAGCAAACCGGACGTATTATGGACGGACGTCGCTATTCCGATGGACTTCACCAAGCGATCGAAGCGAAAGAAAATGTAAAAATTGAAGCGGCGACTCAAACCTTTGCGACGGTGACCTTGCAGAACTTCTTCCGTATGTACAACAAACTTGCGGGGATGACCGGTACAGCCGAAACGGAAGCAGGAGAGCTTTGGGAAATTTATAAATTAGACGTGGTGGTGATTCCAACCAACCGTCCTATTCAAAGAGACGACCGTCAGGATCTCGTGTTCAAAACGAACCGTGAGAAATACAATGCAGTGATTGAAGAGATTGAAAAATTAACGGCTCAAGGTCGACCTATACTAGTGGGTACAACCTCGATTGATATTTCACAACTTCTTTCAAGAGCTCTTCAACTTAGAAAAATCAATCACCAAGTTCTGAACGCAAAGCTTCACAAAAAAGAAGCGGAAGTCGTGGCAGAAGCGGGGCGTCCGGGTCAAGTGACCATTGCAACCAATATGGCAGGTAGAGGTACCGACATTAAGCTGGTTCAATCCGTGAAAGAAGCAGGAGGTTTAGCGATTATCGGTACGGAACGTCACGATTCTAGACGTGTAGACAGACAGTTAAGAGGTCGTGCGGGACGTCAGGGAGATCCAGGTAGTTCTCAGTTCTACGTTTCGCTTGAAGACAATTTAATGCGTCTATTTGGTTCGGAAAGAATTGCGAAAATGATGGACCGCATGGGTCATAAAGAAGGAGAAGTGATTCAGCATTCAATGATTACGAAGTCTATTGAAAGAGCACAGAAGAAAGTGGAAGAGAATAACTTTGGTATTCGTAAAAGACTCCTTGAGTATGACGATGTCATGAACAAGCAAAGAGATGTGATATATAAAAAGAGAAAGAATGCTCTTTTTGGAGACCACCTTAAGTTCGACATTACCAACATGATTTTTGATGTCTCTCAGACGATTGTAAACAAAACGAAACTTCAAGGAGATTACAAAGAATTCGAATATGAGATCATTCGAAGCTTCACGATGGAAGCCCCGGTTTCAGAAAGCGATTTCAAGAGCAAAACCAATGCGCAGTTAATTCAAATTGTCTTTGAAGCAGCAGAAGAGGACTATAAAAATAGATTGGAACTACTAAAAGAGAAAACTTTCCCAATCATTGAGAATGTATACAAAAACCAAGGTAGCATGTTCAAAATGATTCAAGTTCCGTTTAGCGATGGACTTAAATCGATTACCATTGTAACCGATCTTGAGAAAGCGCACGAAACCAAATGCCAGAGTCTCATTGAAGATTTCGAGAAAAACATAACCTTGTCTATTATTGACGAAAACTGGAAATTGCATTTGCGCGAGATGGATGATCTTAGAAGATCTTCTCAAGGTGCGGTGTATGAACAAAAGGATCCCCTTGTCATTTACAAACAGGAATCTTTTTACCTTTTCAGTGAAATGGTAGAGAAGATTAACATGGAAACCATTTCCTTCTTATACAAAGGAGAAATTCCAAGCTAAATTTCAAAGGAATAGATAGAACCCAGGCGCTGAAATGCCTGGGTTTTCTGTTTTTAGCCTGATCCCCCTAGGAACGAAGGTCCGGAATTCTGGTTTCCACGGAGTTTGCCTTACTTTTCTGGCGGATTGTAAGGATATGATTTTATTTTTTAGTAATTTTATTGTCTCAATTGTAAAACAAAATGGCATTAATAAACTTATCAAATCAAGTCGCATTAGGCGTTGATATCGGGGGTACCAATACGAAATATGGACTCGTAAATCACCGCGGTGAAATTTTAGGCAAAGGCCGAATTAAGACCGAGGACTATAAAACGCCGCAAGAACTAGTCGATGCACTTTATCTAGCTATCAAACCTCTAATCGAGGAGCATTGTTCCGATAACAAATCGTTTGAAGGAATCGGTGTAGGCGCTCCGAATGCAAATTATTATCGTGGCACCATCGAGCATGCTCCTAATTTGAAATGGAAAGGCGTGATTCCTTTTGCAGAGATGATGACCGAAAAATTTGGTGTTCCGTGTAAAATGACTAACGATGCAAATGCCGCCGCTTTAGGAGAAATGCTATACGGCGCTGCGCGAGGAATGAAAGATTTCATTATGGTTACCTTGGGTACAGGAGTAGGAAGTGGGATTGTATGTGGAGGAAGACTGGTCTATGGACACGACGGTTTTGCCGGTGAACTTGGGCATACGATTGTGAAGCCTAACGGTAGAAAGCATTGGAGTACAGGGTCGGAAGGCGCATTAGAGTCTTACGCTTCGGCAACAGGCATCGCCATTACCGCAAAGAAAATGCGAGCGGAATTTCCAGAATCTCTTCTGAATCAATATGCGGAAGAAGATATTAATTCAAAAACGGTACATGAGTGTGCATTGAAGGGAGACCCAACTGCTATTGAAGTTTTCCGCTATACAGGACAAAAATTAGGGGAATCCTTGGCAAACTTTGTCATGTTTTCTTCTCCTCAAGCCATACTGCTTTTCGGAGGTGTGATTCAAGCAGGAGACTTCATTTTGAAACCTACAAAACTCCATATGGAAAGGAATCTACTTCCAATATTCAGAAGCAAAGTGAGACTGGTCTTCAGTGAATTGAACGAAGCGGACGCGGCCATCCTAGGTGCCAGTGCGCTGGTTTGGGAAAACAGTTTGTAATCCCTTCTTTTAATCCCGAAAGGATCTTTACAATTTGAGAAGTCCCAATTATAGTGAGGTGAGAAGGACTCAGGACACTTTAGAGGGCAAGAAATTATTTTTTTAAAACAATGGAATCTGAGAATTTTGAAACAATCGTATTTGGCGGTGGATGTTTTTGGTGTGTAGAGAGCTGTTTTAACCTGTTGAAAGGAGTTGATAAAGCGATTTCCGGATATAGTGGAGGGCATGTTCCAAACCCTACATACGAAGCGGTTTGTACGGGCGAGACTGGCCATGCGGAGGTTGTAAAACTAATTTACGATCCAAAAATTATTTCTTTTGAACAGCTTATGGAAGTGTTTTTCTTTTTGCACGATCCCACGCAGCTTAATCGTCAAGGAAATGACATAGGAACGCAATACCGATCAATCGTATTTTATGATTCGCCTGAGCAAAAACAGAGCATTGAAAAAGCGTTGGAGCGATCTAAGGCCGAGGGAAAATGGGCAGGAGACTACGTCACGAAAGTTGAACCCCTTGCGGAGTTTTACCCTGCGGAGACTTACCATCAAGGCTATTACTGGGAGAATCCAAGTACGCCCTATTGCAGCGCGGTCGTAGGACCTAAAATTGCGAAATTCAATGCCTATTTTGGGCAAAAGGGAATGCTAAGAGAGGAAGTGTAAACAAATACAACGAATTAATTACAGGGAAAGTGTTAAGCTTTCCCTTTTTTCATTTCACTGTGCGGTATTCCATCTTCTAGATAGGATTTACCCGTAGGCTCAAATCCAAAATCCGCATAAAATTGTAAGAGATAGTCCTGCGCAGAAATGCAGACCGTTTCGGTTTTAAAATTGGTAGAAATAGCCTCTAGGCTCCTAGTTATCAACTGTTTTCCAAGTCCGATTCCTCGGAAATTCTTCGCTGTTATTACGCGGCCTATTGAGGCCTCAGGGTATTTTAGACCCGGGGCAAACACTCGACAATACGCTGCAATCTCATCATTAGATTCGGCCCATAAATGCAGTGCATTTTGATCATCAAAGTCCATGTCTTGGTAGAGACATTGTTGTTCAAGAACGAAAACCTCCGCTCTAGCGGCCAAGATTTTGTAAAGTTCTGATGTCTGCAACTCCTCAAACGATTTGCAGTGCCAAGTGAAATTAGTCATCAAATCGAACTTTGTTTTTCACGAGCATTTGATTGGTTTGCTCGATATACGAGAGAACCTCGTCTCCTCCTACTTTTTTTTCTGCAGAGGTAATGAACATATGGGGAAGGTCTTCCCATAGTTCAAGCATACTCGCTCTGTAGGCTTCTACATTTTTGTTGACGTTGCCAGCCGATAGTTTATCAGCTTTGGTAAACACGACGGAAAAAGGGATTTGACTCTCTCCTAGCCATTGCATGAATTCCAAGTCTATTTTTTGGGGTGTGTGCCTTACATCGACAAGGACGAACAGGTTAACCAAATTCACTCGGTTCAGTACATAATTCGTGATCAGTTTTTCAAAGTCTTTTCGTTTCACTTTTGAGACTTTTGCATATCCATAACCGGGTAAGTCGGTTAGATACCACTGTTCATTAATTAGGAAGTGATTGATTAGCTGAGTTTTTCCAGGGGTTTGCGAGGTTTTCGCAAGATCCTTGTGGTTCATCATCGCATTAATTAGCGAGGACTTTCCTACGTTGGATCGGCCAATAAAGGCATATTCTGCACGATTCGGTTCTGGACATTCCTGCCATTTGGAAGAACTTTTTAAAAACTCGGCGGATTTGATTATCATGGTAAGTCTGTGTTCAAAGGTTTGTATTTAGAACCTACTGGGGTTCTATTAAAAAAGGAAGCAAAAAACTTCCTTTTCTAATTATTTATTTTTCAGCCATTCGTATAAGAGGGAATTGAATTCGTCTGGTTTTTCCATCATGGCCGCATGGCCACATTTGTCAATCCAAAATAAATCCGAATTCGGTATTAAGCGATCCATTTCAACAGCCACTTCGGGCGGCGTCACGGAATCTTGCTTCCCCCAAATGATACAGGTAGGGGCTGTGATTTTATGAAGTTCGGTCTCCATGTTGTGTTTGATTGCACTGCGTGCAAGCATCACAGTTTTAATTCCCTTGCCTCGGTCGTTTACGATAGAGAAGACTTCGTCCACAAGTTCGTCCGTGGCCACCTCTGGGTCGTAAAAGACTTCTTGGGCTTTTGCCTTCATGTAATCCCGGTCGCTTTTTCGAGGAAAGCTATCGCCAAAGGATCTTTCGTAGAGTCCGGAACTGCCCGTAAGAACAAGATGCTTTACAAGATCGGGTCTAGAGAGTGTGAGTATTAAACCCACATGTCCTCCCATGGAGTTTCCAACTACGGTGGCCGGTTCCCCTACTTGTTCTTCAATAAATTTCGCAACGTATTTCGCGATGCTCGTCAAATTGGTGTTAAGTACGGGTAGATCGTAAATGGGTAGTTCAGGAAAGTAAACTTTAAATCCTCTTGAAGAAAAGTAAGATATGAGACTTGTGAAATTACTCAGCCCACCCATCAGACCCTGCAACAGGACGATAGGATGACCCTCGCCTTCCATAATATAGGAAAATTTTTTTTCTTTTTTGGTTTTAAATAACATATAACGCTTGATAGCTAAAGCAAAAGTACAAATTTAAGAAAACATATGACGATAAAATCATACCGATTAAAAATAAGAAAAATGCTCTAAAGTAAATTACCCTTTTTTGAAAAATATTTCTTCAATTTCCACTTTTGGCTTAAGGTCTTTTAAATCAAAGGCTTAGTTCTTAAGTTAAAAGTTATAAACATTAAGTCAAAAAGTGGGAAAAAGTGGGAGCTTTTGGAAATAATTATATAAATTTGTCCCAAATGAAGAATTTTATTGGCACATACGAATGCAAAATTGATGACAAAGGTCGTCTGAAAGTGCCTTCATCGCTTGCAAAGCAGATGGAGGGATTTGAAGGAGAGACCTTTGTCATTAAACGCTCTGTGTTCCAAAATTGTCTGGAAGTTTACCCTTTAACCTACTGGGATAAGTTGATGGGCAAAATTAATAAACTGAATCGTTTTGTAAAAAAGAATGCGGATTTCATCCGAATGTTCACAGCTGGCGTAAAAACCGTGCAGCTAGATAGTGCAGGAAGAATCCAAATATCAAAAGACTTGACCGTGTTTGCAGGACTTCGAAAAGAAGTGGTTGTAACCAGTGCGGGTGAGCTTTTTGAGGTTTGGGATAAGCAGGCCTATGAAGAAGTGATTTCCACTACCCAAGAAGATTTCGCAAATCTTGCACAAGAGGTAATGGGAGATCAAGGTTTAGAAGATATTGAATTAGAATAAAGCGCTAAGAGCCAGAAAAAAGATGGAAAACGAATACCATAGTCCAGTGCTTTTAAAGCAAAGTGTCGATGAGTTAGTCACCGACCCTGACGGAGTTTATATAGACTGCACTTTTGGAGGTGGGGGGCATTCGCGTGAGATTTTGGCTCGTCTTTCTTCAAAAGGAAAACTTTATAGTTTTGATCAGGACTTGGATGCTCTTGCCAATCGAATTCCGGACGATCGATTTACCCTCGTGAATCAAAACTTTCGATTTCTTGAAAACGCCATGCTAATGTATGGAGTTTCACAAGTAAGTGGGGTTCTAGCAGATTTAGGCGTTTCCTCCCATCAATTTGATGAAGGAAAACGCGGTTTTTCGATTCGAAGCGAAGCACCTTTAGACATGAGAATGAATGTGATGCAGAGTCTCGATGCGAAGAAAGTAATCAACGAATACGAAGAAGAAGCTCTAGCGGACCTCTTCTACAATTACGGGGAACTAAGAGATGCAAGAAAGTTAGCGCGTGTCATCGTGAACCAAAGAAAAGAGAAATCAATTGAAACAACTGAGGATCTTAAGGCACTTTTTGCCTTTATTCCTGCTTTTAAGCAGAACAAGTTCTTCGCCCAAGTATTTCAAGCCATTCGAATTGAAGTGAACCAAGAATTAGACGCTTTAAAAGAGATGCTTCTTCAAGCGCACCGGGTGCTAAAGCCGCAAGGTCGCCTTGTAGTAATTTCTTACCATTCTCTTGAAGATCGACTTGTAAAGCGATTTTTGAAGAATGGAAAATTTGAAGGTGAGCCTGTGAGAGATGTGTATGGAAATTACGACAAAGTATTTGAGCTTTTGAGAAATAAAGCGGTTGTGCCTTCTGAGGAAGAAATTGAATCCAACTCAAGAGCACGAAGCGCAAAGATGCGCACAGGAATTAAATTATAAACAAAAAGGCAGTTTCAACTGACATTTAAGTAAAATATGGCCAAGAAGCGCGCATATCAGTCCAAGAAAAAACTAACCTTCATAGACATTGTCAAGGGGAATTTTCTCAATAGAGATGAAATTAAAGCGCACTATAAATATTTTTTGTTGCTCTTCTTTCTTTTGATCAGTATGATTTATAGCAACCATCTTGTAAATCAGAAAATTGAGAAAGTAAATGCACTAAAGGAAGCGAGTGAAGAATACAAATCACGAAACGCCTATGCACAGAGCAGACTTATTAAAGTAAAGATGGAATCGGAATTAGGAAAAGAAATGATAACAGACTCTTTAATGACCCTAGAGAGTCACCCACATAAACTACTAATAAAACTCGACTCAACCCATGCAGAGAAATAATGAGTACGACATTAAACGCAAAAGAACCTTACGGTGGGGGTATTTCTTCACCTTCGTTGCTATTGTTACTTTCGTCGTGTTTCTCTTTCGGATTGTTGTACTTCAAAATACCAATGTTGAGGAGATTAAAGAGGATTATATTAGTAAAAACTATCGGGAAGCCGTCTTAAAAGCAGCTCGTGGAAATCTTTACGCGGCGGACGGCTCAATCCTCGCAACCACCGTCATGCGGTACGACATTTATCTTGATTTCAAAGTAATCCGGGATACGACTTACAGCAATAATATTGGCCCTTTAACAGATTCTTTAAGTCTGATGTTTGGAAAGCCGAGAACGTATTTTCGTCAAAAGTTTGATGCGCAGCGTAAGAAGGAAAATCAATATTTCAGTCTGGTGAAAGGACTCGATTTCGATGAGTACGATCGGATTCGCAAATTCCCTCTATTTGAGAAAGGGAAAAACCGTGGCGGTTTTATTGTGGATCGAAATTACCGTCGTGAACTGGCCACATCCGAAATTGGAGCAGGAACCATTGGAATGGACAATGGAAAGTATCAGTCCGGTCTAGAGGGAGCGTTTTCGAAGTTCCTTAGTGGAAAGGACGGTAAGCGTCTAGAACAACGAATTAATTCTTCGCAGTGGAAACCCATTGATTATTGGAAAGTTCATGAGCCGGTCGATGGACAGGACGTGTACACGACATTGGATCTTAGAATCCAGGACATTGCAAATTCAGCGCTGGAAAAGCAGTTAATTGAATTTGATGCAGATCACGGAAGTGTGATCGTAATGGAAGTGAAAACGGGGAAGGTTCGTGCGATGGTGAATTTGCGACGAACAGAACCTGGAGTTTATGTAGATGCTTATAACTATGCACTGAAAGATGCCACGGAACCCGGTTCAACCTTTAAAACGGTGTCTCTGCTCGCGGCAATGGATGATGGATTTATAGACGAAGAAACGACGGTTGATGTCGGCAATGGCTCTTGGGTCTACGCCGGGCAACCTGTAAGTGACGATCATGGTGGTGGCGTTTACGATATAAGTGAAGTGCTTGCAAAATCAAGCAACGTAGGTTCTGCGAAGCTCATCACTAAGTTTTATGGAGACAATCCTGAAGTGTTCCTAGATCATTTGCGTCGTTGGAAGCTGTTTGATAAAATGGACATTGAACTGCCAGGCATTACGAGACCTTTTATTCAAACGCCTCAGAGTGATCGTTGGAGCAAAGGAGCTTTGGCTTCTATTTCGTTTGGCTATGCAGTTCGATTAAATACATTGCAACTTGCAACCTTTTATAATGGAATTGCAAACGGTGGCAAAATGGTAAAACCTTTGTTTATTGACAAAGTGATGAAAGATGGGCATGTTTTCTTTGAAGCACAGCCAGAGGTCTTGGTAAATAAGATGGCCTCTCAGAAAGCCATTCAAATGATGACTTCCGCACTCACGAAAGCTGTTGAAAAGGGAACTGCGCGAAGCATCTTTACACCGAATCTAAGTATGGCAGGAAAAACGGGAACGGCAAGGTTTGAATACTGGAAACCAGGACCGAGTAAATATCAAGCCTCTTTTGGAGGGTTTTACCCGGCGGACAATCCCAAGTACACCTGCTTCGTCGTTGTAAATCAACCGGACAAGTCTAAAAGTTACTACGGGAGTACTGTAGCAGCTCCTGTATTTAAAGAAATTGCAGGAAAGACCTTTCTTAAAACACCGCAAAACATTGAGAAGGAACTTCTTGTGGATAAGAAAGTGGACTTAAGCAAATTAACACGCGTCGAACCCAAAGTGGCCGTTCGTGGAGGCGTGATGCCAAGTGTAGTGGGATTAATTGGAAAAAATGTGATCCCTGCGTTGGAAAACCAAGGGTATCGAGTGGATTATAAAGGGGTAGGTCGAATCAAAGAGCAGTTCCCCTTAGAAGGAAGAGCCCTTAACAAAGACCAAAGAATTTATTTGACGCTTCAAAATTAGAGTAGATGACCATGACTTTACAAAATTTATTAAATGGAATTTCCGTTTTAGACCTAAAGGGACCTTCGTCCTTTGAGGTGGAGAGTCTTTGGTTTGATAGTCGAGCTGTAGGTCGAAACTCCGTTTATGTGGCGCTAAGAGGACAAGTCGTGGACGGTCATTCCTTTATTGATCAGGCCATTTACGAAGGAGCGAAAGGGGTCGTGTGTGAAGAGATTCCAGCGAAAGTCGAGGAGTCTGTTTGTTACATACGAGTCAAAGACAGCGCCGAAGTCCTTGCCCTTTTAGCCTCTAACTTTTATGGGAATCCTTCCTCGAAGTTAACCCTTGTAGGAGTCACAGGAACCAACGGAAAAACCTCGGTGGCGACCTTGCTTCACGAAGTGTTTTCCCAAATGCTTTACCCTTGCCTTCTGCTGTCTACAGTAGAGAACCGAATTGGTAATAAGGTGATCAAGGCAACGCATACAACTCCGGATGTGGTAGCGGTCAATCGACTCTTAGCGGAAGCTGTGGAGGAAGGTTGCGAGTTTGCATTTATGGAGGTGAGTTCGCATGGAATCGACCAAAAGAGAACGTTTGGACTCGATTTCAAAATTGCAGCCTTTACCAACATTACGCATGACCATTTGGATTATCACCAAACCTTTGCAAACTATATAAAAGCAAAGCAAAAACTTTTTGATACGCTAGGCTCGGATTCTACTGCCCTATTCAATGCGGACGATAAGAACGGATCGATTATGGTTCAAAATACGAAAGCCAAAAGAGTTTCTTTTGGACTTAAAAATATAGCGGACTACCAGGCCAAAATTTTAGAAGCGGACTTTAATGGAATGCTTTTAACGTTTGAAGGAAGAGAAGTTTGGACCACACTCACAGGAAAATTTAATGCTTCAAACCTTTTACTGGTTTACAGTATTGCAGCAGAACTGGGTTTAGACAAGCAAGCAATTCTTCAAGCTATCTCTACGCTTAAAAGGGTAAATGGTCGTTTTGAAACGTTAAGGTCCCCCCAAGGAATTTATTTTGTGGTGGATTACGCGCATACGCCTGATGCTTTAGAAAATGTTCTTTCAAGCATAAATGAAATTCGGACCAAGAACGAAAGACTCATTACGGTCTTTGGGTGTGGTGGAGATCGAGACAAAACCAAGCGTCCTGAAATGGGAAAGATTGCCACGCGAAATTCAACTCTTGCCATTCTGACCTCAGACAATCCACGAACGGAGGATCCCGAACTCATTCTAAAGGATATTGAGAATGGAATTGAACCGCAGAATTACAGTAAGTACACGGTCATTCAAGACCGCAAACAAGCTATAAAAATGGCTATAAAATTTGCCGAGCCAGGGGACATCGTTCTGGTGGCTGGCAAAGGACATGAAACCTATCAAGACGTTTCTGGAGTGAAGCATCATTTTGACGACAAGGAAGTGATTTCAGAGTTAATAAAAATTATGGATAAATAAAGAAGGCGCATGTTATATTATTTGTACGAATACCTTACGGCCAACGGAATTCATATTCCGGGACTTAATCTATTGAAATACATCTCATTTCGGGCTTCGATTTCGGTGTTGACTTCGCTATTTATTGCTTTGGTCTTTGGTAAGAAGATCATCAATTTCCTTCGCCGTCGCCAGATGGGGGAGCTAGTTAGAGACCTTGGACTTGAGGGGCAAAAACAGAAGGAGGGAACTCCTACGATGGGGGGACTTATTATTATCGTGGCCACCGTCATTCCTGTGCTTCTTTTTACACAAGTCTTTAATGTCTACATTCTTCTGCTTCTGATTTCAGTGGTTTGGATGGGTGCAATTGGCTTTGTAGATGATTATTTGAAGAAAATTAAAAAGAACAAAGACGGCCTCAGTGGGAAATTCAAGGTCATTGGACAAGTGGGACTGGGACTCATCGTAGGGGTAACTATGTTTTTCCACCCGGATGTGACCGTTAAACGTAAATATGCGGATGCGCAAATCTTAAATAGAAATAATGTGGAGCAAAACTTTATGCCCACAGAGAAATCAACCGTATCCACAGTACCTTTTGTGAAAAACAATGAGTTTGATTACACGGGGATGCTTTTTTGGATGGACGAAGCGGACGCTGAAAAATGGGCATGGCTTGTCTTTATTCCCATTGTAATTTTTATTGTCACGGCAGTATCAAATGGCGCCAATATAACCGATGGAATTGACGGCCTCGCGGCCGGTACCAGTGCGGTCATCTTATTAACCTTGGCCTTTTTAGCGTATTTGTCCGGGAACATCATTTTTGCGGATTATTTGAACATCATGTTCTTACCCGATATGGGGGAGGCCACGATTTTTGCCATTGCCATGGTTGGAGCGGTGATTGGATTCTTCTGGTATAACACCTATCCGGCGCAGGTATTTATGGGAGACACAGGAAGTTTGATGATTGGGGGAGTGATTGCTGTGCTTGCGGTGATCTTAAGAAAGGAACTGTTAATTCCCGTATTGTGTGGGATTTTCGTCCTTGAAAACCTATCGGTCGTCTTGCAGGTCTCGGTTTTTAAATACCGAAAAAGAAAATATGGGTTAGAATATGCGCAAAACAATCGATTCCTTAAAATGAGTCCTTTGCACCACCACTATCAGAAAAGTGGATACCATGAAAGTAAAATCGTGAATCGAATGATTATCATTGGAGTAATTCTGGCCATCGTTTGTTTAATCACACTCAAAATTAGATAACGAGATGAGAGTTGTAGTTTTAGGAGGAGGAGAAAGCGGTTTTGGAGCTGCGTATTTAGCCAAGAAGAAAGGGCTGGAAGTTTTTCTTTCAGACCAAGGTGAGATACGTGAAAACTATAAGAAACTTTTGATCGAAAATCAGATCGATTTTGAGGAAGGACAGCATACGGAGGAAAAGATTTTAAATGCGGACTGGATTGTGAAAAGTCCAGGGATCCCAAAAAAAGCAGAGATTGTTTTCAAAATCAATCAAAAAGGAATTCGGCTGTCTTCAGAAATCGAATTTGCTTCTGAGTATACAAAGGCGAAAATTATTGCGATCACTGGAAGCAACGGCAAGACGACCACGACCTCACTAGTTTACCATCTTCTTAAAAATGATGGTTTCAATGTAGGACTTGGAGGCAATATTGGAAGTAGTTTTGCGCGTCAAGTCGCAGAGCAAAATTATGACTACTATGTTTTGGAAGTGAGTTCGTTTCAGTTGGATGATATACAGAACTTTAGACCCTTTATATCTCTGCTTTTGAATCTCTCAAAAGACCATTTGGATCAGTACAATTACAATTACGAGGAGTATGCACTAGCCAAATTTAGAATTGCAGAGAACCAACAGAACGACAACTTTTTCATCTACAATCGAGATGATGAAATGAGCCTTAACCTACTCGAGAAATTGTCTGTGAAAGCCAAAATGCTTCCTTTCTCAATGAAAGAAGTTCTTTCCGAGGGTGCTTATACGCAAGGAGACAAGATGGTTGTGAAATTCCAGGACGAATTTTCGATTAAGATTGAGGATTTATCCCTTATGGGGAATCACAATGTAGCGAATAGTCTTGCCGCTTCCCTTGCAGGGAAAGTACTTAATATAAGCAACGAAAGTATACGCAATTCCCTTATGAGCTTTCAAGCCGTAGAACATAGACTTGAGGAAGTCACCGTTCAAAAAGGAGTGCGCTATATCAACGACTCCAAAGCGACCAATGTGAACGCTACCTATTATGCATTAGAAAGCATGAAGAATCCTACGATTTGGATTGTAGGCGGTACAGATAAAGGGAACGACTATACCGAGATTGAGAAGCTTGTAAAGCAGAAAGTAAAGGCAGTGGTCTGCATGGGATTAGACAACCAAAAGATCATTGACTTTTTTAAAGATAAAATGGAGTTCATCTACGATACCTCTAGTATGAAACAAGCGATGGCCATTTGCAAATCACTTGCAGAACCTGGAGATACCGTTTTGCTTTCGCCCTGTTGTGCGAGCTACGATTTGTTTGATAATTATCAAGATCGGGGCAATCAATTTAAAGAAGAAGCGTTGAAAATAAATAACAAGTAAGAAATGCGCGAGCCAGAAACCGAAAACAAATTTGAATATCTAAAGGGCGATAAAGTGCTTTGGATTGTGATTATTTTGATTTCAGCCTTTTCGATTTTCCCGGTGTATTCTGCAAGTTCAAACTTGGAATACATTGTGAACTCAGGGACGACGACGAGTCATTTGACCCGTCATGTACTCTTTGTGGTGGGAGGGCTTGTGCTCATGAGAGCGGTAGGGCTTTTCAAATACGAGCATATAGGGAAGTTAAGTGCCTTTTTACTCGGCATTATGGTGATACTTCTGGTCTTTACAATTTTAAGTGGAAATACCATTGACGGAGCCAGTGCCGCAAGGTGGCTAAAGATCCCAGGAACCTCACTTTCGTTTCAACCCTCGTCGATTGCTTACTTAATGCTAATCATTTACTTGTGTCGCTATTTGACCAAGAAGATTCACAGGGACCGTCGTTGGTACGAGAACGTTCTCTATATTTTTGGCCCTATTCTACTTGTCTTTCTACTTGTGGCAAGAGATAATGGGTCGACGGCCTTAATGATCTTAATGGTGTCCATTGGTGTCCTCGTGATTGGGCAATTGCATTGGAAATACATTGCAGGCTTTATATCCTCGTCTGTGATTCTGGGAATGCTTTTTATTTTGGTTGCCTTGAACACCAATTTAATGGGCGGGAATAGGGTTCACACTTGGATGAGCAGAATTGAAACGTTCACCTCATCAAAAACGGATGTCGATATGGACTCCGAAGAGATGAAAACCAAGAATTACCAGGTCATGCAAGCCAAAGCAGCTATCGTGCATGGCGGTCTGACGGGAATGGGTCCGGGTAAAAGTGCTCTCAAGCAAATGCTTCCTCAAAGTGCCTCGGATTTTATATTCGCCATCATTGTCGAAGAATATGGGTTTATAGGAGCCACCATGCTTATTGTCCTCTACCTCATCATGATCATCCGGATTGTGATGATTGCCAGTAAGATGCCTGCCTTTTTCGGCTCTTTATTAGTGCTGGCCGTAGGGCTTATGATCTTTGTGCAATTGAGTGTCAATATAGCTGTGGCTATTAATTTAATACCTGTAACAGGGCAACCTTTGCCCCTAATAAGTTATGGAGGAACCTCCATGTTAGTGACCTATTTGCAGTTAGGACTAGTCTTAAATGTAAGTGCCCGAATTCAGGTTTATGATGAAGAAGGCATTGGAAAGAAACAAAGTGTAGAAGAAATCAATGACATTGCATAGAATGGAAAAGAAAATGAAAGTCATATTAAGCGGTGGTGGAACAGGAGGGCATATCTTTCCTGCAATCGCAATTGCGGAGGAAATCAAAAAACGCTTTCCTCAGGCTGAATTTTTGTTTCTTGGCGCCAATGGAAAAATGGAGATGGAAAAGGTACCACAGCTTGGGTACCGCATTGAAGGACTTGATATTGTAGGCTTTAATCGGGGAAATTTACTCTCCAATTTTAAACTTCCATTCCAACTCTATTCTAGTATTGAAAAAGCAAAATCAATTGTAAAAAAATTCAATCCTGATTTTGCCGTAGGAACGGGAGGGTTTGCAAGTGGACCAGCGCTCTATGCCGCCACAAGACTCGGAGTACCCACCTTTATTCAAGAGCAAAATGCGCACGCAGGAGTTACCAATAAGATCCTTAGCAAAAGTGCATCTCTTATTTTTACGGCCTATCCAAATGTGAAAGGCTTTCCCGAAGAGAAAACTCGATTTTTGGGCAATCCGATTCGAGAGAGTATTTTAAATGGACTCGAAGAAAGAAGCCTAGCCAAACAGAAGCTCGGGTTAGATCCAAGCAAGCTTACCCTTTTATCTGTGGGAGGCTCCCTTGGTTCGCACACGATCAACCAAGCTTGGCTTGAAAACCTGCCTTTGCTTCTAGAAAAGGACTATCAACTGATTTGGCAAACCGGTAAATCGGAATTTCAAACCATTGAGAAGCAAACCAGTCCCTATACAAGTCGAAATTTGCAAGCGGTCGAGTTTATAAAAGGCATGGAACTAGCCTATTCCGCAGCGGATGTAATCGTCTCTAGAGCAGGGGCCATTGCCATTTCTGAACTTGCAGTGGTCGGGAAACCGATGATTTTGATCCCCTTCCCTTTTGCGGCGGAAGACCATCAAACCGCAAATGCACTACGACTGGTAGAGAAGAAAGCAGCTCTCATGGTAAAAGACAGTGAGATGAAGGAAAAGTTTTGGCCCACCTTGCTAGATCTCTGTGAAAAGGAGCAGGTACGAGAAGAAATGAGTAAGAATTTGGAGTTTTTCGCAAAGAGAACGGCCGCAAAAGATATTGTAGATACAATTTTGACTAAGGTAAATAGAGCATAGAAATGAAATTAACTGAGAAATATAACGTCGTCTATTTTGTAGGTATTGGAGGCATCGGAATGAGTGCCTTGGCTCGCTATTTCCAGGCTTCAAACCTTCGGGTACTAGGCTATGACAAGACCTCAACGGTGCTCACTGAGAAACTAGCCGAAGAGGGAATGGAAATCTCATTCGAGGATGAAATTTTCCCTGCGGTTCGTGCACTAGATAAGGAATCGACCCTTGTCATTTATACCCCCGCAATTAAGTCTTTACAAATCTTAGACTATTTTGAGAAAAGTGGGTTTGAGGTCATTAAGCGTGCGAAAGCACTCGGTTTAATTACAAAGGCTACCGAATCGTTAGCGATTGCAGGAACCCACGGAAAAACGACAACGTCCACACTAGTGGCTCATTTATGCAAAGAGGCAAATTTGCCATTTTCTTGTTTCCTTGGAGGAATCTCAGAAAACTTTAAGTCTAATTTTTATTATAACGGGGATCAAATTAGCGTGGTTGAGGCTGACGAATTTGACCGTAGTTTTTTAAGTCTCTCCCCGGACTGGGCTATTATCACTTCAAATGATGCCGATCATTTGGATATCTATGGAGACCGCAAAGCCATGGAACAAGGTTTCTGTGAATTTGCAAAACTGCTTCCAAGCGATCAGCGGTTGTTTGTAAGAAAAGGAGTCGAGGTAGATCGTAGCTGCCTACGCTATGCGGTCAACGAAGAGGCAGATTTTTACTCAAATAATTTGAGAATCGAGGAGGGTCTGATGCATTTTGATTTTCATCATAAGGAGCAAACTTGGGAATTCTCTTGGAGCATCCCAGGAACGCACAATGTAGAAAATGCAACCGCCGCGATTGCGCTTTTGTTTGAGATGGGAGTGGATATTGAGGTTTTGAAAAAAGGACTTCAAAGCTTTAAAGGAATCAAAAGACGCTATACGTTAACTCATTTTGCTTCTGGAAAGCATTATATAGACGACTATGCGCATCACCCGACGGAGCTCAATGCGGTGCTTAGTTCGATCCGAACTTTTTATCCTGATAAAAAGCTGCTTGTGGTGTTTCAGCCTCATTTATATAGCAGAACACGAGATTTTGAATCGGAATTTGCAAAGAGCTTAGAGAATAGTGATTCTTTGCTTCTACTGGATATTTATCCGGCAAGGGAAAGAGCGGAAGATTTTCCAGGGGTAAGCTCAAAGGCTCTACTCGAAAAGATTCAGCATTTGGATAAACAGCAAAGTTCATTAGAAGAGGCCTTAGAAATAATAAAAACCAAAGAATTTGATATTCTAGTCACTGTAGGGGCTGGAAACATTGATCGCTTGTTTGATCCCATCACCAAGTGGATGGAAAAGAGTCAGGCAGAAGCATAAAGGAATAGAGAAGCGGTTATGAAGAACAAGTGGAGAATTTTGAAGATATTTTGTACAGTCGTCCTTTTTGGATTTCTGCTTAGTTTTTCTTTGAAACGATTTGGAGAGGCTCCCATGAAAAAGGTGTCTGTGAATCTGATCGAAACGCCAGGAACTGCAAAAGTTTACTTTATCGATGAGAAGAATGTAAAGGACTTCATCACAGCGGCAAATCCAAAAGGGGTGGTCGGTGAAATTGACATTCCACAACTGGAGAAACAGGTTAATTTTTTCCCGTCCGTGGATAGCGCCAATGTGTATTTGAATTTAAATGGGAACCTAAACATAGACATCGTGCAGCGAGTACCTGCATTTCGAATGCAAAGACAGGGACAAGATTTTTATGTGGACACCAAAGGGGAGGAGTTTCCAATTTCAAAGGTTTATTCACACCCGGTTCTTTTGGTCTCAGGTGATATAAAACGTGGTGAGTATAAAGAAATTGCGAAACTGATTGAGCTAGTAAAGCAAGATTCCTTTGCAAAGAATTATTTCATTGGAATTCAAAAGCAAAAGGACAGCTACTATCTCCTCACCAGTGAAGGCAACTTCAAGGTAGAAATTGGTGATTTGGATAATTTAGAACTCAAACTAAAGGGCTTCAAGTCTTTCGTTGAAAAGTTTTTAGTATACCAGGACCAAGAGAAATACAATAAGATTTCGGTGCGGTACGACAATCAGATTGTCACCAGTTTGAACCCACACTATAAGCCCAACGACAGCATTCTAAGAGCAAGGATGAAAGAGTTTGAGAAAGCGCCAGAGATTGCTCGAAAGAAGGCTTTAGCCGAAGCAGCATTACGTACGACACAAAGGAAGAATTAAAATAAGAAACAAAATCAAATCAGCATACAAATGGAAAATCAAGAGTATTCAGTAGGATTAGACATTGGGACCACCAAAATCGTGGCCATTGTCGGTCGTCGAAATACCCATGGGAAAATCGAGGTACTAGGGGTAGGCAAGGCCAAAAGTCTTGGAGTGCATAAGGGAATTGTGAACAACATTTCTCAAACGATTAGTTCAATTAAAACAGCGATTGAAGAAGCGCAAAAAAGTTCAGGTGTGGCCATTTCTAAAGTCACAGTGGGCATTGCAGGCAAACACATTCGCTCTTTGCAACACTCGGACTATATCATGCGAGAACATCCCGACCAATACATCACCGAGGAGGATATCGAGGTTCTTAAAGAGCAAGTGAAAAAGCTTGTGATGCTACCGGGTGAAGAAATTATCCATGTTTTACCTCAAGAATATAAAGTAGATTCTGAAGGTGAAATTCAGGAACCGATTGGAATGCACGGAAAACGATTAGAAGCTAATTTCCACGTGGTCGTAGGACAAATGGGTAGTATTCGCAATATCGCCCGATGCGTACGAGAAGCGGGCCTTGAAATGGAAGCCTTAACCCTGGAGCCACTTGCTTCGTCGGAAGCGGTGCTGACCAAAGAAGAAAAAGAAGCCGGTGTGGCCATTGTGGACATAGGAGGAGGTACCACGGACATTGCGATTTTCAAAGACAATATTATTCGTCATACCTGTGTGATTCCTTACGGAGGCGGAATCATTACAGACGATATTAAAGAAGGATGCTCAATTATTGAAAAGCATGCAGAGCAGCTGAAAGTGAAGTTTGGTTCTGCCGTTCCTGAAATGGAAAAGGATACCACTTTCGTCACAATTCCTGGACTGCACGGTAGAGCGGACAAAGAAATTTCTTTAAAGACACTCGCACAAGTGATCAATGCTCGCGTAGAGGAAATTTTAGAAATGGTGAATACGGAACTCAAGGCCTACGGAGCATTTGAACAGAAGAAAAAACTAATTGCAGGAATTGTTCTAACAGGTGGCGGATCCAACTTAAAGCACATTCGACAGCTTACCAATTACACGACAGGGTTTGACTCTCGTCTGGGGTGCGCAAACGAATATGTATCAAACGATAAGAATCAATTTTTGAAAGGTCCGGAATATGCAACAGCCATTGGACTCCTTATGGAGAGTTTGAAGATTAGAGACAAAAAGAATTTTACAGGAAAGGAATTAGACTCTGATCAGCAGATGGATACAATCGAAATGCACCCAGAGAGTGAGTCCCTTGAAGGAGATGATTCTTTGGATCCATTGGAACTAGAGCAATCAAATGATTCGGTGCAAAGTAAGCGCCGAGGACTTACGCTAGGACAAAAGATCATGGAAAGCGTAAAGAAATTTTTTGAAGAAGTAGAATAAAAAAAAACAACAGATATGGAAAATTTAAGCACACAAGGATTTTCATTTGATTTACCGAAAGGAAATTCTTCTATCATAAAGGTAATTGGTGTCGGAGGGGGCGGAAACAATGCCTTAAAGCACATGTACGAAACGGGTATTCATGGAGTCGATTTTGTGATATGCAACACGGATTCTCAAACCTTAGACAACAATCCCGTTGCGAACAAAGTTCAATTAGGGATTTCAACGACAGAAGGACTTGGCGCAGGTGCAGATCCAGAAGTAGGAGAGAAATCTGCAATTGAAAGCATAGACGAAATTAAAGCTTCTTTAGGTCAGAATACTAAAATGGTATTTATTACCGCTGGAATGGGTGGTGGAACCGGTACAGGTGCCGCACCTGTAATTGCAAAAGTTGCAAAAGAGATGGGCATTTTGACCATTGGAATTGTAACCGTTCCGTTTAGTTTTGAAGGAAAGCGTCGTCTAGAACAAGCGGAAATCGGGCTAGACAAACTGAGAAATAACGTGGATTCACTTATTGTGATCAACAACGATAAGTTAAGACAGCAATTTGGAGATTTAGGCTTCAAACAAGGGTTCGCTAAGGCTGATGAGGTTCTAACCAACGCAGCAAAAGGAATGGCGGAAGTTATCACGGGATACTTTGATGTAAACATTGACTTTAGAGATGCGAGATCAGTCCTGCAAAATTCAGGCACAGCCTTAATGTCAACGGGTAGAGCTCAAGGGGACAACAAGGCAGAAGAAGCGGTGAAGATCGCCCTCGATTCTCCTTTGCTTAATGACAATAAAATTACAGGAGCGAAAAACGTATTGCTACTGATTCGAAGTGGAGCGCAAGAAGTGACCATGGATGAAATCGGAGTAATTATGGATCACATTCAAAAGGAAGCAGGCCATACAGCCGATATTATCTTTGGAGTTGGAACGGATGAAGAATTAGGTGATTCTGTGAGTGTTCTTGTCATCGCGACGGGATTTGCGAAGGACAATAGAAAGTACGATGGACCTACAGAAACCATTAAAATTGCTTTGGACGATCCTCGAAGAGAAATGATTTCAAAGGAATCTCCGTTTAAAACGAAGGCAGAAAGAGACTCGGTTTCGGAACCGACAAAAAAGAATCTTTTTCGATTAGACGATGAGGAGGAGGATCCAGGCATTCAATTTCGCGCAGTAACTCCAGGTAAGAGACCTCAAAGTTCAGCTCCTATCTCTAAAATGGATACAGAGGTTCAGATTGACACCTTTTCAGAAGATCCTTACGAATCCGAAGGATTTCAATTTGGGGATGAGTCAGAAGAATCGGAGCAAAGAGAATTAGATCTTTTCAGTTATAGTGGAATGGAGAATGATCTTGAACCGGAATCTTTCAGTTTTGAGGTTGAAGAACCGATTGAAAAGAAAGCGCCTGTTCAAGCGGAAAAGAAATCCTTCGAATTTGAACCTGAGATAGAGGAAAAAGAGGAGATTGCTTTTCAAGTTGAATCCAAAGTACAGCCTGAAGAAAAACGAGAAGTAGAACCTGAGCAAAAGAAGGCGCAGCCTGCGAAAGAGCTCGAGGAGAAAAAAATAGAAACGAGTTCAAGTGAAGAGTTTACTTTTATAGCGAAGCCAACCAATATGGAAAAGGTGAACGAAAGAAGGAATAAACTTAAAGAATTCAATTCTCGTTACCAAAACATTACTGAGAACGATGATTTCGAAACGATCCCAGCCTTTAGAAGAAAGAACATTTCCATCGGTGAGCAAAATGCTTCGGATCAAACAATCAGTACGTTTCTCTCCGAAAATGAAGGAAAGACGCAGCTAAAGGAAAACCGTTTTTTAAATAAAGACGTGGATTAAAAGGTGGGTTGTTTTTACCTTCTATGAATTTTAACCAAAACCAAAAACAATGAGTTTAGAACTTGTCATTAACGAGGCGATTAAAGCCGCAATGAAAGATAAAGATAAAGTTGCGCTCGATTCTTTGCGCGCAGTGAAATCACAAATCATGCTTTTGAAAACCGAAGCAAAAGGAGCGGAGGTGAGTAGTGAGCAGGAAATTGCAATTCTTCAGCGAATGATCAAGCAACGTAAAGATTCGTTTGAGCAATTCACAGCTCAAAACCGTCAAGATTTGGCTGAAGTAGAAGAAGCGCAAATGAAAGTGATTGAAGCCTTTCTACCGGAGCAACTTTCTGAAGAAGATTTAGAAGTGGCCATCCGCGCTATTATCGCGGAAGTAGGGGCGGAATCTATAAAAGACCTAGGGAAAGTAATGGGCAAAGCCTCTACAGACCTAGCAGGGCGATCCGACGGGAAAAGTATTTCCCAGATGGCCAAAAAGTTACTTTCGTAGTAGCGGTACGCTGAAAGGCGTACCCTTAAGTAGGATATTCAACCTTTGCATATCGATTTGATTTGAAGTCTCGAACCTTTGGTTCGAGGCTTTTTTAGTTTGGACAATTTGTCCAGTTTGCAGAATTGGAATAGTTTTGATGACTTTTAGAGTAACAAGAACTAAATAATATTCTTTAACTTTGAATAGAATTTTTAACTATAAATAATATCGATATGTATCCAGAAGAATTAGTAATGCCAATGAAGGCTGAACTTACTGATAGAGGTTTTGAGGACCTTACAACAGCAGAGCAAGTAACTGAGGCCCTTAAGAAAGAAGGAACCACGCTTGTAATGGTGAATTCCGTATGTGGTTGTGCTGCAGGAGCAGCAAGACCAGGGGTTGTAGACTCCCTTACAGGAGAGAAGAAACCAGATCAATTAGTGACTGTGTTTGCGGGATTTGATAACGACGCCGTGTCAGAAGCAAGAAGACATTTTGCGCCATTCCCACCAAGTTCTCCAAGTGTTGCCCTTTTCAAAGACGGTGAGCTTGTGCACATGTTAGAGAGACACCACATTGAAGGAAACCCTGCAGGAGCAATCGCTGCAAATCTTCAAGCAGCCTACGAAGAGTACTGCTAGGAGATTAAATACCTTTTAAACCGGAGCCGGCAAGATTAAATCTCGCCGGTTTTGTTTTGATCTAATTCGCCGAGTCTTTGCATCACGACGAGGGAAAATATTTTGCTTTTTTCAAGCCAGATTTGGTAAAATGCTTTTGCATTCTGTGCCCACTCCTGTTTTGGCTCTATTCTATTTTGAAGAAAGAAGAAGTGACCCATCACTTCGTAATATCCAATCTGATGCGATTCCGGTTTGGTTTGTATTTCTGCCATGATCTCTTCGAAAGTCTTTTCACCTAGCTCCTTTTTTGAGCATTTAAAGACATTTCGAATTTGGGTGTCCAGTGCTAGTTCTTCTTCTTGTGGAACTCCTTCGTTGTTTCCTAAAAGCAGCCTAGCGAGCGCTTCGCTTAGCTGCTGAACCATTCGTAGTATGTAATCTTTATCGTGTATCATAATTTTTAACCAAAGAATAAATAAGCAAGAGAAATTGCCGTAAGGATTCCAACTACGTCGGCAAGAAGCATTGCTCCTACTGTATAGCGTACGTTTCGGATTCCGACCGCACCATAATAAACCGCAATTACGTAAAATGTGGTGTCTGAACTGCCCTGTAAGACGCCTGCAAGTCGGGAAGCAAAACTATCTGGGCCAAAAGTCGCCATAGTGTCTACCATCATTCCACGAGCTCCTGATCCCGAAAGAGGCTTGATGAGCGCCGTAGGAAGTCCGTCAATAAAGCGCGTGTCTAAGGAAGCGTAGTTTGCGACCCATTTCATTCCATCAATGATAATTTCAAAGACACCCGAAGTTCGAAGTAAAGAGATGGCAATTAACATCCCTACGAGGTAAGGGATAATCTTAACACAGGTCCAGAATCCGTCTTTTGCACCTTCAATAAACGCATCGAAGATGTCGATTTTTTTGTAAAGTCCGCCCAGGACGATGGCAAAGAAAATAAAGAGAATTAAACCGTTGCTTAAGACGGCACTAAAGGTGCCTAATTCATCCTTGTTCAGTTGGACCAAGTATACCACCAGTAGAGCAATTAAGGCCGAAATTCCCCCCACGTACATTAAGATAATGGGTTGGAACATGTTTATTTTTTGTTTGATGGAAACGATGGTCATAGCTGCCAAAGTGGCTGCAAAGGTGGCAATTAGACAAGGAAGAAATATATCCGTAGGGGTCGCAGATCCCATGGAAGCACGAATCGCAATGATGGACACAGGAATAAGCGTGAGCCCACTCGCGTGCAAACATAAAAACATGATTTGCGCATTGCTTGCTTTTTCTTTGGAAGGATTTAAGGTCTGTAAACTTTCCATCGCTTTAAGTCCAAAGGGGGTCGCTGCATTGTCTAGTCCGAGAAGGTTTGCACTGAAATTTAACATCATATGACCGAAGGAAGGGTGGTTTTTGGGGATTTCAGGAAATAGCTTCGAGAAGAAAGGCTGTATTAATCGGGAAAGCAGATTAATTCCTCCTGCTTTCTCCGCAATACTCATGAATCCCATGAAAAGAGTCATAATTCCAATGAGTCCAATACAAATGGTGACGGCCGTCTCCGAAGTGCCAATGACACCGTCTGTCTCTTGAATACGGTACACTTGTACTTCTTGGGATTGGCTGTTGACTTTGTACCCAATATGATCCTTTTCAAAAGTATCGCTAGAGGACAATTGATTTTGAATCTCTGGACTAAGCTGCTGCAAGGGCATACTCGAGATTTGTACCGTGTCTCCGCCTTGGCCCACCACCATATCATTGTAAATCGCTTTGTAATTGGGTGAAAAAAGGTATTTAACGCTAGCCACAAGGATGGCAACGATAATGAAGGCGGACCAGATTTTACTTAAAACCATTTAGTTTAGATTTGGTTGTTTTAAAAATGCATTCCCAATAAGTTCCGTGGAAAGCTCAGTAGAGACTCGCTATATATTTTTACAAGATCCTAGCAATTGGATAGTGGCGGTAAGCCGCTTCAAAATAAGGCGAGTGCTCATAAACCCAGTTGAGTTGCATGGCTGCGCTTTTTCTCATCTCGGGGTTGATTTGTTTTTCCAATTCAAATGCGGTTTTTAAGGCTTTGTCTTCTTTTAGAAGTTGCGCTGCCGTATCTTCAAATACATAATCCGAAAAATGCTCTTTACGCATTAAGATTCCATCAAAGAAATTCCAGTTAAAAAAGCTATCCACCGCTTCGGGCTCCAAGGTCTCAAGTAGATACTTTACGCCCGGCTGCTGCGTTGAGATCAAGAAATCGCCTTTTTGAAAACGAATTTGTTTTGTGCTCGCTTTCGTTTGGGTATTGTAGTGGTTGTAATGACCCTCATACGGGTTTTTGGAGGTTTGATAATCACTTATTTCGTAAAGCTGGGCCACAAACGTACTGTCTTTGTCTAAGGCAGTCATTTGTATATTGTTGCGCTCCAAGTGCTCAATAACATTCCACTGAGATTTTGGAACTAGATAATACCTTGGAATTTGAATGTCCTTTGTAGACCGATAGGTAGTATAGAATTTGATGTTTTTCGTGAAAGGTTTTGTTCGGTCATAAAAAAGTCTAGGCATTCCCGAAACTTCACTTTTGATTTTGCGAGCTTCATATCCTTTGAAATCAATGGATTCCACTTTCGTGGGATCGATTTCCCATCCAATCGTATAAGTGGATCCTGGCGTGTATTGCTTTAAGTTCTGAAGTCTTTTTTCTTTGATCGTTTTGTAATGCTTTTCCGTATAATCGATATAGGAACGCATATTTTCATAGGTTACTTTTACGCGATCTGCGTAAGGTTTTAGCATGTGGGTTTCAGGTACTGTGCCAATGGTATTGAAGAGCGTTGTATAGCCCGTCGCGTAGCGAGGCGTATCCATAAATTGTTCATACCCCTGCTCAGGCGTTCCATTCCATACATTTACATAAGGTATGGGATCAATTCCTTTGGATCGAAGCTGATTTGCGATCTCACGGTTCATCTCTTGATGATAATAGGAGCCTAGAACGTTCCCAAGACGCTCTTTATTTGTAGCAATATAGGTCAGGGTGTATTGGTAATCCGCTCCGTTAGAAACGTGATTGTCAATGAATACATCTGGATTTAATTCTTGGTAAATTTCCTGGAAACTTCGTGCGTTTTTACTGTCGGCTTTAATGAAGTCACGGTTTAAATCAAAGTTGCGAGCATTCCCTCTAAATCCGTACTCTTCAGGACCGTTTTGGTTTGCTCTCGAATAGGATCCCCGATTTAACATTCCTCCAATATTATAGGAGGCCACAAAAGCTAACAATACATTTTTTGGTGCTTCAATTCTGCCTTCTGCGAGATCACGAAGTAGCATCATCGAAGCATCAATGCCGTCCGGTTCTCCCGGGTGAATCCCATTGTTTACCAAAAGGATTGCTTTTTTCATTGATTTTTTTGGATTGAAGTTTCGGTCTTTGCTGAAGAACAGAACTTCTAGAGGATAGCCACTGTCTGTTTTCCCGTATTCTTTTTGAAGTATGGTGGAGTGGTTTTTATCCAGTTTTTGGTAGAAATTACGCATTTCTTCATAAGTAGGTGACTGATTGCCATTGCCTTTTTCGAAGGGAGTTAGCTGGGTTTGCGCCACACAACAAGTACTCAGGACGCAAAGAAAGATTGAAAATTTCATAAAAAAGGTAGCCGATTTAGTTGAGTAAATGCTCGTTGAGTAAATTTAATTTGAAACGGTTTGTTCGTACGTGGGTCCGTAAAGTCCTGGAACGGGATGTCCAAGGGTGCGCAAATGAGCAACCATCTCGCCTCTATGGTGATAAAGATGACTATAGAGCATGCCCCGAATCGTTCCAATTTTTGGGGACTCCGGAATTAACACGGTTTCACCGTGGACCAATTTCCAAGGTTGAAGATAGGTCTGTTCATCCCAATTCTCAATGGCTAAGTTCGCTTTTGCGATTTGAGTATCAAGTGCCACGCGTAATTCTTCAATGGTAGCGTTGGCCCCAACGGGTTTTTCTATTTGAGAAATGTCAATGGAGTTCGAGTTGAAAACACCTTCGTACCAACTGTAGATGCTAATTATATGAGAAGCAAGGTCCCGCAGAGACCAAAGTTGAGGTTGTGCGCGATGTTCTAAGGCGCTTTCTGGCAGCGCATTAAAAAGATCTTTGGTGCTATTGGCCTCGTGCGAAAACTCACGAAGAAGGCCCGTTTTAAGGTTGTACATGGTATACTGCTAAAATTAAAGTGAAGTAAAGGTAAAAATTATTCAGCAAGGTACACCAGTTCGTCCGTAGTTTCTTGCGTTAGCGAGGTAAGAACTTGCGCCGATTTTGTTTTTTCAAGCAATTTTTCAACGAAAAATCCAGTTTCAAAAAATTGTCGATGAATTCCCGGAAGCATTTGTTCAAACAAGTGGAGTCCCACATGGTTGTTATGAAGATCCATTTTAGTTTCAAGGGGTTTGTTGGGGAAAAGCTCCTCATGCATGTCTGTAAAGACCTTGGCATACGTTAGTGCCTTTTTACTAGAGGAAATCTTAGAGCAGTACATGGCAATAAGGCATGTCCATAGGGCATGTCGGAATGCATTGCCTACACCACTGGTTGAATTGGTTTTCGGGAAGAGTCGTTTTGTGATCGCATACGTACGTAGCGTCGCATAGAATCCTAATAGGGAATAATGAGGATAGCGAAGTGCAAGGCTAAGCATGCGGACTAACTTCTTTAGGGAGAGACTTTTTATCGCACCGAATAAAATGGTAATCGCACTTCTCATAAAATAAATCTCACCTGTGAAGGTGAGATTTTCGTATTAGTTGGTTGTTGAATTAAGCGTGTGTTAGCAAAGATAGGGTCTGCGCTATTTTGTTTTTTGCATCGTTTCGTTTCACGATGAAATCAACAAACCCTTTTTCTAGTAGAAACTCGGAGGTTTGGAATCCTTCTGGAAGGTCCTTTCCAATGGTTTCGCGGATGACACGAGGTCCAGCAAATCCAATAAGGGCTCCCGGTTCTGCCATAATGATGTCCGCAGTCATAGCGAACGAGGCTGTAATTCCTCCAAAAGTAGGGTCACAGAGATAGGCTATATAGGGAAGTCCATGTTCTGAGAGTTGAGAAAGTTTGGCTTGAACTTTAGCGAGCTGCATTAATGAAAATGCGGCTTCTTGCATTCTTGCACCTCCAGATTGGCAGATAATCATATAAGGCAATTTATGCTCTATACTGTAATCAATTGCCCGTCGAATCTTTTCTCCCATCGCAGATCCAAGTGAACCTCCGATAAAAGCAAAGTCCATACAGGAAATAACCATTTCTGAACCGTTCACCTTACCCACTGCATTGCGAATCGAATCTGTAAGTTTCGTTTTCGCTTTTACTTCTTTAAGACGATCGGTGTAGGATTTTGTATCCTTAAAGTCAAGCATGTCCACACTTTCCACATCGGGATTCAATTCCTTGAATTTGTTGTGGTCAAAAAACATTTCAAAAAACTCTTCACTTCCTATTCGCACGTGAAATCCATCCTCAGGAGAAACATAGTTGTTTCTCTTCAATTCATCGTGTTCCACAATTTTACCAGACGGTGTTTTGTGCCAAAGACCTTTAGGAACGTCTTTTTTGTCTTCGGTCGACGTAGTAATGTTTTTTGTTTTTCTTTTGAACCAGTCAAATGCCATGTTCGATAATATTTAATGCACAAAAGTAGTCAATAATTCTAAAATGACCTTACGCCTTATTAGAATATATACTTTGGTTTATTTTAATGTGTTTACGTTGTTTAGGTCTTCAAAAGCACGAACGAGTCGTTTTGAGAACGTTTCCTCTCCTTTTCTTACCCATCCTCTTGGATCGTAGAATTTCTTATTCGGTTTGTCGGCTCCTTCTGGGTTTCCGATTTGGGATCTTAGAAACTCTACATTGTCAACCATATAATCACGAATTCCTTCGGAATAAGCAAACTGAAGGTCCGTGTCAATATTCATTTTGATCACTCCGTAATCAATCGCTTCTCTAATTTCTTCTAAAGAAGATCCAGATCCACCGTGGAATACGAAGTTCACTGGTTTTTCAGAGGTAGAAAATTTCTCCTCCACAAATTTTTGAGAGTTGTCAAGGATTTTTGGAGTTAATTTAACGTTCCCTGGTTTGTATACTCCGTGTACATTCCCAAAGGCCGCAGCAATGGTAAAGTTATTAGAAATTGCTTTTAGTCTTTCGTAAGCATAAGCAACTTCTTCAGGTTGGGTATAAAGTTTAGAGGAATCTACTCCGGAATTGTCTACTCCGTCTTCTTCTCCGCCGGTTACTCCAAGTTCAATTTCCAAAGTCATATCCATTTTCGCCATTCTTTCGAAATACTTAGCAGAAATGTCAATGTTCTCCTCGATAGGCTCTTCCGATAAGTCTAGCATGTGGGAAGAGTAGAGGGATTTCCCGTATAATTTGTAGAACTCCTCGCTCGCGTCCAAGAGTCCGTCGATCCATGGAAGTAGTTTTTTGGCACAGTGGTCTGTATGTAAGATTACGGTTGCTCCGTAGGCTTCCGCTAACGTATGGATATGTTTTGCCCCTGCAATTCCACCAAGGATTGCTGCTTTTTGAGCGTCATTGCTTAGTCCTTTTCCAGCGTTGAAGGCAGCCCCTCCGTTGGAGAATTGAATAATTATAGGAGAGTTCAACTTTGCAGCGGTCTCCATCGTAGCGTTCACGTTGCTCGAACCAATTACGTTTACGGCCGGCAAAGCAAATCTATTTTCTTTTGCGTATTGAAAAATATCGGTAACCATCTGTCCGGTTGCGACTCCTGCAGGAAACTGTCTACTCATTTGTTGTAGTTTTAAGGTTGAAAAATGGGATAATTAATCTTGTAAAGTTAATAATTTTTGTTGGATCGTCGAATTAATTTCTTTTGTCTTTGCCCCACAGTAGCTTTTGACGAATCGTTTCGTAGAAACTTAAGTTGGTTGGTTGAACAAGCGAAATTTTAAAATCCGCTTTTCGTATGATTAGCTCCGTGTCTGTGTCAATATGTATTAATCGAGAATCAAGGGACAAAGAGTATTGGGGGACACGACTTTCTACTTTAAGTCTAAACTGGGCATCGTCTTTGACAATAAGAGGCCTTACGTTCAGGTTGTGGGGTGCGATGGGTGTGATAACGAAGTTGTCATTTTCTGGTGCTATAATAGGACCTCCACAACTTAAAGAGTACGCAGTCGATCCAGTGGGCGTAGAAATGATCACGCCGTCACCCCAGAAAACATTTAGAAACTCGTCGTCAATAAAGGAATCGATTGTAATCATCGAGGTGGTCTCCTTTCTTGAAATGACAATGTCATTTAAGGCAAATGGGAAGAATTCATCCGAATTGGGGCATACAACCTCGATCACGGAACGTCTTGAAATTTTATAACTGCCTTTTAGAATCGCATCCAGTTCTTTGAATACTTCCTCTTTTGTAAAGCTGGCTAAGAATCCGAGTCGACCCGTATTCACTCCAACAACAGGAATTTCCAAATCCTGCACGAATAGTAAGGAGCTTACAAGCGTACCGTCACCTCCAAATGTGAAAAACAAATCGACCTTTCGGTCACTAAGGTCTTCTTTACTATGGAAAGTGTCGAAATCTTTTGAAAACTGCATGGCCTCGGCCATCCCATGATACAAAACGGTGCCCACTCCTCGTTTGTCTAGTTCAGAAATGAACTTGCTTAGATAGAGGAACGTATCGAGATCGTTTTTTTGTGTGTAAATAGCTGCTTTCATCGATTAAACCTCTAAGTATTTTTGGAAAAAGCCAAAACGATCTTTGATGAGTTTGTCTTTCTGGTCATCGTATTGTTTATGAATCACGGTGTAGCCGTAACGCTCAAAGGTTTCATCAATCGAGCTAAGCGTATCGCTTTTGATTTTCATGGTGATTTGTACCCCGTCCTCAAGGATGGCACTTACATACAGGCCGTAAAGTTTTGAGTTGTTACCTTCCACGATCGTAGTGATCTCTGAAAAAGAATAATGGACCGTATTGGTCTGTACAATGAGAATGGCTCCGCTTTCAGAAAACAGAGGGTATTTTGAAAATTCATTAAACAAGTCATCACTTGAAATGTACCCTAAATACTTCTCGTTTTTTCCAATTACGGGGACAATGTTTGAATTAAAGATATAAAAGAGTTTTACGGTGTCTAAGATGCTGCCGTCATCATAAATTGCGAATTTTTCGAAGTGGAGATCTAAGGAGCCAATCTTACCCTCGGGGCTTTCTTCCAGAAAGCTTTGACTTAATGCGCCCACATAAACGCCCCGGTCTTTAATGAATATATGAGAATGACCGAATTCCCGGGCAATCTCGCAGGCAGATTCAATAGAATCGTTCTTTGTAAAAGCGGGATAGTCCTTAGAAATGTATTCTTTTATAAACATTAGGCTAATTTAGGAAAAATATGAAAAGGGACCGTATTTTCAGAAGGGATTTTGAGTCTTGAAAATTTATCTTGGTTTGCATTGTAAAAAAGAGTTATCTTTGCGGTCTTTCATTTTTACTTTTTATTAGATTTATTGAACCGCCCTGTCCGTAAGGATCTTGCGGTTTTTTTTTATCTTGTTTTTTCAGGTTCCTACTCTTTTTTCACGATTCATCGCTCGTTTTGGGAGCCCGATTGAATGGTTATTGCAGATTTTTGAAAAATTCCCAAAGGATAATTCCGCCACAAATAGAAACATTGAGTGAATGTTTGGTTCCATACTGGGGGATTTCTAAAAAATGATCGTAAAGCGAAAGCGATTCTTCGCTTAATCCATCGACTTCATTGCCTAGAACCACTGCATATGAAGTATTCTTCTTAATGGCAAACGATTCCAAATTCTCGCTGTGGGTTGTTTGTTCGATACCTACGCAGGTATAGCCTTTGCTTTTAAGATCCTGCAATGCCTCCGTGATGGACGCAGCGTGCTGCCAGTCCACACTTTCAGTTGCGCCTAGAGCTGCTTTTTGTATTTCTCGATGGGGAGGTATTGGGGTAATCCCACAGAGAATAATTTTCTCTACGATAAATGCGTCCGCAGTTCGAAAAATAGATCCCACATTGTGCATGCTTCGTACATTATCGAGCACCACGACCAAAGGGATTTTTTCTTTTTTCTTGAACGTCTCAACGTCAATTCGATTTAGCTCCTCTAGTTTGAGTTTTTTTGTGGATGACATTTTTGTATTTTTGACAAAATTAACAAAAACAACGGGTCCTAGCGACCGATGCATATAAAAAAGATGGCGAAGGAAAAGAAGCTCACTCCCTTAATGAGCCAATACAATGGGATCAAGGCGCGATACCCCGATGCTCTACTGCTTTTTAGGGTCGGTGATTTTTACGAAACCTTTGGAGAAGACGCGGTAAAAGCCTCTAAAATTTTAGGGATTGTACTGACCAAAAGAAACAATGGCGATTCGCGAACCGAGCTTGCCGGCTTTCCTCATCACTCCATTGACACCTATCTTCCAAAATTGGTGCGAGGTGGCCTTCGAGTGGCCATTTGTGACCAATTGGAGGACCCAAAATCGGTAAAAGGCATCGTAAAGAGAGGGGTGACGGAACTCGTAACTCCAGGGGTTACGTTTAACGATCAAGTTTTGAACTCTAAGCGGAACAATTACCTTATGTCTATGCACCGGGTAAAAGACAAGTTTGGGTATGCTCTTGTGGATATTTCAACGGGTGAGTTCTATATTGGAGAAGGGAAACTCGAGGAGCTAACCCACGTGGTTGATACATTCGATCCCAGCGAAATTATATTTCAAAGACTTAAGGAGCTTCCTAGCAGCCTTTCGGGCAAGAATACATTTAAACTTGAGGACTGGGCATTTCAACTCCCGTATGCTAGAGAAAAGCTAGCCTCCCATTTTAAAACCCAATCTCTGAAAGGGTTTGGCGTAGACCATCTAGAGATGGGAATTGTGGCTGCAGGTGCGATTTTCGCTTACCTTGTGGAGGATACGCATCATTCGCTTTTATCCCACATAACTACGCTTCAGAGCATCCCGCAAAATCATTACTTAGTCCTCGATAATTTCACCTTACGAAATTTAGAAGTCGTAAATCCAAGTCAAAGAGAGGGAAAAAGTTTGTTAGACGTTATTGACCATACCGTAACCCCGATGGGGGGTCGTTTATTAAGGCGTCAAATTATTTTGCCGCTGCTCGATTTAGAGGCAATTAATCGCCGACTCTCGTTAATTGAGTTTTTTAATGAGAAGGAAACCCTTAAGATTGACATCCTAGACGATTTGAAAACCCTTTCCGATTTAGACCGGCTTTTAGGAAAATTAGCTTCCGGAAAGATTCTACCTAAAGAATTAGGCAATCTAAGTCAAAGTTTAAAGTGCATTGAGCTCATTGATAAAAAACTCAGTGAATTTAAAGAACCTAAGGATCTATTAAATCCTCTGCACAACCTTAGCGAATTAATTGAGTACCTCGATTCTCATCTCCATGAGGAACTGCCCGTAAGTCTTTCCAAGGGGCATGTGATTAAGACGGGTGTCTCCAGTGAACTCGATCATCTTCGCGGCCTGCAAAGCAAAGGCAAAGGATTTCTGGATGAAATGTGCGCTCGTGAAATTGAAAGGACCGGAATCAGTTCCTTAAAAATTGATTTCAACAATGTTTTTGGCTATTACATTGAAGTCAGAAACATGCACAAAGACAAGGTGCCCAGCGAATGGGTTCGAAAGCAAACCCTAGTGAATGCAGAGCGCTTTATTACAGAAGAGTTAAAAGAGTATGAAACCCAGATTTTAGGAGCCCAAGATAAAATCTCGCAGTTAGAATATGAACTTTATAGCGAGGTATGTCAGCATGTCATGCAGTATATAATGGGGATTCAAGCCAATTCTCAAATCATTGCACGAATGGATGTGGGAATTGGACTTTCCGAGCTTGCGAGCGCTGAGAATTATACGCGACCGGTATTAAATGATTCGTTTTCGATTGATTTAAAGGAGGCGCGACATCCCATAATTGAAAAGGTCCTACCACTGGGTGAAAAATACATTCCAAACGATTTGTATTTAGATAGGGAAACCCAGCAGATTATGATGGTAACCGGACCCAACATGGCCGGTAAATCTGCGATCCTTCGACAAACTGCTCTGGTATGTTTGCTTGCGCAAATTGGAAGTTTTGTTCCTGCGAAGCATGCAGAAATTGGAATACTCGATCGCATATTCACTCGTGTGGGAGCCTCAGATAATATTTCGGCCGGTGAATCTACGTTCATGGTAGAGATGAACGAGGCGGCTAGTATATTGAATAATAGGACCGAAAGGAGTCTGATTTTATTGGATGAAATCGGACGGGGAACCTCCACTTATGATGGGGTTTCAATCGCATGGGCCATTGCTGAATTTCTTCATGAGGATAAAACAAGGGCCAAAACCCTTTTCGCGACGCACTATCATGAATTAAATGAGATGAGCAGTTCTTTTGCAAGGATTCAGAATTACCATGTTTCCATTCAGGAAAACAAAGGAAGTATTGTTTTCTTACGCAAGCTTCTTCGCGGAGGTAGTGAGCACAGTTTCGGGATTCATGTGGCCAAATTAGCAGGGATGCCCTCTCCCGTGATTCATCGTGCAAATGAAATTTTAAAATCACTGGAGAGCCGAAGAGCCACACCCGAAAAGAAAGGAAAGAAAGATCAAAAGGAAGATATGCAATTGTCTTTCTTTCAGTTGGACGACCCCGTTCTTGAAAACATTCGAGAGGAACTTACCAAGATTAACATTGATGAGTTAACTCCGATTGAAGCTCTAATGAAATTGAATTCGATTAAAAAAATGATAGGGAAGTAGAGGTGCTTTTTAGAGGTTGTTTAACGCTTGGCTAATGAGCCAACCTTCGCTCCAACAGGCCTGAAAATTAAACCCTCCTGTGATCGCATCAATGTTTAAGACTTCTCCTGCGATGTAAAGGCGGTCCTTCTTTTTTGAAGCCATCGTTTTAAAATCGATCTCTTTTAAATCCACACCTCCTGCGGAAACGAATTCATCTTTGAAAGTTGACTTGCCCTTCACCTGAAATTCACTTTCGCATAGGTTTTTCAAAAGGGTATGAATCTGCGCGGTGGATAGATTGGCCAGCTGGGTTTCCTCTTTTATTTGGCAATAGTGAATCATGTGATTCCAGAAGCGATTAGTGACTTCAAAAAGCTTGCTTTGGGCAAGACTTTTTTTAGGGTGCGCCTCTTTGTACTCCATGAATCGGGATTTCGCTTGCTCCAAAGAAAGATTAATAAAGTTGACGACGATTTTGAAATCGTATTTTAAATCCGCTAGCTCTCTTGCATTCCATGCAGAGGCTTTAAGGATGCAAGGGCCCGAAAGTCCCCAATGGGTAATAAGCAAAGGACCATTTTCTTCAGACTTTAGCTGAGGAAACCTAACTTCAGCGTGGGGAAAAGAGGTTCCAGCGAGTCCTTCTAGTCTTGGGTCTTTAATATTAAAAGTGAACAAGGAAGGGACTTGAGGGACTAATTTATGATTCATAGATTCGAGAAGTTTTAGCGATTTTGGTGAACTCCCCGTCGCGAAAATAACATAATCGGCCTTAAATTCTCCTGCTGTACTTTGCACGCGGTAGAATCCGTCCTCATAATCAAGAGCAAGAACTGTGGTCTTGGTGCGGATTTCAAATCCTTTGCCTTGGACCTCGTTTTTAAGGCATTCTATAATGGAGGAAGAGGAATTGGATACGGGAAACATTCTCGCGTCGTTTTCAATTTTGATTTCGACTCCTCTTTGAGAAAACCACTCCATGGTGTCTGCAGGCTGAAATTTGGAGAAAACACTTTTGAGTTCTTTTTTTCCTCTCGGATAGTACTCCACTAATTCTCTCGGATCAAATTCGCCATGCGATACATTGCAGCGACCCCCTCCGGATATTTTTACCTTTTGTAATACTTCTTGATTTTGCTCCAGAATGGTCAGATGGTATTTGGAGGCATCCATGTTAGCCGCTGAAAAAAATCCAGCAGCTCCTCCTCCAATTACGATCACGTGCTTTTTTTGCATGAGTACGATTAATTTTCAGCTGCAAAATTACAATTTTTCTAGCCGCTCATTTATGCGTAATTTTGAAGAATTAAATAGTATACTTATATGTCAACATATTTTTGTGATTTTAACGTGCGTTGGAGCGATATCGATGCCAACCGCCATTTGGCTAATTCGTCTTATATGCAGTACTGCGCGCAGACCCGGATGGCTTTTATGAGTGAACGTAAGATGGGTTTAAAAGAATTAAATCGATGGGGCATTGGTCCTGTGATTCTAAACGAACAATTCTCCTTTTTTAAAGAAATTTACATGGGGCAGAAAGTGAAAGTTAGTTTGGAGATTGATGGAGTTTCTGAGGACGGAGGAATCTATCGGTTTTTGCATAAGTTTTATTTGCCGGATGGGACGCACTGTGCCAGTGCAGTAGCCCTGGGTGTATGGATTGATACGATGCTTAGAAAAAGCACCACACCTCCTTCTGATATTATGGAAGTGATGAATGAATTTAAGTCGGAATCCACTAAAATTCTCACCAAAGAGGACCTGAAGTCTCTCCCATTTCGTCCTGAAAACCTAGATCCTTCCCAGTTTAAATAAAGTAGATCTTACAATTTAGAATTCAAGTTATAGCCTATGTTAGAAGAGAAAAATCCACAGCGCACACCGATTTCGGCTTTGGGAGAGTTTGGTTTAATTAAGCACCTTACAGATACGATCCGTTTAAAGAATGAGAGTTCAAAACGAGGCGTCGGAGACGATGCGGCCGTGATTGATCCTTTGAATCAGCAAGTACTGGTCAGTACGGATATGCTGATTGAAGGAGTTCACTTCAATTTGGGATATGTGCCTTTAAAGCATTTGGGGTATAAATCGGTGGTTGTAAATCTGAGTGATATTGCCGCAATGAACGCGACCCCTACACAAATAGTAGTCGGCGTTGCCGTTTCCAATCGTTTTCCTGTAGAAGCATTGGAGGAGATTTATGAAGGTATTCGCCTAGCTTGCGAGCATTATAAGGTGGATTTAGTAGGGGGAGATACCACAAGTTCTACTTCTGGGCTCATTCTTAGTATCACCGCCATTGGGTTAAGCCCAGAGGAAGAGATTGTGAAAAGAAGTGGGGCAAACGAAGGAGACTTACTTGTGGTAAGTGGGGATCTCGGAGGAGCCTACCTCGGCCTTCAAATTTTGGAAAGAGAACATTCTGTTTTCCTTGTTAATCCTGGCATGCAGCCCGAGATGCAAGGATATGAATACATTTTAGAGCGTCAACTAAAGCCTGAAGCAAGAACGGATATAAAGGAAAAATTAGTTACCCTAGGTATTAAGCCGACCTCGATGATTGATGTGTCGGACGGACTGGCCTCTGAAATTTTGCATCTTTCCCAGCAATCTGGCGTGGGAATTAGACTTTACGAGGAGAAGATTCCTTTAGATCCAAACACGATTACGACGGCCGATGAGTTTAATCTTAATCCTGCCATGTGTGCCCTTAATGGAGGAGAAGACTACGAACTTCTTTTTACCATTGCCGCTACGGATTTCGATAAGATTCAAAACCATCCTGATTTTTCAATCATTGGGCATGTGGTGGATGCGCCGCAAGGAAATAAAATGGTACTTCGAGGAAGTAACGAATTGGCGGATTTAACGGCTCAAGGCTGGGATGCTTTTTTGAACGCTGAGGAGTAAAGAGTCTCCACCATTGCGGAATTATTCTTAGTTAGAAAATCCTTAAGCTCTACATTTGTTTTGTACGGTTCGAGTTTAGGGATTTTGTATTGAGTGGGGTCGAAGTAATGAAGGCTCCATTCTCCTAGATCGTATTCTAACCAAGAAAGATTTTCAATCCAATCCCCAGAATTAAGATAGCGGGTTTTTCCCATTTTCGTTTCCACAACCTTGTCGCAAGGCATGTGGATGTGACCGCAGATGACAAAATCGTACTGATTGTCAATCGCCAGTTCAATGGCTTTTTGTTCAAAATCGCCGACAAATTTGACCGCTTTTTTCACGGAATTCTTAATCTGTTTGGAAAGAGAGACTTTTTGTTTGCCCATCAATTTTAAAACCCAATTGATGGCTCGGTTGAGGAGGATGAGCCAATCGTACCCCATACCGCCTATTTTTGCAATTATCTTTGCGCCCCCTTTCGTGGTGTGATCGAAGATGTCTCCGTGGAAGATCCAATGCGTTTTTCCATGAATTTCAAGAAGGTATTTATTGGTCAGTTGTAGGTTTCCAAAGGAAATGTCCGCATATTTTCTTAGGAATTCATCGTGATTTCCTGTAATGTAAATCACTTTGGTTCCTCGCTGCATCATCTTGAATAGTTCAGAAATGACCGCCATATGCGAGGTTGGAAAATAGCGCTTAGAGAAAGCCCAACCGTCGATGATGTCTCCATTCAAAATCAGTAATTTGGGATGGATACTTTTCAAGTAAGCTAAAAATTCCTTGGCATGACACCCGTAGGTTCCAAGGTGAAGATCTGAGACGATGGCAATTTCAATTTCTCTTCGGTCCGCCATAATGCGTTTTTGCCAAAGATAAAGGGTAGATATGAATTGCGTATGAACCTAAAATTAAATTTAAACTCCCCTTAATTCAAGTGAAAGTAAGGGGAGTATAGAGTAAAATTTATTTCTTGGCTTGAGCGATATTAATAATAACCTTCATTGCTTTTTGCATCGTTTCGATGGCCACGTACTCATAGGGTCCGTGGAAATTCATTCCTCCTGCAAAGATATTGGGGCAAGGAAGTCCCATGTAGGAAAGTTGCGCTCCGTCGGTTCCTCCGCGGATGGCTTTAATTTTGGGTTCAACTCCTGAGGCTTTCATAGCCTCAGCTGCAATATCCACAATGTGCATCTTGCCTTCAAACTGCTGTTTCATGTTTCGATACTGCTCCTTGATTTCGACCTGCGCAGTTTCTTCTCCATGCTTTGCATTGAACTCCTTCACGATGGATAGGAGTAGAGATTTTCTCTGTTCAAATTTTTCACTGTCGTGGTCACGGATAATGTATTGAAGTTTAGCTTCGGAGATGTCCGCTGTGATTTCCATAAGATGGAAAAATCCTTCATACCCCCTTGTGGTTCCTGGGGTTTGATCTGCAGGAAGTAGCGCTGCAAACTCACTAGCCAGCAAAGCAGCATTCACCATCTTTCCATAGGCATATCCAGGGTGGACACTAAGCCCGTGGATTTTCACAACCGCACCGGCAGCATTAAAGTTTTCATATTCAAGTTCTCCCGTTTCACTCCCGTCCATGGTGTAGGCCCATTTAGCTCCAAACTTTTCTACATCAAATTTATGAGCTCCTCTACCAATTTCTTCATCCGGAGTGAATCCAATGGCGATTTTTCCATGTTTGATTTCGGGATGTGCTAATAGGTATTCAGCTGCAGTCACGATTTCGGCAACACCTGCTTTGTCGTCAGCCCCTAAAAGAGAGGTTCCGTCTGTAGTAATTAAGGTTTGACCTACATAGTTTTTCAAACTTTCAAAGCGGTTAGGAGATAAAGTAAACCCAGTTTTCTCATTTAAAACAAGATCTTTTCCGTCGTAATTTTCCCAAATTTGAGGATTGACGTTCTCTCCATTAAAATCGGGTGAAGTATCGTAGTGCGCGATAAATCCGATGGTCGGATCATTGTCATTTTCTTTATTGGAAGGCAAGGTGGCATAAATATACCCCTGGCCGTCTAGTTCTACATCGCTAAGTCCTAGTTCTTGAAGCTCTTGAAATATGTATTTTGCAATGGTCCACTGCTGAGGAGTTGAAGGACAAGATTCACTTTCAGGGTCACTTGTGGAGTATATTTTCACATAGTTCAGAAAACGGTCTTGAAGTTTTGACTTCCACTCAGGTGTAAAATTTATCGGTTGCATGCTTTAATAGAATATGTAATTGTAATTAAACAAAGGTAATAAATTAGCCCTAAACTTAAGCAACGAGGTTTAAGCCCCCGTTGAGAGCGAGGTAATTTTCTGAGAGTAGATTTTGGACTTTGGTCAAAATGTTTATCTTTACGTAAACGCAAATACGAACACATGTTTCTTACTGAATGCCCTCGAGATGCCATGCAAGGCTGGGATGAATTTATTCCCACAGACACTAAAATTGACTACATAAATGAACTTATGAGTGTAGGATTTGATGTTTTAGATTGCGCAAGTTTTGTATCCCCAAAGGCAATTCCTCAAATGGCGGACAGCGGAGAAGTGGTTGACCAAATAGACAAATCCAATTCGAAGACAAAGCTTTCTGTGATCGTCGCGAATATACGGGGGTCTGAAAAGGCACTAAGCCATTCCAATGTCGATATTTTAGGCTTCCCTTTCTCTATTTCGGAAACTTTTCAGTTCCGAAACACAAACAAGAATCAAGAAGAAGCCTTTCGCCAAATTGGTGAGATTTTTAAAATGGCAAATGCAGAAGGCAAAGAATTGAATTTGTACTTTTCAATGGCCTTCGGAAACCCTTATGGGGAAAAATGGAGATGGGAGGATGTGGATTATTGGGCCAAACGCTTTGTTGAGATCGGCATCACGAACATCCAACTTTCCGATACGACTGGAGTGGCCACAGTCGAGACCATTGATTTGTTATTCGACAAAATTCCAAGTTTAAATCCGGAGATTAATTTTGGCGCGCATTTTCACAATCGCTACGAGGACTCTTACGAAAAAATTAAAGCAGCCTACGATCAGGGTTGCGTTCGTTTTGACAGTGCGATTAAAGGAATTGGAGGATGCCCCATGGCTAAAGACGATTTAGTCGGTAATCTTCCAACGGAGCAATTGATTAATTTTCTACACACTAAAAACATTCCACACGGACTTAATTTACTGAATTTTGAAAGTGCCTATAACCGGGCGAAAGACGTGTTCCATTTTTAATACTTTAATACAATGAAGAACTCTACGTTAATTTCAGCAAAGGCGTTGGAGGATAAGCTTTCTAATCCCGCACTCGTCTTGTTGGACGCAAGAACAGGGGCGCAGGCCAAGGAGGATTATTGGAAAAGCCACCTACGCGGAGCCTTGTTCGTAGATTTAAACAAAGATTTAAGTTCTGTAACGCAGGACCCTGCAAAAGGGGGACGTCATCCGCTTCCAAAAGTTTCTGTGTTTTTAGAGACTGTGAGTCAGCTTGGAATAACGCCTGACTCGTGGGTCGTTATATATGATACTAGTTTTGGCGCAAATGCGGCCGCAAGAGCTTGGTGGATGTTAAAAGCGATTGGCCTCGAGGAGGTCTACGTTCTCGACGGTGGGCTTGCAGCTGGAGTTTCTCAGGGAATCCCTCTGGGTTCAGGACCTCAGAAGGCAAAGCCTGCTGAAAGAATAGAGGCCACAGTTTGGGGTCTTCCTGTCGTATCCCTTCCTGAGGTGAAAAAAGCAATACATCAAAAAGAGCGAGTGGTAATTGACGTGAGAGAAGAGGGGCGCTACCATGGAGATTTTGAGCCCATTGACCTCGTCGCAGGTCATATTCCAGGAGCCCTAAATGTTCCCTTTTCTGAGAATCTAGATGAGCACGGACTGTTTTTAGACAAAGAAATCTTAAGATCAAAATACAAATCCATCCTTGAGAAAGAGGATAGTCATTCCCCTATTGTACATTGTGGTTCGGGTGTCACGGCCTGCCATACCATTTTGGCAATGAGCTATGCAGGATTTGAAATCCCTACGCTCTATGTGGGCTCATGGAGTGAGTGGAGTCGAAGCAGCGAGCCGCTTGCGACGCGATAAAAGAAAACAAAAAAGAGGATGCTAAATCCTCTTTTTTTGTTTGTAATTGATTGTCTACCTAGGGGTAGGCTAACGATTAGAATAAGATGCCAAGCTCAAATTTTGCTTCCTCGCTCATCATGTCTTTGTTCCATGCCGGTTCAAATGTCAAGTCTAAATCTACGTTTTTCACGCCAGGAACTCCTGCGACTTTTTCCTTCACTTCTTGGGGTAGGGATTCGGCAACAGGACAGTTCGGAGTGGTTAAAGTCATGATGACTTTCACTTCCCCTTCTTCTGAAATTTGGACATCATAAATAAGCCCTAATTCGTATATATCGACCGGAATCTCGGGATCGTAAACCGTCTTTAATGTTAAAATAATCTTTTCGCCTATACTAGCGACTTGTTCGTCTGTTAAACTCATTTAATTCTCTTAATAACGTTCTAAAATAGGTTCTTGCCTAAGGCGGCAAAATACGTTTGCCAAAGTTAAGACATCTTTTTCACAATATTTAATTATTCTAATTAAATCTTTGTCTATATGAAAGATAGACGAAACCATGGAGCCGTCAATGTCGTCTTTGGGCGTGGGAAGACCTAATACATGAGAGAGAAGTTCTAAGGAAACGAAACTACGGTATTCTCCGAATTTCCAAAGTTCGAGCGTGTCTAGGTGAGGAATTTCCCAAGGTTTTTTTCCAAAATTTTGGAACGCATGCGGAGGCTGCATTCCATTGATTAGATAGCGCCGAGAAATCCATGGAAAATCAAATTCTTTTCCATTGTGCGCGCAGAGTATTGTCCCACGCATGCTCGAATGGTTAAAAAGTTCTCCGAATTCTTGAAGAAGGATGAGTTCGTCATTGTCAGCATAGCTTTTAATTTTCAAGCGGCCGGATTTTTCGACCATACCCACAGAGATACAGACAATTTTTCCAAACTCTGCGAAAATACCGGCGCGTTCAAAGTAGACCTCCGAGGAATCCTGACCTTCCACAAGCTGCGATTTTGCTTTTTTGTTCCATAAGTACTTTTCCGTGTCGGTAAGTTCTTCCCATTTTGGCTTTTGCGAGACGGTTTCAATATCTAAAAATAGGATCTTTTCTATTGGAATTTGTTTTATCATGGCGGAGATAGGTTGCTCTTTATTTACTATTTCGAAGTTAATCTATTAAATGCTTATAGTTCGGATTTGAATAAGTTCTTATTAGGTAGTTTCAAAGACTCAAGTAGCTTCTCAACTTGCCTTTTTTGTTTTTCATAACGAGCTTGGAGTAAGGATCCCTCTCCCATCCTTTTGTAGTATTCAAAGGCTTTTTCGGCAAATTGGATGCGGTTAAAGTCAGGAGCGTCAGGGATCAAAGGGAAGTTAGGGTGGAAAAGCATTTCGTAATAGGCCAGCCACTCACGCTCGTTTTTGTCTTCAATAGGATTGCTAGGGTCCTTTTGGCGAACATGAAGCATCTCATGGGCAATCATGTTGAGGATAAGGGAAAGGTCGAAATGCAAAATATTCTGGGGTAAATAAACCGTTTGTTTGCCTCCAATGGGTCCTTCAGCGGTAAGCAATAGACTGTGCGGCGAGGTTTCGTGACGGAATTCAAAGCTCTTGATGTTACTATGACTTAAACCAAAGGTTTCCACGAGATATTCTACGGCCTCCCTTAGCTTGTCTTCTTTTGAAAAAAAGTTGAGATTTTCTTTAATTGCCTTTAAATCCATAGTGTAAATTAACAAAAAATCTGCCGTCCAAGGGGCGGCAGATTAAAAAAAACATTTTATGAAAAAAATTAAAACTCAATTTGAACTTCTAGTTTTTCGGCTAAAAGTTTTGAGATTTTGGTTTTTAAAGGTTCGATGTCAATGTTTTCCATCGCATCATTTGCAAAGGCATATAGTAAGAGCGCTTGCGCTTCTTTGACAGAAATGCCGCGCTGTCTTAAATAGAACAAGGCATCTTTGTCGAGCTGCCCTACGGTGCAACCGTGGGAACATTTTACATCATCTGCAAAAATCTCTAATTGAGGTTTTGTATCAATGCTAGCTCCTTCAGAAAGTAAAATATTATTATTCTGCTGGTAAGCATTGGTTTTCTGTGCGATTTTATCTACAAAAACTTTTCCGTTGAATACACCGTGTGAACGATCGTTGTAGATTCCTTTGTAATTTTGATAGCTCTCGCAATTAGGCTGGTTATGATGTACCGCCGTGTGGTGGTCTACCAATTGGTCGTCTCCGATAATGGTAATTCCGTTCATGAAGGAATTAATGTTGGATCCGTTTTGAATGAAATCTAGGTTGTTTCTGATGATTTTTCCTCCAAAAGAAAAGGTGTTTACCGTGGTAAGACTATCTCTTTCTTGTTTTGCGAAGGTGTGGTCTACTAAATAGGAAGTAGAAGAATCGTTTTGAACTTTGTGCCAGTCCGCTTTTGCATTGGGATACGTGAAGATTTCCGTAACTGAATTGGTAAAGACACTATGCGTATCGAAGTTGTGATGACTTTCGATCACTTCAATTTTTGCACCTTGATCTACAATAAGTAGGTTTCTTGTGTTATAGAAAGTATTTGTAGGTTGATTGTCCGAAAGATAGAACACGTGAATCGGCTTTTCAATCACGACGTTTTTCTGCACTTTCATGAAGAATCCATTGCGGAAATAAGCCATGTTCAGATTGGTAAAGGCCAAATCTGGATCTGCAACTTTCCCAAAGTATTTGTCAAAAACTTCTTTGTAGTTCGCATCGTTTAAGGCGTGCTTAAAGGACATGAATTCCACATTTTCAATGGAAACTTTGGATAGTTCTTTACGCAACTTCCCGTTAATGAACACAATCCAGTCAAAGTTTTCTTCTCCTAGATGCAGCTGGCTTAATTGCTCCTCGGTTATATGATGTTCTTCCACAGGGAACATCGAGTACTCTTTTTCTGTAATTTCCTTTAGGTTCGTGTATTTATATTCCTCGTCTTTCTTTGTAGGAAAGCCTAGATCAAGGAATTTCGCAAGAGCCTCTTTTCTAGGTTCATCTAGAAAACGATGCTCAAGCGTTTGTAGAAATTCAGGGTGGTTATTTTGAATAGATTCTAATAGTGGCATTCTTATATTTAGGTTTTACTGCCCTAGGGGGCAAAAAATAAATCGAGAGGTTCTTCTCCCGGGTTAAGATCTTAGTTTAGCAGCCAATCATAGCCTTTGTCTTCAAGTTCTAAGGCAAGAGATTTGTCACCCGTTTTGATGATTTTTCCATCGGCAAGAACATGAACAAAGTCAGGTTGGATATAATCTAAAAGTCTTTGGTAGTGCGTGATTAATAGAACTGCATTTCCCTCGTTTTTAAATGAATTCACCCCGTCTGCAACGATTCGCAAGGCATCGATATCGAGTCCCGAGTCCGTTTCGTCTAGAATCGCAAGTTTAGGATTCAGCATTAGCATTTGGAAAATTTCATTTCTTTTCTTTTCTCCACCTGAGAATCCGTCGTTTAACGAACGGCCTAAGAAATCTTTGCGAATATTTAGTTTTTCAGAGTTTTCTCTTACAAGGGCAAGGAGTTCTTTTGCAGGTAAATCCTCAAGTCCATGCGCTTTACGAGTCTCGTTCAAAGCCGCTTTGATAAAGTTGGTTACCGTTACACCAGGTATTTCCACCGGGTATTGGAACGACATGAAAATTCCTTTGTGTGCACGCTCTTCTGGCGCGTCCTCTAGAATGCTGCTATTTTCAAATTGGATATCTCCCTGCGTAACTTCGTAATCTTCTTTTCCTGCAATGACGGAAGAAAGAGTTGATTTTCCTGCTCCGTTAGGTCCCATGATCGCATGGACTTCTCCCGGTTTGATCTCTAGGTTGATTCCTTTTAGTATTTCAATGCCTTCCTCTTTAATCTCGGCATGTAGGTTGTTAATTTTAAGCATAATCTAATTTGCGTATTTATGATGCCAATCGTGATGGCAGACTTTAAATTTAGGTTTTGGATCGGACCTATTATCCTACAGATCCTTCTAGTGATATTTCAAGTAATTTTTGAGCTTCAATTGCAAATTCCATAGGAAGCTTGTTTAGTACTTCCTTACTAAATCCATTGACAATAAGAGCGATGGCCTTTTCTGTATTGATTCCTCTTTGGTTGCAATAGAAAATCTGATCCTCTCCAATTTTGGAAGTAGTGGCCTCATGCTCAAGTTGTGCCGTAGGGTTTTTTATTTCAATGTAAGGGAAAGTGTGCGCGCCGCACTCATTACCCATTAGGAGTGAATCACACTGTGAGAAGTTCCTTGCTCCTTTTGCACTTGGCATCACCTTCACAAGTCCACGGTACGAGTTGTTTGATTTTCCAGCAGAAATCCCTTTGGAAATAATCGTAGATCTTGTGTTTTTACCGATGTGGATCATTTTGGTCCCGGTATCGGCATATTGATGATTGTTGGTGACAGCAATCGAGTAGAATTCTCCAATGGAGTTGTCTCCTTTAAGAATGCAGCTTGGGTATTTCCAAGTCACGGCAGATCCAGTTTCTACTTGGGTCCATGAAATTTTTGCATTCTTTTCGCAAAGTCCACGTTTGGTTACAAAATTGTAAACTCCACCTTTTCCTTGGTCATCTCCTGGATACCAGTTTTGGACTGTGGAATATTTAATTTCCGCACCGTCCATTGCAATGAGCTCTACTACGGCCGCGTGCAATTGGTTTTCATCTCTTGAAGGTGCAGTACATCCTTCTAGGTAAGATACATAGCTTCCTTCGTCTGCAATCACCAAAGTTCTTTCGAACTGTCCGGTTCCTGCTTGGTTAATTCTAAAATAAGTAGAAAGCTCCATAGGGCATTTCACCCCTTTTGGAATGTAACAGAAACTACCGTCCGAAAATACAGCGGAGTTTAGGGCAGAGTAGAAATTATCTCCTCTAGGAACTACTTTACCTAAGTATTTTTTGACCAGTTCCGGATGCTCTCTGATGGCTTCCGAAATGGAGCAGAAAATAATTCCTTTTTCTTTCAGTGTCTTTTGAAAGGTGGTCTTTACGGATACGGAATCAATCACGATGTCCACCGCCACACCGGAAAGCCTTTTTTGCTCCTCGATGTTAATCCCTAGTTTTTCAAAGGTTTTCAGTAGTTCAGGATCTACTTCGTCAAGACTTTCTAATTCTGGCTTTTTCTTGGGCGCTGAATAATATTTAATAGCTTGGAAGTCTGGAGATTCGTGTTTAATGTTGGCCCAAGTAGGCTCAGCCATCTTAAGCCAAACACGGTACGCATCTAAACGCCATTCCGTCATCCAGCTTGGTTCTTCTTTCTTTTCTGAGATTAGTCGAACAATGTCTTCATTCAGTCCAGTCGGGAAATCTTCATACTCAATGTCCGTATAAAAGCCCGCTTCGTACTCTTTGGTCTTGAGATCTTCTCTTAGATCGTCTTCTGTATATTTAGTCATAAGATTTACAATAGGTTATTCTTTAAAACGTTTTGTTTTATAGAATTAGAGGCTGCACTAGGAGCCCTTTGCTTGCTATAAGCTAAAACTCTCTCCACAACCGCAAGTTCTCGAGGCATTCGGATTGTTGAATACGAATCCTTTTCCATTGAGGCCGCCTGAATACTCTAGTACGGTTCCCGCTAGGTAGAGGATGGATTTCTTATCAATAATTATTTTGATGCCGTTGTCTTCAAAAACCTGATCTAATTCTTCTTTCGAATGGTCGAATTTCAGGACGTATTCAAGTCCTGAGCACCCCCCACTTTTTACGCCTACACGAATGTAGTCTACTAGTGCATCGAACCCATCATCGCTCATGAGTTGGATGGCTTTCTGTTTTGCTTGATCGCTTACTTTGATCATTGTTTTTATTTAGAATGATTTTAGATTACAAAAATACGAACTATTACATGGATTATCAAATTTAACTCCTTATTTTACCTATCATTCCCATTGACAGAGACTTTAAGAGGACTTTTTTATCCTTTTTTAAGATGTTGAAAAGCTTGGAGATTCGCTATGGATGGGAAGTTCGAAAAGAAAGGTGTTTTCTCAATGGAATTTTTTTAACTTTTCTTAAAATTTCTTATCCAACTTTAAATAATTTGAAATGCGAAAACTAATGCTTTCCTTACTCGTCACAGTAAGTTTTTTAGGAAGTGCCCAATCGATGAGATTTGTATACGAGGCAAGGATGATTCCTAATCTTGAAAAACCAGACCAAGTGGTGGTTGAAAATGTACTTCTCGATGTAGGAGAAGGACAATCGGTATTTCAGTCAGAGAATTCGGTAAAACGAGATTCCCTCATCCAGCGTGTGAGAGTGACTGGGACTATGGAAGCCTCTCAGTTCAGAGATCTGAACTCGAAAATAAACTACGTAGTAAAGAAAAACTTAAAGGACCAAGTCATCACCTACCAAGAACGAATTGGACGGGATCAATACACCTACGTAGAGGATCGTAAAATGCCTTGGGAAATCCAGCCCGAAACGACTAAGGTGGGCGATTATTCTGCGCAAAAAGCAACCGTTGATTTTGGGGGGAGAAAATGGACCGCATGGTTTACCACGGAAATCCCTTTTGCAGATGGACCATATAAGTTTTCAGGTCTTCCAGGACTAATTGTAAAAGTAGAGGACGAATCGGGTGAGTATAGCTTTGATTTAAAAGAAAGCAAATCCCTAAACGTGAGTGCAGCCAGTAGCGCGGACACCAGTGGTTTTGGCAGAGGACGTCTCATCACCTTAAAGCGTTCTGATTTTGAAAAGCAAAAAGCGAAATTCCGAAAGGATCCTGTGGCCTTTATGTCCGCAGCTTCTGGACCCGGTCGAGGTCAAGGGAGAGGAGGGATGGATCCTAACCGACAAAAGGAAGTGCAAAATAGACTGCTTACCGAGATAAAAGATTCAAGCAACGGAATTGAAAAATAGATTTCTAAGAATGGGAAGAAATAGAAAGCCGCTTCATAAAAATGAAGCGGCTTTCTTGTGTCTCCTAAGAGATTTTTATTATTCTGCAGATTCACTTGCAGGTGCTTCCGTTGCACCTTCTGTGGTTTCTTCTTCTTCATCGTCTTCAGCAGCACCACCACCTTTAAGAGCAGTTCTAGACATTTTAACAGCCACAACAACTGCGTTGTCTGGATGCATAAAAGTGAAGTTAGAAGTTTTGATGTCACCTACATAAAGTTTGTTACCAATCTTAAGTGGAGTTACATCGACTACGATTTCGTCTGGTAGGTTTGCAGGTAGAGCCTTGATTTTCAGTTTTCTGAAAGATTGTCTTAGTGCACCCCCAGCAACAACCCCTTTAGAACGACCTGTTATTCTTACAGGTACTTCCATGATTACCGGCTTGTCGTCGGATAGTCTGTAGAAGTCTACGTGTAAAATTTTGTCCGTAATTGGGTGAAACTGAATGTCCTGAAGAACTGCAGGGATGGTTTGACCGTCGATAACAAGTTCAGCTGTGTGTGCGTCTGGCGTGTAAACTAAGCCTTTGAATGCTTTTTCTTCAGAAGAAAAGTTTAAAGGTTCACCTCCACCATAAACAACACAAGGAACTAGTTCAGCATCACGTAAAGCTTTTGTAGACTTTTTGCCCACGCTTTCTCTTTTTGTGCCTTGAATTGTAATTGATTTCATTGTAAAAAAATTATTTTTTGAGTGGGCAAAGATAACTATTTTTTTGCTAAACTAAAAACCGCCCTCCAAGAAAAGGGAGGGCGGATAGATTAGATCGTCGTTTGCGAATTAAATTATGAATTTTTCGCTGATGGATTGGTGTTCGTGAACCATTTTCATCACGTCTGCAAAAAGCTTTGCACTCGAGAGTACTTTGATTTTAGAGCTAAGTTCTGTTTTCACAGGAATGGTATCCGTGACAATTACTTCTAAAAGAGGTGAGTTTTCAATATTTTCATAGGCTTTTCCAGAAAGCACTGCGTGGGTTGCCATTGCACGAACGGATTTCGCACCGTTTTTCATTAAGATTTCTGCTGCCTTGCAAAGCGTTCCTGCTGTATCGATCATGTCGTCGATCAGGATCACGTTGCGTTCTTTCACGTCTCCAATAAGGAACATCTCTTCTATGACATTTGCCTTTTTTCTTTCTTTATAAGCAATAACCACTTCTGCTCCTAAGTGTCCCGCATAGTTTTTCGCTCTTTTTGCTCCTCCCATATCTGGAGAGGCAATGGTAAGACTATCTAGATTCAATGAAGTAATGTAATCTACGAAAATGGTAGAGGCGTAAAGATGATCCACTGGAATCTCAAAGAATCCTTGGATTTGATCCGCATGCAAATCCATGGTCATGATGCGTGTGGCCCCTGCCGCGGTAAGTAGATTGGCTACTAATTTGGCTCCAATGGGTGCTCTTGGTTTGTCTTTTCGGTCTTGTCTTGCAAGTCCATAGTAAGGAATAACGACTGTAATGCTTTTCGCGGATGCTCTTTTTGCCGCATCAATCATTAGAAGAAGTTCTAATAAATTGTCTGCAGGTGGAAATGTCGACCCAATTAAAAAGACACGTCCTCCTCGAACAGATTGATCAAGAACCGGTTCAAATTCCCCATCACTAAATTCTTGAAAATTGATTTTTCCTAGCGATTGACCATAAAATTCGGCCATCTTTTCTGCTAATTCTTTGCTTGTTCTTGTCGAAAATAAATAACTTAATTGCTCCGCCATTTTTAACTTTTTATTAGAGCACAAATTTAAACAAAATTTAATGTAACATGAATTTGGGACCGTTAAATGTTAAGGACAATCTATTTCAGGGGTAAATGGGCCTCCCTTCTTAGGAGAGAAGGGCAAATGCAATAACGTCAGAATAGATCCTTTTGGAATTGGCGAGCGCAAATGAAATTATTATTCAAAATTTTTACCATTGAATATCAAATGGTTAGGATTTTTTTTCAATTTCCCATGCAAGGTTTCTGTTTTTTTGACTTTATCCTAGTGAGTGCTCATTAAAACAATTTAAAATTATAAACTTTAAGAAATGAAAAACAAAATGACTTGGATGCGTACCTTCGCTCTGTTTGCATTAATCGGATTAACTTTTGTCTCATGCCGTATGGACGACGATAATTTCACTGAATTATTGCCCGTTGAAGTGAGCGATGTACCCGGTGTGTATAGTGGGAAGGCTGTCGCGAAGCAGGGACAATTTAACAAAACCTACCTTGCAGAATTTACGGCAAGTGCAGATGCAATTGCAATTAAGGAGTTTCCAATGGACGAGATTGTAAGATCCATTCTGTCGGATCCAATTAAAGTAAAAGCAGCTTTAGAGCAACTTGATCCTATTCCTTACACATTGGGATATACAGCAGAATTGGCTTCTAGTAAGAAAGAAGTGATTCTAAAGTTAGGAGCACAAGCTCTTCAATTTGATTTGCCGGTAGACGGACAAACCAAATCTGTAGTGGTTCACTTTAAAGAAGAAGCCGCAGGTTCTTATTATGCCACTGAAATGGGAGCAGAACTTTACCTTGCATTTAATGCAGACAAAATTGAAGTAGATGGAGAGGAGCTAGCTTCTACCGAGGAGATTAGCTACTTATTTGGAGGACTAAAAAAATAGAATTCGATCTATAAATTAAGACAAGGGTTGTACATTTGAACAATCCTTGTTTTTTTGCAGGGAAGTATCGGAATGAATAGCTATAGAGGATCGGAACAGGAATATATCGCCTCACTTCTTCGAAAGGAACAAGTGGCGTGGAGAGAATGGTATCATTCAGTTTCTCCTGGCCTTATGTCGCTATGCATTCGTTATGTGAGAGACCGGGATCTTGCAAACGATGTGCTCCAAAATAGTTTTATCAAAATGTTCCATTCGATTTCTTCCTTCCAATTTCGTGGAGAAGGCTCACTTAAGGCTTGGGCTTCACGAATTGTGATTAATGAAGCGCTTCGAGAGCTTAAATCTCGGTCCGAGTGGCAAAGACTTCAGTTTGAAGAGGAGCTTGCTGAGCCCGAGACCTTAGAGCCAGAAGTTGAGAGTCTATCTCAGGAGGAGATATTGGAGTTTATACTGCAATTGCCGGATGGATACCGAACTGTTTTTAATTTGTTTGTATTTGAGAATTTAAGTCACAAGCAAATTGCAGAGCACTTAAACATTACCCAGAGCACCTCTGCATCCCAACTTCACCGCGCTAAAAGCATTTTAGCGGAGAAGATAAAATTACGACAACGTTTAGATAAAAAGATCTTATGAAACGCAATTGGTCACATACGCTTAGAGAGAAGATGGAAGGCCACGAGATGGCTCCGGACTCAGACGGATGGCAAAAAATAGAACAAAATCTATTTGTTGAGCTTCCTTCTGAGGTTTCTTCTACCCCGCTAGTGAGTAGCTCTGCCCGTATAGCGAGAAGACGAAAAGTTCAAAACTTAGCCATTGCTGCGAGTCTAGGGGGAATCCTAGTCTGCGGTGCACTGCTCTTTTCAACTTTAGACAGAAAGCAGCAAATTTCGCCAAAAAGTACGTTGAGTTTGGAAGGAAATACCGAAGAGTCCAAAACTTCAAATAAAGTTGAGAATAAAGAATTAAGAACAGAATCTGAGCCAGCAATAGCGAAGATTGTAAAGGGAGAGAAATCTTTTCTACAAAGTATCGATCCCTTCTTAACTAGAGTGAATCAAAATCGTAAAGAAGTAGAAACGTATATAAACAGCCCGTCTCTATCCTCTTTTTCAGGGCCAGGTATCCAAACGTTTGGGATTCTAAGTGGAGCGGAAGTAGTAGCAGACCCTTATCCGTATAAAAACTTTGCAGGGACTGCGAAGCAGAAACAATCCGATCGAATTTCAAGCTCAAAAAAGAGGACAAAAGAGAGAAGAGGTTTTAGTTTTGGACCGATTGCAGGACAATTGGCATCCAATTCTACGGCACAAAACCCAGGGTACTTAACCCTAAGCGGTGGAAGTGCCTCACGAATGGCGATGGCGCAGCTTGATGCGCCCTATGCGAACGTACTGGTGGAGAATTCAGCCCAAAAAGCCAGCACAGAAGTGAATCATCATACCCCTGTGACTTACGGACTCGCGGTTCAATACCCTCTTACTTCAAAATGGAGTCTAAGTTCGGGTTTAACTTATACGCTTTTACGTTCGGATCTAAAAGCGGGAACGGAAACAAGCTATTGGGAGAGCCGACAAGATCTACATTATATAGGAGTGCCTCTTTTTGTCAATTATGAAATTTCAGAGAGTTCCAAAGTACGCACATATGCCTATGGAGGAGGAGAGGTTAAAAAAGTAGTAGCTTCTAATTCGAGAACCAAATACGTAGTGAAGGATGAGCCTGAGACTTTTACGAATGAAAAACTTAGTGAAAAACCCGTTCAAGTTTCTTTAAATGCCGGTGTGGGCCTTGAATACCGTTTGCATAAAAACATTAGTCTATATGTGGAACCCGGTATTGAATACCATTTAGATGACAATTCAAGCATACAGTCTTTGTATAAAGATAAACCGGTTAATGTAAGTCTACGGACTGGACTTCGGTTTACAATCGGAAAACCCTAAGCAAAAAAAATTAGGAATCAAAAAAACCAGAGCAATCGCTCTGGTTTTTTTGGTTAATTTAAAATATCGATCCTAACTTAAGGGAATGTAACTCCTGAATATTGGTTCACATTCACCAAAGGAAGGGAAGAGTTGTATTTACTATTGATGGATTTAATAAATTCATTTGCAATAATTCCATACCCACGTCCTGTTAGGTGAACCCCATCAAGAGAGAAGGTACCTCCAGTTACAAAAGTAGTGGTGTATTTTACGCCATCGAAATTGATTCCTGAAGATTTTGCGAGCTCTAGCATTTTCGAATTTGCATCCACAAAGGCAAGTCCTTTCGCACTGGCAGCAGAACTGATTACTTTGTTGAATGCGCTAGTGGCTGCAAGTACTTCGTCTTTCTCTACCGCAGTTAATACATGCTTATCTTCTAGTGGGAAAGTCACACCAAATTTATCAAATGGGGCTACAGCCATTGGAGAAGAAGGGGTCGTTCCAATAACAGAGCTTGTTGTTAATGGGATTAAATCGGCACTGGTTGCATGTCTTGCTTGACCGTAAAGTGCGCCCATGAGTCCTGCTTGTTGAGCTGGAATTCCATTCGCTACAAGGGCTCCTGCAATTTGCGCAGATAAATCGGTTAACGATTCGTCCTTCAAAAGAAGTGGGTTGTTAGACTGAGAAACCATCTTAATTCTAGATCCTTGCCCATAAGCCGATAAAATTTGACTTAATGGCCCAAACACTTGTTGGTTTAGTGCTGTAGCACTCGCTGCATCAAGTGGAACGGGATTGTAAGGAACGGTCGTAAAGAATGGAATCGCGGTTACATTCGGTAAGTTCGCAACCACTCCTTTCGCTCCTTGAGAGGTTAAAGTGGCAACAAGTCCATTGTAAGCCTGTGTAAAGAGTGCGATGTCTGTAATTGGATTGCTTCCATCTCCACCTGAAGTTGCGTACCCTAACACATCGTTATTTCCAATCCATAAAGAAAAGAAAGTTGGATTTTGTGCCATGGCGTCTCCAAGTACAGTCGTGGTCGCTGAGGATGCAAATCTTACAAAGTAAGGATTAGCAGTACCTGTTTGTAGACCTGCTGCACTTCCGTAACCGGGTGCAAGTAGGTGAAAAGATTTTGCACCGGGAACCCCCATGTTTTGGTAAGGTCCGCTGCCATAAATGCTTGCAATTGTATTGGAAGCGGTTTCACTTGCGACAACAGGTCCTAGTGAACCATTCGCATCTACCGCAAGAACGAGTTTGTTGGCCACACCGATGGCTGGGATTCCTCCTAAGTTATCGGTCATCATTGGCTGCTTGAATTCTCCTCCTCCAGCTAATTTCATTTGCTGAGCAAGCATGCTAGGGTACGATTCGTTTTGACCGTCTACGTACAAAGCATTGTCTCTATATCCAGCCGTTAGGGAGTTTCCTAACGCTACGTATTTACTAAAGTCTGCATCTCCTTTCGATACAGAGATAGATTCCACGTCTTGGTCAAAGTCCGTCTCACAACTATAAGTAAGCAATAAAAAAGAGGCGGCAATTGCGGGTATAATAAGTTTCTTCATCGTTTTCTAATTATTTAATGTTGTAGTTAAGACCTAAACCAAAATAATAGGTATTGGCTTTTGCTTGTCCTGCGAAGTGTGTATTCGGATTGTCAAACACTCTCGACTTCGGAAAGGACATCGCTCCCGCTAAGTCTACTCCAAGTCCGCCAAATTTAAGTCCTAAACCGGCTGTGAACACATTTGCATCAAACGAAGGGGTTTCCGGAATGAAATTTTCGTCTGTGTAAGGAGCCTCATCCCAGTACCATCCGGCGCGAGCTGCAATCATTGGATTAAATTTGTATTCGGTTCCGATTCGGAAGGTTTTCGTGTTGTGGAAGTTCTTCGGAGTCGTAAGCACGGTCGGGTCGTTCGGTTGATTTCCGACAGGGGCGTTGGCAAAATCAAGTGTTAAGCTTGAGTATCTCTCCCATCCTGTGTAATTGAAATCCGCAGAGATTTTCCATTTTTCAGTGGCTTGGTAAGTGGCTCCAATCGTGTACTCATCCACAAGAGGTAGTGTCGCTTGGAATTGGTCTTCTCCGTTCGCGCTTAATCCTAGATTTGGATAAAGTGCTGGGGAAATATCAAATGTAGCAGTTCCATTTTCAGCTTTCATATCTACAGGACCACGGTAGGCGATACTTAAATCTAATTTGTCTGTGGGACGAAGATAGAAGCCAAGGGAATATCCACTTCCTTTTGCTTTTTTGTCGTTGATGTTAAGGCTACCACCGAGTTGAGTTACGGCTTTGTCCCAATCTACCTCTCCCGTTGCATGGATGTAGCTCACCCCAACAGATGCCCAAGGAGCTAACTTAACAGCCACCATAGGTTGAAAGAACATCGCTTTAAGAGACATTTTTTGAACAATCTCTCTTCCAGCCCACTCTTCTCCCCAATCGATGGTACTTCCAAATGGAGTCGTGAAACTAAATCCAATGGATAGGTTTTCAATAGGCTTATAGGCCACAGCGGCATAGATAGGAGTTCCTATCGGGTTGTCGGTTTCAAACGATTCGTGGGTATTTGGGTTTTGATAAGTAACGGAAGAAATCGCTCCGAATCCTCCCGCAGCCACACTTAGCTTTGAGGGAATGAACGCGATACCGGCAGGGTTAAAGAATGCCACACTTGCATCCTCGACATGTGCGCTGGTATGTGCCATTGCCAATTGTTTCACCCCTTGAAGGGAAACTCTGAACCCTCCTGCATAGGCAGTCATACCTGCCAAAAGGGACATTGTAATGATTATTTTTTTCATAGATTGGTAATTATTGCTTTCAAATTTAGAACTAATTTGTATACGAATGTTAATTTTCGTTAACAAATTTAAACAAATTACTATTTAAAGCATGGGTTTAATTTTTATTTTCTGAGGTTTTGAATTTATAAACCTGTAGAAGAGTCGATTGTTTTTCTAAAGTGGAGTGGTTTTCGCAGGTGTTTAAGATTAAACAGAATGGATCCGCCACGAGTTTCTTAAGGGGCACAGGAATACTGAGGTTCCTTTTTTGTTGGCAGCAGGAAAAATTAAGGATCCTGTGTTTGAATTCAGTCCTTCCTAGCGCTTTGAGAAACAAGAGCGAGTCCTATGTTAAAAATTATCCTAAATTTGCAATTATTAAAATTAATCAAATATGAGTTGTGGATGTAAAACATCCGGCGATTCCGGTCATTCTTGCGGTACGAAATCTGCAAATGGCTGCGAAAGTGTGAATACTTGTGGCAATAGTTATAAATTAAGTGTATTTGACTGGCTCTCCGATGTGAGTAGCCCAAGTCAAAAGACCGTCAATGAACTTGTAGAGGTACGTTTTAAAAACGATCGAAAAAGTTTTTTTCGTAACACTCAAAATTTCCCACTTCATATAGGGAGTATTGTTACAGTGGAATCCAGTCCCGGACACGATGTAGGTGTAGTAAGCCTAACAGGAGAGTTAGTGAATATTCAAATGAAAAAGAAGAATTTTTCACCTGAACACGCCCTGAAAATTTACCGAGTTTCCAATCAAAAAGATGTGGAAACCTGGCAAGAAGCTAGAAAGAAGGAAGATGCAATCAAAACGCAAGCAAAAATTATTGCTTCTCGTTTAGGGCTTGCAATGAAAATAACAGACGTAGAATTTCAAGGCGATGGAGCGAAAGCGACCTTTTATTACACCGCCGATAGCCGAGTCGATTTCCGACTACTAATTAAAGAATATGCCTCTACCTTTCGAACCAAAATTGACATGAAACAAATTGGGTTCCGTCAAGAGGCTGCGAAAATCGGAGGAATTGGGTCTTGCGGTAGAGAACTTTGCTGTTCTTCTTGGCTGACCGACTTCAGGTCTGTCAATACGAATGCAGCGCGTTATCAGCAGCTTAGTATCAATCCTCAGAAACTAGCGGGTCAGTGTGGAAAACTAAAATGTTGTCTGAACTATGAGCTAGAAAGCTATATGGACGCATTGTCCGACTTCCCTTCCTCCAATACAAGTTTAGACACCGAAAAAGGACGTGCATTTTGCATCAAAATTGACGTGTTTAAACGAAAAATGTGGTTTGCCTATGCGGAGAACCCAATGGCTTGGTATGACATTGATACGGCGAAAGTAAAAGAACAAATTCAACGCAATAAGAAAGGTCAAAAAGCGCAGCTTTTAGAAGAGTTAATGTCGACGGATGTGGTTTCTGAAAAACCAGTGGATTTGATTCAAGAAAGCAAAATTGACCGTTTTGATTCAAGAGGTCGTCAAAATAGCCGCAAAGGTTCCAATAAAAGCAAAAAAGACCAACCGAGAGATCGAAGATCAGGTGACGAATCGAAAGCGCAAAACAAAAAGGAGACCGTTGGATCAGGCGAAAAAAGACCGAATAAGAATAGAAACCAATCGAATTCAAACAATCGCAAATCGGGGCCAAGATCGAAGTCAAACAGCCAGGGAAATTCCAATGAAAAAGTTTCGCAGCCAAAACCGAATGACAAAATTTAATGCGATACTTCTGCTGTTACTAGTAAGTGTATTAGGTAGTTGTGTAAATTCAAGGGAGGACATTCAAATTCATTCTTTGAATGGGATTTGGCCTAAATCCGAAACTCAAAGGTTTCATTTTGAAATAAAAGAGGCTCAAAATCCGAAAAACATTATATTTGTTGTAAGAAACAATAGTGAATATCCCTACCATGATCTAAATCTAAAGGTGGTAACGCGCGTAGACTCGACAAAAGTGATTTTAGAAGAGCGTGTGAACTTGCAACTAGCAGCGTCAAATGGAGAATGGATAGGAAAAGGGTTTGGGGATACAAAAGAGGTATTGTTTACGTATAAAAGTCAATATAGATTTCCCCAAAATGGACTTTATACACTAGAAGTTTCTCCAGAAACCGTACGAGAAACTCTACAAGGAATTGAAGATTTTGGAATTAAAATTCAAACTGCGCAATTGAAAGATGGAAAATAAAAAACAAACAGGTAACAAAAGTACCTTCCCATTGCCAAAGAAAAAGCCTCAGGGAGCTGCAACTCAAAGATGGATTAAATTTATCTGGACGGCACTTGTGGTGGTAATCTTGGGTGTTTCTGCTGTTTTCTTTGCTGTATCGCAAGGATTTCTAGGCGATATGCCAGAGGTGACAGAGCTGGAAAATCCGGATATTTATGTGGCTTCTGAAATTATTTCCGCAGACGGAGTTTTGCTCGGAAAGTTCGAAAAAGAGAAAACGGAGCCCGTTACTTTTCAAGAACTCCCCCCTTATTTGGTTTATGCCCTTCAGGCTAAAGAAGATGAACGCTTCAAAGAACATTCAGGAATTGATGTAAAGTCCTTTGCTAGAGCGGTTTACTTTAGAGGAGAACGAGGAGGTGGATCTACCATTACGCAGCAGTTGGCCAAACTTTTATTTACGAAGAAGCCTTCATCGAACCCTCTCTATCGGGTTGTGCAAAAACTAAAAGAGTGGGTTGTAGCGGTAAGTTTGGAAAAACGATATACCAAGGAGGAAATCGTGACGCTTTATTTCAACAAGTTTGATTTCACCTACAATGCAAACGGGATTGAAATGGCCTCACGCGTTTATTTCAATAAGAAGACAAAAGATTTGACCCTTCCAGAAGCGGCGATGTTCGTCGCCATGCTTGAAGCTCCTATTGCAAACAATCCTTTACGAAATCCTGAACGTGCAAAACGGAGAAGAGATGTCGTTTTAGAGCAAATGCTTCAAACCGGTTATTTAGACCAGTCTACCTACCAAGCGGCAATCGACACGCCGATCGTAACCGATTATCAGCCTATTCGTTCTATTGACGAAGGATACAGTGCTTATTATAAATTTTTCCTTCGCAAAGAGATTGAAAAATATTTGAAAGAGCATGAGAAGAAGACCGGTAAGCCTTTAAACCTTTATAAGGACGGGTTAAAAATATATGTAACTCTTGATTCAAAAATGCAGCGTTTTGCCGAAGAAGCGATTAAGGAACACTTAACGGTTCTTCAAAAAAGTTTTGATGCAGAGCAAAAGGGCCGTAAAGCGAGACCGTTTTATTTGATATCTGAAAAGGAAAGCGATCGAATTATGCTACAGGCAATGAAGAGAACGGGACGTTATAAACAATTAGCGGCCGCGGGCATTCCGGAAGACTCTATTATGCTAGAGTTTCAAAAACCAATTAAAACCACACGTTTCACGTGGAACGGGGAGGAAGAAGTGGAAATGTCCCCTTACGACTCCATCCGTTATCATAAACAAATTGCGCAGGCAGGACTTATGTCGATGACACCTGGTACCGGAGAGATTAAAGCTTGGGTTGGCGGAATTAACTGGCAGCATTTCCAGTACGACCATATTAAGCAAGGGAAACGTCAGGTGGGATCAACATTCAAACCGTTTGTGTATGCGGCTGCCATTATGAATTTGGGAATGACTCCTTGTACCAAGATCTCGAATGCAACGTTTGATGAACGGGGCTACAGAGTGCAGGGAACAGGCGGTGAATTAACCCTAAGAAATGCTTTGGCATTTTCTCGAAATCCAGTGGCGGTACGCTTAATGGATATGACAGGAACGGACAAAGTAATACAGCTTGCTCGTGATCTTGGTGTGACGCAAGATATGCCTCGAGGGCAGCTTGCGGTTGCTTTAGGTTCGTCAGACATTACCATTTATGAAATGCTAGGGGCGTACAGTACCTTTGCTAACTTTGGGAATTACATTCGTCCGGAAATGATTTGGAGAATTGAAGATGCGAATTCAAGAGTGATTACGGAGGTGAAAAATGAAACCAAAGAGGTAATGAATGAACTCTACGCTTATACCATGATTGATTTGATGAAGGGGGTAGCCGAATATGGAACCGCCTCAGGAGAGCTTGGAAGACGTGGAGTTCCAAAAGAGATAGAGATTGCTGCAAAAACAGGTACGACTCAGAATAACTCAGATGGATGGTTCATTGGGATGACTCCTAATTTGGCCACCGGTGTTTGGGTAGGATGGGAAGATAGAGCCACCCACTTCCGAAGTACGGGAGAAGGACAAGGGGCGAAAATGGCCTTGCCAATTTGGGCGATCTACATGAAGAAAATTTGGGCCGAAAAGTCCCTAGGGGTTACCGCTGAGGATAAATTTATTAAGCCCTCAAACTGGACAGGAGACTGTGGTGATTTGTCAGGGTTAGGAGGATACGGTGATGACGGAGGACTTCAGACGATTGAAGAAATTCGAAATCCGACTCCCGATCGATCGACGCAGGAGAAGGCCCCTGTGAAGAAGGAAGAAAATCTCAACGAGAAATTAAATAAAGACTCCAACGTAGATTTCAATCAATAGTTCAAAAGGCCTTTTATAAGGCCTTTTTGTCGCTTTATGAATATGTATTATGCGATTAGATAGTATTACTCAATTGTTTCGCAAACGGTTTCCGGGCGATGAGAGCTATGATTTAGCACAGCGCCAAACCCCAAATGTACTGTATGCATTGGTGCGCCCAGATTCATTTCCAAAAGCAGAGTTGCTCGATTTTAATGAGGAACTATCTCATGAGATAGGGCTTGGTGGAATCGAGGGCTCAAAAGACCGTGATTTTCTAAATTGCAATTTCATTCCTGAATATCTTGAAACGTATGCGACAGCCTACAGTGGACATCAATTTGGGAATTGGGCGGGGCAGCTTGGGGATGGTCGTGCAATTTATGTAGGAGAAATTGAAAATGACAGAAAGGAGCTTACGGAACTTCAATGGAAGGGAGTAGGCGCAACCCCTTATTCTCGTAGTGCAGACGGCAGAGCGGTTCTACGCTCAACGGTGCGCGAATACCTAATGAGCGAAGCGATGCATTTTTTAGGTGTCCCAACTTCTCGATCCTTAAGTCTAACCTTGTCTGGCGAAGCGGTGATGCGAGACAAACTGTATTCCGGGCGCGTAAGGCCTGAAAAGGGAGCATTTATGATGCGCACGGCAAAGAATTTTTTTCGTTTTGGCCATTTGGAATTTCTCGCTTCCCAGGGAAGAGAAGATTTACTAAAAGACCTAGTCGATTTTTTGATCGAAAGAGAATCAAATGCTTTGGAGTTGCAACAGAGCCTGGATCCTTATTTAGCTTGGTTCAAACAAGTTATGCACAAAACAGCCGATTTGATGGTGCAGTGGTACCGAGTGGGATTTACTCACGGCGTTATGAACACAGATAATATGTCGCTGGCGGGCATCACGATCGATTATGGGCCTTTTTCTATGCTAGATGAGTACGATCTAAACTTTACCCCAAACACAACCGATTTACCTGGAAGGAGATATGCATTTGGCCAGCAGGGCCGAATTGCGCAGTGGAATCTATGGCAGCTTGCAAATTCAATAGCTCCCCTTGTACACGATACCGAAGAACTTCAGAAAGTGCTAGACGGGTTTTCCTCTTACTTTTGGCAGGAGCATGATCAAATGCTGGCAAGAAAATTTGGCTTCGAGCAATTGGAAAAAGACGATGCGGATTTCTTTTCAGAGTGGCAAAGTATAATGCAAAGCACAAAGGCCGATTATACCCTGTTTTTTATTAAATTAGAATCCTTTGTGGGCCCGCAGAATCCCGTTTCCTTTTTCAAGGAAGTGTTTTATGGGACTCTTTCCTCTACGCAAGAAGAAGAATTCAGCGCCTTTATCGAAAAGTACCAAACGCGTAAAATGAGGAACCTCATTTCTGATCAGGAGGCTTTGCTACTTATGCAAAAGAACAATCCTAAATTCACATTAAGAAATTACCTTCTGTACGAATGCATTCAGCAGCTTGAACGGGGAGAAAGGACCTTGTTTGATCAGTTGAAATCCGCCTTGAAATCTCCCTATGAGCAGTTGTATCCTGAGTTGAGTGCCAAACGACCTTCGGGATATGAAGATACCTTTGGATGTTCTACATTGTCTTGTAGTTCCTAAAGGAAACAGAATGTTGGATTATTTGTATTTTCACCGCTTATTCTATCCCCTTTGAAATTAATAGAAAAACTTTCTTTTGTTTTAAAAATGGTCTTCCCTTCCAATCGAATGGAATGGGCTGTTTTTTGTTTTTTTGTACTGGGTTACGCATCTCTAGCGATTCCTATTGCACTTGACTATCGAATTGTTTTTGACAACCGCATTCCTTGGGATGCCTATTTTAGTTTTGACAATCGTGCGATTGTGATGACAGGCGGTGGATTTGAAAGGCATCCGCTTGCAAATTATTATTTCAATTGGATTCGGGAGCTTGCTTTGTTTGTTTCGGGAGGAAAGATGGATTCGACGTTTCGATTCGTACTTTCTGGATGTAGCGTGCTCGTGGTGAGTCTAACCCTGGTACAAATTTTCAAGTATCTACGAGAGATTATTCAATTGCCAAAAGCTCTGTCGTGTTTGCTAGTGGTGTTCTTTTCCTTATTTGCAACGAATATCCTTCTGAGTTTCACCCCCGAAACCTATACCTATAGTCTGTTTTTCTTGACGCTTTTTAATTATTATGCAGCGCGCAAAATAAGGAGTGGTGGGAAGTTTTCGATTGCAGCACTTACGGTCTTTACAGTGACCATAGGGGGGCTTACCGTCACAAACGCAGCGAAAGTCTACATAGGGCTGCTCTTCGAAAAAGGACTCTTCAAATCCCTTAAATCTTTTGGAAATGCAGTGGTCCGAGGGGCCATCGCGGTCGGGGTGTTCGTGCTTTTGTTTTTGTACCGAATGAATTTTGATTACGGTCTTATTTTGTCAAAAACAACAGAGCAGTATGAAAAGTTTTCAAAGCCAAAAGTGACGCCTTTATGGGATATGATTTCTTCTTGGTTTTTAGGCGGAAATGTTCTTTTTTCAGGATTTATAACGCGGGATTATCACAACAAAAAAGCCTTTGAATACAAGGCTCTATTTATGGATGTATATACAAGTTGGGTTCCGTATCTATTTGTGGGAGTGCTTTTTAGCTTGCTGATATGGTCTTGGATAAAAAACAGGAAAAACAAAATGGTTCAAATTCTTTTTTTCCTTTTTCTTTTCGACTTCCTTATTCACTGCGTTCTTAAGTTCGGATTGCATACTTCCTACATTTATGGAGGGCATTTTGTGATGGTGTATCCCTTAGTCTTAGGCTGGCTATTCTATGCCTACCGAACGCAAACCAAAGTACTTACCAGTTTGGTCATTACACTTATTCTTATGACTTTGTACTTAGCGCTTAACAATGCCTTCAGAATTCAAGAATTCTTTGATTTTTTAAACCTTTATTACAGGTAGAATTACGCTATAGAAATCAAGTAAGATTTATTTTGCCTCTACGCAAAAGACTCGGTATTGAACCGCGCGGGCAGATTTAAATTGACCTCTAATGCGATTTAAATCCGAGCTTGCTGTTTGTTTCGAAACGTAACTCCCAACTAAAATACGGTAGTTCGGTCGCAAAGACGCATCGGTCTCTACTTTAATGTTTGGGAAGCGATTTCGGAAAAACGATTTGATTTCATTGGCTTCTTGATTGCTTTTTGCCACCGCAATTTGAATTTTATACCCTAGAATTCTTGGGTTTTGACGACAGATTTCTGCACGTGATAAGGGTCTAGAGGAATTGGAAGAACCTCTCGAATCTCTTATGTCCGGGGCGTTTGAAGACTCTGGCATCTGAGAGGGACGCGTACATTTTTCTTCCATTTTTGCCATCGTTTCACTAATACGCTTGTCCATTGATAGCGTAAGAGTTGTGCCTTGCAAAGTGTCTGTCTTGGTTACGATTTGGCTCTTAACCAGTCCAAGGTTAAGGGCAAAAAAGAATAGGGTATAGAGTAAATTGGTTTTCATCAAAGGTAATTTGGGCAAATTTACTATAAATAAAAATTATACCAAAAGCTATTATTTAGAATGGTTACAAATTAATGGGCTTCTCAGAATCTCTAAATTTTTCGGTTGTTAATGTAGTGTTAAAAAGCTTACTTTTGCAGAATTGAATGGATACTCATCAATTTTTACTAACCCAAGATTAATTAAATGATTAGTTGGAGAAAGCATTACAAGAGGGGTCTGGTAGCAATAGGTCTATTGTTTGCCACTGCCACTTCGGTCCACGCACAGGACGGTGATCCTAAAAATGGCGAAACACTTTTTAAAGCCAATTGTACCGCGTGTCACACGTTAGACAAAAATTTGATCGGCCCTGCCTTAGGGGGGGTGGTAGAGCGACTGCAGAAGGACGAAGGTCTCGATGTAGATTGGTTACACAAATGGATCAAAGACAACGAAGCACTTCGTAATTCAGGAGATGCTTATGCAAATAAGACCTTTGAGGAGCATAATAAGGTTGTCATGCTTCCCTTTCCGAATCTTTCGGATCAGGATATAGATGACATTCTTGCGTACACTTCCAATCCACCGGCACCAGAACCTGCAGCCGATGCAGCAGCCGGAGCTTCGGATGAAAATTCACTAGCGCTTTTGAACGAAGCCAAGAAACAAAGTGAAAATTCAAAAATTCTATTAATTTCCCTAATCGCTATTGTAGGGCTTCTTGTTTGGTTGTTATTAAAGCTTAGACAGCTTGTGAAACTTAGCCAAACCGAAGAGCTTGCAGAGCTTAATAAAGCGAATGCATATACCTTTGGTGGTCTCTACGAGAAGTATAGCTACGTAGGTAAGATCGCGATGGGTCTACTGGCCTTGCTAGCCTTCTACGGAGTATGGAATGCACTAATGGGCATCGGGGTTTACAAAGGCTATCAGCCAGAGCAACCGATCCATTTCTCACACAAGATTCACGCTGGAGAAAACAAAATTGACTGTCAATTGTGTCACTCTTCCGCGAAATACGGGAAAGTATCAGAGATTCCTTCCATGAATGTTTGTATGAACTGTCACCGTAATATTTCTGAATACACAGGAACGTATATGGAACCAGGGAAAGACAAAGCGTTCTATGACGGTGAGATTCAAAAAATCTATGCTGCAACAGGATGGGATCCAGGAAGCCAATCGTACAAAAACGAGGAGAAGCCAGTGGAGTGGGTACGTATTCACAATATGCCTGATTTCGTATACTTTAATCACGCACAGCACGTAGTGGCAGGTGAGAAGACGATTATCAGTTCCCACAACAAAAAGAATCCAGACGATCAAATTGATGTCGTGTGTAAAGCTTGTCACGGACAGGTGGATACCATGAACGTCGTAGCGATGGCAAATGATTTCACCATGGGTTGGTGTATTGAATGCCATAGAACGACGGAAGTGGATATGGACAACGGCTATAACAAAGAATATTTCGCCAATCTTCACGATAAGTTGAAAAAACAATATCCGAAGAAAGAAGGTAAGATTACCGTAGATGCTATTGGGGGTCTTGAGTGTGGAAAATGTCATTATTAATAACGTTAAATTAGAAGTATAAATGGCTTCAAATAAAATACAATTCAGAAGTATTCATGAACTAAAGGACCCAACTTTAAACCATAAGTTGGCTCAGAAAGAGTTTCAGGATGAAATTCCTGTAGATGAAATTTTGGGTAAGTCGGATGATAGTTCAGGAACGTCCAGAAGAGATTTCCTTAAATTATTAGGATTCTCTACGGCAGCAGTGACCCTCGCAGCTTGTGAGGCCCCTGTCTTAAAAACGATTCCTTATGTGGTTAAGCCCCACGATATTATTCCCGGGGTTCCTAATTACTACGCGACTTCCTATTTTGATGGATCGGATTTCGCGAGTGTTCTGGTAAAAACAAGAGAAGGACGACCGATTAAAATTGAACCGAATGCGATAGCAAAGGAATTGGGTAAAACCAGCGCTAGAGTTCAAGCGGGTGTTCTTTCCCTTTACGATAACGACAAAGTAAAACAACCGAAACTAGACGGGAAAGATGAAACGTATGACGCAGTAGATGATTACGTTCTTAATGCTCTAACCCAAAGTACAAGTATCGGGAAGAGAATCGTCTTGCTTTCTCACTCTTACCCTTCTCCAACCTTTAAAAAGTTGGTAGATGAGTTTAAAGTGAAGTATCCAACGGCTGAATTGGTAACCTACGATGCACTACCTCACGCTTCTGCCTTAGATGCAGCGCAAGAAGTATTTGGCCAAAGACATCTACCGGTGTACGATCTAAGTACAACCGAACTTGTCGTGTCTTTCCAAGCAGATTTCTTAGAAGATTATAACGGAGGAAGTTTAGAGTCCTCTTATGCGACTGCGAAAAAGCCGGGCGCAAATATGTTGAGACACATTCAAGTAGAGTCTAACATGTCCCTAACAGGAGCCAACGCGGATGAAAGAATTCGTTTAAAACCAAGTTCGGTTTACAAAGTGTTAGTGGATGTTTACAACGCACTTAATGGAAGTTCTGCCTCAGGGGATGCGGCGAAGATCGCAAAAGAACTACAGGCTAAAGGAAGCAAAGCAGTTGTTTTTGCGGACGGAAGCAAAGGAGCTTATGTACTAGCTCACTTGATTAACCAAAAATTAGGTTCGGTTGCCTTTACAGGAAAAGCGAACTTATTGAAAGAGTACGATACGGCTCGTTACGAAGAATTCTTAACATGGTTAGCGAACGGAGAAGTAGGAACACTGATTGTAAACAATGTGAACCCACTTTATTCTTCGAACAAAGCAGAGGCCTTCAAGAATGCAATTGCAAGAGTACCTAATATCATTGCAGTTGTTGATAAGAAAAATGAAATTTACAAGGCAGCGAAAGTAGTGATTCCACCGACACACTGGTTAGAATCTTGGGGAGATTTAACGCCTCAAACGGGTGCCTACTCGCTTATGCAACCTACCATTTCTAAAATCTACAAACCAAGACAGATTGAAGAATCACTTTTAGTTTGGATTAATGGAAAAGGAAGCGAAAACAATAGCTACTACAATTACTTAAAGGCAAATGCCTTAACTCTTTTAGGAGGTAAAACTTTCAACAAAGCGCTTTACGGTGGATTTAACGAAGTAGAATTCGGTCCTACCTTAGCTTATGCGGGAGGAAATGCACAAGGTGCCATTTCAGAACTCCAATCGTTCAAAGCTTCGGATATCGAACTTGCGCTTTATACAGCCGTGGCTGTCGGAGACGGTACGCAAGGAAACAACCCTTGGCTTCAAGAATTACCTGATCCTGTTACAAGAATCTCTTGGGATAACTACCTAACGGTTTCTCCTAAAGATGCTGAACGTTTAGAGTTCGATAACGATCTGAACGGAAGAATGCAGCTTGACGGTTCTCGTGTAAACGTGAAAGTGGGAGATGTAACTCTAGAAAATGTACCTGTCTTTGTTCAACCAGGACAAGCAGAGGGTTCTATGGGTCTAGCCTTAGGATACGGTAAAACGGGCTCTGGAAAAGTAGCAGAAACAGGAATCAATGCCTATCCTCTTTTTGATGGTAAAAGCAGAGTGGTTTCAAATGTGAAGCTAGAAAAAGTAAAAGGAATGCATGAGTTTGCAGGAATGCAGCTTCAAAATACGCTAATGGGACGTTATGACATTGCACGTGAAGTGCCTTTAGAGTCGTTCCTCAACGTTGCATTTGATGATAAAATTAATGGGTGGAACAAGCCATTAGAGTACCATACCTTAACGGAATCAACTCCAGCAGGTAAGATTACTTTATGGGATGAGTTTGATGACACGGACGGTCCTCACTTCAACCTATCTGTGGATTTGAACTCTTGTACAGGTTGTGGAGCATGTATTATTGCATGTCAAGCAGAGAACAACGTTCCGGTTGTAGGAAAAGAAGAAATCAGAATGTCAAGAGACATGTACTGGCTTCGAATTGACCGTTACTATTCTGCAAGAGAAAAAATCACTCCTAAGCAACAAGTAGACAGAGGACTGAACGTACCGCAAGTCTATGACATTCTTATTGATCCGGCTGAGAATCCAGATGTGATTTTCCAACCGGTAATGTGTCAGCACTGTAACCACGCACCGTGTGAAACAGTTTGTCCAGTGGCGGCCACTTCTCACGGGAAGCAAGGTCAGAACCAAATGGCATACAACCGTTGTGTAGGAACAAGATATTGTGCAAACAACTGTCCATACAAAGTAAGACGTTTCAACTGGTTCAACTATGCCCAGAATGATAAGTTTGACTACAACATGAACAATGACCTTGGAAGAATGGTTCTTAACCCAGATGTGGTTGTAAGAACAAGAGGGGTAATGGAAAAATGTTCAATGTGTATCCAAATGACGCAAACTACAATTTTAGAAGCGAAGAAAGAAGGAAGACGTATAGAAGACGGCGAATTCCAAACCGCTTGTTCTAAAGCTTGTGGAACTGGAGCGATGCAGTTTGGGGATATGAACGACAAGAAGTCTAAAGTAAGAGAGCTATTTACAGACAATAGACGTTATACCCTTTTAGAAGAGATCGGAACGAAACCGAACGTATTCTATCACACGAAGGTGAGAAACAGAAAAGAAAACAAAGTTTAAATAATAATAAGGTAAAAAATGTCACATTACGAAGCCCCGATCAGGGAACCTTTAATTATTGGTCACAAAACTTATCACGATATCACAGAAGATATCGCACGACCTATTGAGGAAAGAGCTGGAAAGCTATGGTGGATTGCATTCTATTCAGCATTGGTACTTTTCGTATACGGATTCGGTTGCATCGCTTACACTATCGGAACCGGTATTGGAGCGTGGGGACTAAATAGAACCATTAACTGGGGTTGGGATATTACCAACTTTGTATGGTGGGTTGGTATTGGTCACGCCGGAACGTTAATCTCAGCAGTACTCTTGCTATTTAGACAACGCTGGAGAATGTCAGTGAACCGTTCTGCAGAGGCGATGACTATTTTTGCTGTTGTTCAAGCTGCGATCTTCCCGGTAATTCACATGGGTAGAGTTTGGGTTGGATACTGGGTATTCCCTATTCCAAACCAGTACGGGTCTTTATGGACGAACTTTAACTCACCGCTGCTTTGGGACGTATTCGCGATTTCCACATATTTCTCGGTTTCTTCGGTATTCTGGTTTATGGGTTTAATCCCTGACTTTGCCATGATCCGTGACCGCGCAAAAACACCTTGGACGAAAAAGATTTATACCTTCTTATCCTTTGGATGGGGTGGGAAAGCAAAACACTGGCAACGATTCGAAGAGCTTTCTTTGGTTCTTGCAGGACTTGCAACCCCACTTGTATTCTCTGTGCATACTACCGTATCCTTTGACTTTGCCACTTCGGTGATTAAAGGATGGCACTCCACTATTTATCCACCTTACTTCGTAGCTGGGGCTATCTTCTCAGGATTTGCAATGGTGCAAACGCTACTATTAGTTGCAAGAAAAGTTTGCCAGCTTGAAGATTACATTACTATCTACCATATCGAGATTATGAACATCGTAATTATCGTAACTGGAGGAATGGTAACCGTGGCTTATGCAGTTGAGTACTTTATCGCTTGGTATTCTGGAAGTAGATATGAAGATTTCGTATACTTAAGTCCAGGAGCTGCAACAGGTCCTTACTGGTGGGCATTCTGGGCACTGATTATTTGTAACTTAGTGGTACCGGCTTCATTCTGGTTCAAGAAACTAAGAACAAACATCATGTGGACATTCTTTGTCGCACTAATCATTAACATAGGAATGTGGTTTGAACGTTTCGATATTATTGTAATTAACTTATCGAGAGACTATTTACCAAGTGCTTGGACCATGTTTAAGCCGACCATCATTGATGTGGGTGTGTATTTAGGAACCATCGGATTCTTTGGAGTACTCTTCTTATTGTATGCAAGAACCTTCCCGGTGATTGCACAAGCGGAATTGAAAACGATTTTGAAAATGTCAGGTGAAACTTATAAAGCAAAAGAAGGAGATGAGCACCACTAAAATAATTTACGGTCTTTATGCGGATGATGACGATTTAATGGACGGCGTCAAAGCATGTAAAGAGAAAGGAATTGAAATTAATGAGGTCTATACCCCATTCCCTGTCCATGGTTTGGATAAGGCACTTGGACTTAAGAAGACTAGAATTTCGGATGCAGCGTTTATTTACGCTTTGTATGGAGTCCTTGTTGGTGCCCTTGTGACCTGGTATACCATGAACTATGACTGGCCAATGAACATCGGTGGGAAACCTGCTATGTCTTGGTGGCATCAAATGCCAGCGTTTGTAGTTCCAATGTTTGAATTAATGGTCTTCTGCTCTGCGCACATGATGTCTCTAACGTTCTTAGTTAGAAACAAAATGTACCCAGGTGCGAAACCGCAGAATCCAGATCCAAGAACCACAGACGATAAATTCTTAATGGAATTTGTTGGTGGAGATGTTGAAAGAATTAAACAGCTTCTAATTGAAACTGGAGCTGAAGAAATTACAGTTAAAGATGCTTAGTATGAAAAAAACAATATTCAAAGCTACGGCAGCGATTGCTTTTACAAGTTTACTATTGAGCTCTTGTGGAAAAGGCAATCCACCCATGGTATACTTCCCGGATATGTATTTCCCAGTGGCTTATGATCCACTTCAAAAGGCAGAAGATCCGTACTCGGATCATGAAAATGAAATTCCTGCGTTTGCAAACGGTGCCACAGGGCTAACCGTAGTAGAAGGAACGGTTGCTCAGAATAAAGACGGTGTTTTTGAAGAAGAACTTCTTCCAAAAAATGTAGATGAGTACAATGCAAGGTACGATGCTTCCAAATCAGTAACCGTATCTCCTCTTGATCCAGCGAATGCTCAGAAAGATATTGAAAGAGGGAAAGTCCTTTTTGATAGAACTTGCGCCGCTTGTCACGGAGTCAATGGAGACGGACAAGGATCGATTGTAGAGAGTGGTGCATATTCAGGGGTTCCTAACTATAAGGACCGTGAAATCACAGTAGGTTCTGTACATTATGTGCTTACGCACGGTCGAAATGCAATGGGATCTTTTGCAGGACAATTGATGCCGGGCGACCGATGGAGAGTTTCAATGTATGTAATGAATGCATTTAAAGGAGGAATGTCTACGACAGCGGCAACGCCGGCAACTGTAGATTCCACCGCAACCAATTAATAAAAAGAAAGAAAATGTATAGTTTTTCACCAAAATTAAGATTAACTTCTATCATTCTTATCGTCGCGGGACTGGTTTTGTTTGCTGCGGGGTATTTTATTAACAAAAGCTATGACAGTGGAGTAGTCGAGCATATGATGGAGAATGTGCTTGCGGCAGGTCAAGATGCACCTTCGCATTCAAGTGAGCTAGTAGGTCCACAAGATCACGAAGCCCACTTAGAACATGCAATGATGCAAGTGGCAAATCAGCCTTTAGCCTCGCTTCATTTGGTCGCAGTCTTGTTTTTTGCAGCCTCATGTTGTGCTTTGTTTTTCTATTCAATTCAGCATGTATCCCATGCAGGATGGTCCATTATCGTGACACGTGTGATGGAAGCCGTGGCTTCTTTTATTCCGTGGGTAGGAGCTTTTCTTATTCTTATTATGATTCTTAATGTTTCTCATATTGGCCATTTGTTCCACTGGATGGATCCTTCTTTGACCGATCCGAATTCTGCTCATTTTGATTCCATCTTATACGAGAAAAAGAAGTTTTTAAATGTGCCTTGGTATGCCATTAGAACCGTTCTTTATGTCGTTGTAGGAACTTTCTTTGCATGGAAATTAAGAAGCATGTCGAAAAAAGTAGACCAAACGAAATCAAGAACAGATTATCAAATGCTTTACCGTTGGAACGTAGGTTATATCGTATTCTTTGGTTTTGCTTCTGTAGGTTGGGCTTGGGATTGGTTAATGTCTATTGACCCTCACTGGTATTCCACTATGTACGTATGGTACGCAATGGTAAGTGGTTTAGCCACTGCAATTGCGCTTATTATTCTTGTAAGTGTTTACCTTAAGAAAAAAGGATTTTTACCTGAATTCAACGATAACCATTTGCATGACTTAGGAAAATTCCTATTTGCTTCAAGTATGCTTTGGACCTATACATGGTTCTGTCAGTTTATGCTTTATTGGTATGCGAACGTACCGGAAGAAGTAAATTATTTCTTTGGTCGTTTTGAACACTATAAAGAAACATTCTTTCCAATGCTAATTCTAAACTTCCTAGTGCCTTTACTAGTGCTTGTAGGATCGGGAATCAAAAGAAAGTATAAAGTAGTGACGGCTATTGCTGCACTAGTGGTTGTAGGACACATCATGGATTATTTCAATATGGTGATGCCGGGAACGGTAGGTCCTTATTGGAAGAATGCGGCTGTACTGCTTAGCGTTGTAGGAGCTGTTGTTTTCTTTGTTGGACTTTTCATCTTTGCTGTAATGAGTCAACTAGCAAAATTGAAATTGATTCCAGAAGGAAACCCTTTCGTACACGAATCCAAGATTTACGAGTACCCGTTCTAATCGGAAATCATACTTAACATATTAATCCCGGCTTATTGCCGGGATTTTTTTATTTTTGTATAAAATACGCTCTATGAAAAAAATATATTATCTTTTGATTTTCAGTTTGCTAGTACTTTCTGGGTGCAAGAAGGAGTCCGTAGATGCCACGACAACACAGAGTTTTCGAAGCAGCATTAACGATATGACCTCCAAACTCTCCACCTTGGAGCAAGTAAAGTTTAACGAAGCCCTGTATATTTTGAAGACTTTCGGAGTGGAAGGTCAAAATGACATTCAGAAGTTGGATGCCTTAGGAAAGAAGATTAATGGATTAAAAGTGCCTGCGATCCTAGCCATGGCAGATCAAGTGGCTCAGGCCAATGACATCGCCTGGAGCAGTACCGGCCCTCCGTCTCTAGGAGAAATGAATATTTTTGGCTCGGTGGAACCTACTGAGTTTGATCCAAACGATATTAAAGCCAAGGGACTTGAAATCACAACCATTGAGATTCAGAAGGACTCGGTTTTAGGACCTAAAGCACTTCAAGTGATTCCTCGTCTGGTAGACTCAAGTGGACGTCCCATAGAGTTTTCAGGAGCCGCCCTAGAAACGGTACTTGTTGTTTCAAGTGGAGGAAGTCGTTTAAGTACTTCGAAAAACCTTATGCTTGACAATGAGTTCAAAGGATTTACCATTCATTTTAATACTTTACCTAGTGAGAAGGTAGTAGGAAATAAGATTGATATTCAGATCACAGTGAAAACCACAAGCAATAGTTTTAAAATGTCAAAAGTGGGTGTACTAGTTAATCCAAATGCTTTAAGAGCGCCAGCTGCAGCAACTACGGCTGTGGATTCCCTTGGAGGATCTTCCTCTTTAGATCAGGAGGGTACACTTGGACAGAATGAGGGGGCAGGTTCTACGGTCGATCCCAAGACGACCGTCACTCGATTTTTGAACCAAGTAGGGACGCAGAATTTAAGAGGGGCGTATGAAGTCTCGTCGAATCCAAGTTGGGGTTCTTTTGAGTCGTTTTCCAATCCTAACACAGGATTTGGAGGATTCAAATCCATTCACGTAAAGAACATTTCGAGTGTATCCAATACGGGGAACAATGCCTCCGTAAATGCCACCTACGACGTGACAGACAAAGCGGGTAATACCACTGCACTGCAAGTGAGCTTCGGGCTTCGCCAAGTGGATGGACAATGGAAAATTAATAGTTACACGATTATACCTTAAAAATATGACCGGTTTAGAATTAAAAAAAGCCTTAGAGCAGACCATAGAAAATATACCTGATTTTCCGAAGAAGGGAATTCAATTTAAGGACATCACACCGATCTTTTTGGATCCCAAACTATACGAAGCTGTGATCGAGGAGTTGGCCCAGTTTAGTAAGGGGAAAATCGATGCAGTATGTGGAATTGAAAGCCGAGGGTATTTGTTTGGGATTGCAATTGCTGTGAAGCTAGAAGTGCCATTTATCCTCATTCGAAAGAAAGGCAAACTTCCTCCGCCGTTTGTTTCAGAGAAGTACGATCTAGAATACGGATCCTCTGAGATTGAGATGCGTGAGGGGCAGCTTAAGCCAGGAATGAGAGTCTTAATTCATGACGACCTACTCGCTACAGGAGGAACGACTCAGGCAGCCGGCAGGCTCGTGGAGAAGCAAGGAGCGAAGGTGTCCCAGTTCAGCTTTTTGATTAAATTAAGGGGTCTCGGTGCGGAAGATAAATTAGAATCTTTTCAGGCCGAACATCATTCTATACTGGAATATGATTAAATTGCAGTTGGGTGCTTTCGGTAAAGAGCCGAGGCGCATTTTCAAGGAAATTATTATTTCTCATTAGAATTTTGTAAATCACTAGGAAACAATTAAATTTGCAGCTCACTAATTATATTATGGCAAATACAAAACGTACAAATAAGAAGAATACGGAAGGAAAAGAAACGGTTGAGTTTTTTAAAGACCTAGATCGTGAAGCATTACAAACCGAACGCTTTTTAGAAAAGAATTCAAAAGTACTCTCCATTGTGTTTGGAGTCCTAGTTTTGGGAGTCTTAGGATACTTTGCATACCAACAGTTTGTCATTGTGCCAAAAAATGAGGAAGCAACCAAGAGTTATCTTTCTGCAATGGGGAACCTTGCTGAAGGCAAAACAGTGGAAGCCTTAGGAGGAAAGTCTGCTGCAAATCCAGGTTTTCTTGGAACTTATAAGAATTATGGCAATACCGATGCAGGTAGTTTAGCGGGATACAATGCCGGACTTCTAAAATTCAAAGAGGGAAAATTTCAAGAGGCTTACGATCTATTAGATCAGTTCTCTTCAGGCAATAAAGTACTCATGGCTCTTAAATACGGTGCCATGGCAGATGCGGCCTCTAACCTTAACAAAGCAGACGAATCGCTTTCACTTTTAGGAAAGGCGGCTAACGCTTCTGACGATCCTTACACAACCTATTACTTTACAAGAAAAAAAGGAATCTTAGCTCTTGCTCTTAACAAAACGCAAGACGCAAAGACAGCATTTGAGACCATCGATAAAAAATATAAGGAATACGACAATGGATTGTCGGATGGCTATATTGAGATGGTGAAAAATAAATAAAAATACAACTTATGGCTACGGTAGATCTTTCGAATTACAAGCCACTCGCAATTTCAGATGCCGATGATTTTTCCATCGGCATCGTAGTTTCTGAGTGGAACGATTTTATTACTTTTCCGCTTCGTGACGGGGCAATTGAAGTGCTCACAAAAGAAGGAGTTCCCAAAGAAAAAGTGGAGGTCTTTTATGTACCGGGAGCCTTTGAATTAACCTATGGAAGTATGCAACTTGCAAAGAGTGGAAAATACGATGCTATTATTGGCATTGGCTGCGTTATCCGAGGGGAAACCTCTCACTTCGACTATGTATGCTCTTCTGTTTCACAAGGCATTAAGGATTGCAATGTTCTAACGGATGTTCCTACCATCTTTTGTGTACTCACGGACGATACGAAAGAGCAATCGATTGCTCGTAGTGGGGGAATTCACGGAAACAAAGGAATTGAATCGGGAGTAACCGCCTTAAAAATGATTGACTTTAAAAGAAAGTTAAAGTAAAGAGACTAGAAAACGAAAGGTTGGGGGTTCGAACGGTATACGATTTGTAAGAATGTTCACAACGTAGAAAATTGAGGCGCATATACTTTAATTTTGTAAATTTAGTTTTCAAATGCACTCTGGTTTTAATTTTAAAAGAAACATCATATGAAATGGACGCAAAATCGAAGTGGTAACGTAGAGGACCGTAGAGGCAGAGGAGTCGGAGGTGGCCTTTTGGGCGGAGGACTCGTAAGTTTAATTATCGCGGCTGTCGTTTTCTTTCTTGGGGGAGACCCATCGGCTATTCTAGCGACGGGGTCGGGTAATCCCACCGCGCAAACGGAACAGCGCGAACTTACACAAGAAGAAAAGCATGTTGGGGAGTTCATTGAAATGCTTACGTTTGAAAACGAACGAACTTGGAGTACGATATTTCAGGAAAATGGGATGCAATACCAACCCGCGAAGGTGGTTTTGTTTACCGACGTAACCCAGTCAGGTTGTGGGACAGCTCAGGCCGCTATGGGACCGTTTTATTGTCCAGTCGATCAAGCTGTGTACATGGACCTTAGTTTCTTTAATGAATTAGAAAGTCGATTTGGAGCAAAAGTAACGGAATTTTCAGTGGCTTATGTCCTTGCTCACGAGATGGGACATCACGTGCAGAATTTGTTAGGAACACTTGGAAAGACCGAAGAATTAAGAAGAAGTGGAAATTATTCTCAGGCGGAGATGAACCGAGTTTCAGTTGCAACCGAGCTTCAAGCTGATTTTTATGCGGGCTTATGGTCCAAGTATAGCAACCAAAGAGAACAGTTTTTAGAGCCCGGAGATATTGATGCGGCAATTAGTGCAGCAGAAGCCGTGGGTGATGATAATATCATGAATCGTTCCCAGGGCTATGTAAACCAAGAAAGCTTTACGCACGGTAGTTCCGCACAAAGAAAAGAGTGGTTTCTAAAAGGCTACAACTCAGGTGATATTAAGCAAGGGAATACATTTGATCAGTTGTTAAGATAACAATTTAGTTTCTTTTTTAGATTCGATCCCCTTGTTAGAAGTGAGATTTGAATTGCGTCTTTTATTTTGGATAGTATAATGGTGATTCGTTATGAAGAATATATGGGTTGTGGTCTTTGTCTTGTTCTCTGCAAGAGGATTCGCACAACAAAATGAAGCCTTTAAGGCGATTAAGTCCCAAGTGGACTATGAGCAGCAAATGCTTCAATACAAATACCAAATGGAGTATAGACGCGCTTCTTCAGAAGTAAAAGGTATACTCGAAAACCAGTGGAATTCACTCATTGTGGATTTCCAAGAGCATGTGAATACGGCCTATGTGGGCGCTTTAATCCAAGTGAAAAATGAGGAAGATTTAGCAGAGTTGACCTCTTCAACTTCTGTAAATAATCCACTCTATTCTGCTCAGAACAGTCCGAAAGGACTTCTCCCTCCTACCTATTCAAATGGTATGCAAGGACTCCGCAAGGAAGTCACAAATCTGTTTTACTTTGATTCTGTAAAACCTTTAGCAGAGCCCTATCAGGCGCAAGTTAGCTTTGTGGTGAACCCAGATGGGCGCATAAGTCGGGTTGAGGCGAAAGGGGAAGACTTAAGTCTTAACCGGCAGGCTCAAATCGCATTTTATTTACTTCCTGGACAGTTTGCTCCAGCAGTTTTGGACAACCAGCCTGTGGCTTACCGATTCGAATTACCCTTAATATTGAGCTTTTAACGAATGCAATCGAGCCGCCCTAACGAGAAGTGGATCCTTCTTGTCCTACTTACTTTGATTTGGGGATCGTCCTTTATCTTAATCAAGAAATCACTTCTCTACTACACACCCTATGAGGTTGGAAGTTTACGCATTATCATTGCGTCCCTTCTCCTGCTTCCATACGCATTAATGAACCTTAAAAAGTTTCCTAAGAAGCACTTAAAATATTTGATTGTGGCTGCTGCATGTGGTAATTTTTTACCCATGTATCTATTTCCGATGGCAGAAACCCAAATTAGTAGTAGCATTGCTGGGATTATTAATTCTATGGTGCCCATCTTTGTCATCATTCTAGGGGCTTTGTTCTGGAGTACGAGTACAACACGAACGCAAATTCTGGGAACAATGATTAGCTTTATTGGAGTAATTGTGCTCACATTAGGTGGTGCAGAATCAGGCGCTCTGAAAATAGTTCCTATTTTGCTTCTGCTTCTGGCCACTGTACTTTATGCGATCAACGGTTTGACCGTGAAAGCCCATTTGGGAGACGTTGAGCCCAAATTGCTTTCTGCCTATGTGTTTGGGATTGTTTTGTTTTTCCCGTCCCTGATATCTTTAGGATTTTCAGGTTTTTTCCAAGATTTTCACTCGACTCAGGAGAACTGGACAGGACTAATGTACGTGGGACTTCTTGCGGTGTTTGGCACCGGACTCGCGATGATGTTAAACTATCGACTGCTCAGTGTATCCAGTGCTCTTTTTACCTCGACCGTGACTCTTCTTATGCCTATAGTAGCCATTGGATGGGGTGTTCTTGACGGAGAGACCTTGAGTGTTTTCCAGCTAGTTGGAGCCCTTGTGATCATTGCAGGACTACTGTTTCTACGTTCTGAACAAAAGAGCAAGCTAGGGAGCGTAAAAAAGGCTGGTCACGAGAAACGGCCCTCTTAAGAAAGGGCCGCTACTTCTATTTTTAGGATCAATCCTATTTTTTCTTTGTTTTTACTTTTTTCACCACATCCTTGATGTAGGGATATCTTTTTTGCATATCAGGCACCAGAGAAGGATCGAGTACAATCGCAATCTCTAGAGCTTCCATTGCTCTGTCTTGCTGTTCCAGGTTGAAGAAACAGTTCGAAATCTGATAATACAATTCTGCATGCTGATGAAGGCTGATGGCCTTAGTCAAAACGCGAATCGCTTTGTCGTATTCCGATAGTAGCATTAGTACTTCCGTGTAGGCGTACCAGTTGTAGAATTTATTGGGTTCTTTCTCAACCAATAGTTCCAAACATTCTAAACTATCTTCAAACTGACCCGAATCGATGTACAAAAAGGCTAGTTTCTTTTGAAGGCTAAGATTCGTGCCGTTTAAAGCAGCCGCTTCGATTGCAAAATGAAGCGCTTCTTTTTTCGATCCCATTTCCTCATAAAGTTCACTAAGTTCAATCATGGACATGTAGAACTGAGGGTCTTCAATAAGGGACTTTTGAAAGTAAGTTAAAGCGTTCACATGGAACTTCTGCGCTTTGTAGCAAAGTCCAATTTTATAATAAGTATAGGCTTTCGTATACTCAAGTTCGAGCATTTCCTCGTATACTTCAATGGCTTTTAAATAGTCACCTAGTGCTTCGTAACAAGCCGCTTTGTTAGCGTATACGCCAATAGAGGAGCTGTTAATTGCAAGCAGGTAATCAAAGCCTTTAATTGCTTCGTGGTAGTTTTTTCGATTGAAGTAAAATTGGCCGTACTCAAACCATGCGATTTCAGAGAAAGCAAATTCATCTAAATACTCGTTGATGAAAGAAGTGGCCTCCTCATACTTCTTTAATTCGACGAAGCATTGCATCGTATTTTCTAAAGAATAATCGTCTGTAGGGTCGGCTTTGAGTGCTTCGCGGTAATGCTTTAGGGCTTTGGAAGGATCTCCTAAATTCACAAATTCATCTGCGATAAAATTGTGAAGGAAATTCTCCTCTTCTCCTAAGGCAAGGGCGAGAATACAATACTCAATTGATTTGCGAGGGTTTCCTAGGTTGGAAAAGTACTTCGCACAACAAACTAAATAGTCTGTGTTTTCCATACAGGTGGCACGTAAATCGTCAATGATGGGACGAGCCTGCACATAGTTTTCTAGCTCCAACAAGACTTCCAATTGCTTGGTTTTAATCTCAATGGAGTTGGGGTGAAGTTTGAGAGCAAAATTCACCGCTTTTTCAGCAAAGGAAATATCTCCTAGCTCAAGGTAGTAAACAATGATTTCGTCAAGTTCTTCCGTGTCGAAGTAAACTTGATCTTTGTTTTCTACCATTTCTTCGAACCGTTTTGCCAGTTCGTTTTCAAAAAATTCTTCCAATAGCTTTTCTCAAGTTGTATCGATGTTGCAAATGTGGCTTCATAACTTCGATAGAACATTTAAATTATACAAGGCTAAAATAGCAAATATCAGGCCTAAATTAGGGCCTTTATCTTCTCAATCATACGGTCTGCAAGTTCGTCTGCTTTCCCTTGGCTTGCCGCCTCGGTATAGATCCGAATAATAGGCTCTGTGTTTGACTTGCGAAGGTGTGCCCAGGAATCTTCAAAATCAATTTTCACTCCATCAATAGTGCTAATCTCCTCTCCCTCAAAGGCGTTTTCTACACGCTCAAGCAACTGATCTACGTTAATCTCCGGTGTAAGCTGCATTTTCTTTTTTCCCATAAAATAGGCAGGGTAAGAGGCGCGAAGTTCAGAGACTGAGATTTCTGATTCTGCAAGATGGGTTAAAAACAGGGCAGTTCCCACTAGGGAGTCCCGACCGTAATGCAACTCTGGGTAAATAATCCCTCCATTTCCTTCTCCTCCAATCACGGCGTTTTTTTCTTTCATTAACGTGACCACATTCACTTCCCCTACCGCACTTGCAAAATAAGTGGATTGATGTCTGTGGGCGATATCGCGTAGTGCGCGACTAGAAGAAAGGTTTGATATCGCGGCACCTGGTTTGTGCTTTAGTAAATAATCGGCGACAGCCACAAGAGTGTATTCTTCTCCAAACATCTCTCCCTTCTCGTCAATAATGGCGAGACGATCGACATCTGGATCGACTACGAGTCCTAAATCTGCTTTTTCGGTTTTCACGAGTTCGCAAATGTCTGTAAGGTGCTCTTTTAGCGGTTCTGGATTGTGAGGGAAATCACCTGTGGGTTCACAATAGAGCGGTACGACCGTACAGCCTAATTGCTCTAAAAGTGGAACCATGGAGATTCCTCCTGTGGAGTTTACAGCATCCAATACGACTTTGAACTTTTTCTCTTTTATAAGTTCCTGATTGACTAGTGGTAAATCAAGGATTTTATCAATATGCAATTGAATGGCCTCCTCAAAGGTTTCATATCCTCCAAGCTCATCTACCTCAGCGTAATCGAAAGCCTCGTTTTCTGCAATTTGAAGGAGTTCTGTTCCATTTTCTCCGCTAATGAATTCTCCTTTTTCGTTCAGAAGTTTTAGAGCATTCCATTGTTTTGGATTGTGAGAAGCTGTGAGGATAATACCCCCGTCTGCTTTTAGCTCTGGAACCATCATCTCGACTGTGGGCGTTGTGGAAAGTCCTAAATCGATCACATCAATTCCAAGGCCTTGCAAAGTCGCACTCACAAGAGAGCTAACCATCGATCCTGAAATTCTTGCATCTCTCCCCACTACGATTTTAAGGTTTCGTTTTTGGTTTGAGTTTTGAAGCCAAGTTCCATAGGCAGAGGTGAATTTCACCACATCTAATGGGGTAAGGTTTTCATTTACAGGCCCTCCAATGGTGCCTCGAATTCCTGAAATACTTTTTATTAAGGACATATTGATTCCGTTTTATTCTTGAGTTAGTCTCTGCAAAATTAGTGAACTTTTTTGTTTCGATCACTAGATGTTCCCTATTGCTTTTAAGGATTGGCTACGAACAGCAACTGCTTTCGCAACCTGGTTTGTTTTTGTCTTTTTTAGACGAAAATTTACTTGCAAAAACCTTGTATAGTCGGTAGCATGCACCTACCACTAAAACGGCAATAATTCCATATTGAATGAGTAATGAATAGTCCATTTTTCTTTTTTTATCGGGTTAACTTAAAAACTGGTACGCGGCCATTGCAGCAATATAGGCTAGCCCTGTCATGGCAATCACCTGGAGCAAGGTCCATTTCCAACTTTTTGTTTCTTGATACACTACTGCAATGGTGGAAACACACTGCATAGCAAAAGCATAATAGATGAGAACCGAAATTCCTGAGGCTAAGGTAAATACTTTTTCGCCATTTGCTTTTACATCATTTCGCATTTTGTCTATAATTCGTTCGTCCGCCACGTCGTCATCGAGACTATAAAGGGTAGCCATTGTTCCCACAAATACTTCGCGAGCAGCAAAACTGGAGATAATGGACACACCCATTTTCCAATCATAGCCTAAAGGTTCTACGACTGGTTCAATGACCTTACCCATTTTGGCCAGATAAGAATGATCCAAATGAACGTCCGTTTCGACGAATTTTCCTTCCGTTTGACTGGGTCCCATATAACTTAGCGCCCAAAGAATGATACTTACAGCAAAAATCACCTTCCCCGCTCCGTTTATAAACTCCCAGACTTTAACACCGGTTAGTTTCAAGTCGTATTTGAATTGAGGCATTTTGTAGGGAGGAAGATCCATTATCAAATAACTCTTCACGTTCTGTCTGATGATTTTCTTTAGTACAAAGGCCGACACTAGGGCAGCCACAAAACCTAAAAGGTACATCGCAAGAAGGGCGATGGCTCGGTTACTGAATCCGAGTGCGTTTCCTTCTGGAATCACAATCGCAATAATGATACTGTAGACGGGGAGACGAGCTGCGCAGGTCATAAAAGGCGTGACAAGAATGGTAATCAACCTCTCTTTGACGTTCTCGATGTTACGTGTGGATTTAATCGCAGGTATGGCGCAGGCAATCCCTGAAACAAGAGGAACAATACTTTTTCCATTGAGCCCAAAGGGACGTAAAAAACGGTCCATCAAAAAGACGACTCGGGCCATATACCCGGAATCTTCTAGCAAATATAAGAAGTACAGTAGGATTCCAATTTGAGGTGCAAAGATGATAATCCCTCCAATCCCTGGTAAAATCCCGTTACTGAGCAAACTGTTTAGTGGCCCTTCTGGCAAGACAGACGAGGTCCATTCTGAAAAAAGAACAAAAAGGCTGTCTATCCAGTTCATTGGATATTCTGCCATATAGAACACCATTTGAAAGAGGAAAAGTAGGATGGCAATAAAGAGCACGTATCCCCAGAACTTATGAACTAGAATTTTATCAAGTTTTTCCGTTAGAAGTTCTTTAAACTGTGGTTTTTTCGTAACCACTTCTTTCATAATGCCATCAATGGTCTGGTAACGACGAATTGTCTCTTGGGTTTGCAGTCTTTTGGGGACGATGCATTTTGCTTCGGTCTCATTTAGTTTTTCATGGACCGAATCTAGTTTTCCAAGGTAAGTATCCGAAGACAAGAGAGTCCATACTTTGTACGGGTTCTTCTCTTCCGTCTGAGAAGCAATTTTATGAACGATTGCTTTTTGTTCAATGGGAATGTTGAACTGAATGGAATTCGAGCTTGTAAACTCGTTGTTATAGATGCTTTCTTTTATTTCCTCAAGTCCAATCTTTTCTTTTGCATTGGTTTGTAATACCTTGACCTGAGTGATTTCTGCTAGTTTGTCAAAGTCGATGCGGATTCCACGTCGACGAGCTTCGTCCAATTGGTTCACGACAAGAAGCACAGGCATTCCAAGATCCTGAATTTGTTGAAACAAAAGAAGACCTCTTTTCAGGTTCATCGCATCCATCATGTACACGATGCCCGAATACTGATGCTGTTCTTCAATTAAGTATTTTGAGAAAATTGCTTCGTCCTCCGCCTCGGGATAGATACTGTAGGCGCCTGGTAAATCTATGATTTCAACTTCTTCTCCCTTGTAGGAGTAACGCCCCGAGTGACTCGCTACGGTAACCCCTGCATAATTACCTGTCTTTTGTTTTTTATTGCAAAGTGTATTAAATACAGTAGACTTTCCCACATTGGGGTTACCGACTAGTAGTATTTGTTTAATAGGTTTTTTAGCTTGCATTACGATACGGTGTCAACAATGATATATCTTGCTTCTTCTTGACGAAGGGCAATTCTACTTTTTTCTTCTCCAAATTCAATGTATAGGGGACCGCTAAACGGTGCTTGATACAGTATTTTGAATTGGGTGCTGGGCAGTAGTCCCATCTCAATTATTTTGGTTGGCATTTTCAAGGTGGCGTTGTCGTAATCTACTATGATTCCCAGTTTGCTTTGGGGAAAACAACATAGCTTATTGGAGTCGTCTCTTTTCAATGGAATAGGGTTTTAAACAGATGCAAATATACGTTATTTACATTTAATCTAAATAAGGATTAGGGAAATAGGGATTAAAACGAAATCGGAACTAATACGAGTTGTATTAGTTCCGAATCACTATTTAATTGAAGGATATGAATCTATTTGCCTGCTTTTTTTGCAGAAATTTCAATCTCGTTGTTATTCTCATTCAAATGCTTTTTAAGCATTTCTTCTTGGTCTCTCATCATTTTCGCAATGGAAGTGCCGTCTGGCATTTTTGCGTCTGCAGGGATTTGAGACAGGTGGGAACGGATGCTTCCGAACGGATCTTTTTTGTAAGCCTCATACAGCTGATCGAACTTACTACGACTTACGACTAAATCGTTTCCTCTTCCTCCCATGCTTTCTGTAAGGGTTTCAGAATAGGATTTTTCCTGGAAATCGGCTACATTTTTGTTTCCTTTAAGCTCCCAAGAGTAGTTGTTGTTTTCATCGCTTAACTGTACAATTAAACCAGGTAGGCCATAAAATTTATAAGGTCCATCTTGAAAAGGAATGTCCGTAGAGAACCATGCGGTCCAGTTTCTTCCTCCAAAGGTGGTGGTTGCTTTTTGCGTTTGGTATTCACCAATCGTTTTCTTTTCGTCCTGAATCTTCCAATCAAATTTTAGCGTTTCTTCGTAAGACACTTTGTCTTGAAGGATTTGATCGGTATACTTGAGACCCATGTCTGGATATGTTTTTGTAACCTTATAACTGAATTTAGGTTGCTTAATCGTTTTGGAAAGATCTTTAAAGGTGCCTGATTTCTGCATCTGTTCCACTTCAATCTTTAGAATTGAATCTTGGGAAACCATTAAATAATCGCGGTACAAAGATTTTTCTGTCGTGATGTCTAAAATGGTCATTTCCTTTATTAAGGAGTCAGATTCCACACTTGGTTTATAGGTCAATTCGTAAAAGAAACGATTTGCACTGGTCTGCGCACTCAGTGAAAGGGTAAAAAGGAATAAAAAAACGAAGACTATTTTTTTCATTGTTGAATTTTTATAATAAGTATTCGCTTTTCATAATTTGTTACATTATGAAAGTAATCTCATTGCTACTTCTTATGGTAAGAGTTAACTAGTAGATACTAAGGTTCTAGCCAATACATTTCTTGAATAGACTCGTTTAGCACTTGGTAAAGTTTACGCTGCTGTGGGGTTTGCAGCAAGGCTTCGTGCATTTTAAGAACCCGAGTGTCGTTGCGAACCGCTGGGCCTGTTTGGGCGTATTTAGGGTCCAAATGGTTGATTTTCTCAAGGGTTTCTTGCATCAAAGGAACGAAGTATTCAAAGGGAAGGGATTGAGAATCAGAAATTTCTTTTGCGCGAGCATAAAGATGGTTTACGAAGTTACAAGCGAATACTGCCGTTAAATGAATGTACTTGCGTTTCTCGTAATCCGCTTTTTCGACAAATTGAGACAAGGACTTTGCAAGGTCTTCAAGGATCTCGAAATCGTGTTCATTTTCTGTTTCAATAAAAATAGGCACCGTTTCGAAAGAGAGTTCCTTGGTTTTCGAAAAGGTTTGTAGCGGGTAAAAACAGGCCTTTCTATAGGGACCAAGTAGTCGATCCATAGGCATAGAGCCTGATGTGTGCGCTACAAGTGCATCGGGGTTCGTAATCCATTTTGAAACTTCTTCAATTGCTCGGTCACTTACACATATTAGATACAGATCCGCGGGGGCAAGTTCAGTTGTGGAGTAAGGAGTTTTTGCACTTTCTCCAATGGCCTCAAGTTCCTTTTGGTTGCGAGCGAAAATTTGAATTGCGGGTTTGTTTTGTTTTGAAAGCGCATGTGCTAAATGATGGGCGACGTTTCCAGAGCCTATAATTACTATATCCATGATCCAAAGTTAGTTAATATTTCACTCTAGAAAGTGAGTTTTTTTGGGGAATTCCGCCGACAAGTCGGATTACTTGAAGATTATTTTTAACTTTAGACCCAATTTATAATCCAACCCACGAACGGAACTGATGAAGCTACAGGATCAGGAAATTATTGCGTTAATGACCAGCCCAAAAGGTCAAGAAAAAGGACTTCGGGCATTGATGGACAATTATCAGAGTCGATTGTACTGGCACATAAGGAGGCTTGTGGTCGACCATGATTTGGCGCAAGATGTTCTACAAGACACTTTTATAAAGGTCTATGAGAATTTTCATCAGTTTAAACAAGAAAGTCAACTTTATACTTGGCTTTATAGAATTGCGACCAACCAGGCCTTGCAGGAGCTTAACAAAATGAAGCGCATGCAAAAATCGGATCACGATGCGGAGTATCATCTTCAAAATTTGGTAGCGCAGAATGCGGGACCCGATGCAGAAGAAATACAAATTATGCTTCAACAAGCAATCCAGACGTTGCCAGAGAAGCAGAAGTTGGTCTTTACGTTAAGGTATTATGAAGAACTACCTTACGAAGAAATGAGCAGGATTTTGGATATGTCGGTAGGCACTTTAAAGACGAACTACCACTATGCAAAACAGAAAATTGAAGAGTATATCAAAGAAAATCACAAAGAGTAAGAAGTGAAGGCCGATTAGGCCAACCTTACTCCTATATCGAAACAAAGAACATGAACAATTTTAATTTAGAAGAATTGGAGCGCAAAGAAATCTACCAGGTTTCAGATTCCTTCTTTAAGGAAGTTCAAGACAAAGTGCTGCAAAATACAATCGAGTTAGAAGAGTCTAATAAGAAGTCCCTTCCCACAAAAGGGAAAGTCATCCCACTTTCATTCAATTGGAGTTATGCGGCAGCGGCCCTAGTGGTTTTGCTTGGCCTTGGCGTCATTCTAAAATTGAATTTAAACCCACAGGAGGAGCCATTACAAACCCTTGTCACTACAAACAGTGCGTCCGAGGTAAGCTCCACTGATGTAAAAGATCCCTCTAGTTTAACGTCGGAAACCGAAACCCAATCCATTGCACAGGTAGAAAAGTCTCCTCTAGGAAGCCAATCTACTGAGGTAAGTAGAGAGGCAGAGCTAAGGACTGCGGTTCCGCAAAGATCCTCTGCTAGACCGAGCGTAGTTTCCAAAACAGTTCGCTCTGCTGCGATTGATCAAGTGGCCATGGAGCAGATCATCACCTCGCTTTCAAGCGCGGATTTAGCAGAGCTTTCAAGAGATGCAGAAATGGATGTTTATCTTGACCTATATTAACAAATGACCCTATGAAAAAAATAATTATAACTTCCCTACTAGCAGTCTTTTCGATAGCTTTGGTAAGTGCTCAAGAAAAATTGACGCAAGATTTCACGAGTAAAAGTGCCCAAGAAAGAAAAGATATGATTCGCAAACTCTCTCCTGAGAAGCGACGTGAGCTTTATCGTAGTTTTCGTGAGGATGTACTCATTGAAGAGTTAAAAGTGCAAAAGGAAAAACAGGCTGAATTTAAACGGGTTTATTCTGAATACCAAGAATCACAACGAAGAATTAAAGACCGTTTTGACAATGGGTACAATCCGGATGCTTTGTCTGATTCTGAGGCAAAAATAAAACTGGAAGAAAGTTTTGACTACGGTCAAAAGCTTATTGAAAACCGTCGTGAGTATTCAAATAAAATGCAACGTGTAATACGACCTCAACAGGTTATCAAGATGTTTCGCGTTGAAGGACAGATGAGAGACCGTATGCTGAATCGTCGAATGGAGATGAAGGAGAACGCGAGTTCAAATCGTTCAGGGAATTCGAATTCAGCGAACTTTCGAAGTGAAAGTCCCTCTCTTCGTGGAGAAGCTCAATCGAGAAGTCTCTCTAACGGTCGGTAAATAAGAGTTCCCTTCGTGTTTTTACTATATTCGACCCCTGCACAAAGTGTAGGGGTCGTTTCTTGACTTCGATTTTTCCCCTTGGAAAGTTTCGCGCCAAAGAAGAAAAACTGAAAGGTAATCAATTAAAAATCTTAAATTTGCACACTACTGAATGAATTAAATGAAGAACATTAGAAACTTTTGTATTATCGCCCATATTGACCATGGAAAATCGACTCTTGCAGACCGGCTGTTAGAATACACCGGGACCGTGACCCAAAGAGAGTTGCAGACCCAGACTTTGGATGATATGGATTTAGAAAGAGAGCGTGGAATCACCATTAAGTCACATGCAATCCAGATGGATTACGAGTTTGGCGGTGAGCACTATATTTTAAATTTAATTGATACACCCGGACACGTTGATTTTTCGTACGAAGTTTCACGGTCCATTGCTGCTTGTGAAGGAGCACTTCTTATTGTAGATGCGGCGCAAAGTATTCAAGCGCAAACAATTTCTAATCTCTATCTTGCTTTAGAAAATGATTTGGAAATCATTCCTATACTAAACAAAATTGATTTGCCTTCTGCCAACCCAGAGGAAGTAACCGACGAAATTGTAACCCTTCTCGGTTGTGAACCGAGCGATGTTTTACGGGTTTCAGGGAAAACGGGAGAAGGGGTTCGCGAACTATTAGAGCAAATTGTCAAGAGAATTTCTCCACCAAAAGGAGATCCAGAGGCCCCATTGCAGGCGCTGATTTTTGACTCTGTCTATAATCCTTTCCGTGGTATTGAAGCTTATTTCAAAGTGGTAAACGGATCGATTAAGAAAGGCCAAAAAGTAAAATTCATGGCTACTGGGAAAACCTATGATGCCGATGAGGTGGGGACACTAAAACTTAAGCAGGCGGCCAAAACCGAAATAAAAACAGGAGACGTAGGGTATTTAATTTCCGGAATTAAAGATGCAAGAGAAGTTAAAGTAGGAGATACGGTAACCTCTGCAGACAAACCCGCAGCTAATTCAATCGAAGGATTTGAGGAGGTAAAACCTATGGTATTTGCTGGAATCTATCCGATTGAATCGGAGGACTTTGAAGAGCTTCGTAGCTCTCTTGAAAAACTTCGCCTAAACGATGCCTCTTTAGTTTTTGAAGCAGAAAGTTCCGCGGCATTAGGTTTTGGATTCCGATGTGGATTCCTAGGAATGCTCCACATGGAGATTGTACAAGAACGACTGGATCGGGAATTTGACATGAATGTGATCACAACCGTTCCCAACGTATCTTACCATGGGTATTCAAAGAAAGATCCTGAAGTTGCTATTTTAATAAACAACCCTTCGGAAATGGTCGATCCTAATTTATTCGATCGAGTCGAAGAGCCGTACATCAAAGCTTCGATCATTACCAAATCAGATTATGTGGGGGCTGTCATGACCCTGTGTATTGAAAAAAGAGGAGAAATCGTAAATCAAAGTTATCTTACAGCAGACCGAGTGGAACTGGTGTTTAATATGCCGTTGTCAGAAGTCGTTTTTGATTTTTATGACCGTTTGAAATCGGTATCGAAGGGATATGCCTCTTTTGATTACCACCCGATAGGATTTAGAGCCTCCAAGCTTGTGAAGATGGATATTTTAATCAACGGGGATATGGTAGACGCACTATCGTCACTAATTCACGAAAGCAATGCTTATTACATTGGTAAGAAGATGTGTGAGAAGCTTCGTGAGTTAATTCCAAGACAGCAATTTGATATTGCTGTTCAAGCCGCGCTTGGAACCAAAGTGATCGCAAGAGAAACGATTAAAGCCCTTAGAAAAGACGTAACTGCAAAATGTTACGGAGGGGATATATCTAGAAAAAGAAAACTACTAGAAAAGCAAAAAGAGGGAAAGAAAAAGATGAAACAAATCGGACGTGTAGAGGTTCCTCAATCTGCGTTTATGGCCGTGCTCAAATTGAATGATTAGAGCTCAAGCAATATAAAAAAATCAAGCTGTCTAATTTAGGCAGCTTGATTTTTTTTAGTGAGGAACTCCTTTTCGAAGGGCGCGGTTCGCATTGGACACCGCCTTTTTTTCTTTCCAGTCCATGTAGCGATTTTTGTACCTTTTTTTTAGGTAATTGTCAATCGTTCTCTGCACCGTTAAGTTCCAAAGTGAGTGAGCTTTAATCGCCCATGATTTGTCCCATGCACGAAGGGAAATAGAAAAACTACCGTCGAGGTATTTCATCCAGTGCCAGTATCCCGTCGGCATGAATAAGGTGTCACCGTGCTCTAAGAAACATTCCACTCCTTCCACTCCGTCAAGTGCTGGGAATTTCTCAAAGTCTGGTTTTTCAATTTTGTAATCTTCGAGGGCATAAGTTGCCATAGGAAGGGAGTAGAGTCTTTTTTTCCATTTGTAGTCAAAAAGAAGCACATGCTTTCTGCCTCCAAAATGCGTATGAAAGATGTGGGCCATGTCAATGTCGTAATGCAAAAAGGTCTCGGATCCTTTGCCCCCAAAGAACATATTAGGGTAGCTATCTAAAAATCCTCCCATTAATTCTTTTGGAGCGCGGTAGTCTTCTAAAATCTTGGGAGCATGTTTGATTGGGTCAAAAAGGAAAAGTCGAAGGTCTGTGGGTTCCTTTTTGATTAAATCAATATAGTCTGAAAATTTCATGTTTGCTGCAGAAGCATTAATAGGAGCACTCGGATCTGCTTTTGCAGAATCGTAAAGTGGAACTTCGACATCTCCTACCATTTCTTTCATGTATTCCAAATTCCATTTCTGGAAGGCCGGCCATTTGTGAGCCAGATTTTTTAGAATAACTGGCTTTTTAGGCTTTAAATATTGGGTGTAGAAATCTTCTTTTGAAATATCCTCCACCACGTCTATTGGTTTTAATATAAGACCCATCTTGATAATTTAGAGAACAAAATTATTAAAAATGAAAATAGGAAAGTCGAATTTAGATCATAATTGCTATTTATTATCAATATAGGCCTGTAATACTGTAACATTTGAGAACTAGTGTGGACTAATGTATTTAAATATATTTATCATTATGAAGACAGTTTTCGCCTTTGTTTTTGTTTTTGGATTTTCGATTCTCGGAATGGCACAAAACACCCTTACAGGGAAAGTGACCGATGAGGATGGAGGGGCAGTGCCTAGTGCTTCTGTAACCGTCGAAGAGCCTGGTAAAGACGCTATTATTGCGTACGCGATTTCAAATTCGAAAGGAGAGTACAAAGTGAATTTCACCTCAAGTACCTCACAAGTGAATGTGAAAGTAAAAGCGTTTAACCAAAAGGCATTTTCGCGTTTGGTAAAAAATGAATCTCAAACTTTAAACATCAGTCTTCAAAGTGAAGCGACGGAGATTAAAGAAGTAAAGTTAAAAACGAGATTGATTACCAAGCGAGGCGATACGATTTCTTATGATTTGAAAAATTTCGATAGCCAAGCCGACCGTACCTTAGCGGATGTACTTAAGAAGATTCCTGGAATTGAAGTGAATTCAAGCGGTGCAATTTTATACCAAGGAGAAGCCATTAATAAATTCTATGTCAATGGGAAAGATTTGATGGAAGGTGGATACGGCTCTGTCGTCAATGCTCTCCCAAAAGATGCGGTGCAGAAGATGGAAGTTCTTGAGAATCACCAGCCCGTAAAAATCTTGCAAGATAAAGTGCCAAGCGAAAGTGCTGCTATCAATATTAAGCTGAAAAACAAAGTGACCATGACGGGTCGTGGAGAAGTCGGTGTGGGTCTTTCGCCTTTTCTGTGGAATGTAAAGCTGACTCCAATGTTTTTCGGACAGAAAAACCAGTGGGTTGTCAACTACAAAACGAACAACACGGGAGAGTCTGTGGAAAATGAACGAAATATTCTCGCATTTGGAAGCCGATGGGAAGGAAGACGAAACCAAGCCTCTCAAAGGAATTGGATAAGTGTCGATAGAGCCTCCGTACCCAATGTACCGGAAAAACGATACCTTTTAAATAATGTTCATTATTTTTCTGCCAACTTACTCACTAGTCCTTTTAAGAACAAAGATTGGGAACTAAAGGTGAATGCTAATTATGCAAACAATTCGATTGAAAGAGCCTCCAGTGTGGAAACGGTCTACGAACCTTCTGAATTTTTCCCTGAAGGCGCAAAATCGAGTACGAACCTAGCCAACAATTTCTACAGCAATGAGGCCAAAGGGGAAGTGATTATTACTAAGAACGCCAAAAAAGGCTTTTTCAAGAATACAACGACTTGGAATGGCTTCTGGAACGACGATAAGGGCAGTTCTCGAATCGTAGATTCCAGAACAGGAACGATCGGAATGGATGAATCCATGAACTCCCCAAGTGGAATGATTCAAAACTCACTCAGCACCATCATTCCTTTCAAAGAAAAAATGATTAACCTTCAGAGTTATATCAGTTATCAAAAGGACAATCAAAAACTTTCTACGGTGTATGATAACTTCCACGATTTTGATGATTTCTTTGGTCGTAATTATGCGAGACTAGATCAAAACATAGACCTAAGTACGCTCAACGCAAATCATTCCGCATCGGTCGGATTTACCATTAAGAATTTAACGATTACTCCAGAAGCAGGTCTTAATCTATCGTTTAATACCATGGAGTCTCAATTGTTTGGAGAAGGCAGTATGCTTGATACCGATTATCAGAATGACATGAAGTGGAATGAGATTAATCCTTACACTCAAGTGGGCTTAAACTATAAAAAAGGAGGACTGAATTTAAGTTTAACTCTACCGCTTAACTTCTACGGTATGGATTATAAAGACAACCGTACGGGAGAAAGTAGAGAAATCAGCAAAACCGTTTTTGAACCTAGCTTTTGGGGAAGTTATGACTTTGCTTCGTTCTGGAAAATTTGGGCCTTTGCAAATGTCAACTACAACTATGGTAATTTTGGTTCCTTGTACACAGGGAATATTTTGACCTCTCCACGTAACATCGGAAACAATGACAATCTTTTGCCAGAGAATCGTAGTATTAATTTTTCACCAAGACTTGAATACCGTAATCCGCTAAACAATTTGTTTTTCAATATTCGCTATAGCTACAACGAGAATGAGAGCAACCTGATTGCAAAAACCACCATTTTCTCATCCGGAGCAAACATTAGTGAACTTGCTTATTTCGATAATACAACATCCTCGCAAACAGAAAGTGCAGAGATTGGAAAATATTTCCCTGGCATAAAAACCAATTTGTCTTTGAATGCATCCAATCGTGATTCAAACAATTACAGTATGCTTGTGAACAATCAGACGGGGAATACCGATATGATTGAAACCAAAGTGAATCGTCAAGCGGCGGGACTGAAATTAAACAATGCCATGTTTTCATGGATGAGTGTAGATTATACGATTTCCATGAATTGGAATAAAAATAAAAACGTATTTTACGACTCAGAGACGAAAACTTCAGGATGGAATCATAACCTTGCGGCCTACTTCTACCCACTAGAGAACCATACCATTGGATTCTATTGGGATGATCTAACCACCGCGCAAATGGATGAGAGTTTCCGAAATTCGTTTTATGATGTGAGTTACCAATACACTTGGGCTAAGAAAAAAATTGACTTTGAACTCAAGTGGTTAAACATCGCAGACAAAAAGGTATACGAAACAATTTCTTACAACCCAAGCTTAATGTCTACAACCCGAAGTGCGATGGAAATTAGACCGAGTCAATTTCTTTTCACTGTAAAATTTAATTTTAAATAACATTAGTATGAAATTATTTTCTCTGGTCATTGTTTTATTTTCCCTAGTACTAGGGGCGCAGTCACGAGCTTTGTATGAATATAAATTTGTAAGTGATTCGACGAAACAAGATAGTATTCAGTCAGAATGGATGTATTTGGACATAAACAAAAATGGATCTAAATACTTCAGTAAGCAAACTTTTGAAAGCGATTCTATTTCCTATGCTTCTTTAAAAAAGCAAATCGAATCGGGTTCGAAAAGCATTAACATTGAAAAGAAAAATCCAGGTAAAGTTTCTTACGAAGTAGAAAAGACCTATCCGGATTACCAAGTTTTTCTGAACACTGCCATTGGGAGCGATCATTATCGTGTACCTGAAGACCGTGAGATGAAATGGGAGATTCTTCCAGAGAAAATGCAAATTGGAGAGTTTCTAGCCCAAAAAGCGACCACTCATTTTGCAGGAAGAGATTGGACCGCGTGGTTCACCATGGAAGTTCCGATTCAAGACGGACCCTATAAGTTCCATGGACTGCCTGGGCTTATTGTAAAAGTAGAGGATTTAAGTGGATCTCATTTAATAGAATTAAAAGCATTTCAAAAGCAAAATGCGGATTCTGCGCTAGGAGATATGGAGCTACCTAACGGAAGAACAATTCCTTTTATCTCAAAAAAGAAACTTGACATTACTCGCACGCAGTACATAAAACAGCTTCAAGCCTATCAAAAGGATCCTGTAAAAGGGATGCGTGAAATGCTTAGTCGTCCCAATACGACGGTTTCCGTAAGTTTCAACGGGTCCGCCACTAGCAATCCTAGTGAAATATTGCGAAGCATGGAGAAAGATGCAAGGGATAAAATGAAAGCCAATAACAATCCTATTGAGTTAATTCCATAGTTGTACAGACAAAGTATTTAATAATAATTATTTTTGTATCCTATTTAGTTAATCATAGTAAATGTCCTACAAATACCAATTAAAACAAATAAAAGCTTTTGTGTTCGACGTGGACGGGGTTTTTACCGATGGAAGCGTTTTTCTGATGCCTGGCGGGCATCAATCCCGAGTCATGAATGTTTTAGACGGGTATGCAGTGATTAGGGCCTTGAAATTAGGGTATAAAATAGGGGTCATTACGGGAGGGGACGATCCGATGGTAAGGCACCGTCTGAATTATTTGGGTATTACCGATTATTTTCCCAAATCTTCGGACAAACTAAACGATTTAGAGGTCTTTAAAAGCAGGTATGATTTAGAGGATAGTCAGCTCTTAATGATGGGCGATGACATTCCCGATCTCTCGATTCTTCGAAAAGTGGCACTTGCCACCTGTCCTATCAATGCAGTTCCCGAAGTGAAGGCTATTTGCCAGTATATATCCCCTATCCAAGGAGGCAAAGGAGCGGTCAGAGATGTGATCGAACAAGTCCTTAAATCGAATTCTCAATGGATTGAGGACGACACGCAATCGCGCTAACATATGAGAAACTTATTATTAGGCTCCCAATCGCCAAGACGAAGTGAGCTTCTTGCCGCTTTGGGTTTTGAATTCCAAACGGTTCGCATTGAATGCGATGAAACGTATCCTCAAAACTTGGAGGTTTCAACAATTGCGGAGTACCTCGCGATTGAGAAAAGCAAACATTTTTCAGAATTGGAGTCCTCGCAGCTACTGCTTACTTGTGATACCATTGTGGCTCTAGGACAGAAGGTTTTAGGAAAACCGAAGGATGCCGCTCAGGCTATGGAAATGCTTTTAGAACTCTCCAATAAGACGCACACGGTGTATACGGGGGTTTGCTTACGAACGCTTGAAGAAACGGTTAATTTTACGCAAAGTGCGCAAGTGGAATTTGAAGCCTTAACTACTTCCGAGATTGATTTTTACATCGCAAATTTCAAGCCTTTTGACAAGGCTGGAAGTTATGGGATACAAGAATGGATCGGAATGGCCAAAATCAAAAACTTGACAGGAAGCTTCTACACCATTATGGGACTGCCCACCCACCGCGTATACCAAGAATTGGTATCGCAGGGGCTGAGTCCTAAATTCTAATTTTTTCACTATGCCGGTCGAAGTTGAACCGTAAAGTGGCGCATAATAGGCGCTTCTTGTGTGATTTGATATCCTTTGGTGATCGTATCTCTGCGTTCAAAAACATTTTTCAAAGCGATCGCAATGTATTCCATATGGTTGTCTGTATAAGTACGACGAGGAATGGCAAGGCGAAGGAACTCGGTTTTTGGATACCGGTTTTCTCTGGTTTGAGGGTCACGATCGGCTAAAATTGCACCAATTTCCACTCCGCGTATTCCTGCTTCCTTATAAAGTTCGACACCTAAGGTTTGTGCTGGAAATTCTTCTCTAGGGACATTGGGTAGAAATTTTAAGGCATCCACAAAAACGGCATGCCCGCCAATTGGTTTTTGCACTGGGATTCCCATTTCAATGAGCCGATCACCTAAATAGCGTACTTGAGCGATTCTACTTTCGAGGTATTCAAACTCGGTGGCTTCGTTTAAGCCTACGGCAAGAGCAGCCATGTCCCTTCCGCTCATTCCTCCGTAAGTAATAAAGCCTTCGTAAATAATGGTGAATGTAGAGGCTTTTTTGAAAAGCTCCTCACTTCTGAGTGCAACAAAACCGCCAATGTTCACAAGCCCGTCCTTTTTGGAGCTCATGGTCATACCGTCTCCAAAAGAAAACATTTCAAGACAAATTTCTTTGATTGTTTTATTCTTTTCTCCGGGCTCTCTTTCTTTAATGAAATAGGCATTTTCCGCAAAGCGTGCTCCGTCGAAAAACACAGGGATTTCGTATTGTTTGGATAGTTTACAAACCGCTTTTATATTTTCAAGGGAAACGGGCTGGCCTCCCGATGTATTGCAAGTGACGGTAATTAAGCAGAACGGAATCTGAGACTTCGGATAGGATTTGTACACCTCCTCTAGTTTCTCGAGATCGATGTTTCCTTTGAAGGGATGTTCTAGCTCTGTGACAAAAGCCTCTGCAATCGTGCAATCTATTGCGTTTGCTTTTCGAAATTCAATATGCCCTTTGGTTGTGTCAAAGTGAGAGTTTCCCGGTACGACGTCATTTTTTTTTACCAATGCCGAAAAAAGCACATTTTCTGCCGCTCGACCTTGATGGGTTGGCAAGAGATAGGGGTATCCGGTAATCGTAGTGACCGAGTCTTTCAGATCATGGAAGGAACGTGAACCTGCGTAACTTTCATCCGCGCTCATTAAGGCAGCCCATTGCCGATCGCTCATGGCACCTGTGCCACTGTCGGTTAACAAATCCACAAAAACTTTGTGGCTTTCTAGGTTAAATAAATTGAATTCCGCTTTGGCAATCCACTCTTCTCGTTGAGCCTCGGTGGACTGGGTGATGGGTTCAACCATTTTCATTTTATAGGGTTCCGCGTAGGGTAATTTCATAGGAGTATAGTTAGAGTAATAAATGTAGTTTAAAATTTGAGAGTGAAAAGAAAGATCACTCAGGAGATTTAAAAACAGCATCGTTCGAATGAAAACCTGCTACACCGCCGCTCACGGCAAATTTCATCGCTGTCGCAGCACTCATGCCTTCCACCGGTTTTACGTTCTGCTGCTCGGTTATGATCACCCACCCTGAAATTGCGTAGGAATGGGGGAGGTAGACAGCCACTTTCCCATTCATGCCCACAGCTTGCAGATCTTTTTGGGTTAAAAAACCAATTCGCCAAATTTCTGGTTCGCTATTCACGCGAACCCAAACAGGCTGTGTGAATTTTTTCTTGTCGCCCACAAAGGAGGACATTAGATCTTTGGTCGGGGAGTATATGTGCTTAAATCCTGGCATTCGCTCAAGCACCGTGTCCATACGGCCTAGTACGAGTCGGCCAAAAACGAATTTATTCCCAAGGTATCCGATCAGTACGATGGCAATGAGAACCAGAAGAAAGGTAATCCCCGGGTAGAGTTTATTAGAAAGGTACGGTACGCTCTCTTCGATGGAGGAAATGATGTACCAAAACACAAATACGGTAAGTCCGAAAGGACCTATAATCATTAACCCCTGAAAGAAATTCTTGATCAGTTGGCTAAGGAGCTCTTTTCGTTTTTGGTTTTGCATCGAAAGGTATGTTTTAAGTTTTACCCGTGTATGGTTTGACTTTTCCCATAGCTTTGAATGACCTTGGCCTCATGCTCCAGCCACTGTTCCCATCGCTTATTGACTTTGTCTGGATCGCCCAGTTCCCTTGCAAACGCAATAAAGGTAGCATAATGTCCTGCTTCGGAGATCATAAGTTGGTGGTAAAATTCTTGAAGTTGCGGATCGTGTTGTAGGGTTTGCGTAAGTACTTTGAAACGCTCACAGCTTCGGGCCTCAATAATAGCGGCAAACAGCATTCGGTCAATAATTAAATCTTGGCGACTCCCTTGAATCATGAATTTTGCCAAATCGTTTACGTAGTCGTCCTTTCTGGCTCTGCCAAGGACATAGCCTCTCTTCTTAATAATTTCATGAACAAGTCTTAAGTGCTCGAGTTCCTCCTGCGCAATGCCCAAAAGTTCAGTTACGATTGCGGTATGTTCTGGAAGCATCGTGATCAGTGTAATGGCATTAGAAGCCGCTTTTTGTTCACACCACGCATGATCTGTAAGAATCTCTTCAATGTTTTCTTTGGCAAGGTTCGCCCACCTTGGATCGGTTGGCAATTTTAGTTTAAACATACTCTTTTCATTTGTTCCTGGCGAGTCACTCAAATATAGGACTCTTTTCATAATAATGATACAAATTTATAAAATTCCTTTGTTTTGAAAAGGTTTGGCCTTAGTTGGCACTTCAATTGAACTGCAGCTAATGAATCAATAAACATAAATTATGAAAACTTCAACAACCTTTATTAAACGTAAGTATGAAAAGCTGAGTCTTTTAGCTGTCATGTTCTTTGCAAGCATTTTTGCTTTTGCACAAGAAACCACCGAACCACTTGATGTGGATGTCACGACAAGCACCAAAACGACCACTACAACCACAGAATGGATGAGCAATCCACTTTATTGGGTGATTGGAGGTTTAGTCCTTATCATCCTAATTGCAGTTATAGTACGAGGAAATAATAGAGATTAAACTATTTTTTCTCAATCCTTACAGACCATCCTTAGTTTTAGGGGTGGTTTTTTCTTTTAAGAATCGCAAGGCGTCCCAGCCTAGATCGTCCACTTTTTTCAGCACTACGGCCAGGCCAAATGCAAGCGTTGCATTAAGAAGGAAGATCAGAATCAAAAATACACCCCAAGGGAACTGATTTTGAAACGGAACCACGACAAAATAGATTAGCGAGGAACTGATCCCCTGGGCAAAATAGAAGAAGATTGCGTTTTCACCAATAAAGGTGACGAGATTCTTTTTGTTAATTTTTAATCGATTGTAAAGGACAAACAAGGTGACAATTGAAAATAAGGTCCATATAATATATGGAAGCTTAGGCGGGAATTTCTCTTTATTGATTCTGTAGAAAAATTCCGTACCATAAGATTGAAACAGCCAAATAAGTGTCGCACCTACTCCGGCGTACAATAGAATAACTGTGGATTTAGAAAGCTTTTTGCCTCTAATTTGATGTGCACAGAGGAACATTGCCAAATAAATGGTGACGTATCCTACTTGTCCTTTTGGATAATAGTGAGGATATAGATAGAATAGAAGTGTTAGTCCAAGGCAAAGACCAATAATCCAATTGATATGTTTTGGTAGATAACGCAAAACTAAGACCCCTAGAACCGTTAGGATAAAATAGACTTTCAGATACCAAAAGCTACCCATAACGACGGGGAAGGTATCTGCATTAGTATAGCGATGGAGATACCAATTTCCTAGATTTTGCCATTGAGGGTACGTCGAGATGCTTCCTGGTGTATACTTGGAACCAAAGGTGGAATAGAAACTCTGAAGTCCTTCGAACCCTACGGCCCAAAGCCCCACTACTTTAAAAAGATAGTCGAGGAAAAACAGTAAGGTTACAAAAATCATGTACGTGATCTGTAGCTTTAGGAGTCGGAATAGGGTTTTTTCAACCTTTCCACTTGAAGTGAGCCCGCTCAGTGCATAAAATAAGGGAACGTCAATTAAGAGTGACAGAATGCGAACTTCAGTCGGGACGTAATATTGTCCAGACCAGAAAACCGTATGAATAAAGATTACAGAAAGCGTTGCAAACCCTTTTGCAAAATCGATGTACAAATCTCGCTTCATTGATGGAAAATGTTTAATCAAATATACAATTCTTCTTGCTATTTCAATAGGTCTTTTTTGACTTTAGAGTTTACTATAACAGAGTGCAACCGGTTAGAACTAGAAAAATTCGAGCACGATACACTTCGAATTATTGCAATGATAGCGTTGTTGAGATTGTTTTGTGATTTAAATTCCCTATTTTGTCGCTAAATTTTGAGAGTAACTCTTTGTGGTTCAGAAAAATTTCTTAATTTTGCAGACTCAAAAGAAGATTATTAACAAATTAAAATTATAGACAATGTTTGCAATTGTAGAGATAGCAGGGCTTCAGTACAAAGTTGAGCAAGACCAGAAGTTGTTTGTAAACCGTTTAAAAGGAGATAAAGGTGCGAAAGTTTCTTTCGACAAAGTTCTTCTAACTGTAAACGGAGCAACAACAGTTGGCGCCCCGGCTGTAGACGGTATCACAGTAGATGCTGAAATTTTAGACCACGTTCAAGCGGACAAGGTGATCATTTTCAAAAAGAAAAGAAGAAAAGGTTACGCTAAAAAGAACGGTCACAGACAACAATTGACTCAAATTCAAATTACAGGAATCACTGGATTTGAAGGGGCTAAGAAATCTGCAAAGAAAGAAAGCGCTAAGTCAGAACCAAAAGCTGTGAAAGCAGAATCTAAAGTAGACGCAAAAGAAGCGACCACAACTACGTCCAATGCAGATAGAGCAACCGTTAACTTTAGTGAAGATCATGAACTAAACTATCACTTAAAGAAAAACGAACTTTCTCAATCTAAAGACAACAGAGAAACTCTTATCAATCTTGGGAAAGAGCTTAAGGACGAATTAGGTAAAAAAATTCTTACTCACGAAGAAGTAGATGCTTTAATTGAGAAGAATATTGCACAATTCAAAGAAGTAAAAAAATAACAAACCCTTTAAAACCTAGAATAAAATGGCACACAAAAAAGGAGTTGGTAGTTCCAAAAACGGTAGAGAATCTCATTCCAAGAGATTAGGAGTGAAGATTTTCGGTGGACAAGAAGCAATCGCAGGGAACATCATCGTAAGACAGAGAGGTACTCAACATCACCCAGGTGATAACGTAGGTATCGGAAAAGACCATACTTTATTTGCACTTATTGACGGTAAAGTAGTTTTCAGAAAGAAAGCAAACAACAGATCTTTCGTATCTGTAGAACCTAACGCATAAGAAAAAGCGTTATTATAAGACAAAAAGACCAATCGATATCCGATTGGTCTTTTTTATATCGATAAATTTAAGTGGAAAGCAAACCCACACCCTTCATTGGTCGTAAAATAAAAAGAAGGTAGCTTACAAGCGAGCATCTACCAAATCTCGGTTTAATTTTGCTTTGATATCAAATACGACGGTTGGACTATTCTTTAAGGGTTCTAAATCTAGGGATAAGAATTCCTCATGAGCCACGGCAAGGATAATTGCATCGTACTTTTTGTTTCCTAAGCTTGGAAGCAAAGGAATACCATAATGAGCTTCAACTTCCTCTGGGTTTGCCCAAGGATCGTAGAGATCGATTTTTGCACCATAGTCTTTAAGTTCCTCGTACACATCTACAATCTTCGTGTTTCGAATGTCAGGACAGTTCTCTTTGAAAGTGGCACCAAGAATCAAAACCGACGAATCTTTAATGGTCATGTTTTTTTGAATCATAAGTTTAACAACTTTCGAAGCGATAAATTCTGATACCGAATCATTGACCCTGCGTCCTGATAAAATAACATTAGGGTGATATCCTAGTTGTACAGCCTTATGTGCTAAGTAATAAGGATCCACAGAAATGCAATGTCCTCCGACGAGACCAGGTTGGTAGGGTAAGAAGTTAAATTTGGTTCCTGCGGCTTCTAAAACATCCTGCGTATCAATTCCCACACGATCAAAAATCAGAGCAAGTTCATTTACGAATGAGATGTTTACATCTCGCTGCGCATTTTCAATGGCCTTTGAGGCTTCCGCGACTTTAAGACTCGGTGCCTTGTGTGTTCCTGCCTTGATTATTGATTGATATAGGGTGTCAATCTCCTCTGCGGTTTCAGGTGTGGAACCAGAGGTTACTTTTTTAATGGTAGTAAGCGTATTTATTTTGTCGCCAGGAACAATACGCTCAGGGGAATATCCGACAAAGAAATCTTTGTTGAATTTTAATTGCGAATGCCTTTCAAGTAGAGGCACGCACTCTTCTTCTGTACATCCGGGATATACTGTGGATTCATAAATTACAATATCGCCGGATTTAAGCACCTTTCCTACTGACTTAGACGCTTCAAGAAGCGGACGCAAATCGGGCGCATTAAATTCATTAATAGGTGTTGGTACTGTGACGATATAGATCTGCGCAGATTCTAATTCATGGAGATCACTACTTGCTTGATATCCTTTTTGGAACTTGCTTTTATGAGCAAGGTCCAATCGATCTTTAAGATCGATTGGATCTGCTTCAAGCGTCTCATCTACTCCCTGATTTAAACTCTCGACACGCTTTTTATTTATATCATATCCGAGTACCGGATGCTCTTTTGCGAATTCTAATGCCAAAGGAAGGCCTACATATCCTTGACCAATAATGGCTATTTTTTTCTTCATTGTGTGCATTTGAAAATTAACGAGTTAACCAACCTCCGTTTTTGACAGTAGCAATCGCAAAGGGTGAAATCCAAAAGAGGGCAACGAGGTAAAATAAACTATATGGATAGGCCCAGAGGGAATCTGCAAAGTTGTAACGCTTCGTAAAGAATGCCATTTGAATACTAGAGAATATGAAGGTCCCCACAAGCGCTGAACTTAGATAAATGAGCGGATGGGTTAACACGAAGTATAACATGATGAGTGTAAGGGGGTACGTGAGTAGGATTTTCATCCATTGGTTCACGAAGATAAATCGAGCTCCTGCTTTGTTTTGAGATCGGAAATTTTTGAAGATGAATCGATTCATCATTAGCGTCTCCCGTACGTTGCTTCTACCCCAACGAGTAAACATCTTATGAAGATTTTTATATCCTATAGGTGTATTGGTAAGGACATTTGCATTTCTTTGAAATTGCACATCGTACCCCTGTTCCAAAATGAAGTTCGTCATGGCGCGGTCTTCCCCAATCGTGGCGTAGTTGCCCATAAATTTCTGGTTGATCCATTGCGAAAGGGAATGCAAGGCGGCATTTCTGCGGTAAGCAGAGAGAGCTCCAGGAGTACATAAAACAAACCCCAACGAACTCTGCGCTGCACGCATAAATTCAAAACTGAATACAAAACTTACGTTTAGCATTTTAGGAATCGTCCCTTGGCCTTTGTTAAGCACTTTTACGTTTCCGGCCACGGCTCCGCAGTTCGGATTGGTCACAAACGGACTGACTAGGTTTCGTAAGGTATCAGGTTCTACTACGGAATCACTGTCAATTGTAACAAAGATTTCACCTGTTCCTGTAGTGAATCCCCGGTGAAGAGCATGACGCTTTCCTTTGTTTTCTGGCTGTTGTAAAATTTTTACGCGGCCATCTAATTCGTTAGCGGCTCTTTGAATCCAGTACCAGGTGTCGTCCTTGCTCCCATCATCGATAGCCATAATTTCAAGTTTGTCTGCAGGATAGTTGCTTTCTGCGATACTTTTAAGGGTATGGTAGACGAGAGAACCTTCGTTGTACGCGGGAACTAGAATGGTACACGTAGGAAGCTCGCTATCGCTAACAGAGGCCACAGGTTTGTATTTGAAGTACTGGTAGACAATGTAAAGAAGGAAGAGTACTTGAAAGGCAAGGATAGCCACAAGGAAAATTGCTACAAATTTACCAAGAGGGGTTTCCAGTCTTTTCAGATGAAACTCTTCATAATAAGGTCGGAAATTGACCACTGCAAAGATTGCACTAAACATCAGAATTTGCACACCAAGTAAGATGGTGAAATCTCGTTTGCGGAAAATTTTCTTCTTTTTTTCTAGTTGCGGTACAGGACCATTGAGCGTATATTTTTCAGTCATCTTTCTTTTGTTTTTAGATTTTTTAAAATCGCTATACAAAGAAAGGGGATAACAGGGAGGAAAAGGGGGGATTTCGCCCGATGTATGTCGAGCTCCTTATAGAAGTTTCACTACTAAGGAGTGTTAAAGAATTTGATGTGTTTTAACAAGTTCGACCAATTCGACTAAAGAATTGAGGCCCAGTTTTTCCATGATTCGTTTCTTGAAAGTGGAAATTGTATTTTGTTTAAGAGCGAGTTCATTGGATATTTCGAGATTTCCATAGCCTTTGGCTAGCAACTCAGCAATTTGTAACTCTCTTGAAGAGAGTTGGTTAAGTGGGTTTAGTAAATTAGGATTGTGCTGAGACAAGTTCATTAATGTGCGAGTCAAAGGGGCAATGTACTCGCCTTTCTCTAGCATACTTTGAATCGCCTCTTCGATCTCGCTTTCGTTACTCAGTTTGTTAAGAAAACCGTTTGCACCTGCCTCTAAAAATTTCAGCGAATGATCACTCTCCTCAAAGCTAGAGAAGATAAGGATCTTTAGATTAGGATATAACTCTCTTATTTCAGGTAGTATGGAGAGGCAATTTCCATCCGGATATTGGGCGTCCATTATCGCAATGTCAACTGCATTCTGCGTAAGAGTGTCTTTAATTTCTTTTAGGTTCGAGGCCTCTAAGACGGTATAGGAGTCTAGAAGGTCACAGAGGATAAAACGAATGCCTTGGCGAACAATATGATGATCGTCGGCCAATAAGAAATTAAGAGTTGTGGTATTTAAATTCATTTTACAATTTCAAGATTGAGTCGGAATTGGATTTCAGTTCCCTCTCCGAGTTTACTATCAGCAGAAATAGTGCCGCCAAATAGATCCACTATCTCTTTGCAAAGATTTAAACCAAGTCCTGCGCCTAAGTTATCGATTTCTTCCGATACGAGGCCTTGGTAATAGGGTTGGAATATTTTCTTCAAGTCCGATTTTGAAATTCCGATTCCTGTGTCTTTCACAACCACGTGCAGGGTAAGAGTCTTGTCGTTAAGGGGCGTAGCGGTTGCTTTGATGGTAATTTTTCCATTTTCGGTAAACTTACTTGCATTCCCAAGAACGTTGATTAAAATTTGATGAATTTTAATATTGTCCGCATGAACCCTCCACGAAGGATCGATGGTGTTTAAAATTTCAAAGGTATTGTTACGAGATTCTATGTAAGGCTTAAAGACATGCAACAGTTCGCTAATTTCCTCATACAGATTGAAGTCCACTTCTTTTAGTTCAATCTTTTGATTCTGGTTTTTGGTATACTCTAAAATTTGATTGGCTTGAATCAGAAGAGAGTTGTTAGTGAATTCAATGGATTTGAGGGCTTCCAGAACGGTGGGATCCTCCGTCTTTCTTGCAATCCTTGAAGTGAATAAATTGATGATTTTCAACGGAGCCCGTATTTCGTGACTCAGCATTCCTAGAACTCGATTTTTGAAATTAAGACTGTTGCTAATGGTCTGGTTTGCAAGGCGAAGTTGCTTCTCGTAAAGAAAGGATTGTTTGGTATAGTAAAGAACCACAATCAGTACAAAGAAAATCATAACCATTAGTCCAAGCATCGAGTTTCGTCGAATTTTATTGTTTTTCGAATTTTGCTGGTCGTACTCTTTTTGCAGCCCAAGGCTTACATCGCGAATCGTACCTTCGTACACGTCCATCAAGTCATTGCTTAGAATAATGAGATGGTCGTAGTTTTCATACAACTGGCTTGATTTTGAACTGGTGGTTTCAATCCGGTTCTCGTATTTCTTGATTTCTTTAAGATAATGATTGTTTACCGCCGTGACGGCACTGTCAAAATCTTTCTTGATTTTGGTGGTATCAAGGGTGCTTTCTGAGAACGTTTCGATGTAGACGGTATCTCGCTTGACCTCTACGTTTCCAGTAATTGCATCTTTTAATCGAGGGAGAAGCTTCTTCTTGGTCGCACTTGTGTCGGGAGTCGAACGATGAAACTCGACGTTAAAAGTTTGTTTAGGTTCCTCAATGGTATAGTTTTCAATCGTGATGGGTTCACTTTTCTTCTCGGGCGACTTTGAATCTTGGTAGACCGTTTCAATTAATCGTTCCAGATCGGAAAGCTCTGCAGTTTGTTTATTTTGAGTTTTGAGTCGTCCTCTAAGTGTAGACTTGAGGTCGGGGTGTGTGTTAATGCTATCAATGTTCTTGGTGAGTTTACGAAGGGAAGTGAAGTAAGAATCTAAGTACTTCTTCTCGTTTCCACTAATGTATTTTTGCAAATTGTATTGCGTCACGATCAGTTCGGATCGTGAGCTCTGCATGAGCTGAGTTAGACCTCGGGTTTCTACCAATTGCTTTCGTATCGTCTCTAGTTTCCTTGAATTGAAGTATTCATTATAGAAGAACATCAAAATGATTCCTTGAATGAGTACCAAACAGGCAATGAGCGAATATTGAATTAAAGGTTTAAACTTTGCTGGCGATTTGTTCATTGGTAAATGTCAACTCTCAAATTTATAAAAAAAGAGTCAAGTTCTAGTCGATTTTGTGACTGCTTAACATTTTGAGGAATCCTTTTTGAGGTCTAAAACGTACGCTAAGGGGACAAGAATGCACAAAAAAACACCTACGTGTTGTAGGTGTTTTTGCTCCTCCTGCTGGGCTCGAACCAGCGACCCTCTGATTAACAGTCAGATGCTCTAACCAACTGAGCTAAGGAGGAATGCTTTACTGTTTCTAAGCGTCTGCAAATATAATAGGTTTTTTAATTTTGCACAACTATTTTTGGAAAAAAAATTAAAATTTTCCAGTTATCCATTTAAATATATCGTTCCCGAAGATAAGCACCATCAGGCCAAGTAGGAAGATAACCCCAATCATTTGTGCGTTCTCTAAAACTTTCTGTGGAACCGGTTTTCCTGTAATGATTTCCCATAAAGTAAATACGACGTGACCTCCGTCAAGTCCTGGGATTGGGATTAAGTTTAAAAAGGCTAACCATACTGAAAACATCGCGGTAAAACTCCAAAAGAACTCCCAATTGATGGATTCTGGCATTTGCTTAATAATTCCGATAGGACCGGAAACTTTTTTATATCCTTGCGTAGTGCTGTTGAAGACAATTTTGAATTGTTTGATTTGCATCACAAGTACGTCGATTGTACGTTCCAGACCTCTTGGGATTGCTTCAAAAAAGCCGTAGGTTTTCTTTACGTTTGTTTGATCCAAAGCAGCGATGAAAGGCGTTAGATCGGTTGAGAATCCTAATTTCCCTTCTTTGTCTACTCTTGCAGTCGTGTCAAGGGTTTCATTGTTTCGAACCACGCTTAGCGTCACGTCTTTATTTTGTTTTGTGGATAGTACTTCTGTGACTTGGTCAAAGAAGGGAGTCGGCATCCCGTCAATGGCTACAATTTTATCCCCTTTTCTCAATTCTGATTTCTGAGCACCTCCATTCGGAGTAATGCTGTCTATAACGGTTGGGAACCGTTGAGAGAAATAAGCTTTGGCCTCGTTTGCTTTCAATACATCTGCGACCCCATGTTCGTTTACTGGAAAAGTGACTTCTTGGCCTTCACGAAGGACCGTAACCTCATCGGCGAAAAGCATATTGACCATGGTCGTTTCAAATCGCTCTGCAGGTTTCCCATCAATCGCAAGGATTTTATCGCCGGTCATTAGACCCATTTTCTTTCCTTCGGTGGTCACTGAAATTCCATTTTCAAATTTCGTGTTGTCGTGGAAACTTTCTCCTTTGAAGTAAGAAAGAGAAGAGTAAATTAACCAGGCTAGAAAAAAGTTAACGGTAACCCCTCCAAGCATAATGATAAGGCGTTGCCATGCCGGTTTGCTTCTGAATTCCCATGGCTCTGCCGGTTTTTTAAGTTGTTCGGTGTCCATACTCTCGTCCACCATTCCTGCGATTTTCACGTATCCTCCTAAAGGCAACCATCCGATCCCGTATTCGGTACCTCCAATTTTCTTTTTTACTAGGGAAAACCAAGGGTCAAAAAAGAGGTAAAATTTCTCGACGCGAGTTTTAAAATATTTAGCCGGTAGGAAATGTCCTAATTCGTGGAGAACCACAAGTATTGAAATACTTAGGAAAAACTGAAATAATTGAGCTATAGTCATTAATTGTATTTAAATAATAAGTGGGGCAAAGGTAGTAATTATCAAAGGTATGCCAAAACAAAAAGGTTCCCTTTAGAAGAGAACCTTATATCTTTATTTTTGAATGGATTAGAAGTTGAAAGAAACTCCTAAGCTACCGTTGTTACCAAACTCTCCGTAGATACCTACGTTTTGGTTGAAGAAGTAACGAACACCTAAATGCGCTCCTATACCAAAGTCTTTCCCAAGAACCCCTAGGTTAACACCAGGATAGATGTCCCATTTTTCTGGTAAATTTAAAGGTTCTTGTAAATGGAATCCTACACGACCAAAAACGAACAAATTGTTGTCTTTGTTATTGTCTTTGTACCCATCAAAAAACACGTTAGCACCTGCACCAATCGATACAATGTTTCCTAAACCGTAGTCGTAGCTACCTGTGATCCCTGTTCCGTAACCCCATCCGTTCAGACCGATTTGTACCTTCTGATCTCCTTTTCCGTTCCATGCCTGAGCGGAAACCATGCTTCCCACAAACAGCATTGAGCATACTAAAATAAGCTTTTTCATAATTTTTTTAATTTTAATTGTTCAAGTAAGCGAGTTCAAATATAAAGCCAAAAAAGATTTATTTGGTTCGGATGTGTAAATTATTATAAATTTAAGAAAAGTTCTATATGAAATCAATCCAGTTATTCGGCCTAAGTTTAGATATAAAGTGGCATGATCCTACCACAAATTTTAAGAACATCGAATCGCTCACAAGAGATGTAGAGGCGGATTTAATTGTGCTTCCTGAAATGTTTTCTACCGGTTTTTCAATGACTCCGGAGCAAATCGCCGATAGAGACTCCTCAAGTTTAGAATGGATGAAAGAACTTGCGCGCATGAAAAACGCGGCCGTTTGCGGCAGTGTGGCTATTGAGCAGTCGAATGGCTATTTGAACCGCATGTATTTCGTGAATCCTGAAGGGGGCTATGAGTACTATGACAAACGCCATCTTTTTTCCTTTTCGGGAGAAGACAAAGTCTATACTCCTGGAAAGGAGCGTACAATTGTACTTTATAAAGGAGTTCGCTTTTTATTGCAAGTGTGTTACGATCTTCGTTTTCCAGTATTTTCCCGATATAAGGAAGATTATGATGCGATTTTATACGTAGCCAATTGGCCCGAAAAGAGAGTCGATCATTGGCAAAGTTTACTCAAAGCTCGTGCAATTGAAAATCAGTGCTACGTTTTGGGAGTGAATCGAACGGGAAGGGATGGAAACGATTTGAACTATGTCCCTAGTTCTTATCTTTATTTTGCGGATGGAAAGTCGATCGCAGAAGAAACGAATGAAGGCATTACGGGCACAATTGATTTACAACGTTTGCAAGAATACCTAGAGCACTATAAATTTCTAGGGGATCGAGACCGCTTTTCCATTGAGGACTAGGACTGCGCGGAATGTTTTTTAAGTAAAGACTCAAGTGTATTTACATCGTGAACTCCACTTTGCTTGTAAAGCAGTTCTGCATTTTTGAAAATCGCTAAGGTCGGAACACCCCGAACGCCATATTCGGCGGCGATGCTTGGAAATTGATCTACGTCGATTTTTACAATTCTAGCGAGGTCTCCAATTCGATCCTTTACTTCCGTTAAGACAGAAGACTGTACTTTGCAAGGACCGCACCAGGTCGCAAAAAAGTCGATGAGAACAGGACGTTCCGAATCGATAAGTTCTTTGAATTTTTGTGACATAACAAAGGGTTTCTAATTGTGTTTTTACAGTAAGTAAAAATGGGTAACCTCGTGTTTTGCTGCTATTTAAGTGAGATTCCGTCTAGTTGTTTAATGGAATTAAATCCTCCTTCGATTTCTTTATAATTTCGGATTCCTCTGGAATTGAGAATGCTACCTGCAATCATGCTACGGTATCCGCCAGCACAATGAATGAGGAAGGGTTGGTCTAAATCCATTTTGCTTGCCCACTTAGAAATCTGATCTAAAGGCGCATTAATAGCCCCTTCAATATGCTGGGTCTGAAATTCTTCTGGTTTTCTGACGTCAATAATTTTAACTTCCTGTTTTGCTTCGTTTGCAAAATTTTGTGCAGTGACTCTTTCAATGGAATCGGATTCTTTCCCACTCGCTTTCCAGGTAGGGAATCCCTCCTTTAAATATCCAATTACGTTGTCAAAGCCGACTCTTGCTAGTCTTGTAATGGCCTCCTTCTCCATCCCTTCTTCCGTTACAAGCAGTAGGGGTTGTTTTACATCCACTATCATTGCACCAACCCAGGGTGCGAAATCTCCTTTAAGCCCAATGTTGATTGAGTTCGGAATGAATCCTTTGTGGAATTCTGCGGCTGCTCGGGTGTCTAATATAAGTGCACCGGTTTGCTCTGCTGCACTTTCAAACTCACTCGGTTCTAATGCTCTAAGACTATTGCTTAGCACCTGGTCAAAACTAGCATAGCCCCCTTTGTTGAGTGCAACATTCATCCCAAAATATTGAGGAGGTGCTGCGAGTCCATCAAGGACAGCCTCTACAAAAGCTTCTTTGTTTGGCTGGTTGAGCGCATAGTTGCTTCTTTTTTGATTCCCCAGGGTATCCACGGTTTCTTTTTGCATGTTCTTGCCACAGGCAGAACCTGCTCCATGCGCCGGATAAACAAGCAGTTCATCGGGAAGTGGAATGATTTTGTTTTGAAGACTGTCGTATAGCAATCCTGCAAGTTCTTCTTGGGTTAGGTTTGCTGCTTTTTGAGCCAAATCAGGTCTTCCGACATCCCCTAGAAAAAGAGTGTCTCCTGAGAATATAGCATGAGGTTTTTGGTCTTCATCAAACAAAAGGTAAGTAGTACTCTCCATGGTGTGTCCGGGCGTATGAAGCACCTTGATTTTCACTTTCCCTATTTCTAAGATGTCACCATCCTTTGCAATCGTCGCTTCAAAAGTAGGATCTGCCGTAGGACCGTACACAATCGGAGCTCCTGTTTTTTCACTTAAATCCACGTGACCGGACACGAAATCCGCATGGAAATGCGTTTCGAGAATGTACTTTAATTCAACTCCATCTTGGGACAAGCGTTCAAGATAGGGCTGGGTCTCCCTTAGGGGATCAATAATGACAGCTTCTCCTTCAGAAACAATATAATAAGCACCTTGCGCTAGGCATCCCGTGTAAATTTGTTCAATTTTCATCTTCTGTAAATTGTGTGTGGTTTTGCTATGCATTGCAAATTTCGACTAATTATTTTAAATCCTTCCACGAAGTGGTTCATTGTTGCGATTGATGAAATCAATCACTGTGCTTTGTCTATTGTTTTCTCTTTCCTGTGTTCTATGAGAATTTCAGGCTACAAGGAACTTTCACTTCTTTTCCATTTGATTTCTTTAGTGGAAAGCGGTTTTCTTGCTTTATTTTAGGATAAGTTCTTTTACTATAATGAAGACCCCCATGGAAAGAACCACCCATCCAAAAAGCGGTTTTAGCTTTTTGGATTCTATGTTTTTGGCAAAGGCAACCCCGACCAAGATCCCTACGATAGAGAGTCCTGTGAAGCTTAAAAGGAAAGGCCAATCGATATGCACTTTGTCTAATGAGGACGCGAATCCAATAAGTGAGTTCACAGAAATAATAAATAACGAAGTACCTACCGCCTGTTTCATGGAGACCCCCACGAGCATAACTAGAGCCGGGACAATAAGAAATCCTCCTCCCGCGCCAATAAAACCCGTGATGATACCAACGAGCAGCCCTTGCGAAGCAAGAAGTGTGTAATTCGATTGTTGAAACTTCCTACCTCTAGGCCTTTCCTTTTTTTGAATCATTTTAATTGCTGAGATCAGCATTAAAATCGCAAAGAGGAGCAAAATAAACATCTCATTGGTAATAGTGATTCCCCAACGGTTGATAATGTACGGGGGCAAATGGGGAAGAACCACTCTTCTTGAAAAGAGGATTCCAAGGACTGAAGGGAGCCCAAATTGCAATGCAGTCGAAAACTGTACATGTCCTTGTCGAACAAAACTAACAGAGCCTACTGAGCTTGTAATTCCTACCACAAATAAGGAAAGCGTTGTCGCTGTAATTGCGTCTATTTCAAAAAGGTAAGCGAAGACGGGAACACTTAAAATACTGCCACCGCCCCCAATTAATCCCATGACGAGACCGATGACGATTGCAAAAAAATAACCTAAAATATGCATCTAGTACTTGGTTTTTTGATCGATTTCAAAGGTAATACAATTTATTTTTTTTCCAATTTGTCACTAAGGAAATGCATTATTTGTTTTTTTGCTCTAAAGAATTTCAAGAATTTCAAGGGACTGTTGACCTACCTCTAGGCGATCTCCGACTTTTTTGCTAGTAAATTCTCGGTAGACGGGGGCTTGGTCTGAGACCGATACAATCACCTTTTTGTTAATTTCTGTGCTAGGAATGGATACGCCAAGAAAATACCAATCTCCACTTGTTTTCACAAGCGCACCTTTCTCTAATCGATCATGAGACTGGTCCTTTTGCTCCAGCAAAAAGTCCGCAGTTAATTTTGCTTCACGAAGCAGTTTTTCAAAACGAAGTTGCATATCCTTCGCTTCGGTTTGTCGAGAGAAGTCTTCGGGCTCTCTGGTTTCTTGCTCGTCAATATCAGAAGCGGTTTGGTATCGTTCTACCGAACTTTCTAAATTATCTATAATGGCTTTTTGCTTTTCAATCAAAGCTTCTATTAGTTCAGTCCGAGTCATAGGGATTAATTTGATGTTGTAACAAATCTAGGAAATTTATCTTAAAAAAAGGGTTGGTTTTGAGGACCAACCCTTTTTTGGCACAAGTGTATCTGGTTTTTAAAAATTTGTAGTAAATCCGACACCTAGGGAACGGCCGGGGGCTAGAATTCTTTGGTTTGAATCGGAAGAAAGTGTCCTGCTTAAGTGCTCTGCATAGGCTATATTAAACACATTGCTCACGCTTGCAAAGATTGAAGTGGATTTAAAAATTGCATATTTGAAATCCAAGTCGAGCAAGGTGAAACTCGGTGTTTTCAGCTCAGAGAAAGAAGGGTCAATTCGATTTTGCGCTCCCGTATGTCTAAGATTAGCGCCCAGTTCCAATGGATAGAAATTTGCCGTTACGTTGAGTCGTAAATCGAGAGGTGAAATTTCAGCAAGGGGAATCTTTGTGACAAGATTCTCGGCATAGGTGTAGGCAAGACCAAAGGAGCTATGGAAATGGCTATTAAGATGGTATTTGGCCGCCAACTCGAAACCGGTTTTGAACGCTCGGTCTAAATTCACATACTGTCTCACACCGGGACTTCCCATGGAGGATTTCTGAACGTCTGGATTTATTTTACCCGATATAAAGTCTGTAAGATAAGAGTAAAACCCTGAGGCTTGAATTGAAAATGCCTTATTTTGATAGGAAAGAATAAGATCCGTTTGAAAATTACTTTCAGGTTTTAATTTTGGGTTCCCGAGCATTTCATAATTGTCTAGGCCTTGAGGGAAACGATTGATGTAGCGTTCGGATAGACTGGCGCTACGCTCCGCCCTCCCGCTCCATAGGGCAAGGGAGAGGGCTGGACTTAATGCCCTAGTATACCCCACACTAAAACTATGGTTTAAATTATCTGATTTTCCATCCCCATACAGAGCGATGAAAAGTTCCGAGAGTTCTTTCGCCTGTCCTTGGTCGTAATCCATTCGATAAGAAAGAGTCAGTTTTGAATTCTCCCACCGGGTCTGAAACTCGTTAAACCAGCCCAATTGATCCAAAGTGGAATCTTGCCAGCTAGTGCCATCCCTCTGCATGGAGTGGCCCATCATGGGCATGGTCATTTCTTTGTTTTCAGCACTTTGGAATTTGAAATCCAGACCCGTGAAGAACTTGCTGTTCTCGGTTTGAAAAGTCGCTTCCGTACGAGCTCCGTAGGTTTTTGCGAAGACTTTTGACACCATTGAGTGATCATAGGTCCCCATGGAATGGTCTACCCAGCTTCCATATCCTGAGAAATCAAGAACTTTTAGTAATTTCTGGTCAAAATGAATTTTGTGTTCAAGTTGTGACATCCAAGTTTTGTCGTAAAGCAAATCCATGCTAAGGGCAGCGAATTCTACGTTTCTCGCTTGGTTCGTAGTAAGTTGAAGGGTGGTTTGCTGATGCTCATTCCAACGTAGAGTAGATTTGGATCCCACATTGTACCTAGTGAAACTAGAGGGGACTTCTGCGTCGTTGCCATCCTTGTAAGAATCAGCAGTTTGGTAACCCGCAAAGAGATTTGAGACCAGTTTTTTTGATTGCAACGACACAGAGGCTTCGCTCTTAAATAAGCTTCCATTCGATTCGTATCCCGACGAAAGTCGGCCACTCAGTGCAATAGAATCCTTAAAGGAGGGAGCGAGGGTCACAAAATTGATGCTGCCCCCAAGCGTAGGACCGTACCGAAAATGATAAGGGCCTTTGTAGATTTGCGCTTCTTGAACCATGTTCATGTTTATTTGGCTGCTTGGAGGGTCCATTCGGCTTGGACAAGCGGTTAAAGCGCTAAGCCCACCATCGATCACGATGTTGAGCTGCTCGTATTTGAATCCGCGTAAAACGGGATCCATCCCGTATTGACCCGCTTTGCGAATGCCGCTAATTTCGGGCAATTGAGTTAAAAATCGACCGGCGTCATGGGTGAGTCGATCCGTGTCTCGAAGTGTAAGATCTTTTATTTTGGAGTCTCTATTTTGAGTTTTGCGGAGGGTAACGCGTTCAATAGAATGGATTTTGGTGGTGTCTAGGTCTATTGTATTTTGAGCTAATAGAAGAGTGTTGCTCGTAATGAAATAGATGCAAAACGCTACGAGGAAGCGATTTGAATGAGGTATTGACTTCATGATTTTGAATTTTTAAATGAGAAAACGGGCTAAGTCCCAAAATGGGAAGTAGCATAAAAAAAATCGGTTAAAAAATCAAAATTGTGGAGGCGCTGTGCGTACGCTAAGGAGTGGATTGCTAAATAGAGAAGGAGAATACCCAATCTTTTCGAGGGTTTGTCGAAATTTACTAGGAGGGCTTAAATCAATTGTGCTTTCGGAGGGAAGTATGTGAAATTCAAAGCCGATTTGAACGAGCCTAAAAAGGGAGTTTGAATTCTCACTTGCTTTTGTGAGTTCACATTTCCCATGGCACTCCAGTTCCGGACGGTCCTGATTCATACAGCGAAGCTCGTAAAAGCTTCGGTTGACCTGATAATCGACGAGCAGCAGGGAGTTTTGAAAGCTTGCTGCAAAGATCAGTAGGGACAATATGTGTAAGGATACCCATTTCATTTTGTTCTACAAAGGTAAATCTTTGAATCGGTGGAACTGCGGAGAATATAGGGCAAATGAAGTGATATTCGTCATGTAGAAGAGGAAATAGAAGTCTCATTCCATTATTTTTTTGGCTCAGCGTTCTATTCTTTTCGCAAAATATCCTAAATTTAACCAAAACAAAGAAACATCAGTGAATTATGGCAGATCGAACTAAATTCATAGAGGAGCTTCAAAAGCGCTATAGCCGCAAGAACGAGCATATTATTTTGGGAAAAGGAATGCTGGATACCCAAGTGGTTCCCGAGGTAAGCGTTAGCTTACCCTTAAAGACTATCAACCGACACGGTTTAATCGCAGGAGCAACAGGGACAGGGAAGACCAAAACGGTCCAAGTGTTCGCAGAGCAATTATCGCATTTAGGAGTTCCGAGTTTAGTATTGGACATTAAAGGAGATTTTTCCGGAATTGCGCAAAGTGGAGTGAGGAACGATATTATTAACGACCGGTACGGAAAAACACTCTTAGAGTGGAATGCCCAGTCCTTTCCTGTGGAGCTTTTAAGTATATCGGGTGAGAAAGGAGTGAAACTTAGAGCGACCGTGACCGAATTTGGGCCCTTACTTCTTTCCAAAATATTAGATCTAAACGATACACAGACTTCCATTATGTCTATCGTTTTTAAGTATTGTGACGACAAGGGTCTGCCCCTTATCGATTTAGACGATTTAAAGAAAGTATTGCAATACGTGACAAGCACACCTGAGGGCAAAGCGGAAGTGTCTGCCGATTACGGTTCGATATCCTCTGCCTCGCTAGGGGCCATTTTAAGAAGCATTGTGGCTCTAGAGCAGCAAGGAGCAGGCGAATTGTTTGGGGAGCCGAGTTTTGATGTTCAGGATCTTCTCCAAACCAGAGACGGGAAGGGGGTTGTAAATATTTTACGAGTGGCGGACATTCAAAGCAGACCCATGCTGTTTTCCACCTTTATGCTTTCTCTTTTTGCTGAAATCTACATGACATTTCCTGAAGAGGGTGATTCTGGAAAACCGAAACTGGTTTTATTTATAGATGAAGCGCACCTAATTTTCAAAGAAGCGTCAAAAGCCTTACTTTCGCAGATTGAATCCATGGTAAAGCTAATTCGCTCAAAAGGAGTCGGAATTTATTTTATCACTCAAATTCCGGGCGATGTGCCTCAAGAAGTTTTGTCTCAATTAGGGATGAAAATTCAGCACGCACTTCGGGGCTTTACGGCAAAGGACAGGAAGGAGATTAACAAAGCGGTTGAAAATTATCCCATCACGGAATTTTACGATGCAGGACAACTGATACAAAATCTTGGAATTGGAGAGGCATTTGTGACGGCACTGGATGAAAAGGGAATCCCAACTCCTCTTGTGCATACTTATTTGATCTCACCGGAATCCCGAATGGATGTACTAAATGAAAGTGAAGTGACCGAGCTCACTTCAAATTCTTCGCTCGTAAGAAAATACGAGCAAACCTTAAACAAAGAATCGGCTTCCGAACTTCTCACCAAGCGAATGGAAAAAGCGGTGGAAGCGGCGGAGCCAGAGGTAAGGAAAACCACGCGCAGTCCAAAACCAGAACCTGGTGTTTTGGAGAGTGTAATGAAAAGTAGAGCGGGACGAACCTTTACCACTACCTTAGCTCGGGAAGGAGCCAAGTTTGTTTTGGGTATGCTTGGGCTAGGAGGAAGGAAAAGATAATATAAAACAATCAAGGTATTGCCATAAGGCATAAGTAGAGTGCAATGTATTCAATTATAGACATAGAAGGTAACGGCGGAGAATTTAGGAAAGAATGCATCATCGATATCGCCATATACAAATACGATGGACATCGAATTGTAGATCAATTCAGTTCGCTCGTGAATTCACCTAAGGAGATCACTCCTTTTGTACAGCGCTTAACAGGCATCACATCAAAAATGGTGAAAACAGCCCCCAAATTCCATGAACTTGCACGTCGTGTTGTGGAAATAACGGAAGGTACGACCCTTGTAGGGCATAATATTGATTTCGATTATCGAATGCTACGACAGGAATTTAAACGTCTAGGGTATGATTATAAAATCAATACACTGGATACAATTCCACTTGCCAAAAAGCTAATTCCAGAGGCTGAGAGTTATTCCTTAGGCAAACTAGTGAAGTCCTTAGGGATTCCTCTGACGGATGCGCACCGCGCAGCAGGAGATGCAAGGGCCACGCTTGATTTGTTTAAGCTTTTGATTTCTAAAGACACAGAGCTTCAAATAATTCAGCAGCAGTTCGAGGAGGCGAATGCAAAAACGTATGTAAACAAGATCAAGCAATTAACTCAAGATGTTCCGAGTGAAAATGGGCTTATTTATTTTCAGAACGAGTCGGGAGCCATTTTATTCTCGGACTATGTGGAAGATCTCAATAAGTTCGCCAAAATCGTGTTCAATTCAAAAGCGAAACGCTACCAGTCTCTGCAGCAGGAGACCACTCAGATTCATTATGAACTTGCCGCAAGTGCACTTTTAGCCAAACTAATGATGCAAAGCAGAGGGATTAAGAAAAAGGAATCGCTTACCTACGGACTCTATGAAAAGTCTGGATCGCTAGAAGTGGAAAGAATTGTAACAAGCTCTTCCGGCGTCCCCCTGTTGAAGTTCAAGTCCTTTACTCAAGGCCTTAAAGCCTTAAGTTACATTCGAAGCAATCCGGAATTTAAGTCGAAAGAAGAGCTTAAGAACGTCCTCGATTTAAAAGAGAAGGACGGGATATGGACTTCGGCCGGTCGCAATTCTCAGGAATTTACTTTCTATATTGTTGAGCAGGGCAAAATCAAATTTTATGGATTTTACGAGTTTCATACGGTACTTAAATCTCGTGAGAAGTTAGAAAAACGCAGGATTCCTGTGAAAGAATGTTCCGCAGATCTTCAAAACGAAATGAAATTGTCACTGCTCAAACGAGAAATTCGAATAGAGCCTCTTCCTAAGTGATAATATAGAGGCAATTTGTTGTATTTCTCGACCCTATCGCCTAATTTTGACGCCATTATTCGTCTTTTTGACTTAAGGCAGGCTCTAGCGAACCTGCCTTCTTAATCTTATTAGTTATGACAAACCAAGCGCTTTTGGCGATCGCAGAAGAATTCTCGACTCCACTTTATGTATACGATCTAGAGCAGATTAAAATCCAGTTCGAAAAACTTCGCACTTCTTTTTCAAGCAAGACTAAGTTCTTTTATGCTGCGAAGGCGTTAAGCAATATAAATATTCTTAAATACATTGAGGGTTTAGGAGCGAATCTAGACTGTGTTTCTATTAATGAAGTGAAACTTGGAGTAAAAGCGGGTTTTTCCTCGGACCGCATTCTTTTTACGCCCAATTGCATCGATCTGAAAGAAATTGAAGAGGCGATGGCTCTAAACGTCCATATTAATATTGATAACATCTCCATCCTAGAGCAATTTGGGAACAAGTACGGAGGGAGTTACCCGATATTTGTCCGTATCAATCCGCATATTTTTGCGGGCGGTAATTATAAGATTTCCACGGGGCATATTGATTCCAAATTTGGGATTTCTATTCACCAAGTACGTCATATTGAAAGAATTGTGGAATCCACGAATATTTTAGTTGAAGGGTTGCACATGCACACGGGAAGTGAAATCAAAGACCCTGCTGTGTTTTTGCAACAACTCGACATTATGTTTGAACTTGCCGATCGATTTCCGAATTTAAAGTATTTCGATATGGGGAGTGGTTTTAAAGTGCCCTACCAAGAATCCGACATGGAAACCGATGTCAAGGATCTAGGGAAAAGAGTGGAAGAAGCGATGGAGACTTTCCACAAAACAAGAGGGAAATGCTTCGAACTGTGGTTTGAACCCGGAAAGTACTTAGTAAGTGGATCAGGACATTTTCTCGTAAGCGCGAGTGTAATTAAGCAAACAACAGCCACGGTTTTTGTAGGTGTGAATTCCGGATTCAATCATCTCATTAGACCTATGTTTTACGATTCCTATCATGAAATAGAGAATTTATCGAACCCTTCAGGACCTGAAAGGATTTATACAGTGGTGGGGAATATTTGCGAAACGGATACATTTGCCTGGGACCGCAAAATCAATGAAGTACGAGAAACGGACATTGTTGTTTTTAGAAATGCAGGCGCTTATGGCTTTGAAATGAGTTCCAATTTTAATTCCAGACTGAAACCGGCTGAGGTGATGGTGCATGAAGGAAAGCCTGTTTTGATTCGCAAAAGAGAAGTGTTCGAAGATTTGCTCACCAATCAAATTGAAGTACTTTAAAAAGGAATTAGCTCCGTTAAGGCTTTGATTCAAAGTGCCAAGAAGAAAAAAGAGAGGATTGTTAGGTCCTCTCTTTTCATTTAAAGGGGTTTTGCTCGGGGTCTAAATCCTCTCCGCTATACCTGCCATTTTGGCAGAAAATTAGTATCTTTGCCTGCAAACTTTTAGTTTTATTCAAGTCTTTCTTGGAAAGTGCGATGAGGCTAAGATCAAAATATAGAACCTGTGCAGGAAAAATACATAGACGAAACGAAACAAGGCGAAGCCTACGCCATAGCGGAGAAATCAGGCAATACCAAAAAGCTTTTTCTAGAGAGTTATGGTTGTCAGATGAACTTCTCCGACAGTGAAATTGTCGCCTCTATTCTAAGAGATGAAGGCTACAATACTACGCTCAACTCGGAGGAGGCTGATTTAATTTTATTAAATACCTGCTCTATCCGAGAAAAAGCAGAACAAACGGTGAGAATGCGACTCTCCCAATTTAAGCGTCAGAAAAAATTGAACCCTAGTTTAACCGTAGGGGTGTTAGGTTGCATGGCGGAACGTCTTAAAACAAAATTTCTTGAAGAAGAGAATTTGGTGGATCTCGTGGTCGGTCCAGACGCATACCGAGACTTACCCAACCTGCTGAGAGAAACGGAAGGAGGTAGCGATGCCATTAATGTAATTCTTTCGAAAGAAGAAACGTATGCCGATATCTCTCCTGTTCGATTGGGTGGAAACGGAGTTACCGCTTTTGTAACCATTACCCGAGGCTGTGATAACATGTGTACCTTCTGCGTGGTTCCTTTCACAAGAGGGAGGGAACGCAGTAGAGATCCTCATTCCATTTTAAAAGAATGTGAAGATCTTTACGCAAACGGATACAAAGAAGTGACCCTACTTGGTCAGAACGTGGATAGCTACTTGTGGTACGGAGGAGGTCCTAAGAAAGATTTCAAAAAGGCCACAGACATGCAAAAAGCGACTGCGGTTGATTTTGCTCACTTGTTAGAACTCGTCGCGCAGAAAGTACCTGGAATGAGAATTCGTTTTGCCACCTCAAATCCTCAAGATATGGATATCGAAGTGTTCAAAATGATCGCGAAATACGATAACATTTGCAAATACGTGCATCTTCCCGTTCAAAGCGGTAGTAATGCCATTCTAAAAGCTATGAATCGCCAACATACTCGCGAGGAGTATCTTGAACTCATTCGCAAAGCAAAAGAACTTGTTCCGGAAATTGCATTTTCGCAAGATATGATGACAGGTTTTTGTGGAGAAACGCAAGAAGATCACGAGCAAACTCTTTCATTAATGAGGGAAGTAGAATACGATCACGGGTATATGTTCGCCTATTCAGAACGTCCAGGAACTCCCGCCCACAAAAAACTTGAGGACGATATTCCGGCCGATGTGAAGCAACAAAGACTTGCCGAAATCATAAAACTTCAAGGGGAACTGTCTAGAAAAAGAATGGAGGGATACGTAGGACGTTTCCATGAGATTCTAATTGAAGGTACCTCGAAAAAAGACGAAAATCAGTGGCGAGGTCGCAACACGCAAAATGCGGTTTGTGTCTTTGACAAGCAAGAGGGTCAAAAGGTAGGAGATTTAGTCATGGTTTATGTGTATGGAAATACACAAGGAACATTGTTAGGAAAACAAGAGCAAGCGCAGCTTGCGAATTAAAAGAAGTAGCAATCTATGAGCGATTTACAAGCCATCAAAAATAGATACGGAATCATAGGGAATTACCCGACTCTAAACCGTGCTTTGGAAAAGGCGATTCAGGTCGCACCCACTGACATTACCGTCCTTGTCATAGGGGAAAGTGGAGTGGGGAAAGAATTTATTCCAAAGATTATTCATTCGGAAAGTCGACGAAAACACCAGCCCTACATTGTCGTAAACTGTGGAGCGATCCCTGAAGGCACAATTGACTCTGAGCTTTTTGGGCATGAGAAGGGTGCATTTACGGGAGCGACGACCACCCGAAAGGGCTATTTTGAAGTCGCAGACGGAGGGACGATCTTTTTGGATGAGGTGGGAGAGCTTCCGCTTCAAACGCAGGTAAGACTTCTTCGCGTTCTAGAAAGTGGAGAATTTATGAAGGTGGGTTCGTCTCAAGTGCAACAAACCAATGTTCGAATTGTGGCAGCCACAAACGTCAATATGATGAAAGCAATCACGGACGGAAGATTTCGGGAAGATTTGTATTACCGACTTAACACCGTACAGATTGACATTCCGCCGCTTCGCGAGCGGAAGGGAGACGTCCATTTGTTATTCCGGAAATTCGCAGTCGATTTTGCGGAGAAATACAGAATGCCTGAGATCGAGCTTACGGCCGATGCGATTTCGTTTTTGGAGAGCAATACCTTCCCAGGAAACGTAAGGCAACTTCGGAACTTAGTAGAGCAAATGACGGTGGTTGAGCAAAAAAGAGAGATCGATTCGGTTCGTCTTGCCGAATATTTGCCTCAGTCCAATCACTTGCCGGCGGTCGTTCAAAAGAGTGAACTGAGTACAAATTCGGGATCGGATTTTCATAACGAACGTGAGATTATGTACAAAATTCTTTTTGACATGCGAAGCGATTTAAATGATTTAAAAGCGCTTACTTCCGAACTGATTAAAAGCAAAGAAAATACAAATTTCAGCAACCAAGAGCAAGACCTCATTAACCGAATATATACGCCCGAAACGGGAAATTCAAATTCCCTTTTGTATTTCGAAAATAGAAATACGCCCTCGTCTTCTAACCTAATGGCAGGGCCTGTCGAGCCGGAATATGAAGATGTGGAAGATGTCGAAATTGAAGAATCGAAACCTGTATCTTTGTCTTTACAAAACAATGAAAAAGATCTTATTGTCAAGGCGTTAGAAAAGCACAAAGGAAGACGAAACAAAGCGGCAGAAGAGCTTGGAATCTCCCAGAGAACGCTCTACCGCAAGATTAAACAATACAACTTAGAAGACTAATACAATGAATATAGGGCATCGGACCTCCTTCTTAAATTTGGGACTGCGCTTCGCGCGGCCGAAAGCAAATCGTTTCGCTCTGTTTGGAATCGTATTGACTATGATTTTGTATAGCTGCACCGTGTATAATTTTAAAGGAAACACTTTGCATGAGGATGTGAAGACGATTCAAATTAAGGATTTTATAAACAGCGCCGCACTTATGAATCCAACCCTAGCGCAGCAGTTCACCATCGATATCAACAATCGATTCCTTCAAAGAACCACTCTGAAAGGAACGACTCAAAATCCACACCTGTTAATTGAAGGGGAGATTATCGACTACTCCATTTCGCCGACCACTATTTCCACACCGATTGGTACGCAAGCAGGTGGACAAATTCAAGCAGCGCAGAATAAACTCACCATCACCGTTCGGATTCATTACGAAAATAGCATTGAACCTGAGAAAGGTTTTGACCGAACCTATTCCGATGAATCGGTGTTTAGCAGTGACCTCGACATTAATGCAATCGAAGCCTCTCAAGTGAAGGTGGTGAACGAACGGATCATTAATAAAATTTTCAACGATATTATAGCAGACTGGTAATGATAAACGCAAGGGTAATTGAACTTTTAAAAAGTCCACCACAGATTAAGGAGCAGGATTTAAAACTAGTATCAAAAGAGATAGCAAAATATCCTTATGTGCAAAGTTTAAGAGCGCTTTATCTCTTGGGGACACATATGTACAAAGCGGAGCAATATCCCTCCGTGCTGCATACAACCGCGGCATATACCACAGATAAAAAGATTCTTTACCATTTTATAAATCAGCAAGCGGCTCCTTCCGAGACAAAAGAAGAAAAGCAGGAACAAGAGCCCGTTGTCGAAAATAGGGAGGTGGCCACTTCCGCTTTTGAAACCGTTTTACCTAAGGAAAAACGTACATTGCCTGTGGTCCACGTCAACGGAGAGAGAAACCGAATTCTCTTTGAAGGAGAAGAGGATTTTCTTTCGCAGCAGGCCCCTAAAATTGATTGGGAGCAAACCCAGGAATCGGGAAAACTTAGCCCTGTAGTGGCAGTAGAGATTCCCGCCTCCGATTCCACAGAGATAGAAGTTGAGAAGAGTCAAAAAGAAGTGGAAGTTTCCGCTGTGGAGATTGAAAAGGAGTTGGAGAAAGAAAAGCAGGAGGCTCCTATTGAAGAGGAAAATAATGCAGCGGATTTGTCGTTTCAAGGCGTAGATTCTTTCCTGCCAGAGGTTTCCATAATCGCAAAAGAGAGTCCAAGTGCATTTGCGCCCAAACAATCTAGCGATCGTCATCAGGACGAAATGCAAAGATTAATTGCAGAAGTTGAAGCAAAAATCAAAGCGAAGAAAAAAGTGGCTAAAGAGCCTGAGCCCAAAGAGGGATCACCCAGTGAATCAAATGAAATCAATTTCTCTCAAGTCTCGCAGTTTGAATTTTCAGACGAAAAAGAATCGGATAAAGTACAAGCAAAGGATTTATCTCCTACGAAAGAGTCTCAAGTCAAAACTTCGGATTCGCCCGTGGTTTCCCATTCTCAAGGGTGGAAGCCTATGTCTTTGCCTACAAGGGTAGGTCCGTTAAAATCGGCAGAGAAACCAAGGGAAGTAGAAGAGCAGACTGCGAATCAAAAGCACAACGTTATCGTTGAAAAACCAATAGTAGAAATCGAGGCCGGGTCGGAGCCAAAAATGGATGTGTCTACACCCAAGGAAGAGCCTTCGCAGGAGTCTTTGCAAAATAGCAATGTTCCAGAGTTTATAAATACGTGGCAAAGCTGGCTTAAAATTGACCGCTCTCAGCAGCCGGCTGAAAAATCTACTTTGCTCTCGATTGACCAAGTACGAAACAAAGCCATTGATACTTTTATTGAGAATCAACCTAAAATTTCAAAACTAAAAGAGGAATCCAGCTTCGTGATCAAAGAAAAGCCAGACGATATTTCTCACTTAATGACAGAAACCTTGGTTGGGCTATACGTAGAGCAGCGACTCTATAGTAAGGCAATTAGAGGGTATGAGGTATTGCAAGAAAAGCACCCAGAAAAGCATCGCGAATATGGGGAAAAGATTGAAGAGATAAAATCAAGAACAGGGAAATAAGATGAAAATGGATGTGAGTGTTGTAATTGGATTAATTATCCTAGGCCTCATTGCAGGCTATTTGAGCGGACTGGTTGGTATCGGCGGAGGAATCGTGATGGTGCCTGTCCTCGTAATTCTTTTTGGATTTACGCAGCACAAAGCGCAGGGAACTACCCTCGCTCTTTTAATGATTCCGGTAGGTTTCTTCGGAGTCATGAATTATTACAAAGCTGGGAATGTGGATGTTAAAACGGCTTTGCTGCTGTGCGCGGGCTTTGTTTTAGGCAGTTTTTTCGGAAGTAAGATGGCGGTTTCTTTATCGCAAGATACCCTTCGTAAGCTCTTTGCAGTGCTTATGTTTGTGGTAGCAGTCAAAATGTTTTTCCAAAAATAATTCTCGTTCAATATTCTTTTCGGCCTTAATCCAAATGCTTGGTTTCCACGGATTCCACCTCTACCGTCGTAAGAGGGCTACTCGAGGTTTTCCTTTTTATTTTTGACCATATTCTTTTTCCGACGACTAAAACTACAACCACTAGAGCAAGGGCTAAGAGGCCTGCAATTATGGGCGCAGCAAGCGCTAAAAAGGTCATTACCCCTGCTCCAGCGGTCTCTGTCGTGGCGACAACGGAATTGCCCAAACCTGCGGTCGTGGCTGTGGATGCGGCCCGAGTTCCTGCAAAGCCAGAACTTATGGTAGCTGCGGTGCCTCCACCCGCAATCAAAGCAAGAGCCCATAAGGGAAAGGTACCTAAATCTGCAAATTGACTGGCAAAAAGAACCGAACCTGCAAGCGTGGCAAGGGGAATCGAGAGGGTGTCGAGCAAATGATCCACAAACGGAATGTAGTAAGCGAAAATTTCGACTGCCATGGCAATGCCTGTAGCAATGAGTGTAGGTAGTCCAGAAAGCCATTCAAAGGAGTCATTGACAGGGATCCACCCTAGATAAGATCCTAAACTCACCAAAAATAAGGGCAAAAAGACCCGAAATCCAGTGGCTGCGGCTAGTCCAATACCTATGAAGGTGCCGATTAGATAGGGCGCGTACGGAATATTCTCTAACATCACTTGAAATTTAGTGGGTTATAGAAGTGAAATTACAAAAATAATCTGAATCGAAAATTGATTTTATTTGGCAGTGCAAAGTTTTTCTAGTTCCGCCTCCACTTCTTTATAATGAGAAGGCAAACTTGTAGAGGTCCAGAAAATCATGGCGTAGCAATTGGCTCCGAATCGCAAATGGAATTCTTCTTTGTGATGACGATACGCTTCTCTAAGTAGCCTTTTGATTCGGTTGCGATGGACCGCCTTTTTGAAATAGCGCTTGGAAACGGATACACCAATTTTAGGTTCTAGGCTCAAAGGGTCATTCACAAAAGCCACTCGAAGATTCCCAGAGGATTTCCACTTGCCTTTTTCAAAGACCAGTGCTAAATCTTTCTTTTGCTTTAATTTTAAATTCGAACCGTACGAAAAACTTTTCATGAGAAGATCTTAAGATTTGTTGACTACGTAATTGATCACTTCGGACGCAGCACGAAGTCCGAATGCGGCCGGAATGAAGCTTATGGTTCCATAAAAGGAGCGCTTAAAAAGGGTTCCGTCTGTCAGTTTAAGACTTTCCTCGTCCTGAAGTTCAGAAGAAAAAACACATTTAAATCCCTTGTCAAGATTTGCTTCCTTTTTAATTCGTTTTCGAATTTGTTTTGCTAGGTAACAATTGTAGGTTTTGCTGATGTCCTTGACATGGATTTGACTTGCATCCATTTTGCCTCCTGCTCCCATACAGGAGATGATTTTGATCTTGCGTCTGCGAGCTTGTTTTATCAATTCGACCTTTGGAGAAACACTGTCAATGCAATCTAAGACATAATCAAAAGGAGTCGAATCTAAAACTTGAGCCATGTCTTCAGGATTTAAAAATCGGGGGATCACCTCCAATTGAATCGAAGGATTGATGTCGATCATACGATCGGCTACAAGTTTTGCTTTGCTTTGCCCAATGCTGGAGTGAAGTGCAGGAAGCTGTCGATTTATGTTGGTTATATCCACCGTATCTCCGTCCACTAGAGTTAGGCGGCCTACGCCTGCGCGGGCTAGAAATTCCGCGGCGAACGAACCGACTCCGCCCAGTCCTACGACCAGCAATTTTGCATTCCTAAGTTTTAGAATCCCTTCTTCTTTAATGAGTAGTTCCGTGCGTTCTAGCCACGATTTATCCATGCGCTCTAATTGATTTTAAATTATCCTCTATCTCTTTTTTCAACTCCTCTACCTCTAGATTCCGTAAAAAGGCCGCTCTTTGGTATATTTCACCTATGTCCGAAAGACTATTATCTGATTCCAAAAAGAAACGATCTCGAGGAATCTTAGAAAAGAGAGTTTGCAAAGATACATTGTGCAGCAGTGCATTTCCAAATGAAAGATAAAACCCTTTTTCTAACAGCTCTTTAGCAAGGGTTTCTTTTTTATTAAAGCCATGGATGATCCACGGTGTGGATGCTCTTTTATAAAAATGCAACAGCATCGAAAATCGACGCACACAATGGATGATCATTGGTTTTTTTAGTGTGTTACTGAGTTGAATTTGAGCTTCAAATGCCTTGTGTTGAAGGTCTTCGGGCGTCGCGCATAAGCCGTCCAAACCGGCTTCCCCAATTGCCCAGCAGTTGGGGTCAGCGGCCATGTTCTCTACCCATTGAAGCTGCTCACTGTAATCCGATTGTAAAGTTTTGGGATGCAATCCCGCAGAGAAGGGTCTTTGGACCGGCTTTTGAAAAGCGGTCAAGTTGAGAATCCCAACTTCTTGTTCTTTGTGGTGGTGGAAATCGAAAAATTCCATGGTTGCAACTGTGTATTAATATTGAAATCGTGAGGCTTCTGTACTTTCCTTGAGGTTCCTACACTTGCAAATTTAAATAGAATAGAATTAGAAGTTTTCCTTTTCAAGGGACAAGTTGCATGAAAATCTCCTATTTGATTTTCAATGTGAGGATTATGTGGGGATTCATGCCCTATTCTTTTGGTAGAACTTAAAAAAATGTTAATTTTACTTAAAGCTTTCTTATGAAGAAAAAGTTCACGGCAAAACAGATCAACATTTTAGAGGTGGCGGAAGAACTCATAGCGAAAAAAGGGTTCGACGGCACTTCCGTTCGGGACATATCTTCCAAAGCGAAAATTAACGTAGCGATGATCTCCTACTATTTTGGATCAAAGGAGAAAATGCTCGCCTATTTGTATCAGTATCGGGTGCTTCGAACTCGCGAAAATTTCGCAGAATTTGCACAAACCATTAAGGATGGAAAGCCTGAAATGCAAATGAAAGAAATCATCAGGTTCATTATAAGCCAGATGTTTAAGTATAATTATTTCCATGCTTTTGTCAAACAAGAGATTAGACACACAGAGCTCGTCAAAGACGAACTAATTGAATTTTACAAAACGGCCACACAGAAAATTGATTTCGTGATTCAAAAAGGCATTGCCTCGGGTGTTTTCCATTTTGCTCCGAAGCCAGAAGACATCCTAACTCATATTATTGGCTCCGCCGTTTTTGCAATCCGAAATCGCTCATTTTTTCAATCTTATCTCAGTGGAGAAAGTGAAGATTTTCTTGCGAATGCAGAAGAAAAAGTGAAAATGAGTAATTATCAAATGATATTTTCTGTTTTAGGTTACCAGGGCGAATCCCAACGATAGTTAAAGTCTCTTAAAATGAAATCTTTTGGCAAAAAAATCCTATTTTTGCAGATTGTAAAAGGTGTCGTCAAAACACGATTTTAATTAATTTATGAAAAAAACATTCACCCTCCTACTATTGGTGTTTTTAATGACTGCTTGCAACAAGCAGTACGATGTGGCACTGAAGAGTGCTGACAAAGCTCTGATTTTAAAAACAGCGAACGATTATTTCGCCAATAAAAAGTGGACGCAAGCAATTGCATTGTACGAAAGGTTACCCAATCTAGTGGCCGGTACAGACGATGCCAAAACCGTGATTTTTAATACGGCCTATGCAAATTACTACGACAAGCAGTATAGAATTGCAGCCCATCACTTCAAAAATTACTCGGTTACCTTCCCAGAAGATGAAAAAGCAGAGGAAGCAGCCTATATGTCTGCACTTTGTTATTACAATGGATCCTTGGACTATAATCTAGACCAAGCGAATACAGACTCCGCGATAAACGAATTGCAGAATTTTTTAAATCGTTATCCGGATTCAGAAAGAAGTAAGAACATCAATGAACTCATTGATGAGTTGACCTATAAATTAGAATATAAGGCCTACGAAAATGCAAGGCATTATTTCAAAATAGCGGAATACAAAGCGGCGGACGTTTCGTTTGAAAATGTTTTGGCAGATTTCCCTAGTACCAAACTTCGCAGTACCATCTATGAGTACATTCTTCGTTCTAAATACGAACTTGCTATGAATTCAGTGTTCGACAAAAAAGAAGAGCGTTTAGAAAGTGCCCTAGCGTATACGAGGTTCGTAGAGAAGGAACTACCGGATTCTTCACAGCAAAAAGTGGCTTTAAACCTACGTGAAAAGCTTCAGGATGAAACCGTACGTTTCCAGAAAACGAAGGTTTTGGTTGAAAAAGAACAGGCAAGATTGCTTGAGAAACAACGTGAGATGGAACTTGAGCTAGACCGTCGTGACGCGGAAAAAGAAAAGAAAGAGGACTTGAAAGACGAAGCGAAAGTTTTACGCGGAAAAGATGCGAAAGAAAAGCAAACTCTTGAAAATCCGACACCGGAGCCAGACGCGACTTTTAAAATCCAAAGAAATTAACTATCTTTGCAGACTTCAATTAAATTAATTCACTGAAAATGAGTGTAAAAGATACCAACGCAGAATTAACAACTGTAACTTACGATAGAGACAAGATCGAAAAAGGAACCAATTCCATTTACGAAGCGATTGTCATTATGGGAAAAAGAGCGGAGCAGATCAATGCTGAAATCCGTTCTGAATTGCACGGTAAACTCGATGAGTTTGCAGTTCATAATACGACTCTAGAAGAAGTATTTGAAAACAGAGAGCAAATTGAAATCTCAAAACATTACGAAAAATTACCAAAGCCTACTTCCATTGCGATTGCGGAATGGTTAGACGATGAAATTTATTCGAGAAAAACAGACTAAGGTCTTACTCTTTAGGCAATAAAAATTAATTAGAGTCACATCCTATAAAAGGGTGTGACTCTAATTGTTTTAAGTTGATGCTCTTTTGAGAAGTTCTATTGCTGCAAAATCACTAACTTCGTTTTTCTAACTGGATCTATATGCCTTTAGCAGATAAAAAAATACTTTTGATCATTTCAGGCGGAATTGCCGCCTACAAAATGAATGAACTTGTGCGTAGCCTTATAAAAAAAGGATGCGAGGTAAAGGTCGTTTTGACCCCTGCTGCCAAAAGCTTCGTTTCTGAGCTCACGCTTTCGACCTTGTCGAAGAATGAGGTGCTTAGTGAGTTTTATACGGCGCAAGGAGTTTGGAATAACCACGTGGAGCTTGCCCTTTGGGCTGACGTACTCTTAGTTGCACCCTGCACAGCAAATACGCTTTCAAAAATGGTACACGGTGCCTGCGATAACCTAGCTTTAGCCGTCTATATGTCTGCCAAGTGTCCGGTGTTTATTGCTCCTGCAATGGATTTGGATATGTATGTGCATCCTTCAACCGTTCAAAATTTAGACTTAGCACAGGACTATGGACATATCGTCATTCCGGCGAAGTTTGGGGAGCTAGCAAGTGGATTAGTGGGACAAGGTCGTCTGGAGGAACCCGAAGAAATTCTAGCGCAAATCGAAACGTATTTTTCCTCCTTCCAATCGAAGAAGGAGCTTATCGGAAAAAAGATACTTATTACAGCAGGACCCACCTATGAGGCGATTGATCCCGTTCGCTTTATTGGCAACCACTCCAGTGGGAAGATGGGTTTTTCCCTTGCAAAAGAGGCTGCACTACGAGGAGCTGAGGTTTTTTTAATCTCAGGGCCCAGTGCGCTTTTGCTAGAGCACCCCCATGTAAAAGTAGTTCGAGTAACTTCTGCTTGGGAAATGCGAAATGCGGTGTTCCAAGTTTATGATTCTGTTGATATTGCGATAGCAAGTGCTGCTGTAGCAGACTATGCGCCCAAGGAAGCAGCCTTAGAAAAAATTAAAAAGTCCGAAGATTCGATGAGTATTGAACTGGTTAAGAATCCGGACATTCTTTTCGAAATGGGACAGAAAAAGAAATCTCAGTTTCTGGTAGGGTTTGCCCTTGAAACCCAGAATGAGGTGCAAAACGCAAAAGGGAAACTTGAGCGTAAGAATCTAGATATGATCGTTTTAAATTCTTTGCGGGATGAAGGTGCAGGATTTAAAAGCGACACCAATAAGATTCGCATTCTAACCGAGGACCTCGAAAGAGAGTTCGATCTCAAGTCCAAAGAACACGTGTCTAAAGATATATTGGACTTTATCCAAAGCCAGCTTTCGTCCTAGTTTTCTAGACTCTTATTTTTACGAATTAGCTACTTTTTGAAAAGCGGAGTAGAATTTCGCTTTTAGGGGATTAATTTGAGAGGAGCCGGCGGTAAAGTCTCACAATATTCTTATTTTTGTCCTATGCTAAAGAGAATTTCAATTCAAAATTTCGCGCTAATCGATTCCCTAGAACTCACCTTGGGAAATGGGTTGCAAGTGATCACTGGAGAAACAGGGGCTGGGAAGTCCATTTTGCTCGGTGCTCTGCGTCTCATTTTAGGGGAGCGTGCGGATCTTAAATCTTCGATGAATGCAGATAAGAAAAGCATTGTAGAAGCAGAATTTGAAATTTCCTCTCGACTAGAACCCTTTTTTGAAGCCAACGATTTGGATTTTGATCCGCATACGATCGTAAGAAGGGAACTTCTTAGTGCAAGCAAATCACGAGCTTTCGTAAACGATCGCCCTGTGACGCTCGATGTTTTGAAAATGCTTTCAAGCCAACTTATTGATATTCATTCTCAGTTTGAGACCGCTTCTTTATTTACACAAGAATTTCAGTTTGATCTCATTGACGGTCTTGCTGGAAACAGTGGGACTCTAGAAAGTTACCAACACAAGTATGAGGCAGCGAAAACTCTTGAGAAAGAGCTTAAAAGACTAGAGAGCCAATATAAGGAGCTTACTCAAAGTGCGGATTATCGCACTTATTTGCTCGCAGAATTGGAAGATTTGCCACTGGATGAACTGGATTGGGATGAGGTGCAAACCAAATTGCAAACCCAAGAAAATGTGGGAATCATCGTGGAGAACTTACAATCGTTCTTTTCAAGGTTTGACGCCGAAGAGTTAGGGGTTCTTGATTCTATGCTTGACGCGAGAGCGAAGCTCTCAAAAGTAGCGGACCTTTCTCATGAGTTTACCGCTCTTAGAGAGCGTCTCGAAAGTAATTTCGTGGAACTGAAAGATATTCTTTTTGAACTTCAAAATAAAGCAGAAGATCTAGAGTCAAGCCCTGAGCTTCTTGCTGCTTTGCAAATACAGGTGGATAAAATTAACGCACTGTTTGTGAAACACGGGGTGGATTCCCTAGAGGGATTACGAGAGGTTCGGGATAAATTAGCCGGAGAGCAAACAGGATTTCATGAACTTGAATCTTTTATTGAAACCACCAAAACAGACCTTTCTAAGGCGCAGCAGGAGTTATCGGTTCTCGCAAAAAAACTCAGCGTTCAGCGATTGAAATATACAGATGTATTTTCGAAGCAAATCTCGCAGACCTTAAGCAAGCTGGGTCTTGAAAAAGCGCGGATGGAATTCAACATTTCGGAAGCAGAATCTTTTGGTTCCTTTGGGAAGGACCACATTCAACTTCTTTTTCAGGCAAATTCGGGATTTGATTTAAAGCCTATTCATCTGGCCATCTCTGGAGGAGAGCGCTCAAGAGTCATGCTGGCCATAAAGAAAATTATGGCACAATCGAGAGAGCTTCCAACTTTAATCCTCGACGAAATTGATACAGGGGTTTCTGGGAAAGTAGCGGAAGACATGGGAATCTTAATGAAAGAAATGTCAAGCGATTTGCAACTTATTCTCATTACCCATTTAGCACAAGTAGCGGCCAAGGGTCAAGACCACTATAAAGTAGTCAAAAGCGAGGTGGAAGGCAAAACGACCTCTACGATTTTAAAATTAGACGATGCTCAGAAACTATCCGAAGTGGCCCAGCTTCTATCTGGTTCTAAAATTACAGATGCGGCCCTTGCGCAGGCGAAAGAACTTATGAAGTAATATGTAACAAAAAGGGCAAATTTTCTACTTATGAAATAAATGCTCGTCTTTTATGTATATACGACTCCTTCGATTTGAAATTCTTAATTTTTTAAGAAATCCGCAGTTCGCAACGAATCTAGCTATGAAGATTCTAATGGGCTTTGGGATGGTATATTTTGGTCTTGTTTATTTGAGTACGCCTTTTATTCTGTATTATTTTGCGACTCAAGAAATGCAGGTGGATCCACTGGTTCTATTTTGCCAGTTTTTCTTCTTTTACTGGGTACTCGATCTAGCGGTACGCTACTTTATGCAGCCGATGCCCACGCAGAACATGAAGCCCTTTCTCACTCAGAATTTAAGCAAAACGTTTTTGGTTCGTTATACGATCTTTAAGACCTTCACCCATTTTTTCAATTGGGGATACTTACTCTTTTTGCTTCCTTTCGCAGGACTTCTCATTTTTGAAGGAGGGTATTCGGTTATAGGAACCCTTGGGTTTACCCTCGGGATTCTTTTCATGTTCTACTTAAGTAATTTTTTGAATATCTTACTCAATGGTAAAACGAGTATCCTAATCACCACAGTAGTCATTGCGGCCATTTTAGGAGCACTTGAGTATTTTCAAGTCTTTTCTGTACTCGCGATCTCTCAAACGGTTTTTCATAGTTTGTATTTACAACCTTGGCTTTGTGTGATTCCGATTGTGCTTGCCCTTGGAGCGGCGTATTTGGCCTATCAAACGATTAAAAAGACGTTTTATTTAGACCAAGGCTTAGAACTTAAAGTGTCCGAAGGAAAGACGGAAAACATTCAGTTCCTGAATCGTTTTGGCGTCACAGGAACCTTTATTAATAACGATGTGAAGCTTTTGAAAAGAAGCAAGGCTGCGCGATCCGCAGCGTTAATGGGAGTAGCCTTTTTGTTTTATGGCCTTTTGTTTTTTAATTCGGCCTACGAGACGGATTTCATGAAACTTTCCGCGGCGATTTTTGTGACCGGAGGCTTTATGTTTATGTTTGGACAGCGGGTTCCATCTTGGGATAGTTCCTACTATCCTTTAATGATGACCCTAAATGTTCCGTACAAACAGTATCTAAAAGGCAAGTGGGCGCTTTTAGTGACGGGGACCCTTGTTTCTTTAGTTCTCTCGTTCTTTTATTTGTTTTTCGGATTTGATTTGTGGCTTATTATTTTCGGAGCAGGACTCTATAATTTAGGAGTCAATTGTCACGTGACGCTACTTGCAGGAGCGTACAATAAAAAACCACTCGATCTTAATTCAAGTAGCAAGTCGTTTGGAGGGGGAAATAATTTCAGTTTGAAGACCTTCCTTTTGATCGTGCCTCAGATGATATTACCCATGGCGGTTTACGCGCTAATGAATCACTTTTTCAACCAATATTTGGCTGTCGCAGCTTTAGGGGGACTTGGTCTGATAGGGTTCTTACTTCGGGACAGGATCTTTGATATGATTGTAAAAGTTTATAAAAAAGAAAAATACACCACGCTAGAAGCCTTCAAAAAAGTAGGGTAATTCCAAAACCTCGCAGGCGAATAAAAAGAAAGAATACTATGATTGCAATACAGAACATATCGAAAGTTTACGGAGACAAAAAGGTCCTTAATATTGAGAGTCTTGAAATTCCGAAAGGAGAAAGCTTTGGACTCGTCGGGAATAACGGTGCAGGAAAAACCACCCTTTTCAGTCTTCTGCTTGATTTGATTGAACCTACCACGGGATTTATTTCTGTGGACGGAGCAAAGGTCAATGAAACGGAGAGTTGGAAAACCAAAGTTTCTGCCTTTATCGACGATACGTTTCTAATTGGCTATTTGACGCCCGAGGAATATTTTTACTTTCTAGGAGAATTGAGAGGGCAATCAAAGGCTCAAGTCGATGAGTTTCTCATTCAGTTTACAGATTTCTTTAACGGAGAAATTCTAAATGCGAAGAAATACGTCAGAGACCTCTCGAAAGGGAATCAAAAGAAAGTCGGAGTCATTGGTGCATTGATCGGAAATCCCGAGGTAATCGTGCTTGACGAACCTTTTGCGAATTTGGATCCTTCCACCCAGATTAAACTCAAAAATTTAATACGGAATTGGTCTACAAATTCGAACGTGACTTTTCTTATTTCAAGTCACGATTTAGCCCATACGACCGAGGTGAGCAATCGAATTGTCTTACTTAATAAAGGAGAACTCGTAAGGGATATCAAAACCAGTCCAGAGACCTTAAAAGAACTGGAAAGCTTCTTTACGCTCGGCGAAATGGAAACGCAGGCCGAAAGCCTATAACATACAACTAAAAAATCCCTCTTCTGAGGGATTTTTTAATGGATCTTAAGCAAGTGTTTCTTCTTACACCATATCTTGTGGGCGAACCCACTTGTCAAAATCTTCGGCACTTACTAAGCCTAAATTGAGGGCTTCTTGTTTTAGCGTCGTTCCATTTTTATGGGCGGTTTTGGCAATTTTCGCTGCATTTTCATATCCGATGTGCGTATTTAGAGCCGTCACGAGCATGAGAGAATTGTGTAAAAGTTGATCAATTCTTTCCTGGTTTGCCTCAATGCCTACGGCGCAATGTTCGTTAAACGAAAGGCAAGCATCGGCCAGAAGTCTTGCGGATTGCAAGAAATTATAAGCCATAACCGGTTTAAATACGTTGAGCTCATAATTTCCTTGCGTGCCTGAAAAAGAGATAGTCGTGTCATTGCCTAAAACTTGGGCGCAAACCATCGTAAGTGCTTCGTTTTGTGTCGGGTTGACTTTCCCAGGCATAATCGAAGATCCGGGTTCATTTTCCGGAATGAAAAGTTCTCCAATTCCAGAACGTGGCCCAGAGGCAAGCATTCGAATGTCTTGTCCAATTTTGAAAAGAGACACGGCAAGTTGTTTTAGAGCTCCATGGCTTTCTACAATCGCATCGTGCGCGGCAAGAGCTTCAAATTTGTTAGGTGCACTAACAAAGGGATGTCCCGTGAACTCTGCAATATACTGTGCTACTTTTTCACTGTATCCCTTGGGTGTGTTGAGTCCGGTTCCCACTGCGGTTCCACCTAAGGCAATTTCTTTAAGATGCTCAAGGGTGTTTTTGATGGCTTTAATAGCATAGCCCAATTGTGCAGCGTACCCTGAAAACTCCTGACCCAAAGTTAGAGGCGTAGCGTCCATTAAGTGAGTTCGTCCAATTTTGACAATCGAATTAAATTCTTTGGCTTTTGATTCGAGTGTGCTTTTAAGTGTTTCCACAGCGGGTAGAGTCGATTCCACTACAATTTTATAAGCTGCAATGTGCAGCGCTGTGGGAAAGGTATCGTTTGAACTTTGTGACTTGTTTACATCGTCGTTTGGGTGAACTGTAGAGGTTTCTCCAAGCTTTCCTCCATTGAGAACGTGTGCTCGATTGGAAATCACTTCGTTCACATTCATGTTGCTCTGTGTCCCCGATCCCGTCTGCCAAATGACTAGGGGGAATTCATCCCACAATTTTTGCTCAAGAATTTCCTCGCAAACTTTGCTAATTAGGTCTCTTTTGTCAGCCGATAAGACTCCCAAATCTGCATTCGTATAGGCTGCCGCTTTTTTTAAGATGGCAAAGGCCTCGATAATTTCTTTGGGCATGGAAGCGCTAGGTCCAATTTTAAAATTGGTTCTTGAGCGCTCTGTTTGAGCCCCCCAATACCGGTCTATAGGCACTTGAACTGTGCCCATCGTATCGTGTTCCGTACGGTAGTTCATTGTGTTTTTTATTAATTAAAGTATGATTTGATGATTATAAAGTTACGAATTTTCCGTGGATTAGGCCCAAAAGAGAAGGTTCTTTGATCTTAAACCCGATCCCCTGCTAAAGCTTACGGAGGCGGATTCTAATTTTCTAGAATCTATTAATTTGCTTATTTTTACGGCTCAAAATTAAAACCAATGGATTTTCAATACCAAGAACCGTATCCGATTCTAAAAGACGATACTCCTTACAAAGAACTAACCTCTAACTATGTTTCCACTCAAAAAGTGGGGGATCGCGAGATTCTGGTCTTGGACCCAAAGGGGCTCGAAATTTTGGCTGAAAACGCACTTGCCGATGTTTCCTTTATGCTTCGTAGTTCTCACCTGCAAAAGTTGAGGAATATTATTGAAGACCCAGAAGCAACGGATAACGATCGGTTTGTTGCCTACAATTTACTTCAAAATGCGGCTGTGGCCATAGAAGGAGCGCTTCCTTCTTGCCAAGATACCGGAACCGCGATTTGCATGGCGAAAAAAGGTGAGGATGTGTACACGGGCAGTGTGGACGCCGAATGGATTTCCAAAGGAATTTTCAACACGTACCAAAGTCGTAACCTTCGTTACTCCCAAATTGTGCCTATTAACATGTTTGAAGAGAAGAATTCAGGATCGAATCTGCCCGCTCAAATAGATATTTATGCTACCCAAGGTGCGAAGTATGAATTTTTGTTTCTGGCAAAAGGAGGAGGGTCTGCAAACAAAACTTTTTTATACCAAAAGACAAAATCACTTCTGAACGAAAAATCGTTAGAGGAGTTCGTTTCCAAAGCAATTATGGATTTAGGGACGGCAGCATGTCCACCTTATCATTTGGCTTTTGTGATTGGAGGGACTTCCGCGGAAGCGAATTTAGCGGCCGTGAAAAAAGCAAGTGCTGGGTATTTTGATCACTTGCCTACAGAAGGAAATGAGGGAGGTCAGGCGTTTCGTGATCTTGAATGGGAAAAGAAGATTCAAGAGATTTGTCAAAAATCCGCTATTGGTGCTCAGTTTGGAGGGAAATACTTAACCCATGACGTAAGAGTAATTCGACTTCCTAGACACGCAGCCTCTTGTCCTGTGGGAATGGGGGTTTCTTGCTCTGCAGACCGAAATATAAAAGCGATAATTACGAAGGAGGGACTTTTTCTAGAACAACTAGAAGAGGATCCAAAGCGCTTCCTTCCGCAAACCGCTCCCCATCTTGAAAAAGCCGTGGAGATTGATTTGAATCAGCCGATGGAAGAAATCCGTGCTGAGTTGTCAAAATATCCGGTCAAGACCCGCCTTAAATTAAGTGGAACTCTTATTGTGGCCCGTGACATCGCACATGCGAAAATTAAAGAAATGCTCGACCGTGGAGAAGCGATGCCTGAATATTTTAAAAACCATCCGGTTTACTATGCAGGACCTGCAAAAACTCCAGAAGGACTTCCTTCCGGTAGTTTTGGACCCACGACTGCTGGTAGAATGGATGTTTATGTAGATGAATTCCAGTCTCACGGAGGAAGTATGGTGATGCTTGCAAAAGGAAATCGCAGTGACAGTGTTACAAATGCTTGCGGTAAATATGGAGGGTTTTATTTGGGGTCGATTGGAGGTCCTGCGGCCATTCTAGCCAAAGAAAACATACAATCAGTGGAAGTTCTTGATTTCCCTGAACTCGGTATGGAAGCGGTACGGAAAATCGAAGTAAAAGATTTCCCAGCCTTTATCATTACGGACGACAAAGGGAACGATTTTTTTCAGTCTTTAACCCGCTGAGAAGTTTAGAATCAGAATAAACAATTAAAAAGAGGGGTTAGAATTTTAGTAATAGAATTAAAAATACTATTTTTGCTCAAAATCTAAAGAAATGTTAACAGTATTAGAATTGTGGCCATTTTACCAATTTATTTGGTTCGTGTTTTTTATAATCATGATGCTCGTTGGATTCTGGTGTATCCTAATGTTCTTCGGACTCGTGATTCCGTTGTGGTTAACGGAAGGACTAATGGAGTACTTTGGTAAAACCAAACCTTTTGACCCAGAAGAAATAAGACGTAAAACTTTGCCAGAACAAGGAGCAGAAGTTATCTATAGCAATCCAAAAGGGAGAGGTCCCTTTTTGCACGAAGGTCATCACTAGTGGATGATGGTGTGATTTGCTCTATAGCTGAGTGAATTGCATTCTCAAAGCAAAACTATATATACAAACCGATCCATTGGATCGGTTTTTTTGGGTCCAAACCCCAATGTTAAGTTTTGTTAACATATGATGAGTACCCTTGAGCATAGTCGTAAATTGCGGCAAACTATTTTCATGGATTATTTCATTTTTGTGGTAGGTGCTCTACTTGTACTTGCTGTTATTGATTTAGTAGTGGGCGTAAGTAACGATGCGGTGAATTTTTTAAATTCCGCTATCGGGTCTAAAGTAGCCTCTTTTCGGACCATTATCTTAATCGCAATTGCGGGTGTGGTCATAGGCTCCGTTTTTTCAAGTGGCATTATGGAAATTGCTCGAAAGGGAATTTTCTATCCGCAGTACTTTACTTTTGACGTACTTCTAATTGTATTTTTAGCCGTGATCCTCACGGATATTATTCTATTAGATGTATTTAACAGTCTTGGTTTGCCGACTTCTACCACCGTCTCTATTATTTTCGAACTCTTAGGGGCCTCGCTTATGGCTGGGTTTTTACTTTCGATGACGAACAATGAGACTATAAGTGAGATATGGAAATACATTAATTTTGAAAGTACAAACAACATCATCTCCGGTATATTTCTATCGATTTTAATCGCGTTTACGGCTGGGGCTATAATTCAGTACCTAATAAGAATTTTGTTTACCTTTAATTTTGACAAAAAATTAGCTACCTACGGAGTTTTGTTTTCCTCAATTGGAATCACTTCCATTGTTTATTTCCTACTGATTAAAGGATTAAAAGGAACCACTCTATTAAACCAAGAGATTGCCCTATTAATTCAAGAGAATACAAATGCTATTTTAGCAGGAATGTTTGTTTTCGCCTTGGTTGTACTTTACCTTTTGCAGCGATTCTACAAAGTGAACCCACTAAAGGTTGTGGTCCTTTTAGGAACCTTCGCTCTGGCGATGGCTTTTGCTGGAAACGACTTAGTCAACTTTATTGGAGTTCCCATTTCAGGACTCTTAGCGTTTCAAGATTGGGCTAGTTCCGGAGTTCCTGCAAACGAGTATTTCATGGATTATTTGGCAGGCAACGATGTGCTTGTACCTAATTATATGTTGTTAATTGCAGGGATTATCATGGGACTTACCATTTGGTTCAGTGCAAAGGCAAAGAATGTGACGGAAACGGAAGTAAGTCTCGGTCGACAAGACGAAGGAGACGAGCGATTTAAAGCGAACTTAATCTCACGTAGCATTGTGAACTCCTCGCTTACTTTTGGAAAAATCTTTGGAGTTATTATTCCTCAACCCATTACGAGACGCTATCGTAACACCATCCAGGAAAAGAAATTAATTGAAGCGGCTGAATCGCAAGATGCACCTTCGTTCGACTTAGTGCGCGCGGCTGTGAATCTAGTGATTGCCTCGAGTATCATTGCTTGGGCTACTTCGCAGAAGCTCCCTTTGTCCACTACCTATGTTACCTTCATGGTCGCAATGGGAAGTTCGCTTGCAGACAATGCATGGGGAAGAGACAGCGCAGTATATAGAGTAGCAGGTGTACTTTCCGTGATCGGAGGTTGGTTTATTACGGCCTTAATTGCTTTTAGCGTTTCTGCTGTGTTTGCCTTAATTATGTACAAAGGGGGTAGAGAGGGAACCTATGCGCTTATGGGGGTTGTTTTTGCCTTTATTGTGGTATCCAATATTCGCTTCAGTATGAAAGTGAAGGAGAAGAAGAGAAATGAGGATCGTCTTAAGGTTTTAGGAGATAGTGACTTAAATACAGTTCAGAAGTACCAATCTATTGTAAGTTCTACGGTTTCTGAAATTGCAATCAACTACAACCTAATCTTAGATGGGCTGATCGAAGGAAATATCGCAAAATTAGAAAGTGCGAATAAATCTCTAGCCGATTTAGAGAAGCACGGTCATCAAGTAAGGGTCAAAAGTATTAAATACATTAAGTCCTTAAGCATTAATGACAAGCAAACGGCGCAGGCCATTGTTCTAAGCAGTGATTTCATTCAAGACCTTGCTCAATCAACTAGGTCCTTAAGCAATGAAGCTCTCTATTTTGTGAAGAACCTGCATGTGGTTAGTGATTTAGAGTTTTTAAAAGACCTTAAGAAACTGGATTCAAGAATGGGTGAGTTCTTCAATATCATCTTAGTTTCTCTAGAGCAAACGGCCGATGAGAATATTCATGATATCCGTGCGGAGAGAGATAAGGTGCGAGCTTATATCAACGAAAAATTGGATTATCAGATCGCCAACATTAACAGAACCAAGCCTTCCACAAAAGAAGGAGTGCTTCAAACCAACGTGTTTTTACAGAGTAGAGACATTCAGGCGGTGTTAATGCGTATTTCGAAAATGTTTATCAATCTCTATGAGAATAGAATTGTTGAACCTAGCGAACCGGGAAATTAAACCTTAAAATAAATTCCTATCAATCCACTCAAATGAGTGGATTGATAGTTTTAGAAAGAGTTTCTTAAAGCTCCCTCGATGGTTTTGCAAGTTTTCTTTATCTTTGCAGGCACAAAAAGTTATCCATGTCAAAATCCCTAATTCCTAAGCTTGAAGCAATCAAGCAACGCTATAACGAGGTCGCCGACCTCATCATCCAACCCGATGTGATCATGGATCAAAAACGCTATTCTCAGCTAAATAAGGAGTATAGCGATCTGGGTAAGATCGTGAAGGTATACGATGAGTATAAATCCGCGCTTGATACCATCAAGGAATCGGATGAAATCATTGCGGACGGCAGCGACAAGGAATTCGTGGATTTGGCCAAAATGGAGAAATTAGAAGCCCAAGATAAATTGCCAGAGTTCGAAGAGGCATTAAAGGTCCTTCTGATTCCTAAAGACCCAACGGATGATAAAAACGTCATTGTGGAACTTCGTGCAGGAACCGGAGGAGACGAGGCTGCTATTTTTGTCGAAGATATTTATAGAATGTACGCAATGTACTTCAAAACCAAAGGGTGGAAGCACGAAATTACCGACTCTAACGAAGCTGCCAAAGGATACAAAGAACTCATCATGAAAGTGGAGGGAGATGGCATTTACGGTATTATGAAATTTGAATCCGGGGTTCACCGGGTACAGCGTGTCCCTGAGACCGAATCCCAAGGGAGAGTGCATACCTCTGCAATTACGGTGGCCGTTTTGCCAGAAGCAGAAGAAGTGGATGTAGAAATCAACCCTGCCGATATTGAAATGCAAACTTCACGTTCCGGAGGAGCAGGAGGGCAAAATGTGAACAAGGTGGAAACCAAGGTTCAGTTAACCCACAAACCTTCGGGTCTTGTGGTTGTTTGCCAACAGGCTCGTTCTCAGTTAGCCAACCGAGAGCTTGCGATGGAAATGCTAAGAGCAAAACTTTACGACATTGAACTTCAAAAGGTTCAAGGCGATGTCGCTGCTCAGCGTAAATCCATGGTTTCAACCGGAGATAGATCTGCAAAGATTAAAACCTATAATTATCCTCAAGGTAGAGTCACCGACCACCGAGTTAACAAATCCATTTACAACCTGGATGCGTATATGAATGGGGACATTCAAGAAATGATTGATGCGGTCATCATGGCGGAAAATGCCGAGAAGATGAAAGGTGCAGAGGACGAGTATTAGAAGTTTGGTTTAGTATTTGTTACCTAATATAGAAAGTATTAAAACGATGAAAAAATTGGTTCTACTCGGTCTAATGGGAAGTCTATTCACTTTAGGCGCCTGCGTAAAAGAAAAAACAACGGTGATTCAGCAAGACGGTGATACCACCACGATTGAACACGTCGGAATCGATGAGCAGAAAGTAGATTCAAGTGCAGAAAACTTTAAAGCGAAATCCCAAGAGGCAGCGCAGAAAGCTAAAGTGAAATTGAACGAAGTAGGAGATGCCCTTAAAGAAGGATCTAAAGATCTCAAACGAGAAGCGAAGAAAGTGACCGCCGATGCAGCCTCTGCAGTAGAAAAAGGAGCAAAGGACGTCAAAGAATCGGTTTCTGAAAAGTGATAAATTTAAATGTTTAAAAGAGAAGCATGTCTTACCCAAGGCATGTTTTTTTTCGTTTAACACTCTGGAATGCGCCCTTTCCTAGACCTCATAGAGGCACTCGAAAAACCTCGTAAAAATTTGTAACTTTACTTTTTCAATCCACTTACCGTTATGCGCCGGAAAATTCAAAATCAAAATCCTGACTTTAAGATACTTACATTCCCAAAGACTCCCTTTCTTTTTGAAAAGGACGGATTGGAATTAAAATCTCATTACACAGAGGCGGACACAGATACTTCTCTTACCTCTAGTGTAAGTGCAGGGGTGGCTCCTTATCTTCGAGGGCCCTATCCTACTATGTATGTACAAAAGCCGTGGACCATTCGTCAATATGCCGGTTTTTCCACTGCGAAAGAGTCCAATGCATTTTATTTAAAGAACCTCGCAGCTGGGCAAAAGGGGCTTTCGGTCGCCTTTGATTTAGCCACCCACCGAGGATACGATTCAGACCATCCAAGGGTTGAAGGAGATGTCGGTAAAGCCGGGGTAGCCATTGATTCGGTGGAAGACATGAAAGTTCTTTTTGATAAGATTCCTCTGGATGAGATTTCTGTGTCTATGACAATGAATGGAGCTGTGCTGCCTATTTTGGCCTTTTATATCGTGGCTGCCGAAGAGCAGGGCGTGAGTCAAGAGAAATTGTCAGGGACCATTCAGAATGATATATTGAAGGAATTCATGGTGAGAAACACCTATATATATCCACCCAAGCCGTCTATGAAAATCATTGCGGATATTTTTGAATATACCGCTCAAAATATTCCGAAGTTTAATTCGATTTCCATTTCAGGCTACCATATGCAGGAAGCAGGTGCGACGCCCGTTTTAGAAATGGCTTACACACTTGCAGACGGACTTGAGTATGTACGTACAGGGATTAAAGCAGGGATGTCAATCGATTCCTTCGCGCCTCGTCTCTCCTTTTTTTGGGCCGTAGGAATGAATCACTTTATGGAGATCGCTAAGATGCGAGCTGCCCGTTATTTATGGGCAGAGCTTCTCAAGCCCTTTCAACCTAAAAACCCTAAAAGTCTTGCACTTCGTACCCATTCTCAAACTTCGGGTTGGAGTCTTACAGAGCAAGAACCCTTTAATAATGTAACAAGGACTGCTATTGAAGCCCTGTCGGCAGCTTTAGGAGGTACGCAATCTTTGCATACCAATGCTTTGGATGAAGCCATTGCACTGCCCACGGATTATTCTGCAAAAATTGCAAGAAATACACAAATTATTCTTCAACAGGAGAGCGGTATTTGTGACGTGGTTGATCCCTGCGCAGGCAGTGACCTTGTCGAGGCATTGACCAAGCAGATGATTACAGAAGGGATGAAGTATATTGAAGAAGTAGAATCGCAAGGGGGAATGACCAAAGCGATCGAACAAGGAATTCCAAAGATGAGAATCGAGGAAGCCGCTGCCCGCAAACAGGCCAAAATTGATTCTGGGGAGGAGTTTATTATCGGGGTCAACTCCTTCAAGTCTGAACTTGAACAGCCACGCTTCGATATTCTTGATATAGACAATTCACAGGTCCGTAAAGAGCAAATTGAGCGACTAGAGAGTCTTAAAAGTAGTCGCGATGCACAAAAGGTAAGTGAAATCCTTCAGGAAATTGAACAGACGGCTAGTAGCGGCGATGGAAATTTATTAGAACTTTGTATTGAAGCAGCCAGAAGGCGAGTGACCTTAGGAGAAATGAGTGATGCGATGGAGAAAAGTTTCGGTCGTTACAAAGCGAACATTAGAACAATTCAAGGAGTGTATGCGATGAGTGCAACTAAGAATGAATATTTTGCCAAAGCCCTTGCTTTGTGCGAAACCTTTGAGAATACCTTCGGACGTCGTCCCCGTATTATGGTTGCGAAAATGGGACAGGACGGTCACGATCGAGGTGCAAAAGTCGTCGCGACTGCATTTGCGGACATGGGCTTTGATGTCGATGTCGCGCCTTTATTTCAAACCCCAGTGGAAGTAGCTCTTCAAGCCGTGGAGAACGATGTCCATGTATTAGGGATCTCTTCTCTTGCGGCAGGGCATAAAACCCTAGTGCCTAAAGTCGTAGAAGAACTTAAAAAACTGGGAGCCACCGATATCAAAATCGTGGTTGGGGGCGTAATCCCGAAACAAGATTATGACTATTTGTATGAAAACGGGGCCGATTATATTTTTGGGCCCGGTACAAGTCTTCCTCAGTCTGCTTGTCAGATTCTAGAAGGGTATTTGAAAGAATAAACCATTAAAAGCAAAAAAAGCGGACTTTGTCTCTAGGGAAAGTCCGCTTTTTTATTCTTTTTTAGTTCGTGTTAGAGACGTACTCATATACAAGTTTCCCCTGCTCGTCGCTTAGTTTGGCTTTCGGTGCCATTGCATTCACGAGCCCTACCCACTGTTCGTCCGTAAAAGATTTTGGTTCAGGGAGTGCATGGCATTTATGACAAGAGTTTTCAAAGATGGTTTTGCCTTCTGCAATTTGCTTCTCTTTTTTAAGTTTGCTTCCAGCCATACCGCTCTGGGTACAAGAGGCTAAAGCCAGCCCCATCGTGAGGGTGCCGAAGATCATTTTTTTCATAAAGAATTTTGTTAGTTGTTATTTTTGGTTAAATTTAAATAATTTACATGAGTAACCAAAGATCCGATGGAATTACGATGGAAAGTTAGAAAATTAATTTTAAAAGAGCCTTTTCATATTACGTATGGGCAATTCGACTATCGAAATGCCCTTCTTGTGGAACTCTCAGAGCAACACGAAGTGGGGTATGGGGAATGTGTCGAAATCACGTATTATGGCATCGTTCTCGCTGATTTTGAAAAAGAATTGGTTCGAATTAGGCGTCTTCTAAAAGAAGTCTCTAAGGTGATTCCGCAGGAGTTTTATTTGATTTTAATGAAGTGGGCTCAAAATCCCTTTTTACGTAGCGCTCTGGATTGTGCCTATTGGGATTTGTATGGGAAATTAGAGGGCAAATCTTTTGGAGAACTAAATTCAATTGGAGGTTCTCTCCCCTTTTCCTCTTTAACCCTTAGCGGAGGAACTTCATGGGAGCAGGTGCAAAAGATTAAGAGCTCAAAATGGAGCTTCTTTAAAGTAAAGTTTGTGGAATGGAATCCCTTGCAATTAGAAGCTCTGTTAGAAACAGGAAAAAAGATTGCTATCGATGCGAACACTAGTTTTGGGCCTGAGGATTGCAAGCGCTTAGAGGCAAGTGTAAACGTTGAAAAACTAGTATATGTAGAGCAGCCCTTAAAAGTGGGCGAGTATAAAGCTTTATCACGCAACTCAAAAGTGAACTGGATGGGCGATGAAGATTTTCAATCAATGGATCAATTGGCGGAATTGCAGCCCCATTATCCCTCTTTAAATCTTAAGCTTATGAAATGCGGTGGACTGACCCCCGCGCTTGAGGTGGTCAAAAAAGCGAAAGAGTACGGGTTTAGGGTGATGATTGGGTGCATGACAGAGTCCTCAGTCGGAATTTCCGCAGGGATTGCCTTGGCGCCCCTTTGTGATTATGCGGATCTAGACGGGGCAGAATTAATCGCAAACGATGATGCGGTTGGGAGTAAAGTTTACCAAGGGGAATTGCATTTAGAGAGTTCGCCAGGACTAGGCATTCAAATGAAAACATAATAAGGAGAAAAGATGAACGAGATATCGATACAGGAGTATTTGAAGGGAATTCGAGAGGGAGACAAAAGAATTTTGGCCAAGGCGATCACTTTGGTGGAGAGTAAGAAGCCAGAACATCGAGCGAAGGCCGAAGACCTGTTAAGGAAAATCATGCCGTATGCTGGGAATTCCATTCGAGTAGGCGTCACAGGGGTTCCAGGCGTTGGAAAATCCACCTTCATTGAAAGTTTTGGGCTTCTGGCAATAGAAAAAGGCAAGAAAGTGGCAGTCCTTGCAATCGACCCTAGTTCCACACTTAACAAAGGATCTATTTTAGGAGATAAAACTAGGATGGAGGAGTTAAGCAAATCCGCCATGGCCTTTATCCGTCCTTCGCCTAGTTCTGGATTTTTGGGCGGCGTGGCAAACACTACCTTTGAAACGATGCTTTTGTGTGAAGCAGCTGGATACGATTATATATTGATTGAAACTGTGGGAGTGGGGCAAAGTGAGGTGATGGTTTCTGAACTTAGCGATGTCTTTTTGTTTTTGAAAATTACCGGAGGTGGAGATGAACTGCAAGGAATCAAGCGTGGCATAATGGAAATGGTCGATCTCATTTTCATCAACAAAGTGGAAAATGATAATTTAGCCCTCGCCAAACAAACCAAACAGGAACTCTTGAGGGCGCTCTATTTTATGCCAGAAAAAGAGCCCAATTGGAAAGTCCCAGTTCTTTTAGGTTCAGCGCTTGAAAAACAAGGACTTGACAAAGTGTATAGTTCAATTGAAAAGTTTATCGATCAGAAGAAACAATCAGATCGATTTGTCCAATGCCGGCAGGAGCAAGCCGAAAAAAGGTTTTTCTATTGGGTGAAACACTACCTTCTAGAACGGACTGAAGCCGATGCCTATTTATCAGAAAATTACGAGCGGCACAAACGAAATGCTTCCGAACTTAAGTCTACACCCAGTTCCGAAGCAAAAAGTTTTGTGAATTTACTCTTTAAGTCTAATTCTTAGTTTCGTTTTTCATTAAGTACCCATCGTACGAAATGAGTTGACGATCGTTTGCTTCAATGGTTAAGTAGGCACGACCGTTGGGGTACACTTGCATGACCATTCTTTGCACATGAGTCACATCCTGAGGGCGGAGAGTAATTACTTTGACATTGCGTTTCTCAACAGATTCTTGGTAGTTGAATTTCTCGGAAGTAAATCGATAGCTTTGTTTGTCAGGATCGGTTGTAGGCGTGTACATGCGTCCAAAATAAGGAAGAGTCGAGGTAATCTTTTCTTTAGTCACTTCCACTGTATACCCATAATCAAGGTCTAATAATCGAGAGCTCCCCTGCACGGATCCACTCATTACCCTTGAAATGTCATTAGTAGAAGGCACCGCTCTTTTTGCCATAAAGGTGAATTCTTTAGAGTTTAGCAAATTATCAAGTGTTGTTTTATCAAGGTAATCTTGAGAGCTACAAGATTGGAGGATTGCCAATGCGAAGACAACCGATAGGAGTATGTATTTTTTCATTTTTCAATATTTTATAGGTTTCTTACAAAATTCATGCTCAAAGGCTACTAAAGGTACATTATTTTTCACAATTGGAACAAATATTGTAACCACGATATTTAATAACACTTAAAACTATGAAATTAATACAAGTATTTACAGTGGGCGCTGCATCTCTTTTGATGATTGCCTGTACTACGAACCCCCTCACGGGACGTCAGTCCGTACAATTAGTGAGTGACGCAGAAATTGCCAGTATGGCGGTTCAACAATACCAGGAAGTTTTGTCAAAATCCAAGGTAGTCAAAGGAACTACAGCGGCTAACCAAGTGAAGAATGTAGGTCTTCGGCTCCAAAATGCAGCCAAGAACTATTATAATTCCATTGGGCGTTCGCAAGATTTAACGTCTTTTAATTGGGAGTATAATTTGATTCAAGATGCATCTGCAAACGCATGGTGTATGCCCGGAGGAAAAGTGGCCGTTTACAGTGGGATTTTACCCATTACGCAGAATGAAACCGGTTTAGCGGTGGTATTAGGCCATGAAATATCCCACGCTTTGGCGGGTCACGGCAACGAGAGAATTTCTCAAGCCATGATAGCGCAGTATGGCGGACAGATTCTTGGTGGTACCATTTCTAACGGACAACTTGGGCAAGTTTTGGGCTCTATTTACTCCGTAGGAGGTCAAGTAGCCTTACTTAAGTACGGGAGAAAACAAGAATTGGAAGCGGATGAAATGGGACTTTACCTTATGTCAATGGCAGGATACGACCCAAGAGGAGCTACACCTTTCTGGAACCGTATGGAGTCGATGACCACAAGTGGCAACAGACCTCCAGAATTCCTCTCTACTCACCCGAGTCCGGAGAATAGAAAATCGCAAATCGCGGCACATTTACCAAAAGCCCTCGAATATTATAAGAATGCAGGTGGTAAAATTTAAATCCATCTAATTAGAAACCTAAACCTCTTCAAAATTTTACTAAATTTGAAGAGGTTTTAATTTATATACTATGAAAAGTCTAAGTCTCGTCGGTGTCATACTTTTAGTAATCGCCACATTTTTATTTTATCTAACCACTGATTTTGCGGTGGAACAAATCAAACTTTCCCATATTATGGGAATTATGGCTGGGATTGGGCTCGGACTGATTTTCGGTGGAATGGTAGGCTATGTGAGCAAAGGAACGGCGCTCAAACAAGAACAGAAACGCCGCGAATTTAAACAACTGCAGAAAGAGAAATTAGAACTCGAACGCAAAGCACAAGAGCTTGCTAAAGAAAAGGAATTGCAGCAAAAAGTAGTGGAGCAAAAAGAAACTCCGAATGAAAATATAAATCCCCCGAATTATTACTAATTCAGGGGATTTAAATATAGGTTCTTTGCTTCTTAGAATGCGTAACCAAGTCCAACCATAAATAAGCTTGGACGGTTGTCATAACGGACTGTGTAGCTCTCACCCGCAACGTTGTTGTTAATGAACTCACGCTGATCTTTGTTGAATGCACCTTCGTAGCGTGCGTTGATCAGGAGTTTACTCACTTTCACTTGCGCTCCAAATTGATACCCTACGGTAAAGTTTGATTCTGCATTTTCTTTGAAATCATTGTATTGGTTGTCTGTGCTAAGGTTATAGCTTGCGACAGGTCCTACAAATACACCGAGTTGATCTCCAAGTAAATTTAACCCAACAAGGACCGGTAAATCCACACGGTTGCTTTTTGCTTCAATCGTGGTATTGGTCACGGGATCGGTTAATTCATTTTTGAACGTAGTGTAATAAAGTTCAGGCATAATAAACAGGGACGTAGGTAAATCAATTTTCGCAGAAAGACCTACATTGAATCCTGTATTGTTCTTACCACTCGAATTGTATGCATCGGTGGCAGAATTTGAAATGTTTTTCCAAGTAGGCTTGCCCGTTGGAAATAATAAATTGGCTTTTGCCGCAAGAGAGACTTGCGCAGAAAGCGTCACGGATAGACCGATTAAAGCGGCACTGACTAATTTCTTCATTGTTATTCCGGTTTCGTTATTTGATTTTCGATTGAGGTTTTGTTGGTACTCAAAAAGTATTCTCTTAATTCCTTAAAGAGTTCGGAGGAGTAAACAAAATCAATCAGGTTTTTATTCCCTGCAGTGATCACCTTGTTTTTATCACCCTCCCATTCCAAAATTCCTTCCCTTAGGTATACAATTTTCTCGCCAATGGTCATCACAGAATTCATATCGTGCGTATTTATAATGGTCGTGGTATTGTATTCCTTCGTGATTTCTAGAATCAAATCATCGATAACATTCGAAGTATAAGGATCTAAGCCAGAATTGGGCTCGTCACAAAACAAGTACTTTGGATTGTTGACAATGGCCCTTGCAATGGCCACCCTTTTTTGCATCCCTCCGGAAATTTCTGCAGGATATTTTCGTTGTGCGTTGTCAAGACGCACGAGCCCCATGACTTGAAAAGCTCTTCTTTTTTTCTCGCGGAAGGTTAAGTTTGTAAACATATCGAGTGGAAAGGTAATGTTTTGCTCCACAGTTAAAGAGTCAAACAGAGCGCTTCCTTGAAACAGAGTTCCAATTTCAGAGCGCAGGGTTTGTTTTTCGTCTCGTCCCATTTTCATAATGTCTCTCCCATCGAATAAAATCGTTCCGCTCGTAGGCTCATGAACATTGAGTAGCGACTTTAAAAAGACGGTTTTCCCAGAACCACTTTGCCCTATGATTAAATTGACCTTTCCGGTATCAAAAGTAGTCGTGATGCCTTTAAGTACCTGCGTACCGTCAAAGCTTTTCTTTAAGTTTTTAACCTCTATCATTAGCTTAAGATCATTTGGGTTAATATAAGCTCCGAGATGATAATAAAGACCATTGTCCAAACTACCGCCTGTGTACTTGCGCGACCCACTTCTAAAGAGCCTCCTTTCACATTGTATCCAAAATAGGCAGGGACCGTGGCGATAATAAATGCAAACACTACGGTTTTGGTGAAGGCATAATAATAAAAGAGAGTGGGCATATACATTTGGATCCCTGAGATGTATTCTCCTGAAGTCCAGTTGCTTGTGAATTCTCCTGCGAGATACCCGCCAAAGATACCCACGGTGATACTAAGTGCAATAAGCAGTGGGTTAAACAAAACGCAAGCAATTATTTTAGGAAGAATCAGAAAGTTCGCGGAATTAACCCCCATAATATCAAGGGCATCAATTTGTTCCGAGACTCTCATCGTTCCAATGCTCGAGGCAATATAGGATCCGACCTTTCCAGCAAGTACGAGGGCAATAATCGTAGGGGAGAATTCTAGTACGAGAACCGCTTTTGTAGCATACCCCACAAAACTTGGGGGAATGGGAAAGGACGAGGCGTTGAAGTTATTGAACATTTGTATCGCAACCACAGCGCCGACAAATATCGAGGTAAATACCACAAGACCAAATGAGTTCACACCCAGGTCATATATTTCCCGCATCAAAAGCCTCCAAAAGACGGCAGCTTTTTGGGGTCGGCGAATGCTTTTTCCCATAAGCATAAAATACTCGCCAAATGCGGTTAAAAACTTTTTAGTCATACTGCGAAAGTAATATTAATATTTTAATTATGCTCTACAACAGAGTAGAACCTTGTGCATGTCTTATCTAGGGAATGTTTAAATATTTATGAGTCTGAACCGAGGCTTGCCACTGTGGGTTTTCCAAAATAAAGTCCGTTATTTTTGGATACATTTCCTCGCGTTTTCCCCATTCGCTTTGCAAATATAGTCGGCAATTAGCAGATACTTTTTCAGCCTGTCCTTGGGCAAACTTAAAATCATTTTGATTAAAAACAATCATTTTCAGTTCGCTTGCCTTTTTGTAAATTTCCTCTAAAGGAAGACCTGTCTTTTTAGGTGAAAGCGTAATCCAGTCGAGCGTTCCACTCAGGGGATAGGCCCCAGAGGTTTCAATATGAATGGTACATCCGCGCTCTTTTAATTTTGCCGTTAAAAGATCGAGATTCCACATGAGGGGCTCACCTCCAGTTAAAACGATGGTTTTGCACTGGTTTGCCGCCGTTTCTGCCACCTGTTCTACATCGAGCAGGGGATGGATTTTTGGATCCCAGCTTTCTTTCACATCGCACCAATGGCATCCCACGTCGCACCCCCCTAGACGGATAAAGTAAGCCGCCTTTCCTGTATGGGCACCCTCTCCTTGGATGGTGTAAAAATGCTCCATGACAGGCAGCATTTTACCTTCTTTTAATAATTGTTCCTGATCTTCTATCATTTTGTATTGAAATAGGGAAACCTAGTTCCACTCTTTTTTTATCTAGTTCTTAGCCTTTTCGTTTGTAGGCTAGCAAAGTGTTTTTCATTAGCATAGCTCGGGTCATCGGCCCAACGCCTCCGGGTACCGGTGTAATCCAGCTCGCCTTTTCTTTGCATCCCTCGTAATCCACGTCTCCTTCCAAATGAAATCCACGTTCTCCTGTGTCCTCCACTCGGGTGATTCCGACGTCAATAATCACAACCCCTTCTTTCACCATGTCTTTTTTCAGGTATTTCGGAGCACCAAGGGCAACCACGATAAGGTCTGCTTTGCGTGTGTATTCTTCTATATTTTGGGTATGGCTATGCACAACCGTCACGGTTGCATCGCCAGGATCCCCTTTGCTGCTTAGTAAAATGCTCATAGGACGACCTACAATTCGGCTTCTTCCAATGACCACGCAGTTTTTTCCTTTTGTACTAACATTGTAACGCTCAAGTAAAGTCATGATCCCGTAGGGGGTTGCCGGTAAGAATGCCTCCATTTCTAAGGCCATTCTACCAAAGTTTTCTGGATGAAAGCCGTCTACGTCTTTTGTGGGGTCAATCGCATTAATGATGAGTTCTTGATCAATACCTTTTGGCAAAGGTAGCTGTACGATAAACCCGTCGATCGCGGGATCTTGGTTTAGCTTTTCAATTTCTGCAAGAAGTTCAGACTCACTCACCGTGTCCGATAGGCGAATTAAAGTGGACTCGAACCCTACCTCTTTACAGTCTTTCACTTTGCTATTTACATAGGCTTTGCTTGCGCCATTTTCACCCACAAGGATAGCTGCTAAATGTGGAGCTCGGAGCTCCTGAGCTAAAATTTTATCTACCTCTACTTTGATTTCGCTTTTGATGTCTTTCGAAACTTTGAGTCCGTCTAGTATTTGAGCCATAATTCTGATTTTTGCAAAAAGATGTTTTATTGATTGTTTGCTTTGTAGTAATTAAGTAATCCGTTCGTGGAACTGTCAAGTCTAGTTGTCTTCTCCTTGCTCTGTAGTTCGGGAAGAATTCCTTTGGCAAGAACTTTCCCAAGTTCAACGCCAAACTGGTCAAAGCTAAACACATTCCAAATCACCCCTTGTACGAAGATTTTATGCTCATACAATGCAATTAGTTCGCCTAGAGTGAAAGGGGTTAGCTCCTTGAATAAAAGTGAGTTGGTGGGAATGTTTCCTTTAAATACTTTGAAATTTGCAAGGCTTTCAATTTGTTTTTCCTCTTGTCCGCTTTGTCGAAGTTCGGTTTCCACTTCCTCTTTTGTCTTACCAAAAGCCAAAGCTTGGGTCTGTGCAAAGTAATTTGCCATCAATTTAGGTTGATGATCAGAAACTGAGTTTAAAGACTCTACATAGCCAATGAAATCAGAAGGGATAAGTTCCGTGCCTTGATGGATTAGTTGATAAAAGGCGTGTTGTCCATTGGTGCCGGGTTCGCCCCAAATAATGGGCCCCGTTTCGTAGTCGACAAAATTGCCATTTCGATCCACACTTTTTCCATTGCTTTCCATGTCGCCTTGTTGTAAGTAGGCTGCAAAGCGATCTAAATATTGAGAATAGGGAAGAATCGCATACGATGATGCGTCGTGAAAATTGCGATACCAAATTCCTAGTAGCCCCATCAGAACAGGGACATTCTGATCTAAAGGTGCCGTTTTGAAGTGCGTGTCGGTTTTGTTGGCCCCTTTTAAAAGAGATTCAAAATTTTCATACCCTACCGCAAGTACAATGCTCAGTCCAATGGCGCTCCAAAGAGAATAACGGCCTCCAACCCAATCCCAGAATTCAAAGATTGAATCTGCAGAGATTCCAAATTCTTGAACCGCTTTTGTATTGGTCGATAAAGCGACAAAATGCTTCGCAACATCACTTGTGGTCGCACCACTTTCTAGTAGCCATTGTTTTGCAGACTCTGCATTGGTCATGGTTTCTTGCGTAGTAAAGGTTTTCGAAGCGACAATAAACAAGGTCGTTTCAGGGTCTAAAGGTTTTAGTACTTCCGCAATGTGATTGCCATCCACGTTCGAAACAAAATGGACATTTAATCTCGTTTTGTAGTGTTTTAATGACGATACCACCATCACAGGCCCTAAATCGGATCCTCCGATGCCGATGTTTACAACGTCCGTAATGGGTTGATGGGTATACCCTTTATGGTCCCCTGAAATTACATTTTCAGAAAACGATTTCATTTTGTCTAGAACCTTTTGGATTTGCGGTTTTATGTTCTGCTCGTCCACCAAAATAGGATCCGAAGAAAAATCTCGAAGGGCGGTATGAAGAACGGCTCGGTTCTCAGTCTCGTTGATTTTTTCTCCTGAAAACATTGCTTGAATGGACTTTTCTAAGTCGCATTCTTTCGCTAACTGAAGAAGTAAATCTTTGGTTTTTTGGTCAATTAAATTCTTCGAGTAATCAAAGAGGAAGTGATCGCTTGCAATAGAAAATGTCTCGAAACGAGTGCTGTCTATGGCAAACAAGGTGCGCAAATCAAAGTTTTGAGTTGAAAAATGGGCTTGTAGGTCCTTCCATGCTTGGGTTTGAGAAGGGTTTATTTTTGAAAGCATAAGGTACTTTGTTAGTTGAATTGTATTTGAGGTGGTAAAATTACGCAAATTATCACCTTTTGCCTAGATTTTAGAAGGGTGATATTGTAAAATCATACCCTTTCCTTGTCCGAATTCTTTGGGAGGCAAAGTCCAAGGCTCTGCGTCTTAAATTAAATTGCCAGTGCGAGAGGTCCTCACAGCAAAACAAAGTTTCTCCAAAGGCCTTCTCGCACTGGCAAAATTATAAGACTTTTCCCTCTAGACAATGGCAATGTCAATCACCTCGCTCATTTTCGTCACGTAGTGGATTTTGAGATTTTTCAGGTAGTCTTTTTTAATTTCATCCACATCTTTTCGATTGGCCTCGCAAAGGATGACTTCCCGAATTCCAGCGCGGTTCGCAGCAAGAAGTTTCTCCTTGATTCCTCCCACAGGAAGTACTTTTCCTCGCAGCGTGATCTCTCCGGTCATGGCCATGTGAGGTTTCACTTTCTTGTTCTTGAAACTCGAGACCATTGAGGTTAACATCGCGATCCCAGCGGAGGGTCCGTCTTTTGGAGTGGCTCCTTCAGGAACGTGCACGTGTATGTTAAATGAACTGACCTCTTCTTCCTTGAGGCCTAATTCCAAATGCTTTGCTTTAATGTATTCCAAAGCGATGGTCGCCGATTCTTTCATCACATTTCCTAAATTCCCCGTCATAGTCAAATTTCCTTTTCCGGCACTTAAAAGACTTTCAATAAAGAGAATGTCTCCCCCGACACTGGTCCAAGCTAGCCCTGTGACCACTCCAGGAACTCCAGAGATTTCAGAAGCGGTTTTCTCCCTAGGTACCCCCAGAATTTGATCAATTTGCTTTAAGGTTAATTTAGGCTCGTATTCATTTTCCATTGCAATTTGCAGGGCAACCCAGCGTGCAATGGAAGCAATTCTTTTCTCTAATGTTCTCACTCCCGATTCAGAGGTGTGACTGTCGATGATATGCTTCAGTTCTCTGTTTCCTAGTCTAAAGGCCTTAGAATCCAGTCCTGAATTTTCTTGTTGTTTTTGGATAAGGTGTCTTTTGGCAATTTCAATCTTTTCTTCGGTTGTATAGCCTGTGATTTCAATGATTTCCATCCGGTCTAACAAAGGAGATTGTATGGTGGAAAGTGTATTGGAAGTGGCGATAAACATCACTTTTGAAAGGTCGTATCCATATTCTAAGTAATTGTCATAGAAACTATGGTTTTGCTCCGGGTCTAGAACCTCTAGCAAGGCTGAACTTGGATCTCCATGCACGCCTTGTCCTATCTTATCAATTTCATCAAGGACTACGACAGGATTTGAGGTGCCTGATTTTTTGATTGACTGTAAGATTCTCCCCGCCATTGCACCAATGTAGGTTTTACGGTGTCCCCGAATTTCACTTTCGTCATGTAAGCCCCCAAGCGAGACGCGTACATAGTTTCTTCCAAGCGCATTCGCGATGGATTTACCTAAGGAGGTTTTCCCCACCCCTGGAGGGCCTGTAAGACAGAGGATTGGCGATTTCATATTGTCCTTTAATTTGAGGACTGCCATGTGCTCAAGGATTCTTTTTTTGATGTCTTCAAGACCAAAATGATCTCGGTCTAAAATTCGTTGCGCTTTTTTAATTTCAACCGAATCTTTTGAAAATGTATTCCAGGGTAGATCCGTGAAAAAGTCTAAATAGTTTCGCTGTACATTGTAGTCTGGCGAATTGGGATGTTGTCGGGACAAGCGGTTAAGTTCCTTTTCAAAATGTTCTTCTACTTTTGGATCCCAAGAGAGTTTGCTTGCCTTTTCACGTAGTTCCTCCGCATCGCTTTCTGCTCCACCGCCGAGTTCTTCTTGAATGGTGCGGATTTGCTGATTTAAATAGTATTCTCTTTGTTGCTTGTCGAGGTCTTTGGACGTTTTTTGATGAATTTGATTGCGAAGTTCCAATTTTCTAAATTCTTCGTGCATATAGGAATAGCAACGTTTCGCTCGTTTCATCAAGCTTTTTTCTTCTAGAAGGCCTTGTTTGTTTTGCACACTGAAGTTTCCATTTGTACAAATGAAATTCAATAGGTCTTCATTTTGCGTTAAATTGTTAATCGCAAAGTTGGCTGCATTCGGAATGTTCGGATCCAGCTGAATGATTTTGAGTGCAAGGGCTTTAATGTTGTCTATGAGTGCTTCGTACTTATGACGGTCCCTCGTGGAGGACTCATTCAATTGTTCAATGTTCGCTGTCATGTAGGGCGTTTGTTGAACGTAATTTTTTATTTTAAAGCGAAGCATCCCTTTGGTAATTGCCGTAATATTGCCCTCGGGCAAAGTGATAATCTTGACAATCTTCGCTAAGGTTCCAATTTGATACAAATCCGATGTTTCAGGATTCTCTAAATTGCTATTTTTTTGACTGATAATCCCAATGATGGTCCCGTTTTTTTGCGCGTCTTCTAGGAGTTTCTTGCTTTGTTCTCTTCCTGCCGTAATCGGGATGATCACCTGGGGAAACATCACGAGATTTCTGACGGGAAGAATAGGGTATAGTTTCTGGGTGTCTAGTTGAGTTTTATCCTCGAAATCGATCATACTTAAGTCCTGTGCGAAAACTGTAAAATCATCCTCCAATAGTCCTTCTAAATTCATGTCTTCAAATTCGATCATAATATTATTGTAAATGACAAATTGTCATTGTTATTTCGTTGTGCCGTAGCAGGGAATCCAAGGTTTGTCAGAAATCCGCTCGTGCATAGGTTTTAAAGGAGGACTGCTCAATTCTTATGCCAATAGTGTGAGTGGGCGGATTGTAGACATATTTTCCAATTTTTCTGAATCGTAGGTATTTTGCGCAAAAACAAAGTGGAAATATTTTTTTTCTAATAGGTTAAAAATGTGTATTTTCGCACACTGATTAAAAAGTTTATATAGAATGGCAGTTTTAGGAGAAATTAGAAAAAGATCTTGGTTAATGATTGGGGTGATTGCACTTGCGCTATTTGCGTTCTTAGTGACTCCAGATAGTATCGATCAAGTGTTCGGCAAGAATCCTAATATTTTAGGACAAGTCAATGGCGACAAAATCACTAGAGACGAATACAATGACCAACTTTTACTACTTCAGCAGCAGGCTCAACAACAAGGACAGCCTAGCACAGGACTCGAAGAGCAAGCGTGGCAAATGTTGGTTCAATCCAAGTTAATCAAGCAGCAATTTGATGAGCTAGGGCTCGAGTTGAATGACGATTACTTTTGGAGCCAACTGAAATACGATCCCATGTTCGCACAAGTTCCTGATTACTTTGACGAGAAGGGAAACTTCAAATTGCAAGAAGTGAAGCAGTACTATGAAGGACTCGAAGCGGCAGGACAAATTCAAGAACATAACCAATGGCTAAAAATCAGACGCGGTGTCGAATATCGTATGATGGCTAGACAGTTGTTTGCGAATGTATCTTCCGGAATCACAGCGAGCAAAAAAGAAGTCGGGGAGATGATTTCTCAAAGAGATAAAGTGGCAGACATTGACTATGTTCAGATCGATTACGCGACTTATCTTCAAAAAAATCCAATCAAAGTTAGCACGCAAGATTTAGCAAACTATATCAAAGAGAGACCTAATACTTACAAATCAGAAGCAAGTCGCAACCTTGGAGTCGTGTATTTCCCAGCGAAACCTACACTTCAGGACGACACGAAAGTGAAAGATGAAATTGAAAAGTTACTAAATAAAGGAACGGACGCTTCAGGAGGGACTGAGAACTTCATTAATACGACACAGGATTCTATGTTCGTCATGCTGAATTCAGACTTGCCTTTCAATCCTACTTATTTTTCTAAAGAGCAATTGCCACCAAGCATTTCCGATAAAGTTGCAAGTGCAGCCATTGGTCAAACCTTTGGACCGTACAAAGAGCAAAACCTTTATGTAGTTTCTAAATTACTAGATAAGAAAACGTCAGATTCAACTTTGTCTCGTCACATTCTAATCGCGCACAGTGCGAGCCCAGCGGCGCAAGGAATCAAAAGAACCAAGGAAGAAGCTAAGAAACTAGCGGATTCGATTGGTGCGATTGTACAAGCAAACCCAGGTAAATTTGCTGAATTTGTGAATTTATCAGACGATCCAGGTTCTGCTGCGCAAGGAGGAAGTTTAGGATGGACTACACCGAACACTCCCTTTGTTCCTGAATTCCAAGCGTATTTAGGCAGTCATGCAAAAGGCGCAACAGGCGTTGTAGAAACACAATTTGGCTATCATATTATTAATATTCAAGATAAGAAAACAGGAGCGATGGGTTACAAGGTTGCAAACCTTGTGAAAACAATCAAGCCTTCTGAAGAAACAGAAAACGCAGTGGATAGAGACGCAAGACGCTTTATTCAACAAGTTCAAGGGAAATCTTTCAACGATTTCGCAAACCTAGCGAAGAAATCTAAGTTTGAATTTACGAATCCTAAAATGGTAAAACGTTTTGACGGACGTGTTCAGGGATTAGGTACGGACAAAGATGAAGAAGTAATCTCTTGGGCATTTAACAAGAAGAGAGAGAAAGGAGAAACTGAGTATTTTGTTGTGGAGGGAACTGGAGATCGTATTGTGGCCTATTACAACGGGAAACAAGACAAAGGTCTAGCCGATCCAGAAACCGTAAGAGACCAGATTGAACCCATCGTGAAAAACCAATTGGCTGCGAAGCAAATTATGGACAAAATCAAATCTGGAAACGTGACAGGACTTGATCAAGCGGCCAAATTATTTGGAGCAACGAAAGCTTCTGCTAGCGTGAACCTTTTGAACCCAGTCGTAGGTATGGCTATGGAACCTAGAGTTGCAGGAGCCGCATTCGGCGTTCAAAAAGGGAAACTCTCACAACCTGTCGAAGGAATCAGCGGCGTCTATCTAGTGGTGAAAAAATCGGAAACGATTAACAAACAACCAGGAGATGAGAAGCAAATCGCCGAGGCTATTGCAGGTCAAAATGCACAAATGTTCGGTCAACTCTTCATGAAGAGTTTAGTGGACAATGCAGACATTGACGATTATCGAATCGAAGTTTGGGATAAAACAGGCAAATAATAAATCCTTTTATGGATCCTTAAAAAGCGGCAGATAATGCCGCTTTTTTGGCTTTTCACTCCACGATGAATTGAGTTTTTTTAATTAAAAATATCCTATATTTGTCACTCAAAATTTGAACTTGTGAAATTTTCTAAAGAATTAAAAGCAGGCTTAATTGCCGCTTTAGCGATCATAGGATTTGTAGTGTTATTTCAGTTTATGAAAGGCAAAAGTCTTTTCGTATCTGATAACGTTTTCTATGCGAAATACGATAACGTGGAAGGGCTTGAACCTTCCTCGCATGTGTCTATTAATGGACTTAAAGTAGGACAGGTGGACGAAATCGCTCCCGTGACTGGAAAAGATGGGAAACTTCATTTTGTCTTAAAAGTCACTATGGACGATCAATTTAAATTTTCTAAAAATTCTACACTCGAAATCTTTGAACCTGGACTGATGTCTGGAAAACAAGTTCGAGTGAATCTGGAGTACGGAGGAGAAGAGGCGAAATCAGGCGATACTTTAAGTGGAGGATATAAGGATTCTATGATGAACAGTATTTCCTCTCAAGTAGGTCCAGTGAAAGATCAATTGCAATCCGTCTTAAAGAGAGTGGATTCTCTAATGATTAATGCCAATTTAATGACCGGAGCTGAAAACCAGGCGGAAATTAAAGCTCTACTTATTAACTTGAATCGTACTGTAGGGGCTTTTGAAAGGACTTCTTCGCAAGCCAATCAATTGCTTGCCAACAACGATCCGAGAATCCAAAAGATTTTAGACAATGCAAATCTAGCGACCTTGAGCGCTCGCGATGCGATGGATCACTATGGAAATATTGCAGAGCAGATCGACACGGATAAGCTCAACAATACCATCGATGCGCTTAACAAAACGACCTCGCAATTAAATAATGTTATTACAGGAATACAAAATGGTGAAGGTTCTCTTGGTAAATTGACAAAAGATGAGGAACTTTATCAAAATTTGAATAAGACAGCGGAAAACCTGAATGCTTTGGTGGAAGACATGAAAGCAAATCCGAAGCGATATGTGAACTTTTCCGTATTTGGTAAAAACAGTAAATAACCCCCACGCCTATGATGCCGTATCTTGATAATATTCTATTTGGAATCTTACTTGTTTTAGGGATTGGACTTTTTGTTCGAAGTCTTCAAAAGCTAGTAAGAAATATTAAACTCGGTAAAAAGGTGGATCGATCCGATCGCCCAAAAGAGAGATGGGCATTAATGGCCAGAGTTGCTTTAGGGCAGAGCAAGATGGGTGCACGCCCTGTTGCTGGAATCCTTCACATCCTAGTTTATGTGGGCTTCGTAATTATCAATCTAGAGCTTATTGAAATTATTGTAGACGGTCTTTTCGGCACGCACCGATTTTTAGCCTCTGTGCTAGGCCTTTCTCTATACGGAGTCTTTACCGCAGTTTTAGAGGTTCTAGCCTTGCTTGTTTTGATCGCAGTGGTCGTCTTTTTTATTCGTAGAAATTTCTATGGCGTTCGCCGCCTCACCATGAAAGAATTGTTTGGATGGCCTAAGAACGATGCAAATTGGATTCTTGTCATTGAATTTGCGCTCATGCTTGCCTTCTTTACCATGAACGGTGCGGATCTTCGCATCCGAGAACTGAGCGGAGAACAGATTCTAGGGTATTTCCCTATTAGTGAAATAACGCTTAGTCCCCTGTTTAGTTCGTTAGGACTTTCTAGTGAAGCTCTTCATTTAGCGGAACGTGGAGCGTGGTGGTTCCATTTCGTTGGAGTGCTCTTCTTCATGAACTATCTTTACTTCTCAAAGCATTTGCATATTTTGTTTGCCTTTCCAAATACTTGGTTTGCCAAGCTCGAGCCAGTAGGAGAACTTACCAATTTGCCTGCTGTGACACGTGAGATTAAATTAATGATGGATCCCAATGCAGATCCTTTTGCGGCGCAAGAACCGAGTGCAGAGCAAGCGGACGAGAAGTTTGGCGCCAGCGATGTGTTAGAACTTAATCAGGTGCAGCTGCTTAATGCGTATACATGTACAGAGTGTGGACGATGCACAGACGTGTGTCCTGCCAATTTAACGGGCAAGAAACTTTCTCCGAGAAAGATCATGATGGATACGAGAGATAGGCTGGAAGAGGTAGGCAGAAATGTAGAGAAGAACGGCTCGTTTGTAGCGGACGGTAAAAAACTATTAGACGATTATATCACTCGTGAAGAATTGCGAGCATGCACTACGTGCAATGCTTGTGTACAGGCCTGTCCTGTTCTTATCGATCCTTTGTCCATCATTATTGATTTAAGACGATTTATGATCATGGAGGAATCTTCCGCTCCACAGGAATGGAATTTGATGATGGCCAATATCGAAAACAACGGGGCGCCTTGGCAGTACAACCAAGCAGACCGTTTAAACTGGGCGCAATAAACCGAGCGCCGCTTTTGTAAAGCGTGAGCTTTATGTAACAAAAACAAAAACTGAGTATGGATTTTAAAATAAAAACCATGGCCGAATATGCGGCCGAGGGAAAAGCGCCAGAGGTGCTGTTCTGGGTAGGTTGTGCAGGAAGTTTTGATGACCGAGCTAAGAAGATAACGCGCGCATTTTGCAAAATACTAAATAAGATCAATGTTGAGTTTGCCGTTTTAGGGCAAGAGGAAAGTTGTACAGGAGATCCTGCAAAACGAGCCGGTAATGAATTCGTATTCCAGATGATGGCCATGACGAACATCGAGGTTTTGAATGCCTACGAAGTCAAAAAAATTGTGACCGCTTGTCCACACTGTTTTAATACGATTAAGAATGAGTATCCAAGTTTGGGAGGGCATTACGAAGTGATGCACCACACTCAATTTTTAAAGAATTTAATGAAAGAGGGAAGGCTTAAAATCGAAGGAGGTCGATTCGAAGGAAAGAAGATTACCTTTCATGACCCTTGCTATTTAGGGAGAGCCAATGGAGAATACGAAGCTCCACGAGATCTGCTCTCTAAACTCGATGCGGAACTAGTGGAAATGAAACGATGCAAGCAAAGTGGACTTTGCTGTGGCGCTGGCGGAGGACAAATGTTCAAAGAACCTGAAGCCGGGAAGAAAGACATCAACGTAGAGAGAACAGAGGAAGCATTGGAAGAAAAGCCCGATGTGATTGCCACAGGATGTCCTTTCTGCATGACCATGATGAGCGACGGTGTGAAGCACCTTAACAGTACGGTAGAGGTCAAAGATATTGCGGAGCTTTTAGCGGAGGCGGAAGATTTGTAAAGAAGGCAAGAGTTTGTTTTTCACTAACTTTGCATAATTAAAAGAAAATTAAGAAATGAGAATAGAGGAATCTGAAGTCATTGAAACAAATGATTATCGAGTGCTTATATATCCTGCTTCTAGACCTTTCTTGCCAAAAGAAAGCAAAAAGATTACGGAAAAATTATATGATTTTTTAGGAACCTGGGCTGCCCACGGCAAACCACTATCGGCTTCCTTTAAAATCGAGAAGAATCAGTTTCTTGTCGTTGCTGTAGATGAGGAGAAAGAAATGGCCTCGGGATGTTCGATTGATACTTTAGGAGAGGCAATACGAGAATTGGATCACGAGTTTTCGCTCGGCTTTTTTGATCGAATGAAAGCCTCTTATGTAGAGAACGGAGAAATTAAGACCCTAAAATTAGGTGAATTTAGATCCGGTCTAAAGGATGGAAGTATTTCGCACGAAATTGAAGTGTTTGACTTTTCAAAATCAAGTTACATTAGTTTTTTATCGGATTTCTTGCTTCCCCTAAAAAGAAGTTGGGCAGGAATCTACGTAGAATAAAGAGTACTTTTGATAAAAATAAGGGAAAGGGCGAATGCCTAGAACCTAAAAAAAAGTCCTTATTTATCATGAGGACTTTTTTTTGGTCCTGATGAGTGGAAAAGTGCACTTTTTCGGTTCAAGTTAATCCACTGGATATTTTCATAGCACTTAAAATAATGCTATTTTTGCTTAATGAACGTCAAAAAATACCTTTTTCTTCTCGTTTTCATACTTCTAGCGGCTTCTTGCCGTCAAGGAGAAGACGATGTACAAGCGATAGACCAAGTGCTTCGAATTTATGTACAGGACGAGGCGGGTAACGATTTGCTTGACAAGGAAGAAGAAACTTCTTTATTCAGTGTGAATTTAGTGGACTTGGACGCCAGTACGGCCAATGTCCCTGTTAGCGCAATGAAGAAGAAGGACAGTCTGAAAGGATATTATTATGAATACATTTCAGGGGCTGTACGCACGCTCGAGTCGGAGGATGCCGAGGCTCAGTCTTATTATTCGACATTGGGAATTCGTTTTCAAAATGAGCTCGATTCAGAAATAGACCAAGATACGCTTCGTTTCGATTATAAATTGACACCCAGACTGTTTTCTTTAGAGCAGGTTTGGCTCAATCAGGATCTTGTCTTTACAAGAGACGTGAATAAACAAAATGAACTTGTGATTAAAAGAGAACTCACAATCACAAACTAGAAAGGATTTAATAATATTATCACAATAGAAGGATGCTACAGATTAGTTTTATCAAAGAGAACAAAGCGCTCGTATTAGAGGGACTTAAAAAAAGAGGATTTAAGCAGTTGGATCTTGTAGAAACGGTGGTGAACTTAGACGATAGACGTAGAGCCGTTCAATTTGAGCTAGATGAGAATCTCGCGCAAAGCAGACGAATTTCAAATGAGATCGCACAGTTCTTAAAAGAAGGGAATAAGGAGGCAATCCAAGACGCAAAGCAGAAGACTACCGCTTTTAAAGAAAAAAGCCAAGAGCTTAAAAAAGATTTAGAGTCTGTAGAGAAGGACCTTCTAGAAGGATTGTATTTGATTCCAAACATTCCCTACGAGAAAGTAAAGGCAGGTGTAACTCCAGAAGAGAATGAAGTCATCTTTCAAAGTGCAGAGGAGCAGCCCATGCCTAAGGAAGCACTTCCTCACTGGGAACTCGCAAAGAAATACAACCTTATTGATTTTGAATTAGGAGTGAAGGTGGCAGGCGCTGGGTTTCCGGTTTATTTTGGGCAAGGAGCAAGGCTTCAACGCTCCCTGGTTCAATATTTTCTAGATAAGAATGTAGATGCTGGATACTTAGAGGTAAACCCACCTCATGTAGTGAATGAGGCCTCCGGATATGGAACAGGACAGCTTCCTGACAAGGAAGGACAAATGTATTATATCGGAGCGGATGATCTATACCTGATTCCTACAGCGGAAGTTTCCGTTACCAACCTTTATCGCGATGTGATCGTAGAGGAAAAGCAATTGCCTATCCTAAATACGGCATTCTCTCAATGCTATCGTAGAGAAGCGGGTAGTTACGGATCTCATGTAAGGGGACTGAATCGCCTTCATCAGTTCGAAAAAGTAGAATTAGTGAGAATTGAGCATCCTGAAAAGTCTTACGAGGCATTAGAGGGAATGGTTGAGCATGTAAAATCAATTCTAGAAGATTTAGAGCTACCTTACCGTATTCTTCGTCTTTGTGGGGGAGATATGGGCTTTACAGCGGCAATGACTTACGATTTTGAGGTTTGGAGCGCAGCTCAGGAGAAATGGTTAGAGGTGAGTTCGGTTTCTAATTTTGAAACCTTCCAAGCCAATCGTCTCAAATGCCGATACAAATCAGGAGATGCGAAAGCGCAACTCGTGCATACGTTAAACGGTTCTGCGATGGCCTTACCTAGAATCATGGCGGCGTTGCTTGAAAACAACCAAACATCAGAGGGAATTCGCATTCCAAAGAAAATTGCGGAGTATACTCGCTTTGAGTTCATAAAATAGAAGGCCTACGCAAAGTACCTTTCCATTATAAAGCAAAAGCCAGATTTGAATGAATCTGGCTTTTGATTTGTATCTTATATATTTTGATTTTGCCTAATGGCAAGTAGAATGATCTCCATGCTGGTGCTGTAAGGAGCCATTATGTTCTACTTGGAGAGCACTAGAAGGTGGCGATAGATAGGGTATCCCTAACTCTAAAGCTCTAATAATAAATAGAGATCCCATGACGAGCATGAGGATAGGTACTAATTTTAAGACTTTTAATCGGAAAGCTTGGGTCATTATTCCTCCTGCAAAGACCACCGCGAACATGAATGGAAAGGTTCCAAGGCCAAAGAGAAACATAAAGGTAGCCCCTTGCCATACACCTCCTGCTGCCAGGGAGGCTGTAAGCGCCATGTAGACCATTCCGCATGGGAGCAGTCCATTTAAGAGTCCTGTGGTAAATCTAGATTTGTAATCCGAACGTTGTAAAAGGGTACCTAGGGCCATTTTCACTTTTAATAGGGGCTTATTTAGGAAAGAAATCTTACTAACGAAATCGTTTCCTCCAAAGGAAAATAAAGCCATGCATATGAGCAGTACACCCACGGCGATGGTTAAATACTTTTGGATCCCTGCCATTTGAAAGCCTTGCCCAATCAGACCTAAGAAGGCGCCTAAAATACTATAGGTGACCACCCGCCCAAAATTATACGTGAAGTTCTGCAATTGGAAACGAATCGCTTCGTTTTTGGTGAGTCCCATGGAGAGAGCAATGGGTCCGCACATTCCAATGCAATGAAATCCCGAGGCAAAGCCAAGGCCTAAAGCGGTTAAAATTAGAGCTATTTCCATAGAATGTCATAATCCAGTTGGTACGGAACGCTTTTCGATTCCCAATTGATTTTTAAGGTATAAGAACCGGGGAAAAGAATTTGTTTCGGAATGTGAATTTTTCTTCCATTCTGAAAGGGTAGTTCTTTTTCCGCATCAAGTTTAGCATCGTCCGTTCGAAACAAATGAAATTTGACCTTGTTTTGATCCACCAGTATGCTTTCTGGAAATTCAAGGGTAATGCCCTGACTGTTTTGATTGTATATCGGTTTTTCTTTTAACAAATCTGCTTGGTTTTTTGCATCAATGACGTCTTGATAGCGCAGTTCTTCCTCGTAGTAATCGCGAGACACCATTTCTGCATTTTGCCATCCTCGACCAAAGATAAAAACGAGCGATAGAATGAAGATCATAAAGGCGCCAAGTGCGACCACAACTCCATGTCCCCATGTAAAATTCTTTAGCATAGCTTCTTTTAAAATTGTAATTTAAACGGTCCTTCAAAATAAGTTTCAAACGAATCTAGAAGTTCCCCCTGTTCGTTGTAAACCCCGATGGTTACATTTTGTTTCGAAAGGTTGATGTTCTTTTCTGGGAAACTTACATTCACCGTCCCTTTCGTGATTTCATTTTTCTTTAATTTAATTTTGTCCGAGTTACTAAAGGTAATGGTTCCTTCTTTTGGTTCCACCACTTTAATGGTAACGACTTGGTCCTTATTGGATTTATTTAGGAAGGTGTAGTTGTAGATATTTGTTATTTTTCCATGCCGAAGGAAGAAGGTAGATCCTGCGGGCTTAATAAATTTGGCCTCCATGGTTCCACGGTTGTTCAATAAGAATCCTAGGAATCCAAAGAGAAGCACTAGGACAAGGGAATAAGCTTTCATTTTCCCAGTGAACACAAACGGTCTTTCCTGTTCAATTTCATCCTCCGTTGCATAACGGATAAGTCCTTTCGGAAGACCTACTTTTTCCATGACCTCATCACAGGCATCAATACAAGCTGTACAGTTTACACATTCTAATTGCTGACCGTTACGAATGTCAATCCCTGTCGGACAAACGACCACACATTGGTTACAATCAATACAGTCTCCTTTGCCTTCTGCTTTTCGATCTTCGCCGTTTCTCCATTTGGAACGATTTTCGCCTCTTTTAAAGTCATAGTAAACGTTGATGGTTTGCTTGTCAATAAGAACTCCTTGCAAACGTCCGTAGGGACACACGAGCGTACAAACCTGTTCTCTAAGCCAGGCGAATACAAAGAAGAAAGCAAGGGCGAATAGAATCATGACGATGAAGTTCGTCGGATACACCATCGGCCCTTCTAGCATGATATCATAAACCCTCTGGTAGCCCACAATGTACATGTACATCACATGGGTGACAATAAGTGAGATAATGAGGAATATGGTCCATTTCAAGCCTTTCTTCCAGATTTTCTCTGCATTCCACGGTTGATTTTCTAGTCTTATTTGTTTGTTTCGGTCTCCTTCGATTGCGTATTCAATTTTCCGAAAGACCATTTCCATAAAGATGGTCTGCGGACAAATCCATCCGCAAAAGATTCGACCAAATACTACCGTAAATAAAATGATAAACACAAGAGAGGTAATGGCTCCAATCGCTAGAATAAAGAAGTCTTGGGGGTAGAAAGGTTGTCCCATAATATAGAACTCACGATCTAAAATGTTTAGTAATAGGACAGGATTTCCGTTGATCGTTAAAAAGGGAAGGATAAAGAAGATCGCAAGCAAAAGAATACTTACTAATAGTCGATAATTAGTGTATTTTCCTTTAGGCTTACGTGGGAAAACCCATTTTCTTTTTCCGGTTTGGTCCATCGTGTTGACTGAGTCACGGAATGTTTCTGGATCCAGTACTTGACCTTGTCCACCACGATAGGTATTATGTTCTTCTGGGATTGCCATAATCTATATATTTAAAAAAGAACATAGCTTACTACGAGGTGGTGTAGTAAACTATGTTCTTTATAAGAATTCAAATTGTATTATTTTTGCCAGTTCGCCTCGTCTCCTTGTGGAGCTGCACCACCTTCTGCGACGGTAATTGGCTTTTGTTCTTGGTTAATGTGATAAATGTAGGATGCCACTTTTTCAATGTCATTCCCTGTTAACAGTCCATTTGCTCCAAAGGGAACCATGGTTGGGTTGTTTGGAGATCCGTTCCATACGACATGGAATACATTTTTAAATAACGTTTGCTCCGGTTGGTTGATCCAGTGGTTGTCCGTTAGGTTGGGTCCAATTCCACCACGACCACCATCCATATGGCAAGATACGCAACTCGTTTTGAATATCTCTTCTCCTTCAGCTACATAGTCTGCATTGTAAATAGCACTTTCAATGGTAGCCTGCGGGGCCGTTTTTAGGTATTCTTCAACTGAGGCAATTTGAGCCTTGTATTCGTCGTCATATTCTTTAATTGGATCCGCAAAATCAGTGAAGAAGAAAGCGAGCATGTACACAACGCAATAAACCACTCCAAAATAGAATAGGCCTAACCACCATTTAGGTAGCTGGTTGTCAAGCTCCATAATTCCATCGAATCCGTGGTCGATAAGAATGTCTTTTTCTTCCTTCGCAGATTGCTTTGCAAAAGCCGCTTTCCATAGAGTCTTGAGGTAAGGAGTTTTCTTACTTTCTAGGTATTGCGCTTTTGCTTCAGGAGATAATTCTTTAAACGTATTGTTTTCAATTAAGTCTCCTAGAGCAGAGTGAATGAGTGCCAAGATGATACTGATCACTACCGTCCCCCAATAATAGGGAGAAGAGAGAAATGCAGTACTCTGTACAAACATGTAATAGAGTACAAAGGTGATCGCAAGGATTACGACTATATTAATAATAGCGGGAGTTCTTTGTTTCATGACAGTTAATTTTTTAAATCAAAGGGTTGGTCATCGTCTTCTAGTGGCGCATGGGCCTGTTCGTCGTAGTATTTCTTTGAACGACTGAAGACATACATAATCAATCCAACAAAAAACATCAAAAATAGCAGTAGCGCAAGGGTTTGGTAAAACCCTGTATATTCTTCACTAGAGACGATGTCTTTTAAGTTTTGTGGGATCATGACTTTTTAATACTTAGATTAAATTAGTTATTGCTTGCAGTTTGTACTTGCGTGGTTTTAATGTCCGTACCTAAACGTTGTAGGTAGGCAATCAGAGCCACGATTTCTTTTTTCTCAAGTTCTCCTTCCGGTCTAGACGCATACGCCTGTTTTAAATCCGCAGCTTCGCTAAAGATCTGAGTGACGATGTGCTTCGCTTGGTTATCTACCCAAGCATCTGCTGTGTCGATTTGAGCACTTGTGTACGGAACATCAAACACGTCTTTCATTAGGTTTAATTTGTTGATGGTTTGAGAACGATCTAAATCGTTCGCGATTAACCATGGGTAACGAGGCATAATGGAACCTGCTGAAGTCGATCTTGGGTTGTACATGTGTTTGTAGTGCCAAGAACTTGGGTTCTTTCCACCTTGACGATGTAAATCCGGTCCTGTACGTTTTGATCCCCAAAGGAAAGGTCTGTCGTAGACAAATTCTCCTGCTTTTGAGTATTGACCATTCTTTCCGTTGAATCGTACGACTTCGTCTCGGAACGGTCTGATCATTTGTGAGTGACAAGCGTTACATCCTTCACGGATATAGAGATCTCTACCTTCGAGTTCAAGTGGCGTGTAAGGTTTTACAGCCGAAATCGTCGGTACGTTTTCTTTCACAGTAAGTGTAGGGATAATCTGTACGGCTCCACCAATGGCGACAGCGACAAAGGATAAGATTGTAAGGTAAACCGGCATTCTTTCTAACCAAAGGTGAGCACCCTCTCCTTGTTTTCTTTCTTTTCCGATGTGGGCAAGCGCTGGAGCTTCTGCCGGTACGTTCTTTTGGAAAGAACCTTTTCTAACCGTAGCAATTACGTTCACTACCATTAGGATTGCTCCTGAAATGTAGAGAGATCCTCCTACAAATCGCATGATATAGTAAGGGATGATTGCCGTTACGGTATCCAACCAGTTTTTCCAAAGTAGGGTACCGTCTGGATTAAATTGTTTCCACATTAGTCCTTGAGTGAAACCTGCAATGTAAAGGGGAACTGCATAGAAGATAATCCCTAAGGTTCCAAGCCAGAAGTGCCAGTTGGCTAATTTGGTAGACCAAAGTTTCGTTCTCCAAAGGATTGGAATTACGTAGTAGATCATACCAAAGGTCATAAACCCGTTCCAGCCTAAAGCTCCTAAGTGAACATGTCCAATAACCCAGTCTGTAAAGTGACCAATTTTATTTAAAGTTTTTGTCGCTAGAATCGGCCCTTCAAAAGTAGCCATCCCGTAACAAGTTACGGCCACAACAAAGAATTTCAAGATAGGTTCTTCTCTTACTTTATCCCATGCACCTCTTAACGTTAAGAGACCATTAAGCATACCTCCCCAAGACGGTGCGATAAGCATAATAGAGAATCCGGTGGCAAGTGCTTGCGCCCATGCTGGAAGTGCCGTGTATTGAAGGTGGTGAGGTCCTGCCCAAATGTAAACGAAAATGAGAGACCAAAAGTGAATGATCGACAATTTGTAAGAAAACACGGGGCGGTTCGCTGCCTTCGGTAGGAAGTAGTACATAAGTCCTAATACCGGAGTGGTTAAGATAAAGGCCACCGCATTGTGTCCATACCACCATTGTACCAGGGCATCTTTAACTCCTGCGTAAGCAGAATACGATTTCCACATCGTAAGGGGTACTTCAAGGTTGTTGAAGATATGAAGCATAGCCACAGCAACCCAAGTTCCTAAATAGAACCAAATCGCTACGTATAAGTGACGTACTCTTCTTCTTGCAATCGTTCCAAACATGTTGAGTCCAAACAAAACCCAAGAGATGGTGATTAAGATATCGATTGGCCATTCGTGTTCTGCGTATTCTTTCGAAGTATTAATCCCCATAAAGAAGGTGATTATTGCAGCCACGATCATCAGTTGCCAAGTCCAAAAATGAGCCCACGAAATAAAATCGCTGTACATTCTTGCCTTAAGTAGTCTTTGAATTGAGTAGTACGCTCCTGCAAACACACCGTTACATACAAATGCAAAGATCACTAAGGAGGTGTGAATCATTCTGATTCTTCCGAATCCGAATGCACCGTTAGAGTTGATTAAGCCTTCAATGTTTCCCGCGGCGAGACTTTTTATGGTTGGGTCGTCGGTCCCTAAGAAAAATTCAGGGAGCTCGGGATAGAATAGCATTAAGGCAGCAGTAAGACCAAACAAGAACCCTAAGACACCAAATCCGATGGTGGCGTATAGGAATGCGCGGACAATGCTGTTGTCATAACTAAACTTTTGTGTTTCCATATAATTAATTACTTTTTTCGTCGGTTGTTTCTGTATTTTCTTCTGGAGCTTTTATTTTTTTCTCCGGCCTTATTTCATCCTCAAAGAGTATCCTTACTGCGGGTGATTCGTCGTCTTCAAACTGGCCTCGACGGGCATTAATAATGAAGATTATCAAAAAAACCACTGCCAAAGATACACTGCAAATGATCATCAAATATAGTATATCCATTTCTTAGGCAAATTTAATTTTTTAGGATCGTCAAATTTATGGAAAAATAATGATAAAAGTCATTTCGTGTTAAATTTTGTTAATTTAAAACCCTTCTAAATAGTGACCTTTCCTAAGTTCCTATATCGCAAAATATTTTAAGCTACGTATCCAAGTGGCTAGGGAGGTGAATGCCACCACGGTTATGGAGCTAATTGGCATTAAAATAGCGGCAACCAAAGGAGACATGTATCCTAAAATTGCAATGGTGACTCCGATCACATTGTAAAGTAAGCTGATGGCAAAAGTGAACTTCACAATCCTCATTGCGTCTTTGGAGAGACTTAAAAAATGATGGAGGGTTGGAATCTTTTCTCCCGCCATAATTACATCGGACGAAGGAGTGAAAGAGTTCGTGTCGTCTGCCACTGCAATTCCGATGTTACTTTGTTTTAAAGCACCTGCATCGTTCAGTCCATCCCCAATCATAGCGACATTTTGACCTTTTTCTTGCAAATCTTTGATGTAATTTAACTTGCTTTCTGGATCTTGGTTAAATGCCATACCCCTCGCAGTAGGAATGGTTTGCTTTAGTTTGTTTTTCTCGGATTCGTTATCTCCACTTAATACATGCACTTGGAAAGACTCTAAATGTTGGAAAAGTGGGGTTAGCCCAGATCGATACTCGTTTTTAAATATATATTTCCCTAAATACTCGTCGTCTTTGCTGATGTGTACGGCCGTTTCAAGGTTTGTCGACGCCTGTGAGTTGTACGAGGCCGAACCAATTTTATAGTGGTGGCCTCTTACCACTGCACTATAGCCTTTTCCGGGCTGGTCGACAAAATTCTCAATCGGAAAATACAAATCAGGCTCTTGTAGAAAAGTGTAAAGAGTTTTGGACAAAGGATGGTTTGAGTTCTTCAGTAGAGATTTGAGATTCTGTACATCCCAGGAACTGATTGGACTGCCTTCGTAAAGGATTTGTGATTCGTCGTTGTGAGTGATGGTTCCTGTTTTATCAAATACCAACGTTTGAATTTTGGCTAGTTTTTCAATCGTGAGCGTATCTTTCACATAGAACTTATTTCTGCCTAAAATTCGCATGATATGCCCCAGGGTAAAAGGTGCGGACAGAGCCAGAGCACATGGACAGGCTACAATCAAAATGGCAGAAACCACTTGGAACATCTTTTCCATATCCACTTGAGACCAATAAATACCGGCAAGTAAGGTAATCCCCAAGATCACTAAGGTGAAGTACTTGCTTATGGTATTGGTAAGGTTGTCGAGTCCTGTTTCTTTTTTCTTAAAGGCTTCCTTGTTCCAAAGTTGGGTTAGATAACTTTGGTCCACATTCTTGATCACTTCTAGTTCTAACGCGGCGCCCACTTGCTTTCCTCCTGCATAGATGCGGTCGCCTGCCTCTTTTGGGACTGCGTTGCTTTCTCCGGTAATGAAACTGTTGTCAATGTGTCCCTCCCCACGAATTAGAATGGCATCTACAGGGATGATTTCTTGGTTTCGTACCATGATTCGGTCCCCAATGGAGAGTTCTGAAAGTAAAATGCTTTCCTGCTGACCCTTCGAATCTAATCGGGTCACGGCAATGGGGTAAAAGGATTTATAGTCGCGATCGTAAGAAAGGGAACTGTAGGTGCGTTTTTGAAATATTTTCCCGAGTAGCATGAAAAATAGAAGTCCACACAAGGTGTCGAAGTAGCCGGGGCCATAGTCGGTAAGGGTCTCGTAAATGCTTCGACCATAAAGAACTAGGATTCCGAGTACAATCGGCACGTCAATGTTGATGATCTTGTTTTTCAGACCGTAATAGGCAGATTTAAAATAATCGGAAGCCGAGTAAAACACAACCGGAGTAGCAAGAAGGAACATGATGAATCGGAAGAGATTCTTATACTGCTGCATCCAATAGTCCGTGGTGCCGAGAACGATTTCTACGTATTCGGGGAAGCTGAAAAGCATCCCGTTCCCAAATGCAAAGCCCGCAATGGCTAATTTGATGAGAAGGGTTTTGTCCGATTTTTCAACAATTCGATCTGCTGTTTCTAAGTTGATGACAGGCTTGTAGCCTAAATTGGCTAAAAACTTAGCAAGTTCACTTAGGGGTAATTTTTCAGGATCGAAATAGATTTGCAAAGTCTTTCTCGTAAAATGCACTTGTGAGTAGGAGATCGCAGGATTCAAACTCGATAAGCTCTCCAGGAGCCAAATGCAAGAAGAACAGTGAATGACCGGAATTTTGAAGGTGACTATCGTGGTCTTATCGTCTGAGAAATCCACCACACGATCAAAGATTTCGGGCGTGTCTAAGTAGTTGTATTGGTCTAGGTTGTCATCAGGACGGATCCCAGAGCTTTTGTTCAGCTCATAGAAATTTCCTAATTGATTGAAACTTAAAATTTCATAAACGGACTGGCATCCATGACAGCAAAATACCTTCTCATCGAAAGCGAGTCGCTCCTTTTTAATTCCCTCTCCGCAATGATAACAATTTTCCACTTCCATTTATCCTAGACCTGCAAAATTATGACAAAAATAATTGCCCTTGGTGCTAATTTTACCTATTTTTGCTGATAAATGTCATAGGTATGTCGATTGAGAAACAAGAGCTTATAGATCGGAATTTTCTGAGCGTTTTTAATGAGGATTCTTTTCGCGAAGTCCTATCCGAGGAAGACTTCAAAAAATACATGGCGGCGAAAAGAGAGATTCATATCCATAAGGGGCAATTGCTTTTTGAAGAAGATGAAAATCCGCACGGCGTTTATTTTATTAAGGAAGGAACCGTGAAGCTCTCAAAGTCTGGAGTGTATGGAAAGGATCAGATTCTTCGTTTTATTAAAGAAGGAGATTTGATTGGATATAGATCTCTTTTAATTGAGGAGAATTTCCAAGCAAAAGCGGAGGCCATGTCAGAGGTAACAGCCGTGTTTGTTCCGGGCGATGTCTTTTTGCATATGCTAAAAGTAGATTCTCAACTTTCTTTTACCATGCTTCAGAAGTTTGCATACGAGTTAGGAGAGTCTTCCAATACGGTGACCTATTTAGCGCAAAAGACGGTAAGAGAGCGCTTGGCGGAAGTACTCCTGCTGCTCGAACAGAAGCTGGGTACCGATCCAGAAGGGTTTATTAAAATTGCGCTCACCCGTGAGGAAGTGGCAAATTTAATTGGTACGGCGACCGAAAGTGCGATTCGACTCATTTCTGAATTCAAAAACGACCAATTGATTGAAACCGAAGGGCGGCATATCAAAATAAAAAATCACGATAAGCTCATTAAACTAGGGCATGTGAACATCTAAAAGAGAAGTTCTGAGACTAAGAATCGAGCGTAAATAGGTATATTTATCTACGCATTACATTTAGTCTTTCTAATTAAATACAAAAAGAAATCTATGTCGGTGCATTCTGAAATTAAAAAAGTAACCACAGAGTCCTTGCGAAAAATGAAGTTCGACAAGGAGAAGATCACCATGCTTACGGCATACGATTTTACGACTGCCAAAATGGTGGATGCGGGCGGTGTGGATTCGATCTTGGTGGGGGACTCAGCAGCCAATGTGATGGCAGGCCATGAAACCACATTACCCATTACACTTGATCAAATGATTTACCATACGCAGTGCGTGGTACGAGGTGTGGATAGAGCTCTTATTGTGGCAGACCTTCCTTTTGGTAGCTACCAAAGTAATCCAGAGAAAGCCTTAGAGTCTGCTGTTCGAATGATGAAAGAAGGAGGTGCTCACGCCGTGAAAATTGAAGGCGGTATTGAAATTGAAAAATCGATTCGTAAAATTGTGAACGCAGGAATTCCTGTGATGGCCCATTTAGGATTAACTCCTCAGTCTATTTACCAATTTGGAACCTATAAAGTTCGAGCAAAAGAAGAGGAAGAAGCGGAAAAACTACTAAGAGATGCGAAACTAGTGGAAGAATTAGGTTGTTTTGCTCTTGTTTTAGAAAAAATCCCCGCAGACCTTGCAAAAAGGGTCAGTGAGAGTATTTCCATTCCCACGATAGGGATTGGAGCCGGACCAGATTGTGACGGTCAAGTGCTTGTTTACCAAGATATGGTGGGTATGAACCAAGGTTTTTCTCCTAAGTTCTTACGACGTTACCTAGATTTATACGCTCAAATATCGGGAGCAGTTTCCCAATTTGTCAGCGATGTGAAAACCGCTGATTTCCCTAACGAAAAAGAAAGTTATTAATGAATAATGTAAGTCAATTAAACAAACTGCAAGCTATCGTATCGGTAGGTGCACTTTTATGTCTGCTGACAGGATGGTTCAATTTTTTCAGCCCTGAAGTCAATGAGTTTTTATACCAAAAGCTCTTTTATGTGCTGATCGGAATTAGTTTTGTCCTCATGGCTCCGATTCTAACCAATCCAAAATTTGTGATTCCGATGTATATTGCAGCGGCCTTGTGTGTGATTGGCATTTTTTTCCCGATCGAAAGTCGTTTGGCAGCGCTTAAAACCATTGGACTGTTTGCAGGCGTTTTAATTTCCTTATTTAATCGACCAAGAGTCCCAAAACGTTAAGGTGCAAAAGAGTGCAGCGCAAATTAGTCCCGACCAAATTGCGTATGAGGACAATCATTTGCTTGTTATCAATAAGCATGTAGGTCAGTTGGTTCAAGGAGACAAGACTCAGGACGATTCCCTTATTGAACTTATCAAGAATTTTATCAAAGTACGCGATCATAAACCTGGAAATGTGTTTTTAGGCTTGGTGCATCGTATCGATCGTCCTACTTCAGGATTAGTGATTTACGCCAAGACTTCCAAAGCACTCTCAAGGCTAACTCAGATGGTGAAGAACCGCGAGATTCGCAAGACGTATTGGGCTGTGGTGCCTAAGGCGGGAATTGGAGACACAGGCGAACTTATTCACTATCTGAAAAAGAACGAAAAGAACAACAAGGCTATTGTTTTTCCAAGAGAAGCACCAGGGGCAAAAGAAGCAATTCTCTCGTATCGTGTCCATACTCTACTTGCCAATTATATGCTCCTAGAAGTAGATCTGAAAACAGGACGCCACCACCAAATTCGTGCGCAATTGTCCAAAATTGGAGTGCCTATAAAGGGGGACTTGAAGTACGGGTCTCCAAGATCGAATCCTGACGGCGGAATTCATTTGCATGCACGCCAATTAGAATTCATCCATCCCGTCACAAAAGAACAGATTACGATCACAGCGGAAGTTCCAAAAGGCGATCCCATTTGGCAAGCCTGCATCGAATCCTAAAGTCAACTTATTAAAGAGTTAATATAGAAAATGCCACAAGGAAATTCCTCGTGGCATTTTTCTATACGCTTAAGCTTTGGAGGTTATCCTTTGCTTGCTTCTTCTGCGATCAAGTTTAATGCAGATCCTGCTTTAAACCATCCGATTTGCTGTTCGTTATACGTATGGTTCGCAACCACGATATCCTTGCTTCCGTCTTCATGAAGGAATTCAAGGGTAAGGGGTTTGCCTGCCGCGAAGTCTTGTAAGTCTACAAAGTTCACGGTATCGTTTTCTTGGATTTTATCGTAATCTTCCTTGTTGTTGAAAGTGATTCCGAGCATCCCTTGCTTTTTAAGATTCGTTTCGTGAATACGAGCAAATGATTTTACAAGTACAGCTCTTACTCCTAGGTGACGAGGTTCCATGGCCGCGTGTTCACGGGAAGATCCTTCACCGTAGTTTTCATCTCCAACCACTAAGGTAGGAACTCCAGCGGCTTTGTAAGCTCTTGCCACGTTCGGTACTTCATCAAAAGAACCGTCCAGAAGGTTTTTCACTTTGTTGGTTTCCATGTTGTAAGCATTTACAGCTCCAATTAACATGTTGTTCGAAATGTTATCAAGGTGACCTCTGTACTTAAGCCAAGGTCCTGCCATGGAGATGTGGTCTGTGGTACATTTACCGTACGCTTTGATAAGAACCTTCGCTCCTTCAATGTTTTTACCATCCCATGGGGTGAAAGGAACCAATAGTTGCAGTCTGTCAGACTCTGGGTTTACATTCACTTGAACGGAAGACCCATCATGAGACGGAGCTTGGTATCCGTTATCTCCAACATCGAACCCTTTTGAAGGAAGTTCAATTCCTTTTGGTTCGTCTAACTTCACTTGCTCACCTTGTTCGTTCGTTAAGGTATCGCTTAGAGGGTTGAAATCTAGGCGTCCTGAAATGGCAATGGCAGCCACCATTTCTGGAGAGGCTACAAAGGCATGAGTATTCGGGTTCCCGTCTGCTCTTTTAGCAAAGTTACGGTTGAACGAGTGAATAATAGAGTTCTTTTCTCCTTTTTCAGCACCTTCACGGTCCCACTGTCCAATACATGGACCACATGCGTTCGTGAAGATTCTTGCATTTTCAAATTTGCGGAAGCTGTCTAGGAATCCATCGCGTTCTGCTGTGAATTTCACTTGTTCAGAACCTGGGTTTACTCCTAGGATTGCTTTTGGTTTAACTCCTTTCGCTACTGCATCTTCTACAATAGAAGCGGCGCGTGATAAATCTTCATACGAAGAGTTCGTACAAGATCCGATAAGAGCCCATTCTACATCTAATGGCCATCCGTTAGCTTCTGCTTTCTCTTTGAATTCAGAGACTGGTGTTGCTAGGTCCGGTGTGAACGGTCCGTTTAGGTGAGGTGTTAATTCGGAAAGATTGATTTCGATAACTTGATCGAAATACTGCTCTGGGTTCGCGTATACTTCTGGGTCGGCAGTTAAATGCTCCTTGATTTGGTCCGCAGCATCCACAACGTCCTGTCTTCCTGTTGCACTTAAGTAACGACGCATAGAATCGTCGTATCCAAATGTAGAAGTGGTCGCTCCAATTTCTGCGCCCATGTTACAGATCGTACCCTTTCCGGTAGCGGACATGCTCTGAGCTCCTTCACCGAAATACTCGACGATGCAGCCCGTTCCTCCTTTCACAGTAAGGATACCCGCCACTTTAAGAATCACGTCTTTTGCTGCAGTCCAGCCACTTAATTTTCCGGTTAATTTAACCCCAATTAATTTAGGCATTTTCAATTCCCATGGCATTCCTGCCATTACGTCAACGGCGTCTGCGCCTCCTACACCAATAGCCACCATTCCAAGACCACCGGCATTCACAGTATGGGAGTCTGTTCCAATCATCATTCCTCCTGGGAATGCATAATTTTCCAGAACTACCTGGTGAATAATACCTGCGCCTGGTTTCCAGAATCCAATTCCGTATTTATCACATACAGAACTCAAGAAATTAAATACTTCAGAGTTTTTATTGATGGATTCTTGTAAATCTTTTTCCGCTCCTACTTTCGCTTGAATAAGGTGATCGGCATGCGCTGTTGAAGGTACGGCAACTTTGCTTTTTCCTGCTTGCATAAATTGAAGGAGTGCCATTTGCGCTGTCGCATCCTGCATCGCCACACGATCCGGAGCGAAATCTACATAAGAATTTCCTCTTTCGTATGCCGCAGTGGTATCGCCTTGCCAAAGGTGAGAGTATAGAATTTTTTCGGATAATGTAAGCGGTTTCCCTACTGCTTTTCTCGCAGTTTCAACACGTTGAGGGTAACGCGCGTACACCTTTTTGATCATTTCAATGTCAAAAGTCATATTGCAAAATGTTTTTGATTTTAAAAATAATAGTTAAAGCCCAAATTTACGAAAAATTTAAGGGTTTGATTCAAAATCCAATTTATATTCGTTATAAATTGTATACCAAAAATCTATTTTTCGAATTCCTCGAAGATGTGTTAACTTTGGCAAGTGTTTAGTGTAGTTAATTTTATGAAGTTATTTTTGAAAAGTCTAGCCTCTATTCTGTTTTGTATATCGATCGGAGTAAGCGGGCAAAAAACGAGTACCCCTACAGCGAAGGAATCGCAAAATTCAAAATACGAGAAAATCAACGATTCCATTCCGGAATTGATTCCGCGGAAACAGGAGGGCAAATTCGGCTTTGTAAATCAAAGTGGGGAAATGATAATACCAGCCCAGTACAAAAATGTGGGATTTTTCACCAACGACTGTAAACTTTTAAACTCTCCCAATGAGAAGCTTAGAGAGTATGGATCGGATGCGTATGCATCGATTCGAACTCTTCAGAATGTAGATTACCGCATTGACAAAGCAGGAAAAAAAGTCTACCGATATAAAGAGGAGGATCTTGGAAAATGTCCATATGAATATAAGGCTCAATTGTACCATTCCTATGTACGTAGTGGATTTTACGGTGTGATTGACCGGAGCAAATTTGAAAATGAGATGGATTACCGACAGTACGTAATCTATCCTCAGTTTCAGTACCTCCACATTATGGAAGGCGATGATTTAGAAAATCCCATGATTATTGCGACTTACGACAATCGATTTGGAGTCATTGACATTGAGGGGAATATAATTATTCCGTTTCGATATGCGGATATAAAACGGAATTTCAGTTGGAAGCTCGCTCGTTTGTTTGAGGTAAGCAACGACGGGAAAGAGTATTATTTTGTAGATCGTTACAACAACCGCTATTAGAGATGCAAAGTCGAAGTATACATCTTTTTCTCGAGAAATATCCAATTAATCCAAAGCATAAACGCCTTATATTAGGTACATTTCATCCCTTGAGAGTAGAGCGTTTTCTTACTCCTTTTTTTTATGGCAATCGGAATAGTATTTGGGGTATTCTACGTGAGGCTTTTCCAAAGCAATTTGTGGCCAAAAGCCAAGAAGAGATTTCTTTAAATGAAATAGTAACGTTTCTGAAGAAAGGAGAAATTGCTATGAGTGACACTGTTTTAAGTTGTATTCGGTTAAATAATTCTGCCCTGGACAGCGCGATGAGCGAGATCGAACTTAACGTAGAACTCGTGGAACAAATTACGAACTCCGATATTAATCAGATTTTTTTCACTAGTAGTTTTGGAAAGAATAGTGCGTTTCGATTGTTTTATGAGGGGATATTAAAGAAGAAGATTACCCCCGAGATGAGAACCAAACGTGAGTTTTTAGATTTGGACACTTTTGGTCGTCCGGTTCGTTACACTCTATTGTTTTCTCCTTCCGGAAGTGCAATGCGCTCGATTGTTCAGAGTCGGGAATATAGAGAAGTTCAGGAGCTCTACAAGGATTTAAAATCTCCTGTTAAGCAATTTCGAGTCGATCGCTACCGAGATGCTTTTTCCTTTGTAAATTAAGAGGTTAGCAAGGGAAAAGGGGGGCAGGGCAAAAGGTATGGGCTTAGGAAGGGTCTTTTTTTTTGGCTGACTCAAATTAAAATGGCTATATTTGCGCCAGAAGTAAAGGGGTGCTACCAAAGAGTGGCTGAGATTATACCCGATGAACCTGGAACAGATAATGCTGTTTAGGGAGCTGCTAAAATGCAATTTTGCAGTATTCACGTATAACTTTTCGACCCCTTTTATTCCTATAAATTTTAAACAATTTAAAAGAATGAAAGGATTATTTTTTTTAGGGCTAATGATGAGCCCGCTCGCCTTTGGGCAACATGTCAAGGAGGATTCAATTTCAGAATCTCTTATTCAAAGTGTTCATTTTACAAGGAGACTTCCCGTCTCGAAAGAAATTCTCAATGTAGAGAAAGACTTAAGCCAAAAGAATTTAGGTCAAGATTTGCCGATTCTACTCAAGAACCAAATTTCGGTGGTTTCAAGTTCCGATGCAGGGAATGGAGTGGGATACACAGGGCTTCGGATTCGAGGCGTGAGTGGAACCTCTATTAATGTCATGATGAATGGGGTGCCTTATAACGATTCCGAATCGCAAGGTACTTTTTTCGTGAACGTGCCAGATTTGACAAGTTCCGCCTCGGCTATTGTAATTCAGAGAGGGGTGGGAACTTCCACCAATGGAGTTTCCGCTTTTGGAGCTAGCGTGAATGTGATTTCCAAAGATCCTGCAGAGGAGTTTTATGTGAGGTCGGACAATAGTTATGGGTCCTTCAACACCTACAAATATTCAGCAGAAATAGGGTCTGGTCTTTTTTGGAATGATCAACTCTCCGTTATGGGTCGATATACGAAGATCCATTCGGACGGGTATATTGATCGAGCGTTTTCGGATTTAGACTCTTACAATCTTTCGGCTCGTTTTCAGAGAGGTTCAACTTCCTTGCGATTGCTAGCCTTCGGGGGAGCAGAACAAACCTATCAAGCTTGGAATGGAATTGACAAAGAGTCATGGGAAACCCGTCCGAAGTTTAATTCATCGGGAGCCATATACAACGACGATTGGAGCGAAATTGTAGGGTTTTATGACAACGAAACTGACAATTATCGTCAAAATCACTATCAGTTTTTATGGGACCAGAAGTTTAACGATTCGTGGAGCTTGCAAACCACCCTGCATTACACAAAGGGAAAAGGGTACTACGAGAATTACAAACAAGGCGTAAGCTATGAAACCTATGGTCTAAGTCCTGTGAACGGCAATGCCTATTCCGATTTTATACGCAAAAAGTGGCTTGATAATGATTTTTATGGGGTGGCTTCGAACTTGTACGGGGATTTATCCGGAATCGATTTGCACTTCGGACTTGTCGCTAATCAATATTTTGGACGCCATTTCGGAGAAGCAAAGGATTATTTGGTTGCGAATTCCGTTTCCAACGAATACTATAGAAATCGTTCGGTGAAAAATGAGGTCTCAGGGTTTGGAAAGGCCATTGCGAAAGTAGGTAGATGGGAAGTTTTCGGAGACTTGCAGATGCGCTCCATCGTCTACGACACAAAGATAATCCAGCCCGGGGATGAGGAAGGGGCCGATTTGAGGAAAAACTGGAATTTCTTTAATCCCAAAGTGGGACTTAATTACCCTATCCCAAGTGGGAAACTCTATCTATCCTATGCGAAAGCAAGCCGCGAACCCAGCAGGGACGATTTGTTTGCAAACCCAGAGATCAAAGAAGAAACCTTGCATGATTTTGAATTAGGATGGGAATACGCTCTAGGCTCTTCCCTTTTGGTTTCTGCAAATCTTTATTATATGCACTATGTGAATCAACTGGTGCTGAGCGGACAGATCAACTCCATAGGGGAATTCATTCGGACAAATTCAGGAAAATCATTTCGCAGTGGCCTCGAAGTTTCTGCTCTTGCTAAGCTTTCGAAAAAATGGGAAATCAATTCCAATTTAACCCTTAGCCGCAATAGAAATGTTGATTTTAAGCTCGAGGACGAAAACGAGGTTGTCAATCTGGGCAATACACCGATTTCCTTTTCACCTGAGTTTCTAGCAAATCTCTCGATTCGCTACAAACCCAATGATGCGCTTTCCTTTGAATTCCAAAATCAATTTGTCGGAAGTCAATACCTTGACAATACGCATACAGAGTCACTTCGAACGGGCTCCTATTTTCTAAGCGATTTAAGTGCTCGGTACCGACTGGAGCTAGCTCGAAATGCAGTAGAATTTAAACTGCTACTGAATAATGTTTTCAATCAGAAATACGTAAACAATGGGTATGTATATGATTCTGAGCCTTTCTATTTTTCCCAAGCGGGCACGAATTTCCTATTTGGATTTAGCTACGAGTTTCGCTAGGAGATATTCTTTCGTTTGACTCTTCACTCACGCTTGGTAGAAGTCCGTTAAAAATAGTAAATTTGCTGGCAATATGAAGCTTGAAACCCAAATTTTAGAGAAACTGAAAGCGGATCATTCCGTAGCGCTTGAAGGATTCGGAACCTTTTATTTGAAAAATTCCGAAGCCAAAATTCTGGAAAAAACGACGCGTATCCTTCCGCCGGCAAAAGAAATTGCCTTGGAATTTGATTATCAGCAGGCGGATAAGGGATTTGCGCAGGAATTAGCCGAGAAGAACATGCAATCCCTTCCCGAGGTGCAAAAAGAAGTCTCGACCCATACCCTGTATTGGAAAAATCAATTGAGCGAGGCTAAAGAATTGAAACTAGAGGGACTTGGAACTTTTTATTCTGACGGTGGCGAGGTGCTTTTTAAAGGACAGCGTCTAGAAATTAGCAGTCCTGACAATTTTGGTCTAGAAGAAATTGACTTAAAAAAACTCAAGGAAAAGAAAGGTTCTGATCGAGATAGTCCTACAGCGTATAAAACTCAAAAATCCTATGGATGGTTGTTGTTACTTCTAATTCCTGCTGCAGGGTTGGTGGTGCTCGCTCTAACGAATAGAGAATTTTTGTTTGGAAAAAACTCGGTCCTTGAAACCCCTCCTCAAATTTCCAAACCAAGTCCTAAAAAAGATACAATCCAAACCGAAACTCCCAAGGCCAATAGACCCACGCTAGAGAGTACTCTATCTACAAACAAGTCCGGCATTAATCCCTAATATTATTACATGGTTAAAAGTAAAAAAGCAAGTGCATCGTTCACCGTAATGACTAACATTGTACTGCCAAACGAAACGAATTCCCTTCGAAACTTATTTGGTGGCGAATTGCTATCACGCATGGATCGATGCGCTTCGATTTCTGCAAGCAGACATTGTGAGCGTAGAGTGGTAACAGCCTCTGTGAATCACGTGTCGTTCAATCATCCAATTCCAGAAGGAGGAATCGTAGTGCTTGAATCCAAAGTATCAAGAGCGTTTTCGACTTCCATGGAGATATACGTCGATGTTTGGCTTGACGATCCCATTTCTCAAAAGAAAATTCACACCAATGAAGGGATTTACACGTTTGTCGCCGTGGATGAATTCAACAAACCTGTGCCGATTCCTCAAATGGAACCAGAAACCGAATTAGAGGTTTCCCGATTTGATGCGGCTCTTCGTAGAAAAGAACTTTCCTTAATTCTATCGGGTCGAATGAAAGCTCAAGACTCCGTAGAGCTTAAAAAATTATTTAGTCAATCCTAAAGGGTATGCGAGTCTTACAGATTGACACCAACCATCCCTTAATTAAAAGCCAGTTAAGCGCAAAAGGGTTTGACATAGAGGAGGACACAAGTTCTAGTTATGAACAAATCCTTTCCAAAATTGGAGCGTACGAAGGACTCATTATTCGAAGTAGAATTCCTTTGGATGCCCATTTTTTAACATCCGCCTCTCATCTGAAATTCATTGCAAGAGTGGGGGCTGGGATGGAGAATATTGATGTGGAGAAAGCAAAGGAACTAAACATAACGCTTATTAATTCTCCAGAAGGGAATCGCGATGCAGTCGCGGAACATGTGATTGGCTCCTTGCTTCTATTAGCCCATCGACTTAAAATAGCCTCCCTTGAGGTCGAAAAAGGAATTTGGCTTCGTGAAGAAAACCGAGGCGATGAACTGCTCGGAAAAACCTTTGGACTTATTGGGTATGGGAACATGGGCAAAGCCACAGCTCGGCGACTTTCGGGCTTTGGAATGCAGGTGATTTTTCACGACCTTAAGTCTGGAATTGAAGATGAGTACGCAAAGCAGGTTTCTTTGAATGAACTTCAACAAAGAGCAGACATCGTGAGTCTTCATGTTCCTTTCACAGAGCTTACCCACCACATGATTGATGAGGGTTTTATCGCAGCCATGCAAAAACCTTTCTATTTAATCAACACGGCGAGAGGGAAAGCGGTTAAAACGAAAGATTTAGTTAATGGACTAGAATCCGGGAAAGTAATTTGCGCCGCCCTAGATGTTTTGGAGCAGGAAAAAGCCTCGTTTGAGAATTTGGATTCAAGTGATTCTTCGATAGGGTATCTTGCTAGTTCTCCGCGTGTTCTGCTAACCCCGCACATTGCAGGATGGACCGTTCAGAGCAAAGAAAAATTAGCGCAATTTATCGTGGATAAAATCCTGGCTCAGTTTAGTTAACATTTCTTTATGATTTGAGTCTTATTATAATTTCTTAATTTCTCTTATCTTGCGCTCGATTAAAGACGAAAAAGAGGAATAGATGAGAGTTTTTAGGAGGATGATGTGGTGGGTTCTTTTGCCTGCATTACTACTAAGCTGTAAAGAAAATCAAAAAAGCAAAGAATCAAGTTCAACGCATTCACTACCGAGCTTTAGCCATGTAAATTTAGACGACGTATTTCATGCCAAAGACAACAAGGTTCCCCAGCAAGGAGAAATTGAACAAACCCTTGATCAGTATTATCAAAGAGTTTGGGAAAGAGGCAACCTGTGGGGAGGTTTTATTGTAGCAAAAGGGGATAATATCCTTTATGAGAATTACCGAGGTTACGCACAGGCGAATAACGAGGAACCGATTGACAAGCATACCGCACTGCATGTCGCTTCTGTAAGTAAGTCCGTGACGGCGATGGCCGTCCTCAGACTCATCGAAGCGCAGAAATTAACCCTGGACCAAGATTTGAAAACGATTTTCCCTAAATTTCCTTACACGGGAATTACAGTGAAAATGCTTTTGAATCAACGAAGCGGGCTGCCAAAATACGAGTACGTAATCGAGCGCATTAAGCCGGAGCCCAAAGAATTGGCCAAAGAGTATTTGGACAATGAAGACATCCTAAATTTATTGATTCAGTACAAACCGGATTTGGCGAGAAAGCCGGACACTGGGTTTATGTATTGCAATACCAATTATGCACTCTTAGCCCTTGTCGTAGAAAAGGTGACCAAGACGAAGTTTCCTGAGGCCATGAAGGAAATGATTTTCGATCCGCTTGAAATGAAGGATTCTTATATTTTTCAGCAGAAGGATACCTTAACGGCGGCCAAGTCTTTTTATGCCAGAGGACCTAGTGTGCATCCATACGATCGTCTCGATCTAATTTACGGGGATAAGAATCTTTATACCACGCCTCGAGATCTACTTAATTTTTCCAAAGCACTTTATGCGGAGAATTTTTTAAGCAAAGAGTTAATGGATGCGGTATTCTCTCCATACAGTAATGAAAGACCGGGTGTGAATAATTACGGGTTTGGCTTTCGAATGAAGATTTTTGATGAAAACAGCAAGCTTACTTACCACAACGGTTGGTGGCACGGAACGAATTCTGTGTTTGGGCACTTGCTTCAGTCCAAGGTCACAATTATAGCTATTGGGAATAAGTTTTCACAGCGCGTATACTCCGCACTTGCCCTTTCTGCTCTCTTTGAAAATTTCCCTTATGAGGCTGAAAAGTTGAAGAAAGATATTGCGCCTATTTTCCCTGCGAATGAGGACTCCGCACAAGGCGGTTGAAAGTGAGCAATAAATGATTAAATTTGCCTAAAGTATTTGCATGAAAAAGCTGGTTTTCTTTTTAGGTTTAAGCCTTATTCTAACCTCTTGCGCTAGGGTAGGCTCCCCCGAAGGAGGAGCGAAGGATTCGCTTGCCCCTCGATTTATGGGGTCTAATATTGACACCACCCGAATCAACGTTCCGACTTCCCTTAAATCACTTCAGCTTGATTTTGATGAATACGTGACGTTAAAGGACGTGCAACGTAACCTTACAATTTCTCCGCCCATTAAGATCAAGAGGATTCTACCCTCGATGTTAGGAAATAAATACGTCCTAATCGAGTGGGAAGAACCTTTGCTAGAAAATACAACTTATAATCTGAATTTTGGAAACGCTATAGCGGACCTAAACGAAGGGAATGTACTTTCCTATTTTAATTATGCATTTTCTACGGGAGATTATTTGGATGAAACCTATATCAGTGGAGAGGTGAAAGATGGGATGCTTAGAACGCGCGAGGAAGACGAACTTCAGCCGACCCGAAAATCAGATTACGTGGTGGGTCTTTATCAAGAAAAAGACTCTATGGACTACCGAGTTAAGCCATACTACATTACCAAAGCGGATCCAGACGGATACTATGAGCTAAACTACCTGACTCCCGGAATCTATCGATTGCTAGCTTTTGAAGATGAGAATCAAAATTCAGTCTTTGACGCAGGAGAAGAAAAGGTCGCTTTTCTAAAAGATACGATTGACTTGAAGCAAAGCATTTCAGGTCTTCCCATTACCCTTTATCCAAGCAAGAAACCCATCCGATACAAAGAGACAAAAGAATCCATTGGTGGATTTACTCTTTTCTTTGAAGGGGAGCCAAGGTCCGTTTCTGTTCAATTGGACGATCGGATAAAGGATTACAAAGTCACCTATAAGCCTTATTCGGATTCGCTCCATGTTTGGTTCGATGCTCGTAAGGAAGACATTGGAATTACGCAAAGTGAAAACATTAAGCTTTCCTATCAGGCAGACGATAAAACCGGGGAAGCCTCCTTATTCTATCGATTGAATCCACAAAATGAAATGACACTTTCCAATGCGAAAGGAAATGTCATTCCACCGAATTCTCCTTTTGAAATTATCTCAAATTATCCGATTGATACTGTGAATTCGCAGAATTGGTCCTTGAAAGTGGACAGCGTGACGACCCTAGAGTTTAAAACACTAATCGATGAGATCGATCCGAAAAAATTAAAGATCGATGCCCACTTTGAGAGCGGAAAAAAATACAGTTTAACCCTTCCAAAAGAAAGTGTAAGTTCTTATTATATTTCCAATGAGAAGGCCTACCAATTTAATTTTGAAGTAGACAAGGAAGAAAATTACGGTACCTTAGTCCTTCAATTGCAGGGCGCACCGCAGTCTAAATTCTGGATTCAGTTTCTAGATCAAAACGAAGTGGTCAAGTTTCAACGTTTGGCAGAAGGCTCCGAGCACCGGTTTACCGAAATACCACCCGCCACGTATCAATTGCGAATTTTAGTGGATCAAAATGGAAATGGAGTTTGGGATGCGGCTGATTTCGCAAACTTTGAATATGCCGAACCGGTTTTTGTATTTCCGAAACGAATTGAGATTCGAGGACTTTGGGAGAACCGAGAAAGTTGGGATTTAACGACCGGATCGACTGAGACCCCGAACATTCAGCCGGATCCTCTCATGGACCTCTCAGTGGAGAAGTCCACTACAGACTCTCTTAAAGTCCCTATCGATTCCTTAGAGCAGAGCGTACAACCCTTATGAAAAAAACTCTACTAAACATTCTTTATTACGGTCTTATTGTCTTTGCACTAATTCAGTTTATTCCGGTCGACCGAACGAACCCTCCCGTAAAGGCTTCGGAAGATTTTGTACACGTTATGAATACCCCTAAGGAAGTTCGTAGCGTTCTTCGTACTTCTTGTTATGATTGTCATTCGAACGAAACCCGCTATCCGAATGTCGCGTACGTGGCTCCTCTTTCTTGGTCTATCAAGCATAATGTGAACAAAGCGAGGACTCACCTTAATTTCTCCACCTGGGAGACGGCTAATCACGATCTCAAAACGGACAGACTCGAAAACTCAATTGAAGTGGTAAAAGCGAGTAAAATGCCTATTGCAGGGTATGTGGCTCAGCATCCTAAGGCCAGACTTGATGCAAGACAAAGAAAATTACTTGTAGATTATTTCCAAGGGATACTTGAACAAACGCCGTAATTGATTTATTTGTACGTGCTGAGAAATTTTTTTTGCGATTCAAAGGCCCACTTAGTGAGGTCTAATTGATTTAGATTCATCCATTCGACGGAATGAATTTCGCCCCGATCGATTGTAATTGGAGGCTTTTCATTGACCCGATACTCTACGAAAAGATCAAGTGTGTGGTAGAGTATCCCTTTGTACGGATATTCGTTGGGTCTAGACTTAAGAATTTTTAGAGAATTTAGTTCCAGTTCGATTTTAAGTTCTTCACGCACTTCACGGGAGCAAGCCTGTTCAGCACTTTCGTTAGGATCGACAAACCCTCCGGGTAAATCGAGCAAACCTTTTCCGGGGTCCAAATTTCTTTTGGTTACTAAAATTTCATCTTCGCAGCGAATAACGACCGCCACGGCGGCCGCACAATTATGATAGAGCGTAAATTGACATTGCGTACAACTCCAACGTTTCTCTCCGTCCCAAGTAAGACTGCTATTTCCACAATGGGGGCAATATTTTAACTCAGTCCCTCCTTTCATTATTTCGCATTTCTAGGATGGAAATTTAAAATCACTTGCCGCAATTCGTCTGTTTTTAGATGGGTGTAAATTCCTGTGGTCGTAATGCTGGAATGACCAAGCATTTCTTGAATAAAACGAAGGTCGGCACCGTTTTGAAGCAGGTGAGTGGCAAAAGAATGTCGAAAGGTGTGAGGGGATATTTTTTTATGAATCCCAGCCTTTTCGGCAAGTTCTTTAATGATGATAAATACAATCACTCTAGACATGGAAGAGCCTCTGCTGTTAAGGAAGAGATGGTCTTCAAATTTTTTATGAATTTTGTAGGAAGAGCGCACCTCATGAATGTAATTTTTAATGAGTTTAGCGGTGTACGCTGCCAAGGGAACGAAACGCACTTTGTTTCCTTTTCCCACCACTTTTAGATAGCCTTCTTTAAAGTTAATGGCTGAAATTTTGAGATCAATTAATTCGGAAACGCGAAGGCCACATCCGTACAAAACTTCAATAATGCAATAATTACGCTGTCCAAGTGGAGTTTGTTGTTCCACGGCCTGCATAATTTTTTCTACGTCTTCAAAGCTAAGTGTGTCGGGGAGATAGAGGCCTAGTTTGGGTCCCTCGAGGAGGGTGGCCGGGTTGTCTGATCGAATTTCTTCTTCTAACAAATATTTAAAAAATGCTTTCGTGGAGGACACCCAGCGAGCCTGGGTTCTCTCACTTAATTTTTCTTTTGATAAATGGTACAAAAACTCTTGAAGGTGAGCATACGTGATCGAATCCGGAGTAACTTGGAGCTCGGTCGTGGCAAAATCACTTAGCTTCATTAAATCCCGAAGGTAGGCATCGACTGAATTGTCCGAAAACTGCCTTTCGAATCTTAAAAAATGTTCAAAATCGTTAAGTCTCTCTTCCCACTTCATTTACTCAGATTTAATAATTTCGCTTCGTTCAATTTGTAAAACTTCGACCCCGTGGCTTTTCAAAAAGGAAATGCCTTGATTGTCGGAGTAGGCGTCCATGTAGACCACTCGGGAAATGCCCGACTGCAAGACTAGTTTACTGCATTCTTTGCAAGGAGATAAGGTAATGTAAAGCGTAGCGCCTTTCGCAGACTGGGTCGAACTTGCGAGTTTAAGGATGGCATTCGCCTCGGCATGCAGCACATACCAGTGTGTATTTCCTTCGCAATCTTCGCATTGATTTTCAGACCCCGAGGGTGTGCCGTTATAACCGTCCGAAATGATCATACGGTCCTTCACCACCAATGCACCCACTTTTTTACGTTGGCAATAGGAAAGTTTCGCCCATTCTTGTGCCATTTTAAGGTATGCAAGATCAAATTTGTTATAACTTACCATAGTTTCATTTCTATCCAAAGCTTCCGGTTTGAGAATGTTTAAAATTTAGGTTTTCTTTTCTCTAAAAAGGCACTCACGCCTTCTTTTTTATCGCTCAGTTCAAAGAGTACTCCAAACTGTTCAATTTCATAATCAAATCCCTCTGAGCTGTCCGATAAATTTACCGCTTTAATGGCTCTAGAGATTCCTTGAGGCGAGTTTTTCGCGATCGTCTGTGCAAGTAAGATCGTCTGCGCAAGCAATTCCTCCTGCGAAAAAACCTCATTCACGAGTCCAATTTCTTTTGCTTTTTCTGCGCTCACCATTTTGGCTGAAAAAATAAGTTCATTTGCATGTCCTTTTCCTACTAATTTTGGAAGTCTTTGCGTTCCACCGTATCCAGGAATAAGCCCAAGGGTTACTTCCGGGAGACCTAGTTTTGCATTGGTGGATGCGTATCGAATATGACAGGCCATGGCAAGCTCTAATCCTCCGCCAAGCGCAAAGCCGTTGACAGCAGCAAGGACGGGTTTGGAAAGATTTTCAATTTTATTAAACAGACGGTCTTGTCCTTTTCGTGCAAGTTCTTCTGCTTGCTCCGTGGTGAAATCACTAAACTCCTTGATGTCCGCTCCCGCGACAAAAGCTTTCTCGCCTTCCCCTGTGAGAATAACGACGCGACAACTCAAATCTTTATCGAGCTCATCCAGTGCAGCCGAAAGTTCTTCAATAGTTTGGGAATTTAGGGCGTTTAAGCTTTGCGGACGAGAGATTGTTAAAAGTGTGTAATGCTCGTTCTTTGATAGTTTTATTGTATCGTACGTACTCATGGAAATTCTGATTTTCGTTTGAACATGCAAATTAGTATTTTTTTCTCATATGAGATGCGAATTTGCCTTGTAAATGAGGGAAATGAGTCTTTCAATTCCAGGAGGAATGGAGAGCGATGGGGTGATCGTTGTCGAAAAAAAAGGACCTTTAGAGTAAGCTCGAAGCGCTTCTTTTCGAGCTGAAGTTGAGCGTGATTCCATAGAAAACAACTATATTTGCAAGTGCTAATACATCCACAATGAATATTCAACAGTTAGAGTACCTAATCGCCGTAGATAAGTTTCGACATTTCGGAAAAGCCGCGCAGGCGTGTTTTATTACGCAGCCTACTTTAAGTGCGATGATTCAAAAGTTCGAAGACGAATTAGATGTGAAAGTTTTTGACCGAACCACCCATCCTATACGCACGACCGATGTGGGTGTTGAAATTATTGTGCAAGCCAAGAAAGTAATTGATGCCGTCAATGAGCTACGAAGCAAAGCCGATTTGTTAAACAATGTATTAGGAGGGAAAATTACCCTCGGAATTATCCCCACAATTTCTACCTACATTCTGCCTACAGAAATTTTCGACTTTCTTTCTACCCATGAAAAGATTGAAATGAAAGTGAAGGAGATGACCACCGATGGAATCATTAAAGGATTAAAGTCCGGTGAGTTAGATGCAGGAATTATTTCTACACCCTACGAAGCAGCAAGCGAATTCTATCATGAGTTTCTCTTTAACGAGGAATTAATGGTTTATTCAAGCGATTTAGATTCAAAGGAAGATTCCTTTGTGATTCCAGAGGAACTTGATGTAGAGAAAGTATGGCTTTTAGAAGAAGGAAACTGTCTTCGCACTCAATTCGAGAACATATGTAAGTTGAAGGAGAACTCTCTAAAGCCAAAGAATTTAGACTTCTTAGCCTCCAGCATCAATACCCTAGTGCAGATGGTGGATCGAGTGGGAGGTGTCACGGTGATACCCGAGCTAGCTCAAGGACAATTGTCCAGTGAGCAAAAGCAGAAGTTGCATCGATTCAGAAAGCCTTTTCCGTATAGGGAAGTTAGTTTAATTTATTATAAGCCCACGTACAAGCAAAAAATTGTAGATGAGTTAGTCCAAGCAATCAAGTCTTCAGTGGAGCCAAAATTAAACTACAATAATGCTCCCGAAGAATTCGTAGGCGTTCGACCCCAGTAAAAGAAAAGCCCGTTAGTTTTTTTGCAGAGTTGGAATATAGTCTGTAAATTTGCCCAGTGAAAGCAGAGGAAAAATTTGTGCTGATTGCAACCTCGTAAAAAAATGCTAAAACAGATATTTTTCTATTTTAGTTTCTTTTGCAATTCTGCACTTTTTCGTACGTATAATCTTTAATATAAGAAACTTAATATGCCTTATTTATTTACATCTGAGTCTGTCTCTGAGGGGCATCCAGATAAAATTGCGGACCAAATATCAGACGCCTTAATTGATCATTTTCTAGCCTACGATCCGAGTTCGAAAGTGGCCTGTGAGACCTTAGTGACCACGGGTCAAGTGGTACTTGCCGGCGAGGTAAAATCCAGTACTTATCTTGATGTACAGTCTATCGCAAGAGACGTAATTAACCAAATTGGATACACGAAAGGAGAATATATGTTCGCAGGAGATTCTTGCGGTGTAATTTCCGCGATTCACGATCAATCGCCCGATATTAATCAGGGAGTGGATCGTGTAATTGAAGGGGAAGACTTTGAACTTAGAGCCAATGCGCAAGGTGCAGGAGACCAGGGAATGATGTTTGGGTATGCCACTAACGAAACGGCTCATTATATGCCACTCGCACTCGATTTGGCACACACCATTTTAAGAGAGTTGGCAATCCTTCGTAAGGAGGGAGTAATTCCATATTTGCGTCCAGATTCAAAATCTCAGGTGACCATTGAATACTCCGACGATCACAAACCGATTCGAATTGATTCGATCGTAGTCTCAACCCAGCACGATGAATTTGGAGCAGACCAAGAAATGCTAGCTAAGATTCGAAAAGACATGATCGAGATCCTGATTCCGCGCGTGAAAGCAAATCAGAAACTAGAGGTTCAAGATTTATTCAATGACCAGATTAAATACCACATCAATCCTACCGGGAAATTCGTCATTGGAGGACCTCATGGAGATACAGGACTTACAGGTCGAAAAATCATTGTAGATACCTACGGAGGAAAAGGGGCCCACGGTGGAGGAGCTTTCTCAGGAAAGGATCCGTCGAAAGTGGACCGAAGTGCGGCCTATGCCACGCGACACATCGCAAAGAATTTAGTAGCTGCAGGAGTAGCGGACGAGGTTTTAGTACAGGTGTCTTATGCCATTGGAGTTCCAGAGCCATGTGGTCTAAACATTACAACGAATGGAACGGGCAAGGTGGGACTAAGTGACAGCGAGATCGCGGCGAAAGTTCTTGAACTTTTTGATTTACGCCCCTATGCGATTGAGCAAAACTTAAAACTAAGAAATCCTATTTACCAAGAAACGGCGGCCTATGGCCACATGGGAAGAGAGCATTATATTGGAAACAAGACTTTCAACAAAGGAAAAAGCAACGAGCTCACCCTGGAAGGTCTGGAATTCTTCACTTGGGAAAAATTAGACCGCCAAGACGATATCAAAGCAAAATTTGGACTTTAGTCTAGTCCTTTTTTTTAAAATACGAATTGCAGCCTTCGAGAGTTTTCTCGAAGGCTGTTATTTCTTAAGGAACTTCACATAACTTTTTCTAAATTTGCTTAAATATATTTCCGAAATGAAACGAGTGCTTTCCCTACTGTTTTTCGTGTTACTTCTAAGCCCATTTGCAGCGCAACTTACGGTTCATAAAATGGCGCATGTGGGTTACGTATACCAAAACCAGAGTTTTGGAGAAGTAGGACTACGAGCCCTTATGTTAAGTAACGACGATGTACTTTACCGAGTGGGAGGATCTGCTTTAATCGGGGCTCATGAAGGGGAGGTGAAGGTTCTGCCTAAGTTGCAAACAGACGTTTTGCTTAATTTTCAAAAGGGAGTTGACTTTTACCATTCATACTATTTTCTAGCCGGAGCAGAGTTTACCACAAAGTACATTGCTCCTAAAGTGGGATTTTCGCTTTTTGGGATTCTAGATCTCTCTGCGGGGTATGGATTTTCAATTGATGACAAAGGACTAGATGGCAAAAAGCTGGAAGGGCTCAATATTAACTTGGCGCTGAACTTACCCTTTGTAATGATAGGCGAGCTCCTTAATTAAGAACGAATTCTACTTTTCAACTCATTTCTTAAGTTCGAGTCGTACCCTCCTGCTTCTACTTTCAAAGAAGGCAGCGTACTTCTGCACATTTTTATAAATTCATTCAGGATAAATCAAAGAGATTGAGCCGTTAATCTTTCCATTACGAATTGATTTTTAGTAAATTTGAACCTATGATTAACCATCTTTTTTTTGATCTAGACAACACCCTTTGGGACCACCGAAAGAATGCCGAATTGACTTTGGCGGGTCTCTTTAAACAGGAAAATATTCAGCAGCAGTACGGACTTCAATTTGACGAATTCTATAAAGAGTATTATACGGTAAATGAAGATTTATGGGCTAAGATCCGTAATGGAAGCATTGATAAAGCTTATTTAAGAACCCATCGGTTTTTGGATACCTTTCGTGCTTTTGAAATTGACAATGCACCGCTAGCCGCCCTTTTTGAGAGTCGTTTTCTGGATGAAATTTTGCAATACAACGAACTGGTTCCTGGAACCTTTGAATTACTGGAATACCTAAGCGAAAAGAAGTATACAATGCATATTCTATCGAATGGGTTTGAAGAGGTGACAGCTCGCAAATGCGAACTCTCAGGAATTAAATCTTATTTTAAGACCATTACAAGCGCGGATGAAATTGAGATTAGAAAGCCAGACCCAAAGCTTTTTCAATGGGCGTTCGACAAGACAGATGCGAGAGTAGAGAATTCTATTTACATTGGAGACGATTGGATTGCAGACGTGGAAGGAGCGCTTAATTTTGGTATGCGCGCCATTTTCTTAGATGTTTTTGAAGACCGGTACACAGCACCTGGAGTGGAGGTTGTTCGCTCTTTGCATGAAATCAAGGACCTTTTGTAGAGAGGTAAAATTTCACTAAAGTTTTTAAAAATAAAATCCGCCTTTTTGCAAGTAAAAAGGCGGAGGTTACTATTAGAGTTTTGGCTATACGCCTAAACTTTCTCGAACTCTTTGCAGCGTTTGGTTTGCCACTGCTTTTGTTTTTTCAGCTCCTTTCAAAAGGATTTCATCTAATTCTTCTAGGTGATTCATGTAATAATGAAACTTTTCTCGTTCTTGCTCGTAGGTAGTAAGGATAAGATTTAAAAGTTCTTTCTTCGCGTGACCATAGCCGTAATTCCCTGCAAGGTATTTTGCGCGGAGATCGTCGCTCTGCTCTTTTGTCGCAATCAATTCGTATATCGCAAAGACTTTGTCTGTGTTTGGATCCTTAGGATCTTCGAGCGGCGTAGAGTCCGTCTCAATGGACATGATTTGCTTTTTCAGCTCTTTTTCTGGTAAGAAGATGTTGATGATGTTTCCTCTAGATTTTGACATTTTATGTCCGTCTGTTCCCGGAACATACTTTGTGTTTTCTTGTAGTTCCGCTTTAGGAAGAACAAAGACCTCTCCCATTTGATTGTTAAATCTTGCGCCCATATCCCGAGCCATCTCCAAATGCTGTAATTGGTCTTTTCCTACGGGAACAATTTCTGCATCGTAAAGTAATATATCAGCCGCCATTAATACAGGATAGGTGAAGAGTCCGACGTTGACATCTTGTACTCGATCCGCTTTGTCTTTGAACGAATGAGCTAGAGTGAGTCTTTGGTAAGGAAAAAAGCAGGATAGGTGCCAAGCGAGTTCCGTCGCTTGAGGTACATCACTTTGGCGGTAAAAATGGGTCCGGTTGGGATCAAGTCCACAGGCAAGCCATGCCGCTGCGATTTCGTAGGTATTTTGGCGAAGAACTTCCGCGTCTTTAATAAACGTTAGGGAGTGCAAATTCGCAATAAAAAGGAAAGAGTCGTTTTGTGGGTTTTTCGAGAGTTCAATTGCAGGGAAAATCGCACCCAAAAGATTGCCTAAATGGGGGGTTCCTGTCGCTTGAATTCCAGTGAGTATTCTTGACATTTTATTATTTATTCAAAGGGACTAAAATCGTAAAAATAGTTAGTTAGGGAGTGATTCCCTAGAAATCCATTCCGTTTGGAAATGCTTTTTTACGGAAGGTTAACAAAAGTAGTGCACCAAGGGTAATGGCGGAATCGGCCACATTGAAAATGTATTTAAAAAATTCAATCTGTTTTCCTCCAATCAGCGGCCAGCTTTCGGGAACGTGCCAATCGACAAGGGGAAAGTGAAACATATCCACGACACACCCTTTCATGAAGGATGAATATCCTTGTCCAAAAGGTACGGTTTCAGAGACGCCTCCGTAATCAATCCATCTCTCAATGCTAGTGTCGTATACCGTACCGCTGTCGAAGATCATTCCGTAGAACATTCCGTCGATTAAGTTTCCGATTGCACCTGCAAAAATCATTGCCATCGGGATCAGTAGATAATTGGAATTCATTCCCTGTTTGATCCACTTACTAAAGAGATAGACCATACCTCCGATTAAGAAGAGACGTACAATGACGAGAAAGTATTTCCCAAGGAGTCCTCCAAAGTGGAACCCGTAGGCCATACCCGGATTTTCTACAAAGGTAATTCGAAACCATTCGAGTCCTAGTACGGGACTGCTTTCTCCGAGTTGGAAATTAGTTTTGATATAAAACTTTGAAACTTGGTCAATGACCAAAATAATCAAAGTGATCAGAGCGATTTTTTTCATAATGAGATTGAATGCGTATTTCTGTAAAACCTGGAAATAGTCCAGGTTTTTACAGAATAAAATTTAGCGCTGCATGTTTTTCGCTTCAATACTCAATGTAGCATGCGGTACCGCTCTTAAGCGATCTTTTGGAATTAATTTTCCAGTCACACGGCATACCCCGTAGGTTTTGTTTTCAATACGAATCAGGGCGTGCTTTAAATCACGGATGAATTTTTCTTGACGTCCGGCCAGAATTGCATTCTGCTCCTTGCTTAAGGTTTCCGCTCCCTCTTCAAATGCTTTGAAGGTAGGAGAGGTGTCATCCGTCCCGTTATTTTGATCGTTGATAAAGCTCTCATTGATAAGTCCTAAGTCTTTTTCTGCTTTATTTATTTTTGCGACAATGAGTTCTTTGAATTCTTTCAAATCTGCATCGCTGTAGCGTTGTCTTTCTTCTGCCATGGTTGCTTGATTTTTTTGTTAATAGGATGTTCTTTCTAAAAGACATCCAGCAATTATCATTTTAATTTTTCCACTTCAACTTGAAATTGAATTTCGTCGATTTCAATTTGCTCAAAAATTGAGAGTGAATTTACAAATTCTATTTTATCCGACAATACTTCGGCGGAAATATATTCTGAGTTCGCCTGAAGCTCACTCGTGAAAGGGCCGTCGGCTTTTAATTTTACAGAAATTCTGTCTGTAAGATCAAAGTTTTTGTCCTTTCTGATGTTCTGAATACGGTTAATGAACTCCCTAGCGATGCCTTCGGCCTTCAACTGCTCTGTTAGGGTTAAGTCTAGAGCGACTGTTAGTTTCGCATCACTTGTAACGGTCCAGCCCGGAATGTCTTTAGTCGAGATTTCCACGTCCTCAAGGTTGATTTCGTATCCTGAAACTAGAGTTTTTCCTTCTGCCTCAAGGGTCTGAATCTGCGCAGAGGTGAAATCTTGAATCTCTTGTCCTACCTTTTTCATATCCTTTCCTAATTTAGGGCCTAAGGTTTTGAAATTAGGTTTAATTTGTTTGACAATGAGTTCTCCTGCCTCCTTCGGATCGATAAGTTCAAGCTCTTTGACGTTTACTTCCTGTTTGATTAGGTCGCTTACGGCTAAGATTTGTGATTTTGTTTTCGAATCCAAAACAGGAATCATCACCTTGGTTAGCGGTTGACGCACCTTTATGTTTTCCTTCTTACGAAGGGAGAACACCATTGAGGTAATGTTTTGCGCCAAATGCGTTTTTTCCACTAGATCCTGTTCCACTAAACTCGCATCGTATACTGGGAAATCGGTAAGGTGAATAGACTGCGCCTCATTTTTCCCTGTGACCTTGTTGAGGTCACGGTAAAGTCTGTCCATAAAGAAAGGAGAGATAGGAGCCGATAATTTAGCCACTGTTTCAAGACAGGTATAAAGGGTTTGGTACGCTGAGATTTTATCGTTTGAATACTCACCTTTCCAGAAGCGACGACGGCAAAGTCTTACATACCAATTGCTTAAGTTGTCGTTGACAAACGTATTGATTGCACGCGCCACTTTGGTCGGTTCGTAATCTTCGTAATAGGACTTCACGTCTTTGATAAGAAGGTGAAGTTCGGATAAGATCCATCGATCAATCTCGGGACGGTCTGTGATTTCCTGTTCGCTATACTGAAATTTGTCTACATTGGCATAGAGAGCAAAGAAGGAGTAGGTATTGTAAAGAGTTCCAAAGAACTTACGTTTTACTTCTTCAATTCCTTGAGGGTCGAATTTCAGGTTTTCCCAAGGGTTTGCATTAGAGATCATGTACCAACGCGTTGCATCGGGACCGAAATCTTCTAACGTTTTAAAAGGATCAACTCCATTGCCTAAACGTTTAGACATTTTTTGACCGTTTTTGTCAAGTACGAGTCCGTTAGAGACCACATTTTTATAGGCCACACTATCAAAGACAGCCGTGGAAATAGCGTGAAGCGTATAGAACCAACCTCGGGTTTGGTCCACTCCTTCTGCTATGAAATCGGCAGGGAATGCTTTTCTTTCGTCGATAAGCTCCCGGTTTTCAAAAGGGTAGTGCAATTGCGCGTACGGCATAGAACCTGAGTCAAACCAAACGTCAATCAGATCGCTTTCCCTTTTCATAGGGCTTCCACTGTCGGAAACGAGTGTAATTTGATCCACGTAATTTTTATGAAGATCTACTTTCAGGTAATTTTCTTCACTCATATCCCCAGGAACAAATTGACCAAGCGGATTCTCATTCATGAACCCTGCAGCAACTGATTTGTCTATCTCCTGCTTTAGCTCCTCAATGGAACCGATGATTTTTTCTTCTTTGGAATCCTCCGTTCTCCAGATAGGTAGAGGAATGCCCCAATAGCGAGATCGCGAAAGGTTCCAATCGTTCACGTTTTCTAACCAGTTCGCGAAACGTCCTTCTCCTGTACTTTTGGGTTTCCAATTGATTTGTGTATTTAATTCGACTAGACGCTCTTTCACGGCTGTCATTTTTACAAACCAAGAATCGAGTGGATAGTAGAGTACCGGTTTATCCGTTCTCCAACAGTGTGGGTAACTGTGGGTATATTTTTCTACTTTGAACGCTTTGTTTTCTGTCTTAAGTAAAATGGCAAGTTCCACGTCCCAAGATTTTTCGGGTGCCTGGTTTTCATCGTAATACTCATTCTTAATGTATTTGCCTGCAAAAGCTTCAGGGACTTTTCCTCCTTTTACAAAACGGCCTTGCAAATCCACTAGAGGAACTAAATTGTCGTTTGTATCTCGAATAAGCATCGGAGGGATTCCATTTTGTTTTGCGACACGGCTATCGTCCGCACCAAAGGTAGGTGCGATATGCACGATTCCGGTACCGTCTTCCGTGGTCACAAAATCACCTTCAATCACTCGAAAGGCATCTTGAGGATCGTTTGCGGGAAGGAACCAAGGGATGAGCTGCTCATAGCTCGTTCCAAGTAGGTCTTTTCCTTTGAATTCTGCCGAAATATGGAACGGGATGAGTTTGTCCTCACTCTTGTAGGCTTCAAGTTCTTCTAAAGAAGATTCCTTGAATTTTTTGCCCAAGTTTTTGGCAAGCAGTGATTTTGCCACAATAACCGTAAGGGGTTCGAAGGTATATTGATTAAAGGTTTTGACTAGCAAATAATCGATCTCCTTTCCTACGGCTAACGCTGTGTTCGAAGGGAGTGTCCAAGGAGTGGTCGTCCAGGCCAGGATGTCGATCGGAGTCTCTTTTTGTAAATGGGAGAGACTTTCGCTCAGCTGCTTTACTCGGAACTGAGCCACAATCGTGGTGTCGGAGACATCCCTATAGGTTCCCGGTTGATTTAATTCATGGGAAGAAAGCCCCGTTCCTGCTTTAGGCGAATAGGGTTGAATGGTGTATCCTTTGTAAAGTAAGTCCTTGGAATAGATGTTTTTAAGTAACCACCAAACCGTTTCCATGTATTTAGAGGTGTACGTGATATAAGGATCCTCCAAATCGACCCAATAGCCGATTTTTTGAGTCAAATCATTCCATACATCCGTATAGCGCATTACCGCTTTGCGACAAGCCTCGTTGTAGTCTTCTACTGAGATTTTGACGCCAATATCTTCTTTGGTAATTCCAAGTTCTTTTTCTACTCCAAGTTCAATCGGAAGTCCATGGGTATCCCATCCTGCTTTTCGAAAGACTTTTTTGCCATTTTGCGTTTGAAAGCGGCAGAATATATCTTTGATGGTTCTAGCCATGACATGGTGAATGCCGGGCATCCCATTGGCGGAGGGAGGTCCTTCGTAAAATACAAATTCGGGCTGTCCGTCACGAATTTCAACCGATTTTTTGAACGTTTGCTCCTGGTCCCATGATTCTAAAATTCCACTCGCGATGGAAGATAAATCAAGATTTTTATATTCGTTAAACTTCTTCATTGTCAATATTATCTGCATTGAATTTAAGTGTGCGAATATAAGGAATTTTAGTGAAATTTTAAGAGCTATAGGTTTGGTTTTTTGAGGGAAGCTTTCGGGTTTGTTTTTGGATTAAATTTTAGAATGAGAAAATAAGAAAGTAGCCCAAGGACAAGAGACATAAGAGTGGCAAGAATCAAACTTCCCACCGCGTATTGAAGTAGATGCTGTTTGGCCACTTCGATGCTAAGTTCAAACAAATCAAAGCTTTTGGTGGACCCCACGAAAGGAGCCCCAATCAGCATAGACAAATACAAGATTAAGGGAATGGCAGGAGGGATTGTAATTTGAGAAGAAATGAAAGTAAGGGTTTTGTTTCTTTTTAAGAGTGTACTAAGGCTAAGGGCAAGTACTGTGTGCAGTCCCCAAAAAGGAGAAAAGCCAATGAATACTCCCAAGGCGATGGACTGCGCTTTGTTTTTCGCACTGCCTTCGCTTTGAAGAATGTTTTCCTTCAAAAAGCGCCGTAAGCCTTTCTTTCTAAAATAACGATAGAAGACTTTCTGGCTTTGAATTGTACTGGTGATGAAATTTCTCAATTTTCGCCGTATTGGTACTGCGAATTTAGGAGTTTTAGGACATTTTACTCCAAAATAAAGTGGGAAAAGCATCTTTTCTTATGGAAATTAGGGTGCCCAAGTGTCAACTTGAAGGGCAATTGTCTAGTGAAAAACGGACAAATGTAAAAAAAACTCTACTTTTGCAAAAAATAATTGAGGATGTCAAAGAATTTAGTGATTGTCGAATCCCCAGCGAAAGCAAAAACCATTCAAAAGTATCTTGGTAGTGATTTTGAGGTGAAATCCAGTTTTGGACACATTAGAGATCTGCCTAAGAAAGGGATGGGCATTGACCTTGAAACCTTTACTCCCGATTACGAAGTGTCCCCAGACAAGAAAAAAATTGTAAGCGAATTAAAAGCGGCAGTAAAAAAAGCACAGATTGTTTGGCTCGCTTCGGATGAGGACCGCGAAGGAGAAGCGATTGCGTGGCATCTTGCGCAAGAACTAAAATTAAAAAGTGAAAATACAAGACGAATTGTCTTTCATGAAATTACAAAAAATGCGATTCTAAAAGCGGTGGAAAACCCAAGATCCATTGATCAAAATCTTGTAAACGCACAGCAGGCACGACGCGTGTTAGATAGAATTGTAGGATTTGAAATGTCCCCTGTTCTTTGGAAGAAAGTCAAAACGGGACTTTCTGCAGGACGTGTTCAGTCCGTTGCCGTACGATTAGTTGTAGAGAGGGAAAAAGAAATACGGGAATTTAATTCCGCCTCTTCTTATAAGGTGAGTGCGAATTTCTTAACCAAAGAAAAAGCAGATTTGCCTGCAAAGCTAAAAGGGGATTTTAAAAGCGAAGAACTTGCCTCTGAATTTCTAGAGAAAGCAAAAGGAAGTGAATTCAAAGTGCTTAATGTAGAAAAGAAACCAGGGACCCGCTCGGCCTCTGCTCCGTTCACCACTTCAACCCTTCAGCAGGAAGCTTCTTCTCGACTAGGGTACAATGTGACCTCGACCATGCGTCTCGCTCAAAGGCTATACGAAGAAGGATTTATCACCTACATGAGAACGGACAGTGTGAATCTATCGCAAGAAGCAATAAACGGGGCGAAAGCTCAAATTATATCCGAATTTGGAGAGGAGTATTCGAATCCTAGAAACTACACAACCAAATCGGCCTCTGCTCAAGAAGCTCACGAGGCGATTCGTCCTACGGACTTTTCTCTTAAAAGCATAGGAGATGCACAACTCAATAAATTATACCAATTAATTTATCGCAGGACACTTGCCTCGCAAATGTCAAATGCGAAAATTGAGAAAACAGTTATTGAAATTGGGGCTGTGAACGTGACCCCCCATTTTGAAGCACAAGGAGAAGTAATCGTGTTCGAAGGCTTTTTAAAAGCGTATGGAATTAACAAAAACGAGGATGAGGACGAAGACACGAATGATAAAATCCTTCCGCGAGTAAACATTGGAGAGATTCTTTCCTACACACAAATTGCGGCCACTCAAAAATATACAAAACCTTCTGCGCGCTATACGGAAGCCGCTTTGGTTCGGAAATTAGAAGAACTTGGCATTGGTCGACCCTCTACTTATGCGCCGACGATTCAGACGATTCAAAACCGTGAATATGTCGACAAGAGAGAAATAGAACCGATGGAAAGAGAGGCCGTAAGGCTCACTCTTGAAAAAGAAATTGTTCGTGAAGTCCTCGTAGAGAAATACGGTGGAGATCGCAATAAATTTATTCCGACCGATATCGGCGAAGTGGTCAATGAATTTTTGACTCAAAACTTCGCGGAAATTCTGGATTATGGCTTTACCGCGAAAGTGGAACGAGAGTTTGACGAAATTGCCGACGGACAAAAACCTTGGCAAACGATGATGGGGGAATTCTATAAGTTTTTCCATCCCAGAATTGAGAATGTAGAGGAAACGGCAGAACGCGCCACAGGAGAACGAAAATTAGGAGACGATCCAAAAACAGGCAAACCGATTTACGCGCGAATGGGGCGTTACGGAGCGATGATTCAAATTGGGGAATCGGACGACGAAGAGAAACCGACGTTTGCAAGTTTGATGGCAAATCAAAACATAGCCACCATTACTCTTGAAGAGGCCTTAGAGCTATTCAAGCTTCCGTTCTCTCTTCAACCGGTTGAAGGGAAAGAAGTAAGTGTAGCGGTAGGCCGATTCGGTCCTTATGTGAAATGGGGAGATACCTTTATAAGTATACCCAAAGGAGAAGATCCTTTGAGCATCGATCAGAAAAGAGCTACAGAGCTCATTGAGGAGAAAAAAATTGCAGATGCGCCCGTTTCCACCTACAAAGGTGAACCTGTCACCAAAGGCAAAGGACGTTTTGGCCCCTTCTTAAAGTACAAGGATCTGTATGTAAATGTACCCAAAAAGTATGATTTTGAGAATCTATCAAAAGACGATATCGAGGAATTAATTGCCGCAAAACTAGAAAAGGAGGCCAATCGCTATGTACAGCAGTGGCAAGACGAGAAAATCGCAATTGAAAACGGAAGGTGGGGCGCTTTTATTAAGTTCGGTAAAGCAAACTTCAAGATCCCAAAGAACGATGAGGGCGAAAAATATTCTCAAGAAGAATTAAAAGAAGTAGATCTCGAGCAAGTGAAGAAATGGATCACCGAACAAGATCCAAGTGCATTCAAAGCTAAGAAAGCGGCCGCGAAGAAGCCGGCGGCAAAGAAACCCGCCGCCAAAAAGGCAGCTCCTAAAAAAGCGGCGGCAAAGAAACCTTCCGCAGCGAAAGGAGGTACAAAAACAAAATAAGAAGAAAAACTAAACCTAGCCTTCAGAGCCAAAGCTCTGAGGGTTTTTACTAAAATTTCGACTTCGATCATTGCATGCTATGAATTACCAAGATTTTATTGCCGCACCTGGGGAAATTAGAACCAAAAAATGGCAATTAGGAAGCCTTTTTCAAAATGAACTCGTTCAAGGAGGAATTGCCTTACTCTTCGTCTCAGATTACCGGGGGGCAGGACGAAAAGCGCATGCCCGTGATTTTCATTTTTTAAGAAAAGAGCTATTTCAGCTCTCATCGCATGATTTTCAAGTTCCCATGTACGATTTTGGGGATTTAATTTCAGGAAAATCAAGCGAGGATACTAGCTATGTTTTGCAAGAAGTTTTATCCGCTTGCCATTATAATAAAACCATTCCCATTGTGATTGGGGGGAGTAGTGATTTGAGTTTTTCGCTCTACAGTGCACTTGATTTTCATCAAAAGGAGATTTCCTATTCGCAAATTTCAAACTATATCTCGCTTGAGAACGAAGAGGATACGATAAACGAAAGGAATTTTCTAAGTCGGATTTTCGCATCCAAGCACTTCGAAATCAAAAATTATCATCATTTAGGCTACCAAAAGCATTTAAGTCAATTAGACAGCATCAGCCTTTTAAAAGAAGTGGATTTTCAAGAAGTTAGACTAGCGGAGATGATGAACGGGATGGAATCGATCGAACCGTATTTGCGAAGTTCAGATCTAGTGACCTTAAACTGTGATGCGGTCGAGAGTTTTAGTACGCCGTTCTCTATTCACCCACAGGTGAATGGATTGAACCGCCGCGAAGTGTGCGCCTTAATGAAGGAAGTAGGACTATCTCAGAATCTCAAAAGCGTAGGGCTGTTCAATTTGGAACTAGATTCCCAAAGCGAGTTAAATCTTCAATTGGCTGCGCAAATGATTTGGTATTTGATTGAAGGGATCAACATTCAGTCCTCTCATCCTAAAAATCGCAGTTACGAGACGTTTTGGGTGCTTACGCCGCAAGGTGAGTATGCGTTCCATCGCGATACGTTCTCCTCACTTTGGTATTTTGGAAATGCGGAAGAAATGCAAAGCAATTTAGCCTGCTCTCAGAAAGATTATGACCTAGCGAAACGAGGAGAGCTAAGCCCTCGACTCGTTCGGTTTTTGAATGAGCTTACCTAAGATCGGAAGCGTAAAATCTTCCTTAGCACGAAGTAAATAATTCCCTTGTGATTTTAAAGCCTCAAAATGAGGTCAATTTTATAAGAATTTAGTCTAATTTAACTATCTATTAAGAATTTCGTTAATGTAAAATTGTTTTATATTTGCACAAATTTGGAATTGGACTCTAAAGACCCTTTCAAAGGAAAACTAGTAATTTGAAGATGAGTCTAGGAATAAAATCCTTTATTGAATTAGGATTTCCAAGATAGGTATAGATTTAAGCAATAGATTGCAGGCCTGTAGAAGTAATATGAAGAGTTATAAAGACGAACTAAATCTGAATAAACTACCAAAACACGTAGCCATTATCATGGATGGTAACGGAAGGTGGGCAAAACAGCGCGGTGAGCAGCGTACCTTTGGACACCAAAGTGCGGTTCGAGCAGTTCGTGATGCAATAAACGCATGCAATGAAATTGGGATTCCCTACCTAACTCTCTACACCTTTTCCTCTGAAAATTGGAATCGTCCGAAGTCTGAGGTGAACAGTCTGATGAATCTTTTGTCAGAAACCCTTCTATTAGAAGCGGAAAACATATATACAAAAGGGCTAAGGCTTCATGTGATTGGAGAAATTGAGAAATTGCCCGATCTCGTGAGAGATCAATTGGAAACCATGATGGAGTTGACCAAAGAGAGCAATAATGGCAATCTTATTCTTGCCTTAAGCTATGGGTCACAGAAAGAAATTTTAAACGCCGTTCAAGCGATAAGTGAAAAGGTTAAAAAGGGGGAATTGAATTCCAGTGAAATTACAGAGGCCGTTTTTGAGGACCATTTGTATACGCGCTCGTTTCCTGCAGTAGACCTTTTGATACGAACCAGTGGCGAGGTTCGAATTAGTAATTTTCTGTTGTGGCAAATTGCCTATGCAGAACTTCAGTTTTTAGATATTTTTTGGCCCGACTTTGATCGAGAAGCCTTCTTTAAATGCATTTTGGATTACCAATGCAAAGAAAGAAGATACGGAAAGATCAGCGAACAGCTAGAAAGCGAAAATAAAAGAGATATAGATTAGACTTAGATTATAAAGATGAGATTAAAATTCATACCCATCATCATGTTTGCGGCTTCGGCCTATTTTTATGGCCAAGAAACGCCGCCCACCAGCGGTTCGCAGGAGCAAAATGCTGCGGTAGCCGAGCAAGACCAACAGGGAGTGTATTTCCTGAAGGATATCGTGATTGACGGTGTAAAAAAATACTCCCCTGCTCAGATTCTGCGTTTTACAGGCCTCAATAAGAATGAGAAAGTAGAAATTCCAGGACAGCGAATCAGTTCCGCAATCAAAAGACTCTGGGAGCAGAATATTTTCTCTGTCGTAGAAGTCTATGTGGAGAATATCGAGGGAGAACAAGTGGTTCTTCGATTCAAGCTTGAAGACCTAAAAGAACTTGGGGAAGTTAAGTTTGAAGGAAAAGGGGTTACCAAGTCTAAGCAAGAAAAATTTGTAAAGGACTACAACTTGAAACCGGGAACGAAAATCACTAGTGATTTGGTTTCCTCCATCAAATCAAAAATTCCATTGGAATATGTAGGCAAGGGATATGCCGATGCGAAATTGACGATTGAGGACAAAGTCAATGCAAGCGATCCCGAACTTGTCGACTGGACCATCGAGGTGGACAGAGGTCGTCGTATCAAAATTGCCCACATTGAATTTGAGGGCAACGATAGTGTTTCCGATGCAAAATTAAGAAAGAAAGGGTTTAAAGAAACCAAGCAAAAACGTTTTGGAATCGGCGGTATCTTGAAGTCTTCTAAATTCATCAAGGAAAAGTACGAGGAAGACAAAGTAAATCTAATCAACTACTACCAATCCTTAGGGTTTAGAGATGCGCAAATCGTGTCCGACTCGGTTTGGAGAAATCCGAAAAATGACATTGAAGTCAATGTAAAACTAAACGAAGGGAAAAAATATTACATTGGGGATATTTCGTTCCTAGGCAATACTACGTATTCCACAGAGGTATTAGAAAAACTCCTTGGATACAAAAGCGGTGACATCTATGATGCGGTCGGATTTAATAAGAAAGTGGGCGAAGACGGCGGTGCGGAAGACGACACCGACATCAAGTCCCTTTATTTAAATAATGGATATTTATTCTCCCAGGTTGTACCGGTAGAGAAATCGGTTGTCGGAGATTCCATTAATTTAGAAATCCGAATTAACGAGGGCGAGAAAGCTTCTTGGAACCGAGTGACCTGGTCGGGTAACACAACCACTCATGACCACGTAATTTTAAGAGCACTGGAAACCAAGCCGGGCGATTTGTTCTCTAAATCTATGATTAAAAGAACCTATTTCACACTTGCTGGACTTCCTTATTTTGACCCACAACAGTTAGGTCAAAACATATCTCCCAACCCACAAGATAACTCTGTGGATATGCATTGGACGGTGGTAGAGAAAGGTTCATCCCAAGTGCAGTTGCAAGCAGGGTATGGAGGGAACTCCTTTATTGGAACTCTTGGATTAACTTTCAATAACTTCTCTCTTAGAAACTTCCTCCGATTTAAAGAATTTAAACCTGTACCGCAAGGGGATGGACAAACTTTCTCGGTGCAAGCACAAGCCGGACAGTATTTCCAGAATTATGGAATTAGCTTCACGGAGCCTTGGCTATTTGGAAGTAAACCTACGGCATTGTCTGTAGGAGTTAATTACTCGAAAGTAAATTATACCGATTCCTTCGGTATGGATCAGAAATTAGGTATTTTCTCTGCAAATGCGGGACTAAATAGAAGACTTAGCTGGCCAGACGATTGGTTCTCTTTATACACAGGAGTACAGTTCCAGTCTTATAATTTTGAAAACTATCCATTCCAGTTCGGGGAAACCACCGAATACTATGGTAATGCGAAGAACTTCACGTTCAATATTGGACTTACTAGAAATTCTGCCGGTTTTGACCCTATCTTCCCTACGACGGGATCCAATATAGAGGCGACTGTGAAATTTACACCGCCGTACTCTTTGTTAAGTGATAAAGATTACTCAAACATGTCTCCGGTTGAAAAATACCAATGGATGGAGTTCTATAAAGTGAAATTGAAAGCAGATACCTACAATACGGTGATCGGGAAACTGGTTTTACGTAGTACAGCGGAAATGGGCTTTATGAACGGATACAATAAAGAATTAGGCCCACCTCCATTTGAACGTTTTTACGTGGGAGGGACTGGACTTTTTGGAGGAAGATTTGATGGGCGTGAGTTAATTCCACTTCGTGGATATGAAAACGCTTCGACTACCGGATATACTCCTTCGTCTCCGTACGACATTACTCCTTACGGAGGGGCGACTATTTATAGCCGATTGTCCGCGGAACTCCGCTATCCAATTTCCTTAAACCAAACTGCAAAGATCTATGCACTTGGATTTGTGGAAGGAGGGAACGCATGGAATTCATGGGGTACTTTTAATCCGTTCCAGCTTAAGCGCTCTGCTGGGGTAGGAATCCGGGTTTATATGGGTGCCTTTGGTTTGATTGGATTTGACTTCGCCTATGGATTTGATTCGCCGATTGGTACAAGCGAACCTTCTGGATGGCAGACTCACTTCCTAATGAATCAGTCTCTGTAGCAATGCGTTACGATTTGAAGGAGGGGCAAGGCATAGTTCTTGTTTATAGAGCATAGGACTCTTAAAAAGTATCCTAATAAAAATGAAAATTAATTAGTAAAAATTATTAGATTTGCGATCTGATTTGCCGGGAATTTAACTTTTAGGCAATCGTACAATCTAAAATCAGTAGAAGTAAACAACAACAATTAAAATAATTTAACGACCTATTATGAAAAAACTAAGTGTATTATTTGCGGCCGTAATGATGGTAATGTCTGTAGGGGTAGCAAAAGCTCAGAAGATAGCTTCATTAGATGTAGCAGCAGTTTTAAATTTAATGCCAGAGAAGAAGAAAGCAGATGATCAATTACTAGCACTTCGTAACTCTAAAGGAGCTGAGCTAGAAAAGCAAGCGAAAGCAGCAGACGATCTTTTTGAAAAATACAGCAAAGAAGCGCCGACGCAAACTCAACAGATTAACGAGCAACGTAACCAAGAGCTCGCTAAATTAAGAGGAAACCTAGAGCAATTGCAACAAGCAGCTCAGAAGGATTTAATGGATAAAACCAACGTCGCGTACGCTCCAATTGAGAAAAAGTTCAACGATGCCGTAACGAAAGTAGCCAAAGCCAACGGATGGGAATTCATCTTTGATGCAAATAACTCAGGTCTGATCTACAAAGCAGGAGCGGATGCAACTGCGCTCGTTAGAAAAGAGCTAGGACTATAATTTCTAATTATTAAAACACAAAACCATCCTTTATAAGGGTGGTTTTTTTATTTTTGTCAAATGATAAACGAGATTTCAAGCAGTGTAAAGGTTCGCTTCTCCGACTGTGACCCCATCGGGCATTTAAATAATGTCAAGTATTTAGAGTACATGCTCAATGCAAGAGAGGACCACGTAGAAGAATTCTACGGCTTTACCTACGAACAATATATGAAGCAAACAGGTTGTACCTGGATTGCAATACAAAATGAGATTGCCTATTTGAAAGAGGTGAAATACAATTCAAAAGTTGTGATTTCCAGCAAAACGATAGAGGTGCGAGATCGAATCTCTAAAGTGGAGATCCTCATGAAGAGTGAGGATGGGCAAACCATTCATAGCGTTTTATGGATTACAGTGATTTACTTTAACCTTAAAACACGAAAATCGCAGGTTCATCCACCGGAGACGAGTGAGCTTTTTCACAAGTATTTGGTAGATTTACCCCAAAAGGATTTTCAGTCAAGAACCGAATTCTTACGAAAACAAAATAAGCATGCATAATAAAAGGAAAAAAATACTGGTTGCTGGAGGACGTGGACAGCTAGGTCAATGTTTAGAAAAGCTTTCTGCGCAGTATGAACTAGAGTACAAGTTCAAGTTCTGCAGTTCCAATGAACTTGATATTACAAACAGTTCGAGTATCGAGGAGGTATTTGAGGATTTTAAGCCTCACTACTGTATTAATGCGGCTGCCTACACGGCCGTAGATTTAGCGGAAAGCGAAGGGGAGAGAGCTTTTTTAATCAATGCTCAGGGAGTTGAAAATCTTGCCTTTGCTTGCAAAGAGTATGGAGTAGAGCTTATTCACATCTCAACGGATTATGTTTTTGATGGGGATACTAACCTCTCCTACGAGGAAGACAACTTCACGAGTCCACTTGGAGTCTATGGAGCTTCCAAACGAGAAGGAGAAATCCTGGCGCTTGAAGCCAACCCCCGAACTGTAATCCTGCGTACTTCCTGGCTCTACTCCGAGTTTAGTAAGAATTTTGTGACGACCATGCTAAATCTTTTTGAACAAAAGAAAGAACTAGGGATTGTACACGATCAGTTTGGACAGCCCACAAATGCCAATGATTTAGCCCAGGCGATCCTGGATATTATTTCTCATCGAGAAAAAGTCTATGGGATTTTCCATTTTTCCAATTATCCGGAAACTACATGGTTTGAATTTGCTTCGAAGATTGCACAGCTCTCGAAGAGTGAGATCCAGCTTAATCGTATTGATACCTCAAATTATCCCACTCCGGCTCCGAGACCAAAACGCAGCACCATGGCACTGGATAAGATTGAGAAGGTGTATGGCATTGAACCGAAATACTGGGACGTAAGTTTAGAAGAGACTGTTGAATTATTAACCACGAAAGAATGATAAAGAAGTCCCTCTTACTTAGTTTATTCTTAGGCGTTCAATTGGGGTTTGCTCAGCAAGTCACTTTGAGCAAGGCTGAGAAAATTAGTGATCGAACGGATAAGTTCCTATATAAAGTAGATTCCTCTGAGAAAGAGAAAGTCTATTTAGGCGAGTTGGAAATTCAAGAGTATGCAATGAGCGAAACGGATCTCTTTGATAAGATCTATAAGAAGGCAAAAAGCATCGGAGCAAATGCCTTTGAACTGAAATCCTTGGAGACGATCGATCAGAGTCCCTATAAGCTTAATAGGTCTCATTATTATTTGAATCTATATGAAGTGGCAAAAAAGCCGGTGCGAGACAATAAGGTCTATTTGATTTCCTCCTATGACAAGCCTATCAAAGTTAGGATCAATAATAAAGTCGTGGTCCTAGAACCTAAATCTTATATAGAATCGGAATTAGTGCCAGGTGATATGCAAAGTATTTCCGTTGGTAGGCTCTTAGGTTCCAAAATTAATCTCTCCTATAAAGAGGGGCAGCCGGTTCAATACTTCCTTATTTTGCCTGCAGGTGTTCGGGCCAATCATGCAAGTTCAGAAGGAGGACTTAATTTTAAATCGGGAGATATAGTAAATGTAGAAAGATCGTTCGCAGAATTTCTTACTACTATTTACCCGAAACAAAATTAATTTTCTCTTTTGAGAAGCTGGGGAAAATAGAATTTGGAGGACTTTGCGATTTTACGTTTTATACCCTAGAATCTCGATTTGTTGCCTGCTGGAGAAAGGCTCCAAAAAAGAAGGCAAAAATGCTGAAATTTTTCTCACTCAATTTCAAAAGGTTAGCACTTTCGTTAACAAATAATTCAAATATAATTTGGAGCACAAGGAAAAACCCCTATCTTTGCAATCCGAAATCGAAAGAACGTAGGAGCGCAGAAGTAAACGAGAAGGAAGATGTAGAAGGAGATAGAGGTTAGGAGTTTGGTTTTATTAGGCCCGTCAGGGATTAAGAAAAACTTTTTAAAAAAAACTTCCAAAACATTTTGTCAAGTAAAAAAAAGTTTATACTTTTGCACTCGCAAATCAGATGAAACGACAGAAGTAATTTGAGTAGCGAGAGGAATAGAAGATCATTGAAAATACAATAACAACAACCAAGTAAGGAAAAAATATAAAACCAAAGCGAAGTCAAAACTTTGAGTAGGTCAAACAAACATACAATGGAGAGTTTGATCCTGGCTCAGGATGAACGCTAGCGGGAGGCCTAACACATGCAAGCCGAGCGGTAGAATATCTTCGGATATTTGAGAGCGGCGTACGGGTGAGGAACACGTGTGCAACCTGCCTTTATCTGGGAGATAGCCTTTCGAAAGAAAGATTAATATCCCATAATATATTGAATGGCATCATTTAATATTGAAAGCTCCGGCGGATAGAGATGGGCACGCGCAAGATTAGATAGTTGGTGAGGTAACGGCTCACCAAGTCTACGATCTTTAGGGGGCCTGAGAGGGTGATCCCCCACACTGGTACTGAGACACGGACCAGACTCCTACGGGAGGCAGCAGTGAGGAATATTGGACAATGGGTGAAAGCCTGATCCAGCCATCCCGCGTGAAGGATTAAGGTCCTATGGATTGTAAACTTCTTTTATACAGGGATAAACCTCTCCTCGTGAGGAGAGCTGAAGGTACTGTATGAATAAGCACCGGCTAACTCCGTGCCAGCAGCCGCGGTAATACGGAGGGTGCAAGCGTTATCCGGATTTATTGGGTTTAAAGGGTCCGTAGGCGGACCGGTAAGTCAGTGGTGAAATCCTACAGCTCAACTGTAGAACTGCCATTGATACTGTCGGTCTTGAGTGTAGTTGAGGTAGCTGGAATGAGTAGTGTAGCGGTGAAATGCATAGATATTACTCGGAACACCAATTGCGAAGGCAGGTTACCAAGTTACAACTGACGCTGATGGACGAAAGCGTGGGGAGCGAACAGGATTAGATACCCTGGTAGTCCACGCTGTAAACGATGCTAACTCGTTTTTGGATTTTCGGATTCAGAGACCAAGCGAAAGTGATAAGTTAGCCACCTGGGGAGTACGTTCGCAAGAATGAAACTCAAAGGAATTGACGGGGGCCCGCACAAGCGGTGGATTATGTGGTTTAATTCGATGATACGCGAGGAACCTTACCAAGACTTAAATGGGAATTGACAGATTTAGAAATAGATCCTTCTTCGGACAATTTTCAAGGTGCTGCATGGTTGTCGTCAGCTCGTGCCGTGAGGTGTTAGGTTAAGTCCTGCAACGAGCGCAACCCCTGTCACTAGTTGCTAACATTTAGTTGAGGACTCTAGTGAGACTGCCTACGCAAGTAGAGAGGAAGGTGGGGATGACGTCAAATCATCACGGCCCTTACGTCTTGGGCCACACACGTAATACAATGGCCGGTACAGAGGGCAGCTACACTGCGAAGTGATGCGAATCTCGAAAGCCGGTCTCAGTTCGGATTGGAGTCTGCAACTCGACTCTATGAAGCTGGAATCGCTAGTAATCGCGCATCAGCCATGGCGCGGTGAATACGTTCCCGGGCCTTGTACACACCGCCCGTCAAGCCATGGAAGTTTGGGGTACCTGAAGTCGGTGACCGTAATAGGAGCTGCCTAGGGTAAAACAAGTAACTAGGGCTAAGTCGTAACAAGGTAGCCGTACCGGAAGGTGCGGCTGGAACATCTCATTTTAGAGACAGTACGTCAGAAAAATAATTTTAGAGTACTTACTCAAAAGTTTTCGCTTTGGTTTTTTTTAATTATTTGGTTGTTATTATTTTATTCATAAACCCCTAGGATTAGTATCAGGGAACAGAGAGATTAAGAGGCCTTTTGGTTTCTTTATAATGAAGTCTCGTAGCTCAGCTGGTTAGAGCGCTACACTGATAATGTAGAGGTCGGCAGTTCGAGCCTGCCCGAGACTACTAATTTAAGAAGGGGGAATTAGCTCAGCTGGCTAGAGCGCCTGCCTTGCACGCAGGAGGTCAAGGGTTCGACTCCCTTATTCTCCACGGTTTTTGAGACCGAGTTTAAAAGTTACGATTGGAGCCAAAAACAACAATTGTGTACTCGGACACTCAAGAAAGCGAAATAGATCATTGACATTAACGGTAAAGACATCACAAAGAGAAAACCGAGCACTTTTGAGTGCTTTAGGAAACTAAAAAAATAGGAAAGAAATCGTTAAGGGCGTATGGCGGATGCCTAGGCTTTCAGAGGCGAAGAAGGACGTGGTAAGCTGCGAAAAGCTGCGGGGATTGGCACACACGAATTGATCCGCAGATGTCCGAATGGGGCAACCCAATACATTGAAGATGTATTACTGCGTAAGCAGAGCAAACCCGGAGAACTGAAACATCTAAGTACCCGGAGGAAAAGAAATCGAAGAGATTCCGTAAGTAGTGGCGAGCGAACGCGGATTAGCCCAAAAGTTTTTATATGTTTAATAGAACGCTTTGGAAAGAGCGGCCATAGAGGGTGATAGCCCCGTATATGAAAGGCATATTTAAATGATAAATGAGTAAGGCGGGACACGAGAAATCCTGTCTGAATATGGGGGGACCATCCTCCAAGGCTAAATACTCCTGAAAGACCGATAGTGAACAAGTACTGTGAAGGAAAGGTGAAAAGCACTTCGAATAGAAGGGTGAAAGAGAACCTGAAACCGTACGCCTACAAGCGGTCGGAGCTCACAAGTTGAGTGACGGCGTGCCTTTTGCATAATGAGCCTACGAGTTAATTTTACTAGCGAGGTTAAGGACTTAAGGTCCGGAGCCGAAGCGAAAGCGAGTCTGAATAGGGCGCATAGTTAGTAGGATTAGACGCGAAACCTTGTGATCTACCCATGGGCAGGTTGAAGCTTTGGTAACACAAAGTGGAGGACCGAACCGGTTGACGTTGAAAAGTCTTCGGATGACCTGTGGGTAGGGGTGAAAGGCCAATCAAACTGGGAGATAGCTCGTACTCCCCGAAATGCATTTAGGTGCAGCGTTGATTTTAGTTTATTAGAGGTAGAGCTACTGATTGGATGCGGGGGTTTCATCGCCTACCAATTCCTGACAAACTCCGAATGCTAATAAATGATGATCAGCAGTGAGGGCATGGGTGCTAAGGTCCATGTCCGAGAGGGAAAGAACCCGGACCAACAGCTAAGGTCCCCAAATATATGCTAAGTTGAAATAACGCGGTTGGACTGCATTGACAGCTAGGATGTTGGCTTGGAAGCAGCCATTCATTTAAAGAGTGCGTAACAGCTCACTAGTCGAGCGGTCCGGCATGGATAATAATCGGGCATAAGCATATTACCGAAGCTATGGCAGTATTTATACTGGGTAGGGGAGCATTCTATCGGCGTTGAAGCAGTACTGCGAGGTATTGTGGAGCTTATAGAAAAGAAAATGTAGGCATAAGTAACGATAATGCAGGCGAGAAACCTGCACACCGAAAGACTAAGGGTTCCTCAGCCATGCTAATCAGCTGAGGGTTAGTCGGGACCTAACGCGAACCCGAAAGGGGTAGTGGATGGACAATGGGTTAATATTCCCATACTTGCTCACACTAAAAAGGGGACGGAGTGCCGTACCTGCTGGAGACTGACGGAATAGTCAAGGCCTAGCCTTCGGGCGAAGCTGCTGCAGGGAAAGTGCTTCCAAGAAAAGCCGAAGTGAAGCAACCCGTACCAAAACCGACACAGGTAGTCGAGGAGAGAATCCTAAGGTGCTCGAGTGAGTCGTGGCTAAGGAACTAGGCAAAATAGTCTCGTAACTTCGGAAGAAGGGACGCCTCCCTCAGGGGAGGCCTCAGTAAAGAGGCCCAGGCGACTGTTTATCAAAAACACAGGACTCTGCTAAATCGAAAGATGCTGTATAGGGTCTGACACCTGCCCGGTGCTGGAAGGTTAAGGAAGGAAGTTAGCGTAAGCGAAGCTTTTAACTGAAGCCCCAGTAAACGGCGGCCGTAACTATAACGGTCCTAAGGTAGCGAAATTCCTTGTCGGGTAAGTTCCGACCTGCACGAATGGTGTAACGATCTGGGCACTGTCTCAGCCACGAGCTCGGTGAAATTGTAGTATCGGTGAAGATGCCGATTACCCGCAATGGGACGAAAAGACCCTGTGAACCTTTACTATAACTTCGTATTGACTTTGAGTAAGCAATGTGTAGGATAGGTGGGAGACTTTGAAGCTGGCACGCTAGTGTCGGTGGAGTCATTGTTGAAATACCACCCTTTGCTTACTTGGAGCCTAACTTCGAAAGAAGGACACTGCGTGGTGGGTAGTTTGACTGGGGTGGTCGCCTCCAAAAGAGTAACGGAGGCTTTCAAAGGTACCCTCAGCACGCTTGGTAACCGTGCGTAGAGTGTAATGGCATAAGGGTGCTTGACTGTGAGACCTACAAGTCGATCAGGTGCGAAAGCAGGACATAGTGATCCGGTGGTTCCGTATGGAAGGGCCATCGCTCATAGGATAAAAGGTACTCCGGGGATAACAGGCTAGTCTCCCCCAAGAGCTCACATCGACGGGGAGGTTCGGCACCTCGATGTCGGCTCGTCACATCCTGGGGCTGGAGAAGGTCCCAAGGGTTGGGCTGTTCGCCCATTAAAGTGGCACGCGAGCTGGGTTCAGAACGTCGTGAGACAGTTCGGTCTCTATCTATTGCGGGCGTTAGATGTTTGAGAGGGCTTGAATCTAGTACGAGAGGACCGATTTGAACAAACCTCTGGTGTATCTGTTGTGCCGCCAGGCGCACCGCAGAGTAGCTACGTTTGGTACGGATAAGCACTGAAAGCATATAAGTGCGAAACCTGCCTCAAGATGAGACATCTTTTAAGGGTCGTTGGAGATGACGACGTTGATAGGCTACAGGTGTAAAGCTGGCAACAGCATAGCCGAGTAGTACTAATTACCCGTAGATTTATAGCCTATTTGGTCACTCAAAAGTGCAAGAAAGGTTTTTTCTTTGTGAGCGTTTTTATCGCTTTAATAAGGCTGACTTCATTTATCACACATAAATGGAGACAACCTACAATATTTAGGGTGGTTTTAGCAGAGGGGCTCACCTGTTCCCATTCCGAACACAGAAGTTAAGCCCTCTAGCGCCGATGGTACTGCTAACGCGGGAGAGTAGGTCGCCGCCAGTTTTTTTTTTTGAATCTTCAATCACATTGTGATTGGGGATTTTTTTATGCCCTTACTTCTCGAATACAGAAGATAAGAACCCCTAAACCAACAAGGGATCTAGTCCCTATGCTCCCATACACAACAAAAAAAGCATCCGAGAAGGGATGCTTTTGTGGGTTAATGCAGAGGGGTATTACTCTATTTTGTTGTATTTCCTCATGAGGGTTTCGTAGAAGTTCTGAGGCAAGAGCCATTTAAGAGGAACTCCAATTCTCTGACCCAATTTACCGAAATAATAGTGTGCCTTCCAGTTTTTCTTGTGAAGCAGTGACTCTATGTACTGAGCGACTTCGAGGGTCGTACTTCCTTTGTCTACGTGGGTATTCATCAGTCCATATACTTTATTGAATACGTCTTCGTAAGGCTTTGAAATGGAGCTTTTCACTCGGGAATCCGCTATACTGGTTTGAATGTCGCCTAGATGCAGACTGCAAATTTGGACGTTCCAGGGGCGTACTTCATATCGGATGGCTTCGGTGACGCGGTCCACAGCCGCTTTCGAAGCACTGTAAAATCCCCGAAACGGAAGTCCCATTTCAGATCCAATACTTGAGATGTTAATGATTTGTCCCGCTTTTCTTTCGCGCATACTAGGAAGAACAGCCGAAATCATTTCCACGGTTCCAATTAGATTTAGTGCAAATAATTTTTGGATTTCATTTTTTAGTGCGTCTTCAATGGCTCCGACCATTCCCATTCCTGCGTTGTTAATTAAGACATCAACTCTTTTTTCCTTTTCTAGGATATACGAAAGGGCAGAAGCTATTTCAGCCTTTTGGGTTATATCGGTAGGGATCGTTTGAAACTGTGGGTTTTGAATGTCCTTACGACTGAGACCATAGACAGTGTGCCCTTGTGTGGAAAGATGCTCCGCTAGGGTCTTACCTATGCCGGTGGAACTCCCCGTGATTACGATTACTTTATTCAATGTTATTTGTTTTTATAGGTTTTGTTACGTGCTTTAGATCGCTCCAAAATTTAGGATAAGATTTTTCAACCACCATCGGGTCTAAAATTTTCAGATCTCCTTGCAATAGATACGGAGCAAAACTCATGGCCATTCGATGGTCGTCATAAGTCTCGATTTCGATCGAGGAGTCCGGGGATGTGTATTCCAAGGTCTCTATGGTTTCTTCTGTCACCTTTACAATACAACCAATTTTTTTTAGTTCTTGTTGAAGGGCTAGAAGTCGGTCTGTTTCTTTTATTTTTAAAGTCTTAAGTCCCGTAAAATAAAACGGAATTTTTAAGATGGCAGCTGTCACACAAAGCGTTTGAGCAATGTCTGGACTGTCGTTTAAATCCGCTGTTATTGCCTCAGGATAATGGGCTAGCTCTGGAAGTAGACTAATTAGTGTTTCTTGAGTATCCGTGACTGTATTCACACCGAAAAACTCCCAGTAATACCGCTTTAAGGCTGAATCCCCTTGGTAGGAATGGCTTTTGAAACTACGAAGTTTAATAGGCTGTCTTGCAATGGCTGCCAGGGAGTAAAAATAAGATGCCGAGGACCAGTCGCTTTCCACTTTTACAAACGTAGTGTTGGATAGCTTTTCTTCGAGTTTTAAGGGCTTTATATCAATTCTATTATCGGATATCTGCACTTCTATCCCAATGTTCTTTAGGAGTCTTCTGGTGAGTAGGAGATAAGGTTTAGAAGTGATTTCTCCTTCAAGTTCAATACGGATCCCATGGATTAGTTTCGCACCAATTAACATTAGAGAGGTAATGTACTGACTCGAGATATCGGAGGCAATCCGAACTTTACTCTTTTGGATTTTGCGTCCTGTTATTTTTAAAGGAGGATACCCTTCTTTCTCAACGTATTCAATTTCGGCCCCGAGTTCCCGTAGCGCTTCAACTAATGGGCCTATTGGACGCTGTTTCATGCGTGTAGAGCCCGTTAAAATTTTAACTTCACCCTCCTGAATTGCATAATAGGAGGTTAGAAAGCGCATCGCGGTCCCTGCGTGACCAATGTTAATCGTTTGCTCCTCACTTTGAATGGCATTGATTAAAACCTGTGTGTCTTTCGAATCCGAAAGATTTTCCATTTTTACGTTTTGGAAAAGGGCATTTAATATAATGAGGCGATTGGAAACGCTTTTTGAACCGCATATTTGTACGGTTTGATTGGGTATTAATGTGGAGTGTGTAAGTAACATACGCTCTAATAAGTAAGACTTTATTTTAATTTTGGGTTGTTTTGATGTCTTTGCTCGTCGCGTTTCGTCTTCAAAAGCATCTTGCGATCAAAAGCATCTTGGAGATTGATACCGGTTTGATTGGCGAGGCACAAAGTGACAAAAAGAACATCTGCAAGCTCTTCGCCTAAATCTTTTTCTTGGTCACTAGGCTTTTCGCTTTGTTCTCCGTAGCGCCGGGCCATGATTCGTGCTACTTCTCCTACTTCTTCAGTAAGGATCGCCATGTTGGTAAGTTCGCTAAAATAGCGTACGCCAACCGTCTCGATCCACTGATCTACCCTAGCTTGTAATTGTGTGATTTCCAAACCCTAAACTGTTTTTGTTTTCCTAAAAATATCGATTAATTGGCTGAAGTACTCTGCAAATGCCGCGAACAAATCGAGGCGAAAAAGTAGTTGATAAGCAGATACTTTCCTAACTTGTCAAATGTAATAAAATCGGATTACTTTTGGCTTAATTTTTATTGCAAATCATTTTGTGTATTTGAAAAAAAATCTTAATTTTGCAGTCTAAATTTTAGCAGAGGAATATCCATTACTATTTCTGAAGCAAACCTTTAATTTTTTTAAAATTTTTATTATGAAACAAGGAATTCACCCAGAAAATTATAGACTTGTTGTTTTCAAAGATATGAGTAACGACGAGATGTTTCTTTGCAAGTCAACTGCAGAAACAAAAGACACCATTGAGTTCGAAGGATCGACTTACCCATTAATCAAAATGGAGATCTCTTCTACATCTCACCCATTTTATACTGGGAAAGTGAAATTAGTTGACACGGCGGGTCGTGTAGACAAGTTCATGAACAAATATAAAAAGTTCGCGAAGTAAGCGAATCATTACTTTTCTTTTTGCCCATTGGGAAAAAGAAGTATTTAATTACCACAAAGCTGTTCCAAAAGGAGCAGCTTTTTTTGTGGTTATTTAGGGTAGAATAGGTAAAAATAGCAGAATTATCGTATTTTTGATACCAAGATAATACGTTATTTATGATTCAATTAGTGTTTTCAGATGCCCAATATTGGGAGGATTTTCTTCCTTTAACCTATACAAGGCCAGTGGCCTCGATGCGTTGTGGTATTTATACGTTTGCTGAACGTTGGCAAAAACTTTTAGATACAGATCGAGCAAGCTATGTGACAGAGGCGTATCTCGAGGCTAAGTTCCCAGCGCCGGAAATGGTAGAGAGCTTATTTATTGTTCCTAATTTTTTACCGACTCCAAGTGTACTAGAGCAAATTAGATCTTTAAGTTTGGGAGAAGCACTTGTTTATAACAATGAACTTCTAGTGGCGAGAGTGAATATGAAGGATTTCTCTTTGAGCCAAATTGAGAAGATGACGGATATTACAGAAGATCTTTTGTTTTACTCGCAGCCGACGGATTTGTTTACCTTTAATAAGGAGGCCATTGATTTCGATTTTGAACTTGCTACCAAGGGAAGAACCTCCGCACCTCTTTCAGAGACTTGTGGGTTTCTTGGAGATCCAAAGGATCTGTTTATAGAACCGGGTGCTGAGTTAGAGTTTGCAACGTTAAACACAAGAAGCGGTAAAATTTATATTGGAAAGGATGCGGAAGTAATGGAAGGCTGTCATTTGCGCGGTCCTATTGTTTTAGGAGATCATTCTAAATTCAATTTAGGGGCAAAAGTGTATGGCGCCACTACGATTGGTCCTCATTGCAAGGTAGGAGGGGAAATTAATAATATCATTATTTTTGGCTACTCAAACAAAGGGCACGACGGGTTTGTCGGAAACTCTGTGATTGGTGAATGGTGTAATTTAGGAGCCGATACAAATTCATCCAATTTAAAGAACAATTACGCAGAAGTGAAACTCTGGAGCTACCGAACCAAACGCTTCGAAGGGACCGGACTTCAATTTGCGGGTCTAATCATGGCGGATCATTCAAAAACGGCTATTAATACACAGCTAAATACAGGAACGGTTGTTGGCGTCGGGGCTAATATTTTTAAAAGTGGTTTCCCACCCAATTTAGTGGAGCATTTTTCCTGGGGTGGAATGAAAGGAGATCCTAAGTTTAGAATAGAAAAAGCCTACGAAGTAGCAGAGAAAGCAATGTCAAGACGGAAAATTCCTCTTTTGGAGAGCGACAAAGCAATTCTAAAATATGTGTACGAGCAGCAATAGAAGCGACTCTAGGATACTAAATAATAAAATCCGTCTTTTTTTGACGGATTTTTTCGATTCGATGTAATACTTTAAGACTTGGTATTGTCTTATTATTAGAACCCAAAAATATGACTCAGGACGATTTTGAAGCGACCGTATTTACTCTCAAAGATGAGATGTATCGTTTTGCCAAAAAATTCGTGCGTAGCAGTGACGAAGCGCAAGATATTGTGCAAGATTTGATGATTAAGTTTTGGCAAAAACGTGAGACTCTGCATGAATATCAAAATTTGAAATCGTTTGCTCTACGATGCGTCAAGAATGAATGCTTGAATAGGCTTAAACATGAGGATGTAAAATTAGGGTTTGCAAGTTTTACCTTGCGCCGAAGTGAACCTAGTAAAGCGGAGCCTAACAATTTAAAAGAGCACATACTAAAGTTTATTGATCAGTTGCCTGAGAAACAGAAATTGGTCGTTCACCTAAAGGATGTAGAAGAATACGAAGTATCAGAAATATGTGAAGTGTTGCAAATGGAAGCCAATGCCGTGCGCGTAAACTTAAATAGGGCCCGCGAAAAGCTACGCTTCAAAATTACAGAACTGATGAATTATGAAAAAAGAGAACTATCCACAGACCTATAAAGATCTTTTAAAAGACTTAAAAGACGATTCACTTGAATGGGAATTCAAAGATTTTATAGAAGAGGCTCAAAGTGCGCCTAAGAAAGAATTCGTAGTTGGGAATTCAAGAAAGAGAAACTCTAGACCTTATTTTCTTGTGGCCGCTAGTGTGACACTGCTGGTAGCCTTAGGGGTGGGTTATTTCATGAAGTCCCCATCGGAAACAAACGTGGAGTTTGCCGATAGACAGGTGAAGGAAGCGATCTTATCAGAAAAACAAAGTTTTGAATTGGAGAATCAGGCCCAAGCGAAGGTAGAGACGGAGCAGGAGTCTAATTCGGCACCAGATTCGATCGGAAAAAATAAGCAAGCCTCAAATTCGGAGCAAGAGGTACTCAATACGATATTACCTACTAGAGGTCGAATTAAGAAACACGGGAAAGTCCGTTATGTACAAAATGAACCTAAGGAGGTGAAAACTTCGGAATCGAAGAAAAGCTCGGGGGGGACGAAGAATGAATACCAAGACAATTATGTCATAATCAATGGTCAGAAGATTGAAAATGAAGCCGAAGCCATTGATATTACAAAATACTCGTTAAGAATTTTGTCTGACAAAGTTTCCCAAACCGTAGCTAAGGCTGACGCCACATTTGAAAATGTTGAATTTTAATTACAAAGCAATGAAAAAAATAATACTTAGTTTTTTGTTCTTGGGATCTGTTCTCAATGTATTTGGACAAAAAACAAAAATCATAGAGCTCTTTGATCGGTATCAAAATACCGAGGGCATTACTTCAATTAAGATTGCCAAGCCTATGTTTAGTCTTTTAAGTCAATTGGATTTACAAGATGCCGAACTGGAAACGATTCAACCTATGCTAGGGAAGATCGACGGAATTCGAATACTCATTTTGGAATCTTCTGAGGGCAAAGCACAATCGCTTTCGAACTTGCGTCAAGGCTTAATTTCATCGATTCAGAATCTTCATTACGAGGAACTAATTACGGTCAACAGTAACGATAGCAAAGTGCGGTTTTTGGCAGCGGATACGAAAGGGGATACCCTAAGCGATTTACTTTTAAGTGTGAGTAATGGGGACAATATGGTGTTCATGCTTCTTGATGGGAAGATTTCGATGGAAGATGTGAACAATTTAGCCACGAAAAGTCAGTCCTCTCTAAATTCAAGTCTTGAACAAAGCGAAACCCGTAGTTCAAATTCTAGCATTTTAACTCGGGAAGTTCGTAGGGTAGAAAAGTTTACTGGAATTAGTGCGAGCTCGGGTGTGAAGGTGTCGTTTACCCAAAGCCCAGAGCAAAAGGTGACGGTCAGCGCAGATGGAGACAAATTGCAATATGTTAAAACAGAAGTTGCGAGTGGAATTTTGAGAGTTTTTATCGAATCTCCAAACAAGAAAGGAATTTCCTTTAAGAACTTGCACGTGGAAGTGTCCGCGCCCAACATAACGGATGTCAATGTAGCGGGAGGGGCAAACTTTAATGGTCTAAATCGCGTGTCAGGGAGAAATTTTGATTTAAAGATCTCTTCAGGTGCTCGTCTATCCTTAGACCTTGATGCCACCGACAGTGTGAATTTGCACGCAAGCTCAGGCTCAAACGGAGCTCTAAATGTGAACACAAAGTCTCTCGATGTAAAAGCCTCTAGCGGAGTGAACGTATCCTTAAACGGACTCGCTACGGCTGCCGCATATGAAGTATCCAGTGCAGCGACAATCAATGCGCAAGACCTCAAATCGGAGGTCGTACGAGTCGATGTCTCTTCTGCGGGGAATTTGAAGATTAATGCTACGAAGAGTGTAGAGGGCGAGGTGAGTTCTAGTGGATCGGTTAGATACCGTTCCAATCCAAAACCCGCTTCCCAAGTGACATTAAAATCAGCAGGCAGTTATAAATCATTTTAAGAACCACCATGAAAAATTTTAAAACCTTTTTTTTACTTCTTGTTTTCGGAGCGGTGCTACAATCGTGTATGGTTTCGAAAAAGCAAAACGTGAATTTTTTCAATGAAGATACTCCCGGCTTTTCGGATGCGAACTACGTCAAGGTAAATGTTCCTATGTGGCTTGCGAAGCCTGTCGTAAAAATTGCTCTGCGAGATGAGCCCGATGGACCCGCACTGATTGCTCTTCTAAAGAAAATATCAGACGTTCAAATCTTTACAGTCCAAAACTCGAGTAAAGAGTTAAACCGTAGTTTTGCTCGATTTATGAACCAAAGAGACCTTGAACCCTGGGTTAGTGTTAAAAAAGATTCTGAAACAATCGATTTTAGCGTGCAGCGAAAATCCAATCAAATTCGCAAATTTTTAATTGCGGTGAAATCTGATGCAGAACTTGTCTACATTGATGTAAGTGGAAAGTTCACGGAGAAGGATCTTTCGGATTTGATTAATTATTCCAGAAGTCACGATGCAACGAAAGCCATTTCTCGTACTCGAAATTTATAAATTTCGTGTTGATAGATAAAACCGAATTTCACGATTTGTGTTAATTTTCAGTAACATATTGGAGAAAATTTTTACTTTTCAAATAAAAGGTTTAATTTTGCACAGAAAGTAAAAGATGTCTATACATAACAAAATCGTGGAGACAGCCATCACTTTCGATGACGTTCTTCTTATTCCTTCTTATTCTGAAGTACTACCTAACCAGGTCTCTCTAAAATCAAGACTTTCTGATAAAATTACGCTCAATGTTCCCATCGTATCTGCTGCAATGGATACCGTGACGGAAGCGGACATGGCAATTGCTCTAGCTCGTATCGGAGGCTTAGGGTTTATTCATAAAAACATGAGCATTGAAGAGCAGGCGGGTCAAGTGAACCGCGTAAAACGTTCTGAGAATGGAATGATTGCGGATCCTGTTACTTTATCAAAAGACCATACTCTTGGAGAAGCAAGAGATTTAATGGCAAAATTCAAAATTTCTGGACTTCCGGTGGTAGACGCTGATAATACTTTAATTGGAATTATCACGAACCGTGATGTGAAATACCAAGAGAATCTTGACGCGAAAGTAGAGGAGTTAATGACCAAAGAGGATCTTATTACTTCTGACAAAAGCACGACTCTTGAAGATGCAAAAGAAATTCTACTCAAAAATAGAATCGAGAAATTACCGATCGTTGACGAGAAATTTAAACTCGTAGGTCTAATTACCATAAAGGACATTGACAATCAACTTGAATACCCGAATGCAAATAAGGACGAAAGTGGACGCTTACTAGTGGGCGCCGGAGTCGGAATCGGAGAAGATACCATTGCCCGTGTTCAAGCCCTAGTGGATGCAGGTGTGGATATTATCGCAGTTGATTCCGCCCATGGACATTCCAAAGGTGTACTAGATAAAGTAAAAGAAATTCGCTCTAATTTCCCTGAACTTGACATTGTAGGAGGAAATATTGTGACCGCTAAAGCAGCCGAAGATCTTATTGCAGCAGGAGCAAACGTTCTTAAAGTGGGAGTGGGCCCAGGTTCGATTTGTACGACCCGAGTGGTAGCCGGTGTGGGAGTTCCACAGCTTTCTGCTATCTACAATGTGTTTGAGTATGCAAAAACGAAAAATGTGGCTGTCATCGCAGACGGTGGGATCAAACTATCTGGGGACATTGTGAAAGCAATCGCTAGTGGTGCCGGTGCTGTGATGCTAGGTTCTTTGCTTGCCGGAACAGACGAAGCTCCCGGTGAGGAAATTATTTTCCAAGGCCGTAAGTTTAAATCTTACCAAGGAATGGGAAGTCTTTCTGCCATGAAACGAGGCGGAAAAGAAAGATACTTCCAAAGCGAAGCGAAAAAATTTGTACCGGAAGGAATTGAAGGGAGAGTTCCCCACAAAGGAAAGATTGAAGACGTGGTGTTTCAATTAACAGGGGGCGTAAGAGCTGGAATGGGTTATTGTGGTGCGAAAGACATTGAGGCACTTCAAAACGATACGCAAATGGTTCAAATTACAGGATCTGGTTTGAAAGAGTCGCATCCTCATGATGTAATCATTACTCAGGAAGCTCCAAATTATTCATTGTAAATGGAAAAGAACAGTGCGGTCCTTCTCCTGGGACTATTTCTTCTTTTATTTACTTTTTCTTGTGCCCCACGGGTGCAAATCGTAAAGACAGAAGTAGAGCCAAAACCTAAAGTGATACCCAAGAAAGTCATTCGGACTGAATTTGAGATTTTGATGGAGCGAGATTCCATTGCAAAACATCAAACGGCAGCGGAATCATTGGATATATTGCTTAATTCAAATGAAGGGGAAAAAATCTCACTCATTGTCTACAACGAATCCAATTGCGATTTGATTTTGAGATTTACAGGGACGGCAACGTACAATTTGCCGATTTACAAAAGAGATAAAAATTTCATTGTTCTTGAGAAAGGCAGTTACACCTTGAAAGGGAAACTTTGCCACGCGTTTTACGATCGAAATAAAGAGTTTACTCAAAGCTCAACTTTGAGAATTATGGAAGGAAAATAAGTTCTTTCTTAAAGATAAAAAATACTGCATGCGACTCGCATGCAGTATTTTTTTGACCTATAGGTTTCGGTTTATTGATTTGGATCTCTCGTAGGATCCTTTGTTTTAGAAAGTAAGTCCTCTAGTTCTTGAGGATAGTTTTTAAGTCGCCACTCACTTGCGAGTTTTCCTTTTTCAATCTTTTCATTTGAATAGAGTTTAAAACTATGCTCGTGCTCTTCGAGCAAATAGTCATAGGGTCCAATGGGCGAGATCAGTTTTACAAGCACCGGAGAAATTTCAAGGGCAATAAAAAGACCCATGATGAAAAGCGAAGCGAGTGCCATGATCTTGGAATTCTCCCCGAGCTCGTCAAGAGCTTGAAGTCTCGCTGCAAATCCATTAAAGCCTTCTTCAAAAACGTCTGTTTTTTTACGTTCTGTCTCCAAGTTTTGGTAGACCTTTGAAATTTCCTGATCCAAATATTCGGTCCGCTGTGCTACACTCTTTTGGTAATTGTCCAAATCAATACGCCTTTGTTCCTTTAGTTCCGACTTACGTTTTGCATTGGGGCCGTACCCTTCTCTACCAGAAGTAAGTCCCGTTTTGGTTCCAAGGATTTCTTTTTCCAGTTCGACAGAAGCGGAATCGTAGGAGGCTCTGAGGCTAGCCGTTTTATCTGCAATTTGTTTCTTTTCCTCTTCGAATGGACTGTTTTGCTTTAAGATTCTCGCATTCATTTCGGATTGCAGTTGAGCTTTGTTTCGCTGAATGATACTGCTGAGTTGCTTGTTTACTTCTTTTTCAAAAACCTTTAGTTCCAATGGTTTTGAAATGACAATACCCAGGAAAGTAGCGAGCAGAATTCTTGGCATGGCCATGAAAAATTGATTCCAAAATGTCCCCGTTTTCTTTATAGAAGAAACGATATAGCGGTCTAAATTAAAAATCATTAAACCCCAAAGTAGGCCAAATGCACTCGCTGCCCAAAAGTTATCAAAGACAGTATAAAGAGCATACCCCGCTGATAGTGTGGCGAACGCGGCCGTAAATAAGATGACCCCGCCAATGCCTGCAAATTTATTCCATTCGCTTGGAGACTTTTTTAGTAGAATAAGGTTTCCCCCAGAGCATAGGATTAGAAATTTCTGAAACCAATTCATCGAATGGTTTGATGGTTTTGTATTGTGATGTGGTTTGTTCATAACAAGTGTGACTAAAATTAATAAGTGCTGTTTTTCACAACAATGTTACAGATAGTATTAGGTTTAACCAAGTAAATTGATTGTAAAATGTATTTACAATTCAAGAGAGCTGAAAATTAGGTAGTTATTTAATTCGGTCGGGGTTTTGTTTTAGAAAACTATCCCATCCGCTATACGATTTGTCTACTTGAACCGCATTGGAATTGTAATGATGGCAGACGGCGACGGCGAGTCCATCGGAGGCATCCAGATATTTCGTGGGAAATTCCTTTAGGTTGAGTAAAGTCTTGAGCATAGCAGCAACTTGCTCTTTGCTGGCATTTCCATTGCCGGTGATCGCCATTTTGATTTTTTTTGGAGAATACTCTTTAATTGGAATGTCACGGTAAAGAGAGGCTGCCATTGCAACTCCCTGCGCTCGGCCAAGTTTCAACATGGATTGCACGTTCTTCCCATAAAAGGGGGCTTCTAAGGCCACTTCGTCTGGATGGTATTCGTCGATAAGGGCCAAGGTTCTTTCGAAAATGTGCTTTAGTTTAGTTTCGTGATTTGGATATTTTTTAAGGATAAGTTCATGAATGGAGACAAGTTGAATCTTCTCCTTTTCCACGGAGATGATTCCAAATCCCATGATGGTTGTTCCTGGGTCAATTCCTAGTATAATTCGCTGCGTGTTCACTGTACAAAAGTAAGGCTTTTATTATTTGAAATAGGGAGATGTACTCTTTTTCAAACGATTTAGTTGACCTTAAAATGTTGATAAATATTTTTAATAAGGTGATTGAAAAATTGAAATGGACAAATAATACCGGTTGAAATTTGCAAATATTGAATAATTTGCTCTGAAAGTTTAAAACAAATTTGCTCATTTCATAATTTATAAGTACTTTCGACGTATAAACTAAATTATTAAGAGAAATAAATTGTTACTTTTTGGTGGTGGAGCAGTTTTGCTTGCCACATTATCATTTGCTCCAAAAAATTCAAAATCGGTTGAGATTGACTCAAGTGGGAATGTCAAAATCAATTTCGAGAATATGACGGATGCTGATATTAATTATCTCCTTGATAACACGGAAACTTATAACGGAGATGGTATTTTTAAGCAAACAATATTTTTTCATGAGTCTGCTAGAGATGGTACTGTGAAAGAAACAGTTGCAGTTAATGAAACTACTAATCCCGAACCTCCTAAAGATAAACTTCCCGCACAATTATTGGAAATAATTAATAAATATAATTAACCCCCCCACATACAATACAAGACTTTGCCTTTGGGTAGAGTCTTTCTTTAATTCAGTATTTATGAGCAAAGATCTGTTGAGGATTGGTTTTGTATATGCAATTATATTTTTGCTAATTTTTTCATTTATATTTAATGCTTGCAGAACAGCATATTATAGTCATATTTCGTTTTATGAATTGCATTCTAGTGATAAGGTCGACCAAATATTAAATCGCATTGCAAATCAGAGGTTGTTATATCCATTTTTTAAATATACGGGCCTAGATACAGGCTACGGTTTTTTTTCCCCTAATGTGGCAAGTGATTTTATGGTTGTACATGAAGTTTTCATTGATGGTGCAAAATCTAATCATGTTTCTAGTTCCGAATTGCAAACAAAAGAAGGGACTTTACGATTTGCGAATATAAACTCTGTCTTTATGGACTATTTAGATAGTAAACAAAAAGAAGAGAATGGGCAGCCACTCAGTCAATTCCAAAAGTTGAATCAAGACTATCTAAAACTTATCCTTAAACGTTTTGGAGATCAAAAACTGGAATATGAAAATGCAGATTCTGTCAATACAAAACTTTTTCTATACCATTTCCCCACTTTGAAGAATTATCCAATTGTTCGTCCTAAACTTATTCAAATTGAGCAGGTTCATTCCACAACTAATTAACAGCGTCCACCAGTATTTCTTTGGTACGATACAGGCGGGCAGGGCGGTCGCCTTTTTTAGAATTTCAATAGGACTTCTGATGTTTCTTCATTTTTTGTCGATTCAAAAGGATTTTGATTTCTTGTATGGTGCGAATGCAATTGTCCCTGCGGATATTCAGACCGTTTATTTGCATAGTTTATATTTGTATGACGATATCATCGGGTGGCTGACTTTAATTGCGCCCGACGTACAAGGGGCTGTATTCCTATTTAAGGCTCTTTATTTTGCGGCATGTTTGTTCATTGTGCTAGGGTTTGGTTCCCGATTTTGGGCAATTGCACTCCTGATTTTACAGATTGGATTAGTGAAGTCGGCCTACTACTTTTCATACGGCGCAGATTATTTCACCTCCCTATCTCTTTTATATATTGTTTTGCATCCCTCAGATCGCACTTTTTCAGTTGCTGCACTGCTTTTTAAAAGGAAGCCTACTCAAGTTTATCCATTTTTTGAATTGCAAAGGTTGCATCTCAATTTTATCTATTTCATTTCGGGAGTTGAGAAGCTTTCTGGAGTGAATTGGAGAAATGGGGAATCTGTTTGGAAAGCCCTACATTTGCCCAATTTCAGTAATGATTTCGATTTGAATGTCGATCAATTAGGAGCATTTCCTATCATTTTTATAGTAGCTGGGTGGCTCACGATTCTAATTGAAATGCTATATCCTGTTTATATGAACTTTAAGGTAAGCCGAGGAGTGGGATTGATTGCTATTATTGCTTTGCATTTAGGAATTGCCTTATTTTTAAATTTATATTTTTTTTCCGCGATTATGATCGTCTGGAATCTTACAATTTATTTTATAGAAACGAATGAAACTAAACTACCCATTGAATCTTAAATTTAACCTATTGTTTTTTCTGAGCTTTTTTGCCGTGTATTTCAATGCGCAGCAAGCCGATTCTGTGCAAACCGCTAAAATAGAAGAGGTGAAACTTAGTAAGAGCCGAGTCGTGCAAATTACTCAGAAGGATGATCGCTATTCTGTCGAAGTAAATGGAACTGACTTTCAGGATCAAACCAATTCTTGGGAAGCTTTAAAAACGATCTCTATTTTGCGTGTCGAAGATAATGAAGGAGTTTATCTATTTAACAAGACTATTCATCTTGAAATTAATGGAGTTCTTATGCAAATGAGTTCTGCGGATATAGAAGACTATCTAAAAAACATTGATCCTAAAGACATCAAGACCATTGAAATTGTAAATGTGCCCAATGCTTAGTATGATTCCCAGGTCCAAGCTGTGGTTAACGTTATCCTACATTCGAGGATAGACAATTACAAAATTGGAATTTCCTCGATTGCTGGGATACGTGAGAAGGCATTTACAAATAGCAATATTTCCTCAAACCTTAATTATAAAAAAATAAGTGCTTATGTTAGCTACGGTTTTGATTTTTATCAACCGGTCAAAACTTCGGAATTGGATTACAAGATTTTTCATGCTAACGAACCAAGTTTTGAGAATCAGCTTTACTCACAAAGCAATAGAAACCTAAAGGTACATCAGCTCATATCAAACTTTAGTTGGGATTTGTCTCCCAAATCAAAACTGGTCCTCATGCAGGATCTTAACTTTTCTAACTCTGAAAATAAAATAGCAATAGAGAACCAGCCACAGGTCTTGAATTTGTCGACGGATGCGCAAACGCTGAAGTTTTCGCAGGTTTTCTACCATAAGTTCAACAAGCGTAATGAGCTGAAAATTGGTGCGCAACAGGCGCTTCCAAATAGTGATTTCAATAACAGCACAGTGGAACAACGTGTGGAAACAAAAGTGCCTATATTTAATTACTTCGCAGATTACACTAGTACAAACACTCTTGGCAAAACGATGGTAGGGATTAAATTAAATCGTATTAAATCAGAGAGTTTGAACTTTAACCAAGGAGTTCTTAATCCTTTTCAGTACAAAGAGCAGACGATCGCATCCTTTGTAAATCAGAATGTTCAACTTTCCCCTAGCAAAACCCTATCGGCTGGCGTTCGATTTGAAAGTACATTGGCAGAGGCATTTGATTCTAATTCTCATATATTAAATCGAGAGTTTAACCATCTGCTCTACAATATTGCTCTGCATTCTTATAACATGGAGAGTAAAAAAGGGAGTACAATATCTTTTAAGAAAGCGATTCAGCGACCGAATTACAGTTATCTAAATCGTTTTGAAGTTCAAAATGATGTGATTGGATTCGTAGGGGATCAGGATATTAGGCCGACAAAATATTACATGGCTGGATATGAATATTTTCACAAGACTTTTTTCTTCTCTGCGCAAGGAATGTACATTGAAGATTTTTTATCTACTTTTTATTCTACCTCCCACAACTCATTAGTGACTACATATAAGAATTTCAATACTTCTTACGTTGGTACCTTAACTAGCGGATACAGTATGAATATTCTGCCGTATTGGAATTCAAAGTTAACCATGGAGGGTGTGTACTTTAAACTTAAGGACGATGCGTATAAAGGGATAATTAAAAGCAGCACACCTCGTTTTACCCTTAATTATAATAATAAATTCAAATTGGGAAAGACGACGAGTTTTGATGCGAATTTCACTTGGGTTTCCAACTATAATGATGGCGTGATAAACCATTTATCGACAAGCAAATTGAATTTGGTACTGACTAAGCGATTTAAGAATTTTGATGCGATACTTTACTTTTATGATGTCTTTAAAGGGATGGGAGAAAGGGAGATTGTAGACAATTCCTTATTCTATGTCCAATCCGATAGCTACAATGATAACCGAGTCCTAGGTCTTTCCCTACGGTGGAATGTCGTATCTAAGAAATTTAAGAGCCAACCTGTGGAAGAAATTTCCGATGAAACACTAGATAGACTTTAGTAGTAAGGCATGACGTTTTAAAAAGAGGTCGAGTTAAAAGGAAAGCCGTGCGCTATTTGGTTGCTCGATTACTGGTATTTTTTGATCACTTCTAATATTCTTTGTTCATCCCCTTTATTCAAAGAAGAGGAGGTGGATGTGCTACTTACGCTACTAAAAACTTTTGTTTTCACCTCATTCTTGAAATATTTGAACCCATTGTGCTCTTCTATGGAGATGGATTTTAGACCTTCAATTTGTTCTGAATTCATTTTTAAGAGATTAGAAACCGATAATAAACGATCGGATTTGGTGCTAACTGTACACATTGCCAATAGGGAAAGCAAAGAAATGGCTATGAATTTTTTCATAAGAATGGTTTTTTTATTCCGAGTTTGATTCATTAGTAATGAGTCTAAGATAACTTTTTTATTTTACTTTTTGCTGTCTATGATTTGCTTTAATTTTTTTTCATTTGCTCAAGAGCAAGTTCAATCTGATCAGTTTGTTTTTTGATTTCTTTATGGTACTTAAAAATGGCTTGTTTACCTTGTCGTTCATCGGCTTGATTGGAAAGGATAACGACCGAAGTTTTCGATTCTGGATAGTAGAGCAGGAGTGAAGCCGATCCTTTTACATAGCCTGTATGGAAATAACTTTCGGGCTGTTGACGGGATTTCATGAGACCATAACCATAGTAGATTTCTCCTAAGATGGGGTGCGTTGCCTTTGTCACTGTGTTCTGCATACTTTTTACAGACTTTTTGCTAAGGAAAGTTCCTGAATAAAGAGTTTGATTCCATTTATGAAGATCTTTCGCTGTAGATAGAATTCCACCTGCAGCAAGTCCAATTTGTTCATTTATAAGTCTCTGAGGCATATTTGGTACGACTTGTGGTGAACCGAATGGCCCCGTATATGCAGATGCGAAATTTCTTGGTATAGTATGGGATGCGGGGTACGTGTTTTGAAGACCTAATTGAGAGAATAATTGGGACTGTGAATCCTCTAAATTTTGTTTGGATACAGTTTCTAATAGCTTTCCAATGAAATTAATCCCCTTATTGGAGTAATGGTATTTTTGACCGGGAGTAGATCGTAAATTTGGCGCAAAATCAACGATTCCCGAAGTGTGATTTAGAAGTTGTGACACTTTGATTTGATTCCATTTCGGCTTATTGAATTCGCTGAGGTAGCTGCTTAAAGAATCCTCTAGCTTTAGTTTTCCTTGTTCTACGAACTGCAGAGTTAGCGAGGCAGCAAACTGCTTGCTTACAGAAGCGATTGCGAACACAGAAGAATCTGAAATTGGGATTCCTTCTTTGAAATTTTCAAATCCTTTCGATTTTTGATACAAGAGTTCTCCGTTTTGCATAATGGAAACGATACCGTTAAAATCTCTTACATCAAGCAGAGAATCAAGTTGGACCTCATACAGCGCACGTTGAAAATCAACTAGAGTGAATTCTTGCGATTTTTCAGTGGGTGCAACGTCCGCTTTCTTCGATTCACAAGCGCCAAGCATGAGTAAAAGTACTACAAAGTAGACAGTAGGCTTTTTAAATAGTTTCATTTGTGTTTGCTTTTTTTAAATGTACTAAAAATACAACGAAACTGATCGCCTGGAGAACATAAAAGCGTATTGTTTTCAGGCATGAAACGTTTTCAACTAAAAAAGCTACCCCTGAAGGATAGCTTTTAAGATAAAACCTACTTATAAGGTTTTACATGTTACGACGGTATTTTCCACCTACTTCAAATAGAGCATTTGTAATCTGACCAAGAGAGCAATATTTGCCTGCTTCCATCATCACCTCGAAGAGGTTTTGTTGATTGATGGCTGCCGTTTGAAGTTTTTCTAACCATTCTCCCGATTGAGATTCATTGGATTTTTGATAAACCTCCAAATTCTCAATTTGGTGCTGCTTCTCCTCTTCTGTGGAACGAATCACTTCTCTTGGGAGAATCGTAGGAGATCCGTCCTTGCCTAAGAAGGTGTTCACCCCAATGAGTGGGTATTCCCCAGTATGCTTTAACCATTCGTAATGCATAGATTCTTCTTGAATTTTAGAACGTTGGTACATGGTTTCCATAGCGCCAAGCACTCCTCCTCGTTCCGTAATGCGGTCGAATTCAAGATAAACAGCCTGCTCTACTAAATCGGTCAATTCTTCTATAATGAAAGAACCTTGAAGTGGATTTTCGTTTTTGGCAAGTCCTAGTTCCTTGTTAATGATTAATTGGATGGCCATAGCGCGACGCACGGACTCTTCCGTAGGGGTTGTAATCGCTTCGTCGTAGGCATTGGTATGCAGTGAGTTGCAATTGTCATAGATCGCGTATAGGGCCTGTAAGGTAGTACGGATATCGTTGAAATCAATTTCCTGTGCATGCAAGGAACGACCTGAAGTTTGGATGTGGTATTTGAGCATTTGTGAACGCTCGTCTGCTCCGTATTTTAATTTCATTGCCTTGGACCAAATTCGTCTTGCCACCCTTCCGATGACGGCGTACTCCGGATCGATTCCATTAGAAAAGAAGAACGATAAGTTCGGCGCAAAGGCGTTAATGTCCATACCTCGTGATAGATAGTACTCTACGTAAGTAAATCCATTAGCTAAGGTAAAGGCCAATTGCGAAATTGGATTTGCACCTGCTTCTGCGATGTGATACCCTGAAATAGAAACCGAATAGAAATTTCTCACCTTTTCGGAAATGAAGTATTCTTGCACGTCTCCCATAAGTCGAAGAGCAAATTCCGTGGAGAAAATACAAGTATTTTGTGCTTGGTCTTCTTTTAAAATATCAGCCTGCACGGTTCCACGTACTTGGGCAATGGTTTGTGCCTTAATTTGCTCGTATTGTTTTTTCTCTAAAACCTCGTCGCCAGTGAGACCAAGAAGTTTTAGTCCTAGGCCATTGTTGCCCTTTGGGATTGGACCTTCATAAGAAGGCCTTTTTAGTCCTTGGTCATCAAATTTGGCCTTCAATTTTTGTTCGACTAGATCCCAAAGTCCGTTTTCCTCGATGTACTTTTCACAGTTTTGATCAATTGCAGCGTTCATAAAGAAAGATAACAACATCGGTGCGGGACCGTTGATTGTCATGGAGACTGACGTGAGAGAATCCACCAGGTCAAATCCGGAGTATAATTTTTTAGCGTCGTCAAGGGTGGCAATCGATACCCCTGCATTTCCGATCTTTCCATAAATGTCAGGAGGTAAAGCCGGATCTTGTCCGTAAAGAGTTACCGAGTCAAATGCAGTTGAAAGTCTTTTCGCTGGCATTTCGGCAGAAACGTAATGGAATCTACGGTTGGTTCTTTCTGGCCCTCCTTCTCCGGCAAACATTCTTGTCGGGTCTTCTCCTGTCCTTTTAAAAGGATAGATTCCCGCTGTGAAAGGGAATTTCCCTGGGACGTTTTCTTTTCCTTTCCACCAAATAAGATCTCCCCAATCTTTAAATTTAGGAAGCGCAATTTTAGGTATGTCAAGTCCTGATAAACTTTTGGATTTTGTTTCTACGGTGATGCCCTTCCCTCTAACAAGGTAAGTGAATGAATCTTGGTCCATTTCTTTTTTGAAGGTATCCCAGTTCTCTAAAAACTCATGGTTCTCCGAAAGCAAATTTTTTCTCGTTATGTCTTGAAGGGTTTGGAGCTTTTCTTGGGTCTCTGCATCGTCTATTAGTAACGATTTGGTCTCTTCTAGAACGTAGAGGTTTTTTGCAATCTCGGCCTGTTCTTGTAATTCCTTTTCGAATCTATCGTTGTTCTCCACAATTTCGGAAAGATAGCGCACACGGCTTGGAGGAATCACTACGGAATCCTGTACGTGATTATGCTCGATATAAGGGCTGAATTTAGTGTCGTGGTTTTGATAGAGTTCGTCAATTTTCGAATTGAGTTTTTCAATGAGGTCATTAAAGAGCTGGGTGATTCCCCAATCGTTAAACTGACTTGCTTTGGTTGCGTACACAGGCATTTGATCTAATGGTTTATCAAACAGCACGTGGTTGCGTTGGTATTGTTTTCTAACGGCTTGTAGAGCGTCGAGCGCTCCTCGCTTATCCGATTTGTTTAAGGCAATAAAATCTGCATAGTCAAGCATGTCTATTTTCTCTAACTGTGTAGAAGCTCCGTATTCAGGCGTCATTACATAGAGCGAAACGTCTGCGATTTCTGTAATTTCAGATCCGCTTTGTCCAATCCCAGAAGTTTCGAGGATGATTAAATCTGGTCCTGCGATCTTAAGAACATCAATAGCGGAATGGATATATGGGGAAACAGACACGTTATTCTCTCTTGTGGCCATGGAACGCATGTATACGCGCGAATCGTGAATGGAGTTCATTCGGATTCGGTCTCCTAACAGAGCGCCGCCTGTTTTCTTTTTGGATGGATCTACGGAAATGATGGCAATCTTTTGCTCCGGATTTGCTCGCAAAAAGCGTCTTACAATTTCATCGGTTAGAGACGATTTTCCGGCTCCCCCTGTTCCTGTAATTCCTAAAATGGGAACTTCGCACGTTTTTGCTTTTTCTTTCAAGGCTGCAACAAGATCAGATTTTTGGTCCGAAAAGTTCTCGACCGCAGAAATCATATGAGCGATGGATTTTGAATCTTCGAATTGAAGAGATTCAAGATCTCTAACCTCTACGGATTCACCCGTTGGGAAATCTGATTTCGATACTAGGTCGTCTATCATTCCTTGAAGTCCGAGTTCCCGCCCGTCGTCTGGAGAATAAATACGATCGATTCCGTAGTCTGCTAGGTCTTTGATTTCGCTTGGAAGGATCACACCTCCACCTCCGCCAAAGATCTTCACTTGGGGAGATCCTTTTTCACGAAGCAGATCGTAAATGTATTTGAAATACTCGTTATGGCCTCCTTGGTAGGATGTCAGAGCGATTGCGTTTGCGTCTTCTTGAATTGCTGTGCTTACGACCTCTTGCGCAGACTTGTCGTGTCCAAGGTGAATGACTTCGCATCCCGTGGCTTGGATCATTCGGCGCATGATATTAATCGCAGCGTCGTGCCCATCAAAGAGGGAGGCCGCGGTCACGATTCTAACTTTATTTTTCGGTTGGTATTGCTTGTTTTCCATATATAATCTAAACGATTTGTCAATGCTTCAAAGATATGAATTCAGGAGTAAAGCCGCAATTTCCAGTTTCTATAGGATTCAAAACTGAGAATTTAGTGTTGGAGCCTCTAGAAGAATAGTATTATCTTTGTAAAAATAAATCTATGCGAAATACGATTGCATGCCTATTCATTGGTACCGTGGTAAGTTTTCTATTTAACTATTATTTACTAGGGAATACAGAATTTAGTATTGCACTGTACAATGCGTTTGCGTTTGGACTGGGTTGGGCTATGGCCTACTTTGTAGATCGACCAAGTTGGCCGCTCGCAAAAAAACTAGGGCTTTCCCTTGTTGGGATTGTACTCCTTGTTGCACTTGGATTTATATTCTTTGATTTTGAAATTGCGGTTCCATCTGTGATTAAATTTTCGACCGTCTTTGTTGCCTACTATTTAATTGCTAGTTTTCGACCGAGCAAGTCGCTACGAAACTAATTCTGGGGCTCACAAGGTATAGAAAGGGTAGGAAGCTGCTGAGTTCTTCTCCTCACTTTTGAATTGAGATGCGGTGTAGTGCTCTTCAAAAGGGTTGAAATGACCTAGAGTCTTAAATTTCAAGTTATTTCTTGAAATGCATTCAATAAAATATTTCCAATTTTAAAAAAATAGTGTACCTTTGCACACCCGTAAAGGGATAAATATGTTTAATCGTAAACGAAAAAGTGTGAATACATTAAGTTACAAAACCGTTTCAGCTAACAAGGCTACCGCTAATAAAGAATGGGTTGTGGTAGACGCTGAAGGACAACCGTTAGGAAGACTAGCTTCGACGGTTGCAAAGATTTTGAGAGGTAAGCACAAAACAAACTTTACTCCCCACGTTGATTGTGGAGATAACGTAATTGTTTTGAATGCTGGTAAAATTACCCTTTCAGGAAACAAGTGGGCTGATAAGACCTACATCTGGCATACAGGTTATCCAGGTGGACAAAAGTCGCAGACAGCTGAAGAGCTATTAAAGAAAGATCCAATGAAAGTTTTGGAGAAGTCCGTAAAAGGAATGCTTCCAAAAAACAAATTGGGTTCTGCTATTTACAAGAACCTTTATCTATATGAAGGGACTGAACATAAGCACGAAGCTCAACAGCCGAAAACTATTAATGTTAACGAATTTAAATAATTAATATGTCTACAGTTCATAAAATTGGAAGAAGAAAAACTTCAGTAGCTAGAGTTTATGTGAAACCAGGTTCTGGTAATTTCATCGTAAACGGAAAAGATGCTAAAGAATACTTCTCTACAGATGTTATGGTTTACAAAGTGAACCAACCGTTTTTACTTACCGAAACTGCAGGACAGTACGACGTTACTGTAAATGTATTTGGTGGAGGAAATACCGGTCAAGCGGAAGCTGTTCGTTTAGGTGTATCTAGAGCTCTTTGCGAAATTAACGCAGAGTTCAGACTTGCTCTTAAACCTCACGGTCTTCTTACTAGAGACGCAAGAATGGTCGAAAGAAAGAAACCAGGACAGAAGAAAGCAAGAAAGAGATTCCAATTCTCTAAACGTTAATTTTCAAGCCTTAGCCCTATGGGATTTTTCAAGGAACCCTTTTGGTTTCCGATGGAAATTTCAGAACCTAAGCAATTTATTTATTATTAATAAATGCCCCGTTTAGTTTAGCACCCAAACTTCACTCCCATCTAAAGTGTTGTTGATTGCAAAATAGCGGAATGTAAACTAAAAATAAGAAAGCGACATGGCAAAAGCAAATGTTAAAGACCTTTTAGAGGCAGGTGTACATTTCGGTCACATGACCAGAAAATGGAATCCAAATATGGCTCCATACATTTTTATGGAGAAGAACGGTATTCACATCGTAGACTTACATAAAACAGCAGTGAAATTAGACGAGGCGTGTAGCGCTTTAGAAAAAATCACTTCTGCAGGTAAAAAAGTTCTTTTCGTAGCAACTAAAAAGCAAGCGAAAGAAGTCGTAGCAAAACATGCGGCGGAACTTAATATGCCTTATATTACAGAAAGATGGCCTGGAGGAATGCTAACGAATTTCGTTACCATTAGAAAGGCTGTTAAGAAGATGAACCACATTGATAAAATGAAGAAAGATGGTACTTTCGAAACTTTATCTAAAAAAGAAAGACTTCAAGTTGATAGACAAAGAGCCAATTTAGAAAAGAACTTAGGTTCAATTTCTGATATGGTGAGACTACCTTCTGCAGTATTTGTAGTGGACATCATGAGAGAGCACATTGCAGTAACAGAAGCTAAAAAATTAGGTATTCCTGTGTTTGGTATCGTAGATACAAACTCTGATCCTAGAAAAGTTGACTTCGTTATTCCTGGAAATGATGATGCTTCTAAATCTATTGATATGCTTTTATCAGTAGTTGCAGATTCAATCAAAGAAGGGCAATCTCAAAGAAAAGCAGAGAAAGAAAAATCAAAAGAAGAAGGCGCAAAGGTTTCTGCTGATGCAGACACTGACTTTGATGCAAAGTAAGAATTTGATTTTCTGAGTATACGAAACCGTCTCAATAATTTTGAGACGGTTTTTATTTGTAGAGACTTTGCAGTCGATATTTTTATTTCTTATTCGTGTCGGAAAGTGTGATCCTTTTTGGAATAGGATTTAGCTGAAGCTCACTCATTTTGCATGATATACCAATGTGCTTTGGTCTTCATGTTTTCCTGAGATTTCACCTGTGTTAATCACCCACAATGATCTCAAAATTCAGTAGCCTAAGACATGACTTAGGATGGTACTCACAATAATAAAATAGAAAGCCGTCTCAAAATCAATTTGAGACGGCTTCTTTTATTTAATTCTCTTAGATAGAATTCGATCTAATGAATTTTAAATTTAATGTACGTAATGGTCTTTCCTTTGGCCGAAAATAACTGTTCGTAATGAGTTTGGATTTCACGTAGTAAGGGCGTGTTGGGTTCATATTCTGGTGCACCATAGATGTCATGATGTGCTGTGAGAATTTCATGTCCTTGCCCCTGGAGAAGACCTAAAGTATAGCCGTGCAGAAACTCTGAATCGGTTTTCAAATGCATGATGCCGTCCTTTTTTAGAATTTTTTTGTAACGCTCCAAAAACTCAGGATGAGTCATGCGGTGCTTCGTTCTTCTATATTTGATTTGAGGGTCTGGAAAAGTGATCCAGATTTCATCCACTTCATTTTCTTCGAAGAACCCATCAATCAGTTCAATTTGAGTTCTTAGAAAAACAGCATTGGAGAGTCCAGTCTCGTATGCTTCCTTAGCGCCAAACCAAAATCTAGCACCCTTAATATCGATTCCTATGAAGTTCTTATCTGGAAATGCCTTGGCCAGTCCTACGCTGTATTCTCCTTTTCCGCAACCCAGCTCTAAAACGAGTGGATTGTCATTTTTGAAGACTTGCTCTCTCCATTTTCCTTTTAATTTATAGCCTTCTAGCGCTTCTTCTCTTGTGGGTTGAAATACATTTGGAAGAATTCTATTTTCGGCAAAACGTGCCTGTTTGTTTTTTTTACCCATGTTTTATATTCGTGTGCAAATTTAAGAAGATTGTAAAGATTTCTCATCAGTGAACTTCGATAAATTTGAATCTCTAAGCCTTTTCTGATAGATCGGCAGGTATTTTTCGATGTAGACTTTCGTGGACTCTAAATTGCCCGTTTCAATGAAAGGGATTAGATTGTCTGAGGAATAGACGAACTGAAGAAAATTATCAATCATGTTTGCAGGTATCTTCATTCGTGTAAAATAGTCTTGACCTAAGTAGTTTTTTATATCCTTAATTCCTACCATCATTTTCTCGTAATCATAGAGTCTTTGCTTTTTCTTACGATCCCCAGAGAAAAGCTCGTAAACGCTTCCTAAATTAAAGGAGAGTCCACCTCCTGAAAAACCTGCAATGGGATCGAGGGCAGGACCCTTTTGCGGTTTAGGGGTAGGGAGTCCTAGCATGTTTTGAATGGCCAGTTTCTTTTCGTTCTCTTTTAAGCTAAGTACATCACGACGTAAGTTACCTGTGGGTTTCCAACCAATGATAACTTCTTGAATCGTATGGTACATAGGAGAGAGCTGTATGATATTTAATCCGGAACTCAAGGTGCGAGCATCCATGGTGATGTCTTTTCTTTCAGAGAGAATGGAAGTGAAACGAATTAAATCGCCAATTTTTGCCTCGATTTCAAATTCGCCGTTGTAATTGGAAAGTACCGAATGCTGATCGTTTAGATTCGTCACATACACTTGGTTTAAGTAGATCGCAGAGTTTTCCTGCATGAAGATCTGACCCTTGAACGTTTGCGCCTGCACAAAGGAAAAGGCAAATAGAAAAGAGAGAAGTAGGGTCTTGTACATTAGAACAGTTAGGGGTTAGTGGATGTCATTTTAGATTGATTTTGAGCTCGAAAGTTAATTATAGAAACTCAAAAATTATCTGCAATTGGTCCTTTCTTTTTTTGCTATGCGTAGTATTCAAAGATAACAAAATAAAAACTCTGCCATTTTTGGCAGAGTTAAAATTTCTCGAAAATCTTCCGAATTTATCCTAATGCAATTCTTACAAATCCTAATACTTTTAGGTCTGCATTGATTGATTTTACATACGTGGCAACCGATTGGCTTCCGTCTTTGATATACGCTTGGTGAACAAGAGTATTGTCTTTGTAGAATCTCTGCATTTTACCTTTAAGAATATTGTCGATAATGTTTTCAGGTTTTCCTTCTTTCACAAGAAGTTCTCTTTCAATCTCTAATTCTTTTTCGATGGTATCTTGAGATACTTTTGTTTCGTCAAGTGCAATTGGGTTCATTGCAGCTACTTGCATAGAAACGGATTTCGCAACTTCTGCAGCTCCTTCTACATTCGCAGATAGAGAAGTGATCGCAGCGATTTTGTTTCCAGCGTGGATATAAGCTCCTAAGAATGGTCCTTCAATTCTTTCGAATGCACCAATTTCAATTTTTTCTCCGATGACACCGGTTTGTTCGATCAATTTGTCAGCAACGGTTAAACCATGGAATTCAGAGGCTAAGAATTCTTCTTTTGTAGAATAGAAGATTGCTTGTTCTGCTAATTCATTTGCTAGCAAGATGAACGCTTCGTTTTTAGCAACGAAATCGGTTTCGCAATTCAATGAAATGATAGCACCAAGTGTTGCATCTTCGTTTACTTTAGCGATTACTGCACCTTCAGTAGACTCTCTGTCTGCTCTGTTTGCAGCTACTTTTTGTCCTTTTTTTCTTAAGATATCAATTGCCTTATCGAAGTCGCCTTCTGCTTCCACTAAAGCTTTTTTGCAATCCATCATTCCGGCACCGGTGGTGTTTCTTAATTTTGCTACGTCTGCAGCTACTGGTGTGTACATATGTTTACGGTTTTATTTTAAAAAATAAGTAAAATAGAGCTCTGTTTTAGAGCGTTGCAAAGATAAGAAATTATCTGCAAAAAATATAGGCGCTTATGGGGTTAATTTCAAGGTGTTAAAAAGTTGTTTTTTTGATTTTGTAGAGCGCCCGGCCAAGAAAAAGACAAAGCCGAAGATTTCTTCGGCTTTGAACAATTTGTTTATTTATTGAAGGCTATCCCTTCCATTCTCCCATTTCTACGAACTTGTCTTGTCTTTGATTCACAAGCTCTTTCGGAGTCATGTGTTTGTAGAAAGCAAGGTTTTCAAGAACAGAGGATTTTAAATTTTGATAAGCCATTTTTGGGTCGTATTGCGCTCCCCCTAAAGGTTCTTCTACAATTCCATCAATGATTTTGTTTTTGAGCATATCTTTTGGAGTCAGCTTTAAAGCATTGGCCGCATCTTCTTTGTGCTCCCAATTTCTCCATAGGATAGAAGAGCAACTTTCCGGTGCGATAACAGAGTACCATGTATACTGTAACATAAACACTTTATTGCCCACTCCAATTCCTAAGGCTCCGCCGCTCGCACCTTCGCCAATGACGTACGTGAGAATAGGCGTTTTAAGTTGAACCATTTCGTAAATGTTCTTTGCGATCGCTTCTCCTTGGCCTCTCTCTTCCGCTTCTAGTCCAGGATAGGCTCCGGGTGTGTCGAGTAGAGTGATGACAGGAATGCTGAACTTCTCAGCTAGCTTCATTAAACGAAGTGCTTTGCGGTATCCTTCTGGATTAGGCATTCCGAAACGTCTTTGTTGACGTTCTTTGGTGGTGCGTCCTTTCTGGGTACCTATAATCATTACACTGTTGCCGTCTATTTTGGCGAGTCCACCCACCATAGCGAGGTCGTCTGCATATCCGCGGTCCCCGTGAAGTTCTAGAAAAGATCCTTCGTCTACAATTCCATTTATGAAGTCAAGTGAATAGGGGCGGTCCGGATGCCTTGAGAGCTGTACCGTCTGCCACGGAGTAAGATTCTCGTAAATGTCTTTCTTTTTAGCAAGGATTTTTTCCTCGATTTGGCCACAAGCAACCTGAACATCTACACCACTTTCTTCCCCTAAAAGGGCGCAAGCTTGGTATTGATCCATCAGTTCTTTTATAGGCTGTTCAAATTCTAAATATTCCATTTAAGTTGTACTCAATTTATCGTCAAATGTAAGAAATAATGCGGACTTTTCTATAGGGTCTCGCAAGCATGCTGGATTCGAGCTCTGGTTTCTGCCTTCCCTAGGATCTCCATGATGTCTGGAACGTCGGGTCCTTTTAATTCACCCACAAGTGCCAAGCGAAGTGGCATCATGAGTTTGCCCATGCCCACTTGCTGGGTTTCCGCGTAGGAATGCAAAGCGGCACTCAGGCTTTGGGAATCAAATTCAAGCCCCTCAAGTTCCTGGTGTAGTCCACTAAGTAAAGTACTGCTTTGTTCGCCCCAAGCTTTTTTGCGTGCCTTTTCTTGGTATTCTGTTGGTTTTTCAAAAAAGAACTGACCGTTATGATAGATGTCTTTCACAAACGTAGCTCTTTCTCGCATAAGGTTAATTATTTTGAGAAGCTTATCGTCTGGAAGTTCACTTTCTTTGACTTCAGGTAGTGCCTTTAAGTAGGTAAGGATTTCCAGTTCTGATTTGATCTGTAGATATTGATGGTTAAACCATTCTGCTTTTTCTTTGCTAAAACGTGCTCCTGCTTTGTGGACTTTTTCAAGATCAAACTCTTGGACAAGATCCTCTAAGGATAGAATCTCTTTATCATCGGCTGCAGACCATCCCAGCAGAGCAAGGAAATTGATAAAGGATTCGGGGAAATACCCTTCTTCTCGGTAGCCTTTTGAGACCACACCTGTGGTGGGATCTTTGAAGTCCATTGGGAAAACCGGGAATCCAAATTTATCACCATCTCTCTTGCTAAGTTTTCCTTTGCCTTCTGGCTTTAGGATGAGAGATAGATGGGCGAATTTGGGCGCTTCCCAATTCATGGCTTCGTAGAGTAGAGTGTGGAGTCCTAAAGAGGGCAGCCATTCTTCTCCACGAATTACATGCGATATTTTCATTTCATGGTCGTCAATAATATTTGCGAAGTGATAGGTAGGCATACCATCATTCTTCACAAGTACTTTGTCGTCCAATGTGTTTGTATTGACAGCAAATCGACCTCGAATCATATCGTCTAGTTGCAAGATTCGGTCAACAGGCATTTTAAATCGAACGACATACGGAGTGTTTTGATCCAAAAGATCTTGAACCTCCGTTTCAGAAAGCGAAAGAGAATTCTTGAGTCGCGTCCTTGTAAAGTAATCGTAAGCGAAGACTTCCCCACGACTTTCGTATTCACTACGGACGGCATCGAGTTCTTCTGGCGTGTCAAAAGCGATGTATGCGTAATCTGTTTTCAGAATTTCAGCTGTGTATTTATCGTATATTTCTCTACGTTCGCTTTGGCGGTAAGGACCATAAGAACCCCCGTGTTTTGGGCTTTCGTCTGGGATTAGACCGCACCATTCTAAGGCCTCGAGAATGTATTGCTCGGCACCGGGTACATAGCGAGCGGTATCTGTGTCTTCAATTCGAAGAACAAAATCGCCTCCCATTTTTTTCGCAAACAGGTAATCGTATAAAGCCGTTCGTACACCTCCTAAATGTAGCGGGCCTGTGGGACTGGGTGCAAATCGCACTCTTACTTTATTCATGAGAAATAATGTTAAGTTGCAAATTTACTAATTTAAGCTTGTAAAAAATTGGGTAGCTTTGCACAATTTCAATTTTTGCACATGAAAATTCACAAACAAAATAAATTTTTGTTTTACGTTAGGGGATTTATAACCGATCGTTTGCCCACTAGGAAGGCTAGTGCTAAAATTTCAGGGCTTAAATTTGGCTTTTCTGAGAGCCAGCTTGCTGCCATTGAACAAAGGGTTGCGTATTACAATCGTATCGATAAACCAAAGACGATTGAAGGGAAAACCCAGGTGAGAGATTTGTTGAAACCAAGAACCCCGAAGTCGTATTTTTTTGATACGTATCGCTATGCGCGGTATTTTGGACTGGATCGGTTTATCGATTATGTGTTTGGAGATGTCATTGAAGTGCCAAGTACTCCCTCTGTGGTCAAGAGCCGACCCATCCAAGGGGACAATCAAAATAGTGTTCTTTTAAAGCTAAATCGAGCAAGGCATTTTATTCATGTGGAAAATGACAAGCCTTTTCTTGAGAAAAAGGATCTTCTCATCGGACGATGCGCAATCTTCCAAGAGCATCGCTACGCGTTTTTTAAGAAGTATTTTGCTCATCCTTTAACGGATTTAAGACAAGTGAATGGAACTGGAGGAAATCCGAATTGGGTAGGACCTAAAATTTCGATTAAAGACCATCTGGATTTTAAATTCATTCTTAGTCTAGAAGGGAATGACGTGGCAACCAATCTAAAATGGATCATGTCGTCAAATTCGATTGCGGTGATGCCTAGACCCAAATACGAAACCTGGTTTATGGAAGGTAAATTAATTGGAGGCGTGCATTATATTGAGATAAAGGACGATTATTCCGATTTAATAGAGAAGCTCACCTATTACATCGAAAACCCAGCGGACTGCCTGAAGATCTTAGAGAAAGCCCAATTGCATAGTGCTCAATTCCTGAATTCGAAAAGTGAAGATTTGTGTAATCTACTGGTATTGCAGCGTTATTTTGAACTGTGCTTGCCCAAGGATAAAACGGGAAGTTCAATCGCCTCATAAGGAAGTAACTCAAGAATGTAATGAATCCAGTTGGTAAAACTGTATTTTTGCTTTAGAGTTGGATCTAGAGTACGGTAAGGTCTTTTTAAAAACTCTTCCAGACCCTCAAAATGGGAATGCTCTTCCCAAACAAAGAAATTATCGGGATGATAAAATTCGTATTTTTTGACCTCAGCGTTGTTCGTAATTAGTTTTTTCTCATGGCCAATGGCTTCAAAAGTTCGGAAAGAAAGCCCATCATGTCTCCCGTTCACAAAGTCTATTAGAACTCCAGCCTTCTTTACATTTTCTAGGTTTTGATCGAAGCTTATAAAGGAATCTATAAACAGAGCTCCACAGTGTTTGTATTGCTGCACAATGGAACTGTTTTTTGTCAGAAGGTGGATTTTGGGAACAAAGTCCGCGGATAGGATTCGCTCGATGATTTTCTCGATCGGATCCATTCTGTTTTTGAAATAACTTCCTACAAAGTAAACCACCTTAGGATCTGCTTCTCCTTGGAAAGGGGAGTGATAATCAAAATAGAAATTGGTGGCGGGAAGTATATTCTTCGTTTTTTTTAGGTCTGCAGGGTCAAAAACAAAAAACCGATCGAATAGGGGAATGTATAGCTTTACTTGGGGGAACAAATCAATGCCATCCCATTGGTAAGCGCACGTGGTTACGCAATGCGCTAAAGTCCATTTTAGAAACCCGATTGGAAAGCAGTCAGGTCGAATAAAAAGTGCAAAATCGGCTTTTTGCGGTAGATTGCTAATTTCTGCTTCAAACTTCGCTTTGAAAGGTTTAAACCTTAATCTGTTTTTGTAATCCCGGTCTTGAAATAAGGTCTTACGAATAAAGTTACTAAGTTTTTGAATCTTGCTTTTGTAAGTAAACTCCTGAGGAAAGGAAATGTCGATGACCTTAAACCCTAAATGGTCTAAGTTCTTTTTGATTTCGTTACTTACATTGTAAGCGGTAGGGGCGCCGAAAATGATTACTTTTTGTTTTTCCATTCGTTTCGAAGAGCTTCGTAAGTTTGGTAGACATATTTACTTTGTAACTGTGCGATTCTAAGGCCTATTTTTCCGTCTAGGAATCCTAACTTCAGTACATAGATTTTGAAAAACCGAAAAGCAGTTTTTATTCCCTGAATAAAAGGATTGTATCGCTTTTGCTTTTGAAAAAGTTCTTTGCCTTTCAACTGCCCGTAATGCGCCATTTTAGCTCTGTAGGTCTTTAGATCTCGTACAGAGTAATGAAGTAGTTTGTTATGCAATACTCCGATCTCTCCTTCTACATGAAGGGTCTCATGAACTAATTTTTCTGAAATGTAATGGCATTTGGATTTTCGAAACAATCGAAAATTCTTATCCTTTTGAGTGCCCGAATACCGAATGGGTTTGTTTTCAAAGAAAAACAATCGATAGAAATAATAGGCGTCTTTTTTATTTGGGCTTTGAAGTGTGTCTAGAATTTCAGCGCGTAAATTGGGCGCAATACGCTCGTCTGCATCGAGGAATAAGACCCAATCGTGTTTTGCCTCTGACAGGGCAAAATTACGTTGAGAAGAAAAGTCTTGAAAGCAATGGCTAATCACCCTCGTTTTGGGGTGCTCCTTAGCGAATTGCACGGTTTTGTCAGAGCTGAAAGAATCAATGACCAAAATTTCATCGCATATATCAAAAGAGTTTAAAACTTCTTTGATATTTGCTTCTTCGTTAAAAGTGATAATGAGGCCACTGATTTTTTCGCTCATTTTTAAATACTATGCTTTGAATTCGCGCACCGTCTTTTTAAGGATTTCCATGCATTCATCCAATTGTTTCTCTGTAATCACCAAAGGAGGTGCCAAACGGATGATGTTCCCGTGAGTAGGCTTTGCGAGGAGTCCATTCTCTTTAAGGGCTACACATAAATCCCATGCGGTGGAAGAATCGGGCGTATCGTTGATTAGGATGGCATTTAAGAGTCCTTTGCCTCGTACTGCGGTAAGCAAATCAGACTCCTCCACTAGTTTTTGAATTTCTGCTCTAAAATAGTTTCCTAAACTTTGCGCTTTCTCGGAAAGTTTTTCGTCTATAACCACTTCAAGTGCTGCCACCGCCACGGCGCAGGCAATTGGATTTCCTCCAAAGGTGCTTCCGTGCTGTCCTGGGTTGATTACTTCCATAATGGAATTATCAGCAAGTACAGCGGAAACGGGGTACATTCCGCCAGAAAGTGCTTTTCCTAAAACAAGGATGTCCGGTTGAACGTCCTCATGGTGGCAAGCAATTAATTTTCCAGTTCTAGCAATTCCCGTTTGGACTTCGTCTGCAATAAAAAGTACACGGTGTTTTTTGCAAAGTTCTGAAACCGCTTTTAAGTATCCGTCTTTAGGTACATAAACTCCGGCTTCTCCTTGGATAGGTTCCACTAGAAAAGCGGCAATGGAATCACCCTGCTCGGAAAGTACTTTTTCCAAAGCCTCGATATCGTCGTAGGGTATTTTGAGAAATCCGGGTGTGAATGGACCGTAATTTGTGAATGCATCGGGATCGTTTGAAAACGAAACAATGGTTGTGGTCCGTCCATGGAAATTGTTTTCACAAACCACGATTTTCGCTTGGTTTGGACTAATTCCTTTTTTCTCGTAAGCCCATTTCCTAGCTATTTTTACGGCCGTTTCCACGGCTTCTGCTCCGGAATTCATTGGGAGCACTTTGTCGTATCCTAAGAGTGAGGTAATTGTTTTTTCATAATGACCCAATTGATCGTTATAGAAAGCGCGAGAAGTAAGGGCAAGAGTTTGCGCCTGGTCTACTAGGGCCTTTACGATTTTAGGATGAGAGTGCCCTTGATTTACGGCAGAGTAAGCAGAGAGAAAATCGTAATATTTTTTACCTTCTACATCCCAGACATACGGACCTTCTCCCTTTTCAAGAACCACCGGTAGGGGATGGTAATTGTGAGCACCGTATTGGTTTTCAAGATCGATGTAATACTGTGAATTCTTTTTTGGAGAAGTGTTTTCGGACATGGGTTTCTATTTTTACAGATTAATTATTTTATTGAGTAGTAAACAAAAGGCCGGCTTCCTATAAGGGATTGCCGGCCTATGTTCTAAAGTATGGATTGAAATTGCTTTGGGTTCACAAGGAACTCTTATTGCATTTCGTATTCTTTGCTCATCACAAAAGATTCCATGAATTTAGTGGTGTATTCGCCAGCTAAAAATGCAGGATCGTCCATAAGTTGACGATGGAAAGGGATGGTGGTTTTAATTCCTTCAATGTAAAACTCATCCAATGCGCGCTTCATTTTAGCAATCGCTTCCTCTCGGGTTTGTGCGGTTGTAATAAGTTTTGCAATCATGGAATCGTAATTCGAAGGGATAGAGTAACCTGAATACACGTGTGTATCCATTCTTACCCCATGTCCACCTGGAATGTTTAGGCCCTTGATTTTTCCTGGACTTGGTCTGAATTCGTTATAGGGATCTTCTGCGTTTATACGGCATTCGATGGAATGCAATTTAGGGAAGTGATTTTTTCCTTGGATGGGTGTGCCCGCCGCAAGTAAAATCTGTTCCTTAATTAAATCGTAATCAATTACTTGTTCTGTAATGGGATGTTCCACTTGGATACGCGTATTCATTTCCATGAAATAGAAATTTCTATGCTTATCCACCAGGAATTCAATCGTTCCCACTCCTTCATACGCAATGAATTCTGCAGCTTTAACGGCCGCATCCCCCATTTTGTTTCGCAATTCATCGGTCATAAAAGGAGAAGGTGTTTCTTCTACCAATTTTTGATTTCTTCTCTGAATAGAGCAGTCTCTTTCCGAAAGGTGACAGGCTTTTCCGTATTGATCGCCCGCAATTTGAATCTCAATATGTCTTGGCTCTTCAATGAGTTTCTCCATGTACATTCCTCCGTTGCCAAAGGCGGCAACCGCTTCTTGAATCGCAGATTCCCAATGTTCTTTTAGGTCTTCCTCTTTCCATACTGCGCGCATTCCTTTTCCTCCGCCGCCGGCAGTCGCTTTAATCATGACAGGGTAACCGGTCTCTTTTGCAATTCGAACGGCATCCTCGTAGGAGTCAATAAGTCCGTCAGATCCAGGAACACAAGGAACCCCTGCTGCTTTCATGGTTGCTTTCGCATTTGCTTTGTCTCCCATTCTTTCGATTTGCTCTGGAGTCGCACCAATAAACTTGATGTTGTTTTTAGCGCAAATACGTGAGAAGTTAGCGTTTTCAGAAAGGAACCCATACCCAGGATGGATTGCATCGGCATTGGTGATTTCCGCTGCCGCAATAATATTGGGGATCTTCAAGTAGGAATCCTTGCTCATTGCAGGTCCGATGCAAACCGCTTCGTCCGCAAATCGTACATGCAAACTATCTTTGTCCGCCGTGGAATAAACGGCGACCGTTTTGATTCCCATTTCTTTGCAAGTCCGAAGGATGCGCATGGCAATTTCTCCTCGGTTTGCGATAAGTATTTTTTTGAACATCTTTTTTGAATAATTTAAGTTAGTAATTTCCGATCTTTTTTAATTTCGATCGATAAAGTCTAAATGATTCCTTAAGATGGATCCACTAAAAATAAAGGTTGGTCGTATTCCACAGGAGTGGCATCGTCTACTAAAATTTTGACAATTTTTCCGGAAACTTCGGATTCAATTTGATTGAAAAGTTTCATGGCTTCAATGACGCAAACGACTTTGCCTTCTGTAACCGCGTCTCCTACATTCACGAATACTTCTTTATCTGGAGAAGGTTTTCTGTAGAAGGTACCAATCATTGGCGATTTAATGGTGACATATTTACTGTCTTCAGTGTTTGCAGCAGGCTCACTCGCGGGTGCACTGTTTGCAATTGGGGCTGGCGCTGCGGGTGCAGGGGCCGGCTGTTGATACATTTGCGGTTGCACTGCGTATCCTACATTTTCATTTCCACCAAGAGGAGTCTTGATAGTAATTTCGAAGTCTTTCGTTTTGTACTTCACTTCGGATACTTCCGATTTTGACACAAACTTGATCAGATTTTGTATGTCTTTAATGTCCATAACTTGTTATTTGAATATTGTCCAAAAATACAAAAAAACAACAAAAAACCACTCATTTTTAATAAAAATGAGTGGTTTTTGTATAAAATTGAAGAACTATCGCTTTGGCGACTAGTTTTCTTCTGTAGTTTCGGTTTCTTTTTCCATTACCACTTTACCTCTGTAGTAAAGTTTCCCTTCATGCCAGTGTGCTCTGTGGTATAAGTGCATTTCACCAGTGGTTGCGTCTTTCGCCAATTGAGGAACGACTGCTTTATAATGGGTTCTTCTTTTGTCTCTTCTTGTGCTGGATTGTCTTCTTTTTGGATGTGCCATTTCTAATTATTTTTTAATTGATGAGTGATGAGAGAGGACTATCGTATCTCATCTCATCTATTTAAAATATTTATTTTTAATTTTTGTCTTTCAATTTTTTGAGCGCTGCCCATCTAGGGTCTACTTCTTGCGGCTCACTTTCTTCTATTTCCTTCTGCTCTGATTCTTTCGCTTCTTCTTCACCAAACAATGCATAACGCTCGACAAGTTCCCAATCTTCCTGCGCAATCGAAGGAGAGATTTTCTTCATTGGAATCGAAAGCACGACCATCTCGTATAAGATTTGCGCCATATTAAGGGCGTGGTCGCTCGATGGAATCGTAATGACTTCCTCGTTGCTATCGTCGTAGGTCTCACCGAAATTCACTAGCAATTTCAACTCAGGGTTGATTTCGTAGTCGAATATTTCGCCTGTTATGTCGCACTCTAAGGCGACTGGCCCGTGGACTTCGATCCAAAATTCAAGAAAAGTGGTGTGCTTTTCCATTAGGATTTCTGCTACTAATCTTGGATTAGTAAACTCTTGTTCCGCTTCATGTAGTTCAAAGAACGATTGATCTATCTCAAATTGGAACTTATGTTTTCCGTTTTTCAGTCCGGAAAAGACTACTTCGTAGTTTCTAAATTTGTCCATAAAATGAGGTTGCAAAAATATGCATTTTTTTTGATTTAGCAAATATATTTAGTGGCAAATACTCTTTTTGAGACTGAGGGCTTCAAATTTATTAATTTGCCTGTGCTGTATCCCTGCTTTTTACTGCCTTTGCAAGGATTAATGACTAGGAACATCTTCGTCAATTCCATGGTCTTTATTTGTACTTCTAGGTTTTAATCGGTTTGACATGAGGTCGTTATATTCATTTCTGTTCTTGAAGAGTTTTACCGCAGTAAAAACGGCTTCAGTGAAGCTACGTTCATCCGCAATGCCCTGCCCTGCAATGTCGTAAGCAACTCCATGGTCCGGTGAAGTACGAATGAAAGGAAGTCCGGCCGTGTAATTAACTCCTGTTTCGTAGGCAATGGTTTTGAAAGGAGCGAGACCCTGATCGTGATACATTGCTAAGACGGCATCGTAGTGTCTGTATTTCTCAGGCTGGAAGAAACTGTCTGCAGGAAAGGGACCAAAGGTTAAGATTCCATTCTCGAACATTTCGTTAATCGCAGGTTGAATGATTTCTATTTCTTCGGATCCAATGGTGCCACCGTCACCCGCATGTGGGTTTAGTCCGAGTACCGCAATCTTGGGTTTTTGTATTTGGTAGTCCTCTATTAAGCATTGGTTCAAAATACGAATCTGCTTTTTTAGGAGCTCTTTGGAAAGTTTTTGAGCCACCTCCGAAAGGGGTATGTGATGAGTGGATACGGCTACCTTAAGGTCTTCCGTCACGAGAAACATTAGGCCTTTTTTGTCCATTTGTGCTTCTAGGTACGGGGTGTGACCTGCATAGGCGAAGCCGTGCTTAATCATTTCGTCCTTATTTATAGGAGCGGTGACAAGAACATCAATATCTCCTTCTTTTAAGGCGCGAGTGGCTGCCTCCAAGGAGTCAATGGCCATTTTTGTAGATTCATCGGTGGGGGTGCCTAACTGGACGTTGACATTGTCCTTCCATAGGTTCACCATATTTAATTTGCCTTCCTGGGCTTGGGAGGCTTCCGTGATGTAATTGAAATTGACTTGTAGCTTGAAAATGTTTTTCTGATACGTGAAAAGCTTTCCTGAGGCGAAAATGACCGGAGTGAAAAATTCGGTGATGTTTTTATCATTTAAAGTTTTCATGATAATTTCGGGGCCGATCCCATTAAAATCGCCTACCGATATACCGACTCGCACTTTTGGATATTTAGAACTCATAGTTTATTATTATCTTTGAAAAGAATTTGAAAGATACAAAATTAACAAAAAGTACGATATGTTCACGGGAATAATTGAAGGTCTTGGTCGAGTGGAGAAAATACAAAGCAATGGGCGCAACGTGGATTTCACTCTGAGCTCCCCTTTTACAAGGGAGTTAAAGATAGACCAAAGCGTGGCTCATGACGGTTGTTGCCTGACGGTGGTAGCCATTGAGGAGGATCGCTATGTCGTGAACGCGATTGAGGAAACGCTTACAAAAACCAAGTTAGCAGAGTGGGAATTAGGGTCGCAAGTGAATTTAGAACGTTGCACTGTATTAGGTGGACGTCTTGATGGACATATAGTGCAAGGTCATGTGGATCAAACCGGAACCGTTTTAGGCATAGAAGATGTGGAGGGTAGTTATTTAGTGCGGATTGGTTACGACGAATCCTTTGGGTTTCTAACCGTGGCGCAAGGCTCTATCACGGTGAATGGAATTAGTCTGACGGTCGCTCGAAGTATGGATTCTGAGTTTTCTATAGCGCTAATTCCTTATACATGGGAGTTTACAAACATGCATACATTAAAGGTGGGACAAAAGGTTAATCTTGAATTTGATATCATTGGAAAATACGTGACTAAATTAATTTCAAGACAGAATGCCATTAAGTAAATACAAAGGATATAGTTTACGAAATCGAGTTTTTTGGGGCTTTATGATCGTTTGTTTGATGAGTAGCATCGCCTCATCCATCCTTTCCTTTGTTCTGTTGAAAAACAATGCGATTGAGCAGAATCTGACAGAGCAACAAGCAAAATCGGATGCCCTGATGGCTTCGCTGGACTACGCTGTAAGTCATCAACAGTTTTTTTCCGAAGATTTACCTCGAGTACTGGGCAATAAGATCTATGAGATCTCAGATATTAATAAAGCGGATATAATCATTTACGATCTTAAGGGACAATACTTGGTTTCCAATAAAGACAGTGAGCGTGTCAAAAATGAGCGTTTGCCTCTGTCTATTTTGAATGCCGTACTTGCAGCGGACCGACGTGTGGATTTCACTACTTTTGACAACCGAATCAAGGCGAATGTCGTGTCGTCTTATATGATACTTAAGAACAATACATTAGAGCCTATCGGGATTGTTTATTTCCCATATTATCATAGCGATTCTGCCTATTTAAATGTAATGTACAAGTACGCGAAGTACATTTTACTCGTTAATATTTTTATTATTCTTTTCTCGCTGTGGCTCAGTTGGGGAATTTCTAAGAATTTAACCAAGGCGTTAACCAAATTTTCAGGACTGATCAACAAGCTTACGCTTTTTGAAAAAGATCTGAAGCCGATTCGATATTATAAAAATGACGAATTAAGTTCTCTTGTGAAATCGTACAACAAGATGATTCTTAAAATTCAAGAGCAAAAGGAACGACTTTCTTTCACGGAGAAGGAAAGAGCTTGGAGAGAAATGGCAAAGCAAGTGGCTCATGAAGTGAAAAATCCTCTTACTCCCATGAAGCTTACCATTCAGAATTTTCGCCGCAAATTTGATCCTAATGATCCGGACATCGTGGAGAAAGTAGCGCGAATGAGCGATTCGGTGGTCGAACAAATTGATTTGGTCGCTACGGTCGCTTCAGCTTTCTCACAATTTGCGCAATTGCCGGATAAGCACGACGAGGTATTTAGTCTCAACAAGGAGATTCATAGCATTATACGCATCTTTAATGACGATAATGTTTTCGTCCATGCCAATCGCGAGGATATTCAAGTGAAAATGGATCGAATCTATTTAAATAGAATTGTAACGAATTTAATCACTAATGCGAGACAAGCTGCAGACGATGAAAGGCGCTCCATAATTAATGTAGATCTGGAGCAAATTCAAAAGCGTATCACCATTTCCGTTGAGGACAATGGAGTGGGGATTCCAAAGGAAATGTTTGACCGAATATTCGAACCGAACTTCACTTCTAAAAATTCAGGGATGGGTCTTGGTTTAACCATGGTCAGAAAAATGGTGGAGGAGTACAAGGGTGAGATTCATGTGAAGTCAGAGCTTGGAAAGTTTAGCCGTTTTATTGTGACTTTACCTACGAATCTTTAATGAAGCCTTTCCGTTTTCAAAAATTTGAGATTAAACAGTCGCGTGAGGTTTTTCGTGTGGGGACAGACGGGGTGTTGCTTGGAGCTTTAGTGAGTGTCGCCCAGAGTGAAAATGCCTTGGAAGTAGGCGTAGGCACAGGTCTTATTTCACTAATGCTTGCGCAGCGTAATTCAGAATTGAAAATAGTGGCTATCGATATTGATCCGAAGGCAGCACTTCTCGCGAAGGAGAATTTTCAGGCCTCGAGTTTCTCCGCGCGATTAAGCGTCCAGCACAAGGATTTCAAAGAATTATCTCAGGAGACTCTGTACGATTTGATTGTCTCAAATCCGCCTTATTTTTCACCTAATGACTCTATCAAGGACAGAGTTGCACGGCAAACTGTAAATCTTAATTTTCCGGAATTAATTGAAGGGGTCAGAAGGCATCTGTCTCCCAACGGAATCTTTAGTGTGGTGATTCCAAGTCAATTTACTACCGAGTTCACTGAGTCTGCTACTCAGGCTGGTCTGCACTTAGTGCGAATGGTTTCGGTTCAAGGAGTATCTAGCGGTCCTATCGTAAGAGTCGTTCTCGAATTTAAATTTGAAAAACAAAATCTCATCAAGGAAAATCTAACCGTAGAAGAAAAGCCACGCGTATTTTCAAAGCAGTACCTTGAACTTACAAAAGAGTTTCATCTATTTAATCGAGATTAAAAAAAGCTATCTATTTCGAAAAAATAGCCTTAACAACGAAAAACTTTGAACCTTAGGCTTCAAATAATTCTGTAGTGTCCATCACGCTTACTTCTCCATCTTCGCATTTGATTGCTTCTCCCGGAAAATTTTGAATCATGTGGTAGTCGTGAGTGGCCATAACCACAGCAGAATTGTTTTCCATTGCGACGCGCTTAAGAAGCGTCATGATTTCATTGGACGTCTCAGGATCTAAGTTTCCTGTGGGTTCGTCCGCAAGAATTAACTGAGGATGGTTAAGAAGGGCTCTGGCAATAGCAACCCGCTGCTGTTCACCACCCGAGAGTTCGTGGGGCATTTTATGCTTTTTGCTTTTCATTCCCACGCTGCTTAAGACCTCGTCAATTCGGTCTTGAATAGCACTGCTTTCTTTCCAGCCGGTAGCTTCAAGAACAAACTTTAAATTTTTTTCTACCGTTCGATCTGGAAGCAATTGGAAATCTTGGAATACGATCCCTAATTTTCTTCTTAAATCCGGTATTTGGGAAGTCTTCAGTTCTTCCAAGTTGTAGCCCGCCACGTTGCCCTGGCCCTGTTGCAAAGGAATATGTCCATACAGAGTCTTTAAAAGGGAGCTTTTTCCAGATCCTGTTTTTCCAATTAGGTAGCAGAATCTTCCTTTTTTAATGTTCAGGTTGACGTCGCTTAAAACGGTAAAACTCTTTTGTGCAATTCTTGCGCGGCTTAGACTAATAATATTGTCTCCGGATAGGTTACTGTGTGGCATTTTATTATTGGGGCTGAGGTTGGTAAACTTAGCTCGTCAAAAATAGAGAAAACTTCTAAATTTACTATAGTTTTTAGGAAAAATTAACAACAAAAAATGCCTGAAAAATTTCTTTTTCAAGCATAAGTATGTGAATCGTAAAAGAATTATCTTTTCGCACGAACCGAGCTAACGCTCAAGCTCTTTCTACCTTTAGCTCTTCTTGCAGCTAAAACTCTTCTACCGTTTGGAGTAGACATTCTTTCTCTGAAACCGTGCTTGTTTCTTTTCTTTCTTTCTGATGGTTGGAATGTTCTTTTGCTCATTTCTAATATCTTTAGTGTAAAACTATCTCTTGATTTTCAGAATGCAAAAATACAAATTATTTTATACCCTACAAACTTTATTTGAAAAAAGAAAAGAATTCTAGCTAGCCACTAAGGAGAGAGCGCTCGGGAGCACGAATTGAATTATAGACTCATTTTCTTGCCCTGTCTCACTTAAATTTAGAATTAAGAAAATGTTACCTTTGCAAAAAACCTAGTCTATGTTTACACCCTCCGAGCTTCTCGATATTCATACTTTACTAACTCCCGAAAGGAAAATCGTGATTTTAACGCACTACAATCCAGATGGTGATGCCATCGGTTCTTCCTTAGGGCTTAAGCATTATTTACGAGCTCGTGGAATTGAATCTGAGGTGGTTGTACCGAATGATTTCCCTAAGTTTTTGAAATGGATGCCGGAGGCGAAAAAGATAACCATTGCGGATTACAAACGCAAAAAAGCATGGGATCTTGTGGCAGAGGCAGAGGTTTTGTTTATTCTTGACTTCAATGCTTCTCACCGATTAGGCAATCTTGTGGGTCCTTGGCTTGACAGAGCAAAGGGTGTTAAAATTTTAATTGATCATCATCAGCAACCGGATGAATTTGATTTTGTGTATTCGGATACGAAGGTGCCGGCCACCTCGCAAATGATTTATCATTTTATTGAGGCCTTGGAGCAGGAAAGCTTGATTCAAGTAGAGGCTGCGCAGTGTCTCTATTGTGGGATTATGACAGATACAGGAGGATTTCGTTTCCGCTCAACGAGCGCAACCACCCACCGAATCGTTGCCAATTTAATCGACCATGGTGCAGATCCATCCTTAATTTCCAGTCAAACCTGGGACACGAATTCGGTGTCTCGTTTAAAACTTCTATCGCTTGTGTTGGGAAGAATGGAGATGGTAAAAGACGGACAAGTTGCCATTTTATACTTGACCCGAGAGGAATTGAAATCCTATGGGTTTGAGAAAGGGGATACCGAAGGATTTGTAAACTATGGGTTAAGTATTTTAGGATCTAGAATGGCGGTATTTTTCATGGAAGATCTGTACGAAGACTTCATTAAAATTTCATTTCGATCGAAAGACGATGTGGATGTGAACAAATTTGCACGTGCTCATTTTAATGGGGGAGGTCACATCAATGCTGCAGGCGGAAGATATGATGAAACCATTCAAAAGACCATTGAGAAATTCAAGAATCTAATCGTGTCCGAATCATGGGGCGATAGCGGTATTGGTTAAGAGTTCATGATTTATGACCTGTGCGCAAACCTCAGGAATTTCTAAGTGACCGTTATGTCCGCAATCTAAAACATAGGCTTTGATATTAGCCTTTTGAGGAAGGTCCTTGTAGAGCTTATCGGATTCAATCGCCTGATCGTGTCTACCAAGAATAAACATGATTTTGCAATCTAATTCTTCGATTACAGCTTTCCTATTAGGACGCTCAATCATTCCTTTTACGCTAGCGAGAACTCCCTCCACAGGAGTGGCGAGCGCCACCTCTTTTGCGAGTTGGATAGGACCTGATAATGCCTTCAATTCATACGGGCTAAATAGGGGTGGTATCCCTGCATTTGCGTAGGATTTGTAGTTTTCTGAAATGACTCTTAGACTTCTTGTACGTTGGTCTTTTTTGTCTGCACTGTCTTCAAAATAACTGGAAAAGAACAGAGTTAAGCTTTTCAAGGATTGAGGGTAGAGTTCCGCAAAGGCAAGGGCAGCGTATCCACCCATGGAATGCCCTAGGAGGTGCACCCGTTTCCTTTGCAAATGAATCAGGACTTCCATCACGTCCTTGGCCATCTTTTCCATCAAGTTTACTTCGTGAAGTGGCTGAGATTCGCCATGACCCGGCAAATCGATACTTACCACCGTGAATTCCTTGCTTAAAAAAGGGGACATAAGTTGCCAAATCGCAGTGCTTTCCATGAACCCATGGAGCAAGACTAGTGTTTGAGGGCCCTCCCCCTGTTGAGTGAAATGTAGCATACGAAGTTTAGTTTTAAAAGTGAATATCAATATACTCTACAAAACCCTGGCCACCGACTTTGTCTTGTAGACGATAATAATTTTGTTTGCCTTCCCTAGCAAAAGTCATTTTCTTATTTCTTCGGTAGGATGAATTGGGAAGGGTTTGGCTAATTTCCCCTTCGAAATTTATATATTTAGCGGAAACCTTTTGAAGCTCCCCATTAATCTTGAGGCTTTGTTTGCCCTGAGTAATGTTCCCCGAGACTTTGTATAAGTCCCTCCCTACATTTTCAAGCTTGATAGGGCCTTTGAAGTTCGCCTCATCGCTTTGAAAGGAAAGGGTAGCCTCCGAGTTAAGCTTTGGAAATTGGTTCTGTTTATTGCGCGCCTCTATTTGTTCATTGTGTTTTTGGCGCTCGATATTTAGGGAGTCAATGCGTTGGTTTTCTACCTCTAGTGGGGATAACGTGTTTTTCTTCTCGCAGGCCACTAGAAGTAGGGCAAAAGCGAAAAAGACAGGGACTCTATTTTTCATCTTTTTTTTCAAAGATAGAAAAAAAGAGCACTAAATGATAGTACTCTTCTTTAGGAAGTGAAAGACCGTTTATTTATTTTGCTTGAAATAGCGGACTCCGCATTCCAAGAATTTTTTAAAATCTTCTTTTGGCATATACCCGGAGATAGGATGATTAATTACTTCGCCCTCTGGGGTAACCATCACATAATGAGGCTGTGAATTGTTATTAAAGTTAATCTGTTGAAATAAACTCCAACGATCCCCAATGGTTTTTATTTTCTTCATTTTTCCACCTCCCATATCAATTCGAGTTTGCTGCTCTAAAGGAAGTTCTTCTTTGTCATCAATGTAGAGGGAAGCTAACACAACCTCGTTTTGTAGAATAGGAAGAATATCGGGCTCAGTCCATACGAATTCTTCCATTTTACGGCAGTTTTCACAACCGTACCCGGTGAAGTCGATAAGAATAGGTTTGTTTTGCTCTTTCGCTAACTGAATTGCTTCAAAGTAATCATGCGCAGGGTGCATGCCCAGAATTCCGTCCCCTTCTTTATGTAAGTAACTCACATTTAACGGGGGAAGGATGCCGGAAAGCATTTGCAGTTTTGGTCGTTCCGCTGGAATTAGGCCTTGAACCAGATAAATCAAAAATCCGATTCCAAGAACTCCAAAGAGTTTTCGTCCGAGGGATATTTTTGGGTTCTTGTCATCGTGTGGGAATCGAATCTTACCAAATAGATAAAGCACAAGGGCAAGGGTAATTAAAATCCACAAAACGATAAACAATTCTCTTTTCAAAAGGAAGGTTTTTGAAACCAAATCGGCTTTCGAAAGGAACTTTAGAGCAAGTCCTACTTCGATAAATCCTAAAACCACTTTTACGGTGTTCATCCATCCTCCAGATTTTGGAAGGCTTTGAAGTGCTTGTGGGAAAAGAGCCAGAAGTCCAAAGACGATAGCCCAAGCCAAACCAAAGCCACCTAAGGCGAATGTGAGTAGCATGGGAACATCGGAAGATCCTGTGACGGCACTTCCTAATAAGGAGCCTAAAATAGGACCCGTACAAGAGAAGGAAACAATCACAAGCGTTAGGGCCATAAAGAAGATTCCTATAAATCCGCCTGTTTCTTCTGCTTGGGAGGATTTATTAGCAATGGAACTTGGAAGCATAATTTCAAAATACCCAAAAAAGCTAAAGGCAAAAACCATGAAAATTACGAAGAAAGTCAAGTTAAGCCAGACTGAGGTGGATATTTGATTGAAAATATTGCCTGCAATGCCGTCCACTAAGTGGAAAGGTACACTTAAAAGGATGAATATCAAAAAGATGAAAAAACCGTAAACACCCGCATCTCTTCTGCCTTTCGCTTTGCTTTTCGCTCCTTTTGTGAAGAAAGAAACGGTCAGAGGAATCATTGGAAATACGCACGGGGTAAGAAGTGCAATCATTCCCCCAATGAAACCAAGGAGCAAATAGGTCCAATAGTTCTCGGAATAACTTTTTATTGCATTTCCGCAATCCGTTAACGGATTTTTATAATCTAAAGTGCTTACTTTTAAATTTGTGGGATCCACTAAGGAAGCGGTGCTACTTGAAGGAACCGCAGCAGTAACCACCTCTTGACTTTGTACTAAACTATCGCTTTGGGCCTCAGTTGGGAGCGTAGTTTCAGGCTCTTGTGCTGAGGTCGCAACCGAAGTGGAGGGCTGTAGTTTCTTTTCAAACTCGACGGTATTCGGCGCTAAACAAACTCGATCGTCACAAGTTTGGTAGGTGAATTCCGCGACAATCGTGGCCGACTTGCTCGGGTTTTTAAGTTTGAATTTCTGTTTGAACAGCGCTTTGTTGGAATAGTATACGATTTGAGTTCCAAAGGCTTCGGAATATTCATCAAATTTTTTACCGACTTCCTTTACCCCTCCCACGAGTTCAATACCTTGTGGTGAAGAAACGATAAGTTCCGTGGGAATGCCGGAGTCCGGCGGAAGGTCTTTTGAATAAATGTGCCAGTTCGGTTCTAACGTGGCGTCTAGCGTAGCCTCGTAGAGGTTGTCGCCAAGAGATTCAATGTTAAATTTTAAATGGACAGGATCTTTAATTTGTCCCGAAACAGTTGTTAAAAGAAAGGTTAGTACAAGCGTTAACCAAGTTTTTAATTGCATTGTGGTAGTGTTGTGGATTTAATGTTCACTTTCTATCAAAAATGAATAAACGTTATTATGATGGTTTTCCGCCCTGAAGCGGCGATCTTGTCTGAAGGGTAAGACGCCTAAAATTCGATTTTGCGCATCGCATAAAATCCAAATTTTAGATTTTGCTAAAATAGAGAATTTTTCGTCCTTAAAAAACTTTGAGATTTTCTTTTTGCCTATCATGCCTATAGGATAGAAAAAATCACCTGTTTTTTTATGTCGAATTTTAAGTGGAAGCTCAATTTGATCGGCCTTAAAATGCCATTTTAAAGCTCCAAAAGATTCAAATTCGCTTTTTAGATGAGAAGGAAGGGAAAGGTTTCCCTTTGAGTCGGTAATTTGAAATTCCTGTTCCTCTCTCTCAAGATTAGCAGGGTTTTTCGTTAAAAGCAATTCTTTTCGGTTCAAGATTGCATGCTGTGAGCCCAGAGAAAACGAACTTCCTGACTTGCTAGTGAAGAGTTTTTGCATCTCCTCTTTGCTAGAAAAACCAATCGATTTCAAAACTTCGTATTGCAAGGCTTCCGGCATCTCACCTAACGCTTGCAAGTCAAGGGATTGAAGTGCTCCTGAGCTGCTATAGGATCCATGATGGGTTAAAAATAGTTCCCCTTCTTCTCTAAGGTAGTCTTGTGCGAGGGCTATGATTTCAAGACTCTTATGAAAATTCGCTAGAAAACTTTCATTCGTTTCCTTTAGTGGAGGAATAATGTGGTGACGAATCCGATTTCGTAAATAATGGTCGGATTGATTGCTTTGGTCTTCGCGGTAGGCCACTTTATTTTGCTCAGCGAACTCATAAATCTGATCTTTTGAGAAAGACAGTAGAGGTCTTAAAATTCCATTCTGGTTTTTAGGCATTCCACTCAGTCCCTTTAATCCACTCCCCCTAGAGAGGTTAATTAAAAAAGTTTCTAGCTGGTCTTCAATGTGATGTGCAGTTAGAAGCAGCGGAAGGTTTCTTTCGTTTTGCACTTTTTTGAAAAAGTCATAACGCAGCGTTCGCGCCCACAATTGAATAGAGCCTTCTGGCTTTTGGTCCTTAGGCCCCACCGAGTAAAGGTGAAAGGGAATTTGGTGAGTTTCGCAAAACTCTTCAACAACGATTTGGTCCCGTTCAGACTGCTCCTCTCTTAAATGATAGTTCACGTGAGCGATCTCAAAATCAAGTCCTGCCTTAAGGCAAAGGCTGCTTAAAACCATCGAGTCCACCCCACCACTCACTGCTAGTAAATAGCGTTCAGCCTTCAAATTAGGAACTAATGTGAGCAGGGACTTCTCAAAAAGAGAAACTGTTAAAGGATTTGTTAAATAACTCATAAAGTCCGTTAAACAGGACAAAGATAGGATTTCTTTCGTTTATGAATTTGTAGATTTGCTCTTATTAAGTTAATTAAAACGAAAAACAGTATGAAAGTATTTAAATGGTTAAGCCTTGGTATGGTGGCTCTTATCTTGGGCAGCTGTATTAGTAGAAAGCAGTACGATGAACTCAATACAAACTACGAGCAAACCGCTGAGCAGCTAACTCAAAGCCAGCTCCAGAATAAGGAGCTCGAAGCTAAAAATCTGCAACTGGGTAGTGAAAATAATTTACTAAAAGGTCAGCAAGACGCACTTAAATCTTCTCTCGATGCCTGTCTTTCCAATGCAGGGAAAGGTTCACAAAATATTGACAATTTAATTGGTCAAATTAATTCCTCGAACCAGTACATAAAACAACTTATTTCAAGCAATGCGAAGAACGATAGTTTAAACCTTGCTCTCTCGAATAAGTTAAAACGTTCTCTGGATAACATTGCGGATCAAGATGTACAGGTTAAAGTTCTGAAAGGAGTGGTTATGATTTCCCTTTCAGACAAAATGCTTTACAATACCGGAGACTACCAAGTGCTTCCAGAAGCTCGTGAAGTTTTAGGAAAAGTGGCTGCGGTCGTAAACGATTACGACACGTACTCCGTATTAATTGAAGGGAATACAGACAACGTTCCTTTGAACTCAATGAACCTTCCTAGAGACAATTGGGATTTATCGGCCCTTCGTGGGACTTCCATTGCGAAAATTCTCCAAAATGAGTTTGGTGTAGATCCAAGTCGTATGACGGCAGGTGGACGTAGTGAGTACAATCCTAAAACAACCAACGCCTCGGTTTCAGGACGTTCTGAAAACCGACGTACAGAGATTATCATTATGCCGAAACTCGATGAGTTTATGAAGTTAATGAATATTGCACCGAAGAACTAAAGGTTCTTTGCTTGCCTTATAAAGCCTACTCCTTTTTTAAGAGGGTAGGCTTTTTTGTATGAAAAATCGTAATTTTGAATAAAGTTTTAGATTATGAGTTATTTTGAAGAAAACTTACCCGAAATGGATCGCTATTTGGAGGACCATGCCTCCACGGAGCCTGCACTTTTAAAACGCCTTCGTCGTGAGACTTACCAGAAGACTACGCAGCCGCATATGATTTCAGGGTATCAGCAGGGCCGTTTTCTTTCGATGATTTCACAACTAAAGCGGCCCAAAACTATTTTAGAGGTAGGTACCTTTACCGGCTACGCAACTTTGTGTCTTGGGGAAGGCCTAGCTCCTGAAGGGAAAATTGTGACCCTTGATATTAACGAAGATCTAGCGTATCTGCCTAAATCCTATTTCGAGCAAAGCGAACTTGCAGATCGCATTGAGTTTCGCCTCGAAAATGCAATAGAGTACTTAAGGAATACGGACCAAACATTTGATTTGGTTTTTATTGATGCAGATAAAGAGAATTATGTGACCTACTTCGAACTAATTAAACCCAAACTAAATCCAGGCGCTATTCTATTGTTTGACAATGTGCTTTGGTACGGGAAAGTTCTTGAAAAAGAACCTGCGCTAAAATCGACAAAAGTGATTCAGCAACTAAACGATTTAATTGCTAAAGATGAGGGGTTTGAAAATCTTATTTTACCTTTGCGCGACGGAGTTCATGTGGCAATAAAAAAATAAAGTGCCCTTCTATTTGGGGACATGACAAAATCTATTTTTATGAGAAAGGCAATTTGTATGGAGAGCGTGGCTTCAATTCGCGAGGAAGATTCGAAAGGAGTTGCGATGGTAAGTCAAGCCCTTTACGGGGAAACCATGACGGTGTTAGAAACCCGCAAACAAAGCGCTAAGATTGAGATGGACTATGACGGAGTTCAAGGTTGGATCGATCTGACACAAATTGCCATTTCAGAATCTGAAGATTTGCTCAAGAGTTCTTCGAGATGCCTCTCTAAGAGATTTACGCAATTAAAGAAAGAAGATTCTACACTTGTACTTTCCCTAGGATCAGAAATTGAGTCTAACGACCCGGAGGACCTAGATTCAAAACGCTCGAGAATCGAAAATCTATCGAAGGAGATGGTGGGAGCCCCCTATCTTGAGGGCGGCCGAAGTAGCTTTGGGCTAGACGGGTCGGCCTTCGTTCAGCTTATTTTTAAAGCCATAGGATTGCGTTTACCAAGGTATGCAAAAGACCAAGCTGAGAGAGGAGAGGTGCTGTCCTTTGTGGAGGAAGCGCAGGCAGGGGATGTTGCTTTTTTTGAAAATGCGGAAGGGCAGATTGTGCATGCCGGCATTATGATGGAGAATCAGAAAATAGTGCACGTATACGGGCATGTGCGAATGGATTGCCTAGATTCCTCTGGAATCTTTAATTCTGAGCTCAATATGCATTCTCATAAACTTAGGTTCATCAAGAGAATTCTTGACTAAATTGAATTTTTTATGTCTGTACTCTATCCCTTCTTTATTCGGTTGCTTATTCTTGGGTTCAAAATTGGAGCCTTGTTCAATGCGAAACTAAGACTTGGACTTCGAGGCAGAGAAAAGAGTCTTGAAATAGTTCGCTCACGCATTTCCTTGGAAGAACCTGTACTATGGATGCATGCCGCCAGTTTAGGGGAATACGAGCAAGGACTTCCTGTTCTTGAACTCCTCGAAAGACAGTATCCTCAATACAAAACCTTAATCACTTTTTTTTCCCCCTCTGGATACGAAGTCGTAGAAAGAAAGAATTCAAATCCAGATCGCGTTTTGTGCTATCTGCCTTTTGATTTAAAAAGTAAAATGTCTCCGTTTGTGAATAGTCTAAACACCCAGATTTTTTTCACGGTGAAATACGATTATTGGTATGAACTAATTAAGCAGTTAAATGCGCGCTCAACTAAACTTTTTGTTGTGTCTGCTCTTTTCTATAAAAACCAAGTGTTTTTTAAACCCATCGGAAAGCCTTTGGTGGAAAAGCTTAAAAAAGGGATTCACTGGTTTTTTCATCAAACACCTGAGTCTCTTTCCTTAGCTGATTCCTTAGGGCTAACTCAGGGCTCTGTGAGTGGAGATACGCGATTTGATCGAGTGAAAGAAAATGTGCGACAAGCAGTTTCGATCCCTTTTATTCCGGAGTTTAAAGGGGAGCATCCCTTGCTTATTTTTGGAAGCAGTTGGGAGGTGGAGGAAAAAATAGCCTTTGAGATTGGTCAACTGCACCCGGAAGCAAAGGTATTAATTGCACCCCACGATCTCGCCCGTTTAAAAAAGCTTCGCACGCTACTGCCAGATGCACTTTTTTACTCAGAGATTACAAGTGAAAATAGTAGGAAATGCCGAGACGCTCGCATTTTGGTTTTGGATTCGATTGGCATGCTTTCTAAAGTCTATGGGTATGGAGATCTTGCGGTCGTGGGAGGAGGATTTCATAGCAAGGGTCTTCATAATTGTTTGGAAGCAGCTGCCTTTGGCATTCCTGTATTTTTCGGGGATCAATATAGAGAGAATCCGGAAGCGGATGCCTTAATTGAAGCGGAGGCTGCCCGATCGTTTTCTACTGTAGAGGAAGCTCAACAATTTATATCGCAGCTACTAAGGGACTCCGATCGACTTCAGGCTATGGGACGAAATGCAGGCAATTTTGTCGATGCTCAGCCTTCGAGTGTGACTCTTATTCTAGAAAAGATAGAAGAAATAACCAGTAAGTCTTAGCCCTAAAAAGAGAGTCTATTTTTTCAATTCAAAATCTTAAATTTGTAGCTTGCACAATTCAAGTATAATTTAATTTAAAAAAGCATAATGTTCTACGATCATCAGGCCATTGAAAAAAAATGGCAAGACTATTGGCGTGATAACCAAACCTACAAACCCAGTGCGGATTTTCAAAAACCAAAATTTTATGCATTGGATATGTTCCCTTACCCATCCGGTGCAGGGCTCCACGTAGGGCACCCACTAGGTTATATTGCCTCCGATATCTATGCGCGTTACAAAAGACACCAAGGGTTTAACGTGCTCCATCCCATTGGATACGATTCCTTTGGGCTTCCGGCAGAGCAGTATGCAATTCAAACAGGGCAGCATCCCGCAATTACGACGGAGAATAATATTGAGCGTTACGAACAACAACTAAAGCGCTTAGGGTTCTCCTTTGATTGGAGCCGAGAACTTAGAACTTCTAGCCCTGAGTACTACCGCTGGACACAATGGATCTTTATTGAACTTTTTCATTCTTGGTATAACCTTGGTACAAACAAAGCGGAACCCATTCAGAGTCTAATCCAGCACTTTGAGCAGTTTGGGACAAGTTCCCTAAATGCGGAGCAGGGTGAGGTTCTTAGCTTTACGGCGCATGAATGGAACGAAGCTACAGAGCAAGATCAACAAGACATTTTACTCAATTATAGACTCGCCTATAGAGCAGAAACCACAGTAAACTGGTGTCCTGGACTTGGAACCGTGCTTGCCAACGATGAGGTGAAGGACGGCAAGTCAGAACGAGGCGGATTCCCCGTTTATCAAAAGAAGATGATGCAGTGGAGTATGCGAATTACTGCGTACTCCGAACGTTTGCTTAGCGGTTTAGATTCGCTAGATTGGCCAGAGCCGCTAAAGGATGCCCAAACGTATTGGATTGGAAAATCGCAAGGGGCAAAGGTTCGGTTTTCGACTCAAAGCGGCGAAACCATTGAGGTCTTTACCACTCGACCCGATACTTTGTTTGGTGCGACCTTTATGGTTTTAGCCCCAGAGCATCCTTTGGTAGAGAAACTTACGACACAGGAAAATAAGCAGCAAATTGACCTGTACGTAAGTCATACGCAGAAAAAAACGGAGAGAGACCGTATGACGGAAGTTAAAAATGTCAGTGGAGCCTTTACAGGCAGTTATGTGACGAATCCGTTTACGAGCGAATTAATGCCGATTTATATTTCAGATTATGTGCTAATGGGTTACGGAACGGGAGCTGTGATGGCTGTTCCTGCGCACGATGAAAGAGACCATCGCTTTGCAAAAGCCTTTGGACTTCCCATTGTAAGTGTGATCAAAAATGATCTCGATATAAATGAAGAATCCTTCGACTCGAAAGATTCGGTTTGTGAGAATTCACAGTTTTTGGATGGACTCGATTTTGAATCAGCGAAGAATCGAATGATTGAAGAAATCCAATCGAGAGGAATCGGAGAAGGAACGACAAACTATAGGCAACGAGATGCTATTTTCTCTAGACAGCGTTTCTGGGGAGAACCTGTTCCTATTTATTATAAGAAGGGACTTCCTTATACACTTCCAAAAGAATCGCTTCCCCTAGCACTTCCTCAGGTGGATAAGTATTTGCCGACGCCCGAGGGAGATCCTCCCTTAGGAAATGCCCCTTTCTTTGCTTGGGACGAAAAGAATCAGAAAGTGGTTGAAACGGATAGGATAGATCACGAGTCCATTTTTCCTTTAGAACTTTCCACAATGCCAGGATGGGCAGGAAGTTCTTGGTATTTCCTTCGCTATATGGATCCCTCGAACACAGAGGAATTTGTAGATCCAAAGCTTGCCAACTATTGGGGGCAAGTGGATTTGTATATTGGAGGAAGCGAGCATGCCACTGGGCATTTGCTGTATTCCCGCTTTTGGAACCTGTTTTTGTACGATCGTGGGTGGGCCGTGGCAGAGGAACCGTTTAAAAAATTGATTAACCAAGGCATGATCCTTGGAATGAGCGCTTTTGTGTTTCGAATTGAAGGAACGAACCAGTTCGTTTCTAAAAATTTGGCGTCCCAGTATACCACGCAAAAACTTCATGTGGACGTTTCCCTTTTGAAGGGAACCAGCGATGAATTGGATATTGAAAAATTCAAAGAGTGGAGAAAGGACTTTCACAATGCGGATTTTTTATTAGAGGACGGGAAATATTGGACAGAAAGAGAGGTAGAAAAAATGTCCAAATCCAAATTCAACGTCGTGAATCCGGACGATATATGTGAAGAATACGGGGCAGATGCTCTTAGGCTTTACGAAATGTTCTTAGGACCTCTAGAACAAAGTAAGCCATGGAATACACAGGGGCTCTCTGGGGTCTATGGATTCCTAAAGAAATTCTATAATTTGTATTTCACGGGAGATGACTTTAATGTAAGTGACGAGCAGCCAAGCAAGGAAGAATTTAAAATTCTTCACACCCTACTGAAAAAGGTTAATTATGATTTGGAGCACTTCTCTTTTAATACCTCTGTGTCCCAGTTTATGATTGCTGTGAATGAGCTGAATCGATTAAAATGCAACAAAAGGGACATACTAGGTCCTTTAGCTGTGATTATTTCGCCTTACGCTCCCCATTTATGTGAAGAGCTTTGGAGGTTGTTAGGAAATTCGACAAGCATTGAATTTGAAGCGTTCCCAGAATTGAACGAGGCTTATTTAATCGAGGACAAGATTGACTATCCGGTTAGTTTTAATGGTAAAATGCGATTCAAAATGTCTCTGGATGCAGAACTTAGCACTGAAGAGATTCAAAACCTTGTATTAGAAGATTCGAGAACACAAGGACAATTGGCTGGAAATTCACCCAAAAAAGTGATTATCGTTCCGAAAAAAATTATTAATATTGTAGTCTAATTATCAAATTATACAATAATAAATTGATAATTTCGGAAAAATAAAGTTTGAGGTTTTCAAATAATCAAGTAATCCATTCAAATTAAAGATTAATCATAATTTATAGCATTAAAATTGTGAGATTCTCAATGTTAATTTAAATTAACAAAGAAAAAAAAATTGTGAACTTTGAACGAAACTCTTGCATTAGTAAAAAATTTGCCTTTATTTTACCGCTCGAAAAATTAAAATAATAAACAATTATAATTTAGTTAAATATGGAAATGAATGTTTCAAACACAGAGGAGCAAGTAGTTGCTAAAAAAGCAGGAGGGTTAAAACCTGCGTTAATTATTCCTATTCTATTCGTGATCGGATATTGTATTTATTTTTTCGTACTAGGGAATACTGGTAATTTTAAACCAGACGCGCGAATTGATGGTGCTAGTTCTGTCGCCTTTACGGATATTGAAAGAGCAGACTTGAGCCCAGATGGGTTTCTAGGAATTATTTATATGGGAGGAGTAATTGTTCCTATATTAATTACTTTTATGCTTATTGTATTTGTATTTGCAATTGAGCGTGCAATTATGCTAAACAAAGCACAAGGAAAAGGAAATCTAGACGAGTTTGTACTTAAAATCAGAAGACTTCTTAATGACGGAAACATTGATGAGGCAATGGAAGAGTGCGACAGACAAAAAGGAACTGTTGGAAACGTTGTGAAGGAAGGATTAACTTCATACAAAGCTCTATCTCACGACACAACAATGACAAAAGAGCAAAAAATGGTTGCGCTTAACAAATCAATCGAAGAAGCGACAACGCTTGAGATGCCAATGTTAGAAAAGAACATGATGATCCTTTCAACTTTAGGTACCGTTGCAACCCTAGTAGCGTTATTAGGTACCGTAATGGGGATGATCGCTGCGTTTAGCGCATTAGGAGAAGGAGGAGGAACTCCAGATTCAGCCAAACTATCTGTTGGTATTTCTGAGGCCCTTATTAACACCGCATTAGGTATTGGTACTTCAGCGGTAGCGATTATCTTCTACAACTATTTTACTTCTAAGATTGACGGTATGACATTCAAAATCGATGAGATTGCAATGTCTATCCAACAGTCATTCGCTGAGCACCAATAATAAGGTGTGTGATTGACACTATGATGCGTTACAGCATGTGTTAATCAATTGATTTTTTTAGAAGTTTAATAAATAATAAAGATATAATGGCGAGAGTCAAACCAAAGAGACATAATATACGCGTAGATATGACGGCCATGACCGATGTGTCGTTCCTACTACTGACGTTTTTTATCCTCACCGCCCAGTTTGCAAAACCGGACGTGGAGACCATCACGACGCCATCTTCAATTTCTGAAAAGCTGCTTCCAGATGCGAGTTTAATGAGTGTATTAAGCACTACGGACGGGAGATTTTTTTTCACCCCTGTTGAAAATGGGACTGAAAGAATTCAGCTTTTAGATAATATGGCGAAGAAGTACGGAACTACTTTCACTAATGCAGAGAAAGCTGCATTTACAAAAGTACAAGCGATAGGAGTGCCAATGAGCCAGTTAAAAGGTTATCTTAATTTATCTGTGGAAGATCAAAAAGCCTTCAAGGCTCCTGGGATTCCAATGTCGGATGAGAAAAAGGAACTAATTGATTGGGTTCAACAAAGTTTAGCGATTAATTCAGACTATAAATTGGCAATTAAAGGAGACACCAATACCAAGTATGACAGAATTAAAGGTCTGTTCGAGGGGTTAAGAGATATTGATTTTCTTAAGTTTTGGTTAATTACAAATCAGGAAGTAGCTAATTAATAAAGAAATGGCAGAAGTACAAGTTAAAGATCAGAGTGGCAAGGGCGGCAAAGTTCGTTCGAAAAAACAGCCACCACACGTAGACTTAACACCGATGGTGGATTTGGCCTTTCTTTTGATTACATTCTTCATGTTGGTAACAACATTCAACAAACCGAATGTAATGGATTTAGGATTACCTGCAAAACCAAAAGAGGACCAAAAGAGCCCCGATACGGAAATTAAATTAAGCAATTCAATTTCCATAATTATTGGGAAGGACAATAGAATCTTCTATCATCAGCAAGACCAAGCAGGGTTGAATGTTTCCACTATGGAGGAAACAACGCTTGATAGAGAAGGAATTAGAAAAGTAATTCAGCAAGCGAAAGCCAGAGCAGAAGATGTGACCAAATTCACGGTTATCATCAAGCCTACGGATGAAGCTTTATACAAGAATTTTGTTGATATGTTGGACGAAATGGCAATTACGAAGAGTGAACAATACGGTATTACCGATATTCGAACTTGGGAGCAAGCTATATACGATCAGAAAGTAGGAGGAGCTGCAACTGCAGGAGCAGAGCAGACTCCAGCTGCGGATCAACAATAATTATTTAATTCTTAATGAATATTTAAATGGCAGATGAAAACGCATACAATGACAGTCTAAGTTTAGATGAAATTGTATTTGAGAACAGAAATAAAAGCTACGGTGCCTATAACCTTCGTAAGAGCTACGCGAAAAACTTAACAAAGGCTTTCGTGTTAGGAACCGTAATATTCTGTGTGGGTGCTATTACGCCTTTCGTTGTCATGAAGATTAAGCAAATGAACGCTGTTGAAAAACAAGAAGTAAATGCAAATCTTATTGACATTCAACCGGAGGAATTGATAATAGAGCAACCGAAAGAGGAAGAACCACCTCCCCCACCACCACCACCGAAAGAGGAGCCTAAAATTGAAGTGATTCAGAATGTGGTTCCTGAGCCCAAAAGAGCTCCGAAAGTGGAGACACCTCCACCTCCAATTACGAAACAATTGGAAACAACCACTGGGCTCCAGAATCAAGAAGGAGTGAAAGCGCCAAGTTATACGCCACCTCCGCCGCCGCCGTCCACAGGGACAAAAGCAGCTACGGTAGAGGCGAAACCAGCACCAAGTACAACGGAAGTTTATAGTGAAGTTGAACAGCAAGCTGAATTTCCTGGCGGGATTAACTCATTCCGTAACCGTGTAGGTAGTAACTTCGATACGTCTGTAATGTCAGGTGGAGAAGGAACTCTGAAAACGGAAATCACGTTTGTTGTAGAAAGAGATGGATCTCTTACGCAAGTAAAGGCAAATGGTCCAAACTCAGACTTCAACCGTGAAGCAGAAAGAACGGTAAAATCGATCCGTAACAAATGGAAACCAGCCAAAATTAATGGCCAAAACGTTCGTTATAGATTTAGATTGCCTTTAAGTATGAATTTTGAGTAGTCTCTACTAATAAATTGAAAAAAGAGAAGCACTGCTTCTCTTTTTTTTTATATTTTTGCTCCTATGGTGTTTAATTGGCTTTCTTTAGCAACTGGACTTTGTTACGTTATTTTAGGCGTATTTGTCATTATTTATAAATTTTTTGTCATTTACTTAGAGCCAAACGTGGCTTATGGTTTAGGTGCCATACTCATTGTGTATGGACTCTTTCGAACGTATCGTGGATTTAAAAAGCTTCAAAAAAGCAAAGATGAAGTATAGTATAGTAGTTCTTTGCATTCTTTTAACGGTCTTAGGATGTAAAAAGAAGGAAAAGGTTGAGGAGCCGCAAGTGAATAGTTACCATCAAGGAGAAATCACTATTCTTACGGACGATTCCTTTAAAAGTGTTACAGAAGCTCTTGCAGATGCTTATTCTATCAATTATACAGAAGCGAAAGTAAAGGTTAGAATAGAGAAAGAAGACCTCGCTTTCTTAGAGGTGCTAAAGGGTAGATCCAAGCTAGCCGTAATGTCAAGGATTCTTTCAAAGGAGGAAATTAAGGAATACGAGCGTGCTCTCGAGATTAAATACAATCCAGCGTATATAGCCGCGGATGCCGTGGTTTTTATAGTGGATAAGAACTCTCCTAGAACAGAGATCACTCTGGATGAGATTGAGAGTGAATTAAGTTCCGATAAGAAGAATTTAATCTTCGACGGAACCAATTCTGGCAATTTAAATTTTGTTGCGCATTATTTTAAAAAAGCCCCAAAAGATCTTAAATTTTCAACAATTAGCGGAAATGAACAGGTGATTCGTGAATTAGCAAAACATAGGGATCGAATTGGAGTCATTAGCTTAAATACGATTAGTAGACCCTATTCACCAGAGGCGCAGGAGCTTCGCTCTATGGTGAAGATTTTAAAAATCAACGATGGCAAAAGAAGTCTACTTCCAAGTCCGAAGGCAATTCAAAGTTTAGACTATCCTTTTACTCGACTCATTTATATGTTGAGTGGGGAGAATACCTTTGGAATGGCAAATGGACTTATGAGGTTTGCCTCCTCTCAAAAAGGGCAAATTGTAGTCAGCAAAGAAGGATTACAGCCTTATTTTATTTTCAAACGTGAGGTGGAAATGAGATAGCATACAATTTTGGAACGAAAATTGTGTAAATGAACTCGAAACTTTTTAAAAATAGAAATAGTAAATGAAAAATATGATTGTAATATCGAAGAAAATTGCGTTAGGTGCAGGAGTATTGCTTATGGCAAACATGACTTTTGGACAAACGCTTGAAGAGGGTATCGTGAATGTGGATAGTCACAAATACGCAAAGGCAAAAGAAATTTTTAACGCACTTATTGCAAACGAACCGAAAGAAGGGGCAAATTACTTCTACTTAGGAAATTCTTACCTTTCTCAGTTCGATCCCAACTTTGACACGGCTGCAGAGTACTTTAAAAAAGGTCTTGAGATCGATAGCAAGAGTCATTTGAATAAGATTGGTCTTGCTTCCATTAAGGTAGCAAAAGGTGATAAATCTGGCATCTCAGATATCCAGAAAGTAGTTTCGGATACGAGAGAAAAGGATGCTGAAGTTTTATATCGTGCTGCTGAAGCCTTAACTATGTTTGAAGTGTTAAATTCACCTGATTTAGCCATTGATTATTTGAACAAGGCGATTGATAGATCGAAAAGAGGAGTTCCAGCGAATTATTATTATGCACTCGGAGATGCTTACCGTTTGAAAAAAGATCCAGGTAGTGCCATGTCTGCTTATGACAAAGCATCGGCTGTGGCAAAAAATAAAGCTTCCGTCTTCACTAGAATGGCGACACTTTGGATGGCAGCAAACCAGTGGGAACAAGCAGAAACCAATATTAACAAAGCATTGGCTGTAGATCCAACCTATGCGCCGGCCTATAAAGCAAGTGCCGCTTTTAACTTTCGTTTTAGAAACAACGCGGCAGTTACAAAGAACCTAATTGATTATACGAAGTATGCGGACGAGGATCCTTATACTCAATTGGAAATTGCTAAATTGTATTTCATCAATAATGACTATGCGAACGCTAAAGAAGTCTTAAATAAGATTTTTGACAAAGTGGAAGACCCTATCAAATATAAGTTACGTGCTTATCTAGATTATGGTGCAGACAATAACATTGCAAGTGCACAAGAAAACTTAACCAAGTTTGTCACTACAGTTACCGACAAGTCTAGAATCCAACCTGCAGACGAAGGATTGCAAGGGTTATTGTATGCGGCAGAAAGTGCACAAACAGAAGATCCTGCACAAAAAGCAGACTTACTAGCGAAAGCGAAGCAAAAGATTGCCATTGCTAAAAAGGCAGAAGACCAAACAATGGATTGGGACGTGGAATTGATTAAAGCACAAGGCGGCGGTGGTGCAAACCAAGCGGCAGCGGATTCAGGACCCACTTCTCCTCAGATTCAAAGTTTAAAAGCGAAAGTCGCAAGCAATCCTCAGGATGCTGAATCCTTGGTGGCTTTAGGTGCCGCATACCAAGAAGTTCAAAACTGGGACGGAGCTGTAATTACTTGGGATCGAATGATTGCCTTATCTCCTGAGTGGGCCTATTCTTACTATGCAAAAGGAGTAGCTTACCAACAACTAGGAAGCCATGAACTTGCAGAGAGATCTTACCAAAATTACATTAACCTTGTCCTTGGGCAAACTCCAGAAGAACAAGCGCAAAGTAAAGAAACTTTATCGTATGCGTACTATTTAGTGGCATTCTATAACCAAGATAAAGATGTGGCAAAAGCAAAAGACTATGCAGCAAAAGCTATCCAGATTAATCCGTCCTATACAGATGCGATTTCTCTTCAGACGGCTCTTTCTGAGAAAGAATAAAACTGAGCACATAGATTATCCCTCTTCCGTACGAAGAGGGATTTTTTTTTCTTAAATTTGACAAATGAAAGTAGATATTATAGCTTTTGGCGCCCATCCTGACGATGTAGAACTGGGATGTGGAGGAACCCTTTCCATGCTCGTAGAGCAGGGAAAGAAAGTGGTAATTGTGGATCTCACCAAGGGAGAGTTAGGAACTCGTGGGACGGACAAAACAAGAGCTGAGGAGGCAGCGAATGCTTCAAAAATACTAGGCATCTCAGAGCGGGTCAACTTAGGACTGCCAGATGGCTTTTTGGAGAACATCAAAGACTACCAACTAGAGATGGTGAAAATGATTCGAAAGTTCCAACCCGAAATTGTTCTTGCCAATGCGATTGAGGACCGTCATCCCGACCATGCAAAAGGGGCTAAATTAGCATCGGATGCCTGTTTCTTATCAGGTCTTGTCAAAATTGAAACCAACCTTGATAATGAGATGCAAAAGCCGTGGAGACCAAAGCAAGTTTTCCATTACATTCAGTGGAAAGAAATTACACCTGACTTTGTGATTGATATTACCTCTCAGATGGAAAAGAAAATTGAGGCGTGTCTCGCGTATAAAACGCAATTTTTTGATCCGGATTCTAATCAACCCATGACACCTATAGCCACGAAAGATTTTTTAGAAAGCCTTACCTATAGGGCGCAGAACCTAGGAAGACTCTCGGGCGTCGACTACGCGGAAGGCTTTACAAGCGAAAAATTACTAGGACTTAAAAATTTTGATAATATAATTTTGTAATTGTGGTAAAAGCATTATATTTGCACCCACAAAACGGTGGTTGTAGCTCAGTTGGTTAGAGCGTCGGATTGTGGTTCCGAAGGTCGTGGGTTCGAAACCCATCATCCACCCAAAAAAAGCGTACTTAAATTCAAGTACGCTTTTTATTTTTAGGGATTTGCTTAGAATTTTAAATTCAAATCTTATAAATCCTCTGGTGTGTCGATGGTATAGGAACGAGGTTTGAAATCCTTTTCATGACGGTCAGAAATGACGTCCTCGCCTTTTTCTCCAATAATAAAATCTGTTGATTCTGAAAACATTTCTTGGAAAGCTTTAAAGTCCTCTTTGTAAAGGTAAATTTTGTGCTTTTCGAAGCTCGCTTCTCCATTCTCTCCAAAGTTCTTTTTGCTTTCGGTAATCGTAAGATAGTAATCTCCTGCTTTCGTTTCGCGTACGTCGAAAAAGTATGTTCTTCTTCCTGCCTTTAACACCTTTGTAAATATTTCATTCTCGTGGCGCTCCTTGTAATCACTCATTGTCAGATGTTTTTTTTAAAAATGTAGTGAAGCAAATATAAAAGAATTCTTTTAATCTGAAAATATTTTTTTTGGGCGCTTCCTTTTAGTCGAAAAACCCCTTTAGGCTTTAGTATGAGGGGGGATTACTCCAGCGGTGGGGTTAAATCTAGAATGTGATCTGCACGTCTTGCGCTGCTCTCACGATGGGTAATAAGGATCGAGGTACAGTTCTTTAAATCCCGTTCAATATTTTGAAGAATGTTTTGTTCGGTTTCTGTATCAAGGGCGGAAAGGGAATCGTCAAAGATGATGATTTCCGGTTCTTTAATAAGAGCCCTGGCAATGCAAATTCTTTGCTTTTGTCCACCTGATAGCATGACGCCACGTTCTCCGACCAGGGTTTGGTATTGGTTTTTAAAACCGCTGATGTTTTTATGGACGTCTGCTTTTTTTGCATATTCCTCGATCTGCTCTTGGGTGGGATTGTCCACTGCAAATCCAATGTTTTGAAAGATGGTGTCTGAAAACAGGTAGCTTTCTTGAGGGATTAAACCGATGTGATCTCGGTAGTTGGTTAAGTTGTGCTGCTTTAAATCCTTTCCATCTATTAAAATGGTTCCCTCTGTGGGGTCAATTAATCTAGCGAGCAAAAGCGCAATGGTTGTTTTTCCACTTCCAGTCTTGCCCATGATCGCTAGGCTTTCGCCTGCTTTCACGTGAAAAGATAGATTGTGAAGCGCTTCAATGCCCGTGTTTGGGTACGTATACGATACATTTCTAAATTCGATGTCTCCTCGAATCGGATACTTTTCTGAATTTAAGTTGGTAATCTCTGATTTTTTCTCGAGAAACTCATTGATTCTGCTCATGGAAGCAGCCGCTCTTTGGTTAACCGAAACCACCCAACCTACCATTGAGAAAGGCCAGATTAGAATGTTAATGTATAGAAAGAAATCCGCAATCTTACCCACTGAGATTTCCCCGGCTAAATATTTTTGTCCTCCGACAAGAAGGATGACTACATTTAGAAGACCAATCACAAGCAAGATAATGGTGAAAAAATAGGCCTCTGTTTTTGCAAGGTCTAAGGCTTTGTCTTGGTAGTCTTTAACCTTAACTCCGTATTTTTGATCAATATATCTCTCCTTCGCAAAGTACTTTACCACACGAATACCCGAGAAACTGTCCTGTACAAAAGTGGAAATAGCAGATTGGCTTTTCTGCATTACTTTTGATTTTTTATTGATGATTGAGCTAACCTTGTAGATGACAACGGACAGAATAGGAAGGGGGATGAGGGTCCATAGCGTCATTTGAACATCGGTTCGAAGCATATAGATACTTGTTATGACAAGAAGTACAAGCAGGTTGACCACATACATGACGCCCGGTCCTAAATACATCCGTACGGCCACAACGTCTTCACTTAATCGATTCATTAAGTCTCCAATGGTCGAGGTCTTGAAATCCGTGAGGGACCATTCCTGGTAATGACGATAGATTTTGTTTTTTAATTCGAATTCAATTCGGCGTGAGGAGACAATGATCGTTTGTCGCATCATAAAAGTGAAGAACCCCGTTAGAAGGGAAGATCCTACAATGATGGCCACATAGATTAATACTTGTTTATTGAATCCTAAACTACCCGTACTGGAGATCTCATCCACGGATCTACCGACGAATTGAACCTTGAAAATATTAAAGAAGTTACTAGCAATGATAAAAAGAAAGCCCCAAAACAAAAGCACGCGGTGCTTCCAGAAATAAGGGTTTAAGGTTTTAAGTGCGTTCATTTTCTTTACCTAGTTAGGAATGCAAAAATAAACAAAAATAAATGGTTCGTTCAGTCTAAACCCATAAAATCGGTAAGTCCTAAGTAGAACAGCCTGGGTATTTGAGCCATTTGGATCCCGAGCCATCGTAGGAATTACTGCTTTAAAGACAAGAGAAATCCGCTTCTTTTTTCTATCTTTGCAAATTAAAAGTTCTTTGAATGTTAGGAAGAAGGCAAATTCGCGAAAAAGTAGTAGAAAACCTCTATTCATATCGGCAAAACCCGATTCAATATGAAGTTTTGGAGAAAAATATGTTTTCTGAAATTGAAAAGATTTTCAATTTGTACGTGTATCAGTTGAATTTTTTGGTAGCACTCAAAAGTCTAGCAGAAAAGCAAATTGAAATTGGGAAAAACAAGTATATCAAGTCCGCAAATGATTTGAATCCCAATCAAAAATTTGTAAACAACCGCATACTTGGTCTTATTGAAGAAAATACAGAAAGATTGAATTTCACTTCGAAGCATCAAGAGTTGCAGTGGGAGTTACACGACGATTTGCTTGTGAAAACCTTCCAAAGGATGACGGCGGGAAAGCGATACCAAGATTTCATGAGTTTGGATACGCATAGTTTTGAGGACGATCAAAAGTTCATTGGAAAACTATTCCTTCGCTATGTAGCAGAAAATGAAGATTTTCACGATCGCTTAGAAGAAAAGGAAATGAGCTGGGCCGATGACTTTCATATTGCGAATTCTATGGTGCAAAAGACCCTTGGGTTTTTGAAGGCAGATCAGCCAAGCCATACGCTTATAAAGATGCTAAAGGATGACCAAGACAAATCCTTTGCACGTAAGATCCTATGGGAAGCGATAAACAAGTGGGAGCAGACAGAGCAGAAGATTAAAGACAGACTGGAAAATTGGGATTTAGAACGGATATCCTTGATGGATAAAATCATTATCGTCGCAGGAATCACGGAGTTCGATTATTTCAAAGCTACGCCTTCAAGGATAATTATCAACGAATACGTTGAGATTTCCAAAGTTTATGGCTCTGAAAAATCCCATATATTTATAAATGGAATATTAGATAAATATTCAAAAGATACGAACCGAATAAATTAAGAAAAATGAAAAAAAGTATTTTAATTCCGATGGTATTACTTTTGGGTTTAGCTTCTTGTAAAAAAGACCAAACACCAGAACAATTAACAACAACCGCAGAAACTGAAGCTCAAGTGGCCGCGCCCGCTGGTCCTCTGACAAGCCTTGCTTTGTCAGAAGCGCATTGGGACTTTAAAGATGTGAAAAAAGGAGAATCTGTTGACCACGTATACGAGGTTACCAACACAGGGGATAATCCACTCATTATTTCAGAGGTTGTTCCAGGTTGTGGTTGTACTGCGCCGGAATTCACTAAAGAACCAATTCTTCCTGGAGAAAAAGGGCAAGTGATGCTAAGATTTGATTCTTCAAGCTTTGAAGGGTTTCAAAACAAACAAGCACAAGTTTTTGCAAACGTAGAAAATTCGCCAGTTATTATTTCTTTTACGGCTAACGTTACAAAACCTTAATTTATGTTGAATGTATTTTTACAAGCAGATCCAGGGGAAGGCTCTATGATGCCTACTTTGGTGATGTTCGGACTCTTCTTTGTTTTTATGTATTTTGTGATGCTACGCCCACAAATGAAAAAGCAAAAGAAGGAGCAAAATTTTCAAGGCTCTCTTAAAGTGGGACAGCGCATTGTAACCACTTCAGGAATGCACGGAAGAATTGCTCAAGTAGAGGAAGATGGAATCGTAATTGAGACTCTTTCCGGTAAACTTAAATTTGAAAAATCTGCTGTTTCTCGTGAATTTACTGCGGCTCGTTTCCCAGAACCGGGAGATGTGAAAACGAAATAGTTTGATCTATAGAAATTGAAAAGCCTGCGAAGAGTAACTCTTTGCAGGCTTTTTTCATTTCTCCATTTAGGGTGGCTACACCCGCTAGGCTACACTTTCGGTTTAGAACTCATTCTAAATAGCAAAATGCCCCCTTGAGACAATTGCTTGTGATTCACGAAAGGGGTTTCTATCTTTTTCCCGTTCCATAAGACTTCTTTCACATAGACATTCTTTTCCGATTGATTTTCAGTTTGAATATGCAAGGTTTTTCCATTTTCAAAGTTCAATGTCGCCGATTTCACTAGAGGGCTGCCCAGGGCATACTCGTCAGATCCTGGCAAGACGGGATAAAAACCAAGTGAGGAAAAGATATACCACGCAGACATCTGTCCCGCATCGTCATTTCCGCAAAGACCGTCAGGTAGATCGTTATACATCGTACGAAGAATTCCTCGCACACGCATTTGCGTTTTGTAAGGTTGATCCGTCCAGTTGTACAAATACGGGATATGATGACCAGGCTCATTCCCATGCACGTAATTCCCTATGATTCCGTCACGTGTAATATCCTCGTTCTTTTCGATGTACTTATCCGCAATTTCTGTGGTGAAGATTTCATCGAGGTGAGTGGCAAATTTGCTTTTGCCCCCCATCATGGAGATCATGTGAGGAATGTTCTGTGGAACATACAGTCCATAGTTAAAGGCATTTCCTTCAATGAATCCTTGCCCGTGCGTGTCCATGGGATCAAACTCTTTTTTGAACTGCCCATTGGCTAAACGTGGATGCATGAAGCCGGTCTCTGGGTTGTAAACATTTTGGTAGCTTTCCGCTCTTTTTAAATAGGTTTGTTCGGCATTTTTATCGCCAGCCAATTGCGCAATTTGGGCGATCGCCCAATCGTCGTACGCATATTCTAATGTTTTCGATACAGAAGCACTGCTTAGGTCTTCCGGCACATAACCGTATTTTAAATAGGACTCAATTCCATCATAGTAGAGGAGATTTGAGGAATGGATCGCGGCATCTAGCACTCGTTTAGGGTCTAGATTAGTTGTGCCTTTTTTAAGGGCGTCTGCTAGGGCAGATACAGAATGGTATCCAATCATACACCAGTTTTCATTCGCGTAATGAGACCATATGGGCAAAGCCTTATGAACACTTTGATCATAATGAGCCATCATCGAATGCATCATATCGTTGTTACGAGTTGGTTGAATCAAATTGTACAAAGGATGCAAAGCTCTGTACGTGTCCCAAAGTGAAAAAATACTATAGTTGGTAAAGCCCTCGCTCGTATGCAAATTCTGGTCTAGACCAAGATAAGTCCCATCGACGTCTTCATAGACGATCGGAGAAAGCATGGTGTGGTAGAGTGCTGTATAGAAGGTTCGCTTATCCTGCTGGGTTAAACTAGTGACTTGCACTTTCGAGAGTTCTTTTTCCCACTTTTTTTCTGTGATTAATTTTTGTTTTTCAAAATCCCATCCTGGAATTTCCTGTTCTAGGTTTTTGAGTGCACCGGCAGTGGATGTATTCGAAAGTGCAAATTTAACTTTGAGTTCTGGATTCTCGTTCGTGTCAAAATTGAAGTAGGCCCGAATTTCTCTGCCTGCGAATTCAGGGAAGTTTTCATTTTCATTGAATTTTCGATAAAAACCATTGTAGACGGGGGTGTCGTAGCGTTTTCTACCATAACTGGTGAAAGGTTGTGAAAATTTCATCGCAAAATACACTTTCCTGGTTCTTGCCCAGCCTGTCGTTTCTCGATACCCCACAACGGTGTTGTCGTCCTCTACTCGAACAAAGGTCCAAACATTTTTTCCTTCAAAATTGTAGATATTGTGCATCAAATCTAGAATCAGATGCGCTTTGTCGGTTTTGGGAAACGTATATTTATGGAATCCTACGCGCTCTGAGGCAGTAAGTTCTGCTTTAATATTATAGTCCTTTAAGTTTACCGTATAATAACCAGGACTTGCTTTTTCACTTCCTTTATCATACTGGGAATGGTAACCGCTTCGAGGCTTATCCACCTCGCCAGGTTCTAGTTGGAGCTCTCCGGTGGTGGGCATGACTAGGAAATCGCCCAAATCACTATGGCCTACGCCACTGAAATGGGTATGAGCAAAGCCAAAAATGGTTGAATCCTCGTATTGGTATCCCGCTGTATAGCGGTAGGTGAGTGGGTTGTACTTTCCGTCCAGCGCATACGGCTGCTGGTTTGTACTTGGGGAGAGTTGGACCATGCCAAAGGGCGCTGCAGCCCCTGGAAACGTATGTCCCATAGTTTTGGTTCCAATAAATGGATTTACATAAGATGTCAGTGATTGCGCTTGGATCATTAGGCTAACAAATAAAATGGGAAGTAATTTTATGAATTTCATCGAACAAATTTGTTCAAAAATAAGAAATCCCAGTCATTGACTGGGATTTCTTAGGGATTTATATTTCTTTATTCTGAAATTTTTAAATGCAATTCCTCTAGTTGAAGATCCGATACAAGGCTCGGCGCATCAATCATTACATCTCGACCTGAATTGTTTTTAGGGAAGGCGATGTAATCTCTAATCACTTCATTTCCATCCAAAATGGCCACTAGTCTATCGAAGCCAAAGGCTAAGCCTGCGTGGGGAGGGGCTCCATATTTAAAGGCATCCATTAAGAATCCGAACTGTGATTGTGCTTGTTCTTTAGTAAACCCTAGAAGATCAAACATTTTGCTTTGTAATTTTTGATCAAAGATTCGTACGGATCCCCCACCGATTTCATTTCCGTTAAGAACCAAATCGTATGCGTTTGCTCTTGCCTTTTCGGGTGCACTTTCTAAAAGAGAAATGTCTTCCGCTTTTGGAGAGGTGAATGGATGGTGCATCGCATGGTAGCGATTGGATTCTTCATCCCATTCTAGTAGTGGGAAATCCACGACCCATAGGGGTGCAAATTCATTCGGCTTACGAAGACCAAGTTGATTTCCGAGTTCCATTCGAAGAGCGGAAAGTTGGGTTCTTACTTTTTGGTGTTCGCCGCTTAGCACTAACATTAAATCTCCCGGTTTCGCACCGAACTTATGGGCAATTTGTTTTAAATCCTCTGGAGTAAAGAATTTGTTGACAGACGAGGTTAAGGTTTCGTCCAATTGGTATTTAATCCAGACCATTCCCGTGGCTCCGATTTGGGGACGTTTGATCCATTCGACTAACGCATCAATTTGCTTACGTGTGTAGTCTGCGCAGCCCTCTACGTTGATTCCTACCACAAGGGGAGCCTGGTCGAAGATCGGAAAATCTTTGCCTTTCATTTCTTCATTTAGTTCCACGAACTCCATCGCAAACCGGATGTCAGGTTTGTCATTACCGTAACGGGTCATTGCCTCTTGGTAGGTCATCCTTGGAAAAGAACCGAAGGTTTTACCCGTAATGTCTTGAAGGAGCTTTGCCGTTAAGCCTTCGAAAATTTCCAGTACTTCTTCCTGTTCAACAAAAGCCATCTCACAGTCAATTTGCGTGAACTCAGGTTGTCTGTCGGCACGTAAATCTTCATCTCGGAAGCATTTCACGATTTGGAAATAGCGGTCCATACCGCCCACCATTAATAACTGCTTAAAAGTTTGAGGCGATTGAGGAAGTGCGTAAAATTGACCAGGGTTCATCCGGCTTGGGACGACAAAGTCTCTTGCACCCTCAGGCGTTGATTTAATAAGTACAGGGGTTTCCACCTCAATGAATTCTTTATCCGTAAGATAGTTTCTTACTTTTTGAGCCATCTGATGGCGGAAAATTAATTTGTTTTTAACCGGATTTCTTCGAATGTCTAAATAGCGGTATTTCATTCGAAGTTCCTCTCCTCCGTCCGTTTGATCTTCAATGGTAAAAGGGGGGAGTTCGGAGGCGTTTAAGATTTGCAATTCTTTCACTAAGATTTCAATCTCGCCGGTCGGGATTTTTGGGTTTTTTGAGGCTCGTTCAATCACGGTGCCTTTAATTTGAATCACATACTCGCGGCCGAGTTTCTTTACACTCTCCATTAATTCCTCTGTAGAACGCTCCTGATCAAAAACCAATTGCGTGATGCCGTATCGGTCTCTTAAATCGATCCAAACCATAAAACCTTTGTCTCGGATGGTTTGTACCCATCCGGATAGCGTTATTTCCTGGTTTAGATTCGTTAGAGTTAACTCTCCGTTAGTGTGCGTTCTGAACATAAAAGTGGGTCTTAATTTAAAGGGATAAACTTCTAAAATAAAGCGAAAGTTTTCGCGGGCAAAGATACGGTATTTCGTGAGAATTGAGAAAATTGGAGTTTGGAAGATTCACGAGCTCTCGAGGCGGTATTGGATTTTCGCACACTAGGCAAATGATGTTCATTAAATATTTTGTAACTTTGGATAACAACCAAAAAAATAGTTTATATGGGAAAAGGAGATAAAAAAACAACCAAAGGAAAACGAATCGCAGGGAGTTATGGCAAATCACGCCCAAGAAAAGGAAAGACCACCACGGCTGAGGCAGTGGTAGAGAAAGTTGAAGAACCGAAAGCGGAGAAGCCGAAGGCAGCGAAAAAGAAAAAAACCGAAGAATAATCTTCGGTTTTTTTTTGTTGAGTTTAGCCTCGTCCGAGAATACTTCCTAGAAGTCCTCCAAGTCCGCCTTTGTTTTGTTCTTTCGTATCGGATCCCAATACCCCTCCAAGCAAATCTTCTAATGGATTCGAGCTAGAGTTTTGTGACGAAGATCCTAGTACTTGGCCTAAAATATCGCTCAGTGGATTGTTTCCTCCTTGAGCCTGCTGTTGAGCTTGGCCTAAGATTCCACCGAGAAGGTCCCCAATGCCTCCTGAATCCACATGGTTCGTTTGTTTCTGGTTTCCTATGTAGCCCATGATTACGGGGGCTAGCATCGAGAGAATAGGGCCAATTTTGTCCATTGATATCCCTGTGTTTTGAGACAGTTGGTTTTCAACCTGTGTCTTTTGCGAGCCAAAAATATGGTCTAAAATAGAAGATCCTTCTTGTTCTCTTGCGTCGATCTGCGAAAGGTCATTTAAAATACTTCCGTCATGATCTTTGGCTAAAGCATTGCTTAAAGACTCCGCTTCTGCTTTGTCCTTCGTCTTGTTTTTTAAATAGGAAATTACCACCGGTGCGGCTACAGCGAGCAAGGCAATAATTTGATTTTTAGAAATTCCGAATTTGTTTTCCGCGCGCTGCGCGACTTGATTCCCTGCATTTCCAGCGATTAAATCTAGTAAGCTCATAGTTGATTTGGTATTTGATTAGAAAAGGATACTATCAAATATTGTACCTACCTTTCCACAAGCATGAAGCTTTACCCCGCTTTGTTTTTAAAAATCGGCACATTTGAGCAGGCTTCACCGAACATCATAGATTTTACAATGGGTTTGAGTTTTTGAACGAGCTCTATGTATGCATTTTCTGGAATATCAAAATCACTGCATCCTTTAACGAGCATTCTTTTTCCCTCATACGTACTAAAGTCGGTGGATTCGATAGCTTCATGAAGTAGGAGGACCTCCAAATCTTTTTCGTTTCCAAATATCACCTTCTTTGCGTGCCCTGTCAGTTTCGAGGCAATCAAAAAATAAGCCCATAAAGGAACAATCGCATCCACTGAATTGTAAACATATACATAAGTGTCTTGGAATTCACTAGGATCTATTTTTTCTACTTTCTCACGAAAATCTTTCTCTTTTAAGATTAACTCCTCAATTAAAAAATCTTTAATATCGAGTCCCACCCGTTTTCCTAGGGGCACGAGTGAAGCGATATCAAAGTTAATGAGTCCACTTTCTGCTATTTTATTTTTGATTTCAAATGTTTCTGCCATCTTTTCAGTTTTTAAACTTGTGGGTGCTTTTTAAAGCGCCAGTGGGTGTTGGTAATGCCTGCAATTTCCATTAATCGGAATAAGGACCTTCTAAGCATCCTAATGCAGTGTGATTTGGAACTTAAAAAGTTCCGTTCTTTTTGCTTTACAAAGATACAAAATCAAGAATGGATTGAGACATTCAATTTTTGCCATTTGAGGCCTCAAAAAGGGAGTTGATTTTAAAGGTTGGAGGAAATAGGTTTTCGAGAAAGCGCTCTAACAAAATGGATAGCGTGGACTTGAAAAGCAGGCTCTGAGATCAGGTTTACAGAAATATCAAAAATTAGCAATAACTTTGAAACCTTAGTTGTAAATTGCAATCGCGAGGAGCTTGCCATTTATTTAGGGGTTTTCGCCAACATCATAAATCATCAGATACTCATGAAATATTATATTATTGCGGGAGAAGCCTCAGGGGATTTGCACGGCTCTAATCTAATCAAGGCACTTATACAAAAAGATTCCAATGCTGAGTTTCGATTTTGGGGAGGAGATCTTATGGAGCAAGCAGCCGGGGTTGAGCCCGTAAAGCATATTAAAGAACTTGCTTTTATGGGGTTTCTAGAAGTGGTTTTGAATCTCAAGACTATTTTAACCAACATTCGATTTTGCAAAAATGACATTAAATCCTACAAGCCTGATGTTCTTATCTTGATCGATTACCCTGGATTTAATCTTAGAATAGCAAAGTTTGCAAAAGAATTAGGGATTCGGGTTGTCTATTACATTTCTCCCCAATTGTGGGCCTGGAAAGAAGGTCGGGTCAAATCAATTCGAAAAGATGTAGATCAAATGTTAGTGATCCTACCTTTCGAAAAAGAGTTTTATGAAAAGCACAGTATTCAAGTGGAGTTCGTAGGGCATCCCTTGCTCGATGCGGTGGGGAAACTCGGGCCAGTGGACCGAGATTCTTTCTTGGAGCGCAATGGACTAGGGCAAGAACCTATTGTTGCCCTTCTGCCTGGGTCAAGAGAACAAGAGGTTCAGAAAATGCTTAAGACCATGCTATCCGTACGATCTCATTTTTCAAATTATCAGTTTGTAATTGCAGGTGCGCCAAGCCTTGCCCCAAGTTTCTATGAGCAATTCACAGATTCGAAAGTACATTTTGTCTCTAATCAAACGTATGATTTGCTGAGAGTTTCGCACGCAGCATTAGTGACCTCGGGCACAGCCACCCTAGAGACGGCTCTTTTGAAAGTGCCGCAAGTGGTGTGTTATCGAGGGAGTCGAGTTTCATATGAAATTGCAAAACGACTGTTGAAAAATATTAAGTACATTAGTCTGGTCAACTTAATTATGGGAAGAGAGGTGGTTAAAGAACTAATTCAGGATGAATTGAACGAAAAACTTCTCGTCCTTGAGTTAAACAAAATGCTTAGTGGACCTAAGCGTGAGCAGGTTCTTAAGGACTACCAAGAGCTTCGAGGGCTTCTAGGAGGAAGTGGAGCAAGTGAAAAAGCAGCCGAGCTAATCACGACTGCTGTAAACGGAAATTAGATGGATAATAAGGACTACTTTGGAAGATTTCTTTTCAGTTTTTGATTGATTTATCACCTTATTTCATTCTAAGTGCTTAAGTATTAAGGGTTACTATTTAGAAATATTATAAACTAGGCGATTGTGATTTTTCTCACTCGCTTTGCCCTTAACAATTTTTTAACTTTGTCAAAATTCAAATTAACATTTTTATATGGGAGGTTTAACTAGTTCTACAATTGGTAGAAAGTATGCAATGGCATTGTCGGCAATGTTTTTGTTGATTTTTCTCATCATGCACTTGGCAGTCAACTTTTTGTCCGTTATAAGTGCCGATGCGTTTAATGAGGCATCTCACTTCATGGGAAGTAATCCTTTAATTCAGTTCTTAATGCAGCCGATCTTATTATTGGCCGTTTTGTTCCACTTCATTATGGGATTTGTTCTCGAAATTAAGAATCGAAAGGCAAGACCAGTTTCGTACGCTGTGAATGGTGCTTCCGCGAATTCCACATGGATGTCACGGAATATGATTATTTCTGGAGCCGTAGTCCTGGTGTTCTTAGGAGTTCATTTGCTTGATTTTTGGTTTCCTACTATTTCAAAAAATTACTTAGGGGCTGAAAGTACAGGTACCGACTTTGATCATTTAAGAGTTCAGTTCTCTGAATTATGGAGAGTGGTTCTTTATGTGGGTTCCTTTGTTTTACTGGGTCTTCACTTAGCTCACGGATTCCAATCCTCATTCCAATCCATTGGTGCAAGGCATCCACAATACACGCCAACCATCAAAGCCATCGGAAATTGGTACTCTATACTAATTCCAGCAGGATTCATCTTTGTTGCGTTATTTCATTTTTTAACATAATAATATCAAAGTAGATATGAATAAATTAGATTCAAAAGTTCCAGCAGGTCCGCTTGAGGACAAATGGACAAATCATAAAAATCATATGAACTTGGTCTCGCCAAACAACCGCGATAAAATTGATATTATTGTGGTAGGTACGGGTCTCGCAGGAGGGTCGGCCGCTGCGACTTTGGCTGAGCAAGGATACAATGTGAAAGCATTTTGCTACCAAGATTCTCCTCGTCGTGCGCACTCAATTGCTGCACAGGGAGGTATTAATGCTGCAAAAAACTACCAAGGAGATGGAGATTCCACTTACCGTCTTTTTTACGATACGATTAAAGGAGGAGATTACCGTTCAAGAGAAGCAAACGTTTATCGTTTAGCGGAGGTTTCTGCCAATATTATTGACCAATGTGTCGCTCAAGGGGTTCCTTTTGGGAGAGAATACGGAGGTCAACTTGATAACCGCTCTTTTGGTGGGGTTCAAGTAAAGAGAACCTTCTACGCAAAAGGACAGACTGGCCAGCAACTTTTGCTTGGTGCTTACTCAGCCATGAGTCGCCAAATAGGTAAAGGTAGAATTAAGATGTATAATCGTCATGAAATGATGGATTTGGTCTTAGTGGATGGCAAAGCGAGAGGAATTATTACACGGAACTTGGTGACAGGTGAAATTGAAAGACATTCTGCTCACGCGGTTGTCATTGCATCGGGAGGATATGGAAATGTTTATTTCCTTTCTACGAACGCAATGGGATCAAATGCTTCTGCTGCTTGGAAGATACATAAGAAGGGAGCTTACTTCGCAAACCCTTGCTATGTACAGATTCACCCAACTTGTATTCCGGTTCACGGGACGCAACAATCGAAATTAACCTTAATGTCTGAGTCTTTACGTAACTCCGGACGTATTTGGGTGCCGAAGAAGATTGAAGATGCGCAAGCGATTAGAGAAGGGAAACTGAAACCCGAAAATATTAAAGCGGAAGATAGAGACTATTACTTAGAGCGGCGCTATCCTGCCTTTGGGAACTTAGTTCCAAGAGACGTGGCATCGCGTGCAGCGAAAGAACGTTGCGATGCAGGATTCGGAATTGAAAATAACGACACGAAAGAAGGTGTATTCTTAGACTTTTCTACGGAAATCACGAAGAAAGGAAAAGAAGCTGCCATTGAAAAAAATATTCATAACCCGAGCGATCAACAGATTTATGATCTAGGAAAAGCCTGGGTAGAGGAGAAGTATGGGAACTTATTTGTCATGTATGAAAAAATCACAGCAGACAACCCATACGTAACCCCAATGAGAATTTACCCTGCCGTTCACTACACCATGGGAGGTGTTTGGGTAGATTACAACTTGCAATCTACAATTCCAGGTTGCTTCGTTATTGGAGAAGCAAACTTCTCAGACCACGGGGCTAACCGCCTAGGAGCTTCGGCTCTTATGCAAGGTCTCGCAGACGGTTATTTTGTTCTTCCTTATACGATTGCCGATTATTTGTCTGCAGACATTAGCACAGGTAAAATCCCAACTCAGACTGCAGATTTTGATGCAGCAGAGAAAGAAGTACAAGATCGAATCGATTTCTTTATTAACAACAAGGGAACACACTCTGTCGATTATTTCCACAAGAAATTGGGTCACATCATGTGGAACAAAGTGGGTATGGCAAGAACGCCGGAAGGTTTGCAAGAAGCAATTCGAGAAATTGAAGAAGTACGAAACGAGTTCTGGAAAGATGTGAAAGTTCCAGGAGAAGCCAATTCCATGAACATGGAATTAGAAAAAGCTTTCCGTGTTGCGGACTTCTTAGAATTAGGACAACTAATGGCGAAAGACGCGTTAGAAAGAAAAGAATCTTGTGGAGGCCATTACAGAGTAGACCATTCTACCGCAGAGGGTGAGGCACAAAGAGATGACGAGAATTTCATGTATGCTGCTATTTGGGAGTATCAAGGCCAAGACATCAATGCAGAAATAATGCATAAGGAAGGGCTAGAATACGAGAACATCGAAGTTAAACAAAGAAGCTACAAATAAGTAAGATATGAAAGGATTAAAAACTTTTACCTTACGTAAGGTGAGCAGCGTGAAGACTTCATGGAAACCCGTAACCATTGGTAGTCCATGTGGTCGTACTGAGAAATTTAATTCATCTCCTAAACAGTAAAGAAAATGAGTGCAAAAAAAGGACTTAATCTGACTCTGAAGATTTGGAGACAGAAGAACAATAAAACAAAAGGACAATTCGAAGTATATAAAATTTCTGATGTATCTACAGATTCATCCTTCCTAGAAATGCTCGATATCTTAAACGAGAACCTAGTAATTGACGGAAAAGAGCCGGTGGCTTTTGACCACGACTGTAGAGAAGGGATTTGTGGTATGTGCTCGTTATACATTAACGGCCGTCCCCACGGACCTGACACAGGAATTACAACTTGTCAGTTGCACATGAGAATGTTCAAAGATGGGGAAACCATTACAATCGAACCGTGGAGAAGTGCTGCGTTTCCTGTAATTAGAGACCTTGTAGTAGACCGTTCTGCTTTTGACAGGATTATGGCTGCTGGAGGTTTTGTTTCCGTGAATACCTCTGGAAACACCCTAGATGCAAATGCAATTCCAGTTCCGAAAGAGGACGCCGACAAAGCGATGGATGCAGCGGCATGCATTGGATGCGGTGCTTGTGTAGCAACTTGTAAAAACGGTTCTGCAATGTTATTTGTAGGTGCCAAAGTTTCTCAATTCGCGCTCCTTCCTCAAGGACGCGTTGAGGCGAAAAGACGTGTTCTTCACATGGTAGAGACTATGGACGAAGAAGGGTTTGGAAACTGTTCCAATACAGGGGCTTGTGAGGTGGAATGTCCAAAAGGAATTTCTCTTGAAGTCATTGCAAGAATGAACCGTGAATACATGGGTGCTCTTACAAACAAAGGATAAATTCAAATTATTTATATCCCATATCGTCCCACAAAAGTGGGACGATATTTTTTTTGGTTAAACTTTTCATAAATTCGTGAAATATATTTCTCTGAAAGTAGGCAATAGCTTAATTTTGCGCAGTTTGAAAAGATTAATCATGAAACAATATTTGTTAGTATTTGCGATGGCGCTTTTTGCTGTCTCGTGTTCAAAAAAAGTAGAAATCAAAGGAAAATTGACCGGTGGATCTCCTTTAGAACGCGTTGAGATTATTGAAACCTCAAGTGTTAGTACACTTCCGCTGCTCAATATGGGCTTGGATGCCAAAGGAGAATTTTCAGGCTCGTTTGATGCCCAGAAAAATGGACTTTACGTCATTACCTATGGAGGAGCATCAAACGTGGTGTACCTTAAAAAGGGACAGACCCTTGAAATTGAAGGCGTAGGTCTTAGCTTCCCAACGAACTATGTGATCAAGGGGGATGCTAAACCCAACAATGACTTCCTAAAAGATGCGCAGACAGGATTTGAAACCTACGCACTTAAAATTAATATGGAAGAGTTAATTAAAAAGGACGAAGCCGCCTTCTTGAAAGATTTTAAATCCATAGAAGATTCTGTGTACTCAATTTTTGAGGCTAGTGCTAAAAAGCACAAAGCCGATTCAGATGTGTTAGATTTCAAAAAGCAAGAGGCGAAAGCAAGACTTTTGGGTGTTTTAGACGGATATGCACAAATGCATGGACAAGCCACTCAGAAAGCGGATTTCAAAACGGGTGCTGAATTCAAAAAGGTTAAGGACCAGATGTTAAGCAATAGCGATCAAATGATTCGCGATTACCCGATGTTTAGAGAGTATCAATTGAATCAATTGAATGGTGACTTTCAGAAATACCGTGCAACTTTGCCTGCCAAAGCACCAGGAGAAGAACTGGTTTCCGAAACGTTTGCAAACTACCTGGAAACAAGAAAAGATCTCTCTGCTACAGCAAAGGATTATTTTTTCTCCTACGTCTTGACTCAAGGAGACTTAAACTTTATGAATAGCAAAAATTATGATCGCATTACAGCTTTGATAGACAAAACGGTTAGCGATTCAAAGATTAAAACGGATTTGAAAAAACTTCAAATGGTTTTAATGGGTCATAAAGAAGGACAAGCTCCAGAGCTTAAATTGATGGACAAAGAAGGAAAAACTGTGGCTTTATCCGACCTTAAAACGAAACCTTCGTTTGTTGTCTTTTATGCGTCTTGGAATCCAGGGATCGCAGTGTCGACAGTTCCTGCAATCAAAGCCGTGACAGATACCTATGGCGATAAAGTGAATTATGTGTTCGTCAATTTGGACGATACGAAGGATCAATTCCAAAAAACAAGCACTGCTTTATTTAAAGATTTCCCTGGGACTCAGTACTGGGTAGAAGGCGGTATTAACGCGAAGGCCGCGACAGATTTTGGATTGTACGGATTTAAAATTCCAAGTTATGTGTTACTAGACAAAGACGGGAAGCTATTCGCTAGACCTTTCTTCAGTCTACAAGATCCACAATTTGGAGAGTCCATGGAAAAACTATCAGGTATTAAGCAACCTGCGCCAGAAGTGGTATCCGCTCCTTCAGCGGAGTCAGTAGCCGGTGCAGAGGCTGCAAAATAAATGATGAGTATAATTTTATAGAACAGAAAACCTCGCTAATTGCGAGGTTTTTTTTATCTCAAAGAACGAGCGATATGCTCACATGTAAATTGAAAGCGTTTTTTAAATAATATATCCCGCAGTTGCGGGGTTTATGGTATTGGACTTTTCTCAAAGTCTTTAAGAATTTTCTGCAATCATACTCCTATTTTACCGATTAATTACCAAATTTATATTGAACTAGTGCGCTGACTGGTGGGGAGGCACTTAAACCAAGCTCAGTTTGTAAGTCAATTATGTGTTTATTGTTACATCGGAAAAGCTTATTTTTGCCAAATGAAAAAAAGAACCCTTATTCTTGAAAACATTGCTTTAACTTCTGCAGGTGCTAAAGGAGTCGCCGTAGGAAAAACTTCGGAAGGAAAAACTGTTTTGGTTTCTGGCGCAGTTCCCGGTGACGTGGTTCATGCGAGAGTGAAGAAGTCTAAAAGTAAGTATTACGAAGCACAAGTACAGGAGCTAGTTCAGGCTTCTCCAGATAGAGTGAAACCAAAATGCATTCATTTCGGAGTGTGTGGAGGATGCAAATGGCAAAATCTCGCGTACGAAAAGCAATTAGAGTATAAGGAGTCTGAAGTTCTTAATAATCTTCGTCGAATTGGTGGTGTTGATAATTTTGATGCTTTGCCGATATTGGGTTGCAATGAGCCCTATTACTATCGCAACAAGATGGAATTTTCTTTTTCAAATTCCCGATGGCTTACCCAAGAGGAGATCGATTCGTCAGGGAATTTAGGTTCTCGTGATGCCTTAGGTTTCCATATTCCCGGAATGTGGAGTAAGATATTGAATCTAAGCGAATGCCACTTGCAAGAGGATCCCTCCAATGCAATTCGACTTGCCGTGCGCGACTACGCAATAGAGCAAGGACTTGAGTTCTTTGACCCTAGAAATCAAGAAGGATTTTTAAGAACCCTAATGCTAAGACAAAATTCAAGTGGCGAGTGGATGGTTTTGTTCCAATTGTATAGAGAAGAACCTGAAAATCAAAAACCCCTATTTGACTATTTACTTGAAAAATTCCCAAAAATATCAACTTTACTCTTTGCAATTAATTCTAAGGGGAACGATTCCGTTTACGATCTAGACATTCAGACGTATTACGGTAGTGGTTTTCTAATGGAGCAAATGGACGGTCTTGAATTTAAGATTGGGCCCAAATCTTTTTTTCAAACCAATTACAAACAAGCCTTGGAGCTCTACCGTAAAACCTTAGAGTTTGCGGACTTAAAAGGCGATGAGGTGGTGTATGATCTCTATACAGGGACGGGTACAATCGCCCAGTACGTTGCGCGTTATGCAAAGCAAGTGATCGGTATTGAATCGGTGCCAGAAGCCATCGATGCTGCGAAAGCTCATGCAAAATTAAACGGGCTGGAGAACTGTAGTTTCTACTGCGGTGACATGAAAGAAGTATTCACCGATTCTTTTTTGGAGTCACACCCAAAAGCGGATGTGCTTATTACGGATCCACCAAGAGATGGGATGCATCAAAAAGTAGTGGAACAAATTCTCAAATTGTCACCTGAGAGAATTGTCTATGTGAGTTGTAATTCTGCCACGCAAGCTAGAGATATTGCACTTATGAAAGACCATTATAAAGTGGTAAAAGTTCTGCCGGTTGACATGTTTCCTCAAACCCATCATGTTGAAAATATCGCCCTATTAGAAAGACTTTGAGAAGGATAATTTTGCTATCTTTAGCAAAATTTAAACTCCATGAAGAAAATCAGTATTTTCCTTGTCGTGATTGCATTGCAAGTCTCCGGTGGACTAATGCAAGCACAAAGTGATTCTGCAAAGGTCAAGACCGACTCCGCGAAAGCGAAATCGGCAACGCCAGCGGCGGCTAAAACGCCTGTAAAAATCAAGCCTTATAAAGACGTGATTACGGCCAAAGCCAAAAGCGATCAGGGCATTATTACCGTCCACAAAATTGACGACAAATACTTTTTTGAAGTCCCAGATTCCGTTTTAAAAAAGGAATTCCTACTGGTTAGCAGACTGACCAAGGCAGCCGCCGGAATGAGAACAGGAACCACTGGATATGCAGGCGATCAAATTGCGCAGCATGTCGTGTCTTTTGAGAAAGGGCCTTCTGATAAGCTCTTTATTCGTTCCATATCCTATGCGGATTATGTTCAGGATTCAACAGCTTCGATGTATAATTCTGTGATTAGAAACAACACGCATGCAATTGTACATGCCTTTGATGTCAAAGCCTATGGACCTACGAAGAAGTCCACAGTCGTGGAGATTACCGACCTAATCAATGCCGATAACGAACTTGTTAGTTTCTCGGCTTCAAGAAAGAACTCTTACCGTGTTGGAGCGTTACAAAAAGACAAATCCTTTACAAATTACGTTAAGTCATTCCCAACCAATATTGAAATTAATACAACCAAAACGTTTGCTAGAACTGCAGGGAGAGTAGACCCGAGCGTCAGTGCTGCGAACCGTCCAGTTATTAGTGGAAACTATACGGTTGAGATCAATTCTTCTCTGGTTCTTTTACCAGAAAATAAAATGCAGGCTCGTTATTTTGATCCTCGTGTTGGGTATTTCACTGTAGGGTATACAGATTTTGATCTAGATCCTCAAGGTGTGAAGCGTGTTTCTGTAATTAAAAGATGGAGACTCGAACCAAAACCACAAGACGTGGCACGTTACAACAAAGGAGAACTAGTTGAACCTGCAAAACAAATTGTATTCTATATTGATCCTGCAACTCCTAAAAAATGGGTGCCTTACTTAGTGGCAGGAGTAAACGATTGGCAAGTAGCCTTTGAGCAAGCTGGATTTAAAAATGCTATTGTAGGCAAAGTGCCTAACAGCAAAACGGATCCAGAATGGAGTTTGGAAGACGCAAGGTTTTCCGCAATCGTATATAAGCCTTCGGATGTACCCAATGCCTCAGGTCCTTCTATTTCAGATCCAAGAACTGGAGAAATCATGGAGAGTCATATCAATTGGTATCACAACGTAATGTCTCTTCTAAGAAACTGGTATTTTGTGCAAGCGGCACCAAACGATCCAAGAGCTCGTACCATGGAATTTGACGACAAGTTGATGGGCGAGTTGATTCGATTTGTCTCTTCCCACGAAGTGGGGCATACCCTTGGTTTGCGTCACAATTTTGGATCTTCTTCTACAGTTCCTGTAGAGAAGTTAAGAGACAAAAAGTGGTTAGAGAAAAATGGACATACCCCTTCCATCATGGACTATGCTCGATTCAATTACGTAGCACAGCCAGAGGATAAAGTGGGAGATTTAGGTATTATGCCTAGAATTGGAGATTATGACAAATGGGCAATTGAATGGGGTTACAGAAGATTCGACCAATTTAAAACTCCCGATGCAGAAAAGACTTACCTGAACAAATGGGTAATGAAAGAACTTGAGAACAAAAGACTTTGGTTCGGTACGGAATCCAATCCCTTTGACCCAAGATCGCAAAGCGAGCAAGTGGGAGATAATGCAATGGTAGGAAGTAGCTACGGAATTAAGAACTTGCAAAGGATCATGAAAGACCTAGACAAATGGACTCATGTGGACAATGAAGATTACTCGAATTTGTCTACCATGTATGATCAAGTTACAAGTCAATTCAATCGTTATTTAGGGCATGTCTCTAAATACATTGGAGGGGAATTAGAAACTCCAAAAACGATTGAACAGAGAGGTCCTGTCTACGAAGTGGTTTCAAAACAAGAACAAAAAGAAGCGCTTGGTTTCCTTAACGAACAGATCTTCAAAACGCCAGAATGGCTCATGAAGAAGGAAGTATTTGAAAACACAAATAAATCTCCTGTGAGCGTGGTGGAAGGGCTTCAAAAGAATGTACTTAGTCGTATTTTAAATCCGATGATTCTTCAAAAAATGTACACTTCTCAATCGGTTGATAAGAATGCGTATTCCTTAGATGAGTATATGCAAGATTTGAAAGGATACGTATGGAATAGTTCCTCACCTGATTTATATGAGCGTAACTTACAGCGTAACTATGTAAACACATTAGTATCGCTTGTTTCTGCAAAACCTAGTGCAGCAAGTTCTGCAGCAAGAGGTTCTTCTTTCAGTATGTCTTCTAACTCTGATGTAACTGCAGTCGCTAGAGGAGTGCTGATGGAAATCCAAAAAGAAGCAAAAGGACGAGCAAGCTCTAGTGCTGACCGCATGGAACGTTATCATTTTGCTGACCTCGATTATCAAATCGAAAAGGCGTTAGATCCGAAATAATACTTTTTATGAAATATATCTTTGGTTCCCTTCTAAGTTTGCTTTTCCTTTTTTCCTGTGGTTCTGATGACGACATCTGCGTCAGCGGAGAAGCCACACCTAGACTGAAAATCAAATTTAAGGAGGGCACTAAGGATTTGCAAGTCTCTCGATTGATCTTGGATGTCGATTATGGCGACGGACCTAAGAATGTCATAGACATGCAAAGGGTGGATTCTATAATGGTTCCTCTACGCGTAGACAATCAGAATTTTACAGATTTGTATGTTCGAACTTCGCCCGAGGCGAGTGCAAGTAAAATTCGGATTTCATACACTTCGGAGTCCAAGTACGTGTCACCCGCATGCGGAATAAAAAAATTGTATCACGATTTAGAGAGTAAATTAGAAACTAGCGCTGAGGTTATACGACTTGAGCAAACACAAACCACGGTTACCGATGAATTTCCTACGCACCTTTATCTTGTTTTTTAGTTTTGCATTTATAAGTGGTTTTGCTCAAGAGCAAGACTCTTTGCAAATCAAAAAGAAATATCAACCCAATTTTATGGTAGGAGGGGATTTGCTTAATGCAGGCATTTCTTTTTTCTCCGATAGAAAAGTATATCAAGGGTTTATTTCAACGCATTTGAAGAAGGACCTTCACTTGATCGCCGAGTTGGGGTATGAGGATAATCTCTACGACAAGAATGGGTATGAGGCTTATGCCAAAGGTGCTTATCTAAAAGCGGGTGGGTTTTACATGCTGATGAAAGACGTAGAGAATGAATTCAATGGATTTTATGCAGGGCCTAAATTAGCCGCCTCTATGTATGAACAGCATTACGTAAAAGTGCCCGTTCGAGGCAGTCAAGGAGGGGATTCTTTTGTGGGATTCGATCCTTCTAATCAGACCAGTGTTTGGATTGAAGGAGCTATCGGAGGAAGGGTTCAGCTCTTTAGAAGTTCGTTTTACGTCGATGTAAATTTACAGCCACGTTATTTGATTTACAGCACAAAGCAAGAGGAAATTGTGCCTATGATTGTTCCCGGTTTTGGGAAGTCATCGTCCAATTTTAATGTAGGGTTCGCATGGAACATTGCCTATAAATTTTAGACGCTTCTATATAGATAACAAACAAATCCCACCCGCAATGGTGGGATTTGTTTGTTAGTAGGAATCGAAGTGCTAATCTTCCTTAGCAAAAAGTTTTTCAAGCACGCTTGTGGTTTGTTCTTTTAGTTCTGCCAGATCTTCATTATTGTAAATAATAAAGGAGGTTTTTCGAACCTTGTCTTTCTCTGCCATTTGTTGATCCATTACGTTTTCAACTTCGCGGTAGGTTTTGGAATCACGATCCATCACCCGTTTGATTCGTATATTGTCTTCGGCAGTCACTAGAATGCATTTGTAACATTCTTTGTCCAGTCCTAATTCAAAGAGTAGGGCTGTTTCTTTGAAGATGTAAGGGGCCGATTGATTTCGAGTCCAGTTTTCAAAATCTTTTTTCACGGCAGGGTGAATCAGATGGTTTAGGGAAGTGAGTAGCTCGGCGTTTTCAAATACAACACTTGAAACAAAAGCTCTGTTGTATTCTCCTTCTGTATTGTAGGACTCTGGGCCTAGTAGCTCTATGATTTTTGTTTTGAGTAGAGGATCGATATTTACGATCTCTTTTGCTCTTTGATCGGAATTGTAAACGGGATATCCCATTTGTTCAATATAATTTGCCACAGTGGTTTTTCCGGAGCCAATGCCTCCAGTTAAACCGATCACCTTCGGCTCGGGTTCAGGCGTACTCGTATCGCCTTCTTCTGAAATGTCCATAATTTTTTAATTAAAGTTCAAAGATAAAGAATTTGCTAAACGCAAGAAGATAGAATTAAAAGAAATGGTTGCTTTGGAATAAATTAATACCCAAAAACTTCATCAAAACTATAGGTCTGATCCAGTTTAACTCCTTTTTCTGTCATCTTGAGACTTGCAAGCTCATGGTAAGCATCGTGTTCCAAAAACAAGAGATAGTCATTGTCGATGCACTGTTTTAAGAAACGATCTTTTTCCTCCATTGTGAGAAGAGGTCTCGTGTCGTAGCCCATGACATAAACCAGAGGAACGTGTCCAGCTGTAGGAATTAAATCCGCCGCAAAAACGATGGTTTTGCCTTGGTATTGAAGTACGGGTAACATTTGTTTCTCGGTATGACCGTCCACGAAAATGACGTCCATCTTTAATTCAGGGGCAAATCCATAATTCCCTTGGGAAGGTAAGGGGAGCATTTGAAGTTGTCCCGATTCTTGAATGGGGAGAATGTTTTCACTTAAAAAGCTTGCTTTTTCTCTTGGGTTCGGGTTTACTGCCCAATCCCAATGGTTTTCATTGCTCCAATAGGTCGCGTTTTTAAAAGAGGGACGATAACCGGTTTTCTCATCGTTCCATTCTATGGCGCCCCCACAATGATCAAAATGCAGGTGGGTTAAAAAGACATCCGTAATGTCGTCTTTCACAAAACCGTATTTCGCTAGATTTTTTTCAAGACTCTCGTCTCCAAAAAGCGAGTAATGGCTGAAGAATTTTTCATTTTGTTTGTCTCCAAGACCACAGTCAATTAGAATAAGTTTTTTTCCGTCTTCGATTAAAAGGGAACGCATTCCCATGGAAATCAAATTTCGCTCGTCTGCGGGATTGGTTCTTTCCCAAAGGGATTTAGGAACTACGCCAAACATGGCACCACCGTCGAGTTTAAAATTTCCACATTGAATAGGATAGAGTTTCATATAGTTTGGAATTTGATTCTATTATACTTGAATTTGATGCCTAAATTTAAGCAAATTAAGGCGGACTAGGATGCGCTTTTTAAACAATTGACCCTTTTTCAGAAAAGAGATCCTGGATTAGAGGGTGGGTTTAGCTTCAAGTGCAAATAGGCTTTTTTGGTTACTTCTCGGCCTCGAGGGGTTCGGATGATGAACCCCTCTTGAATAAGAAAGGGTTCGTATACTTCTTCTAAAGTTTCTGGATTTTCACCTAAGGAGGTGGCCAGAGCCGAAATGCCCACCGGTTTGCTTTTGAAATTTTCAATCATGACGCGCATTATTTTATTGTCCATTTCATCAAGTCCATTTTCATCTACATTAAGGGAGTCTAAGGCAAATTTTGTAATTTTAAGTTCAATTTCTCCGTTGCCTTTAATTTCTGCAAAATCACGGACTCTTCTCAAAAGTGCATTGGCAATACGGGGGGTTCCTCGACTACGTCTTGCAATCTCAATGGCTGCATCTTCGTAGATTTTGATGCCGAGAACCCGAGCACTTCGTTGAATGATTGTAGAGAGGAGTTCTGTGTTGTAATATTCAAGACGGTTTTGGATACCAAAACGGGCAAGCATGGGTTTGGTGAGCATTCCACTTCGAGTCGTTGCGCCAATCAAAGTAAAAGGATTTAGTGCGATTTGCACGCTTCGGGCATTCGGTCCCGTTTCTAGTAAAATGTCAATTTTGTAGTCTTCCATGGCAGAATAAAGATATTCTTCCACGATGGGAGAGAGTCGGTGAATTTCGTCAATAAACAGTACATCATTCTCCTCCAGGTTGGTTAGTAGACCGGCAAGACTTCCAGGTTTGTCCAAAACAGGCCCAGAGCTGACCTTTAAGCTTACATCTAGTTCATGGGCGATAATGTGAGCCAACGTCGTTTTTCCAAGCCCTGGAGGGCCGTGTAGCAAGACGTGGTCTAAAGCTCCTCCACGGTTTTTTGCGGCTGCGACAAAAACCTGCAAATTGTCTAATGTCCTTTGTTGACCTGCGAAATCATCAAAACTTTGAGGACGGATCGTCTCTTCTTGAGAGAGCTCCTCAAAAGAATAGTTTTCTTTATCAGGATGAAGGAAGTCTGGCATTTTAATATCGTTGTTTGTCTTTTCAAATTTAAGCTTTTTTAAAGAATACAGCCCCGAGAGTACAAAAACTTTGTTTCCGTAATTTCAAATGTCTAAATTTACCTTCATGAAATTAATAGGTCCATTTAAACAAATTGTTACCTTAAGAGGTCTTCCTTTGCGCGGCGCGATTGCAGACCAAAGTCTTGAGGTCCTTTCCGATGCCGGTGTCCTAATCGACAACGGGGTCATTAAAAAGCTTGGTAATTTTGAGTTCCTTAAGAAGGAAGCGAGTCGTGTGGAGCAGGTGCAGGGGGAGAAAGTTCTTCTGCCTGGACTGGTCGATTGCCATACTCATCTTTGTTTTTCGGGAAACCGAGCAAATGATTTTGCAATGCGTAACGCAGGACGTACGTATTTAGAGATCGCTCAAAGCGGAGGGGGAATTTGGAGCTCTGTGAAGCATACACGAGAGGCTGATGAGAAAGAGTTGCTAGAATCGATGCTTGAACGTATCGAATACCTTCAATCGATCGGGATAACCACCATAGAGATTAAATCTGGATATGGGCTTGATTTAGAGCACGAATTAAAGATGCTTCGTGTGATTCAAAAGGCAAGGACTCGAACAAGTATTACACTTATCTCAACCTGTCTTGCAGCACATATGAAGCCCAAAGATTACGAAGAAGACAATCATAACGGAAAATCGTATTTAGCGTATGTTCTAGAGGAAATATTGCCGATCGTTAAAAAAGAAGATTTAGCGCGTAGAGTTGATATTTTTATTGAAAAATCCGCCTTTCAACCGGAGGAAAGTCTCGAATATCTGGAAAAAGCGAAAGCACTAGGGTTCGAATTGACTGTGCATGCAGATCAGTTTACACCTGGAAGTTCACAAATTGCGGTACAGGTGGGTGCAAAATCTGCAGATCACTTAGAGGCAAGTAGTCAGCAGGATATTGAGGTCTTAGCCAAGTCGAATACCGTAGCGGTGGCACTGCCCGGAGCTAGTTTAGGACTTGGAGAGCCTTTCACCCCTGCTCGCAAGTTACTTGATGAGGGAGCGATACTCGCCATTGGAAGTGATTGGAACCCGGGTTCTGCCCCGATGGGCAATTTGCTCACGCAGGCAAGTATTCTCGCCACTTACGAGAAGCTAAGTACAGCCGAGGTCCTGGCAGGAATTACTTTTCGTGCAGCGCACGCCTTAGGACTTGAGGATCGTGGCCTTCTTGAAGAAGGAAAAAGAGCCGATTTTGTTCTTTTTGACACCGACAATTATCAAAATATTTTATACCGCCAAGGGACACTTTCTCCAAGTGCCACCTTTGTAAACGGAGAACTGCAATATGGAAAATTATAAGACCTTTTGGAAAGGAAGAAACGACGGAGACAGTCCGCTTGCAAAACGGTTGTTTCAAGCCGTGGATTTTACCTTGCCTATGAATTCGAAAGGATATGCGCTAGTCGGATTCGAAGTCGACGAAGGCGTTTTGCGCAATCAGGGTAGAGTGGGAGCTCGGCATGCTCCTAACAAGATTCGTACTGCTCTGGCTAATTTCCCGGTCAATAGACAATCCTTGCTCCTCCATGATCTTGGCAACATCGATTGTGAGGATGGAGATTTAGAAAAGGCTCAAGCGAGGCTTAGCGAAACGGTTTCTCATATCCTTCGTACGGGCGCAAGATCCATTGTGCTGGGGGGCGGGCATGAAATTACTTTAGGGCATTTCAACGGAATTCGGTCTGCCTTCCCAGATAAGAAGATTGGAATTCTGAATCTAGATGCCCATTTTGACAATCGACAGCCGGCTAGTAATGGGCTGGGAAGCTCTGGGACTGGATTTTGGCAAATTGCACAAAAGGAGCCGCTTCATTCACTTCACATCGGGATTCAGCGGAATTCCAATACCCTAGCGCTTTTTGATACAGCGCACTCCCTTGGAATGCAGTATATTTTAGCAGAAGAACTCTATTTCGAAAATTTGGCTGTGCTAAAAGAAAGAATTCGGCAATTTACAAGTGAAGCAGACATTCTCTATCTAACCGTTTGCATGGATGTTTTTAACGCGGCCATTGCACCGGGCGTGTCCGCGCTCGCTTACAACGGGATCTTTGCTGAGGTTTGCGTGATGCGTATTTTGCGCGAGATTTTAAGTTCAGATAAGCTTGTATCTATGGACGTGGCCGAAGTGAATCCCACTTACGATCCAGACGACCGCACCAGTCGTTTGGCTGCAAGTTTAGTCAACGAATGGTTTCTAGCGACAAGTTAAATAGCCTTAATTTTTGTAATTTTACGGTATGCAAGAAATTATTAATAAAAAACTTAAGTCTGCGAACAAAGCTTTTATGGCGTGGAAGCAGATTGATTTTAAAGAAAGACAAGCCTTGCTTGAAAATCTATCAGCTTTGCTTTTAGAGCAGAAGCTTCAGCATGCAAAACTTATCACGAAAGAGATGTATAAGCCCATTTCTCAATCCCTTGCAGAGATCGAGAAATGTGCAGGCATGTCTCATTACTATGCGACACTTGGTCCTCTACTCCAAACTCAGAAAGTGAAGACGGAGATGAAAATTTCGGAGGTTCATTTTGAACCTATGGGAGTAATCCTTGGCGTCATGCCGTGGAATTATCCTTTTTGGCAAGTGCTTCGCTTTGCTATTCCTACTATTTTAGCCGGAAATACAGTGGTTTTAAAGCACGCCTCCATCTGCGAAAAAAGTGGGGATGCAATTGAAAAATTATTTAGAAAGGCAGGATTTCCAAAAGGAGTCTTTACCCATCTTAAGATCGGACATCAAGAAGTCGAGGAGTTAATTCAGGATCCTATGATTAAGGCGGTCTCCTTAACGGGAAGCGAAGGCGCAGGACGTGCCATTGCGAAAACAGCCGGAGAAAATCTAAAAAAATGCGTGTTAGAGCTCGGAGGAAGTGATCCTTTTATCGTTCTAGACGATGCGAACATCAAAAAGGCGGCAAAGGATGCGGCTTCGGCAAGATTGCAAAATTGTGGGCAAACCTGTGTGGCAGCCAAACGATTTATCATTCATGAGAAGATTTATGAGAAGTTCATGAACCAATTCATCGCCGAGTATGCAAAATACCAGTCTAAGGATCCCGAATCAAAAGATACGGTGATGGGCGTAATGGCGAGAGCGGATTTAGCTTCAGATTTAGTACGTCAATACAAAGCGGCGCTTAAAGGCGGCGCGAAAATCATAAGTCCACTCCAAAAGGTCGGAAAAATGGGCTTCGAACCAGGTCTGATTGAAGTCAACCCTGGGAATCCGATTGTAAACGAAGAACTTTTTGGTCCTTTAGGGATGGTTTTTAAAGCAAAAAATGATAAAGATGCCCTACGCATTGCAAACGATACGATGTTTGGACTTGCGAGTGCTGTGTATACAAAAGATAAAAAGAGGGCTCAATATTTCGCAGAGGGACTTGAAGTCGGAAGTGTAGCCATTAACCAAATATTCCGGTCCGACTGGCGAATGCCATTCGGGGGAAGAAAGAATTCAGGATATGGCGTGGAATTGTCAGGCGCAACCCTTCATGAATTTACGATTCGAAAGTCGGTTATTGGGAGCGTGTAGACACTAGAGAGTTCAAGCCAAAGGCAACTAAAAACCCTGCAAAAGTGAATTTGCAGGGTTTTTAGTTTTGGGTTCGATTTAGATTTTAGTTAATCGAAGTGTGTTCGTTTTGCCTCCTTGCTCAGCAGGCGTCGCATTTAGGTTGATTACGAAATCGTCCTCCTCGACGTAGGCTAATTCTTTTGCCATTTTGTTTACTTCTATAATGGTTTCATCGGTACCCGTTGAACCTTCGTAGTAATAAGCTCTTACACCCCATAAAAGGTTAAGCATCGTAATTACGCGTTTGTTTGCACTAAAGACGATAATGTTTGAGTTCGGTCTATGCGCAGATATCTGGAACGCAGTATAGCCTGAGTACGTAAGAGTGATGATCGCTTGCACATCCGTTGTTTTTGCAATTCTCACAGCGGCTAAACAAATTCTATTGGTGATAAAGCGCGCGTCAATGCAATTGAATTCTTTTTCAATTGGACTGACTTTCGACTGGTAAAAATGCGTGTTTTCAATGTTCTTAACAATTTTACTCATGTTTTTCACAACGTCCACGGGATATTTCCCTACAGAAGTTTCACCAGAAAGCATAACCGCATCCGCCCCGTCTAAAACCGAGTTGGCCACGTCGTTTACTTCTGCGCGGGTAGGTGTGAGGCTACTGATCATCGTCTCCATCATTTGAGTCGCAATAATTACAGGCTTCGCAAAGCTTCTTGCTTTTTCAACTAGAAGTTTTTGAATGGCAGGAACTTCCTCCATAGGAACTTCTACACCTAAATCTCCACGAGCCACCATTAAACCATCGCATTCCAATAGAATCTGATCGATGTTTTTAACTCCTTCCGGTTTTTCAATTTTCGCAATAATTGGAGTTTTAAGCTTATTGGTCGGGTGACTTGAAATGATCTTCTTTAAATCTATGATGTCCTGCGCATGTCTTACGAAGGAAAGAGCGATCCAATCTAATTCGAGGTCCAAGATGAAGTTCGCATCTTTGATGTCCTTTTCCGTTAATGCAGGAAGTGAAACATTTGTATTAGGAAGGTTTACTCCTTTTTTAGAACTTAGAGGTCCCCCTTGAATGGTTACGGCTTTGACCATATCCTTTTCATTGGTTTCTGTCACTTGAAGTACTAATTTTCCATCGTCAATCAGAATTCTCTCGCCAACCTTTACGTCGCGCGGAAATTCTGTATAGGTCATGTATACTTGAGAAGAGTTTCCCTCTATGTTTTCGTTGGTAAAGGTTAGGATGTCTCCCGGATTCAAATAAGAGCCTTCTTTGACAACCCCAACACGTAATTTAGGTCCTTGTAAGTCACCTAGGATTCCCACAGAAGTACCAAGCTCTTTGTTGAGTTCACGAATGGACTGTACATGGGTCTTCACTAGGTCGTAGTCTGCATGGGAAAAATTGATACGGAAGATGTCTACTCCCGCTTTTATAAGATCTGCCATCACTTCTTTTTTAGAAGAGGCTGGACCGAGCGTCGCTATGATTTTAGTTTTCTTTAGATGCTTATTCATAATATTGAATTAATTGAAAGAGTTCCTCGTTAGAACTCAATAGAAATTGCTGGATCGGAAACATAAGGTTTTCCGGCTGCAAAATTAAGGAAAAATCGGCATATGCATCGCTGGTTTTAATTAAGTAGTCCACTTCTTTATGATTTGGTAACAAAAAATTAACATGTTCCTCGTCTGAGAATAACTCAAGGACTTGTTTTTTTTGAATTTTTTGATAAGAAGAATTGGAAATAAATTGAAAGCAAGTTTGCGTTTCCTGATGATAGGCTTCAAACCGATTGTGGTAATAGTCGTGGTATTCGGCGCATTTCACTAAATCTTTCATTCGTGTGAAATCCGAATCGTTTGCTTTGTTGATGTGGTAGAATAGTTCGTAGTCTGGTAGGTGTTTTGTAAGAAGTACCAGCCCGAGAGTGAGATCGTCGTCGCGTTCAGATTCAAGAAAGAGTTTTTGAATTTTCAAGAATATGCTCTTTTTTATTTAAGGTGTAAAAAGCGCGTTGTGCGGCTTTTTCTTCTGCTTTTTTCTTCGAGGACTCGGTGGCGGTTGAAACTTTATCGCTTGTGAGCCATACGGTGGTTCTAAAAACCGTGGTGTGATTGGGCTGCTCTTCTTCCGTGGTTTCGTAACGAAGGGCCAGCTTTTGCTTTTGTGACCACTCTAATAGGAGTCCCTTATAACTTACGACTTTATTTTCTAATTTGCCAATTTCTTTTGGGGTCAAAAGCTTGTTGAGAATAATGGTTTGGCAAGCTTCATACCCGATGTCGAGATAAACAGCACCGATAAGCGCTTCAAACAGATTCCCTGCAATGTTTTCGCCCAGTGCAGAAGAAAATTTATTTTGGATCAGACTCGTAAGCTTTAAGTCGTCTCCAATTTTATTCAAATTCTTACGGTTGACAATTTTGGATTTCATCTGCGTGAGGTATCCTTCGTTTGCCTTGGGGTAGGTTTCGAACAAATAACAAGAAATTACTGAACCTAAGATAGAGTCGCCTAAAAACTCAAGACGCTCGTAGTTTTTTACTTTTTTTGAAGACATTTTTAATGTAAATGCCTCTTGATACACTTCTATTCGCCCAACAGGTTGTCCAATAATTTTGGATATACCCAAGCTAAGTGCAAGTTCTTTTTCAGAATAATTTCTGCTTTTTTTACCTAGGAATTTAGAAATGTACTTCTGTAACTCCACCTTTTTGGACCTTTAGATTCTTTTAAATAGTACACAGGCGTTATGTCCGCCAAATCCGAAAGTGTTGCTCATCGCGACATCCACATGTTTTTTAACCGCATGGTTAAAGGTGAAGTTTAGTCGCTCGTCGATTCTTTCGTCGTCAGTAAAGTGGTTAATGGTAGGAGGCACAATTCCGTGAATGATTGTGTGAATCGCAGCAATTGCTTCTACAACTCCTGCGGCGCCAAGCAGGTGCCCGGTCATCGATTTTGTAGAGTTGATTTGAATGTCAAATGCGTGGTCCCCTAATAGTTTTGAAATGGCATTGGATTCTGCGATGTCACCTAAGGGAGTAGAAGTTCCGTGCATATTAATATGGTCTACTTCGTTCGCATCAACCTCTGCATCTTCTAAACAGTTTTTCATTACAAGATACGCTCCTAGTCCTTCTGGGTGGGGAGCCGTCATGTGGTACGCATCGGCACTCATTCCTCCGCCTTTTAACTCGGCGTAGATGGTAGCCCCGCGTTTTACCGCATGCTCGTATTCTTCTAAGATGATACTTCCCGCGCCTTCTCCTAAAACAAAACCGTCACGGTCTTTGTCAAAAGGACGAGAGGCCGTAGTCGGACTGTCGTTACGGGTCGATAGAGCCATCATAGCGTTGAATCCGCCCACTCCACTGGCCGTAACTGCGGCTTCAGAACCTCCACAGACGATCACGTCTGCTTTCCCTAATTGAATCAACATTTTTGAATCAATTAGAGCATTGGCTGAAGAAGCGCAAGCCGATACTGTGGTGTAATTTGGACCGTGAAATCCGTATTCCATTGAAATGTGACCCGGCGTAATGTCCGCAATCATTTTCGGAATGAAAAAAGGGTTGAATCGAGGAATGTCTGTGTTCGCCCATCCTAAGACTTCATGCTCGAAAGTTTCAAGACCTCCAATACCTGAGCCCCAGATTACGCCCACTCGATTTCGATCCAATTCTCCATTCAGGATGCCAGAATGCTCAACAGCTTCACGTGCTGCTACTAAGCCGAGCTGAGTATTTCTATCCATTTTTTTCGCCTCTTTCTTTTCAAAGTGGTCTAAAGGGTTGAAATTCTTGATCTCGCAGGCAAACTTCGTTTTGAAATTTGTGGCATCAAAAAGAGTAATCGGAGCGGCACCGCTCTTACCTTGGGTAAGGCTTTCCCAGTATTCTTTCGCATTATTACCAATCGGTGTTAGTGCACCAAATCCTGTTACAACTACTCTTTTTAATTCCATAAATTTTTTAATTATCTAACGAATAGATTCAGATTATTTGTTTACCACTTCCTCGATGTATGCAATTGCATGACCTACAGTTGTGATTTTTTCAGCCTGATCGTCAGGAATCTGAATGTTGAATTCTTTTTCGAACTCCATGATAAGTTCCACTGTGTCTAATGAATCAGCTCCTAGATCGTTAGTGAAGCTAGCTTCTGGAGTTACTTCTGTTTCTTCAACGTCAAGCTTATCAGCGATGATAGCTTTTACTCTTGATGCAATGTCTGACATAATAATAGTATTTTTTAATTATTGTTTAATTGGTGCAAATATAAAAAAAACTTAATCAATTATCCTTTTTTTAGTATATTTTAAGGAATTTGTAACGTGTCAAAAAAAGGTCTGCGATAGAAGCAGTCCGAAAAATTCGATTTCAAAGGATATTTCCTTATTTTTGCCATTCTAAGAATCAATACACTATGACGGATTTTGACAACGACGACGATGTTTTTACAGGCAAAGAGCATACACCCTTAAGAGCCGATGCTTTTGAAAAAACTCCTTTGGAAAAAGTGGAGCGAATTGAAGTGCTTTTCGGACAAATCATGGAAGCCCTTGGGTTAAACATGGAGGATGATTCCTTGAAGGATTCTCCCAGGAGAGTTGCCAAAATGTATGTGAATGAGATTTTCGGAGGGTTATTGCCTGAAAACAAGCCTCGAATTTCTACCTTTAGCAACAAATACAAGTATCGCCAAATGCTCGTGGAGAAAGACATTACGGTGTATTCCTTTTGTGAACATCATTTTCTACCGATTATTGGGCGAGCGCATGTCGCGTATATATCCAATGGAGAAGTCATTGGACTTTCCAAGATTAATCGAATTGTCGATTATTATGCGAAAAGACCCCAAGTTCAAGAACGTTTGACGATGCAAATCGTGGACGCCTTAAAACAAGCTTTAGGAACAAAGGATGTGGCGTGCATCATTGATGCAAAGCACCTGTGTGTAAATTGTCGTGGAATTAAAGACACGGCGAGTTCTACGATCACCGCCGAATTAAGCGGGATCTTCAGAACCAATCCGATTACAAGACAAGAATTTCTTCACTACGTGGGGAGCCATGCTAAAATTGACTAATACGTAAATCAATGGAACTAAAAATATACAATTCTCTCACGGGACAAAAAGAAACATTCAAACCGATTTTAGAAGGAAATATAGGAATGTATGTTTGTGGACCTACCGTCTACAGCAATGTGCATATGGGCAACGTAAGGACCTTTATGTCCTTCGATTTTATATACCGCACACTCCTTTATATAGGATACAAAGTACGGTACGTAAGAAACATTACGGATGCCGGGCATTTAACGGACGATGGAACCGTTGACAACGATCGGTTTGTAAAACAAAGCCGGTTAGAAAAACTAGAACCCATGGAAATTGTACAGAAGTACACGGTCGATTTTCACAAAGTTTTGCAGCAGTTTAATTTGCTACCTCCTAACATTGAGCCGACTGCCACGGGGCATATTTTAGAGCAGTTAGAACTAACAAAGCTTTTGTTAGAAAAAGGATACGCTTATGAAACGGGAGGTTCGGTCTATTTTGATGTACATGCTTACAATGAAAAGGGAGGAAACTACGGAGAGCTAAGCAAAAGAAATATTGAGGAACTCTATGCCAACACCCGAATTCTAGACGGGCAGGACGAGAAGAAAAACCCACAAGATTTTGCACTTTGGAAAAGTGCTTCGCCGGCTCACATCATGAAATGGCCTTCCCCTTGGGGAGAAGGATTTCCAGGTTGGCATTTGGAATGTACGGCCATGAGCACTAAATATTTAGGGGAGAAATTTGATATTCACGGAGGTGGGATGGACCTTAAATTTCCGCATCATGAATGTGAAATTGCACAAGGAACTGCTTGCAACGGGACCTCACCTGTGAATTATTGGATGCATGCGAACATGCTCACTTTAAACGGTCAAAAGATGAGTAAGTCGACGGGAAACACGATTTTACCGATGGAGTTAATTACGGGGGACAATACCTTTTTTGAAAAACCGTTTGCGCCCACCGTCGTTCGTTTCTTTTTCCTACAAGCTCACTACCGAAGTGTAGTTGATTTGTCAAACGAGGCCTTAGTGGCGAGTGAGAAAGGCTATCTTCGATTAATGGAAGCGCTTGAACTCCTTCGAGACATCGAGCCATCAGAGTCGAGCAAAGAATCCTTTGACGTGTCTGCTTGGAAACAGAAATGCGATCAGGCTCTACTGGATGATTTTAATTCTCCGATTTTAATTGCTCATTTGTTTGAGGCTGTAAAAGTGATTTTCGCAATTAAGGACGGGAAAGAAAGTCTTAGCCAAAACGATCTGGAGTTATTAAAAACTTCGCTTCAAGCCTATGTGTTTGATGTGCTAGGTTTAGAAGAGGTTGCAAAGCAGCATTCGGATAAGCTAGATTCCACGCTCCAAGTGTTAATTGATCTTCGCAATCAAGCAAGACAGGCGAAAAACTGGGCGCTCTCTGACGAAATCCGAGATAAACTTCTAGCGGAAGGAATTGAACTTAAAGATTCACGCGAGGGAACCTCCTATCTGATTAGCTAACAAAAGGAATTCCTTTTCAATACACAAATGGAGCTTGGGTTTAACCCGAGCTCCATTTGTGTAAGATGCTGAATAGTAAATAGTAAGCTGTAAAATCATAGTCTTTTTTTTGTCGAATTAAAGCAGGGTAAATTGCTTTTATTTTTTTAAATTGCATCGCAATTAGATGCAGATGCAAGCATAAGCAAAACGCTCTATACAAAAGACTACCACGAAGTAATTTAATGACTACTATTTGGCATGAAGATAATTTTTAATATTCATTTTAACACCCAAATTGGGGAGAGAATTCAACTTGTATTATTTGAGAAACAAGACGAGAAGTTAATTTACCCCCTGCAGTATACCGATAATGGGAATTGGAGTGTGGAGGTGGATTATTTCACAAGAGACCTTTGTTATCAATACCAATTAGTGACTGAGGACGGAACGCTTTTGAAAACCGAGTTTTCTTTTCATCAGCTGCAATTGGTTCATACCTATAGCGAATACAAAGTATACGATGTTTGGAATCTTAAGAATTTCCCTGAGAACTATCTAAACAATAAAATTCTAAAAAATACGCGTCGGGAATTTGAACCTGAAAAACTACAGATTCTAAAAAGGCATACCCATTTGTTTCGAATGGAGGCTCCCATTTACAAAGCAAACCAGCGATTGGTTCTTTTGGGTAGCCCACCTGAACTAGGCTCTTGGGAATATTTAAAGACTGTGCCTATGGCTCAAACGGCTTACGGCGTGTGGGAGGTAGCAGTGGAAATTGCCCAAGAGAACTTTATTCAATATAAGTATGGGATTTTAGATGAAACCACGGGCGATGTATTCGAGGTCGAATATGGCAAAAACCGCTGGGCACTTTCAAATCTTGAGCCTCAGGTTCTGCAAATTCAAGCCGATCACTATTTTCGTTTCAAAGCAGAGGATTTATACCATGCTGCAGGAGTTGCAGTGCCCGTCTTTTCTCTTCGTAGTGAAAAGGGCTTTGGAGTAGGTGAGTTCTGTGACTTGAAATTATTAGCAAAGTGGGCTGAAAAAACCAATCTCTCGGTGGTGCAGACTCTGCCCATTAACGATACGACCGCAAATTATACCTGGACCGATTCTTATCCTTATGCTCCAATTTCTCTATACGCTTTGCACCCAATCTACCTTAGTATTGAAGAATTACCCTTCAGACTTGGTGAAGAAGAAGCACTTGAGTTTTTAGCGAAGAAAGCGGAACTAAATTCTTTCGATCTTGTGGATTATGAACAGGTAATCGAAAGGAAGTGGCACTTTATCACTCTTTTGTTTGAACAAAACAAACAGGAGATTTTGAAAGACAGAGGCTTTAAAAAATTCCAAAATGAAAACAAGGACTGGCTCCATCCTTATGCAGCCTTTTGCATCCTTCGAGATCAAAATAAGACGCCCAACTTTGAAGAATGGAAAACCCACCGAAAGTATGTGGCAGGTAAAATCGCTCCTTTGTTCCAGGCGGGTCATAAGTTCTATGACACCGCAATGCTTCACTTGTGGGTGCAATACCAACTGCATTTGCAATTGACAGAAGCAGTGGACTATGCTCACTCCATTGGAATCTCTTTAAAAGGGGATCTTCCCATTGGGATCTATCGATATTCTGTAGAAGCATGGACCGAGCCGCAGCTTTATGGAATGGATTTTCAAGCCGGGGCACCACCAGATCAGTTTACAGATATTGGTCAAAACTGGGGTTTCCCTACTTACAATTGGGAAGCGATGAAGGACGACGGTTACCGCTGGTGGAAAAGTCGTTTTAAGGCGCTAGAAAAATATTTCGATGCCATGAGGATTGACCACATTCTTGGATTCTTCCGGATTTGGCGCATGCCCATTTCAGCGACTCAGGGGATCTTAGGGTATTTTTATCCTGCCATTCCAGTGACGCTCGAAGAATTTCAAAGCCGAGGGATTGGGTTTGATTGGGATCGATTTATTCGCCCCTTTGTAAACGAGCAGATTCTTTGGGATTTCTTTGGTTCTGAAAACCGTAGCGTTTCTGATTTCTTTATGAACGTACAGTCTAACGGCAGCTTTCATTTTAAACCCGAATTTGATACGCAGCGAAAACTTAGCGATTTCTTTAAGGATAACCCGTGGGGGTGGATTGAAGAGAAACTCCTTACTTTGTGCGCAAATGTCCTATTTCTAGAAGAGCAAAAGGAAGGGCAATTGGTGTACCATCCTCGATTCGGAGTAGAGAAGACCGCCTCATTCCAACATTTGGAGGGTTCTATGCAACGGGCCATTAGAGAGTTGTATTCCGATTATTTTTTCCATCGTCAAGAAGCGCTGTGGTCCGCAAGTGCCATGGAAAAACTTCCCGCGATTTTAAATTCAACAGAAATGCTGATTTGCGGAGAAGATTTAGGTATGGTGCCTAAATGCGTTCCTGAAGTAATGGATTCTTTGGCTATCACTGCTCTTAAAGTACAGCGTATGCCCTCGGAGGATATTCTTTGGTACGATCCAAAAAATGCGGGGTATATGAATGTGGTTACCGCTTCCTCTCACGATAGTTCCACCTTAAGACAATGGTGGAGCGAAGATTCTCATTTAACTCAAAAGTACTATAACGAGCAGTTGAATCAATGGGGCAGCGCGCCCGATACTCTTGAGCCCGAATTGGCCGAAATCATCATGTTGCAACATTTGTATAATGAGGCGATGCTTTCGATTTTTCCTATACAAGAATTCTTTGCAACAGATCGTGAGCTACGCAGTCCAAATCAGGAACTTGAGCGAATTAACGATCCCGCACAGTTCCCACACTATTGGCGTTATAGGATGCATTTGACCCTCGAATTCCTAGGAGAACAGGACTCCTTTAATTCGAAAATAGCGTTTTGGATTCAAGATTCGGGACGAAAATCGGTGTAATTGAACTTATTTATAAGATTGATTATCAATAGAAAAGGAAAGAAGTTAGACTTAGGATTTAACTTCTTTTTTGTTTTTGTATCTATAAATACAGAGAAGGTCGAGATGAGCTTCTTGCATATTAACCAAATCACAAAGTAAAATGAAAAAAATATTACTAACCGTTGCCCTAGGCCTCTTTGGGCTAAGCAGTGCACAATACTATCCATCCGGTGGAGGGAATTCACAATATGAAAGTGGATGGTATGGAGATGAGGACCATTATTTCGATGAGGATTACTATTATGAGTATCCAGACGATTATTATGTGGATGATTATTACCGTAGTTTTTACAATGACTACCGTCAAAGTATTACCCGCGTCAATTGGAATCGTTTGTTTCGAGAGCTTCGATTGAATTCGTGGCAAGCGAATATGGTAATGGATCTAAACAGACAGTTTCCAGATTATTATTCTTGGAATTCCTACTACCATAGTAACCCCAACCGTTGGTATTACGACCGTTTTTACGCTTTAGAGCAGATATTGGGTCCAAGAGCGTTTTCGATCTATCAGAGCCATTATTATAACGGACGTAGTCCCGTACAGTTTTATGTGAATTATTGGCGTAGCAACTACAGACCTCGCTATTATTCTCATTACGTGGTGCCACGCTACCGAAGTGTAAACATCAATTTGTATAAAATCAATCGTAAGAATTACCACCGAAATGTGGGTACCCAATACGGTTGGAACCAACCTAGGAATTCAAACGATGCTCGATTCAAATCGGGTTCGAACAATACCTTAAGGAATTCCTCTGTGAATAGTTCTGCGGCAACTTCAAGTCGAAACAATGGATTCAAATCCTCGACGAGCGCTTCTTCCTCTTCACAAAGAGCAAGTGGACTAAGAACGGGAACGGCTACAAGTGTGCGGACTGAGCCAAGAAGAACTACGCAAGCAACCCCACAAAGAACGAGTGGACTTCGTACAAACACAGCGAATAACAATTCCAATGTGCGATCGTCTTCAAGTGCTCGAACTTCGAGACCGGCCGTTACAAAAGCGCCAAGTAGATCCACAAGCAATCGGTCTGCAGGAATGAGAAATTCTCAGCGTACGGCTAGCTCTTCCAAAGCAGTTAGTCATTCCAGCGGATCTTCAAGCAGAACGAGTGGAATGAGAGGGTCCAGATAGAAAAATATAGTTTAAGTTAATGTTACGATTAGGAAGGGTTTTAGGATCCTTCCTTTTCTTTTTTGTAGATTTACATGACCCCTGCGTCAATCCAAATTAAAACGATTGGTATGAGAATTTTGTATGCGGTTCAAGGGACCGGAAATGGGCATGTTAGCCGGGCTCGCGAGGTAATTCCTCACTTGCAAAACCACGGTTCTGTAGATGTCTTACTTAGTGGTACGCAGTCCGAAGTAGGTCTCCAGCAGGACATCACCTATCGCATGAGCGGAATGGGCTTTGTGTTTGGAAAGAAGGGAGGTATAGACCTTGGAGAAACCTGGAAAGGCATGCGCACCAGGCAACTGCTTTTGGACATCAAATCCTTACCTGTGGAATCGTATGATTTGGTTATAAGCGATTACGAACCCATCAGTGCCTGGGCTTGCAAGTATAGGGCGAAAAAATGCATCGCTCTCTCCCATCAGGCGGCATATAAGTCACCTCTTACTCCTCGGTTAAAAGGCTTTCATTGGGGAGGTTTGATTCTAGAGCATTACGCACCGACCACGGAATCCATCGCATTTCACTTTCAGTCCTACGATCGCTTCATTCACACTCCTATTATTCGGAAAGAAATTAGAGACCTAGTTCCTGAAAATTTAGGGCACTACACGGTTTATCTTCCCGCCTACAGTGATGCTTATATAGAGAAGCTTTTAAGTTCACATACGAGTGTGAATTGGGAAGTGTTTTCGAAGCATGCAACCCAGGGATATACAAAAGGCCATATCAAAATAGTTCCCATACACAATGAGGAATTTCTAAAATCCCTTTCGCTATCCGAAGGATTTTTGACAGGAGGTGGATTTGAAGGACCGGCGGAAAGTTTGTATTTAGGGAAAAAGCTTTTAAGCGTACCGATGAAAAACCAATACGAACAGCAGTGCAATTCTTTGGCACTAGAGGAAATGGGAGTCGAGGTCGTTTGGCACGAATCCGAGTTTGAGGAAAAATTAGCTCGCTGGGTAAACTCAGATTCTCGAATCCAAGTGGATTATCCGGATCAAACTGCAGAAATTGTGGCGGAGTTAATTCGAAAACATTCCGTTTGAAGTTTAACATAATATTATGATTTGGACCTTTAACCTTGATTCTCAAAACGTATCAAAGAACTATAAAAAGCCAAATACTTTATTAATCGTAAACAATTGAAAGATGAAAAAAATAATTATTAGTGCGCTTGTGGTTTCTAGTGGTTTGATGTTCGCGCAACAAACTCAGGTTCCAAGTATGAAAGACAAGCAAAGTCGAGAAGTGCAAATGAAAAAAGCAAAAGCAGATCATTATTTGCAAATGCAGAAGTCCCTTGATCTTTCCGCGGCACAAGTAGAACAAATCAAAGCCTTAAACGAGAAGCAAAATGCGGAGCGTATGGCGGAGAGAAGCAAAATGCAAGAAGTGCGTAAGCAAAGAATGCAAGAGTATAAAGCGAAGCAGGAAGTGAAAAATGCCGAAATGAAAGCCATTCTTTCCAAAGAGCAATATGCGAAATGGGAAGCCATGAAGGCAGAGAGAATGAATGCGCACAAAGCAAGAATGCAAAACAGAACCACAAAAAAAACAATGGACGGGAAAGGAGGATTCCATAAAAAAACCGTCTTTGTAGAAAAAGATATTGCAAAATAATCCAGTGTAAGTCGAACCTAATAAGTTCATAATTTTAGTTTTAATGGGAAGGGGCAGAAAGTGATTTCTGCCCCTTTTTTATAGGGTAGTAGTCGCAAATAAAAGTGGATTTTTAGGACCTGGAAAACTTTTGGATTATTGCAGTCGATTTGCGTGAGGGAAAATACCACGAGAATTAGTAACTTTAAACTTTCAAATATTAAATAAAATAGAAACTATGATAAGTGAAAAAATTGCCCAATTGCTAAATGCACAAATTGCTAACGAACAGTACGCTGCGCAATACTACCTGTCCATGTCTGCTTGGTTTCATGCAAGAGATTTAGAGGGGATTGCAAACTATTTCCGAGTTCAAAGCAAAGAAGAATTGATGCATGCGGATAAAATCTTTGATTACATTCTGGATGTAGGCTGTGAGGTTCAAATGGAGGGTATTGAAAAGCCGCCTTTTGAATTTGACAATGAACAACAGGTTTTTGAACTTGCGCTCGCGCACGAAAAATTGGTAACAAAAAGTATTTTTGAGATTGCAAAAGTGGCCACTGAAGAAAGCGATTTTGCAACCGTATCTTTTTTACAATGGTTTATTAATGAACAGGTGGAAGAGGAAGCCTCTGCCGCTTTGTTGGTTGCGAAAATTAAAAGAGTAAAAGACAATACCTCTGCACTTTATCTTTTCGATCAAGAATTAGCGCAAAGAGTTTTTGTAGACACCACTGTAGCTTAATAGGCAGGCAAAAAATAGGAGTTCATTTAAGGTTTCTCAATTGAGGGCCCCAAATGAACTCTTTTTTCTTATAGATAGATGAGTTCGGTTCTCAGAACTCTCTCTCCGATATTCTCTAAAATGGTTTGATAGTGGCTAAGCTGCTTCTCATGCGATGGGCTTGGTGATCCGGTTTTAAAATCGATTACAATGAGGCCCTCCTTGGTTTCGATAAGCCGATCCACTCGATAGGTTTTAGGTTGTCCATTTTCTCGAACCATAATTTCTTTTTCGCTTCGGACCTTTGCGTTTTCTTCAAAATACGGTGCATACTTGGGGTTTTGCAAGATTGAGGAAAGTCTATCAGAGATTTGTGTCCTTTCTTCTTGTGTAATGATTCCTTCCACCAAATAGCGGTTTAAAACGGGATCCAATTGTGAGCTATGCTCAATGCGTTCTAGAATTTCATGCACAAACAGTCCCACGCGTACCGTTTGATTTGTCGCCTGGTAGTTTTTGGAAGGTGTAGCAATTTTGATATTGTGCTCTAAGGCTCTTGCGGAATTGAGAGTCTCAATTTTAAGCTCGCTTCTAGAGAGCACTTTTCTTTTTGATTGTTTCTTGTAAGAGTTTTCTACCTCAGGGTACAGGTCAATCTCAAGTAGGTTTTCTGGGTTTTTCGATTGAATGAACTCATGAATGCCCGAAATCGTTCCATTTGCTCTTTTCTTCTGAAGGTAAATGTAGAGCTGTTCTTCCGGTCGTGTGGTTGCCACATAGGTAAGACAAAGCCGGTCTATTTCATTTTTGTAAAAATTCTCCTCATTGAAGCTATTTATACTAGGATCGTACGGGAGTAGCGGTTTTTCAAAATGATTGAGGTTAACCGTTTTGAGCGGCCCTAAGTTTTCAAGGGGAAACCACTGAGAAAATTTATCTGAACTTTTGTTCAACAAAGGAAGCAGCACAATGGGGAATTGAAGCCCCTTTGCCGAGTGAATTGTCATGAGCTTGATGGCGTCAATGCTTTCACTGGTTTGAATGGCCGTTTTATTTGCTTCTTGATCCCAGTAGGTAAGGAAGTCGGAAAGACCCATGCCTTGGTTTTGCGTAAAAGCAAAAACCACTTCTAAAAAATTCAAAAGATAGCTCGTCTCTTTTGAATCTAATTCAAACTCATGAGTATAGGCTTCTATATAATTGTATAGATTTAGAGTGCTTAGGGGAGTGGAGTCTAGGTTCAAATGGTATTGAGTTTTTAAGTACTCTTTCAAATGGGTCTCCTCTAGCGACAAAAGATGAAGGATTTCCGCAGAGAAATCTGACATCGTTATTCGGCCTAATTCATTTAAATGGTATAAGCAGTTGACAAGATACTGCTTGCTCTCGGGTTTGAGTTGCCAATTAAAAAATTGAATAAGAGCTTGCAGGGTAAGAGAACTACCAAGAGAAAGTCCGTTGTCAGAAATGGTTTTAATCAAGGTGTTTTCTCCTCTGTACTGCACCTCTAGGGATCCAAGCGATTCCGATAGGGAAATAATATGAGCGTTTTTAGTGCAAAGAATTGTGAAGTCAGAGAAAGAAAATCCATTGTCAAGCCCTTCTTGAATGTCGCGATGCATTTTCAGGGCTAATTCCTCGAAAAACAGAGGAATGGTAGATTCTTCACTAAGACTTACTTTCACTCTTCCCCTTTCTTTTTTATGAGCCTTTTGCTGGGCCTGAGTCGAGAAAAGGAATTCATGCGCTGGCTTTAATCCCCTTGCGAGGAAATCGTAAAGTTCGTTGTTGAAATGGACGATAGACAGTGCACTCCGGTAGTTGGTGTCTAGTGATTTTAAGAGAGGAAGATCGCGAATTCCTTCCTGCCCACTTGTAATTTCGAGCATAAGTTCACTATCCCCTCCCCGAAATCGATAGATGCTTTGTTTCGGGTCGCCTACCAAAGTAAACGAGCGGTTTTCGCTCGAGATGGCCTCGTCCCGTAAAGGGGAGATGTTGTTCCACTGGATCCGAGAGGTGTCCTGAAACTCATCAAAGAAAAAATGATTGTATTGGGTTCCAATCTTCTCATAAATAAAAGCGGAAGGTTCACTTCGGATGTGCTCTTGAATCATCAAGTTGAATTTGGACAAAAGAACCAAATCGTTTTCTTTTTCAATATGAGCTAGTTGCTGTCGGATTTCCGAATTGACTTTCAGTCCAAGAAGCTCCCTTCTGATTTTCTCCTTTTTTTTAGATTGAATATAATGATCGATGATTTCAAGCCTATTTTCTTTTAATTTGGGAACCAGTAAGCCAATTTCTGCTTCTTTCGATTTACTGGTCGCTGCGGCTAGTTTGTCAAAAATCGCTACAGCCTTTTCTTCATCTCCAGGAATAGGGAAAGTCGGCGCCATCTTCGCGAAAAACCGCTCGCTCTTCACAAAGAAAATTCCAAGTCCATTCTTGTTTCCCCCCGAAAAATCTTTTGTGTTTAAGCCCTGCTCTTCCATTAAAGCGAGTGAGGTTTTTGCGATCTCAGCGGCCTTATTCCGATGGGCTTTTTCTTCCGCACGTAGCTGTTTGTCAATTTGTTCGTACGCATTCCAATCGAAGTCTTTGTTCTTTTCTAATTCTCCTGCATGGATATCACTGTCGTAGATTTTCGCCTTGGCATAAAGTAATTCACTTAAGTTTGGATTTGTGTCTTCGTCCAACTGATTTTGAATGTAGGTCAATATATGCGTTGAGAATTCTTTGTTTTCTCCGATTTGCTCCAGCATGAAATCGACCGCTTCGATTAAAAACGGTTCGCTTTTAATTTCAAGGTTAAACTGATGGGCAAGTCCAAGTTCGTAGGAGAAACTACGGATTAATTTTGCGTTGAACTTATCAATCGTTCCAATACTAAGAAGGGAATAATGGTGCAGTACAAAATCTAAAATTTTCTGGCTGCGAAAATGCAGTTCCTCAAGACTCACTTTAATACCGGCCTCTTCAAGACTTTGCTGAATGTCTTTAAGCTCAGGACTTTGGGCGTATGCGTCGGAGGTGAAGAGTTTGAGCCATTCAATGAGCCTGGCTTTCATTTCATTCGCCGCTTTGTTCGTAAAGGTGAGGGCTAGGATGTGCTTAATGGCCTCCTGATTGTTTGGCTTTGCCAAACAAAGTGCAAGGAAGTTTTTAACGAGCGTATAGGTTTTTCCCGATCCCGCAGAGGCAGTTACGGCGATGTATTGTGAGTTTTCCATGGGGATGCAATTTACTTAAAATTTAAAGTGAGTAGAGATTTAAACAAGAGAAAATTAATTTCAATTTAATATATTTGGTCAAGTAAAAAAATAGTTTTATTTTTGCAATCCAAAATGAGATGTAAATTATGTTAATTATCCCAGTAAAAGACGGAGAGGCTATTGATAGAGCCCTGAAAAGATACAAAAGAAAATTTGATAAAACCGGAGTCGTTCGCTCACTTAGATCGAGACAACAGTTTGTTAAACCTTCTGTAACGAAAAGAGCAAAGAACGCGAAAGCTTCTTACAAGCAAAGAGCTGCTAGCCAAGAGGAGCAAGCTTAAGCTTCGTTTTTTTTAAACACATATTAAAATCACTTTCTAAATTGTATATTTGGAAAGTGATTTTTTTGTTTCATGATTGAGAAGTACCTAGAATATATAGAGGTGGAGAGGCGGTATTCTCCCCACACCTTAGAGAGCTACAAGAAAGATCTTCGGGATTTTCATTCTTTTGTCCGAGAAACCGAAGGAGAGGAAGATTTGCGAAAGGTCGGTAAAAAGGTAGTTCGAAATTTCATGGTTTTCTTAAGTGAGAAAAAATTATCCAAAAGAAGCATTAACCGGAAACTTTCTAGTTTGCGTAGTTTTTATTTGTTTCTTTTAAAAATTCAAGAAATTGAGGTTTCCCCTCTGGAAAGTATCTCAAGTCTTAAATTCTATCCTGAAAAACAAATTCCCTTATCCCGAGAAGAAGTCTCTGATTTACAAAATATTGACCATCACGGCGATTTAAAATTGGAATTTTTCTCATTGTTGGTCGAAGTTTTGTATCAAACAGGTATGCGTCGTATGGAGCTTTGCAATTTGAAGCAAGAGGATGTTGATTTTTCAAAACTAGAGATTCGTGTGCATGGAAAAGGCAACAAGATGCGGGTGCTGCCCATCTCGAAGCAGCTCGGTCAGCTATTAGAATCCTATGCAAAGGATAGGGAAGCTGCTGAAGGGAGCGAGGCCTATTTTTTTCTTTCTAAAAAAGGGGAAAAACTAGGGGAGAAGTTTGTGTATCTAGGGGTAAAAAGCTACCTTGGTCTTGTCACTTCGAAAGAGAAAAAAAGTCCTCATATTTTAAGACATAGTTTTGCGACTCATGTTTTAGAAAATGGGGCTGAAATTTCTAGGGTGAAAAGTTTATTGGGCCACGCAAGTTTAGCCTCTACCCAAGTTTACACCCACTCGGATATTGCGCAGCTTAAAAAAGTATTTGAAAAAGCGCATCCAAGAGCTAAGAAAAAGTAACGGACGTATCGTGATAATGTTTAATTTTAAAAATTCAATTTTATGAAAATTTCAATTCAGGCGATAGGATTAACGCCACACGAACCATTAGAAGAGCATATCGATAAAAAACTTAGCAAATTAAGTACGTTCTATGATCAGATTTTGGAATGTCAAGTGCATTTGAAAGTTGAAAATACAACATCAAAAGAAAACAAAACGACCGAGATCCGATTGGTGGTCCCGGGTGATGATATAGTGGTAAAGAAGACCGCAGTAAGTTTTGAAGAGAGTTTAGATCAGTGCGCTGATACAGCTAAAAAGCTGTTAATCAAGAAAAAAGAAATGGCTTAATTTTTTTTTAGAAAAAAGTGTCTAAATAATTTGTAGATTTCAAAAAAACAACCTTATATTTGCACTCGCAAAAAGAGAAAGCGTTCTTTTGAAATCTATTTGCCTCCATAGCTCAGCTGGCCAGAGCACGTGATTTGTAATCTCGGGGTCGTGGGTTCGAATCCCTCTGGAGGCTCGGATAAAATTTAAGATTGGGGAGATTCCAGAGCGGTCAAATGGGACTGACTGTAACTCAGTTGCTTCGGCTTCGCAGGTTCGAATCCTGCTCTCCCCACTTTTTTTTAATTAATGTTTGTAGATTTCAAATTATTAATTAAATTTGCAAACCGTTTACCAACAAACAATGCGGAAGTAGCTCAGTTGGTAGAGCGTCAGCCTTCCAAGCTGAATGTCGCGGGTTCGACCCCCGTCTTCCGCTCTAAAAAAAAATCACACCGCAGGGATGTGATTTTTTTATTTAGATTTTGCCGACGTAGCTCAGGGGTAGAGCGTTTCCTTGGTAAGGAAGAGGTCGTGAGTTCAAATCTCATCGTTGGCTCAAAGTAAAAAAGTCCTGATCAATCGTCAGGATTTTTCATTGCACCATTTTTGGACGTGTTAGCGAAAGACGGCCAATTAAATCGAAGGATGTTTTTCTAAAAAGAAAATTTTTTGTAATTTTAGCCTTCGTTTTTAAGACTTCAAAGTAGGGTGCAACTAATTGAAACTGATATTGAAACAATTTTATATGAAAATGGTTTTAATATTTAAAAAATCATTATATTTGCACACCGAAATTTTAAAATTAATTAAATAAAATAATTTAAATCATGGCAAAGGAAACGTTTAATCGTAACAAACCACACTTAAACATTGGTACAATTGGTCACGTAGACCACGGTAAGACTACCTTGACTGCTGCTATTTCTAAAGTATTAGCAGATAAAGGTTTAGCTGACAAGAGAGACTTCTCTGCAATTGACTCTGCTCCAGAGGAAAAAGAAAGAGGTATTACTATTAATACTTCGCACATTGAATACGAAACAGAAAGTAGACACTACGCTCACGTAGACTGTCCAGGTCACGCCGACTATGTTAAGAACATGGTTACAGGTGCTGCTCAGATGGACGGTGCGATCCTTGTATGTGCTGCGACAGACGGACCGATGCCTCAAACAAGAGAGCACATCCTTCTTTGCCGTCAGGTAAACGTACCTAAAGTGGTTGTTTTCATGAACAAAGTAGATATGGTAGACGATCCAGAATTACTTGAGCTTGTTGAGCTTGAATTAAGAGATCTTCTTTCTTCTTACGAATACGATGGAGATAACTCTCCAGTGATCCAAGGTTCTGCATTAGGTGCACTTAACGGAGAAGCGAAATGGGTTGCAACTGTAGACGAATTAATGGATGCAGTAGATAGCTGGATTGAACTTCCTGTAAGAGACCAAGATAAGCCATTCTTGATGCCAATTGAAGACGTATTCTCTATTACTGGTAGAGGTACTGTTGCAACAGGTAGAATTGAAGCGGGTGTAATCAACTCTGGTGAAGGTGTAGATATCGTAGGTATGGGTGATGAAAAATTAACATCAACTGTAACTGGGGTAGAAATGTTTAGAAAAATTCTTGACAGAGGTGAAGCTGGAGATAACGTAGGTCTTCTTTTAAGAGGTATTGAAAAAACCGACATTAAAAGAGGGATGGTTATTGCAAAAACAGGTTCTGTAACTCCACACAAAAAATTCAAAGCAGAGGTTTATATCCTTTCAAAAGAAGAAGGTGGACGTCACACTCCATTCCATAACAAATACCGTCCTCAGTTCTACGTAAGAACTACAGACGTTACAGGTGAGATCTTCTTACCAGAAGGTGTTGAAATGGTAATGCCAGGTGACAACTTAACTATCACTGTTGAATTGCTTCAACCAATCGCTCTTAACGTAGGTCTTAGATTTGCAATTAGAGAAGGAGGTAGAACAGTAGGTGCTGGTCAGGTTACTGAAATCACTGAATAGTCTAGTATTATATAAATGAGGTTCCGTAAGATCCTTACGGAACCTTTTCTACGGGCATCGTCCAATGGTAGGATACCGGTCTCCAAAACCGTTGATCAGGGTTCGAGTCCTTGTGCCCGTGCAAAACAGAATTATGAGTTCATTTGTAAGTTTTTTAAAAGGTTCATATACTGAATTTACGGAAAAGGTAGAGTGGCCAAAATGGCCAGAACTACAGTCTTCGACAATTGCAATTACAATTGGAACAGTGTTGTTGGCTATATTTTTATTTGGAGTAGATACTCTTTTCAGCGAGTTTATACAAAATGCTTTAGCTTTATTAATTAACCTGTTTAACTAGTATAATATAGGATGATGAGTGATTTAAAGTGGTATGTATTAAAAGCTGTTAGTGGTCAGGAGAACAAAGTTAAGACCTATATCGAGAATGAGATCCAACGTTTAGGATACGACGAGTACGTAGCACAAGTTGTAATTCCTATGGAAAAGGTGATTCAGATCAGAAATGGGAAGAAAGTTCCAAAAGAAAGACCTTATTACCCAGGCTATTTAATGGTGGAAGCCAACCTTATGGGTGAAATTCCACACGTTATTAAAAACATTCCAGGTGTGATTTCTTTCCTTAGTTTAACCAAAGGAGGAGATCCAGTGCCGATGCGTAAAGTAGAGGTGGATAGAATGCTAGGCCGTATTGATGAGTTATCTGAATTTGCTTCCGACATGGCGATTCCATATGTAATAGGAGAAAGCGTGAAAGTGATCGACGGTCCATTTAATGGATTCAACGGTACAGTGGAAAAGATTCTGGAAGACAAAAAGAAACTAGAAGTGTCCGTTATGATTTTCGGAAGAAAAACACCAATGGAACTGAATTTCATGCAAGTGGAAAAAGTATAGAATTAAGCTATTTAATTCAATCAAAGAATAAGAGCCGAAAGAAAATATCTTTCGGCTTTTTTAATGGGATGTTTCCTTAGGTCTTTGTTTTTAGCAAGATTCAAGACCGAATGCAATTCCCAACCTTGTGCTGATCCCTAGGTTTGATAAATCTTTTTGAAATTTAGTGCGTTAGGTATTGGTCAGATGGATTTTTATTTATAATTTTGCAGTCCGAAATACCGATTTGCGAAGTGAGATAAGCAGAAGGTAGAATAATAAATGCTTCCAAACTCATTAATTATTCAAATTAAAACAAACAAATAAAATGGCTAAAAAAGTCTTTAAAATGGTAAAACTTCAGGTGAAAGGTGGCGCTGCCAATCCTTCTCCACCGGTAGGACCTGCATTAGGTTCCGCGGGTGTGAACATCATGGAGTTTTGTAAACAATTTAACGGAAGAACCCAAGACAAGCCAGGACAAGTTTTACCTGTAGTAATTACAGTGTACGAAGACAAATCTTTTGAATTCGTAATCAAAACTCCTCCTGCTGCAATTCAATTACTTGAAGCTGCAAAACTTAAAAGCGGATCAGGCGAGCCTAACCGTAACAAAGTAGGGTCTGTCTCTTGGGACCAAGTTAAAAAAATTGCTGAAGATAAGATGACAGATTTAAACTGTTTCACAATGGATTCAGCTTTAACTATGGTAGCAGGTACTGCAAGATCCATGGGAATTAGAGTGACTGGAGCTAAACCTACGAACGCTTAAATCTTATTGAAATGGCAAAATTGACAAAGAAACAGAAAGAAGCTTTAAGTAAAGTAGAAAAAGCAAAAGCATATAGCCTAGAAGAGGCTTCTGCTCTAGTAAAAGAAGTAAACACAGCGAAGTTTGATGCTTCTGTAGATATCGCAGTTAGACTTGGAGTAGATCCAAGAAAAGCGAACCAAATGGTAAGAGGCGTAGTTTCTCTTCCACACGGAACAGGAAAGGATGTAAAAGTTCTTGCATTAGTTACCCCAGACAAAGAAGCCGAAGCGAAAGAAGCAGGTGCGGATTACGTGGGACTTGATGAGTACTTAGCAAAAATCAAAAGCGGTTGGACAGACGTAGACGTTATCGTTACAATGCCAGCTGTTATGGGGAAACTAGGTCCATTGGGTAGAATCTTAGGTCCAAGAGGTCTAATGCCGAACCCTAAGTCAGGTACTGTAACTATGGAAATTGGTAAAGCGGTTGCGGAAGTAAAAGCGGGTAAAATCGATTTCAAAGTAGATAAATACGGGATTGTTCACGCGGCAATCGGTAAAGTATCTTTTGATGCAGACAAGATTAGAGAAAATGCACAAGAATTAATTCAGACTTTAGTGAAGCTTAAGCCCACTGCGTCTAAAGGAATCTATGTACGTAGCATTTATCTTTCTTCTACCATGAGTCCAGGAATTGCAATTGATTCTAAATCTGTAAACTAAAATCTGAAGACATGACTAAAGAAGATAAAGTACTAGTAATACAAGAATTAAAAGACCTTTTACAAGACGCGAAAGTGGTCTATGTAGCAGATCTTGAAGGCTTGAATGCTCAGAAGTCCTCAGATTTCAGAAGACAAGCATTTAAGAACAATATTACAGTAAAGGTGGTGAAGAACACCCTTTTACAAAAAGCAATGGAGCAATTGGACGTAGATTTCTCAGAAATGTACGGTTCATTCAAAGGGAACTCTGTTTTGATGCTTTCGGAGACTGCAAATGCACCTGCGAAATTGATCAAAGATTTCAGAAAGAAAGAAGAGAAGCCCGCTCTTAAATCTGCTTACTTGCAAGAAACAGTTTATGTAGGAGACGAGAACCTTGAGACTCTAGCAAGCATCAAATCGAAAGAAGAAATGCTTGGAGAAATCATCGGACTTCTTCAATCTCCAATCCAAAGATTGGTTTCTGCATTGCAGAACAAGTCAGAAGGTTCTACTGAAGAAACTTCTGAAGCTCAGGATGCTCCTGCAGAGGAGCCAGCAGCTTCTGAAGCAGCTGAAGGAGAAGCACCTGCTGCGGAATAAAACACACTCAAAAAATTATAATCGTTCAACACTAAAAACATTATTACAATGTCAGATTTAAAAAATTTAGCGGAAACGCTAGTAAACCTAACGGTAAAAGACGTAAATGAATTAGCTACTATCCTTAAGGATGAGTACGGAATCGAACCTGCTGCAGCTGCTGTTGTAGTTTCAGGAGGTGCTGGTGCTGGAGATGCTGCAGAAGAAAAGACTGAATTTGATGTCATTCTTAAAGCTGCAGGTGCTTCTAAATTAGCAGTTGTAAAACTAGTTAAAGATTTAACTGGTGCAGGTCTTAAAGACGCGAAAGATATGGTTGATGGAGCTCCTACTGCAATTAAAGAAGGAATCTCTAAAGACGAAGCAGAAGCGCTTAAGAAACAACTTGAAGAAGCTGGTGCTGAAGTAGAATTGAAATAATTCAATCTTTACAAAAATAGAAAGTCCGCAAGCAATTGCGGACTTTTTGTATTTTATTGGGTTTGTCTATTTATTCGGGGGTGCTTAAAGGACTTGTGAATCCTTGGAGGAAGGAATAAGCAATCTGCCTTGCAATCTCTTTCGGAGTTTGTTTCGTATGGCCAGACCAATTGGGAATTCTTTCCAAAATGGAAATGAGGATTTGCGCTTGGTAGTCTTGTGGAAAGTAATCAGGATTGTTTTCCCGGGAAATGACAAACTTGTTTAAATGGGTCAAGTGGTCCACATACGCTTCATGAACTTCTAAGAATTCCACGCGATGGACGCGTTGGAGTTGGTTGCGATAGCGTGAAAATATTTTGAATTCATAGGCGTACTTCGTCGTGTGCTCTATGTGCTTTTCGATAAACAGTTCAAATTGATCGAACGGATGAGCATCACTGTTCTTAAGTTCAATTAAGAGTTCTTGTAAACGGCGGCTCACTCTTTGGCAGATCCAGAGTAAGATTTGTTTCTTAGACTCGATATGGTTGTAAAGCGAGGCTGGCTTCATGTCCATTGCCATGGCGATGTCATTCATCGAGGTTTCCGTGAAGCCGTTCTGGCCAAACAAATGGAGTGACTTTTCTACGATGGTTTCTTGTTTGGGAGTTAGATTCATAGCTTTTCATTCTAGCGGCTGTAGCCATTGAGTAGACGTGTGGAAAGTTGACCCGCGATGAGATGAAAATCGAATGGTTTTTAACTACTGTCTAACCATTTGGGAAGTTGGTTACTGATCTGCATCACAATAAGAGAAAACAAATTGGGATTGAAATATTGGTCCCGGTTTGCTTTAGGGATAATTTGATTGGCTAAGGATTCAAAGGTTCCAAGATAGAACTGGATGTAACGGGAGAACCTTTGATTTGCTTCTGCGTCTGCAATTTCCCAGTAACGCAGGGCGGTCTCATACAGTTCGTAATGGTTGTACACCGTTTCGAGATGTCTTTTAAGGAAGAAGTTGAACTTTTCTAGATCCGTTCCTTTGAATTCTTGCAATTCTAAAGGGATTGCATTGAAATGCACGGCCAATTCGTCACAAAGCCATACCAGTATTTCGTCTTTCTTGCAAATGAAATTATACAAGGCCGGAGCGGTCACTCCCATTTTTTTCGCAATATCACGTAGGGTCGTCTCTTTATAGCCCTTCTGGCGAAACAGTTTAATGGAAGATTTGAGAATCTGTGTTTTCTTTTTGTCCATAAGCAAGGTGTCCATCGTTTTACCCAACCAAACAAATATACAGAATTTTAGGATACGAGAACGATCAAAAAACTAACGATCGTTAATATGGTATTTAAACAAAATTGGCTTTTTCGGGGATAGAGTTACCTGTAGTATCGTTATTCTGTAATATAATTCCCAAATAAAATAATAATATCTGAAAAATTATATATATCTTTGTAGAAGCAAATTTAAATATTTGCAACACAAATGATGAAGAGAAAAGAAGATCCAGCGATCTTCTTTTTTTATTTGAAAAGGTGTCAATTCCCATGTTGTGGCGTATTGCCAAGTTTTGGGATGGTGTCGCCAGTCAATTTCTTTGTAAGTACTTGGAAGTTATTGGTTTTTCTTCGTATCTTTGCAGTCCTTTTGAAGTTATCCGTTGTTCCGAAAGTTTTAATAGCAAGTGCTTAAATCCTCTCTTACCTTAAAGTAGGAGGGCTATTTGTATTTACTGAATTTTCAATCAACCAAACTTTTTTAGGAATTAAAAGATATTTTGCACTACACCGTGAAAAGATATATCGGCGTTGCAGTAAGAATACAAAAGATTGAGGACGAATCACTTATTGTAACGGATAACACTCTAATCCTTTCTCTTTTATTCTAATATTTTTTTTGAAGATCAAAATATTTTTTAACCAACCTTTTTTTATTACTTTATGAGTAAATCAAAAGCAACTAAAAGCTCTGTTAGCTTGCCAGCAGGTGAGAGAGTTAACTTTAGTTCTTCCCAAGGCAGAATCGTAACGCCTGATTTCCTAGATGTGCAGTTAGCATCGTTCAAGGATTTCTTTCAGTTAGATACCCTGCCAGAAGCTAGAGTGAATGAGGGTCTTTATAAGACTTTCCAGGAAAACTTTCCGATTACAGATTCGAGAAATCAATTTGTACTTGAATTTTTAGATTACCTGGTAGATTCCCCTCGTTATTCTATTAACGAATGTGTGGAGAGAGGGTTAACGTATTCCGTGCCTCTTAAAGCCCGATTGAAATTGTACTGTACGGATCCCGAACACGAAGATTTCCAAACTGTAATTCAAGATGTGTATTTAGGGCCTGTACCTTACATGACCCCTTCAGGATCTTTTATTATTAACGGTGCGGAACGTGTAATTGTAACTCAATTGCACCGTTCACCAGGGGTTTTCTTTGGTCAAACTTACCATGCCAACGGTACGAAATTGTATTACTCTAGAATTATTCCTTTCAAAGGATCTTGGATGGAGTTTACAACGGACATCAACAACGTAATGTATGCGTACATTGACCGTAAGAAAAAATTACCTTTAACTACGCTATTAAGAGCGATTGGATATGAGTCTGATAAAGAAATTCTTCAGATTTTCGATCTTGCCGAAGAAGTGAAAGTTTCTAAAGCTGCTTTAAAGAAAGTAGAAGGACGTACCCTAGCCGCTAGAGTACTTAATACTTGGTTCGAAGATTTCGTGGATGAAGATACTGGAGAAGTAGTATCCATCGAGAGAAATGAAATCATTCTTGAACGTGAAACGGTTCTTGAAAAAGAACACATCGATATCATTCTTGAAGCCGGTGTGAAAACGATTTTGGTACACAATGAAAATTCAAATGAATTCTCAATCATTCAAAATACGTTACAGAAAGACCCTACCAATTCGGAAAAAGAAGCGGTAGAATACATCTACCGTCAATTAAGAAACGCAGATCCGCCCGACGAGGAGACAGCAAGAGGAATTATTGAGAAATTATTCTTCTCTGAACAAAGATACTCCCTAGGAGAAGTAGGTCGTTATAGACTAAATAAGAAATTAGGTCTTAATATTCCAGAAGGTACGGAAGTGCTAACGAAGGAAGATATTATTGCCATTGTAGGTCACCTTATCGAACTTGCCAATTCTAAAACAGAAGTGGACGATATTGACCACTTATCTAACCGTAGAATTAAAACCGTTGGAGAACAGCTTGCAGGCCAATTTGGCGTGGGACTTTCTCGTATTGCTCGTACCATTCGTGAAAGAATGAACGTCCGTGACAACGAAATCTTTACCCCAGTAGATTTGGTGAATGCCAAAACCCTTACTTCGGTAATTAATTCATTCTTTGGAACCAACCAGCTTTCTCAGTTTATGGACCAAACCAATCCGCTTTCGGAGGTTACCCATAAAAGAAGATTGTCTGCCCTAGGGCCTGGTGGTTTATCTAGAGAAAGAGCCGGATTTGAGGTAAGAGACGTTCACCATACACACTACGGAAGAATTTGTCCAATTGAAACGCCTGAAGGGCCGAACATTGGTCTTATTTCCTCTTTAGGGTTGTATGCGAAAATTAACTCCCTTGGATTTATTGAAACTCCATACCGTCAGGTAACGAACGGGAAGGTAGATCTTTCTTCTGCTCCTATTTACTTAAATGCAGAAGACGAAGAAGACAAAGTTATTGCGCAGGCAAACGTGGAATTAAAAGCAGACGGAACAATCGACACGGATCGTGTGATTGCTCGTTTGGATGGAGATTACCCGGTTGTAGAGCCAGGACAAGTGGATTTAATTGATGTGGCACCGAACCAGATTTCTGGAATTTCTGCCTCATTAATTCCATTCCTTGAACACGATGATGCGAACCGTGCCCTAATGGGATCTAACATGATGCGTCAGGCAGTTCCTCTATTGAAACCAGAAGCTCCTGTCGTAGGAACAGGACTAGAGAAGCAAGTAGCAAAAGATTCAAGAATCTTAATTAACGCGGACGGTCCAGGTACAGTAGAATATGTAGATGCAGATAAAATTGTAATTCGTTACGATCGAAGTGAGAACGAAGATCTTGTGAGTTTCGAATCCGGAACGAAAACATACAACTTAACGAAGTTTAGAAAAACCAACCAAAGTACAACCATCACTCTTAGACCTAACGTACGAGTAGGAGATGTTGTAGAAGAGGGACAAGTGCTTTGCGACGGATATGCAACCGAAAACGGAGAACTTGCACTTGGACGTAACTTAACCGTAGCGTTCATGCCTTGGAAAGGGTATAACTTCGAGGATGCGATTGTAATTAACGAAAAGGTAGTTCGTGAGGACTGGTTTACTTCGATCCACGTGGACGAGTATACGCTTGAAGTAAGAGATACCAAATTAGGTATGGAAGAACTGACAGCTGATATTCCAAACGTTTCAGAAGAGGCAACAAAAGACCTTGATGAAAACGGTATGATCCGTATTGGAGCGGAAGTAAAACCAGGAGATATCATGATTGGTAAGATTACACCGAAAGGAGAATCCGATCCAACCCCTGAAGAAAAATTACTTCGTGCCATTTTTGGAGACAAAGCAGGCGATGTAAAAGACGCTTCCTTGAAAGCAGACTCATCCCTAAGAGGAGTTGTAATCAACAAAAAGCTTTTCTCTAGAAATATCAAAGATAAAAAGAAGAGACAAGAAGAGAAACTGAGGTTAGAAGAGATTGAGAACGGTTACAAAGTGAAATTCGATGAACTTCGCGCCACTCTGATCGAAAAACTAGGAACTCTTGTAAATGGAAAAACTTCTCAAGGAGTGAATAACGATTTGAGCGAAGAAATCATTGCAAAAGGAGTTAAATTCTCGACTAAGCTTCTTCAAAGTGTTGAAGATTATGTAAACGTGAGCGGTGCAGATTGGACCGTAGATTCTGAGAAAAACGATCTAATTAAGCAATTAATTCACAACTATAAAATTAAGTTTAATGACATTACAGGGGTTAAAAACCGTGAGAAATTTGCAATTTCTATCGGGGATGAACTTCCAGCAGGGATCATGAAACTGGCTAAAGTTTATATTGCGAAGAAGAGAAAGCTTAATGTAGGGGATAAAATGGCAGGACGTCACGGGAACAAAGGGATTGTCTCTCGTATCGTAAGAGAAGAAGACATGCCGTTCCTTGAAGACGGAACTCCAGTCGATATCGTACTGAACCCACTAGGGGTACCTTCACGTATGAATATTGGACAGATCTACGAAACGGTTCTTGGTTGGGCAGGACAAAAGTTAGGACTTAAATTTGCGACGCCAATTTTTGACGGGGCAAGTCTTGAGGACATTACGAAGTACACTGAACAAGCGGGACTTCCAGCCTATGGAAATACGTATTTGTACGATGGGGGAACTGGAGAGCGTTTCACGCAGCCAGCCACCGTAGGAATCATCTATATGCTTAAGTTAGGACACATGGTAGACGATAAGATGCACGCAAGATCCATTGGACCCTACTCTCTTATTACGCAGCAACCACTCGGTGGTAAAGCACAGTTCGGAGGACAGAGATTTGGTGAGATGGAGGTTTGGGCATTGGAAGCCTTTGGAGCTTCAAATATCCTTCGCGAAATTCTTACAGTGAAGTCGGATGACGTAATTGGTAGAGCGAAAACCTACGAGGCAATTGCCAAAGGGGAAGCCATGCCAGAACCAGGAATTCCTGAATCATTCAATGTATTGCTACATGAATTGCAAGGGTTAGGACTGGATATAAGACTTGAAGAATAATTTTAAATTTTAACTACGACCGATTTTTCGGATAGAAAAGTCAGAAGAGAATAGTCAAAAATTAAAATCTAAAATCTAAAATCGAACAAATGTCAAATAAAAATAAATCAAGTAGATTTACCAAAATCACAATCGGTCTGGCTTCACCCGAATCGATCCTCCAAGAATCAAGAGGTGAGATTTTAAAGCCAGAAACGATCAATTACCGGACGCATAAGCCAGAACGTGATGGACTTTTCTGTGAAAAGATCTTTGGTCCTATCAAGGACTACGAATGTGCATGTGGTAAATACAAACGTATCCGTTACAAAGGAATTGTTTGTGACCGATGCGGGGTTGAAGTGACGGAGAAAAAAGTACGTAGAGAGCGAATTGGCCATATTAATTTAGTGGTTCCTGTAGCGCATATCTGGTATTTCCGTTCCCTTCCAAATAAAATTGGATACCTTCTTGGACTTCCGTCTAAGAAATTAGACATGATTATTTACTACGAACGTTATGTGGTAATACAACAAGGGATTGCTAAGAACGCGGATGGATCTGATTTCGAAGACAAGCAATTCTTAACAGAAGAAGAATATCTTGATATCTTAGAGACCCTACCTCCAGATAACAATTACCTAGACGACGCGGACCCTAATAAGTTTATTGCGAAAATGGGTGCAGAGGCTGTTGAGGAACTTCTAAGAAGAATTGATCTGGATGCTTTGTCTTTTGATTTGAGACACAAAGCTCACAACGAAGGTTCTAAACAAAGGCGTACCGAGGCTTTAAAGAGACTAAACGTAGTCGAAGCTTTAAGAGGTGCGAATACAAGAATGATCAACCGTCCAGAATGGATGATCATGAGAGTGCTTCCTGTGATTCCACCAGAATTAAGACCTTTAGTGCCACTAGACGGAGGGCGTTTTGCGACTTCCGACTTAAACGATCTTTATAGAAGAGTTATTATTAGAAATAACCGTCTAAAAAGACTTCTAGAAATTAAAGCACCAGAAGTAATCTTAAGAAACGAAAAAAGAATGCTGCAAGAAGCAGTGGATTCTTTATTCGATAACACAAGAAAATCTTCGGCGGTAAAATCAGAGTCTAACAGACCTTTAAAATCCTTATCTGATTCCTTAAAAGGAAAACAAGGACGTTTCCGTCAAAACCTTTTAGGAAAAAGGGTGGATTATTCTGCTCGTTCTGTAATCGTCGTAGGTCCAAATCTGCAACTGCACGAATGTGGACTTCCGAAAGACATGGCAGCCGAACTTTACAAACCGTTTATCATTAGAAAACTAATTGAGAGAGGGATTGTAAAAACAGTAAAATCTGCAAAACGTATCATTGATCGTAAAGAGCCAGTGGTATATGATATACTTGAAAACGTAATGAAAGGTCACCCTGTGCTACTTAACCGTGCACCGACTCTTCACCGTTTAGGTATTCAAGCCTTCCAACCTAAGATGATTGAGGGGAAAGCCATTCAATTGCACCCGCTAGTAACGACGGCCTTCAACGCCGACTTTGACGGGGACCAGATGGCGGTTCACTTACCTCTTGGACCGGAAGCTATTTTAGAAGCTCAACTTCTTATGCTTGGGTCTCAGAACATTCTGAATCCAGCAAACGGTTCTCCAATTACAGTACCGTCTCAGGACATGGTTCTTGGTCTCTATTTCATGACCAAAGAACTAGCTTCCACAAAAGAGAAGCCTGTAAAAGGTGAAGGTCTTGCTTTCTATTCTTCGGAAGAGGCAGAAATTGCCTACAACGAAGGAAAAGTTTCGTTAAATGCGAAAGTAAGATGTCGTGTGCCGGTGAAAGAAGAAGATCAACTCGTGGCTCGTTTAACAGAAACTACCGTAGGTCGTATTTTGTTTAACCAAATTGTGCCAAAAGAAGTTGGTTTTGTGAATGAACTTTTAACGAAGAAATCTTTAAGAAACGTAATTGGTCGTATTCTTGATGAAACCGATTTCCCAACCACTGTTCAATTCCTTGACGATATGAAAGACCTTGGATATGCGAATGCATTTAAAGGAGGTCTGTCCTTCTCCCTTGGAGATATCGTAATTCCAGAGGAAAAGAAAACCATGATTGCGCAAGCCGTGGAGAACGTGGATGAAATTAAGGCCAACTATAACATGGGTCTTATTACGGATACAGAACGTTACAACCAGGTGATTGACGTATGGACCAATACAAATGCGGGACTTACAGAAATGATCATGAGCCGAATGAAGAGCGATCAAGGCGGATTCAATTCCGTGTACATGATGCTTGACTCCGGTGCGAGGGGATCGAAAGAACAGATTCGTCAGCTTTCAGGAATGAGAGGACTTATGGCGAAACCTCAAAAAGCAGGATCTACAGGAGCGGAAATTATTGAAAACCCGATTGTAGCCAACTTTAAAGAAGGACTTTCGATTCTAGAATACTTTATCTCTACTCACGGGGCTCGTAAGGGTCTTGCGGATACCGCACTAAAAACGGCGGATGCTGGGTACTTAACAAGAAGACTAGTGGACGTTGCGCAGGACGTAATTGTTACTGAGGTTGATTGTGGTACATTAAGAGGAACAGAAGTTTCTGCATTGAAAAAGAACGACGAGATCGTAGAACGTATTTCAGAGCGTGTTTTAGGTAGAGTATCTCTACACGATGTTTACCATCCAGAAACAGACGAACTGATTGCCAATGCGGATGAAATTATTACTGAACCGATCGCAAAAGGAATCGAAGCCGCAGGGATCGATGCCGTTGAGGTACGTTCTCCATTAACTTGTGAAGCAAAAAGAGGAATCTGTGCGAAATGTTACGGACGAAATCTTGCCACTGGTAAAGCCATTCATATGGGAGAAGCCGTGGGAGTTATCGCAGCACAATCCATTGGGGAACCGGGTACACAGTTGACCTTAAGAACTTTCCACCAGGGGGGAACTGCAGGGAACGTGTCCGAAAATCCTTCCATCGTTGCGAAAAGAGACGGTATCGTAGAAATGGACGAAGTAAGAACAGTTACTTCTGAAAATGAATTTGGAGAAAAGCACGAAGTGGTGGTATCGCGTTCTACGGAACTGCGTTTGGTTGCTGACAGTGCGGTTCGTACGCCATTAATGGTCGCGAACCTTCCTTACGGTGCTTCTTTAACGGTAACGCCAGGTGCGAAAGTGAAAAAAGGAGATGTTCTAGCCAAGTGGGATCCGTATAATGCGGTAATCATTGCAGAATCTGCAGGGAAAGTAGAGTATGAAGATATTATTCAAGGTATTTCATTCCAACTTGAAATTGACGAACAAACCGGATTCGAAGAAAAAGTAATTTCAGAATCGAGAAATAAAAAGGCAGTACCAACCCTTCGAGTAGTAGATACGAAAGGAGAAGAACTTAAAGCGTATAACCTTCCTGCAGGAGCCCACCTTATGGTGAACGACGGTGAGAAGATTAAAGCGGGTAAAGTCTTAATCAAGATTCCTAGAAAATCAGCGAAATCTGGGGATATTACCGGTGGTTTACCAAGGGTGACCGAACTATTTGAAGCAAGAAATCCATCGAATCCAGCCGTAGTAACGGAAATCGACGGGGTTGTTTCTTATGGTAAGATCAAAAGAGGGAACCGAGAACTGATCGTGGAAGCGAAAACAGGAGAACGTAGAATTTACTTAGTGAAACTTTCCAACCAGATCTTGGTGCAGGAGAATGACTTTGTACGTGCAGGTTCACCACTTTCCGACGGATCGGTGACACCAGACGATATCCTTAAGATCAAAGGCCCAACCGCAGTTCAAGAGTACTTAGTGAATGAAATTCAAGAAGTATATCGTCTGCAAGGGGTGAAGATCGACGACAAACATTTCGAGATTATCGTGAGACAAATGATGACCAAAGTATCGATCGTGGATGGTGGAGACACTCAATTCCTAGAAGGTGCTTTAGAACATAAATTTGATTTCTTAGAAGAGAACAACCGTATCTTTGGTATGAAAGTCGTGACGGAAGCAGGAGATTCAAAAGAATTTAAGCCAGGTCAGATGATTACCGCAAGAGAATTAAGAGACGAGAATTCGAAACTAAAACGTGAAGATCTTGGACTTGTTGAAGTGAGAGAAGCACTTCCTGCGACCGCAACTCCTGTTCTTCAGGGGATTACGAGAGCGGCATTGCAAACGAAATCCTTCATGTCGGCAGCTTCCTTCCAGGAAACGACCAAAGTACTTAACGAAGCGGCAGTTTCTGGTAAGGTCGACGCATTAAATGGTCTTAAAGAAAACGTAATTGTAGGGCATAGAATCCCTGCAGGTACCGGACTTAAAGAGTATCAAAATGTGATTGTCGGTTCTAAGAAAGAATTCGAAGATTTAAATTAAATTTAATAAGTTTCAGGTTTCAGGTTTCGGGTTAAATGTTAACTTTGTAAACCTGAAACTTTGAAATTTAAACTTAACAAAAAATAGAAAATGGACAACAATCAAAATCCACAAGACGGAAATGTAAACATTCAACTGAACGAGATGGTAGCACAAGGTGTATATTGTAACCTAGCGCTTGTAAACCATTCTCCATCGGAGTTTGTTCTTGATTTTATTCAATTAATGCCAGGAGTTCAACAAGCAAACGTAAGATCAAGAGTAATTCTTGCTCCTTTGCATGCAAAAAGAGTTCTTGCTGCTTTGCAACAGAATATCACTAGCTACGAACAACAATACGGTGAGATCAAAGAAGTAGAGCCTTTCGTAGTTGGACAAAACAACAACGTACAAGCATAAGAGACTTTCTCTTATCCGAATACTTAGAATGCCTGCAAACTATTTGCAGGCATTTTATTTTTAAAATGGCGAAGAAAAGTAGCGGTCGCTTCTTAGGATATTCTTAAATCCAAAAGCTTTTCGGATTCAAGAAATCCTTCTAAACAATCGTTTTCGATTACAGGACCCACGCCCTCTGGCGTACCTGTAAAGAGTAAATCTCCGACGCGTAAAGTGAAATACTTTGAGGCGTATGCGATCAGTTCATCTACTTCAAAAAGCATCGAGCTTGTATTTCCCTTTTGAACTTGCTGTCCGTTTTTCTGAAGTGAAAAATTTAAATCAGATAGTGCGAAGTTTTCTTTTTTAAAGAAGGAGCTGACCACCGCCGAACCGTCGAAACCTTTGGAGATTTCCCAGGGCAGTCCTTTGGCTTTTAATTCACTTTGAAGGTCTCTGGCCGTAAAATCAATTCCAAGTCCAATTTCTTCATAGTGTTTATGTGCATTCTCCTTTTGAATGTATTTACCCACTTTTGAAATTTTTACAACCACTTCTAGTTCGTAGTGAAGATCCTTTGTGAACTCCGGAATGTAAAATTCATTCCCTTTTAAGAGTGCAGTGTCTGGTTTAAGGAATAAGACAGGCTGCGTAGGCACTTCATTTCCAAGCTCTTTTGCGTGGTTTTTGTAATTTCTTCCAACACAGATTATTTTCATTTGAATTGGTTTTAGAATTTAGCTTTTAATTGAATTGCGGTTAAAGTCTTTTTTGTGTAAAGTGGAAAATCCGCATTTTGGATCCAACCGTAATACCCAATATCCCTCTGGAATACTTCTTTTACGCGCTGTCCTTTGTATTTACCAAAGGTAAAGATCTCTTGTTCATCCTTGTCGTATGCAATAAATCCCGCCAAGTCTGCAAACTTATGATAGGATGAGAATTCGCTTATGGCTGCGATTTCATTAGAAAGCTCATCGTATTTTGCGACTTGGGCGTCTAAAATTTCAAAAGTCGCAAGCGTATCCGCTTCTGCCGAGTGTGCGTTTTCTAAGGTTTTCCCACAGTAAAATTTATAGGCGGCCGCTAGATTGCGTGGTTCCATCTTATGGAAAATAGTTTGGGCATCCACGAGTCTCATTTTGGTCAAATCTACATCCATTTCGCACCGGAGAAGCTCCTCCATTAGTAGGGGAACATCAAAACGATTCGAATTAAAACCTCCAAGATCGCAGCCAGAGATCATCTCTGCAATGGCTGGGGCAAGTTCTTTGAATGTCGGTGAATCCTTTACCCTTTCGTCTGAGATGCCATGCACTTCGGTGGCTTCTTTTGGAATTGGCATTTGAGGGTTGACAAGCCAGGTTTTTGATTCTCTGGACCCATCCGGATTCACTTTTAAGATGCAGATTTCGACAATCCGGTCTTTACTAATGTTGATTCCGGTGGTTTCTAGATCAAAGATGCATAGAGGTTTATGGAGTTTTAGATTCATAAATTGTTTTTTAATTGGAATAGGCAGTACCTAGTTCATGGTTTTCTGAAAGGCTAGCGATAAGACAATATAGTAAACCACAATCAGTGGAATTCCTATGGTCTTAAAAAGTAGAAGTAAGACAATGCTTCCCAATAGCAGTAGTAGTTTAGGGAGATTGTCCGCTAGAGTAAATGATTTAAATTTTAAAGCAAACATTTTGATAGGGCTAACAAGCAAATAGGAACTAAGGGCGGTTAGTCCTACCAAGATCCAAGGCGTGTTCAGCGCATCCAGAAAAGAATTCTGAGTTTGCAAGGTATAGTAAAGTCCAAATATCAAGAGGGTATTTGTCGGGGTGTTTAAGCCTACGAAATGATAGCTTTGGGAATCGTCCAAATTAAAAATCGCAAGCCGTAGACAGGACATTAAGGTGATGAAAAACCCTAAATAGGAAAGCTCAAAAACAAAGTCACTTCCTAGCGTAAGGGTATATCCTTCCAACAATTTATACATCGCAACCCCAGGTAAAAAGCCAAAGCTTACCATGTCTGCAAGGGAATCAAGTTGTACTCCTAATTCGGAATTTGCCTTTAGAAGCCTTGCGACAAAGCCATCGAAAAAATCAAATAGCAAAGAAAACAAGATGCAGATTGCTGTAATCTCGTACTGACCTTGAAACAAGTGCACAATTCCAATACAACCTGAGAAAAGATTGGCTAAAGTGAAGCCATTGGCTAAATTATTTTTGAGGAAATTCATAGTGATGAGTTGGTTTTCAAATTTAAGCTTCTTAGCTGAAAAACGATTCCAATTAAAGCAAAAAAAGCGGTGACCACAGTAAATAATAAAGAGGCCGAGACACTTTGTGTCGCATCCAAATGAAAATAAGTGGAAGCCTTTAAAAAGAGCATCTCACGAATTCCAATTCCTGCAAACGAAATCAGACTAAGGACAGAGCTCGCTAAAAATAGGAGCGCATAGGGTAAAAAGTTTGTAGTGACTCCCAGACACTTAAGCAGTAGAACGAAACTAATTGCCTGCAAGGTTTGGATGCCAAGTGAAAAAAGAAGTCCTTTTGCAAAGAGAGTTTGAAAGGCAGGGAAGAACTGTTTTAAAATAAAATAGTAAACCAAAAGCCCTACCATTAGCAGTAAGAAGAGGAAGACCCAATACGAATTGAAGAGCAGTAGGGCAATGAAAATACCAAGTCCTAGAAGTGCGACGAGTCCACTAATGCGATCGTTTAACACGCTAAAGGTGAGTTTTTTCAAATTCCATTGGAACTTTTTATTTAAAAGATAAACCTTATAGGCATCGCCACCGATTCCACCCGGGATGAAAAAATTATAGAACATGCCGAGGAAATAGAGCTCGAGGTTGCTTCTGAAAGAAAGGGAAAAGCCATGGGCTTTAAAGTAATAATCGAGTCGTTTGGCGGATAAAATTTGAGAAGCTAAAAACAAAAGTGCGCCTAAGAAAAGGTACTCATATTCAATTTGTGTCCACAAGGAAAGTAGCTCGTGAAGTGGAATTTTTCTGAGTACTAAAAAGAGTAGACCGAGGCTTATTATCAGCTTTAAGGCCGTACTTACCTTCTTGTTGATTTTAATGGCCCTCAAACTGTGTGATTTTGCGAATGTTAAAAGGACGTTTTCTTTGCGACTCATAGTAGGTCTTCATTAGCATATCCACCACGATTCCTGTGGTGAAAAACTGGATCCCAATAAACACCAATAAAACTCCTAAAATAAGCAAAGGCCTTGTCCCGATTTCATTGCCGAGAATTTTAAGAATTACAAGATAAAGGTTGATGAGCATTCCCAGAGTAAAGGCAAGAAGTCCAATGTTTCCAAATAGATAGATTGGTTTGGATAGGTATTTTTGATTGAAAAGCACGAGAAGTAGATCGTTAATGACCTTGAACGTACGATTCATTCCGTATTTCGATTCGCCATGAATTCGCGGGTGATGTTTCACCGGCATTTCCGCTATTTTTGCTCCGTTTAGGTGCGCCATCAAACTAATAAAACGATGGTTTTCACCGTATAGGTTTAATTCTTTTGCGGTTTCTTTTGTAAAAACTTTTAGAGCACATCCTTGGTCTGAAATGGCCAGTTTCGTTGTATTCTTGATAATGAAATTCGCGATTTTGGAGGGAATTGTGCGCACTGAAGAATCCTTTCTCTTTTGTCTTTTCCCGACCACTAGGTCATAATCCCCACTTTCTAAGAGCTCAATCATAGCGGGTATATCGCTTGGGTCGTTTTGTAAATCTCCGTCAAGCGTAATGATGTAATCTCCAGAGGCGAAATCGAATCCGGCCATCATTGCAGAACTTTGGCCATAATTCTTTCTGAGTTCAATTAAAACTACGTTTGGATCCTTCTTGTCCTTAATTTCTTTCACGGTCTGGTCGGTAGAGAAATCATCAATTAGAATGAGTTCGTAACGATAAGCACCCATCGCTTCTCTAATTTTGTCTATAAGTAGACCTGCATTGCCCTTTTCGTTGTACATGGGAATAACGAGTGAGTATAGTAGCGCTGGATTCATGGTTTGATTTTGATTGATTAAATTTGTAGGTCTAAAGAAGCACAAAAATACTAAAAAACTAGTAGTTCTATGAATTCAAACGTTCAACTAAGCCAAGCTCAACTTACGATTCTCTATTTGGGATTTGCACTGGTGTATATTTTGGGTCTATTTGTGCCCTTGATGCAAAACGATTCCGCGCAGCATGCCTCTATGGCTATGAAAATGGTACTTAATGGAGACTACCTAAATATCTACAAAGGAGAGCTTCCTTACTTGGACAAACCGCACATGCATTTTTGGCTGGCAGCAGCTTCCATGAAGCTTTTTGGAATTAGTGAAATAGCGTATCGAATTCCTGCCTTGCTCTGTTTGGTCCTAGGGGCCTATTCAACTAAGAAATTAGCAGAACTCCTGTATAGTTCCCCTCAAGTAGGACACTGGGCCGCGTTGATTTTTCTCTCTGCGCAGGGTATTATTCTCTCTGCTCACGATGTGCGTACCGATGCAGTACTCACCGGTTTTGTCGTCTTTTCCATTTGGCAGTTTGTAGTAGCCCTCCGATCCCAGACTCTGAGCGGTTATCTTTTGGCGGGATTTGGAGCCGCCATTGCTTTCTCATCCAAAGGTCTAATGACCCTAGTCATCATTTCCTTCTGTGTGTTCGCCTACCTTCTCTATAGCAGAGAATGGAGACGGTTTTTTACGCCTAAATTGATTTTAGCTGCCTTAGCTTTTTTTCTTGGCTTAAGCCCCATCCTCTATGCGTACTACCATCAATTTGGTCGAGAAGGAATTGAATTTATCCTATTAGGACAAAGTGTTTCTCGCATGACTGGGGACGGTTTTGCACCGAATAATTCTGATTATATTTTCTTTTTCCATACGCTACTGTGGGTATTTTTGCCCTTTTCTCTCGCATTTTATTTTGGTGTTTTTGAACGGACCAAAGAAATGATAAAAGAAAAATTCAGAAAGAAAGAAGGAGTGGAATTTCTAACCTTAGGTGGGTTTTGGCTCGTGATGCTCGTTTTTAGCTTTTCAAAATTCAAACTTCCTCATTACCTAAATGGGTTAATTCCTATCCTTGCCATTTTGACGGCCTCCTATCTAAGTCGGCTTTCTTTGAATCCCAAGGACAAAAGAATTCGAGTTCTTTGGTCGATTCAGTTAGTGATTATCTTCTTTTCTATTCTTCTTGTTTCATGGCTTTCAATTGAATTTACGGGGATAGAAAATACGGTTTTATGGATTGTAGGAGCCATTCTGTTTGCACTATTGCTCTTTCGAATCTTTTCGGCTCAACCTCTATTCAAAAAGTATCTGTATTGCTCTTTGCTTTTTTCTATCGCACTAAATGTGTATTTAAACGGTCAGTTTTACCCTGTCCTCACGAAATACCAAGGGAGTTATACGCTCGCCAAGTATGTGAATCAAAGTGAGTTCGACTCCAAGAAAGTTTTTATGTTAGAGGGGAGTGAATATTGGGCGTTTGATTTTTACACAAAACAAAACACAAAGCGTATCGAAAGCGAAGAATTGAAAACAGGAGATCTACTTATCATTGATCAGAAATCTTTAGATGGGTTCAACAGGCCGTACCAAGTCCTAAAAACAGAAAAAGATTACCGAATTACAAGACTAAATATGAAGTTTCTTTCCTCCAAAACGAGGGCTCAAAAACTTTCAAAAATGTACTTAGTACGGATTCAGTAGCGAAATCCATTCATGGATCTTTTGAAATTCCATTTCTGATAGAAAAGACCTTATGGGGTGAATAAGAAAATAGTTGGAGTTTAACTTTTTTTAATTACTTTTATCAAACTTATACAAACCTTAACAAATTATTAATATTGTCATGAAAAAAATGTTTTTTGCTTTTATAGCTTTGTTTTTTGCCACTTTATCATTCGCTCAAATTGAGGGGAAATGGAAAACAATAGACGACGAAACCGGTGTGGCGAAGTCTGTCGTTGAAATTTACAAGAAATCCAACGGGCAGTACTACGGGAAAATTTCTCAACTACTGGCCAAAGTTGAAAATGAAAACTGCGTGAAATGCAGTGACGATCGTAAAAATAAGCCGTTAGAAGGACTAGAAATTATTCGTGGACTTAAGAAGTCAGGTTCTGAATTCACAGGAGGTACAATCACGGATCCTAAAACAGGGAAAACGTACAAATGTACAATTACAAGAGACGGTGATAAGTTGAACGTAAGAGGGTATATCGGATTCTCTCTCATCGGACGTACGCAAACTTGGCACAAGGTGAAGTAAGCGATCTTATTAGTTAAACAAAAATGCGCCCTTTTCTAAGAGCGCATTTTTGTTTTTTAGGGTTTAAATTGAACAGCCAAAAGCTTCCTTTTATTGGTTCTAGTGCGGTTGGACTTATGAAAGGATGAACCTCATTCAAAATGGAGGCGTGTTGGCCGTTTATATAATTTAATTCACTAAATTTGTCGGCAGAAAAACAATACGAGACATGGCAGAATATACTTTTAGAGAAGTGATTGCGCAGGCAATGAGCGAAGAAATGCGTAAGGATGAATCCATTTACTTAATGGGTGAAGAGGTGGCAGAATACAACGGAGCTTACAAAGCTTCCAAAGGAATGCTTGAGGAATTCGGAGAAAAACGAATTATTGATACGCCGATTGCAGAACTTGGATTTACAGGTATTTCCGTAGGGGCTGCAATGAACGGAAATCGTCCCATTGTGGAATTTATGACCTTCAACTTCTCTTTGGTAGGGATTGATCAAATTATAAACAATGCTGCAAAAATCAGACAAATGAGCGGGGGTCAGTGGAACTGTCCAATCGTTTTTAGAGGACCTACTGCTTCGGCTGGTCAATTAGGAGCAACCCACTCTCAGGCTTTTGAAAGCTGGTATGCAAACTGTCCAGGACTTAAAGTCGTTGTGCCTTCGAATCCGTACGATGCAAAGGGACTTTTGAAAACGGCCATTCAAGACAACGATCCCGTGATCTTCATGGAATCAGAACAGATGTATGGAGACAAAATGGAAGTTCCAGAAGAAGAGTACTACTTGCCTATTGGGAAGGCGGATATAAAAAGAGAAGGAACGGATGTAACCCTTGTTTCTTTTGGTAAAATCATGAAACTTGCCATGCAAGCCGCAGAAGATTTAGCGAAAGAAGGAATTTCAGTAGAAGTAATCGATCTTCGAACTGTACGTCCACTTGACTACGATACCATTTTAGCTTCTGTAAAGAAAACCAATCGTTTGGTTGTTTTAGAAGAAGCATGGCCATTTGGTTCCGTCGCTTCCGAAATTACCTATATGGTACAACAGAAAGCGTTTGATTACCTTGATGCTCCCGTGAAACGTATCACGACTCCTGACGCACCTGCGCCTTACTCCGCAGCTCTTTTCTCCGAATGGTTCCCGAAACTAGAAACTGTAAAAGAAGAGCTTAAAAAAGCAATGTACATTAAAGCATAAAATAGATAAAAACTCTCGAAAGAGAGTTTTTTCATTTATACAATGATATTTTTTGCCTTCGGAAATAGTTTACCTTTGCCGAAATTTTTTCAAAATGTTACAAAATACTACCAGTCAATCGTTTGATATAAAGAAATTGTCCTTTTTAGGGGTGATTGTCTCACTGGGTATTGTGTTCGGGGATATTGGTACCTCGCCATTGTACGTGATGAAGGCGATTGTAAATGCTTTTCAATTTGCCGATTCGGCCTTGCCCTTAGATGAATACATTGAAGGGGCTCTTTCGTGCATTATTTGGACCCTTACCCTGCAAACCACGATCAAGTATGTGATCATTGCCCTAAGAGCTGACAACAAAGGAGAGGGAGGGATTCTAGCTCTCTATTCCCTTGTGAAAAGACTTAAGAAACCTTGGCTTTATATAATAGCCTTAATTGGAGCTGCCACCCTGGTAGCAGACAGTGTGATTACACCCTCGTTAACCATTATGTCAGCGGTTGAAGGTCTTAAAATATACAATGTAAATACGCCCGTAGTTCTGATCACTTGTGTGATTTTGCTAGTCGTTTTTTTAATGCAGCAGTTTGGAACGAGTCTTATTGGGAAGTTTTTCGGTCCTATTATGGTCGTTTGGTTCTTAGCACTCGGCGGGTTTGGACTACTGCATCTCTTTGATCATATAGAAATTTTAAAAGCATTTAATCCGTATTATGCCTATCAACTCATCACGCATTCGCCAAGTGCGATTGTGATTATGGGCGCGGTGTTCTTATGTACGACGGGGGCCGAGGCTTTGTATTCGGACTTAGGCCATTGCGGAAAGAAAAACATTCAAATAAGCTGGGTTTTTGTAAAAATCATGCTAATCTTAAATTACCTAGGTCAAGGTGCTTGGATTTTAGACAATCTGCATGAGGCTCATTCCAGTATGAATCCTTTCTTTGGAATTATGCCTTCTTATCTTGTGCTTCCTGGGGTTATTTTAGCTACCGCAGCTGCTGTGATTGCAAGTCAGGCGGTGATTACAGGTTCATTCACCATGTTTTCGGAAGCCATGTCCATTAACTTTTGGCCAAATCAGAAGATTGAGTACCCCTCCGGTGTGAAAGGCCAAATGTACATTCCAAAGATCAATTGGACTCTTTTATTGATGTGTATCGTCGTTGTGCTATTCTTTAAAGAATCCAGTAAGATGGAGGCGGCCTATGGTCTTACCATTACCATCACGATGCTCATGACCACCTGTCTTTTGCTATTTTGGTTACGCCGCAATCGAATCAGCAAAATTTTAATTGTGTTGTTTGCTGCAGTCTACCTTTCCATTGAGCTTGGGTTCTTCTATGCGAACGTGATTAAGTTTTTCGACGGAGGTTGGCTCACTGTTGTATTAGGAGGATTAATTGGAGTTGGAATGTACGCATGGTACAATGGAAGACAGATTAAAAATAAGTTTATCAAATTTGTGAAGCTAGGAGAATATGCCCCTGTCATTAAGGATTTGAAGTTGGACGAAACGATTCCTAAATACGCAACCAATTTAGCCTTTCTGAGTCGAGCAAAAAGAGCAGATGAAATTGAATCTAAAATCATCTATTCGATCCTTCACAAGCAGCCGAAAAGAGCAGACCATTATTTTTTCCTGAATATTATTAACCAGGAAAATCCCTTTACATTCAAGTATGCGGTAGAAGAGGTGGTTCCCGGAACCATTTATCGTGTGAATTTTTATTTAGGGTTTAAGATTGAGCGCCGTATCAATGATTATTTTGATAGTGTTCTGGCGGATTTGATGGAACAGGGCATGATCCCTTCGAGAAGTGCGCATCCTTCCCTTCGAAGTCATAATATTCCCCCAGATCTACGGTATGTGATTATCGATAATACCTATATCAACGATACCCTACTTACCGTGAAGGAGAAGATTACTCTCAATATTTATAATTTTGTAAAGTCCATTGGGAGTGATGATTTCAAAGCGTGGGGAGTCTCTCCACACAACGCCGTAGTCGAGTCTGCGCCACTTTTGAATCAAATGGTACGAATCAAAAAAATAAGCCAAATCGATTCAAAAAATCTTTAAAACAGGGACAAGAGTCTAAACTTTTTAGTCGGTTTTGAAGCCGGCTCCTTAGAGCTAATCTCAATTTAATTTAATAGATTTGTAGACAATTATTATTAATGGACGCAAAGCAAACAGACTCGAACAAACAAGTTATCAAAGAAGTTTTAAAACAATATCTTCAAGATAAAGGGTTTCGAAATACGCCGGAACGTTATACGATCTTAGAGGAGATTTACAATATGGATCACCACTTTAATGTGGATGATTTGTATTTGCTTATGATGCAGAAAAAGTACCATGTGTCCAAGGCTACAATTTACAATACCATTGAAATCTTTTTAGACGCCGGACTTATACGTAAGCATCAGTTTGGAGAGAAGACCTTAACGTCTTCTTCCTATGAGAAATCTTATTTTGACAAACAACATGACCATCTTGTCATTTACAAACAGAATTCTGACCGCGAAATTGCAGAAATAATCGAGTTTTGTGACCCACGAATTCAGGGGATTAAAGAGGCCATTGAAGAAGCTTTTGGAGTTGCCATTGACTCTCATTCTCTTTATTTCTACGGCAGGAAAAAAGAATAATGCAAAAAGGCCTCCTTCTTATTTTACTTATCTGTGCCCAGTTCTTTTCCGCGCAGATTACGACTCAGCCAAAGACTCCTTTGGTGAAAGACCTTTTTTTTAACAAACCTTCGCAGCAAACGGTGAGTACCGAGAATGTGCAGCTTGTGCATTCGGATCGTTTTCAGGTGGACCAAAAGAAATTTGAGGGCAATCCTTTTTTTACAGGGAATGTTAAGTTTTCCCACAAAGGATCTATTCTGACGGCGGATGAGGTCATCCTGTATCAGGACGAAAATTTCGTAAAAGCCATTGGAAATGTTCGTCTTGAGAATGCAGACGGATCCGTGATTACCGCTAAGGAAATGGAGTACGATGGGAATACGGAGAGAGGAATCGCAAGAAAGAATGTAGTTTTGACGGATCCGAAACAAACGATCAAGACGGAAACTCTTTATTACGATCGTCGAATTAACCAGGCCTATTTTAATACCGGAGGAACGATTATTAGTGACCAAAGTGTCATGTATACCAATGCAGCCACCTACGATGTATCTACGAAAATCATTGATTTCACTGGGAATGTGAAAATTGACAATCCTGAGTATACCGTAGAGGGAAGCAATATAAAACAATATCAAAACACCAATACGGCTGAGTTTTTTGGACCTACCCGAGTGATTAATAAGGAAAATCCTTCTAATTATGTGTACACGGAGCAGGGGAGGTATTTAATGAACAGCAAGGAAGTTTATTTAAATAAAAATTCGAGAATCCATTACAATGGAAAGGTCCTTACTGGGGACACCATGTATTTTAACCAATTGACAGGTTTTGGACGTGCGAAAGACAATGTAACGCTGGACGATCCGCGGGAAAATCGCTATATCAAAGGAGGGTATGGAGAGATCTACGAAAAGAAGGACTCGGCAATGGTTACGGAAAGCCCTTACGCGGTTAAGATTTTAAAAAAGGATTCTATGTACTTCTCTGCTGATCGAATCTTAGCTTATCAAAAATTAGATTCCACCGGAATTAAAAAAAGTTATTTACGTGCATTCCATAAAGGCCGAATGTTTAAGTCGAATGCGCAGGCAAGAGCGGACTCGATCTCTTTTGATGAAACGGACGGAGTCCTTCATCTAAATGGAAGTCCAATCCTATGGAGTGGGGCTAAACAGGTGACGGGAGATAAGATTGAGGCTTATTTCAATACTCAAAGCGAAGAAATTGACTCCATAAAAGTCCTTGGAAATGGGTTTGCCATTAGCAAAGCTGATTCTTTGAATCTAAAAGATGAGTTCAACCAGATTAAAGGACGGATTCTTACGGTTTATTACGAAAATAATGAGGTGAAACTGGCCCAAGCGCTAGGCAATGCCCAAGCCATTACGTATGCGGATTCCGAGGACGAGAAGACCAAAGAAATGGAACGTCTAGGCGTTGTGCTTTCTACGTGTGGAACGATTGAAGTATTGTTCGCCGATAGACAAGTTCAGGTGATCTCCTGCAATGTAGGAGCGAGATCGGATACCTATCCCATGTCCTTTATCTCAAAGGAGAAACGGTTTTTCCCTGATTTTAATTGGAACACAAAAGATCGATTAAAGACGTGGAAAGATATCTTTGTGGATTCTCCGAACTACGAGACTATCCAATACGAATCGGATGATTCTCTCTATGAGCAGGCACAACTACGCCGAAGAGATGAAAATGCGAAAAACCAACCCAAGGTGGAAAAGCGAACTCGTAAATAAGTCTGCTAATTGATCCGTATCCTTATTTCAGAATTTTCATAGTCGTTTTTAGACCAATATTTCCGAAATTTGCACCATGCAAAAAGAATTTTTCAAGTACCAAGCGCAGACCACTCCATTTGCCTCTGGCTTTGAGGTGGAGCGCGCCGAAGGTTCCTATATTTACGACACGAACAAAAACAAATACCTTGATTTTGTGGCAGGTGTATCTGCCAATACTTTAGGACATTCCCATCCCAAAATTGTCCAGGCTATTAAAACGCAAGCGGATAAATATTTGCATGTCATGGTGTATGGGGAATATGCGCAGCAAATGCCGGTTCAACTGTGCGAACTCCTTGCGCAGTCCACGCCTGAACCTCTCGAAGTGACCTATTTGGTCAACTCTGGAGCCGAAGCGATAGAAGGTAGCTTAAAACTAGCCAAACGCTACACGGGAAGAGAAGAAATTATTTCTTTCAAAAATTCATATCATGGCAACACCCATGGAGCACTTTCTGTTTCTGGGAATGAATATCACAAACGAGAGTTTAGACCCTTACTCCCACTCGTGCAGTTTATTGAATTTAACCGTCTTGAAGATCTCGCTAAAATCACGAAAAAAACCGCTTGTGTTTTACTTGAAACGATTCAAGGGGCTGCGGGATTTTTGCTGCCAGACCCAGCGTATTTGCAACAATTGAAAGAGCGCTGTGAAGAGGTGGGTGCCCTTTTGATCCTGGATGAGATCCAGCCTGGATTCGGGCGAACAGGGAAACTCTTTAGTTTTGAACATTATGGAATTGTCCCAGATATCCTTGCGATGGGCAAAGGAATGGGGGGAGGAGTACCGGTTGGGGCCTTTATGAGTTCAAAAGAAATCATGAAGTCTCTTACGCATTCTCCGAAACTTGGACACATTACCACCTTTGGAGGAAATCCGCTAATTGCGGCGGCATGCCATGCCACGTTAAGCGAAGTTCTCAGCAGTGGACTGATGGAGGAAGTGGACTCAAAAGAATCGCTGTTTCGAAGTCTGCTTGTGCATCCAAAAATTAAAAATGTAAACGGACGTGGACTTATGCTGGCTGTCAATTTACAAGATCCCGACTTTACCCTACGTGTTGCGAAAACTTGTATGGAACTTGGGCTTATTGTTTTTTGGCAATTGTATCGCAATGAGTACCTTAGGATTTCTCCTCCCTTAACGATTTCAGAAAGTGAAATTAGAGAGGGCTGTAAGATCTTACTGCAAGCTCTTGATCAAGCGCCAGATTCAACCCTATAAAAATCATCTTTTTTCTATTGTGTAAATAAGAAATTAATTTATATATTGCGGCACATTAGAAAATATAGAATATGGCCAAGCAGAAAGTGCAGTATGAATATCCAATGCACTGTCTTTCCGAAATTTTGTACGAATACCTTGCGAGCGCTGAAGGGCTTTCCGAGTGGTTTGCAGATGAGGTGATTGAAAGAGGGGATGATTTTTATTTTAGTTGGGGTGGCGGTCCTGCGGAGAAGGCCACACTAATAAGATACAAACCAGAGAGTTTCGTACGTTTCCGTTGGGAAGAAGATGAGGATACAAAAAACTATTTCGAGATGACCATTGTCATTGACGAGATCACGGAAGATTTGGCTTTGAATATCACGGATTTTTGCGAGAAAGGAGACGAGGATGAAAACCGCTTGTATTGGGAAAACTTAATCGAAAATTTGCAGATTAAATTAGGAGCTGCTTAAAAATATATTTGTCCTTCAGTGAGTAACTAAGGAATTAAGAAACGAGATGAACGAGTAAATCGTTCATTTTTTTTTGGTCTGTTTTTTCGGTAAACCTCTTTAAAATGCTTAATTTTGTTCGCTTTATTGAGATAGATATGAATGATATGGTTCTTTCTTCGTCCACGCCTTCGCGTGCTTTTCTATACGGAGATGCAGTAAGTGTTTCTTTTTTTGTTCGAAATTCAAAACTGGTCTTTGCAGAAGAGAGTTATTTTTTTCTGATGGCCTCGATGCGAAAAATGCGAATGAGAATTCCTTTAAGTTATACGCTTGAATTTTTCCAAGAACTCTTTCAAAACGAATTGCTCAAGGAAGATTCTAAAGAAGGCATTATTCATTTTATGGTCTATCGTGAAACGACTGATGGAGCCCTTGAAAAGGCAGGGGTAAAATACTGGTTTGGCTTTTCACCACTTCCGGAACTGATCTCGCTTCAACAACCCCTTGAAATGGATCTGATTAAAGAGATTAATGTAAATACAAATCTCTTAAGCAACATTCGTGTGCATTCCAGTGAAAACATTTACGGGCAGATTTACGCTCTTGAGAATGACCTGGACGATGTGATTTTGTTGAATCCCAACAAACGCATTGCACGCTCTACTTTAGGCAATCTATTGCTATTGAATGGCGAGGTGATTCGGGTGCCTAAACAGACTGAGGGGGCGTATATCTCTCCTTTAATGGAGGCTTTTGTAACCTTTATCCATAAAAACAATCTCGCTCAAATTGAACAGGCGGAACTTGTTGCTTTTGAAAGTCAGAAAGCAGAAGAAATTCTTATGATTTCAGAAGAAAAAGGACTTTTCAGCGTAGGCAAAATTCGAAACAAGGAGTTTTCAAATGTGCGTTTTAAAGAGTGGATTGAAAAATGGAAACAATCGATGCTTGACTAAAGGATTCACGTTTTATTTCACGGCAATACTTTGAGTTTGTCTTTAATTGACAAACCCAACAAACAACCATTTAATAAGTCATTTGCCGGGTTTTTAAACTTTATTTAAAAAGTCTCTCAAAGAAGTTTCAAAACGGATACTTACTCTGATTTTGTACTACAAAGTAAGCCATATTTTCTCTTAAAAAGTCCCAATAGGATTGCTAAAATAATGTTAAATTTTAGGAGGTTAATTCATGGAGATGTCCTCAGGTGCATTGGCCCACAAAAGGTAATCTCCTCCTAGCTTTTGCATCAATTTTTTCCACAAATTATCGTCGTACCTGGTGGTGTAATCTAAATTCGGTATATCGACAGGAGTCCATGCTTTGCGAGCAATTTCCGATTCGAGTTGTCCAGCGAACCATCCGGAATACCCTGCGAAGAATTTGATGTTAAGTAAGTCGATTTCTTCATCGAGCACTCCTTTAATAATGGATTTCCAGTTTTCAGTGGCATAGTAGTTCTCGTTAATCCAAATACTGTCCTCCTGTTCTGTTTGTCCTTTAATGATAAAGAATTTCCGATCCGGTTCCACAGGACCCCCTTCGTACCAGACTGAATTTTTCGTAACCTCTGAGGAATCCGTTATGGAAAACGACTCGTCTTTTTTCTTGTTTAAAATTAGGCCAAATGCCCCGTCAGAGGTATGTTCTAGCAAGAGGACCAAAGATCGGGAAAAAACATCCCCGCTTAGATCGGGCGTGGAAATTAATATTTTACCTTTGTAGGAATAACTCATAGTCAAATGTAAAAAATAATATGGAAAATCTACACGATTGGCGTCAGAATTATAAAAAATCCGAGCTGTTGGAGACTCAAATAGAAAAGAACCCTATGCAGCAATTCAAAACTTGGTTTTTGGAAGCTCAGAGCCTTGAGAATCTTTCGGAGACTAATGCTATGGCTGTATCGAGTCTTGAATCGGATGGGACCCTTAGGACTCGAATGGTCTTACTCAAAGAATATACATGGGAGGGATTTGTATTCTACACGAACTACAACAGTAGGAAAGGCCACGCCATAGAAGAGCATCCTCAAATAAGTCTTCATTTTTTCTGGCCGGCAATGGAAAGGCAAGTGCTAATTAGTGCAAGGGCAGAAAAAGTAGCGGAAAGTCAAAGTGATGGCTATTTCTCTCAAAGACCTAAAGGAAGTCAATTGGGGACGTTGGTATCGAATCAGAGCTCCGTTATTCCCGATCGGGATTACTTGGAGAACCAAATGCACAAGTTGGAACAGCAGTATGAAGGAAAGCAAGTGGAAAGACCTAGCTATTGGGGTGGGTATTTAGCAAAACCGTATGAAATGGAATTCTGGCAAGGACGTCCGAACCGATTGCATGATCGTATTCTTTACCGGCTAGATGAGCATAACGATTGGGTACAAGAACGATTAGCCCCCTAAATTCCTCTTACAGATTTAAAGCAAAAAGAAGCGAACCCCAAAAGAGTTCGCTTCTTTGTTTTAAATCGAAATTGATTATTTCTTCTTTTGACCAGAAACCGCAGTGGCTAAATCCGCTCCTGCTTTGAATTTTGCTACTTTTTTTGCTGCAATTTTGATTGGTTTTTTTGTTGCAGGGTTGATTCCTTGTCTTGCAGCTCTTTCCGCTACAGAAAATGTACCGAAACCTACTAGGGAAACTTTCCCATCCTTTTTCTTAAGGGTAGATTGTACATTAGACATGAATGATTCTAAGGCTGCTTTCGCAGACACTTTTGTAATTCCGGCATCTTTTGCCATCGCGTCGATTAGTTCAGACTTGTTCATAACGATATTTTGTTTTAAAGTTAGTTGTTACTAGAGCAAATATAATACAATTTTCATATTGTGCAAATTTTTTTGAAAAATTTCATCAAAATTGTATTTTTCGCATGGTAAAGATTGAAACTTGATAATTCAAATCTCCCTACGAAATGCGTGTTGTATGGTGCTAAAATTATGCCAAAGACCCTATTGTTCAGTGTTTTCAATTTTAATTTAGATTGGATATTTGAATTGCGAATTATTAAATATAGGGCTTGCTATGGGGCGATCTTTCCTAAAACTTGTGATAATCACAACAAAAGAAGCCAATTAATGCGGGATGGTTAATGTTAACTTCTCTTATTTGCCTTGTATTCAATTGGTTATTTTTAAAAGGTTTTTAGAATTAAATTAATAAATTTGCGGCTATGTTAATTGAACTATTTAAATCGAAAATTCACCGCGTGAGGGTTACGGCCTCCGATCTCGATTATATTGGGAGTATTACGATAGACGAAGCTCTTTTGGAAGCTTCGGGTATCCTAGTTGGAGAACGAGTCTATATTGTAAATGTAAACAACGGGGAGCGCTTTGATACCTATGTGATCAAAGGAAAAAGGAATTCCGGGGAGATTTGTCTCAACGGTCCTGCAGCCAGAAAAGTACAGAAGAACGATATCGTGATCATCATTGCCTATGCGCAAATGACACCGGAGGAAGCAAAGACTTTTCAGCCGAAGATTATTTTTCCAAACGAACAGACCAATTTGTTAACCTAAACGAGAAGACGAGTTGGAAACGAAAAGAAAAACCCCGCTATTAAAAACCTTAGTGACCATCGGTATCTCTGTGGCAGTCGCTGTTTTTTTTCTTTGGCTTGCCTTTCGAGGTCTTGATATTCATGCGATTCAAGGGTATTTTGCCGAAGCTAATTATTTGTGGGTTTTGTTTGCCGCCGTGTTTGGACTGTTGGCGTATTGGATTCGAGCCATCCGTTGGAATCTTCTCCTTGAGCCAATGGGGTATAAAATCTCCAATTCCAATGCCTTGTGGACAATTTCCTTTGGCTATTTAATGAACCTTACGGTGCCTAGAAGTGGAGAACTGGCACGTTCCACCGCACTGTACGGAGTAGAAAAGGTACCCGTGGACCAGTCCTTTGGTACCATTATCCTAGAGCGGGTAATCGATCTGCTTTGCATGATGCTTTTCTTGTGTTTAGCCCTGATCTTAAAATACGACGCAATTCAATCGTTTTTCAACTATGCATTTAGCCAGCAAGGAGCAGAATCTAGCTCAAGCGGCTACTGGATCCTCATTATCGGCTTGATCCTAGTTTCTGGAGCGGTTTTGTTTTTCAGTCTTCGTAGTAAATTGCAAAAAATTGCATTTTTCAGCAAATTGTATGGGATCGTGGACGGACTGGTTGAGGGTATGACAAGTATTTTTCGCCTGAAAAGACCGGGACTCTTTCTTCTTTATTCTCTTGCAATTTGGATTTGCTATTATCTCGCTGCGTACATCGTCTGTTTTGCTTTACCAGAAACGGCAGGGTTTTCGCCCGCTGACGGACTCTTTATTATCGTCATAGGAACTCTTGGGATGATTGTTCCTGCCAGTGGTGGTATTGGAGCTTTTCACCTCGCCGTAAAATTGGGTATTGGAGCCTTGTTTGTAAGTGCTGGAGGCTCCTTTGAGAAAGGTGCAGAAATTGGATTGGCGTATGCGTTTATCTCCCATACCCTACAACTCGTGATTATGGCAGTAATGGGATTCATTTCCATTCCTTTGCTCGCAAAAGCGAGAAGCAAAAGTCCAGCTCTAGCAAAATAGTATTCTACTCCTGCTGGACATTCGTTCTAGTTCGTTCCAAATGCTCTTTTCAGTAAACTTTCCACTTGAGGTTCGCGACCACGAAATCGTTTGTATAAGACCATCGGGTCAATGGAGCCTCCTGCAGAAAGGAGTTTCTTGTATTTTGCGGCCGTTTCTGGGTCAAACAATCCTTTTTCTTTGAAGAGATCAAAGGCGTCCGCTTCGAGAACTTCTGCCCACTTGTAAGAATAGTACCCTGCGGCATATCCGCCTTGGAAAATATGGGCAAATCCAGGGCTCATAGCCGTTTTCTCGTGCGATGGGTACAGATTTGTACCTAGTGTTGCATTGGTTTCAAATGTTTTGACATCGTCTACGGGACTCGAAATCGAATGGTAGGCAAGGTCTAAAAGTCCAAATCCTACTTGTCGCAAAGTTTGATAGCCTTCCATAAAACTTTTGCTTTTGCTTAGCTTCTGGATTTGCTCTAAAGGAAGTGGCTCCCCTGTTTTATAATGTTTCGAAAACGATTGGAGGAATTCCGGTTCATAACAATAGTTTTCCAAGAATTGAGAGGGAAGTTCTACAAAGTCCCATTTGACTGAGGTTCCCGATAAATTAGGGTAATGGGTATCGGCCAGAATGCCGTGAATCGCATGCCCAAATTCATGGAAAAGAGTGGTGAGTTCTTGAAAGGTAAGTAAGCTAGGAGTCGTTTGTGTAGGTTTCGTGAAATTGCAAACCACAGAAATGTGTGGCCTTTGCTCTCTCTCTCCCTTTTTAAATTGACTCTTGTAACTCGTCATCCAAGCGCCAGAGCGCTTTTCCTTGCGAGGGTGAAAATCGGTATAAAGGATTGCTTTTTCTTTTCCGTTTTCGCTAACTAGGTACGTTTGAACATCGGCATGGTAGAGCGGAATGTCCTTTATGAGTTCAAATTTAAGCCCAAACAGACGATGAGCCAGATCAAATACGGCCTCAAGCGAACTTTGCAAAGGGAAGTAATCACGAAGCTCTTCTTCGTTTATTTTCAATTCCTTTTGTCTTCTTTTCTCGGCATAATAGGCATGATCCCACGCTTCCAAAAGCTCAATTCCATCCTCTTTCGCATACGATTTTAAAATTTCAATTTCCTTTTCAGCAAACGGCGTTGCCTTGGTAAGCAGCTCGTGCAAAAAGCTTGAAACTTCTTTTGGGCTTTTCGCCATACGTTCTTCAAGAACGTATTGGGCAAACGAATCATACCCTAAGAGTTTTGCTTTGTCTTCTCGTAAGGAAGTGATTTCCTTAATTAAACTTTGGTTGTCGTAAATTCCCAAGTCGAAAGATTTGGCCGAGTTGGCAAAATAGAGTTCTTTTCTTAACTCCCGGTCTTTTAGGTAAGTCATGGCAGGCACGTAACTTGGGTACTGCAGGGTGATCGTATAGCCCGTTTCTTCTCGTTCCTGCGCTTCAATCGCATAGGGCTCGATTTGACTTTTCGACAAGCCTTCAAGCGCAGATGCTTCCTGAAGGTTCTTTGAGTACGCATGGGTTGAGGCCAAAAGATTTTCCCCAAATTTTAGGGACTTTTGCCCGAGTTCTTTGTTGATGCTTTCTAGTTTCTTTTTGTCTGTGTGGGATAAGAGCGCTCCCCCGCGAACAAAGTCCTTATAGGTCTTTTCCAAGAGTGTGGTTTGTTCGGGGTCAAGCGTAAGCGATTCCTTTGCGTTGTAGACAGTTTGGATACGCTTAAACAACGTTTCGTTGTGTGATATTTTAGCAGAAAACTCTGTGAGTAGGACTGAGACGCTCTGAGCAGTCTTCTGCAGTTCTTCAGAGGTTTGAGCGGAGTTTAAATTAAAAAAGATTGAGGAGATCACCTCTAGTTTTTCCCCACTGAAGCTAAGCGCCTCGAGGGTATTGGAAAACGTAGGAGGTTCTGGGTTTTGCGCAATTTGATCAATTTCTTTTTCTGCAATTTTTACCTCGGCTTGAAAAGCAGGTAAGAAATCACTAGTTTTAATTAAATCAAAAGGTGCGGTCTCATATGGGGTTTTGAATTCTTCTAGTAAAGGATTTGTCATAAGTTCGATTCATTTGGATCAAATTTAAGAAAATATTGATAGGAATCCTTCCGATTGGAAATCCAAATTCAAATTTTAGTAGGGCGAGGAGCAAGGTAAGGAGGGAAAGATCCCGGAAAAAAATGAACCCATCGAACCTAAGCAAAAATCGAACGTTATTCGCTGAATACAATCTGTTGGCAGGGTTTGTACAAAATTGGTTAAATTCACAAGTTCAAACCTAAAGTGAAAACGATGAAATATACAGAAGGAATGCTTCAAAAAGAGGCACTAAAAGGAAAAGTAATTCTTGTGACAGGAGGGGGCAGTGGCCTTGGAAAGGCGATGAGTCGGTATTTCCTGACCTTGGGAGCGAAGGTAGTCATTACCTCTCGTAACCTAGAAAAACTGGAGAAAACAGCCCTTGAACTTGAGCAGGAAACGGGTGGAAACGTTCTTGCCTTAAAATGCGATGTCCGAAATTACGACGAAGTGGAGAAAATGCAGCAGGACGCGGTGAATGGCTTTGGACAAATCGATGTCCTGGTCAACAATGCCGCGGGTAACTTTATTTCTCCTACGGAGCGCCTTACCCACAGCGCATTTGATTCGATATTAGATATCGTACTTAAGGGAACCAAAAACTGCACCTTATCGGTTGGAAAGTATTGGATTGAGAATAAGATCGCAGGAACCGTATTAAATATTGTGACCACCTATGCATGGACAGGATCGGCCTATGTCGTGCCTTCGGCGTGCGCGAAAGCAGGCGTTCTTGCGATGACTCGAAGCCTAGCGGTGGAATGGGCAAAATACCAAATTCGCTTTAATGCAATTGCACCGGGTCCTTTCCCGACCCAAGGGGCTTGGGAAAGGCTACTTCCTGGAGATTTAGCAGATAAATTTGATATGCGTAAAAAAGTTCCGCTTCGAAGAGTAGGAGAACATCAAGAGCTTGCTAATTTAGCGGCTTATTTGGTTTCCGATTATTCAGCCTATATGAATGGTGAAGTGGTCACCTTGGACGGAGGAGAATGGCTGCAAGGAGCAGGACAGTTCAACATGCTCGAACAATTGCCTACGGAAATGTGGGACATGTTAGAAGCGATGGTTAAGGCGAAAAAGAACGGATAAGGATTTCTAGGATAAGGGTTTGGTGAAATTCGGCAAAATTCACTTAATTTGTAATGCGATAAATAACATTAAAACTATGATAATTCAACCAAGAACAAGAGGGTTTATTTGTCTGACTGCGCATCCAGAGGGAGCTTTGGAAACGCTTAAGAATCAGATTAAGTACGTGAAGTCGAAGGGTAAAATTGATGGGGGACCCAAAAAAGTTTTGGTCATTGGGGCTTCCACTGGATTTGGAATTGCCTCACGCGTAACGGCCGCATTCGGCTCAGATGCAGCGACCATTGGTGTGTTCTTTGAAAAACCTGCCTCCGAAGGAAAGTTAGGAACAGCAGGTTGGTACAATACAGCCGCCTTTGAACACGAAGCGAAAAAGGCAGGTCTTTACGCCAAGAGTATTAACGGCGATGCCTTTTCCGATGAAATCAAAAAACAAACCATTGATCTGATTAAGGAGGATTTAGGGCAGGTCGATTTGGTGGTCTATAGTCTAGCCTCTCCAAGACGTACCCATCCCAAGTCAGGAGTAAGTTACTCCTCCGTACTTAAGCCCATCGGAGCTCCTTTCACCAATAAAACGGTTGATTTTCATACGGGAGTCGTCACCGATATTACCATTGCACCCGTGGAAGACCCAGTAGACATTGACAATACAGTTGCGGTCATGGGAGGAGAAGATTGGAAATTCTGGATGGAAGATTTAAAAGCGGCAGGCGTTTTGGCCCCAGGGGTGAAAACGGTTGCTTATTCTTATATAGGTCCTGAACTTACGTATCCAATTTACCGCAACGGAACCATTGGACAAGCGAAAAACGATTTAGAAGCAAGCGTTGAGGATCTTAACGAACTTTTGAAGGATCTTAACGGTAGTTCTTATGTTTCTGTGAACAAAGCGTTAGTTACGCAGTCTAGTTCTGCAATTCCTGTGGTGCCACTTTACATTTCATTGCTCTTCAAAGCGATGAAGGAGAAAGGGGTACATGAGGGAACCATTGAGCAAATTCAAAGGTTATTTGCCGAAAGACTTTATACAAAGGACGGCGTGGTGCCTTTAGATCCTGAGGGCCGCATTCGAATCGATGATTTAGAAATGGCAAGTGATATCCAAGAAGAGGTCGCAAAACGTTGGGCAGAGGTTAGCACCGAAAACCTAAGTGAGATTAGCGACATTGAAGGATACCGAACTGATTTTTTCAACTTGTTTGGCTTTGAAGTGCCCGGCATAGATTACGAGCAAGACACGAACGAAAATGTTCCGATTCCAAGCATATCGGAAGCTTAAAATAACCCAAAAACTTCTCCCTAGCGGAGAAGTTTTTTCTTAAGGCAAAACTTATGAGATACAGATTTTTATGGACTTTTCTTTTGGTGGCGAATCTAGCGTGGGCGCAAGAACTAGAAGTCATGACGTATAACATTCGGCTTTCGACAGAGGCAGATGAAGAAAATGCATGGTCAAAACGTGCAGCCGAGCTTGTGGATCTATTGAATTATTATGAGCCGGACATTCTAGGCGTGCAAGAAGCTTTGCCTGAACAAATGGATTACATCCAAAAAGGCCTCCCTTCCTATGGCTATGTGGGTGTGGGTCGTGACGATGGAAAGAGAAAAGGAGAATTTTCAGCCCTCTTTTACGATGCCTCCAAATTTAAGCTTTTGCAAAGCGGTACGTTTTGGCTGTCGCCCACACCAAAGGTTCCCTCCAAAGGATGGGATGCGGCGTATCCAAGAATTTGTTCCTACGGACTCTTTACATCTAAAGAGCACGGCAAGTCGTTTTGGGCCTTTAATGTCCATTTTGATCATGTCGGAAATACCGCTCGTGAGGAATCGGCAAAATTGATTCTTGAAAAAATACGTCAACTAAATACGAAGGGATATCCTGTGGTTTTAACCGGCGATTTTAATCTGGAAAGTGATACGGCTCCCATTGCACTACTTTCAAAAGAACTCAGCGATTCTTTCGTTCACACTGAGAAAAAGCCGTACGGTCCGAAAGGAACCTTTACAGGTTTTGAGACAAAGGAGCCTGCAAAAGTGAGAATCGATTATATCTTCTCGCGAGGATTTAAAACTTTAAACTACCGAGTGATTGAGGATCGAAGAGAAAATTTCTTATATCCCTCCGACCATTTTCCAGTGGTAAGCACACTTCATTTTTCAGGAAAATAAATCCATTAAAAAACGCTCGAAATTACTCGAGCGTTTTTTGTTAGTAAGCAAGTTGTATTACTGTTCGGTTGGTCGAAAGATAAGACCACTTTCTTCAAAATAATCGAGCGTGATTCTCTCCCCGTCCTGAATGGTGCCTGCAAGGAGTTCTTTGGAAAGTCGATTTAAGACTTCTTGCTGCAATACTCGTTTTAGGGGTCTTGCACCAAACGCAGGATCGTACCCTTTGTTTAAGATATAATCCACTGCATCCTCCGTAGCCGTAAGGTAAATACCTTTTCGCTCCAAAATTTCATTCAGCCCTCTAAGTTGGTACTGAACAATTTTTCCAATTTCTTTTCGGTTTAGCGGTTGGAAAAGAACGATCTCGTCAATCCGGTTCAAGAATTCAGGCCTTAGTGTTTGTTTTAAAAGGCTAAAGACTTCGTCTTTGGTTTTCTCAAGCACTTGCTCATGGTTTTGTTCCTCTAGGATGGCAAAGTTTTCTTGAATGAGTGGCGAACCTAAATTCGAAGTCATGATGATAATCGCGTTTTTAAAGTTGACCACCCTTCCTTTGTTGTCGGTAAGTCTTCCATCATCAAGTACTTGCAAAAGGGTATTAAAGACGTCAGGGTGCGCTTTTTCAATCTCGTCAAGCAGTACGACGGAGTAGGGTCTTCTTCTCACAGCCTCTGTGAGCTGACCGCCTTCGTCGTAGCCCACGTAGCCTGGAGGCGCTCCCACGAGTCTTGACACCGAATGGCGCTCTTGGTACTCACTCATGTCAATTCTTGTCAAGTTGCTTTCGTCATCAAAGAGTAATTCGGCCAACGCTTTGGCTAATTCGGTTTTCCCCACTCCGGTAGAACCTAAGAAAAGAAAACTTCCAATCGGTCTTTTTTCATCGTTAAGTCCTGCTCTGTTTCTACGGATGGCATCCGCAACGGCCTCAATGGCTTCGTGTTGTCCTACGACACGCTTGTGCAGTTCGTCTTCTAGGTGCAAAAGTTTTTCTCGTTCGCTTTGCACTAGTTTGGTTATAGGAATGCCAGTCCACTTGGAAATCACCTCGGAGATGTTTTCGGCCGTCACTTCCTCTTTAATGAGTTCGTTTTGGTGGTTTTGCATTTCCAGCTCCAAGGTTTTAAGGTCCTCTTCTTTTTCTCGCAATTGACCGTATTGGATCTCCGCGACTTTTCCGTAGTCTCCAACCCGGGCCGCACGTTCGGCTTCTAATTTCAGGGATTCAATTTCTTTCTTGATACCTGTGAGATCTTCAGATTTTTGTTTTTCTGCCAGCCATTTTGCATTGATTTCGTTACGCTCATCGCTTAACTTAGCAATGTCCTCTTTCAAGTGTTGAATTTGGATCTCATTGCTCTCTCTCGAAATGGCGGCTAGTTCAATTTCCATTTGCATTAGTTTTCTGTCTAAGACATCTAACTGCTCAGGTTTTGAATTGATTTCCATTCGCAGCTTCGCAGAAGCTTCATCAATTAAATCGATGGCCTTGTCCGGCAGAAATCGATCCGAAATATAGCGCTGAGATTGTTCGACGGCGGCAATAATCGCTTCGTCTTTAATTCGAACCTTGTGATGGGCTTCGTATTTGTCTTTAATCCCTCTCAAAATGGAGATCGCCGACTCGGTGTCCGGTTCTTGAACAATAACTTTTTGAAACCTCCTCTCTAATGCTTTGTCTTTTTCAAAGTGCTTTTGGTACTCGTTTAGGGTGGTGGCTCCCACAGCTCTTAATTCCCCTCTTGCCAGTGCAGGCTTTAGTATATTGGCGGCGTCCATAGCGCCTTCGCCGCCCCCTGCGCCAACAAGTGTGTGAATCTCATCGATAAACAGAATGATCTGTCCCTCAGACTTAGTGACTTCGTTAACCACGTTTTTGAGCCTTTCTTCAAATTCTCCTTTGTATTTTGCACCCGCGATTAACGCGCCCATATCCAGAGAGAATAGGGTTTTGTCCATCAAGTTTTCGGGCACATCGCCGTTGATGATTCGGTGGGCAATCCCTTCGGCAATGGCTGTTTTACCCACGCCGGGTTCCCCAATTAGAATCGGGTTGTTTTTGGTTCTTCGCGAAAGAATTTGAAGCACTCGTCTTATTTCTTCGTCTCGTCCAATGACGGGATCTAGTTTGCCTTCGCTGGCAAGCTGGTTCAAATTTTTCGCATATTTGCTTAGGCTTTGGTAGGAGTCTTCCGCACTTGCGGAATTGGCCGTGGTGCCTTTTCTTAATTCTTTGATGGCACCTTCGAGAAGAGATTTTCGAACGCCCATGTCTTTTAGAAGAGTAGAGACGCTTGAATTGACCTCCAAAAGGGCTAACCATAAATGCTCAAGGGTTGCAAATTCGTCTCCCATTTTTTTGGCAAGGTTGGCCGCCTCCATTAAGATTTTTGTCGTGGTATTAGAAAGGTATTGACTGCCTCCTTCTACTTTCGCAATCGATTCTAAACTTTCTCTATTTCTTTGCTTCAGAAGAGTTAATTCCACTTCTGATTTTTTCAAAAGAAAAGAAGAAATGGAGTCCTCGATTTGCAAAATGCCCTCAAGCAAATGCTGAGGCTCTATACTTTGGTGTCCAAATTCCATCGCGATCTGCTGCGCCTTTTGAATCGCTTCTTGGGATTTGACGGTAAATTGGTTTAAATTCATTTGGTATTGGTGTTGTTTGCAAACACTCCATCAAAAAGCGTTCAAATTAAAGAATGTGGTCATTTTTACCGTATTTTAAAATTGATTTGCAAGATTTCAGGCCATTTTTACCGAAAATTTACTTGCAATTCTTTTGCGAGTGGTTACAAGATTTTTTTTTAAATTAGCCAAAACCACAATATGAAATTAACCCGCAAGCAGCGTGAGATTCTCTCCACTGCCACCACCCTGTTTTGCCAAAATGGGTATGTAGAAACCTCCATGCGAGATTTAGCTCTGCACCATGAAATCAAAGCGGCCTCTCTTTACTCGCATTTTAAGTCTAAGGTGGATATCTTAACCCATATTTGCGATGAAATGTACGAGGTTATGGTGGAAGGGGAACTACTTATAAAGAACTTTGAAGGATCCGATATCGATCGGTTTAAAAATTATGTGCGTCGCCATCTTGAGGTGGTGACCACGAATTTTGAATCGTTTCAAGTGTATAAGAAATACCGCCATTTGGTCGATCCTCAGCAGTTCGATAAATACAATCAAATGGAACTTAAGTACCACCAGATGATTTTAGGAATTATGGATCGAGCATTTCCTCTGCTCAAGCAAAAAGCATTTCTAGGACCCAAAGGATCGCTTAAGATTTTGGCCAATTTTTTAAATAGCATTCCACATTACATGGATGCAGAGAATCCGCAGCTCGAGCTCGTGATTGAAGACATTCAGAGTCGATTGACCGTCTGTTTTCTATGGCCGTCGCTTGAGGAAGCGGGAGCAAAGTAGAAATCTTTATATCGTATAAAAAGCTGAGTGTAAGGCGGTTGTTTTGAAACGGGCAGATTAGGTTTTTTTTTTATATTTGTTTAGTTTCCCAAAGGAACTGAATTTACCTATTATGCATCATTTTCATTCTCTAAAAGTGACCCAAGTGTCACGGCAGGCAAACGACTGCATTCACCTATCGCTTGAAGTGCCAAGTTCACTTGCGCCTCTTTATCGATTCAAACAAGGTCAGTACCTGACCCTTCGAATTTTTCAAGACGGGGAGGATCTTCGTCGATCCTATTCGATTGTCAATGCACCGTCTGAAAACAACTCGGAGCTCGAAGTTCTAATCAAACATTTAGATGAGGGGAGAGTCTCTGGGTATTTGAATACGCAGCTAAAAGTAGGGGACTTTTTGGATGTTATGCCTCCTTTAGGGCATTTTTACACCCATTATCATCCTAGCAACCAGAAGTATTATATAGGGATTGCTGCGGGAAGTGGAATCTCTCCGGTGCTTTCCAATTTGAAAGAAGCCCTTTATCAAGAGCCTGAATCGCATGCATTCCTGTTTTTTAGCAACAGAAGCTATGATCATATTTTATTTAAAGAACAACTTGAGCAACTAGAAAAGCAGTTTGAAGGTCGACTAAAAGTAGTTTATCTTTTGTCCCGAGACCGTCACCTGGAGGGCGAATTGTTCGAGGGTCGAATCACTTCCCCAAAATTAGAAGCGCTACTCGAGAAATACACGGAGATTCCAATTTCTGAGAGTACCTACTTCCTTTGTGGACCTAGTGAAATGATCAAAGACATTTCTTCCTATTTAAAAACGGAGAAGAAAGTCCCTTCCTTGCAAGTGCTTTATGAATACTATACACCTCCTGACGAAGAAGGGAGTTCCGAGATGAGTGAGGAATTCAAAGCTATTGCTAATATTGAGAGTATGGTCACCGTTATTATAGATGACGATGAGTACTCCTTTCATCTTAATTCAAAGAAAAACAGTATCTTAGACCAGGCTTTAAAAGATCAACTGCCCGTGCCGTTCGCGTGCAAAGGGGGCGTTTGTTGCACTTGCAAAGCCCAGGTATTGGAAGGGGAAGTCTTTATGGAAAAGAATTTCGCCCTTACCGAACAAGAGGTGGAAAACGGGTTTGTTTTGACCTGTCAAGCGCATCCCGTCACAAACGTTGTGATGTTAAATTACGACGTTTAGTAAGTTTAACGATAAAAGAAGTCTAATCATGAGCGAGTGGAAATTTGCATCCCTAATCGAAGTGGATAAAGAATACAAAGTCGAGGGTTTGAATATTTGGAACCATTATTGGCATTGCACCGATAGAAAAATTGAAGTTTGGGGTCCTACCGAAGGGCAGCCTTACTTTTTTAATGAATACGAGATACGAGGAGATTACAAAACCATCACCTTTGTCGTGGGCGAGTTTGTCGACGGCAAATTGGGTTTGTACGTGAAGGACGATTGGAGTATCGCGTAATAAAAAGAAACGAAGATGGATTTAGAACGATTTGTACAGTATGTACAGGAAGAAAATAAAGTGGAACCCAAGGATGTAATGCCGGAAGATTATCGCAAATTACTCGTGCGGCAAATTTCACAACATGCGCATTCGGAAGTGGTGGGCATGCTGCCAGAGGCCAATTGGATATCCCGGGCGCCTAGCTTACGACGAAAGATGGCACTTTTGGCCAAAATTCAAGACGAGGCAGGTCATGGACTTTATCTTTATGCCGCAAGCGAGACCCTAAACGATGGCTCCCTTCGAGCAGACCGGGATTCTACTTATTTAGACATGCTTAGTGGCAAAGCAAAATACTCGAGTATTTTTAACTATCCGACCTTAAGTTGGGCGGACATAGGTGCCATTGGTTGGCTGGTGGATGGTGCAGCCATCATGAATCAAGTCATGCTGATGGGGAATTCCTATGGACCCTACGCAAGAGCCATGGTCAGGATTTGTAAGGAGGAATCCTTTCACCAAAGACAAGGCTATGAAATCTTAATGACCCTTTGCCGAGGAACCAAGGAGCAAAAGCAAATGGCCCAAGAGGCGCTGAATCGCTTTTGGTGGCCCGCGCTCATGATGTTTGGTCCAAACGATAAGGATTCTACAAATTCACAAAAATCAATGAATTACCGCGTGAAACGCGAAAGCAACGATGATTTAAGACAGCGTTTTGTCGATGTCACAGTGCCTCAGGCTGAATTCTTAGGTCTCGTGATTCCGGATCCGTCCCTTTCCCTAAACGAAGAAACGGGGCATTATGAATTTTCGGAATTGCCTTGGGATGAATTTACCGAAGTCTTAATGGGCAATGGACCGTGCAACAAAAAGCGCCTAGAAACCAAACAAAAAGCATGGAATGAAAATGCTTGGCTGCGAGAAGCCGCGAGCGAGTTTTCAAAAAAGCAGAACAGCAAGTAATATCAATAAAGAAAAAAAGTTTACGATGAGTCAGTTAGATGTATGGGAAGTGTTTATTCAAACCAAGCCCGGTCTTTCACATAAACACGCCGGCACTGTACAAGCAGCAAGCGTGGAAATGGCATTGCAGAATGCGCGCGATGTATATACAAGAAGAAAAGAAGGGACTTCCCTATGGGTGGTTCCAAGTAAATATGTTTTTACCAGTGAAGGCGTCGACAAAGAATCCTTTTTCGATCCTGCAGATGATAAATTATACCGTCATCCGACCTTTTATCAAATCCCGAACGACGTAAAAAACATGTAATTACGTAAGAAGGAAGGGGGCTAATCCTTCGAATTCTTACGCTAAATGAAAACAATGAAGAACTATTTATTAAAGCTTGCAGACGATACCCTTATCATGGGACAAAGACTCGCCGAATGGTGTGGGAAGGGTCCCTATTTGGAAGAGGACATTGCCCTTACCAATATTGCCCTTGACTACTTAGGGCAAAGCAATCATCTTTACTCGTACGCTTCGGAACTCAGTGGAAACGGAAAGACTCCGGATGACCTTGCTTTTTTGAGATATGAAAACCAGTATCTAAACGCTCAGTTCGTAGAGCTTCCCAATGGAGACTACGCTCAAACGATTTTGAAAGTTTATTTTTTCGCTCTGTATCAGAAAGAACTCTATACGGCTCTTTTGTCAAGTGAAGACGCTAGCTTAGCTGGAATCGCTGAGAAATCTCTGAAAGAAGTCCGCTACCATTATACTCACGCCCGGATGTGGCTCGAGATTATGCAACAGGGAACCTCAGAAAGTAAGGAACGATTGACTCAGGCGCTAGAGAATCTCTGGGAATATACGGGAGGACTATTTGATGAGACGCAAGGGGAACGAAATCTTGCTGAATTGAACTTAGCGGCCGATAGCCACAAATTGAAATCCAATTGGTCACTTGCACTTGCTAAGGATTTCGGTGCATTGGGACTGGAGGTTCCAGAGAATGAATTTATGCAAAAAGGAAGTCGGAAAGGGGTCCATACGGAGCATTTCGGCTATATCTTATGTGAACTCCAATACATGCAAAGAGCCTATCCGGGTTGTGAATGGTAATCCTCTTAAAATGAAGTTTGAATCCATGGAGATGACGCCTAAGCATATTACGACTCTACTTGAGGAAATTCCCGATCCAGAAATTCCAGTAATTAGTATTGTCGATTTGGGAATCGTTCGTCGCGTTTCAATTTCCTCAGACACGCACGTAGAAATAGAGATTACCCCTACCTATTCCGCCTGTCCTGCTATGTTTACCATTAAGGAGGATATCGAGGCTTTGTTTAAGAGTCATGGGATCTTAGCGGAGGTGAAAAATGTAATCTCTCCTGCATGGACTACGGATTGGATTAGCGATCGAGGACGAGAAAAATTATTAGAATATGGAATTCTTCCACCTGAAAAAGGAGCCAAATTATCCCATTTGCATACGAGTAAACCTTGTCCTAGGTGCTCTTCAAAAAATACCGAGCAACTCAGTCGATATGGATCGACCTTGTGCAAAGCAACCTATCAATGTTTAGATTGCTTAGAGCCATTTGATTATTTTAAATGCCATTAGCGAGACTTTGTATAGGATAAGATTCCTTTAAGTTGAGCTACAAATATTAAATTTCATTACTATGACATTTTCACAAATTAGAACCGAGACTCATTTTGACGGGAAGCTTTTGCTTTTGGTCTTGGACCAGCCGCAGAGCTATAACAGTCTTACCATGCAAATGCTTCAAGAGCTTAAGCATGCGGTCCAAGAAGCCAGCAAAAGCGATCGGGTTCGTTGCATTGCCATCAAGGGAGAGGGAAAAGCATTTTGTGCTGGGCAAAACTTAAAAGAAGCATTAAGTTTTGGTGACATAAAAAACGAAAGAAGCGTTCAGCGCTTTATAATTGAATATTACAATCCACTTGTGAAAGAAATCGCGCAGTGCAAAAAGCCGATTGTGGCCTTGGTGCACGGTGCTGCCGTAGGGGCAGGGGCTAGTTTGTCTATTCTTTGTGATTTTTCACTTTCTAGCAAAGCGGCCTATTTTTCCTTTGCTTTTGTGAAGATCGGGCTCATACCCGATACAGCAGCCACCTATTATTTGCCCAAACTCGTAGGTCCACAGATGGCTAGTTATTTAGCCTTTACAGGTAAGAAAATAGATGCAGATCACGCACTAAGCTTAGGACTCACTCAAGAAGTTTTTGAAGAGGACGAGTTTGAAATAAAATCCATGGAAATTTTAGAGTCCCTTTGCAATCTTCCCACCAAAGCCATTGGGCTGACAAAAAAGGCATTCCATGAATCCTTTGAGAATAAATTAAAAGAACAATTAGACGTGGAGGGCATTTTGCAACAAGTCGCGGCCGAGTCCGAGGATTTTAGTGAAGGCGTCCACGCATTTATAAACAAAAGAGAACCTGATTTTAAAGGAAGGTAAAAGGTAAGAATGAGGAAATTTGAAAAAGTGGGCGTCGTGGGCGCAGGGGCCATGGGAATTGGAATTGTACAAGTAGCTCTTGCCGCAGGGAGTGAAGTTCTTTTGTACGACACGAGCTCCGAACAAATGAAAAAATCCATAGAAGGCTTGGATCGCCAACTAGGCCGTATGCTCGAAAAAGGAAAGCTCGAAGAAGAAAGTAAAAAGCAAATGCTCCAAAGACTTCAGCAAGTATCTGAATTGTCTGAATTAAAATCTTGTGACCTAGTCATCGAAGCAATTGTGGAGAATGCGCAGATCAAAAAAGAAGTTTTTAAAGTACTGGAACGTGAGGTAGATTCCACCTGCATACTCGCAAGCAATACCTCCTCAATTTCCATTACCTCTTTAAGTTCGGATTTGCAATATCCGGAGCGGTTTGTAGGGATCCATTTTTTCAACCCTGCTCCATTAATGCCACTCGTGGAAATTATACCGGGTTTAGTAACCGAGCCCACCCTAGCGGATGAGCTCGTAGAGACTTTAAGAAGTTGGGGGAAAGAGCCTGTGGTTGCAAAAGATCTTCCGGGTTTCATTGTGAACCGAATTGCAAGACCTTTTTACGGAGAGGCCCTTCGCCTTGTGGAGGAAAATCTCGCAACGCCAGAGGAAATCGACTTTGTTATGAAGTCCAAAGGAGGGTTTCGCATGGGACCTTTTGAACTGATGGATTTAATCGGGATCGATGTGAATTTTGCGGTGACGCAAAGTGTTTATCAGGATTTTTTTTACGATCCAAAATACAAGCCCTCACTCTTGCAACAGCGCATGAGTGAAGCCAAGCGCTTAGGACGCAAAACAGGAAGAGGCTTTTATTCGTATCCAAGAGAAGAAGCTTCAGCGGCCATATGTCTTGAGGATTCGAAGGCAGAGGCTATTTTTCTTCGCATTTTGTCCATGCTCGTTAATGAAGCCCTTGAAGCCAAGCGTCTTCAAGTCGCAAGCGATGAAGATTTGGAATTGGCCATGCTTCGCGGCGTGAACTATCCCAAAGGACTGCTCGCTTGGGGAAAAGAAATTGGGTATCAAACTTTGCACGAAACTCTTAATCAATTGTACATTCGGTATCAAGAAGAGCGTTACCGTTCGAGCCCCTTGTTTCAAGATCTTGCAAAATTACACTAACACTTCCTTATATTTTTCACTATGTCAAGTTCATTAGAAAATGCCACGAAAATGCTCGCTCAAGATTTCTTTTCCCAATGGTTGGGGATTGAACTCCTTGAAGTGCGAGATCATTATTGCCTACTTGAAATGCCCATTCGAAGCGAGATGATTAATGGACTTCGTACCGTGCATGGAGGCGTGACTTTTTCTCTTGCTGACAGTGCCCTAGCGCTTTCGTCGAACAATTTGGACGAGGCAAGCGTTGCGCTTAGTTGCCACATTAATTTCACGAAGCAAGTAAAGCTAGGCGATGTTCTTCGAGCAGAAAGTAGGCAAATTCACGATACAAGAAAGACGGGGATCTATGAAATTGAAGTGAAAAACCAAAACCAAGTACTCGTGGCGAGTTTTCGGGGAACCGTGTATAAAATTGGAAAGAAAGTTTCAGAATTATAAGAAGAGAAAAAATGAAATTAAAAAATTATATCAAAGACCAATGGGTTGAGGGCGCAGGCGAAGGTATTGAACTTCTTAGTGCTGTGGATGGTGAATTAATCGCAATTTCCGATACGTATGGGATTGATTTTGAAGAGGCCTTGGAGTTTTCACGCCATGCCGGATACCAAAATTTGTCTCGATTAAGTTTTTACCAAAGAGGAGAAATGCTGAAAAAGATTGCAATCTATCTTTTGGATCGCAAGAAAAAGTACTATGAACTGTCCTACAAGACAGGAGCCACCCACGCGGATTCTTGGGTAGACATTGAAGGCGGTATTGGAACCTTTTTCACCTATTCCGGGCTTGCAAAGAGAATGCTGCCCAATACACCTTTTTGGGTAGACGGGGAAGTGCAAAAGACTTCTGCCAATGGGACTCATTTGGGAACCCATATTTTAACTCCAAGTGAAGGGGTTTCGGTTCAAATCAATGCCTACAATTTCCCTGTTTGGGGAATGCTGGAGAAACTCTCAACTTCTCTTTTAGCAGGGGTTCCGAGTGTAGTGAAACCTGCAACGCCGGGTTGTTATTTAACCCATGCAGTTTTCTCAGATATAATTGAAAGTGGAGTCCTCCCTAAAGGAGCCTTGCAGCTCGTTTGTGGAGAACCGGGCGACATTTTAAAGCATGTTCAAGACGGTGACAGTGTTCTCTTTACGGGTTCAGCCTCAACTGGGAAATACTTAAAGACTCTGCCGAGTATCTCAAGACAGGCGGTAAGGTTTAATATGGAGGCCGATAGTTTAAATTGTTCGGTTCTTGGGATGGATGCAAAAGTAGGAACTCCAGAGTTTGACTTGTTTATTAAAGAGGTTCAAAGAGAAATGACAACCAAGGCAGGTCAAAAATGTACGGCCGTGAGACGAATTTTAGTTCCTGAGGAGCAACTTGAATCCGTTCAACAAGCCCTTACTCAGTCTCTCGATCGAGTCAAAATCGGTAATCCACTAAACCGAGAAACGAGAATGGGCGCCCTGGTTGGAAAGGAACAGAGGCGTGAGGTTGAATCTCGAATTGAACTTCTAAAAGAAAAAACAGAATTAATCTACGACGGAAAGCATAGTTTGCTAGATGCTGATTTTGAGTCGGGTGCATTTATGACCCCGAAAGTTTTCCTGAACGTAGATCCTTTTACAAATACAATTTCGCATGAAGTAGAAGCCTTTGGACCGGTTTCAACTCTCATGCCTTACAAGGATATCGAAGAGGCGGTATCGCTAGCGAAAATGGGAAAAGGTAGTTTGGTGGGTTCCGTGGTCTCTCATAGTGAATCCTTTGTTAGTGAGATGGCTGTGAAAATGGCTTCGTCCCATGGACGAATCTATGTTTTGGATCGGGACAATGCAAAAGAGGCGACTGGACACGGATCTCCGCTTCCCACACTAAACCACGGCGGACCGGGCCGAGCAGGAGGAGGAGAAGAACTAGGAGGTTTGAATGGACTTCATTTTTTCCTTCAAAAAACGGCAATTCAAGGATCTCCGGATATGCTTCGTGCGATCACCAAAATCCATACACCAGGAGCAAAACGAAGGATGAGCGACAAGCATCCTTTTCAAAACTATTTTGAAGAGGTGCAGATTGGAGACTCTTTAGAAACTCAAGGCCGAACTGTGACTCAGGCCGATATTGTCAATTTTGCAAACGTATCTTGGGATCATTTTTATGCCCATACGGATCAAACAAGTTTGAGCGGAACGATCTTCGATCAAACCGTGGCGCACGGGTATTTTATTTTATCCGCGGCAGCAGGACTGTTCGTATCAGGGAAAAAAGGGCCGGTCATTGCCAATTATGGACTTGAGAATGCAAGTTTCTTTAAGCCGGTGTACGCAGGCGATACCATCCAGGTGTATTTGACCGCTAAAGAAAAGATTAACAGAGGCGTTAAAGGCCGAAATGTTCCGTCAGGAGTCGTTAAATGGCTTGTGGAAGTCGTGAATCAAAGAGAGGAAGTGGTTTGTGTAGCCACAATTTTAACTTTGGTGGCCAAAAAGTCGCCGTTTATTTCTCTGAATCGAGATGCAATCAAAGAGTTACTATCGGGTCTTTCTCCAGAGCGTGAGCCTTTATGGGGAAAAATGAAAGCCCAGCACATGCTAGAGCATCTTGAAGAATTTTTAAGGATGTCAACCGGTGAAATTATAGCAGAAGATACTTTAGAATCCGAGGAGATGATTGAGGAGTTAAGAAATTGGCTTTACCGATTTAGTCCGATTCGTAAAGGCCTTAAATACCCAGGACTTCCCCCAGAAGGTCTTGCGGAATTGAAATACAAAAACCTAGAACAGGCGAAAGAGAAATTGATGGAGGCTTTTACAGCGTTTCTAATTTATTTCAAAGAGAATCCTCAGGCGGAAATGGGACATCCGAAATTTGGACTCATTAATAAGGAAATGTGGGAGCTTTTCCACCAAAAGCATTTCACTCATCATTTTTCTCAATTTGGACTCATTCCTGAAATTGAAATTCTATAGTCTCATTTTGAGAAATAAGTTATATATTACGTCTTAAATTAATTTATTTATGACTCAATCGATCCCTTTTAAAGCTTACTTAGTTAGTTTCCTTTTGTGTTTTTGTTTTGCAACTGCGCAGAAACCCTCGCTTAAAACCAACTACATTTACGTAGACGGGCAGAACTTGTATACACCAGACCATCAGAAGTTTCTAATTCAAGGAACCAATGTCGGGAACTGGCTGAATCCAGAAGGCTATATGTTTTTCTTTGAACAAGTGTCTTCTTACCGCTTAATTAATCAGGCATTTAGTGAAATGGTAGGTCCTGAATTCACGAAAGAATTTTGGCGCAAATTCAAGAAGAATTACATCACAAAGGAGGATATTAAATACATTAAATCTACGGGAATGAATACCGTTCGTGTGCCCTTCCATTATAAGCAATTTACCGACGAGGACTATCTGGGACTAACGGGGAAGCAGGATGGTTTTGAAATTTTGGATGAGGTGATTCAATGGTGCAAGCAAAATGATCTTTATGTCATTTTAGATATGCACGTGGCCCCTGGGGGACAAACAGGAGATAATATAGACGATAGTTATGGGTATCCTTGGTTGTTTACAGAGAAAGCGTACCAAGATCAGTTCGTAGACATCTGGAAGCAGATTGCCGCACGCTACCAAAACGAGACCAGCATTCTGGGCTATGATTTATTAAATGAACCGATTGCCCATTACTTCGAAAAGGATTACGGAGTCTTGAACACGGCGCTTGAACCACTATACAAGAGAGCCGCTGCAGAAATTAGAAAAGTGGATAAAAACCATATTTTAATTCTTGGGGGCGCTCAGTGGAACAGTAATTTTTCAGTTTTTAAAGATTGGAAGTTTGATCGCAATTTAGTGTATTCGCCCCATCGCTATTGGAGTGGAACCGACAAGAAAGACATTCAGGATTTTCTTGATTTCAGAGAGAAGGTGAACTTGCCCATGTTTATGGGAGAGACCGGAGAGAATACAGACGAATGGGTAGAGAAGTTTCGAATCACACTTGAAGAGAACAATATAGGATGGACGTTTTGGCCTTATAAAAAGATGGTGCCCAAAGCGGGGATGGTGTACATTCCAAAACCGAAAGATTGGGATTTGATCGTAGAGTACACGAAAAAAGATAAAAGTTCCTTTGATAAAATTCGTGAGGGAAGGCCTGACCAAGAAAAGGTAAAAGCAGCGCTTAACGAACTTCTCGAGAATATGAAATTTAAAAATAACGTAAAACTTGAGGGCTATACCAAAGCACTCGGGATGAAACCTTAAAAACATGAACCAAGAACCAAGAGGAACCGTTGAGGTTGAAATCAAAAATTCAATTGCCACAATTACATTTGCGACTGAGAAAAGCAACTCCTTACCCGGAGAGATTCTGCAACGTTTAGCCGATGAAATTTTAGAAGCAGCGTCCAAAAAGGAGGTAAAAGCACTATTGATTCAATCGGGGGGAGAGAAAGCATTTTGTGCAGGAGCTAGTTTTGAAGACTTACTTGCCGTAGAGGACTTAGAAAGTTCAAAACGGTTCTTCGAAGGTTTTGCCAAAGTCCTTGATGCGATGCGTAGTTGCGGGAAAATCACTGTGGTTCGTGTGCAAGGGAAAACCACAGGTGGAGGCGTAGGCATCGCTTGTGGAGCGGATTATTGTTTTGCCACGAAGCAGGCAAGCTTTGCTCTGACTGAAATCAATTTGGGAATTGGACCTTTTGTGATTGGACCTTATGTGGAAAGAAAAATAGGGAAGTCCCAGTTCGCTGCAATGGCGATTGATGCAGAATTTCGAGATGCGCAGTGGGGACTCTCCCATGGGGTTTACCACAAGATTTTCGATACGATCGAACAAATGGATACGCATTTAGAAGGGTTTTTAGAAACTCTAGACTCTCGAAGTCCAGAGGCACTTTCTTTAATCAAGAAAGTTTCCTGGGAAAATACAGAGCATTTCAAAGACTTAACGCCTGAGCGCGTTCAAATGAGCGCTTCTTTAATCCTTGAGCCCAGCGCCAAACAAAGTATTGAAGCGATTAAGTTGCGTTTAAGAAAATAGACGTTAATCCTATAGGTCAATCCTTGTATATACAAGAAGTGAAGGCATACACGCTAAAGTTTAAAGCCCATTTTAATTGCGATTAAAGTGGGCTTTTTTTTATAAATCAAAATTTCATCCCTAACCAAATTGCAAGGGAAAGCCGGAATTTGATGCGTGCGGATCAGATTGGAACAATTTTAGTTGTATCTAACTTAAGACCTGTTGCGGTGTCCTCTCAAGGGCGCTGTTTACGGAGAATTAGTCAACTAATCGATAGAGAGAATGAAGAAAATTTGGATATTAATTCCCATATTGCTTTGGTCCTGTACCAAGGAATCAAAAATTGAAAGCACGTCGGCCATGGAGGTAGATTCCGTTTCCATTTCGGACTCAGCTCAGGTTGAGGATTCGCTTTTGAAACTGCCCGATTCGATAGTGAACAAGGCAGAAGATGTACAGAGAGTGCTTGCGACGGGGGTCAATAGAGAAGAAACCGATCGTCAAATAGTTCGTTCTGCGGGTGCAAAAATGCTTCCTTTTACGTTAGGGGATGAAATTAAAAATGACAACCAACAGTTTGTTTTAAAACTCGCCAATATGCCTAAAGGCAAATTGAAAGTTCAAATTCAGACAAAAGTTAAAGACATGAACATTCGAGTCAATCAAGTTCGGTATCCCGACGGTACCCTCGATGGTCCTTTCGGACGGACAGCGGAGCTCGAAATTCCTAGTGAAGGAGAAGTTTGGTTAATGGTGGGAAAAAGCAATATGGCTTCAAGCTCACCTCAAGGAAATTTTACAATTCACGTGGAGAAAGAAACTCCCTAGGAGTTCAAATTTATAAAGAGGAGTGGCCCTAATTTTTTAGATTCGTGCCGTTTTTTACTTTATTTTTGTATTTAATATTAAAAACCTTTTTGTTATGAAATCATCTATTATATCCGCATTTGTAATCAGCGCAACTTTGGTGAGTTGCTCAACGGTTTCCTCGGTGCTGCAGAATACGCTGCCTTTTAATTCTTCTTTCACAGTCTCTAAAGGGTCTCCAGTGGCAACTCAGTTGACAGCAGTAGGGGCAGGAACAGGACTGAACCAAATCATGGGAGTGAGTCAGAATGTAAGAGACATTCGGGCCAATACAGCTAAAGTCTCCGTCTCCGCAGGTGATCAGGGGATGGGAGTATTTAAATCCGTGTCCGTTTACTTAATTTCTGGCAACAAGGAAGTTTTAGTAGCTTCAAGAGATCAGATCTCTGACAATATTGGAACGACCTTAAGCCTTGACATTGTCAATAAGAATTTAGATGCGATTATGAAATCGGGAGGAACTATTCAACAGAGAATTGTTTATGTACTGAAAAGCAGTCCTACAAGTGATTTGAGCATGAAAAGCTCACTTACCTTTAGTAGTGTTCCGGAAACGAACTAAGATTTTAGATGTTAATCGAAAGAAGCAGCCCCCAAATTTTGGGGGCTGCTTCGTTTTAAAAGATTATTGTTTTGTTTTCGAATCCATGACAATCGTGACTGGGCCGTCATTGAGCAGAGATACCTTCATGTCTGCACCAAATTCTCCGCTTTCAATTTTGAGTCCCGTTTTCTTTAGCTCGGATTGGAAATAGGCAAAGAGGGGTTTCGCAAGTGGAGGTTTCGCCGCATTTATAAAAGAAGGACGATTGCCTTTTTTGTATTCGGCAATGAGTGTGAATTGGCTCACACACAGGATTTCACCCTCGATTTGTAAAATGGAGAGATTCATTAGGCCTTGGTCATCCGAAAAGATCCTCAAATTTTTGATTTTGTTGACCAGATAATCCGCATCCTGTTCATTGTCAGACTCATCAATACCGACCAAAAGTAGAAGTCCTTGTTTAATGGCGCCAATAATTTGATCGTTTACTTTTACTTCTGCATGGGAGACTCTTTGTATGACGATTTTCATTTTTCGATTTAATTAAATAAGGTTAAGGATTCGTTGTCTGAATTGTATTGGTAGCGGTATAATTTAGGATATACGCTGGTTCCCGATACGGGTTCGGCTGAAAATAAATTCCACTGCGCACGGTCTGCGGGACAAAGCAATTTGGAATTGTCTTCCACCACGAGCGTGGTGTTGTTCCCCGGACAAATATGGGGCGGGTTCCGGTCATAAACTCGAAATCCTTCGGTCGTTTTTACAACAATTAATCCACTACTTCCGGATTGCTGTTCACTAACGTATACCCATCCTCCCACATTTCTTAGCGTTTGATAATTGGGGTGGTTTAGGCTAATGGTGACTTGAATGGTCGCACTCGGAAAGCAAGGGATTGCGTTTTGCGAATCTCTACAAGACTGCAGAAGTAATAAACTGATAATCAGAAATGAGATCCCTTTAAATCTGATTTTGATTCTTGGAATTAGAAAAAAATACATTATATTTGTTCTTTAATACGAATGAAAAATATTGTCCGGGCTCGATGGTCGGATAATTTTTTTTTATCATTTTCAAAAATATAAAATTATGGCAACATACGTTACAAAAGAAGGCTTGAATAAAATGAAGGTAGAGCTGGAACAGTTAGAAAGTGTTGAAAGACCACGTGTTACGCAACAAATAGCGGAAGCGCGTGATAAAGGAGATTTGTCCGAAAATGCAGAATACGATGCTGCAAAAGAGGCGCAAGGTATGCTCGAGATGAAAATCTCAAAATTAAAAGACCTTATCGTTAGTTCAAAAGTTATTGACGAGACCCAATTAGATACCTCAAAGGTTTCCATTCTAACGACGGTTCGCTTATTCAATAAAGCGACGAAGAAAGAACAAAAATTCACCTTTGTACCGGATAACGAAAGTGACCTAAAGACAGGTCGTATTTCGGTAAGTACTCCGATTGCCAAAGGACTTTTAGGAAAGAAAGTGGGTGAAAGCGCACTGATTCAATTGCCAAATGGCAACGAACTTTCTTTTGAAGTTTTAGAAATTACTTTGTAAATTGTAGCCTCAAAACGAATTGCAGGCTTAAGATCATTTTATGAGTTCCATTTTTAGCAAGATAATCAACCGCGAAATCCCCGCCTACATTGTGGCAGAAGATGAGCATCACATTGCTTTTTTAGATGCCATGCCTCTTGTAGAAGGTCATACTTTAGTCATTCCTAAAAAAGAAGTCGATTTGATCTTTGATTTGGACAGCGAGAGTTACAATGCTCTGTGGAGTTTTTCTCAAGGGGTTGCCAAAAAAGTAGGCAAGGCAATTGACTGCGTACGAGTAGGAGTAGCCGTGGTTGGACTTGAAGTTCCCCACGCGCATATACATTTAGTCCCTTTGAATCAAATGTCCGATCTGAATTTCATGAACGAAAGGTTGCAATTGTCTGCGGAGCAGTACAAAGAGATTCAAAAGCAAATACAAGAAGCTTAATACAAATCGCTTCACGATTAATTTCTAGTAAATCAAGCGAAATTAGGTTTTGAGAACCGAGTCTGGTTGTGGAATGCAGTCGGACTAGAAACAAAAACAAGGCGAGGCGTTGCTTAGTGAGTCTAGGACCCTTGATGCCACACTCATTGAAAAACTTAAGGGGTAGGCAGTTCACTCAACTAATCATAAATAGATATAAAATTAATGAACCCGAACCAATGTTCATTCTGTGGAAGAAAACGAAGTGAAGTCCAAGTGCTAATTGCAGGACAAGATGGTTACATATGTGAAAGCTGTATTGAACAGGCCCATTCTATTGTAAAGGAGTCGGTTCATGGCGGTGAGACTTTTTCCACGACGAGTCTCGAGGACTTAAAGAAACCAAAAGAAATCAAACTATTTTTAGATCAATACGTCATTGGGCAAGACCAAGCGAAAAAGCAGCTTTCCATTGCCGTGTACAACCATTACAAAAGGTTGCTCCATGCCGAGCAAAAGGACCGTGAGGTTGAGATCGAGAAGTCTAATATTATAATGGTTGGCGAAACAGGGACTGGAAAGACCCTTTTGGCAAAAACCATTGCAAAAGAACTAAACGTTCCTTTTTGTATTGTGGATGCCACCATCCTTACCGAAGCCGGATATGTAGGAGAAGACATCGAGAGTATACTATCTCGATTGCTAATGGTAGCGGATTACGATGTAGAAAAAGCAGAGAAAGGAATTGTGTTTATCGATGAGATTGATAAAATTGCAAGAAAATCTGACAATGCAAGCATCACTCGAGATGTTTCTGGTGAAGGTGTACAGCAGGGACTTTTAAAGTTATTAGAAGGTAGTATTGTGAATGTGCCGCCGCAAGGGGGTAGAAAGCATCCGGATCAAAAATACATCCAAATCAATACTCAAAATATCCTGTTTATTGCGGGGGGTGCGTTTGACGGAATTAAAGACATTATTGAAAGGCGACTCAATAAGCAAGCGATCGGGTTTAGTCTAGATAAACTGTCCAAATCAGAGGAAGATGAATATATTTTAAGTCAATTGACTGCTCTAGATTTAAGACGTTTCGGCCTCATCCCTGAACTTCTTGGTAGATTCCCAATTATTACGAATTTGGATAAACTTACCAAAGAAACGATGATTCGAATCATGAAAGAGCCAAAGAGTTCCATTGTGAATCAATATGTCGAACTGTTTAAAATGGACGGTATCGCTTTAGACTTTACAGACGGTGCCATCGAGCGCATCGTGGAGGAAACGATGGAGAAGGGACTCGGAGCAAGAGGCCTTCGTGGAACGACAGAAAAAGTGTTGGAAGATTATATGTTCTCTATTGGCGAGCAAAAAACAATCAAATTGACCAAAAGCAACATCCTTAAAGAAAAACCAGCTCGAAAGAAAGCCTAGAGAAATTTCTAAGCCCATTTATTTTTAGCTTACCTAGTAAACTTACGGAGGAATCCGTAAGTTTTTTTGTATTTTTAACCCATGAAACAATTTGGATTACTCGTTGCTTTTTTTGCGACTTCGATAGCCTATGGGCAGTTTAATGTGAAAGTAAGTGCAAGTGGAGACTTTGCGCCTAAAGAGGCCTATTTTTACACGGTCAATGGCTCAAAAGATGTCCTCGTTTCCAAAGTTGTACGAAGCGGAAATACCTGGATGCTGAAGTATCCTAACCACTATGTGGGAATGATGAAGGCCTATTTTCCAGAGATTAATTTCACCTTGAATTTTATTTCTGAGAATAAGGACGTGAATATGAATTTGCAACCCGCGAAAGGACGCCTTCCCCAAGTGGTTTATGAGGACGCTCCCAACCAAGCGATGAGTCAAATTCTTAATTACCAGCGCAAGATCGAAAGTATTTTGCCGGCTCTTCTTCAAATGCAAGGGTTTTACACCTCGAACGAACCTTTTTATAAGGCCATTAATAGCGAAATTATTACCCTTTCGAAAGGAAAACCGGATGTAACGAATTTTCCATTCGTAAATTACTATTCAGAAAACTACGATCGGTATGTGGACGATGCGCCTCAAGAAGGAAAACCGGATGCGCAGCAAATTGTTCAGTTTTTTGTCAACTCAAATGAACTGCTCGAAACTTCCACTTTAATGCGCCCTGTGCTTGTCAATTATTTGAATCTGTTTGATGCAAAGGGTGCAGAGAAAGCAATTGATGATTTATTAGCTGCACTCGATATTGAAAGTCCAAGAGGCCAGACGGTCCTATCCGAAGCGATTGACATCTTTGGAGCCTACAATATGCTAGAGATGAAAGAAGTGTTTTTGGCGAAGGCGAAAAATCTTAAATGTACTTTGAATGAAAGACTTTCCTCTACGCTTGAAATCAATCAAAATACAGCGATTGGGTCTGTGATGGAAGATTATAAATTTAATTCACCGACGCACACCCAGGCAAAATCGATTCACGATTTAAAAGCAAAAAGAAAAGTGATTGTCTTTTGGTCCTCGAGTTGCCAGCATTGCGAAACCGATCTTCCTAAATTCATACCTTATTATAAGAAGTTCCAAGAGAATAATTTTGAAATCATTGGACTCTCACTTGACACGGAAGACAAAGCCTACCAGTCAAGAGCCACTGCATATCCATGGGTAAATGATACAGAATTAAGAGGATGGTACAGTAGTTTTGCGGAAAAATACAATGTTTCTGCAACGCCAACTTACTTTGTATTAGACGAAAACAATAAGATAATTGGTAAGCCTGACTACGCGATGGATGTTGTTGCATTTTTAGGTCTAAATTAGTTTGTGATTTTTCAAATTATGTTTATATTTGCACCACTCAAATGGCGAGGTAGCTCAGTTGGTTAGAGCGCAGGATTCATAACCCTGAGGTCACGGGTTCAATTCCCGTCTTCGCTACAAACAATTCTGTAAATCAGTGATTTACGTATAACAGGGACTAAAACAGGGACTTTGAGTCCCTGTTTTTTATCGCCCTATTTTGTAATATTCTTTTTCAGCTTCTTTTTGCACATCCAGTCTTTCTATAGCTATATTAATCCGTTCGGAATTATTTTTATTAAATAAGAGCACATTATCAATTGCTCGCTCCCCTAAATAATTTCCAGTCTCATTAATTTTCAACTGCATTTCCTTCTCCTCCCTATACTTCTCAACCAATCCCTCCCGAACATTAGGCAAATCCTCCAACCTTTTATCCAATTCAGCAATCTTATCTTCAGTAATTTTTGTCTGCTGTTCAATCTCCGTCACATTCACGCCTTTTTGAGAAAGAATATCAATTTCCTCTTGGACTTTCTCCTTTGTCAAATCAATCGTTTTTTGATAAAATGGAAGCTGGTTTTTCCAGTATTCGGCATTGTCGCCCTCTTCCTTGGAATAGCCTAAGATTCGGTTGTAGTTATGTTGCGCTTTAGTTACTTCTTCCTGAATTTTAATAAAACTGTCATATTTTCGAAGCACAAAAGCAGAATCAGCCAAAAATTTATTTTTTTCGGTTTCAATTTGCTTTTTCATCAGTTCAATTTCTATATTCGCTCTGGTTTCGGGATTCGTGATGATGGCGGTTTTCAGTTCCTGCGTGCTGATGTCAGAAATATCTAAAACATCGGCTCCCTTCTTCATTGCCTCCAAGTATCTTGCCTGTTTGGATTGCAATTTTTGAAGCATAAAGACATCAATGCTGTCATTGGTCAACATAAAGTTGATTCTTACATTTTCGTTCCTATTTCCTTGTCGCCAAGCACGACCTTCCACTTGCCGTAGAGAGGTAAAGTTGTACGGAAGAGAAAGCATGTAAATATCCGTCGTATTTTCCTGAAGGTTCATTCCTTCCTGAATCGCCTCGCTTCCGATGACCACCTTTATTTTTCCGGAATTGAAATCGTCCTGAATCTTTAAACGGTTTGGTTTGCTGGTTGCTCCGGTGATGACTCCGACTTCTTCCGGTTTGTAGCCGACCTCCCGTACCAAATATTCCCTTAGTTTCGGAAATTCCGAAACAGCTAATTCAGAGTAGATAATCTGTCCCGAATCCGGAATGTCGTTTTTGTTCTGCCGAATCAAATCCATCGTTTGTTTTAGTTTCGGAGAATCCTCTATAAACTCTTCTAAAGACGGTTCTTCTCCTTCATAATAGGGAGAAAGATATGGTGAAATCGCAATCAAACGGGCATTAAGGATATGCGTAAGAATTGCCCCTTTTTGGGTTTCGGTAAAGTTTTCATTGAGCATTTCGTATTGCTCACTCGTTAAATAGTTCTGCTCAATCTTATATTCCTTGTTGATTCGGTTGGGCCGCACCAATTCGGGATTGTCTTCTTCGCCTTTGATATCAATAAATTCAGATAAAAGTTGCTGAAACAGCGAATTGTTTTTAAAACGTCGAACATTCGCCTTGAATTTCACATCACCTTTTGCGTCAATCTCCATGTCGTTGTCTGCCTCCATAAAGGTTTCAAAGAAGGTATTCACATTGAAGTAGCCCGATTCTTCTAATCTCTTGTTCGCAATCAAGGAGAGAATAGAATAATATTCCAGTGGTTTGTTGGTAAATGGCGTTGCAGAAAGCAAGGTAACATTTCTACCGTCGTTCTTTTCTTGGATGTATTGCGCAGCCATCCAAGTATTGATACCCAACTTTGAAGTCTGCTGGTTTTGATTTCTAAAGTCTGAAGCAAATCGGCGGTCTTCTATTCTTACTTTTCCTACGATATGGTTCGCGTTGTGGACTTCGTCATTGTATGTCTTCAAAAGAAAGTGTACTTTTTCTTAGAGAGTGTTTTCTGTTTCAAATATAGAATTTAAAGTTTAGTTTTTTGCTTTTAAAAAGAAAAAAAATAGGTTTCGATTAATTTTCTTTTGTAATATTCCTTTTTTCTTCTTTTTAGAGTTTCAGATTTTATCTGCTGTCTTATCTTCAAGACTTCGTCGGCTCTTCCAAAATACACATCCGCTGGAGTGAGATTCTTCAAAGATTCGTGATAACGCTCATTGTTGTAGCGGTTTACAAACACTTCCAAAGCGGCTTGCAATTCATCTGGACTGTAATAATGATGCAGTTTCACCACATTTTTCATCGTCCTGTGGTAGCGTTCAATCTTGCCTTGTGTCTGTGGATGAGCGGGTTTTCCGTGGATTTGCTTCATGCCGTGATTATCGTGTAAATACTCCTTTAATCCCTCGGTAATATAGCAAGAACCGTTGTCCGATAGAAGTTTCGGAACTTGTCCTTTTCTTAAACCTGCTTTCTTCACAGCTCGGTCAATGGTTCTTTGAACATCATTCACCTTCATATTTCGGCACAATTCCCAATGAACGATATAGCGGCTAAAATCGTCAATCACCGTGCTTAGATAGTACCAGCCCCAACCCAGAATTTTAAAGTAAGTAAAATCCGTCTGCCACATTTCGTGAACAAAATTGGTTTTATCCTTAAATTCATTCGAGGCAGAAATCAGGATGTGCGATGGAGCCGTTATCAGTCCTCTTTTCTTTAAAATACGGTAAACACTGGATTCTGAGATAAATACACCCTTCTCATCGGTGATTTTATGAGCCAGTTCTCTGCTGGAGAGTTCAGGATAATTCAAAGCGATTTCTACCACCAGATTTTTCTCTTCTTCAGGAATGTTGTTCCACTGCCTTCTGCCAGAAGAAGGGGAAGAATGAAATCCCGCTTCACCTTTCTCAAGGTACAGATTATACCACTTGTAGAAGGTGCTTTTGTGAATGCCAAGTTCCCTGAGCGTCCTGTTGACGCCGATTTCACTACGGGTAACCATTTGGATGATTTCCAGTTTTTCTTCAGGTAACAACCTCATATACTTTCTGTATTTTTCGGTTATTCCAGAATTTCCAAACTTTTTTTTACAATGTCGTAGCGGATAACGAGGTCGGCGACCGTCTCCTTGAGTTTTCGGTTCTCTTCCCGAAGCTGAGAGACTTCTTCGGAGGTTGCCTGGCGAAGAGTATCTCCTGAGAGTTGCTTTTTACCGGCTTCAATGAACTCCTTATTCCATTTGTAGAAGGTAGATTCCTGAATAGCGTGCTTGCGACAGAGTTCGGCTATGGAGGTTTCAGCCCGAAGGGCTTCCATCACAATTAGGATCTTTTGTTCCGCGGTGAAAATCCTTCTGGTTTTTCTGCGGATGTCTTTTAAATAATTTTCAGGATTACTGATTGGTTTTTTGGCTGTCATAATAAATCAAATTTAATGGTTTTTTTTGTTCTGTTTATTATGAAAACACTATCTTAGTTCTGAACTAAATCAGTACACTTTTTGCTGACGATTTACAGAAAACTGAATTCTCGTGACCAAAGGTCAGGTTCAGGTTTTTTCTACCTTAACTAACTTAAAAAAATACGAATATGGAAAAATTTGATGTAACTATTATAGGGTCTGGCCCGGGTGGGTATGTAAGTGCCATCCGTTGCGCCCAATTGGGATTAAAAGTGGCCATTGTTGAAAGGTACAGCACGTTGGGCGGTACCTGTCTTAACGTGGGCTGTATTCCGTCAAAAGCTTGGTTGGAAGCTTCTGAGCATTACTACAAACTCAAGCATCAATTCGAAAAATTTGGGATTGATGTTAAAGAGGCCAATGTCGATATCCTGAAAATGAACCAAAGGGTTCAAGATGTGGTACAGGAAATCATCAATGGCGTTGATTATCTGATGAAAAAGAACAAGGTCACCGTTTATGAAGGCCACGGTATCATCAAGGATAAAAATACTATTGAAATTAAGGGCGAAGATAAAACGGAAACCATAGAAACCGATAAAATCATCATTGCCACCGGATCCAAACCCGCTTCACTGCCCAATATTGAAATCGATAAAAAAAGGATAATCTCTTCCACCGAAGCCCTTGCCCTACGGGACATCCCCAAGCATTTAATGGTCGTTGGCGGCGGCGTTATCGGGGTCGAGATAGGTTCCGTATTCGCCCGCTTGGGTTCAAAGGTTTCTATAGTAGAATATTTTGATAGCCTTATTGCCACTATGGATGGCGCACTGGGACATCAATTGCACCGTTCCCTAAGGAAACAGGGAATTGATTTTTATTTGGAACATAAGGTGACAAATGCAACGGCAACTAATGGCAAAGTGGCGTTAAATGCGGAAAACCTTTCCAATAAAGAAGAAATGAATTTAGAAGGCGATTACTGCCTTATGGCCATTGGCCGAAAACCATATACCGCCAATTTAGGGCTTGAAAATATAGGAGTGGAAACCAATGAGAATGGACAGATAAAGGTAGATGAAAACCTCGAAACCAACGTCAAGGGAGTATATGCCCTTGGGGATGTAATCCGAGGGGCAATGCTTGCCCATAAAGCCAGTGAGGAAGGCGTTTTTGTAGCCGAACGGATTGTTGGCCAAAAACCCCATATCAATTATTCGCTTATCCCAAATATCGTGTATACCCAGCCAGAGGTTGCAGGAGTAGGATTGACAGAGGAAGAATTGAAGAAGGCCAATAAAACTATAAAAACAGGATCTTTTCCATTCAAGGCCAATGCAAGGGCAAAAATAAGTATGGATACCGATGGCTTTATCAAGGTTATAGCCGATAAACAGACCGATGAGATATTGGGCGTGCATATGATAGGCCCCCGCATTGCAGACAGTTATACCGAAGCGGTGGTGGCAATGGAGTTTAGGGCATCTGCCGAAGATGTTGCACGGATGTCGCACGGGCACCCCACATTTTCCGAGACCTTTAAAGAAGCCTGTCTGGCAGCTACCGAAGACAGGGCATTGCATATTTAATATAGGAGGGCTTTGTATTAAATGATGCAGTAGCTGTAATTCAACATAACTTAAATTGTATTAAGTATCAGTTACTGGTCTAAAAAATGAAAGATTATTTTTTAAAGATGTAAAGAACATGACAGCTATTCCGAAAGACAAAAACTTTGATAGTAGTTTGATACTACTTCGTGACGGCTATGAATTTATTCAGAAAAAGCGTGAAAAGCTTGGGACTGATATTTTTAGAACCCGCTTAAGGTTAAAGAAAGCAATTTGCATCAGTGGAAAAGACGCCGCGGAGGTTTTCTATGATACTGAAAAGTTTCAACGCAAAGGAGCTACTCCTAAAAGGGTGCAAAAAACATTATTCGGCCAGAAGGGCGTCCAGACATTGGATAATTCAGCACACAGGCAAAGAAAAGAAATGTTTATGTCTTTGATGAAACCGGATAGCCTTCGAAGGTTCCTGGAATTTCAAAAAAGCTACTGGGAAACATACATTAGTAAATGGGAGAAAGAAGAGCAAATTATATTATTTAACGAAGTACAGGAAATTCTCTGTCGTGCAGTTTGTACATGGTCGGGAGTTCCGCTGCGGGAAGAAGAAGTGCAACAAAGGGCCAGGGACCTTGGGGCTATGGTAGATGCCTTTGGAGCCATTGGTCCACGGCATTGGCGGGGAAAGCAGGCTCGGAAAAGAGCTGAAAAGTGGATTGGTAACCTTATTAAAGAAATCCGAAACTGTAAAATTCATGTAGAAAAGGGTACTGCTGCCCACACAATTGCTTTCCACCGTGAGCTTGATGGCAAATTGTTGGACACAAAGGTTGCAGCAGTAGAACTGATAAATGTATTAAGGCCCACCGTAGCCATAGCAACCTACATTACTTTTACTGCTCTTGCTTTACATCAATATCCACAATATAAAAAAGAAATACAGACAGGGAAAGACAATCTGACAGAAATGCTGGTACAGGAAGTACGAATGTTTTATCCATTTACCCCTATGGTAGGCGCTATTGTGCGAAAAGAATTTGAATGGAAGGAATATACATTTAAGCGTGGCAGGTTGGTGTTGCTGGATATATATGGCATGCTTCACGATCGTGAATTATGGAAAGACCCCCATGAATTTCATCCTGAGAGATTTATAAACTGGGACGGTAATCCCTTTACCTTAATCCCACAGGGTGAGGAGAACATTTACACGGCCATCGGTGTGCGGGTGAATGGCTCACTATTGAATCGATGAAACAAGCTGTAGATTTTCTGATTAACCGGATAACTTATGAGGTGCCCGATCAGGATTTGACATTTAGTTTATCCCGTATGCCCACGCTGCCAAGCAGTGGTTTTATATTAAGTAAAATAAAAACATTGCCATACGAAAATTAAAAACCACGAATCGTTTATGGATGCTTTTGGTACCTGGAAGGCTAAGAAAGGCGTAAAAGAAATGGAAAGACGGCAAAGTAAACATTTCCGGCGGCAGTTTCGTGAAATAATTCAATTTAAGATAACAGACAATCATGAGCGATAATAACAACGAAAAAGACGAAATTCAGCTTGATGCCTCCAATAAAGCTGAAAGAAAAACATTAAAACAGGTCCTGGGGATCAATATGTTCCAGGTTGTAATGGCCGGTACTGTTGGTTTTATAGCAAGTTCCACTGGCCTGTTAGGTGCTGCGCTTGACAATCTTGCTGACTCAGCCGTTTACATTGTCAGTTTGTATGCCGTAGGCAAAGGTGTTGCTGCCCAATCACGGGCAGCAACACTTTCCGGCGTGCTATTGTTGGTATTAGGTTTGGTGTTGCTTGGCGAAGTCATCAGACGTTTCATAATAGAAACTGAACCAATTGGCTGGGCAATGATTATTACGGCGATAGTGAATGCGGCGAGTAACCTTCTTGCCTTGCGCTTGCTGAAATCTCAGGGTGAAAGAGGCGTACACATGAAGGCCTCTATGGTATTTACCAGCAACGATATGCTTGTTAATTTAGGGATTGTATTATCCGGTGTCGCAGTGATGCTGTTTAATTCCCCTCTTCCGGATTTGATCATCAGCCTTATAACCGTGGGAATTGTGCTAAAAGGAGGATGGGAAATTCTTAAGGAAGCACGGGATGCGCGTTGGAGAGCTAAAAAATTATAGTAAAGAAGGGGTTATCAGAGGATACATCAATTTTTATAAAGGATTTAATTATGCTTTCAAATATTGAAAATAAACTAAAAATAAAAAATATTAGCCCAAATGGCAATGCGCCTGCTGGTTTTGGAAACACTGCGAAAGCAAAAGTAAATAGCAGCAGTAAGTCTGCAGGATCTGGAAGTAGCTTTCGAAAAAGCAGATAGGTTGCCCTATATAGAACCTTAAAGACTTTTGAAAGAAAAGGCTTGGTTCATAGCATAGAGTACGGAACAGGAGCCAGAAAGTATGCTTTGTGTGAAGATGGATGTATAAGCGCACCTGAAGATATGCATGTGCATTTTTATTAAAAAATTTGCAAAGAAACCTTATGCTTGCTTAAATATAAAATTCTGGAAGTGCCTTTGCCGGAATAGTTTCAGGCAGAGGAAGTAAACCTGCAGTTACAAGGAGTTTGTAGCAATTGTGCCGGAAAAAAAATTACAATTTTTAAAACGAGGATTAAAAATAAAAAAAGAGATAATGGAGAAAACAACATTTAAGATAGCTAAAATGGATTGTCCTTCGGAAGAGCAGATGATCCGGATGAAGTTGGAGTCTTATACTCAAGTCAAACATTTGGATTTTGATATTCCCAAAAGGAAATTGGAAGTATATCACGTGGATGGAATCGAAGATATTCAAACATCAATAGCCAGCTTAAAACTTGGGGATTTCTTTGAGGGGACCGAAGAAGCGGAGCCTCCCGTAATGGAAGACCAATCCAAACAAAAAAGAATCCTTTGGTGGGTCTTGGGCATCAATTTTGGCTTTTTCGTTATCGAAATGACCACGGGGTGGATCTCTTCTTCTATGGGCCTTATTGCAGATTCTTTGGATATGCTGGCAGATTCCATCGTTTATGCGCTAAGCCTGTTCGCGGTAGGTGGTGCCATTTCAAGAAAAAAGAAGGTCGCAAAATTCAGCGGATACTTTCAGATCGCATTGGCGACACTTGGGTTTGCAGAGGTCTTTAGAAGATTTTTCAGCAATACCGAAACGCCCTTGTTCCAATGGATGATTATCGTTTCAATTTTCGCATTGGTGGGTAATCTGATATCGCTCTGGCTCATTAACAAGGCCAAAAGTAAGGAGGCGCATATGCAGGCAAGTGCCATTTTTACGTCCAATGATATTATTGTAAACGGTGGTGTTATAGTAGCAGGGGTACTGGTCTATTTTCTGAATAGCAAATGGCCCGATTTGGTAATTGGCGGAATCGTTTTCACGTTTGTGATGCGGGGCGCCATAAGAATTTTAAAATTATCTAAATAATGCAAATATATGTTGCACAAAACGTCAAACTGTCTAATAACCTCAAAATGACTATTCCATACACGGACACCTATCTTACAAAATTGGCGTATATTCGATTCTCAGCGGTTAGGTTTAGGTTTTTAGACAAACTGACGTTGGCAACAATAAGGAAATTATGAATAAAAGTAGTGTAGCATTATTGATTTTACTTTTGTTGGCAATAGACCAGGCCATAAAGATTTATGTGAAGACCCATTTTTATTATGGCGAGGAGTACTACGTATTTGGCCTGGATTGGTTTCGCTTACATTTTTTGGAAAATCCGGGCATGGCCTGGGGTTTTAAATTTGGCGAGGGTTATCTGGACAAATTTGTTTTAATATTATTTCGCTTAGTAGCCGTTATTTGGGGGACGTTTTATATCAAAAAGATGATACGTAAGGGGTATGCAAAGGTCTTTATAATCTGTGCAGCATTTATATACGCAGGTGCATTGGGTAATTTGATTGACGGTGCATTTTACGGACTGATCTTTGAAAAAAGTGATCCCGCACTTCGCAATATTGCAGAAATATTCCCGTCAGGCGCTGGTTATGCTGGATTTTTAAATGGCAATGTGGTGGATATGTGGTTCTTTCCTATTATTGATACAAGGCTTCCGGAATGGCTGCCACTATGGGGAGGTAATGAATTTACTTTTTTCGACCCTGTATTCAATACCGCAGATGTTTGGATTAGCACAGGAGTTATTTTACTCCTGATCTTTCAAAACAAGCAAAGCAAAGACCAGAAAATATCGGATAAGAAAAAGTCGAAATATACTGAAGGTAACAGAACAATTATAAACAACGATTAGTTATGAACGTTTGGCTTTGGGTAGTAGTATTGGGATAAGCAGCTAGGACAGCACATTGGGGGTGAAGACAAATTGTTCAAGGATTACCAAAAGAGGTTCGATGTATTGTTTGAAGGTGTTTGGGCAATAGCATTGAAATATGCAAGGACTTCCCTTTGAACAACAAATGCTGAAAAGAAAAGACTTTAGAGCGTAGCATCGTTAAGGCTAAGATAGAAAAAAGGAATTTGGGAAGAAATGAATTATAAAGTTATATTATTTTGGCAGCACTAAAAAAATCATTGGGAACGCTTCGACTTACCTTTTATGGAGTTGGTACTATTGTGGGAGCAGGAATATACACGGTAAGCGGCGCAGCCGCTGGACAAGCGGGCACAGACCTTTGGTTGAGTTTCATTTTTGCGGCTATTGCGGCAAGTGTCTCGGCAATGTCTTATGCTGAATTATCCTCAACCTATCCGAATGCAGGTGCGGAATTTATTTTTGTACGCAAGGCGTTTCCTAAAATTGATATTCCGTCTTTTCTCACGGGCTGGACGATTGCGTTCCACAGTTCGGCCATCATCGCTGCGGTGCTACTGGCATTTTGAGGCTATTTCAACACTTTTTTTAGTATTCCTTCCCTACTTGTCAGTTATGGTGTTTTGGTTATGCTCTCGTTGATAAGCATTTACGGGCATCAAGAAATCATCTATCGCTAATATCATTATGGTTAGTATTCAGCTCTTGGGATTGTTCCTTCTTATAGCGTTCGGACTTTTGGAAACAGGCCCACCAAAAGCAGCATTTTTTAAAGTTGAATCCTTTTCCGGTACTTTGGCGGCAACGGCTACCTTGTTTTTTGTTTATACTGGCTTTGAACATATGGCGGCTTTGGGTTCAGAAGTAAAAAAACCTGGCAAGACAATTCCTCGTGCCTTTCTATTGACAATGGTTTTTACAACCGTTATCTATTTGCTCATATCTTTTACGGTACTCAACATTGCTGACCCTTCCGAACTGGCCAAAGTGGATTCACCACTTTCACTTGCGGCATCCAGTCTCAACAGTTGGTTACCTGTTGCCTTGGCTATCGCAGCACTTTTTGCTACTGCAAATGCTGCCTTTAGTGGAATTATTTCAATTAGTAGGTTACTTTTTGGAATGGCAGACCTGAGTGAACTTCCGAAATTTATGACCAAAACCAATGCACAGAAGGTTCCGTGGGTTACTACCCTTGTGGTTGTGGCCGCAGTTGCTGGATTTTTATTGTTGGGAGATATTAAAATAGTAGCAGGAATGTCATCTTAGGCGCGTTGCTTGTTTTTGTTGCCGTGAATATTGCCCTTATCGTATTTCGTTTCAAAGCACCCTATAAAGAAAGACCTTTTAAAGTCACATTAGCTATTTGGAGAGTGCCGATACTGCCAATTTTGGCGATACTCATGTAACCAATCACCCCAAAATAGGAATTTTAAAGCATTTGATTTTTGACTTTACAAATAATCAAAATTAGTCCCTACTTAAAAAATCAGGGACTAAAACAGGGATTATCTAATCATATTGGAAAAAACGGACAAATTGACCACCCAGATTCGGAGTAAATTGACCACCAGATTTGGAGCAAACTGACCACCTGGATTCGGAGCAAACTGACCACCTGGATTCGGAGCAAATTGACCACCTGGATTTTGGTTAATTTTTTCAGTTAAAAACGATTGATTTTTTCATGTTGTTAGCGTCATAAATTCGTATAAAAAATACGGATTATGGCCAATAAAACAACAGACATGAGTAAAATTAGAAAAGTCCTTAAATTTTATAGCAATGGGAAGAGTAAGTTGTTTATCAGCAAATACTTATCGCTTTCCAGAAACACCGTAAAGAAGTATATTTCGTTATTTGAAGTCCTTGGATTAAGTTTTGAGATCATTAACGAAAAGACAGATGCAGAACTTGAACTTTTGTTTTCTCATACTATTGAGGAATCCGTAAGTCCCAAATTACAGACTTTGTACGATTATTTTCCGGTGATGGAACGGGAATTAAAAAAGGTAGGAGTTACTATTTATCGAACTTGGGAGCAGTATATCGCTTTGTATCCCGATGGTTTTCAGATCCACCCAATTCCGGCATCATTACAAGATATGGGCAAAACGGGTGAATCCTGTGATGCACATGAACCACAAAGCCGGTGATAAAATGTATGTGGATTACGCTGGTAAAACCCTCTCTATTACCGATAAAAAGAGTGGTGAGATCAAAAGCGTACAGTTTTTTGTGGGCATCCTGGGAGCGAGCCAGTATACGTATGCAGAAGCTTCGATGAGCCAGCAAAAGGAAGATTTTGTACGTTCGGTAGAAAATGCGATGCACTATTTTCAGGGCGTTCCCGCGGCCATTGTTCCTGACAATTTAAAATCTGCGGTCATCAAAAGCAGCCGTTTTGAACCCACCATTAATGAAACCTTCGCCGACCTTGCAGAGCATTATGGAACCATCATTTTTCCTGCCAGAGCCTATAAGCCTAGAGATAAATCTTTGGTAGAAGGCGCTGTGAAGATCTTGTACCGACGGATTTATGCCCATTTAAAAGAAACTCCATTCTATTCATTAGCAGAATTAAACCAACAAATTTGGGATCTGTTAAAGACGCACAACGATAGTAAACTCACCGCACGTCCTTACTCCCGCAAAGAGCTGTTTTTAGAAGATGAAAAGCAAAACCTTCATCCACTTCCAGAAGCGCATTTTGAGATTAAATACCAGTCGCACGCAACGGTGATGCAGAATGGGCACGTTCTCTTGAGTCAGGACAAAAACTATTACAGCGTTCCATATCAATATCTCAAGAAAAAAGTCAAGCTTTTATACACTTCCTCCGCCGTAGAAATCTTCCACAAATACAACAGAATTGCGATTCATAAGCGCAATTACAAACCTTACGTATATACCACCAATGCTGAACATTTAGCCAGTACGCATCAATTTGTGTCCGATTGGAGTCCGTCGCGATTTATTGATTGGGCCACTGAAATTGATCCCTTTGTTGGTGAATATATTATCCAAATTATCGAGAGCAGAAATCATCCTGAACAAGCTTATAAAAGTTGTATGGGAATATTAAACTTCGAAAAAAAGGTAGGTAGAGAGCGATTGATCAATGCCTGTAAACGTGCTCTGGACTTTAAAATTTACAGCTTTAAAACCATCCAGAAAATATTAGAAAACAATTTAGGCCAAATTGATTTTGAACAAAAATCAGAGTCGGAACAGCAACTTCCAATCCATGGTAATATCCGTGGAAAACAGTATTACAACTAGATATTAGACCTTAGACCTTAGACATTAACAAAATTAAATTTTAAAAATTATGAACGAATCTACCGTTACCAAAATGAAGCAAATGAAGCTTTACGGAATGCATCATGCGTTTAAAACCGCTATTGAAAGTGGTAAAACAGATCATTACACACTCGATGAGTTTATCTCGATGCTGATCGATGCAGAATGGGATGAACGGCACAACAGGCGCATCGAAAGAAGCATCAAGAACGCGCGATTCCATTATAAATCGAATATCGAAAGTATCAACTTCGAGCAGTCCCGAAACTTGGACCGCAATCTGGTGCTGCGCTTAGCTGGATGCGAATTTGTAGAAAAAAATGAAAACATCTTAATCACCGGAAGTACGGGCGTAGGCAAAAGCTATTTAGGCACTGCACTTGGTTATCAGGCATGTATAGAGGGTTTTAAGGTCAGTTATTTTAACACCAATAAATTGTTTGCTAAATTGAAAATGGCAAAAGCGGATGGCTCTTATCTTCGGGAACTGGCTAAAATACAACGCCAAGAGGTGATTATATTGGATGATTTTGGACTCCAGGCATTGGACAGTCAAAACAGAATAACTCTTTTAGAACTCATTGAAGACCGTCATAACAATGGTTCTGTCATTGTAACTTCGCAAATCCCGGTTCAGGGCTGGTACGATATTATCGGTGAAAAAACCATTGCCGATGCTATTTTAGACCGCCTGATCCATCAATCTCACCGCCTCGAACTTAAGGGTGAATCGATGCGCAAAAAAAGAGGAATAAACAGAGCCGAAAATTAATTATATTTGAATACAAATTAGCACATGAAAAACAGTCGTTTCTACCACAAAAAAGAGGTGGTCAATTTAGACCGAACTTACATGGTCACTTTAAACCGAATCTAGGTGGTCAATTACACCGAACTTTGCACTGTTACTATTCCGCATCAATTTGATATTGTTAATCTGCAAAAGCAATACAGAAGCGTTCCAACTATTGGAAATGTGTTCAGCCATTTTACCTATAATGGTATTTTAGAGCATCATCGTTCGGAAGCAGAACAAAAGCCATTGAACATTCCCGGGCTTGATTTCAAAGACATAAATATTATAAAATTCCCTGTTCAAAAATTTGAAAGCATTTATAAACCAAATACACTCAATAAATCTAACTATCAGACGTATTCAGCAATATTTACGGTTGAGTTTGCAATGCAGTTGGTAAATCACATACGCAATGATCATAAAGACCATTTCCGTATTGGTATCATTTGTCCTTACAAAGCACAAGCAACTTTAATAGAAAAACTTTTATCGAGAGTGCATAATGATGATGATAAGGTTGAAATACTTATCGGTACAATCCACGGCTTTCAGGGTGATGAATGTGATATTATCATATCAGTATTTAATCCGCCTTTTGGTATAAGCAAATCACCTGCAATGTTTCTTAACAAGCAAAATGTTTTGAATGTTGCAATCAGTAGGGCAAGAGATTATTTATTTATCCTGATGCCGGATGACCATACGCAAGACGTAGAGAATTTGTATCGCATAAAGAAAATTGAAAGACTAATAAACAACCACGCCGTAGGTAGATTATCAGTTTACAATTCTGAAATCGTTGAAGAAAAGTTATTAGGTTCTAATACCTATGTGTATGATAATACATTTGCTACCACGCATCAATCCGTTAATGTGTATTCCAAACCCGAAAAAAAATATGAAATCCGTTGCGAGGAAATAGCAGTGGACGTACAATTAAAACCCTAACTTTTTCTATTGTACTAATTTGTATAAAATATGGACTAATGAATTCTTGTTAATAACTAGTCTCTCCTCAAACCACCTATAATTTACTGATTATTAGTATTTTGGGTTTAAAATAGCTTGTTTTTTATTGCAAGAATTTGTATCTTAGAGCTTTAAAACCTTGCAAATATGTTGGGGAAAAATCCAGAAAAGAAGCCAGAATTATTCCGCCCAATGTTGGTGGATTTTATTGACCACGAGCATGAACTTGTTCTACTTTCAGAAAAAATAGATTGGAATTATTTTGAGAAAGAATTTTCGCCCTTGTATTCCAAAGTGGGCAATCCGAGCCATCCGATTCGGTTTATGGTGGGTTGTTTGCTACTGAAACATTTGTATAATTTGGGCGATGAGACGTTGGAAAAAGCCTGGATCATGAATCCTTATATGCAGCATTTTTGTGGCAGGGTTTTCTTTGAACACGAATTTCCTTGTGACCCGAGTAATTTTGTTCATTTCCGAAAAAGAATTGGCGAAAAAGGCATCGAAAAAATCTTTGCCTACAGCGTAAGAATGCACGATACCAAGACGAACACCTCAAATTTTGTTTTGTCCGATACTACCGTTCAGGAGAATAATACCTCTTTTCCTACCGATGCAAAATTGTGCAAAAAAGTGATCGATTATTGCAACAAAATAGCCGGAAATGAAGGCATAAAACAAAGACAACGCTACACAAAAGTCAGCAAACAAATGGTGCGCAACACCTACAACGGAAAACATCCCAAGCGGGCAAAAGCGGCAAGGAAATCTCAAAGACAGCTCAAAACCATCGCCATGAGACTGATTCGTGAATTGCAACGGAATTTTAATGCAGAACAGCAAGAATTTTATAAAGATTTAATGACATTGTACACCAAGGTTGTCACACAAAAAAGAAACGATGCCGATAAAATTTACAGCATTCACAAGCCTTTTACCCGATGTATTGCCAAAGGAAAAGCGCATAGCCAGTATGAATTTGGGAATAAGGTAGGTTTGATAACCACCGCCAACAAAGGCAAGAAAATCATTCTCGGGATTAAAGCATTTTTGCAAACTCCTTACGATGGTCACACCATAGAACCACTTTTGGAACAGATGGAAACCGGTGGTCAAAAGCTCCCAAAAGAACTCCTTTACGATAGAGGTGGCAGAGGAAAATCAGAAATAAAGGGCGTGAAAATCTCCATCCCAAGCACTCCAAGAAAAAAAGACACTGCTTATCAAAAGCAGACAAAGCGCAAAAAATTTAGAACCAGAGCGGCAATAGAACCTATCATCGGACATTTAAAAACCGATTTTAGGCTGGCAAAAAATTACTTCATGGGAGAAACGGGACCACAAATCAATGCATTACTAGCTGCAACCGCTTGGAACATGAAGAAAATGATGGAACTACTGAAACAGAAAATTATTTTCTTATTTTATAAGATACAAATTATGCTGTTTTCTAATCCTGTTTTTAAAAATAAATTAAATAGTGGGTTTTGTTAAGGAACGACTAGTTAAATTTAGTCTTGAAAAATTGTCTTTTTTTTGGTAAAACTAAAAAAAGACCTATATTTGCACCAGTAAAAACAAACAATCTTAAATCTTGTTTAAAAAGTGACCTATTCGGTGACCTAAAAATAAGAGAACGATATAAAGCTTATGGATAGGGAGTTTTTCAAATATGAACAAGTCCCGTCCGGATCGCAACTATTACAGCAAAATAGTTCAAAACGCTTTAAAACATAGTTTTTAAAGCGTTTTATGTTTTATATCTGTTCAAGTGGACTAATTCAACAGAATAAAAGTTACCATTCAGTTTCCTAAAAAGATTTGATAAAATAGGTCAATGATCAATTCGGTCTTTCTAAGAGTATTTTTTTAAGATTAGTGACTAAAGAAATGATTTATTTCAGTTACCTATAGAATTTAATAGAAATTAGCGAATCTAGAGCGCAGGGATTAGTCGGTTCGTCAGAAGATACCAAATCGTACAACTCATATTTCAAAACTTTTGCGCTAAAAATTTACGACGCCTACAATACTTTGTTGAGAACGGACGACGCTGTTACCTGTAATAATGCTTAAGAAATAAATTGTTAAGTAAATGTGAGCGGCTACGAACTTTAATCTGTATTTTCAAAGACCATAATGACCGTGAGGAGAAGCTTATTGGAATTGAATTAGCAAAACGTACACTGAATAGATACAGTCGAGTTTCTTTTAAATGCTATAGGTCGGTTTCTTTTTGGGAGTTGCCATATTTAAAGGTAATTAATTCTGTCAATAATTAAAAAATGAGTAGACATAAGATTTTATCATTTGTCAATTGAAGTATTTTAATAAAGCTTAAAAATTCATAGTTTCAGTACATAAAATACGAATTTCGGTACATTACGATAGATTGCTATGGCATAACATTTGTGCAATTCTCCTCAAAATTATTGTTGATTTACAAAATAATATAAATCATTAATCAAAATCTAAATTATGAGTTTTATAAACAAAGTAAAATTGGCTGCCGAGCTAGCAAAGGCGAATTTCAGTGAAGGTATCGATGATGGTTACGACCATTCCACTACATCTGCCGGAAAAAAAGGGTTAAGATCCGGTCGTGTATCTGAGTTAACTGCGATGGCAGACCTAAAACCCGGAGGTGCAGAAAATCTCAAAACCATAATGGAAATTGCAGGCGGAGATCTGAAAGGTGCAACCAAAGTAGGAACGCTGCATGATCTTCGTATAGTTTTGTTTGATAACGATACCAAGATTCTTTTCTGCACGGCTTACGATGGTGATTGGGATGCTTATATTGATGATTTCGCTACAAAAATTCCGCAGCTGATGGACATCATTTTTGGGAATGTTGAAGGCTGGCCAGGCATAAAAAACCCGAGTGTAAAACAGTTCATTCTAGACCATCAGATTACCGCGACAGGTTGGTATGTAGGTGTTCCGCATCTTACGGTGAATGATATAAGGAGAAATGATAAAATCATTAAAGGACTGAATAAGGCAATTGACGAAGCAAATAAAATCTAATCTATGGCACTGGAATTTTTAAAGCGGATTTTTAATCCAAATAAAGTAGAAATTGAGCTGAATGAAATACAGGCCTTAATCCTCAGAAGCCGACCTATACCATATTTCGGAACAGTGGCTATTATTGAAATCAAAGATGCTGTGGCAGCCAGACAAATGCTCCAAAAACTTTTGCCGATTGTGAGTTCTGCGGAAGAATGGCATAAGAATGAAGGCGCATCGGTTACTTTGACATTCACTTATAAAGGTCTGGAAAAAATCGGTGTCCCTCAAGAGTCACTCGATACTTTTCCCGAATCCTTCAAGGAAGGAATGGCAGAACGTTCCCGGTTTCTTTATGACATTGGAGTCAATGACCCTAAAAACTGGGAAAAGGTTTTTAAAAGATCACATATTCACATCGCAGCGGCAGTTATCGCCAACAATGAAGAGGCGTGGAAAAGCAAGCTGGAGGAATTTCGTTCTAAATTGGCGAATAACAGCGGCGTAGAAGTAATAATGAGCCACGATTTCGCAGTATCTGAAGAGGTTAAAAATGTATTCGGATTCAGGGATGGCATCAGTAATCCGGAGATTGAAGGCAGTGGGATAGATGTGCCGCCCGGATTTGATCGTCCACTTAAAGCAGGCGAATTTATAATGGGCTATCCTGGAGAAGCAGGCTTCATAAAGCCATTTCCACAACCTGAAGTTTTAGGAAAGAACGGTTCTTTTATGGTTTTCAGAAAGTACCAGAGCCAAGTGGCAGAATTTAATCAATTCGTTAAAGAAAATTCTTCTTCGCCGGAAGAGGGAGAGCTCTTGGCTGCTAAAATGGTAGGTCGCTGGCGAAGTGGTGCACCTTTGGTTTTAGCTCCCGAAAAGGATGATAAATCGCTAGGAGATGATATGCAAAAAAACAATGATTTTTCTTTCAAGAATGATGAGTACGGTAAAAAGTGTCCGTTCAGTTCGCATATCCGCAGGATGAACCCAAGAGATTCCAAATCTTTTGTTTTGGAGGATGAACGTTTGCACAGGATCATCAGAAAAAGTGTAACTTTTGGCGACATTGTTCCGCCGGAGGTAACTAAAAATGACGGTAAGGAACGTGGACAGTATTTTATTGGCATTAGTGCCGATGCAATGGGAACACTGGAATTTCTTCAAAAACAATGGGCAAACGATGGTAACGCCCAAAATCTGGGAACAGAAAAAGATCCTATGATCGGTGTACAGGACGAAGACGCACTGTTTTCTGCACCTGGAGAACCCCTCATCAAAAGATACCGTGGTTTGCAGACCTACAACATCGTGAAAGGCGGCGAATATTGTTTTATCCCAAGCATTTCTGCTTTAAAATGGATTAGCGAATTAAAATAAAAAAAAGCACTATGGAAGAATACATCAAGTACAGTTACGAAGTGGAAGAAATTCCAGAAAATTTCGATGAGTATATTACCACCATTAATAACGATATCCGCGAATACATCAAAAATACGCCAAACCTAAGCAGGGCGACCCATCATACAAGAGATGCGCACGCCAATGGCTATGCAGTGCTGAAAGCAGAGGTTGAAATTTTGGATAATCTGCCCGAAGAACTGGCGCAGGGCATTTATGCGAAACCCGGAAAACACCAGGCAGCAGTTCGCTTTTCCAATGGTTCGTCCAGAGTTTTGCCCGATAAACTAAGCGGTAATGCACAAGGATTTGCTTTAAAGATTTTTGGGATAGATGGCAAAAAATTATCTCCCGGAGAGGAAGATTCTCCCAATGTTGATTTTAACCTGATTAATAATCCCGTGTTTTTCTGTAACTCGGCAGAACATTATGTTTTCATTTCAAAGCTTTTTTTAAAGCTAAATGATTTCTTTGAAAAGGGAGCCTTGGGAAAATTGGAATTTGCCACACTTTGGGTCACCGAAAATAAAAAAGCATTTCCAAATTTTGAGGCTTTGAAGGAATTGGGCGCTCTTAAAACTTTTGAAAAAATCCCTTCAATCAACAGTTTTCTTTATGAATTTTACAGTATGGGAGCGGTACGCCACGGTGATTATATCGCCAAAGTAAGAGTGATCCCAACTGAGCAGACCAAGAACGCCATCACGGAAAAAGATATTGATCTAGACAGCGCAGAATGGCCGTACAGAAAAGGAATTATCAAAGAAATAGCTCAAAAAAACCTTACGTTTGAGTTGCAAATACAACTTTGCAAAAACCTGAAAGAAATGCCTGTGAATGACCTTACAAAAGAATGGTCGCAGGAATTATCACCATTCCGTACGGTGGCAAAAATCACAATACCAAAACAAACGGTTCCTGAGGATGGTAATTTTGAAATTATGGAAAATCTGTCTTTTACACCGTTCAGAACCATCGAAGAGAATTCACCGATCGGAAATTTACAGCGTTCACGGCAGTCAGCGTATGTAACATCTTCAACCTCAAGACACGAGCTAAATCACAAAAAACGTAAAGAACCAAAGAATTTGGAGGAAGCATTCAGTCCGAAGTTTTATCAATTATAATTGAAAATGAAGATTGCTGAGTCCTAGTTCCGTAAATTTTATTACCAAAAATCAACCAAAATTATGAGCAAAATAAAAAATGTAACGGTAGCTGGAAGTGGTGTTTTAGGATTCCAAATTGCTTTTCAAACTGCAATTCACGGATTTGAAACCACTGTTTACGATATCAGTGATGAGGTGTTGGAAAAGGCGAAAGCAAAGTTCGAGGGCTTGGCCGAAAGTCATAAAAAGGATCTTGGCGCCACCGAAGAACAAATTACAAAAGCCAGGGAAAGACTGCACTATTCATCCGATTTGGCATTTGCCGTGAAAGATGCCGATCTTTTGATAGAAGCAGTGCCAGAAGATATTAAAATAAAAACGGAATTTTATAAGCAACTCTCCGCAATTGCACCGGAGAAAACCATTTTTGTAAGTAATTCATCCACCTTGTTGCCAAGTCAGTTTGCTGAGGTGACAGGAAGACCGGCTCAATACCTTAACCTGCATTTTGCCAATCAAATATGGTTGCGAAATACGGCGGAAATTATGCCACATCCAGGAACCGACGAAAAAATATCTGAGGAAATAGTCGATTTTTCAAAGGCGATAGGGATGGTGCCTATTTTGGTAAAAAAAGAAGTTCCAGGTTATGTGCTCAATTCTTTATTAAATCCATTTCTGAATGCCGGAATGCAGCTTTGGATTGGCGATTATGCTACGCCAGAAACCATAGACAAAACCTGGATGCTGGGAACAGGTTCGCCTCACGGACCAATGGCTTTGTATGATGTTATCGGATTGACGACACCATACAACATTTACAAACTGCAAGTAGAGAAGGGCAAAACAGATGATAAGATTGTTCTGGATAAACTTAAATCAACTTTCATCGACCAAAATAAACTGGGAATTTCTACTGGCGAAGGCTTTTACAAATATCCAAATCCTTCGTGGCAAAGTCCAGATTTTTTGAAAGTGCCGGAAGCCGATTTATCTAAAATCAGTATCAAAAATGTTGTGGTGGCTGGAAGTGGCGTTCTCGGTTTTCAGATTGCGGTGCAGTGTGCTTATTTCGGCTATAAAGTCATGGTTTATGATGTTAATGATGAAGCTTTAAGTAAAGCCAAAAACCGTTTTGATGTCTTGGCTGAAGAATATAAGAACTACCTGAAAGCTAATGAAGAAAAAATCCAAAATACCAAAAATAATCTCACTTATTCTACAGATTTGAAAGCTTCTTTACAAGATGCTGATTTATTGATAGAAGCCGTACCGGAAAGCATCGATATCAAAAAAGATTTCTGGGAAAAAGCTTCTGAGCACGCGCCGGAAAAAACCATTTTCGCGAGCAACTCATCCACACTTTTGCCGAGCAGATTAAGCACATTTACTGATCGTCCGGAAAAATTCATCCATTTACATTTTGCCAATCATATAATGGTTCGTAATACGGCAGAAATAATGGGTTCTGATCAAACCGACCCAACGGTTTATAACGAGATTGTAGAGTTTGCAAAATCCATTGCTATGCTTCCCGTGGAACTGAAGAAGGAAAAATCGGGCTACGTTCTGGATTCTTTGTTGATTCCGCTTTTGGTGGCTGGTCTTGCGCTGTGGGCGAATGACGTTGCCGATCCTGCAACAATCGATAAAACCTGGAGAATAGCAACAGGTGCTCCTTTTGGACCGATGGCCATTTTAGATTTGAATGGGATGAACACCAATTACAACATCTTAAAAGAAATCCCGGGAGAATTAACACAGAAAATAGCAGAAAAGCTAAAAACCGAACTTATCGACAAAGGAAAACTTGGTCAGCAATCCGGCGAAGGTTTTTACAAATATCCTGATCCAGAATGGCAAAGCAAGGATTTTTTGAAAGCTTAATAAATGCTAAATTTCCATTATAAACTAAGTATTTTAATTATTAATCAATTATTTTTAATTAAAATACTTTTTTGGTTATGATATTTTTTCATAGAGCCAATCTTTTATACTTTCATAGACAGATTCTTTAATATCTTCATTAAGTATTTCGTGCCGCATAGCAGGATAAATTTTTGCATTAACATCTGTAAATCCATCTTTTTGCATTTGTGTTACCGTTTTTTCAACCCCTTTTCCGAAGTTTCCTATCGGATCATCAGCTCCGCTTACAAAAAGAAAGGGAAATTCTTTTGGTATTTTTTCTGCCCATTTTCTTTCCGTTGCCTGTTGGTTTAGAGAAACTAATGCGTAAAAACCATTATTGGTAAAAGGTACTCCGCATAGGCTGTCCCGGCAAAATGATTCACGGTTGGATTTGCTGAGGCTCAGCCAACTGTTAAGGTCGCCATCTTTCTCGCCTTTAAAATGTTGATTATTAATTTTTGAAAAAGTTTGGTTGATGAATTTGCTCCTGTGTTTTGGGGCAATAATATTCTTAATGGACAGGAAAAATTTAGCCAAACCGATTCCGTTGATTTTTCCTCCCGTTCCCACGATGACTGCGCCTTTAAAATCGGCTTCCTGATTCTGAAGTAAGCATCTTGCAATGAAAGACCCCATAGAATGACCTAGTAAAAAGTGAGGAATCTTAGGGTAGTTGTTTTCTAAAAATGCAGCCATCGTTGCGGCATCGTCTATCAGTTGCTGCTTGGGATTTTCTTTTTGAAAATAGCCAAGTTCTACCCGATTTTCCGCCGTTTTTCCGTGTCCGAGATGGTCATATAATAGAACTGCAAAACCGTTGTTCGCCAGATATTCTGCAAAATTTTTATAACGACCGCTATGCTCCTGCATCCCGTGTAGTATAAGGACAGTAGCCTTTGGAGGTTCATTTATTGGTTCGAATAATTCATAAAAAAGTAAGTGTGTACCTGAGTTGGCAATTTTCTGCCTTTTTATATAGCCTGGTGTATGTTTTGCCATAGTCGGTTGATTTTGTACAAAAATAAAAATTCTGCCCTTTCGAAAGAAAGAATCGAATAAAATTAGAAAAATGGGTTATTGCAGTCAATCTCTTTTATAGGATTTAATAGAGATGCGTATTTAGCGCGAAAAAACTTAGACAAATTCTTTGCCAGATACATCACAGGTTGGCCCAAAAAAATGAGCTTTAAGCGAATCACGACTGTTAATATTTCCAAATCATTTGTCTTTTTTATCTTCATCGATGAGGACAACGACATCGAAAAAAATTTTGATGGTTCGTTATTTAGTCTCTCCTCAAACCACCTATAATTTACTGATTATTAGTATTTTGGGTTTAAAATAGCTTGTTTTTTATTGCAAGAATTTGTATCTTAGAGCTTTAAAACCTTGCAAATATGTTGGGGAAAAATCCAGAAAAGAAGCCAGAATTATTCCGCCCAATGTTGGTGGATTTTATTGACCACGAGCATGAACTTGTTCTACTTTCAGAAAAAATAGATTGGAATTATTTTGAGAAAGAATTTTCGCCCTTGTATTCCAAAGTGGGCAATCCGAGCCATCCGATTCGGTTTATGGTGGGTTGTTTGCTACTGAAACATTTGTATAATTTGGGCGATGAGACGTTGGAAAAAGCCTGGATCATGAATCCTTATATGCAGCATTTTTGTGGCAGGGTTTTCTTTGAACACGAATTTCCTTGTGACCCGAGTAATTTTGTTCATTTCCGAAAAAGAATTGGCGAAAAAGGCATCGAAAAAATCTTTGCCTACAGCGTAAGAATGCACGATACCAAGACGAACACCTCAAATTTTGTTTTGTCCGATACTACCGTTCAGGAGAATAATACCTCTTTTCCTACCGATGCAAAATTGTGCAAAAAAGTGATCGATTATTGCAACAAAATAGCCGGAAATGAAGGCATAAAACAAAGACAACGCTACACAAAAGTCAGCAAACAAATGGTGCGCAACACCTACAACGGAAAACATCCCAAGCGGGCAAAAGCGGCAAGGAAATCTCAAAGACAGCTCAAAACCATCGCCATGAGACTGATTCGTGAATTGCAACGGAATTTTAATGCAGAACAGCAAGAATTTTATAAAGATTTAATGACATTGTACACCAAGGTTGTCACACAAAAAAGAAACGATGCCGATAAAATTTACAGCATTCACAAGCCTTTTACCCGATGTATTGCCAAAGGAAAAGCGCATAGCCAGTATGAATTTGGGAATAAGGTAGGTTTGATAACCACCGCCAACAAAGGCAAGAAAATCATTCTCGGGATTAAAGCATTTTTGCAAACTCCTTACGATGGTCACACCATAGAACCACTTTTGGAACAGATGGAAACCGGTGGTCAAAAGCTCCCAAAAGAACTCCTTTACGATAGAGGTGGCAGAGGAAAATCAGAAATAAAGGGCGTGAAAATCTCCATCCCAAGCACTCCAAGAAAAAAAGACACTGCTTATCAAAAGCAGACAAAGCGCAAAAAATTTAGAACCAGAGCGGCAATAGAACCTATCATCGGACATTTAAAAACCGATTTTAGGCTGGCAAAAAATTACTTCATGGGAGAAACGGGACCACAAATCAATGCATTACTAGCTGCAACCGCTTGGAACATGAAGAAAATGATGGAACTACTGAAACAGAAAATTATTTTCTTATTTTGTAAGATACAAATTATGCTGTTTTCTAATCCTGTTTTTAAAAATAAATTAAATAGTGGGTTTTGTTAAGGAACGACTAACTAATGATAATTAAAATAAATTTTAGGGGGCGTATGTCTCTATATCATTGGGGGACAGAGACAATATCGAAACCTAATAATAATTCAATTTGGGTAATTTTTATTAGTCCCTCCTTCAAAAATCGGGGACTAAATTTGGGATTGTTCATTGGGTTTTAATGTTTTTCATTGTGTTATAAAATATTGTAAAATGTTAAAAAACAATAAAATAAATATTTATGGTTGTTTATTGAAATTAATCTATACTCCCGTCTTCGCTACAGATATTACCAATTAATTGTGATTTCGGTAGAATTTATAAAGGGACTAATTTAATGTTAGTTCCTTTTTTTTTTGTACTAAATTTTTAGAACGCACTAAATTTCACTGTGATTTGCACAATTTCACTCAGCAAGAGAACTCCGGGATTACTGGCTCTTAAATCGCCTTAAAGGTTTCCGTAGGCTCAATGTAATTTACTAAGTTGTGCTATAGATGGTATTTTATGAGAATTAGATTCTCAAATGCTCTAGGGGATACTTATTGATCTTGCGTCATAGAGCGGAACGCAGTGCAATATGGAATTTCTAAAATAATTTATTAAAATATTGTAAACTGAAAATATTTTATTATCTTTACCTCGCTTTTGAAAGCTAGTCTAGAGAAAGCAATAAATTTTTTTTCATCATTTGTGTTTTTAGAATCGTATCGTAAGGTACGATTCTTTTGTTTTAGGGCTCTAGGCTCTTGTATTTCACAAGGAGATGGACGAAGTAGCTGTAGGTGATTCGTCCTTCTTGTTGGTTCGATTTTAGAAAAAGATCATTGGTCCACTGGAAGAAATCATCTGTGATCCCTTCGTGTTCAAGATTGAATTTATTTGCCGCATCGGCATCTCTACGCATACCCGCAGAATACATTTTAATTTTTTCTTCAACAAATTCAGGATCTTGAGATGCAAGGCTCCAAAGCAGATTCCGTAAAACGAAATAATTAGTGCTGTATTTTAAATCTAAATTTTTTGAATTACGCCCGAGTAGGTACCCCACGAAATTTGCTTCTTGCTCACGGGCGTAGCCGAGTTGGTGTGCACTTTCATGCGCAAGAGTAAAGGGAATCGTAGTGTTCGGAAGATTGGCGTTGTACTGCGCTTCCGCTGTGAAAGGATTGTAATACCCAAGGATACCGGAATAGCTCATTAGTGAACCGAATAAGCTTGGTTTAAACAGCAGAACATTCGTAGTATCTTTGGGGGGTAAGAAGTCAGGAAGAACTCTTTGTTGGCTTAGAATCTCAATTTGGATAGAGTTGAGGTTTGTAATTTTAAAAACTCCTGCGCTGTCTTCACTTACTTGATTCCTTAGATCCAGGCATTTTTCTAAATACTCGTTTGCAAGCTGTTTTAATTCTGCCACGGTGGGTTCAGAAAGTTCACGATCCGTGTAGATTGGCTTTTGGAAATAGAGTTGTCCCCAAAAAATTTGGTAAGTAAAATAGAGGCAATTCAGTAAGAATAGAAGCCTTGAAAGTGCCTGGATTCTGGATTTTTTTGAGAAGAGCTTCCTTATTAGATAGAAAAGAGAGATCCCTAGCAGGATATAGAGGACGTCTCCTAAGGAAAAGGGAAAGACTTTGAAGATCTGCTGGTGCACTTCTTTCTGCCATTCGAAAAGTTGCTGCACTACGCCATTTGCCCAACGGGTTTGAGATAGGATATAGAACAAAAGAAATTGGGCTAGTAAAGTACTGGCCCAAATTCGTATTGATCTATATTTTGCTTTGGTCTGCATGGGTTACCACACGAGAGCACTTGCCCCCAAAATGGCGGCGTCTGCTTCGTTTAAATTGCTTAATTCAATTCGTACTTTGTTTTTAAATACTTGCAGTAAATTGTCTTCCATAGCCTGTTTAGTAGGTTGAAGCAGCAGATCTCCTGCTTTGGTTAGTCCTCCGAAAAGAACAATGACTTCCGGTGCTGAAAACAAAATAAAAGTGGCTAAGGCTTCTCCCAGTATCGTACCCGTGAACTGGAATACTTCATTTGCAAGTTCATCACCTTGCTCTGCACATTTGAAAACGGCCTCACTCGTAAGTTCGTCCATCGAGTAGCTTCTTAAAATGCTTGGCTTTTCGGGATGGTCTTGTAGCATTTGAATGGTCGTGTCTCTTACGCCAGTGGCAGAAGCGTACGCTTCAAGAGAGCCTCGGAGTCCTGTGCCTTTGTGAAGTCTGCCATTGTTGCGCACAATTACGTGTCCCAGTTCGCCGGCAAATCCATTATGACCCAAAACGATTTTCCCGTCAATCACAATCCCACTACCGACGCCCGTTCCAAGGGTTATAGAAATAAAGTTTTTACACCCTTTGGTGGCTCCGTATTGCATTTCCCCAACGGCTGCGGCGTTGGCATCATTGGTCATTTTTGTGCTGAGTCCAAATTTAGCTTCTAGGAGTTCCGCCATGGGAATAATGCCTTTCCATTTCAGATTGGCGGCATATTCGATTGTACCTGCATAATAATTTGCATTCGGAGCTCCCATGCCGATACCGACAAAGTTATCGACGCCTCCATGCTGCTCAATCATAGGTTCAAGTTTTGAGGCTAAATCCTCAATGAACCCATCCACACTATCACGGGCGTTGGTCTTGATTCGATCTTGTACCAAGATTTTTCCTTTGCGATCCACAATACCAAATTTGGTATTGGTTCCTCCCACATCGATTCCAATTGCGTATTGTGCTTTCATACTTAATTTGCTTTAATCTCAGTGTTAATTTCCGTGTTCACGTTTTTAGATCCTACAAGGGCATAGAATAAGATGTATCCCAGTGCAATTACGGCAAGCCAGTAGCTGGATGGAAAACTCCCTGTGGTGTCTACAAGATATCCTTGCACGTAAGGCAGTACTCCACCTCCAAAAACCATCATCATAAAGAGACCAGAACCTTTTGCAGTGTATTTTCCAAGACCTTTGGTTGCGAGGTTGAAAATACCTGGCCACATCACGGATAGAAACAAACCACAAAGAATAATAAGCAAGATGCTCACGGGAACCTCTGTCATAACGAACGACCCCGTCGCGCTTGAGAAAGCAGGAAGTAGGGCCTTGGTTTCAGTGCCTAGGAAGATTGAGATCACTAAAAAGGCAATGGCAAGCGTAGAAACAGTGATAAGCATTTGCTTACTAGAAAATATTTTTCCTAAAGCTCCACCAATTAAACGGCCGACAAGCATTAATAACCAATAGGTCCCTACAATAGAGCCGGCTACACCTGCATCAAAATCAAGTCCGTTAATTAAGTAGTTTAAGGTCGTGTTTGAAATGGAAACTTCCACTCCCACATAAAGGAAAATCGCTAGCATTCCAAGAATGAAGTGACGGAAAGAGAGCGGACTATGCGTATTTTTTTCTTTGTTTGCTGCTACAATGTGAGGCTCTGGGATTCGTACGGCAGTTAAGACAACGAATACAAGAAGGAAAATCCCCATGGAAAGGTAAAGCAGTGGGTTCGCATCTGCAATTTTTGGGGAAACTACGTTCCCTAAAACGATCCCTCCCAGCATAGGAGCAAGTGTTCCCCCCAGAGAGTTGGACGCGCCACCAAAATTCAAACGCTGATTTGCGCCTTCTTCAGACCCTAATACGGAAAGCATTGGGTTCACTACAGCATTTAATAGACACATCGAAAATCCGGAGATAAATGCACCAAATAAATACAAGTAAAAATTTTCTGCAGTTCCTGCTAAGAAAAGGATGAGAACTCCTGTAAATCCAATTCCTAATGCCGTCATTGCTGTTTTTTTATAGCCAAAACGTTCAAGCATAGTTCCTGCGGGAACCCCCATAAATAAATAGGCCAAGAAGACCATGGCATTGGCCAGTTGGGATTGTGCGTTGCTAAGTGTGAATTGTCCTTTCAAAATTTCAGCCATAGGGTTTTGCAAACCGGTAACGAAGGAAATGATGAAAAATAACAAGAACATCATAATTATAGGCAATGTATAATTAGGACGGGTAGTGTTTGAGTTCATAGTATTCTTTTTAATTAATTGAAACAAATATAATTAAATATTTGTCTTATTTGGAGGCTAACAAGGTTTTTTTTATCTCATTATGAGACATTAATTTGAGTTCTGGCACCGAATGGTTCGGGTTTAGAATTTCGTTTCGTACAATTTGGATTTTCCCGGGGTACCCTTTGTTCCAGGCAAACGGAAAATGATCTCGTAGTTTTAAGAAGGTATAAACCACAATGGGAAACTTGTGTTTTGTGGAAAGAACAAAGGCTCCGTCTTTAAACGTGTCAAGAATCACACTTGGGTCCTCGGAGACGCCCCCTTCAGGGAATATAACAATGTTCTGTCCGTGGTTCATTTTTTGAGCTGCTTTTTGAAAGACGGCAGCTCTGCTTCTTGGTGATTTTCGATCCACCAGGATGCAGATGCGCTTATAGATGATGCTAAATATTGGAATTTTGGCGAGTTCCGCTTTGCCTATAAAACAAACAGGGTGCTTGGGGTGCAAAATAACCATAAGCAAAACATCCATAATAGAGGTGTGGTTGGAAATGAAAATGTAGTGCTCCTTGTCACTAAGCTTCTGCTTCGTTTTCGAAATTAGCTTGTAAGAAAATCCCATTCCATAAAATACAATGTGGCACCAAAGTCTAATAAACTTGTAAGCATATTTAAAATGAGACTCCCTAATGGAAAGTAAAAGTACAGGGATCCCAAGAATCAAAATGAACAGGAAAGAAAGGAAGATAAACCAAAGTCTCCACAGGACATTTGCGATCGTTTTCATTTAGTAAAATTTAAATATGACTCTTTACCCCTTAAATACAATCCTTTTCTTAACGGAGTAATTCAGAATTGAAACCAAAATGATTGCGGATATTTTGCTGAGCATTTCCGCACTAAAGGTAAAGAAACCCAAATTAAACGATTCGTTTTGATAAATGAAATTGTAAAACAGCTGGAACACAAGTAAACTCAGGAGCATGGTAAGGACTGAAATGGCCATGAAGTACAAAAACTCACGAGATTTCGAATGCTTTCCTCTTGTAAATACGAACCAGATACTGAAGAAATAATTAGAGACAATTCCCAGGGTGGTAGAAAAAAGATTACTGAGGGGATAACTGATTCCATTAAAATCAGTTTCCTGCACAAATACTTTGGGTAGTTCCACACTGAAAAGTTTAAATGAACTGATTTCAATTAAGGCGCTCAGTGCACCTGCTACCATGAAAAACACAATTTGTTTATGCGATAGAATGAATTGCTTCATAGATTTAGTTGTAATGTGCCAAATTTAAAACAAATGTTAAAGAAAGGTAAATTTAACACAAAATATTTTTCCTATTCAAAATTAAATATATCTTTATTCTATAATTGAGATGTCCTACTTTACTAAAAATAAGTAGGTTATCCTTGAATTTAAAGCTCTATAAAGGGGTTTATACCTTTTAAATAGACATTGTTTTATCCCTTCAATCGGCATTATCATGAACAATACACCCTCGTACAGAAAATTTAAGCCGCAACAAAAGCGCATCGAAGAGTTAGAAAAATCTTCCCCTCGTTTTAAGCGTATTTATTCCGAGTTCCAAATTATGTCTGAAGAACTGTGGAATTTAGAGACTGCCGAAGGTCCAAGTGTTCCCGATGATTTTGTCAATGCTGTGAAGTTACAAACTTCCTATTTAGAAGATGAAATCGACGATTGGTTAATTGATCGACCTTTGGAAGAGTAGGGCTACTTTCTTACAAATTTTTCCTAATTTAGCCTCTTGTAAATTTTTTAACTATGATTGTTATTGTTGACGGAGGTTCTACAAAATGCGATTGGGTACTTTTAGACGATAAAGGAGACCCTTTTGCCAAGACCGAAACGATCGGTTTCAATCCCAATATTATTGATTCAACGCAGATTCCTCAGGAACTTTTAAACAATGAACTTCTTTTTGAACATCGTTTTAGAATTAAGCATTTGTTTTTCTATGGATCTGGCTGTGGCGTGGAGCAAAACCGCCAAAAAGTATCGGATGCTTTTTCCACGGTCTTCACAAATGCAAAACTACATATAAAGGAGGATTTAACGGCCGCTGCCTATGCCGCCTATAACGGATCGCCTGCGATAGTTTGTATTTTAGGAACGGGATCAAATGCTTGTTATTTTGATGGAGAAATCATAAAAAGGGAACTTCCCTCGCTTGGGTTTTTGATCGGCGATGAGGGGAGTGGCTGTGCACTTGGTAAGATTTTAGTAAGAAATTACTTTATGAAAAAAATGCCAGAGGAACTGCGCAAAGAATTCCAAGCACAATACAATCTGGATATAGAATCTCTAATTACAAATATGTATCATAGCCCTCGAGCGAATGCTTATCTTGCGGAGTTCAGTAAATTTATTGTGCCCCGGAAAAATCATCCCTATTTACAGCATTTGGTTTATGAGGAACTAAAGAACTATCTAGATTATCAGGTGATCCCTTATGAGGAGAGCAAAACATCGGAAATTAATTTTATAGGATCCATTGCGTATTACTACGAAGATATTTTAAGAGCGGCCGCAGCAGACCTTCATTTAAATGTAGGGAAAATCGTACAAAAGCCCATCGAAAGCCTAGTAGACTACCATCGAGAATACATTCTACCTGAATTATAAAGAATACTTAATATTATATAAATACAGAAACATGCCAACCAATACACAGCGCGACGAAAAGAATTTTAATCAAGCAGCGCTCGATTACCATAAAGCAGAACCCAAAGGGAAAATAGAAGTGATTCCTTCTAAGCCCCATTCTTCAGCTCGTGATTTGTCTCTTGCCTACTCACCAGGGGTAGCCATCCCATGTCTAGAAATAGAAAAGAACCCGCAAACCGTATATGATTATACAGGAAAAGGAAACCTTGTTGCTGTTATTTCCAATGGAACGGCAGTTCTTGGTCTAGGTGATATTGGTGCAGAGGCTTCCAAACCGGTTATGGAAGGGAAGGGTTTACTTTTTAAAATTTTCGCGGACATCAACGTGTTTGATATTGAGATTGATGAAAAGGATCCTGACAAGTTTATCGAGATTGTAAAAGGAATTGCCCCGACATTCGGTGGAATTAACTTAGAGGATATCAAAGCGCCAGAAGCTTTTTATATTGAACAGCGTCTAAAGGAAGAATTAAATATTCCTTTGATGCACGACGACCAACACGGAACGGCTATTATTTCTGCGGCTGCACTTCTAAATGCATTAGAACTTGCAGAGAAGTCCATTGATTCTGTGAAAATGGTAGTGAACGGCGCAGGAGCTGCGGCAATTGCTTGTTCCAAACTCTATGTGGCTTTAGGGCTTAAGAAAGAAAACATTCTTATGTGCGACAGCAAAGGGGTGATAAATGAAAGGAGAGACAATTTAACGCCAGAAAAACTAGATTTTGTGGCTAACACAGATCGAAATACTCTGGAAGAAGCCTTGAACGGCGCCGATGTATTTGTCGGACTTTCAAAAGGAAACGTAATGACACCGGAGATGCTATTGTCTATGGCAGAAAATCCTATTGTTTTTGGACTTGCGAATCCAACTCCTGAAATAGATTATACCCTTGCGATTGAGACAAGAAAGGATGTGATTATGGCGACGGGTCGTAGCGATTATCCTAATCAAGTAAATAATGTGCTTGGATTCCCTTATATATTCAGAGGGGCACTCGATGTGCAATCAAATTGTATCAACGAAGAGATGAAGCTCGCCGCCGTCAAAGCCATTGCAGATTTAGCAAAGGAATCGGTACCCGAAGCTGTCGTCTTAGCCTACAACTTGACCAATTTGCAGTTTGGGCGTGAATATTTCATTCCGAAGCCTTTTGACAACCGCCTTATTACCAAAGTTTCTGTGGCTGTAGCCAAAGCGGCGATGGAAAGTGGGGTAGCGGCTAAGCCAATTGCGGACTTTGATGAGTACGAAAATAGATTGTTAGACCGTATGGGTAGAGATGAGCGTCTAATTCGAATGATGCAGAACAGAGCGAGATCGAACCCGAAGAGAGTCACTTTAGGAAATGCAGAGGAATACAATGTACTTAAAGCAGCACAGATTCTATACGAAGAAGGAATTGCAAAGCCGATCCTTTTGGGTGATAAGAAGTACATTTTAACTCAGATGGAAAAATTCGGAATTAATCTGGATTTACCAATTGTAGACCCTTCGGATGCAGACCAAGAAGAAAACCGAAAAAGATACCGTGAGACCCTTTGGAAACTTCGTCAAAGAAAGGGTATGAATGAATACAAAGCAAAACGACTCGTTAGGCAACGTGATTATTTTGGTCCTTTAATGCTTACCCATGGAGATACCGATGCTTTAATTGTGGGCTTTTCTAAAAATTACTCCTCCAATATTAGACCTATACTTCAGGTGGTCGAAAAAGAAAGCGGTGTAAATAAGATTGCCTCGATGATGATGATTCTTACAGGAAAGAAAACCCCTATGTTTTTTGCAGACACATCAATTACTCCGAATCCAAGTAGTGAAGATTTAGTGAATATTGCAAAAATGTCGGAAATAACAGTGAAATCCTTTGCGATCGAACCGCGTATTGCTATGCTTGCTTATGAGAATTTCTCAGGCGTTTCTGAAACTTCGAAAAAAGTGGCTAAAGCGGTGAACATTTTGCACGAGAAATTTCCTAAAATGATTGTGGACGGAGAGATCCAACCTGATTTCGCGATGAACGCAGACCATTTAGCAGATTATCCATTCTCTAAACTCGGAACTACTCCAGCCAATACTTTTGTTTTCCCTAATTTGGAGAGTGCGAACCTTTCCTATAAGATTATAAGGGGGATGAACAAAGCGCAAGTCGTAGGCCCAATCCTGATGGGACTTAAACAACCGGTGCATGTGGTTCAGATGAGATCAAGTGTCGAGGAAATTGTAAACCTAGCGACCGTGGCTGTATTAGATGCACAACGACGCGAAGAACAGAGCAAAACGAAATAAGAAAAGAGTATGATTTATTCGCTAAGAGGAAAAGTGCAAGAACTCACCCCTACGTCCGTGGTTATGGAACTCTCAGGCGTAGGCTATTTTGCGGGCATAAGTCTTCAAACTTCTAAAGAATTGGCCTTAGGAAAGGAGACCTTCCTATTCATTCAGCAAATTATTCGGGAAGATGCGAACCTCTTGTTCGGGTTTCATACTCTGCAGGAAAAGCAAATGTTCAATCATCTTATAAGTGTATCCGGTGTGGGACCTTCTTCTGCTATAATCATGCTGTCATCGCTTTCCTTAGCGGAAATTGCAGCTGCTATCCAATCAGGGAATAGTGCACAGCTGCAAAAGGTGAAAGGGATCGGAGTGAAAACAGCGCAGCGTATCATTGTTGATTTACGCGATAAAGTGAACCAAGTCGATCTGGAAAGTATAGAGGTGGGCAGTATTTCTTCAAGGGCCGCGAAGGACGAGGCATTGTCTGCACTTGAAGTTCTTGGTATTCCAAAAAGAACCTCAGAGAAGATTGCAGATAAGCTATTGAAGCAAGAGCCTGAGATGGCAGTTGAGGATCTTGTAAAGCAAATCTTAAAAAGTCTTTAGGACGAACGTGAGTTTACGCCTTAATTGATTTCTGAGCATGCAAAATGCGTCTTTATAATTTGTCGCATATAGATAATTAAAGTAAATTTGAAATCGATAATTAAATATTGGGAAAAATGAATACACCATCAGAACTAAAGTACACAAAAGACCACGAGTGGGTTAAAATTGAAGGAAACGTTGCAACCATTGGAATTACGGATTTTGCCCAAGGAGAACTTGGCGATATCGTATTCGTAGATGTGGATACCTTGGACGATGAACTTTCCGCAGGCGATGTGTTTGGAAGTGTGGAGGCAGTGAAGACTGTTTCTGATCTTTTCTTACCTATGTCCGGAACCGTTACGGAGTTTAACTCTCAATTAGAAGATCAACCAGAACTATTGAATTCTGACCCGTACGGGGACGGATGGATTATTAAGTTAACCATTGCAGACGATGTAGACAAATCTGAACTTCTAACTGCAGAAGAATACCAAGCTACACTTGGATAAGGTTTCAAAATTATTTAGTAAGATATTGCCCATTTATTGGGCATTTCTTACTTATATGCTTTTGCGTCCTGGTGTGGAGAACCCTGTCCAGTGGTTTTTGTTCCCAGGACTAGACAAGGTGATTCATATGCTTATCTTTTCCATGCTTGCCTTTTGTTTTCTTTGCGCCTTCCCAAAAATTAAATTCTTAACCTTTCTTCAGGTAATGCTTCTTTATGCTCTGCTCACAGAGATTTTACAAGATGAGATGGGACTAGGGCGTTCACTTGAGTTTTATGATTTAGTCGCAGACTCTGTGGGGGTCCTACTAGGCTCATTTGTTTTTCAAAAAATAAAATCAATTTCTTTTAGACTAAAATAGTCTACGCTACGAAGGGCAATTCCTTTTTAATCCTCCATTTCTAGTTTCTTAAAATAGCACATTATAATAGCATACTATAATAGTACACTATAATAATACACTATATAGTGTCCATAGTAGTATACTATATAGTAGGTATTCTCTACTTCGTCCAAACGTTTCCATCTTTTATATCCTCTTTCATAGAAAAGGAAATAAATTTTTCTAACTAGTACAGGTTCATTTTAAACTTTTTGCTTTGAAACCTGCGTGAATGCGAAGTTTTTCTGTCTCAAATTTGGGTTCAAAGGACTCGTTTCCCCGATCAAATCTCGAAAAACATAGCGGTTTGATAGTGTGAAATACATTGTGGATAACTTCGAATAGGCAATAAAGGGTTGGTTGTCAGATCTTTTTAGAGGTGGGTTCTCCACATCAAAAAATTGATGACGATTTTACTTGTTTGGCGTGGATTGTTTGACCTATCTTTGCAGTCACTTAACAGTGGAGCAGAAGTTATTTGAATGATGAAAAACAATCTAAAAATTTTGTAAAATAAATTTGCAGATATAAAAATAACCCCTATCTTTGCAATCCGAAATCGAAAGAACGTAGGAGCGCAGAAGTAAACGAGAAGGAAGATGTAGAAGGAGATAGAGGTTAGGAGTTTGGTTTTATTAGGCCTGTTAGGGATTAAGAAAAACTTTTTAAAAAAAAACTTCCAAAACATTTTGTCAAGTAAAAAAAAGTTTATACTTTTGCACTCGCAAATCAGATGAAACGACAGAAGTAATTTGAGTAGCGAGAGGAATAGAAGATCATTGAAAATACAATAACAACAACCAAGTAAGGAAAAAATATAAAACCAAAGCGAAGTCAAAACTTTGAGTAGGTCAAACAAACATACAATGGAGAGTTTGATCCTGGCTCAGGATGAACGCTAGCGGGAGGCCTAACACATGCAAGCCGAGCGGTAGAATATCTTCGGATATTTGAGAGCGGCGTACGGGTGAGGAACACGTGTGCAACCTGCCTTTATCTGGGAGATAGCCTTTCGAAAGAAAGATTAATATCCCATAACATATTGAATGGCATCATTTAATATTGAAAGCTCCGGCGGATAGAGATGGGCACGCGCAAGATTAGATAGTTGGTGAGGTAACGGCTCACCAAGTCTACGATCTTTAGGGGGCCTGAGAGGGTGATCCCCCACACTGGTACTGAGACACGGACCAGACTCCTACGGGAGGCAGCAGTGAGGAATATTGGACAATGGGTGAAAGCCTGATCCAGCCATCCCGCGTGAAGGATTAAGGTCCTATGGATTGTAAACTTCTTTTATACAGGGATAAACCTCTCCTCGTGAGGAGAGCTGAAGGTACTGTATGAATAAGCACCGGCTAACTCCGTGCCAGCAGCCGCGGTAATACGGAGGGTGCAAGCGTTATCCGGATTTATTGGGTTTAAAGGGTCCGTAGGCGGACCGGTAAGTCAGTGGTGAAATCCTACAGCTCAACTGTAGAACTGCCATTGATACTGTCGGTCTTGAGTGTAGTTGAGGTAGCTGGAATGAGTAGTGTAGCGGTGAAATGCATAGATATTACTCGGAACACCAATTGCGAAGGCAGGTTACCAAGTTACAACTGACGCTGATGGACGAAAGCGTGGGGAGCGAACAGGATTAGATACCCTGGTAGTCCACGCTGTAAACGATGCTAACTCGTTTTTGGATTTTCGGATTCAGAGACCAAGCGAAAGTGATAAGTTAGCCACCTGGGGAGTACGTTCGCAAGAATGAAACTCAAAGGAATTGACGGGGGCCCGCACAAGCGGTGGATTATGTGGTTTAATTCGATGATACGCGAGGAACCTTACCAAGACTTAAATGGGAATTGACAGATTTAGAAATAGATCCTTCTTCGGACAATTTTCAAGGTGCTGCATGGTTGTCGTCAGCTCGTGCCGTGAGGTGTTAGGTTAAGTCCTGCAACGAGCGCAACCCCTGTCACTAGTTGCTAACATTTAGTTGAGGACTCTAGTGAGACTGCCTACGCAAGTAGAGAGGAAGGTGGGGATGACGTCAAATCATCACGGCCCTTACGTCTTGGGCCACACACGTAATACAATGGCCGGTACAGAGGGCAGCTACACTGCGAAGTGATGCGAATCTCGAAAGCCGGTCTCAGTTCGGATTGGAGTCTGCAACTCGACTCTATGAAGCTGGAATCGCTAGTAATCGCGCATCAGCCATGGCGCGGTGAATACGTTCCCGGGCCTTGTACACACCGCCCGTCAAGCCATGGAAGTTTGGGGTACCTGAAGTCGGTGACCGTAATAGGAGCTGCCTAGGGTAAAACAAGTAACTAGGGCTAAGTCGTAACAAGGTAGCCGTACCGGAAGGTGCGGCTGGAACATCTCATTTTAGAGACAGTACGTCAGAAAAATAATTTTAGAGTACTTACTCAAAAGTTTTTCGCTTTGGTTTTTTTTAATTATTTGGTTGTTATTATTTTATTCATAAACCCCTAGGATTAGTATCAGGGAACAGAGAGATTAAGAGGCCTTTTGGTTTCTTTATAATGAAGTCTCGTAGCTCAGCTGGTTAGAGCGCTACACTGATAATGTAGAGGTCGGCAGTTCGAGCCTGCCCGAGACTACTAATTTAAGAAGGGGGAATTAGCTCAGCTGGCTAGAGCGCCTGCCTTGCACGCAGGAGGTCAAGGGTTCGACTCCCTTATTCTCCACGGTTTTTGAGACCGAGTTTAAAAGTTACGATTGGAGCCAAAAACAACAATTGTGTACTCGGATACTCAAGAAAGCGAAATAGATCATTGACATTAACGGTAAAGACATCACAAAGAGAAAACCGAGCACTTTTGAGTGCTTTAGGAAACTAAAAAAATAGGAAAGAAATCGTTAAGGGCGTATGGCGGATGCCTAGGCTTTCAGAGGCGAAGAAGGACGTGGTAAGCTGCGAAAAGCTGCGGGGATTGGCACACACGAATTGATCCGCAGATGTCCGAATGGGGCAACCCAATACATTGAAGATGTATTACTGCGTAAGCAGAGCAAACCCGGAGAACTGAAACATCTAAGTACCCGGAGGAAAAGAAATCGAAGAGATTCCGTAAGTAGTGGCGAGCGAACGCGGATTAGCCCAAAAGTTTTTATATGTTTAATAGAACGCTTTGGAAAGAGCGGCCATAGAGGGTGATAGCCCCGTATATGAAAGGCATATTTAAATGATAAATGAGTAAGGCGGGACACGAGAAATCCTGTCTGAATATGGGGGGACCATCCTCCAAGGCTAAATACTCCTGAAAGACCGATAGTGAACAAGTACTGTGAAGGAAAGGTGAAAAGCACTTCGAATAGAAGGGTGAAAGAGAACCTGAAACCGTACGCCTACAAGCGGTCGGAGCTCACAAGTTGAGTGACGGCGTGCCTTTTGCATAATGAGCCTACGAGTTAATTTTACTAGCGAGGTTAAGGACTTAAGGTCCGGAGCCGAAGCGAAAGCGAGTCTGAATAGGGCGCATAGTTAGTAGGATTAGACGCGAAACCTTGTGATCTACCCATGGGCAGGTTGAAGCTTTGGTAACACAAAGTGGAGGACCGAACCGGTTGACGTTGAAAAGTCTTCGGATGACCTGTGGGTAGGGGTGAAAGGCCAATCAAACTGGGAGATAGCTCGTACTCCCCGAAATGCATTTAGGTGCAGCGTTGATTTTAGTTTATTAGAGGTAGAGCTACTGATTGGATGCGGGGGTTTCATCGCCTACCAATTCCTGACAAACTCCGAATGCTAATAAATGATGATCAGCAGTGAGGGCATGGGTGCTAAGGTCCATGTCCGAGAGGGAAAGAACCCGGACCAACAGCTAAGGTCCCCAAATATATGCTAAGTTGAAATAACGCGGTTGGACTGCATTGACAGCTAGGATGTTGGCTTGGAAGCAGCCATTCATTTAAAGAGTGCGTAACAGCTCACTAGTCGAGCGGTCCGGCATGGATAATAATCGGGCATAAGCATATTACCGAAGCTATGGCAGTATTTATACTGGGTAGGGGAGCATTCTATCGGCGTTGAAGCAGTACTGCGAGGTATTGTGGAGCTTATAGAAAAGAAAATGTAGGCATAAGTAACGATAATGCAGGCGAGAAACCTGCACACCGAAAGACTAAGGGTTCCTCAGCCATGCTAATCAGCTGAGGGTTAGTCGGGACCTAACGCGAACCCGAAAGGGGTAGTGGATGGACAATGGGTTAATATTCCCATACTTGCTCACACTAAAAAGGGGACGGAGTGCCGTACCTGCTGGAGACTGACGGAATAGTCAAGGCCTAGCCTTCGGGCGAAGCTGCTGCAGGGAAAGTGCTTCCAAGAAAAGCCGAAGTGAAGCAACCCGTACCAAAACCGACACAGGTAGTCGAGGAGAGAATCCTAAGGTGCTCGAGTGAGTCGTGGCTAAGGAACTAGGCAAAATAGTCTCGTAACTTCGGAAGAAGGGACGCCTCCCTCAGGGGAGGCCTCAGTAAAGAGGCCCAGGCGACTGTTTATCAAAAACACAGGACTCTGCTAAATCGAAAGATGCTGTATAGGGTCTGACACCTGCCCGGTGCTGGAAGGTTAAGGAAGGAAGTTAGCGTAAGCGAAGCTTTTAACTGAAGCCCCAGTAAACGGCGGCCGTAACTATAACGGTCCTAAGGTAGCGAAATTCCTTGTCGGGTAAGTTCCGACCTGCACGAATGGTGTAACGATCTGGGCACTGTCTCAGCCACGAGCTCGGTGAAATTGTAGTATCGGTGAAGATGCCGATTACCCGCAATGGGACGAAAAGACCCTGTGAACCTTTACTATAACTTCGTATTGACTTTGAGTAAGCAATGTGTAGGATAGGTGGGAGACTTTGAAGCTGGCACGCTAGTGTCGGTGGAGTCATTGTTGAAATACCACCCTTTGCTTACTTGGAGCCTAACTTCGAAAGAAGGACACTGCGTGGTGGGTAGTTTGACTGGGGTGGTCGCCTCCAAAAGAGTAACGGAGGCTTTCAAAGGTACCCTCAGCACGCTTGGTAACCGTGCGTAGAGTGTAATGGCATAAGGGTGCTTGACTGTGAGACCTACAAGTCGATCAGGTGCGAAAGCAGGACATAGTGATCCGGTGGTTCCGTATGGAAGGGCCATCGCTCATAGGATAAAAGGTACTCCGGGGATAACAGGCTAGTCTCCCCCAAGAGCTCACATCGACGGGGAGGTTCGGCACCTCGATGTCGGCTCGTCACATCCTGGGGCTGGAGAAGGTCCCAAGGGTTGGGCTGTTCGCCCATTAAAGTGGCACGCGAGCTGGGTTCAGAACGTCGTGAGACAGTTCGGTCTCTATCTATTGCGGGCGTTAGATGTTTGAGAGGGCTTGAATCTAGTACGAGAGGACCGATTTGAACAAACCTCTGGTGTATCTGTTGTGCCGCCAGGCGCACCGCAGAGTAGCTACGTTTGGTACGGATAAGCACTGAAAGCATATAAGTGCGAAACCTGCCTCAAGATGAGACATCTTTTAAGGGTCGTTGGAGATGACGACGTTGATAGGCTACAGGTGTAAAGCTGGCAACAGCATAGCCGAGTAGTACTAATTACCCGTAGATTTATAGCCTATTTGGTCACTCAAAAGTGCAAGAAAGGTTTTTTCTTTGTGAGCGTTTTTATCGCTTTAATAAGGCTGACTTCATTTATCACACATAAATGGAGACAACCTACAATATTTAGGGTGGTTTTAGCAGAGGGGCTCACCTGTTCCCATTCCGAACACAGAAGTTAAGCCCTCTAGCGCCGATGGTACTGCTAACGCGGGAGAGTAGGTCGCCGCCAGTTTTTTTTTTGAATCCTCAATCACATTGTGATTGGGGATTTTTTTATGCCCTTACTTCTCGAATACAGAAGATAAGAACCCCTAAACCAACAAGGGATCTAGTCCCTATGCTCCCATACACAACAAAAAAAGCATCCGAGAAGGGATGCTTTTGTGGGTTTAAAGGGTGAATTCTAATCGCTAGGTTAGACTTGTAGCACCCCCATGTTAAAGGATTCTTGTATAGGCGCTCTATTGGCCGCTTCAATTCCCATTGAAATCCACTTTCGTGTATCTTCGGGGTTGATGATTGCATCGGTCCATAGCCTTGCTGCAGCATAGGTGGCTTTTGTTTGTTGTTCGTAGCGCTTTGAAATCGAATCTAGAATTTCATTTTGTTTCTCTTCTGTGATTTCAATGCCTTGTTTTTTAAGGGTAGAAGCTTCGATTTGAGCTAGAACTTTCGCAGCTTGGGATCCTCCCATGACGGCTAGATCTGCCCATGGCCATGCGACAATAAGTCGAGGATCATAAGCTTTACCACACATGGCGTAATTTCCGGCTCCGTATGAGTTTCCAGTGATCACTGTGAATTTTGGAACCACGCTATTGGCTACTGCATTGACCATTTTTGCTCCGTCTTTGATGATTCCTCCATGTTCAGATTTTGATCCGACCATAAAACCTGTGACATCTTGAATGAAGAGCAGTGGGATTTTACGTTGATTGCAATTCGCGATAAAGCGCGTGGCTTTGTCCGCGGAGTCAGAGTAAATGACTCCTCCAAATTGGGTTTCCCCTTTGCCGTTTTTGACAAGTTTTCTTTGATTGGCTACAATGCCTACAGCCCAGCCATCAATTCTGGCGGTTGCACAGATGATCGTTTTTCCATAATCAGGTTTGTATTCTTGTAGGGTGTCTTTGTCTGTTAGACAACTTAGAATGTCAAATGTATCGTACTGTTCGGTCCTTAAATTCGGCATGATACCAAATAGATCGCTTGGATTTCGACTAGGCGATTGAGGTTCAATTCGATCGAAACCTGCCTTTTGAGATTCGCCAAGAGTCCCCATAATGGTACGGATTCTATCTAAGGCTTCTTTGTCGTCTTTTGCTTTAAAGTCTGTGACGCCTGAGATTTCACAGTGAGTACTCGCTCCTCCTAAAGTTTCATTGTCAATAGATTCTCCGATAGCCGCTTTGACTAAGTAACTTCCTGCTAGAAAGATAGAGCCTGTTTTGTCGACAATCATGGCTTCGTCGCTCATAATAGGAAGATAGGCGCCTCCAGCAACGCAACTTCCCATAACAGCGGAGATTTGAATAATTCCCATGGAGCTCATTTTTGCATTGTTGCGAAAAATTCTTCCAAAATGTTCTTTGTCTGGGAAGATTTCATCCTGCATAGGTAAATAAACACCCGCGGAGTCGACAAGATAAATGATGGGTAGACGATTTTCCATGGCTATTTCTTGAGCCCTTAGATTCTTTTTCCCTGTGATTGGAAACCAAGCCCCTGCTTTTACTGTCGCATCGTTTGCCACAACTAGGCATTGTCGTTTTGCGACATAGCCCATTACCACGACAACGCCTCCACTTGGGCAGCCTCCACTTTCCTCGTACATCTCAAAGCCTGCAAAGGCTCCAATTTCTATGGACTTTGAATTAGGATCTAAAAGATACTCAATACGCTCACGGGCTGTCATTTTGCCTTCCGCATGTAGTTTTTCAATTCTTTTCTCGCCTCCACCCTTTTTGATATGTGCGTAAAGACGGTTGATTTCTGCCAGTACTAATTTATTTTGATCCTCTCGTTTATTGAATTCTAGGTCCATTTTAAAAATTTATTATAGCCTTAAATATAAGACTTTTCATTCAATCGAAAAAAGGCTTACATTTGTTTTCGTTTTCAAAACTTTAGGACCCATTTTGGGGTGAGGGTGCGAAGGGAGAACGATTGTATTATTTTCTAATTACATACAGAGGACGTTTTATATGAAGAATTCGGCGCTTTTTCGGTTGCACTTAATTGTGTTTTTGTGGGGGTTTACGGCAATACTTGGAAAGTTGATTCATGCCAATGCGCAAGTGCTAGTTTTTTATCGGATGCTTTTAGCTGCTGTATTTCTCTATGTGTTCTTACGAATTTTTCGTAAGCAAAGTCTTTCCATCTCAAAAAAATTATTCTTTCAATTGGCGAGTGTAGGAACCTTCATGGGTCTGCATTGGCTCTTTTTCTTCTACTCGATTAAAGTATCCAATGTCTCCATTGCCTTAAGTTGTTTATCCCTCTCCACACTTTTTGCTGCGCTACTAGAGCCTCTTGTATTTAAACGAAAGATGGATCTTTCAGAAATAATAATGGGGGTGGTTATTGTGGCGTGTATGTATCTTATTTTCAGTACAGAGTTTCAGTACAAAGAAGGAATTTTCTTTGGGATCTTGACCGCTCTCTTTGGAACTATCTTTTCGGTCTTTAATGGAAAGCTCTACGGGAAGACTTCCTCCGGGAATATTATTTTCTATGAGATCCTGTGCGGATGGGCTGTGTTGTCTGTCATTTTTCTCTTTACGGGACAACTGGGTGATATGGGTAATATTTCTACACGTGATTTGATATTGGTTACCATTTTGGCCGGTTTCTTTACAGCCTTTCCTATGTTTGAGTCCATTAAGTTAATGAAGTATATTACTCCTTTTACTCTGGTATTAACTGTGAATTTGGAACCTGTTTATGGGATTATTTTAGCTTATTTCATTTTTGGTGATTCAGAACATATGAGCCCTATCTTTTATGTCGCATCGCTTGTTATGATTTTATCCATCGTGGTCAATGGCATCATAAAGACCCGAAGAACCCTTAAGCTGGCTAAGCAAAACGACAGCGAACTGCTAGAATCGTAAAGGTTTGGTAGGGGCATCCTAAACTTTATAAGGGATTTTGCGATGCCGTTTTAAATGAAATGACTTACCCTAGATTCAGTTTTTTTTTCTAAATTTGGATTTAAACCCTTGATGTTATGAAAATTCTTCTTTCTTTAAGTTTTGTATTTCTTAGTTTGCTTCTTGGAGCTCAAAACTTAGCGGACTATAAATACGTATATGTACCTGTGAAATTCAACGATTTCAAAACAAACAATGCTTATAATTTAAACAAGATTTTACAAAGTAAACTTGAGGATAAAAACTATAGTACTTCTCAGGAGGAGCCCTCAAATTGGGCAGCTCAGATTGGAAATGATCTGTGCCAAGTTGTATCTGCAGAGCTTGTGGATACAAGCAATATGTTTAGAAACAAAGTGAGGTTAGAGTTTAAAGATTGCAACGGCAAAGTTGTAAGTTCATTTAAGGCGGAATCTCGCATTAAAGAATTCCATGAAGGATTTCAAGATGCACTTTTGCAAGCCATTGCTCAAGTGCCCGTATCGACAGGAAATGGTGTGACTATTACACCTTCTAGTCCTACTGTGAAAGAAGTGGTAAAGGAAACGCCTCAACAGGTGATTGTGGAGCAAAAGCAGGTGGCCTCCGCCCCTGCGAAAGCTAAAGAGACTACGAGCACTGTAGTGGTTGAAACGACCCAAACGAAAGTAGAAGCTAGTTCTGGATTCCAAGTATTTACTTGGAAAGGCGTGGACTACACAAAAGTGAATCTTGGAGCTGGCCATTTTATTTTAACCCAGCCAAAAAATACGGAGCCTTTTGCGGATTTTAAGGAGTCTGCTAGAAAAGGTATTTACCACGTAACTCTAGGGGATTCTTCCACGGCTATAGGATATAGCGAAGGGGAGAATTTCGTGATAGAGATGCGCGATTCTAAAGGCAATTTCACAAAAGAAGTTTTTGTAGGGAAGTAAAAAACTCTTTAGGATTCATTCGGGTGAAAATAACGCCAGACAAGGGATGCCTTTTGTTTTCCTACGATCGATTCTAAGGTCTGTTGAGAAGCTTCCTTAACCCGTTTTACGGACTTTAAAGACTGAAGCAATTGCAAGGTTGTTTTCTCTCCCACGCCTTTAATTTGATCGAGTTCGGTCAAAATGGTGGAGTTCTTGCGACGAGTTCGATGATGTTTCACCCCGAATCGGTGAGATTCGTCACGAACACGTTGCAAAACCTTTAGGGTTTCTGATTTTTTATCCAAATACAAAGGCACAGGATCGTGCGGGAAGTAAATTTCTTCAAGTCTTTTTGCAATCCCAATCACGGTAATTTTGTGGCTGATTCCAAGCAGAGAAAGACTTTTCATAGCAGAGGATAGTTGGCCTTTGCCTCCATCAATTAGGATGAGCTGCGGCAAACTTTGCCCCTCATCCAAAAGCCGTTTGTATCGTCTGTAAACCACTTCTTCCATGGTGGCATAATCGTCAGGACCTTCCACAGTTTTAGGATGAAAAATTCGATAGTCTGCTTTGCTGGGCTTTCCGTCTTTGAATACAACACAGGCAGAAACGGGATTCGTTCCTTGAATGTTGGAGTTGTCAAACCCCTCGATATGACGGGGTTCTTGCGGCATTTTCAAGAGCTTTTGCATCTCAGCCATGATCCGATCAGTATGGCGCTGGGGATCGACAATTTGCACTTGCTTAAGTTTCTCCACCCGGTATTCTTTTGCATTTTTTTCCGAGAGCTCAACAAGTCGTTTTTTATCTCCTACCTTGGGTACAATTAATTTGATGCCCGGAAACTCAACTCCAAGATGAAACGGCAAATAGATTTCTTTGGAATCAGACTTAAATCGTTTTCGAATTTCAATGATTGCTTCTTCTAATATTTCTTCGTCTGGTTCTTCAAGTACTTTTTTGATCTCCGTGGTATAGCTTTGAATAATGTTTCCATTTTTAATTTTAAAATAGTTGACAAAGGCTTCGCTTTGGTCACTAATTATGGCAAAAACATCCACATCATCAATGTGTGGATTGACTACCGTGTGCTTAGCCTGATAGTCTTCAAGTTGGTCAAGACGATCTTTGACCAATTGGGCGCTTTCAAATTCTAGATTTTGCGCAAATCCGATCATCTCTTGCCGGAGGTAGTCTTTTGCTTTTCGGAAATCTCCTTTTACGATGCCGCGAATGGCCTCAATTTTTTCGTCGTAACTTTCTTTAGACTCAAGCCCTTCGCAGGGTCCTTTGCAGTTCTTGATATGGTATTCTAGGCAAACTCGGTATTTTCCTTCTGCAACCTTTTCTGGAGAAAGATTGAGACTGCAGGAACGAATTTGATAGAGATTTTTAATCGTGTCCAATAGTACTTTTGCAGGACGAACCTTGGCGTAAGGTCCATAATACTCGGATCCGTCTTTAATGCGATTCCTTGTCAGGAATACTCGAGGGAACTCTTCGTTTTTTATGCAAATCCAAGGGTAGGTCTTATCGTCCTTCATTAGGACGTTGTAAATAGGACGATGCTCTTTAATGAGGTTGTTTTCTAAAAGTAGCGCATCGTATTCACTCGGAACGATTGTGGTTTCTAAACGGTGAATCTTCCCCACCATGATTTTCGTTCGATATCCGGATAGAGTCTTGTTAAAATAGGAGAGTACTCTTTTTTTTAAGTTCTTCGCTTTGCCTACATACAAGAGTTGGTCGTTTACGTCGTAATAACGGTAAACACCTGGGTCTGTCGGTAGGGTCTTAAGTTGTAATTCTAATGCGCTGTCCACCCTACAAAAGTACTAATTTCAAGTGGATATCCTTCGCTTTGTGGGGAGTTGTGTTTCCAGCTTGAGAAAAAAGGAAGTAGGATTTTATAAGCCTTGGGATTGCGCTAATTTCATTTAGCTAGGAGGATGCAAGTTTTAAGAAAAGTTGTAAATTAGTCAAAAATTACCCTATGATATACGGAACCGATATCCTTTCCTTAGAGGATGTACTTGCCATTGCAGAGAAACCGAAATTGGCGAAGCTAAATAAGGCGGCTAAAGAAAGAATTCTCGCTTCAGAAAAGAATGTGCGAAAAATTGTAGAGTCCGATCAAACGGTCTACGGAATAAATACCGGATTTGGTCCCTTGTGCGATGTGAAAATATCAGACGAAGAAACGGCTCAACTTCAATATAATTTAATTATTTCCCACGCCGTAGGCGTAGGAAAGCCGATCGATAAAAGATTATCAAAACTGATGATGATTTCGAAGATTCATGCTCTTTCCAAAGGATATTCGGGGGTGAGTTTGAAGATGATTGAGCGTCTGATTCTAATGGTGGAGAAAGATTTAATCCCCGTGGTGCCAGAACAAGGATCGGTAGGAGCCTCCGGTGATTTGGCTCCTTTGTCTCATATGGTGCTTCCCCTTTTGGGACTGGGCGAAATTTGGGAAAATGGGGTGCCTGTGGAGAGTGCAAAGGTTTTAAAGAAGCATAAACTAGAACCATTGGATTTGGGGCCAAAAGAAGGGCTAGGACTTATCAACGGGACCCAGTTCATTCTTGCTCATACTCTTGTGGGCTTAGAAAACATGGCTTACTTACTAGATCTTGCAGATCTTGCAGCTGCCATGTCACTTGAAGCCTACCGAGGTTCTGCAAGTCCCTTCAAAAAAGAACTCCATGAGATAAGACCTTTTGCAGGAAGTAAGAAAGTAGCGCAAAGAATGGTCAAATTCTTGAAAAATTCAGATAACCTTAAGGCCCACGAATTCTGTGATCGAGTGCAAGATCCTTATTCTATGCGTTGCGTACCTCAGGTACATGGTGCTTCTAGAAATGCATTTGAACATTTGAAACAATTGGCTGAGATCGAATTGAATTCTGTGACTGACAATCCGATTGTCCTTAGTGCAGAGGAAAGTGTTTCAGGTGGAAATTTCCATGGGCAATTGCTTGCCATGCCCCTTGATTATGCCACCCTTGCTGCAGCAGAATTAGGGAATATTTCAGACAGACGTTCCTATTTGCTTTTAGAAGGGAAATTTGGGCTTCCAAGGTTATTAGCGGAAAGCTCGGGACTAAATTCAGGGTTTATGATTCCACAGTATACCTCGGCAGCGCTTGTGAGTGAAAATAAATCCCTTTGTTTCCCTGCTTCAGCAGACAGTATTCCGACCAGTTTAGGTCAGGAGGACCACGTTTCCATGGGAAGTATTTCAGGACGAAAATTCAACCAAGTTCTTGAGAATCTTGTGTCCATATTGGCCGTTGAATTAATGTTCGCAGCGCAAGGACTTGAGTTTAGACGCCCTGCAAAATGTTCAAAAATTGTAGAAAAGAATTACGATCTAATTCGTACGCAAGTGGACAAATTAGAAGACGATCGACTCATAGGGAAGGACATTCTGTCCATCGCTACTTTGATTCGAGAAAGAAAATTCCAAGTGAATTAATCGCTTAATAATTTCCAATTTTAACGCTTGTCATACTTAGGCTTCCGCCTATGAGCTCATCGTTAAATAGGGAAATTGCCTCTTTTTTGCCTTTAAGACCTAAGGAGTAAATGAGGGGTAAATAATGATCCGGACTTGGCACTGCATATTGAATGGCGGTGCCTTGTTTTTGATAGGAAATCAGGGGATCAAAATTCCCATCCAAAATCCATTCGTTTGTTTTTTGATGGGCCTCAATAGCCCAATCCCAGCCCGCTCCCACGGTGTTGATGTTTCGCCAATCGATTAGGCGTAAATTATGAACAATGTTGCCACTTCCTATAATCAAAATCCCGCTATTTCTTAATTTGGAGAGTCTTTGGGCTAAATCAAAATGGTAAGCTGCATCTTTTGTATAATCAATGCTCAACTGGATCACAGGGATGTCTGCCTCAGGGTACATGTGACGAAGTACACTCCACGCCCCATGGTCGAGTCCCCAGGATTCGTCTAACTGCACAGAGGCAGGAAGAAGTAGTTCCTTGGTTTGTTCCGCTAAAGCGGGACTTCCCTTCGCGGGATATTGTACGTCAAATAAAGCTTGTGGAAACCCTCCAAAATCGTGAATGGTTTTGGGTAGTTCCATGGCCGTGACGAAGGTTCCCTTTGTAAACCAATGTGCTGAAATGCATAAAATTGCTTTGGGTGTTGGGATTTCACTTGCTACTTGACGAAACCCTTGCACAAATTGATTCTCTTCGATTGCGTTCATAGGGGATCCATGCCCTAGAAAAAGGACGGGCATTTGCTCGGTTGGTTTGAAATCGGAAGCAAGGCGCTCCAGGTCTTGTAAATTCATAAGGCAAGATTTAAAAATGAAAAGAGTTCATCTTGTGGTCACACAGATGAACTCCAAAAACTATACTATGAAAAATTTATGCTTTCACGAACTGTAGTTCTCCTGCGATTTTCACGTCGTCACTGACCATAACGCCTCCTGCTTCTAAGGCAGCGTTCCAGTTAAGACCAAATTCGCTTCTTTTGATTTTTCCATCAAAGGAGAAACCTGCTTTTGTATTCCCCCAAGGGTCTACACTTACTCCTCCAAATTCTACGTCAAGAGAAACAGGTTTTGTAACTCCGTTAATGGTTAATTCTCCAGTCACTTCGTCATTCAACTTGTTGGTTTGGAATGTGATGGTTGGGAATTGTTCTGCGTTGAAGAAATCAGCACTCTTTAAGTGAGTGTCACGGTCTGGACTCTTGGTGTTAACGGAGTCCGTTTTGATTTCTGCTTTTGCATTTACATTTTTAAATTGATCGTCTTCGCTTTCTAGCTCCACGTTAAAATCTGTAAATTGTCCTTTCACGTTTGAAATCATAAGGTGTCTTACTTTAAAAGTGATTTCACTGTGTGCAGGGTCTAGGTTCCATTTTGTTGACATAATAATATTTTTTAATTGTTAATGTGTATTTTGATAGTGCAAAGATACCTTGCGAACTACCTTCGGTGCATTGATGTAAGATAAGAAACTAAAGTTAAGGGATTTTATTTTCGATTTGCAATTTGGAATGTCAAAGTTTTGTTAAATTCTATATCGGAGAAGGTATTAAGTAGGAATTTGTTTATTTGATAGGGGGAGGAACCAGAAATTGAGTGGAGTCCTTATATCCCTAAAGACAAAGGAATACTCTAATGGAGCTCACCTTATGGGAAAATCCTGAAACTAGAGTTTGCTCGATCTTGCTAAGAGAATAAATCTTGCCTTCCCAAGATTCGATCGTTCCAGGGTGGGGTGCTTACAGGATTTTATTTTCAAAAGGGTATGAATAAAGCTGCCTACAAACTGGCTCAAAGCAAGGCTCGATAGGTATATTTCATTATCTTTGCCTTGAATCCGATGGAGATTTACTTAAATAGATACGGCATTTAACAGCCGCGAGAAATACCAAAACATACCATGATGCACAAGCCCATTGAAGGATTTTCAAGACTCAGCAAATCCCAAAAAATAGAGTGGATTGTCCAAGAATACTTAAACGGAGACTCTCGTTATGAAGAGGTCTTAACGCAATATTGGAACCCGGATGGGGACCTTCAAAAACTACACGAGGAGTTTTCGGAAAATACACTTACGAATTTTTACATGCCTTATGGAATCGCACCCAATTTTTTGATTGATGGGAAGCTTTTTGCATTGCCGATGGCCGTAGAAGAAAGTTCCGTCGTAGCGGCCGCTTCGAAAGCAGCCAAATTCTGGCTTCAAAAGGGTGGGTTCAAGACCACGATTGTGAACACCAAAAAATTAGGTCACACTCATTTCATTTTTAAAGCCGAAACCCATAAGATTAAGCATTTTTTCAATTTTAGATTGAAGAAGAAACTCTTTGAAGCCACTGAGGCCATTACTTACAATATGCGAGCGCGAGGAGGGGGGATTCTCAACATTCGATTGGTCGATAAGACCGCAGATATGGAGAATTACTACCAGATCAAAGCAAGTTTTGATACCGTGGATTCCATGGGGGCCAATTTTATTAATTCTTGCCTAGAGCAGTTTGGAAAAACACTCCGAGAAGAAGTGCAAAACGAGGAGAGCTTTACGAGCGAAGAAAAAGAATCCCTTCAAGTGGTTATGAATATTCTTTCGAACTACACACCGGATTGTCTGGTACGGGCTGAAGTAAGCTGTCCAATCGATGAAATCAACGACGATAGTGGAATTTCCAACGAAGAGTTTGCGTGGAAATTTAAGCAGGCGGTTACCATTGCCGAGTTAGAACCCTTTCGGGCGACCACTCATAACAAGGGGATTATGAACGGGGTGGATGCCGTGGTCATTGCCACTGGAAATGATTTCCGAGCCACGGAAGCTTGTGCACATGCCTACGCTGCAAGGGACGGTCAGTACCGATCGCTTTCCCACTGCACCGTCGAGGACGGAGTTTTTCGATTTTGGATCGATTTGCCCGTTTCTGTAGGCGTTGTAGGAGGGCTTACAAATTTGCATCCTTTAGTGAAGTTTTCCTTTGCGCTGCTTGGAAAACCCTCTGCACAGGAGCTAATGAGTATCTTAGCGGTCTCTGGACTTGCGCAGAATTTTGGAGCTTTACGCTCGCTAATTACTACTGGAATTCAAAAAGGACATATGAAGATGCACCTTTTTAATATTTTGAACCAGCTGAATGCAACGCAGGAGGAGAAAGACTATTTCGTAACTTATTTTAAGACCAAAACCGTGACCCACCACGAAGTGATTTCCCAATTGAACCAATTGCGAGGGATTACAGAATAATAGAATTTTAGCAGAACACAATAAAATTAAATCTGAAATATTATGAAAACAGCAACCCTAGTGATCGGTGCAATTTATGGACTCCTGTCTGTAATCCTTGGCGCATTTGGTGCCCATGCCTTTCGCAAGATCTTATCTGTAGAAAAATTAGCTAGTTTTGAGACTGGAGTTCGGTACCAAATGTATGCGGCTTTTTTCCTACTTGTCGTCGGTTTTATTTTGAAGTTCGACACGGGTGTGGACAAATGGATCTCTTGGTTCATGATCTTAGGAACTCTACTTTTCTCTTTTAGCATCTATGCCCTAAGTTTTCAAGAATATTGGGGGGTGAATTTGAAATTCTTAGGACCAATTACTCCGCTTGGAGGATTGTTTATGATTCTCAGCTGGGGACTTTTAATCTATCATTTTTTGAAAGTAAAACTTTAGAAAGAGTTGTTTTACGAGTGGGACACACTTAGGAAATTTCTATTCCTTTGTGCTTTTTACCCGTCGGAATTTGCAGGGGTAAAAAAATCTATTTTTCCCTCGCGCCAACTCTTAACTTTTTCGTAAATTTGTGCGACTTAAGAATTTAAATCTAATTAAAATATTATGAATCTTCACGAGTATCAGTCTAAAGAGATTTTAGCAAAGTATGGCGTTGCAATTCAGCGCGGTTTTGTGGCAGACAATGTCGAGCAAGCTCTAGACGCTGCAGGTAAACTTAAAGAAATGAACGGCAACGAAGGCTGGGTTGTTAAGGCTCAAGTTCACGCTGGCGGACGTGGAAAAGGTGGCGGTGTTAAGTTTTCCCCTAACTTGGAGAAACTTAAAGAAAATGCACAGAATATTCTAGGCATGCAGCTTGTGACTCCACAAACTTCAGCCGAAGGAAAATTAGTAAACGCAGTGCTAGTCGCAGAAGACGTTTATTATCCAGGCGAGACGGAAACCAAAGAGTTTTACGTTTCCATCCTTTTAGACAGAGCTCAAGGCAAGAACACAGTGGTTTATTCTACCGAAGGGGGAATGGATATTGAACAAGTTGCGGAAGAGACTCCTCATTTAATTCACAAAGAAATCGTAGATCCAGCTTTAGGTCTTCAAGGGTTCCAGGCTCGTAAGATTGCCTTCAACCTCGGTCTAGAAGGAAATGCGTTCAAAGAATTTGTGAAATTCATCTCTAGCCTATACAATGCGTATGTAGGTATCGACGCTTCTTTGTTTGAAATCAACCCGGTTTTAAAAACCTCAGACAATAAAATCATTGCAGTCGATGCAAAAGTGACTTTGGATGACAATTCTTTGTTCCGTCATAAAGACTTAGCGGAATTAAGAGACAAGAGAGAAGAAGATCCAATGGACGTAGAAGCAGGCGAAGCAGGACTTAACTTCGTTAAATTAGACGGAGACGTTGCTTGTATGGTGAACGGTGCAGGTCTAGCCATGGCGACCATGGACATTATTAAACTTTCAGGCGGTAACCCTGCAAACTTCCTAGATGTTGGGGGGACAGCCGATGCTGCAAGAGTGAAAATCGCTTTTGATATCATCCTTAAAGATCCAAACGTAAAAGCAATTCTTATCAATATTTTCGGAGGTATCGTACGATGCGACCGTGTTGCACAAGGAGTTGTGGATGCTTACAAAGCAATCGGAGAATTCCCAGTTCCACTAATCGTAAGATTGCAAGGAACCAATGCAGAAGAAGCGAAACAATTAATTGACCAGGCGGGTCTACCTATTCACTCTGCAATTACCCTTGAAGAAGCGGCAAACAAAGTGAAAGAAGTTCTTGCGAAGTAAGAAGCAGAAACTCTATTATAAAAAGCGGCCTTCCAATTTTGGAAGGCCGCTTTTTTGATTTAAATCTTGAATGTTAGCTAATGTAAGGAAGCCCTGGGATGGAAGTTTCAATCCCTTCCTCATCCAGGCGTTTTTTAAGTTTTAAAATGGATTCACTTTTCACATTTAATATACTCTCTCCCTTCTTCATGGTAAAGCGAACCTCAATGCTATAGATTCCAAGTCGCTGGTCCATGACAAAGACATCAATGTTTTTATTGGTGTCGACAAACGTGAATTTCTTTGTTTCGTCCAAAAGAGATTGTTTTGCTTTTTGTAAATCTTGGGTATTAGGAATTTCAAGTCCAATCGAAAGGACCCTGTATTCCGAGGCGCTATAGTTGACAAACGGAGCGCTAAAGATTAATTGGTTAGGGATGTATACTTTGCGTCCATCGTCCGCAATGAGTTTCGTGGTCAGAAATCCGATTTCCACAACGGTTCCCGATATTCCGTTAATTGTGACGTAGTCTCCAATCTTAAAAGCCTTGTCTATGTTGACTAGCATTCCCGAGAACATGGACGAGACGATGTCTTTAAGTGCGACCCCTGCAATAATCCCGGCAACCCCTAAACTTCCTAGAAGTTTCATGAAAAAGCCATTGAGTCCCATGATTTCTAAGGTGATAAAGGTCGCAATCAGTAAAATGAAGAAACGAAAAACTCCCACTAAACTGACGATTGTATCTTTGTCACGGGTGCGTGGAAAGAGTTTGTGCACCACTTTCACGGTAACTTTTGCAAAGTACTTACTTCCGAAAGCAAAAATGGAAAACACAACGATTCCTACAATTAGATTGGGTGTGAATTCTGCGAATCGGATGCGCCAGTCTTCTAACACGTGGTACACAAGTTCAATATAGGCTTTGCTTTCTTCCATAAGAGTAATTAAATATAAGAGTTCGTTAGGTTCAAAAATACATGATTTTTTGCAAATAGCAGGCCACGCTTCACTAATATAGGATCGAATTTCTTTTCGTGCTCTCGCTCGATTGAATGGGAATAAATTCCCGAACATTCTCCCCTAGGTGCCTTTTCTAGTTTTTGCGGATAAAAAGCAGCCCAATGGCAATATAGACCGCGCTAACTAGAAGATAGCTAAGGCCATTTTGGGCACTTGCAGTTCCGATCAGAACAATGGCAATACCTAATAACGCAAAGACCGCTATAATTGATTTCAAAGGTCGTTGATTGGAAATGACTCCCTCTCGAAGAAGCTTGAACAATCCCACGAACAAGGCACCGTTTACCATGTAAATGAAGGCAATCGGAATTGCAGAAAGATCATAGTTTAACTCGGTGAATATCCTATGGGTGTTGGTGAAGTAGTAAGCAAGGATATAAAGGATAATCCCTACATACGCAAAATAAGCGCTACGAACAGGCATCCCTGTTTTCGAGTTTAGTTTTCCCAAATTCAAAAATTTCTTGGAGGCTTTTAAATTATAGAATTGAAAAGGGACGCGAATTGAAGCTAGCATCAGGCCATTTGCGGTCCCTAATACGGAAATAATAATAAAGAGTTGCATGAGCCAAGAGGCGGCATTGGATCCAAATTTTTTCGAGTATTCAATGATATAGGTATCCTTATATTCCATAATGGACGCGGGGCTCATGCGCAGAACGATCCCAAGGTAGTAAAGGACATAGACTACAAGTACGAGAGAGGTTCCTATAATAAGAGCTTTTGGCAGGTTCTTTCGCGCATTTTTCACTTCCCCAGAAATTTGCGTAGCAATGTACCAACCGTCAAAGGCAAAAGCAATTGGAATGAAACTGGCCGCGACCAGCGTCCAAAAACTACTTCCGCTCGAAAACGAAGATGAGCTCGAAAGAGCGCTGACAGCAGAAACGTCTTGCGACTCCGGAAGCATGCTTAAAACGCCAAAAGAGGCAATAAGAAGGAGGGGAATTAGTTTTAAAACGGTCGTGAGTTGCTGAAAAAGTCCGCTAGATTTAGGCCGGTAGATGTTAAATCGAAAGAAGACAAAAGAACATAGGAGCCCTACTGCACTGTAATGCAAAAAACTAGGGGTAAAGGAATAGAATTCCGCAATAAAATGCGAGATGTAGATTCCTGAAACTGTAAACAAAACTGCAGTGAGCAGCGGGTAGAATAAACTGAGGTAGATCCAGCCCACAAGGGCTGAGGCTTTCGAGCCGAAGCGATACTCAACATAACTTAGGATGCCTCCATCTTTAGGAATTAACTGCGCGTAATTGGCCATCGTAATCGAGGCGAAAATCACACTGATTCCCACGATGAAAAACCCAAGGAGCCCTGCTAGGGCGCTGCCTTCTGTAGCGAATAGAACGTCGTCTACTTTAAAGAAAATTCCGGAGCCAATTACTTGACCCACCACCATGGAGATGGCGGTGAAAAGACCGTATTTTGCGACTAATTGTTTTTGATTTTCCATCGTTATTGAGTAGTCATTAGAAGTAGGTTTTAACTTAGTTCTTGGAGTTCAAGCCATCTTAATTCAATCTCCTCAAGTTCTTGGGTCAACGACTCGAGGGATTTACTGAGCGATGCAATCTCTTGGTATTCGCTCTGCGCATTTAGTTTCTCTAGCAACTGGGCTCTCTGCGATTCAATTTCGGGCATTCGCTTTTCAATATGCTTCAGCTCTTGCGATTCTTTGAAGGATAGTTTTCGTTTTGCTTCTGTGTTTTGTGGTTTTACTTCCGTGACTACAGCACTAGGCTTTGCACTTTCAACTTGTTGTTTTCTCTCCTGTTCTCTTTCACTGAGAGATTCTCTGTATTCGGAGAAGTTTCCAATATAGTCTTTGATTTTTCCATCTCCTTCAAAGGCAAGCACGTGGTCCACAATCCGATCCATGAAGTATCGGTCGTGAGAAACGATTACGAGTGTGCCTTGGAAATTCTGAAGAAAGTTCTCCAGCACACTTAAAGTAGGAAGGTCCAAATCGTTGGTCGGCTCGTCAAAGATTATGAAGTTTGGATTCTGAAATAATACCTGCATCAGGTGGAGTCTTCTTTTCTCTCCGCCCGAAAGTTTTGAAATGGGCGAGTACTGGGTTTGGTCATCGAACAGAAAGAGTCGAAGAAACTGTGAAGCGCTTATGGTTTTGCCTCCGGCAATGGGAAAGTTTTCCGAAATGTCCTTGATGTAATCAATGACGCGCTGCTCTTCGTTATAGGTAAGGCCTTTTTGAGAGAAGTAGCCGAATTTAAGTGTTTCACCCGTTTCAATTTGACCTGCGTCCATAGGTTCCAATCCTTGGATGATATTGAGCAGGGTAGATTTACCGGCTCCGTTTTTTCCGACAATACCTACTTTTTCTCCTCTTTGAAATTGATAACTGAAATCTTTAATCAAAACCTTATCCCCATAGGCTTTGTCAATGTTTTTAAGCTCTAGTATTTTCTGGCCCAATCGCTTCATTTCAAATTGAAGTTCGAGGGATTGTTTGGTGACGGCCGATTTTGCCACTTTTTGTGTGTCGTAAAAGGCATCGATTCTGGATTTTGATTTGGTCGTACGAGCCTTGGGTTGGCGTCTCATCCATTCCAGTTCCTTGCGATACAAATTATTTGCCTTATCTATAGTGGAGGAAAGGTTTTCCTCTCGAATCATTCTGTTTTCTAAATACGTAGCATAGCTGCCTTGGTGCACGTAAAGGTTTTGGTCTTCCATTTCCCAAATGGTCTCACACACGGTGTCTAAGAAATACCGGTCGTGGGTGACAAGCAAAAGGGTGATTTTCGCTTTCGAAAGATAGTTCTCGAGCCACTCGACCATCTCGACATCCAAATGGTTGGTCGGCTCGTCCATAATTAGAAGGACATGTCGGTGCTCCGCTCTGGTTTCGGTTAGAAGTTTGGCAAGTGCCACACGCTTTACTTGTCCTCCCGAAAGAGTTCCCATTTTTGCTTCGAGATGGGTGATCTTAAGTTGAGAAAGAATCTGCGTCATTTCCGATTCGAGATCCCATGCTTTGTGAATTTCCATTTCGGCAAGCGCTGCTTCCATGGCGCTAGGGTCAGACGAAAGCAAGGCCTTTTGATAATTTCGAAGCGCTAAGATGGGTTTGCTTTCTAGACTCATCATAAACTCCTCGACGCTTAGGTTGGGGTCAAAGTCTATTTCTTGGTCAAAAAGGACAATTTGAATGTCTTTCGAGATTTTAACTTCCCCCGAATCTGGGATTTCTAGACCCATCAGGATTTTCAGTAGTGTGGATTTTCCACTACCATTCTTGGCCACAATCGCAATCTTATCCCCTTCGTTAATGTGAAAGGTCAGATCTTTGAATAAAGATTTGATACCGTAGGATTTGGAGAGATTCTCCACCGAAACATAATTCATAGTGCTTTTCGCTTAATAAGGTCTAGAGCGGGCAAAAGTACGCAAATTCCTTGTCATTTCCCCTTTGCTTGCCAAGGGATAAAAAAGGCATTTCAAGGCCTTTAACTTAGGGAATTGTCAGTTCCTCCATAGACCCAAGAGAACCGTTATACACATTTAGGTCCACTTTGGTGTTAATGCCGTTTACGATTCCGTTTTCCGTGAATTGCCAAATCGACCAGGACAGACTCTCATGAGGCTGAAGCACATCGTTATAGTTGGCAAGCCAAACCGGGTACGAGGAGAAATCCTGTGCTAGGTTTTCGTTGTAATAATGGTAATAAGTGTAGAGAATAGGTTTTACCTTGTAGCGTTCCTGTACAATGTCTAAAAAGAGTTGCAGGTTTTTTTTGAGCTTTTTCTTGGAGATCTTTCGCGGTGCTTTTTCAATGTCCAGCACAGGCGCAAGGTCACCTTTTGCGAGTTGCACCGATTCTAAAAATTGTGCGGCTTGCTTAATAGGGTCTTCGTCGGGGCGATAGAAATGATAGGCCCCTCTTAATTTGTTTTGTTTCCCGGCAATTTTCCAGAATTCTTCAAAATTTTCATCTTTGCCATTCGTTCCCATCGAGGCTCTCAGGATGATGAAGTCAATGGGAATCGTTCCGTGACCAATGCTAAGACTGTCCCACTGAAAATCCTTAGGGTTTTGGTAGTGTGAAATATCAATTCCAAAGGTTTTGTCTGCGTAATGGGCGGTGATTCGCTCGATACGCTGCTGCTCACTTGGCTTGTTCTTTAGAAGTTTGTGCTCCTTAGGACGAAGATAAGTGACCACGTACAGCGTGATTTTTTCTTTAAGCATATATCCCGTTCCTAAGAGAAGTGCAGCAAAAAGCATTAGCAAAATTTTGCTTCTTGCATTCCGTCTGTGTTTTCGACGACTGTGGAGGGATCGAGATTTGGATTTAGGGTTCTTTTTTTTCGCCATGGAATTGCAAAATTAAGTTATTTTGAGAGGGGATTTGAAGCTCACTTCTACTTTTTTTTGAATTCAAAGGGCCTACTTTCCAAAAGAGATTTAAGGCCTATTCGATTATAATTGAGTAAATTTGTAGTATGGAAACAAGAGAGAAGATTGTAGTCATAGGGGGTGGCTTTGCAGGATTACAGCTTGCAAAGACCCTCAACAATAAAAACAAGAAAGTGATTCTGATTGACAAGGTGAACCATCATATGTTTCAGCCGCTTTTTTATCAGGTCGCTTGTGGACGAATTGAACCCTCCAATATTTCCTTCCCGTTTCGTAAAATCTTCCAGCGGTCGCGCAATACGCAGTTTCGAATGACAAGCGTGCAGCAGATTGTGCCGGAGGAAAACCGAGTGATTACGGAGGATGCGGAGTTTCACTACGACAAACTCATCATTGCCACGGGATGCAAAACAAATTTCTTTGGAAATGAGAAAATGGAATCCCTGACCTTTGGGATGAAAAATACGCAAGAAGCGATCGCAATTCGGAATCATGTGCTGCTTACTTTTGAGAAGCTCATTATGGAGAGAAGTCGATCCGATGATGGCAATTGGAATCTCGTGATTGTGGGAAGTGGAGCGACGGGAGTTGAACTTGCCGGAGCCTTTGTCGAGATGAAAAGAGAGATTTTGCCTCGGGATTATCCCAATATGAATTTCGATTCTTTAAATGTAATTTTAGTTAGTGCGACCGAGAAGCCTCTAAGTGTGATGAGCGATCATGCGCAAGACAAATCTGAGGAATACTTGAAAAACCTAGGTGTAAAACTATTAAGCGGGGAAAAAGTAGTGGATTACGACGGAGACCGCGTCTATATGGAAAGTGGCCTCGAGATTCCAAGCAATAATGTGATCTGGGCGGCTGGCGTTGTAGGCAATGTCCTTGAAGGATTAGCCCCTGAGTCCATGGTACGCAATCGCTATGTGACCGACCGTTACAATCGAGTGAAAGGATATGATAATATATTTGCAATCGGGGACATTGCCTACATGGAAACTCCACTTTACCCTCAGGGGCATCCTCAGGTTGCCAATGTTGCTATAAATCAAGGGAAAAGACTTGGGAAAAATATTTTGAAAAAAGACGGAAGTTCTTGGGTGGAATACGAATACATTGACAGAGGGAGTATGGCCACGATCGGGAAGCACCGTGCGGTGGTTGACCTTCCCAAGTTTAAATTCTCAGGCTTTTTTGCTTGGTACTTATGGATGTTCCTGCATTTGATGCTTATTTTATCCGTTCGAAATAAAATTGCTATATTTTTCAATTGGATGTGGAGCTATATTAACAAAGACAGCTCTTTAAGACTCATTATAATCCCCAACAAAAACAATCGAACTGAACAATGAGAATTGATATTATAAGTGTACTTCCCGAACTCATGGAAAGCCCTTTCCAAACTTCAATCCTGAAACGCGCGGTTGAGAAAGGACTCGTCGAGGTGCATTTTCACCAATTGCGAGATTGGAGCGTAGGGAAGCATAGACAGGTGGATGATATGCCCTACGGGGGCGGAGCAGGTATGGTCATGATGGTAGAGCCTTTAGACAAATGCATAATGGAGCTTAAGTCGCAGCGAGAATACGATGAGGTCATCTATTTGACTCCCGATGGCAAGACGCTAAAGCAGTCCTTATCCAACCATCTATCGCTCAAAAAAAATCTTATTTTTCTTTGTGGACACTACAAAGGAGTCGATCAGAGGGTTAGAGATCTTCATATTACGATGGAAATTTCCATTGGAGATTATGTCTTAACCGGTGGAGAACTTGCAGCCTGTGTTTTAGCGGACAGTATTATTCGCTTGGTGCCTGGCGTTTTAAACGATGAGCAAAGTGCGCTTAGCGATAGTTTTCAAGACGATCTCTTGGCACCTCCCATTTATACCCGTCCGGAGGAGTACAAGGGATTGAAAGTTCCTTCCATTTTAGTGAGTGGACACAATGCGAAAATTGAACAGTGGCGCCATGATGAGGCCCTGCGAATCACGGCAGAGAAACGCCCGGATTTACTAGAATAATATGAAAATGAATCAACCTTTGGTTGTTTAAATACTGATTTTAATGAACGCCTCTAGCTCACTAGAAAATTTAGATAAAGCCTTTGTCATGTTTTACAATGTGGAGAATCTTTTTCCGCCGGATCCTGTGGCAAGGAATAAATTCGATCCCCGAATCTCTGGACTTCCAAATTGGAATAAAGAGCGCTTTGAGACGAAACTCAAAAAACTAGCGAGCGTTTTTGAATTGGTGCAAAGTGAATGTGGGCAAATGCCCTTGTTTGTGGGGCTAAGTGAGGTACAGGGCAAAGAGCCCTTAAAAGCTCTTTTGCAGTATGAGCCTTTTACGGATTCCTTTGATTATATACTCTACGAAAGCTTGGACGAACGGGGTGTCGATGTGGCACTTTTGTACGATCGATCTCAAGTGGAGGTTTTAGAATCGAGACCGATGGTTTATTTTTTTGAAATTCCGGATAAGGATCCTGAAAACTATGATACGACACGTGACATTCTTTATTGCAAGATCAAATACAAGGAGCAAATTGTAAATGTATACGTTCTGCATTTGCCTTCGAAAAGAGAGGATGAAATCAATGCACCAAAAAGAGAGTTTATTCTTACAGACCTTGCTAAAGCAATGGAAAGTCATCGCTTAGAGGGCGAGTCCGTGCTTGTGATGGGTGATTTTAATGAAGACCCAACGAGCCAAATGATCGATCATTTGCGCTTTGAGAAAGGGGGAGAAGAAGTGATGAAAAATCCCTTTCTCGAGCTTTATCAATCGGGAAATTATTCGACCTTTCACCAGAAGCAAGGCCTACTTTTTGATCAAATCTTGCTCTCCACCTCGTTTTTTGGAGCGTCTAGGCAAAAACTGAAATTTTCGAGAGCAAGTGTTTTTAACCATGCGAAAATCTCGAATTGGGATCGGAAGTTTTCGGGGAGGCCTTACCGCACGTATGCGGGACGTCGCTACCTCGGGGGCTACAGCGATCACTTTCCTGTCCTCGTAGAATTTAACGTATCCTAAAAAAATCGACACGATGAAAACCAATACAGACAAAGAATACGATTTAGATGCCACGGATAGGCGGATTATTGAGCAATTGACCAATTCGGAAAAGAGCTCTCTTGCGGTAATTGCAAAGCAAATTGGAATTTCCACGACCGCGGTGCACCAACGAATTAAAAAACTTGAGTTTGCGGGCATTATTGAATCTTCGGTGTCTCTAATTAATCCCAAAAAACTAGGGTATAAGGTCGTTTGCTACATCGGTGTGTATTTGGAAAAGCCAAGTCACTACCAAGATTGTGTTGCGGCTTTGCAGCACGTGGACGAGGTCGTGGAGGCGCATTATACGACAGGGAATTACACGATATTTCTGAAAGTATACTGCCGTGATAATGACCATTTAATGCGACTTTTAAATCAACTTCAAAAACTTAAAGGCGTAACGAGAACCGAAACTTTAATATCTTTGGAACAAAGTATTAACCGACAACTTAAAGTATAAAACCATGAATATAGCTACTTATTTAGATTCCACATACCTTAAAACGCCTGCGCAATCAGGACTAACCCATGAGCAAACCCAAGAGATTGTTCTTGCGCTTGCAAAAGAAGCCGTGCAGCATGAGCTGTTTGCTGTGATGATCCGTCCTGAGTTTGTAAAGGAGGTGAAAGAATACCTTGTTTCCAAGTCAAGTAAGGTGCAGGTAGGAACCGTGATAGGATTCCATGAAGGAGATTACTCCATCGAGGAGAAATTGAAAGAAGCAAAAAAGGCGATCGAGGACGGGGCAGACGAACTTGATTTCGTGATCAATTACAACGAATACAAAAATGGGAATGTGGATTTGGTGAGCCGTGAATTTATTGAAGGCTCCAAACTCGCGTTAGGCCATAGTAAAATAGTAAAGTGGATTATTGAAATAGCGGCCCTTACGTCCACTCAGATCGCGGAGCTCACGGCTTTGCTTTCTTCTTTAGCTCAGGCTCATTTTTCAGAATCGGAAAGAGCTCAGATTTTTGTAAAATCCTCAACCGGGTTTTTCATAACACCGAATGGGGAGCCCAACGGAGCCACCGTCGAGGGAATTAAGCTGATGAAAGAAAACGCTGGAGATTTGCCTATTAAGGCTGCAGGGGGCGTTCGAAGTTCCCAGGAGGCAAAAGAAATGATTGAACTTGGAGTCACTAGAATAGGAACCTCCTCCGCCTTAGCTCTTTTAGAAGGGAAGGAGGGAGAAGCGGGGTATTAAGCCGCTTATACCTGATTTAAATCTGTTTTCTACGACGCTCTCAAAAGGAAAGCTCTCGTATTTTATCCGTAAATTTGCCTTCGAAATGAGAGCGATTTAGCCCTCTTATTAATTTAATATCATGATAGTATATTCAAGAAATAGAAGACTTCGCACATCGGAGTCCCTTAGACAACTCGTGCAACAAACGGTATTAAGTGTAAACGATCTCGTTTTACCCATGTTTGTAATGGAAGGGAAAGACAAAATCGAACCCATCGATTCGATGCCAGGTGTTTTTAGACGAAGCCTCGATCTTACCGTAAAAGAATGCCAAGAGATTTACAAGATGGGAATCAAAGGGATTAACCTTTATATGAAAGTATCGGAGGATCTTAAAGACAATACCGGTAAGGAGTCTTGGAACGATAACGGTTTGATGCAAACTTCCATTAAAGCCATTAAAGATGCGGTTCCTGGTCTTGTGATTATGCCCGACGTAGCACTTGATCCGTATTCGATTTATGGACATGACGGAATTGTAAACCAAGGCAAAATTGATAACGATGCAACAAACGATGCGCTCGTGAAAATGTCCCTATCTCTTGCGAAAGCAGGAGCTGATGTCCTTGCGCCTAGCGATATGATGGACGCGAGAGTGGCCATGATTCGAGGAGCCCTTGAGGAAAATTCGTATCCTGATGTGGGAATTTTGAGTTATGCGGCAAAATACGCAAGTGCGTTTTACGGACCGTTTCGTAGTGCATTAGATAGTGCACCTAAAGAATCGGAGCTGGTTCCAAAGGACAAAAAGACCTACCAGATGGATTTTGCAAACTCTAGAGAAGCACTTGATGAAGTTTTGAAAGACGTGGACGAAGGGGCAGACATCATTATGATTAAGCCGGGGATGCCTTATTTGGATATTGTTTCCAAAGTACGAGAAAGCATTGATCTTCCCATAGCTGTGTACCACGTGAGTGGAGAATATGCAATGCTCAAAGCAGCCGCACAGAACGGCTGGATTGACAATGACAAAGCTTTACTAGAAAGTTTAACGTGCATCAAAAGAGCAGGTGCCGATATGATATTCACCTATGCAGCAAAAGAAGTAGCCACACTTTTACAAGCTTAAAGTTGCCATTGGTTAGAAAATAGGAAGTAAACATTTTTTAGTTTGCTTCTTTTTTTTTGTCTCAATTTTTTCTTTCTCCTTTGCAAAGTGGAAATTTGAAGGCAATCTCCCTCTTGACTTGTCGCTTTTAGCCTTAAGAAGAAGAGGACAACCACAGCTATGTGTCAGAAATTACGGGCAGCTGCCAGTTAAGGAAGATAGTGCGCACTATTCACAAAATAATTATATTTGTAGCTATGATTTTACGAGGGGAAAATTTAGTAAAGGAATACGGACCCAAAAGAGTGGTCAAAGGGGTATCGGTAGAGGTAGCTCAAGGAGAAATTGTAGGGCTTTTAGGACCGAACGGGGCTGGAAAAACGACCACTTTCTACATGACCGTGGGGCTTGTGAAACCGACAGCGGGAACGATTTTCTTAGATGACAAAAACATCACTTCGGATGCCATGTATAAACGGGCTCAAAAGGGAATTGGATATCTGGCTCAGGAGGCGTCTGTGTTTCGTAAACTTTCTGTCGAAGAAAATATTTTAGGGGTTTTGCAATTAACTAAACTTTCTAAAAAAGAGCAGCAGTATAAATGCGATGAACTGATTGAAGAGTTTTCCTTAGAGCATGTAAGAACCAACCGAGGGGATTTACTCTCCGGAGGTGAGCGACGACGTACAGAAATCGCAAGATGTCTTGCTACGAGTCCTAATTTTATTCTTTTAGACGAACCCTTTGCCGGGGTTGACCCCATTGCCGTAGAAGACATTCAAAAGATTGTGAGAAGTCTTACAGAGAAAAACATTGGGATCTTAATCACAGACCACAATGTGCAGCAGACTCTTGCCATTACGCATAAGACCTATATTATGTTTGAAGGAAGGATCCTTAAAGAGGGTCTTCCGTCGGACTTAGCGCACGACCCCCAAGTAAGAGAAGCCTATTTAGGGGAAAACTTCGTTTACCAAAGTATTGAAGACAAACCGAAGAAAAAAGCGATCGGATATCACATTTGGGCTGGAAATTTTGCAGATAGAGTAGAATTCCAAAATTTCGTGGATGCTCATTATAAAAACGAGGAAAACCTGAGACTCGTCCAAGGTTTTGAAGATATTTCTTTTGCTTCCTTAGCCAATAAGGACCTTGAACATATCTTTAAAAACGTAGTGGATCGTGAGGCAAACAACTCCTTTTTGTTTCAAAAAATCAACCTTCCTTCCTCTTCCTATTTAGAAAATGAAATTCAAAGAGCGAAAAATCTGTCCTCTGCCCAATTGCATTATTTGACTACTTATTCCTCTGAATTCTCGTAAGGCGGTGGGTTTTAGCACTGTTTTTGCTTTGGAAAGAAGGTGGTAAAACCTTTTCGAAAAACAATTACTGTATTAGGGATCTATAAACAGGTACAGCCCTTTATTCGGCCGTATCGTTTTATGATCATCGGTACACTCTTTCTGACCTTAATCGGAGCTCTAATGGCACAGGTGAATGCGCTTGTGCTCAAATACACTGTGGACCAAGTGGAAGCGCTTTTAAAGCTGCCAAACCCCATGGTGGAAGGGATTCATGTTTTGGTGGTCATTTCCGCAATCTTGTTAGGGAAGGAACTAGCCAATATCTTTATTAATTTCGGACAGAAATTCTACGGAGAAAAAATTAGAATTAATACGAGCTCGGTATTAGCACAAACCGTGATAGATAAGATTCTAACCTACCGCGTCGCCTTTTTCAACGATGAGGATCATCAATCTGGGAAACTACAAACACGAATCGATCGAGGAATTGAGAGCTTAACTCGATTGGTTCAAAATTTCTTTATTGACATTTTGCCTCTTTTCGCGAATGCGGCCATCGCTCTAGTGGTGATGTACATGCAAAATGTATATGTGGGACTTGTTTCGAGTGTCGTCGTACCAATCTACTTTTTTGTAAGCGCTAAGCAAGCCAAACGCCTAAGTGGGGTGCGAAGACAGCTTCGAAATCAAAGAGAGAAAAAGAACTCAGGACTTCTTAACCTCATTAATTCTATCATGGTGATTAAAAGCTTTGTTCAAGAAGGCTTTGAAGGCAAAAAGCAGTACGATTTGCAGATGCAATTAATGGAGAGTCAATTGTATACTCGAAAAACCAACTTTATATACGACGGACTTAAAACTTTTATTGAACAGTTTGGTTTGGTGATGGTCATCTTACTCACCGTGTATCTGGTTTTAAATCAACAAATGACCCTAGGGGCGATTATGCTTCACATTATGCTCTTTAGCAATGTCTCCGCTCCGATTCGTCAATTGCATCGAATTTACGACGATATGAACGATGCAGTTATCTATGCAGAAGGATATTTTGAGATTCTAAACGCCGACGATGAGACGGAATTTAGTGGTTCTCAAACGCCAGCGATTAAAGGAGAATTTGAGCTGAAAAACGTGGATTTCACCTATCCAAGTGGAGCGCAAGCGCTAAAAGACGTTTCCATGAAAATTCAAAGCGGGAAAACCACGGCTCTCGTGGGACTAAGTGGAGCTGGAAAATCGACCGTGATCAATTTATTATGTAAATTTTATTTGCCGACCTCGGGAGAGATTTGTCTAGATTCTGTCGGGCTTGATCAATACGACAATGCCCATTTGCGAAACGAAATTGGACTGGTGCTTCAGCGCAACCATATTTTTCAAGGCTCGATTGAGGACAATATACGGTATGGGGCTGTGGATGCCACATTAGAGGAGGTCCAGAATGCAGCAAAGAAAGCGTATTTGCATGACCAAATCATGGAGCTCCCTCAAGGGTATGCCCACGATGCGACGCAACTTTCCGGGGGACAACAACAGAGAATCGCTATTGCGCGACTTTTTTTGAAAGACCCACCGATTATCCTTTTGGATGAGCCAACCGCGAGCTTAGATGCCATTGCGACTCAGCAGATTAAAAACTCGCTCGATGCCATTAAAAAAGGACGTACGGTCGTGATTATATCTCATTCCTTGTCTCAGATTTTAGATTCAGATCAAATCTATGTGATGGAAAAAGGTCGCGTGGTGGAATCGGGTTCTCATCACGAACTACTAGAAAACCACGGCACCTACAAAAAGATCTTTGATGCTTCCGCACGAAGTCTTAATTTGGATAAATTAGTCGAATCCTATAAGGAATAACTTTGTTTTTGCTACATTTGAAGCTTGCCACTACCTAAAGGTTTTGGCACCAAACAGCTAGGATTAGAAGTTACTGCATATGAAAATTTACACAAAAACAGGTGACAAAGGCCAAACGGCTCTTTACGGAGGAACCCGAGTTTCGAAGTCGGATCCAAGGGTCGAAAGTTACGGCACCATCGACGAGTTAAACGCGTTTGTAGGTCTTGCCAAATCAGAAATCCAAAACGAGGAATTGCTTAGACAATTGTCTAAGATTCAGTTCGATTTATTTACTGTAGGTTCGGAATCGGCCACCCCGGTGGATAAATTGTTTTTGGCAAATGGAAAGTCAAGACTGCCTCTTGTGATCTCGGATAAAGAAATTGAAGAGTTAGAGCAGTGGATGGATAAGCTAGATGAAAATCTGAGGCCACTTGAATACTTTATTCTTCCCTCTGGCGACAAGGCAGCCTGTACACTCCATGTGGCACGAACCATTTGTCGTCGTGCAGAACGGAATTTGGTGGAACTAAGCCAAACAGAAGAAGTACGGCTTGAACTCATAAAATACTTAAACCGACTTTCCGATTATCTTTTTATCGCGGCCCGCTTTGTCGCGCATGAATCGGGACAAAGTGAGTCGTACTGGAATCCTAACAATCGCTAAGTCGTGGAGAAAAAAGCCCTTTTGTTTATCAATGGTGAGCCGCCACAGAGCATTCCTTCTTTAGAGGAGTATCATCTTGTAGCTTGTACAGACGGCGCCTATTTTTATTTGCCCGCTCTTAAGGTGGATCCTTCCGATCTTGATTTTATATCCGGGGATTTTGATTCTAGACCCATCGATTCGCAAACGGAATTTTTTGATAAACATATTTATACTCCAGACCAAGAACATACAGACTTTTATAAAGCCTTGGAAATCTTGGAAGGAAGAGACGTAGTAAAGGTTGATGTGTACGGAGGGAGTGGCGGAGAGATGGACCACTTTTTAGGAAATCTCTCGGTGGCCTATCAATTTAAAGAGAAGTTAGAGATTCGATTTTTTGATTCTTATTCTACGTACTACTTTATTCCACCTTTCTATGAAGTTGAAGTGGACAAAGGGCAACTTGTTTCTCTTTACCCCTTTCCAGAGGCGCATGGAATTCAGACCACTGGACTCCATTGGGAGCTAAAGAAAGAGTCACTTTCCATTTTATGGCGAATTGGAACTAGAAATTTCGCAGAAAAATCAAAAATATCGATTGAATATACCGCAGGGGATCTCCTGCTTTTCCTCGGCAATGAGTATGGGAATCAACCCAAAATCTAAATTTTGAGGGCACTTCGAATTTTAGACATTTATATCGCTTTTTTTTCGCAATTTTGCACAAGCAATTAACCCCAAATAGGCTTTTTAAAAAGACATGAAAATAAAGTATTCGGAACTAATCGATCAGACACTTTTCTTCCCTACGGAAGAGTTTAATGTTTCTGAAAATAACCTTTCCTTTCACGACATTCCTTTAATGGACGTGATTGAACAGTTTGGTACCCCTTTAAAGATTAGTTATTTGCCCAAGATCTCTTACAATATCCAAAGGGCGAAAGGTTGGTTCAAGGAAGCCTTCGAAAAACATGAGTATCGAAAGGGATATCGCTATTGTTACTGTACAAAAAGTAGCCATTTTAACTTTGTGTTAGAAGAGGCATTGAAGAATGATATTTCCATTGAAACGTCCTCCGCATACGACATGGATATCGTGAAGGCACTCTATGAAAATAAAAAAGCAGACAAATCCATTGAAGTAATCTGCAACGGTTTTAAAACGGACGATTATCTCCAAAAAATTTCGGAGATGATTAATAGTGGATTTGAGCACATTACACCCATTCTAGACAATTACCGTGAACTGGATAAACTAACGGAAAGTATTGATTCCACGTTTAATATTGGAATCCGAATTGCCTCGGAAGAGGAACCTAAGTTTGAATTTTATACCTCAAGACTCGGCATTGGGTACAAAGATATCATCCCGTATTATTCTCAGAAAATTGCAGAGCATCCTAATGCAAGGTTGAAAATGCTCCACTTTTTCATCAATACAGGAATAAAAGATACGGCCTACTATTGGAACGAGCTTTACAAATGTCTGCGAGTGTACGCAAGACTGAAAAAGATTGCTCCAGAAGTAGACTCCTTAAACATTGGAGGAGGATTCCCAATCAAAACTTCGTTGAATTTTGATTATGACTACCAATACATGGTGGAGGAAATCGTCTTTCAAATCAAGAAATTTTGCGAAGAAGAAGGCGTAGAGGAGCCGAACATTTATACGGAATTCGGAAGCTTTACCGTAGGGGAAAGCGGCGCGAATTTATACAAAATTATTTCGCAAAAAAGACAGAACGATAGAGAAAAGTGGAATATGATTGATTCCTCTTTTATGACGACGCTTCCCGACACTTGGGCTATTTCCCGACATTTCATTATGCTTCCTTTAAACCGATGGGACGATTCTTATGAGAGAGTGTTTTTAGGAGGGCTGACCTGCGATTCAGACGATTATTACAATTCTGAACAGCATACAAACGCGATTTATCTACCTGTTTTTAGTGACACCAAACCCCTTTATATCGGGTTTTTCCATACGGGAGCCTACCAAGAAACCATAGGCGGGTATGGAGGAGTGCACCACTGTCTAATGCCTCAACCAAGACACGTGCTGATTCAAAAAGACGAAAATGGAGAGTTTCAGTATGAGATTTTCCGCGAAAAACAAGAGCCACAAGATGTCTTAAAACTTCTAGGGTATTAAATAGAGAGCTGCATTTGCAGCTCTTTTTTTATGCAAAGAGTGTGGAGATTTTCTCCAAGCGCAATTCTTCAAAATCGCTAACCACGAGGTTGGCATGCGTATAGTCTTGCCCTTCACTGTGAGGGCTTTTGAAAGCCGCACAAAAGATTCCTGCTCGCTGACTTGCAAGGATTCCATTCGTGGAGTCTTCAATTACCATGCAATTGGATTTGTCTTCGCTGGCCATCTGAGCTGCCTTTTCGAAAATTTCAGGATGAGGTTTTGAAGCTTTTAAATCCGCACCGCTTATTTTTCCTTTGAAATAACGCTCTAAATTGAAGCGCTCAAATACCCAATTGATTGTGTTCATGTGAGCAGAGGAAGCCAAAATTAAGGTGAGGCCATTCTCATGATAATGCTGAATCAAGTTTTTGACTCCAGGAAGTAAATCGAAATGGGGATCGTGATCGAAAAGATTCTTAAAGTAGGCCCGCTTTATAGCTGCGATTTCATTCCACGAATGCTCTAAAGTGAAATTGGTAATTAGACTTTCACATACTTTCTGTGTGGAACATCCGGTAAAGGATGCATAGAGCTCGGGGCTCACCTCAATGTCTAACTCTTCAAAGGTTATGAAGTAGGCTTTGCGATGCAGAGGTTCTGTGTCTACAATCACACCGTCCATGTCAAAAAGAATTGCGTTTAATGGCATTTATTTTGGTTTGCTGCAAATTTACGATTTTGAAAATTCTTATCTTTGCCACGCTTATCAATTAACTTGAAACAAATGAATACATACGCAGGAATTCCAGAAGAAAATGCAGCGAAAGACACTTCTAAAGTGATGCTTTTAACCGTTCCATACGATGGAACTTCCACCTGGGGCAAAGGGGCAGATAAAGGCCCAGAACTTTTTCTCGATGCTTCTGAAAACATGGAGCTATACGATATAGAAACGGGAACCGAACCTTTCCTACATGGAGTCTGGATGGCAGGAGAAGTCACGGAGAATTCAACGCCAGAGAAGATGACGCAGGCTGTGTATGAAAAAACTAAAGAGCTTTTAATGGAGGACGAAAAACTCTTCACCTTATTTGGGGGAGAACACTCGGTGTCCATCGGTTCCATCAAAGCGGTAGGGGAGAAATTCGAGAATCTAACGGTTTTACAACTCGATGCCCACACCGATTTAAGACCCGAATTTCATGGCTCAGCCTGTAACCACGCTTGCGCAGTTTACCAAGCAAGCAAGGACCACAATTTGGTTCAAGTTGGGATTCGTTCGATGGATCAAGAAGAAATGGTCCATGTACCGAAAGGACAATGCTTTTGGGCGCATGAAATCCATGGCGATGAAAATTGGATCGAAAAGGTGTTAGAGAAAGTATCGGGGAATGTCTATATTACGATTGACCTAGATGCCTTTGACCCGTCCATTGCACCCTCCACAGGAACGCCAGAACCGGGGGGGCTCGAATGGTATCCTACATTAGAGCTTTTGAAGAGAGTGTTTGAAAAATGCAATGTAGTGGCTTTTGATATTGTAGAGCTTATGGAGAGTACGTACTCTAAACCTACAGCCTTTCTTGCCGCAAAGCTTTATTATAAAATGCTTGCTTATTACCATACTACGAAATAGGCAGATTTTAAAGAATCACAAAAGCCCTTAGAGCTCGTCTCTCTAGGGCTTTTTTTATGAAAATAATCTTGAAATAAGAGCTGTTCATGTCAAGATGAAATGGGTAAAGACAAAGTCGAAAGGCAAAGATTTAAGAAAAGTTTAATAGAAAAGTGTAATTCGGCACAGTATTTATTGTTTACTTTTGAGTAACATTAAATCAATAATACTATGAAAAAGACTTTTGCAATGGCCGCCCTTGCGCTTTGTGTATCGATGGCTTCCATTTCCTGTAAAAAGAAAGTAACTGATCAAGAACTTCAAACTCAAGCAACTACGGTGGTTTCAGCGAATCCAACTGCAACCGTTCAGGTCGATGAAGGCGTCGCCCACCTAGGGGGTTCTTTCGCTGACCAAGAATCTAAAGATGCAATGATTGCGTCGTTAAAGGCGATTCCTGGAATTAAGGAAGTAATGGATATGTCCGTTGTGGCAGCGCCGGTGGTTGTAAACTCCGTAGATCCTGTCGTTCTTCAGAAAGTACAAGATGCAACAAAAGATTTCCCTTCTGTCACGGTTGAGGTTGTAAACGGACAACTTACCCTTTCCGGACAAGTTTCTTCAGCGCAAGCAAGAAAGATTAAAGAATCGGTAGACGCTCTTAGTGTAGGCGCCTACAATAACAATTTAACTGTAAAATAGAGTAGAATATGAGCACATTACAAGACAAATATGCCACCGTCGTTTCGGCTGCTCAAACGGCAGGTGTTTCCAATTTGCAAGTTCAAGAACAAAATGGAATTTTATATATCAGCGGTACCGCAGGTAACACGGGAGTAAAAGACGAGGTATGGAACGCCCTTGGTGTAATCGATCCTTCTTATACGGCTTCGGATATCAATATTGATGTACAAGTCTCTGGACTGAGTGCAGGGGTTAACCTTACGGTTGCTACGGAAGAATCCAATCTTAATGTAAGACAGAAGCCGTCAACGGATGCTGCCGTGGTTGGAAAAGCGGCGAAAGGTGAACTTGTTACCTTGGTCGAGCAGAGCTCAGACGATTGGTGGAAAATTAGAACTTCCGCAGGAGTGGAAGGCTATGCCTACGCACGCTATTTAAAAGCTTAAATTTAATTTTAAATACTTTTCTTAGTAGCCGTCTCAATACTGAGGCGGCTATTTTTATGATTATTTCTGAGAATTGTTGTGTAATTAATTGATTTTTTTTGTATCTTTAAGTATTGATTATCAGCACTATGGATATAAAATTCAAAGATTACAACCAACAACAAAACTGGCTTTTTCCCCCTTCAATCGAAGAATTGATTCCAGAAAGTCACCCAGTTCGTATCGTCAATGGGGTTATTGAGCAACTTGATTTGAGATTGCTTATAAAAGAATACAGCAAAGAGGGCAAACCCAGCTTTCATCCCAAAATGATGCTCAAGGTGATGGTTTATGCTTATATGGATAATACCTATTCGAGCAGGAAGATTGAAAAGGCAATGCGGGAGAATATCAATTTCATGTGGTTATCGGGAATGCAGGTTGCAGATCACAATACCCTAGCCCGTTTTCGAAGCACTAAACTCAAGACTATTTTTAAGGACATTTTCAAACAAGTGGTTCTCTTGCTGGCAGAAGAAGGACTGGTTAGTTTAAAAGAAGTTTTCACCGATGGGACTAAAATAGAATCCCTTGCCGGGAGATATACTTTTGTTTGGGGTAATGCCATTAAAACTCGAAAAGAGAAAATGACTCAGCAACTTGAGCAGATGTGGAACTACGCTCAAAGCATTGCGCAGCAGGAGGACAAAGATCCCACGCCACCCGACTTTAAAGAAATCAACAAAGAAAAGATTGAAGAGACGGCGAAGAAAATCGAGGATATCATCAGTAAAAATCCTAAAGCCAGTGCGAAAGCAAAAACAAAACTACGATACATTAAAAAGAATTTTTCTCAGAATCTAGACAGATACTTTTCATTTTGCTATTAACGAAGTGGTCCTCAGGTTCTTGATGGATTATAAACGGTGTAAATTGTCCTTAAGTCTCATAGGGTGCTAGTTTGGTAAAAAAAACTATATTTGTAACTCTTTGAAAAATAAACCTATGAAAGGACAAAATAAACTCTTTTTCGCCATCATCATTGCCCTTATTTTGGGGATTGTGGCAGGCGCGATCGTGCATTTTCGTTATCCAGAAAACGCCGTCGGATTTTCTGACAACATTAAACTTTTAGGCACCATATTCATTCGTTTGGTCCAGATGATTATTGCCCCCTTAGTATTTACTACCCTTGTGGTAGGAATTGCGAAGATGAGTGATATGAAAATGATCGGACGCGTCGGGACCAAAGCGATGCTTTGGTTTTTAACAGCCTCATTGGTGTCCCTAGTCATTGGTCTTGTCTTTGTGAACTGGCTAGCTCCAGGTAATGTAATTGAACTTGATTTAACCGACACCTCATCTGCTGGAGAACTCCTTAGTACGACGAAAAGTTTCAGCATGGCAGATTTTGTGAACCATGTAGTCCCGAAAAGTTTGTTTGAAGCCTTTGCAACTAATGAGGTCCTTCAGATTGTAGTCTTCTCGGTTATGTTTGGGGTCGCTCTCGCCAACATGGGAGAAGCTTATACGAAACCTATTGTCAATGGACTTAATGTCATTGCGAATGCCGTATTAAAAATGGTAGGATACATTATGTGGGTAGCTCCTCTTGGTGTATTTGGTGCCATTGCCGCAATTGTAGCTACCAAAGGATTTGACATTTTCACGGTCTATGCCGTGTATTTGCGCGATTTCTTCTTCGCCTTACTCGTTCTTTGGCTGGTGCTATGCCTTGTGGGGTATATGATCCTTGGGAATCGACTCTTCGAATTACTTCGTCGCATCAAAGAACCGTTATTAATTGCCTTTTCGACCACAAGCTCGGAGGCCGTATTTCCAAAGTTAGTGGAAGAGTTAGAGCGTTTTGGGTGTAACAATCGAATTGTTTCGTTTACTTTGCCTTTGGGGTATTCCTTCAATTTGGACGGAAGTATGATGTACATGACATTCGCCTCTATATTTATTGCACAGATTTATGGAATTGACATGACAGTAGGCGAACAGATTGTCATGTTACTTGTGCTCATGCTTACTTCGAAAGGTATTGCAGGAGTTCCAAGAGCCAGTCTTGTGATCATTGTGGCCACGTGTTCCATGTTTGGAATTCCTCCGGAAGGAATTGCCCTAATTCTGCCGATTGACCATTTTTGTGACATGGGGAGAAGTATGACCAATGTCCTTGGAAATGCACTTTCTACGGCCGCCGTATCGAAGTGGGAAGGACAGCTTGATAACCATGGAGGAGACCTCTAAACAGCGATAAGACTTAAGAAACTAAGAAAGGAAATGAAGAAATATTTTGGCGCTTCCATTACCCTTGGGTTTGCGCTTTTTGCAATGTTTTTTGGGGCGGGAAATTTAATTCTCCCGCCTTTTATAGGACTTCAATCCGGTCAAGAATGGGCCATGGCGATTGCAGGATTTTTTACGACTGGAATTATTGCGCCTTTCTTAGGGGTGCTAACAGTCGTACTCTACGGAAATAGCTTTACGGACCTAGGGAGACGAATTCACCCTGTAGTGGTGAGTCTTCTTGGACTATTGATCATGTTGTGCATCGGACCTTTGGTTGCAATTCCCAGAACAGGTGCGACTACATTTGAGGTAGGGGTCCTCCCTATCGTGCCCGGTTTTAATAAGTATGTTTTTGCCGTTTTGTTTTTTGCAATCGTGTACTTTTTTTCTTCGTCCAAATCGAAAATTGTGGATATTATTGGAAACGTACTGACGCCACTGCTCATCCTCAGTTTAGGTCTGCTTGTCATCGTTGGGATGGTAAGTCCCTTTGCTCCAAGTGTTGAGACGCAGCTAAGTCAAACCAAATCCTTCGTATCTGCTTTTCATGAAGGGTATCAAACCTTAGATGTCCTTGCCTCCGTGATCTTCGCGGGAATTATTATTACCGCTGCAAAACAAAAAGGATTTGATTCTCCACTTGCAAAATTTCGTGTTACCCTAAGTGCAGGTCTTATTTCTATGGTAGCACTACTCTTTATTTATGGAGGACTGATTTTTTTAGGAGCCCATTCAGGTATTTCCCTTTCTGAGAATCTATCAAGAACGGAGCTTCTATTGCAGATCTCGACGGACCTATTGGGTTCCACTGGTACTTATGTGATTTCTGTAGCGGTCGCCTTCGCTTGTCTTACCACAGCGATAGCCCTTAGTTCAGCAATGGGAGGTTTTGCTGAAGATATCACCAAAGGAAAGATTCCCTATCGTATAGGAGTGCTAGCGACTTGTTTAGTGTCGGCCTTCTTTTCGGTGCAAGGAGTCGACGAAATTATTGAGTATGCCGTAGTTATTTTAGGTTTTGTTTATCCAATTACCTTTACGCTGATTCTAACTCTTTTGCTTTTTGGGAAATTTGTCTTTTCAAAACTCCCATATCTTGTCGCCATAGGAGTCTCCACAATTTTAGCTTTGCTTGCGGTGTTGCAGCACTTTGGACTGTTTTCTGAGTCCATCGAATCGTTTAGATCCTCACTCCCTTTGTTTGAACACAGTTTAGAATGGGTTATTCCTTCCTTTGCCGCTTTCTTAATTGCTTTGTTACTGCGTGGGAAAAATCAAAAATCGAGCACTGATGAGCGGCATGATTGATATCAGCCTCCCTTAATTTTACTGATTCTAAATTGTGGATTAAATTCCGTAATTTTGTGGTATTAGAAAGTGTAAATATGCCAACAAAAATACAAGTTCAAGACTTCCTCAAAGAGATCGAAGTTGATGATTTAGTGACCAATTTGCAAGTGATGGGAGACGATGTCTATATCGACATGAAAGCGCATTCTCCCGCAATGCATGAAAAGAAAAAATTAGAAGTCGCCATGAAGCAGGCCTTTGCTTCTCAATTTGGCGAAAACCTCTCATTAAATTTAAAGATTTCCTCACCTGAGCCCTCTGAGATTCAACAGAGCCAGATTAAGGGAAAAACCATTCCAGGTATTCAAAATATAATTGCCATAGCTTCTGGAAAAGGGGGAGTAGGGAAATCTACTGTGGCAGCCAATCTAGCCGTCACTTTAGCCAAGATGGGCTTCAAGGTCGGTTTACTAGATGCAGATATTTACGGTCCTTCCGTTCCCACTATGCTTGACACAGAAGGTCAGAAACCAATTTCTGTGGAAGTGAATGGGAAAAACTTGATGAAGCCTGTGGAAAATTATGGCGTGAAAATGCTTTCCATTGGTTATTTTTCGGGAGCGAACCAAGCTGTAGTTTGGAGAGGTCCTATGGCGTCAAAAGCGTTAAATCAAATGATTCGTGATGCCTATTGGGGAGAACTCGATTTCCTTTTGGTGGATCTTCCTCCAGGAACGGGAGATATTCACCTCTCCATCATTCAAGAAGTACCTGTCACAGGTGCTGTAATTGTAAGTACTCCTCAACATGTCGCACTTGCAGACGTAAGAAAGGGAATTGCTATGTTTACGATGGAAAGTATCAATATTCCAGTCCTTGGTTTGATTGAAAATATGTCTTACTTTACACCGGAAGAATTGCCAGACAATAAATACTATATCTTTGGAAATCAAGGAGCGCAGTATTTAGCGCAAGATTTAAACATTCCGATTTTAGGGGAAATACCTTTGATTCAAAGTATAAGAGAAGCCGGCGATGTCGGAAGACCTGCTGCGCTGCAAGAAGGCTCAAAAATAGAAGAGGTTTATATTAAAACTGCGCAAGCTATGATCGAGAGTCTAGTGGAGCGGAATACCAATTTACCTCCAACCGAAGCGGTGAAAATCACCACCATGGCGGGGTGTTCACCAAAGAAATAAAACAGACACAATGAAAGAGAATGGAGTTCATGAACAAACAGTAACCAAGGTGCTAGAAGCACTGGAAAGCATTCGTCCGTTTCTTAATGGAGACGGAGGGGATATCGAACTTATTGATGTCGAAGGCGAGAAAGTGATTGTGAAATTGCACGGGAACTGCAACGGTTGTCCGATGAGCTTTTCGACGATGAAATTAGGCGTGGAAAATACAATTAAGCAATTTGCCCCTGAAATTAAAGAAGTCGTTAATATAGCGGACTAAGTCTTAAAGAAAAGTAGTAAACAGAGCTGCAAGCGTTATTCGCTAGCAGCTCTGTTTGTTTTTGGTCCTGCATTTCGACCTGCTTCTAGAAGAGGCAGATTTCCTTCTGTCGGAATGTAAATGACCGTTTTGTCATTGAGGTTGTTTTGTTGGCGAACCCACAAGTACTGGATGTATTTGTCCGATAGGGCGCCGTTTTCAATTTTGATTGCAGCCGAGGCTCCTTTTGCGCGTTCAACTTCCGCTTGTGCATTTAGTTTTTCGGCTTCAAGATTCGCTTTCGCTTCTTCAATTTTGATTCTTCGGTTTTGTTCAGCCTTTGCGAATTCTGCTTTTCCAGCCATTTCTTGAGACCAGACTCTGTACATTGGATAAGCCCATAGAATGCCCAGTAAAAATACAACGGCAAGAATAGCGGGTAAGATAAGGGTAGATAAAGGCGTTTTCTTCATGGGATTTATTTTTTTACTTAATAGATGCTACTTTTTTTGCAGCCTGGATAAAGATAGTTATTTCTGATCAGGTTGCAAATTTTCATAAATACTATGAATTAAACCATCCGCCACAGAGATCTTAGGGACGTAAATTTTATTGATTTGACTCCAATTCATCACTTTATTGAATATTTCTAAAGCGGGGACTAGAACATCGGCTCGGTCCTCTCGAAGCTGATACTGGCTCATTCGCTCTTGTACTGAGAGAGCAGAGAGCTCTTTGTAGTATTTTTTTAGAGTTTGAGCCGAAAGAGGTTTCGAATCTTTTGTTTTGCTAAGCGAAAAAAGTTTATTGATGTTTCCTCCGGAACCAATGGCGACTTTGGGTTTGTCTGATAGGATGCTCGTTTTTACAGCCGTTTTCATTTCTTCCCAATGTTCTTTTTCCACTAGACCGTTAAGTAGTCGGATGGTGCCAATATTAAAAGAACGCTTATATAGAAGTTCTCCGTTCTCAAAATACATAAGTTCAGTGGAACCTCCTCCCACGTCAATGTATAAATAGCCGAAATGGGTATCGAGTGTCTCTGCAATATGATTTTCGTAGATTAAGCTTGCTTCCTCATCTCCGGAAATGATTTCGATTCCAATACCCGAAGTTTCTTTGACTTTTTCAATGATCTGCTTGCCGTTGCTCGCATCACGCATTGCACTCGTGGCACAAGCTCGGTAATGCTCCACTCCATACATTTTCATCAGCTGCGAAAAGATCTTCATGCAATTTAAAATCATTTTCTCTCGCTCTGCTCGGATTTCTCCATAGGAAAAGACATCCATTCCAAGACGTAGAGGAATGCGCAGTAGATTTAGTTTAACATATTCTGCTTTTCCTTCGTTTTCAGTAGAAAGAACTTCATTAATTAAGAGTCTAGCGGCATTACTACCTATGTCTATGGCGGCGATCTTCATTGGGTCTGGATTTTTACAAAAGTAAAGAATTCGTATTTAGATTTTCGTTTTAAGTGAGCGTATCGGTAGGGAGCTTGGCTTTCAGATACTTATAGATTTCAATTTGGGAACGAAAAGGTCTGTCGTCTGTAGTTTTGTATTTATTTTTTAATTTGTTGTCTAAAATTCGGCTTTTCACATTGTCTTTAAGTTGAATTTGCAACATTTCTTTGATTTCTTGTTTTAGAGCTTTGTCTTTGATCGGAACCGCCGCTTCAATCCGATAGTCAAGGTTTCTTGTCATCCAATCGGCAGAGGAAAGGTAAACATCTTCCGATCCTTTGTTATAAAAATACATGAGACGAGAATGCTCAAGGTATTCGTCTACGATGCTTATGGCTTCAATAGGGTTTACAAATTCCTTTTGATTCACTGGGCAGTAGATTCCTCTGACAATCAGCTTTATCACGACTCCTAGTTTCGCAGCCTCGTAAAGATGTTGTATAATTTCCCGGTCGCTAAGGGAGTTGACCTTCACGATGATCAGGGCTTTTCGACCTGCTTTCGCTTCGGAAATTTCGCGGGCAATATGCCACTCAATCTTTTCACGCATGTATTTGGGGCAAACGAGTAGTTTTTTGCAAGTTTTAAGCGAGAGCTCCAAATCAGACTTTGGTTTTTTTAACACCTCGAAAACTTTGTTGATGTCTGCCATGATCGTTCGATCCGATGTCATTAAAAGGTTGTCGGAGTAGATTTTAGCCGTCTTTTCATGCAGATTCCCTGTACTAATAAAGCCATACTGATAGGTCTTATTGTTTAATCGTTTTTTGATCACGCATAATTTTGCGTGGACTTTCTTGTTTGGAATGCCAAGCAGTACTTTAATCCCTTCCAGTTCTAGTCTTTCTTTCCATTTTAAATTGTTTTCCTCATCAAACCGAGCTCGAAGTTCAAGCATGATGGTTACTTGTTTGCCATTACGCGCTGCGTTAATCAGGGCATTGACAATCTTAGAATTGGTTGCGAGACGGTAAGCCGTAATTTGAATCGTCCGAACATGGGGATCCATTGCAGATTCTCTTAATAGATCAATGACGGGTGTGAAACTATGATAAGGAAACGTAAAAAGTACGTCCTTTTTTAATACCACTTCCGTTACCCTTTGCCCCAAGGCGAATTCAGGATGAGTGAAACTGGTTCTTTGCTCTGGAGTTTTCACGGCTGAAAAGACCGCAGGGAAATCCATGAAGTGCTTAAAGTTGTGAATTTTTTTCCCTGGAATAATACTGTCTTTCGAGGTCAAATGAAGTTTACGGATCAAAAACTCTAACAGCGCTATGTCCATATCTTGGTCAAACACAAAACGAGTCGGTTTGCCTTTTCGTCTAGACTTCACAGCTTTGTCAATTTTCTCCGCCAGGGTAGTCTTAATATCGTTGTCCAAATCAAATTCAGCATCCTTTGTGACTTTGAAACAGTGCGCTTCAAATTCGTCAAATCCAAAATAGGAGAAAATGTGCGGGAGGTTTGCAATAATCACATCCTCGAGCAGCATTACATCCTGTTGTCCTTTTTTGGAAGGCAGCAGGGTGAAACGACCCAGCATACGAGAAGGCACCTCTATAATTGCGTAATGGCTTTGGTATTGGTGTTTTTTCTTTCGCATCGCAATGCCGATGTATAAGCTTTTGTCTCGCAAATAAGGCATCGTCGTGTTTTCATTTAACAGAATGGGAATTACGTTGCTTTCTACTTCTTGATCAAAATAGACCGCGACAAATTCTTTCTGCGACTTGCTGAGTTCGTGGGGAGATTTAATGTATACGCCCTCTTGGGCCATTTCATTTTGGATGTCTTCCCAGGTGCGGTCAAAGGCTCTTTGTTGATCAATTACAATTTCATTGATTTTGGAGAGTATCTTGGAAGGAGGCTGGAAAAAGGAATCCGTAATGAATTTGTCCTTAAAATCCATGGCTCGTTTTAGACCTGCAACACGGACCCGAAAAAATTCGTCTAGGTTGTTTGAAAAGATTCCTAGAAATCGAATTCGTAACGGTAAAGGGACGCTCGGATCGTTCGCTTCTTGCATGACTCTTTCGTTAAAAGCGAGCCAAGTGATGTCCCGAGGATTAAATGGTGCCGACATGGGTGTTCTTTTGTCAAAAATAAGAAATTTTATGCTCGAAAAGATGATATATATGGGCTAAGTCACAAGGTTTCGTAAAAAAAATCTTCCTACCTTTGAATTCTACTAACCCGATACTCTATGGCTTTTTTGATCGACGATTGTATTGAAAATGCAGCCTTATGTGAAGAGAAAATGTACCGAAAAGGGGACCTTATCCTAAAGGAAGGCGACTGTTCGGACTGCTTTTATTATTTAATGGAAGGAGAGCTCTTTGTTTTTAATTTAACACAAGATGGAAAGGAGTTTCTGCAGCACCGCGTAAGCGAGGGGAGTTTTTTCGCTGAGCCCGCAGTTCTTCTTCAAAAGCCATTTCCGGGTCATGTGGAGGTGTACTCACAAAGTGCCCGTGTGCTTCGGTTAAAAAGAACACTCTTTTTAGAGTACCTTCAAGCGAGACCCGATCAAATGCTTTACTTTACTATGTCGGTAGCGGAGAAATCCCTTCGCAAAAGTCTATCGATGAAGAATCTCGTGTTTTTAAATCCAGAAGAACAGATTTACACCCATTTGCTTGAGTATAAGAAAGAGAACTTCGGTGAAGAAGTAAGCAAAACTAGGGTCGAGTTGACGCGTAAAGAACTTTCCCTCATGACGGGACTCCGAATCGAGACGGTCATTCGGACCGTCAAAAGAATGGAAAGAAGCGGTCGACTTGAAATTGTAAAAGGAAAAATATTTGTGTAAAGTCTACGGATAGAATTTCGCAGTATCTCATCATAAAAGAAGCTATAAAAACAAATTCAACTATGAAAAATCAAGTGTTCTGGTTAAAGTTCTCTATTCTGAATCTTTTTCTGGTCGCTGTATTGGGCACTATAATGCGCTATAAGATTGCATTTTCTTTGCCTCAATTGGACCAAAAATTTCTTCAAGAGGCCCATTCTCATTTTGCATTCTATGGATGGGTAACCCAAGTACTTTACGTACTGATGTTGATTTACATTCAAAAGCATTTGGCTTTAGCCAAGCTTCAAAAGTACCGAGTGCTCCTGGTACTAAATGCGATCGGGGCTCTTTTAATGATCCCTACTTTCCTCTACGCGGGGTACTACTGGCTCTCCATAGTGGCCTGCAGCATTTGTCTTTTCACTGGATTTGCTTTCCTTGCTTTTCTTTTAAAGGACTTCTGGAAGGATCCGTCTCTCGTGGTTCGATGGTTTAAGGTCGGTCTGGGCCTCGCCGCTTTTTCCTCACTGGGTATTTTTTATTTGAGCCTTAGCAAAGCGACCGGACTTGTCGACCAAGAACTTTATTTAGCTTCTAGTTATTTTTACTTGCATTTTCAGTACAACGGCTGTTTTCTCTTTGTGGCAATAGGTCTTTTCTTAGAGTCCTTAAAGAGAATTGGCGTAGAGATTTCGCCCAAAGAGAACCACCTGATTTTCTATCCGATGCTTTTCGGGGCTGTTTTTGGATTTGGACTCTCCATCTTGTGGATGGATTTAGATCCGGCTCTGTACGCGCTTATCGTTTTGTCTGCAGTGTCGCAGTCGTATGGAGCTTTTCGACTCCTGCGGTTAGTGAAATTAAACTGGCCTAAACTGGTTTTGGCTTATTCGCCTATGCACCGTTTTACTCTTTGGTATGTCGGGTTTGCCTTTGCAGTGAAAATCTTATTGCAACTCTTTTCCGTGGTTCCTCAAATCAGTCAATTTGCCTTTGGTTTTCGAAACGTTGTGATTGCTTATCTGCATTTGGTATTGTTGATGTGCATTTCCATGTTTCTAGTCAATCAAATCTTGGCCACCAACCGGTTTTTCATGACGAAAAGAGTCACTCGATCTCTTCAATGTGTTCTTCTTTTCATCTTCCTCAATCAGGCCGTTTTAGGCCTAATGGGAGTTTTCTCGGTGAAGTACATTGGGATCCCATTTACTGCTCCTATTTTGGTTGCAATTTCGATCGGGATTTCTCTTAGCGTTCTTGCCCTTCTTTTAAGTTTAAAAGCAAGACCGGTGTTGAAAATAGTCCCTTGATAAAGGAGACTGACTTAGGAAATTAAGGGGGAATTCAAATACGTTATTTAGCGCCATCGATTTCACGCATGTATTCAAGGAGCTGCCTCGCTTCCGTGTCCGCAAGAGCCTGATTTGGCATTCGGACAAGACAGAGTTCCAATTGTTTTTGCAAATCGGGATCGACATCAAGCATAGGATCAGGGTTCGAAATAAAATTCAAGATCCAATGGGGAGTCTGTCTTTTTGTGATCCCTTTCCAACCGGGACCGACGAGTTTTTCGTCCGATGTTTTATGGCAAGTGATGCATTTTACATCTGCAATGCCTTTGCCTTTTGCAGCGAGCTCAGGGTCAAATGTGCTTAAATCTACGTTGCTCTCGTCGTACTGTCCAATTCCTCTAGTCGGATCGTACGCCTCCACCCCTGAGGATTTTTCCGCTACCGAGGTCGTTTGGGAACTCGCAGGAATCGAACCTTCAGCTTTATCACTGCCGCAAGAAATTAGGGCAAATGCTAATAACGATAATTCGAAAAATCGGCGTCTTTTCATAATAGATTTCGTTGGTTCGTCTCAAATTTAGTGAATTTTTTGATAAAAGATTTATGACCCTGGTCATAGGGGTGAAATGATTCTTGTTAGCTGTCATTGCATGCATTTATTTTCTATCTTTGCAATCAAACGTACGTAAAACCTATAACTAATACTTTAATTTAAAAGACTATGAAAAAGATCGCAATGCTAGTTTTAATGGGCGCAGTGGTAATTGCTTGTTCCAAAAAAGGAGAAGATTCAGGAGTAGAATCTAATGTGATGATTGAGGAACCTGTTGCTTCTGCGGACGCAGCTCCGGCGCAAGATGAAGGCCTTACTTTGATTCAAGGAATGGACTGCCTAACCTGCCACAAAGAAGATGCAACCCTAATTGGACCTTCTTATAAAGACGTCGCTGCAAAGTATACAGACGCAGACAAAGACGTTCTCGCAAAACACATTATTGAGGGAAGTGTAGGCGTTTGGGGCCAGATCCCAATGACCCCTCACGCAGGGCTTAGCCAAGAAAATGCAATTAAGATGGTAGAATACATCTTAACCCTTAAATAGATAAAAATTTTTTATCCTTAAAACGGCCAAAGGTTTCCTTTGGTCGTTTTGTTGTTTTTAGAAAGAAGAGTAGAGAGCTCCTTAGTATAGGGAGAAGGGTGCAGGATTTTGGTTCTGTAGATTTGAAACAAAGAATGTCCTAATCCTAGAGTCAGGCGCAAAACCTAGGGTACAATTCGAGTGTGATTCGAAGAGTTTTTGTTATTTTTTGTGTCAATTTGTCATATTTTTTAGCTTGGTATATTTTTAGAGATTGAGACCTTGAAAATTTAATTTAACAAAAAAATATATAGACAATGAGTAAAATAATCGGTATTGACCTTGGGACCACTAACTCTTGCGTTGCAGTAATGGAAGGAAAAGACCCCGTGGTTATTCCTAACGCAGAGGGAAAAAGAACAACGCCATCCATTGTAGCATTCACAGAGGATGGAGAAAGAAAAGTAGGGGATCCTGCCAAAAGACAAGCAGTAACGAACCCAACAAAAACCATTAGTTCAATCAAGCGTTACATGGGAACGCATTTCTCTAATTTAGAAGGAGAAGACACGCATGTGCCGTACGACCTTCTCAAAGGAGCGAACGATTCTGTGAAAGTGAAAATTGACGACAGAGAATACACACCACAAGAAATTTCTGCAATGACTCTTCAAAAAATGAAGAAGACCGCAGAAGATTATCTAGGACAAGAAGTAACTAGAGCGGTGATCACAGTTCCTGCTTATTTTAACGATGCGCAAAGACAAGCGACTAAAGAAGCAGGTGAAATTGCAGGACTTACAGTAGAGAGAATTATCAACGAACCTACGGCTGCTGCTTTAGCCTACGGTCTTGATAAGAACCATAAAGATCAAAAAATTGCGGTCTACGATTTAGGAGGTGGAACTTTTGATATCTCAATCCTAGATTTAGGAGATGGAGTGTTTGAAGTATTGTCTACAAACGGAGATACCCATTTAGGAGGAGATGACTTTGATAACGTGATTATCAACTGGCTTGCCTCTGAATTTAAAGCAGAAGAGGGAGTTGATCTAAAAGCAGATCCGATTGCCTTACAGAGACTAAAAGAGGCCTCTGAAAAAGCTAAAATTGAAGTTTCTGCCTCTACCCAGACAGAAATAAACCTTCCTTACATTACAGCCACAGCCAGTGGGCCAAAACACTTAGTGAAAACTCTAACTAGAGCGAAATTCGAACAACTTTCTGAAGATCTAGTAAGACGCTCTATGGAACCTTGTAAAAAAGCTCTATCCGATGCTGGACTTTCAGCGAGTGATATTGACGAGGTAATCTTAGTAGGGGGTTCTACTAGAATTCCTAAAATTCAGGAAGAAGTAGAAAAATTCTTTGGTAAAAAACCTTCAAAAGGAGTAAACCCAGATGAGGTGGTAGCGATTGGTGCTGCCATTCAAGGAGGAGTACTTACAGGAGATGTAAAAGATGTACTTCTTTTAGATGTGACTCCACTTTCTTTAGGAATTGAAACTATGGGTTCTGTTTTCACGAAACTAATTGAGGCAAACACGACGATTCCAACAAAGAAATCAGAAGTGTTCTCAACGGCTTCAGACAATCAACCTGCGGTAAGTATTAGAGTCGGTCAAGGGGAGCGTCCAATGTTTAACGATAACAAAGAAATTGGTCGTTTTGACTTGCAAGATATTCCGCCTGCACCTAGAGGAGTCCCTCAAATTGAAGTAACCTTTGATATTGATGCGAACGGGATTCTAAGTGTGTCTGCAAAAGACAAAGGAACTGGAAAAGAGCAAACAATTAAGATTCAGGCTAGCTCAGGTTTGTCAGAAGACGAAATTGAAAGAATGAAGAAAGAAGCTCAGGAAAATTCAGCTGCAGACTCGAAACGTAAAGAAGAAGCCGAAGCGATTAATAAAGCGGATGCACTTATCTTCCAAACGGAAAAGCAACTGAAAGAATTCGGAGACAAATTATCAGCCGATAAAAAAGCGGGAATTGAGACGGCTTTAACCGAGTTGAAAGCGGCTTATGAAACCAAAGATCTTGAGTCTATTAAGACGAAAACGGAAGCTTTAGACGCTGCATGGACAGCTGCTTCTGAAGAGTTATACAGTGCACAGGCTGCTGCAGCTGGGCAAGGTGGTGACTCACAACAAGACCAAGGTCCTGCTTCTGATGATGTGCAAGATGCTGATTTTGAAGAAGTCAAGTAATTAGCCATTTTCATCGATTAACATCGATTGAAATAAAATTAAATCGCTGCAAACGTAATGTTTGCAGCGATTTTTTTTGTTTTTTTATTAATAGTTGATTTTTATCGATTTGTTGTAATTTTGTATCTCATTAAGCTTATCGAAATGAAAGCAGATCAGAAACAACATTTGATCGACCTGATGAACGCAAGCGAAGAAGCAGGTTTATATGATTCATAGCGTAAAGTTTAGAAGAAGTGGTATGTCGGGATTTCCGACATACCACTCAATATGGTTCTATCAAAGGAAAAAACCAGTATAAAAATGCGAGATATTATAATTTAGATGTCATTATCTCTGCAGGTTATCGAGTGAAATCCAAACAAGGAATCCAATTTCGAATCTGGGCAAATAATATTCTAAAAGAATATTTGGTCAATGGTAAGGCTTTTTTCTGTGCCTTCTATTTAGAATGAAAGTTTCCTAAATTTTATTGTCCAAACGCAAACCTGATTGCAGGAGACGGGACTGTTAGTGGTCAAAATGCATTTTTTGTTATTATGAGGAGATTTAGAGCTTTGGAATTAGAAGGAATTAGATACTTTTGCATTTCAACAAAAATCTAAGAAATGTTTTCAAAAATTATAGTACACCGTGTAGGTAATAAAATTAACGGTGAAGGTCTACGTATTTCCTCTGAAGAGTTGGAAGTGGAGGAAGGTATGAAGGAGTCGCTTACTGATTTTTTCTTAAAAGGGTTTAAAAGTGATGAGCAGTTTCAATTCTATAGCGATACCTATTTGAATCAAAACCCCATTTATCAGGCAGTTAACCAGATCTTTGAGGATCCTAGCGTATTTTTAACTGAAAGTGAAAACATTGCAACCCATTTGTTTGAGATAACTCAAAATCCAAGAGTGCAAGGAGGAGATTTGTTTGTGTGCTATTTTGAACCTGAAGAAGGAGATGAAACTTCGGTGGCTAAAGTGGGCCTTTTTAAAACAGAAACCAAGCTTCCCTTTTTGAAAATTGAACCCTCAGAGGAGTCTTTTGATCTTAATAAGGATTATGGAATTGGGCTTACAAAACTTGACAAAGGTTGTGTGATTTATAATGTAGATTCAGAACTTGGATTTGCAGTTTCGGTATTAGACCAAAACAAGAACGGGGATGAGTATTATTGGTTTGAAGATTTTTTGAAAGTCAAGCAAAGAAATGATGCCTATTTTCACACGCAAGAAACCTTAGCTGTGTATAAGGATTTCATAACCAAACAACTGCCCCAAGAGTTTGAAATTTCTAAAGCAGATCAAGCCGATTTTTTAAATAAATCCATTTCCTTTTTTAAAGATAGAGATCAGTTCGAGTTCGAAGATTTTACATCCAACGTTTTAGAAGATCAGAGTGTAATTGAAAGTTTTGTCAATTACAAAACCGACTATGAGCAAGACATGCAAGTTTCCATTGCGGAAGATTTTGTGATAAATGAATCCGCGGTTAAAAAGAATGCTAGATATTTTAAGAGTGTTATCAAACTCGATAAGAATTTTCACATATACGTGCATGGAGATCGCAAGCTCATTGAGACGGGACAAGACGAAAAAGGAAAATACTATCGACTTTATTTTGAAGAAGAAAAGTAGCTCGTATTCTTTAGGGGCAGACAAGAAATTAAAATATGTCGCTTGGAATTGTGTAAAATCGAACTTATTCGTAAATTTGAATACTTTACAAATTTCTCTTTTGTGAGAATCAATTCGAAATTTAAAATCTATTAAAAATCAAATAAAATTATGAAAGTAACCGTCGTAGGAGCAGGCGCTGTAGGAGCTAGTTGTGCAGAATATATTGCCATGAAGAATTTTTGTTCGGAAGTGGTAGTAGTCGATATTAAGGAAGGATTTGCAGAAGGAAAGGCTATGGATTTAATGCAAACTGCCTCATTGAACGGATTTGACACGAAAATTGTGGGAACCACAGGAGATTACAGCAAAACTGCAAATTCAGATATTGCTGTGATTACTTCAGGAATTCCTCGTAAACCAGGGATGACCCGTGAGGAACTCATTGGAATCAACGCAGGAATCGTAAGTGAGGTTACTAAAAATCTAGTAGCGCATTCCCCAAATGTGATTATTATTATTGTATCTAATCCAATGGACACCATGGCATACCTTGTTCATAAGACGTCAGGACTTCCTAAAAACCGTATTATTGGGATGGGAGGAGCCCTTGATAGCGCAAGGTTCAAATACAGGTTAGCAGAAGCGTTAGAGGCGCCAATTTCCGATGTAGACGGAATGGTGATTGCTGCACACAGCGATACCGGGATGCTTCCTTTAATTAGTAAAGCAACTAGAAATGGCGTTCCCGTAACTGAGTTCTTAAGCCAAGATCAGATTGATTACGTGGTAGAAGAAACCAAAGTGGGAGGTGCTACGTTAACTAAATTGTTAGGTACTTCTGCATGGTATGCACCAGGTGCTGCAGTTTCTGTAATGGTGCAAGCGATTGCTTGCGATCAGAAAAAGATGATTCCTTGTTCCCTTCTTTTAGAGGGTGAATACGGGCAAAATGACATTTGTTTAGGCGTACCGGCTATCATCGGAAAAAATGGAGTAGAAGAAATTGTCAATATTCCACTTAGCGACAAAGAAAAAGAGAAATTTAATGCCGCTGCAGAGGCTGTGAAAGCGGTCAATAACGATCTAAAATTTTAAAAGTAAATAACTTTACTTTGAACCTCGCTTCTGCGAGGTTTTTTTATATCTAAACCCCCAAGATTTTGTTTGAGGTGGGTACAATATCCATTTTATTGTTCCTCCTTATCTAAGAATCTAATCTTTATTATGAATTCAAGCGGCCTAAGGATCGGGCTTTTCGAATATTAATAAGATGTGAATTTTTTTCTTTGGGCCTTTAAATCGTCTATTTATAGTAAATTTGTCTAAAATATTAAAGCATGCGTAATAATTTGAGATTATTATTTCTTGGCTTGTTCATAAGCCTTAGTCTAGGCGCGCAAACGGCGACGTCTTCCAAGAATCAAACTCCTAAACTTGTGGTGGGACTTGTGGTCGACCAAATGAGATGGGATTATCTAAATCGCTATCAAGATCATTATGGAAATGATGGTTTTAATCGTATGATTCGTGAGGGGTATAACTTTAGCAATGTAATGATTGATTACATTCCTACCGTTACCGCTATTGGACATACTTCCGTATATACAGGGTCCGTTCCTTCGATTCATGGAATTGCCGGAAATGACTGGCTTGATCGTGAGACCGGTGAGAGTGTTTATTGCACGACCGATACCCAAGTGAAGGGAGTAGGGGCAAGTTCAAACAAAATTGGAAGTCATTCGCCAATTAATTTGAATAGCAGTACAATCACAGATCAATTAGGTATTGCCACTAGCTTTCGTTCAAAAGTAGTTGGAGTATCGTTAAAGGACCGCGCCTCCATTTTGCCGGCCGGACATAATCCTTTAGGAGCCTTTTGGTTTGATGAAGGGAATGGACATTTTGTGACGAGTTCTTACTATATGAATGAACTTCCCAAATGGCTACAAGATTTTAATGCTAAAAACCACGCCAGATCTTTAGTTTCTAAAGGGTGGAATCTAGTATTAAACCCAAAAGAATATAAGGAAAGCACAAGAGACGATGTTCCTTGGGAAGGACTTTTAGGAAGTTCGAAAAATCCCACTTTTCCTTATAAAAATCTGCTAGCGGATTTTGATAAAGACAAAAATGTGATTCGAAGTACACCTTTTGGAAATACACTTACGTTTTTGGCTGCTACTGCTGCTGTGGACGGTTACGATCTTGGAAAAGATGAGGATTCAGATTTCTTGGTGGTAAATCTTGCCTCCACCGATTATGTGGGACATAAATTTGGTCCAAATTCCATTGAAGTCCAAGATACATACATACGACTCGACCGAGATCTTGCTGAATTCTTCAAGGCATTAGATCAGAAAGTAGGCAAAGGAAATTACCTGGTCTTTTTGACTGCAGACCACGGTGCAGCCCATTCCGAAGGATTTATGAAGGAGAATAAACTAAAAAGTGGCTTTTTTGACCCAGAACTTATCGAAGATTTACAGAAGGAGTTGCAAAGCGAGTTTGGAAAACAAGATTTAGTTTTAGGGTTTCAAAACTACCAAGTGTACCTAAATAAAAAAACGATTAAGTCTGCGGATCTAGAGTATGATGACGTGGCAAGCCATGTGGTCGACTGGCTGAATCAGAAGAAAAGTGTTCTCTACGCAGTTGAGCTAAGAAAACTCGCTGAGGCTGCAATTCCAGAGCCTATAAAGACTCGAATGACCAATGGGTATCATTGGCAGCGGAGTGGAGATATTCAGATTATTCCACAAGATGGTCTTTTGCCATCCTATTCAAAAACGGGGACAACACATAGTGTTTGGAACTCTTATGATTCGCACATACCTTTACTCTTTATGGGGACAGGAATCAAAAAAGGGTCTAGTTCAAAACCTTACCATATGAGTGATATTGCTCCTACACTCGCTCAAATCTTGAAAATTGAGAATCCAAGTGGGACTGTGGGCAATCCGATTTCAGAAGTATTGGATTAAATACGGAAAAATGATTGCGTTATTGCGTTAAATTATTAGAAAGGCCGTCTCGAACTTAGTTTGGGGCGGTTTTTCTTTTCTGAAAGAATTCTTTCTAACGCTGAAAGAGCGCTTAAATTGGGTGAATTGACAAGGGAGGGAAGCTTCTGGAATGGAATCATTAGGCTATTCATCACACGTCTTGGTTATATAGCAATGGATATTTACCGCTGAATAAGAGTTTCAGTTGATAATAGGCATGCACAATCCCTATTCTTCATACGGCTAAGATGAGTTTTTCAAAACAAGGCAAAAAAAATCAACGAAGCGTTTGGCTTCGTTGATTGTATGCTAAATTGTGACCTTATTAATTTGCTTTTGGCGGATAATTAGCCATCATTTCTTCGATGATTTCTGGAATTTGTTTTTGCTTTTGTTTTGGAGAATCCACTGAGATTCCATCGCCAATTCCTTGCCAAACGAGTCTTTGGGTTTTCGCATCGATTAAATCAATTACAAGTCCTCCTCGGTTGTAGTTAGTGCTCCATGTTCTTTGCATGCCAAATCCCCATCCCCAAGGGCTTCCCCAACCGTATAGGCCGTAAGGATTTGATGTTTGGATGTCGTTTACATTTTTATGCCTTGCCTTTATGTTTACGATAAGTTCGGGATTTTGTGTAGGCGTAAGTCCTTTGTTTTGAAGTTGTCTAGAGACTTCATTCAAAACTCGGTCTTTGTCAATGTCGTTTAATTTCAAATCTTGTATCCGGAGTTGGTAGGTTCTGTATTGATTGAAATTGGTGCTTTCTGCATAATCAGAGCGAACTTGAAACGGACTACAGGAGATCACAACAAAACTCGCTACTATAAATAAAAGGAATGCGTATTTTTTCATTTTGATTTATTTTTATCTTGGTTTTTTTTAAAAGTATCGGTTTTCTTGTCGTAGCCGTAGGGGCAATGTTTGCAACCGTTTTTACAACAATACCCTCTTTTTAGATGGTAGTTTTCAGTGAAAACTCTGTATCCTTGCTCGTTATAATAATAGTCTTCATTTTCTTTGATGGGCAGACGGGACATAAGTTAAATTTTAAACTACATTTTTTTTTGACTAGTTTTGAACTATGGTTTTGGTCTGTTCAATTCTTCTCAAAAATACGAAAATAAATGGCATCACGCTATTTCCTTTTGTGATTTTGCGTTCCAAACGGGATTTGAATAATCCTGTTCTACTCAATCATGAGCGGATCCATATGCGCCAACAAGTCGAACTTCTTGTTGTATTCTTTTATCTATGGTATGTTCTTGAATATTATTATTGGTATTTTAAACTTAAAAATGGACCCTTAGCGTATAGATGTATTTCCTTTGAACGAGAAGCGTACGCCATGGAACATGATAAGGATTATCTTCAAAACCGAAAGCTATGGAGTTTCTTTAATTTTCGAAAATTGTAGATTTTTTCGTTTCTGCTTGATCAGATTGCTGCTGCGGAGTTTGTGTTTAGGTCGCTATAAAGACCAGCTAGTTCGATAAAAATCTCTATTTCAGTCGATTGATTTCTATTTGCGCTATCAAAAATTAAGCCAATTTTTATTATCTTTGTCCTCAACAGACGTATCTATGAAAAAGAGTACACTAAACGACATTTTACAAGAGTACAAGAAAGTACTTCATCACGACCTTACCGTATACGGTTGGGTTAAAGCTTTTCGTTCTAACCGTTTTATTGCGTTGAACGACGGTTCCACACTCAATAATTTGCAAATCGTAGTGAATCCAGAATTGGGTTTCAGTGAAGATTTGATCAAAAATATTAATATCGGATCTTCTTTAAAGATTACGGGAGAAGTAGTAGAGAGTCAAGGAGCTGGTCAAAGCGTAGAGATCATTGCCAAGAAAATTGAAATTTTAGGTGACAATTTCTATGAGGATCTACAGAAAACGATTCTACAACCGAAAAAGCATTCACTTGAGAAATTAAGGGAAGAAGCACATTTGCGATTTAGAACCAATTTGTTTAGTGCTGTATTCAGAGTAAGAAGTGCGGTGAGTTTTGCGATTCATGACTATTTCAATAGAAATCAGTTTACTTATATCAACACGCCCATTATTACGGGAGCGGATGCAGAAGGAGCTGGAGAAATGTTTGGTGTCACTGCGCTGGATTTAAATGATCTCCCAAAGGACGATGCAGGTCAAGTCGATTTCGAACAAGATTTTTTTGGTCGCAAGACTTCCCTGACGGTTTCGGGACAACTCGAGGCAGAAACCGCGATGATGGGGCTGGGCCGTGTTTACACTTTTGGACCTACTTTTAGGGCTGAAAACTCCAATACAACTCGCCATTTAGCGGAATTCTGGATGGTGGAACCAGAGGTTGCATTCAACAATCTTGAGGATAACATTGATTTAGCCGAAGATTTCCTGAAGTATGTAATCAAGTACGTATTAGAAAACTGCAAGGAAGACTTAGCTTTTCTAGACAAACGTTTTTCAGAGGAGCAAAAACAAAAGCCTGAGAAAGACCGCGCGAAGGAAGGACTTATTGAAAAATTAGAAAATGTAATTGAGAAGAGATTTAAAAGGGTTTCCTACACAGAGGCCATTGAAATTCTACTGAACTCAAAAGAAAATAAGAAGGGTAAATTTCAATACCCGGTCGAGGGTTGGGGTGCCGATTTGAAAAGTGAGCACGAACGATTCCTAGTGGAAAAGCATTTTGGATGCCCAGTGGTCCTTTTTGATTATCCGAAAGAGATCAAAGCGTTCTATATGCGCCTGAATGAAGAGGAGAAAACGGTGGCGGCAATGGATGTTCTATTCCCAGGCATTGGAGAAATCATTGGGGGATCCCAAAGAGAAGAACGTCTCGAGGTGCTTAAGAAAAAGATGGAGGAAATGGAAGTGGATCAACAAGAGCTTTATTGGTATTTAGATACTCGAAAGTTTGGATCCGTTCCCCACGCTGGATTTGGATTAGGTCTTGAAAGACTTGTTCTGTTTGTGACCGGAATGACCAATATTAGAGACGTGATTCCATTCCCTAGAACCCCAAAAAGCGCAGAATTTTAATAATTATATAAAATATTACGGAAAGCCTATAGAATTCCCCGATAGAATAGCCGTTATTTTTGTAGCTTGAACTGATATATGTTAAAACAAAATTTACAACTTAAACTAGGCCAGAAACTGGCTCCTCAACAGATTCAATTGATGAAACTGATTCAGCTTCATACACTTGAATTTGAAGAAGAGTTGGAACGAGAGTTGGAGGAAAATCCTGCCCTTGAAAGGACGAGTGAAGAGGAAAAGGAAGGGGACGATTTTGAGGACGGTGCGGAGTATGAAGAGGAAGGGACCGAGACCATCGATACGGATTTTGATGTGAATGAATATCTTTTCGACGACGAACCCTCCTATAAAACCGCTTCAAGCAATTATTCAGCGGACGACGAAGAATTTGATAATGAAAGTCTTCTCACGGAAGGGCAAACTCTTTACGATTACTTAATCGAACAGATTCGCCTAATTAATATCGGAGAGAATGAACTAAAAATAGGGGAATATATAATTGGTAACCTAGATACAGACGGCTATTTAAGACGTGAAATTAAGGCGATTGTAGACGATCTGGCTTTTTCTCAAGGGATCTACACGACCAAAGAAGAGGTTGAAAACATCCTGGAGAACTATTTGCAAAAACTAGATCCTCCAGGAGTAGCAGCACGAAGCCTGCAGGAATGTCTTCTGCTTCAAATTGAAAAGAAAGTCACGCGCGACAAGTCTGTTAGTTTAGCTGCGAACATCCTTCGCAATCAATTTGATGCTCTGACCAACAAGCACTATAGCAAGATCATGCAGAAGTACGATGTGGAAGAAGAGGATCTTAAGGATGCGTTAGAAGAAATATCAAAACTTTCTCCCAAAGTTGGTGGGAATTTTGATACGCAAACTATCACAATCAACCAGGAAATTATTCCGGATTTTGTAATTCAAATCAAGGAACTAGTCAAAGGAAAATACGAAGTAGTTCCTTTGCTAAATAGCAAAAACGCACCTACTCTAAGGGTTTCTGATGAATACAAGGAGATTCTCTCCACCTATTCCCATGACAAAACTTCGAGTGAACACAAGCAAGCTGCACTGTTTATTAAGCAAAAACTAGACGCTGCCAAATGGTACATTGATGCCATTAACCAAAGGCAGAATACGCTTCTTCAAACCATCACTGCGATTGTGAAATTGCAAAAAGAATACTTTTTAACGGGAGACGATAAATCCCTCAAACCCATGATTCTAAAAGATGTCGCTGACATCACGGGGTTTGATATCTCGACCATTTCACGGGTGGTGAAAAGTAAATATGCAGATACGCCCAATGGTATTATCTATCTAAAAGATCTTTTCTCAGATTCATTAACCAATGACGACGGTGAAGAGGTCTCTACTAAGGAGATCAAGATGCACTTGCAGGAAGTGATTGATAAAGAAAACAAAAGAAAACCTTATACAGACGATGCACTGGTTGGTTTGTTAAAAGAAAAGGGGTATAACATTGCTCGTAGAACGATTGCTAAGTATCGTGAACAGTTAAGTATTCCCGTGGCGAGATTAAGAAAGGAATTGTAGAATTCCGCTTTCTGACAAAGAATAGTCACTGATTCGAAATCAAATTAGGCGTACTTTTTAAAGTACGCCTAATTTAATTTTCGCTTGTATTTTCAATCTGCTGAAGTTGTTTTAAGTTTCTCCCTAAGCGACCCATTAAGATGCCATACACGAGACGGTAGTACCCCCAGATTAGAACTACACTCAGGATTGTCGAGACGATCATTCCGGTAGCAAGTCCATAAAGAGTAGGACTGTCAATTTGAACACTTTCTTGGTATAAGAGAGCAAAAAGGAAGGTAATAATCATTCCAATAAACAGGACGATTAATAGAATGTTTACTAGTATGAATAAATTCACAGTTTTTCGAAAGGCTACAATTTGAAGTATGAATTTTTTTAGATTTTCCTCGACTTTGATTTTTTTGTATGCCTTGTAGAAGCGCACCACAAAAAAACTGCTCACCAGGAGGCTTGATACTTTAATCACCGTGTACAGCACTGAGAAGATTTCGCGGTAGCGATCAGGATTTTCAATTCCTAATTTCCCAACGGTTTTCATGAAATCACCCAAATCGTCCCCACTTAGGAGATAATACAGAGCGATGGCAATAAAAAGGGTGAACTCAGCAATGCTTATATAGTAAATGTATTTCACGTAATTACGTGACTTCTTATTGAGCATTTCAAGGATTTCTGGCGCTCCGTATTTTTGCGTAAGTGGCTGCGTTTGCCACTGCTCTTTCAGGCTATCAAGATCAAATTCAGGCATGCTTTTCCATCAATTCTTTAAGTGTCTTTTTTAGACGGTTCATTTTGACCCGAGCGTTTACTTCGGAGATACCTAAGGTTTCTGCAATTTCTCGGTAGGGCTGATCGTCCAAGTACATGACAACGATGGCTCGTTCTACTCTTGGAAGTAATTTTATTACTTTGTAGAGCAGGGCTATCTGAGATTGTTTCTCATCGTTGTCCTCTTCCAGATAATCTCTTTGGTGGTATTCCATGAGCTCGTCTGTCTTCGGCGATTTTGTTTTCTTTCGAAATAGCGTAATAGCGGTATTCAGTGCGACACGATACATCCATGTCGAAATTTTACTTTGTCCTTTAAATGTGTCGTAGCTTCTCCATAATTGTAACACAATTTCTTGGAAAAGGTCTTCTTCGTCTTCTAAAGAGTTTGTATAGAGGCGTGAGACTTTGATAATCAAACCTTGATTATCTTTTATTAATTTGGAAAAGATTTGCTCTTTTTCGCCCACCTCGCGTCGTTTTGATGGCGAAGATATTAAAATCTTAGCATAAAATAGAGGGCTCTATTTAGTTTTATTAAATATTTGTTTGCTATTGAAGCGAGGCATTGTATGCGTGGGCTGTGGAATTCGGTTGGCAAAATAGGACGAAGTTGCGGGAAATGTTTTAATTTTGAAACCTATATGGAACTGCCCTTGAATACCGCTCCTATTGTTGAGCTTCCGATAAAAAAGGACGTGCACCTCTTTTTGAAAAGAGAGGATCAGATAGATCCCGAAATTTCGGGGAATAAATTCTGGAAACTTTTCTATCCCATCAAAACTTTACTGGAAAAAGAAACAAAAAAACCGGTACTCTACACCTTCGGAGGTGCCTATTCCAATCATATTGCCGCAATTTCTGCGATGGGAAAACGCTTTGGTTTTTCCACCCACGGAATTGTACGTGGAGAGGAGTTGATAGACAGTTGGATGCAAAATCCCACTCTTCGTTTTGCCCACCAAAATGGAATGGAATTTAGTTTTGTTTCGAGAGAGGTATACCGAGAGAAAGAACAAATTGTGCAGCTTGTGAAAGCGCTAGCGAAAGATGCAATTTTAATCCCGGAGGGAGGAACGAGCGAATTGGCAGTGGAAGGCTTTAAACATGTCCTAGGGGCTGAAACTCAAGGTTTTGATTATATTTGTGCGCCCGTAGCCACGGGGGGAACCCTTGCGGGGCTTTCCAAATTTGCGGCTCCAAATCAAAAAATTCTAGGGTTTAAGGTCGTAAAGGATGGAAGTTTGCATGCGACTATTAGTCGTCTTTCAGGACGAGAGAATTTTGAATTAATCGAGGCGGCGGAAGCTGGATATGGAAAAATGTCCATTGAGCTCATTGAGTTTGTGAATGCATTTTCGAGTCAGTTTTTGGTGGCGATAGACCCACTTTATATGGGGAAAATGATGCAGAGTTTGCTCGGGTTAATCGAGAAGGATTATTTCCCAAAAGGAACTAGGATCTTAGCCATTCACACGGGAGGTCTGCAAGGAATTGCTGGCGCAAATGAATTTTTGAAATCAAAGGGCAGAGTGTTAATTGAGCCTGTAGAGAATTAGAGCAGAACTAATTTAGTTTAAATAGATAAGACATGAAAAAGAGCTTGGTTGCTTTTACGCTTTTACTAATTACATTTTTGAGTGGTCAAAGTTGGAAGACAGAAGATCAGTACATCCAGAAATTCGCTCCCTATGCGGTGGAGGAAATGGAGAAGTATCAAATTCCCGCTTCGATTACCTTGGCTCAAGGTCTATTAGAGACCGGAGGAGGCCAGAGCCGTCTCGCGCAAATGGGAAACAATCATTTTGGAATTAAATGCAAGGAAGAGTGGACTGGGAAAACCATGTCCCATACGGACGATGCGCCAAACGAATGCTTTCGAGTGTATGAAGATCCGCGTGAATCCTACGAAGATCATTCTAAATTTTTACGATTTCGAAAATACTATCAGAATCTCTTCACGTTAGACATGCAAGATTACAAAGCATGGGCCCATGGACTTAAAAAAGCAGGGTACGCAACGAATCCTAGGTATGCTTACATTTTAATTGATAAGATTGAAAAATTAAAACTGTACGAATTTGATCGCACAAGTTCGAAAGAGACTTACTTTACACTTCTAAAGTTGTATCCTGAACTTCGAGAAGATAAGATTTTCATGGCACAATTGGATCAAACCAATGCGAAAGCGGAGCCTGTCACCTTAACGGTGCCTTATAAGCAAGTTTCTTATGCGCAAAGAGTGGAGGAGGTCCAAGAGTTGCGCTCGGAAGCGGAACTCCTTCAAGGAATTCTCATTAAAACCCATCCCAATTCTCGAAAGAAATTTATAATCATTCCCGCCACAACTACAGTAGCCTTTATCAGTAATAAATTTAATATTGGAGAGAAGCAGATTATGAAATGGAACGAGCTTTCTGGTCCAGAGTTACAGAAAAACGATGTTTTGTTCCTGGAAGCCAAATCTTCCAAAGCCTTAGTTGCAACCTACGAGGCTCAAGTGGGTGAAACCATGCATGACATCGCTCAGAAGTTTGGCGTGAAGCTCTCCCAACTTTATTCTAAAAATCGAATGTCTTACGGCCAGCAGCCCCGAGTAGGCCAGCTGATTTATCTCCAAAAGCGTAAGCCGAGACGCTAAGTCTCCTTCTAATTTCGTAAATTTGCAGACCTTGAACGAAGAAGATTTTTCGTTCTTAAATTGATTTATTATGGTATACCAAAGAAGTTCAGAACTCTTCGATGAGGCGAAAAAATATATTCCGGGCGGGGTGAATTCTCCTGTACGTGCCTTCAAATCCGTAGGGGGTGTTCCTGTGTTTATGAAGTCGGCGAAGGGAGCCTATTTAACAGACGAAGACAACCGAGTTTATATTGATTATATTAATTCTTGGGGACCTGCAATTCTAGGGCATACCCATCCAAAAGTTTTAGAAGCGATTCAACAGCAGGCGGAAAGTGGTTTTTCCTTTGGTACTCCCACCGAGCTAGAAACCCAAATCGCGAAATTAATCGTATCCAAAGTACCCAATATAGACCAAGTTCGTATGGTTTCTTCAGGGACGGAGGCTTGCATGAGCGCCGTGAGGTTAGCTCGAGGATATACGGGGAGAGATAAAATTGTAAAATTTGAAGGATGTTACCACGGTCATTCAGATTCCTTCCTAATTAAAGCAGGAAGTGGAGCTGCGACCTTCGGGAATCCGAATTCTCCAGGCGTGACGAAAGGAACAGCAAAGGACACTCTGCTTGCAAAGTATAATGACTTAGAAGGCGTAAAGTCACTTTTTGAAAAAGAAGGAAGCGATATTGCCGCAATCATTATTGAACCGGTAGCGGGGAATATGGGTTGTGTTGTACCCGAAGACAATTTCTTGCAAGCCCTTAGAGACCTGTGCGACCATCACGGTGCACTTTTGATTTTTGATGAAGTAATGACAGGCTTTCGTCTTGCTTTCGGAGGCGCGCAAGAGGTTTTTGGCGTTCGCGCAGACCTAGTCACGTTTGGAAAAGTAATAGGAGGAGGAATGCCGGTGGGCGCTTTCGCAGGACCTAATAAAATAATGGATCATCTTGCACCTAAGGGTGCCGTTTATCAGGCCGGTACGTTAAGTGGGAACCCTTTAGCGATGAGAGCTGGATTAGTGACTTTAGAACAAATTTTGGGTGACGAGAAGTTTTATACAAGAATTAACCGAACAGCTGAAATTTTAGACCGTGAAATAGCTATTATTTTAAATGAAAAAGGAATCTCGCATCTGATCAACCGCAAAGGCTCTATGATGTCTTTGTTCTTTGAAACCTCAGAGGTGAAAGATTTTGATGAGGCCGCCCAAGCGAATCACGAGATGTTCAATGAATTCTTTCACCATCTATTGAGCCACGGCATTTATTTACCACCGAGTGGTTTTGAAACCTGGTTTATTTCCGATGCGATTAAAGAACAAGAACTTGAAAAAACATTAGAGGTCATCAGTAAGTTTAAATCATAAACTTAGATTAGGTAATAAGATCCTACAATAAGGACTACATTAAGGATCACAAGGGGAAGCAGCAGGTTTTGCAGCTTCCTCTTTTTTGTTATGACAAACAAAAGAAACACGAGCCCAAGTAGTAGAAGAGTAGGGAGCGCGGGATAGGTGCGAAACGATTCGGCAAATTCTCCTTTCCAAAGTAAAGCCAGGGCAGTCTGCGCTCCACAGCCATAGCACTCAATGCCTAGGTAGGTTCTATAGGGACAGCTCCAGAAAAAATCTTCTAATTTCATCTTCGTTTAGCTCGTTCGTATTGGACTGGAAAACTGTAGTTTTCATTGTGCTCCATGGCCGTTTGGCTTGCAAGATAAGGGTTTCGAAGGATTTCTCGACCTACAAAAATAAGGTCTGCTTTGTCTTGGGTTAAAATCTCTTCTGCTTGCATTGCATCGTGAATAAGTCCCACAGCTCCTGTTTTGATCGATGCCTCGCTTCGAATGGCTTCTGCAAAGGGTACCTGGTAAGAATCAAAAACGGAAATTCTAGCTCCCTGAATATTGCCACCGCTTGAGACATCAATTAAATCCACCCCTTTCGTTTTCAGAATTTTGGAAAGGGCAATACTTTGCGCTACATCCCAACCATCTTGCGCATATTCATCCGCAGATAGCCGAACAAGAAGGGGATGCTCCTGATCTAGCAAAGGAGTGATTTGGTCGATAATTTCAAGTAGGAAACGAATTCGGTTCTCAAAGGAGCCACCGTACTGATCCGATCTTTGATTGGACAAAGGCGAGAGGAATTGATGAATCAAATATCCATGAGCTCCGTGAATTTCGAGAAGATCAAACCCCGCGTCAAGCGCACGCTCTGCAGCCTTTTTAAAGGCCTGAACGATTTCTTTAATCTCCTGCTCATTTAGTTCGTGTGGGGTTTGTTCCGAGTCTTTATAGGGAATTTGAGAAGGTGCCACAGGGGTCCAGCCCTCGGAAGGAGCCAATTGAACACCTTCCCAAGTGGAGGCTTTTCTTCCTGCATGCGCAAGTTGGATGCCTACTTTTGAATTCGAATTTTTATGAATAAAAGAAACGATTTTTTCTAGCTCTACTTTTTGTTTGTCGTTCCAAAGCCCAAGGCATTTGTGAGTTATCCTACCTTCTGGCACAACGCCGGTCGCCTCCATAATTAGAAGTCCTGTACCGCCCATGGCTCTAGATCCGTAATGAACGAAATGGAAATCATTAGGCACTCCGTTCTCACAACTGTACATGCACATGGGAGACATCACCCAGCGATTTTCCAATTCTAAATTTCGTAGCTTTAAGGGAGTAAAAAGTTTCATTCGTACTGTTTTTTGATTGTATAAGATGTAAAATTAACCTTTTTTCGTTCATTAACCTAGGCTCAGGCTTTGCACTCGGAGAAAAAGTCCTACATTTACTCCCACTTTATAGATGTTTTAGATGAACAAAGAATTGACCATCGACTTTGAATATTTCGATTCCATTGAGCAGTTAGATGCGATGGAACAGAAACTTTACAAAGCGGCCCAAAAAGCTCGCGAAAACGCGTATGCCCCTTATTCTAAATTCCTAGTGGGCTGTGCACTTTTACTCGAAAATGGAGAGATTGTTTTGGGAAATAACCAAGAGAATGCTGCGTATCCCTCTGGCCTTTGTGCAGAACGTACAGCCATCTTTTGGACTTCGGCAAACTATCCGAGTGAAAAAATTCTTAAATTGTTTGTCATTGGCGGTCCTGAAAGATCTGTAGAAAATCCTGTACTTGCCCCTCCATGCGGCGCTTGTCGACAAAGCATTCTTGAATATGAAAGCAAGCAAGAAAAAGAGATTGAAGTGTATTTTGCGTCCACGACTGGAGAGGTTTGCAAAACACGTTCTATTCGGGATTTGCTTCCGTTTTCTTTTGACTCTAGCTTCCTATAATTTTTTAGAGTAAGACTCTTTCTTTATTCGTATCTTCGCCCCGTTCTTAGAACAGGGAATGGTGTGCAATTCACCAACTGTCCCCGCAACTGTAAATCACCGTCGTCTAATTTTTAGAAGAGCCATTTTTACATCCCGTAAGGAGAAGGCCTAAAAATGTGAAAGTCAGGAAACCTATCTACGAGCACTTGAATTATTAACGCTTTCGGAGGAAAAGCCTGAATATCCCTTGCATTACGGCAAAGGACTTAGACTTTATTTTTTCCGGTAAGTAAACTTTAACCAAAATTTTTCAATTATGAGAAAACGATTAATTTTTGTTGGAGCGCTGCTTGTCGTACAATCAGTAGTGCACGCCCAACAACAACCCTCACTTGGAGAAATTCAAGAGGTAACGATTGCAGGTAAACAGAAGCAGCAGCTTTATGCTACCGGTAAAAATGTGACGCTTTTAACTTCCCAAGATTTACAGCGCTTTAAAGGAAGTGACTTAAGCGAAGTTCTTCAAAGTGTGAGCGGCATTCAACTCACCGGCGCCTCAAACAATTCGCAAGAACCCAAATTCCCAAAAGTGCGAGGAGGTAAACTTGCCAATGTACTCATTCTAATCGATGGAGTACCCCTAAAAGATGTGACAGGAAACGACTATACCGCTACGGATCTTCGTCTGATTCCTTTGGAGTCCATAGAAAGTATCGAAGTTCTTAACGGGTCTTCTTCCGTTCTGTATGGATCGAATGCGACCGTGTCGGTTATTAATGTTCGAACGCTTAAAAGCACTCAGAAAAAATTGCAGGCAGTCGCAGGTTTAAAAGGAGGTTCATTTGGTCATTTTGGTCAACAACTAGCCCTTCGTGGGAAACTAGGCGCTTGGAGCTACAATCTCAATGGAACAAATGAGAAACAGGACGGACTTTCTTCTGCAAAAGGAGAGGGGTTTGATAAGGATGGGAGCGAAAGACAAAGTCTAGGGGCTCGAATCGGCTATGACACAGATTCTTTTGGATTCTATGCGCAAGGGAATATGTCCCATCATTTCCACGAGGATGATCAGGGCGCCTTTTCAGACGGCAAAGGAAGAGGAGACGACTCCCAGAAATTCGTAGGTGTTGGAGGGTATTACAACTACAAAGGCGGACAACTCGTGCTCAATTCACGTTTGTCAGACTCTGATAGAACAATTCAGAATTGGAATTCAGACCACTACCGTGATGAATATTTTTACGGAGGTGAGAATACTTTTACAGAGCTTTTAAACCACTATACATTTAATGAGCACATTTCACTAAGTGCAGGGATTTCCTACGAGACGCAAAAGATGGAATCCAAAGCTCTTCCGTGGGGCGGGGAATCAATGGAAGAAGTCCTTGTTCTGAAAGATACGAAGGTTTCGAATTTTGATGTCTTTGCCAATGCCAATTTAAATTGGGGGGTGCTCCATTTGGACTTAGGTGCTCGAAACACCCACCATTCTGAGTTTGGAAATCATTTGGTCTACAGCATTAATCCGTTTGTCCTCAAAGAATTTGGTCCAAACTATTATAAAATAGGCTATTCCTACGCCAGTGCATTCATTGCACCCACGCTTTATCAATTTTATGGAAGCTTACCCTATACAGTAGAAAACAAAGAACTCGTACCGGAAACCAATTCCACGCACGAAGTGAATTTTAGCGTAGGTCGCAAGGACCAGTCTCTTGTTTTAAACGGGTCTTTCTTTTTGCGTAACGAACAAGATGTTTTCGCCTACGTGAACAATCCTGATTTCACAGGGAAATTTATTAATGTGAATGAAAACAAGGTGAAGGGATTTGAATTGGGATTTGACTCCAGATGGCAACAGAAATGGAGACTAGGTGCCAATTTCAGTTTTGTTGAGAAAGACAATGAGCTTACTCGTTTGCGTCAACCGAAACAGAGGGTGAATTCCTATATACAGTACGATCCTTTTGAAAGCACTTCACTTGCTCTTTCGCATCAATTCGTTTCTTCCCGCAGCGACTCCTACTGGGATGATCAAAGTGCAAGTGTGAAAGATGTGAATTTGGAAAGCTACCACGTGTTTCGTTTAAGCGCGAATCAGAAAATCACGAAGGCCTTACAAGCGAATCTAAATATTGGAAATCTTTTTAATAAGTCCTACACGGACGTTGCAGGCTACACGACGCTTCCTCGTCATTACATGCTAGGGGTTGAATATCAATTCTAAGAAGTAAAAAAGAAGAACAAAAAACCGCCAGAATCAAATGATTTGGCGGTTTTGTTTGTTTTATTTCTGTTTTAGATTTAGTTTTTCGGCTTCCTTAATCACGTAGGAAATCGCCTGAGATCTTTCATTTTCAATTTCGCCCTCTAAAATCGCTTCTTTGACTTTTTCCTTCAGAATTCCAATTTCTCGTCCGGGTGAAAGGTTGAAAAGTGCCATGATTTCTTCTCCGGAAACAGGGGGTTGAAAATTTCGAACCTGGTCTTTCTCTTCTACTTCTTTAATTTTGCTAGCCACGTAATCAAAATTCTTTTTAAAGTTTCGCTGTTTTTTCGAATTTTTGGTGGTGATATCGGCTTTGCATAAAGTGAATAAATCCTCCATGTCTTCGCCCGCATCAAATAGCAAACGTCTAAGGGCACTGTCAGACGTATCGTCGGTAACCAGCGAAATCGGTCGAGAGGATAGTTTGACAAGTTTTTGTACATATTTCATGTCTGAGCCCAGTGGAAGTTTAAGTCTTTGAAAGAGCGTTCTTACCATTTTTGAACCTAGATACTCATGGCCATGAAAAGTCCAGCCTATTCCATCGACAAATTTTTTTGTGGGGGCTTTTCCGACATCGTGGAACAGAGCGGCATAGCGCAAATATAAATTCTCTGTGAAAAGCGAAATGTTGTCCACCACCTCAAGGGTATGGTAGAAGTTGTCTTTATGGGTTTGCCCCTCGATTTCTTCCACTCCTTTCAGCGCAACAAGTTCGGGAATAATTAGGTTTAATAATCCCGTTTCTTCCATAAGGCGTAGGCCGAGGGAAGGTTTCTGTGAAAGCATTATTTTATTGAATTCCACCATGACCCTTTCCATCGAGACGATTTTTATTCGCTCTGCTTGCGTCGTAATAGCTGCTAGGGATTTGGGTTCGATCGTGAAATTCAAGGTAGAAGCAAATCGGAGCGCACGCATCATTCGAAGGGGGTCGTCGCTGTAAGTTTGCTCAGGTTCTAACGGGGTTCGAAGGATTTTGTTTTCAAGATCTTCAATGCCAAAGAAAGGATCAATGAGCTCTCCGAAAGACTCGGGGTTAAGCGAGATTGCCATGGCGTTGATGGTGAAGTCGCGACGCATCTGATCGTCTTTTAAACTGCCAGACTCGACATTGGGATTGCGGCTGTTTTCCGTATAGCTTTCCTTTCTTGCGCCAACAAACTCAAGTTCAAGCCCGTTATGCTTGAACATAGCCGTTCCATAGGTTTTAAAAAGGGAAACCTTTAAATTGGGTCCAAGTTCCGAGGCCACGGCCGTCGCAAGCTCTAAACCAGAGCCTTCCGTCACAAAATCAATATCTGTAGGCGTGTCTCTTTTTAATAAGAGATCGCGCACATAGCCTCCCACAATGTAAGCGGATTGGCCCCTTTGCTCGGAGATTTGCGAGATCGTTTTGAAAAGCTTAAAATTTTTATTTTGTACTAAATTGAGTTTCATATTGACAAAAATCCTTGGATTTAGTAAGGATAATGGGGTCACCAGGCATGGAAAAGTTCCCTTGCGGGCAAAGATACGAATCCTTTAGAAAATTACTCACGTATCACGTGGATTCGATTGTCACTCCAGATGCGAATGATGGAAGAACCTGAAAACGTAGAAACGCGATCTTGGTCCTGATTTACAACAAAGTCAACATTAGAGACAATGTCTTTATGTATGTCTGAAAACTGCAGAGGACTTTTGTCGCCACTTAAATTGGCTGAAGTGGAAACCAAAGGGCAATTGAGTTTGGAGATTAGCTTTTTTAAATAGGGCTCTTTAGTTAATCGAATCCCTATGCTCCCATCAGGTGCCAAAAGCTCTTTTGGAAGGCCCCTAGGCTGGTCGTAGACTAGAGTGAGTGGTTTCTCCGCAAGATCGATGAGGTCCCAAGCCATGGAGGGTACTTCCACAAGGTCCATTAATCTTTTCTCGTTTTCTACAAGGATAATCATGGATTTACTCTGTTCTCTAGACTTGATCTCGTAGATGCGAAGAATGGCTTCTAGGCTAGTAGCTTTGCAGCCTAAACCCCAAATCGTATCGGTGGGGTAAAGAATGACCCCGTCGTTATTTAAAACCTCAATTACTTGTTCCATGGTGCCTTTTGAAAATAGCGAGTTTTAAGAATTTCAAGATGATGCAAATGATGGCCTAACAGGAGTTTGCCAAGTTGTTCCACTTGAATTTCGTGACCGTTTGCCACGCCGGAAAAGTGCAGACTTTCTTTTGGAAGCCCTTGAAAAAATAGAAAAGTAGACTTTCGTACACACTTAAATTCTTCTAGCATCTCAGAAAGAGGGCGAGCGTTTGCGGCCGCATTTTGGGCGTACAGTTCCTCGTCCCATCCTTGCAGTGGCTGCGTATCCTTACGTGAAAAGCGTAGGGCACGGTAAAGGAAAATCCTTTCGGCATCCATAAGATGTTGCAAGACTTCTTTGATACTCCATTTTCCCTCTTGGTATTGAAACAAGGCCTGCTGCTCGGATAGAGGACTAAGCAGGTCTAGCGTTTTTTGTTTAGAAAGAAGGAGTTCCTGCTGCCAATTTTCGCTGGAGATTAAAGAAATGTAGTGCTCTAAATACTGAGTAAAGTCTGTCATGGTACTAAAATTAGATTAAAAAAGAACGGCAAGGCCGTTCTTTTTACTTTAAAAGGATAAAGCGTTTTCTAAGTCGCTTAGCAAATCGTCTGCATCTTCAATACCGACACTTAGTCGTACGAGATCGTCCGTAATCCCTAATTCTTGTCTTTTTTCTGCAGGAATCGAAGCATGGGTCATCGTGCTAGGGTGGTTGGCAAGAGATTCCACACCGCCAAGACTTTCTGCTAGGGTGAAAACCTTGACAGATTCTAAAAATTTCACCGCCTGCTGCCTGTCATTGGATTTAAAAGTAAAGGAGACCATTCCGCCAAAGCCATTCATTTGTTTTTGGGCAAGATCGTACTGAGGATTTGATTTCAGTCCTGGGTAAAATACTTTACCTACTTTGGGATGCTGCGCTAAGAATTCGGCGACTTTCATTCCGTTTTCGCTATGACGCTCCATTCTAAGAGAAAGCGTTTTGATTCCTCGCAAAACTAAATAGGAATCATGTGGTCCTAAAATTCCTCCGCTTGCAAATTGGATGAAATGCAATTCTTCTCCAAGCTCTTTGGTCTTGGTAATTAAAGCTCCAGCGATGACATCAGAGTGCCCTCCTAGATACTTGGTCGCTGAGTGCATTACGATATCGGCACCCAGATCAAGTGGGCGCTGAATGTAAGGCGTAGCAAAGGTATTGTCCACGGCCACCAAAATGTTTTTGCCTTTCACAAGATCGGCCACTTTTTTAATGTCCACTAACTTCATTAGCGGATTGGTAGGGGTTTCGAGCCAAATAAGCTTTGTGTTTTCTTGAATCGCGGAGTCCAAATTCTCTGCGTTCTCGAAGCTTACAAAGGAAAACTCTAGTTGGTATTTAGAAAACAATCTTGTAAACAAGCGATAAGTACCGCCGTATAAATCGTCCACTGCCACAATGTGATCGCCTGGATTTAACAGTTTTAAAACGGCATCGATAGCGGCAAGACCTGAGCCGAAGGCTAGACCCGTGTGGCCATTTTCAATGCTCGCAAGAGAATCTTCTAAGGCCTGTCTTGTGGGATTTGCGCCTCGTGAGTATTCATATCCTGCTTTTAATTTTCCAGGGGTTTGTTGGGCAAAAGTTGAGGTTAAGAAAACGGGGACATTCACTGACCCAGTATGCGGTTCATGCTGTTGACCACCATGAATAACTTTGGTATTAAATTTCATCTTTCTTTACATTTTAATTGCTGATTTGTTGGCGAATTCTTCGGCCATTTCTTCCATCCATGCGGCTACGTCTTCTTCACCAGAAGCTCTCGAATACGTACTAGATAGTGAAATTAGAACCTGATGGATAAACATCTTCATCTGATCTAGCGGCATGTCTTTCGTCCACAGGTCGATTCGTAAAGCCTCCATTGTACGATCGTCCCAAACTGAGATCATTGTAGCTTTGGTCGGCTGTTTTTCAACTCCGCCGTCTTGGGCATTCCATAAGATGGATTCCGGAACATTGTTTTCGTCTAGTTCTACATCAAGTGTGATTTGCGTCTTTTTCATTTTATTAAAATTCTCTGCTAAGCATTTGCTTAGGGATTAATGAGAGTAAGTGGGTTTGCTAGGGAAATGTGGATTTTTTACTTCTGTCCCTTCGTTTGATCAAAAGGAAAATCAAGAATCTAGAGATTCAAAATTTTCGATTAAAAAAAACAGGACATCCCACCCAATCTCTGCATGTCATTCATTATCTTTACCACGTAATTAATTTACAAAATTAAGTAAAATAAAAGGACTTGCCTCGTCGCGGAGTTCGAAGTTCAAATAAAAAAGATGCAAAGCGAAAAAATAATTAATCGGATCGTGGACTGGCTAAAACAGTACGCTCTTAATGCAGGGGTTAAAGGCTATGTGGTGGGTATTTCAGGGGGAGTGGACTCCGCCGTGGTTTCTGCGCTTTGCGCAAGAACGGGACTTGAACTTTTGCTTTTAGAAATGCCCATTCGTCAGAAAGAGTCTGAAGTCAATCGAGCTTGGGAGCATATAGAAGATCTTAAGAAGAAATATAGCCATGTGCAAGCCTTAAAAGTGGACATAACCGATCCCTTTGAGAATTTGGAGGGCACGCTTGAATCGAATCTTCCTGTAAGCGACAACCGCCTAGCCCTAGCCAATACCCGGTCAAGGTTAAGAATGCTAACGCTTTACTACTACGGACAGACCCAAGGGCTACTCGTCTGTGGTACAGGAAACAAAGTGGAAGATTTTGGCATCGGTTTTTATACCAAATACGGAGATGGAGGGGTGGATGTTTCTCCCATAGGAGACCTTTATAAAACAGAAGTCTACAACTTGGCGCGAGAATTGGATTTGGTAGATTCAATTCAAAATGCCATTCCCACCGATGGGCTCTGGGACGTGGAGCGTACCGACGAGGACCAAATTGGAGCTACTTACAAGGAGCTTGAAGCTATTCAAAAAGAATGGGGAGAAAAGACGCAAGACGATTATCAGGGACGAATGCTCGAAGTCTACCAGATTTTTAAGCGCATGAATTCACAAGCGCAACATAAAATGAATCCAATTCCTGTTTGCGATATCCCAGAACAGTGGAGAGATTAAAATAAATTGACAAATGAAATCAGATCGAAATAAAAAAATACTGTTTTTCTTTATCGGAGCCATGACGATGTTCATTGCCCTGTTTTTTATCAATTCTGGAGATTTCCGAGATCTTACAGGCCAAAGCAGTGGGACGGTAATTGTGCCGGGCGCAAGCCCACAGCAAATTGATCCTGTTCAAAGCGCGAAGGAAAATAAGGATGTCGTTTTAAAATCCAATGAGGACATAAAGGAATTAACCCGGCAGGACGTCGTGATTTCGTATGTGAAAGAAAATGGGCAGCTGCCCTCTTATTATCTCACGAAATCGCAAGCAAAACAAAAAGGGTGGATTGCGAGCGAAGGAAACCTTTGTGAAGTTTTGCCTGGACAGGCCATTGGAGGAGATATATTTGGCAATCGCGAAAAACTCTTGCCGATTGAAAACACCTATATGGAAGCAGATGTAAACTACAACTGTGGCCAAAGAGGGAAGGATCGGATTGTCTTTACCAAGAAAGGCGAGGTTTGGTTAAGCAAAGACCATTACAAATCATTTCAAAAACATTAAGCCTAAAATCTTTTTTAAGTTATGGACACAAACCTAGTCTTTATCGACTTCAGTATCATTGGAGAGGAAAGTGAATTCTATAGTCAACTGAAGGAAAAACTAACGCTTCCGGATTATTTTGGGGACAATTTAGATGCACTCCATGATTCCATTTTAGGCGATGTAAAGCTTCCTCTTCACATTGAATTTGTCAACATGAGTGTCGACCAGCTCGAGACCTTTGAAGGACTTATTGAAACGCTTGAAGACCTGGAGGAGGAAGTCGATGACTTCGAGTTTTCCTATTTTTTAGAGCAGTATTCGGACGAAGACTAAATTCTAAAATAATTTTTTTTCAGTTTAGAATAGAGGGAAGATCGAAAGGGTTTTCCCTATTTGTTTTGCCTTTCAATTGATCCCTAATATAAAATACACAAAAAAAGCCGCCGGATTTCTCCAACGGCTAAACCATTTGAATTATAACAGTTTGATTAGAGTCCAGCCCAACCGGTAGCCCAAGTTGGTGTTGCAGAACCTGCACCTGCGCCTGTTGCGCTTGCGTTCACGCCAATGGTTAATGCAGGAATATCCACAGATTCTTTAGCTGTATTTTTAGCAGTAGCTTCTGTTTCAATGTTCACATATTTTACGTTGGTAATTTTGTTACCTCCTAGGAAATGACTTAGCGTAGAGTCGTGTTCAAAATTGAATCCTGTGCTCCATCCGTCTAGTACGATGTTGTCAAAGGTTCCATGAGTACCCACTCTTAATTTAATACCGTCAGATTCTCCAACGCCTGCATAGCCAATAAAGGTTGCATTTTTGATGGTAGGATTTGATCTTGGATCCGCATCGTTGTTGTTAGAGTTGTTGTCCGCTTCAATCCCACGGTTTCCGATTTTGTCAGCTCTTCTTTTGGTATAGATACCTGTAGCCGTACCGTTCCATCCTTCTGTCCAGTCAAAGGCATCGTCCTCGTTGTAAACAGAGACAATATTGGATACATTCACAGTTCCTCCGAAGAATTCGATTCCATCATCAGATCCGTTGATTAAAGATACGTTGTCGATTTTGGTTCCGTTACCTACTCCGAAAAGAGAAAGTCCGTTAAATTCTTTTTCAGGACTAAATAAAGCACCTGCATATTCGATTCTCACATAGGTTAAAGAACCTGAGTTATCCGAAGCATTCGTTCCTCCGTACTGTGTATTTCCTACTTCTGCCGTAGCTGTAGTACCTTTGTTGATTGGAGCTCTACCGCTTAAAACGATACCTCCCCAGCTTCCTGGTGTTTTTGCATTTGAAGTGAAGACAATCGGTTGGGTCGCTGTACCGTTTGCGAAAATTTGTCCTCCTTGCTCAACCGTTAGGTAAGCTGCAGTTCCAGCGGTTGCATTAAACTGAGTTCCCGCAGGAATTACAAGCTTTCCACCTTCTTTTACGTGAATAGCTCCTGTAATTGTATACGTTTTGCTGGCGTCTAGCGTTACTGTTTCTCCTGATTTAACTTCTCCTTTAAAATCATTTGGATTCGTTGCGATCCCTGTTGGGGGAGCGATTACAGGATCGTTTGAATTGTCACAAGATTGAAGTGCAAGACCTGAGGCAATTAGTACACCAAGGGTCCATACTTTTAGTTGATTCTTTTTCATTACTTTAAAATTTTGATTTATTAATTACTTGTTTGATTGATTGTATTTGAGGGGGACTTAAAACTCATAAGAAACCCCTGCACCTAGAGAAATGCCTGTTTTGAACTCTCGGATGGTGTGGTCTACCGTTGTGTTTCTTTGGATTCTAGTGAAAGTAGGGTTCAATAAGTTTTTCCCACTAAAGGTTAGTCCAATTCCATTGTTGAATTTAATTTTCGCGACCGCATCAAGGGTATTGATTGCCTTGTCGATTTGATTTCCAATTCCTTCATAGCCTAAAGCGTAGACATTGTCTGAAATGTGAGAGTAGGACACCACAAAGTCAAGGGCTTCGCCACGGTTTCCTTTTTGTTGCCATCCTAAATTTACATTGGCAAGGAAATCAGAAGCACCCGTCATTTTGTCTTGGTCTTTAATAAGGTTCACAGCCACGGTTGTGTTTTCTCTGCTCACTTTGGCCGCATCAAGATCTTGGGTTGTGTGGAGGTAAGTAGCATTTGCAAAAGCATACAACCTCGTCCCATTTCTTTCATACAAATCCTTACGGATTTCTACTTCAGACCCGAAGATTTTCCCCGTATCACCTACGTTTACAAAAGAAGCTAAGTTTGCCGAAGAGGCTACCGTCACTCTCGCGATTGGATTTTGAATGAGTTTCGCAAAAGCGGTAATTGAAATTAACTCACTTTTCTTAGGAAACATTTCCCATTTTAAATCCACGTTGTAATTGTCGGAAGGGTAGAGATCGATATTCCCATAGCTAGAATCGTCAATGTCTTCGTATTCAAACGGGGCTAGTTCTAGCAAAAGTGGGGATGTATAGGTTTTGGAAGCGGAAAATCGTAAATTCTGCGTGTCGTTTAGGACATACTTTAAGTTGAGTGCAGGTAAGATTTTTGTGTAGTTCTTTTGAACCTCACCTCCGTTGGAAAAGATCGCTGTATTGTAAACCATGTGCTGGTCTAGGTGATCCACTCTAACGCCTAATTGTCCTGTGAACCGATCGCTAAGTTCATAGTCTAAATTGGCATATCCTGCATTGTTGAATACTTCCGATTGGTAAAACTGAGGAATAAGAGCTGTCTGCCCATTATGCACGATGTCTCCTCTAAAGGTAACAATATCAAAATAAGCGCCTGTTTGGTAATTTCCAAGATTGAAAAACGAGTCGTAATTGTTAGGGTCAACATAGTAGTTGAAAGGTGCAAGCTTCACTCGGAAGTTGTACTGCGTCGCTTGGAAATCGCTGTCCTGATATTTTGTATTGTATCCTACAGTTACCTTAGCTCTATCGCTAAGCTGGTAATCAAGGGATAGGTTTCCAACGTAATCCGTCTGAATTAAGGAGTCAAAGTATCTGTGGTTTACCCCCGGGTTACTACTCGCGAAATAGCTTTGAGAACTTGCGCGGTCAAATACAGATACATTTTGTTGACGGTCTGGGTGTTTACTGTCTAGGTTGTTATACCCTAAATTCCAATTTAGTTTTAAATCGTCTGATAGAGCGTGTTCCCCTCTGAGTTGGAGTACAAGTAGGTCGTTAACTTTAGTAACCGCACGGCGCATCTGTGTATACCCGGTGGTTTCGGAAGGATCGTCCAAGAAATCTCGGTTGTGTCCTTCATAGAATCCTAATTTTTGGTCTGTTGTGTGAATGTAATTCCCTGTGAAATTCACAGAATGTCTTGAATTCATGCGGTAATTTAAATTGACAAGACCTGTGGTGTTTGTCGCATATTTGAATTCTTCGCTTCGAGGGTAAAGTTTATTAGAGGAAGTGCCACTATCGTATGAGCCTCCAAAAATCCCCTGTGCATATTGATGATCATTTTCAAAAGCACCGTATCCAAAGACGGAAAGTCTGCCCTCTGATCCTATTTTGAAGTTACGACCAAAGTCGACTGCGAGTGAGGAGTTGATTGGGGTGAAGGTTTCCTGGTTTTGAGTTCCTTTTGTAAAGGCAAATCCTTGCCCTAAAATAGCATTGTCAGAAGGCATGGTCGCGCCATTCCAGCCAAAGAAATTGAGTCCTTGTGCTTTGTAGAATGTATTTTGCTTAAGCGTTGAGAGGTTTGCTGAACTGGAAAGGCTTACTTTAAAATAAGGTTTTCCTGTATGGATTTTAGATACAATATCCACTGTGGCTCCAGAGACATCTCCCCATAGTTTCGGATGATAAACCTTGTCTAGAGAAAGGTAATCGATCATGTCTGTTTTCAAAATACTTAGATCGATGTTTTTGAAAGAGGGATCGTTTGAAGGAATCGAAAGTCCGTTGATGGTCGTTGCGTTGCTTCGGTCTCCTAGTCCACGGATGAAGATCTGTCCAGATCCTTGTTGTTTTTGAGTTCCAGTGGCTTTGGTTACTGCAAGGGATACATCCCCAATTCCTTGTTTCTCTAATTGTAGGGAGCCTACGCGTTCGATGACCTCTAAAGAGCGTCGTTGGGTTTGAATAAGGTTTGCTTCTGCACCTTTGTTCGTGGTTCCGCGGATCACAACCCCTTCAATTTTCTTTTCGGTTCTGATTGTGTCCTGAGTTTGTGCAAACCCGTAAGTAAAGGAGGCGGATAGAAAAAACGCCGCGATACTTATTGTACTTCTTTTCATTGCTTTTCGTTTCTGTTATAATTCGCCACAAAGGAACTCAAGTTGGAGCTCTGAGGTGGTTTACGAATGTTTAAATAATCTTTAACAAACCTTTACGAGATTTAGGGCAATGTTAAGTTTGTGTAAACACACTGCGAACCGAGTGGCCCAACTCAATGAAATTAGCTAACTTTACCTCTTTAATACCTGACCGCTTAAAAAATGAGCCGAAAAAAAATTCTTTTAATTGACGACGAGCACGATATTTTGGAAATTCTATCGTATAATTTAGAAAAGGAAGGCTTCGAAGTCTTTGCTTGCGATAACGGGACCGAAGGAATTGAAAAGGCGCGGGAAATCAATCCAGATTTAATTTTACTTGACGTGATGATGCCGGAGAAAGACGGGATTGAAACCTGTCAAGAACTTCGAAAAATCAAATCTTTAGAATCTACCTTGATTGTATTTTTGTCAGCACGAGGAGAGGAGTTCTCCCAACTAGCAGGATACCAAGCTGGCGCAAACGATTATGTCGTCAAAGTCATTAAACCTAAGATTCTTATTTCAAAAATTAATGCTCTTTTGCAACTCACAAGCAAAAGTGAGGAGGTGAATAATGTACTGGAAGTAGGGGATTTAATTATTGACAAAGATAACTTCCGAGTCACGCAAGAAGGAAGAGTATTTCTACTCCCTAAGAAAGAATTTGATCTGCTGTATCTTCTAGCCTCCAATACACAAAAGGTTTTTAAGCGAGAAGAAATATTAGAGAAAGTTTGGGGAAATGATGTGATCGTTGGGGAACGTACCATCGATGTGCACATTCGCCGACTCCGCGAAAAATTAGGAGACCGCCGCATCCAAACCCTAAAGGGAATTGGATATAAGTTAGTGGTCTAATTTAAATTTCAACTTCTGTTTTGAACCGTCTCTCCTCCATAGCGGCCCTTTTCATGACGTTAGCCATTACGGCTATCGTTTTGATGTATGATTACTACAAAGGTGCCTACGATGGCCCTAACGATAACATCCTGCTTTTTATTATCAGTAGTTTGCTTATTTTCTTTATCACTTATGTGGGCGTGGATTATTTGGTTCGTTATTATTCCAGAAAGCAAATTCAAAAAATGGCGACGGAGCTTCCGAAGGATTTTTTTGCCGATCCAAATAACATTGGATTTAAAGAGCTTTCGGAAAAACTCAACCGCAGCGCGAGTGAACTCGATATGATTAACGAGATGGAAACCTACCGAAAGGAATACATCGGGAATGTTTCGCATGAACTAAAGACTCCGCTATTCTCCATTCAAGGATACATTGAGACCTTGATTGATGGTGCCGTAGAGAACTTAAGCATTCGCGATAAGTATTTAACCCGAGTAGGGAAATCAGTAGAGCGACTCTTGACCATTGTGAATGATTTGGACATGATTAATCGTTTTGAAGCGGGAGAGATAAAGTTAAAGGTGTCTAAATTCGAAATCCACAGCTTAACGCGTGAAGTCTTTGATATGCTAGATTTAGAAGCGCAATCGCGCAATGCGAAATTAAGCATTACAGGAGCCTTACCCCAGGTCTATGTGCTCGCCGATAAACAAAAAATCGAGCAGGTGCTGATCAATTTAATCTCCAATGCGATTCATTACGCCAATCGCCAAAAACCTCAAATAACGGTTCGTACGACCGTATTAAAAAGCAAAGTACTTATCGAGGTGGAGGACAATGGGATGGGAATGAAGCCGGAGGCTCTTCCTCGTATTTTTGAAAGGTTTTACCGCGTAGAATCCAGCCGAAATCGCCGGGAAGGAGGTAGCGGACTTGGACTTGCAATCGTGAAGCATATCTTGGAGGCTCATAACGAGTCGATTCACGTGGAGAGCGTGTATCTAGAGGGCACGAAGTTTGGTTTCTTTTTGGAAAAAGCCCCAATGTAGGGTCGGAATTTAATTCTTTTTTTTGAATTTATTTTTACAAAATTCTCGACAAGGATTTTGCAATTGTTATATATTTGCAGCTCTAATCAGAGCAAACGAATCAATAAAAATTAAAGTGCTGAAAAGACTATGGTTTACAAAATCCGTATTATTTTAGATACAAGGGAAGACATCTTTCGCGATATTGAAATCAAAGGGAAACAAACTCTATGGAACCTGCATTTAGGAATCAAAAGTGCATTTTCTCTTCAAGGAGAAGAGCTGTCCAATTTCAACTTATTAGAATCCGACGGGACCGTTTATAAAAGCGTTCCGTTAGAAGACATGAGTGATTTAGGTGACGGGGAAATAATGTCTGACATCTACGTAAGTGAAGCCTTTGAAACCGCGGGCGATAAAGTACAGTTTCAATATGGACTCTTAGATTTATGGGAGTTTTTCTTGGAACTCATTGAAATTAACGAGGAGAAACCGTCGGTTAACTACCCCATAACGGTATTTCGATTTGGAAACGTGCCTCTCAAGGCGCCGAGCAAACAGGGCGCAGCCAAACCAAAAGGAGGTCCGAAGGTAGGTGGAGAAGACGATGAATTCGGTTTTGACGATGATTTTTCGGATGCCGACTTTGATGACGATTCGCTCGACTTTGACGACGATGAGGCTGAGGGGTATTCTGATTCCTCTTTTGAGGAGGATTTGGATTAACAGGCCTACACACAATCATAAATAAAGCTGCACTTTTTTAAAGAGTGCAGCTTTTTAATTGGGTAACTTTCGCTTCAAATCCGTAGATTTGTGCGTTAAGCTTTGGCCGGATTGCGCCAAGAAGAAGCAATCAACCGACTTAAACTTAATCGATGTACTATGAATAAAATGATCCTTTTTGCAGCACTAAGCCTTTTTCTTTTCAGTTGCAATAGCCCTAAAAACGATAAGACCATGAGTGAGACTCCAAGTGAGTGGAAACACACAACTACGATTTATGAAGTAAATATTAGACAATATACGCCTGAGGGGACCTTTAAAGCCTTTGAAAAGCACCTTCCACGACTAAAGGATATGGGTGTGAAGACACTTTGGTTTATGCCCATTACTCCCATTGCGCAGGAGCAAAAGAAGGGAACGTTAGGAAGCCAATACGCGGCCGCCGATTACACGTCGATTAATCCTGAATTTGGGAGTCTTGAAGATTTTAAGCATCTCGTGGATGAGGCGCATTCCATGGGTTTTAAAGTAATTATCGATTGGGTCGCAAACCACACCGGTTGGGACCATACGTGGACCAAAACTCATCCCGAATATTATTTGATAGATCCTAAAACGGATACGTTTCAAATCGCTTCCGGTATGGAGGATATTATTGAACTAGATTATAGCAAACCTCAGTTGAGAAGAGCCATGATCGATGCGATGAAGTTTTGGGTAGAAAACACGGGCATTGATGGATTCCGATGTGACCTCGCATCTTGGGTTGAAGTGGATTTTTGGCAGGAGGCTAGAGCGGAAATAGATCAGGTAAGACCTCTATTTTGGCTTGGAGAATTTGATGAATTAGACACGCCTGAATATGGAAAAGTTTTTGACGCTAGTTACATTTGGAATTGGATGCACAAAACAAAAGATTTTAATGAGAAAGATTTACCTCTAAGTGAGCTAAAATCACTTTTACAGCGCTACTCTGATATTGGAGATAACTCTATGCGCGCCTGGTTCACCTCCAACCATGATGAGAATACATGGAATGGGACAGAATACGAAAAATACGGTGTTTTTGCCAAACCGCTTGCCGTTTTCTCCGTCACATGGAACGGAGTTCCTTTAATTTACAACGGACAAGAGTTGCCGCTTAAAACCAAAAGATTAGAGTTTTTTGAGAAAGATCCAATTCCTTGGACTTCTCAGCCCGAACTACATAGCTTTTATAAAACCCTATTAGAGTTGAAAGCTTCGAATCCTGCACTTCGCGGGGGAGATCCAAAAGTGAAAACCTATTGGTTAAACACGAGTGAGGAAGAGAAAGTCCTAGCGTATTTAAGAGTGAATGGGGAAAAAGAGGTTCTTACTCTTTTAAATTTTTCTAAACAGCCAGTTCAGTTCGAACTCGAGGATCCAAATGTGAAGGGGACTTTTACGAACGTATTTGATAAAAGCCAAAAGGAACTTACTGGAAAAGTCAAGTTTGATTTACCGGTCTCTGGTTACCTTGTTTTCGAAAAGTAAATAAATACAAAGCAAATAAGAAAGCCGTCTCGATACCTACTATCGGGACGGCTTTCTCTTTAGAGAGGAATCCTCCTTCGACTCCAATTTCAAATTATATTCTTACTTGAAATACTTATGGTAAGTGCTCATCGAAGTTTTTAAGCTATGAAGTGCATTTTCTCCCTGCTCTTTATCTGTGCTTCCCGCGAGCGCTTCCAAGGCATGCATATGCTCTGTTAGCCATACATGAAGGATTTCGTGCGATCTCCCGTCCATCGTGCAACTTTTGATAAGTTCTTCGTTGGCCTCAATCATTTCTTTCCCTAGCTGGGAATAAGATTTTTCTGAGGCATTAAAATCTGCAAGCAGGGTTTCTTGCTTTTGGATGAAGGGCAGCATTTCAGGGTTGGTTTCCCAGCGATCAGTGCCGTTTAATTCAAGCGTGGCCATCTGTGCATTTATCTCCGGTTCCTGGAGGGAATCTTGCGGATGGGACATCGCCGCTTCATGCGCGTGCGCAGAGGAAGTGGATTCTGTTTTTTTACAAGCATTAAGCGTAAAGAATGCACTAATAGCGAGTACAAATAGTTTTTTCATGGGGATTTGTTTTTAAATTATAACTAGGGTAAAGTTACAAATTTTAAGTGAGGAATCCTTTGAAAGTTGCGGTACTCCTTTACGTAAAATGGCCTTTCCAGATTGGAAAGGCCATTTCTTCTTTTTATGTAAACCCCTTAGCTTGCAAACTGCATGGCAAAGAGATCAGGATAGACTCCTAAAGCAATGAGCACAGCTATTACGAACAAGGCCACGATTTTGTACGTTAAAGAGGAAGTTTCGGACGTCTTGAAAGTAGTTTCTTTAAAGAAGAACATAGCCATAATTAGTCGTAGGTAATAGGCAATGGAAACAGCAGATCCTAGAATGGCGACAAGCACCAAAAAGGCGGCGCCGTCCATGGCTTGAGCAAAGAGACTGAATTTCCCCATAAACCCTGCGGTTAATGGCACTCCTGCCATCGATAGTAGAGAAATGGTCGCAACCACAGCTAGGATAGGTTCGGTTTTCGCCAACCCTTTAAAGGCGTTGTACGAGGTCTCTCTTTTTAGTTTTTCGACCCAAATTAGGCAGAGCATAACCCCCACCGATGCAATTGCATAAACAAATAGGTAGAAGGCTAAGTTATAAGTAGAGAGAGAGTTGAGCCCATAAAAAATAAGTGCGATATACCCTGCGTGCGATACAGAAGAGTAGGCAAGCATTCTTTTTGCATTGGTCTGAGCAAGTCCCATGGTGTTGGCCAGAAGCAAGGTGATGATCACCATAATTCCTAAAATATTGAACCATTGATCGTAGACCCCAATAAAGGCAATGGTCATCAATCTAAAGAGAGCATAGAATCCTGCAATTTTAACGACACTCATCATAAAGGTGGTGACAAGCGAAGGAGAACCTTGGTAAACATCCGGACTCCACATATGAAAAGGAGCGAGTGCTACCTTGAATCCCATCGCTGCAATCATCATGATCACTCCCATGATTAGCATTAAGTTCGAAGGATATTCAATTGCATATTGGTGAATCTGATAGAGATCAAAGCTTCCGGAAGTTCCGTAGATTAAAGCAATACCAAAGAGTAGGAATCCGGTTGCAAAACAACCCATTAAAAAATATTTAACCGAGGCTTCGTTGGATCGTAAGTTGGTTTTGCTTGCTCCCGCCAAAACATAAAGCGGAATGGAGAGAATTTCAATTCCTAAGAATAAAGTAACTAAGTTTTGATACCCAAAGAGTACAATCGCTCCACAAACCGAAAATAGCATCAAAGCATATAGCTCAGATTGATGTGAGCGGTGGTTGTTGAAAGAGAATCCCCCTAAGAAGAAAATTAATAGGGTAATGACTAGGGTAAGTTTTGTAAACAGGGCCGTATTGGCTCCGTATTCGTACATCGAATGGTACTTAAGAAAGAACGAAGGTTCTGGCAAATAACTTACATACAGGGCGACTAAAAGTCCCGCGATTCCAAGGTAGCGTGCATATTTTCCTTGGTTGAAAACTCCAGAAAATAGGGCTGCAATTGCGCTTATGAAAACAATAATTAATACACTCATTTTATACTTATTAGTTTACCATGGATTGGTAGATAAACGTCAATGAACTTCCGACCAAATCAAGGATGGGTCCGGGTACAACACCAAAGAAAATCACGCACCCTGCAAGGGTAGCCATGACGATAAATTCAGAGGTGGATAAATCTTTTGTACTCTCCAGAATAGCAGGGTCACCTGAATTTAACATCGTATGACCGTAAGCTCTAAAGAGATAAGCAGCAGCTAAAATAATCGTGATTCCCGCGATAATAGCCGCTAGGACATTGTAATCAAAGATGGATTTTAGTAGAATAAATTCTCCGATAAAACCATTGGTTAGGGGGAGTCCTACAGATCCAAGTAATACAATCATAAAGAGCACCGCAAATTTAGGGGCCGTTTTGGCAAGGCCACCCATTTGGCGAATGTCTCTTGTTTGGAATCGTTTAATTAAGATGTCCGCACAGTAGAACAGTCCCACGATATTAAATCCGTGAGCAAACGCTTGCACCAAAGCTCCTTCTCCTCCTTCAATTGTCCACGTACCCTTAAGTACGAGTAGGGCTGAAGCAAAAATACCTGCGACCATCAGGCCGACGTGAGAGAACGAGGAATAAGTGAAAATTCGCTTGATGTCAGTTTGTATGAGCGCAATTAAGGCGCCGTGGAGGACTCCTACGATAGCAAGAACCAGAACAATGGTTCCGGATATACCTGCAACGGCGTCCGGCGCGATCGGGAGGAGATAACGGAAAATCCCGTAAATCGCCATTTTAAGCATGATCCCAGAAAGAAGCATGGTTCCCTGAGTAGGAGAATATGTATAGGTGTCGGGTTGCCATGTATGAAACGGGAAAACCGGTAATTTGACGGCAAACGCAAAGAAAATAAACCAAAAAACAACAGTTTGCTGATTTAAATTCAGAGCCGCATTGTACATGTCGGTTAAGGCAAACGAAGGAGAGTAAAGGTACACGTAGATAAATCCACCAAGCATAAACAAAGAGCCCACAAAAGTGTACACGAAGAATTTCGTAGTAAACTTAAGCTTTTTGTCCTCTTGACCCCAAAGTCCTGCGATGAGCCAGATTGGGATTAAAGTAACTTCCCAAAAGATGTAGAATAAAAGTCCGTCTAGCGACGTGAACACTCCAACGAGTCCAAACTGCATCAATAGAATTAATGCGTAGAAGCTAGATCGGTACGGATTTTTTTCATTGAACGAAGAATAAATAATCAGAGGCACCAAAATGTTGGTAAGTAAGAGCAGCAGCATAGACATGCCGTCGATCCCGAAATGCAGGGTACTCTTAACAAATTGAAGCCACGGATAGTTAATTTCATGCTGCAATACTTGGTTCACCGTTAAAGACGAGTCCAGACCACTAAAGGTGCACAGAGTCACAATCAATTGAACGATGGAAAGGCCTAAGGCAATAAACTTGCTGCTTTTTCCTTTCAAGAAAAACAGAACGATAGCGCCTAATAGGGGCAGCAGTAATAATGCTAATAAATGATACGACATTACTATTGTAATATAAAGTTAACGATCAAAATAAGTCCGACGGCAAGAGCCATCACGAGTACGTAGTTCTCTACGTTTCCGTTTTGTAGACGTTTCATGGATTTTCCACTTTCTTCGGCACCTTCTCCTACGAAATCTACCGCTTTGTCCAGGATGGAAACATCAAACATTTTACCTGCACGACCCAGTCCCTCGACGGTGCGTACAATTAGGGCATTGTATAGCTCATCGATGTATAGTTTCCGAGCAGAGAGTTTCTCCCATCCTGTGTATTTTGAATCTTCTAAGGCTAGTTTTTTCTTCGTTACGTAAAGGTGTCTTACGACCATCCATACGATAAAGAACATCGCTATAGTAAGGGCTAAAAGAATCAGTTCAGTGGTATGACTCAGTCCCTCTAAATTCGCCTGAATTTGGCTTTTGGCCGTATCGGTTAGAACGGGGCTAAGCCAGTGCTCTAGGTTTGCAAATTTACCCTCCGCAATGAGATGCGGTAGGTTTAAGAATCCTCCCACGACCGATAGGACCGCTAAGATCACAAGGGGCAGAGTCATATTCAGAGGACTTTCGTGAAGATGCGCTTCTTGTTCCTTGGTTCCTCTAAAGCTTCCGTGGAAGGTCAAGTAGTAAAGACGGAACATATAGGCAGCGGTCATCGCGGCAATGGCGAAGAGTAGTACCCAATAAAGTGGATTTTTCGCCCAAGTAGCCACAAGGATTTCATCTTTGGAAATCATTCCTGAGAAGAGGGGCATTCCAGATATAGCAAACGTACCGATTAAGAAGGTAATGTGCGTGATTTTAATTTTGTCTTTAAGTCCTCCCATTAGGCGCATGTCTTGTTCTCCGCTCATCGCGTGAATGACGGAACCTGAACCTAAAAATAAAAGGGCTTTAAAAAAGGCATGTGTCATAAGATGAAACATAGCAGCAGAGTAAGCTCCAACTCCTAAGGCAACGACCATAAATCCAAGTTGTGAAACTGTGGAGTAGGCTAGAACCTTTTTGATATCATTTTGTCTCAACGCGTAGAACGCGGCCAGTAAGGCAGTGAGAAGTCCTATGAAAAGGATTCCATCCATTACGGTAGGAGCAAGGACATACAAGAAGTTTGAACGAACCACAAGGTAGATTCCCGCAGTAACCATTGTAGCAGCATGGATTAGAGCTGAAACCGGGGTTGGTCCTGCCATCGCATCGGGTAACCATGTGTAAAGCGGTACTTGAGCGGATTTACCTACGGCACCGATAAACAAAGAGGCACAGATGAATATGATCACACCTGAATCGAGTTGAAATAGGGATGCGTTTTGAGCCACCGATAGGTAGTCAAGTGCATTGGTATGTTGGGCAATCATGAAAATACCCATTAGTAGACCTAAGTCTCCAATACGGTTCATGATAAAAGCTTTCCGTGCTGCTTTCCCAAATTCTTTGTTTTCGTACCAGAATCCAATGAGTAGGTAAGAACAAAGTCCTACGCCTTCCCATCCAATGAATAGAATTACATAATTGGATCCCATGACAAGCAGCAGCATCATAAAGATAAACAGGTTCAAATACGCGAAAAAGCGATGAAACCCTTTGTCTGTATGCATGTATCCGATCGAGTACAAGTGAATAAGAGACCCAATTCCTGTGATGATTAGAATCATCATTAAGGAAAGTTGATCTATTTGAAAGCTAAAATTAATTTGCATTCCATGAATGGTAAACCATTCAAAAGCGCGTACAATCACAGGCGCTGAGTCCGCTTGGAAGTTTAAAAAGAGATACCCCGCAATTAAAAAGGAACCTAAAACCATGAGTGAGGCGATCGCGCCTACGACGATTTTCGGTAAGTTTTTTCCAAAGAGTCCGTTAAAAACAAACCCAAGGAGAGGTAATAATACGATTGCGTAAACCAAATTTTCCATTGTTTGTTATCCTCTTAGTTTGTTAAAGATGCTTATGTCTACCGATTTTGTATTTCGGTACAACATAGAAATAATGGCGAGTCCCACAGCGACTTCGGCAGCGGCTACAACCATGATGAAAAACACTAGAATTTGACCGTGTCCGTCTCCACTATAACTAGAGAAGGCTGCAAGCAAAAGATTTACTGAGTTTAGCATCAGCTCTACACACCCTAAAATAATGATGGCATTTTTTCGCAGAAGCACTCCCGTAACTCCTAAGCAAAAAAGCAGTGTGCATAGAACTATGAAATAGTTCAGTGGCACGGTTTGAATAAATGTATTAACGTCTCCCATAACTTATAATTCTCTTTTACCGATTAATACCGCTCCTACAATCCCAGCTAGGATTAAGATAGAGGCCAATTCAAAAGGCAGTACATATTCATTAAATAGCAAGCGACCTAGGTTTTTTGTAAGTCCTACTGTGTAGTCGGTTCCTTCTGCAGCATAAATGTTTTCACTCACACCTCTAAATGCGCCGAGCATTCCGATAAGTAGGATTCCTCCTGCAAAAACACCAATAAATTTAAGAGTGTTTTGCTTCTTACTTTCGTCCATCTCATTTAGATTTAGCATCATAAGTATGTAGAGGAACAAAACCATGATGGCGCCCGCGTACACGATGATTTGAACGATCCCTAAAAATTGAGCGTTTAGAAGTACATACATTCCTGCAATAGAGAACATCGTAACGATTAAAGAAAGAATCGCGTACATTGGACTTTTTGCAAAGACAAAGTAAAAGGCACTCGCTAGGGCAATTGCTGCCACTAAGAAAAATAAAAACTGTTCCATTACTTTACGGCCTTTTTTTGAAGTTCACTTTGACGCTCTGTGATATCAATTCGATTGTTGATATCCTCCACTAATTTCTCTTTTCCATAGATAAAAGATCCACGGTTTAATTCTACATCCACGAGTCGATCGGTTAAATAGATGGCAGACTTAGGACAAGCCTCCTCACACATACCACAAAAGATACATCGAAGCATGTTGATTTCGTAAACCGAAGCGTATTTTTCTTCGCGGTATAGATTTTTTTCGTCCTTAGTACGCTCACTGGCCGTCATCGTAATGGCTTCTGCAGGGCAGGCCACAGCGCAAAGACCACAAGCAGTACAACGTTCTCTTCCCTGTTCGTCTCTTTTCAGGACATGAAGACCTCTCCATACTTTCGCACGAGGCTTTTCTACCTCAGGATATGAAAAGACTTTTCCTCTTGGACCTTCAATTGCGTGGCGCAGCGTGATGGCCATTCCTTTTACAATTTCCGGGAGGTATAGCTTCTCCATAAAAGTCATTTCCTTATTGGAAACTACTTTGGATCTGTTTGTTAATTTCATCTGATTCTATTTTGGTTTGGATCTTAAGGGTTTTCCCTTTCGATCTACAAAATGTTTATTTTTTTTAAGCGCCTGCAAGTAAAATTACAGCTCCTGTGACAACAAGGTTTAAAAGGGCAAGTGGGATTAATGATTTCCAGCCCAAGTGCATCAATTGATCGTAGCGGAATCTTGGAATGGTCCAACGAATCCACATGAAGATCATAATGCCAATCACAGATTTTGCGAGAATGGAGACGATGCTCAGGATTCCCGCTACGTTTTCACCCCAATTTTGAGTAACCCATTCTATTCCGGGATAATTAAATCCGCCGAAGAATAAGGTGGCAATTAAGGCATTAGAAATGAACATGTTTACGTATTCTCCAAACATATACATCCCAAAGTTCATCGAGGAATATTCCGTCATATATCCGTTAACAAGTTCAGATTCACATTCAGGCAAATCAAAAGGATGTCGATTGGTTTCTGCCATAGCCGCTACAAAAAAGATAATAAAGGCTAAGGGTTGATAAAAGATATTCCAATTAAGGCCATCCACAGAAAAAAGTCCCCATAGCTTTCCCGTCCCTTGATCCGTTACGATTTTCATTAGATCTAAACTTCCACTCATCATAATGATGGAGAGAAGAGATAGTCCCATGGCGAGCTCATATGAGATCATCTGTGAAGAAGCACGAATGGCACCTATAAGAGAATATTTGTTATTCGAGGCCCAACCTCCAATCATCATTCCGTAGACCCCAATGGAAACCATTCCAATCAGAAACAGAACCCCGACATCAATGTTAGCGACTTGCAAGGCAAAGGAATCTCCCCCGATGTTTAATGTTTTTCCCCAAGGAATAACCGCGCCTGTAATTAAGGCGATAAACATCGTAATAGAAGGTCCTAAGATAAAAAGGAAGCGTTCTGCATTTTGCGGAATAAAGCCTTCCTTAAAGAAGAGTTTTCCTCCGTCTGCTAAAGGTTGCAAGAGTCCAAAGGGACCCGCACGGTTTGGGCCAATACGGTCTTGTAAAATAGCGGCCAGTTTTCTTTCTCCCCAAGTAGAATATGCTGCGATCCCCAAGGAAAGTGCAAAGAGACTGACGACTAGTATGATCTTAAAGGTGATTAAATCCATAGTTCTGTACTTTACTTACCAATCAATTATCAATTGGATTTTTTCTTTTTTCTATTTACGTGTGAGAGGAGGTGTTCTTGTCTTCTGCACTGAGTTCTTTTGCTCCAGGATTGTCTAACAAAAGATGTTCGTCTTGAGGTTTTTGGTAGTGGTTGAGTGAAATGACCGAATGACGATCGATCGCTCTAGGTCCCTCTACCTTCCAAAATTTAAGGTCTTTTTTCTCAAAACGACAAGTGTTGCAGATCCATTCTTCGCTTTCGCCATACTGATTCTGTCTTGCCGTCACACGGATTACTTCTTCTCCCTTCATCCACAATACGACATTTCCAGAACATTTCTCACAATCGCAAGATGCATCCATAGGTTTGGTAAACCAAACGCGTGACGCAAACCGAGAGGTACGGTCCGTTAGGGCTCCTACAGGACAAACATCAATCACGTTACCGTAAAAATCATTGTCTAAGGCCTTGTTTAGATAGGTCGATATTTCTGCATGCTCGCCACGGAATAGAATTCCGTGCTCTCTTCCCTCAGTTAATTGGTTTGCAGCAAGTACACAACGTGCACAAAGGATGCAGCGGTTCATGTGCAGTTTGATGTTAGGTCCAATGTCCTCAGGTTCAAACGTACGTCTTTCAAATTCCGTTCGAGAGTGTGAGACTCCATGTTCGTAGCCTAAATCTTGCAAATGGCATTCTCCGGCCTGATCGCAAACGGGACAGTCCAAAGGGTGATTAACAAGGAGAAATTCGGTGACCGCACTTCGAGCCTCTTGGGTTCTTTCCGAGGTTAGGTTCTTAATTTCCATCCCATCCATGACGGTGGTTCTACAACTGGCAACCAGTTTAGGCATGGGTCTAGGATCTGCATCAGAGCCTTTGGAGACTTCTACTAAACAGGTTCTACAACGCCCTCCACTGCTTTCCAGGGGCTTATAATAACACATCGCCGGAGGTACGGATTTGCCACCAATGAGTCTGGCCGCTTCCAAAATAGTGGTTCCAGGATCTACCTCGACACTTTGTCCGTCTACGGTGATTTTGAATTTTTTAACTTCTTCGCTCATTATAGTTGAATTCTAAAATGAATTAATTATTATTTTACTTTAAAAATATAGCCAACCCCAAAATTAATTTGCCCAAACATAAAGTCTTGTGAGGCTTTATCGGGTTGGTTGTTTAAGGTGGTTTTTATGTCGGGCATATTGATATAACCGACTTTTCCTTCTACTCTGGCCATCCATCGTTTCCAAAAGATGACATTGATATTGGTTCTTGCATCAAGACCGAAACCGGCCACATGAAAACGATCGCTTCTTTCGTTTCCGAACAATTTTACGTTACTCTTGGGCATTAGCATTCCAATTCCACCCCCGTAACTCCATAAAATATCAATCTTTTCCTTTCTAAGGATCGGTTTGTATTTCTCCAAACCTAAATTGACATAGTTTAACCCGTCCGTATGTTCAAAGGTTAAAAATTCGCTGTCGCTTAAATTAACCTCTCCATTTTGCACTTTTGCAGCATATACAGGATCGGTGATTTTTCCTTTGAATCCTACCGTTTGGTCTTGGTCCATCACATATTTCATATGGTCTTGAGCAATCACAAGCGCCAAATCGTCCTTGAGGAAATATCCCAGCCTAAAATTAAATTGAGGAATGGAAATTTTCCCGGGGTTGATATAATCTAAACTTAACTTCGAGGGACGATCGTGCGCCACCACATTTTCTAAAGTGAAGTTATAGTCCGCTCCTTTGAATCGAATGTCAGAATCGGTGAATCCTGCTCGATTCCACCCCCAAAAGACAAACATTTGTCCTTTTTTGGATAAGGGTTGAATCTCAAGATCCAATTCCTTACTAGGGTTTTGTAGAATGTCGGTTTCTTGGGCAGAAGCAAATTGCACAGCTCCAAAAAGAATTACAAAAATTTGAAAGATCTTCTTCATTTTATTCGGCACTTGCCACTACAGGGATTGGGTCTGCATAATTTGCGAGTCCATAATTTTTTGTTAGGGCTTCTGGATTGTTTATATGCCATTCAAATTCGTCTCTAAAATGACGGATTGCGGCTGCCACAGGCCATGCGGCTGCATCGCCTAGAGGGCAAATCGTATTTCCTTCAATTTTTCTTTGAATATCCCAAAGAAGATCGATGTCCTCCATGGTTCCTTGTCCTTGTTCAATTTTCTTAAGTATTTTATACATCCAGGGGGTTCCTTCACGGCAGGGTGTGCACTGTCCACAACTCTCATGAGCATAGAACCGGGATAGGGTCAGGGTATGCTCTACGATGCACTGATCTTCATCTAGTACTTCAAATCCTCCTGATCCCATGGAAGTACCCGTCGCAAATCCGCCGTCCGCAAGGGATTCGTAATTCATGAGTCTAGGTTCTCCATTGATGGTTTTCAAAAGTAGATTTGCCGGAAGAATAGGAACAGAGGATCCACCTGGGATACAGGCTTTTAGTTTTTTTCCATCCTTAATGCCTCCACAGTATTCCTCTGAGTAGATGAATTCTTCCACTGAAAGGTTCATGTCGATCTCGTAGACTCCGGGTTTGTTTATATTTCCACAAGCTGAAATTAGCTTGGTTCCCGTGGACCGTCCTACGCCAATTTTCGCGTATTCCGCACCGGTCAATTCAATAACAGGTACAACGGCTGCAATGGACTCTACATTGTTTACTACAGTGGGTCTTTCCCATAGGCCTTTCACAGCTGGGAAAGGAGGTTTCAGTCTTGGATTTCCTCTTTTTCCTTCTAAGGATTCTAATAGGGCAGTCTCTTCTCCACAAATGTAAGCTCCTGCTCCTCTTTGAACATAGATTTCCAAATCAAATCCAGAACCTAAAATGTTTTTGCCCAAGAATCCTGCCGCTTTTGCCTCGTCAATTGCCTGTTCTAAAATGTCAGGTATCCAAGAGTATTCTCCACGGATGTAGATATAGGAAACATTAGCACCCAGACAGTAAGAAGAGATAACCATTCCTTCGATCAGTAGGTGAGGCAGATATTCCATGAGATAGCGGTCCTTAAAGGTGCCGGGCTCAGATTCGTCTGCATTAACCACAAGGTGTCTTGGAACTCCTTCGGGTTTAGCCAAAAAGCTCCATTTTAAGCCGGTTGGAAATCCGGCCCCTCCACGTCCACGCAGTCCCGAAGTTTTCACTTCTTCGAGAATTTGTTCTTGGGTCATTTTGAAAGCTTTTTCAGCCGATTCGTAGCCTCCGTGCTCGCGGTAGACGTCGAAGTTTCTGATTCCTTCTATATGTGCGTTTTTAAGTAAAAGTTTTTTACCCATTTCTCCTTCTATAAATTAATCCAAAGCGAGGGCTCCCTGTCTGCATAGAGCAAGGATCTCATCCACTTTTTCAGTAGTTAAATTTTCATGATAAAACTTGCCCAGCTGAAGCATAGGGGCGTACCCACATGCACCTAAGCATTCGACAGGCTTAAGAGTAAACATTCCATCCGACGTTGTCTCTCCGTCTTTAATTTGCAGGGTGGTACGGATGTGGTCTAAGATTTTCTCACTTCCTCTTGTTAAACAAGGACCGGTTCTGCATACTTCGAGTACATACTTACCCATGGGCTGCATGTTGAACATCGTATAAAAAGTGGCCACTTCGTACACCTCAATCGGTTTGATCTGAAGTAAAGTTGCCACGTAGTCCATTACGGGAACATCTAACCATCCGCCAAATTCTTTTTGGGCAAGATGCAAAATCGGAATCAATCCCGATTTTTGTCTCCCTTCCGGGTAACGGGCTATTATTTTATGAACCTTTTCTAAAGATTCGGGTCTAAAAGCAATTGTTTCGCTCATGGTATAGAATTCTATAGTGTTTTGCTTTGGAGTCAAAGACTTTGTTTTTCAAAGCAAAACGGTTTTCAAATACGTCGTTTTATTAGGCGTCAAGTTCTCCGGCGATGACATTCATTGAACACATAGTGACAATTGCATCCGAAATCATTTGACCTTTAATCATTTCAGGGTAAGCTTGGTAAAAGATAAAGCAAGGACGTCTAAAGTGAAGTCTGTAAGGGCTTCTTCCGCCGTCGCTCACAAGGTAAAATCCAAGTTCTCCATTTCCTCCCTCTACACAGTGGTACACTTCTCCTTTAGGAACTTCCGTTTCTCCCATGACAATTTTGAAATGGTAGATAAGAGCCTCCATACTGTTGTAGACCTCTGCTTTTTCTGGAAGATAAAATTCGGGTACATCCTCATGGAAGTTTCCTTCCGGCAGATTCTTATAGGCTTGTTCGATGATTTTTAAACTTTCCCAGACCTCGTGTTGTCTGACCATGAATCGGTCGTACGTATCTCCTGCGGAACCTATCGGCACCATGAAGTCAAAATCTTCATACGAAGAATAAGGGGAGTTTACACGGACGTCGTAATCGACACCCGCCGCTCTTAAGTTAGGACCTGTAAATCCATAGCTTAAGGCACGTTCTGCCGAAATGGGTCCCGTTCCAATGGTTCGGTCCATGAAGATTCTGTTTCTTTCGTTCAAGGCACAAAATTCACCCCAAATTTTAGGGAATTTTTTTAACCAAGTCTGAAGAAGTTCGTGGAACTTAGGAGTGAAATCTCTTTCAAATCCACCAATTCTACCCATGTTTGTGGTCATCCTTGCTCCGCAAATTTGCTCGTACATTTCGTAGATGGCTTCACGCTCTCTAAAGAGATAGGTAAGTCCCGTGATGGCTCCTGCATCCATTGCAGTAACCCCATTGCATACCATATGGTCGGCAATTCGGGCGAGTTCCATCATAATCACTCGCATGTAATCGACACGTTTGGACACTTTGCATCCAATTAGTTTCTCAACCGTCATGTGCCAACCTATATTGTTAATAGGTGCCGAACAATAATTCATTCGGTCGGTGAGGGTCGTGATTTGAGAAAAATTCCGGCGCTCTGAAATTTTTTCAAACGCGCGGTGAATATACCCCACGGTTTGTTCACCGTGTACAATTCGTTCCCCGTCCATGGTAAGCACGTTTTCAAAGATACCGTGCGTTGCCGGGTGCGTAGGTCCAAGGTTCAGCGTATAGAGTTGACCGTCGATTTGTTCCTTGGCATCGAATTGGTTAATTATATTGGAGAGTTGATTGTCTTTCATAATAGGCTCTTGTTAATGGGTAGGCATTATCTACCAAACATGTTATCGTCCTTGTCGCTACGGGTTCCGTCTTCGAGACGGTATTCTTTTAGCATCGGGTGGTATCCCAAATCCTCCATGTTTAAGATCACGCGAAGGTCAGGGTGTCCTGAGAATTTGATTCCAAAAAAATCATAGGTTTCTCTTTCCATCCAGTTGGCTCCTGCGTAAAGATCCGTAAGGGTTTCAAACTCGGCACCTTCTTTCTTGGTAAAGGATTTAAGTCGTAAACGGAAGTTTTCCTTCATGTTATGAAGATGGTAAATTACACCCAGTTCATTGTCAGTATCCTCTGGATAGTGAATGCCCGTAATGTCCGTTAAAAAGTTAATTTCGAGCGAAGAATCGCGTAAAAAATGGACGATCTTTTTTAAGTCCCCTTTCTTTACCACTAGCGTTAACATACCGTAGGGCTCACTAAAGGAGAGGATGCTATCTTGAAATTCTCTTTGCAGAGCTTCTAAAACGAATTCGTTATTCATGTTGTTTCTTTATTTGCGCAGGCTTCCCAAAAGAGGTCTGCTTTATTGTGCCCTCAAATAGTTTAGTTGATTCCGTACGACTCTAAAAGAGCTTTGTACTGGTCGGAATCTCTTCTTCGAATGCTTTCACTTTCTGCCAAGGCTTGTACCTGCATGACTCCTTCAATGATTTGCTCTGGTCTCGGAGGACAACCGGGTACGTAGACGTCTACAGGAATGATTTTGTCGATTCCTTGTAACACGGAGTAAGTGTCAAAAATCCCTCCGCTAGAGGCGCATGCACCCACTGCCACAACCCATCTAGGTTCTGCCATTTGGGTATATACTTGCTTAAGCACGGGGCCTAATTTCTTCGAAATAGTTCCACAGACCATTAGCATGTCCGCGTGGCGTGGAGAAAAGGAGTTACGTTCCATACCAAAACGACTTCCGTCGTACGTGGGATTCAGAAACGCCATGTATTCAATTCCACAACAAGAGGTCGCAAAGGGAAGAGGCCAAAGGGAGTGCTTTCTTGCAAGTCCCACCACACTGCTGAGCTGGGTCGCGAAGAAACCTTCTCCTTCAAGTCCTTCCGGTGGAGTTGCGTCCATTCGAATTACGGGTTTATTATCTGACATAATGTTTGTTTTAATAATTAATGTTTAACGGTCCCAATCTAAGGCCCCACGTTTCCAAACGTATAGGAAGGCTAAGAAGAAAATAGAGACAAACGTAAGTACGGCTAAAAAGCCTTCAATTCCAAACTCGCGGAAATTCACCGCGTATGGATAAAAGAATACGATTTCTATGTCGAAAAGAACGAATAGAACCGCGGTCAAGAAATATTTAACAGAAAAGGGTGTTCTTGCATTTCCTTCCACATCCACACCGCATTCGAAACTTTCGTTTTTCTTCGTATTGCCCTTCACTTGCTTCGGTCCAAGAAAATGGGTGCCGAGAAGAGATAAGAGCACGAAACTAAGTCCTATCAATCCTTGGAAGAGTATAGGGATATAATTTTCAGGTAAATTCATAGCAACTGCATTAAATAGTAGATGCAAATTTAATGAATTAATGATAGAAAAAAAATAAGAGGTATAGAAAAGACTTTTTAAATGAACAGAGGGCGTTCAATTTAGAATTGTTATAAATAACTATTCTTTTTTGTTTTTTTTCAGCTTTCTGATCAAAACGAATGCGAGAATAGCGATATACAAAAACAGCACGCTCGTGGCTAAAATGTTGATCGCTGCATTGGTTCTTGGATCCTCCACCTCGAAAAAGAGGTTGTATGCAATGTAAAGTACGACCAGAGCAGCATATACGAGAAGGTGCTTTTTCATTTTAGGAAAGTTTTTTACTATAAGTCCTTCTTCGTTTGTGATTAACGGGATGGTAATCTTGCCACAAAACTTGAATGTTTTTGTTTTCTTCTAGTTCAGGATTGGTTTCTAAGAATTTGATTCCTTTCTTTTTGAACGATTTGTAAATTTCTGTAAAAATAATGGAGGTGATTCCGCGTCTTTGGTATTCTGGGTGGATGCCAATCAAATAAAAGTTGGCTCGTTCGTTTTTGCGTCCTGCGGAAAGGAAATGCATCCATCCGAAAGGCCACATTTTCCCTTTTGATTTTTGCAATGCTTTGGAATAGGAAGGCATTGTAATGGCAAATGCAACCAATTTCCCACTTGAATCGCAAACACAGACGACATAATCTTTGTGAATGAAATTGAAGTACTTCTCCTTGTACATTTTGATCTGTTCAGGAGAGATAGGAGTATAGGTGGATAAATTTCGATACGTTTCGTCAAGAAGTTCAAACATCGGTTCCACTAAAGGAATCAGCTCTTTTTTGGATTGAAATTCTAAAACCTTTAAACCGTATTTTTCCAAGACAAGGTTGTAAAAACGCACTACTTTTTCGGGAAGGATTTCGGGAAAAGTTAATTCGTATTCAACCCATTCTTTTTCTTTTAGAAGGCCGTGGCTCTCCATATGCTGAGGGTAGTATTCGAAATTATAGAGCCCAATCATAGTGGCCAGACGATCAAATCCCATGGTAAGCATTCCTGCTTTGTCAAGGTTTGTGATCCCCATTGGGCCTTCAATTGTGTTTATTCCCTTTTGCCTTGCGTATTGAGCAGCGGTGTCAAGCAATGCTTTGGATACCTCAAGATCATCAATGAAATCCAGCCATCCGAAACGCACTTTTTCTACCCCCAATTCTTTTCTCTCTTTGTGGTTGATCATCACGGCAATACGACCTACGACTTTACCGTTTTTTAGCGCAATGAACTGCTTGGCTTCTGCGTAAGCGAGGGCCGGATTTTGGGCGGGATCCCAGATTGATTTTTCATCCTGAATTAAAGAAGGAACGAAATTCGGGTTATTTCGATATAAATCCATTGGGAATTGAATGAATTTCATCAAGTCATCCTCAGATTTAACTTCTTGTACAGAGAGTTGTGGCATTTTTCTAGATTGAATTGGCAAAGATAATTATTAATTTTTTAGTGGACGTATTTGGCACGGTTTTTCCTTCTTTTTTAGTATATTCGGCATTCGAAAATTATGAAGCAATACAATAAGAAATATGGGTAGTTATTATTTGATTATAGGGCTGGTGTTTATTGTCAGCATGATTGTGCAAAATAAGTTAAAATCTAAGTTTGCACACTACAGTAAGGTTCATTTGCAAAACGGACTTTCTGGAAAAGAAATTGCAGAGAAAATGCTTCGCGACAGTGGAATTCACGACGTGCAAGTTATTTCTGTGCCAGGTCAATTGACAGACCATTACAATCCACAAAACAAAACAATCAATCTCTCCGAAGGAGTTTATATGCAACGTAATGCAGCTGCAGCGGCAGTCGCTGCCCATGAAACGGGCCATGCGGTTCAGCATGCGACGGCTTACGCAATGCTTACGCTTCGCTCCAAGATGGTACCCATGGTAAACATATCGTCAAGACTACTTCAGTTTGTATTGATGGCTGGACTTGTGGTTCTTGCGATGAGTGGAAACAAAACCGTACTTCTTGTCGGAGTAATTTTGTTTGCTGTGACTACTGCATTTGCCTTTGTCACCTTGCCTGTGGAGTATGATGCAAGCAATCGCGCTTTGGCCTGGCTGAAAAGCAGTGGAACCTTAGCGAACAAAACAGAATACGAAGGAGCTGAGGATTCCCTTAAGTGGGCTGCAAGAACGTATGTGGTTGCCGCCTTGGGCTCTCTTGCTCAATTGATTTATTTTGCCTCTCTGCTTTTTGGCGGAAGAAGTAATAATTAGAAAAGAAATTATACTGAAATTAGAGAATCTCCTCTATTTCAAATTGAACAGACGGCATTTCAGCAAATTGGTTTGAAATGTCGTCTTTTTGTGAAGTTTTGATTCTAGCCGTGATCTGGCAACTTTGGTCTGCATCAAATTGTAGAACTTTTGCTTGCAGTTTGTTTAAAACCGTAAATATTACATTTTGAGAAGCGAATGGAAATGTGATTTGGATGAGGGATTCTAATTCCTTAGTGACGATTTCGCATTCTTCTAGAGTTAAAATAGCTGACTCCTTATAAGCTTTGACAAGACCTGAGACGCCCAGTTTGGTTCCTCCGTAGTACCGTACAACTATGAGGAGTACATTGGTTAGTTCGGTGGAGAGCAATTGGTTGTAAATAGGAAGACCTGCGCTTCCAGAGGGTTCGCCGTCATCGTTCGCTCGGTAGTTTTCCCCCTCAAGTCCAAGACGATATGCATAACAATGGTGGGTCGCCTTCGGATGGCCCGCTTTAATTTGAATAAGAGCTTTTTGAACTTCTTCTTCGTTTTCAACAGGAAACAAATACCCAATGAATTTACTCCCTTTCTCTTTCGTTAAAATGTTCTCGACCTTTGAGGCTGCTGTTTTAAACTCCGTGATCATACTGCGAAAATAAGAAAACTTTTGACCAAAGAAAACTGCCCTTAAAAAGGGCAGAGAAAGGCTAAATCATTTATTAACTAACTAACTTGGTGTTTTTATAGCCTAGCTTTTGTTTTGCACGTTCGTGCAAAGTGTATTATTTGGCCGCTAAAACCTTCGTTTGAAATTGTTTCCAAAAGGAAAGAGTAGGTTCTATACGAAGTAAATTCGCACGTTGCAAGTCTTCTACAAAATCATTTTCATTTTCAAAACGTAAATAAATTTTTTCGAAAGTAGATTTGCGATGCGAGTAGGCATGCATGAAGTCTAGATTGTTGTCCCAAAGTTGCATGTCATGGTTTCGCATCCAAGTAACGAAATCATTATTGCTTTTTCTTTTGACACTTCGGCTTCTTCTTAGTAATGTGTAAATCATGGAGGTTGTGGTTTTATTTATATGGTGCTTGGTTTTTTAAGGTATCGCTCAAAGAAACTCATTTTGATCTGGACCAGACCTAATCGTTCAAGATCATGAAGGAATTGCCTTTCATTTTGGGTGTTGATCTCAATGTTTAGGTCCATAGCAAAATGCCTCATGCACTCTCCGTTGCTAATAAGCTCGGGAAAATCCTTTGTTCGTAATTTCTTAACTAGTTCAAAGGGAGTCGAGTAATGTATCGTTTTTGAACTCTTCAAAAATGTGCAGGTCATAAGCAATTCTTTTTTGCGAGGAGTTCAAAAGTACGCAGGAATTGGGGGCAGCTCTTAAAATGGAAGGGGACAAAAGGGGGACATTGTGTCAAAACCGGCTTCTAAGGCTGTACACTGGGTGACAAAAGAATAATTGTCGGGGCTTTATAAAATAATACTTTGTCTAATAAAATTGATTAATTTCGGTAGCTAAAACTAAGCCATTAAATACCACCGAACATGTATCGAACATTGTTGCTGTTCCTACTCTTAGGATCCTCCCTTTTCTCACAGAGTTTGCAGATTCTGAATCAGGTGAGTTATTCAGCCAAAGATTTGGAGCGCTTAATTAAAGAAAGAAAGACTGCACCTTGCGAAGACCAGAAGAACAAGGTCTATTATAAGGATCTTTTGGATTCAAATCAACCCCAATTGCAGGTTCTTTCTTTGCTCTTTAGAGCGGATGACTACTCGCAATGCTACGATCGGATCAATTTACAGAGTGAGGTTTTGTTTCACGAAGCGATTGGGAAAAGTCAAGATATTTCCGATGAATTGTGGGTTTATTCCCAGCTCGAATACGCAAATTACCTCTATCGTTATCGCAACATGTCCAAGGCGCTAATGTATTACCTTACTATTGATCGGACAATAAAGAAAGGGGAATTAAAAGATCCCATCCGGTATCGCTACACTTTAAGATCGTTAGGCTATTTTTATGGAACGATCGGGGCGAGTAGAGAGGAGCTTCATTATTTGAAGGGGGCACTTATGCTTTCTTCCAACGATTGGAAAGAGCGCGCCGCAGTGCTCGATGCACTAGGAAACTATTATTTGAGTTCGGGAGAATTAGACAAAGCTGAGGCGCTTTTTGAAGATGCCAAAAGAGTCGCTTTAGAATCTAAGCAGGAAATTCGATATGCCAAAGTCCTAGGGAATTTGGCAAGAGTGGAAATGGCACGACAGAATTTCCCTCGGGCTATGAACTTGTTAGAAGAAGACATTGCGATCTCAATTCGTTTAAAGGAGCCGATGAATTTGATGTTCGCCCGAACGACCCTGGCCCAACTGTATTTCGAATTAGGTGATTTTAAAAAGGCAGAACAAAACTTAGAGCTAGCCACTTTGGTGTACAAATCGAAGCCTTATTATGCGACCAATGGACTCGATATTGAAAAATTAAAGCTTCGTGTATACGAAGAACTAGGGCAAGAAGAAAAGCAATTAAAAACGTATCAAGTTATATCCCAGTTGGAGAAGTTCGTCGAGACGTTGGATGGAGATAAAGCGCTGGACAACACGCATTTATTGCTCCAAAAACTAAATTTGCAAAGTGCCATCAGTGAGTCGCAGCAAAAGAAGGTTTTGCTGAATCGAACGATTTTCTTTTATAGTGTCATTATTGCCCTCATGGCACTTCTCGCTGTATATATTGTGAAATACCAAAGGAATAAGGTGAAGAATGAGCGGCTCGTTTATGATGATAAGGTAAAAAGTTTAGAATTAATTAACCTTCAAACCGAAACAGAACTCTTTAAAGCAAACCAGAATCTAACTTTGCATGGTCGGTATTTAAAAAACAAGAACATACACGTCATTAACTTACGTCGTGAACTTCAAAATGAACATAATTCGAAGAATGAACTCTTAGTAGATCGTCAAAAGAAAATTGATCGTTTGCTAAGTACCCACCTTATGACCCAAGAAAATTGGGAACTGTTCAAGCAGGAATTTATAATCGTACATAAAGGGTTTCACAAGGCGATCGAAACCGATTTTTCGGATTTGACCGAGTCGAATAAAAGATTCGTATTTCTACGTAAACTAGGTCTGTCTGGAAGAGAAATCTCGCAGCTTCTTGGTGTGACCCCAGAGGCAGTGAAAAAATCAGCTCAACGACTTAAAAAGAAACTAGGGGAGCGATATGCTCTGCTAGAGAAGCTTATAAAAGAGGATTAAGTGTTCTTGTATTCGGTTAGAAGGTTAGTGCCAAGGGTCCATTGTTGGGAGGCTGAATGATTCATCTGCGGCGCAGGAGTCCCCATTTTTAAATAGAGTCCAGGGTTTTGAATCTTATAGGCTGTATCCCATAAACCGAGCTCTAGGAATTGTCTATGCATTTGGGCTCCCCCTTCAATTAGAACCGATTGGATACCCCGACGGTGAAGTTCCTTCAACAGATTCGAAATTAAATTTGAAGAATCAATTTTGATGTATTCGATCTGGCCGAGTACTTCGTCCTTTTTGGAATTGAACACAAGAGTAGGTGCCTCGAGATTAAAAAGTGGGGACTCCGTGGAGAGTTTTAAATCCAGATCAAGAACCACTCGAATCGGATTTCGACCCTCTATGTGCCTCACCGTTAAACTAGGCTGATCCCTTTCTGCTGTGCGGGTGCCCACAAGGATGGCATGTTCCTGATGCCGTAGCAAATGCACCCACTGATTGAGCTTCGAATTAGAAATGGGAGTGGGTTGGAAATGATCATCAAGAAAACCGTCTGCCGATTCTGCCCATTTCAAAGTGATATAAGGTCTTTTTTTGATTTGGGAAGTAAAAAATCGTTTGTTTAGCTCCACCGCTTTTTCTTCTAAGACTCCTACGCAGACCTCAACTCCCGCTTCTTTTAAAAGAGCGACGCCTTTTCCATCTACCTTTTCACTCGGGTCTAAAACAGCAATCACCACTCTTTTGAACCCAAGTTCTTTTAGCCTTAGTGCGCAGGGCGGTGTGAGCCCAAAATGACTGCAGGGTTCTAATGAAACATAAATTGTGGACTCCCTTAGAATGGACAAATCCTTAATTTGACGAATGGCATTGATTTCAGCATGTGCTGATCCTGCCTTTTGGTGAAAGCCTTCCCCTATAATTTTGTCATTATGCGTAATTACTGCACCAACGATTGGGTTAGGGTAGGTGTCTCCTAGCGCTTTTCGGGCAAGCTCCAAGCATCGGGTCATGTAGGCTTGATCGGTCATGATAGTAATTCAAAAAAGCATCCCTTAGGAAAGGGACGCTATTGTAGTTGTTATTCTCCTGTGATGATATGATGGAGGCTTGCTTTAAGTCGTTCCAATTGTTCTTTTTTCTCGTCAAGTTTTTCGTACGTGTCTTTTAGTAAAAGATTGTCACGTCCTGGGGACTTGAAGAAACTTAGGTTCGTCTCTAAATTGGTCACTTGTGTTTCGAGGTCGGCAATTTGATTTTTAATTTTTCTTGCTTTGTCCGTTAATTGGCTCTCGGATAAATTCTCATCCTTCAGATCGTATTCGCTTAGGTTGTTTAATTTTAATTTTTCACGTAGCAATTTGTTGAACTGACTATGAATGTAAAGTCGATCTTTCGGAACTTTGCCTAAGGCATTCCAGCGAGCTTTTATATCTTCTATTTTTGCTTCACTGTCCGCGTGATGTGTCACCGAGGCGAGTTCGTCCAATAACAATTTTTTCTCTTTGAAATTGTCTAGCCAGTTGTCCTGAGCAGCAGGGCTTTTTGTACGGAAATTGGTAAAGAAGGCATTGCACGCCTCACGGAAATCATTCCAAGTAGACTGCACGGTATGGCGCGGGGTAGGTCCAATGCGCTTCCATTCACTTTGTAAGTTTTTGAATAAGGGTACCATTTTGTCCCAATCTTCCGAATTCATGTTTTGCTTGGCCGTTTCAATCAGCGATAATTTTTTCGTTAGGTTTTCTTGCTGGGCACTCTTAATAGTTTTAAAAAACTTGTTTTTTGCCGAATTGAATTGACGCACTGCTTCTTTAAACTCGGACCAAGTTTCGTTGACATTCTCTTTTGGAACGGATCCTATTTTTAAGAAGGTAGATCGTATTTGTTCCACCTTACTCAAGGTGTCTTTGAAGTTTATATTATTGTCAGGAACAATCATACTGGTGATTCCTTTAATCTGGGCAATCAGCTCACGTTTCTTTTTTAAGTTCTCGTCATGCAGCGCATCCATTTGGGTGTGAAGTTCTACACGTCGATCGTGAATCTGATTGGAAATGGCTCGGAATTCATTCCATGTTGATTCACGGAACTCTTCTGCCACAGGTTCGCCCTCTTCTTTCCATAATTTATGAAGATACTGAAGTTCATTGAGTGCTTTTTGAACCGGTTCTTTTAGAAGATCTTTTGCACGTTCAATGATGTGCTGACGCTTTTCAAGGTTGTGCACATGTTCCTGCTCTAAATATTCTTTGTTAAGGTCCAAAACCTGATAAAATTGATTCAAATGATAGTAATAATCGTGATTCAGCAATTTGAATTGAGATTTTGCCACTTGCCCCGCGTCATTCCAATCTTTTTTGATGGAGCGGATTTCATGAAAAAGGTTAATTCCTGGTTCGCTAGAGGTGTATAGATTTTTTAGTCTCTCTAGAATGGCTTGTCGCTGCGTTAGATTTTCTTCGAACTGTTTTTCTTGGTCTTTCACCCATTCTACGTGTTTTTCTTTGAAAATGGAGATAAGGGCTGAGAGTTTTGATTGAAAAGGGTGTTCATAATCAAAGTCAGATTCAAGACTTCCGTCGGCAAGGAACTGCTTTCGTTTTTGATCTGTTTCAAACGATATTTTCTTAGTAGACCAGTCTTTTAATTGATTGAATGACCGGATTCTCTCTCCTGCATCGGGAAGGTTCACTAGCTTTTCGAGGTCGCTCAGAAGATGTTCGACCGAGTCCGATTCGTGAGAGCCTATTTTTTTTCTGTTGCCGGCAGGATCTTGCTTTTTACTTTTGGAGGAAGGAGCGTCTTTTTTTTCTTCGCGATCAATTTCTGAAAGTACTTTCTCCTCAGGAATTTCTAGGGAAGGAAGCGTTTCTACATTTTGTGCATTTGCTGTAGGTTGAGTCATGATCTCGGTATGCGAGGTACTTGGGGAATCCGGGGCCATTTGATCGGTAAGCTGCTCCTGTTTTTTAGGGTCGATTTCCGAAAGCACCTTTTCCTTTGGAATCTCGAACGGTTCTTGCTGCTCCATGTTTTGGCTCGGATCTAAATTTTGAGGCGTGTGCTCGCTCGGATTTGTATTGTTTTCGGGGTTTGTCGCATTGGAATCCTGCATACTCATAACTTCTGACTTTATGTTAGTGGTCTCTTTCACGCGCCGTGTGAAAATAGCCCGTTAAATATAAACATTTTTTCGATTTCTTTCGTAGTTGGGCTTTTTTTCGCTCACGGTAGGGACTTATTCCATAGAGCCCAGGCTTTTTCTGCTTGCTGTTCCAGCATGAAATAGCCATTTAAGCATTTTGCTCCTTGATCGCTTGCTTTTTTAATAAACTGCGTATATTCTGGATTGTAAATCAGATCAATCACCAAATGCTTAGTTCCTAGTGCTTCAAAGGGGAAGGGGACACTGTTTTCAAGATCTGGATACGTACCCACAGGAGTGCATTGCACAATGAGTGAGGCTGACTCCACTTGACTCTTAGTCAAAGATTCAAAGTTTTGAGACGATTTGCGTTCAATAACTTGGTAGGGGATTTCAAGTTTATCGAGTACGTATTTAACCGCTTTCGCAGCACCACCATTTCCTAGGATTAGGGCGGAATTATGGTGCTCTTTGCGATGCAATTCAAGCGTTTTTTCGAAGCCGTACGCATCGGTATTGTATCCGACCCATTGCCCGCCCGTTATTTTCACTGTGTTTACAGCGCCGATTTCCTTCGCTTCTGGGCTAAGCCCATCGAGAAAGGGAATGATTTGTTCTTTGTATGGAATGGTGACGTTAAACCCTTTTAAGTTTTCCTTTTGAATTCGCTCTTTGATATGGCTTAAGTCTTCCAAATCTAGTAGGAAATAATTGTAATTTTTCAAAAATAACTTTCTAAACTTTTGGGTAAAATACTTTTGTGAAAAAGAATAAGAGATTCCCTTTCCAACGAGTCCGTAATTTGCCTGTAATTCCATAAATCAAATATACATAATTTCACACGCATTTGCGCGAAGAGAATGGTTTCAATGCGTTTTTTTGGAACCTTTGGCTTGGGGCTGAAATTAATCTGCGGGGAAGGGGTCTTTCTTGATTTTTGAAAACAACCAAGAAACCAAAAGACCAAATACAAGAGCGACTCCCGCGACTATAAAATAATTTTCGAGGGTGATTCTCACCGGGAATGGAAGTTCAATGCCTGCTTTGAAAAGTCCTGTTTGCATTTGAATCACACACAGAATAGTTCCAATTGCGAGTCCTAAGAGGATTCCAATCACAACGATAAGCACTCCTGTATAGAAATAGATTTTTCGTAATTGCGCTCTTGGAAACCCTAGAGAAATTAAAGACATGGCTTGCCTTTTCTTATCGAGTTGAAGAATGATGATTGCACCTGCCAAGTTGAAAGTAGTAATCAAAATAACAAGAGAAAAGATTAAATAGATCATAAGCTTCTCTGTGTTGATCATTTTCCAGAAGGCTGCGTTTTCTTCGTTTTTCGTATTTATTTGGTATTCGCTGCCCATTTGTTTTTTAAGGGCTGCCTTTACACTAGAGGCCCGGGTTGGATCGTGGAGTTTGGCAACAATTTTATAAGCACTTTCATTGGAAGTGCCTAAGAGAGATTGAGCAAGACTAATAGGGGCAATAATGTAATTGTCCAATTGATCGTTTCCTGGGAATACCCCCGTAGCAATAATTTCTTGTTTTTCAAAAATGTCCGCTTCTGAATTGATGAGTCCAACTCCTGGTTTAGGCATGTAAATGAACGCAGGTTTTAGCGTTTCTCCCACAGGAATGGCCAGGCGGTTGTCCAAATTGTTTTCTAAAATAACTTCCTTGCCTTTTCGAAGATCCGGCAGTTTTCCAAAGAAAATTCGTTTGTCTATGGGATTTACTTTTGTGTAATTTGAATCGACCGCTCGTAAATAGGCTATTTCGCCTACGCCGCCGTAGTTGAGGTAGACTTTTTCTTCAATTAATTTGGAGTAAGCCTCTACATCTTTTTGTTTTTCTAGGAGTTTCGTAATTAAAACGGGATCCTTAAGCTGTTTTTCAGAAGTACTTGAGATGGTAATGTCCGCATGCAGATCTGAAATAAGAGCCTTGTTGAGGTCTTCCAGTCCGGTAAAAACAGACACAATGATGAACATGGAGGCTACAGCGGTCATCATTGCAAAAGCGGCAAGCCACGTAATAAACGTGACTGCAGTTGAGCCTTTTTTAGCTATTAAATAGCGTTTTGCAATGTAGTATGCTGTACTTGCCACCTTTCCTTATAGTGTGGGATTGTCTCCTTCGCCCTTTAATTCTTTCTCAATTCTTTCCACGTCGTCAAGCGAAGTGTCTAGGTAGAATTGAAGCTCTGGAATAATACGGACCTGTTTTCCCATTTTCTTCCCTAAGAAATTTCGATATTGAGATTTGTTCTCTTCGATTTCTTTCATAATCGCTTTACGGTAATCGTTCGGGAATATACTTAAATAGATTTTTGCAATACTTAAATCGGCAGAAACTTTTACATCCGAAACACTTACAAGAAAACTTTGCTTGCTCTCTGAGGCTTGTTTTCTAAATAATTCGGAAAAATCTTCCTGAATGATTTGGGCGACTTTTCTTTGTCTGTTACTTTCGTTCATGGCGCAAATTTACTACTTTTGTTTGAATATTCTCTCGCTCGCGCTGCACTCTATTGTAAGAGTTGGCTAAGGCGTATTAAGAACTTAAATACCATGAAAATTGAACATTTAGGAATTGCCGTGAAATCGCTTAAAGAATCCGATTCACTATTCGAAAGACTGCTTGGAAAGGGTAGTTACAAAAAAGAAGAAGTGGAAAGGGAGGGAGTGATTACTTCTTTTTACCAAATAGGAGAGAGTAAAATCGAACTTTTAGAATCCACCAAACCGGAGTCTGCAATTTCAAAATTTATTGAGAAACGAGGGGAAGGGATCCATCATCTTGCTTTTGGAGTGGAGAATATCGAGGCTGAGGTTGAAAGGCTGAAAAAAGAAGGTTTTGAATTTATTTCGGAAGAACCAAAGAAAGGTGCAGATAATAAGCTCGTTGTATTTCTTCATCCCAAATCTACCGGAGGAGTGCTCGTGGAATTGTGTCAAGAAATTAAATAATTCTTTCAAAAGTCAATGGAAAGTGTTATTTTTGCAATCCAACAAAAGTAATATATTACTAAGGTCCTATAGCTCAGTTGGTTAGAGCGCCTGACTCATAATCAGGTGGTCCCTGGTTCGAGCCCAGGTGGGACCACTAATTGAAAATCAAGCACTTACAGCACTGTAAGTGCTTATTTTTTACCCCCAATTACTAGCTGGGTACAACAATGGTACAACAAAATGCTATAGAATGTTTAAATAAAGGTACGAGATTTTGTGATTTTTATTTCATTTGTTGTCAAATACATTGACTCTTCTTTTTTACTTCCCTCGTTCACATTTTGTAATGTCATAAAAATAGCCGCCCCAATATTAGGACGGCTACTCTAATTAATCATTCGACGAAATAGAATATTCCAACTTAAGAAGTTGTCCACCATAGTAAAGAACCGCCCCAATATTAAATAATCATTAACAATGGAGGGTAGTGATTATTTGAATTTCTGAAATATGTAGATTTACCTCACTGCTAATCAGGAAATTAAAAGTACATGTTCGCGATAAAAAGGGCATCGTACGCCGTCATATACTGGTATGCAGATTTGCTATTAATTCCAATTACCATGAAACATCTATTAAGTTTAGGTCTTGCAATAGTAATTCACTTTTCCAATTTCCTTTGTGCCCAAGTTCTCAGCACGATGGATCCTTTGGTAGTGAAATCTCCCCAAGCACATGCAATGACCAAATATGGCAACATTCCCGTGAGGCTAGCTACGGGAGCTTTAGATCTTCAAATCCCCTTAATTAATTTACAAATTAGCGGTATGGAACTCGGTGCCCAACTGCAGTATGATTCGTCGGGATTCTTACCCCATAAAAAGTCCGATATCGCAGGAATGAACTTCTCTTTAATTGCTGGTGGAAGAATTACTAGGGAGTTAAACAAAGTGCCCGACGAATATATCGGAAACCCCACATTCTCAGGAGGACCCTTTAATGCAGGAAAAGATTTTCACGGTTTCTTGAAAGGGGTAAAGACTACCCCCTCTAGCAATACACAAGCCTATCAACTCTTTGGTGGTACAGGGAGCACTGAGGGTGTTTTTTGGACTATGGGCCCTAGAGCGAACGGCTACGAGGGAACTCCCGATGTATTTCATTTTGTGGCCCCAGGACTTTCTGGCAAATTCATGGTCGGGAACGATGGGAAGATTTTGGTAGAATCAGACGACCCAAACATCACGGTTGACGTATCGCAGATGGCTCTGTATGGAGGCACAAATTTCTGTGTACCTCCAAGCTCCACAATTACTATTTTGCGCGGCGATGGCACAAAATACATTTTCGGAGGAGATCTTTCAACCTATGAAATCTCTTACGCCTATGGAAGAGATCCCACCAGATATCATGAATTCTACTCTAGCTACCCTATGATTAGCTCCTTTAGCCTAAAAAAAATAATCTTTGATTATGGAACCAAAGAAGTCAATTACCAATACCATAGTGGAACTTTAGGAAACGACTTCTGTAATTTAGTACCTCTTACAAATGCGAAGCAAAACCAATTGCTTTTATCTTTGGAGAGTTATACGCAAGATGGAGCCACCGTATCAGAATGGAAAAATTGCCCTGCAGGCGTAGGCTGTGGAGGTTATACAGTTTCTGAAAACTCCCCTTATGATACCTTTGTTTTGCTGAAAAAATCTATACTTAGTTCCATAAGTTCTGAAAACGAAGAAATACGCTTTACGTATCAGGATCTTGGGTATCCCATCAAACACCACAAACTGGCTCAAGACTTTTTAAACGAATGGGTACTTAAAGAGGTAGAACTTTACCACTTTAATCGACTAATCAAGAAAAAGGTTTTAGAGTACCAGAACTTGGGCGGAGTATATCAAAGACCTTTTCTTTCCTCTTTAAGTGATCCTATGACATTAGAAAAATACAATATGTCTTATCATAAGACCACTAATCTTCCTCCATATTATACCAAAGGAATAGACCATTGGGGCTATTGGAACGGAAAAGACCTAAACACAGGCCTCGCTCCTACCAACCCAAATAGTTACAATTCTGTCACAGGAGACTATCAACTTTTAAATACCTTTCGAGATGCAGACCCAGCAAAAGCCGATGTGGGACTCCTCTCCAAAATCATTTACCCAACAGGTGGATACAGTGAATTCCAATACGAATCTCATCAATACGGAAAAAGACTGGAGCGCAATTCTCAAAGTAACTTTCTACCTACACTAGCCACAGTAAACGGAGCAGGAGGCGGCTCCAGAATCTCTCAGGTACTTCATTATTCTAGTCCTGGGGTTTTGGCTACTGAGCACTTGTATCGCTACACGACAAGCAAGGACGGCGCTCAAAGTTCTGGTACTCTTATGTTTTGGCCTAGATACTTGTATTATTTTGAATTTTCTCAATCTCAATCCCTCCAAAAGCTGCTAATTAAGACAAGTTCTAATATTCAAAAAATGAGCCTAGATCGTTACAATGTTGGATACAGCAAAGTATTTGAAATAAGTCCTGGAAATGGACATACCGAAAGGAATTTCACTTCTTATAGCTCCCATCCCGATGAACTCACTCCAGATACATCTAATTTAAGATTGTACTTCAGCTCAGGAGCCACAACCACAGTTACTCCAATCAATTTATACAAAAATTACAACAACCTCTTCGGTATTAACAAAAGCGGACTTCGAGCAAAACCCTTATCAGAGAGGTATTTTTCGGAGCAAAACCCCACGTTGGTGCAACAAGAAGTTTTGTACGACTACTATAATAATCGTGGATTTAATCCTTCTTCCACTCAGGACGATTCTAATTACGTGACCCTTAATCATTTGTCTGGATTTTGGGTTCAAGGGTATAGAGAATATCTCAACACGCTCCACCTTAAGTCCAAAACTAGTAACACTTATGAAAATGGTATTAGCTCAGGTTCCAAACAAGAGTTTTTTATTGATAGTCCATATCATCTTAATGTCAACCGCACAAAAACGACCACATCCTCTAAGGAGACCTTTGAAGATAAATTGGAATTTGCTCAAGATTCTAATCCCTCAGGGGCGGGGGATCTTAACCAAAGGAATATGAAGGGAATTCCTATAACGGAAACTAGAATTGAAAATCTAAAAGCAAAAAGTAAAACCGCAATACAGTTTAGTAGGGATTGGCTTCATCACGAATTTCTTTTCCCCTCTCAAATTGATCAAATCGAAGCAAATACCATTGGTACTTCCAATGAAATTGGGAAACAGAAGTTAATATTTTCTCGATACGATACTAAGGGGAATTTACTGCAATATCTAAATGAGGAAGGAGTACTTACTTCCTTGATTTGGGGGTACCACAACACGAAGCTTATCGCAAAAGTCACAGCGTATTCCTATTACGGTCTAGAACCATACATCTCAGCCATCGTAAGTGCTTCCAACAGCCACGACCAACTGGGAACCAAGATTCAGGAAGATGCGCTCATACTGGCCTTAGATAACTTTAGAAATCATGCTGCTTTAAAAGATCTACAGATCACCACCTATACCTACCAGCCTTTAATCGGCGTTTCTACGATAACTCCTCCAAGTGGAGAACGTCTGTTTTTCAACTACGATCTTGGAGGGAGACTTGTAAATGTCAAAGACCTAGAGGGAAGAATTCAAAGTGAATTTTTATATCATCTCAAACTTTAAAACCATGAATTTCCATCTGAAGAAAAATTCAAAAGATTTAATACTTGGTTTTGCTTTCCTAGGCATCCTATTGAATCCCGATATGCTCCAAGCACAAAACCTTACTTCCACTGAAAATTATCTCTTTCAACGCCAATATCTTCAACCCGTATTAAATTCCACTCCTACAGCTAAAAAAATGGAAACGGTTTCATACTATGATGGATTAGGTCGCTTAAAACAGGAGATTGAGATAGGGCTTACCCCACTAGGCAAAGATTTGGTGACTCCCGTGGAGTACGACGCATATGGCAGACAAGTAAAAAGCTTCCTTCCTTTGCCTCAAGCGGGTACAACTCAGGGAAGCTATTATAGTGCAGTTCCTATGGCTACTGCGATAGCAGCGTATGATGATTCTGTGCTTTATCAAGAGAGAAAATTAGAATCTTCTCCTTTAGGACGCCTAAAAGAACAAGCTTTTGAAGGTAGTTCGTGGGCACTAAATTCTAACAATACCCTTAAAAAAAGTTACGAACTAAATACCCTAGAGGATAAAGTCAAGCGGTTTGCAGTTATAAGCAGTTGGAGTGAGGGGGTCACATTCTCTACACTCAAGATTGTGAGTTCCTCTGCCACTCAACCTACGACCTATTTTTCTCAGGGACAGTTATTTAAAGATAAAACTACGGATCCTAACCAAAATGAACGCTTGGAATTTAAAGATTCGAGAGGTCGTTTAATTCTTGCAAGAATTGTATTAGGACCAAGTAATTTTCAGGATACCTACTATATTTACAACGAGTATAACAACCTTGCTTTTGTACTTTCCCCACAAGCAAGCAAACAGGTGGAATCTCTCACCTTTGGTGCAACTATTTCGTTGACTTTGCTTGCGGATCTTGCAACACAATACCGGTACAACTCCTACTTTCAGTTAGTTGAAATCAAAAGACCTGCTACAGGTTGGGAGCAATTTATCTACGACAATGGAAACCGCCTAAGGTTTAGACAGGATGAGGGACTTAGAAGTCAGGGGCTATGGCATTTTTACAAATACGATTCCAATTCTAGACTTGTTTATGAAGGGCTCACTCCAGGCGGTAGCAGAGGAAGTTTAGCAAGTATGCTAAAACAAGAATTTACTTTCTATGAGTCATTAAATAGCACGGGATTTTCATCGGGTGGGCTTACAATTTACTACTCTAACAATGCAATGCCCATCGTTGGGTCTTCTTCATCTGTAAATAAAGTTTTATACTATGATAAGTACCCTTTACAAAGTCCTCAAAGACCCCAATACATTGTCCAAAGTTCACAGCCTACATTAAGCGATCAGCCAACCTCTTTTAACGTGAACGGATACTCGTCAAACAGAAGTACCAAAGGACTGCAAACGGCTTTATTCCTTAGAACACTTGGAAGCAGTAGTTTTGAATGGACTAAATCCTTTTTTTGGTACGATACATACTCAAGAGAGATATCACAGCACACCTACTACAACAATGGGGGATACACCAAGGAAGATTATTTATTAGACTTCAGCTCCTCTATTCTAGAAAAACATACCGCTCATAAACGGCTCCCGACCGACTTGGAATTAGTCTTCGAAGAGCGATTTATCTACGACAATAAAAACCGTCTGTTATCCGCTTTTCATAAAGTCGGAAGCAAAACGGAGGAACTTCTTAAAACGTACTCGTATGATGAACTCTCAAGAGTAAGCCACAAGCGTATCGGTAGTGCCACACTACAAGAGCTTAATTTTCGGTACAATGTACGAGACTGGCTGTTAGCAGTGAATGACCCTAACAATTTAGGAAGCGACCTCTTCGCCTTTTCATTGCGATATCAAGATCCACAAGGCGAGGGAAGTGAGCCTTTATTTAATGGAAACATCTCTCAAATGGATTGGGCGGCGCGTACCCCCTTAGATTCTTCTGTTAGACGCTATAGTTACTTTTACGACAAATCGTCTAGACTTATTTCAGCGCTCTATAGCAAACCCCAAGCCACGAATCCTAACACGGGCAGCTACGACGAAACAATCTCTTATGACTCCAATGGAAATATCCTTTCCCTGTCTCGCTATGGAGCATCTGATCAGGCCCCTAGAACCAAAATAGATGAACTATCGTATACTTACCAAGGAAACAAAATTACTAAAGTAGTAGATCTAAGTGCTCAGGGGGCATTAGGATATCCAATCGGCGGTAACCTTTTTTCCTACGACTCTAGTGGAAGAATGACTTCGCTATTGGATATAGGAATTTCAAGTATATCATACAATGAATTAAATTTACCCAAAAGTCTCATCCATTCAGGGACTACCACTTCCTATCAGTACCGATGGAATGGAGAAAAAACACTGCAAATGGCGGGTACTAAAACCAGTGAGTATCTGGATGGGTTTCACTATTTAACCGTGGGGGGTGTGACCACTCTAGAATTTGCTTCTCACAGTGAAGGGTACTTTGACTTTAAGAAAAATGCCTACATTTACACTTATCTGGATCATCTGGGGAACACAAGACTCAGCTTCTGGAAAAATAGCGCAGGAGTTCTTGAGATTATAGATGAAAACCATTATTATCCTTTCGGACTCAAACACGAAGGGTATGGCCATACACCAGTTCCTACTCCGAGCTACCAATATAAATTTGCAGGAAAAGAACTACAAAACACAGGTATCTATGACTTCGGTGCAAGACACTACTTACCAGAATTAGGTAGGTGGATGACTGTGGACCCACTAGCGGAGAAGTATCCAGCATACTCACCATACGCCTATGCACTGAATAACCCAATAAGATTCATCGACCCCGACGGCAGAATGGCGGTTGAGTTTGATACAGATTTATACAATACAGACGGTAAAAAGATTGGAACTGATGGGGTTGATAATGGGGTTAAAATGGTTGTAACTGATAAAAAGGAAGCAAGACAAATATCAAAAATAAAAGGTAATGTTGATTTGAATAATGTTAATTCGGGAGTAATCTTACCAAGTGATGCCACTTTACAAGAAAGCCTAAATGTTTCAGACAGAACTATTGCTAATGGTGGATTAAGAGAGGAATCTTCAATAGTTATGAATGACGGAACTGTTATTCAAGGACAAACAGGCTCTATGCCTACTATTGTTAATGAAGTTCAGACGGCTTCCGCAAGTTTGCCAAATTTACCAGCAGGAACAACACCCGCAGACGCAGAAGCTATAATCCATTCCCACCCTACAACAGTACAGCAAGTAGGTAATCAAATATTTCCGCAATCGGCAAGCACTCCTTCAGCAACAGACAGGGGAACTTTCAGCCAATATAATACAAATATTATAGTCGGACCTTTGGGAACTGTTAAGAATGCTACTACAAACCCTAATGGAACTTTAAATATTCCAAATAGACCAAATGGGGCGGTTATTTATGATAGAAATACAACACCGCAAGTAGAGCTTACAAGAAAAGCTATTCAAAATATACTAAAAAATTAAAGATTATGAAAAAGTATGTGTTTTGGGTTTTATTCCTATTTGTATATCAAATTTCTATTGCTCAAGAAAATAGAAAAAATTTTGATTTTATAGTTTGTGTTGATGAAGAAATTGCAACCTCATTAACCAGACCTGTAATTATAGCTAAACAAGGTACGAATGTTTTGAAAAGAATAGATATAAGTTACCACGCAGGTAATTTATCATTGAGTTCCGAAGATTATAATATGATTTTTTCAGAGCAAGAAATTACCTTGTTTCTTCAATTTGATTATTATCAATATTCATCTAAAGGGAAACAGGAAATTTATAATTATGAAATCGAAATAGGGAAGAATTGGTTTGAACAGACGTTTGTTATTCTTAAAATTTACAATTTGGACAAGAAGAAGTATAGGAAAAAATTAGACCCTTTATCGAAAGACAAAAATTATACTTTTGATTTAGAAACTTCCGAAGGACAAATGCTAAGAATTAAGAATTAATTAAAAAACTACACAATGAATAAGGTCGTAAATTTCTCAATACTATATGCAAGCCTATTTGTTGTTGAAGTTATAGTCTGTTTTCTATTACTTTTTTTTAATTCGTCAAGTTTTAAGGGAAATTTTGATGGAGCTACTTTATGGAATTTATGGAGATTACTCTTTTTTGGTTTGCCCTTTGTAGTATTATATTTTTTGTTGTTTAAGTACTTTAGAAATATCAAGCTGTACAAACCATTATTGTTTTCTCTTTTTAATTTACTGATTTACGTTTCATTATCGGTATTATCGAGAGTTATTTGGGGCAAAAATGTTCCGTTACCGCCAGAAGGAATAATGTTTTGGATAACTTGTATGTCAATATGTTTAAGCCCTATTCTTTTGGGTAAAATACCATATTTTAGGCGACTAATGGAAAGTATATAACCAAAAACGCCAGGCTTCGAGCTTTGCGTTTTTGTTTTATGAAGTATCAAATAAGTAGTAAAAGTACCTTATAAGTTGTATGGTTATAAAATATCGCCATCAAATGTTGTGAACTAGCTTGTAGTTTTCTCACAGGATAAGTGCTTAACTTCTTTGATATTTACGTCTTTGTTTGTAATTAAGATAAGCGAACGAACCTAAAACGGGAAACCCAATGATTGCAATTAACCACAGTGTAGCATTTCTATCTTTCCAATCTAATGCAATAAATCCCCAAGCATAAACTATTAGTCCTAAGCCAAAAAAAATTGTTATTAATGTATCCATAAATTTTGCTTTTTTCATTCGTTTCAAATAGACATTTTGATTAAGGAATTAATCGATAGCGAATCTTGTTTCTAATCCAAAATGTCTTTGTTTTAAACTCAATTTGTAAGGAAATTTGCTCTTTTTTAATGAAAAACTATTTCCCTATGGCTGATAAAGTTAGAAAAATTCTCTTGGTTTATGATTCCGGCTCGCTGTTAAAACTATGCATCGCATAGTAAAAACCAAGTTTCATAGTCTGCATTTTGATCTGTTCATTTATTATATCTGAAATTTCTTTATGCTGTTTAATTAAGTCATTCGTACTTTTCAAAGAAATTTCCTATAGCATATGACTTCTATAGTGAGGGATTGTTCATTTTCCTTGCTTTCTTTTTGAAGCTAGTTTTCAGGACTAGACAAAGCATATAAAAAATAACCAGCCTATGACAGCTGGTTCAATTGATATGAAATTGTGAAATGATTTTTATTTGAGATCAAATGAGACTTCCGAACGAATGTCTTGGGAGGAAGCGCCGATAAGGGCTTTGAATGTCCCTGGCTCTGCAACCCATTCGTGTTTTTTGTCGTCAAAAAAGCTTAATGCGGATTTGTCAAGCGTGAAAGTGATCGTTTTCTGCTCGCCGGGTTGAAGCTCCACTTTTTCAAAACCTTTTAATTCCTTAATTGGGCGGGGAAGAGAGGATTTAAGGTCAGAGATGTAAAGCTGTACAATTTCTGATCCTGCTCTTTTCCCAGTGTTCTTAACAGTGGTCGTGACGGTAAAGGTTTCGTTTTGAGTAAAGGCTTTTTTATCAATTGTTGCATTCCCATATTGGAATTTTGTGTAGCTAAGACCATGTCCAAAAGGAAATAGAGGTTGAATGTGCTCCTTGTCATGCCATCTATATCCTACAAACAAGCCTTCATTGTACTGAATAGTATCGTCTCCTGGGAATTCTCCTAGGGCGTGCGCTGAATTGTCGGATAATTTAACAGGGAAAGTAAAGGGCAATTTTCCGCTTGGGTTCACATCTCCGAATAGGACGGACGCGAGCGCGTTTCCTGCTTCTGTTCCTAAAAACCATCCTTGAACAATAGAGTTCACTTCATTTACCCAAGGCATTGCCACCGCGTTCCCAGAGATATTTACATATACCAGATTCTTATTTGCTTTGGCAAGTTTCGCAAGAAGTTCGTTTTGCCCATAAGGCAGTTCTAGCTCTTTGCGGTCAAACCCTTCGCTGTCTTGATAATCGCTTTTGTTAAGTCCACCAATGAAAATAACCACGTCAGATTCTTTGGCCAAATCGATTGCTTCTTTAGTTAGTTGTTCTACAGAGCGGTCGTCCTTTAGGTTTTGCCCTGAAACCACGCCGTTGTAATCTCCAGTTGGATCTCCTACGTAGCCACGAGCATAGGTTACTGTAGCATTCGAGCCTACACGGTTTTTGATTCCGTCCAGTGGGAGAACTTCGTATTTTACTTTAAGTGAAGAGCTTCCTCCTCCTACGGTCATCATTTTGATTGCATTTTCCCCAATGACGGCGATTTTTTTGGAGGATTTTAGATCTAGTGGCAAGAGGTTGTTCTTGTTTTTCAAAAGTACGATTCCTTCCTCAGCAATTTTCTTACTTGCTTCGGCATGCTCCTCGGTACCAAAAGAACCGAAAGGTTTTTCTTGGTCCATGGTGGTTTTAAAGGACAGTCTAAGGACATTTCTCACTTTCGTATCCAATTCTTCTGTGCCCACTTTTCCTGATTTTATTAAATCAAGGTAAGGTTTTGCGAGGTAATAATTATCGTATGCATTGGTTTGTCCCATGGTAAGACCGTCAGTCCAGGTTCCAAATTCAAGGTCAAGACCGTTGTAAATTGCTTCTTTTGTATCGTGAGCTCCGCCCCAGTCTGCGACCACTGCCCCTTTGTAATTCCATTCTTTTCTTAGAATGTCAATCAGAAGGTATTTGTTGTGGGAAGCGTGTTGTCCCTTGTATTTATTGTATGCTCCCATAATCGTCCAGGAATCTCCCTCTTGAACAGCCGCTTTAAAGGCTGGAAGGTAAATTTCGTAAAGAGCTCTGTCGCTTACAATGACATCGTATCCGTGGCGATTGGTCTCTTGATTGTTAAGGGCAAAATGTTTTACACTTGTGGCTACGCCGTTCGACTGTACCCCTTTAATGTAAGGAACCACCATTTGGGAAGCTAGAAATGGGTCTTCGCCTAGGTATTCAAAATTTCTACCGTTCAAAGGCGTACGGTAAATGTTTACCCCAGGTCCTAACAAAACGTCTTTTTTACGGTAACGAGCTTCTTCCCCCAGGGATTTTCCATAAAGCAAAGAAAGGTCTTTATTCCACCCTGCGGCAAGGGCGGTTAAGGCAGGAAATGCAATGCATGAATCGGTGGTCCAACCTGCTTGTTCCCATTCGTCCCATAAAACTTCGGGACGAATTCCGTGGGGACCGTCCGTCATCCATAGCTCTGGAATGCCTAGGCGCGGCACGCCCGCAGAACTAAATTTGGATTGGGCATGAATGATGCCAATTTTTTCTTCAAGTGTCATTCTTGAGAGCGCATCTTCTACACGTTTTTCGATAGGTTGCGAGGAATCTAGGTAAATTGCAGATTGCTGTGCACCAACACCTACTAAGAGTCCGACCGCAAAGCATAGCGTCAATAATCGTTGTTTCATGAAATTATCGTTAAAAAGTTTGAGTGTCAATAAATTTAAAAAGTTTTAATGTCTAATTTTGAGATATTAAAGATATAAAATATTAAGATATAAATTGGTAAATATTATTTTATTGATAATCAGTAGTATATGACGATTTCGAACGCTAGCTTTGAGCTGAATACATCACAGGACAGTCGAGTTTTGCAGATTTGTTCGAAAAGCGGTTCAAATCGAAAGCATATCGCTTTCGCTTAGGATCAAAAATTCGTTGTAAATTGCAAATACGTACGCTAAAAATAGTTTAAACGAATGCAGATTATCCCCTTACTTCTAGGCCACTTTCATGTGGATTCAAATGGCGAATTTTCTATTTTAAGTTCGAGTTCGCCGAGCTCTGGACTTAGGATGGGAGTGCAGCCATTTTTAATTAGAACAAAGCTCGATTTAATTCTTATTGATTTGGGGGTGCAATTGCAGGATTCTTCCCAGTCTCTACTTCTGCAAGCGTTTGAAACGCAGGGCATCGATCCGAGTGAAGTGACCAAAGTCTTACTTTCTCATTTGCATAAAGATCACGTAATGGGTCTAGGGCACTTTGCCCATGGAGAATTTGAGATGCACTTCAAAAAGGCCGAGATTTATGTATCAAGAGGCGATTTAGAGAATGCACTTCAAAGTAAGGACAGTACTTCGTATATCTTACCTTTATTAGAAGCTCTAAAGGAATCAGATCAAGTTCGGTTTTTAGAAGAACCCAAGGGTTGGATCACTAAAGAAATCTATTATGAGATTTCAGGGGGGCATACGCAGTATCATCAAGAATTTTGGATCGTTTCTTCCTCACAAATCGTTTTTTACGGCGGAGATAATTTGCCTCAGTATAGCTATTGGAGACGCAAAGTCGCGTACAAGTCAGATTACGATGGGAAAACCGCGAGCGAACTGCGAGAAAAATGGAAAACGCTAGCCTATGAAAAGAATTGGACAGTTCTTTTCTATCACGATTTAAAAAAGCCCGTCGTATCCCTTTGAAAATAAGGTTTCCAAAGGGAGGGTGTATTCTTGCTAAAGTTCGTTAAACTGGAGAATCGTTCGTACGTTTCTTCTTTTTGGTTCGACCCCGCCACACAAGAAAGCCGGTAATGGGCAGACTCGCACAAACCAAACTTGAAATTAGGGCAAGAATTTTCCCAAAGACGCCAAGGATGGCACCTACGTGGATGTCATAATTGGCTGCAATGTATTTTTCACCGAAGTTTCGTGTCTCGTAGGGTCTATTCAATAGCAAACGTCCTGAATTCTTATCAAAGAAGACTTCGCTGTACTTGTAATATTTTTGCGCGTATCCACGAACATAAACCGCAAGGTTGTTCTCGGGATCTTCATGATCAAAAGGATGGGCATGCCCTAGATCGAAGGAGTAGGCACTTGCCTCAGGATACATTTGATCGATTTGGCTTGCCACTCGATCAAATACATGCTCGGTGGGAGCTAACGGTTTGTCTGGGGATTTCAAATGAGAGTAGTCTGGATAGGCAGTGCTCCCACCTGAAAAGGCGAAGTAGAGGGCGGCTTGAATAAAGTAAAAGCTATAGAATAATCCTGTTATGGTCACGATAAGTGCAATGAAGGAGGCGTAAAAACCTAGAATACTGTGAAGGTCATAGTTTTTACGTCGCCAGTTCTTCATGTTTTTCCATTGAAACCAAAACCGCTGCTTACGTGCGGCTTTGTTTTTTGGCCACCATAAAATAATGCCGGAAATAAGCATAAACAAAAAACAGATTACGGGGATTCCCACTACATATTTGCCCCAGTCGGAATTTAGCATGTAGCTCCAGTGGATGGATTTTACAAGGGCGAAAAAGTTCATTTTCTCGTCCTGTACAGAAAGTACTTTTCCGGAATAGGGGTTTATATAGACAGATTTGTAAATTGGGTATTCGTCAAAATAATTCCAAGCCTCAGGATCGCGTTCAAAATAAAAGAATTTGTAGGACTTGCTTTTGTCAATGGGAATTTCTACCCAATGGAGAGGGTAGGGCTCTCCCACTTGCAATTCAATTTGTTTTTCTAAGCTGGCAATAGATAGCGGGCTTTTGGACGTATAGTTTTCTTCCCCATGGTAGGTGATTTGTTGCCGCTGCACTTTTTCGAAGTCTTCTTTGAAAACATAGAGCGCTCCGGTAAGGCTGATAATAAGGATGAGTGCTCCAATGGTGAGACCGAAGTATAAATGCAAGCGCTTGATTGTGGATTTAAATCGACTTTTTTTCTTTTTTGAAGCTCGAGGATTCATGCGTTTTTGTTTTTTGGAGGAATAGTTTGTTTTTGGAAACGGTGAAAGTTTGAAAAATTCTGGATGGTTTAACCATCCAGAACCAACGTGAAAAATAAAACCTAAAAGTTAAACCCTAAAGAAAGGGAGAGCGTTCTTAATTTTTGCGGGCTCACTGTACTCCATCCCGAGTAGTAGTGCTCATTTGTAAGGTTGTCAAGTTTCAAAGCGATGCTATAGCGCTCTGGAAAATATCCTACCATTGCATTTAATACTGTGTAACTTGGAAGGGTAAACCTTCCAGTCGTGGTTCGATTTAAAGTGTGCTGTTCGCTTGCGTAGTTTAAGCCTGCACCAAACGTAAGGTTTTGAAGTGTGCCGGCTGGAATTTTGTAATGGGCCCAGAAATTAGCGAGGAGCTCGGGTCCTGCTTCTTCAGGGCGCTGGTTGTCATAGGAAGGATCGCCACTAAGCTGAGTTGCATAGTTTTTACTAAAGCCTGCAATTAAACTTAGCCCTTCCATAGGGTTTCCCACAGCGCTTAATTCGATTCCTTCGCTTAACACTTCTCCTCCTTGAATAGAATTGTTAATGTTTTCTGGATCGGTCATTATCTTGTTGCTGACCTTAATGTGGTAATAACTTAAGGTAAGGGATAGTTTGTTTTGAACCAGGTTTGCTTTTGCGCCAGCCTCCCATTGGTTTGCTCGCTCGGGATCAAATATTTTTAAACTCGGGGTGCCTCCGCCGGGTGCGGAGACTTTGACAGGCGTCAGGTATTGAAATCCATTCATGTAGTTAGCAAATAGAGACAGCGTGCCCAAAATGGGCTGGTACACCACTCCAAACTTGGGAGAAAATGAGGTTTGGTTTTCTATTTTATCCTCTGACCACTGGGTCGGTTTTCCGCTAAAGTTGTCCATACGCAGGGAAACCATAGCGGAGAGCTTTGGCGTTAAATTCAGCACATTTGAAAAGTAAATGCTTTTAATGTTTGTTTTTGCCTCAGCAGGAACCACATTCGCATTGGCTAATGCCTGATCGGCACCTTGCGTAGTTAAAATGCCAGTGTCCGTTTGGTTTTTTAAAGAGACCAATCCATACCCCACCCATTCTGAGTCGTTATTTATGACATTGGTACCTAAGTAGTCAAGTCCCACTACTAGACGGTTTCGCATAGTGCCTATGGAGAAATCTCCAATGAAGTTTTGCTGGATTCCTGTAGCCAAAGTCTCACTGTTTGCTTTAGAGAGCATTCGAGTGAATTCATCGCCGTTCGAACTGTCCCATAAATAGTGATAGTACCCCAGGGCTTTGCTCGAGCTTGAAGAGACCAGCGTTTGCGAGGTCCAGTTAGGAGAAAGTTTGTAAATCATCTGGCTCTGAATGTTGAAACTAGGATTTTCAGTCGTCAAATTATTGCTTGTGTAAGATTTTTTATAATTCTTTTCAAATAAGTCCATGGAATGAAACGAAAGTGGTGCATTTCGATTTAAAAAGATCATCGGTGCATTCGCACCTTTGTTGCTTTTAAATTCCGTGTTGACTAGGAAAGTCAGGCGCTCATTTGCTTTGTATTTTAAAGAAGGTGCAATGAAAAAGGAGCGAGTAAATCCTGCATCTTGAAATGAATTCTCTTGGTGGTACGCGGTGTTTACGCGTAGAAACAAACCGTCTGAAATTGGAGTGTTGACATCGGCAGTAACGCGGTGAAGGGCGTTAGTCCCTGTAATGTAATTGATGTTTCCTTTGAAGTGATCTTCGGGCTTTTTGGTTTGTATGTTTATTAATCCCCCGTAGGAAACAAGACTTCCCCCGTAGAGCGTCCCAGAGGGTCCTTTGATTACATCGATGTTTTCAATGTTCTGTGGGTCTAGTCCTCCGTTGTTAAAACTTGCCATTCCGTTCACAAGACGAGATTGTGTTGAAAACCCGCGCATGGTGTAATATTCGGCTCCGTCGCCACCACGCGAAGTGCTTTCCCAAAGACGCGTGATTCCGGTGGCATTTGAGAGAACGCTCTTAAAATTGGTTGCCACCTGGTCTCTAAGAATAACTTTTGGAATGCTGATGTAGACTTGTGGATTTTCAATATCTTTTAGATTAAGCTTTGAAACTGCAAATGCATTTTCATTTTTGTAGGTTTTGGTTTGGTTGATAATGACCTCTGTAATGTCTTGAACCTGAGTTGTATCTACGTTTTGGGCATGCCATTGAGTGGCAAGCAAAAGGAAAGCGGGTAGGATTAATTTTCGCATAAAGCTGTATCGTTTTTTTATTTCGGGAGCAAATTTAGATATTAATTAGAATTATTCTAAATTAAAATAAGAAAACTTTCGATAGGTTTTATTTAATTTTTTATTACATTTAAAGTATTATTGATTATGTAAATTGATTTTAATTATTGTAATGATGAAATCAATAAAGTGTTGTACAAAAAAACAACTCTTAGTAGATACTAAGAGTTGCTTCTGAAAAAAATGAAAAAAACGAGTTATTGACTCGGTTGGGTGTACGAGTGAATTACAATGAATTCACTGCACTTATAACTTTATCGTGCTGCACGGTTCCTTCTACTTGATTCACTAAAACTCCATTTTTGTCAAAGACACTTATAATGTTTGAGTGAGAGAATTCCATCGGAGAAATTTTCTTGTATTTCACAGCGAGCACATTTGCTAGGTTTCGGAGACTTTCCTTATCACTGACTAAAAACTGCCAAGGTTCTTGATCCATTTTTTGGGTCTTTGCGAATTCTTTCAGTACCTCTGGACTGTCGTTGTCCGGATCAATGGAAATCAAAACCATCGAAGTTGATTCCTGATGTTTAGCATCTATTCCATTGTATATCTTTTTCATGTCTGCAATAAGGATGGGACAGGCAGTGGTACAAGAGGTGAAGATCATGGCTACCACCATATTTTTGCCTTTCAATTGTTCTAATTTCAAGGTCTCACCGTTTTGATTTTGCCACTCTGAGTCTAGTAAAAATACAGAATTGGACTCAGGCTCTAGCTTAGAATCGGATGCTCCTGTGTCTTTGCACGCTAGTAATAAAAAGGGGATGAGGAGTATAAGTAGGGTTCTCATAATTTAAGGTTTTAAGTCTTTCGCACATCGAAAGCCTAGGTTTGCAATTGAATAATCTGCTTTTAGACTTGCGCGAAACGCGTAGCGCATAAAAGCGGCGTAGTTTAATACATCTGCGGCGGAGGTAGCTGCACCGGCGCAGAAAAGTCCTTTGTCATCATACGATCCTTTTCTTGAATCGGAGGTGGTCATGATGGAATTGTAATCACTGGTCCATTCCCAGACAAGATCAAATACATTATAAACTCCGTGGTAATTCGGACGGGTTTTTTTGACTTCTCCTTTTTCACGGAACTTTTGATTGTAGAGTTCGATTAAATGTTCAGAGTACCCCGGTTTGGATCTCGCATTTTTTGTGGTTTCATCTGCCATAGCCACATATTCCCATTCGTCTAATGTAGGTAGTCGCTTGTTAGCGCTCTTCGCATATGCTGAAGCTGCAAACCAAGAAACATAAACCACGGGAGATTTGGGGTGGGTGTTTTTGGGTAGAGTTAAGTCGTCGGGCCAATCTTTAAGATAATCTTCATCCGCAAAAAGAGCTTTGACTTGGCTTTTTCTCCACTGTGGATTTTTTTTAACAAACTCGAGGTATTCCTCATGGGTGACAGCTCGCTCGTCAATCAGAAAGTCTTGCACTTCCACTAGTGTGGAATCAGCTCCGTAAAAAGGCTCTAGAAATCCTCCCTCTATTTTGACCATTTTTACCTCGGGGTTTATTCCTTGGGTTTGGGTTGCAGCACTGATTTCAGTAGCTTCTTTTTGCAAGGGTTTATGGCAGGAGATAAAGACAAATGAGAAACCCATTAGCAAAAAGCTCCATTTTGTAATTGTTTTCATTGGGTTTCTCATTTGGGATTAATTTGATATTAGAGTAAGTTTATTGTACTTTATGAAATACCTTTTGGTTTTCTTCTCCTGTCACGATCAGTTTTCCAATTGCACCTTTGTTAAACGCTCTAAAGATAGAGTGGTCTACAAGTACATATTCGCCAGGAACTTCCACTTTGAATTCTACGATAGCGGCACCCCCAGCTGGAATGACTGTCGTTTGAACATTTTCATTGATTCTAGATCCGCCCTCCATATACACTCTATCGAAGATCTCTCCAATCACGTGGAATGAACTCACTAGGTTTGGTCCTGCGTTTCCTACGAAAAGTCTTACAGTTTCTCCTACTTTTGCTTGTAGTGCGTTAGGACCCATTAGTGCATTTTTCTTTCCGTTGAAAACGACGTATGTTGGGTTTTCGTCTAGACCTTTGTCTTGGTCAAAGTCTTGCAGTCCTTTCTCGTCTGTTTTCCCAGTCGTATAGAATTCACTTTGCATAATGTAGTACTCACGGTCTACTTCACTAAGTCCACCAGCAGGTTCTACAAGTACAAGTCCATACATTCCGTTCGCAATGTGCATTGGGACAGGAGCCATCGCACAGTGGTATACGAATAGTCCAGGTTGAAGCGCTTTGAAATTAAAGATCGCTGTTTTCCCTGGTGCTACGTTGGTAGCTTCTGCTCCACCTCCAGGTCCATTGACAGCATGAAGGTCAATGTTGTGTGGCATTACACTGTTGCTGGCATTTTTAAGATGCAGCTCCACTTCGTCTCCGACTCTTAATCGAATAAAAGTTCCTGGAACAGTGTTGTTGAAGGTCCAGAATTTGTAAGTAACTCCGTCCGCTAGTTCCCCTTCAATTTCGGTTGCCTCTAGGTGGACTACCACCTTTTTAGCCTCACGATCTCCTACAGGAGCAGGAAGGGAAGGAGGGTTAGTGATTGCCTGCGTTTCTGGAGCTCCGGTCGCTTTGATTTCGATCGCTTCAGTCGCAGTCATTTGGTTTGCGTCTTTCGCAATGTTTTGTTTGCAGGCCACAAATAATAGGGCGCTTGCACTGAGTAATAATACTGTCTTTTTCATAACGTTTAATTTAATAGGACAAATTTATCTGATTTAAATCGAATTGTAAAATTTTTAGGTATGACTTTTGTCATTTGGTGTGAAAAGTAGGGGGTTAGCGGTTGTTTAGCTCCTCACGGCCTTGGTCTGAAACGAACTCGAAATTCCATGCAGGCTCAAAGGTTAATTCGATTTCAATTTCCTCGCCTGGGAACTCGGCTTCGAGTGCATTGACAACTCCGGTTTTGATGGCATCCCCCATGGGGCAAAAGCGTGAAGTAAGAGTCATGAGTACATGCACGGTGTTAGGAGCAAAAGTGATGTCATAAACAAGTCCTAAATCTACAATGTTGACATTAAGTTCAGGGTCGATTACATCATAGAGAGCATTCATGGCTCGTTCGTCTTTAGGTAAGGTGGTTTGAGAACTCATGAGTGGGTTGTTTTTATTAAATGGTTAAAGAGTTTGCTTACGTTTACGAGATAAATTCCAGCGACACTAACCCATAGGATTAGTCCCAGTTGTATTACCCAATGGGTTTGGAAAAGTATCCCCAAACTTAGTACAGTAAGGGCTGCAAGATAAAGAATAAATTGAAATTTTACTAGCTTCTCACTATAGAGGGTTTTAGGAAGCGGAATGTTCTTTTTGCCCGATAAATGTTTATACTTTGAGTTCCAAACAATGAACGGTAGGGTCTTGAATGTTTTGCCTAAAATAATGCCAGTAATCCAGCCCATAAATAGGAGCGTGCCGTATAGAACTGTAACGGAAGTCGAACTTGTCAAGTAAATGACTGGAATCAATAATAGCGAGAGCAGTAAAACCATCATGGAGACGAAAGTATGCTTCATGAGCAGTTCTATTTTTTTTCGAAGTCTGTTTTTAAAAGCATCGTAGAGATAAAGCATCCACAGAATAACTCCCGAAAGGGTAAGCGCTGCATAGAGCACAACTCTTAGGGTAATTCCAAAAAAGAACCCATCCACTAAGAAGAGGACTAAGGCCAAATTTTGCAATACAAAACTGCCTACTAAGAAGCGCTCCTTTTGTGATTTCCCAAGCAAAAACATAGGAACGAGTTTCGTGCTTACGCCGGTTATAAGTTGTAAGAACCAACCACCAAGGCCTGCGTGAGCATGCAATTTAAGAAAGTCTAAGTGATTGCTCGAAATATAGGGGAATGCCAGGTTGTAAGCGAGTAACACTCCGACACTGGTTGTAAAGACAAGCCAAAAGGCGGAGCTTGCCATAAAAAGACGCTGAATGGAATAGGTTTTACAAAGCGATGCTGTTTTCAAAACATTGATGAGGTATAGCACCGCAGCGACTACCACCAGAGTACCACCAGAAACCATGAGCCAGCCAGTATACATATGCCAAAAGCTGCATACCAAAATTAGAAGGCCCATAAGAAGTAGAGCCCAGGAACTAAGAGCTAGTTTTTCACTAAAAAGGCTTCTTTCACAAATGACCGGTAGGAGTTGATAGGAGGCGCCAAAGATGATCATGGTTCCCCATCCTAGTGCGGCCATATGCACAATGGCAAGGATATAAGCAGAAAAATAATGTCCAAGAAAAGCGCTGGAGGAGAACAGCATCATTACACAAAGCGTTAGGAAGCATAAGGCTCCTGCAATGTAAAAGGGTGCGATTGCTACATTTTTGGGCGCTTTTGCAATGTTAATGTTTGCCATGAGAAGGAATGAAAATCATTTGAATGTCCGTTTCTGATTTTTGAAGTACATGCACCTTGAAATTTTGTCCGCTTAATTCTTCAAGTAAATAGATAGGAATACGCTTGTGGTAAACAAAAAGCAAATGGGTCGGAGGAAGTTCTTTTAATTCACGAAGAATAGCTTCCATGGGACCTGGCATTTCAAGCGAACGAACGTCGATCTGCTTTTGTCTAGAAAGGGGGGTATCTGCTAAAAGTGCTTCAAACGATTCGGGAGAATGAAACGTTAGATTCTCATTTGAATCGGGCGCATCTGTTTGAGGGGTAGAGGCACTCTTGTTCTCATTGGCATTCGAAAGACCTTCCGATTGCTTTAGAAAGTAAGTATAGAAAAGTTCTTTCGACTTTGTTTCTACGTAAGCGTCTTGGGCCTTATGCTGCTTTAATAGATGAATTAAAGGAGTAGGAATAAATTTATTAATGACACACAGGATTTCTCCTGGGGCAATGGTTTTGAATTTGCCTAGAATTTCTTTTAAGGGATCACTTCCGTTTTCAATTATATCTCGAACATCAAAAAGAGTGATTTCCTTTTCGCTCGCAGCGAGTAGCCATTGGGGTTTTTGCGTGCTTTCGCTCGCTTGTTCTGAATCTCCTAAGTCCAGTTCGAAACCCAAGGGCAGCAAGGCTGCTTTAAAAGCTTCTAAACTTACATTTCCCATTTTGCTCGCTTCCAAGATTGTGACTCTCGAGGCCATTATTTTTCGAAGTATGGGGTTTTTAAGCCTAGTTAAAGGTTTGGAAAGAGAAGCGATTGCCTCGATCGCTTTGGGATCGAGGGCTATCACTTCTGTTATTTTTGTTGAAGGTAGAATTACTTTCATTTTTTGACTTTATTTTTTTTCGATTTCCCAAAAGGGGTCGTCGTAATTCTCCTCAGCATTATGCTCCTCTTGGTCAAGGATTTTACCAATTCGAATCAGATCCTTAGGATGGAGAGATTTTTCAAGCCAAGGGAAAAGTTCTCTTTCTTCGTACCGGGTATGCGAGTGCACTAGACCGGCCAATTCTTGAATTCTTTCACTTGGATCCTGAGTAGAGTTTGCAATTTCCTCGACGAGCCATTTAATTTCTTTATGCTCGTGCAAAGCCCGATTCACTAAGGAATCCGTGGTATCAGTAAATAGAAGATCTTCTTCCGTTTTAAAATGGGGTACTATGTGATTTTCATAAAACCACAAGACATACCTCGAAAGTCTTTCTACTTCGATTCCTTTTTTTGCACCCGATCTTAATTTCCAACAAAAAAGAAGCGTCGCGTGATGCTCTCTTGAAATGGGTACAAGGTTCGAGTTTCTCCTAATAGGTCCCTCAATCATATGGATAAATTTTACGTTAAAATTAAGGATTTATATTGGTAAAATAGAGTGAGTTGTTTAATCTGCACATTTAAATTGTACCGCTTTGTCCTTTAATAGCTGAGCTTTCTTTAAATCCGCCTCTTTGTCATTTGATGGATCCTCACTATTTTTAAGTGCCATTCTCACTTTAAACCATTCTGGACCTTTTTCAAGGTATTCCCAAGTGAAAATATCCCCGCGTTCGGCAAGTAGTTCGTAATAGAGTGGTTTAGGATCATGGTCGTTTTCAATCACAAGTGTGTCACCTCCCGTCAACTTATCAAAATATTGAAATACTGTAGGGTGTTTTTCTCGTGGTGCAAGTTGGGTAACGTCTAATACTTTTTCTGTTGACATAATAATAAAATTAAAAATTATACTTAAGTTAATATCAGGACTTTTTTATCCTGTTTTAGATGAAATTTTTTTCATTCAAAACCTTTAGCACATAGAAGTTCTCGTTCTCTTTAAATTCCTTCAGGTATGTGGATTGGTATAGCATAAAGATCTTCTCTCTTACTCCTTTGTATTTGTGATGTATGGGGCAGGGAGAAGTTTCGCTGCATTCATGGAGCCCTAGGCCGCATCCTGTAAATAGTCTATCTCCATCCACAGCGATGATGATCTGAGAAAGGTTAGTTTCAAGTTGGTGGTTTAGTAAATAGTAACCTCCGGAGCGACCTTTTCTGGACTGAACAAAATGGTCTCGACAAAGCTGTTGGAGGATTTTTGCAATAAACAGTTCGGGAGAATCTATGCTTTGAGAAATTTCTTTGATGGTAATGCTCTTGTTTTCACTGGAATGTTTTGCCAGATATATAAGGGCTCTAAGGGCATATTCGCAGGTTTTTGAAAGCATATTGATTGGTAATAGAGTACAAATTTAGAAAATATTTTTAAATAAGACAAATCTATCCGATTTAAAATCAAAAGAAATAAGCGAGGAGTAGCACATCTGTGGAAGCCCAAGGCCCCTCTAAAGGCTCTGTTATAACAGAGTAATCCACCTGATGGCTTTCTTAAGAAAGTTTTTTCGTTGGATTTGGCATAATAATTTCAAGAGATGAGGATATTATTTTTTTATGAAAATTCAACCTACTTTTCTTGTCGCCATAATACTTATTGTTGGCCTTGGAACAAGCGCAAAGATCACCGCTCAAGAAAAGCCAATTCGACACGTATACGCTTACGATGCAACCAATGACAGAGAACTTGTAAAAGCGAAAACTGATCTGTTTTTATTAAATGTGCTCGCTTCTGAAAAATTCAAGATGACGACGAATTCAGCGGGGGATGATCACCTCGATGTGAATTTAGTGGCACCGTACGACAAAGGAGAGATTTCGACCCGAGTGCGATACGATTTTCTAAAAGAGGGATACGTGGTTTCACTTTCGAGTACAGAGATCCATGGAAAAGATAAATCCGTCATTCACGTGAATGACACGAAAAATGAACTTCATCAAAAGCTCTTAGAGCAATTTGAAAGACTGTTTTTCACTACCTACGAAAAAGAGATCAAAAATTCTTAGATTAGGGGGAAGTTAATCCCAATGGCAAAGAATTCAAAGTTTGAATTCTCCTGTTCAGAATGTTTCAGAATTTTTTCCCTTGCCTCCAGGGGGGGAGGCAAAGCTTGAAGTAGCAAGAGTGCGCAAATTGCGGCAGCATAATTTATTTAATACCTTTGCTACCCTAACCAATTGAAAAAAAGACCTTTTTTGGACATGGCAAAAGCAAAAGCAAAAGATTCAAAAGACAAAAAACCCTCCAGATCAACGAGAAAGAGAGGGCAAGTTACCTCCGTTGGTGTTTTAGGCAGTGGGAGTTTTGCCACCGCGATCGTGAAAATGTTATCGGAGAATTGCACCGAGATTCATTGGTGCGTTCGCAATGAATACGTGAAGGGAGCTATTGAACAACGAGGACACAATCCTTCGTATCTAACTTCTGTAAGTTTCAATACGAAACACTTGAAAGTGACAACCGATTTGAACGAGCTTGTTTCGAGTTGTGAGGTCATCATACTTGCAACCCCATCGATTTATTTAGCGCCTGCACTTGAAAACCTAACCTGTGGCTATGAAGACAAGATTTTTGTGTCTGCCATCAAAGGAATTGTTCCTGAGCATAACGACATCGTGGCTCATTATCTTCGTGATAAATTTGAGATTGGCTTTCGGAATCAAGCCGTGATTGCGGGACCTTGCCACGCTGAGGAAGTAGGAATGGAAAGACTATCCTACCTCACCATTGCCACGGTGGATCAGTCCACAGCAAAGATTCTAGATCAACTATTTGCCTCTCGTTTTATTAAAGTAAACCATTCCACAGATATTTTAGGCAATGAATACAGTGCCATATTAAAGAATGTCTATGCCATCGGTGCAGGGATTGCCAGTGGACTCGGATATGGGGATAATTTTACGGCTGTGTTTGTTTCCAATGCCATCCGCGAAATGGAAGTGTTCTTAGAGTCTGTATACCAAGCTCCTCGAGATGTGAACGAAAGCGCTTATTTGGGCGACCTTTTGGTTACCGCTTATTCTCTTTTTTCGAGAAACCGAAATCTTGGAAATCTAATCGGCAAAGGGTATACCGTAAAATCAGCCATTCAATCTATGCAGATGGTAGCGGAGGGATACTATGCAGCCAATTCTATTTTTGCAACTTCCAAGCAAAAAGGAATGAACACTCCGATTATTGATACCATTTACAACATTCTCTACGAAGAGAAAAGTGCTGAGAATCAAATAAAAAAATTAACTGCAATTCTTACGTAAAGTTGCATGATAATTGCTCAATTTCAGAAGAAATGAAAAAGAGATTCCTACGAATTGGGGATAAACTAATCCTTTTTAGAATTTCGTAGAGAATAAAACTGAAAAAAAACCAAAATGAAGTCAATTTCAAAGACCCCTAAATCAAAATACGACGTGGTGTTGATTGGAGGTGGTATCATGAGTACGACCCTTGCGGCGCTTGTGCATGAACTAGAACCTGAACTTAATATTGCTATTTTTGAGCGTCTAGGACGCTTTGCAAAAGAAAGTTCTGCCGCCTGGAACAATGCGGGAACAGGACACTCTGCATTTTGTGAACTCAACTATACTCCGATGGACTCTAAGGGAAATGTGAATATATCCAAAGCCATTTCCATTGCAGAACAATTCGAAATCTCTAAACAATTTTGGTCTTATCTAATTTCAAAAAATTACATCTCAAATCCGAAACAGTTTATTAATTCTTGTCCTCATATGAGTTTAGTATTTGGAGAAGAGGACTCCGATTTCTTAGAGAAGCGACACAAAGCGATGGTAAACTCTCCGCTGTTTGAAGAGATGGAATTTTCTTCGCAGTTTGAGACTTTAAAAAAGTGGATACCGCTTATTATGGCCAATCGTCCCGAGAACGAGAAGCTTTCTGCGACCAAAATGGACTTAGGAACGGATGTTAATTTTGGATCCCTAACCCGTAAAATGGGACAATTTCTGATCCAGGATTCCAAGGTAGAAGTTTTTTTATACCATGAGGTAAAAGACATTGATCCTTTAAGTAACAACCAGTGGAAGGTGGAAGTGAAGGATCGCTTGAAGAATAAAAAACATGAGCTTACAGCCGACTTTGTGTTCATCGGTGCCGGTGGGTATGCTTTGCCCTTATTAGACAGCTCGGATGTTAAAGAAAGTGAAGGCTATGGTGGCTTCCCAGTTTCTGGGGAATGGCTAGTTACGCATAACGAGGAGCTCATTCAGCAGCACAAAGCAAAAGTGTATACATTAGCTTCTGTCGATGCGCCCCCAATGTCTGTTCCTCACTTGGACTTACGGATTATAGACGGCAAGGAAGCGCTGTTATTTGGACCTTTTGCAGGGTTCTCCACAAAATTCTTGAAGGAAGGCAGTTATTTGGATCTTCCGGAAAGTATCAATTTCAAGAACATCCGATCGCTTTTCGGCGCCTGGTGGCATAACCTTCCATTAACCAAGTACTTGATTCAGCAAGTTGCCATGACAAAAGCGCAGAAGATGAGCCATTTAAGACTCTTTGTTACAGAGGCTAAAGACGAAGATTGGGAAATTAAAATTGCAGGACAAAGAGTTCAAATTATTAAAAAGGACGACAAGAAAGGAGGGAAACTGGAATTTGGAACGGAAGTCGTAGTGAATGAAAGTGGCTCAATTGCCTCTCTACTCGGTGCCTCTCCCGGTGCGTCCACTTCTGTGCACGCAATGCTGAATGTGCTCGAGAAATGCTTCCCGGAGAAAGTAAAAGGTCAATGGAAAGAAAAGTTAGAAGAAATGATTCCTTCCTTTGGACAGTCCTTATCGGAAAATCCAGAACTCCTAAAACAGGTTCGAGATTTCTCGAAGGAGAAACTTGAACTTGATTATTAAACAGAATTTACTGTTTTGAAACCTACGATTGAAAAGCCGTTTATAGAAAGGGACTTACTGGAGTCCCTTTCCCGCACCATCCAGCAAGAAAAGCAAGTGATTCTGCATGTGCGTTATGCAAATACGGCCTTTTTTGGTAGTTTGATTCGCATTTGGAAATCCAGTTACTTAGTGGAGCACGATACGGGAAACCGGAGCGAACTTATTCATGCGGAAAACATCAGTTTTTATCCCGTGTGGACCGAAATTCCACCTTTTGTTCATTATGAGTTCACTTTGGTTTTTTCAGGACTAAGCAAAGAATGCAATGAATTCGATTTTCAAGAACTTATACCCCAGAGCGGTGGCTTTGAAATCCCTAACATTAAACGCAATAAGTCCGATGTATATCGGGTCGAATTAATTGACTTATGAAACCAATTTTGTTTTTGCTTTTTGCACTTTTCATTTCTTGTTCTACTCGTCATACGGCATCTAGCACGGAGATCGAGAAGGATATACTCACTTTTCAATCGGGTATGAATAAGGAATATTTAGACTCTGCCACCACGCCTCTGCGAGGTGCAAATTTTGATAAGTTTACCTCTCACCCTTTCTTTCCTGTGGATTTAAAGTATCGTGTGCTCGCAAAGCTTTCCAAAGTGAAAAATGCAAAACCGTTTGAAATTCCGACCTCTTCCGGAAAAATAAAAGTATACCGTCCTTATGCCGTGGCCCAATTTGAAATTGAGGGACAAGCGTTAGAGTTAACTCTGTACCAAAGCATGGATCTTATGAAAAGGCAGGAGTACAAAGACTATTTGTTTTTGCCTTTTCGGGATGGAACCAACGGGGATACTACCTACGGAGGTGGCAAATACATTGATTTAAGGATTCCAAAAGATGGGAAAAATCAGATCGTAATTGATTTCAATAAATCCTATCACCCCTACTGCGCATACAATGCATACGATTACAGTTGTCCCATTGTGCCGGCAGAAAATAAATTGCCGATTTCTATTAAGGCTGGGGTCATGTACGAGCCTGTCTATTTTTGAGGGTCAATCCCTTTTTTTCAGAGATTAATCTTAAAACAACTCTTTCACAATCTCGAGGGAGCGAGGAACTTTGAAGTTTGCATGATGGTACTGGTAGTAGACCATTAGCGTTTCTAAAAACTCCTTTCGACTGGAGGTTGGAATTTTCACCTCGTAAGGCGATTCGCTTAAGAAAATTTGGCGGTATAAATCAGAAAGCTCTTTGTGAAATAGATGGTGGGTTTGCCTTTGCACGAATGCGCCAGATTCTGGATCCAGGTAAGGAAAATCATTTACAAGTGGGTAAAATCCTTGAATTTCAAGAATTCGTGCTAGAAAAATGAGATGACTTTGAAAGTTGCCGTGGCTTAATTCCGAATTGAACTTTTCAATTTCACGATAAAGCGAAAGATTTTGAGATTCTTCGCGGAGGATTTGATTTAGGAAATCAGAGACAAAGAATACGACAGACGACGCTTTTATGTTTTCACTCCAATCGCTGGACTTGAGACCTTCAATGTTTGACAATTGCTTCAGTGCCGAGTTTGATTTCGATGGAAAGACTGTGAGTTGCAGTTCGTTTAGTGGAGTGAGATAGGCCTTTTTTTTGCTTTTAGGAGCGTAAGCTCCTCGCAAATAATAACTTTGATATCCCTCTGAAAAACTGAATAGGTGCAATATTGCATCTTTATCAGAATATTTCAAGTAGGAAAGTAGATACCCTTTTTCAATATGCATGGTTAGGATTCAAGGGAAGCAAATGGGAGCTTATTTCAATTGTTAGTGGTCTTTTACCCTAGTATGGAATCACTTGTGTGGTCAATAGGAATCACATTAGAGGCAATGGACTTTATTTTGTTTTTCGTGTCAAATATAAAATCGAGTCTTCCTAACAAAAGTCCAGCAAACCCAACTTGGTTCACAAGTACTTTTTGATTCTCGAGGTTTTGGTACTCTTTGGGGCGCTCAAAAAACGTGTGTGTATGTCCTCCCAAAATTAAATCAATGCCGCTCGTTTTCTGGGCGAGTACCACATCGGAAACTTTTGGTTTTTCTCCATAATCAAAACCAAGGTGCGAGAGACAAACAACCAAATCGCATTTTTTCTCTTTTCGAAGTACTGCACTGTAATGGTTAGCCATTTCTATGGGATCCAAATATCTGGTTTCTGCATATTGCTTTTTCCCTACAAGTCCTTCGAGTTCGATTCCCAGTCCGAAGACCCCTACGCGGATGCCTCCTTTATTGAATACTTGATACGGGGTGGTTCTTCCCTCCAATATCGTATCTGAAAAATCATAATTGCTACACAGGAATGGGAATTTTGCATTGGGAAGGACTTTTAAAAATCCATCGAGGCCGTTGTCAAAGTCATGATTGCCCATGGTGGAAGCATCATACCCCATCATCGACATTAATTTAAATTCGAGCTCACCCCCAAAAAGGTTGAAATAAGGAGTCCCTTGAAAAATATCTCCTGAATCCAAGACTAACACTTGAGCCTGCTCGGAGCGGATTTTTTGAATAAGAGCAGCGCGGCGTGCAAACCCACCTTTGCCTGCATTCCTACCTCCGGTTTGATCAAAAGGCTCTATTCTGGAATGCTGGTCGTTGGTATGAAGAATCGTGAGTCGTTTTTCTGAAGGCTGAAAAAGGTCTGCGGGGCTTTTTGCGTGCAATAAATGAGGTGCCACACTTAACGCAAGTGCCGCCTTTCCAGATAGTTTTAGAAATTCTTTTCTTTGCATTAGTCCTTAGATTTCTTAGGGTTAAATTGTAATCGCAGATCTGTAGGTACTTTGATTTCAGGATTTTGCTTGATCAGCTCAATATAGAGATCTCGTAGTTTAATTCCTGTTAAAAGGGTTTCTCCTTTCTTGAAAAAATTCATATTGTCTCCTCCAAACGCTAAATAATCGGAAGTGGCGATATAATACGTTTGGCTCGGGTCCAGAGGTTTTCCATCCACGAGTGATTTTACAAGTTTGGAATTGGAAGTTTCAATATACATATGGGAAACCGGATTGTTTGTTTGAGTGGTCGCATAGTACTCGAAAAGTTCTTTCATCGCATTTGCGTCCATTTTCACCACAACCAGTTCGTTTTCAAAGGGCATGACTTCAAAAACATGTTTTAAAAGCACGTTGCCTTTCCCAATGGAAGTTCTTAATCCGCCAATATTAATAACAGCCGCATTCACGTCGATACCTTCGGATTTTCCCCATTGTTTTGCTCCTTCAAAGGTGTAATCTGCAAAGACATTTCCTAGAGAACTATTGTCTCCGGACTTGGTTAATTCTACCTCCGTATGTCCAATTTTGGCATTCATTTCTTGTTCGAGCGTGGATTTGTAGGGCGAAATGAATCGAACCATGGCCGAGTCGCTCGGTAAAGAAGAAGATATTTCTACGTTTGGCTGCGTCTTTATTTCTTCCAGGGCAAGTGAACTTGCGCAACTGCTTAGAAAGAAAGGGAGCAAATAAAAGAGCCAAATTTTGTTTTTCATAAACTTAAAGCTTTAGACAAAGATAGGGAAAGCGAAAGATTCCTAAGAATAAATTCCCGATTCTTTGCTTAATTATTGCTAAATTTGAATTCTAAACGAAGAAAAAAATGCATAGATTAAAAGGGGTAGGAGTGGCCCTTGTCACTCCTTTTAACGAAGATTTGTCGGTCGATCTAGATTCTCTCAGCCGACTCATTGAGTACAATATAGAAAACGGAACTAATTATTTGGTGGTACTGGGAACCACAGCAGAGGCTGCCACCCTAAGTTCGGAGGAAAAAAGAAAGGTTGTCGACCATATTGTTGAGGTCAATGCAGGGCGTTTACCCTTGGTCTTAGGAATTGGTGGGAATAACACTCTTGCTGTCAAAGAGGAGATTGAATCTACAGATTTGTCTCGTTTTGAAGCCGTGTTATCCGTCTCTCCGTATTACAACAAACCCAACCAAGAAGGGCTGTATCAACACTACAAGGCTCTTGCCTCTACAGGCAAGAATATCATTATTTACAACGTGCCGAGTCGTACAGGGCAAAACGTAGAAGCGGACACTACCCTTCGTTTAGCACGTGAGTTCAAGAATTTAATCATGATCAAAGAAGCCTCTCCGAATATTTCTCAATATTTCGATATTGTGAGGCAAAAACCAGAAGGATTTGAACTCGTTTCTGGAGATGACGAGTATACACTACCCGTTACACTGGCCGGAGGAAATGGCGTTATTTCTGTCATTGCACAAGGGTATCCAAAAGAATTTTCAACCCTCGTACAACTGGCAATGGAAGGGAAGGTGAAAGAAGCGTACAAGATTCACAACGGTCTTGTAGAAATCACACGTTTAATCTTTGCAGAGGGCAATCCATGTGGAATAAAAACCGTGCTTGCAGAAAAAGGACTGATTAAAAACTATGTAAGGCTTCCGCTTGTTGAAGCTTCGAGCTTGCTTCAAGCCGAGATAAAAAAACAAATGCAAGGATTAACCCGCTAATTTTTGTTTTCTAGATAAGAGATGGAATTTAGAAAGGCAGAGGTAAGCGATATTGAATTAATTCAGGAGTTAGCTCTTGAATCTTGGCAAGTTGCCTACCAATCGATTCTTAGCGAGGAGCAAATTCACTACATGCTTGAGACGATGTACAGTCAGTCTGTTCTTAAGTCACAACTAGAGGCGAGGAACTACTATTATTTTATAGTGCTAGGAGAATCGAAGCAGCCTGTAGGTTTTCTAGGGTTTGAACATCATTATGAGCCTCTTACAACCAAGCTGCACCGTATTTATCTTTTGCCCTCCATGCAGGGGAAAGGGTACGGATCGAGGTCACTTGAGTTTCTAAAGCAAAGAACAAGAAATGAAAAAGATACTCGAATTGTCTTAAACGTCAATAAGAACAACGGTGCAAAAGAGTACTATGAACACAATGGATTTCAAATCTACGACCAGGGTGTATTTGACATTGGAAATGGATTTGTGATGGACGATTATTTGATGGAATTTACGTTTTGAGTTTCGAGGCTACTTTTGATTTTTGTAAAATAATTGCAATTGGATTCTGCTTAAGTAGGGCTGTGGAAGGGGTTTTTGAATTATTTTCAACTCTGTAACGAAGTATTTGTATATTTACGTAATTAAATTAGAGAAATAAGGAATGAAAATGAATGTAAAGTTCGACTTTAACACCATTTGCAAAATGGTTTTAGAGGAAAAACTAAGTTCGCTTGATATCAGGTACAAAATGTTGAATTTCGGTGAAATTGAACTTTTAGACAAAATCTCTGCTCAAAAGCAGGAAGAATTAAAACAGGCGTTAAGTGAGTACGGTATCGAAGTGATTGAAAACCAAAAAACACTTTTGGTGCAAAAGATCAAAGATGCGATTGTAGAAATGATCTTCTCAGAGGAAGTGATTCACGTTAAAGTTTCAGTCTACTTAGCAGACAAATTAGGGCATAGCTATGGATATATTTCTAATATTTTCTCGCAGGTAACCTATACCTCTATTGAAAATTTTATTATCCTTCAAAAAATTGAATACGCAAAACAGCTACTCATATTGGAGCAGTTATCCTTAACCGATATAGCCCATCGACTCAATTATTCTAGTGTGGCCCATTTAAGTACTCAGTTCAAAAATACCACGGGGATGACCCCCTCCCAATTTCAGAAGATCATTAACAAGCGAAGGGAAGCTGCCATTCAAAAATAAATTATGACAAACGAGTATACCTATATTTTTCTAGCCGACGATGACGAGGATGATCGCTTGCTTTTCACAGATGCGTTTGAAGAATTGAAAATCACCACCAAAGTGAAAACGTTTAACGACGGTGCAGAACTGATGGACTATTTAAACGACGAAAATGCGATTTTGCCTGAGATTTTGTTTCTGGATTTAAACATGCCGAAAAAAAATGGGCTGGAATGCTTAGGAGAAATCAAGGCCTCCAATCGATTTTCGGATATGGCAGTGGCCATTTATTCTACCTCTTCTTCAGAAGATCATATAGAGGAAACCTTTATTAAAGGAGCCAATATTTATATCAAAAAACCAAATGATTTTCAAGTCCTTAAAAAAGTTCTACTCGACGTAGTGACTATGAATTGGCAATTTCACACGTCAGGAATGAACAAAGATAATTTCTTACTTAGATTCTAAAAATGCCTAATCGTCTTGATCGTTCTTTATACTTACTTAGACTAATATTTGTCGTTGCGACGGCCCTGATATTCTTCTTGATGGGGCTAACGTATAAGCATATGGATCAGATCGGGCAAACCAATTCTCAGGTAAACCGCTCGTTTGATATCTCCTTGAAATTAGAAGAACTTTTGTCGAGCGTCAATTCGATGGAGGTTGATCGACGGAATTACATTTTGACCGGGCAGGAGCAATATAGGAATAGTTTTTCTCAAAAAGAAGACCGTATCCGAAAGTATACGCAGCAAATAGCAGTTTTAACCTATGAGAATGGGCCCCAGTTTACAAACCTGGTGGATTTAAGAGGCTTAATTTTCTTAAATCTAAATCGATTAAAAGAAACCCTAAACTATAGGGAGGATGAGTTGTCTGATCTTTTAGAAGAGGGGAACCATATGAGGTCTCAGATCGTGGACCAGATTGAAAAAATGCAGGTTCTAGAACATAGGCATCTAGGAGAACTTCGTGAAGAGCTTCTTTTTAGTCAAAAATCCAGTCCGATTTACCTTTATATCATTTCGCTTTTCTCCTTGGGACTGCTTGCTTTTTCTTTCTTTCGAATCAACAAAGATTTTAAAAAACAAAAGCTGATCAATCAGGAACTTCAGTTGTCGATCGATACGTTAGAGCTTGCGGAAACCGTAGGGAATAACGGAATTTGGACCCTTGATCTGTTTTCAGGAGCACTAAAATTTTCAACCAATCTTTTTAAATTGCTCGGACTTCCTGAGTCTTCTAGGCCAGGACTTGACCTACTCATTGGTCAGGTTCACCCCGAGGATCAATCCTTTGTCGAGGAAAAACTCAAGGATCTGAAATCAGGAACTCAGGTGGACTCGTTTCGTTACCGCGTGGTGAATCCTGACGGGCAGCAAAGACAGTTTCAATCCTTAGGTCGCATTGTAAGGACCGGAAATAACCAACTGATCCTTCTTGTAATGACCACCGATGTGACGCGCGAAATTGAAGATCAATTAAAACTCGAAGGAATTAATTATGTTCTCACGGAGCGAAATAAAAATTTAAGTGTAGCGAACGAGACCTACTTAGAAGCGGAGAAAATTGGTTATTTCGGAACTTGGCAGTTCTTTTACAAGGAAAAGGAATTCGTGTTTTCACAAAATTTAGTGCGTCTCTTTGGTGTGGATCCCGATACATTTTCGCAGCAAATCAAGCATCTGCTTCCCTATGTTTATACAGAAGACCGGGAACTCATTTCTCAAGTTATTCAAAAGATATACGAAGGCGACGAATTTGAACCCTTTGTGAGCCGAATTATCCCGAAAGACCATCCTCAATTGCGGTATGTTTCTACAACAGGCAAACGGATTTCAAATCCTTTCACGGGAGATTATCTCCTTGTAATAACACAAGACATTACCGAGGAATTTTTAATCAAGCTAGATCTCGAGCAAAACAATGTGGTTTTGGAGGCGAACAACAGTGAGCTCCAAGCATTCAATTACGCAGCAAGCCATGATTTGCAAGAACCCTTACGGAAAATTGAAACCTTCCTCTCCAGACTTCGCGATACCAATTACGACAACTTAACCGACAACGGAAAGCAGTACATGGACCGTACCCTTGTAGCCGCCAATCGCATGCGTAGCTTAATTGATGATCTGCTTCATTTTTCAAGATCCACTCGCTCAGAAGCAAGTTTCGAACACACAGATCTGAATGTTTTACTGCAAAATGCCCAAGAAGAACTTGCCCATCTGGTAGAAGAAAAAAAAGCTGTAATTACCACAGAGCCTTTACCAACCTTAGATGTGATTCCGTTCCAAATCCAACAAATGTTTGTGAACCTAATTGGAAATTCTCTTAAGTATAGCAGTGAAAAGCGCGCGCCCCGTATTGAAATTACCTGCACGAAAACCTCTTCAGCTCTAGAGCCTGTGATTCGCAACGAAGTCAAAACCAATTATTACAAACTCATCTTCAAAGACAATGGGATTGGTTTTGAAAATCAATATTCTGAGAAGATATTCACGTTGTTTAATCGCCTTCATTCGCGTGAAGACTACCGTGGAACTGGGATCGGACTTGCAATTTGCAAGAAAGTGATTGAAAACCACAATGGCTATATTTATGCGCAGGGAGAGCCCGGTGAAGGTTCAATTTTCACGATACTACTGCCGGAGCAGGTCTAAGAATTAAAGCTTTCTCCTGTTCCAAATTTTTCTCATTTTCTAGGCGGAAGTTTCACACTTCCCAAATATTGAAAGTTATTGTCAAAATTCTGTAAGGCAGATTTGCTTCTTTTTAGCCACTTTTGTTTAGTTCAATGGGATCATTTTAGACACTCTTATCTTCTCGTAGGGCAAGCAGTAGTCTTTTGAACGCTGGAAATCTCGAAGAATTATTTTTTTGAATTTTCAGTACCCAATAAAAGTACAAAAAGATGAAATTAGGGGATTTTGGCTGGGGAAATAAGGATGCAAATCAGAAAAATATTCCTTTTTGGATAGCGGGGATTTTATTTTTGATTTGGTTTTTAGCTTACATGGTTTTTGACGTGGACAAAGAAATTCATTTTGTGTTTTTGCTAGCGGTATTGGTCCTTGTCTATAGGCTCGTTTCCGAATATCGAAATACAAATTAGACCTTTAATACAACCTTTAACAATAAATGAATTATGAAAAAATTAAATTTAGTTAGCAAGCTACAAATGTTTGCCTTCACGGTTATGATGAGTGTGTACAGTTTTGCTCAAGAGGCTTCAGATTTGAAAGTGGACGTTGACATTGACAAACCTGGGGATGATTTAGCAAGCGGAGATTGGATGTCTAATCCTCTAGTATGGGTCATTGGAGCCCTGGTTCTTATCCTAATCATTGCGCTTGTTGCAAGAGGGGGAGGGAACAAAAACTAGACAGCGATATTCCTTCACTTTAATTCTTATACTTAAATTGAAATTTGCATTTGGACTCTCAGTTCAAGTGCATTTTTTTACGAGATTTTGCTCCATTTGGTTTTGTCCCGATAGTTCTTCAAATAAAAGGCTTTCATCGATTGATTTGAAGGGCTTTGAAGCTGAGGGTCTTTTTTGAGTAAGGCTGCGACGAGCTCCTTGGTTTGTTTGATAATCGGGAAATCTTTCAAAAGGTCTAGCCTTTTGAAATCGACCACGCCACTTTGTTGCGTGCCTAACATATCCCCAGGACCTCTAATTTCCAAATCGACCTCTGATATTTTAAACCCATCGTTCGTTTGACAAAGAGTGGAAATTCGTTTGCGGCTTTCGCTGCTTAGTTTCTCAGAACTCATCAAAATACAAAAACTTTGATCGGCGCCTCGTCCGACACGACCTCGTAATTGGTGTAGTTGAGAGAGTCCAAAGCGCTCTGTGCTCTCAATGACCATGACCGAGGCATTGGGTACATTAACTCCTACTTCAATCACGGTGGTGGCCACCATGATTTGACTTTCTCCACTCGCGAACACTTCCATCGCCTTTTCCTTTTCTTTGGGAAGGAGCTTTCCATGCAGCATGCTCACTCTGTACTCTTTAAAATAGTCCGAGACAATCTGGTAGCCTTCTTGTAGGTTTTTGTAGGCTAAGGTTTCACTTTCTTCGATGAGGGGATACACAAAATAGATTTGTCTTCCTTTTCGGATTTCATCCCGGCAGAACTGGAATACACTTGGTCGGTCTTTTTCTTTGCGATGCACTGTAATAATGGGCTTTCGACCTGCTGGGAGTTCATCGATCACCGATACATCTAAGTCTGAGTAAAAACTCATCGCAAGTGTTCTTGGAATTGGGGTTGCCGTCATCACTAAGATATGCGGGGCGATTTTATTCTTTGTCCAGAGCGTGGCGCGCTGCGCAACGCCAAAACGATGCTGTTCATCAATAATGCAAAGGCCTAGATTTTTGAATTGCACGGTTTGTTCAAAGACGGCGTGCGTTCCGATTAGGATGCTCACGGTTTGGTCTCTTAAATCTTGGTGAATCACTTCTCGCTGCGCTTTTTTTGTACTTCCTGTAAGGAGATGCACCTTAATTTCTGTGTTTTTAAGTAGTTCAGAAATTCCTGCAAAATGTTGTTGAGCAAGGATTTCTGTGGGAGCGACAAGACAGCTTTGAAATCCATTGTCCATGGCTAGAAGCATTGAGAGAAGTGCGACGATAGTTTTTCCAGAACCTACATCACCTTGCAAAAGGCGGTTCATTTGTATGGGTCTTCTTAAATCAGAACGTATTTCTTTCAGAACCTTTTTTTGCGCGGAGGTGAGCTCAAAGGGCAAATGGTTTTTGTAGAAGCTATGGAAATGAGTACCCACCTTCGTGAATGCATGGCCTACGGCAGTGGTCTCATGATGTTTCTTTTTCAGTCCATAGGAGAGTTGAAAAAAGAAGGCTTCTTCAAATTTCAATCGTTTGTCAGCCTTCAGCTGCCACTCTAGATCCGTAGGGAAGTGAATGTGCCGAAAGGCTTTTTCGCGCGTTAGCAATTCGTAATGAGAAAGCACCTTTGTAGGGAGGTTTTCCTCCACCAGGGTAGGGAGTTCTTGGCAGATGGATTTAAGGATGCCTCGAAAGAATTTTTGAGTGATCCCTCGTTTGGTTAGCTTTTCAGAACTTGGATAAATTGGAATTAAGTAGGAAGGTCTAGATTGGCTCTCCTGAATTTCGATTTCAGGATGAGCCATGGAAAAGCTCTGATTGAATTTAGATACTTTCCCAAAAATAAAGAGTTCCTTTCCAATGGGGATTTGTTCTTTCAACCATTTGGAGTATTGAAACCAGATGAGTTCCATCGTGCCTGTAGAATCTTGAAATTTAGCCCGAAGTCTCTTGGCCCTCCCCACACCCAGTTCGCTCAATTCCGAAATTTTTCCTTTCAGTTGTATTTCAGGAAGGTTTTCCGTGAGTTCCGAGATGAGGTAAATCTTGCTTTTGTCGATGTACCGGAGGGGATAGTACTGTAGAAAATCTTCCACGGTTCGAAGCCCCAAAACGGAGTGCAATAGTTTTGCTCGTTCGGGGCCAATGCCTTTAAGGTATTCAATGGAAGTATCTAGAGTCAAGGGAATAGATTAAGGTTCGAATTTCGGAAAATTTACCTCAAGTACCAAAAGCCTTGGGCACTTAGAGAAGGGGAGAAATCGAAAACTAGGGAATGGCTAGTTCTTAATTTTGGATTTGATCTTCTTTCGGTAGTTTTCCCACTCTTCGCTGGTGGTTATTTTCAAATAATCTCCACGACCAAAAAAGATCAGGTAAGGTTCTAATTCTTTTGCATTCCACGAACCCTGAATGGTCGTGATGGGCATACTCTGTTCGTCGAGAAAAGCGATACTAGGCAAGGAGGTGATGTTCATAAACCTAGCAAAAGAATGGTACTTCGAAGGGTTTTTCTCACGTGAATCCGCACCTGAGAAGTCTTTCCCAAAGACACTAAAACTTTGCGTGCTATGAATGTCAAATTTTACAGCGTAGTAATACTCACGAATATAGCTTTGGATCTCAGGGGAACCAAAGGTTTGCTTTTCAAGCATCTGGCAAGAATTGCAATCGGACTCATAGAAAAGAATCAGAATCTTTTTGGGCACTTTTTGTTGAAGCTCAAATGCTTTTGTAATAGGAACCCAGTCCACTTGAGCATAGCTCTTTGCGAAGAAGAAAATAAAAACAAAAGCAAGGATTCGTACCATAGTTATTTGGATAGAGTTTAGCTCTGAAAGTTAAATATCCTTAGCGAACTTCTTGCATTAATTTTTTAATTAAAGGAGAAATTAAAATAAGAACCGCACCCGCAATGACCGCATAGATTCCAAGTTGTTTGTAGCCTTCTGTGTACGTAATCAACGCTTCATAGTTGGAGGCCCCGTCTTTTGCTTGCGACATTTTGGACCCAATGATTCCGGCCACATACTGTCCATAAGCAGAGGCTAAGAACCAAAGTCCCATCATCATCCCTTGCAAATTTTTGGTGGACAGTTTGGTCATAATGGATAGTCCAATCGGAGAAAGGCAAAGTTCACCAAAAGTAATGATGAGTAGCGCGATGGCGAAGATGTTAAGAGAGGTGACCCCTTGTAGGTTGGCAAAGAATTTCGTTGCGTAGAGCGCATAGAAACCCAGTCCTAAGAAGAGGAATCCCAGTCCAAACTTCACAATCGTATTGGGCTCGAGTTTTCGTTTGCTGAGCCAAATCCAAAGAAGACCAGCCAGGGGTGCAAGCAGAATGATGTAGAAGGCTCCTCCCGAGTTGTTTACGCCGTTGGGATCAAGTCCTAATAAATCGTTGTTAAGGTTTTTTGCCGCAAAAATACTCAGTGAGCCTCCACTTTGCTCGTAGATTCCCCAGAAGAGAATGGAGAATACTATAAAGATAAGCGCCGCCCAAAGTTTTTTACGTTCGGCTGGCGTTACTTTGCTCATTTCGTAAAATAAATAAAGCAGGGTAACCGGACCAATGATATACATGAATAGATCCGTGTACTCCGTTTTGGACACCATGGTCATAATTATAGGTATTAGCACAAGGGTACCGAAGTACACTGCGTACTCATGCCATTTTTTAATCTTACGTTCTTTCAGTTCTGAATCCGGATGCCCCGGTTGAAGACCAATGGCGCCAAGATTACGCTGAACGAAATGAAAATTCACAAGACTGATGACCATCACAATGGCAGCCAGTCCAAACGCGACGTTCCAACGTAGTGCCTCGGGGATCCATTGACTAAAGAGTTCTCCTTTTCCAATCGCAATGCATAGATACCCTCCTAGCAAGGCTCCGAGGTTGATTCCCGCATAAAAGAGCGAAAAACCTGCATCTGTGCGAGAGTCATTTGGACGGTAAAGTTTTCCTACCATCGTGGAGATATTGGGCTTGAAAAACCCAGTACCGATAATGGTAAAGGCAATTCCTAGAAAGAAATTATCATGTGGATTGCTCGCTAAGATGGCACTTCCGGCAATCATCATAAGACCTCCCCAGAAGAGGGATTTACGAAAGCCTAGGATTTTGTCTGCAAAGAGCCCGCCCACAAAGGTAAAGGCATAAACAAAGGCCTGCGTCGCTCCATATTGAAGTTGGGCAATGTCTTCTTTCATGAGAAGTTCTGTAATCATGAAGTAAGTAAGCATGCCTCGCATGCCGTAAAAACAAAACCTCTCCCACATTTCGGAAAAGAAGAGTCCCCAAATTTGTTTCGGGTATTTGCCTTTGAAATCTTGTATTTGCTCTATTGATTGTACCATTTTAAAGAATAAGAAAGCGAAATTAGAAAAAACCACTGAATGTTCAGTGGTTTTGAGTTATTTAATTTCCATTTATTTTAGTGAATTCCTTTCATGAATTTATTCAAAATAGGAGAAAGCAGTAGGAGTAAAACTCCCGAAGCAATCATTAGGTAGGTGATAAATGGATAGAGATCAAATTGGTATTGAACCAGAATTTGCTCTAGGGTTGCTGCAAAATAGTTTCCGAGTGCAAAACTTGCCATCCATACTCCCATCATAATGGAAACGATTTTTCCAGGGGAAAGTTTTGTGACCATGGAGAGTCCAATAGGAGAGAGGCAAAGTTCTCCTAAAGTAAGTAGAGCGTAGACCACCACAAGCCACATTGGGCTTACAAGGTTTCCGTTTTCTGCGTGGTTACTCGCTTGGGTCATGATGAAAAACGCAATCGCTCCAATAAACATAGCAATTGCAAATTTAACAGGAGTTCTAGGGTTTAGTTTAAACTTATCTAGTTTCACCCATAGCAGGGAGAAAAGAGGCGCGAACGCTACAATCACAATTGGATTAATGTTTTGGAACCAAGTGGTTGGGATTTCAAATCCACCCACCACACGGTTGGTGTTGTCTTGCGCGAAAAGGTTGAAAGTACCTCCGGCCTGTTCGAAACCTGCCCAGAATACAATGTTAAAGAAGGCAAGAATTAAAATGACAAATACTCTTGTCCATTCGGTCGTTCCGCTGGTTCCCTTGAAGATTGAGAGTCCAATGAATCCGGCACCAAGAATACCAAATACCCAGATGATAATCGTGTGCATTAGGTCGTTTGTGTGGTTCCAAATGAACATCACAAGGAACACAAACACGACATTTGCGATTGTGTAGATAACAATGTCTCTCCAGTCCTTAGGTACTAAATTGACAAGTCCTTTTTCTTTGTATCCAGGAGGAAGCCCTTTGTCTCCAAGTGTGTTTCTTCTTGCATAAAACCAAAGTACACCCAGTAGCATTCCTAAACCAGCTGCTAAATATCCATAAGGCCATCCCACTTTTTCGCCCAGGGTCCCTGCCACGAAAGGAGAAAGGAAAGCTCCAATGTTAATACCCATATAGAATATAGTGAAAGCTCCGTCTTTTCTAGGGTCAGAGTGATCGTATAAATCACCTACCACTGTGGAAATGTTGGGTTTGAAGAATCCGTTCCCTAAAATGAGAACGCCCAGACCCAAGTAAAACAATTGTTGACGGGATTCCAAATCGCTTACAAAGGCGGAAGAGGCTCCAGCGGCAAGTAAAAATTGCCCGATGGCCATCACCAGTCCACCAATTACAATGGATTTTCTTTGTCCTAAGATTTTATCAGCAAACCAACCTCCGAGAATCGGAGTAAGGTAAACCAAGGCGGTGAATATACCGTAAATTTTAAGTGATTCTGCTCGGTCTAGTCCAAATCCACCAGTGGCTAATTCAGCAGTTAAGAAGATCGTTAATAACGCTCTCATTCCATAGTAAGAGAAGCGTTCCCACATTTCTGTGAAAAATAAGGTATAGAGCCCCTTAGGGTGACCTTTTTTGGCCTGTACTGTATCCATATAGTTAATTGTTAATTTATGTTAAGCTTAGCAAATATACTTTTTTTTAGAAACCCAGCAACATTAAAAACAGAAAATCGCAGCTTTTGGCTGCGATTTTCAATGGGTATGTTTAATGCGAACTTAGTTCACACCCCGTTCTTTCATGACTTTGTTTAACCCTTTGAGGATCGATAGTCCTAAGAGTGTGGCCAAAAGAAGAAGACCAAAATTCACCCAAAAGAAATTTGCTTTGTCTTCGTAATTGTACCACAAACTAGCAAGCACTCCAGAGAGTTTGTTCCCGATCGATGTGGAGAGGAAAAACCCTCCCATCATAAGGGCAGTGATTCGAGGAGGCGAGAGCTTGGAGACTAGGGAGAGTCCCATGGGCGAGAGACAGAGTTCTCCCACCGTGATCACTCCGTAGGCGGCTATAAGCCACCAGGCCGAGACTTTCTCTAGTCCGTTCCCTCCGACATATACGGCGCCCACCATGACAAGGCAGGATAGAGCGGAGATAAAGAGTCCTAGAACAATCTTGGATGGAGTAGAAGGCTCTTTCCCCCTTCGTCGAAGGAACATAAAGAAACCAACCACCAGTGGCGTAAGCACGATGACCCAAAACGGATTGACCGATTGGAAGAGTTCTGTGTTGAGTAGATATACGTTTTGATCTGGCTCCTTTTCGAGTTCAGATTTAAATTCAGGGGTTATGTTGCGGAAATAGATGTCTTTTCCGGGTTCTTTAATGGCGTTTCCATTCTCATCCAATTGCGCACGATACTGATGGTCGTAGACCGTGGACTCTTGCGTGGCAAAGGTTTTGGTTTCCACCAAATAAAGCGCTTCCAAAGGTTTTTCCACCGTTTCTGGTGCGGCGCGCTCGGTGTAATAATTTGCCCATCGTGTCAGGGCTGTTCCGTTCTGTTTGAAAACCGCCCAGAACATAAGACTGACAGCAAAGATTGCAAGCAAAGCACCGATGGGTCTTTTGTCTTCAGCATTGGCTTTTACATACAAACTGATGTAGAAGATGACCACAGGGATACAGGCGAAAATAAAGGCATCTGTACTATCGCTTCCGAAAATATTGCCTGGAATAATCCAGCCCACAAGTCCTGCTAAAATTGCAGGTACGAAGACTTTAAGTAAAACGGTAGATAATTTTGTGTCTCCTTCTTGGGCAGGTTTTAAAATATTTGCTTCTCGAATGTGTTTCATTCCGATCGTGAAGACGGTAAGTCCCACGAGCATTCCGACCCCTGCCGTAATAAACGCAGGTCCCCAGCCGTATTTATTTCTCATATAGGCGGCCACAAAGTTGCAGATTAAGGCTCCAATGTTAATTCCCATATAGAAAATATTGTACCCGGCGTCTTTGTTCTCCTTGTAGGGCTCCTCGGAATAGAGATTTCCTAAAAGCGTAGAGATCGAAGGTTTAAAGAATCCATTTCCCAGAATGACGAGTCCTAAAGACGCGTAAAATAGGGGAAGACCTTGAAAAAGTCCCACACCAATATACCCAGCCGCCATTAGAATTCCTCCAATGTAAATTGCTTTTACATACCCGAGGACTCGGTCCGCTAAAAAGCCACCGAGAAAAGGGGTTAAATAGGTTAGGGCAATAAAAGTTCCAAAAATATCGTCGGCCGTTTTGTCAAGAAAAGCAAGTCCTCCGTTATCTTTAGGGTCAATCATGTAGAGGACAAATATCCCTAAAATCAAGTAGTATCCAAATCGCTCCCACATTTCCGTGAGAAATAGGTAGGGCAGGCCCTTAGGGTGTTTATTTTTTTTTGTTTCCATGTAAGGTTTCTATTAAGGTCTAAATGTATTTTTGAAACTAAAGATTTTCGGTAATGAAATCAGTCATCATTTGATAAAGTTGAGGACGAGTGTTGCCTCCTGAAATTCCATGGTTTTTATCCGGGTAGGTCATGAACTGAAATTTCTTTTTCTCTTGGATTAGAGCCTCGGCAAACTCGACAGAGTTTTGGTAATGCACATTGTCATCTGCCGTACCGTGGACCAAAAGGAATTTACCTTTCATAAGCTTTGCGAAATTAATAGGAGAGTTTTGGTCGTATCCCGAAGGGTTTTCCTGAGGGGTTCTCATGAATCTCTCCGTATACACCGTGTCGTAATAACGCCAGTTGGTCACCGGAGCCACAGCAATCCCTAATTTAAAGGTATCCGCCCCTTTGGTTAGCGCAAGGCTGGCCATGTAGCCTCCAAAGCTCCATCCAAAGATTCCGATGCGATCTTTGTCGATGTAAGACTGGTTTCCTAGCCATTTTGCCGCGGCAATCTGGTCTTCGATTTCATACTTACCTAGCTCCATGTAGGTCACCTTTTTGAAGTCTGTTCCTTTTCCTCCTGTTCCTCTACCGTCCACGCAAGCTACGATGTAGCCTTGCTGTGCTAAATGGTTGAACCAGATTCCATTTCCTCCATCCCAAGCGTCGGTTACTTGTTGAGAACCCGGACCTGAATATTGGAACATGAACAATGGATATTTTTTTTGAGGATCAAAATCTTTTGGTTTAATAATCCAGGCATTCATCTGATCTCCTACTTCATTCGGGATGGTGAAGTATTCTTTTGCCACCCAATTGTCTGCTTTTAATTTGGCAAGCATCTCAGAATTGTTTTCAAGCTCACGAACGGTTTTTCCTTCACTGTTTTTTAAGGTGAAGGTGTAAGGCGTCGTTGCACTTGAAGAAGTTTCGATGAAATAATTGAAATTCTTACTGAATTTCGCGCTGTTTGAACCGGTCTTCTCAGAAAGGAGTTTGCTTTTCCCAGAATCAATATTGACTTTAGAAATTACGCTGTAAATACTTCCCGTCTCGTTTGTTTGAATATAAACCTCCCGTGACTTTGGATTGAATCCATAGTAGCTCTTTACTTGCCAATCTCCTTTTGTGATTTGTTTTTTTAAACTTCCGTCCGCGTTGTACCAATACAAGTGTTGATTGCCATCGCGCTCGCTACCCCATATAAAGGAGTTGTCATCTAAAAATTCGAGTGTGATGTTGTCCATTTCAATCCACTTCTCGTCGGATTCTGTAAATAGCTTTTTCGCCGTCGCGGTTTTGGTATCTACGGAAATTACGTCTGCTGAATTTTGGGTTCTTTGTGAGGTGATTAAAATGACTTGGTCATTTCCTGCCGTTTGAATTACATTGGAAATATAATAGTTCTTAAAAGAAGATAGATCAATAGGAGCTAAAGTTTTCGATTTCAAATTGTAGACATGGGCAGAAACCACAGAGTTGTTTTCCCCTGCTTTCGGGTATTTGAAGCGAAAGTCTGTAGGGTAAAGATTCTTACCATAAATTTGCATGTTCATTTCTGGAACTTCCGTTTCGTTAGATTTTACGAAAACAAGGGCGGAAGAGTTCTGAGTCCATTCGTATTGTCTTGCATGGCCAAATTCTTCTTCGTACACCCAATCCGCAAGTCCATTAAGAATGCTGTTTTTCTTTCCATCGGTCGTAATTTGTACGATTTCCATGGATTTAAGATCTTGGTAATAAAGGTTGTTGTCCGCAATAAATGCCACTTTGCTCGCATCCGGAGAAAAAGTAGGCTCTTGTACAAAGTTTCCCTTGTTTAATGGGACTGTCTTACCAGATGCCATGTCCTTGATTTCAAATTTACCAAGATAAGAATGACGGTAAACGCTTTGGCTTTGGGTTAGTAAAAGAATTTTGCTTTCATCTTTTGAAAAACTGTAGCTCTGGAATCGCCCTTGGGCTATTTGTCCTTCTTTTTTAGCGGATTTGTATCCGTATTTGGATATCCCTCCCGCTTCAATGACCGCGTATTGTTCCCCGCTTTTTAAAGAGGCAACTCCTGCGATTCCTTTCCCCCGGTATTCCCCCGAGTAGATTTTGTCTAGTGTAATCTGCTGCGCACCCAGATAGGTAAGCCCAGAAATAGCAAGTACACTTAGAATCGATACTATCTTTTTCATATGATTTTTTGATAAGCATCAAATATATTAAAATTTCCTAGAAAGATTTTAAGATTTTAAGATTTGTGTCGCTTGGCAAAGGAATTGGTGCTATCTCGAATAAATAATTGCAAAATCGTTGTTATGGAAAAGTTAAGTTCAGAAAATCAAAAATTAAGAGAATATACCCTAGAGGATAAAACTATTTTCACTGGTTTTGCTTCGTTTAAAGATGCAGAGGTTTTTGCACAGGAAAAAGGAGGGGAAGTCGTAGAAGTAGGTTTTAGAGATGGAAACGACAATCCAGAGATTACTAATGAGGCGGGTCTAAAGCGAGATAGATTACATTATAAAGTGGATGCAGGTCCTGATTATCAATTTATCCATTCTGCCGATCCTGGATTTAGAGAGTACGCTGATGAATTGCAGAAATTCAAGTCGAATCAAATGGACCACAACAGTCCAGAGGAAAAATTCATGTCCAATGGAGAGGTAGAAATAGCTGAAGATCCTATTATAGTTCTTTACCAGGGTGAATTCGAATCTGTCACCTCTCGCGAACGCTCTAAGTATTTAAAGCAGTCGAACGTATACGAAATAGGGGTTCAAAAACCTCTCGAATAATCAGAAAAATAAAAGAAAACTATAAAAAAAGATCGACAAGCACTAGCCTGTCGATCTTTTCGTTTTTAAGCTCTTTTTCGTTAAGAATTTTTGTATAGCATTGAATAGTATTCATCTGCCATACGGTCGCTTCCAAATTTGGTTTTCACCTGCTCCATTGCTGTGTAGGTCAGGGTTCTCCAATTTTCTTTTTGCGTGTAATAAGCAGGAAGAATTTCATTTTCCAATAGATCGTAAAGGGAATTGAGATCGTACTGATCCTGTTCATAAACACTCATCGTTTCGTAGTTCGCTTGGGGAGCTACAAACGCATTTTCTCCCGAGATTGCAAATTCAGGAATCCAACCATCGTCGGTGGATAAATTCACAGATCCATTCATAGCTGCAGTCATGCCTGAGGTTCCACTCGCTTCGCGGGGAACCCTTGGGTTGTTTAACCAAAGATCTGATCCTTGCTTTAAAAGGCGGCTGAGTGAAAGTTCATAGCCCGTTAAAACGGCCATGTTTTTATGGTGAGTGCTTTGTTCCACTAAGTGATTGAATGTGGAAATCGCTGAGTAATCCATAGGGTAAGGTTTACCTGCCCAGATGATTTGAACGGGAAACTCAGGATGGTTTAATAATTTTTCAAATCGAGCCTTGTCATGAAGTAACAAATCCGGTCTTTTGTACCCTGCAAATCGTCTTGCCCATACAATGGTAAAGACGTTTGGGTCGAAAAGTTTTCCGCACTGATCTGCGACGGTATCGAAGAGCTGTGATTTAAGGTAAGATTTGCGCTCATCAAAGGCCAGAGAGTCGTTCTGGTCTTTTGCGGCATAAAGAGGTTTGTCGGCCCAATAGTTATACTCTTGAGCGTTTGTAATGGATTTAATTTCACAAATTCCAGGGTATTTACCCCACATTTCGCGTGAAACGTGTCCGTGCAATTGCGAAACTCCGTTAGCCATTCTTGCCATTTTAAGTGCGCAAAGAGAGTGGTTGAACATCGATTCATCCCCGTAGCCTTCAATGGCTTTCACTTCTTCTTTGGAAAATCCAGAGAAATAAGACATCGTATGGCACATCTCTAAGCTGTGCTTTTCATTGCCCGCTTCTTCGGGGGTATGGGTGGTGAATACTAACTTTTCTTTGACTGCCTCCCTGTTTCCTCCGTACTTGCGTAACAAGTAAAACGCAGCAGGAAGTCCATGCGCCTCGTTCAAATGATAAACTTCTCTTTCGAGATTCATCATATCTAACATCTTGGCACCGCCTTTTCCAAGTAAAATGTATTGGGCTAGTTTTGTGGCCTCATTTGCATCGTAAAGTTTATGGCAAATGGTTTTGGACAAATGGTCGTTTTCAGGAACGTCCGTGGAAAGCAAAAACATGGGAGCTGTATGGAAGATTTCAGGATCTAAGTACCATACTTTTACCCAAACTGGGGCACTGTGAATATCAATCTGAAATTGAATGCCTGTGTCTTTTAAATAACTATATATTTTCCTTGTCCAGGTCGGTTGAAGGGTTTGGTCGTGGTTACGGGCTTGGTCGTAGTACCCAAACTTCCACAGAATTCCAATTCCAACCACATCTTGCTTAAGGTTGTATACACTTCGCATGTGGGAACCGGCTAAAAACCCAAGTCCACCTGAATATATTTTCAGCGACTGATCGATGGCAAATTCCATGGAAAAGTAAGCGACTTTTTTCGAATACTTAGGGTTGATGCTATAAGGCATCTGAAAATTTTTAAAATCCATTTCTCTCTTTCTTTATTATTTGACGAGCAAAGATACCTTTTTTACGTGCGTAGAAAAGAAAGTCTTTGTCTAATTTACCAATTGATGAGAAGAATTAGGTGGCGAAAACAGGGCTATGAAAGGGGGCAAAATACTCCTCTTATCTTTTTTTGAGGATGAAATAGGAATTGATAACTTTGTAGGAAAATGCAGAATGAACCGTCTCCTTCACTTCAAAATGGAATTTCTTGCCCTCCTTTCAAAAGGGATCCAACTTCATAAGCAATACACATCTGATCAAAAGCGAATAGCCGCACTAGAAGAATTTCGGTCCGAAGTGGAAAAATGGGATTTGAGTCGTGAGACGCAAAAGGGAAGTGAACTTCAAAGGGCTTGGGAAGGATTGTCATTTTCTGCTGCGGATTCTGTGCTTTCTATCCATGCACAAAAGGAATTTACAGCCCTAGAAGCGTACGTTAAGCTGCTTTTTAGTGAGCTCAATAACCCTCAAGCAGCCCCGCAATCAAATTCGTCACCGGTTTGCTACTTGGGAAGTAGTGAAATCAGAAAAGAGTATTAGATCGCATCTACTTTTGAAGTACCTATCAAACAGGATATAAATCAGGTTGAGAGAGTCGTAAAATAATTTATGTAAATTTGCATTCTGTAATTATGAGCAACAATACCTTTAAAACCGCTGCATATCATACACTTGGGTGTAAATTGAATTTTGCAGAAACCTCTACTATTGCCCGTGGACTCTCTGAGGCGGGATATGAAAAAGTGAGCTTTGATCAAAGTGCGGACGTTTATGTCATTAATACCTGTTCCGTCACGGAGACAGCAGACAAAGAATGCAAATTTCATGTGAAACGAGCCCTTAAATCAAACCCTGAGGGTTTGGTCGTAGTGGTGGGCTGCTATGCACAGTTAAAACCTGGAGAAATTTCGAATATAGAAGGAGTGGATCTTGTACTAGGTGCAAGTGAAAAATTCAACATTCCTAGTTATATTGAAGATTTGCAAAAATCTTCAGAAGCAGGTATTGTGCATTCTTGTGAGATTAGCGATGCGGATTTCTTTATTGGTAGCTATTCGATTGGCGATCGTACTCGAGCTTTTTTGAAAGTGCAAGACGGTTGTGATTACAAATGTACTTACTGTACCATCCCCCTAGCTCGTGGAATTTCTAGATCGGATACCATCGAAAATATTGTGCTGAACGCAAAAGAAATTGCCTCCAGGGGTATTAAAGAAATCGTTCTAACAGGGGTGAATATCGGAGATTATGGGAAGGGTGAATTTGGAAACAAAACCCATGAGCACACCTTTTTGGATTTAATCACAAGGTTAAATGAGGTCGAGGGAATTGAGAGAATTCGAATCTCCTCCATAGAGCCTAATTTGTTAAAAGATCAAAGCATTGAGCTTGTCGCAAACAGCACTCGTTTTGTTCCGCATTTCCACATTCCGCTTCAAAGTGGGAGCGATGAGCTACTTAAGAAAATGAAAAGACGCTATTTAACGAAATTGTATAGCGAGAGAATAGAGAAAATAAGAGAAGTTTTACCTGATGCCGCCATTGGGGTTGATGTCATTGTCGGGTTTCCAGGAGAAACCCATGAGCATTTTTTGGAAACGTACGAATATTTAAATTCACTTCCGATTTCCTACCTTCACGTGTTTACCTACTCAGAGAGAGAAAATACGGAAGCGGCAGGAATGCAGGGGGCAGTGCCTGTGGCAGAGCGGAAGAAAAGAAACAAAATGCTTCGAATTCTTTCGGAGAAAAAGAAAATGGCTTTCTACCAATCGCAGAAAGGCAAAACCCTTCCTGTTTTATGGGAACATGAGAACAAGGAGGGACTGATGTTTGGATTCACTGAAAATTATGTACGCGTTTCTAAGCCGTACGATTCAAAAAAGGTAAATGAAATCGAGCATGTAACTTTGGGCGAATTAAAGTCCAACGGAACGATGGATGCTAGTCCTTTGTTTGAAGCGTTTTTAGCCCAAGTTTAAACTTCTTCAGAGTGCCTTATTAAAGGGGTTTTCCCTGTTTATGATTTTTTCATAAAACAGATCGTGTTTAATAGATTTTTTCAATTACCTTGTTTTGCTTCAGAGAAACAAGGCAAAACGTGATATTCACTGTATTTCGAGTATTTAGATTCTGTGAATTTCGGGATTTCACTAATGCATTGAACGGATTGTTAAATTTTTATTAAATTTAGCAGATGTAATTAATGCTTAATTTTGACAAAAATTTCACAACATGAGAGATCAGTTTTTGAGGTGGGGAGCGGTCGTAGTAGTTGCCACATGGATTATTTCAATTACCCTTGGTGCCTATTTATGGATTCCTATATTGTTAAGTGTGCTGTATATCCTCGGTATTTACAATGCCATGCAGACCAAACATGCAATTTTAAGGAATTTCCCTGTTTTGGGCTATTTTAGGTATATTTTCGAGTCCATTTCTCCTGAAATGCAGCAGTATTTTATCGAACGTGAAACCGATGGTAAGCCTTTTCCAAGGCACCAAAGATCTTCTGCGTACAGAAGAGCTAAAAACATTAGTGACACCGTCCCTTTTGGAACTCAGTTGGAAATCAACCACCGAAAATACGAAGGGATTAAACATTCCATTTATGCACAGCATCCGATGGAAGAGCTGCCAAGAACTTTAATTGGGAACCATCAATGTGCGAAGCCCTATTCCGCGTCTTTATTTAATATTTCTGCCATGAGTTTTGGATCTTTAAGTGACAGAGCTCAAAAAGCCTTAAATCGTGGAGCCAGAAAAGGTCAGTTTTACCACAATACGGGTGAAGGAGGGATTTCTCCCTATCACCGTGAAGGTGGGGACCTTTGTTGGCAAATTGGAACGGGATACTTCGGATGCCGTGACGACGAGGGGAACTTTAATCCTGAGCTTTTTAAAAACTACTCTGCGATGGAGAACGTGAAGATGATTGAAATCAAATTGTCTCAAGGGGCCAAGCCTGGTCACGGAGGAGTTCTTCCCGGAGTAAAAAACACACCGGAGATTGCAAGCATAAGACACGTAACCCCAGGGTTGACGATTATTTCTCCACCCTCGCATTCCGCTTTTTCTGATGCAGCAGGTCTTTTGAAATTTGTGCAGCAGTTACGCGAACTTTCTGGTGGTAAACCGATTGGGTTTAAACTCTGCGTCGGAGACACACGAGAATTTGAAGAAATTTGTGCACAAATGAATGTGCTTAAAATTTATCCAGACTTTATTACAGTCGATGGAGCAGAAGGTGGAACCGGAGCCGCACCTCCCGAATTCTCCGACGGAGTAGGGATGCCACTAGAGCCTTCCTTAATCTTTGTCAATAAGACCCTAAGAAATTTCAACGTGCGCGACAAAATGAAAGTTATCGCGAGTGGAAAAGTTCTTACTTCCTTAGATATTTTACGGGCTGTAGCACTAGGAGCAGACCTTTGTAACAATGCGAGAGGATTTATGTTTGCCTTGGGATGCATTCAAGCCTTACGATGCAATACAAACAATTGCCCAACCGGAATTGCAACGCAGGACAAGATGCTTATTAAAGGACTTGATGTTACGGATAAAGCAGAGCGTGTTTACCACTTCCATAAGAACACCCTTCGTACTTGCAACGAACTAATTGCAGCAGCAGGTCGTAAATCGTACAGCGATGTGGATGCCACTATGTTTATGCGAGGCGATGAGTTCGAGCATATAGCAGATCATTATTTCCCCGACATTCTTAGTAATGTGAAAGAGGAAACTTCAAAATATTAATTCAAATGGGAACTTCGGTTCCCATTTTTTTTTCTAGATAGGGCAATTGTTGGTAGAAAGCTTTCCAGAATTATCTTTCCCGAAATAGTTGGTAAGAATATCTGTAGGAACAAATAAGCCATACGGGAGGCAAATAGGAATAGGTAAGGCTTAAGTTTACATGTAAGTAGCGAAGTAGAGGGGTTTAAAAGGATCGTTTTTACGCTTTTTGATGGGGAGCTTGGGTTTGGGTGTAAAGTACTTTGCAAAGACAATTTAGAGCTCTATTCGTTGGTTTCTGCGATTCCATTTTAGTTTCGCAAATCGCAATGGAGCCGTGGGCAAACAAAAAGAGCAGCATTTCTTAAAAATACTGCTCTTTTCTTTGCGTGAGATGGAGGCTCTTATTTTTCGTTTGCCGCTCTCTCTCTTGTATTGTAGATCTGGAAGTTGAACACGAAGTTTCGGTTTCTCCAGTTAAGTCCTTGGTAAGGGAAATGGCTATCTCTTGCGAAGGCTGCTCTTGAAGGGACGATAATTACCCCTTGCAGGTTGTAAAGTTCAGAATCTTCCTTTGCAAAGCTTTTAAAAGCTTTTAGGCCTTCCTGGAATCCTTCGATTTCATAGTAGTCTTTTGTTTTGTCAGAGGCTTCAAGAACGGAAGGCTTCGCATAGTAGTATGCGGGGTCTTTGTCCGGAGTCCCTGCTCCATCCACTGTATTGGCAAATGGGTAAGGTGTGTGAAACTCGGCGCCATCTTCTCCATCAGAGAGGAAAGCATAGGTTCTTTGCATGATGCTTATCACGTCTGTAGTACCGATTACTTTTCCAGTTGCAGGTTGAGCCCCTTCTCTTACGATTACAATCACTCCTGATGGAAGCGTTTTGGGTTGCAATTCTGATAGCTTTTTATTGCCATCGTCGTCGGGAGTGGTCGTTACGAAAGCTTGGATCTTTCCTTGCCCATCCAAATAATGGGTGTCCAAATACTCCGCAATTGCCTTGTCGTCATTTGAATTTTGAGTACTCAAATTCTTAACCTCCTTGATTTTGTAGGGGTCTTGGTAGTTGTCGTCGCACGAAACCAGTGCCGTTGCCACAATGCCTATATAGATAAAAATTTTTCTCATTTAATTTCTTAATTTTGATACGCAAAAGTATAAAAAATATGCGAATAGATAAATTCCTTTGGAGTGTGAGATTCTATAAAACGAGATCCATCGCCGCAGATGAAATCAAAAAAAACAGGGTATCGATTGTAGATCATGTGGTTAAGGCCTCAAGAGAGGTGAGAATTGGGGATCTAATTAAAGTCAGAAAGAATCAAATTGAGTATCAGATTAAGGTAATTGATCTGCCCAAAAGTCGAGTAGGGGCAAAATTAGTGGCTACTTATGTGCAAGATAGGACCGAGCAAAAGCAGTACGACCAATTGCAATTGCGAAAAATGGAGCAAAGTTATTACAGAGCCCGTGGCGAAGGCCGCCCTACCAAAAAAGACAGACGTGAGATTGAGGACTACACTTCCTTAGACTCAGAAAAAGAGAGAGACAAGTCCTCGGATATGAGCGAGCAGGACTATTGGCAAGATTTTTTTAAAGCAGATCTAGACGAATAAGGATTTCCGTTATGATTTCTTCGGGGTCTTTCGCGTTGGTGTTCAATGTAAATTCACATTGTGAGTAAAATGCATTTCGTTCGAAAAGATGTTTCGCGATGAATTCAGGAAGTTCTTCTTTGGGTATTCGAGCGACGAGAGGTCGTTTGTTTTGCCCCCGAAGAAGCCTTTCGCACAAGGTCGTAATACTGGCTTGTAGAAAAAAACTTCTCGTTTTCTCACGAATAAGTTTCATATTGTCATAATATGCAGGAGTTCCTCCGCCTAAACTTAAAACGAAAGGAGTTTCCTTCTCATTCAAAAGAGATTCTAAAACGAGTCTTTCTTGTTTTCGAAAGTAGATTTCGCCTTTCTTTTCAAAAATATCGGAAACACTCATGCCCTCACGTGAAGCAATCTCTTTGTCAAGATCGACCCGTGCAAAACCGGTTTTATCACTCAATAATTTGGAAATGTGTGATTTGCCGCTTCCCATGTATCCGGCTAGTGAAATGATCATGTTTTTATTTTATACAAATGTCTTAAAAAATTTTGAGTTTTTAAAAAAAGTTCTATCTTTGCACCACTTTTTAACAGACACATATCTGTTTGTACAAGTGGCCGACCTGGTAGCTCAGCTGGTAGAGCAATACACTTTTAATGTATGGGTCCTGGGTTCGAATCCCAGCCAGGTCACTTCAAAAAAAACCGTAGTATTAACGGGTTTTTTTTTGCCTGTGTGGTGAAATTGGTAGACACGCCATCTTGAGGGGGTGGTTTCCTATGGATGTGCTGGTTCGAGTCCAGTCGCAGGCACACAGACTAATCACTTTTGAATTCAGACTTGTTTAAAGTCGTTTTCTTAAGACCTGGTAGCTCAGCTGGTAGAGCAATACACTTTTAATGTATGGGTCCTGGGTTCGAATCCCAGCCAGGTCACGAAATTTACTGGTAAAGTGAATTTTTTTCATATTAATATTTTGTGATTTGGTGTTCAAAAGCCTTCCTAACGGAAGGCTTTTGATATTTTTAAGGGAATAGTCTCTTACGCGAGGTACATGTTGTCAATAAGGCGCACACCTCCAATATTCACAGCAACAAAGGCTCGATAAGATCGATCTTTGTAGAAAAAATCGGTCGGTTCTAATGTTTCTTCGTCCGCAATGCGAAAGTATTCCAAATCAAAGCCCTTTGCTTTTTTGAAGATTTCTTCTACTCTTTGATTAATTTCCTCGATGGAAACCACTCGAAACCATTGGTCCACTTTCACCAGGGTTTCATGAATTAGTTTTGCCGCAATGCGATCTTCTTTAGAAAGACGCTCATTGCGAGAGCTCATCGCGAGTCCACTTTTCTCCCGCAAAATAGGAACCGCCATGATTTGGATCGGCATGTTTTTCGTTTCGACTAGTTTTCGGATAATGGCTAGCTGTTGGTAATCTTTTTCTCCAAAATAAGCTCGGTTGGGTTTCACTTGAGAGAAAAGGGTTTCAACCACAGTGCCCACTCCGTTGAAGTGACCCGGTCTAAATTCTCCTTCCATTTTGTTTTCGAGCCCTTCGAAATCATACGATTTGCTCTTTGGTCCATCCGGATAGAGGTCCGTTACCTTCGGCAGGTACACGGCATCTACGTTTCCGCTTCGCTCTAGAAGGGCTAGATCCGCCTCTAGGGTTCTCGGGTAGGTTTCTAAATCTTGCGGGTTGTTAAACTGCGTTGGGTTTACAAAGATGGAACTTACGACCAAATCATTTTCTTCTCTCGCCGCTTTGTATAAGGACAGATGGCCCTCGTGTAGCGCTCCCATGGTTGGGGCAAACCCAATGTGTTTCCCCATTTCTTTATTCCGTTCGATGTACGCTCGAAGAGCGGATTTACTGCGAAGTATTTCCATTAGAATTTCATATTGTTTCAAAGCAAAAATAGAAAAAAAAGGGAGCGCCAAAATCTCTATTATTACATTTATCCATGGGAGTATCATAAATAATGTTAATATATAAGACTTCGTTTAAATTTTTGTAATTTTGCAGTACACTATAGCTCATAAAGAGAAGAGAAAGAAATTATGCCGAATCAGAAAATTTTATACGTGACCACCGAGATGTTTCCTTATCAAGAGGATAGCAACATGGCGGCCACGGTAAGCAAAATGGCGCTGAAAATGCACCAAGAGGGACATGATGTGCGAGTATTCATGCCACGCTTTGGACAAATCAGTGAGAGGAAATTCCAACTGCATGAAGTCATTCGCTTGTCAGGAATGAATGTAATCATTAACGACCTTGACCAGCCTCTCATCATCAAGGTGGCTTCTTTGCCAGGGGAAAGACTTCAAGTTTATTTTATTGACAACGAAGAGTACTTCAAAAGAAAGCAGCTTTACAGCACCGACGAAGGGGTGCCCTTTGATGACAATGGAGAACGCGCTGTGTTCTTCGCAAGAGGAGTTATTGAGACGATCAAGAAACTCAACTGGGTTCCCGATGTGATCCACATTAACGGTTGGATGTCTTCTTTAATTCCCATCTATTTGAAAAATTTCTACAAAGACGATTATTATTTTAAAGACACTAAAATTGTAATTTCAGTCTATAATGAAGAAGTATTAGAATTAAATTCTTCTATTAAAGAGGTATTGGAATTCGATAAAATTCCGGATTTGTCAGTCGTGAGTGAACCGACGAGCCAGAAATTTGTATTGGATAGCATGGATTTTGCAGATGTCGTGGTGAAAGGAGATGAATTCTTAGAAGCAGACCTTGACAAAGCTTACCAAGCCTCAGAATCTAGCAAGGCTGATTTTGTAGAGGCTGAATCCATTGAAAAAGTATATTAAAATATTTGAACTTAATAAATGACTGAAACTATTAAGAGTATCTTAAAAACTTCTGTATTATTTTTATCCGGAAGTTTTTTACTGTTTAGCTGTGAAGCCGAAGCCGACGATTTAGGCTCGCAATTTTTTGACGATACAGCCGCCAAAGGAATTACAAAGTCTTTTGACGTGATCGCATACAATATTAGCAACCAAGATTCCATCAGAACTGATGCCACCCGTATCACAAGCGCGACGCTTGGAGCATTTAAGGAAGGACAATTCGGGATGCAGCGCTCCAGTTATGTAACGCAAGCAAGACTTTCGAATTACAACCCAACTTTTGGTACGAAAGCGGTAATCGATTCGGTTGTGCTAGAGGTTAGACCCGTATTTCCAGTGGATTCGGTAAAAACCACCACAGACGAGGAATATGTTTTCCCAGACGGGAATGTAAAGGCCAAAAGGGTCGTCTCCACCTATCCTATCCGACTTTATGGAAATGAAAGTGCGACGATGACGTTGAACGTGCACGAGGTGACTGACTTTTTAGGGGCTAGTAGTGACAAAGTTTCTTCCCGAAAAGCGGTGGGAACTGGAGCATTGCTTGGATCCAAGACTATCAAAAGTACAGTAAGTGCAATTGATGTAACCAAGGACGAAGATGGTTCGGCTCTATACAAAAGAGAAGCAAGAATTCGAGTGCCTTTGGATAAAACGTATTTTGCAAATAAAATTTTCGCGAAAGAAGGACAAGCGGAACTTTCCGATGCCTCCAACTTTATTCGTTATTTTAAAGGGGTTAAGTTATCCGTAGCGGAGTCTACTGGATTTATCATGAACATTACACCTGCCGATACGCAGATTATTATCTATTACAGTAACGAACTAACGACCGATGGGAAGACAGAGCGTCGCAAAACGACTTTCCCTCTCGCTTTGGGTACAGAGAACGCAAGGTTTAACCTAATTGAAACGGATCGTGCGGGAACTCCTTCACTAGCGTACAATGGGACTTCTTCTCCGAACATTCAAACAGGAGATCCTCTGCTATACCCTCAAGGTATGGGAGGAGCCAATGTAGGAATTAAATTAAGCGCTGAAAGTCTTTCTCAGATTCGTGAGCTTTACAAAGAAAACAAGATTAATATTCTCTCGGCTAAAGTGAGACTCTACACGGACGTATCAAGTTGGAATAACGACCTAACGAAGCCCAATATGTTTACGGCTAGTTATTACAACCCTAGTACGGGGAAGGCGGATCTCTCCACTTTTCTAAAAGAGGTGAGTGCATTTTCAGGACTTGGAGCTTTGTTTAATTTAGTAAAAGGAGCGGATTTAGATAAAAATCCGGCTTACTATGACTTAACTATTACGCAAACCTTGAAAGATATCATTGAAAAATCAGACGAGGTGAAGGACATTTCCTTAGCGGTTGGAGATTATGAAATTAACAATTCAAATGGGAGTCTTTTAGGACCCACCTTCACTTCAAGAGCGTATACCCCTTACCGAGTGGTCCTTGTGGGTAGCAATCCTTCTAGTGCGAAGCGTGCTCAATTAAATATTATTTACTCAACTAAATAACCCGTATCTATTATGTGTGGAATTGTAGGATATACAGGCTTTCAAGATGCCTATGACGTAGTGATTAATGGTCTACGTCGATTAGAGTACAGAGGGTACGACAGTGCCGGAATTGTACTGGACGGAATAGGAACTGATTTTAGCATTGCGAAAACCAAAGGAAAAGTAGAGGACCTGGTTGCAATTTCTTCGGAATTGCAAGGAAAGGCTCATGTAGGGATGGGACATACGCGTTGGGCTACCCATGGGGTGCCGAGCGATCGGAATTCGCATCCGCATATTTCCAACAATGGAAAAATTGCGCTGGTTCACAACGGAATTATCGAAAACTACGATACCCTGCGTACCATGCTCACGGAAAAAGGATTTACTTTCCATTCGGAAACTGATACGGAAGTACTTGTAAACCTGATCCAATACTTCATGGATATTAACAAGGAGTACGATTTGGCAACTTCAATTCGTTATGCATTAAACGAAGTGTATGGAGCCTACGCAATTACGGTGATGCATGACGATTATCCAGGATTGCTAGTTGTAGCGAGACTAGGATCTCCTCTAGCGATCGGACTTGGAGAAAAAGAATTTTTTATTGCTTCCGACGCCTCTCCATTCATTGAGTTTACGAAGGAAGCCATCTATTTGGAAGAAGGCCACATGGCTACCATTTCGTTAGAGAAAGGAGTAGAAATTAGAAGCATTGCAGACAATTCCATTATCGATCCTGCAGTTCAAGAGCTTAAATTAAGCTTAGAGCAAATCGAGAAAGGAGGCTATGAGCATTTCATGCTGAAAGAAATTTTCGAACAGCCTAAATCGATTCAAGATACCATGAGAGGACGTCTCCTTGTAGACGAAGGAATCATTAAAATGGCAGGGATTTGGGATCATGTAGAACGTTTCAACAACGCCAACCGAATTATCATTATTGCTTGTGGAACTTCCTGGCATGCTGGACTGGTAGGAGAGTATTTGATCGAAGAGTTCGCACGCGTTCCCGTAGAAGTAGAGTACGCCTCTGAATTCCGTTACCGAAATCCAATCCTTACGGAAAAAGACGTGGTGATCGCGATTTCACAATCGGGTGAAACCGCCGATACGATGGCGGCTTTAAAACTTGCAAAAGAAAAAGGTGCATTTATCTATGGAATTTGTAATGTAGTGGATTCTTCAATTGCAAGAATTACGGACGCAGGTTCTTATACCCATGCAGGTCCAGAGATTGGAGTCGCATCAACCAAAGCCTTTACAGCTCAACTTACAGTACTTTCCCTAATTGCACTTAAATTAGGTAAACACAATGGGAACTTAAGCAACCAAGAATTCATGAGACTTATTACGGAATTGGAACAAATTCCTAAGAAGATTGAAGAAGTTCTTGAGCTTACCCATGACCATGTGAAAGAAATTTCTAAGAGTTATGTCGATGCGACCAACTTCCTTTATTTAGGTCGTGGATACAATTACCCGTCCGCTTTAGAGGGAGCTCTAAAACTGAAAGAAATTTCCTACATCCACGCAGAAGGATATCCGGCTGCCGAGATGAAGCACGGTCCGATTGCCTTGATTGACGAGAATATGCCGATTGTGATTATTGCTCCTAAGAAAGGGCATTATGACAAGATTGTAAGCAACGTACAAGAAATTAAAGCGAGAAAAGGACAAGTAATTGCAGTGGTTAACAAAGGAGATGTTCAAGTGGCGAGCGTTGCAGACCACGTGATTGAAATTCCGGAAACTTCGGAATGCTTTTCTCCAATTGTAGCGGCGGTACCGCTTCAACTATTATCGTACTATATAGCTGTTTATCGTGGAGCGAACGTGGATCAACCCCGAAACTTAGCTAAATCTGTAACGGTAGAATAAAGACTAATTTTTTTTAAGTTCGCTTGCCTAAAAGCAAACTAAACTAGAATAAAAGCCACTCCGTTTTGAGTGGCTTTCTGTATTTGTAAAAGAAGCGTAGGGAGTTCCTAATAGTCACTGCTTCTAAATTAAAGAATCCTTATGAAAGAAATTGAGTATTTGATCGTTGGAGATGGGTACGGAGCCCTTTTTTTTGCGCATCAACTTTTGAAACATGAAAAATCTTTTTTGCTTTTTTCAGAAGGTAAAAAAAGTGCCTCTCATGTTTCAGCTGGAATTGTGAATCCAGTCGTATTGAAAAAGTTTACCACCTTTGATCGGGCGATGGAGCAAATTGAGGCGCTTCATCAAACCCTTGAAGAGATGGAAGCCTATACAGGGGTTAATTACTTTGTCGACGAGCCCATTTCTCGAATCTTTCACGACCAAAAAGAGCGAGAGCTTTGGGAGCGAAAGGCACTTGACCCCCTTCTTGCTCAATTTCTAAGCCTCGAATTTGGTAAGCTCGATGGGCTTTTAAATCCTTTTGGTGTGGGAAAAGTAAACCACTCTGGTCGCATTCGGGTGGAAGTCTTCTTCTCAGATTTAAGGAAAGTTTTACAAGGAAAGAATGCACTAGTAGAAGAGCGGTTTGACTATGGGAGACTAAATCCAGTAGATAAGACTTATCGGGACATACCTTACAAATATGTCGTCTTTGCGGAAGGGATGGGAGTGAAAGAAAACCCTTATTTTGAGCACATTCCTGTGAATCCCAACAAAGGTCACCAAATCAATGTTGAGCTGAAAGACTTGGAATCTCTATCGGTGGTGGTGAAAAAGAAGCATTTTTTATTTTTATCGGAGAAGAATCGCTTTTATTATGGGGGAACCTACGATCGGCATTCAGAGAGTTTAGAAGTCGAACCAAGCGCGATTGAGCAGCTCACCAAAGGACTTTCTGAATTCTATGAAGGTTCCATTCTTTCTGTGGATCCTCATTTTGGATTTCGTCCTACGGTAAAAGACCGTAGACCAATTCTTGGCGGACACAAAGATCATACGGGTTTGTTTGTACTCAATGGACTGGGAGCCCGAGGGGTTTTGAATGGAAATTTCTATGCAAAGCAGTTATTTGACCATATTGACAAAGAAAGTGCACTCTCTTTTGAAGTGGATTTGAAAAGGTTCGATTTTTGATACCTAACGACTATGCCCACATTGGATAGGGTCACACCGACCACGAAGAAGGTACTTCCGTTTATACTTGCCACTGCGATTTTTATGCAGATGCTGGATTCTACCATTCTAAACACATCGCTTAACTCAATTGCGATCGATCTAAACGAATCGCCTTTGCATATGCAAAATGCGATTATTAGTTATGTCTTAACCCTAGCGATCTTCATGCCTGTGAGTGGGTATTTGGCGGATCGTTTTGGAACCCGAAAGGTATTTGTATTTGCCATTGTTCTGTTTGCCTTGGGGTCGGTCTTTTGTGCGGTTTCCCAATCGTTAAACCAATTGGTCATCTCAAGAATTGTGCAAGGACTAGGGGGTTCGCTAATGACGCCTGTGGGGCGCCTTGCCTTAATTAAAACCTATGAAAAGAATGAGTTACTCAAGGCTTTAAACTATGCCGTCATTCCAGCCTTAATTGGTCCGATTCTAGGTCCGCTCGTGGGTGGGTATTTCGTGGATTATTTGTCTTGGCATTGGATCTTTCTAATTAACATTCCTATTGGAGTGCTAGGGGTGATACTTGGGCTTAAATACATGCCTGATTTTAAAAGCGTGGGAGGACATTTTGACCTCAAAGGCTTTTTAATCTTCGGCGCGGCCTCACTGCTTTTGTCCATCTCCCTAGAACTGTTTGGAACCCTACAGAACATTACGCCCGTTTTGCTGATTGGCATTCTCGGTTTTTTGATGTTTTATTTTTACTATAAGCATGCGATAAAAACGCCTGATCCTATCTTTCCTATGGATCTTTTTCAAATTCGAACGTTTCGCATTGGTGTGGTCGGAAATCTTGCTACTCGATTAGGAATTAGCGCGATTCCCTTGTTGGTTCCCTTGCTCGTGCAGATTGCCTACGGGGAGAGTGCAGTCGTTTCGGGATGGATTATTGCACCGATGGCTCTAACGGCCATGTTTGGAAAATCTGCCGTTCTTCGAATCTTAAATAAAATGGGCTATCGTAAAACCCTTCGTATCAATACAATCATTATCGGAATCTTAATCATGGCGCTGGCGATTCCTTCTATTACGGATTCGATTTACTGGTTTATTCCCCTGTTGGCCTTGTTAGGATTCTTTAATTCCATTCAATTCACCTCAATGAGTACCATTTCTTTAGCCGATTTAAGGGAAAGTCATACGAGTAGTGGAAATTCGCTTTTAGCCGTAAACCAACAACTTGCGATTGGATTCGGGATTGCCTTTGGTCTGCTAGTGCTTCGCTTTTTTCAGCAAAATATAAGTGTAGAAGGGGAAAACATTCATCTAGCCTTTCGCTACACGTTCTTATTTGTAGGACTATTAACGGTGATTATGGGGGGCGTTTTTAGGCGTCTGCATATTCTCGATGGTAATAATCTTCGCACCGAATAGTTAAAAAGAAGGGACCCCGCTCCCAATTCGTAAATTTTCCATACTTTTAATAGCAAATTCAACGGTGCCAATATTGATTCTATCAATCGTGATAGAGTGTTTTGATATGTAATATCTAATTACCTTTACTTAAACTTAAAAAGCGAGATTATGGAAGACAAAAACAAGAAACTAACGCGACAAACCGGTGCACCCGTACCCGACAATCAAAATGTAATGACTGCTGGGGCTAGAGGACCCATGCTTATGCAGGATTATTGGTTTTTAGAAAAGATGGCCAACTTTGATCGCGAAGTAATTCCAGAAAGAAGGATGCACGCAAAAGGTTCAGGTGCCTTTGGTACCTTTACCGTGACCCACGATATTTCTCAGTATTCAAAAGCCAGTATTTTCGGTGAGATAGGTAAGAAAACGGATATGTTTGCACGTTTCTCCACCGTGGCAGGAGAAAGAGGCGCAGCGGATGCAGAACGTGATATTCGTGGATTTGCTCTTAAATTTTACACGGACGAAGGAATTTGGGATTTGGTTGGAAACAACACGCCTGTCTTCTTTTTCCGGGATCCGATGAAATTTCCAGATTTAAATCATGCCGTGAAGAGAGATCCTAGAACGAACATGAGAAGTGCCAATGCGAATTGGGATTTCTGGACTTTACTTCCAGAGTCACTTCACCAGGTAACCATCGTAATGAGTGATCGTGGAATTCCCAATGGATTTAGACATATGCATGGATTTGGTAGTCATACCTACAGCTTCATCAATAAAGACAATGTCAGACACTGGGTTAAATTCCATTTCCGTACACAACAGGAAATTGAAAACCTAACGGATCAGGAGGCTGCTAACCTAATTGGGAATGACCGTGAATCATCACAAAGAGATTTGCTTGAAGCCATTGACCGAGGGGATTTTCCAAAATGGAAATTGTTTGTACAGATCATGTCAGAAGAAGAGGCGAAAACGTACCGTTTTCACCCGTTCGATCTAACCAAAGTATGGTCGAAAAAAGACTTTCCTCTAATTCCGGTCGGAGAATTTGAGTTAAACCGCAACCCAGAGAATTATTTTCAAGACGTGGAACAAGCGGCATTTAATCCAACGAATATTGTTCCTGGAATTGGATTCTCTCCAGACAAAATGCTCCAAGGTCGTCTCTTTTCCTATGGAGATGCGCAGCGCTATCGTTTAGGAGTAAACCATTACCAAATTCCTGTAAATAAACCCAAATGCCCATACCATGCATTCCATCGCGATGGAGCCATGCGTGTAGACGGGAATTATGGATCCACACTTCATTACAACCCGAATAGTTACGGGGAGTGGCAAGAAGATCCTTCTGCAAAAGAACCCCCTTTAGAGTTAAGTGGAGATGCGTACGCACACAACTTCAGAGACGACGATGAGGATTACTTTACGCAGCCTGGAGATCTGTTCCGAATCATTAAAGCAGACGGCAAAGCTGAGGTTCTCTTTAATAACACGGCAGCTCAAGTGGGTGGCGCAGAGAAGTTTATTCAAATCCGTCACATTCGTAACTGCTACAAAGCAGACCCTGAATACGGTACAGGCGTTGCAAATGCCTTAGGTCTTACGATGGATGAAGTCGATTCTTTTGATATGACACCGTACGACAAGTGGGCCCCAAAACCTACAGAGAAGTAAGCTTCATTAAATCTAAATCTTACGCGTTCCGCTTTTTAAAGCGGAACGTTTTTTTGTTTATTTGAGCGTAGAGGGGTTCGTTTTCAGGATGTTGGAAGAGGTTTGCTAAGAGAAGTTTTGAAAATGGCCTTGGGTGGGGATGTTTGACCCTCTGTTTTATTTGGGGGGATAGTTCTTATCCTAGGTCAAGCTTTTTTTAGTCAATAATGTCTATTTTTGAATAGTCGAATTGGTTCTATCTGTAGGAATCTAAAAGTGGTAAGAGCAGTTCGCTAGTTTAACAATTGAAATAATAGAAAATCCATCCTTATGAAGACAGTAGAATTTGGTCTAATGACCTTTGCCGACATGAAGCCCGAATCCAGTCCTAATGGCGGAGAAAATGCACACCAACGAATTCAAAACTTACTCGACGAAATCGTCCTTGCCGATAAGTTAGGCATTGATGTATTTGGTTTGGGAGAACACCATCGCGAGGATTATGCGGTATCTTCTCCGACCACCGTATTGGCTGCTGCGGCGGCGCTAACCTCTAACATTAAACTCTCAAGTGGAGTGACGGTTCTCAGTTCAGAGGATCCTGTTCGAGTGTACCAGCAATTTGCGACGGTTGATCTCATTTCGGGAGGACGCGCTGAAATAATGGCAGGTAGAGGTTCTTTCACGGAGAGTTTTCCACTCTTCGGATACGATCTTGCGAACTATAATGAGCTGTTTGAAGAAAAACTAGATTTATTACTTAAGATTAATCAAAGTCCGATGGTGACCTGGAGTGGCACGCAGCGAAAGAGTCTTTCGAATTTAGGCGTTTACCCTAGAGCGTTAAAAGGGGAGATTCCGATTTGGATTGCGGCTGGCGGGACCCCGAGTTCTGCCTTAAGAGCAGCGAAATTAAAACTGCCTTTGATGCTAGCTATTATTGGAGGAATGCCTCAAAACTTTGTTCCTTTCGTGGATTATTACAAAAAATCAGCGCTGGAAAGTGGAACAAAGTCCGAGGATTTGCAAGTCGGTATTAACAACCACGTGTTTATTGGCGAGGACGATGATAAAATTGTAAAAGAATTCTTTCCTTATTATGCACAAATGATGGATCGTGTCGGAAAATCAAGAGGTTGGCAACCCATGAGCCGAGAGCAATTTGAATTTATGCGAAGCGATCAAGGATCCTTGATGGTCGGAAGTGTTGAGAAGGTAGTAGACAAATTGGTCTATGAATACCAATTGTTTGGCTTTACGAGATTCTTTGCGCAGGCTTCTTTAGGGTTTGTACCGCATGAACTCACTCTAAAATCCATTGAACTCTTTGCTACACAAGTGATTCCGGAATTTAAGCGTCGGGTGAACCTCGCTTAATGTTTTTTCCCGTGAGTACATCGGATAATTAGTATCTTAGTTGCGTCAAGAGGGTTTTGAAACCGATTATGTAGGGTTTCCTACGTTTAAATTTTAATATAAAAATAGAATATCATGTCAAACATTGGACTAATAATAGAAGAAAAGGCAGCCGATATTGGTAATTTTTTAGTGGGAAGGCTTTTGCCTTTTCGAGAGAAGCGCGCCGTTGGCCCCTTTGTGTTTATAGATCATATGGGACCTGCAAATTTGAGTGAATACCAAAATCTTGACGTGGGTCCGCACCCTCATATTGGACTTTCCACATTAACGTATTTAATGGAAGGCTCTATTCTGCATCGCGATAGTTTGGGAAGTGATATGGAAATTACTCCTGGTGCTGTCAATTGGATGACAGCAGGAAAAGGCGTGGTTCATTCCGAGCGTACTCCGGAATACTTGAGGCATTCCGAGAAGAAATTACACGGGTTTCAAATCTGGGTAGGGCTTCCTAATGACAAGGAACAAATGCAGCCAGAATTTAGTCATACGGTAGCGAGTGAGATTCCTTCCTGGACACAAGACGGTGCCGATTTTAAATTGATTGCAGGAGATGCGTTTGGACGAAAATCTCCAGTCCCTGTGTACAGTCCATTGTATTTTATTGAAATCAAATCCAAAGAGAAAGTCAAACTTGATATCGGTGAGCAGTTGTTTGGGGAAGTAGGGATGTATGTCGTAGAAGGCAGTGTTCACCTTGATTCCCAGCAAATGGGCACGAAACAGCTCATCATTGCCAAAAATGCAACCCTTTGTGAATTTGAAATGGAGCCCGGTACGACAATCCTTCTTTTTGGAGGAGAGCCCTTTCCAGAGGAGAGATACATTTTTTGGAATTTTGTGAACTCAGACAAAGCGGTCATTGACCAGGCAAAAGTGGATTGGCATGAGCAGAACAAGGAGGCGTTTCCCTCCGTGGTGGGAGACGATGGAGACCCCGTACCTTTGCCCAAGTCGATTTTAAAGAACCGATAAATTCAATTCAACTATAAATTCAAAAATTTTTTATAATGGTAGAAATCAAACAACAAAACAACGAAAAAAATGGCATCTTTGAAATCTTTTACGAAGGCGAGAGAGCAGGAGAGATGACCTATACGTGGGCAGGTAGTGATAAATTTATCATTGACCATACGGAAGTGGACTCTAAATTTGGCGGGAAAGGTCTTGCCAAGCAACTTGTGGTTGCAGGGGTGAACTTCGCAAGAGAAAAAGGAGTGAAAGTAATTCCTTTATGTCCTTACGCAAAAGCGACCATTGAAAAAAATGCCGATTTGCAAGACGTTTTGTCCTAAGTATACGTGAAATAGTAGTTTGAAAAGTGCCGAAAAATCATTAAATTTGTGAAAATTGGAGGTAGTGTTTCACTAACTGTGTAAGTTGAAAAGTTATTCTGAAAAATTTTGAGTCCTTAAAAACTCAAAACTTTTTCGGAAATAACTTTTTACTATTTTTAAACTTTATACAGTTATGATTGACAAAGAAGAATTATTAAACAACAAGGATTTTTACAAATCCTTCAAGAACAGCGAAGATCTTACCTCGTTCTTCAAAACAATGCACAAACGAGCCGTAGAACATATGCTCGAAGCAGAACTAGATGACCATCTAGATACTAATAAACATCAGAAAACGAAAGACGGCAACTATCGCAATGGTCATCAGAGTAAGAAGATAAAAACCTCTTTTGGCGAAGATGAAATTAAAGTTCCGCGTGATCGACAAAGTACTTTTGAGCCGATGATAGTTCCCAAAAGGCACAATATTATTGATGGTTTAGAAAATATTATAATATCATTTTACGCCAAAGGAATGAGTGTGAGTGATATTGAAGAACAAATCAAGGACATGTATGATTTTGATGTCTCAACCTCAACAATCTCCAGGATCACCAATGCTGTTTCCAGTGAAATTGTCGCTTGGCAAAATCGACCTTTAGAGGATTTATACCTTATTGTTTGGATGGATGGAATCGTTTTTAAAGTTCGTGAGAACTCTAAAGTCATCAATAAAACCATCTATCTTGCTGTGGGTCTGCGACGTGACGGAAAGAAAGAAGTTCTAGGAATGTGGCTAGGGAAGAGTGAAAGCTCCAGTTTTTGGATGAGCGTGTTAACCGATATGAAAGCACGTGGCGTGGAAGACATACTTATCACTGCAACGGATAACCTTAATGGATTCACCCAGACTATTCGCAGTGTGTTCCCCCAATCGCAAACTCAAATTTGCGTAGTTCATCAAATTAGAAATGCTTGCAAATATGTGGTTTGGAAGGACAGGAAAGCCTTTACTTCCGATATGAAACATATCTACAACGCACCCACAAAACAAGCCGCAGAAGCCGCTTTAAATGATTTTGCAGAAAAATGGGAATCTAAATATTCCTATGCAATTAAGTCCTGGAGAGATAATTGGGATGAATTAACCGTGTTTTTTGAATTCCCTGTTGAAATCCGAAAAATCATTTACACCACAAATTTAATCGAAAATCTCAATGGAAAAATAAGAAAATACACCAAAAATAAAATGTCCTTTCCTACGGATGATGCAGTTTTAAAGTCAGTTTTCCTCGCCTTAAGAGAAGCAACAAAAAAATGGACAATGCCTATTAGAGATTGGGGTATCGTACTCAATCAATTTATGCTTATATTTGAAGATAGGCTTAAATTATAAATCTCAAGCCAATACTTTTCAACTTACACACTTTTTGGGATAGTGTCAAATTGGAAAAAACGGAAGGAATCTTGCGTTTGAATTCTTTTCCTATTTTTCAATCTTTCAACTTCAAACTTAAAATCTCCCATGGCTCATTTACCTGAACTTATTACCGACCTTGCCTTAATACTTTTGGTGGGTGCGTTTGTTACGCTTCTGTTTAGAAAAATAAAGCAGCCCCTTGTCCTAGGTTATATTATTGCGGGATTCCTAGTAGGCCCTCACTTTAATTTAGTGCCTACGGTTGTAGACGAAGCAAATATTGATACGTTTGCTGAAATCGGTGTGATCATGCTTTTGTTTAGTCTGGGTCTGGAATTTAGTTTTAAAAAGCTAATGAGCGTGGGAGGATCCGCCTCGATCACCGCTGTGGTTGAGATTCTTTTCATTGGTCTTGGAGGGTATTTGACCGGTTATTTCTTAGGTTGGAACCAAATGGATAGCCTCTTTTTAGGAGGTATGCTTGCCTCTTCTTCGACGACCATTATCTTAAAAGCGTTTGATGAACTCAATTTAAAGACAAAGCAATTTGCTCAAATTGTCTTTGGAGTTCTGATTGTGGAAGATATCATTGTGATCTTATTGATGGTTTTACTTTCCACTGTGGCGGTAACGCAACAGTTTGAAGGATCTGAAATTGTGTTCACGATTTTAAAACTTCTTTTCTTCCTAGTGCTTTGGTTCTTGGTGGGTATATATTTGCTGCCTAGTTTCCTTAAGCGCGCCAAAAAACTATTTGATGAAGAGACGACCATTATTTTTGCCGTTGGGCTCTGTTTTGGGATGGTCATTTTAGCTACTCAGGTTGGGTTCTCTGCAGAACTTGGAGCCTTTGTTATGGGGTCGATCATCGCAGAAACCACCATGGCTGAGAAAGTAGAGCACGTGACTAGACCGATCAAACAACTTTTTGGAACCGTATTTTTTGTCTCTGTAGGGATGATGATTGATCCGCAAGCGATTGTGGAGCATGCTCTTCCGATTGTTGCCATTACCCTTCTCACGCTAGTGGGTAAGTTCTTCTTTAGTGCGCTGGGAGCTCTTATTTCAGGGCAGCCTCTCAAACAATCTATTCAGATCGGGATGAGTATGGCCCAAATTGGTGAATTTGCCTTCATTGTGGCCACTCTAGGGCTTTCTCTGGGGGTGATTTCAGAGTTTCTATTCCCAATTGCAGTGGGTGTATCGGCCATTACCACCTTTACCACCCCGTACATGATGAAACTCGCGGATCCTTTCTACGATTGGATCATGAGAAGCTTGCCTGCAAAATGGGTGGAGCGAATCGAGAATTATTCTCGAGAAACGGAAAAAATGAATGCCAATCCAAAATGGCAGAACATCACGAAAGAATATCTGAGAATCATTTTGGTGAATACCATTATTCTAATCGCTATTATTCTGGTTTTCCGTTTTACAATCATCCCACTGGTAAACCAAAATGTGGCGGATCCTTTGTACCAAAATACGATCGTGATTGGTCTGGCAACTCTTGTTTCCGCACCGTTCTTGTCTGCGATTTTGACCAAGCAACCTAAGAGTGCGAATACTACGGATTTAAATTCTACGATTGTGGTTGCGCTTAACGTGATACGATTCCTTCTGGGTGTCTTCTTAATTGGGCTCTTCGTGGATCAGTTAACCTCGACAAAGTATGCGATTTTGGTTGCACTTCCTTTGGTTCTGCTATTGCTTTGGTTCTTTTCTCAAAGAATTCAATCCATTTATCAGAAGATCGAAAAGCAATTCATTAGTAACTTTAATGAACGTGAGACGCAAGATTACTTGAAAAACAAAACGTTTTACGATATCAAGCAGAAAAACTTAGAGTTCAAAGAAAAATTAAAAACTTGGGATGCGCACATCGCTGTGATGGAAGTGCACCCTCTTGCCAAATTCATAGGGATTAAACTCAAAGAGTTATGCTGGAAAGAAAAATACGGAATTAACGTCGTGTACATTCGACGTGGAGAAACCTTAATCAACCTACCGGGACGAGACAATCGTTTGCTTCCTTACGACAAAGTGGGGATTCTAGGGACGGATGAGCAGTTTCAAAATTTTAAAGAAATCTTTGACGAAAAATACGAAGAACTTGCTGATTTTGATGTGGATGACATTGCGCTTAAGAAAATTTTAATTACCGGATCTTGTAAGTATGTGGGTAAGAGCATTCGGGAATCCAAAATTAGAGAAGATCTTATTGGGCAAGTGGTCGGAATGGAAAGGGAGGATGAGCGTATCTTGAATCCTGATTCGTCTCAAATTATCCGGGAAAATGACATGCTTTGGATGGTTGGAAATATTAAGAAGCTAAGAGAATTCATTCAGAAAAGTGCAAATTCATAATACCCTTAAGGGATATTCTTTTGTGAGTGTGCTTTAGAAGTGGGTAAAAAAACTATATTTGCTTCTCTAATTTCTATTGCATGAATCCAAGTATCGTTCTACTGAGTTTTGTTTTCGCCTATTTTATTGGTCTTCTGGTAATCTCGTATTTTACCAGTAGAAATTCAGACAACCAATCGTTTTTCATAGGAAATAGAAAAAGTAAGTGGTGGCTGGTGGCCTTTGGAATGATAGGCACGTCCCTCAGTGGTGTTACGTTTATCTCCGTTCCTGGAACGGTTGGAAAGATGACCTCTGGAGATTACGCGTTCGGTGGCTTTGAATACTATATGATGGTCATTGGGTTTTTCATTGGCTATTTCATTGTCGCTTTTATTCTGCTTCCCCTTTATTATAAGATGAACCTAACTTCCATTTACACCTATTTGGGACGAAGGTTTAATGTGGAGGCGCACAAGATAGGATCTATATTTTTCATCGTATCACGATCCATCGGGGCCACAGCAAGGCTTTATTTGGTCGTGAATGTGCTACAAATTTTTCTACTCTCCCCATTAGGGGTTCCTTTTTGGGTGACTTCGGCCGTGATCCTATTCATGGTTTTACTGTACACCTTTGAGGGTGGGGTGAAAACGATTGTGATTACCGATACGCTTCAGACTACCTTTATGATTGTAAGTTTAATTGCTTGCATTGTCTTTATTCTCTCCTCACTAGATTTAACGGCCACACAGGCTTACACACAGTTAGCCGATCAACAGTTCACACATTTGATTAATACGGATGTGAACTCGAAGACCTATTTTCTTAAAACGGTCGTAGGGGGTATGTTTATTACCATTGCAATGACGGGGCTTGATCAGGAAATGATGCAGAAAAACATTTCTGTAGACAATTTGCATAATTCCAAAAAGAACATGCTCACCTTTGCAGGAACCCTGCTATTTGTGAATCTAGCCTTTCTTTTCTTAGGGGGACTACTTTATTTGTTTGCGATGGAGAATGGAGCTGTATATCAGCAGATCACCCAGGTGATTGAAGGGAAAGAGAGTCTAGTGAATGTGTTTGGTTTTCCCGACGCAAGCGGTTCGATTACCAATATCATGGGAGACGATTTGTTTCCTGCACTTTCCCTTAACGGCTACTTTCCACTTGTAATTTCGGTTGTGTTTATTATCGGTTTGGTGTCTGCACTTTTTCCCTCTGCGGATGGAGCGCTTACGGCCGTGACCAGTTCGTATTGTGTGGATTTACTCCGACTTAATGAGAACGATGCTATGAGCGAGAAACAGAAGAAGAATTTGAGAATTCGTATTCATCTTGTTTTTACCGTGGTGTTTTTCCTTCTCATTATGGGGTTCAAAGCCATCAACGACAAATCAATTGTCTATTTGATTATGGAGGTTGCGGGCTATACCTACGGTCCTCTACTCGGACTCTTTGCTTTTGGTATTTTTACTAAATTATCGATTAACAAAAAAGGAAGAATCCTTGTGGTTACTTTAATTGCTCCCATTCTTACCTACGCAATTAACTACCTTGTGACTCATTTATCCTCCTATCAAATTGGAGTTGAACTCATTGTCATCAACGGGCTTCTTACCTTTATTGGCCTTTGGCTTTGTTCCGATAAAAGTAGGCCTGCAATGCTTTAGATCCCACTTAAGATCTTACTCTCCAAAAGAGGGAGCGATTCTACTTGCATACCCGTTTTTGAAATCCATGAAAAAGACGTAAATTCGCATGCAAGTAAATCTAAAGTAATGAGTAAAAGTATTGAAGAGTTAAAGTCTCTAACCACACAAATCAGAAGGGATATTGTGAGAATGGTTCATGCGGTTAATTCCGGGCACCCAGGAGGTAGCCTTGGCTGCGTGGAGTATTTTACAGCCCTTTATGGTAAAGTATTAAAGTACGAACTGCCTTTCCAAATGGAAGGAAAAAACGAAGACTTATTCTTCTTGTCCAATGGACACATTTCCCCCGTCTTTTATTCGACGCTTGCTAGATTCGGATTCTTTCCGGTCGATGAACTTCGCACGTTTAGAAAGTTAAACTCTAGGCTTCAGGGACACCCGACCACGCATGAAGGACTTCCAGGAGTTCGTGTAGCGTCAGGCTCTCTAGGCCAAGGTCTTTCAGTGGCTGCAGGAGCAGCACTTGCTAAAAAATTGGACGGAGATAAGAGTTTGGTTTATACCCTTCATGGGGACGGAGAACTGCAAGAGGGTCAAATCTGGGAAGCTCTCATGTTTGCAGCTCACCATAAGATTGACAATTTGATTTCTACCATTGACTACAACAACCGTCAAATTGATGGAGACGTAGACGATGTAATGAGCTTGGGAGATCTTCATGCGAAACTATCGGCCTTTAACTGGGAAGTACTTGAAGAGAAAAATGGAAATGATCTCGAAAGTGTGATGGCGATACTAGAAAAGGCAAAATCCTTAACCGGCAACGGAAAACCCGTGGTTATTATCTTGCACACGGAAATGGGTCAAGGAATCGACTACATGATGGGTTCACATTCTTGGCACGGGAAGGCTCCAAACGACGAGCAGTTGGATTCCGGACTTAAGCAGTTGTATCTAGAGGCACCAAGTGATTATTAATAGCAAAGTAGAAGAGTAATGAAATATACATATACAGAGAAAAAAGATACAAGAAGTGGTTTTGGTGCAGGACTCGCACAGTTAGCGGACGAGAATCCAAATGTTGTGGCTTTATGCGCTGACCTTATTGGTTCTTTGAAAATGGAGAAATTCATTGAGAAAGCTCCAGAACGTTTCTATCAGGTAGGAATTGCTGAAGCTAATATGATTGGAGTTGCAGCAGGACTTAGCATCAATGGAAAAATTCCATTTACAGGTACTTTTGCAAATTTTTCGACCTCAAGAGTATACGACCAAATTCGTCAGTCCGTGGCGTATTCGGGAAAGAATGTGAAGATTTGTGCTTCGCATGCGGGACTAACCTTAGGGGAAGATGGTGCCACACATCAAGTTTTAGAGGACATCGGGATGATGAAAATGCTACCGGGCATGGTCGTGATTAACCCATGTGATTACAACCAAACCAAAGCAGCCACTCTTGCGATCGCAGACTATGAGGGTCCGGTGTATCTTCGTTTTGGCCGTCCAGCAGTACCGGTATTCTTGCCAGAAGACACCCCTTTTGAAATTGGAAAAGGGATTCTACTTCAGGAAGGGAAAGATGTAACCATCGTAGCAACGGGACACCTTGTGTGGGAATCTTTAGTGGCTGCAGAAGAATTGGAAAAAGAAGGAATTTCTTGCGAAGTGATTAATATCCATACCATCAAACCTCTTGACGAAGAGATTATTTTAAAGTCGGTGGGGAAAACAGGAAAGATCGTTACAGCAGAAGAACATAATTATTTAGGAGGACTAGGAGAGTCTGTAGCAGGCATGCTTGCAAGAAGACGTCCCACTCCTCAAGAGTTTGTAGCGGTAAACGATTCCTTTGGGGAATCTGCAACGCCAAGCGAACTCATGAAAAAGTATGGAATTGATTCCTCTGCGGTGCAAAGCGCAGTTAAGCGAGTGCTCGCTAGAGGATAATTTTCAGGTCCTAATAGGATAAAAAGCCATCCCATGCTTTAAGGCAAGGGATGGCTTTTTTATGCAGGTTTGCCTTTGTTACCACAAAAAAAGCACCCTTACTTTAGTAAGGGCACTCTCATTCAAATTAAATATAGGAATCGTGGTTATTAGTTTCGTAGGGCTTTTTCTAATTCCAAAGCTTTTGGAAATAGAATGTTGTTTTCAATATGGATGTGTTTATGCAAGTCGTCTTCAAACTCTTCTAGCATTCGAAAAGAAACTTGGTACGTGCTGCATGCATCTTCTGGGAATTGATACTGGTTTGTGAGTTCTGCGATCCTTCTAAAGCGTTCTCCTTCGATGTCGTGCTCGTGCATCATCATCTCGACTGGATTCTCTACGGATCCGAAGGAAGGTGCTGCGAGTGAGGCGTGGTTTCTTTGGGAATCCATCATGGTGCGTATGAAAGGGAAGAGAATTTGTTCCTCTTTTTGCATATGCGAAGTAAGTTCATTTGCAGACTGCTCAAACAATTCAAATACTTCAAACAGTTCAGGGTGTCTTGCTCCGTGGACTTTGCAGATCTTGTTTAAAAACTGAAGTAGGATGGGGGCTTTGTCGGTGATGTAACGGTGGTGGGTTTTCTCTACATAGTCGGCAAGTAGATCTAAGGGCCAAGATTTGTAATCAATCGATTCGCTGCTTGAGGATCCCAAATGTTCAAGTTCTTTAGCGACCTGACTCACGTCGGTGCCTTTAAGTTCAGTAGCCTCTTCTAAGGTTCTGTTGCCGTTGCAGCAAAAATCAATTCCGTATTTTTTAAAGACCGCCGCTGCTCTGTAGTCATGGGCGACGATTTGTCCGATGGTTTGGTCTAAAGTTGTCATATTGCTTTGTTTTGTACTACAAAGATAAACAAATTTTTTAAACAGGACAAAACTATCCGATTTGATTTAAAAAAATTTAGAACCGAAGTCGGAAGAGTCCTTCTTCGGTTCTCACGGCAAGATCCGCTAGGGTATATTTACAGGCCATCTCAATGAGACGTTCTCGAACCAATCTAAATTCATTGTGTACAGGGCAGGGGTTTTGAGAGGAGCATTCTTTGAGTCCCAGTCCGCAGGTTACAAAGATCGAGTCTCCATCGATGATGGTAATGATATCATAGATTCTGGTTTCTTGCATCTTTTCTGTAGAAAGATAAAATCCGCCCTGTTTTCCTCGGACAGACTGCATTACTTCCGCTTTGCACAATTGTTGAAGGATTTTAGCCGTAAAAGCCTCTGGCGCATCAATCGCATGGGCGATTTCTTTCACATTGACTCGCCTCTCACTAAGGTTTTGTTGAGCGATATAAATAGAAGCTTTAATTGCGTATTCGCAGGCTTTTGAGAACATAGTTAATATTTGAAAAATTGCCACTTAGGCACAATGGCTAGAAGTCCGATCCCCACAAACAAAAAGAGAGAAGTTACATCGGAATACAAAAACGTGTCTAGGTAATACAAATGGAAAACGAAGTGCATCAACGTGGCAAGTGGAAACAAAACGACTCCTAACTTTCGATAAAAGTAAATTAAGACGACCGAAAGGACAATCAAAAGATCGACCGCAAAGATCAAGTAAAAATACCAGATCGGAATGGTGAGGTGGTGCTCAAGGGTTTGAACATACTGATCTACGTCAATTCCAATTCCAAACACAGCAAAAAAGAGCATGGCAAGTAGAGAGAGGATCAGGCCCATTCCTTTTTCGGGACTCTCGCCTTTGAAGTAGTTTTTTTCCATTTGGTAAAAATAAAAAAACTTATGATAGAATCATAAGTTTTTAGGTTGATACTGTCTATCGATCTTAAATGGAGATCGCTTTGATAAGACGGTTTTTGTCGCTCATGTACTCTTCCATTGAAATCATACTTTCCGTTCTCATTACATCTTGGATGTCGTCGATTTGATAGATGATACGCTTCGCATCTTGCGTATTTCTAGCTTTCAATTTGCAGAAAATATTGTATTTCCCAGAAATCACGCTCGCTTCGACCACATTTGGAATAAGAGAGAGTTGTTTTAGAACGTCTTGTGTTCTGTTAGACTTGTTAAGAAGGATTCCAATAAATGCAGTGAAATGATAATCTAATTTCGCATAATTGATGGTAAGGGAAGATCCTAATATAATTCCTGCATCTTCCATTTTCTTTACACGCACGTGGATCGTTCCTGCGGATACGTCCATTTGTTTTGCGATTTCTGTAAAAGGCATTCTAGTGTTCTCTACAAGGAAATCTAGAATCTTTTTGTCTACTTCGTCTAATTGATAGTTCATTATAGTAAGGCTTGTTTTGTTAAGGATATCGTATATATTTGCAAATTTACGAAAAAAAACGAAAAGTAAAAATTTGAACTTAGTATTAACAATATTTAACAAACAAACTGATAATTGTCATAATATAATTAGTCAGCTGTCTTAATTTTTGCAGAATCTATTATAGCTTTCAGACTGTCTCTTTTTTGTTTATTCTTTTTTCTTTTGAAGATGGTATTAAAGCTTTTGCTGTAAACCACCCCAACTCCATAGGTTTGGTTTTCCCCAGTACCGCCTGCATTGCCCGCCACAAGACCAATGTTTGAAGGTTTAGAATAGGCTCTTAGAAGTCGTGTACCGTCGTTCTTTTTGCTCCAATCGTACTCGATAATCCCTTCTCCAGACAAATAATTGTATTCGGCACCCTCAGATCCTTTAGAAAGTGGAACTCCAAGACCGGTTTTAACAGTCACGCGAGGAGAAAGTGCGAAGCTAACACTTGCATTGGCTCGGTCTCCTGTGTTGGACCCGTTATCCCCTTTCAAATAGTTTAAATCGACTTGGACCTCGTTGCTTATCGTGTTGAAAACGGAGCCTAGCTGTTTAAATAGCATGTTGTATCCGGAGTTCTCAAGTGTGCTGCCCACATCGAGGTTAAATCCAGCAGAATTCTGCACATTGAAGGAGTTCATCACAAGGACACTCCCGAATTGGATTACTTTTTCGTCCTCATTCCCCATTTTGCCAGCGAGCGTTTCTTTTAGCTGACTAGATAGATCCGGCGCGGAAAGACCTAGTTCTACTCGAGGATCGTTAAGAGTGCCTCGAAGTCCAACGGAAAGAAGGACGTTTACAGGCGGCAAGGCACTTACCCCTAAGTATTGCCCCGTATTGGTGACCGCGCGGACGTAATTTGCTTGGATGTCTAGGGCTGGGGTCATGGCATTGCCATCCCAGCGCATGCTACTGCCTTTTACGATTTGGAAGGTCCTCTCCAGAATGGCCTGAGAAACAAAAGTTCCACTCTCCACAAGGTAGGTTCCGTTCATCGAAATGGTACCGTTAGGGAACATTCGGAATCGAAGAGGGTTGGCCGTTCCTCTCACGCTAATATTTCCGACATCTTCGGGTAAGTCGACATTCACTGTGGTCCCTTTGTCAATGGCAATATTAAAATCAAGGGTCATGTTTGCTCCGCTTCGTTTTTTCTCCTCTAACACAATAGCTCCTGAGGCATCCTCTTTTAAGAATCTAAGCATTTTGAACTCGTCTACACCCGAGGTGGATCCCGCATTAAAGGTGAATACACTGTTGTTTAAGGCGCGGAAAGGTTCGTTTAAATCGGTCGCAATATTTAGCCCCGAGACAGGTCCTGAGACGTAGAGGTTTCCTTGTCCGTAAACGCGTCCCCAAAACAGGTCGAAGTCTTTTTGTTGAGTGTTTAAAACCATTAGATTGTCTGCTCTCATAATGAGGTTGACTGCCATAGAAGAAAGGGTTTCAAATTGTATTACCCCAGAGATCGTACCGCTTGAATTGTTTCGTCCGTCCCTTAATTGGATTTCGTTTAAAATCGCTTGTCCTTTGGAAAGGGGGATGACGGTGTCCTCAAAGGAATAGTCCACCCCAATGAAATTCAGCTTAAGTCCAAAGTCACTAAGGGCAATGTCCCCACTATAATCAATATCGTTGATCGGTCCTGAGATGCTTAAGACTCCGGTTGCATTTCCTCGCAAATTACCAAAGACTCCTTTTACAAATTGCTGAGCAAAGGCAAGATCGAAATCGTTCATATCCATTTTCACATCTAGCGTAGGGGTTGGGGTGTTGTTGTTCACCGTTCCTATTAAGTGGAGGTTGTTATCCCCAATGATGCCTGCGGACACGACTTTTGCTTCAATATCGAAAACATTTTCTTGAGTGCTTTTTTTCGCATTCAAAGTAATGTTTCCCATGTCCTCTTCGTTCATAAAGATGTCGTCAATCTGCAGATCGACAAGTGGTTCGAGAACACTTTGGTTCATCACAATGTTAAAGGTTCCACTAGCAAGACCTTTGATTTTTAAATCATTTCCATTTGCCTGCATTTCCAAAAGCTTGGAGAGCTGGAACTGATCGAGTTTTCCTTCAATCTGGAAGTCTTTACCGGACTTGATTAAAGCCTGGGAAATAAGAAGTGAGCTCTCTTCGGAATAGACTCGGAGGTTATGAATGGCGATGTTTCCACTCGCTTTTTCATATACTATCGAATGGTCGAGTTCCGGACTTGTATCAATGGACCACGCCACAGTATTTACTTTTACTTCCGTAGGTTCAAATTTGAATAGGTAATCCCCACGCTCTGTAGTGGATTGGTTTAAATTGATTGCATACGATTTAAGGTCATTCTCCAATTCCATTTCGGGAGAGCCGTGAAGGAAACGGGTCGACAAATGAAGGACTTTTTGGTCTTCGTTTCTTCCCGTAAATGTGAAATCTCGTACGACATTATTTTTGTAGAGAACCCGGTCAATGTTTGCAAAGAGCTGCTCTTCTAAATTCGCAGTATTGATGCGAACCACAAGATTCTCGACCATTGCACTGTCTTTTTTAATCGGCTCACCTGTATCTGTTTGAGCAAGGGCTGGGTTGGCCGTGTCTAAAACCTGGTCTAGTTGCGCAATTTGCTCTTTATTCGTTAGAAGGTACTTAAGGCTTGAGGCTTCAATGTTGAGAACCAAATCGTTTGAGTTTCCTTGGTAGGATCCTGAAACCGTAGCCCCAGTAGGGAGTTGTAAATTGGGTGCAAAGTAATTGACAAGACCTTGCCTTACGTCAAATTCTAAGTTGAAACTTTGCCCTTTGTACTGTTTGGTAGGAGGGGGCCCTACAAGAATCTTTTGTAGACCGTTTTCAATCATGCCCGCTAAATCTGCAAGCTGATAGTCTCCTGCAATTCGGCCATTGACGGCTCCTGGGGCGGTAACTTCCACCACCCGGTTTCCAGCTGTGAAATAAGCTTTGACATTGGCATTCGGCACGAAGTAAGATTTCCCCGCATTTGTGAATCGAAGGTTCTCGGCCGTAGCCGCAAGATCAAGGTCGTTAAGGTTTGACATTGCCAATTTTGCATCCAGCTTCCCGCTTATCACTTGGTTCCCTTTGGAGCCCGTGAAGTAATTTAAATTAAGATGATCAATTTGTGCAATTACATCCGCTAGTAGTCGACTCGTTTTGAAATCAAATTTCCCGTTGACAGTTGCTTTCGCATTGGGGTCATCCACCCTTATGAGTCCATTGTAGGTTTTGCGGTTGAGCTGCCCATCAAGGACCAAGTTATGAATGGTTTTGTCTAAGATTTCAATTCTTGAAAGATTTGCTTTGGCATCGACGACCATTCGGTTAAGATCAAAACTTTCCCCCACGAAGTTTATTTTTCCGGATATTAGACCTACTTCGGGCATTTTGGTGATGGCCTCGGCATTTAAATCATTGAGCTCCGCATATCCTCGATAGCGGGGAAGCTCGGTGCTGTAATTTTCAAGAAAGACATTCTGTAATTTTGCTTGGCCAATGCCTGTGATTAGATTTCCATTTGGTATGAAGATTTGTTCGGGTCTCACCCTTACAGCTCCTTTGTAGCGTAAACGACCAAAATCATCTGCAATGTTTTTGAGTTTGGTCGCTATAAAGGTGGGTAGCATCTGCTTTAGTCCCACATAAGTGAAGTCCGTCGAAAGGTCATTCGATTCAATTTCAAAGGAGCCTTGCATTAAATTTTTAAGACGCATGGTAGAGGTAGCTATGCTAACGTCTCGGTCTCCAATGATAAAGTTTTCTAAATGGAAGTTGTTAAGCGGGCCCGTCATTTTCCCTGATATATTCACGGGTTTATAATTATCCCACTGGGTCATGAAGTAGCTTAGGTCATATCCACTAAGTTGACTTCCTCGTTTTAGGTCCACATCCCATCGTACTTTGGTGCTAAAGTCTTGAAAGGAGCCCTGATTTAAGTTGAGTTTAATGTCGCCTTGCAGTAAACTATGGTCTGTATTAAAGGTCAAGTCTGTGAGGGAAAGAAAATCGTTTGTAAGTGCAATTTCGGTTGAAAAGGTATCAATGTAATGCGTCTTCCCATAGCGGGTCGTGTAGAAACTAAGGTTATTTACCTGCGCAGATACATTCGGTCCATTGACTTTCACTTTAGGAGCCGTTAAATTTAATTGGGTGGCTCGGAGCCAAGTTCCTTCTTCCCCCGGTTTGTTTTGGTTGACAATGGATACTTTGGAATTGACAAGCTCTACTCGTGAGTCTAATTGAAAGGGTGGTTTCAGAGGGTCAGAAGGTTTGCCTGAGTCAAAATTCCCAACGTATTTAATGAAGTTAGAGATGCTATCGCCTTTGTAAGTTACGATTTTGATGTCCGCATTGGTGAGTTGAAGGGAATTGAAGCTAAGGGCATTGTTTTTTCCTACGTTTGTAACTAGGGCAATCCAATTGGAGTTGGCTCGAAACTCGCGCACCTTAATAAATTCGAGACCTCTTGTGTCCTCGATTCGTAAACCTCGTATGGTGACATCACCAAAATAGTCGACCTCAATGCTTTGCGTGGTCATCTTGGCTTTGAAATCTTGATTGAGAACTTTAAGCGCCTGATTTGCGGCCCACTGTTTGGTCACATTCAAATTGATGGCGATGAGCAGCAAAGCCGCGAGGCCAAGTCCAATCCAAAACACGTACAATAACAGTTTAGCCCACCACTTATAGTCTGTGACGTCTTTTGCGGCTTGCTCCGCAAATTCGCCGACTACTTCGACGGGGTTTTCCACCACGTCTTTTGCAAGGTCACTCACATCTTTCACAGCATCCTTGGCAGCATCGCCTACTTTTTCAGGTAAGGATTTGTTTTTGTTTTCGAAATTTTCGTTCTCGTTTTTATTCTCTAAATTTGCCATATAATGAGCGAATCAACTATAATTTTGGGTATCGAATCCTCCTGTGACGACACTTCTGCAGCGGTGATTAAGGGTAATAAAATACTTTCAAACATTGCGGCCACTCAAGCAATCCACAACGAATACGGTGGAGTGGTTCCCGAGCTCGCTTCGCGTGCCCATCAACAAAATATAATTCCAACGGTTCAAAAATCACTGCTTGAAGCAAATATACAACAAAATGGAATTTCAGCCATCGGATTTACACGAGGACCTGGACTGCTTGGATCTCTCCTTGTAGGAACGTCTTTTGCTAAATCTTTGGCCATGAGTTTGAGGGTTCCGCTTATCGAGGTAAACCACCTGCAGGCACATATCCTTGCCCATTTTATCGAAGATGCAAATAGTGTGCCTCCTAAATTTCCTTTTTTATGTCTTACCGTAAGTGGAGGGCATACGATGATTGTCCTCGTGAAAGATTATTTCAAGATGGAAATTTTAGGAAAGTCCATTGACGATGCCGCTGGGGAAGCTTTTGATAAAATAGGCAAATTGTTGGATTTAGATTATCCTGCAGGGCCTATTGTAGATAGGTTAGCGAAGTCTGGAAATGAGAATGCTTTTGAATTTAGCAAGCCCAAAGTGCCTGGCTACGATTATTCGTTTAGTGGAATTAAAACCTCTGTTTTGTATTTTGTTCAAAAGCAGCGAAAGCTAAATCCAGATTTTACTACTGAGCATTTAAATGATTTGTGTGCAAGTGTTCAAAAAACCATTGTAGATACCCTCATGACGAAGCTTGAAAAAGCAGCTCTTGATTTTGGAATCAATGAAATTGCAATTGCGGGAGGCGTTTCTGCCAATTCCGCTCTTCGAAGCGCAATGCTTGCCAATGCGCAGCAAAAAGGTTGGAATGTCTACATTCCTAAATTTGAGTACACCACGGACAATGCAGCGATGATTGCCATGGTGGCCAAACTTAAGTACGATTTAGGTGAATTCTCGCCACTCGATATCAGCGCAAGTGCGAGATACGATATAGAACAAGATTTTGAATAATTACAAAAGGTAAGCCCACAGAATTCAACTATGAGATTATTTTATGGCCAAGTTCTACCGCAAGTAGAAATTTATCCTGAGGAACAGCAACACCTTGTGAAAGTACTTCGTATCAAACAAGGAGAGGAAGTATTTGTCACCGACGGGAACGGAAATTTAGCCAAGGGATTGGTTTTATTCGAAGGAAAAAAGGTGAGAATTGACGTTTTAGAAATAAAAACAGAACTTTCGAATTTTCCTCTCAAGATTCATCTGGCCATCGCTCCAACAAAGAACATAGATCGCATCGAGTTTTTTACGGAGAAGGCAACCGAACTGGGTGTAAGTGAGATTACCTTTCTTTCCACGGAGAAGACGGAAAGAAGGAACCTTAATTTTGAAAGGTTAGTGAAGCAGTCGATTGCGGCCTCAAAACAATCGCTACGTTTTCATTTTCCAAAGCTTAACCCTCTCACAACATTGTCAGAATTTATTTTGACATGCAATCCAAGTTCAACCTATGTTGCGCATTGTGATCCTAGTTTTAGTCGTTTGGAATTAAAGGAGCTACCTGTAGAGGAAAGTCAAACCTTTTTAATCGGTCCGGAAGGAGATTTTAGTCCGAAAGAAATTGAGAACTTAATTCAAAAAGGAGTTAGGGCGGTTTCGTTAGGGCCACAGCGTCTTAGGACGGAGACTGCAGGTGTTTTTCTTGCCGCTTGGAACTACAGTAAATTTTTCTAAACGCGTAGTGAACCTTAAGAGTTCTTCTTTAGATACTGCTCGTAAATTTCCTTGCCACTGGGAATCGTATTAATTGCCCAACGGATTTTTAACTCCAGCTGTTTTTCCTGTGAAAGCGTAGTGGGAAGGTTGGAGCGAAGTAATTTCTGCTTCAATTCATAAAGGCATATGCCAGCTGCAACCGAAACATTATAACTTTTTGTAAATCCGAACATGGGAATAGAGAGTGTCCGATCGCTTAGCGCAAGGGCTTCTTTAGATACCCCTTTCAGTTCGGTGCCAAACAAGAGGGCAACCGGAGCTGTGATTTCAAAATCGGGAAGCTCAACCGCATTGTTTTCAAGAGAAACCGCCACAAGCTCATAGCCACGATCTTTAATTTCGTGAAGAGAGCTGAGGTCTGCTTTCATCTTTTCGACCTCGACCCATGTTTCTGCGCCTTTGGTCACGGTCAGATTCGGATTGAACTCATTACGCTCTTCAAGGGCTACAATTTTATGGAATCCACAGGCCTCGACGCTTCGTACAATGGCGGCCGCATTGCGGAATTGGTAAACGTCCTGCATGACGGGAAGAATAAAGTCCGAACTTTCTTTGGAATAATGTTCTATTTTTTCTAAGCGGGCAGGCGTTAGAAATTCTTTTAAATAGTCGAAGGTGCGTTGAAGTTTTTCCATTTCATTTTCAAATCGATGCAAATTAACGTAATTTTACGCTTATGAAACGTAAAGTCCTTTTAATATATACGGGAGGTACCATAGGAATGGAAAAAGACTACGGTACAGGGAGTTTAAAGCCCTTTAATTTTGAGAATATTTTTTCAAAAATTCCAGAAATGCAGCTTCTTGAATGCGAGGTTAGCGTACAGCCCTTTGACAAGCCGCTGGACTCTTCTGATATGGGACCTGACGAATGGCAAAGAATTGCAAAGTACATTGGGGATAATTACGATCAGTACGATGGGTTCCTCATATTGCATGGAACCGATACCATGGCCTATACCGCCTCAGCGCTTAGTTTTATGTTAAAAGGACTACGGAAACCTGTTATTTTAACAGGTTCGCAATTGCCCATTGGGGATCTTCGGACCGATGCAAAAGAAAACTTTTTAACGGGACTAAATTATGCAAGTCTTTATGAAAATGACGAGGCCGTTATTCAAGAGGTAGCCATCTATTTTGAATACAAACTTTTGCGTGGATCTAGAACCCTAAAGCATTCTGCAGAATATTTTGACGCATATTTAAGTCCAAATTACCCCATTTTAGGACAAAGCGGCGTGCACCTTCATTTCGCAAAAGAGGCCCTTTTTCGTTCGAGCCCAGAGGTGCCATTTGAAGTAGATTATCACCTGTCTCCCAATGTTTTATTTTGGCGTGTGTTTCCAGGCATGTCCATGGTTCACCTGCGTGAGCTTCCCAAAGTGAGAGTGCTAATATTGCAAGTGTATGGGTCGGGAACCATCTCGAATTCAGCACATACCGAGAAAGTGTTGCAAAAACTTAGAGACCAAGGAACCGAAATTGTAGTCATAAGCCAATGTGTTTCCGGAGCCATTTCTTTCGGGAAATATGAGAATAGTTCTGTTTTTACGAGAGTAGGCGCCATTAGTGGAAAAGACATGACTTCAGAAGCGGCCATCACGAAGGCAATGCATTTAATGGACAACCCAAAGTTCAATCAAGATTTTGCAACCCTATTTAAATCGAGCTTGTGTGGGGAAATTTCCTAGAGAATTTTGGATTCAAAAAGCAGGGTGTAGATTTCCTTCTTTGAAATAAATAGTGTATTTTTGCCATCTTGAAAATAGAGAGGTGCTCGAGTGGCTGAAGAGGCCAACCTGGAAAGTTGGTATGCGGGTGACTGTATCGAGGGTTCGAATCCCTTCCTCTCTGCGAAAATCCCTGTAAGCATCTAACTTACAGGGATTTGTATTTTCGGGTGCTAAAATAGGTGCTAATTGTTTTCTTAATCTTTTGTTTTCCAAAATTTATTAAAACTCCAATTATTCCCTTCGCCGCCGTCATTTGTAAAATATGTTTCGAGGAATATCTCCATTGCATTTATGTATTGGCTGACTAATAATACGGCATCACTATTAGTAGGAAGTGTATCCGTGTCCAATAATTCCAAAAATTCAACTGTTGGCTGTTCTGCTAAGATTAATTTGATTTCTTCGAGTTTTTTATTGACCGTCCTTACTTTAAAGGCATTTAGAGGTTCGTCTTGCTTCTTTTTTGAAAGTTCTCTTATTTCGTTTAGATCGCTTTTAATCATAGGAAACAACAGATCAAACCTTTCGGAATTTCGTTTGGTTGGTAAGTTAATTTTATTTTTTTTCATTTATTTATATTTATATGGATTGTGCCGAAATTTATAAGTTTTCACTTTAGTTTCTCCATCCATCCATGTGTCGTGAATCAAATTATCCTTTCTCATATTTTCAAAACTTGATAGGTATTGCGTCAGAATAAGTACTACATCGCTCGTAGTTGGTAAATTATCTTCTTCAAAGGTTGAAAAATTTTCAAAAGGTATATACTTTTTTCCAAGAATCTCATTGGATTCAGATATGATTTTATTAACAAAACCCAATTTAAACTTGTTTAAACCATCGTCAGGTTTTTTCTTTGATAATGCATCAATCTCAGAGTGTAAGCCTTCAAGTTGAGCTAGAGTTTTTTCGTACTGTGCGCTCCCCATTTTCAGTACTTTTCAAAAATAGAATTTTTTCTTGATTGACCTCCCCCCGATATATGGAACAATCTAAAATAGAGAAATTTGCATGTTTTGACTGTTTTCAATGAACTCGTTTGGCGTTAAATTCCCCAATGAGCTATGGGGTCTGTAACTGTTATAATCCTCTTTCCAGACATCCAGCTTTTGCTGTGCATCTTCCAGCGATAAGAACCAATTCACATTGAGGCATTCATCTCTTAATGATCCGTTAAAACTCTCTATAAATGCATTATCTGTTGGCTTTCCCGGCCTGGAGAATTCCAGTTCTATTTTCCTTTCATAAGCCCATCTGTCCAATGCTTTACTGATAAACTCCGGTCCGTTATCAATCTTAATCCGCTTGGGATAGGCTTGCTGCTCAAAGGTAACATTTTTTAATATTTCAGCAACATCTTCTCCTTTAATGGAAATTCCGGAATGAAGCACCAAGGATTTACGGCTATAATTATCCACTAAAGTTAAGACCCTGAATTTCTTGCCGTCAAACAGGGCATCGCTCATAAAATCCATGCTCCAGCACTCATGTAAACTAGAAGCAATGCCATTGGTAGGAACCCGGGAGCGTGCAGATTTTATTCTTTTGTTCCGTTTTCTCCTTAGGTTCAAACCTTCCTCACAATAGATTCTGTAGATCCTTTTATGATTGTCCTTCCATCCTTCCCGTCTCAGAAGAATATGTAAACGCTGCACGCCATACCGAACACGAATGTTGGAAAGTTCTATGAGTCGCATCCTCAGAGCCTTATCATCTCTCCGATGTGGATGGTAATAATAAACACTAGGCTGTAAAAACACCAAACGACAGCTTCTTCGCTGAGAAACCCGGTAATCCTGCTGTATCCCTTTCGCCAGTTCACGCCTCTGAACCGGCTTTAGAACTTTTTTTTCAGAACATCCTGAAGAATTTGCTTATCCAAACTTAAATCAGCTACCAACTTTTTGAGCTGGCTGTTCTCTTCTTCCAGCTGGCGCAAACGGCGAAGTTCCGTGATGCCTAAGCCTCCGAATTTTTTTTTCCAATTGTAAAAAGTTGCCTCGCTGATACCCATTTTGCGACATACTTCTTCCACTTTTACTCCCGTGTCGGATTGCTTCAAGGCGAAGACAATCTGACTTTCTGTAAATCTGCTTTTTTTCATCTGATTATTCTTGTTTTAAAGTTAATTGCTTTATCGAAAAATCTCTACTTTTAAGTGTTACGGTTTTGTGGGAGAAGGTCAGACTTATTATCAACAATAAGATTGTAGTTCTCATCAATATACCGATGGTCTATTAAGAATTTTTTTAATTTTGGCTCTGTATTGTCACCAATCAGAATTTCCTTAAGAATCAATTTTCGATGTGTTTTTTTTTCAAGTAAAAAATATAAAATGAGCGTTTTTTCTGCACCTGACAAAAAATTTTCGCGAAGTATTACAGCTCTGCTTGCTGATAAGTGCCGGAAAGATTCCTTTTTATATTGTGTTAGACAATAATCTATTTTATCTTCAAAAGTGTGATGTTGCGTTTTCTCCATGTCTTTAAAATGATATGAAAAAAAATGGTCTAATCTTTCATATTCAATTAATTTTTTTTCTCTCTCCTTTATAGTCAATTCTCCTATTTTTTCGGCATTTATTTGAGCCTTCGCAATCTTTTCAGATAACAAAGTTTTAATTATTTTCCTCTTACCAACAAAATAAATCAAGAGGGGGATACCTACTAATTCATGCCACGGCATCCACCATCCATAAATGTTTTTATTTTTACTCATAATTATTTAAATACTTCGTTCATATAATTTACTTTATCTTCTTCACTTGGTCTATAATAGGTATTGAAAACCTCTAGGCTTGTATGGCCTGTATAGCTCATAATCACCTTATCCGGAACCCGTTTATTTTTCATTATAGTAATAAAACTTCTGCGAGCAGTATGGCTAGAAATGCGTTTCCAAAATTCTGAGCTTTTATAAACCAACTCGTCACCATATTTCATCGTTTTTTTTATTTCATCTGTAAATTCCAGCTCTTTGAAAACTTCTTTTATGTATTCATTCATTTTTTGGTTAGAAATCACAGGCAAATCGTATTCGTATTTTTCTAATATCTTTTTCGAAATTGGATTAAGAGGAATTGAAAGATTTTTTGACTTACTTTTCAAATCAATTACTCGTATAAAATCACCCTGAATATCATTCTTTGTTATCTTGCTATAATTTCCAAACCTCATGCCCGTTGTACAGCCAAAAACGAATAAATCACGCACTCTTTCAAGTTTCTTATTTTTAGAAAAGTCGTGGCTATAAATTTTTTCCACTTGTTCCATGTTAAGCGCAACTTCATCGGTTCTAAATTTAGGTGGTTTCTTGAAGGCAATGAAATCATTATTATATGTGTATTTTTTACTCAAGCACCAATACAAGAAAGTTTTTAACAACCCTACATCCCTATGAATGGTATTTGCAGAATGATCTTTGACTTCAACCGAATATTTCAGGAACTTGTTATAAGTTTTCTCATCGAAATTGGAAAGACTCAATTTGATTTTGGATTTGTTTTGAAATTCAAACAAAAGGTTTTTGTTAAATTCATACCTTGTTTTTGTTGAATTAGAGATTCCTTTACCTGAGAAATCATTTACCTTTTCTTCGATAAATTCATCGTACAGACGGAAGAAATCATCCTTCACTTTTGCTTTTTTAAATTCTTCTTCAAATCTATGACGCAAAATGTCAGAAGTTAGTTCTTCATTGATGTTTTTATACCTATTCACAATTTCAGAAAAAAACGAACTATATCTATCAAGTTGCTTTTTAATCGTCCTGTGATTTTCGGCTTTGGCTGTCCTTCCATTTAAATCGTTAGGCTGTCTATTCTCAAAATCCCATTCAGAGGGTTTAATATTTTCGCCGGTAGAATAAATAAAGTTTTTCCTTTCATTTCCAAAGTAAGCGCGGAAATAGATTAAGGTTTCCTTTGTGGATTTCGGCTCTTTTAATTTAAATGTGAAATTCATTAGGTGCTAATTTAGGTGCCAATACTTTTATAAATAGATACATAAAAGACATATATTCATTTGTACAAATATATGTAAATAATTGATAAATAAGAGTTTTGTATATAATAAGGTATATCTAAACTAGTAAGGTTCATTTCCCATCCTCTCTGCAAAGTAAGTATTCAAATCTTACGAAAACCCTTTAAACAATGCGTTTAAAGGGTTTTTCTTATCTATATTTACTGTGTTTTTGAAAACCTATTGGAAGTTTTCAAAAACAGTTGGTATGCGCTAGTTCACTACTTTATTACTTGAAAAAACAAACCTATGGAAGAAAATTTCACTCAAGACAAAAGCTTTGACAAAGACTTTGTGCCCCAAAAAGGCGAGTACGAAAACTGTGATTTTAGTAACTGTAACTTTGCCGATAGTGACCTATCCGATTATAAGTTTGTTACCTGTAGATTCAACGTATGCAATTTTAGTTTAGCAAAACTTTACAATACGGCGTTTCGGGATGTGAAATTTCGTGACTGCAAGATGTTAGGACTTCGGTTTGATACTTGCAACGAATTTGGAGTTTCTTTCGGGTTTGATGGGTGCCAACTCAATCATTCTTCCTTTTACAAGATGAGTGTCAAAAAAACAATATTCAAAAATTCGCAAATGCAAGAAGTAGATTTCGTAGAAGCGGATCTAACGGGCGCAGTGTTCGAGAATTGCGATTTAAGACACGCCATTTTTGACCGCACACTCCTTGAAAAAGCAGACTTTCGGTCTTCTTATAATTATACACTTGATCCAGAAGCCAACCGAATTAAGAAGGCTAAATTTTCAAGTATAGAGGTTTTAGGTCTGTTAGATAAATACGATATTGATATCGAAAGATGATTCAGAGATTTGAGAGTCAAAGAATTCTAAATACTGAAGTTCGCAATGAGGTAATAGATTGCCCAGGCTCCAAATAGCAGAATTACTACCCAAAGCCAAACCGGAATCACCCTAGGGTTTTCACTTCCTTTAATTATAAAACTTTGTTTTTTTCCTGTATCGTACGCGTTAATCATCAGTGGAATTACGCCATTGACAGTTTCGTTTTTCTTAAGTCCCTCGATATTAATGATTGGACCATTTCGAACCGTGAAGGGAATGGTTTTGATTCCCTCGCTGGTTGCAAATTGGCTGATAATTTTAAGTTGGTGCTCTCCATCGGTAAGTTTAGTGGTGTCTAGGTTGAAAACGATAGGAGTTTGCAATTCTGCCACCGGATGTGGGTTGTCGTCCACATAGAGAAGCACCTTCGCGTTATGGGAGTTGTTTGTATCCATCTTAGTAATTTAAGACATTTTTTTTAATATGAGAAGAGCTTTTCTCTCCAGGTACTATAAGGTATTTCGCAGAATAGAATAAAGTAGCAAGTGTGATAAGTGCGATAATCGCTACGATAATCCAATCCAAAGTGCCTTGCGGTCCACTACCGTGGGTTAAGTTTTTGGTAAGGGCAGGTTGTTGCAAATCGCAAGCTTCGCATGCGAGCGCCATTACAGGAGCGAGTAGGGTAAATAGGAGGCTATATATTAATCGTTTCATATTACTTCATTTGGTCTAAGATGGTTTGAACTTCTTCTTTGGTCACTTTCGTACTGCTATTTCCCCAACTTTCACGTTCGTGGTTGATAATAGCGGCAATTTCATTTGCTTTAAGACCCGCGTTAGTTCCTACGGCGGGCATTTCTGCATACGCAGGAGCAAGACCATTGTAACCCTTCATGATGATTGTCACATAAAGTTCCAAATCATCGCCGGTCACCACGGGGTCCCCCTTCAAAGGAGGGAAAGCTCCGGGGATGCCTTCTCCATTGGCTTGGTGGCAACTCGCGCAATGTGTGGAGTACAGAGCATCTCCGTCTGGGAGATCGTCCCCTGCGCCACCGCCACCGGAAGCCTGTGCTTTTTCTTCTTTCTTATACAAGAATTCCTTTGCTGGAATAGTAACAGGTAAATCCGATTGTTTTAGATAAAGCAGATAAGCGACGAGGTCTCTGGCATCGTGTTTTGCTACTAATTTGTGATTTGATTTTCTAAATTCCTCTGGAATGTTGACTTCTTTGTCGTTGGGTCCTAAATATTCCTTGTATTCAAATAGCCAAGGGTAGGCAGGCATGACGGATTGGGGCACAACAGATCTGGGGTTGTAAAGGTGGGCATATTGCCAATCTTCACTAGGTTGTCTTTGTCCAATGTTGGTGAGGTCCGGTCCTGTACGTTCCGTACCCATTAAGGTTGCCGTATTTTGGAAGAAATTTAGTCGTTTGTTCCGAGCGTAATCCGCTGCAATACTAGGGCGGGAGCCAAAGGGTTGATCCATATCCACATTACGAACTTGCTGCGTGTGACAAGCCACGCATCCTTCGCTAATGTAGACTGCTTTTCCCCGTGATTCTGCCTCCGTCATTGCTTTTGAGGTTGTGAGCGGTTTATAGGTTCTTTGGTTGTCTAAGGCAGGAAGTAAACAGACAAAGAGTGTGAGTCCAAAGAAAAATAAAATGGCCGCCGTAAATAGTTTTTTATGATTATTGTAAAATTCCATTAGAGAGCGCTTTTATTGGATTGAATAATATCTAAAACTTCTTGAGGAGATTCGGGAAGAACCACTTCTTTTTTAGGTTTAATCATACGGTAGAAATTGTATGCAAATAAGAGATGCGAAATCCACATCATGGTTCCTCCAATGGCCCGCCATAACCAATAAGGCATCATATGAACGACCGAATCAAGGAATGGGGCTTTGTCAATCCACATGAGTCCTCTTGTTGTAGATCCAATCATGAGCGATACCGTATAGAGGAGTAAACCAATTAGAGCCATCCAAAAATGCAGACCTACAGTTAAACTAGGAGGTTCGTAGGTGGTCAATCTAGGTACGAGCGTGTAAGAGAAGGACCATAACATAAAGGTGATGATTCCATACATGGTCAAATGGGAGTGAGCGACTGTAAAGTCGGTAAAATGCCACATTAAATTGGTTTCTCTAAATGCTTCTGCTGTTCCCTGGAGGGATCCAGAGAAATAAAAGATAATCGAAACAAGGTAGAAAGGTAAAACATAACTATACCGAATTCGATGCCAGGATCCACGGATGGTAAAGAAGAAGTTGATACTTCCGGCCAACACGGGTATGACCATCCCGACGCTTGCGACAATGGCCACTGTTTGTAGCCACCATGGAATTGCGCTAAAGATAAAGTGGTGAGTCCCGATTAGGGTGTAAAATAAAATTTGAGTCCAAAAGGCCAATATACCTAAGCTATAGGAATAGATGGGACTGTTTAGCTCCTGGGGTAAGAAGTAGTACATTAAGCCTAGGTTGAAAAACATGAACCACATGCCAACTCCTTGATGCATATAATATCCCTGGACAATGGTTTCTCCAAGACCGTTTTGCCAGAAAGGCAAGTAAGCAACAAGCAGGATCGTAACCACAAACATCATGGCTGAGATTATATACCAATTGGACAAATAGATTTCAACCGTTTTTCGGCTTGCAACCGTTTTGTAATGATTGTACAGCGTAATTAAGACCCCAAGAGCAAAAAGAAGCATAATAGGCCAAATGTATTCTCTGTATTCACCTCCGCTATTGTTTATTCCAGCCATTAGGAAAAGGGATCCAAATAAAACTGCTGAGTTTAAGAGGATTAAAGTCCAGTAGCCTAACTTTAATTTATAGATTCGCGTGTTGCCCACGCGAGGTACGACGAAATAGGAAAGTCCAATCATGGCAATGGATGCCCATCCCCAAAATACCATATTCGTGTGTACGGGACGCAAGCGCCCAAAGCTTAACCAACTTACATGGTCTGAGTCTGGGGCCACAAATTTGATTCCCAGGTACATCCCAACAGTGGTACCAATGATAAGCCATGTGATTGCACAGCTTAAGTACCATAAAATCATTGTTTTTTCCTCCTTCGGGATTGAAATGATTAATTTTTCTTTTCGTTTGGTTTGTAGGAACCGAACGTCCTCCACTTCCTGACTTTCATTGATCAGGCCTCGTTCGTCTTTCACTTCTCTAATTGGAGAAAGTTCATTTCCTTGCAATTTGAATTCGAGTTCTTTTTTTCTCTGCTCAAGTTGCTCAATGTCTTTGGGACCAAAGGATTTAATTTTGGATTTAATTTTTTTAAGTTCATTTCGCCTTTTAAGGTTTGTGATCATACCGCTAACCCGGATTAACATCAGTATTAAGGCGAAAAGAATAGGGAGTAGAATCAGAAACAAGGTGATTTGAAGTCCTGTACTCGAAGTGAATAGATCCATGCAATCATAATTTGAAGTCAAATTTACGATGAGGCCCACTCAAATAATATGTTTGAAATCATGAAATAATTGCGAAATATTTCTTATTTTATGGGTTGAAAGAAGGGGGCTAGATTTTCTGCTTATTCTTACAGGTAAAGGAAATCACTTTTTCCTTCTCATTCTGCATTGCAACTAGGAATAAAATATGTAATTTAGGCTTACCATTAAGCTCCTACAGATGATTATTCCTGATTCTTTATTTCCACAATGCGGCGCTCAAGTAAAACGATATAATCCTGGTGATCTTATCTTTTCAGAAGGGCAGTACGCGCATTTCTTCTATCAACTTCAAGAAGGTAAAGTAAAACTGAACAATTACAATGAGGAAGGCACGGAGTTTTTACAAAATATTGTGCATGCCGGCGATTGTTTTGGGGAGTCTATCCTCTTTACTGCGCATGCTTACCCTATGAATGCAGAAGTTTTAGAAGAGTCTCTGGTCTTAAAAGTTCCTAAAGATTCTTTTTTCGAAATTCTTGCGAAAAAACCCGAAATCTGGATGAAATTAAGTCAACGGATGGCCGAAAGGCTTTATTTTAAGCAGGTTATGCTACAAAACAATGCCCTTCGAAGTCCTTCAAGCAAGCTCTTAGCTCTCTTGTTTTATTTTAAAAGTTTTAGCGACGAGCAGGAGCCCTTCTGTTTTAAAGTAAATTATACACGGCAACAATTGGCTTCGCTTACGGGGCTAAGTGTAGAAACTGTAATTCGTACGATTAAACAGCTAGAAAAAGAAAAGGAGCTACAAATTAAAAATAGCAAAGTCTATCTTTAATAGCTAACTAGGTGAACACTTACGCTACGACCACTTGGATCGTTTGCGTTTTTGAAAGATTCATCCCATTCTAAAGCTGCCGGCGTAGAACAAGCAACCGAAGCTGCAGAAGGGACTGTTCTGGCCGCAGATTCACTAGGGAAATGGGCTTCAAAAAGTGCGCGATAGCGGTATTCCTCTTTGCTTTTTGGGGGTTGGATTGGATATCTTTCCTCTGCGAATTCCATCATTTCGTCCGTAATTTCATTTTGAGCGACTTGTTTTAGAGTGTCGATCCAAGCATATCCCACGCCGTCACTAAACTGTTCTTTTTGTCGCCATAAAACCTCGTTAGGAAGTAGTCCTTCAAACGCCTTTCTTAGGATGTATTTTTCAATTTTACCTTCGGAAAGAGAAATCATTTTTTCCTGAGGATCCACTTCCATGGCAATGTCAATAAATTCTTTGTCTAGGAAGGGAGTGCGGCCTTCTACGCTAAAGGCCATTAGTGATTTGTTTGCTCGAAGGCAGTCGTACTGATGGAGGCCTTCAAGTTTAGAGACCGTTTCCTCATGAAAGGCCTGGGCACTTGGAGCTTTGTGAAAATACAAGTAACCGCCAAACAATTCGTCAGACCCTTCTCCTGAAAGAACCATTTTGATGCCAAGTTTGTTGATCTCTCGGGCGAGTAGGAACATGGGAGTAGAAGCTCTTATGGTGGTCACGTCATACGTTTCTAAGTGGTAGATTACTTCCGGAATTGCCTGTAATCCCTCTTCAAGAGTAAAATGAATTTCATGATGAATCGTGTGAATGTGATCGGCCACTTTTTGCGCGGCTATTAAATCTGGAGATCCTTTTAATCCAACAGCAAAGCTATGAATTTGGCTTTCCTTCTTGCCGGTTCTAATTCGCTCGTGTTTTGCAGCGAGTGCTGCAATTAGAGAGGAATCCAGTCCTCCTGAAAGGAGCACACCAAAGGGTACTTCACTCATGAGCTGTCGTTCAACCGCTTTGTCAAGCCCATGGGCTATGTCTTGCAAAGAAGATTTTCGTTGTGGCAATTGGGAGAAGATTTTCCACGTAGGACTGTACCACTCCTTAGGCTCCATGCCTTCGGCACTGTATAGATAATTTCCTGGTAAAAAATTTTTAATTTCTAGGCCTTTGTTCTCGAGCGCTTTGAGTTCGGATGCAATGTAAAGAGTCCCTTTTTCATCAGTTGCGCTGTAGAGTGGGCAGATTCCCATGGGGTCTCTTGCAATTAAAAAGTCACCTGTGACACGGTCGTATAGGGCCAAAGCAAAAATGCCATTGATTTTTTCTAGAAAATTGGTAGCGTGGCGCTGATAGAGCGCAAGGATCACTTCTGAGTCGCTTTGAGTCTGAAACTCGTAGTCCGGAAATTCTGCCTTAAGTTCTTTGTAGTTGTAGATTTCTCCATTGATCGCGAGGACGTAGCGCGAGTCTTTGCTGTATAGGGGTTGAGCTCCGGATTCTAAATCCATGATGGCCAGTCTTTCATGCGCAAGGATGATATGATCATCCTGAAAGAAACCGTTTCCGTTAGGACCCCGATGTCTAAGAAGTTGAGACATTTTCAAAACGGATTGTTTGTCCTTTTCGGTTGTTTGTGTTGCTTTAAATAGTCCTGTAATTGCGCACATATTGTAAGAGTTTGTTTTGTGAATTTGTATGTTAAATTATTTTACAAATCTATAGATAGTATTTAAATATAAAATCTGAAATGTGATTTTGGTTTATTTTATACTTAAATTGGTCTTATTGTATGTAAATAATTAAAGTGCTTTGTTTTGTGCAGGAACGAAAGTGAATTTTTTTCATTTGGAAGGGCCACAAAAAAAGCAGCCTTCCGAGGGAAAACTGCTTTTCATTGCTTTAGAGTGGTGGGGTTACAACCGCTCGATTAGAGCCATATAGAATCCGTCATACCCTTGGCTTGGCAAAATTTTATGCTCTTTTTGTAATTTGTAATCGGTATTCTCCTTTAAGAATCGTTCTACCTGCTTTTCATTTTCGGACGGAAGAATAGAGCAGGTGGCATAGATCATTTTGCCTCCTTTTTTGATAATTTTACTGTAGTCGGAAAGGATTTGGAATTGTTCTCCTTTGATTCGGTCAATAAATGCTTGGTCTATTTTCCACTTGCTATCAGGATTTCGTTTTAACACGCCTAATCCTGAGCAGGGAGCATCAATCAAGAGTCGGTCTGCTTTTTCGTGCAAACGTTTAATGACTTTGTTGTCAGAAATAACGCGGGTTTCAATGTTGTGTGCACCCGCACGTTTTGCACGTCTTTTAAGTTCGGCTAGTTTCCACTCGTATATATCGAGTCCGATAATTTGTCCTTTGTTTTGCATTAAAGCAGCAAGGTGAAGGGTTTTTCCTCCGGCTCCTGCGCATACATCAACCACTCGCATCCCTTCTTTCACCTCTAAGAAGTCCCCTATAAGTTGGGAGCTTGCATCTTGAACTTCAAAAAGTCCTTCTTTAAATGCGGAGGTTAAGAAGACATTCTTTTTTTCTTCAAGTTGCACAGCGTAGGGGTAGTTTTTAATTGAAAAACTTTCCACACCTTCTTCTTTCAATTCTGAAATAAGTCCTTTTACGGACGTTTTAAGTGTGTTTGCTCTGAGCACTGTAGGAGCTCTTTCGTTTAAAGCGGTCATTTCTCTTTCCCAATCCGGTCCTAATTCTAGTTCCAGAGTTTGGACTAGCCATTCGGGAATAGAATGTTCAATGGCTTTTGAAGGCAATGTGTTTTTTTCTAGTTTTTTTAGAATGTCTGCAATCTTAATGCCTTCAAATTCTTCAAACTTTTTGTATTTCGTTTTGCTCCATAAGAGATAAGCAATCATTAGTTTGTAAATGTTGCCAGGTTTTACCCCTTCTCCCATGTAATATTCAAGACGTTTCTTCCAACGAATAATGTTGTAAAAGATTTCAGATACAACCGCGCGGTCTTGACTTCCCCATTTTTTATGGGCTTTTAGAAGGCGCTCAATTACTTTGTCTGCGTATTTATTTTTCTCAAAAAAGGTCTCATTTAGGGCGTCGTGTATCCCAATGGCCAAGTTGCGGTGTATAAGTTCCATTTTGCAAAAATACGGTTTTTACAGCAGTCTTTGTTAAGAATTTGAATATTAACTGAAAGCCCTATTCTAGAAGCGCTCTAGGGCTTGTCCCAAGTTTTGGAAATTCTTATCTTTGACTAAAATGACAAATTATGAGTGAGTTAATCCAATGTCCAAAATGTGGGTCAGAATTTACCTACGAACAGGATAATTTGATGGTGTGTTCCCAATGTTTCGCAGAGTGGGATCCCAACGAAGCCAATCAGGAAGATAAAATTCTAGATAGTAACGGGAATGAACTAAAAGATGGAGATTCGGTGGTAGTGGTCAAGGACCTTCCCGTAAAAGGTGCACCCAAGCCTGTGAAGGCGGGTACAAAAGTGAAAAACATTCGTCTTCGTCCGGATAGCGATCATAACATTGATTGTAAAATTGACGGATTTGGCTCCATGGCACTAAAATCGGAGTTCGTAAAGAAAGCCTAAGAGTAAAGTCTCTTTCATACAAATGCAATAGCCGGCCTTAATAGATTTAAGTGCCGGCTACTTATTATAAATGAATTTTGGTCAAAAAAGGGCGATTAGGAAGGGTAAGCAAAATAGAATTAGTTCAGCGTAGCCTAAATGGGCTACTGGAGGTCTCTTCTTTTTTCTTCCATAAGTTAAAGGTAGGAATTTAGTAGGAAGTTACAATTTTATTAAGCTGCATTCTTCTTTAGAGTTATCCACAAATTCACATGACTATGAAAACTCAATTTGAACCTCGCCTGTTAGTTTCGTTTTTGAGTACACGACAAGGGTCGAATCTTCTACTTTCACTTTATTCCAGAAAAAACTACCTGAAAAACGACTTTCTAAAACACTTGCTTTTAAGCCATCCTGCGAAATCTGGATTTGTTCAGGAAAGTAAAAGGATTTTGGAAGTGAAAGTTTATGCTTTAAATCATCGGGAATAATGTTGACCTCTCCTAAGAGCTTTGCTACATAGCTATTATAGGGCTGGGAATAGGTTTCCATAGGACTGTCGTTTTGAATAAGTCGACCGTCTTCCAGAATTAGTACCTGGTCAAGCCATGGCATGATTTCTTGTAGGTTGTGAGTGGAAATTAGAACGGAAATATGGTTGTCCTCGACATAGCGAAAAAGACGCTCTCGAAGCTCAATTTTTCTGGAATAGTCTAGGTTGCTAAAAGGTTCGTCAAGCAAAAGAAGTTTTGGCATGACCGACAGGGCTCTCGCGATTGCAACTCTTTGTTGCTGGCCACCGCTTAAAAATTGGGGTTTTACTTGAGCGAATTCTTGCATGCCAACCACATCGAGTAGTTCGTTTACTTTTTCTCTTTTCTCATTCAGATTGATGTTGGAGATGAATTTTCCCACATTGTCGTATACAGTAGAGTAGGGCATTAGATCGTAATGCTGAGCAACAAGTTTCATTTCTTTCTCGCCTGGGACAATATTCCCTTTCGGTCCTAAAAGTGTCTTTCCATCTAAGGAAATACTGCCGCTTTGCCAGTCTAAGAGACCATAGATGAGACTTAGTAAAGTTGATTTCCCGCAACCGCTTTCCCCAGCGAGTCCGATGATTTTTCCATGATCCACGGAAAGGTGGAGGTTGTTAAAAAGTTTTTGTTCGGGACGATAGGAGAAATCCAGATTTTTTATTTCTAATAGCATTATGCGAAGTTAATATAATGTTTTCGTAATCAAAAAATTTTTCATAGTTTAGCAATAACTCCTAACAATTTAATAATTCATGAAAAGATCGCTTGTATTCTCTCTATTATCCCTCTGTCTCGTATTGGGTTTTTTTGTTTCTTGTACAAAAGATAAGGCTATAGCCAGTGAGACGGGCACAGTGGTGACGGGTAACGAAGGGGTGGTTTACACACTTGACACGCTTAACAGTCGTATGGAATGGATTGGGTACAAAGTGTTTAAATCGCAAAACACCAGCCATTTTGGGAGTATAAAATTTGAAAGTGGAGAAATCACGGTTCATGAAGGAAAGTTAGAGAGCGGTAAATTTGTAGCCGATTTGAATTCTCTTGAGAATATTGATTTGAAAGACGATCCGGAACAACAACAAAAACTCGAAAATCATTTGAAATCTGCAGATTTCTTTGAAGTGGATAAATTTCCAACGGCCTCTTATGAGATAACCCAGGTAAGTGCAGTAGCGGAAGGGGATTACAACACGATTCTTGACGGGAATCTGACGATGAAAGGAATTACAAAACCGGTACAATTTCGTGCGAACGTAACCGTGAATGGAAATGAAGTAAGCATTGCCTCTGAGCCTACTGATATTAAAAGAGAAGATTTTGGTGTAAAATTTCAAGTACCGGCGCAAAACGGTATAATTAAAAACGAAGTAACGGTACAGTTGCTTGTTAAAGCCCTAGAGAAAGTTTAGTATGCTTTCCTTGGCCATTAGGAAGTCGGTTTGAAAAATCGCAATCGTCCTAATGTATTGGAAAATGAAATTGTATGTTGTCCTAGGGGGTTCTCACCGAAGACAATTCAATTTAAGTGTTAATAAGTGAAAAGGTAAAGGTGCCCTGTGGCGCCTTTACTTTTTTTTTCGCCTACGAAATTGTAACTTTGCGACCTTAAGAATGGAATAGCATGTTAGAACAAATCGATGAGTTGCTTTTAAAGGTACAGAGCTTTACCGCTACAACAGCCGAAGAAATCGAAAAATTCCGCATAGAGTATAGTGGAAAAAAAGGAATACTTAACACACTTTTTGATAAGTTTAAAGAAGTTCCAAATGACCAGAAGAAAGAATTTGGTCAAAAAATAAATGCGTTGAAAATGGCTGTCGCTCAGAAGCTTGAAGAACTTAAAGGGCAGACTCAAACTGAGGTGATCTCTGAGAAGGAAGACTGGTCCCGTCCAGGTCTACCGCTTGAGCTAGGAACGAGACATCCCATTAATTTAGTCAAAATGCGCATCATAGAAATCTTCAAATCCATTGGATTTGCCGTTTCGGACGGTCCCGAGATTGAAGATGACTGGCATAACTTTAGTGCCTTGAATTTACCTGAATACCACCCAGCAAGAGATATGCAGGATACCTTTTTTATTGAACAGGATCCTGATATTTTGCTAAGAACGCATACCTCTTCTGTGCAGATTCGATACATGGAATCAAATGAGCCGCCGATTCGTATTTTGTCTCCAGGTAGAGTCTTTAGGAACGAAGCAATTTCTTCTCGTTCGCATTGTATTTTCCACCAAATTGAGGGACTTTATATTGACAAGAAGGTGAGTTTTGCAGATTTAAAACAAACGTTGCAATATTTTACGACTGAGCTCTTTGGTAAATCAAAAATCAGACTGCGTCCCTCTTATTTTCCCTTTACAGAGCCAAGTGCTGAAGTAGATGTATATTGGGGACTTAACTCCGAGACCGATTACAGGATTACGAAGGGTACCGGTTGGCTTGAAATTATGGGTTGTGGAATGGTGGATCCTGCCGTTTTAACAAATGTAAACATTGATCCAGACCAATATTCTGGTTTTGCTTTCGGTATGGGAATAGAACGGATCGTGATGTTACTTCATCAAATGGGTGATATCCGAATGTTCTTTGAGAATGACAAGCGAATGCTTGAGCAGTTTAAATCCTTGTAGAGTCTGTTTCAGTTTATCATCCGTCTTCAGTGGGGAATGTTAATACTTTATTTTAATCGGTTAATAAGAGTTGAGTTCTTTCACGAACATTTCAAGTATTTCATCTTCCCATAATTTGATTAATTTACGATCTGCCGCCGACTTTTTTCCTGTTTTTGGGTCGGTTATTAGGACGGAATCCATGGTAAAATAAAAGCCTTTTTCTGTGAAGTCCATCACGGTTCTGGAAAAGACGTTCTTGGTCTTTGTTGTGAATTTAATTCGATCCTCACTAGCGGAAACGATTTCAAACCCGCCCCCAATGTCTAGCTTATCATAATATATTTCATGTGCGTCGTCCATCGATATGCCTGCAGGATACTTGGTGTATTGTTGAGAAAATAGACTCGTAGAGAATAATGCAGCTACTAATAATAATGTTTTCATAAGTTGGTTTTTGTTTTGTATGATTTTTCTATTTCGAGAGACCTCCAGTTGTTATCAAAGCTAATCATGTGTTCTAGCCTTACAGCCATTTTTCAACTTGAAAAGCTCTATCCTTCTATAAATAATTACTTGTATTATAGCTATGGTGATTTACATACGTACAGTCTGAATTGGACACCTTTTGTACTGGTAGGGAAGACGCTATTTCTAGGGTCCTTTTCTTTTCAATTGGATGCAATACTTTAATGATATTGAAATCTGATTTTTTTACGGCTAAATACTAGGGATTGACAATTAGGTCACTAAAGATAGTGATAAAGGTATGAAAATTTTTAAACCTGCCCAGTTTGTGTTCTGAATTGATTTATTATTCAAATTTAAAATGTTGAGCATCGCAAATTTCGTGACAAAGGAATCGCAGTTTATTTTGGTTTCTTTGTAGTTTTAAAAGAGCTCTCCCTCTAAAAATGCCCCTAAAAAGTGTCTTACTTTTGGGGGCAGTGCAAAAGCGGCACTAATAGCTTTCCAGGGAGTTACAAGGAGCTATAATATGGGGTTTATTTTTCTGCCTTTCAACATACGTTTTGCTGCATTGTAATCGAGGTAGTAAGTCACTTTTAAGGAAAGGGTATTGAGCATAGGTTGATCAAATACATTTTGCAAATTGTGTTTCAAATTGTTAATTGCTTGTGCTTGATAGCTGTCTGCTGCGTTACGATATAGCAGTGTGAGCTGGCTGCCAGGCGCAAACCACCAGCTGTACCTCAAATCAAGATTCCAGAAATTATAAGATCCATCTTGACTGGTTAAATAAGAGGTGGGATTTAAGTTCCCATCCAGAGCTAAACTATGGAAATCGAGGTAATTAACAGTAGACAGGTAATGACGAAATGAAAGATTTAAGGACATTTTTTCGTTAAAAATGTATTGTGATTCAATTGAGTTTTCAAAGGTATGCACATCACGTCTCCCCATTATAATATCTCCTTTGTTGATCTCGACGAAACCTATATCACGAAGATGAATGTCTGTGTTAAATCCATATTCTATCGAGAAGCGATCCGATACACGGTATCGAAAATCAAGTTCCGTGACATATCGGGTCCTACCTGGCTGGTCGTATGTGTAGATTTCGGTATAACCTCCATAGCTAAGTTTTTTACGTTGATCAGAATTGTAGAAAATCCACGGATTCACCATCATGGGTACATTCAAGTGTCTACCAAACATCCGCGGCTCATACATATCCTTCTCACCGAAGGGAGTCACAAGGAGACCAAGCCCCATGTTCTGAAATTTTTTATTGGTCAAACTCAGGGTTTGATGGATGTCGAAGCTTCTATATTGATAGGGTTCTAATCGATTTGAGTAGTTTACATTTAGCTGGTAATTTAGATTGTTTAGATTTCCTCTAGGGTTTAAATATCGATAGGAATAATATCCGTGATAATTCACGAAATTATTACCTCCTGTATAGCCTAAATCGTCGATTGAGTAATTTTTAGTCCTAAGTTTTGCATCTAGAGTGTAGCGATGTGCGCCAGCGGTTTTACCTGCTCCAAGCGAAGCCTCGGTACCGTATAGATATCCGTTTGAATTCACGATGCTTTGTTTTAAACTTCCAAAGACATTGTAAGTGTTTTCTTTGTTTGAAATGTCAGCTAGTAAAGCGCTTACATTGGCATCTCGAAAATGTCCATCCCGCGTTACATTCGTGTTGACTAGGGTAACAGAGGAGTTCCCACCAAATCGTTGGTCGAGAACCAGTACGTTGTAATTGCTCCAAGGCTCTAGTACCACTTCTCTTGATTCCCCTGTGCTGGCATTGGATACATTGGTGGAGAGTTTTTCCGTGACAGCATTGAATACACCAATGCCTAGTCCTTTTTTAGTCCTTCCCGAGAGCTTTATCGCATTGAATAAATTCACTTTGGCTGCTGTGGCCTCTGCTTCTTCGCCGGGTTGAAGATTTAGGCTCCCCGTAGGACTTCCTCCCACTCTGCGCGAATAGAATAGGTTGCCTTTTCCAAAGAGTTCGGTTCCTTCCATAAAGAAAGAGCGGTTCTCTTCGTATTGTTGTTCAAACGGACCCAGATTTAGTACAGCCTCGTCAAAGGAAGCCTGGCCAAAGTCGGGTATAAGGGTCATATCTAATGTGAAGGCTTCATTGAGACCGTATTTTAAATCCATACCCCCATTCACATTCAAATCGCTATTTTGCTTGTAATTCGTAAAATAGCTTGATAGATAGGGAGTGAAGGAAAGTCTCGTAGGGGGACTTAAGTTTTCCATACCTGTTAGAAGCCCGTCATACAATAAAAACGAACCCTTCGCATTGTCGACAAAATTCCATGTATATTGAATTTGCTTTTTTTGCAAGTTGGTGATGAAATTGATTCCCCATTTTTGAATTTGTTCTTTTGGGAATCGTAATTCAGAATACGGAATTTTTATTTCCGTTTTCCAGCCTTTGTCGTCGCGTTTTACGGCGCTGTACCAAATGGCATTCCAGCTGTAGTCATCGTTTGCGTTAATTAAGATCTTTGCATCGGCTTGGACGCCTGAGGCTTGTACCAAAAATAGCAAACTTTGCTGGTTATCGTTATTTCCATTCAACGTAATTGCGAAAAAATCATCATTTCCAATTTGATCCCTTTCCATTAGCTCGCGAGCTATTTCGTCGGGATTAGGATGAAGTATTTGTACTCCAAAATAGATTCCGGTATCGTCATATAAGACTTTGACCGTGGTGGCATGCTCTTGGAGTTCTTTTTGGCCCTTGTTTGGAGATCTTTCGATAAATTGATTTGCTATAGGCGCGTTTGCCCATACGTCTTCGTCCATGACTCCATCAATTCGAATGGGGCTTGAGGTACGTACAGTCACAATCTCCTTTGGAGGTTGAACCGTGGGGGTTTGCTGCGCCTGGGCCAAGCCAATTGCAAATAAAAAACAGCTAAGCGTAAAGTATACTTTCATCGTAAGGTCCATCTTACTATAGGACACTAGAAGACTTTACTTTGTTACATCGAAAAGGAAATTAATTGAAAAAAAACGAAAATAGGATCGTTTTTTTTACTTGAATTTCAACGGATATTTCACGTTAGAATAATTTTCAATGCTTGCTTTCAGAGAGCCGACCGTTAGCTCCGCTTGGACTAAAAGCGGTACATGGTTGCGATCATTTGAAATCCACATAGTCACGCCTTCTCTCGCCTTGAATACGCGTCCGCTCAACACCATAGGGGTGATTCGAATGGCATTAATGGATCCGAATTTTGTTTTTATGGTTTCGTATTTGTCAACACGAAGTTGGAATGGAAAAAGATTGTCGTCAATCCAAACGTTCATTTTTATCGTTCGTCCAGGTTTAAGTTCTAGGCTATCCAATCCTCTCAAATGGTAAAAAGCCGATAGCATGTCTTGTATTCCTTTTACAGTTTGAATTCTCCTTGGAGGATTAGAAGGCGTTTTCTTGTCCGTGAGTACAAGGCTGTGATTGCGCTGGTTGAATTTTGCTTCTAGATGCTGCGAATACCCCCCTTCTTTTACATTCCGGATGTAAAAGCTTGGAAGTCCTGTGTTAAAATTGATATAACTTTCGTACAAATCATTCACTCTAAATAGGGCTCTTACAGCACCTGTCGACTGCCCTATACCTTTTACATAGAGATGGGGCAAGCCTCCGTACGTGGTTTTTTGCGCAGACAAAGTCGCTGTACCCGCATTCAAAACGCCGTAATGAATTCTATAGTGCAATATTTCGCCTGATTTAATGTTTTCTAACTGCCCATACCCAAAGACTAGGAAAGAGAGAAAGAATAGGCTGAAAATTTTCTTCATAGCATGTGTTTTGCAAATACTTTGCCATTGTTAAAAATGCTTCTATTGTGATATAAATCAGCTAATAGGTCAATTCGTACTTAGCCGTTTGCGAGGCTAATTTCGTATTTTTTTTGTACTTTCGCAAAGTTTAAATAACCAAATTTTAAAGAGCAATGATCACGACCGACTTACTTATAATCGGCGCTGGACCTACCGGTCTTTTTGCCGTGTTCGAAGCAGGATTACTTAAAATAAAATGCCACATTATTGATGCGCTTCCTCAGCCTGGAGGTCAGCTTTCTGAACTTTATCCTAAGAAGCCCATTTTTGACATCCCTGGATTTCCAAGCATTAATGCAGGTGAGCTTGTGGATAATTTGATGGAACAGATCAAGCAGTTTCAACCGGGCTTTACTTTAGGAGAAACCGCCGTAAGCCTTGAAAAAGTTGATGACGATTACTTTGAAGTGGTGACAAACAAAGGAACTGTGCATCGCGCAAGAGCGGTTGCCATTGCAGGAGGCTTAGGTACCTTTGAGCCTCGTAAACCTGAGCATTTAGAAAACCTAGCCCAATTTGAAGAGAACGGGATAGAATACTTTGTAAAGGACCCAGAGCATTTCAGAGGAAAAAAAGTAGTGATCGCTGGAGGTGGAGATTCTGCCTTAGATTGGAGTATCTTTTTGGCTGACATTGCAAGCAGTGTCACGTTAATTCATAGAAGAAATGAATTTAGAGGAGCACTCGATTCAGTAGAGAAAGTTCAAATTCTTAAAGATCAAGGTCGAATTAACCTAATTACACCGGCTGAAGTGAAGTCACTGAAAGGTGGCAGTCATTTAGAAAGCATTACGGTGGAAACCAATGGGGAATCTCTTGAAATTGAAACCGATTTCTTTATTCCACTTTTCGGACTAACACCGAAATTAGGGGATTTAAACAATTGGGGACTTGAGATTGAAAAGAATGCAATCAAAGTAAACAATTCTCTAGATTACCAAACCAATATTGAAGGCGTATATGCCATAGGGGATATCAATACCTACCCAGGAAAGTTGAAACTGATCTTATGTGGATTCCACGAAGCTACCCTTATGTGTCAAAGTGTTTATAACCGTATGAACCCAGGAAAAAAATTCGTTTTAAAGTACACGACGGTAAGTGGAGTAGATGGGTTTGACGGAAGCCGTAAGGAAGCGGAAAAAGCCGTGGTTAAGAAAATTGATTAATCTAAACAAGTTGTAGAATGTCAGACATCACCGTAAATCTTATTGACCGCGAAGGTGTGCGCCATGAAATGGTGGTACCCACCGATATGTCCATGAATTTGATGGAAGCGATTCGCTCTTATGAGCTAGCGGAGGAAGGGACCATTGGCGTATGCGGCGGAATGGCTATGTGCGCATCCTGTCAAGTCTATGTACTAGGAGGTCAGGATTCACTAGAAGAGATGGGAGACGAAGAGGATGCCATGCTTGGTGAGGCCTACCACGTGAAAGAAAACTCTCGTTTAGGCTGCCAGATCTTTTTAACGCCAGAACTTGATGGATTAGAGGTCGCTCTCGCACCTTATCCGTAAACCAATAGCAAGAACAAACAAAGAGCCGTCTCCATTTCTATGGGGATGGCTCTTTGTTCAAAATAGTGTCTTTTTTGCATTCACGACCCTTTATAAGGTATGCCGCAAAAGGCGCTATTCCTTTTTTATTTCTCAGGAATGTTTTTGAGAATTTCTTTTAAGAAATCCCAGAATTTTTGAGTAGAAGAAATGCTTGCTTTCTCGTCCGGCGAGTGAGCTCCTCTGATCGTAGGTCCAAAACTAACCATTTCCATCTCGGGGTAATTGGCTCCAATAATTCCGCATTCTAGACCCGCGTGGCAGGCAACCACTTGCGGTTTTGATTTGAATTTCTCCTCGTAGATCTTTTCCATGATTTTCACGATTTCAGAGCCAGGTTTTGGTTTCCAACCTGGATAGGCGCCGCTTAGTTCCACTTCCATTCCGGCTAAGGTAAAGACCGCTTCAAGTTGATTGGCTACGCTGGTCTTACTCGATTCTACAGAAGAGCGAGAAAGACATAAGATTTTTAGGTCTCCGTCTTTAAGTTCCACTCTTGCTATGTTGTTAGAGGTTTCTACTAAATCTTCTACATCCGGGCTCATACGATACACTCCGTTGTGAGCAGAACTTAGCGCTAGGACTACTTTTTTAGAATCCAGCGCAGAAATTGCTTTCTTTTCAGTTGAAAAGTTTTCGACTTGAATCACTAGGTCTTTTTCAACGCTCGCGAACTCTTCCAGGATTTCTGCTTTTAGAGCGGTACACGCTTCAATGAATTCTACGGCGTGGCGTACGCTTACAACCGCAGAGGCTTCTCTAGGAATCGCATTGCGAAGGCCTCCTCCGTCGATGGAGACAAGTTCGAGGTTTTGATCTTTTAATCCTAAATGGAGAAAACGGGCAAGAAGCACATTTGCATTCCCTAATCCTTTGTGGATGTCCATTCCGGAATGTCCCCCATTAAGTCCTTTAATTTCGATCTTTACTCCCATACCGCTTGCGGCCTGAAGGGGGTAGTTTGCTCTTGCACTTACATCTACGCCACCAGCACAGCCGATGTCAATTTCATCGTCTTCCTCGGTGTCTAAATTGAGAAGGATTTCTCCAGTTAATTCTCCCGGTTGAAGACCCATTGCACCTGTCATGCCGGTTTCTTCATCAATTGTGAATAAGGCTTCCAAAGCAGGATGAGGAATGTCGGTAGATTCTAAGATGGACATAATGGCTGCGACTCCAAGTCCATTGTCCGCGCCTAGAGTGGTTCCCTTTGCTTTTACCCAATCTTGGTCAATTTCCATTTGAATACCCATGGTATCAAAGTCGAAATTGACGTCGTTGTTTTTTTGGCAAACCATATCTAAGTGAGATTGCATCACAATGGTTTTTCGAGATTCCATGCCTGGGGTGGCTGGTTTTCGTATAATCACATTGCCTACAGAATCTACTTTTGTATCAAGCCCTAGGCTCGTACCAAATTCTTGAATAAAGGCAATGACTTTTTCTTCTTTTTTGGAAGGTCTTGGAATGCTATTTAGCTTTTCAAAATTTTTCCAAATGACCTTAGGTTCTATTGTGGTTAAATTCATAAAAGTTGATTTTGCTCAAATTTAAGGATTAAATTGTGCAACTGAAATTTTCTCAGCCCTAAGTTTACGCTTGTTAAGGAAATTTTAACATCCACATTCGCCGTAAATCGGAGATTCGATGACAATCCCTTGCTCTGTCGTAAGTGTCATTTTGCCGTGATAAAGAGCCGTCTCTACTTCTCCTTGATCAATTTTTTTAGCCTTCAGTAGGAGATTGAAATCTTTTCCTTTGGATTCTAGAACAAGACTGTCGTTTCCTGTGACCTCATTTTTGTCGCCATACTTAATTTGCATCTCCTTGTCGCCAAGTTGCAAAAAGACGCTCTTTTCAAAATCGTCTACATAAATGTAGTTTTGATTAATGAACTCCCTTCGACTGGCCGCGAAATAGCAAGAACAGCCCTCCACTTGTTGGGGGAACGCAAAAGATTTGAAAGTGGGTTTTTCGCCCTTTTCCAATGCTTTCTGTACGGACGAGTTTGCAAGGGTTGGACTAGTTTTCATTTCGGCTTTCGATGAGGTCTCCTTCTTCTGACAAGAAGAGAGTAGCAAGGCACTTAGGATTAAGGAAAAAACGAAATAGGTTTTTAGTCTCAGCATAGGTTTCATTTGATATTCAAAGATAAGTGGAAATCCATTAGTTTCCTATATGGAATTTCTTTAGGCTCAGTCAAATATTTTATCTTTGCGCGATGGAGTATCCAAGTAAAGTTTTATCAAAAGCAGTAGAAGAGATTTCGGGGCTTCCAGGAATTGGGAAAAAGTCTGCACTTCGCCTTGCACTTCATCTTCTAAAACAGCATGATTCTCAAGCGTTAGCGCTATCTGAGGCCATTGCAAAATTAGTGACTGAAATTAAGTATTGCAAAGAATGCCACAATTTTTCAGACGAAGAGGTATGTGATTTGTGTCGAAGCGAGAATAGAGATTCTTCCCAAATCTGTGTGGTGGAAGACGTAAGAGATGTAATGGCCATTGAGAACACGGGCAAGTTTAAAGGCAAATACTTAGTTCTAGGAGGCAAGATCTCCCCGATGGAAGGGGTCGGACCCTCGCAGCTTAATATAGGGGCTTTAGAGTCTAAACTTAATAGCGGAACCATAAGAGAGCTTATTTTCGCCTTGAGTGCCACCATGGAAGGAGATACCACTGCGTACTATCTTTATAAAAAATTAAAGTCGCATCCCGTCACATTTTCCTCCATTGCAAGAGGAATCTCGGTAGGGGATGAACTTGAATATGCTGATGAAATTTCTTTGGGTCGTTCCATTCAAAACCGAGTACCCTACAGGGAGTCGGATTAAGAGAAGCTATACAAATGCAAAATCGACCTTAATTTCAAATTAAGGTCGATTTTTTATTGTACTGTTTTCCCCGATCGTACTCGAGGTAAACGTAAGCTCTTTCTATTTGGTTGTAGGTAGGGTCGCAGCCGGTGTACTTTGTGCAGGCGCCGAGGTTGCAGGTGCTGTGCTTTGTGCAGGAACGGCTTGACGAACGGCCTTCGGGCTAGGTTTAGCAGTCAAAACTACACTTAATACAATTAAAGCTACAATGACAATCCCAAGTGTCCATGTCGCTTTTTCCATGAAGTCGTTTGTTCTCTGAACCCCAAATTGAGCGGCTCCTGAACCCCCGAATGTTCCTGATAATCCTCCTCCTTTTGGGTTTTGTGCCATCACAATGATGATCAGTAAAACCGATGCGATGATGATTAGGATCATGAATAATGTAAAAATTGTACCCATCTGTTGTCTTAAAAATTAGGTTGCAAATATACTCATTTAGTTCTATTTCCCAAAACTATAAGGCGTAAAACTTTGGTTCGGGGGGTCTTTTTAAACCTTGGGGCTAGCCAGATGAAAAAAGCCGTCTCAAAATTTATTTTGAGACGGCCCGCTTTCGTTCTTTGCCTTGTGTATTCTCCCTATGTTAGGGAATTAAGGTTAGATCTCGGATGGGATGCACTACCTAGCGATTTATTTAAAATCGGCTGGCGTTACATTTTTATTCATTTCTACTTTGGTCACAACCATTGTGAAGGATTGTGGACCTGCCTGCGTTTCAAGTGTCGTTGGAATTTGAATCCCGTCGAATGCCTTGTAATCTTTGTATAGTGTAGTGGAAAGAATATCGCCTTGAGGTGTAGAAATAGTCTGCTCCGTTTTAGCAAGTTCACCGGTTTTCACATTGAAATACTCGATTTTTTTTGCATCGGCATTGGATACTTTGTAGTAATCCACACCCGCTTCGCTAACTTGTCCATCCACTTTGCTTTTTGCAAAAGCAGGAGAAAGTACTGGGAAAACAGTATTGTAATCTTTTAGTCCTTTGACTTGCTCTGGAGTGAAATCAATTTTTTGTCCCATTTGAGAAACGTATCCTGCATTTCCATCAAAGACATTTTTGATTTCGATTCCCATGATTTTGATTAAAGTAAGGGATTTATCTGGAAACTCGTATTTTCCTGTGAATTCTCCTTCCATGTTCATCATGCTCATTTTGCCTTCTTGAACCATGGTTTTTACTTTGCTAACTGCTGCGGCACCGCCAACAAATTCAAGGTATTTTGCCTTGATTTCGTCCGTCGTTACATTGACCTGCTTTTTAGCCGTCGCAGGATCTGCAATTGTATTTCCGTAAGAATCATAGAAATTGATTGGATATCCTAATTTACGTAAACTTGGAGCGATTTCTTCTGCTTTTCCTGTCACAATAATTCTTGCCTGCTCAGGTTTGAAGTATTTCTTGGCTACTCGAAGTACGTCATCCACGCTCACTTTGTTAATGTTCTGAATGTAGGATGCATAGAAATTCTTGTCTAGGTCATTCGTTTTTGTGGTTAAAGCTTGGCTTGCCACGGTTTGAGGACGCTCAAGGGATAATACGAAGTTGCCTAAGAATTTAGCCTTTACATTTTCAAGTTCCGTTTGATCAACTTTGTTCAAAGTCATGCCTTTGATTTCTTTGATCGTTTCGACCACTGCCGAATCCGTCACGTTATTTCGAACCGTTGTACTGGTCATAAAACGACCGATATATCTCGAGTCATAAACGCCACCTCTTGCCCCGTAAGTCCAACCGTGAGCTTCACGAAGATTCATGTTCAATTTGGAATTAAAGTCACCCCCTAAGATGGTAGATGCCACTTGAACCGCATAATAGTCTGGGTCTTTCTTTGTTAGTTGAACAGGGTAGGCCACTGAAATAACAGATTGAACGGCATTAGGCATGTTCACAACGTCTACTTCCGTTTTTGTTACAGAAGCGACACTAGGAAGTGCTGGGATCGCAAGGTTCCCCGCTTTCCAGGAAGAGAACTGTTTTTCTGCTAAAGCTTTTGCGTCTTTTGCATTAATGTCTCCTACAAATACAAGGTATGCGTTGTTTGGTTTGTAGTATTTGTTATAATACTCTTTTACATCTTGTAAGGTGATTGCGGAGATTTTCTCTTCGGTATCGTACTCTGCGAAAGGATGGGTTTTTCCGTAGGTTAAAACACTAGTCATACGAGAGGCTGCTGCATCCACACTTTTCGCATCGGCTTTAAGACCTTCTATATAACGTGCTTTCACTGCATCAAACTCAGCCTGCGAGAAGTTCGGATTTAGAGCTCCGTCTGCAAAATAACCGAAGATTTCATTGAAATATTTGGTTAAAGCGGAAGCGCTAGCGCCTTCGCTATAATAGCTTACACGTGCACCTAATTGTTCGATTTTATTGTTGAACTCATCTTTGGAAAGACTTTGCGTTCCGGTTCCTAGCATTTCTCCTAGAAGACCGTCCACTCCTTTCTTCGCACCTAAAGCAAAGGGTTTGTTGTCAATGCTTAGCGTGGTGCTAATTCGTGGAAGTTTATTGTTCTCAACGACAATGACCGTTAATCCATTCTTTAATTTGAATTCATTCGATTTTCCGAGGTTTACCACAGGAGCGGGTCCTGGTTTTGGCATCGGTCTGTCGATTTGTGCACTAAACGACACAGCGACCAACGCCAGGGCAAGGGATATTATTTTTGTTCTCATAGAAATTCTCTGTTAATAATTAGTTGGTTTTTTTGTCTTTCGTGGATTCAGGTAAGTAATTCACGATGACACGTTGGTTTTTGCCTAGGTATTTTTTAGCGACCTCTCTAATGTCCTCTCTTGAGACCGATTGGTAGGTTTTCAGTTGCGTATTAATTTTGTTCGTATCGCCTTGAAGCATGTAAGCGTCTGCAAGTTGATGTGCGATGTTTTCTACGCCAGAACGCTGAGACACAAAACCATTTTCTACCGTGTTAAGTAGTTTTTGGTAGTCAGACTCGGAGATAAGGTCCGTTTGAACTTTCTCAATGTCTTGCTGGATGTCCGCTTCTAATTTCTCTAGGGGTACTGCTCCTTGTGGAAGCACGCCAATGGTATAGATTCCATAATCTTCCATTTGACGGTTAAAGGCGAAGATTTGCAACGCTTCTTTTTTCTCGTCTACATATTTTTTATATAAAACAGAACTTTTTCCTCCTGACAAGTAAGTCGATAGCATGTCTAATGCGACTGCGTCTTTCGACTTGTTGTCTGGCGTTCTATAGTTGATGGCAAGTAAAGGAATTTGAATGTTGCTATCGTATTCCGTTACGCGACGCTCTTGAGTGATAGGCGTTTCTTTCGGAAAGTTTTTCGTTAGCGGAGCTCCTTTTGGAATGTTTCCGAAATACTGTTGAATCATTTTCTTAGCCTCTGGCGTTTTGAAATCTCCCGCCACGACAAGCACGGCATTGTTAGGGATGTAAAACGTTTTGCTAAAATGTTTGAAGTCTTCTAATTTCGCACTGCTCAAATCTTCAAAAGATCCAATGACGCTCCAACGGTACGGGTGCTTATCAAAAATATGGGGAGACAAAGCCTCACCGTAACTAAAACGGCCGTAAGGTTGATTGTCTAGCCTTTGTCTTTTTTCTTCTTGTACGACTTCTTTTTGCGTGTCTACACCCACTTGGTTGATAATAGGCTGTAGCAATCGGTCGGATTCCATCCAAAGTCCTAACTCAAGGTTATTGGACGGGAAGGTTTCATAATAGTACGTACGGTCTGTGGTTGTATTGGCATTGTTTGAGCCTCCATGAGCGGAAACAATTTTAAACCATTCTCCACGATCGATGTTATGAGTTCCCTCAAATAATAAATGTTCGAAGAAATGGGCGAACCCTGTTTTCCCTGCCTGCTCATCTTTCGAGCCTACGTGGTACATTACCGAGGTCGTTACGACGGGCGCCGTATTGTCCTGGTGAAGAATCACGTGAAGACCGTTGTCTAAATCGTATTCTTCAAATTTAATTTGCTGTGCGCTTACAAATGCCCCAAGTAGGGCAATGGCCGCAGCAGAAAGAAGTTTTTTGTTCATAGTATGAATTTTGTAGTATATAGGTGGTTTTTTTAAACCAAATGTTACATTTTGCTCGTTTATAAAGATAAAAAAAATATACGATTCCCAAAGGGGTTTTCAGTACATTTTTATTAATCTTACAAAATCTGCCGTTTTGAACTTCTCCTTTTTCTGTTTTGTTCGTATTTTTATGAAGTGAAGGTTCGCCCGTTTTCCATGGGACTGTCCTTAAGATCGAAATTTTGTTGGGAATCGTTTTTCAATCGTTTTCGATTCCTGGGAAAACAGAAATTGTTTTGTCAAAAAAGCGAGAAAATATTTCCTTAACTTTGTAAATTCTAATATTTTTCACTCAACATAATGGATTACCTTAAAGGATTAAACGAAGCCCAACACGAAGCAGTTATTACTACAAAAGGACCTCTTATGGTGCTTGCCGGAGCGGGTTCTGGTAAAACCCGGGTGCTTACTATGCGCATTGCGCATCTCATTACCCAAGGGGTAAGTCCTTTCCATATCTTGGCTCTGACCTTTACCAACAAAGCAGCCAAGGAAATGAAGGAGAGGATCGCAAAAGTGGTGGGTCACAGTGATGCCAAGTCGTTATGGATGGGAACTTTTCACTCTGTCTTTGCAAGAATTTTAAGGAGCGAAGCGATGCTTCTTGGATTTCCGTCTAATTTTACCATATACGATGCGCAGGATTCTTTGAATGTGCTTAAAAAAGTTTTGAAAGAACTCTCTATTGACCAGGACCTTTACAAACCGAAAAAAGTTCTGAGTCGGATTTCTAATTATAAAAATAATTTAATCACTGTAAAGGCCTATTTTAACAATCCGGAGCTTATTGAAGCGGATGAAAAGGCCAATATGAAATCCATGGGTGCGATTTACAAAAGATACGTCGAAACTTGCTACCGGAATGGAGCCATGGATTTTGACGATTTGCTGTTAAGAACGAATGAACTGCTTACTCGTTTTCCCGAAGTTCTTGCAAAATACCAAGATCGATTCCGCTATATTTTAGTAGACGAGTACCAAGATACCAACCATTCTCAGTATTTAATTGTGAAGGCTCTTGCCTCCAAATTTGAAAACATTTGTGTCGTTGGAGACGATGCGCAAAGTATCTATTCCTTTCGAGGGGCGAACATCTATAATATCTTGAATTTTAAGAAAGATTACCCAGATGCGGTGACTGTGGCACTAGAACAAAATTACCGTTCTACTCAAAACATAGTCGACGCTGCGAACGACGTTATTGCCAAAAATACCCAACAGTTCAAGAAAAATGTTTTCAGTGACAATGAAATTGGTGAGAAAATAAAAGTGTACCGGGCGCTTTCCGATGCGGACGAAGCCGGATTCGTCGCGGGAAACATTTGGCAACTGCACAATTCCGAGCAAAAGAACTTTAGTGATTTTGCCATTCTTTATAGGACCAATTCTCAGACAAGAGCATTTGAAGATGCACTCAGAAAGAAAAACATTCCGTACCGAGTCTACGGAGGCCTTTCTTTCTATCAAAGAAGAGAAGTGAAAGACCTATTGGCTTATCTACGCCTGCTTGTCAATGAAAACGACAACGAAGCTTTTAGCCGAATCGTAAATTATCCTACCCGGGGAATTGGAGAAACGACGCAGAACAAACTGCTCGTTTTTGCAGATTCAAGAAACCTAAGCCTGTCTGCGGTATTAGCGGATCTGCCTACGTATGCTCCTAGTTTAGGTTTAAACAATGGAGTCCTTAGGAAGTTAGGAGATTTCTGGAGTATGATTCAGGCTTTTAAGGTCTTATTGAAGTCGGAGGATGTATACCAAGTTGCGATGGAAGTAGCCAAGCGCAGTGGGCTGATCAAATTTCTAAAAGACGACCAAACGCCAGAAGGAATCTCAAGGGTAGAGAATGTGCAAGAGCTTTTAAATTCCATGCGTGGATTCTTAGACGAACAACAACAGATAGAGGATGGTGATCCGAGCCTTAGCAACTTTCTAGGGTCCATCGCGCTCTCGACCGATGCGGATAAGGACAAAGACGACGATCCTAACAAAGTGTCTCTAATGACCATTCACTTATCCAAAGGGCTAGAGTTTCCAATTGTCCATTTGGTAGGTCTTGAAGAAAATCTATTTCCTAGTTTTATGAGTTCTTCGACCCGAGAAGAACTTGAAGAAGAAAGAAGACTTTTCTATGTGGCCCTAACCCGAGCGGAGAAAAGAGTCTTTTTGACTTATGCGATATCAAGATTCCAATGGGGGAAGATTACCGATGCGGAACCTTCCCGGTTTTTAAGTGAAGTGAATACGAATTACATGGAGTTTATCAATCCTGCAATGGAGAGTCGCTTTGTGAACCATGCAGGGCTCAAGAGTTCACTCTTCGACGACCAAGTAGGAGAGCCTCGAACTTTTCGAAAATTGGAGCCTAAAAAAGCCCTTCGAAAAACCCGAGAAATGGAAGAGTCGAAACTTTCAAAGAATTTAAAACCGGTGACCAGCGCTAGAATTAACGGTCCTAGTGGAACGAGCGATCAAGATATTGAGGTCGGAGACAAAGTGCGTCATGAACGTTTTGGGCTGGGGGAGGTCCTGTTTTTGGACGGAAGCGATCCGAGCAATATCAAAGCCAAGGTAAAATTTCAAAACGAGGGAGAGAAAAACTTAATTTTAAAGTTTGCCAAACTAATTAAGCTTTAATTAGGACCCCTAAGGGGTTGGAGGAGATTGATTCCAGAAACCGTAGCTTTATTGAACCAATTCCTCGAAGAGACGCTCAAAAGTGGCCTGCAGATCTGAACTTTTGCCTGGATGCGGTCTTGAAGTTTGAATGGAACTACTACGAAGTGCCGTAAGCCAGCGAAAACGTTCCGCTAGATCGAGCTCAGCAATCGGTCCAGACGAAGGATCTCCCTTCGCAATGCGTTGAAAGTTTTCTAAACTTTGTTTTACCTCCTGGAAATCCAGTTTGCTTTGCATGAGATTAAATTTCTTTTCACAAAGATGAATGCGAGACTCAATGTATTTTTCTTTTTTTGAGAATAGAATAAGTCCCACGTTAAAAAATTCTTCGCGTTCAACTTGGGGTACCAATCGAATGACCGCGTACTCGTACAATTTATTTTCTTGCATTTTTAGCATGGTCTAGAAATAGGTGTGAGTTATCAAGTCTGGTTTTCAAAAACGTATGGTAAATCTCTCGGATTTCCTGTGGGCTTTGGTCGGTGTCTTCCCACTCGAGCCACTCCACAGGAATTAAATTAACGACCTCCCATAAGCTCTGGTCGTTTAGAATACTCTTTGCAAATTCATCTGCCTGATCGAGTCGATGGGCTTTGGGAAGGAGCACATGGTCTTTCACGTAAGGGAAAGGCGATTTAGCCGCTTGGTCAAAGTTTTGCCAAGAATGATGAAAATAAAGGGAAGCGCCGTTGTCAATGATCCAAAGCTCCTTGTGCCAAAGCAAAAGGTTTGTGTTTTTATAGGTGCGATCAATGTTGGTCATGAAGCAGTCTAACCAAACGATTTTCGAGGCTAATAAATAATCAACTTTCATACTGGGTTCGTAACTAAGGGCACCCGAAAGATAGTGGAGTCCTAGATTAAGTCCCTTTGAGAATTTTAGTAAATCTTGGATTTCTTCGTCTCCTTCGGTTTGACCAAATTCTTCTCCAAGATGAACCAGAACAAGTTCAGGCATGTTTAAGCCAAGTAGTTTTGCAAGGGTTCCTCCAATGAGTTCGGAGATTAGCATTTTAACGCCGTGTCCTGAGCCTTTAAATTTCACAACGTATTTGAAATCGTCGTCGGCTTCGGCAAGAGCCGGCAGACTTCCTCCTTCGCGAAGGGGAAGAATGTAGCGTGTCACGGTGACAGAACGAAGAGATAGATCTTGCATAGGGCAAATTTAGGGTTAAAGTTTCTATTTTGCATGATTTATTTGAAGGAGGCAAAAAGGCGGTTTCAAAGCAAAGGTTGCTGAACTAGTTTTGTTTATCTTTGCCCCTATGTCACAACCACACGATAAACGTCTTTTTTTAGTGGATGCTTTTGCCATGATATTTCGTGGCTACTACGCGCTCATCCGAAGCCCTAGAGTAACAAGTACAGGCATTGATACGTCTGCAATTTTCGGGTTTACCAACTCTCTAATCGAGCTTATCCGTAAGCAGAATCCCACGCATTTGGCGGTGGTTTTTGATGTGGGAAAGGCGAGTGTCAGAACTGAGCAATATGCGGAGTACAAGGCTAACCGGAGCGAGACGCCCGAGGCTATTAAAATCGCCGTTCCGTATATTCATCGAATTTTAGAAGCGATGCATGTGCCAATTTTAGGTGTAGAAGGGTATGAAGCAGATGATGTCATTGGGACCATTGCATGCAAGGCTGAAAAACAGGGGTATACCACCTACATGGTAACGCCTGATAAGGACTTTGCGCAGCTAGTCACGGAGAATATAAAAATCTACAAGCCGGGTTCCCGGGGTGCTGATTTTGAGATCTTAGGGGTTGAGCAAGTAAATGAAAAATACGGGATTAAAGATCCTAAGCAAGTGATCGACTTCCTTGCCATGATGGGAGACGCAGTGGACAATATACCTGGGCTCGAAGGCGTTGGAGAAAAAACAGCAATGAAGTTTTTGCAAACCTACGGCAGCCTTGAAAATCTTTTAGACCACACCCATGAATTGAAAGGGAAACTAAAAGAAAAGGTGGAGAATTCGGCGGAGCGTGGGCGGCTTTCTAAGACGCTTGCCACGATTATTTGCGATGTGCCCATCGATTTTGACCATGAGAAGTACGACCTAGAAACTCCTGATTTTGAGAAAGTAAGAGAAGTGTTTGATGAGATTGAATTCAGAAGACTCTACGAAACCTTATACCGAACTTTTGCCCCTCAGAACTCCACGGAACCAAGCGCGATTTTAGCGGATTCTACGCCTAAAAAGAAAGCTTCGGTTGTGAATCCGGCGCATGGGGTACAGCTAGATCTGTTTGCTGATTTTGAGCAGCTAGAAAGGGCCACTTCAAGCAAACTGACTTTAGAAGAGAATGACCATTTGTATCAAACGATAGACTCTCCCAAGATGCAGCGTATCTTGGTGGAGAATTTGCTCTCGCAAAAGGCGGTTTGTTTTGATACAGAAACGACTTCACTCGATGAATTGCATGCTCAAATGGTGGGGCTTAGTTTTAGTTATAAGAAAGGATTAGGCTATTACATTCCTATTTCCTCGGATTCCACCAAGGCCAGAGAGACCCTCGCACTCTTTCAGCCCTTCTTTGAAAGCAAGGAAGTCATTAAGATTGCGCACAATTTAAAATACGACTACAAAATACTAACCCGCTACGGGATTCAATTTGAGGGTCCTTTGTTTGACACGATGATTGCTCATTACCTATTAAACCCAGACGGGAGACACGGGATGGACTATTTGTCGGAAATGTATTTGAACTACGAGCCTGTACCCCTCGAGCGGTTAATTGGAAAGAAAGGGAAGAATCAATTGTCTTTTGCGGATCTCGATATACAAACTCAAACTTCCTACGCAAGTGAAGATGCAGATGTGACGTTTCAATTGTATGAACTTTTTGCACCTCAATTGGGTGCGGAAGGGCTAGACTCTGTCTTTGAAACCATAGAGATGCCCCTTTTAAAAGTTCTAGCAGGTATGGAGCTAGAAGGAATCCTATTAGACCAAGCGTGGCTCGAAAAGGAAAGTCAAGATTTAGAATCGGATTTGCGCGGTTTAGAGCGTCAGATTTTTGAACTTGTCGATCAGGAGTTTAATCTAAACTCTCCTCGTCAGCTCGGGGAAATCTTATTTGATAAACTCGAGTTAGATGCGAAAGCGAAGAAAACCAAGACCGGACAATATGCCACCTCCGAAGAAGTTTTGCAGAAACTTTCAGGGAAACATGAGGTGATTAAACCCATTTTGGAATACAGAACTTTGCAGAAGCTAAAATCGACCTATGTCGATGCACTTCCGACCCAAATTGATCCCGTGGATCAACGAGTTCATACGCGTTTTTCACAAACCACTGCGGCCACCGGAAGACTTGCTTCGCTCAATCCAAACCTTCAAAATATTCCCATTCGAACTCTTAGAGGACAGCAGATCCGTGGTGCTTTTGTGGCAAAACCCGGATGCAAGATTCTAGCGGCAGACTACTCTCAAATAGAACTTCGACTCATTGCGGAGATTTCAGATGAGACCAATATGCTGAAGGCTTTTCAAGAAGGGGAGGATATTCACGCGGCTACCGCTGCAAAGCTTTTTGATTTGCCAATTCAGGAGGTGTCAAAATCTCAGAGAAGCCAAGCCAAAACGGTGAACTTTGGTATTATTTATGGACAAGGAGCTTTCGCATTGGCGGAGCAAACAGGACTTTCGAGAAAAGAAGCGAAAGCGATGATTGAAGCCTACTACGAATCCTACCCGAAATTAAAAGCTTGGATGGCAAGCCAGGTCGAGAATGCGAAAACAAAAGGGTTTGTCACCACTCTCATGGGACGGAAACGTCATTTGAAAGATATTAATTCTGCCAATTTTGTGGTCAGAGCGCATTCCGAAAGAAATGCGGTCAATGCTCCCATTCAAGGGTCCGCAGCGGACATTATCAAGATGGCAATGATCCGAATCGATCAAAAATTGAAAGAACAAAATTTAGAAACCAAAATGCTCTTGCAAGTGCATGACGAATTGGTGTTTGAGGTTCCTGAGAATGAACTTGAATTGACCACAGAACTCGTGCGCCACGAAATGGAAAATGCGGTGGAAACGGCGGTACCTTTAACCGTTGAGATTGGCGTTGGCGATACATGGCTAGAGGCCCATTAAATTTATAAAATAAACAAAATAGGGGGCTACGTCAAAAAGTGCCCCTTTTGACGATAGATTAGTATGACACAATACGAAGAAAAATGCGCAACCGATGCAAACGGGTACACCTACGAGTGGATCGAAAATGACGCCCACAAGGTGAGACTTTATACCCTAAAAAATGGACTAAAAGTTTATTTGGCAAGCAACTCAGAGCACCCAAGAATTCAAACCTATATCGCGGTCCGTACAGGAAGTAACCGAGATCCTAAAGACAATACGGGGCTTGCCCATTATCTTGAACATATGCTTTTCAAAGGAACCTCTAATATCGGTACTATAGATTGGGAGAAAGAATCCTTGTTAATCAATCAAATTTCAGAACTCTACGAAGAGCATAAAAAGGCCACTGCTGACAAGAAAAAGGAAATCTACAAGCAAATCGATGCTCTTTCCCATAAGGCAAGTAGCTATGCGATTGCAGGGGAATACGACAAATTGGTTTCCTCTTTAGGGGCAACTGGAACCAATGCACATACATGGCTTGATGAAACGGTTTACAAAAACGCAATCCCTTCCAATGAGTTGGAGCGATGGCTTAAAGTAGAACGAGAGCGATTTGGAGAATTGGTTCTTCGTCTTTTTCATACCGAATTAGAAACGGTATACGAAGAATTTAACCGAGCGCAAGATCAAGACTCTCGTCAGGTGAACGATACGATGATGAGTTTGCTTTTCCCTACCCATCCCAACGGACAGCAAACGACCTTAGGGAAGGCAGAGCATTTGAAGAATCCTTCCATGAAGGCGATTCATGCCTATTTTGATCAGTATTATGTACCGAACAACTATGCGATGGTTCTTGTAGGCGATCTTCAATTCGAAGAGACCATTGAAATGGTGGATCGGTATTTCGGAACTCTTAAGCCCGTGGAGCTCCCTCATGATGAAGAAATTGTAGAAAAGCCGCTTACCGAGATTCAGACTTCTGTGATTCAAAGTCCTTCGTCGCCAAGACTGCATTTAGGATGGAGGACGCCGAGCTACGGTAGTCGCGCGTATTATCTTGTAGACATGATTTCAAGTTTGCTTACGAATCGTGGGGAAGTAGGACTTCTTGATTTGGATGTGAATAACAAGCAAAAAGCCCTGTATGCAGGTGCTTATGCCATGGGGTTCAAACATTACGGCATGATTTCGTTGGTTTTAGTACCGAAAGAAAATCAAAGTCTAGCGCAGGGGAAAGCACTGCTTTTCGAGGCGCTAGAAAAAATAAAAAAGGGTGAGTTTCCGGATTGGATGCTTTGGGCCATTGTCAATGATTTTAAACTTCAACAAATTAAAGGTTTAGAGTCTTCTGATGGGCTTGCAACCAATCTCTATCAAACCTATATTCGGGGGCAGTCTTGGAAGGAAGAACTTGAGGAACTTTCTATCTATGAGTCCATCACGAAGCAGGAGATTATGGAATTTGCCAACGAATTTTTCATAGATAATTACGTTGAGATTTTCAAAGAAAAAGGGGAGAATCCTGCCCTTATTCGGGTGGAAAATCCAGGCATTACACCTGTAGAATTGAATCAAGAAGCGCAGAGTGAATTTGCGAAATCCCTTCTTCACATGGCGAGTTCACAAATTGAACCTGAGTTCATCGATTACAAAGCAAAAATCACAACCCGAAATGCAAACGGGAAAACACTGAGCTATGTGAAGAATCCTCTGAACGAAAGGGCGCAACTCTTCTATATTTTTCCAATGGGGAAAGATCATGACAAAACTCTTGAGCTTGCTATTTATCTGCTTCAGTATTTAGGCACCTCAAAATATAGCAATGAAGCCTTAAAATTAGAATTTTTCAAGCTTGGGATCACCTTTGATTTCCAAATTACTTCGGATGAATTGAGCATCGTGCTTTCGGGTCTGGAACAGAACTTAAATGAAGGAATTCGTCTTTTAAACCATTGGATTAAAGAGCTTGAAGCGGACCAAAACGTGTATCAGGAATTTGTTCAGAGCATTGTGGAAAGTCGTGAAGTGGCTAAGAACGACAAAGGAAAGATAAGTAGTGCCCTTAGGAGCTATGCGAAATTCGGTAAAAGTTCACGTCTGAGAGATGTGATTTCGAAAGATGATCTTGAAGTCCTTTCTTGCGCTGAAATTGTGGAAAACACGAAGTCCCTGTTTTCGTTTCCGTACGAACTGTTTTTCTACGGGAATGATTTGGAGGCCCTTGTAGGTCATATAATACCTTTTATCGAACCGGAAACGAGGGAAATACCGAAGCCTCAAACCTACGATACTCCGAAAGGTGAGGGAACTTTATATTTTGTTAATTACGATATGGTCCAGGTTGAACTTTCCAAAGTAGGAAGATCAGAAGTGGTAAATCCGAAAACCTTTGGAATCGCAAATGTATTTAACGAATATTTTGGAAGTGGTCTTTCAAGTATTGTCTTCCAAGAGATTCGGGAGCGTAAAAGTTTAGCTTATTCTGCCTATGCTCAGTACCAAACGGCAAATCGCGTGGGCGAGCCTGATTACTTGCTTAGCTTTTTAGGAACGCAAAGTGATAAATTGAGTATAGCGCTTGATTCAATGGATGAGTTAATGAAAGAACTTCCTTACTATAAGTCCCAATTCGAGAGCTCAAAATCGCAGGCGCTTAAGCGGATTGCTTCGGGAAGGATTCGACGCAGTGCAATATTCAGTAATCACCATCGACTAAAGAAACTAGGCGTTGATTATGACATTCGGGAAGAGATGTACAAACAAATTGAAAGTTTAACTTTTGAACAATTAGCCTCCTTCTACCAAGATCGAATTAACGGTCTGAAGTACAATATGGCTTTGATTGGGAACCGAAAGGAGCTAGATTTTTCTGAACTTGAAACCCTAGGAAAAGTAGTCGAGCTAGATTTAGAAGAGCTATTTAATTTCTAGAAGCCATTTTGGCTTTGCAATCGAATTGCCAGACCCTAAGTTTAGGGCTAAGAAAGTTTAGGTTTTTTACGTAGCTGCTATTTTTCAAAAGTAAGGACTATGGAAAAGGATAGAATGTATATGCTGGAATGCATAGAGCTTGCAAAATTGGCACTTGAAAATGGGAATCCACCTGTTGGGTCTTTGCTTGTGCATGAGCATCAAATTATCGGCAGAGGAATAGAGTCTGGGAAATCCTCCGGTGATATAACAAAGCATGCTGAGATTCTAGCCATACAAGATGCGTTGGAAAATGGCTTTGCGGAGGCTTTGCCTCACAGCATTTTGTACTCGACCCATGAACCTTGTCTCATGTGCTCTTATGTGATTAGACACCATCAAATTGGAAGAATTAGATTTGGATTGCATGTGCCTCATGTAGGGGGTCAATCTTCAGAGTTTAAGATTCTTGAAACCGAAACGATTCCCAAATGGGGTCGAAGGCCACAGATTAAAAGCGGTTTGTTGAAACCCGAATGTGAAATCTTAAACGATCAATTCACCGAGTATCTTTCAAAATTAGAGTAGGTGATTGCTCTAAGTCCTTAGCACGTTTTTCACATGGAAAATAGGCTTCCCTATACTTTGAAGATTCCTTAATTAGGGATTTGCACAAAACCCCTAGGTTTTAAACTTCTGTCTTATAGGATGGTATATAACGCTTGAAGGCTATCTTCTCTAAGTTTTCCCTCTGAGCTTAGAGCAAAATAAATATGGATTTCCTAAGAAAAAACAGGAAGTAAAATAGTTTGTATTTCAATGAGATAAATTATCTTCGATGCTTAAATTAAGATAATTACAATGGATTTATTTGCTGCACTCGATTGGCCCAATTTTGCGGATCCTCAAATTTGGATCTCTCTATTGACTTTGACCTTTTTAGAAATTGTGCTGGGAGTTGACAATATTATTTTCATCTCTATTATATCCGATAAATTACCAAAAGAACGAAGAAGGTTCGCACGGAATATTGGACTTGCGTTTGCCATGATTTTTCGGATTGTTCTCCTTTTAATGATTAGTTGGATTATCGGTTTGAAAGATCCCGTGCTCACACTTGACTGGTTTATGGAGCCTAATGGAGAAGGTCCGTTGGCTTTAAGTTGGAAAGATTTGATTCTTCTGGCGGGAGGTATTTTCCTGATTGGTAAAAGTACATTTGAGATTCATTCGAAGATGCAATTCCAAGAACATGAAGTAAGTTCTTCTTCAAAGTCCGGAGTAAGTGGCCTTATGACCATGGTCGTTCTACAAATCATCCTGATTGACATGGTGTTCTCGCTCGATTCCATTCTAACTGCAATTGGCCTTGTGGATAACGTAATGCTTATGATTATAGCAGTCGTGATTTCCATGGGAATAATGATGCTCTTTGCCGGTCCAATTTCTGCCATTATTAATAAGCATGCGAGCTTGCAAATGCTAGCTTTGGCCTTTTTGGTTGTGATTGGAGTCATGCTTGTCGCAGAAGGGATACATCAGCACGTTAGTAAAAATATTATTTACTCTTGTTTAGCATTTAGTCTTGTCGTTGAAATGCTTAATATTCGTTTCCGGAGCCGCGCCGAGAATCGCAGAAAAATTAGTCCTGAACTCGAAAAGGATTTTGAAATCAAAGATTCGGAGAATCCATAGAGTAGAATCGCATCCTCTCAAAAGGATACAGATCTTGCGGGGCAAAGAATGTGACTCCTGCGAAGATGCATTGGGGAATCTTCCCTATAAGTTCTGCTCAATATCATAGAAGTATACAATACAAGAGCGTGGAGATCCTAGAAAGGTATAAGAATTCCCTCGACATAATTTATGTGAGGGAACCTTTAGGGGGGAGAAGAATTGCTTACGCGGGTCTTATTTCTTAATGATGCTAAAAATGTGTCGCAGAATATCTAATTTTTGATCTTCGTCGGTTGTAGGACGTCTAAGCGTTTTCCAAGCCTGCTCAACCTCTCCCTCAAGGAGAAGAGCCTGCGCTTTAAGATGAATTTGTTTGTCTGAAGAGAAATGGCCTACCGGAACGGTCTCCACATTGGCAAGCAAAGCCAAATCGTTTCCTGTGAGTACGGTACTCGTTAAAATGACTTTGGGCAAATTGTCAAACCCAATTCCCTTTTTAGTTAAAGGTTTTGGGACTTTAAATAAATTGGCCTCATTGTTTCGACCGTAATAGGGACCGCCTAGGCGAGAAACGAGATCTAATTTCATTTGGTCTAGCTTTCCTTTCGAATCCAAGTATTTTGGATCAATGTGAATATGTTCCACTTGGCAGATTACCAAATTCCCAGAGCCCCCTTCCGAGCCTAAGGATTGAACGATAAGAACACGGCATTCAAAATTGACTGGGCATTCCGCAATGAGTTTAGGTTTCACTTTTACACCATCCACCATCGTAAAACCTGCTTTCACAAATTCATTAACCCCTTCTTCGTATTCCGTAGAACTGAGACTCACTTGTTGAACGATGTCGTAATTTACAATACCAATTACCACCTCATTCGTCTCAATTATATTTTCTAAGGTATGTTTCGTTGTGTTGTCACGAACTCTTCGTGAAGGCGAAAATACAAGAATGGGAGGGACCGTAGAAACCATGTTGAAGAAACTGAAAGGGGATAAGTTGGGTTCCCCTTTTTTGCTAATGGTAGAGGCAAGGGCAATAGGCCTAGGCGCAATTGCCGTTTGCATTAAGGTTTGGAGATCTTGCGAACTTAAGTCTTTTGGATCAATTGTTTTCACAGAAATTGTTTTTATAGATTAGAGAAAGGTATAAGGTCTACCCATGTGCTGTTTATTTTGCGGGAAGTATTGTTCCCACAACTTCACCAAAGCCGACACGAATGCCGTCTTTTTCTGCCCAACCTCGCATGGACACCGTATCATGATCCTCTATGAATTTTCGTTTCTGCCCGTCGTTCAGCACGAGGGGCTTTTCTCCGCGGTATGTAAGCTCAAGCATAGATCCAAAAGAATCCGGTTCCGTGCCCGAGATCGTTCCGGAAGCGTACAAGTCCCCTACTTCGACATTGCAACCATTGACCGTATGATGAGCAAGCTGTTGGGCCATGTTCCAGTACATCGTCTTGAAATTTGTTTGGGTAAGGAGTACCTCAGTGCCTTTGTCCGGAGTAAGCCCAACTTCTAAGTTAATATCAAAGTTCTTTTTGCCAGAAGTTCTTAAATACTCTAATACTTCTGGTTCTTGTTTCGGAGATTCAGTTCGGAATGGGTCTAAAGCTTCAAGAGTCACCACCCAAGGGGAGATCGAACTTGCGAAATTCTTGGCAAGGAAAGGACCTAAAGGAACGTATTCCCAAGATTGGATATCCCGAGCCGACCAGTCGTTAAAGAGTACTAAACCAAAAATGGCATCCTCAGCTTGTTCGACACTAATGTGATCGCCCATCTCGGTGTTTTGGTTTACAATAAACCCGAGTTCTAACTCAAAGTCAAGTTGTTTGCACGGTCCAAAGGTAGGAAGTGGTTCTGTTTTCGCTTTGGTTTGCCCTTTGGGCCTAATGATTTCAGTTCCTGAAACCACAATGGAAGAAGCTCTTCCGTGGTAAGCAACCGGCAAATGTTTCCAGTTCGGAAGAAGGGCATTTTCGGGATCGCGGAATAACTTCCCTACGTTTGTGGCATGTTCAATGCTGGAGTAAAAATCTGTGTAATTTGCTACATGCACTGGCATAAGCATTTTTACTTGGTCTAGGTTGAAAAAGCACTCTTCAATGCTTTTTTCGTCCTTCGAAAGAGAAGAGCCTTCCAAAAGCAGAGACTGAATTTTTTCTCGTATGCTTTTTGTGATGGGTTTGCCTAGTTCAATGAGTTCATTAAGAGTGTAGGCTTCAAATATATTGTCCTGAAGTCCATCTACGTCATTGAAATAACCAAAATCATACAAGGTGGCTAGGTCAATGACAATGTCTCCAATTCGGGTTGCGCAAGCGATGTATTCTTTATCGAAAACGGCCACACCAAACGGAATGTTGTGTATAGAGAAGTCTGAATTTTCAGGATAGGATACGAATGATTTCATAAGTTAAATTTAGAACTTAAATATATAAAAAAAAGTTCATAACCTCGAAGGGTTATGAACTTGCTTTTTCTTAGATGTATAAAGCCTTTAGAGCCTTCTACTTTACGGATAGCTAATCCATCGATCTTTGGTGTTTACATCGACCAAAACCAAGGTGTTATCCTTTTCCATTGCAACAAAGTTTTTTGCGATGGGCAGAGGTAGTTTATTTCCTTCAAGCTCATCAAATCGAAAGGATAGAACCCCCGAATCGGATTTGATCACATCTCCTGAAAAGACATTCGAACTACTCTTTTTTAAAGCTTTGTCATCAAATACTTCCACATAGGTTGCTTGATTACCGGTCACGCTTATAATTTGGCGTTCCGTATGGTCTTCAAAATCTTTGATTAAAACAAATTTTTGAGCCTCTAAATCGACGTTCTTCAGTGATTTGAATCCAGGATTTTGCTTTTTCAGTTTGGCTAGACGGTAATTCGCTTTCTCGAACTGTGCGTGCACATTTCCGAAAGCTAAAAATATACCTATCATTAATAATAGTTTTCTCATTGTGTTAATTTTTACCTCAATAAGATTACAAATATCAATCCAAACCTAATTTTAAAGATTTCCTCGTAATTCCTGTTCGCGTTCTAAAGCTTCAAAAAGGGCTTTGAAATTTCCTGCACCAAAGCTTTGTGCTCCGTGGCGTTCGATGATTTCAAAAAAGAGCGTCGGTCTATCTTCAACTGGTTTTGTGAAGATTTGAAGGAGATACCCTTCTTCATCGTGGTCAATTAGAATCCCAAGATCTTGGAGTTTTCTTAAATCTTCATCAATTTCACCTACTCGGGTGGGTACCATTTCATAATAGGCTTCTGGTGGAGGAGATAGGAATTCTACGCCTCGAGCTTTAAGATCGGTGACCGTTTGAATGATATCTTTTGTAGCCACAGCGATGTGTTGTACACCTTCGTCCTCATAATAGTCAAGGTATTCCTCTACTTGTGATTTCTTTTTGCCTTCTGCAGGCTCATTAATTGGGAATTTTGCAAACCCGTTTCCGTTGCTCATCACTTTTGACATTAATGCGGAATATTCCGTATTAATCTGTTTGTCGTCAAAACTAAGTATGTTGACAAACCCCATTACTTCCTCATACCATTTTACTACGGGAAGCATACGATTCCATCCCACATTGCCTACACAATGGTCTACATACAGTAGCCCTACTTCGCTAGGATTGTAGGTAGATTCCCATTTGCGGTAACCTGGCATAAAGAGTCCAGAATAGTTTTTTCTCTCTACAAACATATGCACGGTTTCTCCGTACGTATAGACGCCTGACCGAACCACTTCGCCGTGTTCATCTTGAATGGTGGTTGGTTCTAAGTAAGGTTTAGCCCCTCTTTTGGTAGTTTCCTCAAACGCACTCGTGGCATCGTCAACCCAAAGGGCTAGAATTTTGACTCCGTCTCCATGCTTTTTTACATGTTCATTAATTGGAGAGTCTGATTTTAATCCTGTGGTTAAAACCAGTCTTATTTTGCCCTGTTGTAGGACGTAGCTTGCGCGGTCTCTTACGCCTGTTTCCGGTCCAGCATAGGCGACACTTTGGAATCCAAATGCCGTTTTGTAAAAGTGCGCCGCTTGTTTTGCATTGCCCACATAGAATTCAATGTAATCGGTCCCATTGATGGGAAGGAAGTTTTCTGCTTTTGCAATTTTTTCTGCAAAGGTTAAATTTGACATATAAGGGTAGTTCTTTGAAGTTTGATTGCCCTAATTTAAACAAATAATCTGAAACTTTAAAGGGTTGATTTCTTGTCTTTTGTGAATCGTTTGCTTGCTTTTTTTATAGGTCCGTTGGATAAAATAGAACTGCGCTATAGTGAGTTTCAGAAAGAAATGGGGGCGCAAGGATTTCCTTGGAGGGGTTTTAAAACAAGAGTATAAGAAAAGGCAGTTGATAAAAAACTGCCTTTTGAAAAGGATTAATTTTGTTTGAATCGCTCAAAGACGGCCCGCTCTAGCATGTCGCGATCGTCCGGATGGGCAATGCTGATTAGCAGTTGTGCTCTTTGTCGAAGATTTTTTCCATAGAGATTGACAGCGCCGTATTCCGTGACCACCCAGTGCATATGCCCTCTAGTGGTAACGACTCCCGCACCTAATTTAAGGTGAGGCACAATGCGAGGAATTCCTTTTTTCGTTCTTGAAGAAATGGCAATGATTGGTTTTCCTCCTTCACTAAGAGCCGCTCCTCTCATGAAGTCCATTTGACCACCAATTCCACTAAACTGAAAAGTTCCGATCGAGTCGGCGCAGACCTGTCCAGTCAAATCGACTTCGATCGCTGAATTGATCGCGGTCATTTTGTGGTTTTTCATGATGTTGATAGGGTAGTTCACGTGCTTCACATCTAAAAAGGTGATGGAAGGATTGTCGTCCACAAAATCATAGAGTCGGCGCGTCCCAAAGCAAAAGCTGGTAATGGTTTGGTTGTTGTGAGTACCTTTGTATTTGTTATTGACTACGTCATTTTTAATAAGATCAATGACCCCGTCGCTTAGCATCTCCGTATGTATACCTAAATCTTTATGGTTGCCAAGGCTTTTTAGTACCGCATCTGGAATGGTCCCAATCCCCATCTGTAAGGTGGAGCGGTCGTCAATTAATTCGGCTACATTCTTTCCAATAAGAAGTTCTTCAGCTCCTACTTTGGCTCCGTAATCCACCGTGAGTAATTCTTCTTCACTCCATACCGCTTTGCTAATTTTTGAGACGTGGACGTTGCCATCGCCATGGGTACGTGGCATTTTTGGATTCACAACCGCAACCATGATTTTAGCGGTGTCTACAGCACTCCGTGCTACATCTACTGAGGTTCCTAAGGTGCAATATCCATGTTGGTCTGGGGGAGAAACCGTGATGAGTGCGACATCAATCGGTAAGTATCCGTCTCTAAATAAAATAGGAATTTCACTTAAGAATACGGGAACGTAATCGCCATGCTCGGAATTGACCGCCTGACGAACAGGAGTAGAGGTGAATAAAGAGTTAATATAAAAGCTTTCCTTGTATTGTTCTTTTGCCACTTCCATGTTCCCTTGTTGTGTAATGGAAACAAACTCGACTTTGCGAAGTTCGGGGGCTCTTTTCGCAAGAGCATCGAGAAGAATGTTAGGTGTACAGGCACTTCCGTGAGAAAAGACCCGGTCTCCACTTTTAATGACAGAAACCGCTTCTTGAGGACTTACATAGTTAAGCATGGTAGTAAATTTTGTTTAGTTGCTAAATTTATGAGCTACTTCAAAGATACGGGTTTTAAGGCGCAAAGGAAAGATGATATTTGTCAAACGAGGCTCAAGTTTCTTCAAAGAAATTACGCTCATTATTCCATAAGGCGGTCCTTAATATTGTTTTCAGGAGAGTCAAGCCAGGAAGTCATGTATGAAGGGTCCTCCACTTTTAAGGCTTCTTCCGTGAGTTTTAGTGGGCGGAAAGGGTCAACCATCACTGCGAATTCGTCGGTGAATTTCTTGCCGATGCTGCGTTCCATGGCTCCAGGATGAGGTCCGTGGACAATCCCACCAGGATGCAGGGTGAAATCCATTAGGTCAATATGGTTTCGACTCATAAAATCGCCCTCTGTATAGAAGAGCACTTCGTCACTATCAATGTTGGAATGGTTGTAAGGGGCAGGAATGGACTGGGGGTGATAATCGTACATTCTAGCCACAAAGGAGCATACTACAAAATTATGTGCTTGGAAATTCTGATGAACGGGCGGGGGTTGGTGGATTCTACCTGTAATTGGCTCGAAATTCTTGATGTTAAACTTGTAAGGGTAGAAAAACCCATCCCAGCCTACCACATCAAAAGGATGAGTTGCATAGGTGAAATCCCAAATTTGATCTTGCTTCTTAACTTTAATTAAAAAATCGCCAATCTGATCTACTGGGGCCTTTAGCTTTGGAGTCGTAATGTCTCGCTCACAGAAGGGTGAATGCTCTAAGAGTTGACCAAATTCATTCCGATAACGCGAGGGAGTGGTAATTGGCGAATTGCTTTCTAAAATGAAAAATACATTGGTGTCCGTGTCAAAATCAAGTTGATAGATGGTTCCCCTAGGTAAGATTAAATAATCTCCGAATTCAAAGTTTAAATCCCCTAGGAATGTTTTTAACGTACCCGATCCTTCGTGCACATAAAGAAGTTCATCGCAATGGGCATTTTTGTAAAAATAGTCCATGGAATGGCGCGGTTTGGCAAGTCCCATTTTAAGATCATCGTTCACCATTAGAAATTTACGACTTTCAAGAAAGTCATCTTCTGGGGTTACGTTCATTCCTTTAAACATTCGCGGGGTTACGTTCCTGGCTACTGCTATTTTGGGAGCTACATCTTTTGGCTCTCCAATCTTTTTGATTTGAGTGGGTCGGTGCAAATGGTAAAGCAGAGATGAAATGCCATGAAAGCCTTCTGTGCCGAAAAGTTGTTCGTAATAGAACGAGTCCGATTCGGATTTAAAAACCGTATGTCTTTTTGGGGGGATTTTCCCTTCTTGAATGTAATGCATGATACAAGGTTTGATTCTTGTAAATTTAATTAAAATTTTGCATTCCTTGAATTCGGCTTGTATTTGGAGAGGAATGAGCCTTCTAAGAACCAGAAAGTGAGTTCGCAGGTGGGTAGTGCTAAAAGGAGGCACGCTAGAAAGGTCTTTTAATTTCGCACTTTCGTTTCCTAAGTCGCTCAAATTTTCAGGGTGCTTATTTAAAAAAGGACCTAAAAATCGGCCTGTCTCCATAGGAAACAGGCCGGTGATTTATTTTTAGTTTAAGGAAAGCTTAAGACCTCATGGATCCGTCCTTAGGATTGCATTTCAAAGGCCATTAGCGCTTCATAGAATTCCTCCTCCATGATTCCTAGATGCTGCAAAAGGTGCTGCAGTCCCTCCAAATGTTCAATAAGGATTTCATCCTCTAGCGTCAAGGGAATCGACCCAATGGAGGTTTTTAAATAATGGGACTCAAGAATCGAAACCTTGTAGGGAATCTTTCGAAAAAAACTTGGGGCTGTTTTCAACTCATTATCAAGCTCTAAGGCCTTGGCCGGATACACTAGTATACCGCCGTTTACAATGCGTTGGAGTAGAGTTTGATACTGCTTGTATAAGGGCGAAGTGGTCACTAGCACTATATTGGGCTCGAACTCAGCTGCTTTTTCTAAGTTTTTATGTTCTACTAAAACGAAATCACTTCCGGGGCTTTCGACGAGCGATTCCCCTTCCAACTGATAATGAATCGATTTTTGATTGAATTCAAGAACGTGAATAATGAATTTTGCGATCGATTGGTGATTTGTAACGATCGAGACTCTTGTTTTATTGCTAAAGTCATGCAATGCAGAATTTGACATACGGGGACTACCTTTTATTGTCTTAGTTTTTTGGCCTGGATGAACGATTCAAATGCTTGAATTATTGAATTCCATCTCGCTTGATGCTCTGGAATAATAAAGCTTCCATCGTCTTTGAAGAGCTTTTCGTTAGGCGTTTTTACCTTGATTGTCGTGGTGATGTTGTCGTAAACTTTCTTGTAGTCTTCGCGAATTTCTTTGAGTTTACTGGTCTCAATTGCTTTTAGAATGAGAGCTTTCTCATCATTGGAAATGCTGGTTTTCTTATTGTATTTTTGGTTTTGTCCTTCAAAATAAAAGCGAGCCGTGTTTCCTTCAATAAGAAGGTTTTCATAGATCGGTGCATATCCGCCACTGCGACTATAACTTAATTCGTAGTGCTCAAATACCGACTGGTTTGTACAGCTGTAAAGGCATCCAATCAGTAAAATTAATAGGAGTTTCTTCATGGGTTTGGGTGTTTAAAGACTTGTATTTTGAACTTCGCTTTTGCTACAGCGTTCTTTTTCGTAATCGTGAAGTACATTGAAATCATGGGTCTGTTCGATGGCTGCCATAATTTTGTCTAAGATTTGTTGGGCCGTATCGTTGTCGTAGTCAATGTCAAGCGGCTTTTTGATTTCTAGCGTAGGTTTCACTCCCGTCACTTTGATTTTCAATCCTTTTTTATCGAAAGCTCTTCGGAACCCGTTGATTTTGATGGGAACCACTATAGGTTTTTGTTGTTTTACGAGTTTTGCCGTTCCTTTTCTTCCTTGGGCGAACGCAGCAGTGGTTCCTTGAGGAAAGGTGATGACCCAGCCATTGTCAAGGGCCTTCATGATATTATCCACTTCACTCATGTCTACCATTCGGTTTACGTTTTCTCCTTTTGCACGCCATGTTCTTTTTACTGTGACGGCGCCCGCGAGTTTGAAAATCCGAGAAAGAATCCCTTTGTTCATGGTTTCTTCTGCTGCAACGTAATAAAAATCCACTTTGGGATTGAGTAGATACACTGGATTTTTGATTGTGTCTAGATAGCCATTGTTGACCGAGCAAAACACATGGTACATGGCGGCCACGTCCGCAAAATAGGTTTGGTGATTGGATACAAAGAGTACGTTTGAATCCGGAAGATCTTTGAAATGCTCAGATCCCGTTATTTTCAATTTATTAAACCCATTAAAACGACGATATGAAACCATTCCTAAAATAAAAATGATCAGTCGTTTCAGAAAATAGGGAGTACCGAATGCATCGGTAAAAATATTTTTTTTAGCCATTGATTTCCTGGTAAAATAGACTGCGAATTTACAAATTTTTCAGCAAGTGACTAAATTCACTTAGGATCATTGAGGTCGCTCCCCAGATGATATAGCCGTTGAAATTAATGACCGGTACCTTCTGTCCTCTCGAGTCAGGAAGAACCATTAGTTCGGGCGTATCCTTTAGGGTCAAGAACGAAGAGACTGGGAATTCGATGAGCTCCATCGCTTCGCTTTTTTGAAGAACAAAAGTAGGGTTCTTTCCCGTATACGATATGTAGGGATATACATAGAAATTGCTTGGAGGAATGTAAATGGGAGAAATTTCTCGCACAATGCGAATGTAATGAATGTCAATTCCCATTTCTTCACAGGTTTCCCTCTTCGCTGTATGTGCGAAATCCAAATCAGAAGGCTCTCTGCTTCCACCAGGAAGGGAAATTTGTCCACTGTGTCGATCGTTTTCATTGTGGGTACGCACCATTAAGGGAAAATGCCACTCTCCGTCTTTAAGGTAAAGAAGTATGTTGACCGCAGCGTACCTCGGATCTCGACTGACGATTTGTTCGTGAGTGAAAAGGGGACGGTAAGGAGGGGAGTAGCGCGAGTGCGCCGATTCTCCGTGTAAATCTGCCTTTTTAATTCGTTCTAGAAAATCTCTACCAAAAACTTGCATTTCACAAATTTAGTCAAAATCTTCGTGCAGAAGTTTTAAGGAAAGGTTAAAATTAGTAAGTCACTGAAAAAGGTCCCTACAAGTAGAGACCTTTTCTTTGCGCTCATGCGCTTATTTTTAGTTCGAGTAACTTGCGATTTCCTCTTTGTTTGCATTGTACAAACGGTATTCTAAATACTTAAAACTATCCCTAGGGATAATGGTGACCCATTTTTTATATTTTAAGTACCATTTGGTTTGAATGCTCATGATTCCTTTTGTGAGGTAAGCCTCAACGAAAGGGTGAACGTGAAGGTAAAGTTTTCCTTTTTCCTTCTGCATTTTATTTCTTATAAGCTCTTCCATTCTTTCGACCACGACAATCGGTGCTAAGATCTCACCGTCCGTGTTCGGGTTTTGCTCCGCCGTTTTAATTTGCTTCTCAGGTCTCACCCTTTGTCGAGTGATTTGAATCAGACCAAATTTACTTGGAGGTAAGATTTTATGTCTTGCTTTGTCTCTACGCATTTCCTCACGAAGATGTTCGTAGAGTTGTTTGCGATGATCGGCACTGCTCATGTCAATGAAGTCTACGACAATAATTCCGCCCATGTCTCTTAGCCTAAGCTGTCGAGCTACTTCGGTGGCGGCCATTTTGTTCACGCTAAGTGCGTGGTCCTTATTGGTCGTGCTTGAGGCGATATTCGGACCTGAATTCACGTCCACCACATGAAGGGCTTCGGTGTGTTCAATGACCAGATAAGCGCCTTTTGAGCTTGGAATATTCACGTGTTTACCGAAACTCTGCTTGAGTTGTTTCTCCACATTGTAATATTCTAAGAGCGGGATATGAGAATCGTAATGCTGGACAATGTTCTTTCTTTCCGGGGCAATAACCTCTAGGTAGTGGGTGATTTCCTGGACCATGTTTTCATCGTCGGAAATGATTCCGGTGAAATCTTGGTTGAAATTGTCTCGCAAAATAGCAGACGCTCTATCTTCTTCACTTAAAATCTTAGAAGGGACTTTTTGCTTTTGAATGTTTTTGAAAGTCGATTCCCATTTGTGAATCAGCTGGTTCATATCGTTATGAAGCTCAGCGACTTTTTTACCCTCTGCCACGGTGCGAATAATCACACCGAAGCCTTCGGGTTTAATGCTTTCAATTAAAGTACGAAGTCGTTCACGGTCTTCCGCACTTTTGATCTTTTTAGAAATCGAAACTTTGTTGTCAAAAGGAATCAATACTAAAAATCGACCCGTTAGGGAGATTTGAGTAGAGATTCGAGGTCCTTTCGTAGAGATGGGTTCTTTCGTGATTTGAATCAGAACCACATCGTCTTTGGACAGCACCTTGTCTATGGTGCCGTATTTGTTAATTTCTTTTTGAACCGGAAAATTTTTGAGGCTAGAAGTTTGATGACGTTTTGCAAACGTATCTTTCAGAAACTTCTGATAACTTAAATAATCGGGTCCTAAATCTTGGTAATGCAAGAATGCGTCTTTCTCGTATCCGATATTGACGAAGGCTGCATTAAGGTTCGGTGCAAGTTTTCTAACTCGAGCTAAAAATAAATCGCCGACACTAAACTCTCTGTTGTCCTCTTCTTCGTGGATTTCAAAAAGCCTACCGTCTTCGAGCATCGCAATTTTCGTGCGCTCATTTTCATGAGAAATGATAAGTTCTTTTTTCATTGCTCTAATTTATTGTTAGACTTGGGTTGATGGGGCTACAAACTGTGTTTAAACAAAAATATAGTTAATGAATAAAGCTTCATCAACTATATTATTATATTGTTCTAGAAAAACTATTTCTTTTTCTTGTGTCTGTTAGCTCTTCTTCTTTTTTTTCTTTTGTGCGTCGCTACCTTATGTCTTTTTCTTTTCTTTCCGCTTGGCATTGTCGTAATGTGTTAAGGTTAATATTTTAGTTAAATTTTTATTTTACTGCTACTTTCGTTTTCACTTTTTCCACGAAGCTTTTTGACGGCTTGAAAGCGGGGATGTTGTGCGCTGGAATTTCAATGGCCGTATTTTTAGAAATGTTTCTTCCTGTCTTCGCTGCTCTTGTTTTAATGATGAAAGATCCAAAACCTCTTAAGTATACATTGTCACCATTGTACATTGAGGTTCTTATCTCCTGCATAAATGCTTCTATTACTTTTTGGGTTTCGTTCTTTTCTGTACCCAATTTGGTGGAGATCGTATTTACCAATTCTGCCTTTGTCATTTCCTTAATTGTTTTTAATTTTGGTGTGCAAATATAAGAAGATTTTTTGAATTGAAACAAACAAAAGCCTGATTTTCTTAACATTGATTAAAGTCTGACTCTGAGTCGGTAACGGTTTTTCAATCGAGGAAAATTTCCACTCTATTTTGCATCGAAATTTTCGGAATCTGCAATTCTGGATTGTGAATTTTTGATTGCGAGTTGCCTTTTTTTGAATCTCTATTAAATAGCGGTCTTCTGCGAGTCTCTTTTTCGCTTTTCTTTTTCAAGGAATAAATAAATTTTTAAAGTCCTTATTTACTATCCTAAATAAGTTTAATATCTTGCGCGCCAATGAAAACAGACCTTGAAATGGGACAGCAGCTTTTGCTGTGGTACCATCAGCATTCTCGAGCGCTACCCTGGCGTGAAACGAAAGATCCTTATTCAATTTGGATCTCGGAAATCATTATGCAGCAAACAAGGGTATCTCAAGGCACCCAGTACTATGAGCGCTTCATCGAGCGCTTTCCTACAGTGCAAGAACTAAGTGAGGCAAACCTAGATGAAGTACTCCTTTATTGGAAAGGACTTGGGTATTATAGCCGTGCCATTAATTTGCACAAGGCAAGTATTCAGATTCAAAAAGATTTGGAGGGGATTTTTCCAAAGAACTATGACTCCCTTCTTCACTTGAGAGGTATCGGGAAATATACGGCTGCTGCCATAGCCAGTATTTGTTTTCAAGAGCCAAAAGTGGCGATTGATGGGAATCAGTACCGGGTTTGGTCTCGTTATTTCGCTGATCGATTTGATGTGACGAGTTCGGGAGCTTTCGAGCACTTTGCCCAGCTTGCGCAAAGACTCATGCCTACGGAGGATCCAGGCGGATTTAATCAGGCGGTCATGGATTTAGGCTCGAGTATATGCAAGCCTCAAAACCCAAACTGCATAGAGTGTCCTTTGAATTCGACCTGTCTTGCCTACGCAGTAGGATCGCAGCAGAAGTTTCCTGTGAAATCCCGAAAGGTAAAAGTGGGAGTGGAATCGCTCCGTTATTATTTTGTGTACCATGAGGATGTTTTTTTAGTTCGGCAAAGGGACGAAAGTTCCATTTGGAAACGCCTCTACGAATTCCCACAGGAGCTTCCAGAATCTCTAAGCTCCCAGGGGATAGATAGCCTTGAAATTCGTCATCAGCTCTCCCATAGAACGATGAGCATACGAATCCATACAGTTAAGTTGAATTCTCAAGACGATTTTAAACTGTATTCAAGAGATTCTGGAGTTTTCCCTATGGCCTTTCAAGACTCCAATCTCAAATCTTTTCCTCGTCCGTTAGATCAATTCATCAAAGAATGGGCAAAGAATAATCAGATTGGAGAGGGCAATTTAGAGAAGACAAAGCGATAGAAAAGTACGAAGTGTTTTTATTAAGCGAAAAACCGTATTTTTGCCTCGCGCGAATAAAAAATGAAATGAGGCACAAGTCCTTATTTCCTAAGTCGCAAAGGGCAGGCACGAGGGTTTCTTGAGCACCCTTTTAAATGATAAATTAAACGGAAATAAATGAAACTTTTGGTTGTAGGTTCCGTCGCTTTTGATGCGATCGAGACCCCTTTTGGAAAAACAGATAAAATATTAGGAGGTGCTGCTACCTTTATTGGTCTTGCCGCTTCGGTTCTTAGAACCGATGTAAGTTTAGTGAGCGTGGTAGGAGGAGATTTTCCTCAAGAATATTTAGATCTTTTAGAATCTAGAAACATAAAGACCGAGGGAATTGAAATCATCAAGGAAGGAAAAACATTCTTTTGGAGTGGCAAATACCACAACGATTTGAATACCAGGGATACGCTTGTAACGGAAGTGAACGTCATGGAGAATTTTGATCCAAAAGTGCCGCAGGATGCGCAAAATGCAGAAATTCTAATGCTAGGAAATCTTCATCCCTCCATTCAACTATCGGTACTGGATAAAATGCAAACGCGTCCACAGCTCGTGATTTTAGATACGATGAATTTCTGGATGGACACTGCATTAGAGACTCTTTTAGAAATGATTAAAAGAACCGATGTGATCACCATTAATGACGAAGAAGCGCGTCAACTTTCCGGAGAGTATTCTTTGGTAAAAGCAGCGCAAAAGATTCATGAAATGGGACCTACCTATGTGATTATAAAGAAAGGAGAACACGGTGCTCTTCTTTTCCATGAGGGGAAAATCTTTGCCATTCCCGCTCTTCCGCTAGAAGACGTTTTCGACCCGACAGGGGCAGGAGATACTTTTGCAGGAGGCTTTGCTGCACATTTAGCAAAAACTTCAGATTTGTCCTTTGAGAACATGAAATCCGCACTCATTGTAGGGTCTGCCATGGCTTCCTACACGGTGGAGGAGTTCGGAACGGAAAGACTTCAAAAAGTAAGTGTGGAAGACTTGCGTACCCGGGTCAACGCATTCAAACAATTAACGACATTTGAAGTAGATTTGTACTTCGATTAATCTTAAGATTATATGAAAAAAATAGTATATCTATCCCTTACGCTCCTTTCAGGACTCGGTTTTGCGCAAGTCATGACTGTAGGTTCAGACAGTATTTCGCTTCAGGATTTTAAAAAAGATAATGCACAGACTTTGAAGTCTGTCGGCATCACTCAAACCCTAACAAGTACGCAAGATTTCTTGCTCTTTCAGCAACTGGCAGAAGAGAAAAAGGCAGACACGACGATGCATTTTCGCCAGCGAATGGCGCAGAAAATTCAGGAGTTGCATGATCAGTATTTTTTCGACCCTGCACAAGTAGAGCGCATGACTCAGTCTTACGTTCAGGCCAACAAACTAGAGAGGCTCGTGCATGTGTTCACTTTGGAGAAAGAAGAAGGGGATGCCACCGATTACGCCAAGGTTTACCAGGATGTGGTGAGCGGTAGAATGACAATGGATCAGGCGATTTCAACCTACATCAAAAAGGACATTAAACCGATTTACATTAAGCCAGGTCTAATTGGAGAGGACCTTTATAAAGAGTTAATGGCGGCCAAAGCTGGGGGGTATACGAAGTTACATGATCAGGGACGCAGTGTAACCTTTGCAAAGCTAGTCAGCACAAGACCTAGTTTGGGGTATATGATCTTTGGAACGCTTAGGTATGCCGACGATGCAAATGCACCGAAACAAAAAGCAGCAATCTATAAGGCGCTTACCTCAGGAAAGGCCTTTAACGAGGTGACCAAAGAATTTGGAACGACTCAAAATGAAATTAATGCAGGAGGTGCCGTGATGGGCTCTCCGAGTTTACCTGACCACGTATATGCAGCTCTAAAAGGCATGAAGGCGGGAGAGTACACAAAAGAGCCCGTGCTTTTTAATGGGAATTACTACGTTTTTCATATCTATGATTTGGTTCCTTACGAAGTGACGGACAAAACCAAAGAGCTTTTTCGTGCAGATATGCTAAATAGCAATTACCTGCAGGCTTTGGAGGATCAGGTGATTAATCAAAGGCAAACGAGTCCGGATTTTAGTCTAACCAATGACTTTAAAACCGTAGAGAAATCGTATGCAAGTTTTAAGAATTTTTCCAATCCGAATGCAATCCTGTGGAGATACAAGAACCATTCGATGGACTACAAAACACTCAAGGCGGAAGTGGAGCAGCTTTATCAAAACTTGGATACGGTGACGCCATCCCAGTGGAAAGCGCTATTAGACCTACGAATCAAAAGCGATTTGTACAGTGTGTATTCCCAAGAGTTTTTCGCAAAACCGCAGGTGAAAACGGCTCTTGAAACAGAACGTAGAATGCTTTTTTCTGAGTATATTTACTCCGATCTTCTTAAAAGCGAAGTGGATGCTTCTGATGCAAATCTCAGACGTTTTTACAACGCAAATAAAAATGAATTTCAATGGGAGGAAATGGCCCAGGGTAGAGTGGCGATTTTGAGCGACGAGAGTTTAACGAAGTCTGTAATAAAAGCCATAGAAGATCCTGCCAAGTGGGGAGACCTTAAAAAGAAATACGAGGGGAAGTTGAATAAAGAAAATAAAATTCTAGTTTCCTTCCAAGAAGGTGAGATGTATAGCGACGCTGAAATCTTCACCCAATATAAGGTACCCTTTAAAAAAGGGGTCTTTTCGACCAAAATGAGTGCGCGTGACGTAGTCATTGCGATTGATAAAATTACCCCTCGAACTTTAATGACCTTTGAAGAGGCCAAAGAGGATGTGATTTCGAGAGTTACTGAAGAAAGACTCAAGGGAATTTTGCAGGAACAGAGAGCGAAAACCCGAATCGTGGTGCCCGCTGCATTTATGCAGGACCTAGAGAAAAATTTTAAGAAATAATTATAAGTTTATTTTGAGCGGAATCCGCGAAGAATCCTAATTTTGCAAACTAGATAGTTTTATGATGGTAAATAATGTAAAATCACTTTTTTTAAGTGTGTTTTTTATAACCCTTTTTGCAGGAAGCGCTCAGGGGCAGCAACTTCAAAAAGGAGCATTAGTGGATGGGATTACGGCGGTAATCGGAGACGAAATTGTTTTGGAGTCGGACATTGACGAACAAATGAATTACGCCAAGCAGCAAGGTGCCCAAGTGAGTGACCGCTGTACGTTTCTTGCAAACATCGTGAACAATAAGCTTCTAATCTACGAAGCGAAGCGCGATACGCTTATTGAGAATAGAACGGCGGCAATCAAAGAAATGGCAAACGAGAAATACAACCAAATTCTTTCCCAGTTCCCAGACGAGAAAGCAATGCTTGCAGGTTATAAGTTTCGTAATTCTTACGAGATGAAAAATGCCATTGAAAAAATTGACGCGGACAATTACTACGGTCAGCAAAAATATGCTAGAATTACGGAGAAAGTGGATGTAACTCCAAACGAAGTAACCGATTTCTATACGATGTACCAACATCAATTGCCTATGGTAAAGGACGAGGTTTCGGTTTCACAGATTATGATGTATCCTAAATTAACGGAAGCGCATAAAGACGAACTAAAAGCCAAACTCTTAAAAATCAAACAGGACATTCTAAATGGAGAAAGTTTCGAGCAAATGGCTCGTATTTACTCTGAAGATCCTGGATCCGCTGCTCAGGGTGGTCTTTACACCAATGTTTCGAGAGGAAAAATGGTAAGGCCTTTTGAAGCCGCTGCCTTAAACTTACAAGAAGGGGAGATGTCAGAACCTGTAGAAACGGATTTTGGTTACCACCTGATTCAACTTGTAAAAAAGAGCGGGAAGCAGTACGATGCTAGGCACATTCTTTTAAAAGCGGAACCAAACGCGGAAGAAATTGCAAATGCGAGAAAAGAGCTTGATTCTATACGTACAAGAATTATTGAAGGAAAATTAACCTTTAAAGAAGCGGCATTCAAATTCTCGGACGACAAGAACACGAAATTTAATGGAGGTACTTTGACCGGTGCCGATGGAGGGGATAAGATCGAGAAGATTGATCTTCCCGCTACTTTAGCATATCAAATCGTAGGAATACAGCCTCACGATATGACAGAAGTATTCCAAGACCAAGCCGCCAACGAAAGAAAAACAGTGAATATTGTGATGGTAAACGAGGAAATCGCTTCTCACCAGCTCGCGATTGAAACCGATTATGAGAGAATTAAACATCTCGCTGCGGAACGAAAGAAGGCACAGCTTGTTGAGAAATGGGTAAAGGAGAAATTATCCGATACGTTTATCTCAATTAACGAACGATACCACCACTGCGCTTTTACCAGTGAGTGGAATAAAGAAAGTGAATAACCCTAGAAAATCCTTTAGAATCTCTAAAGGATTTTCTATTTTTGGTACATGAGCAATTTTATTCATTTTGGCATCGCAGAGAAAATGTACAGCGAGAAACAAAACCGTATTACCGAGCTTTTCAAAATAAAATACCCTATCATTCAAGGGGGCATGATTTGGCATTCAGGATGGCGTCTTGCGAGTGCTGTGTCCAATGCGGGAGGGTTAGGCTTAATTGGGGCAGGAAGTATGTATCCCGATGTTTTAAAGGAACATTTAGTCAAATGCAAAGCGGCTACGGACAAACCCTTTGGGGTGAACATCCCCATGCTCTATCCCAACCTAGAGGAAATCATTGAAATTGTCCTTTCCCACGGCGTAAAAATAGTTTTTACCTCCGCGGGAAGTCCTAAAACGTATACAGAAACCCTTCAAAAAGAAGGAGTGAAGGTGGCACATGTCGTGTCCTCTACCCAGTTTGCGGTCAAGTGCGAAGATGCGGGCGTGGATGCAATTGTGGCGGAAGGTTTTGAGGCGGGTGGACATAACGGTAGAGAGGAGACGACCTCCCTTGTTTTGATTCCGAATGTGAAAAGACATATAAAAACTCCGCTCATTGCCGCAGGAGGAATCGCCCTGGGTTCTCAAATGAAAGCAGCCCTAATTTTGGGAGCTGACGGAGTTCAGATCGGCAGTCGTTTTGCAGCCACGAAGGAAGCAAGTGCACACGATCTATGGAAAGAGCACATCACAAGTTTATCGGAGGGAAGTACAATGCTTTCTTTAAAGGAACTGGCGCCGGTTAGAATGGTGAAAAATGAGCTCTTTAACCAACTCGAGGAGATTTATGCATCGGGAAGAGATAAAGAGGAATTACGGCGCGTGCTCGGCCGAGCAAGAGCCAAAAAAGGTATGTTCGAGGGCGACTTAACAGAAGGCGAACTCGAAATCGGGCAGGTATCCGCCCTAATAGACCAGGTGCTCAGTGTGGACGAAGTCTTTGAAAGATTACTAGAAGAATTTCAATCGGCTACGTTTGTCGATTTTCTAGCCTAAAGCAAAAAAAACACCCAAGAGGTGTTTTTTTTAGGTCGTGATCTCAATTTTATTGATCTTCTAGAAGAGCCTGCAGTTGAATGTATCCACCTCCGTTGTAGCCTTCTTTTAGTCCATGGTCGTAAAGAAGTTCAAGGGCTTTTCCACTTCGGTTTCCACTTCTACAAAAGAGAATGACCGGATTGGGTAAGCTAGTGATTTCCTCGGCACGTGCCTCTACCTCACCTAAGGGGATATTGGTGGCTCCTTCAATTGCACCGTCCATTTCTAGTTCAATCGGTTCGCGTACATCAATTAAATGGTAATTTCCAGAGGTTAAGACTTCTTGTATTGTACTCATATGCTTAGAATTTTTGCTAAAGTAGCAAATTTTTAAATTCTATAAGGAAATTTCGAGGAATTCTTGAGCTCTCTTTTTTTGACATTGGAATTTGCTTTATCTTCGCAGTGGAATGAATGCATCAAAAGAATCTTGGACCCAATTGATTAAAACCAAAGCGAAAGCTTTTGGGTTTCAAGATTGCGGCATCGCTGAGTCTGGGTTTCTAGAACAGGATGCAAAAGCGCTTGAAAGTTATTTGAAAAAGGGCTTTCAGGGGAAGATGCAGTATATGGAGAATCATTTTGATAAGCGTGTGGATACAAGATTGCTTGTAGAAGGCTCCAAATCTGTGATCTCTCTGTCGTACAATTACTATCCAAGTGAGGAGCTTCCCACGCTTGAAAATTTTAAAATTTCAAAGTATGCCTATGGTGAGGATTACCATCCTATTATCAAGGGGATTTTGGCGCAGTTGGTTCAGGAGCTTCAGGAAGAAATCGGCGAATTTTCTTTTCGGGTATTTGTAGATTCAGCTCCTGTTCTTGAAAGAAGTTGGGCTCGCAAATCCGGAATCGGTTGGGTGGGAAAAAATGCGAATCTAATAACCAAGCAAAAAGGTTCTTTTTTCTTCTTGGCAGAGATTATCTGCGATTTGGAACTCGAGTATGATTCTCCGATGGGGGATTATTGCGGAAGTTGTACCCGCTGCATTGAGGCTTGTCCTACCGAGGCCATAGTGGAGCCTAGTGTCATTGATGGCAGTAAATGCATCTCGTACGCTACTATTGAGCTTAAAGAGTCCATTCCTGCATCGTTTAAGGATTCGATGGAGGATTGGATGTTTGGATGTGATATTTGCCAAGATGTATGTCCTTGGAATCGGTTTTCGCTTCCCCATAAACAGCCAAGGTTTGATCCCAATCCAGGCTTAGATCAATTCTCAAAAGCACAGTGGAAAGAACTAACGCAGGAGCTATTCTCCGAGGTGTTTCGAAAATCGGCTGTGAAGCGCACAAAATTTAGTGGACTAAAACGGAATATTGAATTTTTAAGTTGATTTTAGAGTATTCCTTACTTAGTTTAGGGTAAGGTTTTTAGACTCACTGATAGATCTAATTCATCCTGCACTTTAATGGTGCCTCCTAACCGAGTGGGCGGTGAGATGTGAAAATCACTAAATTGAACTCTTTTGGTTCCCACCAGTTGATTCCCTTCTTGGAATAGTGTAATGTCGTAGGTCTTTTGACTGCGCATGAGCTGAACCTCCAATGTGGCTTTGTAATAATTGCTTGTACCGAGCTTTTTAAGTTTTACAAAACGAATGGTAAGGTCTGGATACTTCGTGTGGTTTAGAGTTTTGCGAAAGTCATTTGTCATGAGTTTGTTTCGGCAATCAAAATCAACCACTTTTAACTGAATGTTTGGCAGCTTGTCACTTTGCAAGGCGGGTAGTAGTGGTATGTTTGTGTGGGTGCATTTAAAGGCATTCACGTTCGTTTTGCCGGCAATCACAATGCTGTTGTTTTGGGCAAAAAAGAAGAAAGGAAGCAGTAGAATTAATAGCTGTTCAATTTTCATATAGCAAGTTTCTAGAAAAAAAGGGGGCAATTGGATTGCCCCTCTTCCAAAAAAATTTAAAAAGATAAAATTAAAAACCTATGGTCGCTTCTAGCATCACTCCGTTGAATTGACCACCCATAAGTGGACTAGAGGCACCCCAAACAGTGTCGTTGTTATAGTTTTGATCTACGTATTCGATTTTTGCAAGTACATTTGGGGTCATGAACCAACCTGCACCGATGTTGTATCGATCGATCGAACGTTTTGCTGCGTTTTTGTCGTCTTTACCAGAAACCGTATTGTATTTGCCTCCGAAGTAATACTGCTCCTTCTGGCCAAATCGATAGAGAAGTTCAGCCGCAAGCTGCGTATAATTCCCACGGGTATCTCGCTTTGCACCACTTACAAGCTTGTTTCCACTTACATTTTCGAAGGTTCCGAAGAATTCAAGTCCTTGGTACTTTACGAACGGATTAATTTGGATGGCGGTCATTTCTTTAAACCCAGGATTGAATCGTCCTGTAGCGTAATTGCTGGTTCCCATTGCATCCATTTCGGTTAGTAGGACATAGTAATAGCGAGATCCTGCTCGGTCCGCACCGTAAAGGTTGCCCCCAGTGGTAAGACCGTTGGTTTTCATGAGGGATCCGGTTAGTCTAACGCGTAGATCCTTGTCCACTTGTTTGTCATATCCCACTTTAGCATAGAGCGACGGTTTGTTGTCGCTTTTTCCTTTTACAGCGGTTTGGTTGAGTTTTCCATTCGAAACTCCCACCATTCCTAGAAAGTTTTTGTGAAATAAGTAGGCTTCTAAGAAAGGTTCTGTGGTGAAGTTGTCCATCACTAGGTTCCCAACAAACGGGTTGTTTAAAGCCTCGGCGTTGTCGGTGCGTCGAAAATGCGAGTCTCCATAGTTGAGTTCATCCATTCCCAATTTTACTCTCGCGTACTGCATCACATTGGATAACAGTCCTTCGGATACGAAGTCTAAGTCGTCAATTTGAATGTATCCCCCTTTTACCCACGCTTCATTATGGTGACGCGCTGATAGGTAAGTTCTTAAATGCATTTTAACTCCTTTGGCTAGATAGGCATTCACATCTAAATTGGCGGTGGGAAGATTGACATCACTTCCTAAATTTAAGAGCTGAATTGCCTCGGACGTAGGTTGTCCGCTTGCGTCCAATTTGTACCCTAGATTTCCTTTGGTAGAATGATCCAGTGCTTGGAATTGCAAAGCGAAATCTCCTCCAATCGATACTTTGACTCCCTCGTAGTCAGGAGACTGCATTTTTGGATCCTCAAAGATATTTCTTTGGTATTTTTCAGGAGCTAAGTAGGCTCGCATGTCGCTGTTTTGTGCAAACGAAATGCTACTTGTGAAAATCGCGGTAGCGAGAGCTAATTTCAAGTTTTGAGTTTTCATTGTTTTATCATTTTAGAGTTACTATTCTAATTGGTTACGATGGATACGGATACTTTTACTTGGTCTCCTGTCTTTACTCCCATAAAGCCGGGGGTTTCCATTCCAAAGTCAGACATTTTTAAATTTTGAATTCCAACGATTTTGTAGGCATTTCCAGTTTTTGTAAGTGTCACGGGCATCGAAATTGTTTTGGATTTTCCCGCAATCGAGAGTTGAGCGTTCACTACCGATTTGCCTACATTTAAACTTGAAGTGGTAAAGGAAATGGTAGGTGATGTGCTAGCCTTTAAAGCACCGTATGCTTTGTTGTCCATCATTTTCCCTTTGCTACTTTTAAGGTTTTTCACAGGCATCGTAAATTTTACATTGGTTAATGTGTTCCCATTCTGTTGGGCGCTAAAGGAACCCGTAGTGGAAGTCATTGTCCAGTTGTGCATGGGTGAGGTTCCCTCTACACTCACATTTACACTTTTGCTCGAAAGCTGTTGGGCACTGAAAATTCCAGCTACAAAACTTAGGGACAAGGCGAGTAATTTGACTCTTGATACTTTTCTCATTATTGATAATTTTAATTGGTTTCATTTTCTTATACAAAGATACCTAAGGGTTTGGGTATTCGTAAATATTTAGAGAAAATTATAAGTGATATATATCAATACTCGCTAATGTTTTACATATATTGTAATTTAAGTTGATGGAATATAGCGATTGTTCAACGTTTGTTTAATTATTTATTAGTTTGATAAAAATTGATGGTTTTGGATTGGGAATAGTAGAAACCTTAGGAAAAACCACTATGATGAAAGTCATTCTAGTCGTTTGTGATTAGGATATAATTAAATTGTAAATTATACAGATGCGCCAAAATTAGAGAAGAATTCTCTCGCAGTTATTAGCTGAATTTTCTGTCGCAATTAGATATTTTGGAAAGAAGGTGGTCAAATTAACTGTTCTAGAACAGAACTGACTCCAACGCAGGATCTGGTATATCGTTTAATAGTAAAAAATAAAAAAGTTGCTAGAAGAGAATTAGCAGGAAATCTAGAAATAGAGGATTCCGAGATTGAAAAACACGTCCATAATAGGAAGGACGAAAGGTTCTTGGCAAATTATTTAGATGCAATAAGTTGCAAATTAATAGTATGGAACATGATTCACTTGCCTTGATTTATCCGTCTATTAGGTGCAAAACAAAACCTCTCGGAACCAAAAAAAAGTAATCTATTGAAATTCAATAGATTACTTTTAATTAATAGTACCCAGGACCGGGATCGAACCGGTACGCCAATGGCATTGGTGTTTGAGACCAACGCGTCTACCAATTCCGCCACCTGGGCAATTTTGGTGTGCAAATATAAGGTAAAATTTAAAATTTAAAAATGTTTTTCTCGAATTTGTTAGAATTCAATTTCTAGACCATCGTAGGCCAAAGAAATGTTCGGGTCAAGATCAGGGTCGTTTTCGAGGTGAAGACCAAAATGATGGCTGATGTGCGTGAGAAGTAAGATCTTGGGTTTTAGCTCTTCATTGAGTTTTTTAATGTCAGGAAGGATGAAGTGGGCGGGGTGTGGGTCTTCTTTTCGAATGCAATTTAAGATGAGATAATCCAGATCTTTTAAATTTTCTTTTTCTTCTTCAGGAATCAAACTTGCATCCGTGATGTAGGCTAAATTCTTGAATTTATAACCAAAGATGGGAAGGGTATAATGTAAGACTTGGATGGGCGTAATAAGAGTGTCCCAAAGAGTAAATGGCGTCGCGTCAATTTCATGAATCTCAAAAGAGGGCGCCCCGGGATAACGATTCTCAGCAAAAGCATATGGAAATCTGCCTTGTATTTCTTTTGCCACGCGCGCTTGGCAGTAGAGTTCAAGGTCTTTTCGGGTGCGAAAGATCAGGGGGCGTACGTCGTCAAGCCCAATAATATGATCGTTGTGTTCGTGCGTTATAAGTAGGGAATCGACCGAGGTTTCCTTGTATTTAAGCATTTGAGCGCGGAAATCAGGTCCACAGTCAATTAATATTTTATGATTTGAGTCTGTGGTTAGGATGGCCGAGGCTCTTAGGCGTTGGTCTTTAGGGTTTTGTGAGGTGCAAACCTCACAACTGCATCCTATGACGGGGACGCCTTGGGAGGTTCCTGTGCCTAGAAATTTCAGTTTCATTTTGCGCTCGGTTATTATTTTGGTAAATTTACAAAAAAATATAAATGTCCGAGATTAAGCAATTCTTAACCCCGAAACAGAAGGCATTAGCAATCAATTTAGACCATAATATATACGGCACATTTGCAGAAATCGGTGCTGGACAGGAAACGGTACGCCATTTTTTCAGGGCGGGCGGTGCCTCCAATACGATTGCAAAAGCAATGTCCGCATACGATAAGGAATATAGCAATGCAATTTATGGGACGGAAGACAAAAATCGTTTTGTCACCCAGACCCGTCTAAAGAAAATGCTTAGTCACGAAATGCGACTCATAAGCGAGCGGCTAAACCAATCGGAGATGCCAAACCGTCGCTATTTTTCCTATGCCAATACCGTCACAACGATAAACTATCACAAAACGTTTAAAGGTCACGGTTGGGTGGGACTTATGTTTCAGCATCAACCGAATGAAAAGTATAGTGAGATTATTCTTCACGTCCGATTTAAAGAAAACGAAGCGAGTTTACAGCAAGAAACGTTGGGGAATTTAGGCGTGAATCTTATCTACGGTGCCTTTAATTATTTTGACAATCCCCGGAATTTGCTCAAGTCTTTGTACGATGATATCTCAGTAGACAAAATTGAAATTGATACCATTCATTTTGAAGGGCCCGCTTTCCCTTATGTGGACAATCGCCTTATGTCTCTGCAGCTCGTGAAAAAAGGAATGACAGATGCCGTGATTTTCAATTCGGAAGGAAAGAACATGCTGCCTGCCGATATTCTCTATAAGAAAGATGTTTTTGCAGTTCGAGGTAGCTTTCGGCCGGTGACGCTCGTTAACACCGATATGTTTGAGAAGGGACTTCAGATGTTTCTAAAAGATACGGAAGGAAAGTCTGAGGATACTGTCATTATTTTTGAAATCACCACGTTTAATTTGCGTGCCACCGGTCGTATTGATGAGCGGGATTTCTTAGATAGAGTCGATATCTTAGCCAAGCTAGGTTATACGGTTATGGTTTCCAATTTCTCTGAGTATTATAGACTTGCGGAATATTTTACAGGCTATAACATTCGATACTTCGGGATTGCGATGGGCGTAAACAATCTTCTGATGGTCTTCGAAGAGCAATACTATGAGCATTTGTCTGGAGGTATACTCGAAGCATTCGGAAAATTTTTCCGAAAAGATATGCGGGTTTATCTCTACCCATACAAAGATCCAGACACCAATTGTCTACTCACATCAAAAACGTTGAAAGTAGATCGTAAGGTAAAAGAACTTTATAAATTTTTTATTGCCAACCGGCAAATTGTAGATGTAGAAGAATATGACCCAAGTGTACTTGAAATCTATTCGCGCGATGTGCTTGCGAAGATCACAAACCAAGAAAACGGATGGGAGGATCAACTTCCGGAAGGCGTGGCGGAAATGATCAAAGAAAGAGGACTGTTTGGGTATAAAGAATTTCACTTTGAATAAATCATGAAAGAGCTAAAAAAAAGATTGTTATTTATATTAGAGAGTCCTCAGGGAAGCTTTGAAGGCAAACTGAAAAAGATTTGCCAATTGTTAGATCAAGAGATCGAACATTTTAATTGGACTGGATTCTATTTCCGAAATGGAGACAAGGAGGAGTTAGTGATTGGTCCTTACGTAGGAGCTGAAACAGACCATACAGTCATTCCTTTTGGAAAAGGAATTTGCGGACAAGTAGCGGTTTCTAATGAAACATTTGTTGTAGCAGATGTACATGAGCAGGCGAATTACTTGGCTTGTTCCCTAGAGACCAAAGCGGAAATTGTGGTTCCAATTCTTAAAGACGGTGTGAATGTAGGGCAAATTGATATTGACTCTCATACGCCCAATGCATTTACACAGGAAGATAGAGAGCTTTTGGAATGGCTTTGCGAGGAAATCGCAAAGATTATAAAATAGAGATAAGTTCTCTGTAATCCGACTCAAACTCTAGCAAATGGGTTCCGTACCAGCTAAATGCTTCTCCATTGACCAGATGGATTTCAAGGTGTGGATATAGCGAAAGAAGTTCCTTCTTATGTTTTTCTTTGAAAGGATAGGGTTCGCTTGAAAGAAAAAGAGTTTTTTCTCTGGCGAGCTCTTCAAGAGGAACTGTGGGATAGCGCAAAGCATTTTCATGCGAGTTTTTAAATCCTAGTTGTTCTAGCATAGCGTGGATAAAGGTATCGCCGCCTACACTTAAATAAGGGTCTTTCCAAATGAAATAGGTAAGACTCTTTTCTTTTCTTCTCGGAAGAGAATTAAACATTTGATCTAGTTTTTCGTTAAAGCAGTGGGCTAAGGATTGTTTTTGGAGACGTTCCCCGAGCTCGCTAAGAAATTCCCTATTGTCATTTAAAGTTTTAATATCGGTAACCCAAACATTAAATTCCAATTGAAGCGTCTCGACTTGGACTTTTTCATTTTCTTCTTTGCTTGCCAAGATGAGGTCGGGCCGCAAAGCTCTTATTTGCTCCAATTTAAGATCCTTCGTGCCTCCAATGATTTGCACTTGAGAAACTTTCTCTGTAGGGTGGATGCAAAATTTTGTTCTTCCTACAATCTGGGAACTATCGAGCTCAAAATCAAAAAGTGTTTTGGTGAAAGAGGGGACTAGAGAGACAATACGCATTTGAATCGATTTGAAAATTATGGGCCCCTTACGACTTACAAAGGGTAGCTTTTTTCAAAGATAATATTCTTTTCGAAATTAGAACCGTTCCTCAAGGGCGATCCATGCTTACCGTATTTTTCGAATGTACTTACGGATTTCGTTTAATGCCCCGGTGGTTCCAATCTTAATAGAGTTTTCTGTACTTCCAAGGATGCGTTTGTTTTTACGATAGGTGTCGTAGGAAGATTCACTTAAGAGTTCTCCATTCGAATTGTACATTTTTAAACTTACAAGTACTTGATTAGAGAGTACGTATTTTCCAAAACCAACTTTGAAATATTTTATTTTTGGAACTACGGCAAGATCAAAATTATTGATTTTGCAAATTTCCTTGAGGGTTTCCACGTCTACATCATCGTAAATCATTGGAGTTTCCACTCGGTTTACTACAATGTTTTTAGATTTAGAAAACTCTTGGGTAACGCCGTCAAAAAAAGTTTGATAGGATGGGAATCGAATCTCCTCTATTCCAGGGTCAATTTCTGGATTGAAAAATAGCACCTGTTGAACGTTCTGTGAGCCAATATTTGAATTGGAAAAACTAGGTCCCTGTGCAGCGGATACGTTTATGCAACTCTTTAAAATTACAGCACTTGCCGCAACAAGTAAAATGGGGAATAACAGTTTTTTCATCTTTGTAGTAATGATGCAAAAATAGAGCCAATTCCTGGAATTTATATTATAAAATTTAAGATTTTTTTAACACTTTTTACGGGACTAAATTTTCGTTCAAAAACCGGTTTGCTCAGATTGGGGAATTGTTGTATATTTGCAGCTCGTTACATAATAATCATTAAATAATATTTGCATGTACTTAACATCAGAGAAAAAAGCGGAAATTTTCGCAAAACATGGCGGAGTTCCAGAGAACACTGGATCTGCAGAAGGACAAGTAGCACTTTTTACTTTCCGTATTAACCACTTAACAGGTCACTTGAAAAAGAACCAAAAAGATTTTGCAACAGAAAGATCTCTTGTAAAGTTAGTAGGGAAAAGAAAAAGACTATTGGATTACCTTAAAAACAAGGATATTACTAGATATAGAGCGATTATCGCGGAACTAGGACTTAGAAAATAATCCTTTTCAAACTAAAAAAAATACCGATTCAATTAAGAGTCGGTATTTTTTTTTTGAGACGGTTTTCTATTTCATATTTAAGTAGAATATTGACCTAATATAGTAGCCTACGGAATGCAGGGTGAGCAATTTGGATGAACTTATATATATCTATTCAACCCTCTAAACCTACCAAGTGAAATTGCCAAAACGTCAGATACGCTACGATATGAGTACTTAGCTGATGGCAGAAAACTGCAATTACAACATCAAAAATAATGGTAAAATCTACCATGGAGATTACCTTTACAAAACTCAAGGACTATCCTCTACCTTGGCCTATATCAAAACCAACCAAGGATATTTTGATATTTCAAGAAATGCGTACATTTACAATTATATGGATCATTTGGGAAGTGTAAGGCTTTCATTTTGGAATAATGGATCAGGAACCTTGGAAGTAATAGAAGAGTCAAATTATTATCCATTTGGTCTTCAGCATGAGGGCTACAACAAGGCAGCGATTCCCTCCGACTATCTATATAAATTTAATGGAAAGGAACTACAAGATGAAATTGGAATGTACGACTACGGTGCTAGGTACTACATGCCTGTGATTGGAAGGTGGATTAATGTGGATCCGCTGGCGGAAACCACACCAAATTGGAGTCCAACGCCTACGGCTTTAATAATCCTATCAGATTTGTTGACCCAACAGGGATGTCGAATGAGGATTGGGTGAAACAAGGAAATCGTATTTTTTATGACCCATCAGTTCCGATGGGACAACCCATGAACAAAATAACAGAAAGAAGCCGGAAAACCAAAAGTGCGTTCAGTCAAAAGAGTTCGTTGTATCAGGCTCAAAACTGTAAAGGGTGTCCTTTGCGAGGGACCTGTTTCAAAGCACAGGGGAACAGAATCGTAGAGAGGAACTCGAATTTAGAACGCCATAGGTCCAAAGTACGGGAAAACATGCTGAGCGAACTTGGAGAAATCAAACGCAAGCAGCGTAGTGTGGATGTGGAACCTGTATTTGCTCATATCAAATCCAACAGAAACTTCAAACGATTTACACATATAGGAATACAAAAAGCAGAATTAGAGTTCGGATTACATGCATTAGCGCACAATTTAAGAAAGAAAGGTGCTTAAACAAGAGCCTCTTTTTGCTCAATCACTACAAATAGTGCAAACCCACAAAATATTTACTTAAAAATTAGCATATAAAAGAAACCGCCTCAAAATTGTATTGAGACGGCTTCATTTTTTTTGGTTTAATTTTCATTAGACTCGCCTGCCGGTGAGTAGATTGATTATTGCCAGTAATATGATGGCTCCTACCGCTCCTGTAAGAATCTGACCTAAAATATTGGTTCCAAATGTAGTTCCAAGTAGCCAGTAGCCAATAAAGCCTCCAACAATTCCTACGACAATGTTACCCAGAAGTCCTAAGCTTCCTCCTTTAAAAATTTGAGACCCTAGCCATCCGGCTAAAGCTCCGATAATAAGTGTCCATAATATTCCCATAATTTTATTTTTTTAGTACTTTGAATAGCGCTAGATTTATGCCACAGAGCGGTAAAATGGAAATTTTGAAAAAATTCTTGAAAATTATAATTCTTATCCTTTAGGACCATTCGCGAAATGAAGATAGGGTAAGACCTTTCCGAATAGCCTCTGAAAATTTATATTTAATGGAAAGCAAATCTAAGTAAGGAGATTGAAGAGCTAGATTGTAGAAATTCAGGGTCTGATTTTTCGAAAACTCGGCGCGAAGTGTTTAGAATTTAGGGATTTTTCATGATAAAATCGTTAACTTTGCCCACGAAAATTTAAAATGTTTAAATAGTAATCGCACTCAATACGGAGTGCAACAAAGACGAAAGTAATTTTATGAATGCTCCACAAGCAATTATTGAAAAATTTCAATTAAAAGACGGTCGTGAAGTAACGATCGAGACAGGACGTTTGGCCAAGCAGGCAAACGGGTCTGTAGTTGTAAGAATGGGAGGTACGATGCTCCTAGCTACCGTTGTAGCAAACAAAGATGCCAACCCAGGGGTTGATTTCCTTCCCCTTACCGTAGACTATAGAGAAAAATTCTACGCGGGAGGTAAGATCCCAGGAAATTTCTTTAGAAGAGAGGCTCGACCTTCAGACGAAGAAATTTTAACGATGAGATTGGTAGACCGTGTTCTACGTCCCCTTTTCCCTTCTGATTTTCACGCAGAAGTTCAGGTGATGATTTCCTTAATCTCTTACGATAAAGAAGTAATGCCAGAAACCCTAGCGGGTCTTGCAGCTTCTGCTGCTATTGCGGTCACTGATATTCCTTTCAATGGACCCATGTCAGAAGTACGTGTCGTAAGAATTGACGGAGAGTATAGCATCAATCCAAGTATGGAGAATCTTGCAAAAGCAGATCTTGATATTATGGTGGGTGCAACCAAAGATTCAATCGTAATGGTAGAAGGCGAAATGAAAGAAATTTCAGAAGCGGAAATGCTAGAAGCGATTAAATATGCGCACGACGAAATCAAAGTACAAATTGAGGCTCAAGAAAGACTAGCGGCAAGAATTCCTGCGACAGCAGTCAAAAGAACCTATGAGCACGAAACCCATAACGAAGAGATTCGTAAAAAAGTTTGGGAAGAAACATACGATAAAGTATACGAAGTAGCAAAGTCTCCTTCTTCTAAAGAGGAAAGACATGATCGATTTGCAGAAGTTCTTGAATCCTTCTTAGCTCAGTACTCGGAAGAAGAAAGAGTGGAAGTTGCTGGATTTGCAAAAGTATATTACCACGATGTAGAAAAAGAAGCGATGCGTCAAATGATCCTTAATGAAGGGATTCGTTTAGACGGAAGAACGCCTCAAACGATTCGTCCTATTTGGTCCGAAGTAGATTACCTTCCAGGAGCGCACGGTTCTGCCATTTTCACAAGAGGGGAAACTCAGTCTCTTACTGCAGTGACCTTAGGATCTGTGAAAGATGCGAACATGGTGGATTCCGTAGCGATTAACTACGATCAAAAATTCTTCCTTCATTACAACTTCCCACCGTTTTCAACCGGAGAAGCAAGACCTCTTAGAGGAACTTCTAGACGTGAAGTAGGACATGGGAATTTAGCTCAAAGAGCTTTAGAAGGAATGATTCCTGCAGAGAACCCATACACGATTCGTATTGTGTCTGACATCCTTGAGTCAAATGGATCTTCTTCCATGGCGACTGTATGTGCAGGTACTCTCGCTCTTATGGATGCAGGGGTTAAAATTTCAAAACCAGTTTCAGGGATCGCAATGGGGTTAATTACAGACCCTAAATCAGGTAAATTCCAAGTTCTATCGGACATCTTAGGGGATGAAGATCACCTAGGAGACATGGACTTTAAAGTGACCGGTACAGCGGACGGAATCACAGCTTGTCAAATGGACATTAAGATTGAAGGCCTTTCTATGGACATCATGGAAACTGCCTTAAACCAAGCAAGAGAAGGAAGACTTCATATTCTTGGTGAAATTCTTAAAACGCTAGATGCACCAAGAGAAGATGTGAAACCACATGCACCGAAAATGGAAATTCTTGAAATTGGAAAAGAGTTTATCGGAGCCGTAATTGGACCTGGTGGAAAAATCATTCAACAATTACAAAAAGATACCGATACGGTGATTGCCATTGAAGAGATTGGTGAAATTGGAAGAATTGAAATCGCTGGAACAGACAGAGATAAAATCAATGATGCCATTGCAAGAATTAATGAAATTACATTTATTCCTACCGTAGGGGAGGTTTACAACGGTACCGTTGTAAAAGTAATGGATTTTGGAGCGTTTGTCGCGATTGCAAAAGGAACCGAAGGACTTCTTCATATTTCAGAGATTGACTGGAAACGTACGGAAAAAGTACCGTATGAGGAAGGGGATCAAGTAGAAGTGAAGTTCTTAGGGTACGACGATCGTAAAAAGATGAAACTTTCTAGAAAAGTTCTTTTACCAAGACCTCCAAGACCGGATCAAAAACCAAGATCAGAGTCTTCTAACCAAGAGGATCAAGCGAACAATTAATTTTTTCTCGCTTACACTATAAATTCCCGCTTCTGCGGGAATTTTTATTTAATTTTCTTTTGTTTTTTCATCTTTTGAATCTTCAAATCCACTCAGGTTGTTTTGGCCTGAAAATTGTCAAATGGGATTAATAAATCTATTGAATATGAGTCCAACATTATTAAGAAGAATTTTGATCTGGGTCGCTCCCCTCGCGATAGGATTCATCGTGAAAAAGTATGAGCAGAGACAGGAGAAAAAATCACTGGCAAAGCGACAAAATTCTTAAAATCAAAAGCAGTCTTTCTAAAGATTGCTTTTTTTTATTCAATAGATCCTCTAGCTTAATGGGTACTACTTCTTTTCTAGAGGAGGGAATTGTGGGGACCTAGCATTATCCTTTCGAATGCTCACACTCTAAATAAGTCCTATATCCTTTTCGTTTTGGGCCATTTTTGCTAGCGTATTCGTAAGAAGAGAAAGGGAATTAACTTCGAAATAAGCCTTATTCTCTCTCTTCCTTGTAAACATATGTTTAAAATATAAATAATTATTAATCAACTCGTTGGCTTTAAAATTGATGGGTGGGTTGCAGAGGGCAGGGTGTTTTGGCATAAAATTTTCAATAGTTGCTACCATTAAAAGTAAAATTTAAAAGTAACTGTAAAATTTAATAGTATGAATACTTTAAAAAAATCAATCCTAGCCGCTGGATTATTAACGGCAGGTATCGTAAGTGCACAGTCAGCTGATATGCGTAATATTTTGAAAGTGGGTGTAAATGCAGGAGCTGCAGTACCTGCAGAAAATGCATCGGCTGCGGTCGGAGTTGAAGTGGCATATCAAAATCTAATCACTCCTGGATTTGGATTGGGGGTTGCCACAGGGTACTCTCATTATTTTGGACGTGAAAATGATGTAAATGGTGTAACCGTAAATAACAACGATTTCGGTGTTGTGCCCGTTGCAGCCTTAATCCGTGTATATCCAAGACAAACTGGATTCTATTTAGGTACGGATGTCGGATACGGATTTATTACAGGTGACGATAAGGTAGCTTCTAATACAGGATTAATGGTCGATCGTCCAGACGGAGGATTCTACATTAAACCAGAGATTGGATACCATAACCAAGATTGGAATTTCTCTGTACAATACCAAAAGGTATTTACAGGTGACAAAGGAGAGATTGGAGACCAAAAATACAATGCAGGAGCATTGGGCGTAGGGGTTTCTTATAATATTCCTTTAGGCCGATAGGTCCAAGAAAGTGTAAATTAGGACCTCCTCATTGATTGGGGAGGTTTTTTTTTCGTGGTTTTAAGAAAGTTTTTTTATCTTTGAGAGTAAACGTACACCTATGAGTCCTAAAACGAAATTTCCCCTCTATTCGCCTGGAAGTGAGTGCGAAATTAATAAAAATAACAACCTGCTAGTTGCTGACCTTCGAAAGGATCAGAGTGTATTAGGGGTCTATGATTGCAAAAATGGGGAAATTACCCTACGAATCGAGAAGACGTATGCCACGTCCGATTTTGAATCCTTTACGCAGATGGCCAAAGGCTTTATTTCTGAATTGCAATTAGAATCTATCAAAAAGTTTTCAATTGCCGTGCCTGGACCTGTGATTAACGGGAAATGCGAAACGCCCAATTTACCTTGGGGGTTAGAGGCGGAAAGCATTCAGAAAGATCTGAATCTGGAAAAAGTATATTTGGTTAATGATTTAGAAGCCACTGCCTATTCCTTGTCGGATGTTTATGATAGCAATTTTGAGATTATTCACTCTTCCAAAGACCGTCGCCGAGGAAATGTGGCACTACTTGCTCCTGGAAATGGGCTTGGAGAAGCTGGACTTTTCTATGACGGTACCTTTTTACGGCCGTTCGCCACAGAGGGAGGCCATACTGAGTTTTCACCTAGAAATGACTTTGAAGTTCAATTTTATCAATTCCTAACCAAGATTTATGGAATTGTCACTTGGGAAACCGTTCTTTCTAAAGACGGACTTTACAACATCTATCGTTTCCTGAGAGATATAGGCCGACACGAAGAAGAGCCTTGGTTAACCGAAAGACTTAAAAATGAAGAGTTTCTAACGGTCTTCGCAGAGGTTGCAAGAGAAAAAAAATCGAGGTTAGTTAAGCTGACGCTAAACATGTTTTTGGAGTTTTTAGCGAGAGAATCAAACAGTCTTGTGTTAAAATTAAAAGCGACCGGCGGTTTAATCATTACGGGGGATATTACCCAGGAACTTAATGATCTAATCGACCACCAGAAGTTTTATAAGAACTTTAAGATTTCTGACCGGATGGAGCATCTACTTAAAGATATTCCAATTTATATTCTAAAAAATAAGAAAGGTATTTTAGAAGGGGCTGCTTATTATGGCGCCTTTAGAGAAATGAACTAAAATTAACCCATGTAACGCTCGGGAATGTTTTTCTGAGGGTTTGGATAGGAGAGCAGGAAAGATACTTTCCTGCTCTTTTTAAGTAGGAGAATCTTTCAAGAAAAAGAATCAAGATGCAAGAAAAAACGAACATTTTTGTGATAAGCGGTCTTGGGGCAGATTTTTCCGTACTACAGAGACTGGAATTTCCCCCAGAGCTCAATGTGGTTTTTTTGGATTGGCTTATGCCAGAGAAAAAGGAAAGTTTTAGCCATTATGTACTTAGAATGGCAGAGAGAGTGGACGATTCCCAGCCTTTTTATTTGTTAGGATATTCGTTTGGTGGACTTGTCGTTCAGGAGATTTCAAGAATTAAACCGGCCCAAAAGACCATTATTTTAGGAAGTATTCGGAGTGGAAAAGAAAAGTCCTCTCTTCTAAGGGCGGGTGAGATGACAAGGCTTTTTAGATATGTTCCTGCCGGACTTTTAGACCCCAATTTGAAAGTGATGAAATATGCTCTGCATTATTTGTTTGGTGCCACGAGTTCAAATGTTTTGAATTATTTCACAGTTCGGGATAACCGTTATCTAAAATGGAGTCTAAATCAAATTGCTCATTGGCGTGCAGAGCCACTAGAGGGGGTGATTCAAATATTAGGCGATAAGGACCATATTTTCCCGATTAAAAATTCTCAACCCGACTATGTGATTTCTGGCGGGACCCATCTTTTTCCGGTCACAAAAAGTAGGGAAGTATCCTCCATCATTAAGGAGGTTCTCAACTTGAAAGATTAAGAGATTAATAGTATCTTTGTTTTGTTATCATAAGTTATGCAATCAATAAGTGTTTTTGAAATTATTAAGGTCGGCATAGGGCCGTCAAGCTCCCATACCATGGGGCCTTGGAATGCAGCCGAACTTTTTATTAATTTAATCGAGAGAAGTAGACCGATTTCTGAGGTGAGCGAAGTGTTTGTAGAATTCTTCGGTTCGCTTGCGAAAACAGGGATTGGGCATGGAACCGACATTGCCGGAATGCTTGGTTTGTCGGGAGAGAACTTCCAAACCATAGATACCAATCTAATCGATCAAAAGGTTGAGGAGATAAAGAGCTCGCAAAAACTTTGTTTAGCGGGGAAATCATGGGTTCCTTTTGTCTACGGACATCATTTGATTCTAAACAAAACCAAAAGTCTAGATTTCCATCCGAACGGCATGATCTTTAAGGCTGTCTTTAAGGACGGTGAAGAGATTTCTCAAGATTATTATTCTGTGGGCGGTGGCTTTGTGGCGACTAAAGAGGACAATTCGATTGAAGAGTATAGTGTCCGCACCCTTTATCCTTGTCACAGTGGAGAAGATATCCTTCGCAATGTAGAAAAGCACAATTTGCCTCGCATCTCTGATCTTGTGTACTTAAATGAAGAGAGCTGGCGAACCAAAAAGCAAATTGATGAGCACGCACTTTATATTTGGGATCAAATTCAAACTTGCGTTTACAAAGGTGTAAACAAAGAGGGAACGCTTCCTGGCGGTCTAAATGTAAGTAGACGTGCTGCAGGATTAAACCGAAAATTATTAGGTGAAAAGACCTATCAAAATCAAAAGCAGTGGTTTCAAATGCTTGTGGAAGCAGACCAATCTTTTAATTCCATAAACAAATGGGTTACTTGCTACGCACTAGCTGTGAACGAAGAAAATGCAAGTTTTGGGCGCATTATTACCGCACCGACCAATGGAGCGAGTGGAGTGATTCCAGCAGTTCTTATGTATTCCCAAACCTTTACCCCTCACCAGGGAAAAGATCAGATTATTCGATTTTTGCTCGTCGCTGGCGAAATTGGCACTTTGTTCAAAAAGAATGCGACAATTTCTGCAGCCATGGGAGGATGCCAAGCAGAAATTGGAGTTTCTTCCGCCATGGCCGCGGCTGGTCTTACTGAAATCATGGGAGGAACGCCGGGACAGGTCCTTATGGCAGCAGAAATAGCCATGGAACATCATTTAGGTCTTACTTGTGATCCTATTCGGGGACTGGTGCAAATTCCATGTATTGAACGAAATTCCATGGGAGCGATGAAAGCGATCACAGCTGCGAACATTGCAATTGAGAGCGACCCTTCGAAAGCTCGCGTTACTTTAGACGAGGTGACAAGATCTATGTGGGATACCGCTCAAAGTATGAGTGATCGATTTAAAGAAACTTCTGAAGGAGGACTCGCTATTGCGGTCAATGTACCGGAATGCTAGGAGAGTTACTTTTCTTCTAGAATCGGTCGAATACGATTTGCGTTCAAAATGAGTTCCTCTAAAAGTTCGTAGTTTTCTTTTTCAAGTGCACTTTTAAATTTTCGAAGTTGCGAGATATGCTCATTCAATACATCGAGTACGTTTTCCTTATTTTGTTTGAAGATAGGAACCCACATATCTGGGTGTGATTTTGCGAGTCGAACGGTGGAGGAAAATCCAGAACTGGCCAATTGAAAAATGGTGTCCTCTTCTCTTTCTTTTTCCAAGACGGTATTCGCAAGTGCGTAAGATGTAATATGGGATATGTGTGAGATGTAAGCTGTGTGCAAATCATGGTCCCTTGCACTCATATGCAAAATATTCATTCCTAGACTGCGAACTAGGGATTCTACTGTATCTAGCGCATCTTTATCGGATTTTTCGGGATCACAAATAACACCGGCTTTTGACTCAAAGCTGTCCAATTGTGCCGATTCCGGTCCGCTGTTTTCTGTTCCCCACATAGGGTGAAAAGCAACAAAGCGACCTCGCATCTGATGGGCTTCCACAGCCTCAGCAATGCCTTGTTTGGTAGAACCCACATCCATCACGACGCTCGAGCGAGAGATTCGATCGAGGATACTTGGGAGTATTTTTTGAGTGACATCCACAGGGACAGCCAGTACGACCAGATCGGTGTTCTGGGGCAAAGTATCTAGCGAGGAGATCTCATCAATAATTCCAAGCTTTAAAGCGGTTTGCAAGTGCGTGGAATCCAAATCAATTCCATAGACTTTTTGCGCCAGGCCTTGTTCTTTTAACCGGAGCATTAAGGAGCCTCCTATGAGTCCCGTTCCAAATAAAGCAATAGTCATGAGTTATAGCCCACTAAGGGATTTAAAATTGGCTTTTTCATCGCATTTTTCAAAGGCGATTTCATAGCGTGGATTCTTTTTTGGGTACTGAATAACGTACTGAGGACAAGGCTTTTTTTGCGCATCACTACGCGTGAAATCGACTTCCCCTTTCGTGATTATACTGTCTTTAAGGAATTCAGGTGTGACGCCTTGATCCTTCATCTGCTGAGTAAATGTAGGGTCGTAAAAAAAATCTTTACTTAAGGTTTCTGCAACCACCCGACTGTTGGGTAGATACCCCGTACACGTGGCTCCTTTTTTATTAAGTATGAAAAATACCAGGATAATTCCGGGAATTAGACCGATCAGATAAAATTTTAGTTTTCGCATGAGTTTATGTGGCATGTGGACGCAAAAGAAGTCCTGCTTGCTCTTGTTTTCTTATTAAAAAATGAGGAGATTAATGTCGTGGTAGGTAAGATCAAATCGATCGCATACCGATTTGTTTGTGTGTCGTCCTTTGTACATGTAGAGGGACTCTTTCATCTGGGCCTGATGCATTAGCATATTGTCAAATCCTCCTTCTTGGTCGTAATTTAAAATATAGGACAAAAAGAAATTAGAAATTGCCTTTGTGGTTGTTCTAGGAATACGGGAAGTTAGGTTAGGAAGTCCACAGTGAATAACATCGTGGCGGATAAAAAAAGGATCCTCCATGGTGGTGAGTTCGGAGGTTTCCGAGACCTTCCCATGATCGATCGTTATGTCGATTAGGACACTTCCTTTTTTCATTTTCAGTACCATTTCCTCAGTGATCACAGGGGTTTCATTTAAAGACGGCAATGCTCCAATCACCACGTCGGCACGTCGCAGGCTTTTAGAAAGCTCTTTTGGATCAATAATGGAAGTAGGAACTCGACCGTCGACAAGCGTATGGAGTCGGCGCAATTTGGATAAGGAGTTGTCAAATACCTTTACGCTTGCCCCTAGTCCTATGGCGGCTTTCGTAGCAAACTCGCCTACAATTCCAGCGCCAATTACGAGGACTTCCGTAGGACGAACTCCCGTGATTCCCCCAAGCATAAGACCGTTGGAAAGTGCCAAAAGTTCGGATGCGTAGAGAATTGAAGTGGTTCCTGCAATTTCTCCGATGAGCCTTACGAGTGCAAGTTGATGGTAATCGTCTGTGATGAATTCAAAACCAATAGCGTTGATTTTTTGTTCGGCTAGTTTTAGAAAGTATTCTTTGTCCCGTAGATTGATTTGCAAAGCCGAAATAAGGTGAGTCCCTGTTTTTAAGTAATCAATCTCTTCAAGGGTAGGAGGATTGATTTTCATAATGAGCTCTTGACCAAATGCTTCCTTGGGATCGGTCGTGATTCTAGCCCCTGCCTCTGCATATTGAATGTCTGAAAAGAACGAACCGTTCCCGGCCCCTTGTTCCACAATGATTTGATGACCGTGGTCGGTTAAGACTTGAACAGCGTCCGGCGTAAGGCAAGTCCTTCGCTCATTTAAACAAGTTTCTTTGGGAAGTCCAATTGTGAATTTTTTTCCTTTTTTAAACACTTCAAGTTTTTCCTCTTTGGGTAAGAGGTCCTTTTCCGTGAATGGAGTAAAAATCGTACCGCTCATAGGTGGTTTTGTATTAATAGTAATTCAGTCGCAAAGATACAAATATCCTAAACTTATAGAGGTAAGGACTACTGAAAGTAAACCTTTCGTTTCTCAAGAGAATTTTCAATGCGGAGTTCGTGGTAACCCTCACTTTTCAGTTCCTCTTCAAATACCTCCGGCCATTCCACGATACAAAGGGTATTGGGCTGCTCAAGATAGTCTTCAATTCCAATGTCATACACTTCTTCTTTCGATTGAAGGCGGTACAAATCAAAATGATATATTTTTAGTTTTGAACCTTGGTAGGTGTTTACCAGAGCGTAGGTAGGGGAGCTAACCGAATCGGGGCTGCCGAGCTGGCGAACAAGTTCCTTCGTAAAGGTTGTTTTTCCGGCTCCCAGATTGCCTTTTAAAAGCAAAACGGGCTGCTTCTCGATTTGAGGAAGGAGTTCTTTTACGACTTCAGGCCACTGCTCTAGAGAGGTAAGTTCAAATTGCAAAGGAGTCATGGAATTCAGGTTTAACGGTAAATTTGAACTTCGATTTTCCCTTCGCTCGTGACTGTACCTCGGTACATTCCCGCTGTATTGAACGGCATAGCGACATTTCCATTTTTGTCGAGGACGATGAGTCCTCCGTCACCCCCTAAAGCCTCAATTTCTGCAATGACTTCAGAGCCTGCGGTTTGGATGTCTTTGTTTTGGTATTGCATTTTTGCAGCAAGGGTTCTTGCGGCTGTGGTGCGAATGAAGTATTCTCCCCATCCGGTACCTGAGATTCCGACCCACTCGTTTGCATAGGTGCCTGCACCAATCAAAGGAGAGTCTCCGACACGGTTCCATTTTTTACCGGTCATTCCTCCTGTAGAGGTTCCAGCGGCAAGGTTTCCTTCTTTGTCTAATGCGACCGCGCCAACCGTTCCGAATTTATAATCCACATCTAAAAAGCTAGGTTGGGTTCGAGAAGTAGTCGATTTTTCATTTTCGGTTTTTTTAAGAAACTTTTGCAAAGATTGGAAGCGGTCTTCCGTATAAAAATAGTCAGGGGAGACGATTTCTAATTTTTGTTCGTGTGCAAATACTTCTGCACCTTTTCCCACTAACAAAACATGGGGTGAATTGCGCATAACGGCAATGGCCGCTTTGATAGGGTTCTTAATTGTGGTTACGCCCGCAACGGCTCCGGCGTCTAGGTTTTTGCTGTACATGATTGCTGCATCCATTTCATTCTTCCCTTCCGCGGTGAAGACGGCCCCTTTTCCGGCATTAAAAAGGGGTGAATTTTCAAGGATTTCAATGGTGGCCTCTACGGCCTGCACGGCGCTTTCGCCTTTTTCAATTTGAAGATATCCGGCCTTTAGAGCCTCAGAGAGTTTGTCTTTGTAAGCCACTTCCTTTTCGGGCGTCATGTTTTGTTTGGTGATGGTTCCTGCGCCCCCGTGTAGAACGAGAACATATTTCTCTTGAGAGAACAGAAGGGAAAAGAGACATAGAAAGGGTAAAAGGAAATAATTCTTCATTGAAAGTAGTTTTAATCAATCAAAGATAGAAATTAATCATTCAAGAAAGGGAGGTGTGACTAGGAAATTTCGAAGCAGACACCTATTTCAAGCTTTGCAACGAAAGAAACCAGGGTGTGATAGATTATTCCCTAGGAGCGGTCGCTGGCTTTTCCGAAAAGAATTTTTAAAATGACTGGGATCGTAGTGAACACGACAAGAAGAAGAACGATGAGTCCCAAGTGTTCTTTTAAGTCAATTCCAAATTCATGTATAAATAACTGGTCAAGGTAATGACCTGCAAAAACGAGGATAAACGACCAAAGGACTCCTCCAATAATATTGTCAAGAAGAAATCTTTTTTTGTCCATTTTTACGATACCGGCTACGATGGGAACGAAAGTCCGTACGATAGGAAGGAATCGAGCGAGAATAATCGCGACGCTTCCGTGCTTTTCGAAAAAATCGTGCGCTTGAAATAGGTATTTCTTTTTGAAAAAGAAGCTATCTTCTCTTTTGTAGAGTGCAGGGCCGGTTTTACGACCAAACCAATATCCAACCTCGTTTCCAACGATGGCAGAGAGGGCAATGCAAAAAGCTAGGATGGTCGTGTCCAGAAATCCACTTTGGGTACTTCCAAACGTGGTTTGTATGATTTCGACCGAGTAAATTCCAGAAATGAAAAGTAGACTATCACCTGGAAGGAAAAAGCCTACAAAAAGGCCTGTTTCCGCAAAGATTATAAATATGATAAGCCAAAATCCTCCAATCTTAATGTAAAACTCTGGATTCAGTAAATCCTTCCAACTTTCGAAATGCTCCATTCATATTATCTCTAGCTACAAAAATAATTGAAAAAAAACCGAATGAGAAATTATTATGATTATTTAACAGAGTCCAATGTGAAATTTTTTCTGGCTCTACTTTTTTTGCGGGAGGGACTGGGTTTTCGCCTTACGGTTTAAAGTCCTAACTCGTTGTCGTCCTGATGGCCGCTTCCATCGGCCATTAAGAAGGCTTTTAAGAAGGGCGTTAAATCTCCATTCATCACGCCGTCGACATCAGAGGTTTCGTGACTACTTCGTACGTCCTTAACGAGTTTGTAAGGATGCATGACATAATTCCGAATTTGACTTCCCCATTCTATTTTCATCTTTCCGGCTTCAATTTCATTTCTGGCCCGCATTCGTTCTTCGAGTTCCATTTCGTAGAGTCTCGATTTTAGAAGTTGCATGGCTTTCTCCTTGTTTTGAAGTTGAGAGCGGCTTTCTGAATTTTCAATAATGATTCCGGTAGGTGCGTGACGAAGTCTCACAGCCGTTTCCACTTTGTTTACGTTTTGTCCCCCAGCACCTGAGGAGCGCATGGTTTCGAAAGAAATATCAGCAGGATTGATTTGGATGTCAATGGTGTCATCTACCAGAGGATAGACATAGACCGAGACAAAACTTGTATGGCGCTTTGCATTCGAATCAAAGGGTGAGATACGAACCAGCCTGTGTACTCCGTTCTCGCCTTTTAAGTATCCAAAGGCGTAATCCCCCTCGATTTCTAAGGTCACGGTCTTCACTCCTGCCACATCGCCTTCTTGAAAGTTGAGTTCTCGAACTTTGTAACCCTGGTTCTGTGCCCACATTAGATACATCCGCATAAGCATAGAGGCCCAATCGCAACTTTCGGTTCCGCCGGCTCCAGCCGTGATTTGAAGTACGCACGAGAGTTCATCCCCTTCTTGCGAAAGCATATTTTTAAATTCAAGATCTTCTACCTTCTCCACTAGCAAAGGGAATTGCAATTGCAATTCGGCTTCGCTTTCGGGGTCTTCTTTTGCAAATTCAACGAGTACTTGTAAATCTTCAAACGTGCTTTGGATTTCATTATAGGCCTCAACCCATTTTTTCTTCGTTCGAAGTTGCTTTAGAAAAAGTTCAGCTTCTTTTGGTTCGTTCCAAAAATCAGGAGCCGTCGTTTTTTCTTCTTCGTTTTGAATTTCAATTGATTTTTTCTCAATATGAAGAAATTGGTACAGAGACTCGATTCGGGATTGTATATCTTTTAATTGATCAGAACTTATCACACATTTGATTTTTGCAAAGATAGGATTTTGACTTTTTAGAAAAGAGAAATATTATTTTACTCTAATGGGGCCCGCAAAAGGATTGGAACTTTGCAATAGGCACCTAAAAAAACCTCCTCAAACCTTACAAGCAGGATTGGGGCAGAGTCTGACTATTTTTGAAAGCGGTCTTATTCCCCAAGGTTCATATCCTCGGTAGGATCGAGGGATTCGTTGTGAGCAAATCCAATCTGACGACGAGGGAGTTCTTGTACTTTATAAGAGTTTAATTCTATTTTAAGGGCTTCGATTCGACGCGAAAAGACATCGTAATCACTTGCGCTCACTTCGTAGATGAAATCCTGTACAGAGTTTAAGTATTCCTCGGTGAGTTTGCCTGTCGCTTCTGCTAGACTATGTTGCAGCAATTTCGCATCGATTTTGAAATGAGGAGTTTTGAGCTTTAAATACTGGGTACGCAGACGTTTTTTAAAACTTTGTGTAAAATCAATCACCATCGTATTGCTGAAAAGTTTCATTTTTTCTGCCACTGGAGTCCAGAAGGGTTTCTGATCGGCTTTGTTGAACTTAAGGATTTGAAGAAGTAGAGCATCTTTCTCTAGGTTCATGGTGAGGTATCGCATAATCATTTGAGCGCGTTCGTCTTGGTTGGGCGGGAACACAGGGATCCGTACATCAAATCGTCCCGGTGCAAAGACCTCACTATCCATCCCAGAGAGTGTATCTGCTGCGACGACCATGAGTAGCTTTTCATTTACAAACTGATGAATCGAATGCAAAATGATATCTTTTACTTCCTCAGTACTGGAATGTTGGTCGTGCTCGCTAGAGCGTTCCCTTGCGATGGAGTCAAAGTTTTCCATGAAAAGAAGTACCTTCGATTCCTTCATCATAGTGGTCAAAAAATCGGTGAAATCCGTCTTCTCGCCATTGATGAAAGAGGTTCCTAAATAGGCGTTTTTCACGGCTTTAAACTCATAGTCGATGATTTCTGCCATTTTTCGTGCCCAGAAAATCTTTCCACTCCCCTTAGGACCGTAGAGAATGATGCCGGCCGGTTTGTAAATTCCCCAATCTTTCGTTTGTTGGGGGTCAATGAAGGGGTGGAGCATTTCCGTAATGTGAAAATACAAATCGCGGTATCCTATGAAATCACGTTGAGCGAGGGGAGTTTTCTTTCCGAAGTAATCGTAAACAAACTTATAGTTTCCGCCTAATGCATGGTCAATGCCGTAGCTAGAGACTGAGGATTTATAAACGCCGTTTTCAAATAAATTGGGCTTTTGTTTTTTGATAATAGTTTCTACCTCCTCTAAGGGTTGGTTAATCTGCTTTGCAATTTGTTTAGAGGTTTTTTCTTCCACTAAGTCTTTTTCATATCGAATCAAAAAGGCCTTGTTTTCCCTAGCAAATTTTAAAAAATCATCTTTCACTTCTAAATTGGGATAAAGGCATTCTTGCAAATCCAAATCGAAATCGTCAATAAATTGTTTGATGCTATAGGTAGAGACGCCAAGTTCAAGCGCTAAATCGGTAATTTTCATAGGCTAAATATAATTAATTTTTAAGACTAAAGCTTAAGGAAGGGGTCGTTTTTCGACCCTGCAAAAGAAAGCTCAAAAAATGTGCCCCCGAAACCTGCGCCTTAGCAGAACATTTGTACAAATTCCTTAAATTTGCCAACTTGCAAGAATCATGTAGCGATTTTGCATACAAATAAATCAATTCGATATGACCTCACAAAAGATACGTGCACAATTTTTAGAGTTTTTTAAAAGCAAAGAACACCTAATTGTACCTTCGGCTCCTATTGTCTTAAAAGACGATCCTACACTTATGTTTTCCAATTCAGGAATGACTCAGTTTAAAGATTATTTTCTTGGGTATAAATCCCCGAAAGCGCCGCGAATTGCAGATACGCAAAAGTGTTTGAGAGTTTCTGGGAAACACAATGATTTGGACGATGTCGGCCGCGATACGTACCACCACACGATGTTTGAGATGCTAGGAAATTGGTCTTTTGGCGATTATTTCAAAAAGCAGGCAATAGACTGGGCATGGGAACTACTAACGGAGGTTTATAAAATCCCGAAAGAGGATTTGTATGTAAGTGTGTTTCAAGGAGATTTAAAAGAAAATTTGGAGCGTGATCAAGAGGCATACGATTTGTGGTTAAATCACGTCTCAGCAGATCGAATCGTGGAAGGAAATAAAAAAGATAATTTCTGGGAAATGGGAGAGAGCGGCCCTTGCGGTCCTTGCTCCGAAATTCACGTGGATTTGCGAAGTGAGGAAGAAAAAGAACTTGTAAAAGGCTCAGAACTTGTAAACCAAGATCATCCACAAGTGGTTGAGATTTGGAATTTAGTCTTCATGGAATTCAACCGCAAAGCGGACGGGAGCCTAGAGAAGCTACCGAATCGACATGTAGATACGGGAATGGGATTTGAAAGGCTTTGTATGGCTCTTCAAAAGAAATCCTCCAATTACGATACCGATGTTTTTACTCCCCTAATTGAGAAAGTAGAATCTTTATCAGGAGAAACCTATACAGGGATTTTAGAGAACTCCAAAGACATTGCCATTCGCGTGGTGGTGGATCACATTCGTGCGGTTGCCTTTGCGATTGCAGATGGGCAGCTGCCTTCCAATACAGGAGCAGGGTATGTGATTCGACGCATTTTGCGACGCGCAATCTCTTATTCTTACCGATTCCTAGGGATGAACAGAGCCTTTTTGTATGAACTTGTTGAAGTATTAGATGGCCAAATGGGCGATTATTTCAAAGAGCTTCGCAAAGAGAAAAAACTAATCACAGAAGTAATCAAAGAAGAAGAGATTTCCTTTTTGAAAACCATTGAAACAGGGCTACTTCGTCTTGATCATACCATAAAAGAAACCATCGCCAACGGGGATACCACGCTTCCTGGAGACCGAGTGTTTGAACTTTACGATACCTATGGATTCCCTGTGGATCTCTCTCGAATCATTGCACAAGAACGTCATTTGTCAGTGGATGAAGAGGGGTTTGACGCGGAGATGCAAAAACAAAAGCAAAGAAGCAAAAAGGACTCTGCAGGTAAAGTCTATGACTGGGTCGTTTTAGAGGAAAAGAGTGAGAAATTTGTAGGATACGACGTGCTTGAGACCAAGTGTTCCATTACACGTTACCGCAAGGTTGAAAACAAAGACGGAGAGTTTTTCCAAATTGTTTTGGATCAATCGCCATTCTATCCCGAAGGAGGAGGGCAAGTAGGGGACCATGGAATTTTAATTCCAAGTTATGCACCGCACTTCGACCTTTCTGCACCCGAATTATACAACGTGGAGAACAACCCTGAGGTGCTTGAAGTATTAGATACCAAAAAAGAAAACAATTTAATTGTCTCTTTAATAAGCGAACTTCCAAAGGATGTCGGCGCAGTTTTCTATGCGCGAGTCGAGGGAGCAAGAAGAAAAAGTACCGAAGCAAATCACTCGGCAACGCATTTATTGCATGAAGCGCTTCGTGAAGTACTGGGTACGCACGTGGAACAAAAAGGTTCGTTCGTGGGTCCTGAGTATTTGCGATTTGATTTTTCGCATTTCTCGAAACTCACTGCAGAAGAATTGCAAGAAGTGGAAGAGAAAGTAAAGCGCAAAATTCAGAAAAACATTTCCCTAAAAGAATACCGAGAAATCCCTATGGCAGAAGCCGTGGAGAAAGGAGCTATGGCTCTGTTCGGGGAAAAATATGGCGATCAAGTTCGTATGATTCAGTTTGACAGTTCAAAAGAACTGTGTGGAGGAACCCATGTACGTTCCACCGGTGAAATTGGTCTTTTTAAAATTGTATCGGAAAGCTCAACCGCGGCTGGAATCAGAAGGATCGAGGCCATTTCTGGCCAGGCAGCCATGAACTATTATAAAGATTTAGAATCGACCCTTACTTCTTTAGGAGGTCTTTTAAAATCAAAAGATCTTCGCAAATCCATTGAAAAATTGCTGGAAGAAAACCAACAGCTAAAAGCGGAGTTAGAAATTAGTAAGAAAAGCCAAGCGGTCGCACAGACAGAAGAATGGAAGAATCAGTATGAAGCAAAAGAGGGAAGAAATACACTCGTGAAAAAAACCTCACTTGATGCCTCTAGCATAAAAGATTTAGTTTTTGAATTAAAGAAACAAGTGCCTCAGTCCTTGACGGTCATTATTTCTGATCATGGAAATAAACCCCTAATTACGGTCGGTGTTTCTTCTGATCTTGAGGATAAATTCAATGCAGGACAAATTGTGAAGGATCTCGCCAAAGAAATTCAAGGCGGCGGCGGTGGAAATGTAGGTTTTGCCACGGCAGGAGGTAAAAACCTTGAGGGCATTGAAAATGCATATCAAAAAGCCTTAAGCCTTTAACAAAAGACGAAATAGAAACCACATAAGAAGAAATTAGCATCGTTACGATGCTTTTTTCGTCTTTTTTTTCCATGGAGTGCTAGGCATGTTTAGAATTTGTTTAATTTCATTCCTCTCAAATACACAAACGATGAGTCGACTTCTCTTTTTCCTGGGTCTTTTGGTAAGTTCAGGGGCCTTTTCTCAATCTCAATTGCACTTTGCAAAGGATGCGAACGTAGATTTATCCCAAGTAATTCTTTGGTGTGAGGGAAAAAAACTAGACTCAAAGAAACTTAGTCATGGGCTTGAATTTCAAACTTCCTGTCCTGAAATTCGAGTGCAAGTCGAAGGGTACGAGGATCAAATTCTACAGGTAAAAAAGCAAATGCACGTTCAACTCTCTACGGACCCCGTAAAAGAAAGCAGGATTGAAAGTGTAGTCATTAAAGACCAAAGCGATTCCAAAGCGCTCGAACTTCTTGATAAAGTTCGTAAAAACTATAAACAAAATTCCCCCTACAGTTTAGTGTCGTTTCTCTACCGCTCTTATGAGAAAGTATCGCTTGATTTAGACAAAGATTCGCTTAGTTTGTATCAAGAGGTACTTGATGCAAAGCGTGATACGATTTCCTTAGAAGCGGAACTTAAGGCAAAAGACAAAAAGAAGAAATCCCCTTGGAATGCGGAAGAAATGCAGCAGGTTGCAAGGGATAGCAAAGGCTTTTTGTGGGAGAGAGCCTTAGAGTACCGACATTCCAAGACACTAGGGGAGAAAACTCTCGTGCTAGACAATCGGATTTCAGGACTAAGTGAACCTTTGTACCGTCTTTTAGCGGTTCGAAGTGATCGCTCCATCATTCCCAAAGTAATTCAGAGTAAAAACAAGAATCTTTATCGGTTTTTTCTGACCGATACCCTCTTCTACGAAGGTCGTGAGACGTATGAGATTAGCTTTCGAGAAATTCGAAAAAGCAAAGTGACGAGCTCCCCAAAATACAATGGAAGGATCCTTATAGATTCACAGAGTTACGGGGTGAAACGTATAGAAAGAGAAAGCAGTTCAGGTTCAAAACGCACGCTAGAAAGTTCTTGGATACTCCTTGGGGGTAAATGGTTCCTAGAGCGAGAAGACATTGAGATTAAAATCGGCGAAATCAATTTATTGAAAGACTCTGTTTCGCTGCAAGAAGCACCTGGGTTTGGATATTATGCCCTTCTGAATGTAGACTATTTTGATTGGCAGCCCAATGCTCAGTTTGAAAAAGAAGATTTTAAGGGGTATGAGTTTGAAGTGAAAAACTCGGATGGAACCCATCTATCGGAGTACCGAACTCGGCCCTTAAGTTCACGAGAGACTCAAACCTACCTCAAAATCGACAGTTTAGGTCAAAAGCACAATTGGAATCAAGCAGCAGGATTTTTCTCAACCCTTACAAGTGGAAAGTTGCGCGTAGGAAAAGTAGATCTGCTCGCGGAGCATTTCGCTCGGTATTCGAAGTACGAGGGACTCCGCTTGGGTGTAGGAGCGAAACTAAACGAGCACTTTAGTCCGCATTGGTCTCCAGAGGTCTATGTGGGGTATGGATTTAGGGATCGAAAATGGAAATACGGATTGGCTCTCGATTATCTTCCCAGCCTTTCTCGCCATTCGAAGTTAAGAGCGGAGTACTATTCGGATGTAAAGGCCAGTGGGCTTTTCAATGAAGAGCTTTGGAGCTTCAAGATGCAACTGATGAATTCGGGCGTGAACATTAGCAACGAGAAGTATTTTTCAACCCAAGGGGGGAAGCTAAGTTGGGAATACGATTTACTACCTGATCTTACGATGAAAATAGGGGCCAAGAGAGAGCGTAACAAGGCACTTTTCCCCTACAATTTTAAATCCCTGGGAGATGAATTTGATGAGTTTAGTTTTCTAGCCACCTTAAAGTATGCACCGGGATCTAAATCGATGATGACGCCGGGTGGCAAATTTACGTACCATACCGATTTTCCAGAAATCTATTTGCACTATGAGCAGGGTCTTTCTCTACTCGGTGGAGAGACAGAATTCAAGAAAATTGAACTTCTCTTTACGCACCAATTTAAAAATCCATGGGGTGTGACGGGTACCCGAGCGTACATGGGGAAAGTCTTTGGAGATACGCCCATATGGAATCAGTTCCAGATGAATGGACTCTCGGGTGAGAAGCTAGCCACGAGTTTCACGCTCACTTCCTACCTTGGATTTGCCACGATGCCTGGAGGTCGATATTTTAACGATCGTTTTGTTGGATATTACTTAACCCATCGACTGCCTTGGTATTTTAAGAGCATAGGTCAGAATACCTCTAGTATTGATGTGCTTTACAAAGGAATTATTGGGGACATGAAATCTCCGCAAAACCATGACCTAGACTTCCATCCATTAAATAAACTTTACCAAGAAGTGGGTCTCGAATGGAACAATTTCTTGAGTTCTTATTTCAATTTAGGGTTCTTTTATCGAGTGGGTCATTACCAAACCCCAGGATTCAAAGGAAATTTCGCAGTGCAGTTAAAATTAAAATTATTAGGGTTTTAGAAGCAGAATGCCCGAAATTATAAACAAAGTAAAAGAGCCCTTTCCGCACAGGAAAAGGCTCTTTTACTTTATAGGTTATCGTGCTATTATTAGGCCGGTTTTATGAGTTAGATTTGCTAAAAGAAGCATTCTCTAAAATGACTGCATAGCCTTGTCCTACGCCAATACACATGGTTGCAAGCGCATAGCGTTTCTTGGTTTTCACAAGTTCTAAAGCGGCCGAATAGGTGATTCGAGTGCCACTCATTCCTAGTGGGTGGCCAAGAGCGATGGCTCCTCCGTTTGGATTGACTCTTGGGTCATCTGGCTCTAATCCTAGTTCTTTTAAACAAGCAATACTTTGCGCTGCAAAGGCTTCGTTTAGTTCAATGATGTCCATGTCCTCTAGGGTAAGCCCTGCTCGTTTCAGCGCTAATTTGGTCGCTTCCACAGGTCCAATCCCCATGATTCTTGGCTCGGTCCCTGTGACCCCAGAAGTCACTATTCTCGCCATGGGAGTAAGGTTGTATTCTTTTAAAGCACTTTCGGAGGCGATTAATACGGTAGCGGCCCCATCGTTCAGTCCAGAAGAATTTCCAGCCGTAACGGTACCGTTCTCTTTTACAAAGGCAGCTCTCAATTTGGAGAGTCCTTTCATCGAAGAATTGGGTTTGACAAATTCATCTTGATCGAATTGAATAGGATCTGCTTTTCGTTGAGGAATTTCGATAGGGGTAATCTCTTCGCCTAGCCTTCCGCTTTCCATTGCTGCTTTCGCTTTCTTCTGTGAAAAGAGTGCGAACTGATCTTGTTCTTCTCGGGTAATCTCGTATTTTTCAGCTAAGTTTTCAGCTGTGTTTCCCATTGCATCCGTTCCGTAAAGTTCCTTCATTTTCGGGTTTACAAAACGCCAACCAAAACTACTATCGTAGATTTTTTGGTCACTTCCAAAAGGGGCAGCGGATTTAGATAGCACATAAGGTCCACGTGTCATACCCTCTACACCTCCTGCGATGAAAAGGTCTCCTTCGCCTGATTTAATGGCTCGAGAGGCTTGTACGATTGCGCTCATTCCTGAAGCGCATAGCCTATTGACCGTTTCTCCAGGAACGGAGACGGGAAGCCCCGCTAGAAGGAGAGACATTCTTGCTATGTTACGATTGTCTTCGCCGGCTTGGTTTGCGCAGCCAATAATGACATCATCAATTTTGTCTAGGGGTAGATTTGGGGACTTCTTTAACAGTCCCTTTAGGACATCCGCTAATAAGTCGTCGGTTCTCACTCCTGAGAGTGTTCCTCTAAAACTTCCAATAGCGGAACGAGTTCCGTTTACAATGTATGCGTTTTCTTTCATTTTATACTGTTTTTAAGACGGGCAACTTACATCGAATTAATGAGGGTCGTCGCGGTGTCTAAATTCTACTTTTAAAATTAATTTATGAAGGTATCGGATTAAGTATCCTGTGCTTACCACGACAAAGAGTCCAATAAGACAGCCCCCTGCGACCGATAAGAATCGTTCAATAGAAGCGATATACCCTTCGTCTGGTTTTTCCAAAACGATAATAATCACGGCAACAATGGCCGTTCGAGAGACACTTGAAAGTTTGAATGCGTTGGACAAAAGAGCCGCCACCACAATTCCAATCAGCGTTTTCCAAAAGAGCTCAAAGGGCAAAAATACCACTACAAATCCCGACAAAGCACCCACTAAATTGGCTTTAACTCGGTCTGTGGTTAACCGAGGAGCGTCTTTTCCTTCGGGTGAAATCACGAGCATAATGGAGAGTAGGGCCCAAAACAAGTCAAACTCGGGAACCAGTTCCATTAGATAATATCCAAGGGTGAATCCAAGAACGCACCTATAAATGTAAATGGATATCGAGGAAAACAAAAAATTGCGCACTCCTGTCAGGACTCTCATGAACTATCGCTTTGCTTACAAAAGTATCAATTTCCAACCACGTAAACGAAGGATATTTCTTCCGTTTTGGAAAAAATAAGACTTTCCATTAAATGCTTAGTTTAACTTTTCTACAAACTGGGCGGAGGTTTTTTCCCGAACTTCCTCAATTGTGATTCCAGGCATGATCTCAATGAGCGTTAGCTTTGAATCAATATATTGAAATACAGCTAGGTCCGTGATAATCATATCCACCGCGGATCTTGTCGTGATGGGTAGATCGCAAGCGGGTACAATTTTTGGGTCGCCGTTTCGTTCTGTATGCATCATGGTAATAATTAGCTTCTTTGCTCCCGATGCAAGATCCATGACTCCACCTACTCCTAACAAAGGCTCACCCGGTACGGCCCAATTGGCTAGGTTTGCCTTTTCGTCGACTTGAAGTCCGCCCATGATGGCCACATCAATATGTCCGCCTCGAATCATTGCGAAGGATTCTGCACTGTCAAAATAAGAAGTCCCAGGCAATGCCGAGACCGGTAATTTTCCTGCATTCACCGGATAGTCCATAGCTCCACCCTCCTTTGGTGAAGGACCCACTCCAAGCATTTAGTTTTCGGTATGCAGAGTTATTTGGTGCTCAGGAGTAATTAAATCGGCCACTAGGGTAGGTATTCCAATGCCTAAATTGATTACTTCTCCTTTCCTTAGTTCTTTAAGTGCTCTTTGTGCCATGCTGAGTCTTCTCAGAGAGACGGATTTGGCACTTTGACTCACGGCGGAACTTCCAAGTTCTTCAAGGGTGGTATGCGCCTGAACAAGATAGTCTATGTAGCAACCAGGCGTATGAATAATTTCGGGTGAAAGTTCGCCTTCTTCGACCAAGTGCTCAACCTCTGCAATGACTAGATCGGCTGCCGTCGCAAAGGCTTTATTGAAGTTCTGCTCGGTCATTCGGTATTGCAAGTTGCCTGAACGGTCCGCTTTCCAAGCCCGAATAAAGGAAGCACCTTAGACGAAAAGGGCTAGGGTAGGTTTTGCCACCAAGGGTTAGGCTGAATTTCGTTTTGGCTCCAATCGATGCGCTCACCTATTTTGGGCGTTAAGATCGCTTGATCGGGCTTTCGAAGTGCCATCATCTTGCTAATGGGTTCGTTCCATGCGTGGAGTGCCAAAGCAAACTTTCCGTAATGGACTGGAACCAGGGTTTTCGCCTTTAAGTCTTCCATTGCTTTTAAATTTTCTCCGGGTAGAAAATGAATGTATCGCCAATCCTCATTGTACTGCCCATTTTCTAAAATGGCCAAATCAATGGAGTCGTGTCGTTTTCCAATTTCTTTGAAATGATCTCCGTACCCGCTGTCTCCTCCAATGAAAACCTTTTGGGTCGGGAATTGAAGCAAGAAACTGCTCCATAACGTTTGATTTCGTTTGAGTCCTCTTCCTGAGAAGTGCCTTGCCGGCTCTGAATAGACAGTGTATCCTCTTGTTAATTCATGGGATTCGTACCAATCTAGTTCAACAAGTTTGCTAGACTCTAGTCCCCAAAACTCTAAATGTTCTCCCGTTCCAAGTCCGGTAATGACTTTTTGTGTCTGGTTGAAAAGGGCTTTAACCGTTTTGTAATCTAAATGATCCCAGTGGTCATGCGTAATAATTAGGTAATCTAAAGGGGGGATGTCTTTCGTCTCATAGAGATCACTTCCTTTAAATGCTTTTACACTGAATGAGAAAGGACTTGCATGGCCCGTAAAAACAGGATCGACTAAAATACGTTTTCCATCTAGTTGCAGGTAATAAGAAGAGTGTCCCATCCATACCATCGTGTTTTCAGAAAGGGGAATGGAAAAGAGGTCTGTTTTTGTAAATTCAAACGGATTCTTAGGTTGTATCTGAGGACTTTTCTTAAATAGCATTTTGTACATCGCGCCTACCATAGTGGCCCCAGGTGCCATAGCCGGTGTATCTAGTAAATTATCAAACTGATTTCCTCGGTAATGCGGAGAGTTTTGAATTCGAACTAAGCGTTCTCCGGAGGGGGCTTTTCCAAAGGAAGGACTCCTTAGAATGAAATACCCTACGATTGCAATAAGTAAGGTGAGAATAAGGATTACGAACAGAACTTTTAGTAGTGGATGCACAATTAGTGGATTAAGTCTGCAAAATTAACCCATTTTTCTCAGGTTTTTGATTTGTTCTCTCTATATTGTATATTTTTAAACCCCACGAAAAAAGTAGGATGAACGATACAATTACTGTAGTGCAAATCTTTAATCAGCCCTTAGAAAAGGTTTGGAGTGCAATAAGCGATGCAAGTGAACTTCAAAAATGGTATTTTGAGATCCCTAGTTTTGAATTAAAGCTACATCATAAATTTCATTTTTATGAACCCGGGGATGAAAAGAAATTTCTTCACGCTGGAGAAATCGTAGAAATTCAACCCTATAAAAAGCTTTCGTATACTTGGTCTTATCCCGAAATTTCGAATGAAACTACACTCGTGAATTGGGAGTTAGAACCTAGGGGAGATCAAACTCGCTTAGTCCTTAGGCATGAGCATCTAGATCATTTTAAATTATTGGGTGAGGGGTTTTCCTTCGAAAATTTTTCATTCGGATGGAAAAGCATCGTTAAGGATTCTTTGAAAAGCTATTTAGAAAATTGAAAATCAGGTTTTCAGAAAGGTTTTTTTTGGGAAGCCAAAAAAAGGGGAATCCCTTTTTGTCTGAGCCATGATATTTCAGTAATTTCACAAATTCGATCCAGGCATAGGCCTGAAAGAAGTAAATTTGAAAAAAAAAGAAATGAAACGTAGTTTATATATTGCTCTGATAGGTTTAGGCGTATTAGTATCTTGTAGTAAAGAAAAAGAAGTTTTAAATGATTTAAACAGCTATACCATTGAGCGTCAATCGCAGGGGTTTCATTTTGGGGATTCTCTTGAGCTTCCGCAGAGCGTGCTGAAGGATGCGAAAGAAATAAAAATCAGTTTTGGAGACAAGGAGACCTCAAGTCTTATCATTGATCCCAATTACTTTTCCTTAGGGGATAATGCCGTCACCTTTTTAATTACAACCTCAAGCGGGGAAGTTTTAAGCCAAGATGCGACCATTAATGTTTTTGCTGCAAAGCCTGAGGCTAATATTTCCTATGAAATAGTGAAAGAGTATCCTCACGATACGGCAAACTTCACGCAAGGCTTTCAATTGGAAGGAGAAACTATTTACGAAAGTGACGGGCAACATGGGCTCTCTCAACTTATAAAATATACTTTGGGTTCCACGCAGGTGCAGAAATCCATTCATCAACCTCAAGAAGTGTTTTCGGAAGGAGCCACGATCGTAGGGGATAAGATCTACCAGTTGACTTGGCAGAATAAAAAAGGATTTGTGTATAACAAGTCAAGCTTGGAGCTTCTCTCTGAATTTCCTTACCCCAATGTGATTGGAGAAGGATGGGGGCTTACCTACGATGGGAAAAGTCTCATTGCCTCAGACGGGACCAAGAATCTTTATTTCCTTTCTGTAAAGGATCCCTCTCAGTTAGAACGGTATATTTCCGTGGCAGGAAACACCCAGGCTTACGATCAATTAAATGAGCTCGAGTATCACGAGGGCTACATTTATGCGAACGTATGGCAAAACCCAATCGTTTTAAAGATTGATCCTAAAACAGGAGAAGTTGTGGGGAAATTCGATTTCACGCAGCTTGCTAAAAAACATACGACGGGCAATGACGATGTGTTAAATGGGATCGCATTCAAAGGAGAAAACATGCTGGTAACAGGTAAAAATTGGCCTACGATTTACGAAGTTCAAATAAAATAATTAGCAGTCCCTAAAGGTAGAAATGCTCCGGATTGTGGATAAATTATAGAGTCATAATTTTGAAATCAAAGAGAAAGAGATTTATCTTTACGCGCTTTAAATGTCCCTGCTTTTTGGGCCATACTCATAGATCAACTTAAGAGATTTTTTACACATGCACATCGCAATTACAGGAAACATTGGCGCTGGAAAAACCACGCTCACGACAATGCTCGCGAAACATTATGGCTGGGAAGCCCAATTTGAGGACGTGGATCACAATCCTTATTTAGAGGACTTTTATGCCGACATGAGCCAATGGAGTTTTGCACTTCAGATTTATTTTTTGGGCAGTCGTTTCCGACAAGTCAAAGAAATTCGTGAAAGTGGAAAAAACATTATCCAAGACCGAACGATTTATGAGGATGCTCACATATTTGCAGAGAATTTGTATGACATGAGTCTCCTTTCCCAAAGAGACTATGACAACTATCTTTCTGTTTTTACTTTGATGAAATCTTTTGTGCAGGCACCTGATCTTTTAATTTACCTAAAGAGTGATGTTCCAAATTTGGTGAAAAAGATCTACAAACGAGGAAGGGAATACGAGGCAACCATTAGCATTGAATACCTCTCTAAGTTGAACCAAAAATACGAAAGTTGGATTGAGAATTACAAGGAAGGAAAATTACTTGTAATTGAAGTGGACGATCTGGATTTTGTAGAAAGGCCTCAAGATTTTGGCTTTATTCTTGAACGCATTGAGGCAGAGCTTCACGGACTTTTTTAACTCCTTCATACCAATTGCATGCTGAAAATTTTACATAATAACAGTTGTTCTAAATCTCGATCTGTTCTTGAATACCTTGATGAAAATGGGGTGGAGTTCGAATTAATTGATATTGTAAACGATCCGCTTTCTGTCTTAGAGATTGAAACGCTTCTAAAAAAACTAGATGCTAGGCCTCTTGATATCCTTCGCAAAAACGAACCGCTCTACAAAAGCACATACGCAGATAAGACCCTAACGGATTCTGAGTGGATAGAAATCCTCTCCAAAAATCCAAATTTAATAGAGCGTCCTATTTTGATAAAAGGATCCCTAGCGATGGTCGCCCGACCTATTGAAAAAGCAAAGTTTTTTATAGAAGCCTAAGATTTAAAGCATCATTACGCCAGGAATTTTGGAAACTTCTTTGTAAAGGTCAATCACCTGATTTGCATCCATGACAAAGGCCAGGATGCTGGCGGAAATGTACTTCCCGTTTGAACTTTCCCTTGTTGAAATCGTGTACTTTAGTTTGTCAAAGATTTGATACAAATCTGTGAGTTTTGAATTGTCGTTTGGGAATATGAATTTATAGAGATAATCTTCGGGAAAGCTATGTGCGCTTTCCAAGTTGGCTTGTAAATTAGTGTAAAATTCTTCTGCAGATACGCCCTTTGGAAGTGGGCTGTTGGGTTGGTCCATAAATATAGATTCGATATAAACTAGAGAGGTTAAAAGTTCGAGGCGATAAATATAAGATTTTTTTTATTTTGAATTTTGAAGTGCATCTAAAAGTTGATACGAATTTTGCATTTCATGATTTTCAATAATTTTAAAAAGTCCCTCCACCATTTGCTCCGATGCAAGTCTACTGAGTCCCCCTGAGGCAAGGTTTAGATTTTGATCTCCTGTTCCTAACAGTCCTCCTAAAAGGTTGTTTCCTTGAAGTGCTAAATTAAGACTTTTTACAATTCCGTATTCATTTAGTTTTTCATCCACTTTTGGTTGAATGGCAAGCAAAAGTTGATCTGCTGTTTTTGCTTTCAAAAGCCGTGTAGCAGCTCCTTTTCCACCATTCGCGACTTGCATAACGTCCTGAGCCGTTAACGAGTTTACAGCATTCCTTAAGATAGGTTCTGCGGTTTGCACCGTGTACGCTGCAGCCTGGGCAATGTATTCTCTTTCTTTCTGGACGAGACTGGGTGAGATTCGCTCTAAAACGGAATTAATCTCTCTTAAAGGCTTAGGCAATGCCTGATCGATTAATTCATTTTGCATAAACGCATTTTTATTAGAGAAAATTCCAACTCCTTTGGTGATTCCTCCGAGCAAGATTTGCTTTAAAACGGTAATTCCAATCCCTGAGGTAGCTACCGCCAAACAAGATTGGGTTAAAACGCCGATCGAACCCACAGCAAGGCTCGCCACTAATACGGTTTTTACTTTCATATGTATGTTTTTATATAGAAAAATGCATCTATGTTATTGGGGTGTTTCAAATATTAAGCCAAGTTCATTCGATACGGCTCTTGGGCCAAGCAAACGAGCGTTAGGTAAGAAAAGTTAAGTAAATGCTAAAGTTTACTAAATAATTTCTAAATTTGAGATAATAAACGCACGTGTGTTTAGGATCGCTCAAGAGAGATTTAATTCAAAAGTTAACAGTATGAAAAACAGCAATCTAAAGTTTCCTTGCCTTATTGCCGCCTTTTACTTCGGTTTTAGCGTGCAGGCACAGACGACTCAAGATACGGTGCGAGAGCAACAAATCGAGGAGGTCGTTATGATTGGGTACGGTAGTCGTAAAAAAGTGGACAATACGGCTGCAATCAGCTCAATTAATGCAGAAGAAGTCAGTAAGACGAAAGTGTTAAATGCGACGCAAGCGATTCAAGGGAAGGCTGCGGGTGTTAACGTGACCGCCTCTGACCTGCCCGGTTCGACCCCCTCGGTGGTTATCCGTGGATTAGGAACCGCACTGGGAGGACGTGAACCTCTTTATGTGGTGGACGGAATGATGGTGGGAGGTATTTCCAACATCAATACAAACGACATTCTCACGTATGATATTTTGAAAGATGCCTCGGCACTTGCAATCTATGGGAACCGTGGGGCCAATGGAGTAATCATTATTACGACTAAATCCGGTCGAGGTCGAGGTATATCGGTGGAATACGATGGATTTATTGGAGTTCGTTCCCCCCTTCGCAAAGTCAAAATGGCTGGAAGTAATCTCTTTTCGTATTATACCAATACGGCTTTGAGCAGTACAAAATTCTCTCAGGATCAACCGGTGAACACCGATTGGTTTGAAGAAATTACACGCCAAGGTGTTTACAACCAGCACAACGTATCGGTATCGGGTTCTTCTGAGAATGCGAAGTACTTTTTTAGTGCGAGCAATTACGATGAAAAAGCGATTCTAAAAGGTTCGGATTACAATCGTACCACGCTTCGAACCAATAACGAATTTAAAATCAACCGCAATATTACCCTCTCCCAGACGATGAGTGTGGCGTTCTTTAATGTAACGCCTAAACCTTTGGGCGCCTTTACGACGGCTTACAAACAGTCTCCGATCGTACCGGTGCGATTTGAAAATGGGAAGTGGGGTGTACCTTTTGTAGGAGCAGATGGATTCGCGGGAACCACCGGTTCCTCTTTTAATAATGTAGGAAACCCCGTAAGTCAACTTTTCTTTAACGATGAGCAGCAGCGAAGCATGCAGCTTCAGGGAAGTGTGAAGTTAGACATTAAATTTGCGAAATACTTCACTTATACAGGTCAGTTTTCTGGACAATACAACAACGGAAAAGCCTACAGTTTTTCGGATACTCGAGAAATATGGCTAGCTGCGGATCCTACCCGAACGGAGGCGCAGTATAGCCCTGCAGATGCCGTCAACTCACTTAACAATAGTCGTTACACCAATTTTAATTGGGCGGTGACGAATTTTGTAACCTTTCAAAAGAAATTTGGACTTCACGATGTGGAAGCCACAGTGGGAACCGAGACTACGATTTATGATGGAGAAGAACGAATGGCCTTTACAAGACGAAATGTTCTTCCTAATCGCAATTATTGGGATCTCGCCGGAACCAATTACGCAGACGAAAACCTTACTTCTCTTACGAGTGTAAAAGCAAACGATGCAAACACCCTTTCTTTTTTTGCACGAGCGCAGTACAAATACAATAACAAATATTTGCTTACCGCTACCATTCGTCAGGATGGCTCTTCTCAATTTGCACAGGATCGCAAATGGGGAACTTTTCCTTCCTTTGGTGCAGGATGGGTGATTTCCGAGGAAGAATTTCTTAAGGATGGTGCTTTCGATCTCTTGAAAATTAGAGGAGGTTGGGGTCGTTTAGGAAATCAAAATGTTCCTTTAAACTTCCTTCCTTTTGCGACTGGAGAAAATATGAATTATTATTTCAATGGTCTGACCAACGGAGGAGGTACCACAATTAATCAACTTTATGACCCACTTCTTTCTTGGGAAATTGTGGAGGGCAGTAACATCGGGCTTGACATTGAGATTTTGTCTCGCCGTTTAAGTGGAACGTTTGATGTCTACAAAAAGGTCACGAATAACCTTATACTACAAGCCACACCGATCTCTACTTCTGGACTTGAAATCGCGGGATATTCTCATTTAGGGCAAGTAACCAACAAGGGGGTTGAAGCTGCGTTAAATTGGAAGGACCAAGTGGGGGAAGATTTTTCTTACTCCATCGGAGTCAATTACTCCTATAACCATAACGAAGTAAATCAACTCGCTTCTGAAAATGTGAACGACATCAACGGAGGAGGACTTGGAAATGGACAATGGACTAAATTGTTGAATGAAAGAGCTGTGGGTCAGCCTTTAGGCAGTTTCTATCTTTGGGAAGTTGCGGGGTATGACCAAGACGGAAAAGTCATGTATGTGGATCACAACAACAATGGCATCACAGGCTCTTCAGATTCTGAGGATCGCCGCTTTTTCGGCTCATACATTCCGAAATCCAATGTGGGAATTAATCTTGGGGTGAATTACAAAAACCTTGATTTTTCAGTGAATGGATACGGAGCCTTTGGAGGCGTGGTTTACAATGGGAAAAAAGCCCAACGTTTCTCTGGAGAAAACATTGAATACGATGTGGCAAGCAACTTTTGGACTCCAGACAATACAGGAGCGTCGAATCCTGCGCCTTTTAACAGTGTACCGCTTGCCTCTAATTATTACTTAGAGAGTGGCGATTATTTTAGGATCAACAATATTACCCTAGGATACACCGTGAAGAATATCGTCGATTATGTTTCGTCGGTTCGATTCTATGTGAATGCAATCAATCCGGTTGTATTTCAGAAATTCTCAGGATTTACCCCTGAACTTTCTGCCGACGGGAATCCCTATGGAAACGCCGGAATTGAACTGGATGCTTATCCTACACTTCGATCGTTTGTTTTTGGTGTAAATGTTAAATTTTAATTTGAAAGTCATGAAAAAGAAAATTATATTAGTTTCCGCTTTAGCCCTGTTTGCGTTTAGCACAAACAGTTGTAGGACCGACTCTTTGGACGTCACACCGACTTCCAATATTTCGACTCAGGACTTATCCCTTTTTAATAACAACGAAGGAGCAGAAGGGTTTTCGAATGCCGTATATGCAAAATTCTTAGACTGGAATTTAAGTTCGTTTGCTTGGATTGGGATTACCAATATTATTAGCGACGATGCAGACAAGGGGTCGTCCCCTGGAGATGCAGGTGGCGACAAGGACCTTTTGGACAAACTGGATTTAACCGCTACGGGAAGTTCCTTTAACGATGTGTGGCAGGGTTCCTACCAAGGGATTAACAGAGCCAACCAAGCCCTTGAATACATCCCACAGCTGGACAAAGCGGATGCGGCCCTTCGCGAACGACTTGTAGGCGAAGTGAAGTTCTTATGACCTTCTCCCACAAAACCGTAACACTTAAAAGTAGAGATTTTTCGATAAAGCAATTAACTTTAAAACAAGAATAATCAGATGAAAAAAAGCAGATTTACAGAAAGTCAGATTGTCTTCGCCTTGAAGCAATCCGACACGGGAGTAAAAGTGGAAGAAGTATGTCGCAAAATGGGTATCAGCGAGGCAACTTTTTACAATTGGAAAAAAAAATTCGGAGGCTTAGGCATCACGGAACTTCGCCGTTTGCGCCAGCTGGAAGAAGAGAACAGCCAGCTCAAAAAGTTGGTAGCTGATTTAAGTTTGGATAAGCAAATTCTTCAGGATGTTCTGAAAAAAAAGTTCTAAAGCCGGTTCAGAGGCGTGAACTGGCGAAAGGGATACAGCAGGATTACCGGGTTTCTCAGCGAAGAAGCTGTCGTTTGGTGTTTTTACAGCCTAGTGTTTATTATTACCATCCACATCGGAGAGATGATAAGGCTCTGAGGATGCGACTCATAGAACTTTCCAACATTCGTGTTCGGTATGGCGTGCAGCGTTTACATATTCTTCTGAGACGGGAAGGATGGAAGGACAATCATAAAAGGATCTACAGAATCTATTGTGAGGAAGGTTTGAACCTAAGGAGAAAACGGAACAAAAGAATAAAATCTGCACGCTCCCGGGTTCCTACCAATGGCATTGCTTCTAGTTTACATGAGTGCTGGAGCATGGATTTTATGAGCGATGCCCTGTTTGACGGCAAGAAATTCAGGGTCTTAACTTTAGTGGATAATTATAGCCGTAAATCCTTGGTGCTTCATTCCGGAATTTCCATTAAAGGAGAAGATGTTGCTGAAATATTAAAAAATGTTACCTTTGAGCAGCAAGCCTATCCCAAGCGGATTAAGATTGATAACGGACCGGAGTTTATCAGTAAAGCATTGGACAGATGGGCTTATGAAAGGAAAATAGAACTGGAATTCTCCAGGCCGGGAAAGCCAACAGATAATGCATTTATAGAGAGTTTTAACGGATCATTAAGAGATGAATGCCTCAATGTGAATTGGTTCTTATCGCTGGAAGATGCACAGCAAAAGCTGGATGTCTGGAAAGAGGATTATAACAGTTACAGACCCCATAGCTCATTGGGGAATTTAACGCCAAACGAGTTCATTGAAAACAGTCAAAACATGCAAATTTCTCTATTTTAGATTGTTCCATATATCGGGGGGAGGTCACTTAAGAGCCTTTCTATACTTCAATTTGGTTCGAGGATGGGGAGGAGTTCCTATCGTAGATCATGTGCCGAGTCCTAGTGTGGAGGAGGATCGAGTCATGCTGCTCACACGAAAAAGTGCAGAGGAAGTTTATGCTTTTATTATCAAGGACTTAGAAGATGCAGCCACTGTGCTTCCACCCAAAGCAGCGTATTCAGGGAACAATGTGGGTAGAGCGACCAAGGGTGCTGCAAATGCACTGCTTGCGAAGGTTTACCTCTATCAAAAGAATTGGCAAAAAGCGCTGGATCATGCGAACTTAGTCGTAGGGTATGGCCTAACACCTGATTTTGCAGATATTTATAAAGTTTCGGGAGAGAACAATCAAGAATCCATTTTTGAAATTCAAGGAAAAGGAGGACCGGGAGAACCTGGCATTCAACAGTATTCTCAAACCCAAGGCGCGAGAGGTGCTGGAGGTTGGGGATGGGGATTTGCCACGCCTTCTCAAAATCTCGTCGATGCGTTTGACGAGGCTGGTGATACGGAGCGTCGTGATGCGACCATTATTTTTAGGAATTCCACTCTTTACGATGGACGTGTAGTGCCTAGCACTGTGGAAAATCCTTTTTACAATTACAAAGCGTACTCTTCCAATTACACGGGTTCTGACGATTCGGATACGAACATTCGCTACCTGCGTTACGCCGAGATTCTATTAATTAAGGCAGAAGCTTTAAATGAATTAGGACAAACGGGTCTTGCCGGGGAGGAACTTAATAAAGTGAGACTTAGAGCCAATTTAGGGGTGACCACTGCGAGCTCAAGCACGGCAATGCGCACCGCAATTTGGAAGGAAAGACGTTTGGAGTTAGCTCTAGAGCACGATCGCTGGTTTGATTTGGTCCGTACAGGTCAAGCTGAAAGTGCAATGGCGGCGGATGGCAAAACCTTTATTGTCGGAAGACATGAACTGTTTCCAATTCCTCAGCCTTTCATTAGTGAGTCGAAAGGACTGAGTCAACCAAATCCAGGCTATTAATTATTTAATATTACTCTTATGAATTATCAAAATACAATCACATATGTAGGCGGTACCTTTCTAGGGATGCTGCTTCTGTCTGGATGCATGGATAGTATTGACAAAGACAATCCACCCATTCCATACCCGTCCATCGGAGGGTATGAAAACTCGGATGAAGTAGCTAGCAGCAATCTGCTAAGCAAACTTAGTTTTGAGAACAATCTTTTAGACGCAAAAAACAGCATCTCGGGAGCGGTGTCCACCAAAGTGGGGTATGCGGAAGGGATCAAGGGAATGGCCTACAGTGGGTCTTCCACAGAATCCCGTTACGCCATAGGCCAAGGATCCAGTGCTATCACGGGTCTTAATGATTTTACAGTCGCCTTTTGGATGAAAAGTAACAATACAGTAGCACCAGATCCTCCTGGCGTTGGAAAAGGAGCGCAAGGAATTTTCTCGGTCGTTCGTCCGGCGGAATTCTGGGGTGGAATTAACCTTTTTATTGAAAATCCAGACAACTCCAAACCCGATCGAATTCGTTTGAAACTAGGGGTTGAAAATGGACGTTCCGGTGTCAACTGGAAAGGCCAAAGTGTCATTGCCAATTTGGACGGTTACAAAGGAAAATGGGTTCATGTGGCCTTTGTCTATAACTCCAAGGAAAGCCGATGCTACGTATACCAAGACGGAGAACCTGCTAAGAATTTAGAAGGGTTTGCTTATTCGCCTGCCGGTGGAACCTTAAGCGGGTACGCTTCTTGGTTTTCTGACGATCCGGGGGGTATTGACAATCCAAAAGCCGTGGCAGGGTATGGGAATTTAGAAATGGTGGGGACTAATGGACAAGTGGTCCTAGGTACTCATCAATTTGAAACCCTTCCGCCACTCAATAACGGTTCGCACCAAGATTGGGCCACTAGTTATGCAGGGCAATTGGATGAGTTTAGACTCTACAATGCAGCGCTTGCTCCGGCCGATATCATCGCGCTTTACAAGCTCGAAAAAGACGGAAGATAATTGACTTCGAAAAGGGTCCACTTGGGCCCTTTTCTTTTAAAATAAAATACAAATGAAACTAGCGATCCCAACTTTATTCTTGTTCGCGCTATTAACCAGCTCCTGCTCGGGTGGTCGCGATTCCCCTGGTGGTGGCGGTACGCCACTTCCCACGCCACCGAATCCTGATCCTACGCCGGTTACCTATACCGATGTGGAACTTTTGGATTTGGTGCAAAAAGAAACGATTTCCTACTTTTGGGAGTATGCGGAATCCAATTCGAAATTAGCTCGAGAACGATACCATACGGACAATCCTTCGCTTGATCAAAATGTGGTGACCACAGGAGGATCTGGATTTGGACTGCTCAGTTTGCTCGTAGGTATTGAAAAAGGGTTTCTTCCTCGCTCACAAGCCGTAGAACGACTTAGTACTGGTCTTAGTTTCTTGGAAAATGCAGAGCGGTTCCACGGCGCGTGGCCCCATTGGATCGATGGGCAAACCGGCGCCGTGAAGCCTTTCGGTCCTGGAGACGACGGTGGAGATTTGGTGGAAACAGCGTTTCTTGTTCAAGGCCTAATTTGCGTGCGCGAATACTTTAAAAACTCGTCCGTTGAAGCGGAAAAGAATTTAGCCTTAAAAGCGGATGAACTTTGGCAAGGGGTTGAATGGAACTGGTATACTCAAAACCAAAACACACTGTATTGGCACTGGTCGAAAAGCAGTGGGTTTCAGATGAATATGAAATTGCAAGGATTTGATGAAACCTTAATTCCGTATATCCTTGCAGCAAGTTCACCTACGTACCCCATTTCAAAAGAAGTGTATAAAGAAGGATGGGCACGCAGTGGTGGAATTAAGAGTGCCGGTTTGCTTTACGGCATTCCCTTAGTGGTGAATCATAACGGTCACTCAGGAAGCGTAGGCCCTCTGTTTTGGTCGCATTATTCTTTTCTAGCGCTCGATCCAAGAGGTCTATCGGATGAATATGTCAATTATGGAAACGTGGTAACGAACCACTCTAAAATCATGTACCAATATGCATTAAACAATCCGAAAGGATACGTTGGATACGGTGCGAAAGGCTGGGGATTAACCGCAAGTTACTCTCGAAACAGTGATGGATCGACCGGGTACAGTGCCCATTCGCCGTTAAATGATTTGGGTGTAATCAGCCCGACAGCAGCTCTTTCAAGTATGCCTTATACACCAAGCGAAAGCATGGAGATGCTTCGATTTCTTTACAACGAAAAGAAATCGCAGTATGTGGGTGTGGCAGGTCCCTACGATGCGTATAGTGCCCAGTACAATTGGGTGAGCCCACGCTATTTGGCCATTGATCAAGGAACCATCACCCCCATGGTAGAGAACTACCGAAGTGGATTTATTTGGAATCTTTTTATGAAGGCTCCTGAAATTAAGGTGGGACTTAAAAAGCTCGGGTTTAGTTCCAGCACCCACACTCTTTAAAAAGGAAGATACTATGAAGAAATTAATTGTATTTACGCTTGCTCTAGGATCGATTGTTGGATCGTGTACAGCATTGAATGTAGAGAAAGACTCGCAGGAAAAAAAAGTGAGTTTTTCAAAAAGTGATACGGACCTAATGGATCAGGTTCAAAAGCAAAGTCTTAAATATTTTTGGGATTTTGCAGAGCCCAATTCTCTCATGGGCCAAGAACGCTACCATGAAGATGGGGTATACCCTTATAACGATGCGCATGTAGTGACAACAGGAGGTTCTGGTTTTGGACTCATGAGTATTTTAGTGGGCGTAGAAAGAGGCTTTGTGCCACGCACGGAAGCGGTCGATAGACTGCATAAAATTGCGGATTTTCTTTCCACAAGTGAGCGCTTCCATGGCGCTTGGTCTCATTGGATTGATGGGAGAACCGGAAAAGCCGTCCCGTTTGGAAAAAAAGATGATGGCGGAGACTTGGTCGAAACCGCTTTTTTAGTTCAAGGAATTATTACAGTACGAGAGTATTTTAAAGAAGGAAATGAGCGGGAGAAAGCCTTAGCTGAGAAAATGGATGAGTTATGGAAATCGGTAGAATGGGATTGGTACACGAAAGGAGGAGAGAAAGTCCTCTACTGGCATTGGTCCAAAAACTACGGATGGGAAATGAATTTTCCTTTGGAAGGATATAACGAATGTTTGATTACCTATATTCTAGCGGCCTCTTCCCCTACCCATCCCATTGATGCAGAAACCTATTATAAAGGATGGACCAGAGACGGAAGTTACACCACCGACAAATCAAAATACGGTCTTCCTCTTGTGGTCAATCACAACGGAGCGAGTGAATACGGTGGACCTTTGTTTTGGGCGCAGTATTCTTATCTTGGATTAGATCCTACCGGACTAAGGGACCGACAGATTCAAAATTATTTTGATCTAAACCGAAACCATGTGCTAATTAGCTACCGCTATGCCCTAGAAAATCCAAAGCACTTTAAAGGCTATGGACCTAATTATTGGGGCATGACCGCTTCTTATTCTCGAAATCCTGACGGATCCACTGGTTATACCGCTCATATGCCCTCTAACGACAGAGGCGTTATAACGCCTACAGCTGCGCTTAGTAGTTTTCCATATACGCCGAAAGAATCGATGGATGTGCTTCGGTTTTTATATGAGCAAAAACCTGAATTTATTGGAAGCGCAGGTCCCTACGACGCAACCTCAATCCATTATGACAATTGGGTAGCCAAACAATATCTCGCTATCGATCAAGGCACGATTTCTCCTATGATTGAAAATTATAGGACGGGACTTTTATGGAAGCTTTTCATGAATGCACCAGACATTCAAGCGGGACTACGAAAACTTGATTATAAATCCGAAAAATACAATATCAAATGAAGATGAACCCTTTGAGAAACCGATGCATACGCTACTTTAGTCTTGTTTTACTTCTAAGTATGACAAGCGTTAGTTTTGCGCAAGAAATTCACGAGAATTTCAAAAAGACCGTGTCGATCGAATCTGAGCTTGGGTATGTCTTAGACTATCCTAAGGAGGCCAAATCCGCGGTGCCCCTAATTGTTTTTTTACATGGCTCCGGGGAAAGAGGAAGCAATCTGGAAATGGTCAAGGCCCACAGTCCTTTTACTTACAAAGAGCTAATTAAAGAGCCGGTTGCTATTTTAGCACCCCAGTGCCCTGCCAATGAGTGGTGGGATACACAGGCTGTTTATGCACTCATTCAGGAAATTCAAACTAAATATAAAATAGATCCGAGTCGAATTCATCTCACGGGCCTCTCTATGGGAGGATGGGGAAGTTGGAAGCTAGCCAATGAACATCCTGAAATGTTTGCTTCTCTAAGCGTGGTTTGTGGTCCTTCGGATCGATGGATGAAGGCAACTGCGCATCAGTACAAGGATCTACCGATCCGTATTTTCCATGGAGGAAATGACGATATCGTCTCTCCAATGGCCTCTATTGAGATGTACCAAGTCATTCGTAAAATCAATCCAAACGTGAGTCTGACGATTTTCCCAGACGATAACCATAATTCTTGGGATTCTACCTATAGCAATCCCGAATTTTACAGCTGGATGTTAGCAAATAAGAAACAAAAATAATAGAATAATGAAGAAGTTAATTTTAGTTGCGCTCCTGGCTCTGAGTCCATTTGCGATGGCACAGGAGCTCGTCCATCAGCCCGTTCAAAAGTACCAAACGGCGGACTACCTGGCCAAAAAGAAAGTATTTGTAGACCAGCTACTTCAAAAAATGACCTTAGAGGAGAAAATTGGTCAGCTCAATTTGCCGAGCGCAGGGGATTTCACCACAGGACAAGCGCAGAGTTCGGACATTGGAAAAAAGATTGAACAGGGGTTAGTCGGAGGACTATTCAATATCAAAGGAATTGAGAAAATTAGAGCTGTTCAAAAAGTAGCGATGGAAAAGTCGAGACTTAAGATTCCCTTGCTTTTTGGGATGGATGTCATCCATGGATACGAAACCACGTTTCCGATTCCCCTCGGGCTTGCCGCGAGTTGGGACATGGATTTAGTGCAACGTTCTGCGCAAATTGCGGCAAAAGAAGCGGCTGCGGACGGGATTAACTGGACCTTCTCTCCGATGGTGGATGTTTCAAGAGAGCCTCGTTGGGGACGTGTCTCCGAGGGTGCAGGGGAAGATCCCTTCCTCGGAAGTGAAATTGCAAAAGCCATGGTGTACGGATACCAAGGGAAGGATCTTTCCCTTGAAAGCACGATCCTTGCCTGCGTGAAGCATTTCGCTCTTTACGGTGCACCGGAAGCAGGACTTGATTACAACACTGTGGACATGAGTCACACCCGTATGTTCAACGAATATTTCCCTCCTTACAAAGCGGCTGTGGAGGCGGGCGTTGGTTCCGTAATGGCTTCTTTCAATGAAGTGGATGGGATTCCAGCGACTGGGAATAAGTGGCTTATGGACGATGTCTTAAGAAAACAGTGGGGATTTGAAGGGTTCGTGGTAAGTGATTACACAGGAATTAACGAGATGGAACAACACGGTATGGGAGATTTGCAGACCGTTTCCGCCTTGGCATTAAATGCAGGAACCGACATGGATATGGTAGGGGAAGGCTTTCTCACTACGCTTCAAAAATCGCTCAAAGAAGGAAAAGTAACGGAGGCGCAAATTACCTTGGCCGCAAAACGAATTTTAGAATCAAAATACGATTTGGGGCTCTTTGAAGATCCGTATCGATACGGTAGCAAAAAAGAGGCAGAAAAAGAAGTCTTTAAGCAAAAAAATCGTGAGGAAGCAAGGAAAATTGCGGCCGCTTCAATGGTGCTCTTAAAAAATGACAATCAGGTACTTCCTTTAAAGAAATCAGGAACCATTGCGCTTATTGGTCCTCTGGTAAAAAATTCAGTCAACATGCCAGGAACATGGAGTGTTGCCACTACGCACGGAAGTGCAGTCACTCTTTTAGATGGACTTCAAAAAAGTGCAGGCAAGAATGTGAAGATCCTTACGGCTAAGGGTTCAAACGTAGAGGAAAACGAAACGTTGGAAAATGTATACGCAGCCCATGGCAAAGTAGTGGACCGTGATTCCAGAGGGAAAGAGGCCGTACTTAAAGAAGCCGTTGATGTTGCAAATCAGTCGGATGTAATTGTGCTAGCCATTGGGGAAAGTGCAGAAATGAGCGGAGAATCCTCTTCACGCGCAGAAATTACGATTCCAGAGGCGCAAATCGATTTGCTAAATGAACTTAAAAAAACAGGCAAGCCGATTGCGGTGGTTCTTTTGACGGGAAGACCTTTAGCCCTTTCAAATATGTACGAAACTCCGGATGCCATCTTGAACGCTTGGTTTCCAGGTACAGAAGCGGGACTTGCGGTAGCAGACGTGCTATTTGGAGAGGTGAATCCTTCCGGAAAATTACCAATGACCTTTCCTCGTAGTGTAGGGCAGGTGCCAATTTATTACAACCATAAAAATACAGGCCGACCGCTTAGTCCGGAGAAAACTGCGAAATGTGAATACGAGAGGTTCCGCTCTAATTACATGGACGAATGCAACACTCCGCTATATCCGTTTGGTTTTGGATTAAGCTATACGAATTTTTCGTACTCTGAGCTTTCGGTTTCAGACAAGGCCCCAAAAGGAAATCAAACGATTGAAGCCAGTGTAACCGTAACCAATTCAGGAAACTACGATGGTTCGGAAGTCGTGCAATTGTATATTCGCGATTTGGTGGGTCGCAATACACGCCCTGTGAAAGAATTGAAAGGTTTTGAAAAGGTTTTCCTTAAAAAAGGGGAAAGTAAAGTGGTTCGCTTCCAGATTCAACCCGAACTTTTAAAGTATTACGACAATAAACTTCTTCACGATTGGGAAGAAGGAGATTTTGACATTATGGTGGGAACGAATTCTCAGGACTTTAAAACGCAAAGAGTGCACTGGTCCAAGTAACCGCGTGCGTCATTTTTGTATTCATAATCGCTGCCCTAGGGTGGCGATTTTTTTTCGCTCAAAACCGACTTTCATCTCTCAATTAAAATCCATAATTTTGCCTAAGTCTAAACCTTAAACCAATCGAATGAATTCCTACAAAAATCCATTGGAAGAGCGTTATTCCAGTGAGGAAATGCTTTTTAATTTTTCACCCAACAATAAATTTCGCACCTGGCGTCAACTCTGGATCCATTTGGCGGAGATTGAAAAAGAACTTGGATTAGAAATTTCACAAGAACAAATCGACCAGCTAAAAGCGAATCAGGACGATATAGATTTTGAAAAAGCAGCCGAATACGAGAAAAAATTTAGGCACGATGTGATGGCTCACGTCCATACGTATGGCGATGCCGCTCCTTTAGCCAAAGGAATTATTCACCTGGGGGCTACGTCCGCTTTTGTGGGAGACAATACGGATTTAATTCAGATCCGCGACGGACTTAAACTCATTCGAAAGCAACTGGTGGGCGTCATGCAGCGTCTTTCTGATTTTGCAATAGAATATAAGGATTTGCCTACTCTTGGGTTTACGCATTATCAACCCGCTCAATTAACGACTGTGGGGAAACGTGCCACCTTGTGGCTTCAATCCCTAGTGCTTGATTTTGAAGAATTAGAATTCTTTTTAGACACTCTTCGTTTTCGAGGTGTAAAAGGCACCACAGGTACTGCAGCCTCCTTTTTAGAACTTTTTGAAGGGGATTATACCAAAGTGAAGCATCTTGACAAAGAGCTTTCAAGACGATTTGGTTTTGAAAAAGTGTTCGGCGTCTCAGGTCAAACGTACGACCGGAAAGTAGATGCGAAAGTGGTTGCCCTACTTTCGAATATCGCACAGTCAGCCCATAAATTTAGCAACGATTTAAGACTACTTCAGAATTTGAAAGAACTCGAGGAACCTTTTGAGAAAAATCAAATTGGATCTTCCGCGATGGCCTACAAAAGAAATCCAATGCGCTCGGAGAGAATTGGCGCGCTTGCCAAATTTGTGATGTCCCTTTCAAGCAGTTCCGCTATGGTGGCCTCCACCCAATGGTTTGAAAGAACTCTTGATGACAGTGCAAACAAAAGACTTACTATTCCACAAGCCTTTTTGGCGGTGGATGCCATTCTACTCATATGGAATAATATTCTAAATGGGATCGTGGTCTATGAGAATAGAATTGGAAAGCATATTGAGGAAGAACTTCCGTTTATGGCCACAGAGTACATTATTATGGAAGAAGTGAAAGCCGGAGGTGACCGACAAGAGATTCACGAAGTGATTCGTCAGCATTCCATGGAAGCGAGTAAAAAAGTGAAAATGGAAGGAAAAGAGAACGATCTCTTGGAACGCATCTTAAGCGACGAAAGTCTAAGACTTGATAAGAGCAAACTAAGGGAAGTTTTGGATCCGAAAAATTTCATTGGCTTTGCGCCTATTCAAACGCAGGAGTTTATTGAGAATGAAGTTCAGCCTATATTAAAGAAGTACGCTCACGAAATGGGCGGTAGTTCTGATTTAAAAGTATAAGGTAGTGCAGCCCCCTACGGGCTGCCTATTTTTTTAGACAAAGTAAGAAGAAAGAGTACAATCTAGTAATTAAGCATCCGGCCTGAAAGCCGCATGAGAGTTGAAATGAAAAAAAGAATATTCGTAGAAAAAAGGGGTCTGTTTGATGTAGAAAGTCCAAAAATTTTGGAAGAGATTAAAGCAGTCGTACCGACCATTCAGTCCGTAAAAGTTTACAATGTATACGATCTTTTTGGTCTAAGCAGTGAGGAGTTTTCCAAAGTGGTTCATACCACGTTTGTAGATCCCGTGACGGATGAGCTCCACGAAGAGAATCCAGCCCAAGGTCTCTACTTTGCCACGGAATATCTTCCCGGTCAATTCGACCAAAGAGCGGATTCGGCAGAGCAGTGTATTACGCTGCTTACCGGAAATGATAAGGCAGAAGTCCGCAGCGGTTCGCTTATTGAACTTCAAGGAGTAAGCTCAAGCGATATGGATCTTATAAAGGAGCACCTTATCAATAAGGTGGAAAGTCAAGAGAAGAATCTTGAAGTTTTGGAAATTCCAAAACAAGAAGAGCCCCAACCGGTCCCGATTCATTCGGGCTTTACAGCCTACACTAAGGAGCAATTAGAACAGTTCCATAAAGAACATGATTTTTCATTTGATATGGAAGATCTTACCTTCATTCAGTCCTACTTTCAAAAGGAACAAAGAGATCCTTCAGAAACTGAACTTAAAGTACTAGACACGTACTGGAGCGATCACTGTCGCCATACGACCTTTGAAACGGAACTTACCTCAATAGAGTTTGAAGGGTATCAAAAGGAGGTTCTCGAGCGCATTTATAACGATTACCAATCCAAAAGAGCCTTTTTAAAGCGAGAGCATAAAGCCATGTCTCTTATGGACATAGGAACGATCGCAGCAAAGTACTTATACAAGACAGGAAAATTAGAAGACCTAGTGGTCTCTGAAGAAATCAATGCGTGCACCATTGAAATAGAAGCGAACTACGATGGAAAGAAAGAGCCGTGGTATTTGCTTTTCAAAAATGAGACCCACAACCACCCTACGGAAATTGAACCCTTTGGGGGCGCTTCCACCTGTTTGGGAGGGGCAATTCGGGACCCTTTGTCGGGTCGTGCGTATGTGTACCAAGCGATGCGACTATCCGGATCGGGTAATGCATTAGAGCCTGTTTCTGAAACGCTGCCGGGGAAACTTCCTCAGCGTACGATCTCGAAAAAAGCAGCCAGTGGATACTCTTCTTATGGAAACCAAATTGGACTCGCTACTACGTTAGTCGATGAAATCTACCATCCTGGATACAAAGCAAAACGTATGGAAGTAGGATTTGTAGTGGGAGCTGTGCCAAAAGATTGGGTAAAACGTGAAGAACCTTGTCCAGGAGATTTGGTGATTGTCCTTGGCGGTGCCACAGGACGCGATGGAGTAGGCGGTGCCACAGGAAGCTCCAAAGAGCAGGACCAAGACTCTATCCATACCCTATCCACTGAAGTACAAAAGGGAAACGCAGTCGAGGAAAGAAAAATTCAAAGACTTTTCAGAAATCCTGAAGTCACAAGACTGATTAAAAAATCCAATGATTTTGGAGCCGGTGGAGTTTCCGTAGCTATTGGGGAAATTGCCTCGAGTTTGTCCATCCAGTTGGACGAAATGCCCCTTAAATACGAGGGCCTTAGTGGAACTGAACTTGCGATTTCCGAATCTCAAGAAAGAATGGCCGTGGTGATCGAGCCGGGCGACAAAGAGAAATTCATTTCCCTTTGTGAAAAAGAAAATATTCATGCCTTTTCCATTGCGAAGGTGGAAGATTCGGGTCGCATGCAAATGTTTTGGAAAGGTGAGAAAATTGTGGATTTGAGTCGTGAATTTTTGGACACCAACGGGTGTCGAAAAATACAGACTGCCAAAATATCTCATTTAAAGCCTTACAAAGAAGATTCAATCGAATTTTCAAAAGAAAATTTCCTTACTCTATTAAAAGATAAGAATGTTGCCTCTCAAAAAGGGCTTCAAGAAATGTTTGACGCCTCTGTGGGAGGAACAACCGTAGCAATGCCTTACGGAGGAACCTACCAAGAAACCCTTATGGAAGGAAGTGTGCAAACCTTGCCTGTGATTGGGGCAAAAGAGGTGGAGACTGTTTCTTTTGCCTCTTGGGGATTTGATGCGGACCATTCGAGTGAAAACTCCCTAAGTGGATCTGCTCTTGCAGTTGTAGAAAGCGTCTCTAAGATTGTGGCCATGGGCGGAGATTACCGCACGATTCGTTTGAGCTTTCAAGAGTATTTTGAGAAATTGGGTCAAGTACCTGAGAAGTGGGGAAAACCGCTATCTTCTCTACTGGGTGCCTACGATGCTCAAATGAATTTTGAGTTGGCCGCGATTGGTGGAAAGGACAGTATGAGTGGGTCTTTTGAGAATTTGAATGTGCCTCCCACGCTCATTTCTTTTGCTTGTGCACACGGGGAGAAAAAGAATGTGATTTCACCGGAATTTAAAAAAGCAGGGAATTATATTTACTATTTCAATCATACGCTCGATTCGAGCGGAATGCCTGATTATAAGTCGTTAAAAGCGGTTTATGGGGAAGTCCATGAGGCGATCAAATCCCAAAAAGTAGTGTCGGCTAAAACAATCAAAAAAGGCGGTCTTGCCGTAGCGATCGCTAAAATGGCTTTTGGAAACCGACTGGGTGCTTTCGTTTCGACTTCAAAAGAAAGTCTATTAACCAGTTCTCTTGGAAGTTTAGTTCTTGAGTCTACCGAGCCTCTTGAAAGTTCCCACTTAATTGAAATTGGAAAAGTCTCAAGTGAGCCTATTTTGCAAATTTCGGGAGAAAGCTTCTCAATTGAAGAGCTTCTAGGAGCTTACAAAGGCACATTTGAATCGCTTTTTCCAACTAAGGAAAAGGAGGCTGTTCTTCTTAATGTGGACGAGAGTTTAAACTCAATTAAGTCTTCTCCACTAATAAAGAGAGGCCATGGAATTGCAAAACCTACGGTTTTTGCGCCGGTTTTTCCAGGGACAAACTGTGAATACGAGACCATCAATGCATTCGCTAAGGAAGGGGCCATTGTAAACAGTTCAACTCTCGTGAATTTGACCACAGATTTGCTAGAGCAAAGCATTGAAAATTGGGTTAAAGAAATTCAGAATTCTCAGATTCTCGTGTTCTCTGGAGGTTTCTCTGCGGGCGATGAGCCGGATGGATCCGCGAAATTCATTGTGAACGTGCTTAAGAACGAGCGAATGAAAGAAGCAGTGATGAACCACTTAGAGAAAGATGGGATGATTTTAGGTATCTGTAATGGTTTCCAAGCCCTTGTGAAATCAGGGTTATTACCCTATGGGGAAATCCGAGATCTGGATGCAAGTTCTCCCACCTTAGCACATAACTCCATTGGTAGACATATTTCTCAAATGGTCCGCGTAAAAGTGGTAAGTGAGCATTCCCCTTGGTTAGCGGGAACCTTAGGAGAAGAATACACAATTCCGATTTCCCATGGGGAAGGGAGATTTGTTGCTTCCAAGGAGGCGATTGAAGAGCTTTACCAGCAAGGACAAATTGCAACCCAGTATGTGGATCTCCAGGGACAAGTAGCCCACGGAATGCCTTTTAATCCAAACAATTCGTTTTTTGGAATCGAAGGTGTGACTTCCAAAGATGGAAAAATATTTGGTCGAATGGGACACACAGAGCGATTTAGCGAAGGACTAATGAAAAACATTCCGGATGCGAATTACCACAATGTCTTTAAAAATGGAGTGGATTACTTTAAATAAGAAATTCTTTTAGTAGAATACTGAAAAGGCGGGAAACAAATGGTTTCACCGCCTTTTTTTGGTCATCACGCGAATTTATGCTCCGAGGAGTAGGGCTTTTAGGTGAGGTAAGTAAATAACTAGTCCTACGAAAAGAGCAAAGAGGGAAGCCAGTAGCACTGCGCCTGCAGCTAAGTCTTTTATGAGTCCAATTTTATCGTTCCATTTAGGCTCGATGAAATCCGCCATTTTTTCAAGAGCTGTGTTTAGTAGCTCCATGCATAGAACAAGTGCGCACACGAGTAGCAGAATTGCAATTTCCACGTAGGTTAGATCAAAAATGAAAATGAATACGAGGTTTAAGGCGAAGGCAAAAAGCTCAATTTGCAAATTGCGCTCTGTGCGAACTGCATGTTGCAGTCCGTTAAGCGCATTTTTAAGACTGGAAAGAAAAGTTTTGTTATTCATATTGAGTAAGGGAAAGGTAGGGAATCTAGGAGAAATTCCCATAAAAAAAAGAGAGAATATTGTTAATAACTAAAGCCACAAGTTTTCTCTATTTTCCCTTTATTTGTTATATTTGTAGAAATTAAATTGATTTATGAAATTTATCGTTTCAAGTGGAGAGTTGCAAAAAGCATTGCAAACCGTAAGTGGAGTGATTTCAAGCTCTCAATCCAGACCAATTTTAGAAAATTACCTATTTGCTTTAGATCAAGATCAATTGCAAATCACGGCTTCGGATGGAGAAACTACGCTTATTACAAGTCTAGATGTAAAATCAGATGAGTCCGGAAGATTTGCGGTGCCTGCGAAGATTTTTCAAGATTTTGTGAAAACCTATGGAGAACAGCCTCTTACTTTGTCAGTAAAAGACAACGATGAGGGGGTGGGAAGTCTACTTGAAATTTTAGACGAGAAGGATAATTTTGCAGTGGCCTTGGACAATGCAGAAGACTATCCTGAACTATCTGAATTTAATGCGACTCAAAAAGTAGTGATTCCTGCAGGTGTTCTTTCCGAGGCGTTAAATAACACTTTGTTTGCGACTTCAAATGACTCTCTAAGACCTGTAATGACCGGAGTGTTATTTCAGTTTACAGAAGAAGGGACGAATTTTGTTTCCACAGATTCGCATCGACTTGTGGTTTACAATAGAACAGACCTTGTGGCAGAACCGATGGAGTTCATCATGCCGAAAAAACCACTGGCTATTTTCAAATCAATTTTATCAAACACAGCGGAAGAGGTTTTGATTGAATTCGCTGACAATGTAGCGAAGTTCACATTTGGAAAAAACATTTGGATTTGCTTATTAATTGATGGGAAGTATCCAAATTATACAGCGGTCATTCCAAAGGAAAATCCAAACATTCTAACAATCAATAGAGCTCTGCTTCTTCAAGCGATCAAAAGAGCCTCTATTATGGGGAATAAATCCACGAATCAGGTTCGTTTCAAATTGTCTGGTAACATATTGCATTTGCACACAGAAGATCCTGAATATGCAAACAAGGCAGATATGCAGATTCCTTGTGATTACAACGGCGAGGATATCAACATTGGATTTAGCTCTAAGTTCATAACAGAAATGCTTTCTGTTCTTGCATCCGATGACATTACCATTAAAATGTCCATGCCAACCCGTCCTGGAATTATTGAGCCAATTGACGGACTAGAAGACAATGAAAATTTATTGATGCTTTCCATGCCTGTCATAGGGATGTAAAATGCAATCAAATTCAATGGACTTGAATACAAAGTGAGTGCATTGATTAATTGAATACCGTAGGAGCTTGCTTAAGTCAAGCTCCTATTTTTTTTGGGCCGCAGGCTAAATGGAATTTAAGTTCTTTTGAATTCCTTTTGGGGGAGAGAATCCTTTTGAATTTCCCATGGCTATATTTTAATGTCTGCTCAAAAATACCGATATTTGCGCCCGTATCTGTACACAAATTTAAGAGTAAATGAAAATCTCAAACAACTGGTTAGGCGAATACCTGAACACCGATTTAAAAATAGAACGCATAGGAGAAATCCTAACCGACATAGGTTTAGAAGTGGAAGGTATAGAGCCTTTTGAAACCATTAAAGGGTCTTTGCAAGGAATCGTTGTGGGTCAGGTGATGACGTGCGAAAAGCATCCCAATGCGGATAAATTAAAAGTAACCACAATCGATGTGGGCGCTCAGAGCCTACTTTCCATCGTGTGTGGAGCTCCCAATGTGGAGGCAGGTCAGAAAGTAGCGGTTGCCACTGTGGGTACGAAGATCTATGCAAAAGATGGAAGTTTTTTTGAGATAAAAAAAGCCAAACTAAGAGGAGAGGTTTCAGAAGGAATGCTTTGTTCCCAAGTGGAACTAGGCATTGGTGAGGACCATTCTGGAATTATGGTTTTAGAAGAAGATTTATATGAAGTCGGAAGACCTCTAAGCGATTATATTGAAGTAGGGAGTGACCATGTTTATGAAATTGGTTTAACCCCTAATAGAACCGATGCAATGTCCCATTACGGAGTTGCAAGAGATTTGCATGCTTATTTAGCCAGCAATTCTCAGAAGTCTGATTTTGAGAAAGTAGCACTTCAACCCTTGGAAGGGCAAAACGAATCGGATTTAGAGATTGTAGTAGAAGATTCAACTCTAACGCCTCGCTACGTGGGCGCTTTTGTGGAAAATGTAACCATAGAAGCCTCACCCGAATGGCTTCAAAATAGGCTCCTAGCCATTGGTCTATCTCCAATCAATAACGTGGTAGACATTACCAATTACATTCTTCACGGCCTAGGTCAGCCCTTGCATGCTTTTGATGCAGACAAGATCGAAGGCCACAAAGTAAAAGTAGGTACGCTTGCGAAGGGAACGAAATTCACCACCCTAGATGGAGTGGAGAGAAGCCTTTCGGGAGAAGAAATTATGATTAAAGACGGAAGCGATAATCCCATGTGTATCGCAGGGGTCTTCGGTGGAATGAATTCGGGCGTAGGAGAAGAGACTCAAAGGATTTTCCTAGAGAGTGCGTACTTTAATCCCGTAGCAGTCCGGAAAGCAGCCAAATATCACGGATTAAGTACAGATGCCTCTTTCCGTTTCGAAAGAGGAGTGGATCCTGCTCAAACGAAAACAGCACTTTCTTACGCAATTAAATTGATTGAAGAAATTGCGGGTGGACAGTTGGTCGGTGAAGTAATCGATCTCTATCCTAGCGCGATAGAGGGGCAGTACGTCGTTTTACGCTATTCAATGCTTGATCAAATCCTTGGGATTAAAATCCACAGAGAGAAGGTCAAAGAAATTCTAAAGTCTCTAGACATTGCTATTCTAAATGAAATTCAAAATGGGCTCGAACTTTCGGTTCCTACCTTTAGAGCGGACGTAACTCGAGAGATTGATGTCATTGAAGAGATCCTTCGTATTTATGGATACAATAAGGTGGAATCGCCTGCGAAATTTTCGTTTTCCCCTGTGAAATTGAGTACAAATGACCAAGACGAACTTGAAAATTCGTGGGCTCGAACGCTTCAAAGCGCTGGGTTTAATGAAGTAATGAATAATTCCTTAACCTCGATTAAGGATCCAAAGGATGCCGTTAAATTACTAAATCCATTAAGTGGAGAGTTAGCGTACCTTCGTACGTCTCTGCTAGAGGGTCTATTGCAAAACGCAGCCTATAACATCAATCGAAAAAGTGCAGATTTAAAGTTTTTTGAACTAGGAAAGATTTACCATAAGACGAAATCCTACTCAGAGCGCAAGCAACTCGCCCTGCTTACCACCGGTAAGGACCAGGCAGAGAATTGGAGGTCGCAAGGAGAAGTTAGTGATTTTTATCGCCTTAAAGGATATGTATCTCTTCTCTTACAGCGACTTGGGCTTAAATGGGAAGAAGAGGTGCTAGAGGACGCGCGATTTAGCGATGGCCTTGCTTTGAAAGTTGGAAATCAAATTGTGGCAAGACTTGGGATTGTTTCAAAAGAGGCGCTTAAGTCAGCAGATGTAGATCAGAAATGTTACTACGCAGAAATCGAACTTCAACTGGCCCAGAGTCTGAGAGAAACAGAGAATCTTAAATTTCAAGACCTTCCTAAGTTTAATGTGATTCGTCGTGACCTCGCTTTGCTACTAGATAAAAATGTAAGCTATAGTGAGCTTAAAAAAGCAGTAGAGAAGAAGCCTTCCCGCTATTTACGTAAAGTGAACTTGTTTGATGTTTACGAAGGCAAAAACCTACCCGAGGGTAAGAAATCCTACGCGCTAAGTTTTGAGTTACTCAACGAAGAAAAGACACTCGAAGAGAAAGAAATTTCTCAGGTGATGAATCAATTGATCGCTTTGTTTGAAAATGAATTTGGAGCAACTCTTCGTTAAGGGATCTTGAAATTCTGAATTGCGCAGCGCTTTAATAGGCCTATTTTTTGATTAGAAAAAGCTTAAATTCAAGACGCAGTCCGATTTTTATTTATACATTTGATTTGCAAAATTACATTTTATGAAAAATATTTGGTTAGTTCTATTCGCTTTTCTTACCCTCGCTTCGTGTACAGCGATTGGATCCGTGGGTAAAGTAGGCTCGAAGCAAACGAGTATTGCAAATACCCAGTGGACTGTAACGGAATCCGTCTCAGGTCCAAAACCTACGCTCCTAATTGAAGAGCAAAAGATTGCAGGGAATGCAGGCTGTAATTCTTATTTTGGAGGTGTTGAGCTAAACCCATCCGTGGGTGGTTTTTCAACTTCCGCACTGGGATCGACAAGAAAAGCTTGTGAAGATATGACGACAGAAACGAACTTTCTTGGTCTTCTGCAAAGTGCAACGCATTACGTTGTGAATGGGAATACCCTTGAATTGTACAAAGACAATTTACTTCTTATGAAGTTTACAAAAAACTAAGAAAGGAATCTACTTTCAAAAAACAATACCGCCTAGAGCTTCTCTCGGCGGTATTGTTTTTATAGACCTTTTGCTTAAAAAACAATCTGCTTCCGGAGGAAAGCAGATTGCATATTTTAAGTATTAGAAACTAAAAGAATTAGTTCTCTTCGTCCTCTTCGTCGTATTTGGCTAATTCTTCGTCACACCATGTGAAAGCCATTTCTACTACTTTAGTGGCTTCGTCTGCCATGGTTTCTTCGTCATCTCCTTCAAGATCGTCTAACCATTCTACTTCTTCCTCCTCTACGTTAAGGATAAATCTTGGATATTCTGTATGAACTACAAATAAATCTTCCGGCATTTCGGAATTGTCGGCTAATAAAAATTTAGGTATTTTCATTTTTGTAATGTTTTAATGGGGTCAAAGATAAAGAAAATTGTTTTAGCAAATGAATCCCCTATTTTAAATTTTGTTAAAATCCGGTTGCAAAACTTTTAGCTACAATTTCTGCTTTTTTGGTGGTGGAATAGTCATAAAACCCTTCTTTTGATTTTACTCCTAGTTTTCCCGCTCGTACCATATTTACGAGAAGTGGATTGGGAGCGTATTTCGGGTTCTTAAATCCATCGTGCATTACGTTTAAGATAGCAAGACAAACGTCTAATCCAATGAAATCTGCAAGTTGCAATGGACCCATAGGGTGCGCCATTCCTAACTTCATTACCGTGTCGATTTGCTCGACACCTGCTACGCGGTTGTATAGGGTCTCAATCGCTTCATTGATCATAGGCATTAAGATACGGTTGGCCACGAATCCGGGATAGTCATTCACTTCCACTGGCGTTTTGCCTAGAGTCTTGGACCATTCAAACGTTTTGTCAAACGTTTCTTTAGAAGTGGAGAACCCTTTAATGATTTCCACAAGTTTCATTAGGGGTACTGGATTCATAAAATGCATTCCAATTACTTTTTCAGGTCTGTTTGTAACAGATGCGATTTGGGTAATGGAAATAGAGGAGGTATTGCTGGCAAGAATACAATTCCCAGGCGCAAGTTCATCCATCTGTCTGAAAATCTTTAATTTTAACTCTAAGTTTTCCGTCGCGGCTTCTACAATTAATTCCGTCTCGTCGATGGCTTTGCTTAGGTCTGTGAATAGCGTGATACGATCTAAGGTATCCTTTTTTAAAGCCTCAGTAATGGTTTCTTTCGAAAGCATCCGATCGAGATTAGAGGTGATGGTTTTTAGTCCATTTTCTAGGGCCTCAGTAGAAACGTCTACCAAGTTTACTTGAAATCCATTTTGTGCAAAGGTGTGCGCGATTCCATTGCCCATGGTTCCTGCGCCAATTACTACAATCTTGTTCATACTATTTTTTTTATTCTTCCTTTTTAGTTCTTATTTTTATTCCTATTCCTGTTCAGCGTAATAATCGTAAATCCATTTCGAGATTGTCGCGATCATTTGCGTGTTTGTTTTGTCATCTAATTTCGAATCTGAAATTAGAATGGAAAGTGCGTAATGGTTGTTTTTTGGAGTGGTTACAATTCCTATGTCGTTTTCCGCTCCTGTGAGACCCTCCTTGTTTTTCCCAGATGCGCCCGTTTTGTGGGCCGTGGATCCCTTAGGGAGAAGCGCTTTCATTTTATTGCTGCCGGTTTTTGTATTGAGCATTACTTTATAAAGAAAAGCGGTTGAACTTTCTGATAAAGTTTTTCCCTCATAAAACAATTTGAGTAGAGAACTTAGTTCTTTTGCAGATGCCGCATTCTGATATTGACGCTCCCAATCTTCGTGCATTTGCTCTTCATTAAATAGAATCTGGAATTCCTTAAGTCCAAAGCTGCGAATAAACTTCTGCGTTTGTAAAGGTCCACCCCCTAATCTTAGTAGAACATCGCAAGCATTGTTGTCACTTTGCGCAACGGTATATTCAATGAGTTCACCGAGCGAAAGAGTCACATCGCCAGAAGGATATTTTACCTTTAAAGGAGACCAGGTATTGTCTAATAGTTCTTCTGCTTTGACAAGAATAGGACTCGTAAGGGAGTAGGTTCCTTTGTCGACAAGGGAAAGGACTTGTAGGGCAATGGGGAACTTAAATACACTTTGCATCGGCAGGGCCTTATTCTCGTTCCAGTGAAACTGAAGTGAATTTTCAATACCGATTACAGAAACCCCTAACGTAAGAGGTTTTCCCTTGGTTAGCGTAGCAATTCGTTCGGATAGGGACTGCGCTGAGGACTGGATAAAGAAGAATCCGAAAAAGAGTATTAAAAGGCCGTATCGTAGCATAACGAATTATTTAGAAGGTGTTGGAGACTTTTGAATTAGGTTCATGATTTTAAGGGCCACTTCCAGTGCCTCCGTTCCATCTTCAAGGGAAACTTCAACTTGGTCATCCATTGCAATTGCTCTTGCGAACGCATTGAGCTCATCCAAGATCGCATTGTTAGGTTCGATTGCTGGATATTCAAAAAGAATTTGACTTTTTTCACCCTCGGAACTCTCAATGATCATATCAAAATCGGAAGGGTTTTCTGGCGCTTCCTTCATTCGGATTACCTCTGCTTTTTTTTCTAAGAAATCGACCGATATGTATGCGTCTCGCTGAAAAAATCTAGATTTTCGCATGGCTTTCATCGAAATTCGAGAGGTGGTGAGGTTGGCCACGCAACCGTTCTCAAATTCAATTCTCGCATTGGTGATGTCGGGCGTTTTTGACACGACACATACTCCGCTGGCATGGATGTCTTTTACTTTTGATTTTACAATGCTTAAGAGAATATCAAGATCGTGAATCATTAAGTCGAGTACGACTGAGACATCCGTTCCTCTGGGATTGAATTCCGCAAGACGGTGAATCTCGATAAACATGGGATCTTGAATGTACTGCTTGGTGGCAATGAAGGCAGGGTTGAAGCGTTCCACGTGTCCAACTTGAGCCTTGATCTGATGCTCGTTGCAGAGCGAGAGAATTTCTTTCGCTTGTTCTAAAGTTTGAGTGACGGGTTTTTCAATGAAGAAATGAATTCTTTTTTCAATTGCTTTTAAAGCGTATTGATAATGATAAAGCGTGGGAGTAACAATGTCTAACATGTCAATTTGATCCAAAAGCTCCTCGAAATTTTCAAAGTACCGGTATCCAAATTCTGCTTCAATTTTTCGGCCGTTTTCTGTGTCAGCGTCATGGAAGCCCACGAGATTATAGTGTTCGCTTTGTTGTAGAAGTTTTAGGTGAATCTTCCCCAAATGCCCTGCGCCCACGAGACCTGCTTTAATCATGCTTTATTATTTTTGTAAAGATATGGATTCGAAAAGAAAAATGAAACTCTTTGGCCTATTTACCTCCGTGGAATGTGAGGAGAAAGCCCATGGAATCTCGTTTTTAATTGCTATTTTTGTCCTATGCCAGATAGTTTTGTACACAAAGGAAAGCGCCGTAAGCTCGTAGAGTATCTCCATCAAAAACTAGGAATCGAAGATTCCCTAGTGCTTGAGGCTATGCAAAGCGTACCTCGCCACCTTTTCATTGAAAGTATCTTTGCGGATTACGCCTACGAGGATCGAGCTTTTCCGATTGCGGCTGGACAAACCATTTCCCATCCCTCTACTGTGGCAGAGCAAACGCAATTGCTACAGGTATCTTCAGGGGATAAAGTGCTTGAAATTGGTACCGGAAGTGGATATCAAACCGCAATTCTGGTTGCGATGAAAGCACTCGTTTATACGGTGGAAAGGCAAAAAAGCTTGTTTGATTTTTCTTCTGAGAAATTAAAACAGATAGGACTCCGAGCTAAGTTTCATAGTTTTGGCGATGGATTTAAAGGGCTTCCAACGTTTGCCCCCTTTGATCGTATTTTAGTGACTTGCGGGGCTCATGAGCTTCCCACCGAACTTCTAAAACAATTGCGAATCGGTGGAATCTTAGTGATACCGTTAGGGCCTCAAGAAGAACAAGTGCTAATGCGCTTTACTAAGATTTCAGAAACAGAGTTTGAAAAAGAAGACTTTGGTGCCTACAAATTTGTGCCGATGCTCGGCAAGACCCACAAGTAAATTTGCGCAATTTGTCCAAAAATTGTACTTTGGTCAAAGACTTATTTTACATGACTTTTCAAGAACAAATACAAGCGGGAATCCCTAGTGAACTGCCTGCTGAGAAAGCGTACGACTCCAAAATCAATCATGCGCCAAAGCGTAAGGATATCCTAAATAAAGAAGAAGTGAATCTTGCACTTCGCAATGCACTTCGGTACTTCCCGGAAAAATTCCACGAAACATTAGTCCCTGAATTCAAACAGGAACTACAAAGTTACGGAAGAATTTATATGCATAGATTTCGTCCTGACTATCCTATGAAGGCGCGAGGGATTGAGCAGTATCCTGGAAAAAGCATGCAGGCAAAAGCCATCATGCTCATGATTCAAAACAATTTGGATCCAGCGGTAGCCCAGCACCCCCATGAGTTGATTACGTATGGAGGGAACGGCGGTGTTTTCAGTAACTGGGCGCAGTACTTACTGACGATGCAGTATTTAAGTGAAATGACAGACAAGCAAACCCTCGTGATGTATTCAGGACATCCGATGGGACTATTTCCTTCCCATGAAGAGGCACCCCGAGTCGTGGTGACCAACGGAATGGTAATCCCGAATTATTCCAAACCCGACGATTGGGAAAAGTTTAACGCATTAGGGGTTTCGCAATACGGTCAGATGACGGCAGGTAGTTATATGTACATAGGTCCACAAGGCATTGTACACGGTACGACCATTACTGTACTCAACGCATTTCGTAAAATAAACAAGGACCCCAAAGCAGGACTCTTTGTGACCTCCGGTTTAGGAGGAATGTCTGGTGCACAGCCCAAAGCAGGGAGTATTGCAGGATGCATTACAGTGTGTGCTGAGGTAAATCCGAAAATTGCAAAAATCCGTCACGAGCAAAAATGGGTGGATGAAATTATTGAGAATTTAGAGGAGCTGGTTATTCGTATTCGAAAAGCAAAAGAAGAAAAACAAACAGTTTCACTTGCCTACCTAGGGAATGTAGTGGAAGTTTGGGAAACGTTGGATGAGCAAGGAATCTCAATCGATATTGGTTCCGATCAAACTTCTCTTCATAACCCATGGGCTGGGGGATACTATCCGGTGGGGCTAAGTTTTGAAGAATCGAATCGCCTAATGGCTGAAGATCCTGAGGCTTTTGCAGAGAAAGTTCGGGAGAGTCTACGTAGACATGCTCGAGCAATTAATAAACATACAGACAAAGGAACCTATTTCTTTGACTACGGAAATGCGTTCCTATTGGAAGCCAGTCGCGCAGGAGCAGAGGTGATGAATCCGAATCCTACACTTGGAAGAGAGTTTAGATACCCTAGCTATGTGCAAGATATTATGGGACCTATGTGTTTCGATTACGGGTTTGGTCCTTTCCGATGGGTTTGCAGTAGTGGCGATCCGAAGGATCTGGAGCAAACCGATCGCTTGGCTTGCGAGGTGTTGGAAGAACTCCTGAAAGTTTCGCCTCCTGAAATTATGCAACAGATGAAAGATAACATTCATTGGATCCAAGAGGCGCAAAAAAACAATTTGGTAGTCGGTTCCCAGGCAAGAATTCTCTATGCGGATGCACAAGGTAGAATGAAAATTGCCGAAGCATTTAACCAAGCAATTGCAGCAGGAACAATTGGTCCAGTAGTGTTAGGGCGCGACCATCATGATGTTTCAGGAACGGATTCTCCGTACCGTGAAACCTCAAACATATACGACGGTTCTCGATTCACAGCCGATATGGCCATTCATAATGTGATCGGGGATAGTTTCCGAGGAGCGACATGGGTTTCTATTCACAACGGAGGAGGCGTAGGTTGGGGAGAAGTAATTAATGGCGGATTTGGAATGCTACTAGACGGAAGTCCTGAAGCAGACCGAAGATTAAAATCGATGCTATTCTGGGACGTTAATAATGGAATTTCTAGAAGAAGTTGGGCCCGTAATGAAGGTGCTACATTTGCCATAAAACGAGCTATGGAACTTGAACCCAATTTGAAAGTGACTCTCCCAAATGCTGTGCGTGACGAATTGTTAGATTAAAAAACTTTCGGAATCCATTAATTTCACTATTGTAATATAGCCGTCTCACTGCATCACTAACAATGTCGAAAATTAGATAATAGAAAACGCTCGTAATTCGTCAATTGCTAGCGTTTTCTATTTTAGGACCCTCTAATTTGATTTGTATACTCTTTCGTATCCGACTTGGATAAAAGTAACCTGTCGCAATACGTAAATTAATACATTAATCTTTCAAGGAATTCTTACAATCCCCTATTTTGTCCTTTTTGCATAAGATAAGTCTGCCTTTTTGTTTTGGCAGAAATCGTGAGTCACTAGCAACTCTTTACAATGATTTTCTGCGAAGGGCTTCCCCCGCAGCTTCACTGGCGCAAATTAGGCCTCCAAAAAGCATAATTATATCTTTGATTACAAGTCGACCCGCCGCCGAAAGATAGGGGAATCCATGGTCAGGCCCGCCCAAATCCGCAACCCAAGTCTCCGGGGTTGTGATTAGGAAGGATAGGGTGACCAAAGACATTCCAAAGGTTAACAGCCCACCTAAAACTCCAACTTTAGGTAGCCAAATACCAAGTAAGACCAGGGTGCCGATTATGAAAATTACGGTTCCTAAAGCATAGGAAAAAACATACGTTCCATTGGACTGATGCCATTTAATGTTTTGGGGTACTACTTCTCCCTCCTTGTTTTTGTGTTGCTTATAAGAATCCGCGTCAGAGGTGTTTTTCTGGTAGAAGAAGCTCATAAAAGGAGAGTTTGCTACAAAAGGTACGATGCCGTCTGCCTCGTATTGAAAGGCTTTTAAGCCGCCAATCCAAGCCATCACGACAAAGATTGAAATTCGTAGGCCGTGAATAAAAGGCCTTTTACTAGAACTAAGAAATTCAAAGAATGCTGTCATATTTTGTTTTTTCAAAGGTAGGACGATTGCCTTCCAAGGAAAATGGACAGTTAGGGAAATTGAATGGATAATTTTGCCTATTTAGGACGGCTGTGCTACAATTGAGATTCCTACATGAGTTCGAAATTCACTAGGAGTTAATCCTGTATGTTTTTTGAAAAAACGACTAAAATAAAAGGCATCCTCAAAACGCAATTCTGAAGCAATGGTTTTGATCGAATCACGCGTTAAATGAAGTTTTTTCTTCGCTTCTAAAATTAGTCGCTCACTGATAAGTTTAGAGGGCGGTTTGCCAAATTCTTTCTTTATCTTCTTAGTGAGTGCGCTAGGCGACATATGCAAAGCATCGGCATAAAATGAAGTGTTTTTCTGTGTGGTGAAATGCGCTTCGACTAGTTCTTGAAATGGACTCAAATGATCAGAAAGAGGTCCTTCTTGTGTAGTACGTGTTAGATAATCACTCTTTTTCTTCGTGCACAAGGCTAAAATCAGTTGCAAGTAGGATTGCGAAATTGACCTTGAAAACGAGTCCTTTATGGAAACTTTTTTGATCTTTTCAATGAGAGAAATAAGCTCCTCAAAAGATTCAGGATCCGTAGGAAAGTGCGGCTGTAAATAGACGTTGTTGAAAAGGAGTCCATTGCATGCTACTTCTTTTTTGTGGTATTCAATGCAGTAGAAGTCTCCATGAAATTTTAGTCCCCAAACTTCTCGCTTAGATTCGATATTTAAGGAGTGGCTTTGGTAAGGGGAAGTGAATAAAACCGTAGGTCCCTGAAAAGGGTAGGTGATTCCCTCAAAGGTTAAACTCCCTTTGCCCTCGAATAGATAAAGCCTATAAAAGGAGTCACTTTTGGTGTTTTCTACCTGCTCTCCCGACTTAGAGAAGACTGTTAATGAATTTTCCACCATGTAAAAGTACAAAAAAAGACCTCCGCAAAAAGTGCAGAGGTCAAGAGTATTCAACCTAGAATGGAACTATAAAGAATTTATAATTTCATTTAATACCGTACTTGGTCTCATCGCATTTTCTGTTTTTTCTCTGTCTGCATGGTAGTATCCGCCAATGTCTTGGGCAGAGCCTTGCGCAGCGATCAGCTGCTCATTAATGAGCGTCTCGTTTTGCTCCATTTTGTCTGCAATGACCGCAAAGGTTTTTGCCAGCTCTAGATCTTCACTTTGATTTGCGATCTCACGAGCCCAATACATGGCTAAATAGAAGTGAGATCCTCGGTTGTCAATCGAACCTAATTTACGCGCTGGCGATTTGTCATTTTGTAAAAATAGGGCGTTGGCACCGTCTAAGGCGTCAGCAAGAACTTTGGCTTTTGGGTTGTCTTGTGTTTGCGAGAGATGTTCTAAACTTGCTTGCAAGGCTAAGAACTCCCCTAAAGAGTCCCATCGCAAATAGCCTTCTTTGATAAACTGTTCGATATGCTTTGGAGCCGAACCTCCTGCGCCTGTTTCAAAAAGACCCCCTCCGTTCATAAGCGGAACGATGGATAGCATTTTGGCTGAGGTTCCCAGTTCTAAGATTGGGAACATGTCCGTTAAATAGTCTCTTAGGACATTCCCGGAAACGGAAATTGTGTCCTTTCCTTCACGTCCTCGTTTTAAGGTTTCAAGCATTGCGTCTTTAACATCCATAATTCGGATGTCAAGTCCGCTCAAATCATGGTCTTTTAAATAAAGTTCCACTTTTTTGATCATTTGCGCGTCGTGCGCTCTGCCCTTGTCTAACCAGAAAATGGCCGGGGTATCGGATAGGCGGGCGCGGTTCACTGCTAATTTCACCCAGTCTTGAATCGGTGCATCTTTGACCTGGCACATACGGAAGATATCTCCGGTTTCTACAGTCTGCTCGAGAAGAACTTCCTTATTTTCATTTTCGATTCTTACGGTTCCTGCAGACTTCAATTGGAATGTTTTGTCGTGAGATCCGTATTCTTCTGCTTTTTGAGCCATAAGTCCTACGTTAGGAACTGTACCAAAGGTTTTGGGATCAATAGCGCCGTTTGCTTTCATGTCTTTTACAATTGCATCATAGAATCCAGCGTACGTACGGTCCGGAATTAGACATACAGTGTCCTCCTCGTTCCCTTCCTTGTTCCACATTTTCCCTCCTCCTCTAACTAAGGCTGCCATCGAGGCGTCCACAATCACATCTGAAGAAACGTGGAAGTTGGTAATTCCTTTGTCAGAATTAACCATGGCAATGCGAGGGCCTTTTTCCATTGCTTGCTGCAAATCTCTTTTGATTTCAGCTTCTTTCGGATTTCCTTCGATTTTTTCATAGAGGGTCGCTAATCCGAAATTTGGATTAATGTCCAGAGATTTGAAAGTCTCGGCATATTTAGCAAAAACGTCTTTGAAATAGGTCTCTACGACTGCACCAAAAATAATAGGGTCCGAGATTTTCATCATCGTCGCTTTTAAGTGGGCAGAAAGAAGAACGTCTTGAGCTTTTGCTCTATCAATGGCCTCTTGTACACTTGCTTTAAGAGCGGCTAAATGCATCACAGAGCTGTCAATGATTTCTCCCGCTAGTAGGGGCGCAAAATCTTTCAAAACGGTTTGTTCTCCATTTGCAGACTCAAATACGATTCGATATTTGCATGCCGACTCTATTGTGGTCGAGGTTTCTGTCGCGTAAAAATCTCCTGCATTCATGTGAGCTACCTCGGTTTTGCTGTCAGGTGCCCAAGTGCCCATACGGTGTGGGTTTGCTTTTGCGTAGTCTTTTACAGATTTTGGGGCTCGACGGTCACTATTCCCTTCTCTCAAAACAGGGTTTACTGCGGATCCTAAAACCTTTGCATAACGGGATTGAATTTGCTTCTCCTGCTCGTTTTTTGGTTCTGTAGGATAATTCGGTATTTGCAATCCTTGACTTTGTAATTCTTGGATCGCTTCCTCAAGTTGAGGAACCGAGGCGGAAATATTCGGAAGCTTTATAATGTTTGCTTCTGGGGTCTTTGCCAGTTCTCCTAGCTGAGTTAAATAATCGGGAACAAATTGCTCTGAGGATAGTCCTTCAGGGAAGTTTGCTAAAATTCTGGCGGCAAGAGAAATGTCTGGAACCTGAATTTCAACTCCAGCTTGTTTCGTAAATGCCTTTACGATCGGCAGAAATGAATTGGTAGCCAGCATAGGCGCTTCGTCCGTAAGGGTGTAATAGATTTTTGCTTGTGACATTATTGTGTTGTTTTTGATTTTAATTTATAGGATTACAAATTTACTGAATTTTAACAAGAACACGAAGTTTAGTCTAGACCACAATCGGAATAAGGACAAGATATTTAATAAAGTTTTAACCCTCTGTTAGGAAAGGTTGTAGAAGAAATTGACTATCTTTGGGAGAGATAAATTTATACATTATGGCAAAAATCACATTAAAAGGAAATGAAATTAATACCGTAGGAGAGCTTCCTGCGTCAGGAAATTCAGTAAAGGATTTCACTTTAGTCAACCAAGATTTAGAGGAGAAAAAACTTTCGAATTACGAGGGAAAGAAAAAAGTATTTAATATTTTCCCAAGTATTGATACGGGAATTTGCGCCGCCTCAGCGCGTGAGTTTAACAAACGGGCTACGTCTTTAGAAGGTACGGTGGTTATTAATGTTTCGAAGGATCTTCCATTTGCATTGGGTCGCTTTTGCGCAGCAGAAGGTTTAGACAATGTAGAGACACTTTCTGATTACAGAGGAGACTTTGGAAAAGAATACGGAGTTGAAATTAGCGACGGACCGATGAGAGGTCTTTTGTCTCGCGCCGTGGTGGTTACAGATGAAACAGGCAAAGTGTTGTACACAGAGCAAGTGCCTGAAATTACAACCGAACCGAACTACGAGGCAGCGATTGAAGCCTTAAAATAAAGAGAGAAACTAGATTCTAGAAAAGTGTACTTTACTTAAGTGCACTTTTTTTGTGTGATGAAAAGGAAAAATTTTAATTATGCACTTTGAAGAATCCAGTAAAGGAAAGGAATCAATAGGTTTTGAGTGGGAAAATTCAATTTTTAAGGTCCGAAAAGGATCCTTTTTTTTTAATTTTAGAATGGAGCGTTTGACTAGCACTATTTATTTTACTTATCTTTATCAAAAATTAACGTATGGAAACAATCAAGTCTGAGGTGATGCTGCTGGCTCCCATAGAAAAGGTTTGGGATTCTTTTTCGGATCCTAAACATGTCGTAAAGTGGTTTTTTGTGATTCAGAGCCAGAGGTGCGAAAGCGCTGTCAATGAGTTAAAAGAGGGAGGAACTTTTCGCTATGTAATGAGCACCAAAGACCAAGGTTCGGGCTATGATTTTACCGGCACGATTAAAACGTTTGTTCCCCGAGAACACATCTCTATTGTTCTCACGGACGGTCGTGAAGTTGAATTTGATTTCCAGGCCATCGACCAAGATGCCACGAAATTTAGTATGGTGTTTGAACCGGAAACCAAAAATACGCACCAAACTCAAAAACGTTTTTGGGACGTGGTCTTAAGTAATTTTGAAAAATATGTGGAGAATCTCAAATAAGAGATTCTTAGTCCCTTACCATTCTATTTTGACCCCCTAGAATTTAGAGGGTAGTGAGGATGATTTCTCGTAGTTCCGTACGGTATGATTTAGTATAGCGGCTACAATATCCCCCATCGTTTTACAATGCAACAGCGCCGGATCTTTTAATTCGGCGTAAATTTCGTTTTTTAGTGTCTGAATCTTTTCCTCACTTGAGAGGGCTTCTTTCCGCATGATCCGAAGCAAGGTCGAGATTCTTTTTTTGGCCACAATCATACGTTTGGCCATTAAAGAGCGCTCTTCGTGTTGGTACTGTTTGATGGACGAGGTCTCAATGTTGTCCATCACGAGTTTAACATAAGGGAAGTTTTCCTTAAAGAATTGGGGCTTGTATACATTCGCGCGTCCTTCGTAACTTTGTTGATCAAAGTCAATGCTTCGAATTCTGTATTTAATTTCATCAAAATCAGGCGTGAGAACCATCACAAAATTATAAGATCTTTGGTCGCCAAGAAGTCTTAAAAAGCAGCGTTCATTAAATTTTACAAATTCTTTTGCAATTCGTTTTTTGTTTTGGTTTTCATCCATCCACTTGTTTAGAAAAACATCGCCAGGGATCCCTGAGACGTGCTCTTCTATGAGTGTATCGTTGTAGACAAGAAAGTCGATACGATTGGGAGAGAGTAGATACTCGAGTTCAAGTCCATAGACGCGGGAGGCATCTGCTTTCTTGACATAAAAATAGTCGTGAATGTCGTTATGGGAGTTTTTGATTTTGATTCGAAACGGGTGGGAGTTTCCAAAAGTACAATAGTCAATACTGTCCACTTTTAGGTGGGATTTCGCCTCTTGATTTCCATCGGAACGCAGGCGCTGATAAATTTCAACTAAACCTGCATGCAGTTCTATCATTTCTTGGTAAGGGTACATAACGCCTTCCCAAAGGGTGTCATTGCCTTCTTGATCGGTAATGGGGAAGTGCTCACTATAACGCAGAAGGTCTTCGTATTGGGCGCTTAATTTTGCGACCCGATCAAAGCGTTTTAAGTAATGTCGGAAAGGCTCACTAAGAAGGTATGAGGGCTTTTTTTTGGAGATTTTGATGTCTGCGCCGTTTTCCATTCGTGCCTACTTTTAAGTTTAGAATTTAAAAGTAAGGAAAAAGAATTACAATTGCTATTTTTGCCTATAGAATACTGAACTTGAAGAATTACTATTACTTTCTCGGCATCGACTCGAAATCTACTCTGGAAGAGATCAAATCGGCGTACCGCAAGCTTTCCCATAAATACCATCCTGATAAAAATTCGGAAGATCCCTTTTTCAATCGGCGCTTTGCGGATTTGAAAGAGGCCTACGAAATCCTTTCGGACCCGGAGTCCCGCTCCGTTTACGATTCTTATTTGGAAACGGAAGATAGAAGCCCTAGAAGTCCTTTGCCCCCGGTGATTAAATCCTTTACGGTCAGTAAGCTACAGGGAGAAAAAGGAGAAGAGGTGATCTTGAAATGGAATACCCTGCATGCGGACGTCGTAAAGATAGTCCCCTTTGGTCTGGTAAAGGCTTTTGGAGAGAAAACAATTGAATTGCCGGAATTTGATCAAGGGCAATTTCAAATCTTACTCCATGCTCAAAACACACTTCTACGTAAAACGGTGGTGCAAGGAATTACCATTCATGATAAAACTCATGTTTCTAAGGAGCAGGTTCCTTTTAATGAGAAAAGCAAAAAACAAGGGGAATTGCAAGAGAAAAGACAAAGTAAGCTAAGAGGGCAGGTCGGGTGGCTGGTTTTGCTCGTCCTATTGGCGCTACTTGCGCTCTACCTATTTCGCTGAGAAATCCGTCGTATAAGCGTTAGGCCATTTTTAATCGACCCGGGCATTTCTTGCATCGTTTGCCCTTTTTGAATTTTTTACAACACTTCTTTTTTCCACAATACATCGCCTCTGCGTTACTGCGGGCAGGAGCTAAGGGTGGGATTCGAAAGGCAATGCTCGTATTCATGTTGCAAATATATATTTTTATTTAGAATAATTCCAAATAAAATTAAAGCTTTTTGAAACTTGAGTGCTAAGGAGCAGGGTTGCTACAACCGCCAAATTATTGTATTTTTACCATTCCATTTTGAATCAATAAAATCTGATATAGTATGAATACACACGAGTTTGTGAACCGCCACATTTCCATCAATGAGGCTGACCAAAAAGCCATGTTGGAGTGCACTGGAGCGTCGGATCTGGAGACGTTAGTCTCGCAAACCATTCCCGATTCCATTCGTTTGCAGAGTCCCCTTAATATCACACCGGCCTTAAGTGAATACGAGATGCTTGAGCATTCGAAAGAACTGGCCATGAAGAACAGTGATTTTGCCAATTACATTGGTTTTGGGTACCATGATACGCTTCTACCTTCTGCTGTGAAAAGAAATGTATTTGAAAATCCTTCTTGGTATACGGCCTACACGCCCTACCAAGCAGAGATTGCACAAGGAAGATTGGAAGCCCTTTTAAATTACCAAACCGTGGTGTGCAGCCTTACGGGCTTTGAGCTTGCGAACGCTTCTCTACTCGATGAGTCGACCGCAGCGGCGGAAGCGATGCACATGTTTTTCGAGAGTCGTACCAAAGCTCAAAAGAAAGGAGCCAATAAATTTCTTGTCTCTGACTTGGTTCTGCCTCAAACCCTTGCCGTTCTTTCTACAAAAGCGGAAGGTCTTGAAATTGAACTGGTCGTAGGAGATCATGCGACGCATGACCTGGATGAAACTTACTTTGGAGTGCTTCTCCAATACCCAGGGAAAAACGGGATTGTACTTGATTATACGAGTGACATTACAAGATATAAAGAACTAGACCTTCAAGTCGCTGTGGCTTGTGACCCACTAGCGCTTGTGAAATTAAAATCACCCGCGACCATGGGAGCGGATTGCGCCGTAGGAACTTCTCAGAGATTTGGGATTCCAATGGGGTATGGAGGTCCTCATGCTGCCTTTTTCGCTTGTAAAGAAGACTATAAACGTGTGATTCCAGGTCGTATCATCGGAGTCTCGCAAGATGCGCAGGGAAATAGAGCGCTTCGTATGGCGCTTCAAACCCGAGAGCAGCACATTAAAAGAGAAAGAGCTACTTCTAATATTTGCACCGCGCAAGTACTCCTAGCCGTGATGGCTGGAATGTACGCGGTGTACCACGGTCCAAAAGGTTTAGGCTTTATTGCGGATCAAATTCATTTTAAAACCAATGCACTTTCCAGTGCTTTAAAGGTTTTGGGATACGACGTACAAGAAGAACCTGTATTTGATACGGTAAAAATTTCACTCTCCGAGGAGGAAAAAGCCCAATTGAAACTTCGCATGACGGAGCGCAAAATCAATTTGAATTATTTCACCACAGGAATTGTTAGTATGTCACTGAACGAAGGAACCACCTTAGCCAAGCTAAATAATTTGGTGGAAGCTTTTGCTCAGTTTAAAGGAAAACAGGCCTTTGAATTGGTATTGAAATCCGATTATACAGTCCCTGCAGACCTACTTAGAACCGATGCGATTCTCTCGGAAGAAGTGTTCAACTCCTACCATACTGAAACGGAACTCATGCGCTATATTAAGCGTTTAGAAAGAAAGGATTTGTCTCTGACGCATTCCATGATATCTCTTGGATCGTGCACCATGAAACTAAATGCGGCCACTCAGATGCTTCCGCTTTCTTGGGGAGAATGGGGAAATATTCATCCCTTCGTTCCTGTAGAACAGGCCCAAGGTTACCAAGAAATGATAGCAGAACTTGAAAAAGACCTTTCTGAAATTACAGGATTTGCAGCGACCTCTCTACAGCCCAATTCAGGAGCGCAAGGAGAGTACTCGGGACTGATGGTCATTAGAGCCTACCACATTTCAAGAGGAGATTCCCACCGCCATATTGTACTAATTCCACAATCGGCGCACGGGACCAATCCTGCTTCTGCGGTTTTAGCGGGAATGAAAGTGGTCGTGGTGAAAAACTTAGAAAATGGTGAAATCGATAGCGAAGATTTAAAAGCGAAAGCAGAACTGCATAAAGAAAATCTTGCAGCGGCCATGATTACCTACCCATCGACTTATGGATTCTTTGATGAAAACATCAAAGAAATTATCCAAATCATCCATGACAATGGAGGACAAGTTTATATGGATGGAGCCAACATGAATGCGCAAGTAGGATTTACCAGCCCAGGTCATATCGGGGCTGATGTATGCCATTTGAACCTACATAAAACCTTTGCCATTCCACACGGAGGCGGTGGCCCAGGGGTAGGACCTATTTGTGTAGCGAAGCACCTTGCTCCTTTCTTACCAACCAATGCGAATGTAAGAACAGGAGGAAGTCAGGCGCTTAAAGGAATTTCTGCAGCACCTTACGGTTCTTCCTTAGTGCTTAATATTTCCTACGCGTACATCAAGATGTTAGGAACCAAAGGCCTAGAGCTTTCTACGCAATATGCTATTTTAAACGCAAACTACTTGAAAGAAGTACTTGCTGAGCATTATCCGATCCTTTACCAAAACGATAAAGGCCGTGTTGCCCATGAATGCATTGTCGATTTTAGACAGTACAAGCCGCTAGGCATTGAAGTGGCAGACATTGCAAAACGACTTATGGATTATGGTTTCCATGCTCCTACCGTATCGTTCCCAGTAGCCGGAACTCTTATGATTGAACCTACGGAATCGGAAAGCAAAGCCGAAATCGATCGCTTCGCAGAAGCTTTAATTGCCATTAAAGCCGAAATTGAAGAAATTGCAAGCGGAGAAGCGGATAAAGAAAACAACGTGCTTAAAAATGCACCGCATACAGAGCAGGTGGTGATTTCGGATGCATGGGATCGTCCTTACAGCCGTGAAAAAGCAGCCTATCCACTGGATTGGGTAAGAGACCACAAGTTCTTTGCCACGGTCTCTCGAGTGGACGAAGCGTATGGGGACCGGAATCTAATTTGTACTTGTGAGCCCATAGAAGCTTATATGTAAAACCTACCCTAATTCGAATGTTTTTAAAAGAATTCCTGGATTAACCTCCAGGAATTCTTATTTTTGGAGTATGCGATTAAACCAAATCTACAGCCATCAGCGAACCGGGAACCAAGGGGGTCTACCGGGGAATCGAAACGATTTTCAACGAGATTACGATCGGATCATATTTTCCTCTGCTTTTCGTCGTTTACAAAATAAGACTCAAGTTTTTCCTTTGCCCGGTAGTGTGTTTGTACACAATCGATTAACCCATTCTCTTGAGGTTTCTACCGTAGGGAGAAGTTTAGGGGCTATGGCGGGAGAATTTATCGTCGATCGGTATGCAAAGGATTTAAATTTGAATGCGAAGGACTTCTACCTTCACAATTTAAGTCAAGTCGTGAGCGCAGCCTGTCTCTGCCACGATGTGGGGAACCCTGCCTTTGGGCATTCAGGCGAAGATGCCATTGCGAGTTATTTCCAACGGAACGAGTCTGGTTTAAAGCAAAGGTTTACGCCTGAAGAATGGGGGGATTTTGTAAACTTTGAAGGCAATGCAAATGCGATGCGAGTTCTTACCCACCAGCAAACTGGAAAGGACAAAGGAGGGACGCAATTAACGCACACGACCTTGGCATCCATTGCAAAATACCCTTGTGAATCCTTAGGGAAAGCAAAGGGAAGTTTGCATCAGAAGAAATTTGGATTTTTTCAAAATGAAAAAGAAACCTTTGAGCAAATCGCCTTAAGTGTGAGCCTTCCCCAGCAAAGTAGGGATCCACTGGTTTACAAGCGTCATCCTTTTGTATGGCTTGTGGAAGCAGCCGATGATATTTGCTACAATATCATTGATATGGAGGACGCTCACCGATTGAAAATCGTATCGACCAGTGACATTGAAGGACTCTTTATGGAGTTAATCCGTTCGGAGAATCCCAATACCCTTCGAGTCGAGGCAAAATTGCAGGTTCTCTCGAACGATAATGAACGCATTTCGTATTTAAGAGCCAAGGTCATTAATGCGCTTATCAACAAAGCGATTCAGAATTACAAGGATCATTTTGAACCGATTTTAGAGGGCAGCCTCAGCATGGCGCTGATGGATACTTACAAAAAGGAGAACAAAGCCTTTCAAGAAATTGAATCCTTCTCCATCGAAAAAATATATGGACATCGTTCCGTGGTGGAGATCGAGAATGCGGGCTACAATGTGATGTATGAACTCTTAGATCATTTTGTTCCTCCGATTCTTAAAACCCGGCAGGAGCGAAAATCCTATGAGAAAAAAGCGATCGAACTCCTGCCCACTCAATTTTTATACGAAGAGGGAAGTGATTATCAAAAAGTCCTAGGGGTGGTGGATTTCATTTCCGGAATGACCGATAATTTCGCGACGGATCTGTACCGGAAAATTAAAGGGATTGAAATTGGAATGAGTGTTTAGAATTTCATAGAATTTACCTATCTTTAAGCACCGATTTTAATAAAAAATAAAATAATTTAACTATGCCTATACTTGGAATTCTAGGGTTTATTGCCCTGTTAATTTTGTTTGCTTCTTTCTTTATTGTGAAGCAACAAACCGCCGCAATTGTGGAACGTTTTGGAAAACTACAAAGCGTGCGTCATGCAGGTTTTCATTTGAAAATCCCAATAATTGATCAAATCTCAAGACGAGTAAGTCTTCGTATTCAACAGCTTGATGTCATTATTGATACCAAGACTTTAGACAACGTATTTGTAAAAATGAAAGTTTCCGTACAATACCAAGTAATTAGAGAACAAGTAGCGGATTCCTTCTATAAACTAGAATACCCAGAGGGACAGATTACCTCCTATGTATTTGATGTGGTGAGAGCAGAAGTGCCGAAAATGAAATTAGACGATGTGTTCGTTCGAAAAGACGACGTGGCCATTGCCGTGAAAAGCGAATTGCAAGAAGCGATGCAAAGTTATGGATACGATATCATCAAAGCTCTTGTAACCGACATTGACCCTGATGAACAGGTTAAACATGCAATGAACCGTATCAATGCAGCAGAAAGAGAAAAAACAGCGGCTGAATACGAATCCGAAGCTCAAAGAATCCGGATTGTTGCGGTTGCAAAAGCAGAAGCGGAAAGCAAGAAACTTCAAGGGCAAGGGATTGCAGACCAAAGGCGAGAAATTGCGAAAGGTCTAAAAGAATCTGTGGAGATGTTGAACAATGTGAATATTAATGCCGCAGAAGCTTCGGCTCTGATTGTGGTAACTCAGCATTATGACACGCTAAACTCCGTAGGTTCTAACAACCGAAGCAATTTGGTTTTACTTCCGAATTCCCCGACAGCAGCAAGCAACATGCTAAACGATTTAGTCGTTTCAATGGCTGCGACGCAGCAGTTTTCGGATTTAGACAAAGCTCCTTATCCAGACGCGAAAAAGTAATTCGGAATTTTATCCCGTAAACAAATTTGTACTAGGCCGTCTCGATGTTCAATCGAGACGGTTTTTTGTTGTCTGAGAAGGATATAGCCTCTGTCTGCCCTAAAGAGATTCGAGCGCAAATCAAATCGTAAGATAGAATAGCCTTTAGTGAATAAAGACACCGCAGATTTGAAAGTGTCGATCTTTAGTTAGAAACCCTAGGAGCAGAAGGATTGTAGGTTTAAAGAAAGAAAGGCGTGTTTGGGCTCTTACTCTTAGGTGTCTTAGGTAAGATGAATCCCTTCGAATAGTTCCTTTTGTCCCAAAAGAAAAAGACCACAAAGGAAAACGATTTTTTCTTTGTGGTCTTTTTTTTAGGGGGCGTTTGAATGCTATTTCAAATCGCCATTCATTTCTTTTTCAAGCTTGCTGTTTTTCATTCCGAAACAGAAATAGATAATAAGCCCAATGGCGAACCAAATCGCAAACCAGAACCAGTTGTCATGGGTCATCCCCGTCAGAAGATAAAGACAAGAGGTAAGTCCTAGCAAGGGGATTAAATTGAGTTCTTTTACAATTGAGAGAACGGCAAGTACGGAAGTGACCACAAGGAATATGCACAGAGACATATTGAATTCTCCATCGATAGGATCGCTCCAGTTAAGTAAATTATGGAAAAATTGAGGTTGCCAATAATAGAAGCCAAGAACGCACACCACAAATAAGGGCGTAAAGATGTACTTGGAACTAACAAACGGCAAGTGAAATCTGCCCTTGATTTTTTCCTTTCTCGGCATAAGCAAAATCCCTCCGTTGACTAGAATGAAAGCGAAAATGGTTCCAATACTCGTAAAATCTAAGATGAAGGATTTGTCAGTGAAAAGAATGGGCACCCCGACCGCGATTCCGGTTGCAATGGTTGCGAAGGAAGGGGTTTTGTATTTTGGGTGAATGGTAGCGAATCTCTTAGGCAATAGCCCGTCTCTACTCATGGCATACCAAATTCTAGGCTGTCCCATTTGGAATACTAGCAATACGGCGGTTATGGCAACAATAGCCGTGATGGAGACTGTGAATTCCATCCAAGGAATATTGGCATTTTGAGGTGCAAAGATAAAGGATAGGGGATCGCCCACGCCTTCGAATTTGCGGTAATCCACCATTCCGGTGAGAATTAAAGTCAGTGCGATATAAACCAGGGTACTCGCTACTAGGGAAATAATCATCCCTCTAGGTAAGTTTTTTTGCGGGTTCTTGGTTTCTTCTGATAGTACGCTTAGGGCATCAAACCCAATGTACGCAAAGAAAACTCCAGATACGGCGGCCATCACTCCCGTAAATCCATTTGGCATAAAGTTCGAAATCCCTTGTGAATCGATGGGGGTCCAGTTGTCTGTATTGATAAAGGTAACGCCTACCGCTATTATAAGTACGATCACCGCTAGTTTTAAGATCACTAGCAAATTGTTGAAATTCTTACTTTCTTTAATTCCAATGTAGACTAGGGCTGTAATTAATATGTTAATGATAAGGGCTGGAATGTCCACAATAAATTTGAAACCTAAGAATTCGGGAGCTGAATTCCAAGCATTGAGTAGACCTGCATGCTCAGAGCCTCGCTCTACCGCTTTCATGGCTTCGGGATAGGAGGTGGCAAGATAGTCCGGAAAGTAGATACCAATGCTTTCTAAAAAACTCGTAAAGTAATCACTCCAAGAAAAAGCTACATAGATATTTCCAAAAGAATACTCCATGATTAGGGCCCAACCAATGATCCAAGCAATCAGTTCCCCGAAACTTGCGTAGGCGTAGGTGTAGGCACTTCCTGCGGTGGGAATTCGGCTCGCGAACTCCGCATAGGAGAGGGCAGTGAATGCACAGGCAATTCCACAGACGACATAAAGGGTGATGACACCAGGGCCTCCGCGAAAGATGGCTTCCCCTAAACTGCTAAAACTTCCTGCACCAATAATGGCAGCTAAACCAAAAAAGACGATGTCCCACATGCCCAGGACTCGATTTAGGTTTGTACTCTTGTCTTCTGGGTTGTATTTTTTTCTTCTGAAAAGTTGACTCATAGTTTAATTGAAAAAGCAAATGTAAGTAAAATTGTTTTTTTCGAAATCTAAAATAGACCTTTCCTTGATTTTCTTTTGATAATTGAGTCTTTATTGCTGAATTTGTAACAGGCAATTCAATGGTCGTATTTGTCAGGAAAGAGATTCAGTTATCCACATCTTAACAATAAGTTAAAAAGTTGTATATACAATAAGTTTTCGATAATTTCGTTGATTAAATGTTATTAACTTTCTTTCAAAATACAATGGGTACCAATAAAATTATTCTTTCTGCGGCAGTTGTTTTTTCAGGCATTGCCTATGCACAACAGTCGCAATACTATACACCAAAAGAACAGTACCGCTATGATTTGGCTGAAAATCTGTATCAGACTAAAATCTACAATGCTTCGCAATTTGAATACGCAAGGCAGTATTTTTATAACCAGCAGCTAAGTCGAAGTGAGAAAGAGGCTTCTCAATTTTTTGACAACGTAATTGGCGTCATGTTAGAGAAGAGTTACGCAGAGAAGGGTCTTGAGGCTTTTATGAAAGAGTACCCAAATTCAGCTTATTTTGCGCAGGCCAATTTGCCCCTAGCCGATTATTATCTGGCACAAAAGGACTTTGCCTCCGCACTGGAAACCCTGCAGAAGGTGAATCAGTATCAACTCTCCAAAGAAGAAAACTCAGAGTATATACTAAAACTAGGGTACGCTAAGTTTATGACGGGTGACACCGCTGGGGCCTTAGAAGCTTTAGAAGAAGTCTATGCCCAGTCGCCAGGAGAAACGAGAGGTCAAGTTGCCTACATGCTAGGGCATCTCTATTATTCAGAAAATCAAAATGAAAATGCATTTCATTATTTTGATTCCATTAAAGAAGATCCTGAGTTAGGATCCCTCGTAAGACCCTATTACGTTCAGCTCTATTTTAATAACAAACAATACGACCAGGCCATTGAGGAGGGAAACTCTCTATTAGATTCTAATATATCGGAATCTTATAAAATGGAAGTCCATAAAATCATTGGAGAAAGTTATTTCATGAAGGGAGAGTATGCTCAGGCTTATCCTCATTTAAAGATCTACCTCGATTCTCAAGGAAATCCCTCGGAGAGTGATTTGTATGAGATGGGTTTTGTAAGCGCTGAGGCCGGACGTTACCAGGAGGCCGTAAGCTATTACAATCGCCTGATTAACTCCAATTCTGCATTGGCTCAAAATGCCTACTATCAATTAGGAAATGCGTATTTGCAAACCGAAGCCAAGAAAGAGGCGCTCTCTGCTTTTCGTTCCGCCTATCAAATGACTTACGACCCCAAGGTGCAAAAGCTTTCCCATGCACAATATGCAAAATTAAGTTACGATCTTGGAAACCCTTTTGAAGCGCCACCCAAAGTAATTCAAAACTATATTGATTTGTATCCTCAGGATGCAAGTACCGCTGAGATGGAGAAACTGCTTGTGAAGTCCTACCTTTATTCTGGGAGTTTTAAAGAAACCTTGTCCGCGATTGATAAACTTCCGAACTCGACTCCTGAAATTGATAAAGTAGACCAGGAAGTTTCTTATATGTTAGGAACCGAAGAATTTAACAAAGGAAATTTAGACCAGGCGGAGGCTTATTTTCTACGAAGCTTAGAATTTCATCTAAATCCTGAATTTAGAAATCGAGCCATGTACTGGCTCGCACAAACCTACTACCAAAAAGGAAATTATCCCTCTGCGATTGTTCGTTTTGAGAGTTTAACTTCCGAGAGTTTTCCCGAAAAATCGCAATTAGAGTATGACCTTGGGTATGCTTATTTTAAATCTGGGAATTTTGAAAAAGCGCAGATGCATTTTAAAAATTACCTGCAGGATCCAAGCGAGGCCTTTAAAAACGATGCGGAACTGCGTCTGGCAGACACTTACTATGCAAACAATCAATTAAACGAAGCGATTGCCCTGTACGACAAGACGACCAATGCAAATGATTATACCCTGTTTCAAAAGGGGATGGCACTTGGATTTAAGGGAGACTCGGTCGGGAAAATTGCAGCCCTAAATTCGCTTACCTCTACCTATCCTGATTCCGATTATGCGGACGATGCACTCTACGAAATTGCAGCGGCCCATGCTTCGAATGAGGAGTATGGAAAATCAAATGAGTTTTTCAATAGGGTAATTAAACAAAGTGCAGATCCTGATTTGGTAGCGAATGCTTCTATCTATCTTGCGCAAAACGAAATGGATCAAGGAAAAGATACGGAGGCTCTCAATCGATTAAAATCCCTTGCAGAGCGATACAAAGATACTTCGTACGCAGATAAAATTGTTTTGGTGTCTAGACCTCTCTTTATTGAAAAAGGGGATGTAGAAGGATACCAGAATTTTGCTCGTACGATTGGAGTCAATTTGAATGCCTCGGATCTGGATGATGCAACCCTTGGCTCTGCGAGAGGATTTTATAGCCAGAAAGACTATAAGAAAGCCATTCCGCTTTATGAAAGTTATTTAACCAAAAACCCTTCCGGTGCGCCACGTTACCAAGCCCAGTTTGAATTAGGCGATAGTTTCTATCGCTCAGGCCAGGAGGCGAAATCCCTTTTGGTTTTGCAAGAGGTAGCGCAGGTACAAAACGATTACCAAGGGGAGGCTCAAACTAGGATTGCTCAAATTTATTTAGCACAAGGCAATACGCAAGAGGCGAAGACCTACTTAGAGGCTCTAGCGAAATCTTCCAACGTGAACTTGAAGGATTTTGCGAATGTGCAACTTATGAACTTGTATGCAAAACAGAACGACCTTTCAAAAGCGCAAACCTATGCAACCCTTGTGCTTGCAAACTCGAAGAATTCGGCTGCAGTACTTGAAAGTGCGAAAGTAATTAGCGCTCGGGCTCAGCTACAAAGTGGAAAAGACGGACAAGCAAAATCGGCGTATGCCTCTTTAGAGCGCTCCGCGAATGCGAGCGTAGCCGCGGAGGCGCTTTATGCAAAAGCGTATTTCCAGAACAAGGAGAAAAGCTACAAGTCCTCTAATGAAACGATCTTTAAGCTAGCCAATAATTATGCCTCCGAAGAGTATTGGGGAGCCAAAGCCCTCGTGGTTATGGCCAAAAATTACATCGGTTTAAAGGATAGCTACCAAGCAAGTTACACACTGGATCAAATTATTGCCAACTATAAGGATTTTCCAGACGTTGTGGCTGAGGCGAAAGAGGCCAAAAAACAAATTAAATAGAAAATTTAATTGCCCTGAAATAGGGAATTACAATCGCATAACGGATTTACTTTTAAAATGAATAAATACACTCATAAACTAATAGTACTCGGGCTTTTTGTTAGCTCTGTATCAGTCTTCGCTCAAATTCAAGAGGAGCGTTTGGTCTTAGAGAAAAAACGTGAGCCAGAGGTGAAGAAGATCGAGAAAAAGAAAACATCGGTTGAAACCATAAAAAATTATCCCCCTGAAGAAAAATCAGCGGTTCCGGTAAAGTACGATATCACGAACGTGCCTGCTTCTTCTGATTTTCAAACCTCGACCATTGCGGGATCCGACATTGCTCCCGACTTTCAGGCGGATAAACAGGCCAATTATTTCCGGGTGGGCTATGGCAATTATTCTAAATTTTTAGCCGACGGAGCCCTCTCCACAAAAATTGAAGACAATTTGGAACTAGGTGCGGATCTACACTTCTTATCCACCGGTGGGCTTAAAAAGGACTATGCTTGGAGTTCTAAGCAAAGTGCGGCAAGCCTAGGAGCGTATTTGAACTCCTACGGAGAAAAAGGAAAATTAAATATCAATGCCAATTTTGCGCTTGATGATTACAATCTGTACGGGATTTACGCGATGGAACCGGCCAGTTCGGTAGACCTTCAACAAAAGGTGACGGAATTTAAAGTAAATGGGTACTATGACTTTTATTCGAATGAAATTTTGAATGATGTAAGAGTGAAATCTTCTTTTCTGTCGGATCATTTTGATGCGAAAGAATCGCAAGTTTCCCTCGCTACCAATCTCTCCAAGCATGGAGTTAGTTTGCCCATTAGTGATCTCGTGATGAATGCAGACCTAGGGGTAGGACTTGAGTCCTTGAATTCTGAGTTTTCTCTTCTCAACCAAAACCATAGCCAATTTTTGAATTTTGAATTAAGTCCAGAGGTGACTTTTCGAAAAGGGGAATCCTACTTAAGAGTAGGTTCTGGGTTTTCTTTCCTCAGCTCTAAATATAACAATCAAATGGCTGTAGCAAGAGAAACTTCGAACGAGACCTATTGGTTTCCCAAAGCTGAACTTCTACTCGCTGCAAGTCCAGAATTTAAATTTTATGCAGGAGTTGACGGGGGACTAGAGCTGAACTCGTATAGTGAGATGCTTAGTGAAAATCCATTCCTGGTCTCGGACCAATTAGTCAAACCGACTGAAACAAAGTACCATTTTTATTTTGGTGTGAAAGGAGACCTTGATCAACAATTTAAATACGATTTAAATGGGGGATTTGGGAAAGTAAATGATCTCATGTTCTTTGGCGCAAATTCTATTTTTGACACGAACGATACACTTAATCGAAGCGCATATAACTATGCGAATACGTTCTCGGCTCTTTACGATAGCGGAACCCTTAGTACAGTAAACGCAAGTGTTTCCTATTTTCCACTAGCGAACTTAGCACTTGATGCTGAGGTGAACTATGAAAGTTATGATTTAGACAACTACAGCGAAGTTTACAATAAGCCTTTGGTGAAAGCCTCCATTGGAGCACAGTACACCATGCTGGATAAAAAACTACACCTAGGTTTTAAAGGAATTTTTGCTTCCCAAAGAACCACAAACTCGTTTAATATCTCCCCTGTGCTTAATCCGGACGTGCCAGGCTCTATGGTTCTAAGTTCCACAGAAAATACAAACGATAAGGTGAAAGGCTATGGAGATTTAAATCTATCGGCAGAATACAAAATTCATAAAAATTTCAGTATTTTTGCGCTCGGAAATAACCTTCTTAGTAGCAAGTACGAGACCTTTAAAGGATATAAAGTACTGGGCGCCCAAGTGGTAGGAGGTGTGAAAATCACATTCTAATAGTCGTTGGTTTTTCGGGGCCCATAGTTTAATGGATAGAATTAAAGATTCCGGTTCTTTAGGTTGAGGTTCGATTCCTCATGGGCCTACTCAAACCCCCTAGTTAAGGGGGTTTTGTTGTGTATTCCCCCGAAAGCACCCCCGAAAACAGTCGTAACTTTAAATTCAGTTATTCGGAATGTCAATGGGTTTGGCATTGGGAGTACTCCATTTTTTAATGTACATTTGCGAATGGATCAATTTCTTCAGACTCTCAGTTCTCACGCTACTATTCCTTCGCAGGAGGCGCAGAGATTCTATTCGATTTTCAGAGTGGAAAAGTATAAGAAGAATACCTTATTACTAACTGCGGGTAAAGTCTCCCATGAGGTTTTTTTTGTCCAGAAAGGAAGTCTACGGCAGTATTTCACCAACGAGAAAGGAGCCGTAAAGACGTGCAATTTCGCTTTCGAGGGTGAATTTGTGACGGATCTTGAGAGTTTTGCCAATAAGACGCTTTCAACCACTAACATTATTGCGCTAGAATCGACTGAATGCCTTGTGGCAAGCTGTCAAGAACTGACCGAATACATATCGCAATCCCCCTCTGTTTCTGCATTTTTTAGTTCGCTTGTCGAGAAAATAGCCACAGCGAACATAAGACGCATTCAATCCTTGCTATCCCTGTCGCCCGAAGAACAGCTGGATGAACTGCTCCAAGAACGCCCTCAACTCTTGCAACGATTCCCCCAACGGTATGTTGCTGAATACTTAGGTGTAGCGCCAGAAAGCCTGAGCCGGATCAGAAAGCGGATTCTGACCTCTTCAAAGTCATAACCCAAATCATCGTTTTTGGGGTTACATCTCTCTATTTTTGTATTGTAAACAAAAAAAGAGTAGAATTATGGTACAGGTTGTATTAGGTGCCGGCGGCAGTATAGGCAAACTACTAGCAAAAGAATTAAGACAGTATACAGAAAAGGTGAGATTGGTCTCCCGGAATCCTGAGCGGGTAAATCTTGATGATGAGGTCGTTTCTGCAGATCTAAGAGATGCGGATGCGGTGGAGAAAGTGCTGGCTGGCGCAAAAGTCGCCTATTTGGTTGTAGGGCTGAAGTACGATAGCCGAGTATGGAAAAGAGATTGGCCTCTAATCATCCAAAATGTAGTGAATGGTTGTCTGAAAATGGGGACTAAACTGGTGTTTTTCGACAACGTATACATGTACGATAAAAATGCAGTTCCCAATATGACTGAAAATAGCCAAGTGGCACCCTCCTCTAAGAAGGGAACGGTACGAATGGAAGTGGCTCAGTATATTATGGAGGCGGTAGCAAGTAGAAACCTTAGTGCGCTAATCGCCCGTAGCGCCGATTTCTACGGCCCGGAATCCGAGAATGGCTTATTAAATATATTGGTTCTGAATGCAGTCGCGAAAGGCAAAAAAGCAAACTGGCAGGCCGATCCACATAAAGTCCATTCGTATACTTACACGCCTGATGCGGCTAGGGCCACTGCCATGCTAGGCAATACAGAAAGTGCTTACGGACAGATCTGGCACCTGCCCACTTCCTTTGAGCGGTTGACCGGAGATCAACTTATTGAATTAGCGTATGGCATCAAAAAACAGAAAGCCTCTTACCGAGTTCTAACTCCTTTTGTACTAATTCTAGGCGGGTTGGTTGACAGATCCCTACGTGAGCTGAAGGAAATGCAGTACCAGAATGATCAGGATTACTTTTTCGACAGCGGCAAATTCTGTTCGGCTTTTGCCTTTACTCCGACAAGTTACCGGGAGGGTATCACTCAGACGCTGCAAAGGGGATTGTAGCAAGTGCAAGCCTACTAAATATAGGATAACGATTACTTAAGCTTTGGGTATTGAATTGAAAAGTCGTCCAATTCCATCCTCTCAACCGTAAATTAAAAGTTAAATTTCATTAAAGATTATATTATTATAGCAGGATAGGAAAACGAATCAGTATTTTTGCACCTGTAATAACAATGCTATGGAATTTATACAAACTGTTTTAGACTTCTTTCTACATTTAGACCAGCATCTCTTCACAATGATTATTGATTATGGGGTCTGGATTTATCTTATTTTATTCCTTATCATTTTTGTGGAGACGGGCCTTGTGGTGATGCCCTTTTTGCCAGGGGATTCATTGTTGTTTGCAGCCGGTACTTTTTGTGCAGGTGTAATCGGCGCTACAGGGGAAACAGCAAGTCTCAATTTGTGGCTCGTATTACTAATTTTACTCGTGGCCGCCATCCTTGGCGATACCTGCAATTATTTGCTGGGTGAGAAATTGGGTCTTAAGATGCTTAATTGGAAAGTAAAAGGTAAACCTGTAGTAAATCCTAAATACATTGAACAAACTCAAGAGTTTTATGAGAAGAACGGACCTAAGACTATTATTATTGCGCGGTTTGTTCCCATTGTAAGAACCTTTGCTCCCTTTGTGGCCGGTATTGGATCTATGCATTATTCCACGTTTATTCGCTACAATGTGATCGGTGGTTTCATTTGGGTGGTCGGATTAACACTGATGGGGTATTTCTTCGGGAACATTCCTTTTGTACAACAAAACTTTGAGGTGGTGATCTTTGGGATTATTGGACTCTCACTACTTCCTATGGTTTGGGAGTATATAAATATGAAGTTTCTGAAAAAAAAGTCAGAAGTTCAATAAAAAATTGCAAAGACCAGAATTTAAATCTGGTCTTTTTGCTTGCAATGCCAACCTGAAGCAGTTTGGAATCTATTGCCTCGATATTCGAAAAGGCTGAAAAATAGTTATGTTTTCGAAGATTTTTGTTCTGAAACCTTAAGGTTAAGATTTTAATGTTAAGGAAAAATTATTTTTTTAAGTTTTTTTTATCAAATTGATTAAGATTCCTTACTTTTGTGGCGTCAAAAAATGAATATGCAAAACATTAGAAATATTGCGATTATCGCACACGTTGACCACGGTAAAACTACTCTGGTTGATAAGATCATCCATGCGACCAGTGTATTTAGGGAAAACCAAGAGTCTGGTGAGCTAATCATGGATAACAATGATTTGGAAAGAGAGCGTGGAATCACGATTCTTTCTAAAAACATTTCTGTTACTTACAAAGACACAAAGATCAATGTAATTGATACCCCTGGTCACGCCGATTTTGGTGGAGAGGTAGAAAGAGTACTTAAAATGGCAGACGGTGTGGTTCTTTTGGTAGACGCATTTGAAGGTCCCATGCCTCAAACTCGTTTTGTACTTCAAAAGGCATTAGAACTTGGACTAAAACCGATTGTGGTTATTAATAAAGTGGATAAAGACAACTGTCGTCCTGAAGAAGTTCACGACAATGTATTCGATTTGTTCTTCAATTTAGGAGCGACCGAGGAGCAGTTAGATTTCCCAACCTTTTACGGGTCTTCAAAACAGGGATGGTTTAACACCAGTCTTACCCCAGGAGATACAATTCTTCCCCTACTTGATGGAATCCTTCAGTATGTACCGGAGCCAAAAACTGAGGAAGGCAGTGTACAAATGCAAGTAACTTCCCTTGACTTTTCTTCTTTCTTAGGGCGTATTGCCATTGGAAAGATTGCAAGAGGAGTGATCAAAGAAGGCATGTGGATTGGTCTTGCGCAAGAAGGCGGAAAAATAATCAAAGGAAAGGTAAAAGAACTTTATGTTTTTGAAGGTCTAGGAAAGAAGAAAGTAACCGAAGTTTATGCGGGAGATATCTGCGCAATTGTTGGTTTTGATGCTTTCCAAATTGGAGATACATTCGTAGATCTTGAAAACCCAGAGCCCATGGCTAGGTTGACGATCGATGAGCCGACTCTAAACATGACGTTCTCTATTAACAATTCCCCATTCTTCGGGAAAGACGGGAAGTATGTAACTTCCAACCACCTTAAAGAAAGGTTGGAAAAAGAGCTTGAGAAAAACCTTGCCTTAAAAGTTCAACAGACGGACGATGCGAATACATTCCTTGTTTTTGGTAGAGGTATTTTGCACCTTTCTGTGCTTATCGAAACGATGAGACGTGAAGGCTATGAGATGACCATTGGTCAGCCTCAAGTAATTCTAAAAGAAATTGACGGAGTGAAATGCGAGCCTTATGAAAGTATGGTGGTTGACGTTCCGGAAGAATATGCAAGCCGTGTGATTGACCTTGCCACTCAACGTAAAGGAGATCTTCATATAATGGAGACGAAAGGTGAGATGCAACACTTAGAATTCGAAATCCCTTCTAGAGGATTAATCGGACTAAGATCACAAATGCTTACAGCAACTGCAGGAGAAGCCATCATGGCTCACCGTTTTGCAGAATATAAACCCTTCAAAGGAGCGATTGCAGGAAGAGGAAACGGAGTGCTTGTTTCCAAAAACCAAGGACCTTGTACTGCGTATTCAATTGAAAAACTTCAAGACCGTGGACGTTTCTTTGTGGATCCAGGTGAAGAAGTTTACATGGGAATGATCGTGGGGGAACAAAACAAACCCGGTGATCTTGTGGTGAATATTGTAGAAGGAAAGCAGTTGAACAACATGCGTGCATCAGGAAAAGACAAAGACGGAAATATTGCCCCAAAAATTCTACTTTCCTTAGAGGAATGCATGGAGTATATTCAGTCGGACGAAGCGATTGAGGTGACACCGAATTTCATTCGTATGAGAAAGAAAGTACTTTCTGAAGAAGAAAGAAAAAGAAACGATAGAATGGCGAAATAAGAAAGCTATTCAATCAAAGATAGAAATCGTCCCGAATGAAATTTCGGGACGATTCTTTTTTTGTCTCAGGGTAAGAACAAGCACGATGGCTACATCTTTTGAATCCAAATGTTTAAAGTGTGTTAAAATAGGCGCAGAAGTCCGTTTTTCTATTATTTTTGCCTCATGAAGAATTTCTCCCCTAAATTGTGGTTTTTTGTAGTTGTAAGCGCTTTTTTCTTAATAGGCTGTGCGACTCAAAAGGACCCCAAACAACCTCCTGTAAAAAAAGAAATTGTAAAGAAAGAAATAAAGCCGCAAGAGCCTAAACCAAAGAAAGTTCCCCAAGTGGTTCTACCGGAAGTAAAGCGCGAGTTTAGAGCGGCCTGGATTGCCACGGTGGCAAATATTAATTGGCCGTCCAAAAACAATCTATCGGTTGCGCAGCAAAAGACAGAAGCTCTTGAAATTCTAGACCGTTTAAAGGAAGCGAATTTCAATGCTGTGGTTTTTCAAGCTCGACCTTCGGCTGATGCTTTTTATAAGAGTGATCTTGAACCGTGGTCCTATTTTCTTACCGGAGAGATTGGGAAGGCCCCAAGTCCTTTTTACGATCCTTTAGAGTTTTGGATAGAAGAATCGCACAAACGAGGAATGGAGCTGCATGTTTGGCTTAACCCCTACAGAGCTCATCATACGACGGGTGGGAAATTAAATTCCAAAAGCATTGCAAGCACCATGAATAAAGTCACGTATCGACTTCGCAATGGCATGTACTGGATGGATCCTTCAGATTCCACAGTCCAAGACCATACGGCCAAAGTGATTCGGGATTTAGTGGAAAGATACGACCTAGATGCGGTCCATATAGACGATTATTTCTATCCGTACAGAGAATACAATGGAGGTAGGGACTTTCCCGACCAAAAACTATACGCTTCCTATACGGAGTCAGGTGGAACTTTAAGCAAACCGGATTGGAGACGTGCGAACGTAAATAAATTTATTAAAAGAATTTATCAGGAGATAAAGGAAGAAAAAGCTTGGGTCAAATTTGGTATCAGTCCGTTTGGAATTTGGAAACCAGGTTATCCTGTGGGTATTAGTGGAACAAGTCAATACGACGAACTTTATGCAGACGCAAAACTTTGGTTAAACCAAGGATGGGTTGATTATTTTTCCCCTCAACTGTATTGGAAAGAGGAAGGTCCACAGCGCTTTAGTGCGTTACTTAGTTGGTGGGAGGCTGAGAATACCCAAAAGAGGCATTTGTGGCCAGGACTCAATACCATTGGAATCAAAGGAGTGGACGACAAGCCTACTGAGATTAGAGGGCAGATGAGTACCATACGTCAAATCATGGGGAAAGATGCAGGAGAAATTCATTACAGTGTGGATGGACTGTTAAAGAATGGAGAGATGTATTCTGCGATTCAAAGTGCCTATCGACAACCTGCTTTGGTTCCTGTCTCGCCATGGATCCCTTCGGATAAACTGTCAAGGCCCCTAATTGAAAGTACTCTTAATGGAGGTATAAGCGTAAAGCTGACTTGGAATACAAATCCGGGAGAATCCATTTCTCAATGGGTTCTTTATACTCAATATGGAAAAGAGTGGGAGTATGAAATTCTAGAAAGGGATGCAAAAGAAAAAGTGCTTAATTTGAATCGTTCTGGCGAAAAATTACACGCTGTTGCTCTTAAATCGGTCGATCGATTGGGTAATCTCTCCCCGTATGTTCTTCAAATGTACTGATTAGCAGGTAATTAATAAATTAAAATAAAATTTCATCAATTGAATTTTAATTGTATCTTGCAGCAAATTATTTAATGAGAAATTCAATCAATGTTCATACGTCCGTTTGTTGGTTTCCACTTAATTAATCAACACTATTTATTTTTTTTATTATGAACATTTTTATTTCAAACCTTAACTACAACACAGTTGAGTCTGAGTTACAATCACTTTTCGAAAACTACGGAACAGTGGACTCTGCAAAGATTATCATGGACAGAGAAACGGGAAGAAGCCGTGGATTTGGATTCGTTGAAATGCCAGAAAACGACGAAGCGTTGAAGGCTATCGAGGAACTTAACCAGAGAGAATTCAAAGAAAAAGTACTTAACATCTCAGAAGCTAGACCAAAAGAGCAAAAGCCAAGAGGCTTCGGTGGTGGCGGTGGCTACAACAGAGGTGGAGGAGACAGAAGAAGAGACTGGTAATTCACTAGTAACTTATAAGAAAGCTTCAGGAAACTGAAGCTTTTTTTGTGCTTAAAAATCGTATCTTTGCGCACTTTAGTATTTTATAAACCAGAGCTTTGGTTAGGAGCCAAACTCGCTATTACACACTAAGAATATGAAATGTGGTATCGTAGGACTTCCCAATGTGGGCAAGTCAACCCTTTTTAACTGTTTGAGCAATGCCAAGGCACAAAGTGCTAATTATCCTTTCTGTACAATCGAACCTAATTTAGGAACCGTTTCTGTACCTGATACTCGACTTGTGGAGCTTGAAAAGCTTGTGAATCCAGAACGAGTTTTGCCTGCAGTTGTGGAAATTGTGGACATTGCAGGACTTGTAAAAGGTGCGAGCAAAGGAGAAGGACTAGGAAATCAGTTTCTAGCTAATATTAGAGAATGTGAAGCCATCCTGCATGTTCTTCGTTGCTTTGACAATGGAAATATTATTCACGTGGAAGGTTCTGTAGATCCACTAAGAGACAAAGAAATTATAGACATTGAGCTCCAGTTAAAAGACATCGAAACAATCTCAAAGTCAGTCGATAAAGCCAAGAAGTTCATTAAGTCAGGAAAGAAGGAAGATATCCTTGTTTATGAAACTCTAAAAGAACTTCAAGAGTTTTTGGAAAGTGGACGAAATGCAAGAGAGTTTGCGTCGAATGATTTAACGCAGCCTATTATTGACGAAGTACAATTGCTTACTAAAAAGCCCGTGCTTTATGTTTGCAATGTAGATGAGAATTCCATTAAGAATGGGAACGAATGGATTGCAAAAATCGAAGCGATGGCAGAGCAGGAAAATGCGGAGGTTGTTGTTTTAGCGGCGCAGATAGAGGCAGATATTAATGAACTTGATACGTTTGAAGAAAGACAAATGTTTTTAGAGGAGTTAGGATTAACCGAACCTGGGGTTAACCGTCTGATTCGTAAAGCTTATGAACTACTACAACTGCAGACTTATTTTACCGCAGGTGTGAAGGAAGTAAGAGCTTGGACCATTGGAAAGGGATGGACCGCGCCACAAGCGGCGGGTGTTATCCATACAGACTTTGAAAAAGGCTTTATCCGCGCCGAGGTAATTAAGTATGAAGATTTTCTTAATTACGGTTCGGAAGCCAAAGTGAAAGAAGCTGGAAAGATGGGCGTAGAAGGAAAAGAATACATTGTGAAAGACGGAGATATTATGCATTTTAGATTTAATGTATAAGGGACTAGAATCCAAGAGAATAGACAAGGCTACCCACGAAGACGTGGGTAGCCTTTTTTTATATCTAAATTTGATTTTATTTCTTTATTTTTAGTTTCTTCGATTATTATAAAAATTGAAACTATCTTTATTGCCATTTCTACGTTGGCAAGAAGTCTTGCAGCGCAGAGATCATAATCACTAAACAAATATTTTATGGCAAAAAAAATTGCAGTCCTCGTTGGGAGTTTGAGAAAAGAAAGCTTTAATCGCAAAGTGGCAATGCAAGCCATGGAGCTTGCTTCTGAGAATCTAGAATTGGAACTCATTGAAATTGGAGATCTCGTTCACTACAATGAGGATTTAGACAAAAGCGAACCACCCAAGCCTTGGGTCGATTTTAGAAAGAAAATTAAAGACGCAGACGGCTATTTATTCTTCACGCCCGAATACAATCGATCTGTGCCGAGCGCCCTGAAGAATGCACTTGATGTAGCTTCTAGACCCTATGGGAAAAATGCATGGGCTGGCAAACCTGGAGCCGTGGTAAGCGTGACGCTGAGTGCGCTTGGTGCCTTTGGAGCAAACCATGTACTTAGGCAATCCATGGTGTTTTTAGATGTCTATATGATGCAGCAGCCAGAAGCCTATATAGGGAAGGCGAGCGAACTCTTTGAAAAGGACGGAGAAATGGTTGAGGATACGAAGAAATTTTTGAAGTCCTTTATGGATGCCTATGAAAAATGGGTCCTGCGCTAGAGATAATCTTTCAAGGAAAGTGAAATGAATTCGAATGAAGAATCGAATTCATTTTTTTTTGGAGTAAATTTGATAAAATTTCCAGGTCGATGAATCTTATTTTTAAAGAGAGAACCATTCAAAAAGCATTAGTAATCGGCTCGGCATTGCTACTGTGCTTTATCCTTTTTGAATTAAAGTATTTTGTAACGGGGCTTTTAGGTTCCATTGCACTGTATGTAGTGTGTCGAGGTATTTTTCTCAAATGGATTGAAAAGTACCGTTGGCCTAAAGAATTTGCAATTTGGGTGATGCTTTTGCTTATCGTGGTGTGTTTTGGTGTTCCCGTTTGGCTAATGCTTGAGTTATTGATTCCCAAAATAAACGAGATTGTTCAGCATCCACAGAAAATGATCCAGAGCTTTAATCCGGTGCTTACCTACATTGAAACCAATGAGTTTATCCAGCGATTCGATTTTTCAATTAGTCAAGATCAAATTCTTGCCATCGTGAACAAAGTACTTGGGTATATTCCTTCGACCCTAAATTGGGTGGGACAGTTTTTCGCCAATATATTTGTTGCGCTTTTTATTCTCTATTTTATGCTTTCGAGCAATCGCTCGATGGAACGGGATTTAAAAGAAGCACTTCCGTTTTCGCCTGTAGCCAAAGACTATTTTGTGAAAGAGAATTTAGCCCTTATTCGCTCTAATGCGTATGGCGTTCCTATTCTCGCTTTTAGTCAGGGAGTGATTGCAGTCCTCGGTTTTAGCCTATTTGATGTGCCACAGCCCGTGTTTTGGGGACTTTTGACGGCGATTGCCTCTGTGGTGCCCGTGGTGGGAACGATGCTTATTTGGATCCCGGTCAGTGTCTATCAAATTGCGACTGGAGACCTTCACCAGGGACTTTTATTGGCCCTGTATTGCTTCATTTTTGTAGGGGGAATTGATAACGTTCTTCGTTTTACACTTTTGAAGAAAATGGCAGACATACATCCACTTATTACGGTGTTTGGTGTTTTGCTAGGACTTCAGCTTTTTGGTGCCATGGGGCTTGTTTTTGGACCTTGGCTCCTTTCTATTCCTTTTATTTTGTATAAGATCTATAGAATCCAAAAAGACGAGCCTTCTTTTCTCACTTCGGATTCCGTTTTGGTCTGCGGGGAGCAGGAAGAAGATTCCCCTGAGGAGGAAATCTAGCAAGTTGCGTCTCGTTTTTTTTGACACAAAGAATTGGCCCTAAGTTCAAAGTGTCTTGAGTCCAGCTTTCTCGAGTCGTATCGTGAACTTTTCATGCCCACTCGAAGAATAGGGGGTGAAAAGGAGCGAAATGGGGTCTTCTTTGCTATAGATTAGAGCAAATTCGCAAAACTTTTCCACAATATTTTAGATTTCGTTTTCAATTCATTATTTTTGGAAGTTAGTGGCTAGTAGAAGGTTTTTGCCTTTTTTCGGCTGCTAGTGAATAGATTCAATAACTATGATAGAAAACAACCAGGTTCAATATACCGAAGATAACATCCGTACACTGGAATGGCAGGAGCATATTCGCCAGAGACCCGGTATGTACATTGGAAAATTAGGAGATGGTTCTTCTGCGGACGATGGTATCTACATTCTTCTCAAAGAAATTATTGACAACTCGATTGATGAGTTTGTGATGAAATCGGGTAAAAGAATTGAAATTAAGATTGACGAAGGAAAAGCTTTAATTCGAGATTACGGTCGTGGAATTCCACTTGGAAAAGTAGTGGATGCCGTTTCCAAAATGAATACGGGAGGGAAATACGACTCCAAAGCTTTCAAAAAATCGGTAGGTCTAAACGGAGTAGGAACCAAGGCGGTAAATGCCTTGTCTGATTTTTTCCGCGTACGTTCGATTCGGGATGCTCAGGTAAAAGAAGCCACTTTTTCGAAAGGAACCATTACGCATGATTTGCCTATTGAGCCTAGCGCGGAACGTGCTGGAACTGAAATTTCATTTGTACCAGACCATGAGATTTTTCCAAATTTCAAATTCCGGAAAGAGTACATCGAGCGCATGCTTCGGAATTATGTTTATTTAAATCCAGGCCTAAAAATTATATTTAATGGGGAGACTTTCTATTCTGAAAATGGATTAAAGGATCTACTACAAGAAGAAATTGAGGGGGAGATTTTATATCCCATCATTCACTTGAAAGAGGAAGATGTTGAGATCGCGATTACGCATAGCGATAAATCGCAGTCTGAAACTTATTTTTCATTTGTCAACGGACAAAATACAACCCAAGGGGGAACCCACTTAAATGCATTTAAAGAAGCGTACGTAAAAACGATTCGTGAGTTTTTGAATAAAAATTACGAAGCAGCTGACATTCGAAAATCGATAATCGCTGCGGTTTCCATTAAAGTGATTGAACCTGTATTCGAGTCTCAAACCAAAACGAAGTTAGGTTCTAATGACATGGAACCAGGGAAGGAATCGGTTCGAAGCTTTTTGAATAACTTTCTAAAAAAGGCACTTGACAATTATTTGCACCAAAACCAGGAGACTGCGGAAGCGGTCCAACGGAAAATTTTGGTGTCAGAAAGAGAAAGAAAGGAGCTCTCAGGGATTCAAAAATTAGCAAGAGAAAGAGCGAAGAAAGTTTCTTTGCACAATAAGAAGTTAAGAGACTGTCGTCAGCATTACAACGATCAAAAGGCGGTTCGCAAGGCAGAAAGCCAAATTTTCATCACGGAAGGGGACTCCGCTTCCGGGTCCATTACGAAATCTAGGGATGTGGAAACTCAGGCTGTATTTTCCCTTCGAGGAAAGCCTTTGAACTCCTACGGACTTACAAAGCGCGTGGTTTATGAAAATGAGGAGTTCAATTTACTCCAAGCCGCTCTTAATATTGAAGACTCCTTAGAAGATTTACGCTACAATCAAGTAATCATTTCAACCGATGCCGATGTGGACGGGATGCATATTCGATTGCTAATGATTACCTTTTTTCTTCAATTCTTTCCCGATCTTATCCGAAATGGACATTTGTATATCTTACAAACTCCTTTGTTTCGGGTAAGAAACCGAAAGGAAACTCGCTATTGTTACTCCGACCAAGAAAGAATAAAAGCGCTTAACGAGCTGGGTAAAAATCCAGAAATCACTCGATTTAAAGGTCTAGGAGAGATTTCCCCGGATGAGTTTAAACACTTTATTGGGAAGGATATCCGACTTGAGCCTGTGGTGCTCGGCAAAGACCAAACCATTGAGCAGTTGCTTGAATTTTACATGGGGAAGAATACACCTGATCGTCAAAATTTTATTCTTGCGAACCTGGTAGTGGAGGATCCTGATATTGAAAAGAAAGAGGAATTAGAAGATGAGGTCGTTGTATAGAGCTCTGCAAGTGAAGTGAAAAAAGAACAAAATAATCAGACATAAGTTGCTTTAACGAAGCATAAAAACGAATGACAGAAGAACAGTTAAACGAAGGAGAAAGCCTAAAGAAAGTTTCCGGTCTTTACAAAGATTGGTTTTTGGATTATGCATCCTATGTGATTTTGGACCGGGCCATACCCTCCGTTTTTGATGGGTTTAAACCCGTTCAAAGACGTATTATGCACTCCATGCGAGAATTAGAGGATGGTCGTTACAACAAGGTAGCCAACATTGTCGGCAATACCATGAAGTACCACCCTCACGGGGATGCTTCCATTACCGATGCCATGGTTCAAATTGGGCAAAAAGATTTGCTAATTGATACCCAAGGGAACTGGGGGAATATCTTCACAGGAGATTCCGCTGCGGCTGCTAGGTATATTGAAGCGAGACTTACGCCTTTTGCTCTTGAGGTGGTTTTCAATCCGAAAACCACGCATTGGGCAAAATCCTATGACGGTAGAAATAACGAACCCATCGACCTTCCCGTAAAGTTTCCACTGCTTTTAGTACAAGGAGTAGAAGGGATTGGTGTGGGACTATCCACTAAAATATTGCCTCATAATTTTAACGAATTAATCCAAGCTTCCATTTCTTATTTGAAAGGAAAATCCTTTCAAGTGTTTCCTGACTTTATTACAGGGGGGATGCTGGATGTTTCTGAATATAATGATGGAGAACGAGGGGGCAAAGTTAGAGCGAGAGCGCGGATCGTCCACAAAGAAAAAAACATTCTTTCCATTACGGAGCTTCCCTATTCGAAGAACACGAGTGATTTAATAGACAGTATTGTCAAGGCCACAGAACGTGGGAAAATCAAGATTAAGAAGATTGAGGATAATACATCCGATAAAGTAGAAATACTAATTCATCTCCATAGCGATGTGTCTCCTGATAAGACCATTGACGCGCTTTATGCATTTACGGATTGCCAAGTTTCGATCTCGCCCAATGCCTGCGTTATTGTAGGGGACAAACCGATGTTCCTTAACGTTTCTGAAATTCTGCGTCGAAACACAGACCATACGGTTTCTTTGTTAAAAAGAGAACTTGAAATTGAACTGCATGAACTTCAAGAAAGTTGGCATTTTGCTTCTCTAGAAAGGATTTTCATTGAGAATAGAATTTACCACGATATTGAAGAGGTGAATTCTTGGGAAGAAGTTCTTCAGACCATTGATATAGGACTTAAACCTCACACGAAGCATCTACTAAGAGCCGTGAGTCAAGAGGATATTTTAAAGCTAACCGAGATTCGAATTAAACGGATTTCCCGATTCGACCTAGATAAATTTAAAGAAACCATTGCTTCGCTTGAGGAGCGAATCGAGAAGTGCAAATTTAACTTGGAGAATCTGATTCCTTATGCGATTGATTACTACCTAGGGATTCAGAAAAAATACGGAAAGGACCGTCTACGTCAAACGGAAATCCGCGTATTTGATACCATCGATGCAACCAAAGTAGCCGTGGCCAATGAGAAATTTTACGTAAACCGAGAGGAAGGCTTCATTGGAACTTCCCTTCGAAAAGATGAATACTTATTTGACTGTTCTGACATAGATGATATTATTGTCTTTCGCAAAGACGGGACGATGAAGGTGGTGAAAGTAGAGGCGAAAACATTTGTAGGACGCGATATTTTGCATGTCGGAATTTGGAAGAAGAATGACCAAAGAACGGTTTACAACACGATTTACCGACAAGGGAAGCTAGGGCCTTATTTCATGAAGCGTTTTGCAGTCACTGCAGTCACTCGAAATACAGATTATGCTCTGGCCTCCGACGAAAAAGGTTCAGAATTGCTTTATTTTTCAGCCAATCCAAATGGAGAGGCGGAAACTGTAAGCGTGGTGTTAAAACCAAATGCAAGAATACGTAAGAACAAAATCGATATTGATTTCTCCGAACTAGCCATTAAGGGACGTAATGCAAAAGGAAATTTGGTTACGAAATACATGGTGAAAAAAGTTGAAATGAAAGAGGAGGGAGTCTCGACTCTTGCCCCAAGAAAGATTTGGTTTGATCCGACCGTGCGCCGACTTAATGTCGATCATCGAGGAGAGTTTCTTGGAAATTTCAAAGGAGAAGACAAGATTTTAACCATTAATGCCCAAGGCGAAGCCAGGCTGGTTTCCTTTGATTTGATGAACCGTTTTGATGACGAATATCTAGTGCTTGAAAAATGGAATCCTTTGCAAGCCATCAGCTGTATCTATTTTGACGGAGAAAAGCAGATCTATTACATCAAGCGATTCCTTTTTGATAATGTGGCCGGTGTTCAGCAATTTATGCCATCGGAACATCCTAAGTCTTTTATTGAACATGTATTTACCGGTTCAGGAGCTACTGCAACCCTTAAATTTGCACAAGAAAAGGGCAAGGAAAGAGAAGTAGAAATGATAGATGTCGATGCGTATATTGCCATAAAAGGAATCAAAGCCATTGGAAATCAATTAACCAAAAACAAAATAAAAAGCATTGATCTTGAATTTCCTCCAGAGCCTGAGGAGCCTGAAATAACCGTCGAGGAGCCTGAGAGCGACTTGCATTCCGGCATGGAGGATCAGTCCCCAGAAGAAGGAACGATTGGATCTCTTTTTGAAGACTAGAACCCTATTTTTCGGGATCTTTACAAAATGGCCGAAGGGCCTAAATCAAATAATTTATGAGCGTAGTGTTAATAGGGATTATTGCAATCACCGCCCTAGTGAGTTACATGGGGTTTACAAATGAACAAATCTTTGAAAAATACAAATTCAATGTCTCTGCCATCGTACAGAGAAAAGAATACATTCGACTTCTTTCTGCAGGTTTTTTACATGCAGACTGGATGCATTTCTTTTTCAATATGCTTACGCTCTACTTTTTTGGTCCGATCGTGGCCCAAGCCTTCGGAGAGATGGGGCTTATCGTGGTCTACTTTGGCTCAATCCTCCTAGGGAATTTGTTTTCACTCTACCTTTATCAACATCAAGGATGGTACTCTGCGATTGGAGCGAGTGGGGGAGTCTCTGGAATCTTGTTTGCCGCCATTGCGGTCTATCCGCAAATTGGTATTTATTTCTTTTTTATACCGATTCCGATTCCAGGGTATATCTTTGGACTTCTGTATTTTTCCTACTCTGTTTACATGATGTTAAATCCGAAGGCAAACGATAACATTGGACACGCTGCCCACCTTGGTGGTGCCTTTTTAGGACTCATCTATTCCGTGATGCTGATGCCCCAATTGGCACTAACCAATTGGCGCTATTTGCTAATCATGGCCATTCCACTGCTGTATCTGTGCTTCGTAATTTTTGTGCGAAAAAAGAAAATATAAGGGAGCAAAAGCCCCTATTTTTTACCCATAATGAACCGGTCGTTTCCAGAAAGATCTTGGATTAATTTTACTTCCGAAAGGAGGGACTCATAAAGTTCTAAGGTTTGGTTTCCTAGCTTTTGGTTGATCTCAAGAAAGAGATAACCCCCGGCATTTAAATAGTTATTTACAAGACTAGCAATCCGTTTATAGAAAATAAGCGGATCACTTGTGGGAGAAAACAGCGCGATTGTCGGTTCAAAATCTTTTACACTGTGGTCAATTTCATTTTGCTCCTCGATCCCAATGTAGGGTGGATTGGAAAAAATCACATCATAGCTTTGCTCTAATTCTTCTAAGAGGATGTCTTTAAGCAGGAAGTTGATGTCTGTTTTGTGCCTCTGTGAATTCTCTTTTGCGACCTCTAGTGCGCCTTTCGAGATGTCTAGCGCATGCACCTTGGCTAAAGGAAAGTTTTTACTAAGTACGATGGGAATTACCCCTGAGCCTGTGCCAATATCAAGTATTGAGAATTCCGTTTTTCCAAGCGAGCTACTTTTTAATTCGAAAAGGGCAAGTTCGATAAGTTCCTCGGTTTCAGGTCGCGGAATGAGAACTTGGTCATTTACTTTAAATTCGAGTCGATAGAACTCACTTTTTCCAAGGATTTGTTGGTAGGGCTTACCTGTTTTGAGTTCTTTTAGAATCTCTAAGAAGCGTTTGGTATCGGGAACCTGGATTTCCATTGGTAAAGAGCTTCGAAGCGCTATGGAATTCAATTCAAGAACCTCAAAGGCCATGATTTTGAATAGCTCTTCAATTTGCGACTTTTCATAAAGCCTTTGAAGTTCAAATTGGAATTCCTGTTTAAGTTCGCCGACTGTCATAATACCAAGGGCTAACGCGTGAATACAAACTTGGAAGACGTAGAAAGTTCCGAATCAAAGCGATACCCTTCGAGGTTAAAAGCTTTCACCTCGTTTAGCTTCTTAACTTGGTTCTGAGCACAGTATCGGACCATTAAACCGCGAGCGTGTTTTGTATACACGACAATTGTTTTGGGTTTGCCCGATTTGAGTTCATAGAATTCAAAATCGATTACAGGAGCTTTAAGTTCTTTAAGGTTTAAGGCTTTAAAGTACTCTTTGCTCGCAAGGTTTAGAATCACATCTCGTGAATGGAGCTGCTTATTAAGTTCCTGAGTCAGTTTTTCACGCCAAAACTGATAAAGATTGTCGTAGGTGTCAAACTGAAAAGATCTTCCCATTTCAAGACGGTAGAGCATGACGCGGTCCGAGGGTTTTAAAAGTCCGTACAAACCCGAAAGAATGCGATAGTTCTTATTTAAGTACTGTAAGGACTCATTGTCTAGAGACTGAGCATCGAGGCCTCTATACACTTCGCCTGCGAAGGCAAAGAGAGCGGCCGCACTTTGTTTGGAACTCGGTGAAGAATTCCATCTTTGATTGCGCTCCCAATTTTCATGGGCCAAATTGGAAGAGATGTCCATTAATTCCGATAAGAATTTTGGAGATTTCTCTTTTAAATGGGATTGAATTAGGGTAGCCTCTTGAATGAATTTGGGTGTGGAGGTTCTTGAAAATCCGCCCACATGCTCAAGGTTCATAAGTTTAGCGGGGGAGGTTATTAGCTTCATAATAGATCGAAAGTGTCTAACAATTAATTAAATTTCTTTGAAATTAAGCGAGTTGGCCTTTGCCTTCTCTTATGATTTCGGGTTCACCGGAAGTGAGATCCACGATGGTGGAGGCAATGTTGTCTCCGTACCCAGAATCGATCACGAGATCCACTAGGTGGTCGTATTTTTCTGCAATTAATTCGGGGTCTGTGGAATATTCTAGGATTTCATCTTCGTCTCGAATGGAGGTGGAAGCAATGGGGTGACCCAGTTTCTCTACTAGCATTTGAGGTACAATATGATCCGGTACTCTAATCCCAATCGTTTTTTTTCCTTTGTAGGCAAGCGGTAAACTTTTGTTTGCTTCTAAAATGAAGGTGAAGGGGCCGGGTACATTGTTCTTTAAGATCCTGAAAACTGAGGTGTCAATGGGTCTTGTGAAATGCGAAAGATGGCTTAAGTCGTTGCAGATAATCGAAAATTGAGATTTTTCTAACTTAATTTTCTTAATCTGTGCCAATTTCTCCATGGCTTTTAAATTGTTGATGTCACACCCTAAGGCATAGATCGTATCCGAGGGGTAAATAATTAACCCTCCCTTTTTCAAGGTGTTAACTACTTCTGAAAGTAAGTTTTCTTGCGGATTGTCGGGGTAAATCTTAAGTATTTTTGCCATACAACAAAGGTATTAAAAACTGCGCACTCTTGGAATGTTAATTTTGCCTTTGCAGTATTGGGTTAATTTCGTATATTTGCAATCCAATATCGCGGGGTAGAGCAGTAGGTAGCTCGTCGGGCTCATAACCCGGAGGTCGCACGTTCGAGTCGTGTCCCCGCTACAAAGGCCTTTTAGGCATTAAGATACATCGCGGGATAGAGCAGTAGGTAGCTCGTCGGGCTCATAACCCGGAGGTCGCACGTTCGAGTCGTGTTCCCGCTACTACGAGAAGAGGATCATTTTTATGATCCTCTTCTTTGCTTTTGATCCCTTACTCATGATAGATTTACCTGGACGCGCCATTTTAGATTATTTTCAAGGCGATAAGAAGACTCGACTTTATGTTCACGATCGTTTTGGACCTCGCGTGGAAATGCCCATTTCCATGTATTTTAGAGGAGTAAAGGCTATGCCTGAACTCGAATTAAAAGCACTAGAGCAGGTGAAAGGTGAAGTCCTTGAAATTGGAGCGGGAGCAGGATCCCACGCCCTGGAATTGCAAACGAGAGGTTGCACGGTGCATGCCTTAGAAATATCCCCTTCTTCCTGTGAAGTGATGACTCAGCGAGGCGTAAAGACGGTTATCTGCGAAGATATATTTGAGTATTCTGCTCAAAAGTACGATACGCTCCTTCTTCTTATGAACGGGATTGGACTGTGTGGATCGCTCGAAGGATTTGATCAGTTTTTGCAAAAAGCAGAATCTCTACTAAGACCCGGTGGGCAAATTATTTTTGATTCTTCTGATATCGACTATATGTATGCTTATACTCGCAAGCCCTCCTTCTATTATGGACAGGTAGAATGTGCCTACCAATACGGCAAGGAAATCACCCCTTGGTTCCACTGGCTTTACATTGATTTTTCTACGCTTAAAAAAAGAGCACTTTCCTTAGGATGGAACGCTGAGTTCTTGTTTGAAGATGAGCATTACCAGTATTTAGCAAAACTCACAAGACTTGAGTGAGGCTTAAGTCTTAGTTACGGTCCTTGATCGCGAGGGAATTTTTGAAAAGGAAAATGAACACTTAAAAATCTGTACTTGAAAAGAGTGGGAGCTCCTCATCTTTTTTGGAAATGATCACTTTTTCTGTAGGAACTCTCCAGTCAATTCCGAGAGTAGGGTCCTTCCAAAGTAAGCCGCCTTCCGATTCTTTATTGTAATAGTTATCGCACTTGTAGGCGAAAACGGCCGAGTCACTTAACACGGAAAACCCATGCCCAAATCCTCTGGGAATGTAAAATTGAAGTTTGTTTTTTTCGGAGAGTTCTACACCGTACCATTTGCCGAATGTAGCAGAGTCCTTTCGTAAGTCTACTGCCACGTCCCAAACGACTCCTTCTAAACAGGAAACGAGCTTGGCTTGGGCATGCTGCTTATTTTGCCAATGAATTCCTCTCACGACCCCATAGGTGGATTTAGAAAGGTTGTCTTGCACAAAATGGCCCTTCATTCCTGTGAGCTGCTCAAACCGGGACTGGTTGTACTTTTCGTAGAAATAACCTCGTTCGTCTTCGAAGAGGGTGGGTTCGATAATAAAGCAATCTGCTAGTGGCGATTTGACAAGTTTCATCGTGTAGTCTATTTGAACTTCGTTTTTAGAGGGGGTTTAGTGAATATACCTTTTCCATTTTGGTAGGAAGGGTTAATTCCAGTTCTAAAACGCAGGCGTAAAAGTACTCATTTTTCTAGAAATTCAGAAAGGGAGCAGAACGGCAAAAAAAAGCCGTCACAGAAATTGATTCTGGACAGCTTTTTTACCTATTTTACGGCATTCTAATTATGCCATTTTCTTTGAATCTTCAATAAATTGAGCAAGTCCTTTGTCGGTTAAAGGGTGATTTAAGAGACTTAAAATCGGACCTAAAGGAGAGGTAATTACGTCGGCACCTAATTTTGCACAATCGATGATGTGCATGGAGTGACGGATGGAAGCGGCTAAGATTTCCGTTTTGAATCCGAAATTGTCATAGATGGTACGAATTTCATCAATTAGGTTTAACCCGTCCATGGAAATGTCGTCTAGTCTTCCAAGAAAAGGAGAGACATAGTTTGCGCCCGCCTTCGCAGCTAAAAGTGCTTGTCCTGCAGAGAAAATTAAAGTACAATTCGTTTTGATTCCTCGGTCTGAAAAGTATTTTAAAGCTTTCACTCCGTCTTTAATCATTGGGATTTTCACCACGATGTTGGGATGGATTTTTGCAAGTTCTTCTCCTTCCTTAATCATTTCTTCATAGGTGGTGGAAAGAACTTCGGCGGAGATATCCCCGTCCACGATTTCACAAATGGTTTTGTAATGCTCGTTAATGGCCTGCTTGCCACTAATGCCTTCTTTTGCCATTAGAGAAGGATTGGTAGTCACCCCGTCTAAAATTCCAAGATCTTGCGCTTCTTTAATTTGCTCTAGATTCGCTGTGTCAATAAAAAATTTCATTTTTACTTATAAATTTATTGGTTGCGCAAATATACAAATTCTTCAAGGATCCTTACTGATTTTCATAGGGTTCGTTTCAGCCTATAGGTGAAAATTCGAGTTGTCTTTTCGGGTGTGAGCTGCGTGGGACTCGCTCACGAATTCAAGATATCCCCGTCTTTTTGAGTGAAAAATTTTATAGCTGCCTATAAAATTGATACATTTGAGTAAACAATGCGTTCGATACTATGAAATTCACGACCAGCAAAACCCATCTTTTTATAGGGGGAGCCCTTCTAATGATTTCCATTCTTGGTAATGCCCAGCAAAAAACCTACGCGAATCCGATCAATATTGACTATGGATACACGCCTTTTGAGGTTTTTTCTAAACAAGGGAAGCATCGCGCAACAGCCGATCCTGTGATTGTCAACTTTAAAGATCGACTTTTTCTTTTTTCAACCAACCAAGAAGGGTATTGGCATAGTGACAATATGCTGGATTGGGAGTTTGTCTCACGAAAATTCTTACGAGACGACAAGTATATTCATGATTTAAATGCTCCTGCCGCATGGGTCATGAAGGATACGCTTTACGTGTACGGATCAACATGGGAATCCGATTTTCCGATTTGGAAGTCCACGAATCCCACCAAGGACGAGTGGGAGATTGCAGTAGATACCTTAAAAGTAGGAGCATGGGATCCGGCCTTCCACTACGATGAGGATACCAACAAGCTTTTTCTTTACTGGGGTTCCAGTAACGAATGGCCTCTTCTGGGCACCGAAGTGAACATGAAAACTCTGCAGAGTGAAGGGTATGTAAAACCGATCGTAAAACTCAATCCAGAGGACCACGGATGGGAACGATTTGGAGAATACAACGACAATGTCTTTTTGAAACCGTTTATTGAAGGAGCCTGGGTGACAAAGCATAATGGGAAGTACTATATGCAGTACGGCGCTCCTGCGACTGAATTTAGCGGATATGCAGACGGAGTATATGTGTCCAAGAACCCGTTAGAGGGGTATGAATATCAGAAGCACAATCCCTTTTCCTACAAACCGGGAGGCTTTGCTCGAGGGGCAGGTCATGGGTCTACGTTTCAAGACAAGAACAAAAACTATTGGCACGTATCCACTATTTTTATTTCCACGAAAAACAACTTTGAAAGACGACTCGGAATCTGGCCTGCGGGCTTTGATAAAGACGATGTCATGTATAGCATCACTGCCTACGGCGATTACCCTACCTACCTTCCTGAATATGCAAAAGGAAAAGATTTTAGCAAAGGACTCTTTACAGGCTGGATGCTTCTCAATTACAATAAGCCGGTGCGGGTTTCCTCTACTCTTGGAGGGTATCATGCGAATTATTCGGTAGACGAAGACATCAAGACCTATTGGAGTGCGAAAACAGGAAACAAAGGGGAGTGGTTGGAGACCGATTTAGGAGAAATTTCAAGTGTGAATGCGATTCAAATTAATTATGCGGATCAAGATGTCGAGTTCATGGGGAAAACACTTGGGAAGTTTCATCAATACCAAATATTTGCATCCACTGATGGGAAATCTTGGAAGCGAATCGTAGACAAAAGTAAGAACAAAACCGATGTGCCCCACGATTATGTAGAGCTTGCCCACAGTGTCAAGGCTCGCTATATAAAAATCGAGAACTTAAAGATGCCCACGGGAAAATTTGCGTTAAGTGGACTGCGAGTCTTTGGTAAAGGGCCTGGTGAGGCTCCTGGTAAGGTGCAAAACTTTGTGCCCCTACGTGCCGATCCAAAGAAATTTGGAGAACGACGAAGCATTTGGATGAAATGGCAACAAAACCCTCTCGCGGATGGCTATGTGATCTATTTTGGGAAAGATCCAGGTAAGCTCTACGGTAGTATTATGGTGTACGGGAAGAATGAGTATTTTTTTACCGGCGCAGATCGTACCGACAGCTACTATTTTCAGATTGAAGCCTTTAATGCCAATGGGATTTCTCCACGGTCCGAGATTTTTAAAAGTGAATAAACAGAACTCAAAAAAATAGAATATAATGAATCGAATAACAAACGGACTGCTCAGTATTGCTTTTTTGGCTTGCTTCGCCCTTGCGAGCTCTCAAGAAGTAGACTCTTCAGTAGAGCCTCAATCAGGACCCATCTTCCTAGTGGATGGAAACTTGGCGAAAAGCAGTGCAAAAGAAGTGGAGGTAGAGAATATTGAGTCGGTAGCAATCTATAAAGCCGATTCCTCATTACCCTCTGAGCTGAAGGGATTAACGAACCATTTAGATCGTTCCTTGATTTCCATCACGCTTAAAAAAATTAGGGAAGTGGAACATCCCGTGGAATTAAGTACGTTAAACCAAATGCACGGTTTGCCTGCTGAGAGTCCCATCTACCTTGATGGAACGCAGCTCTTTCACAATCATTTGAAGGTCTATCCGTCTGCAATTAAGGAGATAGTGGTAAAGGGAACGAAACAAAATCCCTACCTAGCCCTTACGCTTGGAGAATCAAGCAAGTCCTCATCGGTTCTTCGACTTCCCGTGCAACCTTGGCTACTGGAAAAACTAGATTAACAAACTAAATTTTATATTTTCGTTCGAATGACCATCGCTTATTTAGGCCCGATCGCCTCATTTACAAGTCTAGTAGCTCAAGAATTGTTTCCAGAAAATACCTTGTCTCCGCAAAGCAGCATCCGAGATTGCTTTCTAGCGGTCCAAAAGGGAGAGCTCGACAAGGCGGTCGTTCCGCTTGAGAACTCCATCGAGGGAACGGTGTCCATGACACTAGACTATCTTTATGACTTTGAAGGGATCTTTATTGAAGCCGAGGCGGTACTGCCTATTTCACATCACTTAATGGTTCATCCGCAAAGTGAGGAGGTTCAAGCGATTGTCTCGCATCCTCAGGCCTTAGCTCAGTGCTTCCATTCGTTGGATACAGATTTCAAAACGGTCCCTCGCATGGATTACCATTCGACCTCAGGCGCCGCAAAATACATTAGTGAACATCCGGAGAAAAACTTCGCGGCGATTGCCAATGCCACGGCAGCTGAATTGTACGGGTTGCAAATTATTCGTCGTGACATTCATGATTTTGAACAGAATCACACGAAATTCATTGTGATCAGTAAACAAAACAAAACCTTAGATTTACCGCTGGAGGTAACTGAGGAGAAATCCTCTCTTATCCTCACCCTGCCAGAAGATCATGCGGGAGGACTTCACCAAGCTTTGTCCGTTTTTGCTTGGCGCAAAATGAATCTTTCTAAAATTGAGAGCCGAACTCTTAAAAAGAAGCTTGGAACCTATTTTTTCTTTGTCAATGTTGTGGGTGAGTGGAATTCTGCCTATGCACTTGGTGCCTTGCAAGAGCTCGAAAGTTTAAACATTCAGGTGAATTTTCTAGGGCATTACAAAGAATACTTACTGGAGCAGTAATTAATACTTGTCCTTCCATTTTTTTGAAAGTTCCTCCTTAATTTTCTTTTCTGTCGAATTGGAGCCCGGCTCGTAGAGTTTAGTGCCAGCAAGGGATTCAGGTAAGAACTCGAGCTCCACGAAGTTTCCACTATGGGAATGGGCGTACTGATACTCTTTGCCATAGTCCATCTCTTTCATCAGTTTCGTAGGTGCATTGCGCAAATGGAGCGGCACAGGGAGGTTCCCCGTTCTTTTCACAAGTGCTAAGGCCTCGCCAATGGCTTTGTAGGTTGAATTTGATTTCGGAGAAACGGCTAGGTACACTGCAGTTTCACTTAGAATGATTCTGGATTCCGGATTTCCAATCACATTGATCGCTTGAAAACAAGTATTGGCTAGAGTAAGGGCCTGGGGATTGGCAAGACCAATGTCCTCAGCCGCCAAGATGAGCAAACGCCGCGCGATGAATTTAATATCCTCGCCCCCCTCTAACATTCTGGCAAGCCAGTAAACAGCCGCGTTAGGATCCGATCCTCGAATGGATTTGATAAAAGCAGAGATAATATCGTAATGCTGTTCCCCATTCTTATCATAAAGAGCCATGGTCTGTTGTAACGTACCTAGGACATCTTCAGTGGATATTTCCGTGTGGGAAGTCCCTAGGTATTGGTTTAATACAAGTTCAACGGAATTGATTAATTTACGCGCATCGCCTCCTGAATATTGAATAAAGGCCTGCGCATTATCCACAGAAAAATCCGATTCATTCGATTCGTTATAAGCCTTCAAGGCAATTCCCAATAATTCCTCGAGATCTTCGTACGAGAGAGATTTAAGGACGTAAACTTGCGATCTTGAGAGCAGGGCTGGAACCACCTCAAAACTTGGGTTTTCCGTTGTGGCTCCAATCAGTACAATCCATCCTTTTTCCACCGCATGCAAGAGCGAATCTTGCTGCGACTTGTTAAAACGGTGAATTTCGTCAATAAAGAGTAGGGGAGATTTTCCCGAAAAAAGATTTTGTTTTTTTGCCTCTTCAATGACTTCTCTAACTTCCTTAACTCCACTTGAAACAGCAGAAAGTTTAAAAAATTTACGGTTTGAATGCTCCGCTATGATTTCTGCAAGCGTTGTTTTGCCAGTTCCAGGAGGACCCCAGAAAAGCAGGGAGCTCAGCGTATCGTTCTCGATCATGCGTCGAATAGGCCCCGAAGGCCCTGTGAGATGCGTCTGCCCAAGAACTTGTTCTAAGGTTTTGGGTCTTAATTGTTCGGCTAAAGGAGTGTTTGAGTTCAAAATCTCGTCAATTTTAGTTCAAAGGTAATAATAAAGAGTTTTGCAATCTTTAATTTAAAATTATTCTGCTATTTTTGCAAGGTCTTGGATTCAAAAATAAAATACCTAGCGATCTTGCCCCTTGTGGGTTTAATACGCTTCTATCAACTTGCTATATCCCCCTGGTTGGGGAGCAACTGTCGGTACCATCCGACCTGTTCGCAGTATATGCTAGAAGCCTTGAAAGTGCATGGGCTATTTTACGGTCTCTATTTGGGGACTAAACGAATTTTAAGTTGTCATCCTTGGGGAGGACAGGGATATGATCCTGTACCGCCTAAAAAAAACAAAGGCTAAAAACTTAGCTATAATTTGAAAATAGTTGCTATGAAATCTGTATTTTTTCATTTCTTTATATTAATGGTTGTGGCTTTTAGTCCGCAATTAACAGCGCAGTCTTATCCCGACGGACTCTCCGATGCGAATTTAAAAGTGGACGGAAAAGACCTACCTGTCAAAGTGTTTTCCACTACAGATATTCAAGCCTTTGTCAATTTCCCAGAGAATAATACGGACTCCTCTGTCCTTGTCATTCTAAATTCCGTGGTCAATTCCTACGCACAGTCTGGCGTTTTTGAAGGGTACCAGAATTCCGGTTTTCAAATTCTTGATAAAGAATGGAGGCCTATTCCTTCAGAATCTTTGGTTTCGCCTGAGAATTGGAGCTATCTATACAAACCAAGATCGGTTGCAGAGGTAATTACCCCTGAAAAAAAGGTAGAATTAGAAACAGAATATAAAATATGGAATCCCTCCACGGCAATTCATTTAGGACCAATTTCACTTCACTACTATAGTCTTATGTTTGTGCTTGCCTTTGGGCTTGGGTATGTGGTCATGGGTCGGATGTTCAAAATTGACAATGTAAACCAAAAGTATTTGGAGCCATTATTCACCTGGACCTTAATTGGAACCATTTTAGGCGCAAGGCTGGGTCACGTTATTTTTTATCAACCCGAACTCTTCAAGCAAGATTTTTGGAGTGTATTCTTACCCATTCAAACCAAGCCGGAAATAAAATTCACTGGATTTGCTGGGCTAGCAAGCCACGGTGCTGCCATAGCGTTAATCCTAACGACGCTTTATTATTCATTGAAGATCATCAAGAAAAATCCGCTGTGGGTATACGACCGAATCGGAATCGTGGTGGCTTTAGGGGGAACCTTTGTTCGAATTGGAAACTTTTTCAATTCTGAAATTATTGGAAAACCCGTAGACCCAAGTTCTCCCCTTGCGATTTTGTTTCCTCAAATGAGTAGTGAATATGGAGCGACCGTTCCACGCTATCCGACTCAGCTCATTGAAGCAGGAGGCTATTTCTTGCTCTTTGTTCTTTTGTGGGTGCTTTACCGATATACGGCTAAAAAGTACCAACAGGGCTTTCTTTTTGGTGTGTTCTTCACGGTCCTATGGTCCATTCGTTTCTTGGTCGAATACCTTAAAGAACCGCAGGGCGATGAGTTTATTAGTATTGCGGGATTAAATACAGGGCAAGTCTTGTCCATACCTTTTATCTTAATAGGAGTGGCCGCGATGATTTATTCAAGAAGATTTAGAATCACGCCTGCAGAAAATGAAAAGCCGGAGTAAAAATCGGGTTTTAATAAATTCCCTTAATTTTAATTAACCCTTAATCAGAAGTTCTAGACCCTTGTTTAGGACGTTTAAAGAACGGTGCCAGGTGGCACTTCGACTGGGGCTTTGCCCACTTCAAATATTCGAGTCGATTGGCTGCCTCCAATGGAGATTTTCTCACCCCTTTTTCGAATCCAATTTCCTTCCCGAAGTCCGACTACTTTTGTATCATTCTGGGTTAAAAACTCAAGAATTCTAGTTTCTCTCGTTTCGCCGTTATGTTTGAGGGTCGGGTCTGGATCTAAGTAATGTGGGTTTAGATTGAAAGGGACGAGACCAAGACACTCGAAACTAGGGGGCTGTACAATCGGCATGTCATTGGTGGTTCTCATGTTAAGACCTCCAATGTTACTCCCCGCACTTGTGCCTAGATAAGGCTTTTGCTTTAGGATGTTCTCTTTCAAAACCTCCATTAAATTGTTTTCATGCAGCGTTTTAACAAGAAGGAAGGTATTGCCTCCCCCTGTGAAATACCCTTTTGCAGATTCAATGGCTGCTTTCTGGTCTTCAAACTCATGGAGTCCTTTTACGGAAATACCCAGAGCTTCAAAAAAGAGTCTTGCCTTGTTCGTGTACTCCTCATGAGAGATTCCAGAGGGACGAGCAAAAGGAATAAATAAAATCTCGTCTATTCCTTGGAATAAAAGTTTTATCTCTTCGGTTAAGTAGTCCAAATAGCTTCCCTCATAAAGAGTGGAGGTGGAGGCAAGAAGAATATTCATAAAGTAAACGTATTTTAAGATCGAAGTCCAAAGTTAGTCTTCTTTCCAGTTTTTTTCAATTAATTCAGATAAGAATTCAGGGCAGCGGGTTATTTTCTTTGTTTTGGCGTCAAAAAAATACAAAGTTACCTCGGCGAGTGAAATAAGTTCCTTCTGCTCGTTGTAAATTTCATATTCGAAATGCATTCTTACCCCAGGTTTTTTTTTCAAATAGGTATGAATGTCCAAAACTTGGTCATACAAAGCCGCCTTTAAATACTTCATCTTATACTCTGAAACAGGTAGCCAAATTCCTTGGTTTTCAAGTTCATCGTATGAAATTCCGATGGATCGTAACTGCTCAACTCGGGCGGCTTCGAGGTACTGCGCGTAGTTGCCGTAGTAGACGTATTTCATAGGGTCGGTTTCGCCGTAACGAACACGATGTGAATGGATTGTGTGTATCATAATTTTCTATGAGAAAGAAACATACAAATATATTTCTTAATAATCAAGTTTGATAAAGTTTTTTTATGACAATATTTTTTGTCATCTTTGTTTTCTACTTTTGAGTAGTCAAATATATACTTTCAACTCGATTTTTTGTGTAATTT